>OY970246.1:0-3495000 GCA_963715465.1 uncultured Flavobacteriaceae bacterium
CCATTGCAACGACCTTATGAAATGATTCCTTGCCGGAACGTAACCTTCAGTTTTAATCACTTGGGTTTTAAAACAGTCGAGGAATATGGTAACACCAAATTTTACTGCTTTGATGATTTGGGCGTGGAACCATCTGGCAGATTCTACGGAAAGGATTTAAACGTGATGGGCGAAGTACTATTATCTCGATACGAACTCTACCTACAGACCAAGCACAAAATCAAAACGCACGTAACTACCAATCTTAATGCTGAGGAACTGGAAGAACGCTATGGCAATCGCGTTCGTAGCAGAATGCGGGAACTGTTTAATTTGATTGCTTTTGATACTAAGGCTGGGGATAAGCGGAAGTAATTCAGCTTCTGAAGGATTTGTATAACAAAATCACTTCTGAAATAAATTGCAGTATAATGTCCTTCAAACTCTTGGTTAACTCTAAAAAAATATCTTTCATAATTCTATTGATTTTTGAATGGATAATAATATGGATAGTGCAATGCGTTCAATATTGTTATTATCTGAAATGTATCTGCCTTCATCTTTATTGCTCAAAAAACCCAATTCCAATAGTATTGAGGCGCAACACTCAACAGTTTCCCGAAGTACCTGAAAGTTCGCAAACTTTACACCTCGACTTTCATACCCTATTCCTTCACAAAGTGAGCTTTCAATTTGATAACCCATAAAAACCGATGCTTTTGAGAATTCCTTTTGTTTTCTTGAAACATAAACCTCTATCCCTCTCGCATTTGGATTTTCAGAATGGTTGCAATGCAAGGACACAAATAAATCCGCTTCTAACGCTTTGGCCAGTTTGGTTCTATCCGATAGCGAAATGAGCGTATCACTATACCTGGTTAAATAAATATCGAGTGGTTTTTCTAAGTTGTTATTTAACCTCAAAATTTCATTTGCAATGGACAAAACCACATCCTTTTCTTGGATGCCATTTATGCCAATTGCACCAGAATCTTTTCCACCGTGTCCAACGTCAATAACAATTCGTTTTTGAGCACTCGTTTCCTGTCCAAAAATGACACACATTTTTAGAACCAAAATCACAAAACTGACGTTTTTGAGCACTTTTTTCATTTTCAATTTTCGGGTTATCAATAAATTCACTTCAAAATTCCATAGGATTTGATGTCAAATAATAGCAACGGAATTCAATCAATATCAAATAATATTTTATTCACAAATATTTGATTTTCAGTTATTTATGTTCAAATATATGTAAATTTCCAATAACGAAAATGAACTAAAAATTTAAACTTTTCCGTTATGAAAAAATCACACTATTTAGCATCCATTCTTTCGCTCTTATCCACTTCGCTTTTTGCTCAAATTGGTGGCATTGAAGATTCAGTTAACGATGTGGGCGACACTATCCGAACTATTTTTCCAATACTACTCGGTGTAATCTTCCTTGTAGGTTTCCTGTTCAACGCAGGACATTTTTTTGGGGAAAATGCAGATTTAAAAAAGGGGATTACCCGAGTTTTAGTATTTGTATTGATTGCAGGTGCAGTAGTAGGCATCTTTACTTACCTAATAGGAATCGTTGTATAAATGAAACGGTTCGAGGTCTATAAAAACATCAGGAAAAGGGCGGTCATTTTCGGGCTGCCCATTTCCCTGTTTGCCTTAATGATGGTTTCCATATTGGCTTCTTTGCTCATCATCATATTCTCATTCAGCTTTGGGATAATAATAGGTGTGTTGGTATTCAATGCTTCCCTTTATGTGGCGCTGACACGGATAGCCCACAATCCACAGCTTTTCCAAATGGCAAAGGCTTTCCCTCAAATTATTAGTAACAAAAGAAACTCTGGCTTCGATTATGAACAAGATTAACCTTTCGGCATATCAACCCATTGTAGATATTCAGGACAATATCGTATTTGCCAATAATGGCAATGTTATTCTGTGCTACAAAGGAAATCTGCCGGAAATCTACTCGTTATCTGAAAAGGATTTTGAGGATATGCACGGTGCTTGGTTTCAGGCATTAAAGTCATTGCCAGTTGGTACTGTGGTCCACAAACAGGATATCTACTTGAAGAAGTCTTATTCTTCAGAACAACTTCCAAATTCAACCTTTTTGGAAAAGGCTACCCACGAGCATTTTAAAGGTCGAGGACATATCGAGCACAGCTGTTATTTGTTCTTCATCTTGACCAAAAACAAGGCTCTCAACAATCCGAAATACGTCAATCCATTCCGAAAGGTTTCAAAGGGAATCGTACAGGAACTGGATGACAATATCAAGAGCTTCGCCAACTCGGTAAGTGATTCTGTTTCCTTTATCAACAATAGCCGAAAGATGGATTTTGATTCGCTTAAAGCGGAAGAAATTCAGAAACTAACCAACAGTTATTTCAACGGTTTTAATGAAGGTTATGATACCGATATTTTACTTGATAAGAAAAGCGTCAATATTGGCGAAAACCATTTTGATGCCCTTGCCATCAATAGCGAACTGTGCTTTGGCGAAAGTGTACAGAGTAGCAAGACCAATGAGAAATTCACTTCTGACGATTTTGTGTTTCATCAAGGGTTTATTGATGGCATAGGGCTTACGCTTAATGAAAATCACATTGTCAATCAAATCCTTTATTTGGATGACAAACAGAAGTGGCGCAAGCTGCTCGATAAGAAAATTGAGGAACTGAACAAAAGTTCCAATTTTGGTTCGCAGAACAAAGTCGTGCTTGGTAAAATTCAACACATTCTTGACCAAATCAATGCCGATGATAATGCCCGAATCATTCGTGGTCATTTAAACATAGTGTATTGGGCAAAGGAAGCCAAAGAGCTTGACAAGATAACTTCAAAAATCAAAACTGAATTTAAAGAATTGGATATCATCCCGTATTATCCACGAGGCGAAGAACGTAAAAACTATATTCTAAATAGTTACTGCTGCTTTTCATCCAACTTTTCAAACAACGATTTATATGTAACCGATTTAAAACACGCGCTCTGCTTGTTCATCAATAACACCAACTATAAAAGCGATAATATCGGAATCATCTTTAATGACCGTGAACATAACATTCCTGTTCTGAAGGATGTTTGGGACGAAAAGAAGAAACGCATCAAGGCAAGGAACTTTGCCATTTTTGCGCCAACTGGCGAGGGCAAATCCTTTTTGGCCAATAACATTTTGCGCCAGTATTTTGAAAGTGGTGTTCGTTTGGTCATTATCGACTTAGGTGGCTCGTACACCAAATTCGCAAAGCTCTATCCTGAAAAATATACGGTGCTTCGCTACGAAAGCGGAAAGAACTTAGGTATCAATCCATTTTATATCAGCCATCAAAATGACTTAACACCAGAGCGATTGGAAGACTTATCCGTTTTCCTATTTGAACTCTTTGCTTCAGATTTAAAAGTTACGAAAGCACAATCGGTTTCCGTTAAAAAGATACTACGCCATTATTATGATAGTACTTCTGAAAATCACTCGTTAGATGGTTTTTACAGCTTTATAGAAAGGAATCAGAAAGACCTTCTGAGCACTTTAAAAATCCATCCCGACTACTTTAATGTCACAAGCTTTTTGCACGTAATGTCTGAGTATGTTGGCGATGGTCTATATAGCTTTCTGTTTGAAGTCAGCGAAGACCAAACCTATAAAATCGAAGACAAACGATTAATAGTTTTTGAACTGGATGAAGTTAAGGACAACAAGGAAATTTTGTCTGTAATGCTCAAGCTCATCAAATCTGCTATCCAAAGAACTATTTGGAAAAACAGAGCCGAAAAAGGTATCATCCTTTTTGATGAGTTTGCCAAGCAATTGAAGTTTGAAAATGTTCTGGAAAGCGTAGAATTCTACTATCAAGCGATACGTAAACAAAACGGTGCGATTGGGATAATTCTTCAGTCGATAAACCAGCTGCCTAACAATTCAACTTCAGCAAGTATTCTTGAAAACACGCAGGTCATTTATAGCTTAAATAACGAAAAAGGTTATGACGAACTGGTTAAAAGACTCAACCTATCCAGCCACGATTTAAACCAATTAAAATCCATCAAAAACAACCTTTCCGGTCCGCGCAAGTACACCGAAATGTTTATCAAAATTGGTAGGGAAAGTAACATTTTCCGCTTAGAAGTTCCGAAGGAAGTCTATGCAGCCTACCTAACCGATGGACAGGAAAATGAGGACATAATGAAGCTCTACAACGAGCATCAAAATATGGAAAAAGCAATAATTCAATTCACATCTAAAAGATAATATTATGAAGACAAAAATCAAAATTTTAGTAATGACCGTAGCCCTGACCTTGTTTATGTCAGGTAATGCTACCGCCCAAGGAATGCCCACTTATGACAATACCAATTTTATCAGTTTGGTAAAACAACTGTTGGAATCAGGTAAACAGACAGCTCAAATGATAAAGTCTGTAAAATTTCTGAAAGATGCAAAAGAGGCTATAGAAAAAGTGTCAAGCGTTGTCGAACAACTGAGAGCAGTTGAGGAAATTGGACAAAACAATCAGCACCTTATCAACGTAATGCAAAATGATGTACAAGACATTCTTAACTCGCCCTATATAAAACCCGATGAAGTTTCAAGGGTTGTGCAATCATTCGATGCCATAGTTCAAAACTCATTGGACACGGTAGATTTCATAGATGAAGTTCTATCCAGCGATTACCTAAAAATGAGCGATGCTGAACGTGCTGAAATTCTAAAGGCTAAAGAGATGGAATCAAAACAAATGATTTCCAACATCACTACAAAAACAAAACGATATCGTGACATTATTTCGTTCAGAAAGATGCAGGATAAAGTTAATAATCGCGAAACCGAATACTAAAATGACTGCTACAATTCTCTTGGGGATCGGGCTGGAATATATAGATGCCGTTTTCCAGACCATACAGGCCAGCGACTTCTCGCAATACACAATTGCGGGAATGAAAACGCTCGCTGTCCTGTTTTTTTTGGTCAACATTCTTAAAAAATATAATGAAGGCATTGCAGATAAGGATGGTTATACTTGGGGATTGAGTCCAGGCGAACTGGTCAAGAATTTTGCCATTGTCATCTTGGTCATATTCTCAACTCAGGTCTTAGGATTTTTTGATGGCATATTAGTAGCTATCGAAGGGCAATATCGAGGGACAGCACCAGCCTTATTGCCATTGCAGATGCAAGATATTCCCATCGAAGAGGACGTTAGTATTATTGAAGTTGCACAATCGGCTATGACGCTGTTATATGAAGCCTTGGTCACACCACTTTACGGTTTCAAGATACTTGCGTTCATCATTAGCCTTTTCCTATGGATATTGGATTTGTTCATCTATCCGCTGTTTTTGGCAGAACGATTTTTTCTACTTGGAATAATGCAAACTTTCTTTCCTTTGGTCATCAGTTTAGCCGTATTTGAAAAGTTCCGCTCATTAGCCTACACTTTCTTCAAATTGTATGCAGCTGTATATATGCTGGTTCCTGCCTTCTTTTTGGTCAACGTTTTTGTAAATGAATTATATACCGAAATCAATACCAATTTCTGGGTCAACCTTTTCGGAACCGATACAGGTCAGGGCTTTTTTGCACCAGTAGTTCAGCTGGGCTCAGTAGGTTTTATTGTTTTCCTGAAATTCAAACTGTATAAACGTGCTACGTCCTTTACACTCAGATTATTTACTGCTTAAATCAGATTAATATGAAAACACCATATAAGAATATTTATAATGTCCTAAAACTGAATCGATTTATCATTTTGGCAGTTGTTGCCTGTGCGTTGCTGTCCAGCACTTTTTCAGTTTGGATGGTGTTCAACACAAATCAAAAAGCACTCAATAGTGCTTTTGCCATTAATACCGATGGTAGTATTATTCCGCTGAAGCTCGTGACTCAAAAAGAAAATTTTCGGGTCGAAGCATTAGCACATTTGGATCTGTTCCATAATTACTTCTATAACATCGATGCCAGTAATTATGAACGCAACTTGGAAAAGGCACTTTGGTTAGGTAACAGTTCCGTGGACGATCTCTATCGCCAGAAAAAGGCCGATGGTGTTTATAATAGATTACTTCAGTATTCCTTGGTTCAAAAAGTACTAAGCATCGATTCGCGGATAAATGAAAATAATGGCTCGTACAGTTTTACCACGACGACCATTTTTGAAATCAATAGAGGTTCAATCATCGACACTTATGAATTGGTTTCCACCGGAAACTTAATTATGGTTGACCGAAACTTCCCAAACAATCCACACGGCTTATTGATTACCAATTACTTCGAAAATACCTTAAAGAAAATATCAGATGAAAATTGAAAGCCGATAATCGGCACTTAAAAACTCACTCTTATGAAAGTAGAAAAAAACAAGATAGTATTTGTAGCGGTGTTGGCCGTGATTTTCATATTTCTGATTTCCTATTCCGTAATGGTTATGGGCGATGATGAAAGTGAAACCGAAAACCTCAAACAGACCTTAGTGCCAGATTTGGAAGAAGACCAAAAAGAATACGACTCTAAACTGGATGCTATAAATGACTTAAAGAAAGTACGTGAAAACAATGCGCCCAGCATCTATGATGAAAAGCTGATTGATTCCTTGGGATTTTACGACCCAGATTTACCCCAACGCGAAAAAGAGCGTATCGTAGATAGCATCTATGAGGCTGGTAAGATTCAGTATTCAGATAAGCGATACCAGAATTTGGGACAGAAAAGAACTGCTCGCAAATCGGTATCAACGATTGATTCTGCTGAAGTGAAGCGGGAACAAAAAATTGAAGCTAAAGAATTGGGCTTGGAACACCAATTGTTCTTTGCTGCTGCGCCAAAACCGGACGAGGTTTCAATAATTGGTAATACCGATGAAACAATTTACGTGGTAGTAGATGGCGACCAAGTCGTAAAAGCGAATACCAGATTACGAATGCGCCTAACCAAAGCTGCAACAATCAACGGTAAAGAAATGCCTAAGAATACACCTATTTTCGGTTTTATAAGCTTTCAACCTAATCGTGCGCTCATTGAAATTGAAAACATAAAGCATCATCCTACAAAGCTAAAAGCCTTCGATTTGTCAGATGGTAGCGAAGGTATTTACGTACAGAACAATTTTCGGGCAGAAGCCACCACCGAAGTCTTGGACGATATTATTGGCGAAATCAACATACCTACCGTTCCACAAGTAGGCGGCGTAACAAAGGTGCTCAGACGTAGCAACCGCAATGTTAAAGTAACCGTCCTGAATAATTACAAACTCATTTTAAAACCCAAATTATGAAAACATTTATCTCAGTTTTAATACTCGTATTGATTACCGCTCCCACAAAAGCACAACAGCAACCCATACCACTCGATACCATTTATGCCAACGACACCAAAAATGTTGCGCTGTTCTTCCCAGAACCTATTAGGCAAGGTATTACTGGTTCAGATAATTTTGTATTTACTTACAATCGTGAAAAAGAACAGTATTTTGGACTTCTTAAGGCAAAGCCTGGGAAGGAAAGTAATCTGTTGGTAGTCAATAGAAATGGTTCAATTTTTTCGTATATTGTAAGATATAAAAAACAGCTATCTAAGCTCAATTATTTTATTCCGCTATCAAGTAGTATCGGAAATGAAAAACCGATTGTTACTGAATCGGTTATTGCTGAATCTTCTGAAGAACTTGTAGATAATAACACGTATTATTACCAAAAATTCTGCTCGTATCTACTCAAAAGAAAACAGCGCATAGGTCGAATTAAGAAACGGAATGAAGGCATTATCTTGACCGTTGAAAATATTGTTTTTGATAAGGATGAATTGTATTTCGTTATCGAAATTGAAAATAATTCTTCGTTGGATTACGATTTAAATTTCGTGAACCTGTCGATTGAAACTCGGCAAAAAGGGAAAAGAAAATCATTGCAACGTCTCTATCAAGAACCGATATACAAACATAATCTACCGTCTAAAATCAAGGAAAGTGAAACGGTACGATTTGCTTATGTGATGCCTAAATTTTCATTGTCCAACGATCGTAGAGCGATTTTGGAATTGAACGAGAAAGATGGCGAACGAAACATAGAACTGAAAATATCACATAGATATATGAATAACCCAAATTAGAATATTATGAAAAGAATAGTCATTTGCTCGCTTGTACTGTTGTTCCTTTCTTGTTCAGAAAGCACAACAAAATCCCCTTCTGAAACTGCCAAGGCAGTTGCGGAAAGTTTTTTCTCAAAAGACGAATCAGCTTTAAAAAAGCATACTACTTCAGAAGGCTATGCCAGTTTGATTACTGTACAGAATATGATATTAGATTCTGATAAAGATATCGAAGTAGAAATTTTAGATGAAGCTGTTGATGGCGAAATTGCCTGGATAAAATACAGCACCACCTACGATGGGAAAACTGGAATTTTCAAATTGGCTAAAGAAAACGGCCAATGGAAAGTCACTAGTAAAGGACCGAGGGAAAAAGGGCCTTTTTAATTACTTCGTGATAATTTATACTTATCTATAGCGCTAAGGTCTATTCTATTTACCACATCGGTTAGGTAACCTAATTTTTCAAATATTTTCTTTATGGCCATTTGGTGTTCAGAGCCAATTGTAAATTCGACTGTAAAAAACTGAAGGAATTTCTCGTCAACTATTCCATTACGGTGGGCGTATAAATGCCTAATCTGTAAGATTTTTTCAATTTTATCTTGCTCATCTTTATCCAAAACTTGCAAATCGCTAATTTGTTTGGTATCCTTTATAAAGCCTCTTACACTCCCCTTTTGAAGTTTACTTATTTTCTGTTTTGCCCAAAATTTCACAAAATCTTGTAAGTCAGAACAATTGAGTACTTCTTCAATTGTAACGGTTTGTTGTGACTTCAAAGTTTCGGGATAGGCTAGAAAAATTTCGTATAATAAATCTGAAAGATAGGTCTCAAAGTTGTCTACAACAGAAGAAAACAAAATCCTGCTAAGAATTTTACCTTCTTGATTGGTTGTTGGATTTTCGGGACTTTCAGGATATAAAATATCTCCTAAATCATCTACAATCTTTAAAATACTTTGATAGTGTTCTATAAAACTAATTTTAGCATAGGTAGCATCGTTCTTTAGCTCTTCTAGATGAGAATTGATTTGTTTTATTCTTTCGTAACCACCTATATTGAAGTTCACAGTAATAGGGTCTGCCAGCTTTGTTCTATCCTCTGTTCGAATATATACTTTGCCTTCGACAGAAACGATTGAATCAGATTTATATACTTTAATTGCATATAGTCTTTTGTCTTGAATACTTACATATTGGTATTCAATGTTTGGTTTAGGGGTTAACAAATCCAGAGCTTTATGAGTAATTGTATTGGCGTGAAAATCCTCGCTCAAACCATTAATCTTCGAATCATCCGTAACACCTAGAATGAGAAATCCACCTTCTGTATTAGCAAAAGAACAAAGTATTTGCGCTACATTTCTAGATGGTGGCAATACTGCCTTGTATTCTAAGGTTTGGCTCTCTGGTTGGCCAACCATTTTTTTTACATCTTCAATCCAATCCATAATTATACTGGGATTTTATTAATACCTGTTGTTTTAAGAATAGTACCCAAAGTTAAATGTCTTGGATTGTCCTTACCATTATCAATCCATAGTTCTGCATTAGCGTAATCTAAGGTATCTTTCTCTGAAGAATAAAAGACTATGACCTGTCCATTATCTGATGGCCTTATTACAATATGAACATCTACGCCCTTTTTCTTGATGCCTCCCAAAACTGTGGTTGCCAATTCGTCAATATCTGTACAATCATAGTCTTTATGGTTCTTTAAATACTCGATGATATTTTGTTTAGAGCGTTCAATCAATTGTTGGGCATATAAAAACATATTAGCATTGGGTCTAGAAGTATGATTAAATAGAGCTGCCAAATCTCTATCCTTTAAAGCTTCTTCCAATTCGTCCATTGAAGTTACGCCTAAACCTGCCAAGTCATCTTGTGTAATTTCTGCCTTATGGTAACGCGTACTAGAATTTTCTAAAACTGTTTTTAGTTCCTCTAGGCTAGTTACGTTATAATCTCTCAATAAAGTTGATAGTTGCTCTGCTTGATTAAATGTTTGCAGTAAATTAGGGTCATCTTCTAAAGCTTTTGCAACCTATGATAGCTGAGCTAAATCGGTCTTACTTCGCATAACTTTATATAGACTTTCTTTGTCTTTAATCGTATTCATAAATAGCTTTGCCCTTTGCCTAAAAGTTTCCCCAAATAATTCTTGGCACTCTTTTGGGTTTTGCAATTCAAACCACTCTGATAGCCTACTTATAGCCGTAATAGTATTTTCATCTTCTGTATCTGTCTTTTTAATTAAACTAGATATTTCGTTTGCTATATCCTTCTTTTCTTTAGAATAATATTTCGCCCCAAAACGTGCCTTATTGTCTAACAGCAATTCATTCCAGTTTTTACCAAGAAATTTAAGGATTTCTATTAAATTCTCATCGTTTATTTTATCTATAAATAAGTCTGATTTAAAGCAAAAGACACCTTTCTTATTTGGAATGATAGCTCGATTGTCAAAGAGTATGGAATTATTATCTACTGAAAATATAAATTTTGCAACTTCATTATACCATAAAAAGGTTTCTGTTTCATTCCTGTCTAGGGTTTCACTCAATTTTTGAATACTCTCTTGTTTCTCGATGTCCTTTGCTAGTTCTTCATAATTAATTTTATGCCAATCCGACCAATATATTTCTACCCAATCTTGTATATGACTTTCTTTACACACAGCATCATCATATATATCATACGTATATTTCCACAATTTTTTCTGTACTTCTTTGGAATAGGTCCTTGAAGGAAACCACACATCTTTAGGAAGCTTTTTTTCTTTAGAATTACTTTCGAGTTCTATAATTGGTTTTTGTAACAGAAATGTTCTTAATGGGTCTTGAATGTTTTCTGAATACCAATATTCATCAAAATATTTTTCATTGGTTTCAGGCATTTTAGAATTTGCCATATTAAAGAGGTGGTTGAAATTCTGAGATGAGACCTTATCCAATAATATTTTATAAAGCTCTAGAGCTTCCTCTAGTAATGACTGATTTTCCTTTACTTCTGGATCTTCACTTCCTTTCAACCAAATTCCGTCTCTTTCTATTTGGGGATTGAAGTAAAAACTGTTTACAATGACAGGAAAATGAAAAGACTCTGTGCCTATTAATGGAAAATCACAAAATAATTTGGGAACGTTCTTGTGGCTTTTTATGATGAAAGCATCATCCTGTTTTTCAACTTCTGCAGCAATAGTTACCTTCTCATTTGAGGTATTTAAAATATAAATTTGAGTAAGTGTTCCGTTACAATCTTTTTTAATAGTAAAAATAGATTCATCATTATTTGATTCCAGATTACTAAACGATAAGGTTTGTTTTTCAACATTATCGATAATCTCTACTTTATCAATATTTGGAATAAAGGTTAACACAAATGGAATTAGCCGCATAAACTCTTCTGTTCCAGCTCGTGCAATCTTCTTTTGATCAGGGGTGTTCAAGTGATATTTGAATGACGTATTATAACTATTCCGCTCGTAATTATCTTGAATTTGAGTAGTTGAATTGTGGAACTCTTGCCAAGCATTTTCAATTTTAGGTACTAATTGAGATATCGAACTTCCTTCCCTGTCGAGAGGAAACTGAAAACGATATAACTCAAAATCATTAGTTTCAACAATTCCCGCTATGTCTATTACTTTAGATAATAAATGCGTGGTTAAAAAACCTGTGCCAAAACGACCAGTTCGTTTAGTTTCTTCGCCTTCCTCAACTTCTTTTGAAGATATTTGATTGATTAGACCTCTAATATCTTTCTCTGTGAAATGAACACCATTATGTCTAAAAATAACTTGATTTACGTCAAGTTCTATTTGAATTGATATTTTCCTGTCGGGATAATCGGCAATGCTGTCCTTAGCGTTTTGCAACAGTTCCCAAGCCCATCTTCCCTGATTGTTTTCTACAGTCTTATCTAGATTGTGTAATCGTTTTTTAATTTTATCAGCAATAGACCTATTACCGTCTTCTTTTCTGCCTTCTTCAATTGATTTTATCATATTTTTATCAGTTCAAGCCCGATGGAATTTAGTTTTTGTAAAGATATTTCATAACCTCTTTTTTAAAATTACGTGCAAGCACTCTCGATAGCCAATCGATTATGCCAGAAATTGTTTTTTTATGCTTAGGAATCTTTGTTTGTCCAAGTTTAGTTTTCCACATTTCAAGAGAATCCATTATTTTGCTAAAAACAACTAATCTACTTGCTTCTTTAGATACACCTGGTACGATACTAGTAAAATGCAGTCCCCAAAAAATATAGATGTTCTCGTCTCTGGAATTTTTTGAAATTTCCAAGGCTTTATGCAATGATGATAAAACTGTAGTTTCAAAAATGTTATTATAAAAAACTTCAGCAGACTTCGTCGCTACCGCATTATCAATATCCCAGAGTGTACCTATATATCCTCTCGCCCCAACTCCTATAAACGAATCTGCAACATCAGACCAAGACCAACAAGTATTATTGAAGATTATCGGCGAATGCATAGCTGCCAAATAATTAAACATAGCCTGATATATAGAATCTACACATTTTATATGACAAGAGCCTGCAACATTAACTTCTCTTGAGCTTAACTGATTTTCAGTCTTGCCTAGCGTTTGAAACATTTCCGAAAAAACATAATTAGGAAAAGAGGTGTCCGTAAATTCGTTGCTCCCCCAAGTAAGACCATCGAATTTACGAGGTAATCTCTTTATTGCAACAGAATGTGAATCTTGGAAAGGATTCAACCCAAAGCTGAAAACTTCATCATACTCCGCAGTATGCTCATCCCCGCCACTATCAATAAATTTTTCTATAATTCTAGTTCCCTTTACTTCGCCTCCGTGACTACACAAATGCAAGAGACTAAAAGGATAATGTTGTATGTGGTTATCTAAATTAAAATATGTGGCTTCTTTATCTACGAGTGGTTTTACGAGTAGATTATTTTTCGACAGCTTATTTATTACGAATTCCGTTTCTTCATCATCAAATTCTTTAGGGGAAAAAACAACTGCCGAATAAGTTTCAGAGTAAGATTCAAAATGAATACTATTGAAAATGAAAAAATCTGGATTTATACGTAAGTGTACGTGGGAAATTGGTACGACATTTTTTAAAATTAAAGAGTATGGAACTCCATCTGTAAAGAAAGTAGCAAACTCTCGCTTATCAATTTGAATATGCTCGATGTATGGAAAGATAGCTGCACTTAGATTATTAATAGCGTTTGGCTCATCATTCTTCCAATTTTCTATTAAATCTTTGATCTGGTAATTATTCAAGCCCTCTGTATCAATTAACTCAACAGCTGCTCCAATAGAATGACCGTACAAAACTCCAAAGACACTTGAAACTTTATTATTTCGCTCTATGACAACTAAGCCAGAAGAATCGTCAAAAGAATCAAGTACACATACGGCATCCTCATCAACGGATAGATATAGGTTTTTTTTAAGCGCATAATGCAAATTATCAATTAATTCAGATTCCTTGCAAAGCAAGAAACCATCTTTGGGAACTATTCCACTTAAAAAAACATCGACATTTTCATTGCCATCAATATAAATGGTGTTGTAATCATTAAGGAATGTCAAATAGCTCAATTGTTTCTCTGTAAGACCTGCGACAATGAGATAATCACATCCATTCAACCGCCTAATTGTATTTCCTACTTTTATGTTAAACTTCCTTGCTCTTGATCTACTTAGTTGATGTTCATTGCGAATTTCTTTATCGGGCACTATTTCAAAATCATCTGACGATACAAAAGGAAATTCGAAAGTTGGTATATAACCCTCAGATTGGTCGATATAGCTAAATATAAGAGCGGCTAGAGTTGCTTCATCTCGATTGATAATGCAGAAAAATTTTGAAGCTATTTTTGGTGGATAAGGTTTCATTTAAAAACCCAATATCGTCAATTTCTTAAAATTTTAAGAATCTTAAATAAACAATTTTTTTGCCTCATCATAAACCCTCTCAAAATTAGACGCTAAATCAGCCTGAGAAAACTGTTTCGATTCCTTTGGTAACTCTCTTTGGATATTAGCCAATTTGAATTGAACCATTTTATCCTTACCATCAGCGTAGGTAATGAACTCGCCCTGCTTCAACCTGAAAAATACGTCTGCCCTAATCTTTGGGATTTCTTTTTCCCCTGTGGTAATGCGAGTATCAAAATCCAAGTTATGCCCACGACTGATACTCTTGGTTGGGTCTTTAATAATCTCAAAAAAGCGTTCGTAATATTTTGCGGTGTCCGGGTCATTTACTTTTCCAAAAAACTGATAGGATAGATTGCTTAATATCGCCTTGCTCGCCTTATCGCCATACATCATATCGTTCTGAATCTTGTCCTGCATCACGTAAATTGTAGAGATATTATAGCTACGCAACGTTGCCGGAATACGGTGCATATTTAATAGCCGAATTGTTGGCGCTTCTTCCATCAATAAAAAAGATGGTTTAGAATTTCGCACGCTCATTTGTTTTGTAATGGTGTGAATGATGGTTGCAATAACAGGCGAATAAGAGGTTTCAAATTTTGGGTTGTTGACTATCGAAATTACCGCTGGATTTTCTTCGCTATTTATATCGAGTGGCACTTCATCTGCGGATAGTGCCATAAAAATACGTTGTGTACTAATTCGTTTGAGCGCATTGGCCAAGGTACTTTTTACACCAGCAGTCTGTCTTTCAGAATCTTTGCCACTAATAAAAGCATCTGCCATCGCCCTTGAGGTGGTGTTGGTTTCCAGAAACTGAATCAAACTTTTAGTATCGAGAAATTGATAAACAGCTATCAAATGGGGTAACGTACAGTATTTTGGATATTCCGTTTTTAATTTCCAAATCAATCCACCAATCAAACCTTCCGCAGCATCATTGAAGAATTTTGTCGTGCCAGTTGTTCCGCTTTCTCTTTGCTCTAAAAGGTTTTCGATTAACACCCTTGACACCTCATTTACGCTTTCCTCGTTCTCTAAATAACGTGGCGCAATAGGATTTACTCTGTGGATGATTTTATCAAAGGAAATGACCCTAAATGGGATATCACTATCCTTGAAAAGCGGATATACCATTTCGGTCAACTCAAAATCCTTGTAATCGTGAATAATTCCGCAAAAACCTTCTTTTTCAAAATGTTTCAGAAATCCAAAAACAACACTTTCAGTCTTACCACTTCCCGCAGAACCGATGATTGATGCACCACGTTTAATATTGTCTAATTTGAAATTTCCTTTGGTGGTGGCAAAATTAACTTGGTATTTGCTATCGCCATTTTTTGGGCTTTCGGTTTTATGTAAAAAAACATAAAGTCCTGTATTAAGTAGCATTAGCGGACAAACCAAATAGAGCAATATAGATATCAATTTATTTCCTTCGGACAAATAGAACAAGAGAACTAAAAGCAGTATGCTATTTAAAAGAAACGCATATTTTGATATCCGAAACATTGCATAGAAAACCATACTGGCCAGACCAATAATTGAAAGTATCGTTATGAGATTGTTTATTTCCATACTTAGATTCCTATTGAACTTGATTTGATGGCCACCTCTACGCCACGTCTTAATCGCTTAAAAACTCGAAGCGCAATTTGAGCCTGACTAACAGGAATACTCGGCACTATGGGCAATCCTGATTTACTTATCATTTTGAAAGCCAATGCTTTTTCATTGGCAGGTAATTTCATCAAAGCGGAAAAATATAGGTTTGGGTTCTTTACAAAGGTCTTTTTAGCCTTGTAGGTCTCTGCGTAATTACGCTTATATCCAAATGTCTTATCAAATGTTTTTTCCGCTTTCGCGAAAAATGTATCTCTATCAAAACCACGCTTCACTTTTTTTCCGTGCATCTCTACTTCGGATGCTTTGTGTTTACTTCCTGGGGAAAGGCTTATCGAATTTGAAGCATCCTTTCTGCTTACGATAATATGGATATGACTTTGGTTTCCACCTTTTGGCATTCCCTGTACAATCCGTTTTCCATTTTGTTGATGTGGTGCTTGGCGTTCCAGTTTGGCAATTTCCTTTTTCATCTTGTTGATATTCCCTTCGGCTCGTCCATCTTGAATATTTCGGATATCCGTTTTGAGCTGAAGTATTTTTGAAGCGAAAGGTTGGTTCTCTTTAATCTGAAAATCTGTGCCCTTGAAAGTTCTTTGATTTTCAATTTTCGCATAGTATTTTATGTCATCTATGGTTATGGGTCGTCCATTTATTTCCCGATTGAAACTGGCAACATAATCCTTCATCAACTCACGAGTGTAGGTTTTCAAATCTTGGCTATTGTTCTGAAGTTTTCGCAATTCATACTTTGATGGGCTGACCGTAATCGAATAAAACTTGGGCTCTTTCTTTTTCAATTTTGCGGTGTTCCCATCGATTTCTTTGACCACTTCTTCAGCGGAAATCTCGTCGCCAAATTGATTGAAAAAGTGTTCCATATCTCGTTGTTCTAAACCTTCATTTTCTTTCTCTAAATAGCCTACAAAATCCGCTGAACTTTGGCTATAATTACCACCCATTTTTTGAGCTGTGATTGTGATATACATAGTTCAAATATTTATAGCTGATTACTCGGGTTTTTCTTTTCGCGAAAGCGGACTTCCTTCTTCTCTTCGGCATATTTCTTTTCTACAATCAAAGGTTTTTTTTCTGGCTCTTCTGTTTCAAATAGCGATTGAATCATCGCCACCGTAGGTTTGGTTTGCGTCTTTTCCACGTCTCGCATTATAGCAATAACCGCGTTGATTCTTTTGAGCAATTTAGCTTCGATGGTTCGCCCAGTTGGTCCTAATTTTTCCTTTGGCGATATTTCGTTGTAGAAGAAAAAATCGAGCATCGTAGCCATTGCTTCGGTGTGCGATTTGAAATAAGTGCGTGAGAAAGTTTGGAAGCGTTTTGCGGTTTCCTTTTTAAATCTAATTCCAATAAATGAGTCCATATTTCGCCTATTTGTCGCAAAATCTTCCCTAAAAATGGGCGTTAACAGCCCGTTTGTCGCAAATCGTTGATTGTCAGGAAATTATAATATATTCAATTCGCTGATTATCAGCTATTTGAAAACGAAAAGGAATCCGAAACATCGCGCAGCGTGTTACCCTCTTGCTATTCCTTTTCGTCACGCGCAAGCGTGACAAAAATCCATACAATCCGGCTAAAAAGCCGATTGCCATTTTCAGGGAAAATGATTTTCCGATATGTTATTTTTCGATGTGTACGGTTATCGGCGAAAGTCGAAAAGTGGATAACCCTACTTAAATTTGAATGCTGAATTTCAGCGAAATAAAGATACGTTTTTTTCTTGACTATATATTAATTGCATAGAAAAACACCTCTAAAATTTAGAGGTGTTTAAAAATTAACTTTAGGAAATTAGATGTTGAAAACGAAGTTGTAAGTGTATAAATTCTTAATCATTTCTTCATCTATCAAACTATCATAATCTGCCCCAGTTTCGTCAACATATTTTTGGATGGATTCCCCATAAATATGTGTAACGTGTTCTCTCGAAACCTGTAAGAGTTCCTCTTGTTTTTCCTCGCTCAAATCTTGAAATTTAATGTAAATCATAACTTCAAAAGTTAGTATTCGCTCGGCAACATCAGCGTGTCATTTACAAAAAATAACCGTAGTTCATCGAGTGGAAAATCGGTTGCCCTGTAACCGTGTTTTTCCAAAATATTGTCGTTGCCATCGCTGTAAATTATCTCGGCTTCATAACCAGAATAATCCTGTTTTTCTTTGGGCAATCTTTTAAAGTCGATTGTGATAAATTCGCTTCGGTTCATCAGACTTTTTGCAATTACAGAAGTGTCCGTAATGAGCCAAAAACATTCTGCTACTTCGGATAAGTATTTCAGTCCGTCC
Organism: uncultured Flavobacteriaceae bacterium; assembly: GCA_963715465.1. GTDB lineage: Bacteria > Bacteroidota > Bacteroidia > Flavobacteriales > Flavobacteriaceae > Psychroserpens. Next base: position 17,956 of record OY970246.1, read on the forward strand.
GTAAAACGGGTTCGCAATAATGGGATTTGATAAAACATTTCTGTTCCACTAAAATATTGCAATCGCTCTTTTATTTCGTTAACTTGTGCTTTCATTTTAATTTGATTTAAAGAGTTAATAATGAAAAAGAGGGCGAAACTTTCGACAGGTGCGCCCTCTTTCTTTTTGAAGATTATTTGTCGCTTTTGCTACCAAGTAATAGGATTTCATCGGCTACGACTTCCGTAACATAGCGTTGTTCATCATTATCGGTTGTATAGCTTCGGGTTTTAAGTTTTCCCGTTATTCCTACTTCCTTACCTTTTACAACATACTTCTCAACGATTTCAGCAGTCTTGCCCCAAGCTACTACGGTATGCCAATTGGTGTCCGTTTGCTTTTCGCCTTTGCTGTCTTTGTAATACTCGTTCGTAGCGAGTGAGAAGCGGGCAACTTTTTTACCGCTTTCAAGGTTCGTAATGGTTGGTTCTTGTCCAACGTTTCCAATCAATTGTACGTGATTTCTAATAGTACTCATAATAAAAAGATTTGTGTCTGCTTTGTTACAGACTGGTTTATATTTCCCCTGTTTGTTTTAAACTGAATTAAATTTTAAGGGGTGTTTGTTCTTTTCTTCTGTGCACCGCACAATGGATAGAGTGGGTTTTGTCCAGACTTTTCGGGAATAAATCAGGTGTGTTTGCGACGTAGTAAAATCCTTGGATTTTCAAGGAAGTAGAAACCTTATTTTTCACTAAAACTTGTATAGTCTTGACAAGTTCCATAAGGGCATTAGCAATTCTTTTAAACGCAGTTGCGTTTGAGCGTACAGACAGTTAAGCGAAATAAGCAGCTGGGTTTAATTTAGAATTGGTTATGTCGTGCCTGTTTTTCGACGACCCGAAAAACAACAAAGGCTTTATCCATTATAAACCCCTTAAAATGTGTAAGACAGCGGTTTGGTTTTTAAGGATTTTCGAGTGAGGGCTCAAGAAGTCCGAGCCGAAAATCCTGTAAAGAAAATCAAGCCGATGGCTTTCCGATGTAAAGCGGACTTAATTCACGATTTTGGCTCTGGAATGTAGTGTTCCTTCCCAGCAAAGCGGGAAGGGTTAACGGAATGGAAAGCTGAAATTGGGGATTGTGTCCAAGACTTTTGTAGTGAAGCTCTTTTCCCGAAATGTATCTTTTTGAGGAATGTAGGGGAATGTGCTGAGTGGTTGTTGAAAATTACTTTTATTAACTAAAGCTCGAACTTTTCAAAATCTATCCTTATATATGCAAAGTATATCTTCGATTTCAGCATTAGTTAAATTTTCATTTTGAAATGGATTTGGTAAATCAGTTATATTAATGAACTTTAAATTTAGTCTCTTACCTAATAATTTTTCCGCTCCTGTTTTTGTCCCAGCGTGTAAATAGATATGTTCTGGGAAAAGTTTGATTTTCGCACCAATTCTTTGGGCTGTATCATAACAAGTAAGAGGGCCAATTCCTTTGATTTTGCAATTTTCAATAATGAGTAATAGTTCGTCAAAGGATTTTGCTTTCTGAATTTCGGGTTTTATATCAACTAAATTAGCAGCAAACTTTTCAAGATTAAGCTTTTTTCGTCTTTTTTGATGATTATTCCTTTTACCTAAATGATTTTCGGCTAACGCAGCATAGACTATTGCATCGTCTAATTTTTCTTGATTTTTACAATGTTCAATCCAGGTATCTGGATTTTCTTCTCTCAATTTTTTATAGTGCTTAATTATGTTTCTAATCTTATTCGGTTTCATTTAAAAGGTGTAATTGATTGAGCTTTAAAGTTTGAAATTAGTTCCTCTAATTTTTTCTGAAGATAGAAAGCCTCTTAAATCCATCTTAGGCTATTCATATTTTCTGAATCGGTTCTCATAATGTACTCATCTTCGCCTATGTAATTGTTAAGGATTCTTTCAGAAAACCCACAACCTCCAGATTTTTTTGCTTTTTTTAAAACATTAACAAGAGGATAAAATGTATGCACGTAATTTCCAGGATTATAAAATTCGTTTTCAAATTTGAGGCTTACTTCTGTATCACAAATTATTAATACACCTTTACCTTGACTAAATCTTTTTACACATTCTAATCGACCTGTAAAACTTGATATTTTATTTTTTTTGCTAACTCTTCCACACGACCTAAATAAAATTGGTCTTGTTGTTGGCAAGTAGTTCTTTAAAACAATATCCCATACATCATAGAAGGCTTTTCTCTTTTCTTCGGGTCCAGTAAGAATCCAATTAGAAATAAATGTTCTTGTTTCGTTAGCTATATCTGCGTCGTTTTGCAGGATTTCAATAAGGTTTTGAGCTATTTCTTCCTTTTGATTTTCGGATAGTCTGTATTGAAAATTGCTATTCATATTCTTTTAAAAACGTGTAGATAAAATTTTATTAGTAACTACCCAAATCAATTATACATCTTCAAATATAGTCGATAATTAGCTCATTTTACGAGTTATAGAACTCATAGTATAATTCAAACGCTCCAACTCTGAAAAGCGGACTTAATACACGATTTTGGCTCTGGAATGTAGTGTTCCTTCCCAGAGAAACGGGAAGGGTTAGCGGAATGGAAAGCTGAAATTGGGGATTGTGTCCAAGATGTATGTAGTGAAGCTCTTTACTCGAAATGAAGTGGTTGCCTGCTTTTTCAGCAGGCGAGCGTGGAATGTAGGGGAATGTGCTGAGGGGATTTATTATTACGATTTATTTTTTTGGTAGAATTTAAAGCGGACTTGATTTTATTGAATCTCTTGCTCAAAAATTAATACAAGCAAACGAGAAAATTCATTTCCGTTATAAAAAATTGATACAATCTTCACTAATAAATTCTTTAGAGTTTTGTACAAAAGAGGGTAGCCCCGGGGCTTGCACATCTATATTTTCTTGTTCGTTTGAATAGACTTTCAAATTCAATTCTAAAAGTTGAGTTAGAACATCCTTTTTTCTATTGAATCCATATGCTTCTAAAACTGCATTATCCAAAGCTGTGTGTAAATCTTTTAAAGGATTACTGCCAGGCTCTTCTAGTATTCTATAGATATCTCTCAATGTAAATTGATGACGCTTCATCATTTCATTTCTTTTTAGACGCAAAGTTATAGCTGCTTTTGAAACTTTTTTAACTTGATTTAGAGTCGGTTTTTGTGGAAAGGGAAAAGTATCCCATATTGTATTTGGTGTGTATCTTGGGTCCCCTTTCATCGTGGAACACTTCTCTTGATACCATATAATATGAATTCTTGATTGAATGATACCAAAAGTATAGTCATCCTGAAAATTGAATACCATAAGCGCATCATTCGGATTTATTTTGCTAGAAACAAATTCAAATATTGGCCGAGCAGAAACTCTCGAACAAGCTATATATCTTTTAGTTTTAGAAATGGCATCTAACATATCTACCCTGCCATAAGAAAGCAACCACCATTTATTATAGAAATTTATATGATGCTTATTTGTTTTAGCTTTTTCATTCTTTTCAAGAGCAGCTTGATTTTTTTCCTGTTGGTCTATTGCTTTTTTTTCCCGAATTGGCTGAACTTTATTTTTTACAATCTCAAAAAGACTTTTATAGGTAGCCGATTCAATGACATCCTTTCCAGTAAAATCAATTACAAATCTATTAGGCTGACTGTTTACGGATGCAACCAATTCCCTACCTATTAAAAAAGGTTTTAAAACTTTGGAAAAATTTGGATTATTATTTAAAATTTCTAATCCTTTTTTCTTATTCATTAAGAACCCTGAGTTCCCGTGAGTCTGACCTTGAAAAACCATTTTTGGTTTTTTATTACAGTTCAATACTTTAGCAGAAGTTACATCTATTTCTAGTGAAAGGCTACTATTGATATTATCAACTAAATATTCAACCTGTTCTTTTTTCTCATTTTCCACATAGAGAAACTTCTTTCCCTTAAAGTTTCCCTTCTTCCAATTTACAATTGAAACAAATACTACCGCATCGCCTGACCAAGGTTGAGAGGCAATTGCATTAAATATTTGCCCATCATTTTTCACTATATAATCCAAACTACCTTCTCTACTATAATTTTGAGTGACAGTATTAGTCCCAACAAGACCAGCGTAGCCGCCATTAAATAAGTTTTGATGTGCCTTATAAAACCAGTAAACGCAATAATCAGCATTACCTGAAATCTCGGGATAAGCATCCCATACTTTATTCATATATTCTATACCGTATTCCTTAACCATCTTATTTTTACTCTGGTAAGGCGGATTTCCAATAATTACATTCGCTTTAGGCCAACCTATGAAGAGAGCATCAGCGTAAATGATATTATCATCCATATTATCAAGAGGTAAAGTACTTTCCATTTGAAATGCTAAGCCTGTTTGAATGGTATTAATCCATTCTTGAGTTTCTTGAATAGAAATTTCTTTTGCAAGCATTAAAGTTACTTTAGCCAATTCAACGGCGAATTGGTTGTAATCCATTCCGTGAAACTGCTTTATACTAACAATACTTTGCGTGCCTATTTCAGAAGCGCTTTTTGGAAATTCAATATGAATTTTATCAAGCAGTTCCATCTCAATTCTCTTCAATTCACGATAAGCAACATATAGAAAGTTTCCACTTCCACAAGCTGGGTCTAAAACTTTGTAATTTGCAAGAGCTTTCCGCAAAGATTTCATCTCTTTAAGTGTCTTTGCTTTTACAATTTTTTCTCGCCACGGTTGAATAATTGTTGGCTGAACAATTTTCAAAATATCCAGTTCAGAAGTAAAATGAGCGCCAAAGGCGTGCCTCGCATCCTTGCCCATACTTTTTTGAAAAATAGTTCCAAAAATAGCAGGATTAACTTTGTTCCATTTACGTGAAGCCGCTTGTCTAAGCATTTCTAACTCATCCTTCGTTAATTCGATTGCCTCTGGACTTGAAAAGAGTCCACCATTAAAGTACTGAACATCTTTAAACCTTCCACCACGAGCAGGTATCTTTGAGTCCATTTGTTGAAAAAGACCATTAATTAAATCATAACTGTTTCCATTATTTTTTTGACAATCAATCAATATTTGTGTGAAAATATCTTTTGGAAGTAAATTATAATCTTCAGCAAACATTGTAAATATAGCTTGCAGTATAAACCTTTGAGCCCTAACCCTATCTTCTCCGCGCTCTAAAAAGGAATTAAAAACAGCTGCCACCAAACTGGCGGTCTTTCTTGTAGCTTCTTCAAGATTATTTCTAAAGATTGGGGTCTCCGGTTGCGGAAACATAAAGTTGAATGAAGTATATCGGTCTATTAATTCATCAATTCCAATTCTATCTAAAGGTTCGTCTTGTAGCGAAAAATCATATATAATAAACTCTTCAAAATTGCATAGAACAGAATACTTTGGCTGTGAAGGTCTCAACTTCCACCAATAATCAAAAATTTGAGTTCGATGGCTTTTTAGTTTAGCACCTTTTTTTTTCATCTCAATAAGCACTTTGTCTCCCCAAAGTAAATCAGCAAAGTTTGTTGTCTTTTTGGATTTAACCCTAAATTCTAAAGTTGCGCCTGCTTCTTTGTAACCATCGTGACCAAATGCCTGAAAAAATCTATCACAAAAAACTTGAGCTTCTCCCTTTTCATCGCCATCCAATGTGGCTGTGTATTCTACTAATTTTTGGATATTTTCTCTCATTAAAAACCGGAAATTTATTTCGTTTACAATATAATCGAATTTAAGCCCTAAAGAAAAAGGAACATCAATAAAGAATTTAAGTGTTGAAAATAATATACTCTATAACAAAAAAAATTAAAAAAATCCAGTTTAGGGTACTGGATGAACCTTTTGGCTTTATGCCATTGCATAGACTTCGTCGAACAGCTTTTTATCCAACCGTTCTTGTTGGCCAAAGCTTTTCTTTAAGACATTATGAAGTACTGAATTAAACGCATTGTAACCTAACCAAAGATTTGGTTCTTCATTGAGCAACAAGGCTTCATAGTTCAAGATTTCGATGACCTCACGAGATTTTTTCGACGGGTCGCTGTTCTTGTCGCTACATTCATACCGGAACAGTTTCGTTCTGTCAAGAATCGCTTTCACAAATTCTTGCGTATCGATGATTTTAAATTCCTTCATCTTGTCGAATTTCTTTGTAATGGTGTAGAATTCATTGTCCAGAAATTTATCGAAAAGATTGCTCAATCTCGGCATAATCAAGTGCGTATTATTCTTACTGTGCTTTATGGAAAACTCGATTTCTGCTTGTGACACGTGCAGGCCGTTTGAGCACACTTCTCTATAAAACCCGAAGTGTCCAGAGGTCTTTTCACTACCGTCATACGAGTTTTTGAACCGAAGCATCGGTAATATCAAGTCCTTATCGTTCTTGACGGTAAACTGGCTTTTATCGTCGATGATAAAGTCGGTAATAAACGACCTGTCATTTTTGTTGATGGTGCGTTTGTGGAAGTTCAGCTGCGCATCGGTCAGCATTTCTTCAGCTTTCTTGAAGAACAGTTGATTTGGAATGTGGCCATAGCTGTTCGATACCACATTGACAATTTTACCATTTGAGATAATGGCATTTTCAAGTCCTCTTCGGGATTCTATCTGGGTCAGACTTTTTAAGGATTTCATTTCTGATGGAACAAAGATTTCATCCTGTTGCAAATTTTTTAAATACATAGCTTTTGAATTTAGATTAAATATTTTCTGATAATACTCGGTAATAGTTGGGATGCTTATCCCTGTAATAAGCCAAGTGACTTTCGCCACTATTAACTTTGTAATTTTCACTACTCGACTGATAATGCTTTTCAGCTTCTTGTAGCGAAATTTTAGGTTTTTTAGATACTCGGTTCATAATGATATATTTTGATTAAACAATATTTGAGCAGTACCCAAACGGAAGCTAAAATCTCAGCTCAAAAGGAAACGGAATAAATAAGCGTAGGATGTTGCGTTGGCTTTATGCCGTAGTCTTTTGATGGGTGTATTTTACGAGTTTACCTTTGCGCTAACTATTGATTGATAACCCCTTCCTTGTAAATACATCTTTTAAAAAACTATCATAAAAAAGAAAAAGGGCCAGCACGAATGCCGACCCTTCTTCAAACAACAAAAGCTAATCGTTGAGTTCTTCAATTTGCTTTTCAAGAACTGTGATGCGCTCTTTCAAACGTGCTTCACGCTTGTCTCGTTTTTCAGCATATTCTTTTTCTATGCCGGCAATCTTGGATTTGTAATATCCCTGCATTGCATTGTAGAATGAAATGTTCGTCAGATTATTGACGTGATTGCTTTCGCCAAAATGCACTTGCTTTGTGAGCATATAGCGTATCAACTTGTGGAAGATTTCCTTTTTGAACTTCTTCTTAAAATTCTCGACCATTTCAACTTTGGTCATCTTTGAAGTGTCGCCAAGGAATTTTGAGAAATACTTTTGTTGGCTCATATAGTCCACATTGTTCTCAAAGAGCGATATCGAGAATGCCACCATTTCATCTTTTGAAAGTGTCTTCTTTGTATCAATGTATTTCGTCTCACGAATCATTTCTACAACTTCTTCAAACTGCTTGTTGTTCTCTATTTGCTTCTTACGGATTTCCCTTTCGTTTATTTTAACGATTTGTTCTTCAGGCGTACAATCTGCCATTTTCCTGTTGGCCAATGGTGCCGAATAATCTGTTGATTCATCTTTTATTTTTTCAACAATTTTTATGAAGACTTCTTTATTCCTGTACGTTTCAGGATGGAACAAAATGCCATTGACGAATCCATTTTCTTTCGCTGAATTGTATTCTTCCAAGGCTTCATTGTGATTCTGCATTGCTTCATCCAATTCTGCCTTTAATTCATCTTCAGAATAATCGTAATGTTGATATTCTATCTTAATGCCCTCGATTGTTGGCTCAATCGGATTCTCTATAATTTCAACATCGTCCAATAAATAGACTTTCAATCGGTTCTTTTCTAATTGCGATATAATGAGCTGATTGTTCTCGTCATCTGCCCAATACTGTCGTATTTCAGGGATTAAAAGGATATTCTCTTTCTTGGACTTTTCAATCAGGTTCAAGAGCGATTTGCTTTTCTTCGTTTCAAAACAGGCTGCTTTCGTACACACCATTTTTCCTTCGCCGAACAGATTGCCTTGATTAGCTGCATTGAACGGACACTCAACACAAGACCCAGCTTTCGGGACCAATTTTTTGTCATTTACATCAAAAGATGCTTTTTCCAAATCGTAAGTCTTGTCTTTAATCATCCTGTTTATCTGATGTGCATTAAAATCCTCGCCGATTGTTTCCAACATCATCTGCTGTTCCTCTGGTTCAAATAGCGCAACACCAACACCCAAGGAAATTGTCATTTCGCCATTGCGAACGAAAACCTTGAAACCTTCTATAAGTCCGGCCAGCTTTAAGCGTTGTCTTATAAAATTATCTGTTCTGCCCAATCGCTTTGCAATTTCAGTAGGTGCATATTTCTCATTTAGGTAAGCAATCGCCTCAACTTCTTCGGTAGGCTCGACATCCTGTCTTTGTAAATTTTCGATAATCTGTACTTCAAGAACATCATTGTTCTCATAAGTTCTCAAGATGCAGGGTATGGTCTTTTTTCCTGCCAGCTTGCTTGCACGATACCGGCGTTCGCCCATTACGATGACGTAATGGCCATTTAGTTGCCTTACCGTGATTGGCTGCAACACACCGTGCTTTTCGATACTCTCAGAAAGCTGCTTTAACGCTTCCTCGTTAAAGGTCTTTCTCGGCTGTTCAAGGTCAGGTTTGATTTTACCCAATGGTAAGTTCTGAATTTGAAGTAGGGATGATTTCTTTCCGTTTACTTCTTTCTTGGCAGTAGATTTAGCTCTACTGCGCTTCTTTGTGGTACTCGCTTTTGTTGTCATAATACTCAAATTTTTGATTAAACAATATTTAAGCAGAAACCAAACGGAAGATAAAATCTTGGCTCAAAAGGAAACGGAATAAATGAGTAGTGGAAGAAGCGTTAGCTTTATGCCGTAGTCTTTTGATGGAAGTATTTTACGAGTTTACCTTGCGTGTATATTGTATGATAATAAAACCCTACCATTTACCAATCTAATCACTAGAATTCATCATTCTAAACCCGATAGAGTTATTGATATATTGATTTAAGATAGCTTGATAAAAGCTTAAAGTATATTTTAGGACTAAAATTAAACATTATGGAACATCCAGAATACAGCGACCCAAACGCTAAGCACGAATTAGATTTTCTAAAACTTTATGAAAATAAAGGATATACAGAAAATTTTCGGGTAGAAAAAAATAAGCTAATAGCTTCGAATAAGAAATCTGAATTTTCACCAAAGCAGGTCAAAGTGGTGGCAGAACATCGCTATGAGGGAATGAGCAATCCGTCCGACCAATCTATTCTATATGTTATAGAGGCTAATGAAAATTGCAAAGGCACAATAATTAATGCTTATGGACCTACTGCAAATCTTGAAGTACACGAATTTATTGAATCAATTCCAAATGAGAATAAAGGACACGAGGAAAGTATCTTGAATCTTGGTAAAGATGCATAACTTTATGACCGTTTAACTACTCATTATAAATTATGTATTACAGAAAGAAACACGGAAAAGGTTTTACAATAAAAGATGAGAATGGTCAAACTGTGAAAGATAGTAATATCCGTGATTGGATTGATTCATTGGTCATACCACCTGCTTGGTCAGAGGTAGAAATAAGTGAGGACAAAAAATCAGATTTGTTGGTTACGGGTAGAGATGATAAAAATAGAAAGCAATACATCTATCATCCTAAATATATTGAAAAGCAGAATGCTAAAAAGTTTGACCGTATAATTGATTTTGCGGACCAATTAGAGCATATGCGTAGGGTTACAGGTCAACATTTACGAAAAAGAAAATTAGACCGTAATAAGGTTATGACTACAATGCTAAGATTATTAGAATCAGCATTTTTTAGGCCTGGTAGTGATACCTACGCAAAACAAAATTCTACCTATGGACTTACAACATTGAGACATAAGCATTTATCTATCGATGGAAATGAAATTATATTTAAATATAATGGTAAATCAAATAAAGAACAGGAAAAACATATAGTTGATAAAAAGTTAGCTAAGATTGTAAAAGAAATTGATGATTTGCCAGGCTATGAGGTTTTTAAATATCTTGATGAAAATGATAACATCGTTGATGTGAAAAGTGATGATTTAAATGCTTACATAAGGGATGTTATGGGTGAGGACTTCTCAGCAAAGGATTTTAGAACTTGGGCAGGAACAATGATTGCAGCTATGGCCTTAGATGAAATAGGCGTTGTTAGTGAGGAAGACCAAAAAAAACTAGATAAAAATATTAAAAGAGCTGTTGTTCAAGTATCTGAAAAATTAGGAAATACACCGTCAGTTGCTCGAAGCTCATATATAGACCCAAGAATTATTGAGGAATATGTGGAAGGCAGAACCATTAAATATTTCGAAAAGGAAATAACTAAACTTTTAAAGAACATTGAGAGTTTATCAAAAGAAGAAGTCGGTGTTTTGTGTATGTTAAGACACAGATTAAATGGCACTATCTCATAAAGTGTGTAAGTTGAAAATAACAAGCCTTCCAATTTCTACTGAAAGGCTTTGAGATAATATATTAAGCCATTTTAAGAATTGTAATTCACCATCCAATTGATGCCAAATTTGTCGGTACAACGACCGAAATATCCCCATTCTCTCTCTCTGTAATTGTGGTGAACTTTACCCTGATTTGATAAACTCTCAAACATCTCTCGACCTTCGTTTTCGCTTGATACATCTACACTCATATACATTTGGTTACCATTATTTAATGGCGTATCTGGTGAGGCATCATAGGCCATAAAATGAATATTATTACCTTTTAATTCTGCGTGTTGTAATTTTTCCCTGTAAGATGATGGAATATCAATTTCCTTATCTTCATAAGTTTGTCTATTAATCACTTTTGCATCAAATAAATCAGCATAAAAATTTAATGCTTCTTGACAATTTCCTTTGAAGGATAAATATGCTTGTACTTTCATAATTTTTTGTTTTTTAATTTGACCTAAATCTAAAAATTTTCACTTATGTCTATTAGCTATTTCAAGATATATATTAACACTATCAGTCTTAGAAAATTCTCTAAAAAACCTAATAAATAATAGTTAGTTTCGACTACTTTATCTTGTATAGACTGATGATATAAACAAACACACTATAATTAAGCAATATTTGTCAATTAAAACTTGATAGTGCGCTTCACTTATTTGGCGATTATAATAATTTAAATCTCAATAGCTTCATAAGCAGCTTGAACAGTATCTTGACCATAATCTCTTTCTAAACTTCTAATTTTAAAATGCGCTCTAGCAATTTTTTGGTAATGTTCTATATAAAAATAATTTAGTGCTCCACCACTAGCCGCACCAATTACTGGGACTGCTCTTGAAAGAAACTTTTCTGAAATTTGAATGGTCAAACGTGTAGCTATTAATCCAATCATCAATAATACAGGATTACTATTTCCCATTTTTACTTTTTCCAAACCTTTTACCCCATTCTCAGCTATATAATCATTGGCTTTTTGCAAGGCAGATGCCATCGCTTCTCTGGTTGCGTAATATGCAGAAACGATAGAATTATCTGCGGTACTATTTCCACCTAAAGCGAAAACCTGAACGCAAGCTAATTGTGTGTTTATATCATAAATATCTTCTCCCTCACTTCTAGCAATTTCTAATATGGAACGCATCATCATACGCGTCGAAAAATAAAGTTCTGACACAAAGATAGATGACCCTAAAATATTAAATGAACCGAAGAAACCACTACCTACACCAGATAAACCAACCAACAATTTAAAAGTGGCATCTGATGAGAGTTTGAATTTCTTGTTACTATCAATAGTTTTTATATTGCTTTTTAAAATTCTGAAGAAAATATTAGTAATGTTCTTAGATAACCATTGTTGTTGCTTTTGAGGTAAAATTTTTATTCCAGACTCAATTCCTGAGCCCACGCTATTTATCCCTTTCATTAAAACGCTAACATTCTCAATAGTTTTCTTAGCAGATTTTAATTTTTTTAATTCCTTTTTCTTAAGAGTTTTCCTTGCTATACTTATATCGGTATCCATAATATTTTCTTTAAAAGATAATAGTATAAATACGTTTTCATTAACACAATGGAATATTTTACTATCGTAATCAATACAATTTTTGTAAAACTAATTTTATGTTAAGAGAAATCCATCCCAAAAGACAAATCAATATCATTGGGTGTTGATTTATCTTCAGGTCTAGTGGTCGTATATGGGTTTACCAATTGCTCTACTAAATTGTCTGGTAGTTCTTCGAAAAAATATTCTGTAGAAGATTGTTTACCCTTATATTTCTTTACCGTATTTATAGAATTTGTGTCTCTTGTAATGTAGAGTTCATTTTTAGCTCTGGTTAGGGCTACGTACAGAACACGTCTGTCTTCTTCAAGTTTATCTTCATTATCTAAATTCCAAGGGCTTGGGTAAACTTTTGGTGAAACGTTAAGTACATAACAAACATCAGATTCAAGCCCTTTCGCAGAATGAACTGTAGAAATTATAACGTGGTCTTTAATTTCACTATCGTTTAATTTTGAACTTTCAAGTACAGGGTTTCCGTTCAATTGCTTTGCGTTTTCAAGAATACCTTCGGAAATTAGTTGCCCTATGGATGCATAATTTTCGCCTAACATTTCTAATACTGGAAAATCTGCTTTTCTCTTCTCGTCCCAATCTTTTCTATATTTAAACTTAAGAGTTGGTTCCATAATGCTATAAGATTCTTGGATAGCACGCTTAACATCACCGGAATTTTCTAAAATTAAATTGTAAATATTGCTAATGTGTTCGCCTTCTCTACCATCGATTATATCATCTAGATTTTTTGCGCATTCTAGCGGATTTTCAAGCGTTAAAATTTCAGAAAGAAATTTACCTGCTTTCACTTCGCCAATGCCATCCCAAAAGGTTAGAAATCTCATCCATCCTATTTCATCTAAATGATTGTTTACTACCCTCAGAGCTGAAATCACATCTTTGATGTGGGCAGATTCCATAAATTTTCTACCACCATAAGATACGTAGGGTATTTTTTTCTGAATAAAAACTGCCTGCAAGGGTTTTGTATAATAATTAGACTTTGTTAGAATTAAGTGGTCACTAAAAGTCTTATTGTTCTCAGTAAAATTTTCGAGAATATTCGAGGCAATAAAATTAGCTTCTTCCCATTGGCTGGCTACATTAATTAATTTAGGTTTCAAGCCCTTTCCTCTAGCTGCTTGCAACTGCTTTTTATAATCTAATTTAGATTCTGCAATCAACCAATTTGAAACATCTAAAATTTCTTGCGTGGACCTGTAGTTTTTGTCCAAAATTAGGACTTCGGAATTTGGCACTCGTTTTTTGAAGAGGTGTACATTTTTAAAGTCTGCACCTCTAAACGAGTAAATGGATTGTGCATCATCGCCAACACAATAAAATTTGCTTATTTTCAAAAATGGTACTAATAAATACCATTGTAAGGGGTTTGTGTCCTGAAATTCATCTATAAGTAAATGCTCAACTTGTTTTGATAAAATTGTGCGCGCTTCCTCATCTTTTCTAAGTCGATTGGCGACGATTAGCAATAAATCATCATAATCAATATATCTTCCCTCACCTTTTTTCTGCTGATAGGCCTTTAGCAGAATTTCAATTTTCGGTCTTATAATATCTATTTCCTCATTAGTTTCATCATCATCTTTGCCCTTGTAAACAATTTCTCTAATTGATGTAGATAAATTCTTTAATGTATTTCTTCCATAAGAATAAATATCCAATAACTTTTGAGGTTTAATTCGGATGCCTTTATATTCCAAAACCTTGTCACCGCAAACCATTTTCATTACACTTAATTGGTCGTCTGGGTCTATCACCGTGTAATTGGATGCACCAAATAAATTAGGGAATCTTACGATAAGTTGATTGCACCAAGAATGAAAAGTTGAGCCATTTAAACTCTTCGCTTCATTTTCAGAAAGTGATGCTTTTACACGCTCTACAATTTCGTTAGCAGCACGTTTTGTAAAAGTTAAAATTTGAATGTGTTCTGGCTGTACGCCATTCTTTATTAAATATGCTGCTCTGCCTACAATACACCTAGTTTTTCCAGTACCTGCGCCAGCTAAGACTAATAAATGTTCGCCAAAATATTGTACAGCTTGGGTTTGTTTTTCGTTTAAATCTTTAATTTCCAATTTCTTTTTCTGTAAAGATATTGAATTGTAATCTCATTTAAAATTTATATAAAATCTGAATAAATCATATTTTTGCAACGATGAAATTTATATACCTACAATCGATTGAAATAAAGAAGAAAGGACTCATTCCTTTCAGAATTTTTGTAGCAGAAAAGGATGAGGTTGAAACAACAAGGCATTTAACATTTTACCCTCAAATTGTTATTTCCAAATCTGTTTATGCGTCAAGAAATATTGATAGAACAGCTATTATAACATCACCACCATTTTGCGATATTGCAGATGAACTTATCGATGAGTTTACTAACTCAAAATTGATTTTTTCCAATCGGAAACAATTCCAAATTTTAAAATCTCAATTTAAGGCCATAGGTTATAATTTTAATATAAAACCTCTAATAATTTGGCATTCTGAAAAGAAGGAATTAGACGAAATTACTTCCATCCCATCTCAAAAATATAGTGAGCAATTTGGATTTGATTATGTTTTAAAAATGTTCAAAGCATTCTCGAACAAAAATATTAAGCAAGTTCAACCACCTTCAGAAGATTTATCGAATGGTATTAGTTGGAAAAATTATAAACCTAGCGCAGGTGTTTATCTATTTTACAATTCTGAAGAAAAAGTAATTTATGTAGGAAAAGCCAAAAATATTAGAAAACGTTTACAGAGTCATTTTTCAGAAAATGGTAAACGTTCAAACATAGATTATTCCGCAGTAAACGATATTGAAATTATTTACACAGGTAATGATTGTATTGCGCAGCTTGTTGAATCGGAAAAAATCAAAAACCTTAAACCAATTTATAATACGCAGCAGGTAAATACTTCATCACCATTTATTATCAATAAAGGTCTAAATGCTAAGGGTATAATAAAACTAAAAATTGTGCGCAAGGATTTTTTGGATAATATGTCTGAGAAGTATTTTAATAGAGAGTCTGTAAAACAGTCTTTAAAACAATTTTGCGAAACCCATCATCTATGCAGAAAATTTTGCGGTATCGAATTTGCTAAAGGCCCTTGCACAAGAGTGACCGTAGAAAATAGCACTTGCATTTGTAACGGTAGTGAAACTGTTGAAGAATATAATGAGAGGTTCAATATTGCATTTAGGGAATTTCAGAATAAAAAAACTCGAAGTCTTTATAAACTGAAGGGTAGAAACTTAAATGAAGATGCTTTTGTTTATACCATCAATGGCATTTACCAGGGCTATGGTTTTATTGATAAATTTGAAGAGATTAGAACCGAAAGTGATATACTCGGATTTTTAATACAGCAAAACAATAATTACGATACCTCACGAATTGTAAATAGTTTAAAAAAGTTGATAAAAAGAGAAAATATAATTCAGCTAGACAACCTTTAAAATACAATTTGTAACTTAGTAATTTATACAACTAAAGAATATATGTGTTATTCAACAGCTCTACGAAAGCCTAAAGAAGTCATCGAAAGAAAATTAAAAGAACCCTTTAACGCTACCTTTGAGGTGAGTGGTGAATACCAACCCTATTACCATTTAAATGGATTTAGCTACGGAAATTTGCAGATTATTAAAATGGACGATACCACAAATATCTATCCTGCAAGTTGGGGATTAGTACCCGATTGGGCTATAAAAGACCCGTTAGCTTTTCGGAAAAAAAGTAATACGCTTAACGCCAGAGGTGAAACTATATTTGAGAAAAATAGTTTTAAGAAAAGTGCCTCAGAGAAACGTTGTTTAATTCTTGCTGATGGCTTTTTCGAGCCTCATCACGAGAATAATGTATCAATCCCATATTTCTGCTATCAACCATCAAAAGAATACCCAAAAGGTGACCTTTTTATGTTTGCAGGATTGTATAATGATTTGGACGATGAGTTATTTACCGCTTCGATTTTAACGGTAGAAGCAAACGATTTTTTTGCTGAAGTGCATAATAAGAAAAAGAGAATGCCTTTAGTTTTAGATAAACATCATTACCAAGATTGGCTTGATAATGACTTAAATGAATCTATGGTCAATGAATTGATAGCAACTGGCTTTACCTCTGAAAAGTTTGATGCATATCCTGTGAGTAGAGATTTATATAAAAAAGGTATTGATTCCAATAAAGAATATATTGTCGAAAAAGTGGACAAGGGAACTTTATTTTAAAAATCGGTTAATTTTCTGAGGGTTCTAAAAGTCCTTTTGTAAACGCTGCCCAATTTAAATTACCTAAACCTACAATGCCACCCAAGGCTATAGCTTTATTTCTAATTTTATCCAATATGGGTACATCTTCAGTATTCTCTATTTCATTTCTGCTGTGTACTTCTAAATACACACAGTTTGCAACGCATCTCAAAATAAAGGTATTCGATGTTTCGTCTGTATAAAAATGCGCAGTTGAATTTTTTGAATTATTAGGTGGTGCACAAGGTTTAATTGTGAATGAAAAATATGGACAAATATCTTCATTCGTTCCATCCTGAATTTTTATAATTTCTGTCCAATCAAAACCATCACCACTTGGATTACCTGGTCCCGGAATATCGATTTTTATATAATTGCCAATTTCAAAATTATTTGAAATTGCACTATCATTTTCATCTACCAAATAAAATTCTGCTTTTATATCTTCTGAAAAGGTGTGCCATTTATTTACGGACAATAATCGTTCTTTCACAGCTCTAAATTTTTCAAAAGCTGAACTTTCGCTATTCTCACAAACCATATTTACGATATCCTGAGATTCGCCTTTTGTATGTTTTGGAATTTTTGGATATTTCATCTTGATTTTTGTTTACTCAAATTTAAAAGAAATTATACCAATTATCTAAATATGTGATTAAGCAATTTTATGGCTCACATTGTTATAGCGAGGGTCTAAAAGCATTGGCAATCTTTCCACATATTCTGTAATAATGCTAAGTGAACCTAAATCATCAACAACCTTTCCTTTAACAAAATAGACACCATTACTAGCAATAGAATATTTTTTGGAAATTTCAGGAAAATGAACTGTATCGAAAACATCACCATCGGAATCTAAAAACGTGCCAAAATGCATCAATCGTTTATCTGCTGTTGGTGTTCCTTTTGCAGTCACGAGTTTACCATAAATAGAAATTTGTCTGCCTATATACTTCACTAAATCTTTTGCCTTTATTTTATCTTCTATCGGTACATTCAGTAATTTAAAATACCCACATAATGGAAAACCTAAAAGCTCTAGTTGGTCATAAGCCTCTATTATAAAATTAGTCTGTATTTGAGGGATTTTATAATCTTTATTAGCTGGTTTGAACAGTTGTGGGATATGGTCTTCCTTAGGTTTAGAACCCATTTTAATATGAACTTGCCACAGCAAAATGTGTTTATCGACTTCAGTAAACCTAAATGCATTTATTCGCAACAATAAAATGGTTTGTTCAATACCGATGTAAGTTCGTTCTAAAAAATCATCAAAACTTAAAAAATTTCCATTGAGCTGACGCTCGGTAATTATTTTTTCAATGGCTTTTAGTTCAATTCCTTTAATCATTGCAAAACCCAGATAAACAGTTTTGTCGATAATTCTATTTTCACAATCGCTATTATTGATGCACGGTGGTTCTACTTTTCCACCGCAAAGTGAAATTTCGTGAACATAAGTTTCAATGTTATAAAACCCACCACCATTATTTAAAACCGCTACCATAAATTCTAACGGGAAATATTTTTTTAAATAAAGACTCTGGTAACTTTCAACCGCATAAGATGCAGAATGTCCTTTAGCAAAAGCATAGCCAGCAAAGGCTTTAATCTGCGCCCAAACCTCTTCGGTTAATTCTTCTGAATATCCTTTTTCCAGACAATTGCTTTTAAATTTTAATTCAATATTTTCAAATTGTCCTTTCGATTTTACTTTACCTCGCATTCCTCTTCTCAAAATGTCAGATTCTGCCAAGGATAGTCCAGCAAATTCGTGAGCAACTTTTAAAACATCTTCTTGGTACACCATCACACCATAAGTTTCGTGAAGAATTTTGAGCATTACTGGATGCGCTTCTTTTCGTTTTTCTGGTTTACGATGTCTTAAAATAAATTCATTCTTCATTCCGCCATTAGACACACCTGGTCTTATAATACTTGATGCAGCAACTAAATTCAAATAATTATCGGTTTTCAATTTGGTCATTAAGGTTCGCATTGCAGGCGATTCAACATAGAAAACACCCATACAATCCCCTGTGGTCAACAGCTTATTTATTTGATTGTCATTCTTAAAAACTTCCACATCATTTATATCTTCGATTATGGCATCTGGTTGATTATCTTTAATAACCTCTATACAATCCTTTATTTTTGAAAGGCCTCGTTGTGCCAAAATATCGTACTTAAAAATGCCTACTTCTTCGGCAATATTCATATCTATTTGAACTGTCGGAAATCCTTTTGGTGGTAAAAAAGAAGCTGTGTAATAATTGATAGGTTTTTGAGTGATGATAATTCCACCAGAATGCACACTCAAATAATTTGGAAATCCGTGAATGAGTTTAGCATATACCGTAATTAACCGTAAGTACTCAGAATTAACCTCATTAGTTCTGGTTCTTCGACCATTAAGAAAACCATCAATCTCATCTTTTGGTAAACCGAAAACTTTACCCAATTCCCTTATTACTGCTCTGTATTGAAATGTAACATAAGTTCCCATCAAGGCAGTATGCTCAAATCTTCGGAAAATATAATCAGTAACATCATCCCTATCTTTCCACGAAAAATCAATATCAAAATCTGGCGGACTACTTCTATACACATTAATAAACCGTTCAAAATATAAATCGAGTTCAATTGGGTCAACATTTGTGATGCCTAAAATATAAGCTACCACACTATTAGAACCACTTCCTCGACCTATGTATGGGTAGCCCTTAGAACGTGCATATTTCAGTATATCATCATTAATTAAAAAATAGGATACAAAATCCATATCCTCAATCGCCTTTAATTCTTTTTCTATACGCTCTTTAATAACAGGCGTAATCTCTTTGTACCGATTAGGCAATCTTGCATAACACAGCTCTCTGAGATATTTATAATCCTCTTCTTTAGAATCCAAGTAAACCAGTTGGTTTTGATTTTCCCTATCATCATCAAACTTAAAATCAATATTACATTGGTCGAAAATGTTCTCGGTATTTTCAACAATTCTATCAAAGTCTTCATAATGTTCCAGCAACTTTTTTAACGGAAACATTTTGTTATTCAAACTGGATTCATCGCTGGAAGAAAGTTTACTCAATAAAGTATTTAAATCTATAGCTCTCAATAGTCTATGTGCGTTAAAATCTTTTTTATTTCTGAAAGTTACCGGTTGTTGAATAACTAATTTATCCTTCAGATTTTTATAATTTGAAAATTTTAACCGTGAAGCATCCTTAACCGAAATACCAATAAACTCATTGGTTTTAAAATCTTTCTTTTCAAGTTCCAAAACTTTTTCAAACGGATAAATAACAAAGCAATTTTGAAAAGTGGGTGCATTTTTCGAAAATGGTTTTTCAAAATGGATATGATGCGACAGAAAAGTGTTCAATTCTTGAAACCCATCGTTATTTTTAGCTAGAACTACATATTCTTGCTTTATTCCATTGCGGATATCAACACCTATTACTGGTTTTATTTGGTGGTCTTTAGCTTCTTTTATGAAATTTAAACAAGCTGATGTAGAATTGATATCTGTCAATGCCAAATGTGTAACGTTATTTTCTTTTGCAAGAGTAATAAGGTCATATTCAGAAAAAGTTCCGAAGCGCAAAGAATAGTATGTATGGCAGTTGAGATACATTGCTTATTGTTTTCTATGTGCTAATAATATTGGTGGCTCACCATCAAACGGATTTCGGTTGCCACGAATAGATTTTACACCTAAAGTCGAAGCTCTGAATACACTACTACAGCCAAAACGATTTCTTATATAATCGAGAGATTGATATAAATTTGTGGTTTTCTCATTATCTTCAAATAAATCGATTTGATAATGACCACCAACTAAATCGGTAAATCTTACACCAACTAATCTAATTAACAAACGTCTTGTATGCAATTTTTTAAATAATTCTTGAATTATTGGAATCAGTATATGGTCTGCATTTGTATATGAAACTTTAATTTGTTTAGAATATGTTTTAAAATCTGAGTATCGAATCCTAACAGAAACATTACCTGTTAGCTTATTACCCATTCTTAATTGATACGCTAATTTTTCACCCATTGCACTAAGTGTATTTTTTAATTTTTCCATATCTATAGTGTCCCTATCGTAGGTTCGCTCTATAGAGATAGATTTTCTTTCACTATATGGCACAATTGGCGATGTATCAATACCATTTGCGCGTTCCCATATTTTATGACCATTTTTACCAAGTACAGAAACTATGAGTTCTACTGGCATTTCCTGTAATTGATTTACTTGAAATACACCTAAATTCATTAAAGTTTGCCCTACTGATTTTCCAACCATAGGTATTTTTCTAACTGAAAGTGGTGCTAGGAAACTTTTCTCAAAACCGTAATCAATTTTAATTTGATTATTGGGTTTAGCTTCGCCAGTGGCTACTTTGGAAACTACTTTATTTTCAGAAAGTCCAAACGAAATAGGCAAACCAGACTCTCGAATAATTTTTTCTCGAAGTTCTTTTGCAAATTTGTAATTGCCATAAAACCTATCCATTCCGGTTAAGTCCACATAAAACTCATCGACGCTCGTTTTTTCGAATAGCGGCACTTCAGATTTTATAATTTCAGTAACCTGTGAAGAGTACTTCATATACGTACCAGAATTCCCCTTGATACTTATGGCTTCGGGACATAATTTTTTAGCCATCTGCATAGACATACCAGAATGTACACCAAACTTTCTAGTTTCATAAGAACAAGCTGCTACTACACCTCTATCACCCGTACCACCTACCAATAAAGGTTTTTTGAGCAAACTGGTATCGAGCAAACGTTCAACCGATACAAAAAAGGTATCTAAATCCATATGTAATATGCTCTTATTCATTTTACAAAATTAGTTATAATTTTACGCATTTTTTGCATAGATTTGTTGAATGGAAAATTTTGTTGCTAAAAATATTAAGCATCTTAGAAAGCTAAAAAAGCTATCTCAGGAAGAATTGGCTGATGCTTTGCGCATTACAAGAGCGCAGGTTTCAACATTTGAACGTGAAAGTTCTTCGCCATCAATTCCTATTTTGATGAAACTTTCCAAATTCTTTGAAATACCAATTGATATACTTATTAAAAATGACATTTCAAAAGCTGGTTCAACCTCTTTTATTGAGCTTCGAAATAAGAGGATTTTATTTCCAATTTCAGTTGATGAGAATAACGAAAACTTAATTGAGGTTGTACCTGTAAAAGCATCAGCTGGCTATCTTGCAGGTTATGATGACCCAGAATATATAGAACAACTTCAGAAAATTAAATTGCCTTTTCTACCAACGGGAAAACACCGTGCATTTCCGATAAAAGGGGATTCAATGCTACCTATGAAAGATGGCTCATTCGTAATTGGCAAATTCATAGAAGAAAAAAGGGATATCAGAACTGGTAGAACTTATATTCTCATTACGCTCAACGATGGTATGGTGTATAAACGTGTTATTAATAATATCGACTTGAACGGTTCGTTAATGCTTTGTTCAGATAACAAATTTTATCACGATTATAGTGTTCCAATTGATGATGTTGTTGAGATATGGGAATTTGCTTGTAGCATTAATACACAAGAGTATTCCAAAGAAGAATTACAAATTAGTAGTATACTTACAATGTTTAATGAATTGGGTATTGAAGTGGCTACTTTAAGAAATAAATTGTCTTAGTTTGTAAAAAAAACTAAAATGAGTTCATAATTTACTCATTTGTGATAATCATTATTTCGCTTTCTTTCTAAATTAGATAATCAAAAATTAATCTAAAACTAGAAACTATGGGAATTTACAATGAAAAAACCGAAAACAAACTAAACGACTTACTCGAAAAGGCCTATGACGCTCAAAAGGGGTTTAAAAAGGTTGCTGAACACGTTGACAGTTCATCTCTAAAATCTTTCTTTAGTGATAAAGCTAGAGAACGTAGCAATCACATTAACGAACTTACGAGTGCTCTAAGGAAAAAAGGTATGGATGTTACAGATAACGATGGTAGTACAACAGGTTCGCTTCATCGCACTTGGATAGATGTAAAAGCCTTCTTTTCAATGGACGATGATGAATCAATGCTAGAGGAAGTAAGAAATGGGGAAAAAGCTGCTATGGAAGATTATGAGGATGCTCTCGAAGATTGTGAAGTAGATAATTCAATTAGAGATATTCTTATAAAACAGAAAAATGAAATTCAAGCGAGTTACAATAAAGCTGATTATTTAGAAGATATTCACTAATATTTTATCTACGCTTAATTAGAAAAGTTTGAATTACAAAACCTGTAGTTCAAACTTTTTTTGATAATATTAAATCTTAAACAATGGTAGAAGCTAATGAGTATTATTTTGACATTCTAAAAATTTTATTTGGTGATTATTCCCCATACGTCTATTTAGAAATCATACTGCGAGTCATAATAATAATGACTTATACATTACTCATAATAAATTGGATTGGAAAACGAGCGGTTGGTGAACTAGGTAGTGAGGATATATTATTGATTATTGCTATGGGAAGCGCTGTAGGTGATGCGATGTTTTATCCATCAATTCCACTTTCTATTCCTATTTTAGTCATAACATTAATTGCAATTTATCAAAAATTGTTTGTTTACATCAGTATAAAAAAAGAATCATTTAGGCAGAAGATGCATCCCAAGGTTGTTAAATTTATTGAAAATGGAAAACTTCTTGAAGATAACCTCACAAATGATAAAATAGATAAGAATGAGGTATATATGTTGTTAAGGCAATCTGGTGTAAAATATTTATCTGAAGTAGAGCACGCTTATTTCGAGAAAACAGGAAAATTAAGCGTTTACAAATTTGATAATCCAGAATTAAAAGACAGCATTTTACCTGAGGATATGAAAGAAATTGAACTTAATAAAAATCAATAATTAAATACTATTGAAATGAGCAAACCAAAAAAATTTCCAGAGCAAAGTCAAACCCAGCCTGGAAAAGAATATAAAATGAATCCCGAACCAGAAATAATAAGGGATGATTACAAAGGAAGTGATAAACTTAAAAACAAAGTTGCTTTAATTACAGGCGGCGATAGCGGAATTGGCAGAAGTGTTGCAGTACATTTTGCTAGAGAAGGTGCAAATGTGGCTATTGTTTACTTATCTGAAACTAAAGATGCAAATACTACCAAAAAGTTGGTTGAGGATGAAGGTCGAAAATGTATCATTATCAAGGCAGATTTAAAGAAAACCAAGAATTGCGAAAACACCCTCAAAAAATGTATTGATACCTTTGGAAAATTAAACATTCTTGTGAACAACGCAGCTGTACAGTTTCCGAAGGATTCCATTGAGAATATTTCTATGAAAGATTTTGACGAAACTTATAAGACCAACATTTATCCTTATTTCTATCTTTCAAAATTGGCTTTAAAGCATTTAGAGAATGAAGATTGTATCATTAACACAAGCTCAGTTACCGCCTATCGAGGCAGCAATCACTTAGTTGATTATGCCAGTACAAAAGGTGCAATTGTAAGTTTTACTCGCTCATTGGCAAAGCAATTAGCAGATAAGAATATTAGAGTAAACGGTGTAGCACCTGGACCAATTTGGACGCCTCTAATTCCTGCTACATTTGATGACGTTAGCGATTTTGGTCAAGACACACCTTTAGGTCGTGCTGGCCAACCTAGTGAGGTAGGACCTTCCTATGTCTTTTTGGCATCAAAAGATGCGAGCTATATTACTGGACAATTTATACACGTTAATGGTGGGGAAATCATTGGTGCATAAAATAAAAAAAAGCCAAATTCATTATGTAAATTTGGCTTTTTCAAAGGAAATAATTTATTCTTCCTCTTCTGTGTTACCTTTATCCTCAGCGTCAGGTTTCCATCCATCTTCCTGCGAATCATCTAAGGGACTATGTACACTTTTGCTACCTCTAGATTTTTTGGTGCTAGAATCTGGAATTTCTCTATTTCTATTTTTATTGTCATTTGGTTTCGATTTACTCATTTTTTCTAAAATTTAAATTAAACATTCATTATAATTCATTTTTGTCAGGATTCAGATTCTTTGTTTTTATCATAAATATATCGGTTGAGATAACCAAAAATTAAGTTTATTGATACGATTAGAATTGTTGCTGTCGCTAATTCAACATACATTTTTAAAGCTGCCAAACAACCTAAACCTGCACTACACCAGATGGAAGCTGCGGTAGCCAATCCACTAATACGTTCTTCATTTTTTACTATAACGCCAGCACCCAAAAAACCAACACCTACAATTATCTGACTTATAATTCGGCTGATATCCACATCATCCATTCCCATATATCGATAAGAAATATTGACAAAAATTGCAGCACCAACAGCCACTAGAGCATTTGTTTTAAGTCCTGCATTTTTCTTTTTCATCTGGCGTTCAATTCCAGTTACAACAGCTGCTATCATAGCAGCAACAAGTGAAATTATAAAATCTATATAGCTTATCTCATTCATAAAATTAAATTACAAAACTTGATTCAAAAATCAAAGTTTAAGACCGATACCGACAGTAATAAACTCGGTAGCGATAATTAATAATCAATTATTGCTTATTTTTAAATTAATCAATTAAAAATATAATGTTATGGCAAAGAAAAAATCAAATTCAAATGAAAAATTAAAAAATTTAAAACAATTTGAAAAGGATAGCAAGGATAAGGTAATGACTACTAACCAAGGGTTAAAAGTCAATGACACCAATAATTCTTTAAAAGCAGGTGAGCGTGGTTCGACCCTATTAGAGGATTTTTTATTACGTGAAAAAATTACTCATTTTGACCACGAACGCATTCCAGAAAGAATTGTTCACGCTAGAGGAAGTGGTGCACACGGTTATTTTGAGTTGACCAAAAACATAAAAAAATATAGTAAAGCAGGAATTTTTACCGACACCAATCGTAAAACACCGGTTTTTGTTCGATTTTCTACAGTAGCAGGTTCCAAAGGGTCACCAGATTTAGCGCGTGATGTAAGGGGATTTGCAGTTAAATTTTATACACAAGAAGGCACGTGGGATTTAGTTGGTAATAATATGCCTATTTTCTTTATTCAGGATGCTATGAAGTTTCCAGATTTAATTCATTCGGTTAAACCAGAACCTAATAAAGAAATTCCTCAAGCCGCTTCCGCTCACGACACCTTTTACGATTTTATCTCAAGGACCACCGAAACCTTACATAACCAAATTTGGGTAATGAGCGACCGAGCCATACCTAGAAGCCTCAGAATGATGGAAGGTTTTGGTATACATACATTCAGGTTAATTAATGATAAAGGCGAATCACATTTTGTAAAATTCCATTGGAAACCAGTTTTAGGGGTACACTCTGTGACTTGGGATGAAGCAGTTAAAATTAATGGTGCCGATCCAGATTTTCATAGACGTGATTTATGGGATGCCATAGAAGCAGGACAATATCCAGAATGGGAATTAGGTATTCAGGTAGTACCAGAAGAAGATGAGCATAAATATGAATTTGATTTGCTTGACCCAACAAAACTAATCCCTGAAGAAATGGTACCTGTTGAAATTATTGGTAAAATGACGTTGAACAGAAATCCTGAAAATTTCTTTGCTGAAACAGAACAAGTAGCATTTTTGCCTGGCCATATAGTTCCGGGAATTGATTTTACGAATGACCCACTATTACAAGGTCGTTTATTCTCATATCGAGATACGCAACTATCACGTTTGGGCAGTCCAAATTTTCATCAAATTCCTATTAACAGACCCGTTGGCGAGGTGCATAACAATCAGCGTGATGGGCATATGCAAATGGACATCCCAAAAGGACAAACGGCTTATTTTCCAAATTCTTTGGGTGGTGGTTGTCCGCATTTAGCTAAAATGGCAGAAGGTGCTTTTACTTCTTATGAAGAACGCATAGATGCCAAAAAAATTAGAACGCGTAGTGAAAGTTTTAATGACCATTTTTCTCAACCCGCACTATTTTATCGAAGCTTAGAGGATTGGGAAAAACAGCACGTTGCAGATGCCTATACATTTGAATTAGGAAAATGTAACCACAAACATATTAAGGAACGTATGCTTTGGGTCATATCCCAAATTGATAAAAAATTAGCAAAAAAAGTGGGCGAAGGTTTAGGGTTAGATATACCTAAAAGTATTGACAAACCTATAAATCAAGCCATCGGTGCAGACGCTAATGTGAAAGAACAGCAACCGCCAAAGGCAAAAAATTATCTTGATAAAGACAAAGCTTTGAGTCAAGCTCATACTAAATTTGATAGCATTGCTACTAGGCAGATTGCTGTTTTGGTTGCAGATGGGTTTTCAATGAATGATTTTAAAAAGATAAAAAATGCTCTAGAGAAAGAAAATGCGATGGTTAAGTTAGTTGCACCTCACGGTGGTACTGTAACCTGTGATGAGGATATGGAACACGAAGTGGATGCAGCAATTATGACAACCGAAAGTGTACTGTTTGATGCTATATATATTCCTGGCGGAAAATCTTCAATAGAAAAATTATTAAAAGTGCCAAAGTATAAAGTATTTGTAAATGAAACTTTTAAGTACTGTAAGGCAATTGCAGCAGATAATGAAGGCGAAAATTTTCTTGATGAAACATTTGTAAAGAATTATAAAGAAGATGAAGCAATAATAATTAACGGAAAACCAAAAGATTTTGTGAATGCTATTGCAAAACATAGAAATTGGGATAGAATGGATGTTGCCTCAAAAGTGCCAGCATAGGGAAAAACTAATATGGAAAAAATTAGAAAAATTTTAATTGGTATTCTATATACTGTAGCAGTATTGGTTGCCCTATTTTCAATTTTATCCATTTTCAGAAATACACCCTCTCGATATTTAAAAATGTTGGATTTTCCACGAATTCAGTTATTTATTACATCTCTCATTTGTCTCGTAGTTCTGATAGTTCTAACGAAGCATCGAAAATGGTATAATTATGTAATGATGTCTCTATTGGCCTTGGGACTTTTAATTAATGGAAACTATTTATATAGCTATACCCCATTCTCGTCCGTTACTGTGCCTAATTCACCACCATCAATTGAAACTGATAAGATGATAAGTATTTTATTGATAAATGTGAAAATGAAGAACCGAAATTCAAAGAAGTTGATGGAACAAATAGAGAACAAAGATCCCGATGTTATTCTAGCAATGGAAGTTAACAAATGGTGGGATAAAAAACTTTCAAAAATTGAAAAGGAATATCCCTATCATAAAGAGGTTATAAATGATGTGGCTTATGGTATGGCACTTTACAGCAAATATTCATTTGAAGATATCACTGTAGATAACTTAAACAATGATAAAATACCTTATATCGAAGGTTTATTGAGGGTTAAAGATAATAGACTTGTTACTGTACATTGCGTGCATCCCGTACCGCCTACACATTATGAAGATTTACCAGATAATGAAGGCAATGAAGAGAAAGCAATGAAAATGTTAGGCAGCAGAGTTGAAAAAGCAGATTATCCATCTATCGTTATTGGCGACTTTAATGATGTTGTTTGGTCAAAAGTGGATGAATTAACCCATACGGATAATTTACTGTTTGATGTACGTACTGGAAGAGGGTTTTATAACAGTTATAACGCAGATAATATTTTAATGCGATGGCCTCTAGACCATATTTATGTTACAAAGGAATTTAGTTTAAAAACAATTGAGAGATTAGATTATATGGGTTCTGACCATTATCCTATGTATGTAGAATTGACATTGTAATAGATAATAAATTAAAATTTGGACACATATATTGTAATAGTGTTAATTGTAGGTTTAACCTCGCTTTTTGCGAGCTTTCTGCCTATACTTTTAAAAAAACTAAAAATTAGCTTCACTATACCTCTGCTCATTTTAGGTGGTCTTTTGTATTATTTCAATGTTCCATTGCCGTGGCCAGATCCCACGTGGCAAATTGATTTAACGCTTCGTTTTTCTGAAATGGTAGTAATCATTAGTTTAATGGTTGCGGGATTAAAAATAGGATTGAATTATTCTTGGAAAGAGTGGAAAAACCCTTTACGTCTGTTAGGTATTGCTATGCCACTTTTTATGATTTTTGTTTTTCTATTTTCGCATTACATTTTAAATTTTTCTGGTGCATTAGCTCTTTTGTTGGCTGCGGTACTAGCACCCACAGATCCTGCTTTGGCATCGGAAATCCAATTGAATAACAAGCAGTCTGAAGTCTCTAAAAATCTTGGGGCGCAATATAATCTTACTGCCGAAGCTGGATTAAATGACGGACTCGCATTTCCATTTGTCTATCTTGCCATATTGTGGTCTAAAGGATCAATTTCAGATACAGCCTTATGGACAGAATGGTTATCATTCTATGTTCTTTATAAAGTAATTGTTGGTGTTATTGTAGGAATAGCTATTGGTTATTTTTATAGCTATTTCACTAAGAAAATTTCTGATGGCAATGAGCGTAAAATCCATCAAGCATTTGTGGCATTATCATTAACTTTCATCTCTTATGGACTAGCAGAAATTTTAAATTCTTACGGTTTTTTGAGCGTATTTTTTGCAGGTCTTTTTGCTCACTATCATCAACATACGAAGAATGAAGAAAACCCAAGTGAGCCAAATTTAGGATTTATAACTAATGTTGAAAAGTTCCTTATTATATTTTGGATGATTTTCTTTGGCGGGTCAATAATGGCAGGAATTTTAGATTTTATAACTTTTGAAATTATACTATTCTCATTATGTTTGGTTCTCGTTATTAGGCCTTTAATTGGATACTTAGCTCTTTTGGGATCAGGTTTAAAAAAGAAAAAAAAGATGGCCATTGCATTTTTTGGAATTAGAGGTATTGGTTCTGTATTTTATTTAACCTATGCAATTAAAAATGGTCAATTTGAAAACACCGATCAACTTTTTACCATAGTGGCCTTAGTTATACTTATATCTATCCTTTTGCACGGCTTTACCGCAAAACGAAGTATGGAAGCAGTAGAAAGCAACTCAAATTAAAATTTATAAATATGAAAAAAATATTAATAGTAGTAACCTCGCATAAAGAACTACTCAACACAGATAAGATCTCTGGTCTTTGGATTGGTGAATTTACCGACCCGTATTACGAATTTATTGACAATGGGTTTGAGATAACAATCGCTAGTCCCAAAGGTGGAAAACCACCAATCGATCCATTGAGCGAGTTGACAGAAAATATTACTGCGTCAAACCGTCGCTTTCAAGATGACGTCGCGGCTCAAACTGCTCTTAATATCACTATTCCGCTTCGTGATATCAATCCGCAAGACTATGATGCGCTATTCTATCCTGGTGGCCACGGACCAATGTTCGATTTAGCAACAGATGACACTAATGCAAAATTAGTGTTGGAATTTTATAAGAGCAGAAAACCGATTGCCTCTGTTTGCCACGGTCCCGCAGCTCTAGTTAAAGCAGCAGAAATTGAAGCAAGCATATTAAAAGGTCGAGAGGTAACGGGATTTTCAAATGCTGAAGAACGTTTGGTATTTCATTATGATAATATTCCCTTCAGACTCGAAGATCGTCTAGAGGAATTGGGTGCGGACTATTCAAAAGCCTTGCTACCCTTTGGTAAAAATGTAGAGGTGGATGAATTGATTATTACAGGTCAAAATCCACTTTCTGCAAAAGGTACTGCTGATGAATTAATTAAACTGCTAAATAATTCACTAACAAAAAACGAAAATATATGAGATCTGTATGGAATGGCTCAATCAGTTTCGGACTAGTTTCGATACCTATAAAAATGTACTCAGCTACAGAAGACAGAGCATTGGATTTGGATATGCTAGATAAGCACGATGGCGAACGAATTCGTTACAAACGTGTAAATGAAAAAACGGGCAAAGAAGTAGAATGGAAA
Organism: uncultured Flavobacteriaceae bacterium; assembly: GCA_963715465.1. Lineage (GTDB taxonomy): Bacteria > Bacteroidota > Bacteroidia > Flavobacteriales > Flavobacteriaceae > Psychroserpens. The sequence goes on from OY970246.1 coordinate 48,309, forward strand.
GACATTGTCAAAGGTTATAAAAAAGATGATGGTTACGTTATTCTTGAAAAAGAAGATTTTGAGAAAGCTAACGTGAAAAAAAATAAGACTATAGATATTGAAGAATTTGTTAAAGAATCAGAGGTGGCGGATGTTCTATTTAAAAAACCTTATTTTTTAGAGCCTCAAAAAGAAGGCGGTAAAGCCTACAACTTACTTCGTGATGCACTTAAGAAAACTGAAAAATTAGGTGTGGCAACTTTTGTGATGCGCCAAAAAGAAAATTTATGTTTAATCGGTGTTTACAAAAATGTAATTGTCCTTCACGTCATAAGATTTGATGATGAGCTACGAAACCCGAAAGATATAAAAATCCCAAAAACGAAAAATTCTGAAAAGGAAATATCAATGGCAGAATCACTCATTGAAAATTATACTGAAAAGTTTGACTTTACTAAATATAAGGATATCTATAATTCTCAGCTGCTAAAAATTATTGAATCAAAAGAAACGGGTAAAGAAATTAAGTCTGAGAAAGTGGATGTGGAACCAACCGCTGCCAAGGATTTAATGGCTAAGTTGAAAGCAAGCCTCGAACAAAAGAAAAAGAAAGCTTCTTAACCAATGAGTCTTGATGAATATAGAAGAAAACGAAACTTTAAAGTCACAACTGAGCCGAAAGATGTTTATAATTCTGAAAATAAATACAGGTTTGTAGTACAAAGACATCGTGCAAGTCATCTTCATTACGACCTGCGATTGGAAATGGAAGGCATCCTAAAAAGTTGGGCAGTACCAAAGGGGCCTTCAATGAACCCAAAGGATAAAAGGCTTGCAGTTCATACCGAAGACCATCCTGTTTCTTATCTCAATTTTGAAGGTTTGATACCAAAGGGAAATTATGGTGCGGGTAAAATGACCATTTGGGATTCTGGCACTTATGAAAGTTTATATGATAATGATAACCTATCCTCAGATTATTCTGAAGGAAAATTAAAGCTTATTTTTAGAGGTGATAAGGTTAAAGGTATTTTTACTTTAGTTCGTTCCTCTTCAATGAACAAACAAAACCAATGGTTATTAATAAAGCACGAAGATAAATATGCGACAAATTTAAATTATGATGCCGAAGATTATGTTATAGAAAATCTTCAACCAAAAATCGCTCGAAGAAATTCAGAAATAAATCTAAAGTCAAATATAAAACCGATGTTGGCTTCCCCAGCAAAAGAGATATTCAATGATAAGAATTGGATTTATGAATTAAAATATGATGGTTATCGTGCCTTGGCAAATATAGATTCTGGTTCGGTAGAGTTGTACTCACGCAATGGAATATCGTTAAATACAACCTTTAAAATTATTTATGATGAGTTAGCGTCCATTGAGCATTCAGCCATCTTGGATGGTGAAATTGTTATACTTGATAAGGATGGCATTCCACAATTTAATGCACTTCAAAATTATAATTCAAAAACTACAAAGGGACTTCTCAAATATTTCGTATTTGACCTTTTGTATTTGAATGGTCACAGCACTACCGAACTATCATTACTAGATAGAAAAGAACTTTTAAAAAATCTACTTCCAGAATTAAACCATATTCAATATTGCGACCATATTGAAGGAATGGGAAAAACGGTTTATAAAAGAGCTATTGAAATGGGAATAGAAGGGGTTATTGCTAAAAAAGCCAATTCAAAATATTATACCAATATCCGAACATCAGATTGGTTAAAATTTAAGAAAATTGAAAACATTGAAACTATCATTTGTGGTTATACTGAATCTAAAAATAGTGCTCGCAAATTCGCTTCGTTAATTTTGGGAATGATAGCGAATGACAAATTAGTTTATGTAGGTACTTGCGGTTCTGGATTTTCTTCAAATCAAATTAAAAGCTTACATCAAAAATTTGAACCTTACCAAACTGAGAAATCAGTATTTGAAATTGCAAAACACCTTAAAGGCAGAAAAGCCCAGTGGTTAATTCCAAAATTGATTTGCGAAGTAAAGTTTGCAGAATGGACACCAAATGGTGTAATGAGACATCCAGTATTCTTAAGATTGCGAGAAGATAAATCTATTCCTGTTCAAATTTCAAATGAGAAAAAGAGTGTTTCAAAATCTAAAACAAATACGAATTCTGAAACCATTTTAGAAATAGAAAACTTTAATGTACCTATTTCAAATATTGAAAAAATATATTGGCCAGATGCGCATTTTACCAAATACGACCTTTTGGATTATTATATTAAAATGTCCAATTTCATTCTTCCCTATCTAAAAGACAGACCTCAAAGCCTTCATCGCCATCCAAATGGAATTACTGGTAATTCATTCTATCAGAAGGATAATGAGCATTTACCCGATTGGATTGAAACTTTTAAAATTTATTCAAAATCTTCTGAACGAGATATAAATTATTTACTGTGTCAAAATCAAGCAACATTAACATATATGAATAATCTGGGTTGTATTGAGTTGCACCCTTGGCATTCTACCATTTATCAGTTAGATAAACCGGACTATACTATAATTGATTTAGACCCGTCAGACAAAAATACCTTCGAGGAAGTCATTGAAACTGCGCTGGCTACTAAAATTATTCTGGATAAAGCAAATATTAAAGGCTTTTGTAAAACATCTGGTGCCTCAGGAATTCATATTTATATTCCTTTAGGCGGAAAATATTCTTATAGCGAGGCACGAGACTTTACAAAATTGCTTTGTTTATATATTCAAGAATTGTTACCAACCTTAACCACCCTAGAGCGCTCAATAAAGAAACGAGGGTCAAAAATCTACTTGGATTATCTACAGAATCGTCAAGGTCAAACAATAGTCTCAGCATATAGTTTAAGACCACAACCAAGTGCAACAGTTTCTACACCCTTATTTTGGGACGAAATAAAATCTGGACTTAAAATTGAGGAATTTACTATTGAAACTGTTCCGAAACGATTAGAAAATTCCAAAGATTTATTCAGAAAGGTTTTAAGTAAAGGGATTGATATGGAAAAGGCGTTAGAATACTTAACTAACTCTTAATTTATATTGGTGCATTAGAGTTAATTTTAACCTCGATTGTAGCATCAAAAAAATGGATTTAGGCATAAATTTATAATATTAATCCTTAAAAATTTTTATTATGAGCACTCAAGACAAAAACAAAGGCACTCAAAAAAAAGATGACAAGAACAAGGATGCTAAAAAGAACGAAGCTAAAAAATCGCCTTCTAGCAAAAAGCCTTCAACTGCACCGAAGAAAAAGTAAGTGTAATGCAACTTTTTTAAGCTTCTGAAAAACTAAATTTTCAGAAGCTTTTTTATTTCCATAAATTCCGTTGAATATAATTCTAAAATTACTGAAAATGATTGCAATTCAATTCACAATATTTCAAATAATACAAAAAGCATCGCCCAAAGAACCTCACGGAATATTTGATACTACAGGCCAATCAATACTAATAATTATGCTGACCAGTATTGGAATATATTCCGCAGTCATCATCTACACTCGAATATTTGGAAAAAGAAGTTTATCAAAAATGTCAAGTTTCGATTTTGCAATGACTGTGGCAGTAGGTTCCATAATTGCAACAACTATTTTAGCAGATACTGTAAGTTTGCTAGAAGGCACTATTGGCTTAGGTATGATGTATTTACTTCAACTTGTTGCTGCCTTTTTTAGACGTTATACTTGGTTCAGAAAAGCCATAGATAACCAACCTACTTTATTAATGGATGGTCAAAAAATTTTAAAAGAAAATTTAAAAGCAGTACGTATAACCGAAGCAGATTTAAGGTCTAAGTTAAGAGAGGCAAACGTTACCAAATTATCAGAAATTAAAGCCGTCATATTTGAGACCACAGGTAATATGGTTGTGCTTCACAAAAGAGATAATGATGATATTGATGAATGGCTTTTAAAGGATGTTCAACGGTAAATATTCAGTTATAGTAATTTAAACTTTATAATATCAAAAATTATTGAATGGAAGATATTTTTTTAATTATATCTATCATTATATACAGATAGTTTTTGCACATATTATATTTAGTATTACGGCTGTGTTCATTTATCTCAAACTTGAAGCACTTAGCTAGAATCGAAAATTGTACTATCTGAAATAAGTTAAAGTTATATTCTTTTGTGACATTAATTTTTTTGGAATTTAACGAAATTAGTTTGAACCAAAAAAATTTATAAAAATGAAACAAATTCTTCTATTTCCCACGTTACTATTAGCATCTTTTCAAGGATTTGCTAATACCAATCGAGTTGAAATTGACACTACCACGATAAATTCTCAGTTCTTTGTTGCAATAATTGCTGGTGTACTTTTGGCGTTGATATTTCAAATTATATTGACTGCGCTTTCGGTCGCAATGGGAATTTCAATGATTGGTAATCTAAAACAATCTTATGTTGATAGTAAGGTTAAACCAAGTTCAAATAATGACAATGATGAATACACATTTGACCAAGACTATAATAACAATAATGGTTCTACAGGTGTAAAAATAAGTACTGCCTTTGGTGTTTGGTCATTATTTACAACAGCAATCTCATTGTTTGGTGCTTGCGCCTTGGCACTTAACCTTAGTTTCTTTGGTAGCGTGGCATCTAATATAACCGTAGCATTAGTAATTTGGGCACTTTTCTTTCTAATTCTCTTTTATCTCGAAACAAAAATTGTCAATACCGTTGTTGGCGGTTTAGTTACAACTGCTACATCTGGGTTAAAGAGCTCAGCCAATTTAGTTAAGCAACTTTTTACAAAATCAGAAGAAAAAAAGGTTCAAGGCACTATTAACTCAACCATCGATAAGATTCGAAAAGAATTTGATATAAATCTGAATACGTCCGAGCTGTCAGTTACATTGGATAAATTTTTGAAAAATGTCGATAATAAATTACCAGATTATGATACGCTAAAATCAGATTTAGAAGGTATAGCCAAAAAGAGCAAAAGCAGCAATTCTGCTGGAAAATATATGGCTATTCAACAAGTGTTGACCAAAGCAATTGATAAGGCCGATAAAGGTGACGCAAAAATTCCAAAAGGTAAAGTAGAACACCTCAAATCAGTCCTTTCTGACTTAAAGCAGGCATACACCAGTGATGGTTCAACTGTTGAAGGTGTTAAAGATGTTATTACAGAATATACATCATTAGAAAAATCTCAAATTGATGAAAAAATTAATGAGGTTAAGGATTATATTAAAAATGCAACACCAGAGAGTTTTTCAAAAGATAATTTATCCAAAGATTTGGAAAGTATTTTATCTGACCCTAAATCGATGGGTACGATTTTATCCTCAAAATTTAAAGATTTCGATAAGAATAAAATCATTGAAACTTTATCCCAAAATACTAATTTAGATAAAAATCAATTAAATAATTATGCTGATAAAATTTCTAATACAATTGATAAAACCAGAAAAACAATTGAGGAAAATGACATTAATTCAATAAAAGCCAGTGCTGAGAAATCTATTGAAAGTTTCTTTAATAATACAGATAGAGATGAATTACAGTATGATGATTTGAAAAAAGACTTAAATGCTATTTATAATAATCCAAAAGATTCTTTATCTATAATTAAATCAAGGTTAAATAAAATGGATGGTGACACCGTTAAGGCTTTGATTACAAATAATAAATATATTGATGAGAAAGACATAGATAAAGTTACATCTAAGGTTAATGAGACCATCGATTCCATTAAGTCTCAGGTATCGTCAATTGAGCAAAAAGCACACGAGCAGTTTGAAATGACTAAGCGTAAAGCTGTTATACAAGCAGAGCACGCCAGAAAAACTGCTGCATCAGCTGCGTGGTGGTTAGTTATTACAGTCCTTGTTTCTGGTGGCGCTGCTATGCTAGGTGCTTGGTTAGAACTTACTTAATTATAATCTATTGGTTAATTTGGTTGTTTTTAAAATGAGGATATCTTGAATAGGATATCCTTTTTTAATTTAAATCTATTAATAAAGATTATCTAAATGAAAGCATCAGAATATAAAGATATTGAAGAAAAACACCTCGAATTTGCAAAGGCTAGAGGTTCTGAAAAAACCTATTGCCCTTCGGAAGTTGCGAGGACTCTATTTCCTAATAATTGGCGTGATAAAATGGATGCTCTTAGATTGGTTGCAGATGATTTGTTTAATGAAAACAAACTCATTGTTTCGCAATACAGCAAAGATTTAGACACTAAACCAAGCAAAGTCAAAGGTCATATTCGGTTACGTAGAGGTTCTAATTTAGAAGATTGAATTAATTCAAATAATTAAAGGCTCAATTCGAAAATGAATTGAACCTTTAATAAAATTAAGTGAGGATAAATGTTTATCCTATTTAGATACTAATCATTCACAATGAAGGCGTGAATAACACCTGGCAACCAACCAATAAGTGTAAGTATAATACTAATTAAGAAAGTTCCGCCAATTCCGTGCTTCATAAACACCGCAGCTGGTGGTAATAATATATTGAGTATAATCGTTAATATTGACATAATTTGTTTTTTTATGGTTAATTATATATTTTCTTCTACGTGTTCTTCTTCTACTGTAAGAAAAGGCGAACCTACCGCACCACCTGCAAATGCTGCACCAGCGCCTAACAGTAATAAAAAGAATGCTATAATGCTGTATTTACCAGCAGCATCAGCCGCTTTATCTACTGCTTCGGTAGCTTCTAGCTTTACCTTTTTATAATATCTTTCAGCTTTATTTACAGCTTTATCAATTTTTTTATCCCACTTTTCGATAACACCATTAATTTCAGCTTCCGACAGATTAGTGTTTTCAGTAAGATAATTTTTAATTTCTTCTTTATTTAAAATGTCATCCGTACCTTCTGAATTGATGCTCAAATTTCCATCGTTATCCAAATCAATAGACAATTCATTAAAAAATTCATCAATTCTCTCATCAAGGTCAAGGTCATTTAAAAATGCCTTGGAATCACTTTGAACTTCATTCATCGTGTTTCTAACTTCAGTTGAAGCGTCATCTGGTAAAATATTATTCTTTTCGGCAGTATTTATTAACTGAAATGCTTCATTTTTAACCCTTTCCAATGAGAAAGTAGCATCATCAGTTCCCTTATCCTTAGCATCCTGTAGGGCTTGAGCAAAATTTGTTGCTTCAGAATCTGAAAAAATTGTGCTAGCTGCACTCGCGACACCATTAAAGATTCCACCGATAGCAGAGGTAACTAGATAAATCGAAAGGATTAAATAAAGAGACCACGCTAAAAACCCGTGTAAACCACCATCACTATTGGCTGGTAAACCACACATACGACCTGCAACCATTCCACCTATAAACAGAGCTGCAAGGTTGGAAATTCCCCACCAAATTATGGTTCCTGTTCCCAAACCTTCCATTGCGTTAGCTTCTGTCATTGGGTCAATTGTTGTTAATCCTATACCCAACCCAAGTAAATTAAGTAAGAATGCAACAACTATAGCAGTTATCGAACCTGCCAGTATTGCACCCCAAGAAATCCTTGAAATTTTAGGAAATTTGTTTTGAATGTTAATGTATTGACTTCTCATAATTTTGATTGTTAGTGTTAATATTAATTTGTGAGATAAGTGAAAAATGATTTGTCAAAATTCACTCAAAGAAAATAATCGATTGATAAATACTAGATTAACACAATCGAAGAAAATATTAATGGTTTTCAGTAATCCGAAACGAATCGGACCTTTATTTATTTAAGGCTTCCAGTAAATTTTTATCTTTATATTAAAATTAATTTTATAATGATAGAATTTGGAAGAAGAACTTGCAGCAAAACTAAGGAACTATGATTGCATACTATGCACATAGTATAGGGTCTGGACACAGTAATTGTGGACAAGAGTTCTGTAAGATTTTCAATGAAAAAGCTCTAATTATTACCACCTCAGATTTTAAGTTTGATAAAGATATTAAAGTTATAAAAATTGATGGCGAGGATGTCAATCATTCCGAATATTTGAAATCGTCATATAATCTTCCAAAGTATGCACATTATCTTCCAAAATCTGAATCAAAATTACTTTTCAGAAATTTCAAAATCCTAGAAACTTGTATTTCAGAAAATATAAATTTTGCCATAATCGATGTTAGCGTCGAAACTGCAATTCAATTTAGAATTGCAGGCATTCCGTATGCCTATCATAAAATGTTAGGTGAACGAGATGATTTACCGCATCAAATGGCTTACAAAGCTTCAGAATTTCTATTCGCTCTTTATCCAGCTGAAATGGAATCTGAAACTCAACCTTCCATATTAAAGAAAACTTATCATTTCGGTTTTATCTCGCGTTTTAAATTTCGACTAAAGCCCTTGACTATTAACTTACATTTAAATTCCCCTTTAAAAATTCTTATTATTCTAAGTCCAGATTCCAACTTAAGTTCAAAAAATATAATTGTACTCGCTAAGCAGATGCCGATGTATCAATTTACGATAATTGGTAAGTCTGACGTTGGCCAAATTAAAAATGTTAGAAAAATAGAATATACCAGAAACATTGAGAATATTATTCTAAATCACAACATAGTTATTGCATCGTGTGGTCTTAATATGACTTCAGAATTATTGGCACTAAAAAATAAATTTATAGCAGTTATTGAGAATAGATATTATAATGAGCATATAGAAACAATGAAAGGTTTAAAGAGAAATAATTTGGCGGTTGAACTCGATGTTTCCAATTTTAAAAAAACAATTTCTGATTATTTAAATTTACCGAAAGTTGAGAACCTAAAGTCCTTTTTCGGAACTATGAAGGATTTTAAAAGAATTAAAGAAATGAAACATTTTTTATAAGACAGAAGAATGTAGTCAAACTATTTTTTCCCAAACGTCAAGTCTATATAATTCATTTTTTTGATTAGATACTTTCACATATTTATTTTTTCCTGAAAGAAATTTTTTCAAGCTATTATGAACATCATCGCCACTTAATGGATATTCAGGTACAAATCCAATCCAATGTACTACCAACAACCTTCCATTCTTCAACAGTGCATTATGAATATCTTGAAATATAGTAACCAACGTGTTCTTATCTAAATAATAACCTACTTCACAAAGTGTAATTAAGTCATATTTACCTTGTGGAAAGTCTTTTGAAATATCAAGAACTTTAAATTTAATATTATCCTTATCCTTACAAGTTAATTTGGCTTCTTTAACTGCTCTTTCATTAATATCTACTGCTAAAAGCGTATCACAGCGTTCTGCCAATAGCTTGGTCTGCACGCCAATTGAACATCCAATTTCAAAACCTTTTTTAAATTTTTTTTCACCTATTGCTAAAATGGATGTTTTATATTTTTCATTTTCATAGGTGCTATTTTTAAAATTCCAAGGGTCAGAACTATTGTTGTAGATGTGTTCAAAATAGGATTTATCTAGTGAATTTAATTGCCTATCCTTTTCAGTAAAATAATATTCGTAGTTACCTTCAAAAGGTTTTAGTAAATTTTCAGTTAGAACAAAACCAGTTGAGTCATCTTTGATAATATGTCCAAGTTGCGACTTATGCTTTTCTATTGCCTCTTTCTTTACAGATACGTAATCCTTAATATTTAATCTTACGTATTTAACTTCTTCCAACAAAGGCCAATCTTCAATTAAACCATTTTTCCATAACCAAATAGGGTATTCTAATTTAATTAATTTATCATTTCGAGTTTTCACAAATTGCTTTCCTATTGTATTGGTTACTATATGGTCTTGGTGAGGATCTCTTCGCCAGGGAAATAGTATGGATTGCATATTCCTATTTGATGAAATTGCAGCAATGTTTTCAACAAGTTCATCAATTTCAGTAAAATCGAGGTTTTGTAGCCCACCATCTTGAGCTTTTAAAAAGAAAACGTTCTCTGGCTGGACACCGAGAACTAAACACGCAGCCTTAGCCTCACTTTCCCTAAGTGCTGATAATTTATGTGGTGGATGTGTGGTGGAATGAAGATGCGAAGCAGAACCACTTGTAATGAATATAATAATTACATTCTTTCCAGACGCCCTCAACATTGCTATTAAACCACCACAACCCAAGGATTCATCGTCTGGGTGAGGTGCTAATACAATACTGTTCCCTATATCTTCAGCAATACGATTCTTATTAATTAAAGGTGCATTTTTTACATCTGAAAATGATATCCTATCCTTCATTGCTATGTGTGTTCAAGAGGGTTTTGCCAATTTCAAGTAGTGCATTATCTGGACCTGGTTGTTTTAAATAAACAGATAAATCGCGATGGATTCTTTCCATCGGATGTGGTTTCAAAAGGCCTTGTAAGCCAACACTCAATTCACAAATTGCCATAACTTCCTCACAAATCTGCCTTGTTATTGTTCTAAACATATTTGCTATTTGTAAACACTCTGTTGGATTACTATAGCGTTTATCAAAGGCTCTACCTGCTTCATCTAACCACAAGCGACCAGATTTTTTTAAGATAGCAAGTTTACCCATTCTTGAAATTTGATTTATATCTTCTGTTCTATTCATCATTTGTAGATGTTCTAAGGTTGTTGTTATCAAAACTTCTGCACCACCCAATTGTACTGCCGCAAAACGAACAGCACCACCAGAAAAATCAGGTTGCTCAAAATAGGCATTGGGTAACCCTAAAAATTGTGATGATTCAATGTTCAATCCTGTAAAATCGAATCGACAACTAACCGATGATTTCATACCCAAAGGCTGCCAATAAGTATAATCCTCTTCAAGTAAATTATCTGCCATATTAAGAATTAACATTTGTTGCTTCCCATTATGATTTGCAGTAATGATAGGACGAACCACGTTATTTGCACCTGAGCAGAATACTTTCGAACCCTTTAATTGTAATTTGTTTTTAGACGTTTCTAACTCTAAGGGTTCGCTTGGTAACTGCGAATTCCAAATTCCGAAGAGAATACCATTTTTTGCTTCAGAGAAATAGATTTCCTTTTGATGTTGAGTACCAAATCTATTAATAAGTAACATTGCATTAAGATGACCTTCGAAAATTCTAGCAGCCGATAAATCCCGTGCACCTAAACATTTGAGAATATTTAAGATGTATGAATTTTGAGCATTTGGGTTTTCTAAAACACCACCAAATTCAACAGGTACATTCAGAACCATAAGTTCGCTCGATTGAATTTTATTCATCAAATCCTTAGGATAATCTTCTGAATCAGTAGTATATTTTTCAAATAAAAAAGGAAATTTATGTTTTTTATTTTTTATAATTGAATTGGTCATTTACTTTAATTCTATTAAGTAATAATTTATTTATGCTGAAAAATTTTCAAAACTATTCCATTGTCTTCTTAATTTTATTAATTGAACGTTGCCACTTGCTAAAAATTTCTACCGGTTTTGGATAATCTATTCCATATTCCCAAGGTAGATAAATAGTATTATCATCAATATCCCTAAGTTCTGGCACGTACTTTTGAATAAATTCTTTAGCATCATATTTTAGAGATTGATGAATTGGATTCGTGTACCAAATTTCGTAAGCTTGATAATGCCAGTTCATCCAGTTGGCACTTACATCATAATCAATTAACTTGCTTTCAAAATATGCTGCACCCCAAGTCCAATCTATTTTATAATCATAGACTAAGAAACTTGCACAATTTACACGTCCTCTATTGCTCATAAAACCTGTTTTATTCAATTGCCGTAAATGCGCATCTATGAATGGCAGACCAGTTTTTCCATCACACCATCGTTTAAAATTTTCCGGGTCATTTTCCCATTCACGATTCTTTCCTTTAAAACCTTCCGTAAAGAACATTCTATTCCCCACGTTCATTCCTTTAAACGTGAAAAAGTCACGCCATACCAATTCAAAAACTATCCACCACGTACTTTGATTCTTTTTTATAACCTCTTCATAATGTTTTACCTTTTGATAAATTAATCTTGGCGAAATACAACCCAATGCGAGATAAGGCGAAAATTTGGAACTATAATCCATTCCTAAAGACCTGTTTCGCGTCCAGCGATAACTTGTGAGTTGTTGTGTCTCAAAAGTATAGTGATGCAGGCGCTCTAATGCCTTATCCTCGCCACCATTTACATACGGTTCTATATCTACAACATCCTTAAAATTGAAATCATCGGCTATTGGCAATTTACTTTTTGGAAAGTCATCTATAACATTTATTTTTTCAGGTGCTAAGAACGGTTCTCTGACATCTGCTTTCTTAGCAGTATTTATTCTATATGCCTTGCTCGTTGCTGGAATCTCATTAATGGTATACGGTAAATCATCTATGTGATATAATGTCTTTCCCCAAGTGAGATTTAGTTCACAACTGGATTTTAAATTGTTCTCTAAATTTTGAATTACCTGAAGTTCTTCTGCTGCATACTCATTTTCCGCAAAAATAGTATTGACATTATATTTCTCAACAAGCCTTGGAAGGATTTCCTCAGGAATACCAACTTCAACAAGTAAATTTCCATCTATATCTTTTAATTTTTTTAGCAAATTTTCAACACTTTCCTTTAAAAATTTAAATCTATTTAAGTCTGCTTTTCTGAAACCTAAATCTATTGTCTCATATAATCGTGTATCAAAAATATAAACTGGAAGGATAGGTTGACCAAACGCAATAGTTTTGCAAAGCGACTCATTATCGTGCAATCGTAAGTCATTTTTAAACCATAGGATAGAATTTGCTTTTTCCATATTCTTAATTATAATTTCTCTTTATGGTATGTTTATCTAAAATGCGTTGCTTTTCTTTTTTAAACAAATCCGATTTTCGCATTCCATAAAGTTTATCTAAGGCAGGTTTTCTAGTTTCAGAAATATCCACAATGCGTTCAGGATAATCATTACCTAATTTAAATTTATATAATTTCTCTTCCATAGCAGTCATCAACCAAGGTTCAATTGCTAAATTTGGTGGTAAATTTTCAAGTTCCTTAACCCAGTTCTTAATAAATATAGCATCTGAATCGTGGTCGTGTGCATTTTTTGTGGGGTTGTAAATCCTAACCGTATTAGTTCCGGTAAATCCCGATTGCATTTGTAGCTGTCCATAATGAATACCAGGCTCAAAATCCAAAAATTGCTGAGCAAGCCATTCGCCCATAAGGGAAAAATGCTGAAATAAATGGTGCGTAAAGAAGGAAACACACATAGAACGCATCCTAAAGTTAATATAACCTGTTTCAATCAAAGCACGTATGCTTGCATCTACTAGCGGATAGCCAGTCTGCCCTGATTTCCAAGCTACAATATGGGCTTCATTTATAGGTTGTTCTAAATCTAGATAGGCTTTGTTGATAGCTTCAAATTCCATACGTGGTTCCATCTCAAATTTTTGAATGAAATGGCTCTGCCAACGCAGTCTAGCTAAGAACGCATTGATTGGTCGTTTGTCTTCAACATCGGGTTTAAGGCTAATTGCTCTTTGATAAATTTCTCTTATGGACATATTTCCCCAAGCGAAATAAGGCGACAATCTACTACAGGTTTTACGTGAAAGTTGTGGTTTTGAAATTCCTTCGCTATAATGGAATATGCGTTTCTGAAAAAATGAATCTGCCCATCTAACAGCTTCTGTTCTTCCACCAATTTGAAAATTGTGTTTTGGTACATTTAAATTAATCGAATTAAAATTTTCTTCCAGTCCTTTTACTTCATCGATTGCCCATAACGATGCTTCGTCAAAATTAGGGAAAACCTGTGGCGCAGTCATATACTTTTTCCAAGCATACGACCATCCTTTTCTACTTTTTAAACCTCTAATGACACCATTATATTGAGTTTCTACCCATTGGATTTTATTTTCTTCAAACCATAGGGACATTTTAATATCCCGTTGAAAAGTTAAGTCGATTCCTATTTCTTGGGTACTATAGATGGTGCTAATCGGGAAATGTGAAAGTAGTTTGATAAATGTGGCTTTTACTTCAGCTTGAACTAAAAGTACTTTTGTATTGAAAATTTTAAGTTGCTCATTTAAGTCGGAAAGGCTCTCTTTAATAAAACTAATATGTCTATTGCTTGTGTGTGGCTCATCAATTAGAGAAGGTTCTAAAATATATATAAGCAAAACTGGTTCGTCAGAATTACAAGCAAAATGTAAGGCCTCATTGTCCTCAACTCTTAAATCTCTTTTAAACCAGAAAACGTTCACGATTCTTTAGTTGTTTTATCTTCTTCATCTTCATTAATAAGTAGGCGATGGTCACTTTTTTTGAGACCTACAATTGCTATAATATTTGATACTGTTCCATATAACATCAATACTGTTGCTACCATCATACCACTAATTACGGAAGACGAAAATAATGTTGCCCAATAAATATATTTATACCACGACACGTCAACATTGTCTGCTTCTGTAATGGGAATATTAAAAAATTGAAAAAGCACAAGCGCACTAATGAATAAGATAGTATCGAACTTTGCAATATTTAAAACTTGTTTATAGTGCGTTTCTTTGAGCTTTGTTTCAGAACCTGTACTTATTCCTAAAAGGGTAAGCAACAATGCAAGAATAGTAGCAGATGCGAGAACAATAGTGTTACACAGCATATTTAAACCTTGCATAGAAGATGTTAATAATTTCTTTGCTTCATAACCCGAAATGTTCCCTAAAAGAAAAACACCCAAAGCGATGATGGTTGTTGTAATAAGTCCACCATAAATGGCTTGTTTATTTATAGAAAGAATATTTTTCATATTTAAAATATTTTAAAACCTATTGGTTTAAAGCTACCACCATTACTGTCTTTGGCAGAGCAAGAGGTCATTGCAACTATAACATCCATCTGAGCTTCAAAACAAATATAATCGCCTGCCTTCGTGGCTGGTGGCAATACGTTAATCTTACCAGACTTATCGAAAGTCACATTCATAAATATGTTAAAGGCAGTAGGAATCTCATCTTCCGAAATACCAAACTTCTTCAAATTGATAAATAAATTTTCAAAACAGCTTGGATGGTATTCATCCATACCGTAAAAGTGTTTAAAGGTTTTCATATCGCAAGGCGCTAAGAGAAAATCATTACGACCATTAGTGTCCTCTACAATTTTGACCATTTTATTACTACGGTTGCTATATAAAAAATTCCCTGTTGTTAGTAAAATAGTTTCTTCGTAATCAAACGTTTTACCAGAAGATATTTTTTCTTTTACATCATCACTATTAAAAAATAAAATATCGGAAACCTGAGAACCCTCAATATCATAAACTTTTAATACTTGACCTTTTTTTAATATAAAAGATGTTCCTGATTTTGGTGGGATTATTTGCATTTTTTATTGATTAAAATTATATGGACATTTCCAATCTTTTTCTACTGCACGACCACTATATTGTCTTGCCTCACTATTCTTCCCAAAATCTTCTAACATAGGATTAATAGTACCTTGGTAGGATTTATCCCTTCTTCTAATTAATTTCTTAACTCTTTGGTATCGCCCAACCTTTCTCAAAAGCTCAAATTGACTATGTAAATTAAATACTATCATCGGTATAGGTGAAGACCTTGCGTGTCTCGAAGAATTTGGGTGCATCCCAACAATATAAAACGATGTGCCGAAAAGACTAAAACTAAATTTTGTAGATGTAGGGTCTGAACTCGTGGTCTCATCCCATTTGCTTGAGTCCAATTTATGAAGTGTATGCAATAATTTCCATAACTGATTTTCAAATTCTAATTCAGTTTCAAAATGCGATTCTTCAAAAGTTGCAATAAAAGTTTGAAATTTCATTGAATCCTCTTCGACATCAGCTATATAATTTTTTAAATCATTCAATAAGCGATGAGGGCAAAATTCAGTCATTGTTCCATACGAGCGAATTGTGACATTATCATCTGCTATTACACTTTGTGCCATCACACAAGGATGGTCATCAAGTATGAATTCTCGAACTATTTCATCAATGTTATTTTTATTTTCTATTGTGTTAGTTTCCATTTAATTTGTTTTTGAAATAAATTACCAACATTGTTGAGTTGAGTATAAATGATATTCCATTAGTGATAATAATTGGCCAGTCTTTCTTTAATATGCCATAGAATGTCCAAAGTCCAACGCCAAGTAATAGTATTGAAAAGAAAATTGGACTTATACTATCAACATTACCAGATTTTAATGCTTTAACAATCTGTGGTATAACAGCTATTGTAGTAAAAAGACCTGCTAATAAACCTATAATTTCAGTTGTTGTCATAAAATCCTATTTTTCAACACCTGTTAAAATTTCCTGTGATAAACCGACATCCTTACTTTTATGAATGACTGAAATATCGCCAGTACTTTCAAGAACAATAGCTAAGACTTCACTTTTATCCTTTACGTTTGCTTCTCTCATTTTTGCATAGACATCTTTAACATCGACATTAGTCTTATTTAAATTTTCTTTTAAAAACTCGCCATTTTCCATTAAGAGCATAGGTTGATTTGTCGCCAACCTATTAAACCAATCGAACTTTCGCTTGCAATAAGTAAATACACTTTGAAAAAAAATTATTCCTGCCAAAGCAATAGCGCCTTTTACAATAGACTGACCCGGATTTAGAACAATGGTCGCCAAAATAGAACCAACTGCGATTGTAGAAGCGAAATCAAAGCTGGACATTTTTGCAAAAGTCCTCAAGCCAGATACTCTTGTTATGATAATAATTATCGAGAAAATTGCAATTATAGTTAATAGTACTTTGACCAGAATTTCAATCGAGGGATATATCCAATTTTCCATTGTTCAGTTACTTTTTATTAATGTTTTACAAATTTAAAAATTATCGAGTTTTCGTTTATCTGCTTTACACAAATTAATAACACAAACGCCTTATTACTTTGCCTTATATGATAATTCTAACATTGTTCATATTTATTCATCTATTGGAACTTTCATTTTTTCATTTTCATTCAAACTAGATGCTACTAAAGTATTCCGTGCACGTTCCCACATTAATTTAATGCGAAGTCTATCTGCATTATCTTTAGGTTTAATTTTATTCACTTCAAGAACTAATTCCATATTTACAAGGTTAAAATTTGCCAAGGATTCAGAGTCAAAAAGAGAAGGTTTTTCTATAAAACCCATAGTCCAATCGTCAAATGTTCTACCAGATTTAAAACCATCATATAATATAGTAACTTTGGTATGCCTTTTGTCCTCACAAATAGATTTATATACCCTCAATACAAGGTCCTTTGAACCCTCTAAAATCTGTATAAAATTAAGATTGTGATACATTAAACATCCCGTAATTTCTTTAGTTAAATTATTGATTTTAGACTGTTGCAGAATTTCGTCAATATCAGATTTCAGTAAATTTCCATTTGCTTTCGAAAAATAACAAAGCTCGTATGTTGGATTGTACAAATTGAAATTCTTACGATATTCATTTGGCAGTAATCCAAACTTTTCTGAAAATATCCTAGAAAAATAACTTCTACTGTTCAACCCAATATGATAAACTATTTCAGAAATACTTTTATCAGTTGTTTCAATAAGTTCCTTCGCCTTCTCAATTCGCAAATTCACAATATACTTGTTCACGGACAATCCGAAAAAATGCTTAAACCCGCGCTGAATACGTTTTTGATTCAAACCACTTTCACGTTCAAGATCAACCAATTTCAGTGATTGCTCTAAGTTATTAGCGATATACTCACTAGTACGAATAACATTTATAATCTCAGATTTGGATAAGTCGCATTCCTTACTGTTAAGTGAAAGATGTTCTTCGTGTTCCTTTAATTTACAAGACAATAAGTTAAGAACGTTAGCTTCAAATGATAACCTATCATTAAGTGATTCTGATTTAAGTTCAATAAGAGATTTAGCATAACTTGACCCCTTAGATGAATAATTACCAAAATAACTGTAAGTATTTTTTAAAGACAGCTGTTCGAGAATTTCATTTAATTTATTTTGTAAATGTCCCCTACATAAATCATCTTCAGGAATTTTCTGAACTGTAATAATTACCATTTTTATACGAGTATCCGCAGGGATTTTAAAAGTGCTGTATTCTTCATAAGTACTACCTACCAATATATTTTGGTATCGAGATGCATTGTTTGAATTTTCAGAATGCTGAAAATTGTGGCTAAGGAAACCCTCTTCAATAAATATACAATGAAAGTAAGCACTACTATTACTATGATAATTAAAAACCATCAATTTTTTAAGATACAAATCGAATGATAATACTTCTAGCCCAGAGAAAAGACTAGTTCCGTGAATACTGCCTTTACCAGCTTCGTTATCTATTGAAAAGTGCGCACTATCAAAACTCTCGTTTGATACACCATTCAACATTAAAGCTAATTCTTGGACTGCCTCAACAGAACTAATCTTCTTCATAGCAATATTTTTGCTACGAAATTAAAGTTGTTAACTTGAAGAGGCTATCGTTAAAAAGCAAAACAATATAAAAAACGAATATAATTATCGGGAACCTGTTTGGTAATTATTAGGTTAAAAAACTATCAAGCATATGGTTCATCTAAAATCCGAGAATTCTCTATTTCCGATTTTGACGGATGTTTCATAACTTCAATAGGTTTAGTTTGCTTCCTATTCCAGGATATTAATTCTCTATCTGCAAAATCCCGTAAATAATTTTCCATTGGCCAAAATTGCCACTTTTTATAAAAATGATTAGAATTTTTAACAATAGCTCTCATACTATTTAGAGGTGGCCTGCAAAAGGAATGTTGCTGGTGATAAACCTTGAATGGGGTTATATAAAAGTCCATATTTAAAGCCTGAGCTTTAAATGCAAAGTCCGTATCTTCTGCACCATAACCGCTATACAAAGTATCAAAACCATCAATTGCCGAAAAAGTTTTATAATTTAGAAAAAAGGTCAGCGACCAAAACATTCCGTAATCGTCTATTTTTCTGATACATTCTTGGTTTGGCCTAAGTGGATGGTATATACTTTTTTCACTTAAAAAATCAAAATCTATTTCATTAATCGGCACTTCTAGATATTTTGGGTATCCCATATATATCGCATTATTTTTCAATTTTATATTAGTAATTTCTGAGATATATTCTTTTGAGGGGATACAATCTACATCTAAAAAGGTAAGGATTTCAAATTTCGACCAAATTGCACCGAGATTTCTCGCCTCTGCGATAGGTAAATTACTTGAATTTGAAATTGGCAATAAAATATGATTTATTGGTAATTCGAAATTAGGAATAATAGATTTCTCTACATCCATTTCTATTAAAATTACCTCATTCGGGATAATATTTCCTTGTTCGAGACCACTCAACAACATTAGCAGATGTTGAAACCTTCCGTGAAAAATTATAATTGTTGATATCCCTGGTCTTCTCATAAATCTCAATTTTTATTTATATGCATTTGGTAATTATTAACTGAAATAACATTTTCTAAATTTTTGGTTGTTGTAATCTTAGATACGGTTTTACTTAGTCATCGGTTCTGCATAAACTAAAGGCTATTGCCAGAAATTATATGAGCGAAATTTTATTTAGTCAGCAACTAAAATTCAATCACTGTGAAGTGTATTAAAGAGTAACCTTCTCAAATAAAATGACCATTTCCAGCGCCGTATTCGTTATAAGTAACCATTATTTTACAATTTCTAAATGTGGTACATCAAAGCTCTTGTACAATGCCTCGTAATCATCAACCATCTTGTGATGACCGCAAAAGTCTTCTGCACGTTTTCTGCAATCTTGCCTAGAAATTTTTTTAACACTTTTCAAGCCAGAATTAAATGAAGAAGGTTGTTCAATATTAAAAAGGCAGCCAGAATTTTCATCCAATATCTCGGGTGCTGCACCTACTGCATTCGCTAGTACGGGAACACCACAAGCCAATGCTTCAGCAATAACTAATCCATAAGGCTCGTCCCAAATACTTGAAAAAAAATAGGCTTCGGAATGCTTAATCAAAGTATTCAGTTCTGACTGATTTAAATGTCCCACATATTCAAAATTATCCAATTTGAGCAGCGGTTCAATTTGGGTTTCAAAGTATGTGGGATTTGATATAGGGCCAGCAATTTTTAAATTTAAATTTGCCTGAATGCATAATTCCATTATTTGAGCCAAGCCTTTTTCCTTACAAATTCTTCCTGACCAGGAAAAGTATTTGCTAATTTCTTCATATTCCACTTCCCATAGTGACAAATCTATACCATTATAGATTGTAGACACCCTTGGAAGTGTTTCTTCATATAACCGACTAACACTCTTACTTACGCCCACAAATATTTGATTTACATTCTCTGCAACTGAGTTAATAGCTAAATTCAGATATGGGAATACTGGCGTATGAAATGTAGTTACAAAATTAGTAGACGTAATATTTCCGAATAAAATAGGTTGATAATGCAAAGAGTGATTTTGAATGACCTGAAAATCCTCGGCTAAAAACCCAATTAACGATTTAGAAACTGAACCCAAATATGTTAAGTCTTCATTAACATTATTTTCCAAATTTTCTGTGCTATGATAATAGAGCATTTTTCCGGATAGTTTAGACCCCTTTAAGCACAATGAAGTTACCTCGTGTCCTCTTTCCACAAGTTCTTGGACTAGTAAAGCAGTAATCATTTCTAATCCACCTTGAAATGGTTCAACGATTGGAAAAGCATCGTGACAAATTATTCCAATCCTCATTTTGTTAATTTATATAGATTGAACTTCGACCAGACCAATTCTCTATCCTTATGAAACTTTGCATATATAAGTTGAATAGCAAAAAACGAAAGAAAGATAGCTATAACATTATGCTGAAAAATGAAGCAAACTAAGCTTAACAAAAAAATTATAAATGGAAATAGATAAAGTCTATTACTTATAGACACTGGCTTCAAGAATTTAGTTGTACGGACAAAAGGCTTATCGCTAGAAATAAAATAGCTCATCCAATAAAAGGCACCAATTTCAAGCAATCCCAAATGAATTAAAAAACCATTCCAACCTGTTACAAAATTATTACCAGCAATTTTTATGTAAATAACAATTTGAAAAAGACAATGTATTATGATACCGATTATACCAACGTAAAATATTTTCAACCCAATTTCACTATTATATATAAGTAATGGAAGCGTCGCTATCAAAATTCCGAAGATAAATCCCAATAAATTTATCCAAGCCGTTAAGAGTGTGCTAAGATGAATTTTATTCATAACCGATATGCCCTTTGAGCGCCAAACTTTTATGAGTACCTGAAAATTACCAAATACCCATCTCTTAAATTGTTTACTATAATCTAAAGGTTCGGTTGGCATTGTACCTCTTCCAATTACAATATTACAGAACCCAATTTTCATCTTTTGCTTTATAAGTTCTACACCAAAGCTAGCATCTTCTGTAATCGAATCCATAGGCCATCTCGTTCCATTTTCAAACACTTTACTATCAATAATCGTGAGAGTTCCTGTGGGTAATGCCAAAATTTTACTTTTAGCACTAGAGAGATAACAATCAAAGTAATGTTTATAATTAATTTCCACGCCATTGGTTTCGGTAGATACATTACGGTAGGACTGCGGAAATTGCAACAATTGAATATTTCTAGATTGAATTGTACCAACAGCAATATCTAAAGCGTTTTCCTCTAAAATATAGTCAGCGTCTAAAGTGAAAATATAATCTGCTGTAAGACTTGTGTATTTTAACGCTAAATTCAATGCACCAGCTTTGTAACCTTTAATTTTCTCAATGTGAACAAACTTGAATCGATTGTCGAGTGACATCATTTTAGCCTCGATAGGTTTCCATAAGTTTGAATCTGACGTATTATTAGAAATAACTAGCAGTTCAAAATTCGAGTAATTTAAATTAACTACACTTTCAATAGTTTTCAGCACCAAATCTGGTGGTTCGTTACAAATAGGTAAATGGATACTAACCTTAGGATTTCCTTGAAAATCAATTGTGTATTCTGTGCTATGAAAATTGTTAAGGAAGTATAAGCGAATAACGCCAAGAATGCCTAAAATTAAAACAATAAGCAAAATGACAGCAAACGAAAGTATTCCGTATAGTTCGGAAAATTGAATAGCATCCTTTAAAATGAAACTCTGCAACATATTGCTCTGTAAGTGAATACAAAACTAATACCTAAAACGTTTCTCTACTATCGTTAAAAAGCAAAATTATATCATTTTCAAGAATTACTTTGATAAAATTTTCTAAATTCTGAAGGTGTATGTTTAAAATGGTCTTTAAATGTTTTTGAGAAATAACTGGGACTATCTAAACCAATATTACTTGCGATTTCGGTAATAGACTGTTCGGTTTTAAGTAGCAACGCCTTTGCTGTTTCGAGCCTTTTATTGATTATATAATCTCGTACAGTTTTGCTGAAAAGGTATTTAAAACCTTTCTGCAATTTACTTGGGTTAAGTCCAGATTGCTTACTTAAAAATTCGATTGAAAGCTCTTTACCCAAATTATTTTCAATTATTTCCGATAGTTCCTTAATGCGCTCTAATTCATTATATCTTAAAATTTGTTCTTTAGATGAACCTTTAATATCATCTTCAAATAGTTGTATTTGCTCTACGAAAATGTCTAAAGCCCTACTTTCTAAATGAAATTTTCTAGTTAACAGCTCATTCTCATAATTATCTATAGAATCTAGAATATTCTTAAATTCTAAACTGTAAAAACCTTCGTGATAAAAAGTTTTTTTAGCTTTAAAATCTTCAAACATTTGTCGAAGTTGTGGGGAAACATTGACTAGTTGACAATCTGAGTTCCTTAAAAATACTTCCCTATCAATTTCAAGACTAATTAAATCTATTGTTTCATTTGCCTCAAAGTGCAATATATGGCCATTATGTTCTTCACTCGCAACCAGTGCACACATTCTCGATTGCAGCTCGTGTAATGTACTCTCATTAGAAAATTGATGCTTTACAGTTCCTTGTGCGGCATAGATATATTTCAAAGGATGAATTTTATCTATCGTAAAATTAATCTTAGTTAGAGAATTCAACTTACACCGATAAATGATAATTCCTAGACCATTATCAAAATTAATAGCTCGAATCTCGCCAGAACCAATATTTTTAGGGATTTTGAGAATATATTCTGTGCACTTTTCTTTACAGGTCGTATTCATCGCTTTAGCCAAATCGCTGATAACATCTCGAAGTGGTAGTGAACTAACCGTATAGGTTTTTGGCATAATTTTCTGGCTTTTTAAATTGGCGAAACAGTTCAGTTAATAATTAGAACCCTAGTTAAAAAGCGCTTTTTATCATAACAAGCTGTAAGAACAACCTTTAATTATTTATATCAAAAATACCTATTAAATTCTACAATACAACATTCCTACTCGATAACGATATAAGTAAACCTTATACTTACTACAAAAAGTTCTTATGATGTTTATATTAACTTGATAAATAAATAGCAGTGTAGATTAATTAAAATACTTACTGCTGTCTAGTAAGTGAAATAAATATTAATCACGTTGTATAAAATATTATTACAGGCAACTTTTAAATTGATTCCGCTAATTGATTAAAATTGTACTTATTAATTTTATTTTCAACGAACTAAAACAGAAATTATGAAAAATCTAAAAGAATTATTTGAGCACCAATTAAAGGACTTATATAGTGCAGAAAGTCAATTAGTAGATGCATTGCCAAAAATGGTAAATAACGCAAGCGATGAAAAATTAAAAAAATCTTTTGAAAATCATCTGAAAGAAACCAAGGAACATAAATCAAGATTAGAAGAAATATGCAAAAGTTTAGATATTAAACCAGATGGTGAAAATTGTAAAGCTATGGAAGGTTTAATTAAAGAAGCTGAAAGTTTCATAAAGGAAGCAGACAATGATGATATTATGAATGTTGGTCTTATTGCAGAAGCTCAACGAGTAGAACATTATGAAATTTCTGGATATGGAACTGCTGTTAGATTTGCAAAAGAACTTGGTCACAATGACATTGCTAAGAAACTTCAAAAAACTTTAGACGAAGAATATAATGCCGATAACAAATTAGATAAACTGGCTGAAAATCGACTTAATGAAAAAGCTAAAAATTAATAATTCAAAGAAATTTATTATGGATAAAGATAGAGAAAACCCGAAAACAGAACACGCTAAGAAACTGCATCAAAATGCAACTGATGAAAAAGGTCCTCAAAAGAAAGAGCACTATAATCAATATGGGAAGCAAAATGATAGCCGTAAAAAAAGGGCAGCAAAAGAAGAGGAATAGTGAGCGTTATTCAATTAGAAAAGTCCTAGATTAATTCTTAATCTAGGACTTTTTTTTCTCTCTTACTGAACTAAAATAACTTTATAATATTAATATTTCAATTAATAAATTTAATTACTTATCAATTGGCATCAACTTCTATCATTTTAAATTAATGTCTGAAAAAAGGTGAAATGTTGTACCTATGTTGTACCAATTCATAAAAAAAGCCGAGATTTTCATCTCAGCTATTTTAGTACCGAAGGCGGGAATCGAACCCGCACGCCTTATCAGCAATGGATTTTGAATCCATCGTGTCTACCAATTCCACCACTTCGGCATTGTATAATACTTTTATTTATTCTGGATTTTGAATCCAGCGCGTCTACCAATTCCGCCACTTGAGCAAATTTTAGACTGCAAAACTATAAAATTAATTATTACGATCCATCAAAAATAGTAGGTTTTATGCTTTTTCACTCGAAATAAATTCATAAATTTGCACCTCGCTAAAATAAAGCGAGCAATTCAATCACAATTAATTCATTACCAATGCCAAACGGAGCACCAGAAGCTAAAATTTTTGCATGCGGACAAAGTATAGAGCTTGCCGAGAAAATTGCAATGACTTATGGCGCGCCACTAGGTAATGTGATAACGTCAACCTATAGCGATGGCGAGTTTCAACCATCGTACGAAGAATCAATTAGAGGAACTCGAATCTTTATCATTGGCTCTACACATCCTGGTCCAGAAAATTTAATGGAAATGTTGTTGATGATAGATGCCGCAAAACGCGCATCGGCAAGACACATTACCGCAGTATTACCTTACTTTGGCTGGGCAAGACAAGATCGAAAAGACAAACCTAGAGTACCTATTGCTGCAAAATTAGTGGCCAAAATGCTCGAGGTCGCTGGTGCAACTCGAATCATAACAATGGATTTGCATGCTGATCAAATTCAAGGGTTCTTTGAAAAGCCTGTTGATCATCTGTTTGCGTCAACAGTATTTTTGCCTTACTTAAAATCTTTGGCTCTAGACAACCTAACTATTGCTTCACCAGATATGGGTGGCTCTAAAAGAGCCTATGCCTACTCTAAAGCTCTAGAAAGTGATGTTGTCATTTGCTATAAACAGCGCGCCAAGGCTAACGTTATTTCGCATATGGAATTGATTGGTGATGTGACTGGAAAAAATGTCGTTCTTGTAGATGATATGGTAGATACTGCAGGAACATTGACAAAAGCCGCAGATTTAATGATGGAAAAAGGCGCACTCAGCGTAAGAGCTATTTGTACCCATCCCATTTTATCTGGAGATGCTTATAAAAAACTCGAAAATTCTCAGTTACAAGAATTGATCATAACCGATTCAATTCCGCTGAAACAAAAAAGTGATAAAATTAGAGTGATAAGTTGTGCCAATCTATTTGCAGAAGTCATGCACAATGTACACTACAATAAATCAATTAGCTCTAAATTTTTAATGTAGTCCCATCCCAACTTTCCCAAAGGGAAGGAGAAAAGGTGGTTTTTTAAATATTGAATATTAATAATAACTATAAATTTTTAAAATGAAATCAATTACAATCGATGGATCTAAAAGAGAAAGCGTAGGCAAAAAAGCAACAAAAGCCTTACGTAATGCTGGTCAGGTTCCTTGCGTATTATACGGAGGAGACCAAAACGTGCATTTCTCTGCACCCGAATTGGCCTTCTCAAAACTTGTATACACGCCTAATGCGCATACAGTTGTGATTGCCATAGAAAATGGTGAAACTTACGATGCTGTTTTACAGGACATCCAATTTCACCCCGTTACAGATAGAATCTTACACGTAGATTTCTACCGTTTATTCGAAGACAAAGAAATTGCAATGGATATTCCAGTGCATATTATTGGGACATCAAAAGGTGTTTTAAATGGTGGTATTCTTCGCAGAAACAGACGTAAATTAAGAGTAAAAGCATTACCTAAAAATCTTCCTGACTTCTTAGAAGCCGACATTACACCGCTTAAAATTGGTGGTAAATTATATGTTACGGCTTTAGAAGGTGAAGATTACACGCTACTTCATACCGATAACACGGTTGTGGTTCAAATCAAAACTGCTAGAGCGGCAATTGTTGAGATTGATGATGAAGATGAAGATCTTGAAGGTGAAGAAGGAGAAGCAACTGCAGGAGAAGATGGAGGGGTTCCTTCAACTGAGACTGATGATGCAGCTGCAGTAAAAGAGTAATTCATATTCGTTATGATTATATTAGAAAGCATTTCGTTAATTCGAGGTGCTTTTTTTATTTTTGAAGCGATTTAAACCCAAACCATGGTATCTTTTCTTCGGAAACTTTTTAGACTGGAAAATAACGATAAATCAATTGATATCAAGAATAAAAACAACAAGTTAATTTCCGAAGATAAAAACGCCAAATTATCGCTTTCAAGCGACATCACTATGAAAAAGTTTCTAATTGTTGGCCTAGGTAATATAGGAGAAAAATATGCCAATACACGACATAATATTGGTTTCAAAATACTAGATAAACTTGCCCAAAAAGAGGATCTCACATTCGAAACTCAAAAACTTGGGGATATTTCAACCTATAAATTTAAAGGTCGAACCTTTATTCTACTCAAACCAAGCACCTATATGAATTTGAGCGGTAAAGCCGTACTCTATTGGATGACAAAAGAAAAGATTCCAATAGAAAACCTACTCATTATTACCGATGACCTCAATCTTTCCTTCGGAAACATTAGATTAAAAACGAAAGGTAGTGCTGGAGGTCATAACGGTCTTAAGGATATTCAAGACAAACTCCAAACAACGAATTACAACAGATTTAGATTTGGGATCAGTGATGAGTTTACCCAAGGAAGACAAGTTGACTATGTCCTAGGAGAATGGACTGATGAAGAACACTCCAAACTTACAGAGCGCTTAGACAAAAGCGTTGAACTTATAAAGTCTTTCGGTACTGCAGGTATTAATAACACCATGAACAGTTTTAATGGCAAATAAAAAGAGAGGCACATGTGCCTCTCTTTTTATTTATGTACTTCTTCAAAACGTATTTACTCTACAATAATCTTTTTGGTCGTTCTTTGGTCTCCATCACTTACCGTTACCAAATACATGCCGGCTTGAACATTATTCAATCTTACGACCTCATTGAAGTTGGCATTGTTGTCATAAACGTTCTTAAAAATTTGACGTCCTCTTATATCAAATACATCCACATTAATTGCGTTACCAGATTGAGAGTTTAGTGTAATGGTAAACTCTCCTTTATTAGGGTTTGGAAATATTGCGAAATCATTCGCTGAGAATTCAGTGACGCTTAATGATTGTTCTGAGCAAATAGACAATTCTAAACTATTTAATGTACCTGTATCTCCTGCAAATGTATCTGCTACAAGCAATACCCAATCGCCTTGAGCATCGAGACCATCAAAAGTACTCAACGGGTCACTCGGCGCATACGATCCAGCTGGTATAACGTCACTTGTTGAGCCGTCAGGACAGTTAAGGACGCCTGCTTCATCATCAAAAACGAGTATATTTCCAGCCTCTAAGTTTTCAAAGGTGCACTGTTGAGCAAGTAAGTCTACGAATATAGGATTTGCATCGGTACTTGTAGGATGAATGAGGCGCAAGATTAAATCTTGTACATATGTATGGGTCAAATCCACACTAACGGTCATACCATCAGTTATAATTGAATTAGGAACATTGACCGTAATTTCTGCAATTGGCGTTCCTACTCCTCCACCTGCAAGACCATCTGTAATGACCAGTGGTAAGTCGGTTGCGTCTGGCGAAAATGGATCACATACGATTTCTGTACAAGTGTTTTTTAATTCAAAATCCAATGTTTTCGTTACTGTAGCTGATGCAGCGGTTAAAGTGATAGTGAACTCCCCCTCGGCACTTGCTTGTAAATTATTTACTGTCATTGTCACCGTGCCATCGGCATTTAAAGACGTAGGATTAAAAGTAACTGTAGTCCCTGCGGGCTGTCCAGCAGCCGAAAATGATGCCGTTTCATTAAATGCTTGAATAGTTGTATAATTAAAGGTAAATACAGCCTGAGTGTCTGTATCTGGACAAGTCAACAACTCATCAATATCTGTGGTGAGATTAAACGATGGTACTGCTAGCTCACAAACCCCTGGCTTAATTGCTGGTTCAATCACACTAGTAACGTAGGCATCTACAGCATTCATTTGCTGTGGCGTAAACATATACATACATGCATCATTGACATAATCCATATAGTTCATAGATAATATATTTTGAGTAGGATTACAGGCAGTAAGTGATCCAGCTGCCGGACAACCAAAAGTTTCTTGACCTGTATTAGGAGTATCTGCAAAACCATCGTCTGCAGCGCATGTAGCTCCTCCTGGACCCCAAGGATGTGCCAAACTGTAGAAATGACCTAATTCGTGGGTTGTTGTTCGGCCAAGATTGTAAGGTGACTGTGGTACTATACCAGATCCAAAGCAACCAGATCCCGCACTAAATGCATTGATGTCAATAACCACTGCGCCGCCATTGGCAAGACTACCTCCACCTGGGGAATAGCCTAAACCGCCAATGTTTTTTACCAAAAAATTCATATAGCCTACCCAGTTAGAATCTGTCTCAGGAAACCCAGATCCGCCAGAAAAAGCATAACCAATAGTTACTGCTGGTTCTCCCTCAAGCAATTCAGGATCTACACCTTCAGGATGATTAGACACTGCCATACAAAATTGAATGTTAGATGCGCCTGGCTGTAACCCAGGATAAAATGCACTTGCAGCAGTCCAATCGGAGATATCAGCATTAGTTGCCGAGTAGTCTTCATTTAGAATATCAATTTGCTCTTGCGCTAGCGCAACTAAGCAATCTCTATCGGCTTCATTACCTGACGGAAAATGAACAGCAACTGGTATAACTATAGTACCAGAACCTCTTTGACTAAAATCACCGTTTTCACGTCGCGCTAGTTCAGCTTTAAATTTCTTTTGATTGGCTTTATATTCTGCCGCTAGTACCGGATCTTTAAGCATCTCTTCCATATAGGCGTTCATGCCGCAGGTTCTATTTTGAGAGCTACCTGAAAAGAAAAAAGCGAGCATAATCATGGTGAAGATCGACTTGAGTATAGTAATTTTTTTCATAAGGAGGTGAGGTAAAGATTAATTAACATTATTAATAAAAAGTCGATAAAGCTAATGAAAACCTTACATTAAAAATGAATTAATTTAACAAAAAATTAATTTTAACGTTTGTAACAGGACTAAAAAAGTCTACGGTCCCTCTAGTTTACCTTAAAACGGTCATCTTAAAATTAGAGTTTTCTTCATTGCTTATGGGTTAATTCTTATTTTTACCAAAATTCTTGGATTGAACACGAACACCTCTAATACGCGCTTAGGTAATAGCTCTATAATTACCATCGGTACTTTCGATGGTGTCCATATTGGACATCAAAAAATAATCAACCGACTCGTAAAGACAGGAAAAGAAAAAGGTCTTAAATCGGTAGTATTAACCTTTTTTCCACATCCTAGAATGGTATTGCAGCCAGATTTTAAAATCCAGCTTTTACATACGATTGAGGAACGTCAAGCTGTTCTTAAGCAATTTGATCTAGAAGGTATTGTCATAAAAGAATTTACTAAAGCGTTTGCCAATTTATCTGCATACGATTATGTAAAAACAATATTAGTTGATGAACTTCATGCCAAACATATTATCATTGGGTATGATCATCACTTCGGCAAAAATCGTACTGCAAATATCACTGATCTTAAAGCCTTTGGAAAGCAATTTGACTTTACTGTCGAAGAGATTTCAGTGGAGGATATTCAAGATGTTGCCGTGAGTTCGACAAAAATAAGAACGGCTCTGCTAGAGGGTGATGTGAAAACTGCCAATTTGTATTTAGGCTATGCTTATTTTTTATCTGGTGCAGTCATAAAAGGCAAAGGAATTGGTAAAACTATCGATTTTCCAACGGCTAATATTTCCGTAGAAAAAGAGTATAAATTGATTCCTAAAAATGGGGTTTATATCATAAAGGCCTTCATTGCCAATAAATGGATTTTTGGAATGATGAATATTGGGAACAATCCAACCTTTAATGAAATTAAACAATCTATCGAAGTTCACTTTTTTGACTTTAAAAATGATCTCTACCATCAAACGCTAAAAATTGAAATTTTACAACGACTTAGGGATGAACATAAATTTGAGACAGTGAACTTATTGCAATCGCAGCTCAAAAAGGATAAAATTAATGCGTTAGCCTATATTGAAACACAGCATGACTAAATTTTTATTTAAACATATAGATAATAGTGCCCTGGTTATCTTTAGGATATTTTTTGGCGCTTTGATTTTTCTAGAAAGTGTTGGGGCAATTTTTACTGGCTGGTTACGACGCACATTGATTGAACCGCAATTCACCTTTAACTTTATTGGTTTTGATTGGCTACAACCTCTGCCAGGCAACTGGATGTATGTGTACTATGCTATAATGGGACTTTGCGGACTCTTCGTCATGGCTGGTTACAAATATAAACTGAGTATGCTAGGCTTCACATTGCTTTGGGCTGGCACCTACCTCATGCAAAAATCATCCTATAACAATCACTACTATTTTTTGATGGTTTTAAACGCCATCATGTTTGTATTACCTGCGCATCGTTATGCTTCGGTAGATGTGAGGCTCAATCCCAATCTTAAAAGACTGTCAATGCCAAATTGGTGCCGCTGGATTTTTATCATACAACTTCTTATTTTATACACCTATGCGTCTATCGCGAAAATGTATCCAGATTGGTTGGACTTAACGGTTCCCGAACTTTTAATGAAGGGCAAAAGGAATTATATGCTTATTGGAGATCTACTTCAATATAAGGTTGTGCATTATATGATTGCGTATGGCGGGATTTTGTTTGACGGGCTTATCATTCCCTTATTACTGTGGAAGCGCACACGAAAAGTCGCGTTTTTTGCGTCAATTTTCTTTCATCTGTTCAACTCGATCGTCTTTCAGGTGGGTATATTTCCATATCTATCCTTAGCCTTTGCCGTGTTCTTCTTTGAACCGAAAACAATGCAACAGCTATTTTTTAAACGTAAGCCTTTTTATTCCGAAGAAAAGGTTGAAGTCCCAACGTATGCGCCCTTATTTAAGACGGTATTCATTCTCTACTTTATCATTCAAATCGCCTTACCGATACGACAACACTTTTTTCAGGATAATGTATTATGGACTGAAGAAGGGCATCGCTTATCATGGCGAATGATGCTGAGATCGAAACGAGGAACAACCAATTTTAGGGTTGTAGATAAAGAGACCAATGCTGTCATAAAAGTGAATCTCAACGATTATCTTACCAAAAAGCAAGTTCGTGCTGCGAGTGTAAAACCAGATTTTATGTGGCAATTTGCGCAACGTTTAAAAGATATTTATGCTAAAAAGGGGAGAGATGTAGGTGTCTATGTATCTGCATATGTAAGTGTTAATGGAAGACCGAGCCAACAACTTATTGATCCAAAAGTAGATCTCGCTAATGAGAAATGGCATCATTTTAAGCATCATGATTGGATTTTACCTTCTAATCTAGACAAGAATAACTGACAATTGATTAGTTTTGACGTTTTAAAATTTGGCGTTTTTGCCTAGTTTCAACGTCATTTAATACAGAAGAATACTATGTTACAAGTTGCATTTATTAGAGAGCATAAAGACGATGTCATCACGCGTCTAGCAAAGCGTAATTTAGACGCAACATCCCTTATTGAAGAGGTGATCAAACTTGATGAAGAGCGCAGAAACCTACAAACGCAACTTGATAATACACTTGCCGAATCTAATACACTCTCTAAAGATATTGGTCATCTTTATAAGGCTGGTAAAGCTTCCGAAGCAACTATTTTAAAAGAAAAAACTACGCAACTTAAAGAAGCATCTAAAATTTTGGGCGACCAATTGAATGAAAAAGTAGATGCTGTGACCAATGTATTATATCAAATACCAAATGTGCCTCATCCCTCTGTGCCTCCAGGTAGCACAGATGAAGACAATGAAGAAGTATTTAGAGCAGGAACCATACCGACGTTACATGCTAATGCGAAACCGCATTGGGAATTGGTAAAAGATCTTGATATCATCGATTTTGAGTTAGGAACGAAAATCACAGGAGCTGGATTTCCCGTATATAAAGGAAAAGGTGCCCGATTACAACGTGCTCTTATCGCCTACTTTTTAGACAAAAATACCGAAGCTGGCTATACCGAAGTACAAGTACCCCATTTAGTGAATGAAGCCTCAGCTTTTGGTACTGGTCAATTGCCCGACAAAGATGGGCAAATGTATCACGCCACTAATGTGAGTCCTGACTTGTATTTGATTCCAACAGGAGAAGTCCCAGCAACCAATATCTATCGCGATGACTTGCTCAGTGAGTCCCAATTACCTCAGGCGTTAACAACTTACACGCCATGTTTTCGAGTTGAAGCAGGAAGCTATGGCGCGCACGTGAGAGGCTTAAACCGATTGCACCAATTTGATAAGGTGGAGATTTTAAGAGTAGAAGATCCTGAGCGCTCTTACGAGGCTCTAGACGACATGGTTAATCATATCAAAGGAATTTTAGAGGCTTTAAAATTACCATACAGAATACTGCGATTATGTGGTGGCGATTTAGGATTTACGGCAGCTTTAACCTTTGATTTTGAAGTATTCTCAACAGCTCAAGACCGATGGTTAGAAGTCTCGAGTGTTTCAAACTTTGAAACCTTTCAAGCCAACCGATTAAAATTGCGCTTTAAAAATCAAGAGGGTAAAACCCAATTGTGCCATACGCTCAATGGTAGTTCTTTAGCCTTACCAAGAATTTTAGCTGGAATATTAGAAAACTATCAAACTGAAAACGGTATCGACATCCCCGAAGTCTTAATTCCTTACACTAATTTCAAAACGATTTAGACTTTTTCAGTACTCAACTTACCGTCTCATTTAAGATTTCAGTAAATGTAGAATAGCTAAATGACTTACCGTCTGCAAAGTCCGTTAAGTGTTAATTTTGTAGGAATTTACGCTTAATTATCGTTTAAACGCTAAAAAAAGACGCTGTTCAACGAATTTTTTCTCCTTTTCTTTGCTTTTTAAGATAATTTTGTGAAATTGGTATTCCAAATTAGTAACAACTTACTTATTATGAAAAATATAAAACGCATCGTACTGCTCGTGACACTAGTGGTCATTGCCAGTAAAGTCTTTCTATAACAGAAATCGACACTGTTTACAATATCAAAAATGCCATACAGAGTAATTGAATCATTTTGTAGAGAATAGATTAATAGCACATTTATTTTGTTGGTAATGCCTGAACTCACGTTCAGGCATTTTCGTCCTCTCCACTTACCACCCGTTAAGCACAACATCAAAGGCATAAATTAATTATAAAAACATTCACAATATCTCGCCCATGCATTTGTTATATTTGAAGGGATTTTAAATTTTCGCGTTTAGTTTAAAATTTAAATCACTTCTATACATAAACTATTTATACATGCGTCGTTTTTTATTGCTCTTCACGTTCTGTAGCTACGGAATTATATTCTCACAAAGCGAGCAGCTTGCCGATGATTATTTTAGTCGCGGGGAATTTGAAAAGGCATTGCTCTCTTATCAAAAGCTAAACGAGAAAAAGAAAAATTCAAAGTACGTTTATAAAATAATTGAAACACTTCAGCAATTAGAGCGCTATAACGATGCCGAGGCTATAATTAAACAACGTATGATTGAAGTCAATTATCCCAGTCTTATCGTCGAGCTTGGGTTCAACTACCAACTCAAGGATAGTATGAACATTGCCAAAACCTATTATCAAGAGGCTATTTTGAAAGTTAATGAAAATCCATCGTACACCTACGGTATTGCCAACGCCTTCGAGGACCATTCACTTTTAGAACTTGCTTTAGACACCTACAAAGCGGGAATGCAGCGAAATCCCGATCTCAACTTCAACATGCAAATGGCGCGTATCTATGGTGAACAAGGTAATATCGAATTACTATTTTCAAACTATCTGGACTACATTGAGTCGAAACCAGCTTTTCAAAGTCAGGCGAAACGTGTCTTTAGTGATTTTGTATCAGAGCAAAAAGACAGTGAGAACAACACTATTTTAAGAACGTTACTGCTCAAAAAACTGCAATCCAACCCTGAACCATATTGGGCCGATTTGTTAAGCTGGCTTTACATTCAGCAGAAAGAATACAGCAAAGCCTTTA
Source organism: uncultured Flavobacteriaceae bacterium (assembly GCA_963715465.1). Lineage (GTDB taxonomy): Bacteria > Bacteroidota > Bacteroidia > Flavobacteriales > Flavobacteriaceae > Psychroserpens. The sequence goes on from OY970246.1 coordinate 82,812, forward strand.
CCCAAGAGAAAGCACTTTATCGTAGAAATCCAGAAAGTCTAAGTCGTATCTTAGATTTGGCGCTGACCACCACCAAAGAGAAAAAGTTTGATATCGCCAATTCAATTTTTGAATTTATTCTAGATAATTCACAAGATATCGATACCAAATTAACGGCACACCAATACATGTTAGAACTAGAAATCCAGAACGCTGAGTCTTCTAAACTAAAGGACATTGATGAAAAATTCCAACAACTTTTTGAGGCGTACGGACTTTATGAGCAAACACTTGCGTTGCAAATTGCCTACGGAAACTTTCTCGCCTTTCACAAACAAGAACCAAAATTAGCAAGTGAATTTCTAAAGAATAGCTTAAAACTGAAGATTTCGACATTTCAAGAAGCAACCGTAAAACTGAAGTTAGGCGATATTCTTGTATTTCAAGAACGGTTCAACGAAGCCCTTATTTATTACACCCAAATACAAACCAATCTTAAAAACAGCACCATTTCGCAGGAAGCACGATTTAAGGTTGCCAAGACCAGTTACTATAAAGGCGATTTTGATTGGGCCGAATCACAGCTCAAAATCTTAAAAGCCTCTACATCACAACTTATTGCCAATGATGCTTTGGAGCTTAAATTATTGATTTCCGACAATAAAGACGAAGACTCTTTACAAACCGCACTGAAGCTTTATGCAAAGGCTGATCTCTTATCATTTCAGAATAAAAACGAAGTCGCCATTGTACTACTCGATAAAATCCTTTTAGAGCATAAAGGCGAAACTATTGAGGATCAAGCACTTTTTATGCAAGCAAAATTGTACGAGAAGACCAAACAAATTGACAAAGCCGTGGCCAGCTATTCTTATATTATTGATAACTATAGAGATGAAATTTTAGCAGATGATGCCTTATATTATTTAGCCGAACTTTACGAAAACGAACTCGATCAACCAGAAAAGGCGAAAGCACTCTACGAAACCATCATTTTTAAACATCAGGATAGTATTTATTTTATAGAAGCGCGTAAACGGTTTAGACTATTGCGCGGTGATGCAATCAATTGAATGACACATTAAAAATCAAATTAACTATCTCATATGAAAAAAGACAAACGGTATTATTTTCAAAGGGCATTTTTGCTCAGTGTTCCCATTGCAGTCGTAATCATTGTTCTTGACCTTTTTGAAATTGATCTTTTTGACATAAACATCATTTTAAAAACGCTTCTCAAAGGTATGTTTGTCGGCATATTCACTGGAATTATCCTAGGGATTATAAAAATTTTTGCGAAAGTTGAAAATTTCAGCGCAAAAACCTGACTCCCATATCTAAATATTTTAAAATTTCTAAATCAGTACATTTGCAAATAATGGTGTTTAGAAAAAAACAAAAGCAATGAAACAAGATCTAAAAAAAATAATTGCCGACATTGAGCAGTTGTCAAATGACTCGAAACTCACCAAATTGCAAATAGTGGAAAAACTAGATGCGCATTTCTTTAATGAACGATTTAAAGAAAACCTCAAACTCTATAAAAAAGGTCAGAAAAAGGTAAGTGATATCACCAAAGATCTCAAAATCTCTCCACGTAAGTTTTACGGCATTCTAAATAAAAAGAACATCCCTCATAAAAAGTATAATAAATCGGCTCCAGCTGCAGAGCCAGAAAATTGAGCAACGCTGAAAATTTAATCATCTACGATTTGACATCCTATTCAAATAGTTCAAAAGTTAGTAATGATAATATCAGCATTTATATCAAGCTTAATAAACTCACAACTCCCAAACCCTAAACCCATGATCATTTATAACATCACTGTAAATATAGACGACGCTGTTCATTATGAATGGTTAGAATGGATGAAAACCGAACATATTCCGAAGGTATTAGGAACTGGGAAATTTGAAAGAGCCACCTTATCCAAGGTATTGGTTGACGAGGAAATGGGCGGGCAAACTTACTCCATTCAATACCGCTCCTATTCACGAGAAGCTTTAGACGCTTACTATAGAGAAGACGCTGATGGTTTGCGTCAAGACGGTCTTAAAAAATTTGCAGACAAAATGCTTGCCTTCAGGACCGAACTTCAAATTATTGATGAATATAACGTGGCGTTCACTTAAAAATGATGTTCAGCATTTAGCGTCATTCCCTTAGTGCCTAAATGTAAAATGACATCCCCTTTATCTGATTTCTATAGTTCTTTGTGCATCTTTGTAAAACAAGTTGAGGTGAATTCAAATTAGGAGGTTGCTTCCGCAGAAAACAATAACCGCATGTCAGTAAGAGCAAAAAAATATTTAGGCCAACACTTTTTAACCGATGAAACCATTGCCAAGAACATTGCAGATAGCCTTTCTCTGCAAGGTTATAAACATATCTTGGAAATAGGCCCAGGCATGGGCGTGCTCACAAAATATTTATTAAAAAAAGACATTAAAACCCACGTGATAGAAATCGATCCAGAATCGGTTGACTACCTCAAAGCCAATTACCTTAATTTGGCAGATCGTGTTTATGAAACCGATTTTTTAAAACACGATTTAACGGAAATTTTCAAAAACGAACCGTTTGCCATTATCGGCAATTTCCCCTATAACATTTCAACCCAAATTGTTTTTAAAACCTTGGAGATGCGAGAGCAAATCCCAGAATTTTCAGGGATGTTTCAAAAAGAAGTTGCCGCGCGCATCTGTTCAAAAGAAGGCAGTAAAGTGTACGGGATATTATCGGTTTTGACCCAGGCATTTTATGATGCCGAATATTTATTTACAGTGCCACCAACCGTCTTCAATCCGCCGCCAAAAGTAGAATCTGGAGTGTTAAGATTACGCCGTAAAGAGCATTTTACATTGCCCTGTGATGAGAAACTGTTTTTTAGAGTCGTTAAAGCCGCATTTCAACAACGCCGAAAAACCTTGCGCAACAGTTTAAAATCATTCAATCTTTCAGATAATCTCAAAGCAAATGTTATCTTTGACAAACGTCCAGAACAGCTCAGTGTCAATTCATTTTTAGAATTGACAAAGCTTATAGAAACCGACGACAATCAAGATTAACCACCTGGTCATTTCGACACAGAGAACCTTCAAAACCTCATGATCGAAGAAAGAGAAAATAGTCAGTTTGAACTCACCGATGCCCTCATTGAGCAGGTAGAACTTTGTGTCGAAACCAAAGACGACAAAGAACTCAAGCGTGTACTCAACGAATTTCATTATGCCGATGTGGCCGAAATTCTTGACGAATTAGATCTCGATGATTCTGTTTACGTCATAAAGCTTCTCGATTCTGAAACGACCTCTGATATTCTCATGGAATTGGATGAGGATATTAGAGAGAAAATTTTAAAAAATCTTTCGGCAAAGGAAATAGCAGAAGAAATCGAAGAACTCGATACCGATGATGCTGCCGATATTATTGCCGAACTTCCCGAAGATCGTCAAGCAGAAGTCATCTCTCAAATTGAGGATACCGAGCATAGAAATGAAATCACAGAGCTCCTTACTTATGATGAAGATACCGCAGGCAGCCTTATGGCAAAAGAACTCGTCAAGGTTTACGAAACCTGGACCGTTGCGGGATGTTTAAGACGTATTCGCGGGCAAGCAAAAGATGTGACCAGAGTGCATTCAATCTATGTGGTCGATAAAAAAGACAAGCTCATTGGTCGCCTGTCGCTTAAAGATTTGATTGTTGCAAAAAGCGACCATAAAATTTCAGACATTTCTAACAGTAATGTGGATTATGTGTTTGTTGATGACGATGTCGAGGATGTAGGAAAAGTCATGGCAAAATATGACCTTGAAGCCATTCCCGTAGTTGATGTCAACCAAACCTTGGTTGGTCGTATTACGATTGATGATATCGTTGACGTTTTAAAGGAAGAAGCCGAAAAAGATTACCAAATGGCAGCTGGTATTACAGGCGATGTCGAAGCCGATGATAGCATTCTCGAACTCACAAGAGCGCGATTACCTTGGTTGGTGTTAGGGCTTTTTGGAGGTTTAGGCAGTGTGTTCATCATGAAGGGTTTTGAAAATGTTATGGAAACCGTACCATCCCTGTTCTTTTACACGCCACTCATTGCCGCCATGGCAGGTAATGTAGGCGTACAGTCGAGCGCGATTATTGTACAAGGTATTGCGAATGACAATGTCAAGGGCAGTTTAGGCAGCCGGTTATTAAAAGAAGTAGGCCTGAGTTTAATCAATGGGTTTGCGTTGGCATTGCTCGTTGTTCTTTTCGGGTTTTTCATAGGTCAAAATACTGTTGAGAGTTTTGCCATCGCCATCTCCATGATGTCTGTGATTGTAGTAGCCGCTTTGGTGGGCACCTTTGTTCCCATCATTCTTGACAAGCGAGGTATCGATCCTGCGATTGCTACAGGACCGTTTATTACAACCAGTAATGATATCCTCGGGATTTATTTATTTTTCGTCATTTCGGGAGCTATTATTGGGTTTTAATTTTTTTTGGGCGCTACCAACCTCCGCAAAAGTGCTGCGGTTCGTCACGCTTTTCGCTACAATCTTTTGTAAAAAAGCAAAAGGATTTTCACTTCAATCGTTAGCGCGAGGATTTGTGATTTTAAGTCACATCGATAATGCCAATTAAACAATTGAAAGGGAATTACAAAGCGTTATGCTTTAAAAATATGATTAGCGCAAAAACTCTACCGATAATAGAACTGTTTTAATTTTATAACGCTTTAAAAACAAATCAGCTGTTCTTAGCCAACGCTCGACATTCGGTTAGCCAAAAAAAATGTAAATTGACTATCTAAAAATGTACTAAAAATTAAATTGGTGAATGACTGTAAATATCAACCAAAATCCTGAACAAATAGCTCGTGATAAAATTGACGACATGCTACGAGAAGCTGGATGGTTAGTTCAGTCGAAAAATAAAGTTGATTTATCTGCTGGAAAGGGAATTGCAGTACGTGAATACCAAACTGATGTTGGACCTGCCGACTATGTGCTTTTCGTAAACCGAAAACCAGTCGGAATTATAGAAGCAAAACGTGAAGACGAAGGACACAGACTTACAGTTGTTGAGGAACAATCTTCAAACTATGCCAACGCAAAATTAAAATACTTGAATAACGACCCTTTGCCTTTCGTTTATGAAAGCACAGGAACCATCACAAGATTTACAGATTATCGAGACCCAAAACCAAGAGGACGAAACGTTTTTAGTTTTCATAAACCAGAAACAATTGCAGAATGGTTGAAAAAGGGAAAAAGTCTTAGAGAACGTTTGTTATCAATCCCTGCACTAGATGAAACAGGATTGCGGCCTGCTCAAATTGTAGCGGTTAATAATTTAGAACATTCTTTCAAAAAGAACAGACCGAAAGCCTTAATCCAAATGGCAACTGGTGCTGGAAAAACGTTTACAGCTGCAACCTTTGTATATCGTTTGTTAAAACACGCAGACGCTAAACGTATTTTGTTTTTGGTGGATACTAAAAATCTTGGAGAACAAGCAGAACAGGAATTTATGACCTTTCAGCCAAATGACGATAATCGAAAATTTACAGAATTATATAATGTACAGCGTTTATCATCAAGCTATATAGCTTCCGATAGTCAAGTATGTATTTCAACAATACAACGCCTCTACTCTATTTTAAAAGGAGAAGAATTAGACGAAAGTGCTGAACTTGATAATCCAAATGAATCCCGATACCTATCGGGATCGTGGCTTCAAAATAAAATGTCAAAAAACAAAGCTGTTCCTGTTGAGTACACACCGAAAGTACCCATTGAACAATTTGATTTTATTGTCATTGATGAAGCACATCGTTCCATTTATAATTTATGGAAACAAGTATTAGATTATTTTGATGCGTTCCTAATTGGCTTAACTGCAACGCCTGACAAAAGAACCTTTGGTTTTTTTAATGAAAATGTAGTGAGCCAATATACCTATGAAGAATCGGTAACAGATGGTGTAAATGTTCCTTATGATGTTTACACGATTGAAACGGAGATTTCTCAAAACGGAGAAACCATAAAAGCGGGTTGGTATGTAGATAGACGAGATAAATTAACACGCAAAAAACGTTGGCAACAAGAAGATGAAGACACCGATTATCAACGTAACGATTTAGATAAAAAAGTAGTCAATCCTAGCCAAATTAGAAACATAATTCGAGAATATAAAAAGGCTTTAAAAACGACTATTTATCCAAATCGTATTGATGAAAACGGAGATTACGAAGTGCCGAAAACATTAGTTTTTGCTAAAACAGATAGTCACGCAGACGATATAATAAAAATTATTCGGGAAGAATTTGACGAAGGCAACGACTTTTGTAAAAAAGTAACTTACAAAATTGAGGAAGACCCAAAATCGGTTTTAAACCGTTTTAGAAATTCTTATTATCCACGAATTGCAGTTACAGTTGATATGATTGCAACAGGAACAGACGTAAAACCTTTAGAAGTTTTACTGTTTATGCGAGATGTAAAAAGCATCAACTATTTTGAACAAATGAAAGGTCGTGGAACACGAACGATTAATAGCGATTCTTTACAATTAGTCTCTAAAACAGCCAAAACAAAAACGCATTTCGTAATTGTAGATGCTGTTGGTGCAACAAAATCTAAAAAAACAGACAGCAGACCTCTTGAACGTAAACCTTCTGTCCCGATGAAAGATTTATTGGGAGCCGTAACCATGGGAGTTGCAGACGAAGATTTGTTTTTGTCTTTAGCAAACCGATTAATCAGATTAGAGAAACAAATTACTTCAACCGAAAAAGATAGATTGTTAGAATTTTCTGGAGGTAAAAACTTAAAACAAATGACTGCAGCATTAATTACTGCTTTCGACCAAGACGAAATTGAAACCAAAGCACAAATTGAGATTGACAAAATTCCTGTGCAAGACCAAACACCTGCATTAATCGAAGATGCAAAAAAGAATGCTCAAGAGCAATTGATTTTAGAAGCAAGTAAAACTTTTAATGGCGAATTAAATAACTATTTAGATAATGTACGCAAACAGCACGAACAAATTATAGACAGTCATAACATAGATACCATTACCACAAGCGAATGGGAAACCACTTCTGCAGATAAAGCAACCCAAATTGTAAAAGATTTTACTGAATATTTAGAAACCAACAAAGACGAAATTAAGGCTTTGAGTATTTTTTACAACCAACCATATAACCGCAGAGACATTACGTTTAAAATGATAAAAGACGTGATGGAAAAACTACAATTAGAAAAACCTCTTTTAGCACCAGATTATGTTTGGGATGCTTACTCATCTTTAGAAGACGTAAAAAGCAAACAACCCAAAGACGAATTAACTGCGTTGGTATCTTTAATTAGAAGAGCTTGTGGAATAGACAGCGAGTTAAAAGCCTACGATAGCACTATTGAAGCTAACTTTAACAAATGGATTTTTAAACAACATACAGGACAACACAATCGCTTCTCGCAAGAGCAATTAGATTGGTTACGAATGATAAAAGACCACGTAGTGAGCAGTTATCATATAGAAATAGACGATTTAGATTACACACCTTTTGATGCCAAAGGCGGAAAAGGAAAAATGCATCAATTATTTGGCAACCAAATGAATGAAATTATTAACGAACTCAATGAAGTATTAGCAGCGTAACTGTATTTTTGAATATGACAAAAAAATGGATTTTAAGAGCTGTTGCTCTTCTCGAAACAAGTTTAACCCCAATTCCACAAGAATTGAATGAACTCGATTGGAAAGAAAACATTAGCCCTGACAATAAAAAATTAGGTAAACATCTTTCGGCATTTGCAAATTATCCAGGGGGTGGATTTTTAGTGTTCGGCATTAAAAATATAGATGCCTCTGTCGTAGGTGTCTCAAAAGAAAAGGCTGAAATAATACTCTCTAAAATAGGAAATATTGCTCGGGACGTATTAGAACCTGTAATTTCAATTGAGCATTCTATTGAAAAGTTTGAAAACCAATCTCTTTTATTTGTCTATATCAAAGAAAGTGCGACCAAACCAGTGCATATTAAAAGTAAATCTATAGAAGAAACTTATATTAGAAGTGCTGGTGCTACTAAGAAGGCATCTAGGCCAGAGATTGGCGGTTTAATGTTAAATAGCAAAACCCCAACTTTTGAAGAATTGCACTCATCAAAGCTTAAGTCTAATGCTGACATTCTTAATATCTTAGACTACAGAACTATCTTTGGCTTGTTAAAAAGGCCTATTCCTAATGAAAATAATGAAGTACTTGATTTTATGGCTCAAGAAAAAATGATTGAAGAATATGATACTTTAGGATATTATATTACAAATTTTGGCGCATTGGCTTCAGCCTACAATCTATCAGATTTTGATGGTCTTACAAGAAAATCCATAAGGCTCGTAAAGTATAAAGGAATCAATAAAGTTATAGCAGAAAAAGAATATCCCGGTTCAAAAGGATATGCCATTAGTTTTGAAAGTTTAATAAATTTTATCCAAGCACTTTTACCTTCAAGCGAAGTAATAAAAAAAGCATTTCGTACGGAAACGTCCATATATCCAGACATTGCACTTAGAGAACTAATTGCAAATGCATTAATACATCAAGATTTTACAGTTAGAGGCTCAGGACCTATGATTGAGATTTTTTCTGATAGAATTGAAATTTCAAATCCAGGTAAACTTTTACCATCAAAACGAATTGATAGATTGATAAGAACCACACCAGAGTCAAGAAATGAAATATTGGCTAAAGCTTTTAGAAGGTATAATATTTGTGAAGAAAGAGGTTCTGGCTTAGAAAAATCTGTTGCTGCCATAGAATTGTATGGGTTGCCACCACTTAAATTTGAAGAACTCGCAAATTCATTTAGAGTAACAATGTATTCTCCAAAATCTTTTAAAGAACTTACGCCAGTAGAACGTATTGAAGCCGCATACCAACATAGTGTTTTAAGACATTTTTCTTCGAGCGCAATGAGCAATACAAGTTTAAGAGAGCGATTTAAGGTTAGCGAACGATATAGAAGCCAAGTTTCCCTAGTCATTAAAGAAGCATTAGAGCAAAATAGGATTAAACATAAAGACCCTACAAATACATCAACAAAATTTGCTGAATACGTACCTATTTGGGCATAACAATTTTGCTTTAAGATAAAAACGACATTATTAAAAACCCCTTTGTTTATAGGTTCTCCCTGCTTTAAGAGAAAAAGGACAAGAAAAACATTTTTCTATGTTGTTTAATATGACAAAACAGCTAAAGCCTAATAAAAACAGGGGTTCCCTGTATGATGAGAAAAACGACATTTAAAGAATCAGCAATAGAATAATGAGAGAAGATTGGATAGAGTGTTGCTTCGAAGATTTATTAGATTACGAGCAACCAACAAAATACATAGTAAAAAGCACCAAATATAACGACAGCTACAAAATGCCAGTTTTAACAGCTGGTAAGACTTTTATTAAAGGTTATACCAACGAGACTGATGGTATTTTCGATGATTTGCCAACTATAATTTTTGATGATTTTACAACTGCTACGCAGTATGTGAATTTTAAATTTAAGGTAAAGTCATCTGCAATGAAAATACTTATACCAACAAGTAAATTGGTAAATATGCCTCTTGTGTATTTCGCAATGCAAGTAAATCAAGTAAGAAGTGATACACATAAAAGATATTGGATTTCTATTTTTGCAAAAAAGAAATTTATTTTACCACCTTTAGTAGAACAACAAGCCATTGTCAAAAAAATAGAAGAATTATTTAGCAGTTTAGACAACGGTATTACAGACCTAAAAAAAGCACAAGACCAGTTGGTTATTTATAGACAAGCGGTTTTAAAAAAGGCTTTTGAGGGGGAATTGACTAAAGAATGGAGAAAGAAACAATCTGACTTACTTTCTGCTGCTGAATTGTTAAAACAGATAAAAGAAGAACGCCAAAATCATTACGAAACTCAAGTAGCAAATTGGAAAAAAGCAGTTGAAGAATGGGAGAAAAGAGATAAAACTGGTAAGAAGCCAAAAAAGCCTGCCATTTTAAAATTTGAATTAGATTTATCAAAACTAGTACAAGAACTAACTGATTTACCAAATAATTGGACTTATATAAATTTGGATTATGCAGTCTATAAGTTAGGAGATGGACTTCACGGCACACCAAAATATTCAGAAACTGGCGATTATTACTTTATTAATGGTAATAATCTAGACAACGGTAAAATAAACATCAAACCTAATACTAAAAAAGTCGATTATAGTGAATTTTTTAAATATCAAAAAGATTTAAATGAAGACACAGTATTCGTTTCAATAAATGGTACGATTGGTAATGTTAGTTTTTATAATAATGAAAAAGTTATCCTAGGAAAAAGTGCTTGTTATTTTAATCTTTTAAAAGGCTTTGACAAAAATTATATAAAGTGGCGTATTGATAGTCTTGGTTTTAGAAATTATGCCTTTAAAAACGCAACAGGAAGTACAATTAAAAATGTGCCTTTAAGTGCAATGAGAAATTACACTTTTCCATTATGTTCAAAACAAGAACAACATCAAATCGTTCAAGAAATAGAAAGTCGTTTATCAGTTTGTGATAAAGTAGAAGAAAACATAAATGATAGTTTAAAAAAAGCCCAAGCCTTACGCCGAAGTATCCTTAAAAAAGCATTTGAAGGTAAGTTGTTAAGTGAAGATGAGATTGCTAAATGTAAAGCAGATAAAGATTATGAACCTGCTAGCGTTTTGTTGGAGAGAATTAAAAGAGAGAAAAAGTGATTATTGAAAAATACACGCTACACAAAAAATTACTAAAAGATGGACAAATAACATTTCATTTAGTTTCAAATGATAATCAATCCTGCTTAGCTATCGACAGCAAGACAAGGCTTATTTATATAGTTAAATCCGAAGAAGATTGGTTATATGTAGGTGAAGCAAAATCTAGCCTAAAGAAAAGGTTGCAAAGTGGTTTTAATTCATATCGTTATTATAAAAGAACAAATAAAAAACGTGGTGGTTATGGTGGTTATAAATGGATTGAGTTATTTGATGAGAATATAGATAAGAGAAGAGTAGAAAGTCTAAAAATTATTGCAATACTTTTCGATGAAAGTTATGCAGAAAAAAGAGAAAAAATTGAAGCTGTTGAAGGTGAACTTGTTTATTTAATTAGGCAAGAAACTGGAAAATGGCCTTTGTTTCAGAACGAAATTCATTTTAAGAATAAAAATAAGCAATCATTTAAAATTGCCTTAAACATTATGGAAAAAATATAAGATGAAAATTTTTTTAAATTCTTTCATTCCACTTTGTACCTCTAAATTAGGTAAACAGGCTGTAAAACAATTTGGACTATTTCCTTTTATAGATGGATCTTGTCGCCGAGAGCCTGACTTTGAAGCCAATTATCCAGCAATTACATCATTATGCCGCATGAAAAAGCTAATACCGCGTTTAGAAATTGGAGATTTAGTGATTTATGTAACTAGTAAGAAACAATACTATAATAAAGCGAAAGAAAGAAGGTTTGTTGCCATTTTGCAAGTTATAAAATTTGCAAATACACATAATCAAGCAATGGATTGGTATAACGACAATGATGAAAAAGTATCACAAAATATTATTTGTGATAAGACAGACCCTTTGCCATTAAATCACACTCATCAAATTAGTAGGCACAATGGCGAAGTTAATTTAAATCGATGGGATGCAGCATATAAGCTCAGAATGAGAGAATATCCAAAAGTGGCTATTTGTAAAATATGGGGTAATCGTCTTAATTTAGTAGAACCGCCAATTTTAAGTAATGAATTAATGATGCAAGTATTTTCGAGAATACCAGGAACACAAAACCCACCTATGCTTAATCATTCCGAGTGGTTAAATTTCCAAAATTTAGTTTTACAAAAAATATAAAATGACAGATTCAACTATAATATCAAAAATATGGAACCTTGCAAACGTATTGCGTGATGACGGTGTAGGTTATGGAGATTATTTAGAACAAATTACCTATTTGCTATTCTTAAAAATGGCAGACGAACTCAACAAACCGCCTTACAATAAAGGATTAGTTTTTCCGAAACTAAAAGATGTAGAAGGAAATGAAGTTGAAGATGCTGAAGTAGCCAATTGGGAAACCTTATCTAGAAAGCGTGGTGCCGAATTAGAATCTTTTTATAGTCAGTTGCTACGTACACTTTCTACAGAAAAAGGAACACTTGGGCAAATTTTCACAAAAAGTCAAAATAAAATTCAAGACCCTGCCAAATTACTAAAAGTCATCAATCTTATTGATAAAGAAGATTGGTCAATGATGGGAGCAGACATTAAAGGTAAAATCTATGAAGGCTTATTAGAGAAAAATGCAGAAGACACCAAAAGTGGAGCAGGACAATACTTTACACCAAGAGCTTTAATTAAAACAATGGTGGCTTGCGTGCAACCCAAACCAATGAAAACCATTTCAGACCCGGCTTGTGGCACCGGTGGTTTTTATCTAGCAGCTTACGATTGGATAGTAGATAATAACAAATTGGACAGAGAAGAAAAAGAATTTTTAAAAAACAAAACATTTTTTGGTAATGAAATCGTTGCGAATACACGTCGCATGTGCTTAATGAATATGTATTTGCACAACATTGGAGAAATTGATGGCGAATCATTTATAAATCCTAATGATGCCTTAATTGCAGATGATGGTAAACGCTATGATTATGTTTTAGCGAATCCGCCTTTTGGTAAAAAAAGCAGTATGACCTTTACCAACGAGCAAGGTGACATTGTTAAAGAAGATTTAAGCTATAACCGTCAAGATTTTTGGGAAACCACTTCCAACAAGCAATTAAACTTCTTGCAACACATAAAGACCCAGTTGAAAATAGATGGCGAGGCGGCAGTCGTGCTTCCTGACAATATTTTATTTGAAGGTGGAGCTGGCGAAGAGGTTAGAAAGCAGTTAATGAAAACCGCAGAATTGCACACCATTCTGAGATTGCCAACAGGTATATTTTATGCTCAAGGAGTTAAAGCAAATGTATTATTTTTTAAAAACAAACCAGCTAGTAAAGACCCTTGGACAAAAGATATTTGGTTTTATGATTACCGAACAAATGTACATCACACACCAAAGAAAAGTCCAATGCGTCAAGAACATCTAAATGAATTTATCAATTTATATAATGGCAAAAATATTGACAAAAGAAATGAAACTTGGAGTGACGACAATGAAGAAGGAAGATGGCGAAAATATAGTTATGATGAAATCATAGCGAGAGACAAAACGAGTTTGGATATTTTTTGGCTGAAAGACAAAAGTTTAACCGATTTAGACAACCTACCAGACCCAGACATTTTAGCTCATGAAATTATTGAGAACATAGAATCTGGACTGAATAGTTTTAGAGAAATAATGGAAACGATAAATGGAGAATCGGAATAAGCCAACGCCACCCTAAGAATTGCAAAAGGGCATGAATTGTTATTTCTAAATTCTAAACTTATCAAGACATATTGAAAAATCACCGTGAATGTGGAAGGTACTATGCACAAAACCAGGTTTAGAACATTGTAGTTTTCACAAATCTCTAACTGGTTTTACCTGTTCACGAAGTACGCCAAATCTTTAATTTGGTTATATTTAGAACCAATCAAAAAAATACAACTCGTTTTAAAGCCCTCAGGTTAATAGCTATTCTGACGCTACGTTTTATACGCAATACCGTTTAAAAACTATTTTAAATTTTATAAAACACAAATGAAAATACTCCACTTAGATAGCAATCACCCTTTACTTATAGAGCAACTCGATGCGCTTGGGTTTTCCAACGATGAAGATTTCACCTCATCAAAGACAGAAATAGAAAAACTTATTCACAACTATCAGGGCATTATTATTCGCAGCCGTTTTAAAATTGATAAACGCTTTTTAGATGCTGCAAAAACCTTAAAATTTATTGGTCGGGTTGGCGCCGGATTAGAAAATATTGATGTGTCTTACGCCGAGTCAAAAGGCATTCGGCTTATTGCTGCACCAGAAGGAAACCGCAATGCTGTTGGAGAGCATAGTCTGGGCATGCTTTTAGCGCTTTTTAATAAACTCACCAAAGCAAATTCCGAAGTAAAAGAAGGGAAATGGGATCGTGAGGGAAATCGCGGGCTAGAACTCGACGGGAAAACCGTTGGACTAATTGGTTACGGCAATATGGGCAAGGCTTTTGCCAAAAAACTGAGCGGTTTTGACGTTAACGTATTATGCTATGACCTTAAACCAAACTTGGGCGATGATAATGCAACTCAAGTTAGCTTAACAGCGTTGCAAGAACAAGCAGATGTGCTCAGCCTGCATACTCCCGAAACAGCGCTAACTATTGGCATGATAAATTCCCAATTTATTAAGGCAGTCAAAAAACCTTTTTGGCTCATCAATACGGCCAGAGGAAAGAGCGTGGTAACTGCCGATTTGGTTTTGGCATTAAAAACAGGCAACATCCTTGGCGCTGGGTTGGATGTTTTAGAATATGAAAAAGCATCATTCGAAAACTTGTTTAAACCTTTGGCAGCTTCAGATGACAGCGAATTGCCCAAAGCTTTTGAGTATCTTATTTCTGCTGAAAACGTGATTTTAAGTCCGCATGTCGCAGGATGGACCGTCGAAAGTAAAGCGAAATTAGCACAAACCATTGTAGACAAAATAAAACTACAATTCGGCTAAATTGGTATGTTTCCTGTTTCCGAAGAAAATAAAGATAGTTTCAAAAATACCAACAACCATGCAAAGCAACAGCAAGACACCAAAAGATTACATTGAGCAATTACCAGAAGACCGAAAAGAGCCAATAACAGCCTTAGACAAACTTATTAAAAAGCACATGCCCAATGGTCTAGAGGCTGGAATTCAATATGGGATGCTTGCTTATTATGTGCCAAGATCGGTTTATCCAGATGGGTATCACTGTAAGCCGTTTCCGCCACTGCCATTTATAAGTTTGGCATCACAAAAAAATTTTATTGCTTTATACCATATGGGTTTATACGCCAAAAAGGAATTGCACGATTGGTTTGTAAATGAATATCCCAAACACTCAACTCATAAGTTAGATATGGGCAAAAGCTGTATTCGTTTTAAGAAAATGGATGATATTCCATATGATCTCATTGCACAGCTTTTAGAAAAAATTTCGGTTCAAGAATGGATTGATATTTATGAGTCTACAATTAAAAAATAATACCATTACGCTCCATATTTATTTTAAAAAAACTTTGCAAAAACTTGTCAATACCAAAAGTGATGTTATTTTAAATTAATATACTGGAAACTAAAACACAAAACGCTTTAGTTAAAAACAACCCTAATTAACTCATTTTTATTATCTTGTAGACATCAACCTTAAATTAAAAAACATGTCTGATGATAATAAAAATTTCAACGATGATCTCAACGAGATGTTAGATGATGCCAAAGACACTGCAAAACGAGCAGGTGAAAAAATTAGTAGTTCTGCAAAGGAATTTTCAGAAGAAGCAAAAGAATTTGGTCGAAATGCAAAAGGCCAAGCCAATAAATTTGCCAACGACACCAAAACAGTATTGGGTAACGGAAAAAATATTGCCATCATAGCCCATATCACTTTAATAGGCTGGATTATTGCGCTGGTAATGAATAACAATGAAAAGTCTGAACTTGGCTCATTTTACATTAGGCAAGTTTTGGGCATCATGCTTTTAGGACTTGTATGCTCTATTATCCCTATAATTAACTTGATTGCCTGGATTATACCACTGGCCATGTGGGTGATGAGCCTAATCGGTTCGTTAAGCGGTGAGAAAAAGCCTGTGTTTTTACTTGGAGACCAATTTCAAGATTGGTTTAAATCGCTCTAAATTTTAAAGCCAGATGTCAATTCTGGCTTTTTTTAATGTTTTTTCTATCGTAATATTGCAATATTACGATAGTATTACTTATTTTTGATCAAGATATATCCATTATGGGAGTTACAAAACGTTTTATTTTTTCTGAGAGCATCAATGAAGTTTCAATTGTAGCAAGAGTATTCGCGCATCCAGCGCGTGTTGCCATTATCAAGTACATAAGTGAGCAAGACGGTTGTATTTGCAACGACTTGGTAGATGAAATAGGGTTGTCACAAGCCACAATCTCGCAGCACTTAGCCGTTATTGGTGATGCTGGTTTACTCAAAGGAGTATTTGAGGGTAATAAAAAACATTATTGTATTAATGTTCAACGTATTGAACATTTTCAAATGTTGTTTAATTCATTCTTTATCAATACCACAGCGAATTGCTGCTAGTTCACATTCAAAAATTTTAAATTAAGAACACTAAACACACTAAGATGAGTACACAAGAATTTTTTACATTACTACAGCAACATCAAGATAAAGCACTGCTCTTTCAATATGCGCCTAATTTATTTGTTGGCGCAAATTATCATATTACAGAAGTGAAACATGTTAAAATTGATTCTGTGGATTGCGGCTCCCAAACCGATTCTTGGAATGAGACCATTATTCAATTATGGGAAAACCCCTTAGAGGTCGAAAAAACAACTTTTATGAACGTAACCAAAGCCAGCGCAATCCTTAAAGAAGTTGGCAAGGCAAAAGCTTACGATTTAAATGCAGAAGTCAAGTTTGAGTACAGCAACGATACGTTTCATACTTCCCAACTATTTGTAAGGGATATTCTCGTAAAAGAGCATGAGCTCATCATAAATTTAGGTCTAGAAAAAACCGATTGTAAGGCCAAGGAACTTTGTGGTATTCCTGAAACTATTCTCAATACTGGTAAAACAACGATCTCAAAAATAGAATCTTGCTGCACTCCTGAAAGCGGTTGTTGTTAACCATTTATTTAGTTAAAAATTAATGATTCATAATCTTATTCGTATATGAAAAATATTCTTGTGCTTTGCACGGGTAATTCTTGCAGAAGCCAAATGGCTCATGGCTATCTTCACTATTTTACAGGTAAAAACGCTAAAATATACAGTGCGGGTATAGAAACTCATGGCATAAATCCTGATGCAGTTGCTATAATGAAGGAAGATGGAATAGACATTTCACATCACACTTCAAATCTTGTAGAAGAATACAGCGACATTGATTTTGATTTTATCTTGACCGTTTGCGATCACGCAAACGAAAATTGCCCATATATACCAAGCAAAAACGCAATTAGATTGCATCATAATTTTTTTGATCCGTCGAAAGTTATGGGTTCTTCGGAAGAAAAGCATGCCGCTTTTTTAAAGGCAAGGGATGAGATTAAGCATTACTTCGGAAATTTTATAAACACCTACTTTTGATCTTTTAATTCAAAATCTAAAGGCAAACTATCTCCAACCCTCAAAGCCCCCATGTGCCCAATAAAGAAAAAAGCCTCTATCGGACTATAATTTCCAAAACTGTCTATAAAAAACTCTAGATCGAAATAGGGTCTTGCCTTTTTGACTTTTTTACTATTTTCTAAAGACATCGTTAACCTCGAAGATGTTATTGTATCGCCATCTTTAAAGGGAAACGGTTTCTTTTTTTGTTCTGCCTTCTCTATTTGCAAACCATACTTTTTTGGTGTTTTTATATCAGACTGTAATTCACCTTTGTAAAAAACCGAAAGTGGTGTACGCATTTTAACGGTGTACAAAGCGTTACGATCTGCTCGCGATACTGAAATATATTTCTCCGGATTTACAATAAATCCACCACTCGCTATTGTATAGTTTTCTTCTTTTAACTGCCCTTTTGACAACGCTCTCATGAAGTGCAAAACAGATCCCTCGTAGACCTTTTGTCTGTTTTTTATAATTCTCTTAGAGTTGATAGCTTCTCCAAGATTATAATAAGAAGTGCCTTTATAAAATATAGATTTGACCGCGAAGCTTTGGCGATCAATGTTTACATAGCTAAAGTCGATGTAAAACTGTTCAATTTCAAAGGCTACGATGTAATTTAAGTAGTCATTTTGTACTTGAATTGGTTGCTTGGCATAAACTGTAAGCTGTTTGGAATCTTGATCAAACCGTAAAATTAAATCGTCCTCATTTAAGATTTTACAAGATTGGGCGGCTTTTGATAATCCAAGAAATTCTCTTCTAAAATACTCGAGTTTTAATGCTTTTGACATACCGTCAAAACTGGTAATGATGACTTCATCAAGGGTATTGGTCGATTCTTGAAGCAATACTTTATAGAAAGAATCTGCATCGTAATCACTAATTGTAACTTTTTCGTAACCTAAAAATGAAATAATTAAATCGGAAGTGACATTCGTATTCTGCTCTATTTCAAATTCTCCCTTGTCGTTTGTAGAAGTGCCTATTGTAGTATTATCAAAATATACCGCTGCACTTTCTATGGGCGCATTTGTTTTAAGGTCTAATACGATACCATTAATGGATTGCGCCTTACAAAGGCTCGAAACTGTTAAACATATTAAAACTAAAAAATCAAGCTTCATTATTGTTAGAAAATTTCCGTTCCAATTCAGCTTGAAACTCTTCCATGACTGGTTTTACGGTACTTTCAGGTAAGTCGGCAATTTTAATATACATCAATCCGTCTACCGAATTGTTGAACAAAGGATCGACATTAAAGGCCACCAACTTCGCATTCTGCTTAATATACTTTTTTAGCAACACTGGTAATCGCAATGCGCCTGGCTCTACCTCATCAATAATTTTATCAAATTTATTCAAATCTGCTTCGGCTTCATCAAAAACAAAATCCTTATCGGCATCTTTCAGTTTGACTTTAAACTCTTTCTTTGGATGTACATATTGAGCGACATAAGGATCGTAATAATGCGATTTCATAAACTCGATCATCAGCGACTTCGAAAAATTAGAAAACTGATTGCTTATGCTTACGCCACCAATTAAAAATTTGTGCTCTGGGTAACGTAATGTGGTATGCACGATTCCTTTCCACAGTAAAAATAAAGGCATTGGTTTTTGTTGGTATTCCTTGATGATAAATGCACGTCCCATCTCAATAGACTCACTCATCATTTTATAAAGTTCTGGTTCAAAACGAAAAAGATCCTGAAGATAAAAACCATCTATACCATAACGCGCATATATTTTAGAGCCTAAGCCCATTCTATAAGCGCCAGCCAAGGTATTGGTATCGGTATCCCATAAAAACATATGGTGATAATAGGTATCAAAACTATCTAGATCAATAGCTTCATTTGTGCCTTCTCCTATCGCTCTAAACGTAATCTCGCGCAAGCGTCCAATCTCATGAAGAATATTTGGAATTTGCTTGGCTGGTGTAAGATACACTTCGTAATTCTTACTCACTAAAAGTCGATAATCACCTTTACGCAGTGCTTCAACTTCTAATGCCATTTTTTCAACACTAACCGATCCTACTATCCGTTTTGGTGGTTTGGCCGGTGGCTTTAAGGTTTTAGAAATATTATCTAACATCTTCGGTCTATCTTCGAAGGAATTAGAGAGCATATACGTTTTACGTCTTAAAAATCCAGAAAAATCTGCTAACGTTTGATGTTCCTTTTGATCGTTTACCGAAATTGGCCTTCCAATCCTAACCTTGATCACTCGGTTTTTCTGGGTCAATAATTCCGAAGGTAATTTTGCAGTTCTAAACGTGTCACTAATCTTAGAAAGCTTATAGAAAAGCTTGCTGTTTTTAGCGTGGAAATAGATAGGCACAACAGGAACTTGGGCTTTTTGAATCAATTTCATTGCAGACTCCTCCCAAGGTCGATCTACTACCAATTTTCCATCTCTATACGTCGACACTTCGCCAGCAGGAAATACACCTAATGGATGACCGTCACGCAAATGAAGAATGGCATTTTTAAAACCCGAAATACTTGATTTTGCATCTTTTCTGTCCTCAAAAGGATTTACAGGCATGATGTAAGGTTTCATTGGTTCAATTCTATGCAATAGAAAGTTTGCAATAATCTTGAAATCCTTACGTTGTTCGAGCATTAACTTCAGCAGTAAAATCCCATCAATACCTCCAAGCGGATGATTGGAGACCGTAATGTAAGCCCCATCCTTGGGCAATCGTTTTAAATCTTCTTCTGGAATTTCAAACTTGATCTGAAAATCGCCTAATATGGCATCCAAAAATTCACCATCGCTCAAATGCTTATTGCGCATATAAATGCGGTTAAGCGTCGAGATTTTTAAGACCTTCATTAATAGCCATCCGAAGAAGGTCCCAACAAATCCGTACTTGTCGACTTTAATTGCTTTCGCAACTTCTTTTGCGGTCACTAATCCTGTATCTTCCTCTTTGGTCATGGCTGTAAAAGTACTAAATAACTAGGTAGTCACAATTTGAATGGTTTCTTGGGTCAATTGCTTCAATAACAGTTTTTTACCCTTTTCTACGGAAGCAATTGCTTGATCATTATAATGTCGTACGGTGTAAAGACTAACATCTTCATAAACTGTAACCTTAAATTTAGCCTTCAAATGCTGAAGTAAACGCTCTAGATTACCGTAGGTATTTTCAAAACACACCGAAAAACTAATGGCCGAATTTTGAATCACATCCACTTTCATTTTATAGAGATGGAGCAATTTAAAGATCTCACTGATGTTTTCTTCCAGTATATAACTAAAATCTAATGAGGACAAGGACACCAGCACCTGATTTTTTTTAACAATATAGCAAGGTATGTTGGGCTCAATACCAAAACCTTTACCAACTCGGGTTCCTAGGTTTGTTGGATTAAGAAATGACTTAACAAATAATGGGATCTCTTTTTGTTGTAAAGGCTGTAATGTTTTAGGATGTATCACAGAGGCACCATAAAATGCCAACTCTATAGCTTCGGTATATGAAATACGGTTCAATAGTTGGGCATTTTCAAAATAACGCGGATCAGCATTTAAAACTCCCGGCACGTCTTTCCAAATCGTGACGCTTTCCGCATTTAAACAATACCCAAAAATAGCGGCTGTATAATCACTCCCTTCACGTCCTAAGGTCGTTGTAAAATTATTGGCATCACTCCCTAAAAACCCTTGGGTAATGTTGAGAATTTTAGTGTCAAAATTAGCTTTAATTTGGTGCTGCGTTTGTTCCCAATCCACATTGGCACGTCTGTAATAGTTATCGGTTTTTATAAATTCCCGCACATCCAACCAGTCGTTCTTGAGTCCGATTTGATCAAGATAAGCCGATATAATCTTTGTTGAAATCAGCTCTCCAAAACCAATGACTTGATCATACACAAAGTTATAATCTGGCGATTTATTTCGTCTTAGAAATGAATCTAGATCCCCAAAAATAGTTGTTATAGTCTTGAATATGGGATGGTGAATATGTTCGAAAAGATCGATTAAAATAGACTCGTGAAAGGCTTTCACCTCTAAAATGGAATTTGCTAATTTCGCTTTATCATCAAAATAGTTTTTGATGACCAACTCTAAGGAGTTGGTGGTTTTTCCCATGGCAGAGACGACCACTAAGGTGTTATTATATCCTACTTGCTTTAGCACCGAAGCCAAATTTTTGACGCCTTCTGCATTTTTTACCGATGCGCCTCCAAATTTAAATACCTGCATATCTAGGTTCCTAAACACGGAACTTTTTTTATTTAATATGTTCTATATATGTTTTAATTCCTTCTTCCGAAAGATGAACAACATCCCAATCTCGCTTTACATCTGCACCTTTTTTCTCGTAAAATTTGATAGCTGGCTCATTCCAATCAATAACTTCCCAGCTAATACGTTTAACGCCTAAACCGTGTCCATATTTCACCACCTCATCCAAAAGCGCTGTACCTAATCCCGAACCTCTTTTGGCTTGACTTACGATTAAATCCTCTAAATGAAGAATCGAGCCTTTCCAAGTCGAGTAACGCTTATAGACCAAAGCCATACCTTCGACGAGCCCATCACAATCGGCAACAAAGCACTCAAATTGTTTTGAATCTCCAAAACCTGCAGTTATGAGTTCTTCTACTGAAACCTCAACAGCATCAGGTTCTCTTTCAAAAACAGCCAACTCTGTAATGAGTTCAAGCACTCTTGGCATGTCTGTCTTTGTTGCTTTTCGTATTGAAAAAGTCATGAATTTTCTTTGTTTCAAAGATAGGCTAAAACTTCAGAAAGCCATGGGATAATAAAATCACTATAACGTTGTAGTTGATGAAAAAAATGAGATATTTGCACAAACAACCACACTTTATGTCCAGACAAAATAAAACCTTAGGGGAATTTATCATTGAAAATCAGTCATCATTTAAATACACTTCGGGTGAACTGTCCCGTCTCATCAATTCCATCCGGCTTGCCGCAAAAGTGGTAAATCATGAAGTCAATAAGGCAGGATTGGTCGATATTATCGGCGCAGCAGGAGATACTAATATTCAAGGTGAAGATCAGCAAAAACTGGATGTTTATGCCAACGAGAAATTCATCCAGACCATGACCAAACGTAATATTGTCTGCGGAATTGCGAGTGAAGAGGAAGACGATTTTATATGTATTAACAGTCAAGATGAAAATCACCAAAACAAGTATATTGTATTGATCGATCCTCTGGATGGCTCTTCAAACATAGATGTGAATGTATCGGTAGGAACGATTTTTTCCATCTATAGACGTGTCACCCCAGTTGGAACACCTGTGACGATTGAAGATTTTCTACAAAAAGGAAATCAGCAAGTTGCAGCAGGCTATATTGTTTACGGTACATCGACCATGATCGTTTATACTACTGGTGATGGCGTTAATGGCTTCACTTTAAACCCAGCTATTGGCACCTTCTACTTATCTCATCCAGATATGCAATTTCCTGAGAAGGGCAATATTTATTCTGTAAATGAAGGCAATTATATCCACTTTCCGCAAGGCATAAAAAACTATATTAAATATTGTCAAATGGAAGAAGACAACCGCCCTTATACCAGCCGTTATATTGGGTCGTTAGTGTCTGATTTTCATAGAAATATGATTAAAGGCGGCATCTATATGTATCCTAAATGCTCACCGAGTTCTAACGGCAAGTTGCGTTTGCTTTACGAGTGCAATCCCATGGCATTCATTGCTGAACAAGCCAACGGAAAAGCTAGTGACGGATTTACCCGAATCATGGATATCGCACCAACAGAACTTCACCAACGCGTGCCTTTTATCTGCGGTAGCAAAACCATGGTAGAAAAAGCTGAGGAGTTCATGCGTGAAGCACACACGTAGGACGTTTTCTTCGGAAACATTAAAACGTGCGGGTTTTGTTAATAAACACACACAGACCGTATAAAACCAAAAAAGCACACTTCTATTTAGAACTGTGCTTTTTTTATTAATGAACTCATCTTGTTTGCTGAGCCTGTCGAAGCAAAACCTTATCTATTCATAGTTTTAATCGCTTCGGTAAACGTATCTAGATCAACACCCTCGCTCACCAAAGACAATGCCTTATCAACAATATATTTAACGTTGGCCGTTGAAAATCCTAGACCAATCGCAATTTTAGTCATCACGATCACCTCATGATCCCCTTTGATATGGTCTACGTAAACCATGCGCGATAAATCGTACAAACGCTCTAAACGTAAATCATAAGAAGTTGGAGGATTGATAGGGTGCGACTGGTAATCCTTTAAGATAATGGCATAATCACCTTCGCTAATATCCAATCGTCTTGCCAAACGGTCTAAAAATGATTTTTCTTCATCTGTGATGACTCCGTCATCCATGGCCACTCTCACAATAGAGGCAAAATGATCTTCGTTTCGTTTTTTAAATCCGCTATCAAATAAATCTGAAAATGACATAATCCTGTATTTTAAAGTGGCACAAAGATAGTTTTATAATATACTTTAACAAGAGCCTCTAGCACAAAAATTTTATATTTGCACAAAATATCAAGTCTTGAGTAAAACCATTCTCTCGCAAACTTATGCACAGGCTTTGCAAACGCAAAATCTGCATACTGCTATTGCCAAATCCCAGTCTAGTGACGCTGTTTTAAATCCTCCTAAACTTCATTTAAAAGGTTTGGTTGGCTCCTCATTATCACTGGTCATCACTGAAGCGTTCAAAGCAACAGACCTTCCGTTTCTCCTTGTTTTTAATGATAAAGAGGAAGCTGCCTTTTACCTCAATGATCTTGAAGTCTTACTCAATGATAAAGATGTTCTTTTCTATCCAGGCAGTTACAGAAGACCGTATCAAATTGAACAGACCGATAATGCCAACGTACTTTTAAGAGCCGAAGTGTTGAACCGCATCAACTCGCGCAAGAAACCAGCCATAATTGTCACCTATCCCGATGCGCTTTTTGAAAAGGTCGTCACCCGTCGCGAACTAGAAAAAAACACTTTGAAAATTGCGGTTGGTGATGAGCTCTCTATCGATTTTGTAAACGAAATCCTATTCGAATACCAATTTAAGCGCGTTGATTTCGTAACCGAGCCTGGAGAATTTTCAGTACGTGGTGGAATTGTCGATGTGTTTTCTTTTTCGCATGATGAGCCATATCGCATTGAGTTTTTTGGTGATGACGTAGATAGCATTAGAACCTTTGATGTGGAAACCCAGCTTTCTACGGAACAAATTAAAAAGATAGGCATCATCCCAAATGTCGCCAATAAGTTTTTAGAAGAAAGTCGACAGAGCTTTTTAAACTACATCGCTCAAAAAACGGTGGTGTTCGCCAAAAATACCGATTTACTATTTTCGAGACTAGATGAATTCTTCGGAAAAGCTGAGGACGCCTTTAAAAATTTGTCTTCAGAACTTAAACACTCCAAACCTGAAGAACTTTTCTGTAATGCAGAACTCTTAAAACGGCAATTACTCGATTTTAGCTTAGTTGAATTTGGGACAACCAGTATTTTTTCAGAAGAAACCATAGCATTTCATACCGCACCTCAACCTTCATTCAATAAACAGTTCAATTTATTAATTGAAGATTTAAATGACAATCACGATAAGGGCTACAAAAATTATATTGCATGCGTAAGCGAACAACAAGCCAAACGTTTTCATGATATATTTGATGATGCCGACAAGAATGTGCATTATCAAACCATCGTACTTTCATTGTACCAAGGCTTTATAGATCACGATCAAAAAATCACCTGCTATACCGATCACCAAATCTTTGAACGCTATCATAAATTTCATCTCAAAAATGGCTATGCCAAAAAGCAAGCCATTACACTAAAAGAACTCACTAATTTGGATATTGGTGACTATGTAACTCACATAGATCACGGGATTGGAAAATTTGGCGGACTCCAAAAAATTGACGTTGAAGGCAAAAAACAAGAAGCTATTAAATTGGTTTATGGTGAACGTGACGTGTTGTATTTAAGCATTCATTCGCTGCACAAAATCACGAAGTTTAATGGTAAGGATGGCAAACCTCCTAAAATTTATAAATTAGGAAGTAAAGCTTGGAAAACCCTTAAACAAAAAACAAAATCCCGAGTTAAGGAAATTGCCTTTAATCTTATTCAAGTCTATGCCAAACGGAAACTTGAAAAAGGGTTTCAATACCAACCAGATAGTCATCTTCAACATGAATTAGAAGCCTCATTTATTTATGAGGATACACCAGATCAAATCACCTCAACGGCCGATATCAAAGCTGATATGGAAAGTGAGCGACCTATGGATCGTCTCGTTTGTGGCGATGTTGGTTTTGGTAAAACCGAGGTGGCCATTCGTGCCGCTTTTAAAGCTGTAGATAACGGCAAACAAGTTGCTGTTTTAGTTCCAACCACAATTTTAGCCTATCAGCACCATAAAACCTTTACTGAGCGTCTCCAAGACTTGCCGGTTACCGTAGATTACCTTAACCGTTTTAGAACGGCAAAAGAGAAACGGGAGACACTTGAAAAACTTGAAAAAGGCCATGTAGATATTATTATCGGCACACACCAACTTGTCAATAAAAACGTAAAATTTAAAGACCTAGGATTACTCATTGTAGACGAGGAACAAAAATTTGGCGTCGCCGTAAAAGAAAAACTCAAAACGCTTAAAGATAATGTCGATGTGCTTACGCTCACGGCGACACCTATTCCAAGAACCTTGCAGTTTAGTTTGATGGCTGCTCGTGATCTTTCGGTCATTACCACAGCGCCTCCTAATCGATATCCTATAGAAAGTCACGTGATTCGCTTTAGTGAAGAAACGATTAGAGATGCCGTGACTTACGAGATTCAGCGTGGTGGCCAAATATTCTTTATCCACAATCGTATCGAGAACATCAAAGAAGTTGCTGGCATGATTCAACGTCTTGTTCCTGATGCTAAAATTGGCATTGGTCACGGCCAATTAGACGGCAAGAAATTAGAGAATTTGATGCTCTCGTTTATGAATGGCGAATTTGATGTTTTGGTAAGTACCACCATCGTTGAAAGCGGTCTTGACGTACCCAACGCAAACACCATTTTTATCAATAACGCGAATAATTTTGGTTTAAGCGATTTACACCAAATGCGTGGTCGTGTGGGACGAAGCAACAAAAAAGCCTTCTGCTATTTTATAACGCCCGACTATTCTGCAATGACCACAGATGCCCGAAAACGAATCACAGCCCTTGAACAATTTACCGAACTGGGCAGTGGGTTTAACATCGCCATGAAAGATTTGGAAATTCGTGGCGCAGGTGATTTGCTTGGTGGTGAACAAAGTGGCTTTATCAATGATATTGGCTTTGATACGTATCAGAAAATTTTAAATGAAGCCATTGAAGAGCTTAAAGACAACGAATTTAAAGAGCTCTACCAAGATACCGCCAAGGATAAGGATTACGTAAAAGATATTACAATTGATACCGATTTTGAACTGCTGTTTCCAGATGATTATGTGAATAGTATTTCCGAACGGCTTACACTTTATACCAAACTCAACACGCTCAAAACAGAAGACGAACTCAACACCTTTGAAACGGAGATCATCGATCGCTTTGGAGAATTGCCTGTTCAAGTCGTCGATTTACTAAACAGTGTGCGCATCAAATGGATTGCCACTAAAATCGGACTCGAAAAAATAATAATGAAAAAAGGCCGATTTATAGGGTATTTTATCAATGATCAGAAAAGTGCCTTTTACCAAAGCGATAATTTTTCTAAAGTATTACAATACATCCAAACCCGTCCTAAAGATTGTAAGATGAAGGAAAAGCAAACCCGAAACGGGCTTCGACTGTTACTAACCTTTGAACATGTCAAATCTGTGAAGCAAGCGCTTAGCCGTCTGCAGGACATATGAAAGATGCGCATTTAAAACACGTGCTTTGGCTCACTTTAGCAACCGTTTTCATTAGTACTTCTGGAGCGCTTGGTAAGTTTATTGACATGCCCATAGCTGTCATAATATGGTGGCGTTGTGCCTTGGCCTCGGTTTTCTTGTTTGTGTACTGTAAATTTAAAAAGGTCAATCTGTCGTTCGCTACTCAAAAAGATGGTGTTACGATTTTTGTATCTGCCCTATTTTTAGGTGTGCATTGGATCACCTACTTTCATGCTTTAAAAGTATCAAATGTAGCCATTGGGATGTTGTCACTATTTACCTTTCCTATCTTTATTGCCATTTTAGAACCCTTGTTTTCAAAGGTTAAATTTGATCCCGTTCACCTCATTTTAGGAGCAATGGTATTGCTAGGAGTTTATTTTTTGGCTCCAGATCTCGATTTTGAAAGCTCACATGCGCAAGGTGTGCTTTGGGGAATATTCTCGGCCATTTGCTATGCCATAAGAACTATAATGTTAAAAAAGCCAGTTTCAATATATAACGGAAGCATGCTCATGTTTTATCAGGTTTTGACCTTGACGCTTGCCTTGGTCATTGCCCTCTTCATAAAAGATACTTCAGGAATTAAAAGTCAATATCCATACGTCATTCTCTTAGCTTTACTTACAACGGCAATTGGTCACACGCTTTTCGTCAATAGTTTGAAATACTTTAAGGTGAGTACGGCAAGTATTATAGCAAGCACACAGCCTGTTTTTGGAATCATTATTGCGTTTTTCTTTCTGAAGGAAATACCAACGTGGAACACCCTTATTGGTGGAAGCCTCATTATTTCGACCGTCGTTATTGAAAGTATACGCTCAAAAGGAAAAAAATCATGATCTTTGGCTTAGTATTTGAAACTTTTGTTTTTTGATTTCAAAACCTATTGCCATTCTAAAAATTTTAAAGACATATCTTTATTATGAAACCAACATTAGTATTATTCGCATTAATCCCAACGTTGCTTTTTTCGCAACAACGCATAAGTGGCGTGTTCACTCCTGCCGATGAATTCACCTATGCCTTCTTATACCATTCTACTCCCATGAGTTCAGACTATGTCGATAGAGCGCAAATTGCCGAGGATGGTAGTTTTGCCATCACCTTAGATTCTACGGCAACTCCAGGCATTTACAAGATTGTATATGCTTTACCTCCTGAGGAGCACAATTTCGATTTTATATATAGCGGAAAGGAATCGGTAGCCTTCTCTTATAGTTTAGATGAAGGATTGGACTTTAATGAAGGCCAAAACAATATTCTCTGGGAATCTTACACCAAGAGTATGGAAATGGTGAATAGAACTATCAGTAATTTTTACACCCAGCAGAGCACAGATAAAAAAGCGTTTGCCGACATTATAAAGACATTGAGTGAGACTCAAAACGCTTATGAGGAATCTTCAAAAGGAACTATGGCCTCTGTTTTTATAAAAGCAAATAAACCATACATCCCCAAAGGTTTTGAAGATTTATCGACTTATTCCAAAAACCTTAAACGCACCTATTTAAAACATGTCGATTTTAGCGATCCCTTATTACAAAGCTCAGAATTTCTCGTAGATCGCGTTTTGGCTTATGTCTTCGGAATGAACGCCAATACCACAGACGAAACCTTTATGAAAGATGTCGATGCACTTATGGTTAAGATGGGTGAAGGACAAGAGGTTATTAAAACCAGTCTCTTTGAACTCATCTGGAGACGTTTTAAAAACATGGAAAATACCGAATTAGCCAACTACCTGTCGGACACCTACTTGATGGCACTTGCTAAAAAAACAAATTATGAGACCTTGGTTGAGGAGCTTAACGTTTATAAAAATAATGCCATAGGCAATAAAGCCACTAACTTTGATATTTCAATTTTAAAAGATGGAGAACCCCAAACTACAACACTGTATGACTTAAATAGTGCCAATCAATATCTAGTTATTTTTTGGAGTAGTAGTTGCAGTCATTGCTTAGATGAACTTCCAAAAGTGCACAGCGTATTAAAAGATAAAAAAGACATAAAAGTTATTGCATTTGCCATTGAGGATGCGCCAGAAAATTGGCAAGGTAAAATTGATGAATTCTCAGATTTTATTCATGTTTTAGGGTTAGAAAAATGGGACAATCCTATCGCAAATCAATATGGCGTGCAATCAACACCGTCGTATTTTTTACTGGATAAAAACAAAGTCATTATAGATAAACCTTATGATTTTGAGGCTTTGGAAATTCTTTTAAAAAAATAAAGCACAGACCTCTACATGAAAAAAGCGCAACCTTTAGAGTGCGCTTCTATCATGTATACCTATGTAGCAAAGCGATAACTGCTAACTGCTAACTGCTAACTGCTAACTGCTAAAAATCTAATCCAAATTAGGAATACGAAGTACTTGCCCAGGATATATTTTATCAGGATCGGTCAACATTGGCTTGTTGGCCTCAAAAATTTCAGGATATTTGATCGCGCTGCCGTAATAGTGTTTTGCAATTTTGCCTAGCGTATCTCCACTTTTAACGGTATGAAATTGTGCCTCTGGCTCAACATGCTCCACTGTCATTTGATCGTCAACCGTTGCAATACCCTCTGTATTTCCAACGACTAGCACCACTTTTTCCTTAGTGGCCTGGTCGTAGGCCAAACCAGATACTTTTGCCAGATCATCATCAATATGGATGTTTAACCCTTCAACCTTTAATTGTAGGTCAACAATGGTTTCCTCTAAGTTCCTTGCAGCTGCCTCCTCTAAGCGAAGTTCTTCTGTATCTGCTGCTTTTTGCGCCTTTGCTTTTGCCGCTGAGGCTTCTTCTTCTTTTGATTTTCCTATTCCGAAGACCTTGGCGCCTGTATTTTTAATGAAAGAAAATAATCCCATAATATGTATTAAAGTGTTAGTTATTTGTTCACGTAAAGTTGGCGAAATTCTTTATCATTTCCAATTATGAGACCAACTCTCTTTTTTGTGACCTCAAAGCCGCAGCATAATAAACTTTCCGAAGAAAAAATAAAGCAAAAAAAACGCCCAACTCAACTAAATGAGATGGACGCTTTTGGAGACTAAATAACCAACCAAATCTAGCTCCTTGTGCTGTTTCTAGGATTATCTTGTTTAGTAGTTTTCTGCTTACGTTTTTTAAGTTGTTTCAAATCTTTAGATTCTCTTCCCAGTGCGTTGGGTTCTCTTAAAAATTGAATGTATCCTCGTCCTGTAAACTCATAAACAGTCTGTGACGACGGATGGTATAATTCTATACGTTGATCATTGATAACGCTCAATTCAAAGAATTCATTTTCAAAGAAATCATAATCTAAAGTTAGTGTTTTTAGGTAGAAGTTACCGTTTATGTTGCCCACACCGTAGAGACCTGTGTAATCCCAATAAATATTGTTCGTATTACTTATATTGACATCTTGCGAACTTCTAAATTCTGAATCATTGCCACCAGCTAAAAACTGAAGGTAATTTTCATTATCAAATTCATTTAATACACCCATTTGACTAGTGAACGTCTTTTCCCAAGCCTCATATTCTTGCAGGAAGTAATGGATGTTATCGTAAAACACAAAATCGTAATCAAAATTATTTCTTTGAGAGCCATTTAAAAAGTAAGAGGTATCATTAAAAGGATTATACAATTCTATGGTATTATTATCTATTTGAAAAACATCAAATGTTTGAAAACCATCGATATCGTGATTTACATCCAAGATCATATTATACGCATCATAAGTTCCTACATCAATCCCGAAACCATTGCCTTGACTCCCGAAACCAACTAAATTGTTGTTGGCATAAAATATACCATTTCTAAAAGATACCGTAAATGCAATTTGCAAGAACGGCGTTTCGCCAGGGCCTAACGTTTGATTGATATCAACATACCATAATTCGTAAGAATTCAATAATTGGTTGAGAGAAATAACAGGCTGGCTGTCAATATTATTGACTATAATTTCCTCACGTTGGCAAGAGGTCACTATTGTTGCCATTAAAGCAAAACTTAAAAATAGTTTTATCGTTTTCATATCGCTGTTATTTATCTAAAACCGCAAAGAGATCATGAGCAGTAAGCAGTGTACTCTTTTGAGTATGTTTTAGGGTTACGTTGAAGGAAGTTTCAAAACGCGTGCCAAAATTCAAACTCTCTAAGGTTCTCTTCGGAAAAAGCGCATAAAATGTGTATTTTTGAGTATCAAATCCTATTTCTGCAGTTTACGCCACTGGCAGTTAAGAAGCAGAAAGACAAACAACATCATTTAATGAGTCAACCAATAAAATATGCCGTCTTTGGCGCAGGAAGCTGGGCAACTGCTATTGTGAAAATGCTTTGTGAAAACTTGGATGAAGTAGGCTGGTACATGAGAAGCGTTTATACCAAGGAGCATTTATTGAAAGAGCAACACAACCCAAGTTATTTGAGCTCGGTAGAATTTAAAACAGCACAGCTCAAACTTAGCAATGACATCAACGAAATTGCGCAATGGGCCGATATATTGATCTTTGTGATCCCGTCTGCATTTATGCATTCAGAACTAGAAAAATTAACTGCCAATATCTCCAAAAAAACAATCGTATCGGCCGTTAAAGGTATAATGCCCGAAACAGGCTTGCTAGTGGGCGAGCATTTTCACGATAATTATCATATTCCATTTGAACATATTGCCGTTATTGCTGGACCTTGCCATGCCGAAGAAGTAGCACTCGAGCGTTTGTCGTATCTCACGATTTCATGTGCCGATGATAAGCGCGCCCAAATGATTGCCGATGCGTTGTCCAGCGATTATATCAAAACGAAAACCAGCGATGACGTCATTGGGACCGAATATGCCGTAATGCTCAAAAACATCTATGCCATTGCTGCGGGAATGGCTCACGGATTGGGTTATGGCGATAATTTTCAAAGTGTGCTGATGAGCAATGCCATTCGGGAAATGAGACGTTTTATCAAAAAAATGCATAAAATGAAACGCAACATCAATGACTCAGCCTACTTGGGCGATTTATTGGTAACTGGCTATTCGACCTTTTCTCGTAATCGAATGTTTGGCAATATGATTGGAAAAGGGTACACGGTAAAATCGGCACAAATGGAAATGAGCATGGTTGCCGAAGGGTATTACGCCACTAAGAGTGCTCATGAACTGAATGCCAAAAACAAGAAGAAAACGCAGTTGCCAATTATCAACGCTGTTTACGAAATCTTGTATGAAAACAAGAATCCGAAAAAGGTGTTTGGTAAGCTAACAGATAAGCTCGATTGACAATTTGTGTAAAGGCACGAATTTTAGCAATCAAACAGAGCAACTTAACATATAAATAATTACTCTTTTTTAAAATCTACTGAACCTCTGCTCAACCGTGATGTTCGACCTTGAAATTCTTGTCCCTGCAGGAATTTACTTCACCAAAACTCCTTTCAACTGCATCAACGGCAATGTTTGCATGGCATTAATGTTGATCGTATTTTTTCTAAACAGATACGTTTTATCAAATAGTTGGTTGCCTTGAAAGAACGTCACTTTAAACTCATTATTGAGTAGAAGCACATCATTTTGCAAATATTCAATTTTTGCATAACTACGTGCCGGTAATAGCGTGATGGTGTGACGCATCACTGGCGTTATTTTTTCTTCGGAAAAGCCTCTTGAAACTATTAAAACCGTCTCTAGATCGATATCTTGGTTGTTAATAATATAAGCGTTCCATTCATCGGTTTTGTATTCTGGATGTTGCTCTTGAACCACTGCAACGCATACGTCTTTTACTTTAGGAATATGAATATCTTTTTTCATGGCAGTTCCTACCGAAGCAGAAATTTAAGTATTTAAGAAGCGTTGTTTTAAAAAAATCACTGTGCTTGTTTAATGTTTAGGCAAAGTGCCAAGGCTTATTATGAATCAAGAACTATCGCGTTGAGTAAAACTACAAAGCACTTTTGAACTGCTCCAAAAATCGCACATCGTTTTCGCTAAGTAATCTAATATCGCTAATTTGATGCAATAACAAGGCAATACGATCAATGCCCATCCCGAAGGCAAAGCCTGAATATTCCTTGGAGTCGATACCACAGTTTTCAAGAACATTAGGGTCGACCATACCGCATCCCATAATCTCCAACCATCCTGTGCCTTTGGTCATTTTATAATCGGTTTCGGTTTCTAAGCCCCAATACACATCGACCTCTGCGCTTGGCTCGGTAAATGGAAAATAGGACGGACGCAATCTAATTTTTGATTTCCCAAACATTTCTGTAGTGAAATATTGTAGGGTTTGCTTGAGATCGGCAAAACTCACGTCTTTATCAATGTATAAACCTTCCACTTGGTGAAAAAAACAATGCGAACGTGCCGAAATAGCCTCATTACGAAACACACGACCTGGCGAAATCGTACGAATTGGTGGTTTATTGTTTTCCATGTAACGCACTTGCACCGAACTGGTATGGGTACGCAACAAAATATCGGGATCGGTTTGTATAAAAAAGGTATCCTGCATGTCTCGTGCTGGATGGTATTCAGGGAGGTTTAATGCAGTAAAGTTGTGCCAGTCATCTTCAATCTCTGGACCTTCGCTCACATTAAAGCCAATGCGCGAAAAGATATCAATGATCTGGTTTTTTACTATGGAAATCGGGTGGCGAGCGCCAATCTCAATAGGTTCTCCTGGTCGAGATAAATCGCCATAAATACTTTTGTTCTCCTCTTTGCTCTCGAGTTCCTCTTTGAGTGCGTTGACTTTATCTTCGGCCGTTTTTTTGAGTTGGTTGATGGTTTGGCCGAATTCTTTTTTCTGCTCGTTGGCCACGTTTTTAAACTCAGCAAAATACGTTTTAAGAAGTCCTTTAGACCCTAAATATTTAATACGGAACGCCTCCACCTCGTCTTTAGATTGGGCTTTAAATCCTTCGGCCTCTGCAATGAGTTCTTTGATCTTATCTATCATACTTGCTTAAAATGAACGACAAATTTATGAATATTATCGCTATTTCGCGTTAGCGATTGTAATGGAAATCCTTTTTTATTTAAGATGTCCTGCCGCGGCAGGACATCTTAAATAAAAAAGATTGTATTGGAAAGCGCGACCCTCTTGGGTAACGCCCAAAACATATATATAATTGTTTTTAATGAGTGATATTACGATTGCTTAGATTTTAGTACAGAAGATCTTATTTGTGAACGCTTCTAATCTATCAATTTAGTTTCTAAAAAATAATTAACAATCGCATCTTTCATTAAAACGCTCTGTTCGCCAGCCTTGAGCGTTGGTAATTGCTCTTGAACTTTATAATGCGGCCAACCGTCTTCGTCTACAAACTCGAACTCATAATAACCATAAGGTGAGAGTAATTTACAGATGGCAATATGCATCAAATCGAGTTTATGGTCTTTTTTGAATTTACGATCTAATTGGCCAAGTTCTTGTATGCCGATTAGGTAAATAATGGCATCTAAATCTAATGGATCACCTTCAGAAAAACGCGACGATAGTGTCTTCACCACTTGATCCCATCGCTGCTTTAATTGTTCATCTCTTGCCATATTGATATCCCAAATTGGGTCCTTTAAAATTGATTAGACCGCAAATTTAATAAACCTCTCTTCACTTCATCATATCTCTACTTAAAAAAAGTAGAGAAACACATCTATTACTTATATTTGAGCAATTTATAGAATTATGGCAGTGATTGATATTATTTTGGGGTCCCTTTTACTTTTTGGTCTCATTAGAGGATTTATGAAAGGGCTTTTTGTTGAAGTAGCTTCTTTAGTAGCTTTGGTGGCTGGTGTTTATGGCGCCATTCATTTTAGTGGTTTTGCTGCAGAATTTTTAGACAGCAGACTCGATTGGGACGAAAAATATATCCAAAGTGTTGCCTTTGCCATCACCTTTGTCATTATTGTTTTGGTCATCGCACTTGCAGGCAAAGCCTTAACTAAATTAGCTAATTTTGCAGCTTTAGGAATTTTAAACAAACTTCTTGGAGGTGTATTTGGAGTGCTTAAATTTGGGTTAATATTAAGCATTGCCCTTATTGTTTTTGACAACATGAACAATGCTGTCCCTTTTGCAGATGAAGACGATTTAGAGGAGTCTTTACTTTATAAACCGGTTAAATCCTTGGCACCTTTGTTATTTCCAAATATCCTTAATAAGGTTGGGGATGATCAAAATACAGAGGATTTAGCTCTCCATACTGACAACCCATAATAGGTTATAAACATTGTAGTGATCTTTAAGCCGTGCACCTCTACAATTTGATATAGTGACATCAATAATTACCGAATCTTCACAGCCCAAGTTTAAATTATTGGAGCGAAGCGCATATGTCACTGTTGTTTTAGCTATTTCTATTAGATTTAGTTTTATTTAGATCTCACAAGATCTAATACAAATACTTCGTTAAGGTGTTCGGTACTTCCCATTGAGACTTTTAGATCTTTGATGATGCCGTCATGCAGATCATAAACCCAACCATGTATTTGAAGTCCAGTTTCGTCTTTCCATTTCTGTTGAACGATTGATGTTTTTGCTAAATCGTAGACCTGGGCTTTTACATTTAATTCGACCAAGCGATCAAATCTCTTTTTGTCTGAATCTATTTTTTTGAGTTCGGTAAGATTATCTTTATACACTTCTTTTATATTTCTCACCCATTTGTTGATCAGTCCCAATGATTTATTTGACATCGCCGCTTGAACACCGCCACAGCCGTAATGCCCACAAACTATAATATGCTGGACTTTCAAATGGTTGACGGCATAATCCAACACACTGAGCATGTTCATATCGGTATGTACTACCATATTGGCAATATTACGGTGCACGAAAAGTTCGCCAGGATGGGTCCCAGTGATTTCATTAGCAGGAACTCGACTATCGGCGCAACCAATCCATAACACTGGTGGTTTTTGACCCTTTGAAAGGTTTTCAAAATAATCTTTATCTTTCGTGGTCATTTCTTCGACCCATTCCTTATTGTTTTTGAGTAAGCTGTTGTAATACTTGTTTGGCATAATATTTATAATTTTTATTTGTTGTCTTTAACGTTTAATTTTATCCAAGATAAGCAATCTTGAAACGTTTCAAAAATGTGATTCGCAGGTATAAGTTGTGGCACGAGCCCAATACGCTCCATCATATATTTTGGTTGCTTGGCAATACCGACTAGCAATACGGTGACGCCCCTTTTTTTAAGATTGATCAAAATATCCTCCATCGTGTATAAACCAGACTGGTCAATGTATGGTGTCAATTCTAACCGAATGATGACTGTTGTTGCTGTTTCTGGTATTTGTTTTGAAAGTACTTGGAAATCACTTGTGTTTCCGAAAAACAAAGGTCCTTTTATATGCTTAATAAAAACCTCCTCTTTCAATAATTCTGGAAAACCTTGTTCATCTGGCCAAGATTCTTCTTTCAAATTTTTGACGTCTGAATTTTCTATGGAAAGATCGCCAATACGTTTCATGAAGAATAATGAGGCCAAAACCAATCCTACACCAACCGCATAAACTAAATTCCAAAGTGATGAA
The DNA here is from genome assembly GCA_963715465.1 of uncultured Flavobacteriaceae bacterium. GTDB lineage: Bacteria > Bacteroidota > Bacteroidia > Flavobacteriales > Flavobacteriaceae > Psychroserpens. The sequence goes on from OY970246.1 coordinate 119,570, forward strand.
AGTATCAAAACAACAAGCATGATGACAACTTCAGAGCTAAATTTGATGGGACCAATTTTCGTATCCTTAGGTAAAATAGGAATCGCTTTTAATCCTTTATAATCCATAACACCAATGCCCACCGTGATTAAAATACCTGCTAAGACTGCTGCAGGAATCTTTGATGCAATTGGTCCTATTGCCAATAAAACTATAAGTAATAATAACCCAGCGATCATTCCCGATAGTCGTGTTTTACCGCCAGCGTTAATATTCACAACAGTTCTAATTGTTGCCCCAGCTCCTGGTAGACCGCCAAAAACAGCAGCCACACTGTTGCCAATACCTTGACCAACAAGTTCTTTATTTGGTTGGTGTTTCGTCTTGGTCATGTTATCTGCAACTATACTCGTTAAAAGCGAGTCAATGGCTCCCAATAACGCCAAAGTTAGCGCTGTAAAAATATAGGGCGTGACCGATGTTAGCCTAAACTCTGTAAATATACTTATGTTTGGAATAGGCAAGCCAGCAGGGATTTTGGCAATGGGGCGATAATCCCAACCAAGCGCATAGGCCACACCTGAAACAACTACCAGAGCAACAAGTGCACTTGGTATCTTAGTCGTAATTCTCTTAAAACCAAACACTATAAATATCGTTACGAGTGCCATCCCCAATTCTAAAAGGTCAATATTTTTAAACGCTCTGGGTAATGTTTTTAGAGCACCCAAGACTCCTGATGAAGCTGATTTAATCAAAACCCTAGTTTCTTTCTGCACATCCGCATCACTCAAAGCGCGCCCATACGTGATTGTTCTTTCAAAGTCATCGATTACCAAAACGCCATCTTTGGCTTCTTCCTCAATCATCTTACTAAGAAGCGATTGTTCGGCCTTTAGCGTGTATTTTTCTATTAAATCATCGTCTTCGTTAGGGTAATAACCAAGAGCCGGCATTAGTTGTGTTACTAAAATAATAACACCAATAGCTGTCATAAATCCAGAAACAACTGGATAAGGTATATACTTTATATACTTACCAAAGCCTAATAAACCTAAGCCAATTTGCATTAGACCAGCCAACAAAAAAACGGTAAGGATGGTAGGAATGGCCTTCTCTATATTACCGTTATTTACGGCAATGATCCCAGCAATCACAACCATACTCACAGCGGTCATTGGTGCAGTAGGACCTGAGATTTGGGTATTAGTACCTCCAAAAAGAGAAGCGAAAAAACCTATGAATATAGCTCCATATAGTCCTGCACTTGCACCAAGACCAGATGATACTCCAAAAGCTAAGGCTAATGGCAATGCAACAATACCTGCAGTGATCCCTCCAAGGATATCTGCTTTGAAATGCTTAAAGAAACTGGTCATAGAATAATTGAATTTATAAAAGGTTTCTACAATTCATTAAGACATAGGTAATTTAGGCCTTTGTGTTTTTTTACTTTTCTTAAAGAACTCGATAAAACTATCTGGATTTTTCTCAATGCCACGTTGCGATACAATTTTTATGTCAATATTTCGCTCTTTCGCCTTAAAGGCAAAGTCCTCAAATATTTCAATGATATCGTAATCTAAATCAATCGTTTTACGCACATCAATTTCTAAAAAAGAATTGTGCGGAATACTTTCCAATTCTTTTAAAATAGCCCCCTTATTAAAAAACGTAACTTCTTCGGCAAGTGTCATTTTTATTTTTCCATCATCAACATCGTCCCCTTCTTTATGTAAGAAATGTGAATTTTGGTAGCTTTTAAATAAAATAACTACTATCCCTACCGCTAATCCTAAACTAATACCAATCAATAAATCGGTAAAAACAATACCCACAACGGTCACTATAAATGGCACAAACTGTTTCCATCCTAAATTGTACATTTTTTTGAACAAGGATGGTTTTGCCAGTTTAAAACCTACAATAAATAATACCGCAGCCAAAACTGACAGTGGAATTTTATTTAACAAAGTAGGAATTAAGATCACAGAAATTAACAGTAAAAATCCGTGGATAATAGTGGAAGCTTTTGTTCTCCCTCCAGACTGGATATTCGCAGAACTTCTCACAATCACCTGTGTGATTGGCAAACCACCAATAAAACCAGAAATAATATTTCCCGTTCCTTGAGCTAAAAGTTCACGATTTGTAGGGGTCACATTTTTATATGGATCCAACTTATCGGTGGCTTCAACGCACAACAGCGTTTCTAAACTAGCCACTAAAGCAATTGTAAATGCAGTAATCCATACCTGTGGATTAGAAATGGCTCCAAAATTTGGAAAACTGAATTGTTCAATAAAAGAATCAATGCCTTCTGGAACTGGGACACTTACCAAATGAATTTGTTCAATACCCAAGGTAGCATTCGACTGCGTCAAATAATAAAATATTATACCTGTAACCACTGCGACTAACGGACCTTGAATTAACTGGAAAAATTTTCCTTTTTTTGATAATACCTGATCCCAGAGTATGAGTATCACTAGACCAATAATACCAACTACTGTAGGACCAATTGCTATATTATCTGCAATATTTAAAATTGCAGAGAATGTATTTTCACCCGAAGCTTCCAAAAAACTATCTGCGCCTTCTGCCTCGGTATCATAACCAAAAAAGTGCGGGATTTGTTTTAATATGATAATTATACCAATACCTGTTAGCATTCCTTTAATAACTGAGGATGGAAAATAATAGCCTATTATACCTGCCTTTAAAATTCCAAAAACAATTTGAATGGCACCGCCAAGAACCACAGCGACCAAAAAGTTTTCAAAACCCCCTAGGTCTCCGATGGCAACAAGAACAATTGCTGCTAAACCAGCAGCTGGACCACTTACACCAATCTTTGAACCACTTAAGGCTCCAACCACTATCCCTCCAATAATTCCAGCGATCACACCAGAGAATAAAGGAGCTCCACTTGCTAGAGCAATACCCAAGCACAATGGTAATGCCACAAAAAATACGACTACACTAGCGGGTAAATCACTTTTAATAGTTTTGAACATGTACAATTTCATTTCTGCTAAAGAAAGACTCAATAGCTACATTTTAACACTTAATTTCTAGGCAAAGCACCTTTAATATATATAAAATTAAGAAATGAATTCTGGAGGCTGAAAAATTAAATTGAGATGAGGTTTTGGATAGTTTACATGAAAGTAAATAAAATGTTGCTCTTTGTAATCTCGAAGACCATTGAATACCAATAAAGATTTCTGATTACAAACCTCAATACTACTGGTGTTCTCACTTTCTTTTTCTTCTTCCTCCTCATTAATAGTATAAAACCAACTAACATCGACAGAGTCGTCAATAGCCATAATTATACACGGCGCAGACAGTAGCGCTGAAAAAAGCAATAAAAAAAATAAAGCTGAAAACCTTTCTTTCATATATGATCTAAAGGCCAAATATAAAACTAGATTTTCAAAAACTTGTTAAGGAATGACTAAAATGATTTAAGAATTAGATAAAACGGTATCATATGTAAGAAGGCAAATACTACTGTAATTGAACTCTACTGCATATGAAATATACAGTAGAGGGATTTATTTATGAACGTGTTTTAGTGCTGAGATTTTAATTCTGCTTTCTTGGTATCCTTGACTTTAAAGTTGCTCAAGTTGTCGATTAAGCCTAAGTTATTGAGCGAGATATTGCCTTGAGTATCTAAGGTATTATCTTTAGTCGCTATGAACACAACTCCATCATAATTAGATTGAACAAAACGAGTAATGTCATTACCTAAAAACCGAAGTGCTTTAGGCTTTCTTTCTCCTAAAATAATCATATCAGGAGCAGATGTGGTGATATAATTTTTTATTTCATTTTTTACATGACCATAACCAAAAGCAGTTTTCATAACCACTTTGTTTTTACTTAAAATTGGAGTGACCAAAGATGTAATTTGATTATTGATTTCACTTTTTGACTCATTGATTGTTTGCAATACATCAAAAGCGTTTTCAGCACCTATGACCTTGGTCGCTTCTTTTGCATAGAAAAATTCAATATCTGCGTCAATTTCCTTGGAAAGCTTTGTCGCATAATCTAAAACTATACTTGATTTTTCGGTTAAATCTGAAAGTACAAGAATTTTGTATTTATTACTTTTCATAATGATATTGTTTACTGTTAATTAATGAGTGCTTCAACAGCTCTTGTTGATTTAGCGTCTTGATTTGATTGATATGATTCCCAACTAAAATTTTTAGTATATGTTTTAAACGTATTAGAATCTTTAGGATCTATCACTTTTAAGTACATCCACTCATTATCCAATAACGTTTGAAGATGTGCATTGCTTTTTAAAATAGACTCAACGCGCTCTAAAGGTGCATGAATGATTGTTGTTAAACGCAATGGTTGGTGGTACATTTCGGTATCTGAAGCTCTTAGTGATTGTAATGGTAATCCAGATTTTATATCGCCTCCATTGCCCTGAACAACTCCAAATTGTCCAGTAATATTATGTGTTATTTTTGAACCTGCTCCAAATTTGATATTGTCGACTGAACTAAAATAATAGTGGTTGTTGATCCATTGTGTGACGACCATTGGTCCTCCCATAATTCCTGCCAATGCAGCACCTTCTGGATCTAATTTCCAGTCGTATGAATGTAGGAAACAGCGGCCGTCAGTATTCATGGCCGATGTCAAATCCCTAGATCCCACGATAAACGCTGCATTTTTTGCCAAACCCCATTCTGGGCGTGTATCTCCCCAATTTTCAGATTTTTTATTCGCTAATGCTACACTACCAGAGTTGACATTTAAACGTTCTCGAGTTGCAGTCTCTCTAGCATTTTGAAGGTTTTTCTTCAACGTTGCTAAACGCTCCTTGTGCGATGTTGGCACCTGAGCATCAAATATGACGATCTCATCTGTGGTGGTATTATGTTCAGCGCCAATAAAAACCGTATCATTTGAGATGTCTATATGATGTTGCATTCTCAATACATCCCTTACCGCAGTTTCGTTCGCTAAAGATGCCAATAATCTTGCATTGTGCCTTCCTGGACTCGCGGCACAAGCGCCACAATCTAAACTAGACCCAAAAGCGTTGTTGGCTGTATGACTCCCGTGACCTACAAACAGGACAAGCGGTGAAAATCCTTTCCAACCCATGAGATCAAAACCAGATTTTACAATGGCCACTTTTTCTTCTAACGCGATAATTTCAGCATTTTTATCTCCACCATTGTAAGCAATTTGAGGCTCACAAAACGACTCGTAGTCCCTAGAATTCGAGACTTGAAACTTCGAGAAAAATGTCGGTGCAAATGATCTTGCGACCAAAGAGAAACCGTAAAATACTCCAGAGCCTTCCACAAAACCGAACGAAGAGGGCAACATGTTTTTAAGACGCTTCAAAATCTGTAATTTAGATTTTGAGGCGGCTTTATTTGTAACAAATTTCTTATCCTCTTCAAATAATGATTGCTGTGGTGATTCTGTAATTTTATAAGGCGACCCTACTATTGGCGGACACGATTTAATACTAATTTCTTCTTGATAATGTTGATAATCTGCCGCGATACCAAAAAATCCAGCATAGCCAAATGTTTCAATGTTTCCAGATGCTTCAACGTTGCGTCTAATCATTTCAGAGCGGGTATCAATACAAAACACCATTTGAGCATCTGGCATGCTCTTTTTTTCTTCGGAAACAGCAACACTCAAACCATTGATCTCTAAATCTGAAACTAATTTATTTTGAAACGTCGCTTCCCAAGCTTTAAGCCAAATATGTCTTAACCGGTTATCGCTCGCGTTATCGTTAACCTCGGTATTCATCTCTATCGGAAAACCTAAATGATTCGCGATCGTTAAACGAACGGCCAAATAATCTTGAATATCGATTGGAAATTGTTGTTGCCAAATTGAATTGGTATCGATTCTATGTTTAATGTAGCCCGTCCAGCCAGATAATGCTCCAATATGTGCTCTAAAAATTTGAGTGTAGTCTCCAATCTCATAATTGGTCAGTACAAGTTCTAAAGCCTCTATACTGGTCTCGGGTAAATTTTTAAGCTTACCGCCATTTAATGATGTATTATGAACTGCTAAAATTTTCCAAGCCTTATAAAATCCCTGTTCTTTGTTTGGCATTTGCCACTCTGCAATGCCCTCGTCCATGAATTGCGCTAACCATTTTGACATAATCACATCCAACTCAGATTTATTGGTCTTTGAAGTTTTAAGATCCTCAATCTCCATGCTATTGAGATAATCTTCTGGTGTACTTAACATACGCTCATGCTTTAACATTTCAGCTAAAAGCACTTTATCAATCTCATTCTTTTCTAATGCCTGTCTAAAAATCGATGCTTCTGGATAAGATTTAGACTTTAAAAATCGAGCTGATTCTTTAACTGCCTCCTCAAAATTGAGTTTTTCATATCCAGACAATGGGTTTGATGTCACAAAAGAGTACAGTGGCCAAGTCGTACCAATGCGATTAGAAGCTTCAACTACACTTTTTGAAATTTGTTCTTGCTTAGTCATGACTTATTTAGATTTAAAAGAAACGATCGTTTTACTAACAGGCTGTGTTATATTCATGAGTTTAATATACAACCAAGGGATGGTTCTATATTTTCCTGATAGCATGATGTAGAAGGCTACTAAAAATACGAACCCAAAAACAATATGTGTAATCGTTAAAGGGACAGCAATATGAGACATTGGCATATCATTCATCAATATTGTGACTCCATTAAATACAACGGCATACAATGCGATTCCTACAACAATCAAAATGGGCGTCATAATGGCTTTTTGAGCAATAGATAAGGCTTGCTGGTTCAAGACGTTATACACCACTTGACCAACCGTTATGGCAACTATGAAAGTTAAAAAGAGACCACTATCAAATGTGACTCCTTTTCCTGTGATGAAGCCAAACAGGACACCTCCCAAAATGGCTGCTATGAGAATAACAATCGTTTGTAATGGTTTGATCACCATGTTTTCTGGTTTCTTAGGAAGTGCGTTTTGGATGCCTTCTCCTGCCGAAAGAAACAAATACGCTTTATAAAAACCATGAAGAATTAAATGGGTGATGGCTGCCGTGAAAAAGCCGAGTCCACATTGCATCACCATAAAACTCATTTGAGCTATCGTAGAACAGGCCAATTTTTGTTTCACATTCACTTGTAACAGTTTACTAAACTGCGCAATAATGGCCGTTACGCCTCCAATAATAAATATGAGCAACAAGACGTTCGCCGAAAATAATAATGGTGCAAAGATGGTCAATAAAATTCCTGCTCCATTTACAAATCCTGCATGCATTAATGCCGATGCTGGTGTTGGTGAGGTCATGGCAGACAATAACCACCTGTGAAACGGAAATATTGCCGATTGTATAATTGCAGCAACAATAATACAAAGTGCCGCTAGAATGGTCATCCAATAAGGGATTGTTTCTAAGTTCACTAGAATACCTTCAACCGTGTAAGAACCTGTGCTATATGCTAAAATCCCAACTGCAACTGCTAAAAAAAATGTACCACCCAAATAATTGTATCGTGCAAATTTAGCCGCTTCTTGTGCTTCTTTCCATTCTGAATCGATACCAATTAATCGCGCCATGATCAAGCCCATAAATAACCAAAAAGACACCATCAAAATGATATTATTAGCGATCACAAAAAGCATCACAAATAGAGAAAAGGCTAAACATAAGATTAAAAATTTTGGTTTCTTTTTAAACCCTTTCATATAGTTAGACGCATACATTTGAACTACGCTACTAAAAAAAGTAACTACCGTCCAGATTAGAATGCTAAACCCATTAACTTTAAATAGGTCTTTGTATGTCCAAGTTGGAAAATCTGAAAAGAAGTAAATTAGCGTTACTACATTAGCAAAACATAAAATCCACGTTAGTGGAATAAGAATTTGCGATAAAAGTGTTTTTTTATTTAAGTTTTCCAGATGAGTTGATGTCGCCATAAATTTAATTTCTAGATGTATATTAGCGCCTCTTTTTAAGATGGCTTGGTTAAACACAGTGCAAATGTTAAAAAACTATTCCATTAATTTTTATTTATATATTAAATCAATACTATAAGTATTATTTATGCAAACGGCCAGGTAGTCTTATATTATTGGACTATTAACAAAAAAAGAACACCGTTAAAGGTGTTCTTTTATCATATTATAATAGTTTTAATAAGAAATTTAGAATGTTTTTAGCATTTTAAGATCTGTGCTTACAACCCAGCCGGTTTTCCCGTCGGATATTTTAATCTGTTTCCACTCATCAAGGGTGTCCAAAACTTGAACTTTTGTGCCTTCATGAAGTTTAAACGCTTCCTCGCTTCGACGATTAGGCTCATTTTTAATCATGGATTCTTGGGCGAACACAATCGCAGGTTGATCCTTTTTTGCTAAATCATAACTATGAAATGCAAATGCCACCGCAACCAAGGCCAATACCAATGAGGACAGGCTCGTTACAAAAGCAAATCTTTTTTTTGAGGTGCTGTAAGAGAAATAATAGGCAATAAATAGTAAAACAAAAACAAGCATTAACCCTATTGAAATCTTTGCCCACTCATCAAAACTAAACCTATTGGTAAGTGTTTTTGTAAGTTTTGAAAACCCTACTTCTGGCATCTTATCAATAGCATCAATCGTCATGTTGCGAGCGAACACAAGATTATTTTGAATGTCTTTATCGTTTGGTTTTAAAAGTAAAGCTTTTTCATAATAGTAAATACTCGGTGCGATATGATTCAACTTATAGTGCGCATTGGCCATATTAAAATACAACTCTGCAGAATGTGCCCCAGCCTCAACAATTAAATTGTATTTGTCAAGCGCTTTGGCATAACTTCCATCCTTATACAGTGTATTCGCCTCGTCAAACATCGCAGAGTTTTGGGCAAACGAGAACAGGCTCAATGTTAAAACGATTGTATATATCAATGCTTTCATCATTATTTTATTTCTTTATCAATGATTGAAATCGTTGAGGCAGCTTTTTCATAATCCTGCTTCATCTCAACGTGAGTAATTGGTGTGTATCTTGCCAATTCGCAATGTTGAAGAATGCTTATGAATTCGTTAACTGCAGGTGCATTTACTTTGCGTTCTAACAAGATTTCCTTTATTTTCTCTTTACTGAATTCACTGGTTTCTATTTGAAGTTTGGCTTTCAAATAATTATGCAGTGCCTTTTCCAGAGCAATATAAAATGCTTCTTTTTGCCCAAGGGATTTCTTAGCTGCACTTAAATAACGCTTGGCCAATCTGTCGGCTTTTCTAATTTTATTTCCGAAGACATCGGCATCGCGCTCCTCTTTTTTCCTACGATATACCATGGCCAAAGGAATTGCCAGCAATGGCAATAACAATGAACTCCAAAACCCAGAGGTCTTAAAAAAATTCTCTGTAACGATAGGCTCTAGATTAGCGTTGGTTTTTATAAATGCAAAGGTGTCACTACTCAAGCCTGTTCCTGCTTTATCACCTTTTGTACTTGCCACAATATCATCTCCCGAAGAGTTGTTTATCGGGCCTTCGATCACATCTATAATAATTTCTCCCGAAGACACCGTTTTGTAGGTTTCAGTTTTTAAGTCAAAATATGAGAACGAGACACTTGGGATAGGGTATTTCCCTTTATACTGCGGAACAATAGTATAGTTATCTGATATAGAACCTTGCATGCCACCTAAATTGGTCCTCACATTTTCGTTGTGCTCTGGCTCGTAAACTTCTAAAGAACTTGGCAAAGTCAATTTTGGTAATTGAAATAGATTAAGGTTTCCTTTTCCTGTCACCTCAACGCGCGCCTGCATAGATTCTGAGGCATTCAATTCAGACTTAGACGTTATTACATTAAATTTAAAGTCGCCCACAGCTCCTGTGAAATCCATTGGTTTTCCATCTTCTGGCAGCGCCTTTACATTAATCGTTCTACTTCCCGCAGAGACCGTTCTATTGGTTTGAGCCATATGCCTTCCGCCGAAAATATCGCGTCTATTCGTAGGAACTTCAACCGTAATATCTAAGGTTAAAGGCTCAATTTCAAGCTTTCCAGTTTTTTGCGGATAAAGTATGGCTTTACGAAGCACTACATAGCGGTAATCTTTCCCTTTGTATTTACCATTTTGGACCTTAAAGCCTTTTGTCTCCATCTTCTCGCTCCAAAAATCATCATATCGAGGATTGTTGACCTCTCGCCAATTGCTTACGCCTGTAGACGTCGACACATATAATTTATATACTACCGTAATCGCTTCATTTAAATAGGGATCAGACTTTGAAATCTCGGCGACCAAGTGAATGTTTTCAGAAGCGACGCTGTCAACATTATCAGGATCGTTTGGTCGTCTTACGGCATTTGAAACTTGAACTGCAATGGCATCTGACTTATAAATTTCTCCATCAATTTCAATGGAGGCCGATTTAATTATGATTTTTCCTTGTCTTTGTGGAGCTAGAAAATAACTATAAGTTTTGGCATATGAGTGCTGACCATTGAGCCAAGAGTTGCTTACCGATGTATTTGGGCCTCCAACAACCGTAAAATTTGCAAAATCTGGCGGGATAAAATTATCCCCATCCTTGTTCATGACAAAATCAATTCGTAGTCGCTCGTTAATACCCAAATTCTCTTTGCTAACTTTCGCTTCAAATTTTACCTGAGCGCAAACCATGGTCGAGCTGAGCAAAACGATTAGAATAGTAAAGTGTTTTATGAGTTTCATGCCCATGTGTAATGCAATGCGTTTATTAAATTACGTTTATTTTTAATGTGTTTGAAATAAATGTAGATGTCATCTGCTTCATTTGTATTCCTAAGACATCTTCCTTTTTATTGGCGTCAACATCTGGAATTTCAACAGTGACTGAAAGTTGAAGAGGCTCCAAAATATAAAGTCCTGGCCGTTTTGACAGTAATGTATCTGTTTTCAAAACAACCATCCTATAGGTCTCTCCATTAAATTTTACCATTTCAACCTTCAACCCTTCTTGCTCTGCCACTTCTAATTCGAAACCTTCATATTTTGGTTCAACAAGCATGGTCCAATTAGAGATGCCAATATCTTGAGACACGTACATACGGTATTCGATAGTTATCTGTTTACCTTCGGAAATATCATTTTCAGATACCGTGGCAACAATATGAATTTGATCGCTCAAATTTCTACCATTTACAGCTTTGATTTCTGATTGAACTTCTGAAAACCCGCTTAAACCTACCAAACCAATAATCAAGCACATGTATTGAAAAAATCGTCTTTGCATCTTTTTTCTTAACTAATTACCAATCCTTTTCTGGTTTGACTTTGACCCCTTTTTGTTTTTCGGCATTCATTTTCTCTTGAACTTTTTGCTCTTGATTGTTCATAGCCTCCAACAAGTTCTTTATTTGCTGAGGCGATAATTGCCCAGGCTGAGGCTTAGGCTGCCCTTCTTGCTTCTCATCTTTTTGATCTCCTTTATTTTGATCTTTATCTTTGTCGTCTTTTGGCTTACCTTTATCATCCTCTTGATCATCGCCATCTTTCTTATCTTGATCGCCTTCGTCCTTAGGATCTTCTTTTTTCTTATCGTCTTCTTTTTTGTCTTCGTCTTTTTTATCCTCGTCCTTATCTTCGTCCTTTTTATCGTCTTCCTTATCTGGATCTTGCTTGTTTTGTTGTTCGGCACATTCTTTCGCTATCACAAAATTATAACGCGTTTCCTCATCGGTTGGATCATTTCGCAATGCATTTTTAAACGCTTCAACCGCTTCTTGGCACTGTTTTTCCTTCATTAAAATATTACCGATATTGTGATACGCTTTATGTTTTTCAGATTTTGATGTCGCATTTTTTGTGGCTTGAGAATGTCTAAATAAGGACTCGTCATAATTGCCTTTCTCATAGTAGGTGTTTCCTAGATTGTAAGATCCTGCCACTACTGAGGGTGATTTAGAAATTGCTTTACGGTATTCCTTTTCGGCGTCGACATAATTATCTGCGTCGGCCAGCTCGTTGCCTTCAAACACAAATTCTGTGGCACTTTCTAAAGTGAGTTGCTTTTCTCTCTCTTTATCTTTGTCTTGGGCAAAAGAAAGGGATATAAAAAAAATCGATATGCTCGTAAGGAGTGCTCTCATAATATGCCTGGATTACTTTTAAATTATTAGTAAAACGCTTAGCAAGATACTAAACTAGTAAAGGCAATATAGTTAAAGGTTTAATAAAATATTTTGACACTTTTTCTTCGGAAAAACCTGAAATCACTAGAAGTTTTCATTAAAAAGATTCAAGCGTTTTAACCAAGCCGTTTTGCGTTCAAGGAAGAAAATATCAAGGAACAAAAAGAAAATCCCCAAGCCTAGAAACCATTGAAATTGATCTTTGAAATCGGCAAATTGCTTGGCTTCAAATTCTGTTTTGTCCATTCTATTTAAAATGCCTTTAATTTCAGAAATAACGTCAGCTGTATTACTGCCATTGATATAAGCTCCATTGGCTTCACTAGCGATTTGCTTTAGCGTTTCTTCATTCAACTTTGTGACGACGGTTTCTCCTTGATTATCTTTTTTATAATTTAATAAAACGCCGTTTCGCTTAATAGGGATTGGGCCTCCCTTCACATCACCTACACCAATTGTGAAAATCCTAATGCCTTCGTCACTCGCCTCTTCGGCAACATTACTCGCCACGTCGCTATGATCTTCCCCATCTGAAATGATGATAAGCACGCGATTAGTTTGATCTTCATCATCAAAGTAGGTTTTTGCGAGTTCAATGGCCTCGTTAATAGCTGTTCCTTGAGAGGACAACATATCGGTATTCATATTTTGCAGAAACATTTTTGCCGAAGCATAATCGGTCGTAATGGGCAACTGCGGAAACGCTTTTCCTGCATAGGCAATAATCCCGACGCGATCACTTGCCAAACTATTTATAATTTGCGTCACCAGTTGTTTCGATTTTTCCAATCGGTTTGGCGCTACATCTTCGGCAAGCATACTTTTTGAAACGTCAACGGCAAAGACAATATCAACACCTTCGCGTTTTACGGTTTCTAATTTTGTACCAACTTTAGGATTCACCAATGCAATGGTAAAACAAACAAAAGCAAGACATAGCACCACAATTTTTAAAATGGATTTAAATAAGGACTGATTTGGACTCAAGCGTTTTAGTAAATCTCGATTTGCAAATCGCTTTTGAGTTCTGCGCTTCCAAAATTGAAGAACAGCGAACAGCAAGATAATTACCGGAATCGCCAGCAATACCCAAAACCAAATCTTTTCTTCTAATTGAAAATTAAACATATTGTTGTTTTTTGTTTAGTTGTTCGTTTTAGAGTTGTGCTTACTTGTTCTCTAAAACTTACTCCCATAAAACTCTTATTTCCCCTCTCAATTTCTACTGTCTACTGTTTAAACAAAACTTCTAAACAGCGTAGATCGCAATAACACCTCCATGAGCAAAATGCCCAATGCAATTAATACTAAGGGACGGTATTTTTCGTCGTAAGTAGTATATTTTATCTCTTCAATATCTGTTTTTTCGAGTTTGTTGATCTCGTTGTAGATCTCTTTAAGCTTCTTATTATTGGTTGCTCTAAAATACTTTCCGCCGGTGACATCAGCAATTTCATTGAGTAACTTTTCATCAATTTCAACTTGAACTCTACGGTATTGAAAATTTCCGTTAGGTAAAATTGAATAGGGCGACAATGCCATACCGTTGGTTCCTAATCCTATGGTGTATACTTTGATGCCATATTCTACGGCTAATTCACTGGCAATTTTTGGATCTATAAAGCCCGAATTATTAACACCATCTGTAAGTAAAATAATAATTTTACTCTTGGCCTTACTATCTTTTATACGGTTTACCGAGGTCGCTAATCCCATACCTATTGCGGTACCGCCTTCAATAATGGTATTGTACTTAATGTCGCGAAGCGAACGCAGCACTATGGCCTTATCACTTGTAATTGGTGTCTTGGTATAACTTTCACCTGCATATTCTACGAGACCAATTCTATCATTTGGACGACCTTGTATAAACTCAGACGCCACTTTTTTTAAAGCTTCCAATCGGTTTGGCAATAAATCCTTGGCCAACATACTTGCAGATACATCAATGGCCATAACGATATCAATCCCCTTGGTTGTTTTCGTTCTTGTAGTTTCGTCGGAAGTTCTAGGTCGCGCTAAAGCAGTAATTAGAAACGCCAATGCCAATAAACGTAAGACAAATAAAATTGGTCTTAATTTTGGCAAAAGTGATTGTCGAGCCTTAAAACCTTTAATGCTTGACATTCTCAACTCGGCCGTTTGTTGTTTTCGTTTTAAGATATACCATCCAATTGCAATTGGCAGCAACAAGAACAACCAGAAAAATTCTTTATTTAGAAACTCAATCCCTTCAAACATCATTTTTGTTCTTCTTTTGTAAGTTCTACAGAATTTAGAACACGATCTACAATTTGATTGGTGTACTCATCTTCGCTATCCCATGCGAGTGCGACTTTTTGCATGATGGATTTATCATCGGAAATAAAAATTAAAATGGCATACGATCCCGTTCTAAAATCGTCTTTAACTCGTGTTGGGAATTCGCCCGTACCATATATTTTAACACCAGCTGCAGCATTTGGAGTGATAAATTGCTCCTGTTTTACGATAAGGTTTCTAGCGCCATTTTTTTCAAAGGCTTGAATGGTTTCCTCAACCGTAGCCTGAACTTCAATGTCTTGATTCGCTTCTGGGCTAAATCGGGTGGTACTCACATTGATACTAAACGAACTATCCAAAGTACCGTAGATAAACGCTGTTCGTTTGACACTTTGTAGGGTATCGATAGCTTTGAGATCGACACGCTCCAGTACTTCTGGCGTTGAGATTGTCACAGGAGGAATCCCATAATCACTCTGTACCCAATCACCTTCTAAAAGCACTTTTGTTTCACTTCCCAGTATCGTATCTGTGACGTATTGGAACCCATATTTAAGACCGAAACCAACATAGGTCCCAATTAAAATGAGTAAAGCTGCTGACACAGTCAAAAATATCTTTTCCTGTTTTCTCTTTCGATCTTGCTCTTCTTGATACTGCTTGTTTTGTAATTTTTCTTCTTCGGTAAGGTCAGGCAAGGCGTCGCGTACTTGATCAATCTCTAAATCAATAGTACTTCGATCGACGCGAGCCAACTCAACATCTGGAGCAGATTTTGCGAATTTTACTAAATCGGCACGTTTTAAAATGGTCTCAATATTATTGATATCGGTTGTGCTCAATTCGATTTTGTTGGCATCACGAAGCAGGTTTAATCTTTTGATTAACTCATCAGTAGTACTTTCAAGAGCGCGATCATAAACTTTCTCATCGAGATACTTTCTAATAATAAAGGTCAGCTCAGAGTAATAATCCTTGAGTTCTGCTCGTTGAAGGTAATCACTGGTATCTAATTTTTGAAGTGCCAATTTTGCTCTGTCATATGGTGGAAGCAATGCGATTTCTTCTTCCTCGGTCAATGGCTTTTTTCGCCAAATAAACCACCACAACACAAAGCCAATCAAAATAGCAATCAAGATACCAATGAGAAGATATTTCCACCATTGACTCGATGCTTTTTCGACTTTGATCATCGGTTTGATATCATAAAGATTTTGAACCGTCGTGTCTACTTTTATCATGTTGACCTCAACGCGCATGGAATCTGTAAAAAAAGCTTTGTCACCAATGATGACTTTTTGCTTCGGAATGGTAAACCCACCCGAATCAAATTGGGTCAAGCCGTATGTTTTTATAAGCTGAAAATTTGCTTTGTTTTTTGTGGTATCAACTTTATAGGATTCTATCATCTCTAAAGGCTGAAAGGTTTGACCTTCTGGAAAGACAACCAAATCCATAGAATCTGCTTCCACTTGAATTTTATAGGTGATTTGTTCGCCAATTCTAATTTTGGTGGTATCAATAGACGATGTAACCTGAGCTGAAGCAACGAAAACACATAGAAAAAAGAGCATAGAAAACATACCCACAGATCGAAGACAGAAAGCTCCTATATGGATGTACCGATACTCTAATCTATCTGTTTTAATATTCATGTCTCAACCTAACTTGTCGCATTATTAATTTTGTACTTTCTACTTTGTCACCTTGCACCTTGCACCTTGCACTTTGCACCTTGCACTTTGCACTTTGCACTTTAAAATATAGCTTACCTTCTTTTAAAATACCCCAACAGCTTTTTGACATAGCTCTCATCCACTCTACAGTCTATTGAGCCTGCGCCAGATTTTGTAAATGTCTCTTTGTAATACGCTACTTTTTCATGATAATAACTACTATAGTTTTCTCTAACTGATTTGGATGCTGTATTAATCAAAACTAATTCTCCTGATTCTTCATCCTGCATTTGTACCATTCCCAAGTTAGGGATTGATTCTTCACGTTTATCAAACACTCGAATACCAGTTATGTCGTGGCGGTTAGCGGCAATCTTTAAATTCTGTTTATAATCATCTGCAATAAAATCACTAAGCACAAAAACAATAGCTTTCTTTTTCATCACATTAGACAAAAACTTCAGCGCTTCTGCAATGTTCGTGAGTTTACTTTTTGGTTTAAATTCGATTAACTCTCTAATAATACGAAGCACATGAGAGCGGCCTTTTTTGGGTGGAATATAAAGTTCAATCGCATCAGAGAATAAAATGAGCCCAATTTTATCATTATTCTGTGTTGCAGAAAAAGCAAGAGTCGCAGCAATTTCAGTAATGATTTCATTTTTAAATTGCGCTTCGGTACCAAACCATTCAGATCCTGATATATCAACCATAAGCATCATGGTCAATTCTCGTTCTTCTTCAAAAACTTTAATATAAGGCTCGTTGTATCGCGCAGTAACATTCCAATCAATATTACGCACATCATCGCCAAACTGATACTGTCTTACTTCAGAAAAAGTCATACCACGTCCCTTAAAGGTCGAGTGGTATTCGCCTCCAAATATATGATCAGACAAACGACGTGTCTTGATCTCAATTTTTCGTACTTTTTTAAGGAGTTCTTTAGTATCCATTTTACTATGGTGTCATTCCGCACTTGCCACGGAATCGTTTCAATTAAATTTGCTCTGTAAATTAAAGAGATTCCACAACACGTGCGGAATGACAATTCTATGGTACTTCAATCTCGTTGACAATCTTGTTGATGATGTCTTCTGAAGTGATGTTTTCGGCTTCGGCTTCGTAAGTAATTCCGATTCTATGACGCAGGACATCATGAACAATGGCACGTACATCTTCGGGAATCACGTAACCACGACGTTTGATAAACGCATAACATTTTGCTGCGGTGGCAAGATTGATACTCCCACGAGGAGAGGCTCCAAAGGAAATTAGAGGTTTAAGGTCGGCCAATCGGTATTGCTCAGGATAACGCGTAGCAAAAACGATGTCCAGAATATATTTTTCAATTTTTTCATCCATGTAAACTTCTCTAGCAACTTGTTGTGCTTTTAAAATTTGATCTACCGACACCACAGGATTGACTTTTTCCCAGTTCCCTTTTAAGTTGGCTCGCATGATGAGTTGTTCTTCGTCTTTTTTTGGATAATCAATCACAGTCTTTAACATAAAACGATCCACCTGAGCTTCTGGTAATGGATACGTTCCCTCTTGTTCTACGGGATTTTGAGTCGCCATAACCAAAAACGGCCTATCCAATATAAAAGTTTCATCACCAATGGTCACTTGCTTTTCTTGCATGGCTTCTAACAAAGCCGATTGTACTTTGGCAGGAGCCCTATTAATCTCATCGGCCAAAACAAAATTGGCAAATATTGGTCCTTTTTTTATGGAGAAATCATTGATCTTCATATTGTAGATCAAGGTTCCAACGACATCGGCAGGTAAGAGATCTGGTGTAAACTGAATCCTACTAAAACTACCTTGCACCGCTTGAGCCAAGGTGTTTATGGCTAACGTTTTTGCCAAACCTGGAACACCTTCTAAAAGGATATGTCCACGTCCCAATAAACCAATGAGTAATCGTTCTACCATATGTTTTTGACCGACGATAACTTTATTCATTTCCATCATGAGCAGATCAACAAAAGCACTTTCCCTTTCTATTTTCTCATTGATGCTTTTTATATCGATGGTCCCTGTATCTTCCATTATCTTTCGGTTTTAAACGTTATGATTAACACTGTGCAATTTAGCTTTGCAAATTGTTAATTTTTTTGCGGTTATGCTGTTAAGGATTGGTTAAAAGTTAACGGGTTTAGTACCAATAAAAAAGCACCACTACATGAGTGATGCTAAATTTATTTATAAGTCTACTAGTGGTCTATTCAAATATTACAGTTTCCACATCCGAATTTTGTCCCACGTTGACTTCAACGTTTTCAATCACAAATGGCAAAAACCCAGATTCTAAATCAGGGGTGAAAGTGACATCAAAATTTCCAGCAGGAACACCTATTAGAAGAAAGTTACCATTGACATCTGTGTAAGTTGAGATGATTTCATCTCCAATATTTACTGAGACTAAAGTTTGAACACTACTAGGTGTTACAGTACCGCTAATTGTTCCAGTTGATATTTCCGCAGAAGCTCTTATAACTGGTTTCAAATTAATATTACCAGAATTTCCTGCAATTACAATAGACTCTTCAACATCAAAATCAAGCCAGAATACATATTCAAAATTAGGCTCTAGCGTCTCATTAACATTAATTTTAAGACCAGATTGTTGAGCACTAGGTGTATTTAAAGGAAATGTTTCACCATCAATAACGACACTGTTATTATCCCCAAGAACTAAACGTATTTGGTTTAGCATTCCTGATGGGATTTCATAGTCGTCTGTTAAAAGTACATTAACACCACCTGTCAACTCCAATAAATCATAAATACCAGTATTGATAGCGTTAAGACTTGTCCAATTATCATCCTCTGAATCATTATTGATTTTCACTCTTACATCAATGACATCGATATAAACGTGCTCAAAATCACCTGGATTATCAACGAGTCTGACCGTTAGAGTAGAGGTGCCTTCAGCATTAGTTGCACTCGAATCGTCATCATTGCAGCTTGTAAATAAACCAATAGAAATAAGTAATATAATTAATGAATTTAATTTCATCATTTTCATAATTAGAGTTTTTAATATGTTACTCTCTTATATACTTACAAAGACACCAGTTTGGATGTTAAATCGTCTAAAATAGATTGTATAGACGCATTAATGTATTCATCTTTGGGCTTAAGTTTGCTTTTCCTTCCGAAGAGACAATTATAGAATCATCAAGATTAAGCTCGATCACAAAATCATATAACTTATTAGAAATGAGTTGCTTTTCAACAATATTTGTAGAGGTGTCCTGATATTCTGAATTTAAATCCAATGCATACGTCTTCCCATTTTTAACAGCGGTATGTTGATCTCCCAAGACCAATTTAATACTGTAAATAAACTCAGATGGCACCTCTTTAAAATCCACCAGTGTAATTACTCGGTTATCTGTAATCGAAGCTAAATCGTGACTACCTGTATTAATGGCGTTCAAGCTAATCCAAGCATTAGGATCCAATTCGTCTTCTAAAACTTTAAATTGAACATCGAGCACTTCAATATTGACTTGACTATAGACGCTTTGGGTGCCTTGTAACTTGACGGTCACTAAACTACTGTTGTCAAAAGTTTCGGTTTCAAGTTCATCTGAACAACTTGTTAGAAAAAATAGAAGAGAAACACTAAGTAAAACGGCTTTGTAAGTTTTTATAAATTTCATGATTGGGACATTAATAATTATAAAACAATGATACCGCAATCTTCAAGATTTGACTATTTTTATACATGAATGGCAGAAAAATCTATATAAACTGAAAAAAAAGTGACATATTCTCGATTAATAGCAGGTACCATGACCTGGGGGGTTTGGGGAAAACAACTCAAAAAAACCGAAATGATGGCGCTAATGCACTATTGCATAGACCAAAACATTACAACGTTTGATCATGCCGATATTTACGGCGGCTACACTACGGAAGCTGATTTTGGACACGCCTTTGCAGAAAGTGGTATAGATCGAAACCGCGTTCAATTGATTAGTAAATGTGGCATACAGCTCATTACTGACAACAGAAAGAGTACGGTCAAACATTATAATTACAATAAAGATCATATTATATGGTCGGCAGAAAAATCAATTAAAGATTTAAAAACCGATCATCTCGATCTGCTCCTACTTCATAGACCAAGCCCTTTAATGGACGTAAATGATATTGCTGAGGCTATTTCTAACTTAAAAAAAAGAGGCCTCATCAAAGCGATTGGATTATCAAACTTCACACCGCTTCAAACCGATATGTTATCTCAGATCATTGAGGTCACAGCAAATCAAATTGAATTTTCTGTTACAGAACACAGCGCTTTATTTGATGGGTCACTGGATCACATGGTGACCAACAATATCACTCCAATGGCGTGGTCGCCACTAGGAATTGCATTCAAAGAGGACAATGAGCAAACACGACGTATACATACACAACTTGGAGAATTAAGGGAGACTTATAATGCTACTGAGGATCAATTGCTGTTGGCTTGGATTTTAAAACATCCTTCTAAAATTCATCCAGTAATTGGCACAACCACTACACAACGAATCGCTGCTGCCGCGAAAGCTCTCGAGATGAGTTTAAGCCTTGAAGATTGGTTTAAAATCCTGGAGGCTAGTAGAGGTATTGAAGTCGCTTGACAACAACAAGCAGTTATTGTGGCTTGCGTTTGACGTCAGTAGTACTCAAATCATTTAATATGAACCAAACACCATTGATGTTTCAAAACTAAAAAAAATTACATTACATCGTTATGAATAAAACAGCATTAATTACAGGAGCAACCAGCGGGATTGGCAGGGCAACAGCTGTTGAATTTGCAAAACATGGCATTGATCTAATTCTCTGCGGAAGACGTCAAGACCGTTTAGACACTATCCAGAAAACATTGAGCAAACAAACCAATGTTCACACACTTAATTTTGATGTTCGTGACAAAAAAGCAACGTTTGAGGCTATAGAATCACTTCCAAAGGCCTTTCAAAAAATTGATATTCTCGTTAATAACGCGGGAAATGCGCACGGGTTAGATCCTATCCAAACTGGTAATCTTGATGACTGGGATGCAATGATCGATATTAATGTCAAAGGATTGCTTTATGTGAGTAAGGCAGTTATCCCGCAAATGACAGAACGAAAAAGCGGCCATATTATCAATATTGGGTCTTCGGCAGGAAAAGAGGTCTATCCAAAAGGAAACGTTTACTGCGGAAGTAAACATGCGGTATTGGCCATTACTGAAGGAATGCGTATGGATTTAAATGCATTTGGCATTAAAGTCACCGCTATTAATCCTGGTTTGGTAGAAACCGAATTTTCACAAGTACGTTTTAAAGGAAATCCAGCTGCAGATCATGTTTATGAAGGTTACAAGGCCTTGCAAGCTGAGGATATTGCAGAAGTTATTCAATTTGCCATCTCACGACCTGCACATGTCAATATTGCCGATGTGTTGCTGTTTTGTACTGCGCAGGCTAGTTCTACGATTTTGAATAAAGAGTTATGATAGATTGGGACAAACAACCCGTACACTCATGTGCATTTTACCTTTTCATCATGATGATGTCTTGCACTTCATCTGCTCAAAAAATTGAGGATAGTCGTTTCGTGATTCACGTCGTAGATTTAGAAACTCAAACCCTAAAATTTTATCATCAAAATGACACTGGTACTAACTTCGGAAATTTCAAAAATTTAAGACATAGCCTTCTAAATAAAGATGAAGAACTTGTTTTTGCTATGAATGGAGGCATGTATCTCAAAGATGGTTCTCCTCAAGGTTTATTTATAGAAAATGGACTTAAAATAAAAGAACTAGATACCACAAACGAAGCGTATGGAAATTTCTATTTACAACCCAATGGTATATTCTATTTGACTAAGGAAAATACTGGTGTCGTTTGTAAGACTAATGAATTTAAAATGAACACTAATATAGTTTATGCGACACAATCTGGACCGATGCTAGTGATTGACGGTGAGATTCATCCTACTTTTGTAAAAGACTCTGAAAATTTAAATATAAGAAATGGTATTGGTGTTTTACCAGATGGTAAACTGTTATTTGCCATGTCAAAAGACTCCATTACATTATACGACTTTGCGGACTTCTTTAAGAGCCACGCTTGCATAAACGCTTTGTATTTAGATGGTTTTGTGTCAAGAACTTATCTTCCGAAGAAAAACTGGGAGCAACTCGATGGAAATTTTGGAGTTATTATTGGTGAGACAAAAATTTTGGATTAAATCATAGTTACAAAAGACTAAAAACTTAATTATTCGAAGTTAAATTTTACTCATAATCATCAGCAATACCGCAATTAAACTGGCTTTAAAAATTATGCCGAAGAAAAACCGAAACAACAACTAAGAGATTCCTGCCTTAACCGGAATTATGAGGATTCCCGTTTTCACGGGAAATAAATATGATCAACAAACGACTTCTTATAAAAAATCTTCTCGCTCATAATGATGAGAACAGTTTTTATGATAAGAAGCGAAAAATCGATATAACCCATAAAGAAGGTAAGGCAAAATTTCTAAAACATATTTGTGCGCTTTCAAATAGCAACCCTAAAAACAACTCGTTCATAGTGATTGGTGTTGACGACGAAGACAACAAAATAATTGGTGTCAATTTTTTTGATGATAGTAAAATTCAAAACCTAATCAACGCGTATTTAACGCATCCTCCAATTGTACAGTATGAGAATATCCCGTTTCCGCATTTAGCCGATGATAAAGTTGTAGGGCTTGTGACCATTAGAGCCATTGATCAAATTACATCATTGCGTAAAAATATATGGAAATATTACGGCGGCTCTGTATTTTTTAGAGATGGAAGCATAAGCATGCCAAAAGTTTTTGATATTGAAATCAAAGATGTCAATTCTAAAATTGTGGCTGCAATTGAAACCCACGCCCAAAACAATATTGAATATACCTTGGATGGCGTGTTTGACTTCATGAACAAGCGGCAGGATTATAATGCGCAATACAAAGTGTTCAAAGAATATTTTGTGTTATGCTGGTCAGGACAAAAAAAGGTCATCAAAAACGAAACCTTATACTCCAGAGTGGATATCGAACTTATCAATGAGCAGGTGCGTTTATTTTTCTCGTCGTTTGATGAAGTTTCCATTTCGTACGATGACCATTCCTTTAAAATTGTGGAATATGTGAGTCTCGGACTCCAAAATGCCTTTAACTATTATCAACTTGAGGAAACGCTCATTCAGTTTGATGACAATGCCCATTACTCTATCAAAACCAAACTGTTATTTGAACCACCTCAATATGATAAAAAAGTACTGCATCACATCTACAATGCCAATAATGCTATTCTAGAAAAATTAAAAAAAGGTTTAAAATTATCTAAAAACGAAGCTGTAGATCTTCAAAACCTTCCTGCAACCTATCTCATTTGTTACTTGAATTTATTTCACGAAGCGATCGATAAGCTCAACGAATCTAAACCCTATTTAAAAAAACACAGCGCATCGGTTTATAATGCTTATCAAGAAGCCACTCGTATTTTAAGAAAGGTAAAATACAGTTAATCGTTAAAATAGAACACAGGCGAACCACTCATGGAATTTATAGGTTCGTTGTAGATATTATAACATTATTAATTGGAACATTACCTATGTTTGTATTGCTATTAATCATATACAAACAACCTTGTTTCTTAGTCATTTTAAAGACGACGAAATAAGGTTTTTTCATTTATAGCACTGCACTCAGCTGCATGAAGACTTAACGTTATTATTGTATTCGAACTCTAATAATTGACCATCTACACAGTTTTTATGACCGTTTACAATTTTGGTTGAAAAATAAACCTATTTTTTACGACTTTTATGTGGCTATTAATCAATTGTCCAAAACCTTTGTTCAAGATCGATTATCGATTTAGGACTAAGGTTTTTACTTTTCATCCATTGAGCTCATCAAATAAATTTCAACTTGGAGAACGATTGATTTAAAATACGTTCGTCATCGACTGCGAGCCATTTATCTAAAACGGTGGCATAAATGGATCTAAAATCTACCGTAAATTTAAGATCTCCGTTTTTATCTAAATCGTCTAAATTTGCCAACTCATTATAAAATCCAGGTGTTTTTAACTGGTTTCCAATAATAAATAGGTTGCTTGCCGCACCATGATCGGTGCCGTTGGCTGCATTCTGTTTAACGCGCCGCCCAAACTCTGAAAATGTCAAAATTAGTGTATCGTTAAACGTGTCTTGTTGCTTTAAATCGTCGACAAAAGCAGCAATCCCTTCAGCATAAATTTTTAGTAGACGTGCTTGACTATTGAGCTGATTGACGTGCGTATCAAAGCCGCCAAGAGAGGCATAAAACACTTTTGTTTCAATACCAGAGCTCATTAATTTAGAAGTCATTTTTAATTGGTTAGCAAAAGCATTATTTGGATACTCAAATTTAGCTGATGCTGTTTTATACTTTTCAAAAATATACTTAGCCGAAGACTCTGCAGCAATCATTGTTTTATACAAATAGCCCAGATTATGTTCGCTCAAGTGGTCATCTTGATAATATTTCAATACATTTTTAAAATAGGGATCTTGCGAGGTTCGAAACAATACATTGGGATTGGTAGTGGCGATACCATTCATTTGTTGTCCTTTTAAGGCTAGCGATAAACTATCATCGATCTCAATGGCGTTGTAAGGTTGTTTTCCATAGAGATCTAAATAACGTCCAACCCATCCCGTTTGTAAATTTTGATCGGCATGGCTTGCGGTTTGCCAAATATCTGTCGCTCTAAAGTGTGAGCGGTTTGGGTTTGGATACCCTACATTATTGATGATGGTGAGATGCCCTTTATCGTATAATTTTTTCAGCGGAAGCAAACTAGCATGAAAACCAAGTTCGTCGGTCGCTTTTAAAACATCCTTTTTTTCAATAGCAATTTTCGCCCGATTACGATAGTACGTGTCATTATTAAAAGGGACAATAGTATTTAGACCGTCATTTCCTCCAGCGAGCTGGATAATTACCAGACGTTTATAACCCAAGCTTTTTGGGTCTAAGTTTTCAAAAGCCTTGATAAAGTTAGGTACAAAGCATAAGCTACTGGCTAATACTGACTGTTTTAAAAAATGTCTTCTGTCCATAATTAGCACATTTGATATTCGGGCAACGACATCAACTGGACGCAAAAGGCCTGTTTTGATGATTGGCTTAAGGTTTGCAAATAGGTTTTTGCTCCAACGCTCAAATTGGCAAGAATAAGTTGCGACTCTAAATCGCTAATCGTAATAGTCTCAAAATCTTGTTCGAATGCGTTCCAGTCAACGGTTACCGTTACAAATTTATTTTTCTTCTTTTTGGCATAAAATTTTTCAAATGTATCTTCAAATTCTCCTTTTTCCTTTACTGAAATTTTAGCGTTTGCCAAGATGATCGAAGGCAGTTTTAAACGCAGCATCATGGTGTTGCTGTCAATCCATGAGGTGCCACCTTTCCATCCTGCTACGTTTGGCGGATTTAGTAGAATTTGTCCTAACAGTTTTTGAATTTTCAGGAGATCCTTCGGTTTTTCAAAAGTCACGGGAACTGTCTTTTGCATACCTACTAAAAACTCAACTGGCGATTTGATTTTTGACCCTATATGATCTTCAGAGTAGAACCAATTAGTTGAAAACAGATAACGCATCAACTGTTCTATGTTATAGTTTTTGTAAAATATTTCGGTAAGTTCTTCTACCCGTTTATCATCGATTTGATCGTTCACAAAATAACTGTATATTTTTCCGCAGATAAAACGAGCGCACTGTTTTTGCTCAAGAATAATATCAATAATATCATCACCATCGTAGCGGCCCATACGGCCAAAAAACGTTTTAAAACCTTGATCATGATGCCGCTCTCTTAAAACAAAATCACCTTTAAAAGTAGCGTTATAACCCGTAAAAGCACGCGCACTTTCCTTAATATCAATTTCGCTGTAATGGCCTTCTCCTAAAGTAAAAAGCTCCATAAGTTCTCTTGCAAAATTCTCATTTGGCTTTAGCTTTCTATTTTGTTTGTTGTTTAGGTATTTGAGCATGGCCGCTTCTTTGGAAACAGCCTTTACAAAATCGCCAAAATGACCAAGAGCGTACTCTCGTAAAATATTGTTGTACCGTTGAACGTGCAGAATATTCTGGTCGCGACATACAAAATGATTGGCCCAAAATAAGGTCATTTTTTCTCTTAGGGTTTCTTCGGAAGTGACCATTCTATTAACCCAACTCACATTATAATCTTTAATCTTTTGATTGCTAAGTTTGACCAGCTTTCTGCGTATCGTTTTATCCTTTAGTGTATGCTCTGAGGTCAAATGCTCAATTTCCGAAGTATCAATGAGGAGGCTTGTAAAATTTTTTGATTCAGAAAACAATGCATCAACTACGTATTTTCGGTCAAATTTAGACAGATCATTAAGTCTCTTTGGAGCAATACCAAAACCTGCTCTCCAATATAAATGTTGAATGTGGCGAGATGTCATAATGTTTAGACTTTTTTGTAGCGTTTTGGTTTAATGAGATAGGATAAGAAGTGGTCACAAAAAAACCGCTCCCTTTTAAAAAGAACGGTTTTTTAAAGTCATTTGTTATACTATAATCCCTTACAAATCAAACTTAATCCCTTGCGCTAATGGAGTTTTAAAAAATTATTCCTTCATTATTTTTATCATTTTTGCTCCATATCCAGATTGTAAATTAATAAAATAAATTCCAGTATTATAATTTGTCAAGTCAATCTCGAAATCTTTCAAATTACCACTAGAACTAGTATTTAAGATCTCTCCCAATACTGTATTTATGGTTACTCGTTCAATAAAATGAGTACTAGAAATTGTTAGATAAGTCTTCACTGGATTAGGATAATATTGAACTGATAAATTAGTTTCAAACTCGTCTGTATTTAGGTTATTAATCGTGAAGGTTTGTTCCGTAGAAAAGGTAGATCCCTGATACTGATTATCTATTGATTGCACGGCCCAATAATAGGTGCCGTTTGGCAAGTTCTTTAAAACCGCTTGATTTTTATACTGAGAGTTGCCTATTCCAACTACTTTTCTATAACCAGAATTTAAGTCTGACATCGGGCTCATAATATCAGTTGTTCCTATAGCTGTGCCTACATAGAGGTTATATGTTAACTGTTCTGTTGGTGATTCATTATCTGTAGCCGCGCTCCAGTTTAAAACCACATCAGAGTTCATGACGGTTGTGTTAAGATTTAAAGGTGAACTAGGAGCTGTATTTTGAATCATTGATTGATTAGTATAGATGTTAGACAAATCACTTTTTATAACAAACACATCCACATCATTATCGTTATCGAAATCCCCTATTTCAATATCATTAAATGAATAATTGAAAATTCCTGTCGTTGTGTTTTCGAATAATGACAAATTACCGCTGTTTTCGAAAATTGATGTCGAAAACAACAGTTCGGTATATGGCTGAAGTCTTCCCGAGATCAAAAAATCTAATTCCCCATTTCCAGTGTAATCTGCTGATACAAAATTAGATTGACTTCCAACGGAAGGAAAAACTATAGCGGTATTTTCAGAAAATGAAAAATCACCATTATTAAAGTAAATCCTTGAACTGTTACTATTACTACTATTACCAATGTCTCCATTTTTCATTATGTCGATTAAGCCATTACCGTCACAATCTCTCAACTCCATATCACCATTGATCAAATTCTCTAAGCTTAATTCTAAACTAAAATTGAAGTTGTTATTGTTTTTATAAATATTTAAGCCGCTGGAGCTCAAACCTGCTGCTAAAATATCGCTGTCGCCATCATTATCTAAATCTCCTATTAATATTCGTCCTTGACTTCCAGATGAGAAATCATTACTTATTGAGATAAAACTATTGTTACTTTCATTTCTGTAGAGGTAGGCTGAAGACGGCCCCATAAGAAGCAAATCTAAATCACCATCCATATCTAAGTCGCCCCAAGCAAACTGATTATTTGACAAGTTATCTCCAAAAGCGAAGGGTATTTCGGTAAAAACATTTGCGTTATTTTGATATAATCTAGATTTGTAATCTCCAGACTGAACTAATCCCGAAATAAAAATATCTAAGTCATTATCATTGTCATAATCTATAAACTCTACTTGACCATTTCTATAATTGTCATTGAATATTATCGGACTCAAACTAAAGTTACCCGACCCATCATTATCGTAAATTAACGTGTAATGAGTTCCAAAATTCAAACCCATTATGATAATATCTAAATCCCCGTCATTATCATAATCTCCAACATCAGAATTTGACACCGTTAGTGCTTCAAAAACCGATTCGTTTGAAGTTAAAAAATTCTGAGAATACAATATAGTCCCAATAAGTAAAAAAGTAATGGTTAGCGTTTTTTGAACCATAAAATGTATTTTTATAATCTCTGATATTAAAAGCCACATCGATTGATGTGGCTTAATTTTTATTATTAGAGCAGAGTTACAAATCAAACTTAATCCCTTGCGCTAATGGCAATTCGTCAGAATAGTTAACAGTATTAGTTTGTCTGCGCATGTATACTTTCCAAGCATCAGATCCAGACTCTCGCCCGCCACCTGTTTCTTTTTCACCACCAAAAGCGCCACCAATCTCAGCACCAGAAGTTCCTATGTTGACGTTAGCAATACCACAATCTGAACCTGCATACGATAAGAACTTCTCTGCTTCTTTCATTTCATTAGTCATGATTGCAGATGATAAGCCTTGCGCCACGCCATTTTGTTTGGCGATTGCATTTTCTACTGCTCCTGAATATTTCATCAGGTACAATACGGGTGCAAAGGTTTCGTGTTGAACGATTTCAAAATCATTTTCGGCCTCAATGATTGCTGGTTTTACGTAGCAACCCGATTCGTAACCGTCTCCCTTTAAAACACCTCCTTCAACTAAAACGTTTCCGCCTTCAGCCTTCGCTTTTTCAATAGCAGCCAAATAGGTCTCAACAGCATCTTTATCGATTAATGGGCCAATGTGATTGTTCTCATCTAATGGGTTTCCAATAGTCAATTGACCATAAGCACCAACAATCGCATCTCTTACCTTATCATAGACCGATTCGTGAATGATCAATCGTCGGGTTGATGTACAACGTTGGCCGCACGTTCCAACCGCTCCAAAAACAGCACCAGGAACCACAACTTTTAAATCGGCCGTTGGTGTAATGATAATCGCATTGTTGCCCCCTAATTCTAATAATGATTTTCCAAAACGCTCTGCGACTGTTGCGCCAACAATTCTACCCATACGTGTAGAACCTGTTGCAGACACTAACGGAATTCTAGAATCTTTAGTCATAAACTCACCAACCTTATAATCGCCATTGATGATACAAGAAATACCTTCTGGTAAGTTATTGTCTTTTAAGATACCTGCAATGATATTCTGGCAGGCGATAGAACATAATGGCGCTTTTTCAGACGCTTTCCAAACACATACATCACCACAAATCCAAGCGAGAGCTGTATTCCAAGCCCAAACTGCTACCGGAAAGTTAAATGCAGATATAATCCCAACCACACCAATTGGGTGCCATTGCTCTCTCATGATATGTCCTGGACGTTCAGACGGGATGACTTGCCCGTTGAGTTGTCTCGATAAACCGACGGCAAAATCACAGATGTCGATCATTTCCTGAACTTCACCATAACCTTCTTGAAGCGATTTTCCCATCTCGTAAGACACCAATTTCCCTAAAGGTTCTTTTAAATCTCTTAATTTATTTCCAAACTGACGCACGATTTCGCCACGTTGTGGAGCTGGCATATCTCGCCACGACAAAAATGCCCTCGTTGCGGCCTCCATAACCTTCTCGTAATCTTCTCTTGTGGTCGATTTTACTTTTCCTATTAATTGACCATCAACTGGAGAATGGGACTCAATAATCTCTCCGTCAGAAAAATGGTTCGAACCTGTTGATGTTCCTTCATTTATGTCTTTAACACCTAATTGTTGTAAGGCGTCTTTTATTCCGAAATCGGTAGCAATCGCTTCCATATATACTTATATTTTATAAATTATTTAATTTTGATGCGAAGTTACTAATAAAATGTCGATCTCGCTTGATGAAACTAGCGGAATACTGTAACTTTAAAACATTAAAAAACCAATCGTTATGACAAAATACACCGTACTTTTTACGCTATTATTTTCCGTTGTTCTCAGCTGTGGAGAATCTGTTCCAGAGGCTACTATTTCCGAAGAAAAAGAAATTGAGAAAGCAGAATTTGCCATTATTATTCATGGAGGTGCTGGCACGATTCTCAAAAAAAATATGACTTCGGAAAAAGAAGCAGCTTATAAAGCAAAACTTGAAGAAGCCATTAGAGTGGGTTATGAAATTTTGATAAATGGCGGAACAAGCCTCGATGCGGTTGAAAAAACCATTAATGTTATGGAAGATTCTCCATTGTTTAATGCCGGAAAAGGCGCGGTGTTCACCAATGCCGAAACAAATGAACTCGACGCATCAATCATGGATGGAAAAACCCTTAATGCAGGCGCTTCCGCAGGAACAATAACCGTTAGAAACCCAATCAATCTGGCACGTGTCATTATGGACAAGTCCCCTCACGTGATGATGGCTGGCGCTGGAGCCGACACCTATGCCAAAGAACAAGGTTTAAGTATTGTTGACCCCTCTTATTTTTATACTGAAAATAGATTTAATGCTTTAAAACGTGCTATGGAAAGTGAAAAAATTGAGCTAGATCACGACGACAAACAAGCTTTTTATGATCCAGAAATTAAAGACTTTAAATTTGGAACAGTAGGTTGTGCCGCATTAGATAAACATGGAAATCTTGCAGCTGGCACTTCTACTGGAGGAATGACCAATAAGCGTTACGGTCGCGTTGGTGATGCCCCAATTATTGGCGCTGGAACGTATGCTAATAATAATTCGTGTGCGGTGTCAAGTACAGGTTGGGGCGAATATTTTATTAGGAGCATGGTGGCTTATGATATTTCGGCATTGATGCAATACAAAGGTTTGACCTTGCAGGAGGCTGCGCGCGAGGTCATACATACTAAAGTTGCAGGTCTTGGTGGCGACGGTGGTATCGTTGCGGTTGATAAAAATGGCACTATGGTTGCCGAATTTAATACGGCTGGGATGTATCGTGCCACGATGAATGAGGACGGCGAATTGGAGATTGGGATCTATGAGCAATAAAGATAATTTCGTGTTGTACCTAACGGCACAATGACATGTATTGGCTTTTTTTATATAATTCATCTTCTACCTATATCTCATCCCTAACCAAATGATTGGAAATTTAATGTAATCGTATTACCTGTGCCGTCAGGCACATCATATCGGTAGCATAAATTAATAGCAATTTAAAAAAAGTGCCTTTAGGTACGAAAAGACACAGCATTATTTATGAGCCATCGTTTATTTTAAAATTTAATAATTGAGGATTCGCGATTTAACGCCCAACAATTAAGACTTTTGAACCTTTGTCGATTTCAAAAAAATTAAAATATGTAATTATATCTGTGCCTTGAGGCACATCATATCGGTAGCATAAATTAATAGCAATTAAAAAAAGTGCCTTTAGGTATGAAAAGACACAGCATAATTTATGAGCCATCGTTTATTTTAAAATTTAATAATTCACGATTTGCGATTTAACGCCCAACAATTAAGTCTTTTGAACCTTTGTGGATTGCAAAAAAATAAAAATTTGTAATTATATCTGTGCCTTTAGGTACATCATATCGGTAGCATAAATTAATAGCAATTTAAAAAAGTGCCTTTAGGTACGAAACAACATTATGGCAAACACCTATACACAAATTCATATTCAAGTTGTCTTTGCCGTAAAATATAGGCAACATCAAATTGAACAGAGATGGAAATCTGATTTATATAAATATATAGTAGGAATTATTCAAAATAATAGCCACAAAGTATAACAGATAAATGGGATGCCAGACCATATCCATATTTTAATCGGAATGCGACCTACTCAATCATTAGCAGACCTCATGCAGCAAGTAAAACAGTCATCGTCGAAATGGATTAACGAAAATCATTTGTCTGTATCTAAATTTGCATGGCAGGCTGGCTATGGAGCATTTTCATATTCCAAATCGCAAATACCAAGGGTGATTACCTATATCCAAAATCAAGAACAACATCACAAAGGCAAAGATCTTAAACAGGAATATTTAGAATTGCTAAATGAATTCAATATCGATTATGATGAACGCTATATCTTCAAACCAATGGCATAATTTTGAGGGCTTTGTACCTCAAGGCACAATGGGTTTACCTATTTATTGTTTTCTGCCAGTATGTTGTCTCTAGCGAGACAAGCCATGTATAGAAAACAAATTATCAAATTATTCAAAATCGTCTAAATGTGGGTCGTATAAACTGTCATTTGAGGAATTTTAAAGAACGAATTCCAAAAAACTTACAACACATACTATTTTATACCCAACGAATCATAAATTGGCACTAAAACCTTTAGAATAAAGGATTAGTTTTGAGTAGATCAATTCAGTGATACTTAATTACCTCTTACTATGAAACCACAATATCTCTCCTTAGTCCTTTTTTGCTTTGCAATCCTGTTCTCGTGTAAAAAAAAAGACACCATCACACAAAATACCGATAACCTTTTTAAATATCGGGATTATATAAGTTATACCTCTTCTGGCTTGCAATCGGTTACTGAGCCCATTGTTATCAATTTAGCCAATGATGTTGAGGGCTGGGAACTAAATACGATAGTGGAAAACGAGATTGTGAAAATCTCTCCTCACGTTGAGGGAACGCTCACCGCAACCAGCAAGCACGCCTTACTATTTAAGCCCGATGAGCATCTCGATCCAGCCACAGAATATACGGTTTTGGTAAAATTGGATCAGATTTACAAGGATATGCCCAACGATTATAAAGATTATGTGTTTCAGTTTAAGACCATCACGCCAAATTTCAATATTGTTACCAATAGCTTACAATCGTATAGTAAAAAGTGGCAATATCTCGAAGCTGTGATTAAATCGGCAGATGTGATTTCAATACATGATGCCAAAAAACTGGTAGAAGCCTCCCAAAACGGAAAACCGCTACAGCTAGAGTTTGATGAAGTCGAAACATATTCTAACTATTTTAACTTTAAGGTCGATAGCATCAATCGGTTGGTAGACGATTCTGAAATCCTACTAAAATGGAACGGCAAACCTATAAAAGCAGAGAATATAGGCGAAAATAAAGTTCAAATCCCTGGTATTAATAATTTTACGATCGTTAATGTCGAAGCCTACAAAACGCCCGAACAGTATTTATACATCAATTTTTCTGACCCGATTAAAAATCAACAAAATTTCGACGGATTGATCACCATTCAAAATGTCAAAAACCCGAAATTCGTAGTCGTCGGAAATGTGCTAAAGGTGTATCCAGACACGAAATTAGTGGGCAACATTCAGGTAGATGTATTTCAGGGTATAAAAAATACTGACGGATTCAAACTAAAAACGCCATTTTCTGAAGCCATTTCCTTTGAAGAGATCAAACCGAAAGTGCGATTAATTAGCAATGGTAATATTTTACCAAATTCTAATGAGCTTAATTTTAATTTTGAGGCGGTAAATCTGAGTGCTGTTGACGTTCGTGTCATTAAGATTTTTGAAGATAACGTCTTGCAATTTTTGCAGGACAATCCAATGAACTCCAACAACCAAAACGAGATCAAACGCGTTGGTCGTCGCATCGCCAAACAAACCATCCAGCTGCAAACTGCCGAGCAAAATTTTGGAAAATGGAAGGCCTATAGTATCGACCTGTCCAAATTCTTTAAAGCCGATCCAGGAGCGATCTATAGAGTCGAGCTCAGCTACTTAAGACAGTATTCATTGTACGATTGTGAGGCGAATGCGCAAGGCGCGCTCAATGAAGATGATGAATACGACGACTATTATGACGAAGAAGACTATTATTACGATGAATATGCCAATTCTGCTACCCAAGATGACGAACTAAGAGAACAGAAATACTGGGACAATCGCACCTATCGCTACCGTAACAATTCTTACAACTGGAGACAACGCGAAAATCCCTGTGATGATGCCTATTATAATGAGAATAAAATCGTATCCCAAAATTTATTGGCCTCTAACCTTGGCGTGATCGTCAAGCAAGGCGCCAACAATAATTACTATTTCGCGGTCACTAACATTTTGACAACCAATCCAGAAGTTGGAGCTACCATTACACTGTATAATTTCCAGCAGCAAAAAATAGACGCCTTTAAGACCAATAGCGAAGGTTTGGCCGTTTACGAATCCAATAAATATGCGTCGTTTGCGATTGTTACTAAAGGAAATAACACCAGTTATTTAAGACTTACCGACGGAAACTCGCTATCCTTGAGTAAGTTTGACGTCTCTGGACACAAATTACAACGCGGCCTTAAAGGTTACATTTACGGCGAACGAGGCGTTTGGCGCCCTGGCGATTCTTTGTTCTTAACGTTTATGCTCAATGATAAAGCCAATGAACTTCCTGATGATCATCCCGTAAAATTAGAAGTGACCGATCCTAACGGAAAACTCATTTACAAAAACGTCACATCTGATCAGGTAAATAACGTCTTCAAATTTATAGTGCCTACCGCTTCCGAAGGAAAAACAGGAAACTACAATGCCAAAGTTTCAGTAGGTGCTGCGCAATTTTATAAGTCCTTAAAAATTGAAACGGTCAAACCCAACCGGCTCAAAATTAAGGTCGATTTTGAGCAGGAGGTGCTCTCAAACTCAGCACCTATCAATGGGACACTTGATGTGAAATGGTTGCATGGCGCACCAGCAAAAGGTATCAAAGCAGAGATTAAAGCGAAATTTAGTAACTCCTATACGAGTTTTGAGGGCTTTAAAGGCTACACGTTTACCGATCCTACACGACAATTTAACACAGAGGAGTTAAACATTTTTGAAGGCAATTTAGATGCTGAAGGTAAAGCGACCATCAACACCTCATTAGACATTGGCAAAAATGCGCCTGGGATGCTCAATGCACAACTTTTGGTTCGCGCCTTCGAAAATGGAGGCAATTTTTCATTAGATGCCTTCACCAAAACATATTCACCTTATGTCTCGTATGTTGGTCTAAAATCTCCTGAAGGTAATCACTATGGATCCTATTTTACCGATACGAAGCAAACCTTTGATATTGCCGTGGTTGATAAAGATGGAACACCTATACAACGCAAAGACCTTGAAGTTAAAGTCTATAAAATAGAATGGCGCTGGTGGTGGAACTCATCTTACGATAATTTATCAAACTATGTCTCGAGCAGTTACCACAGACCTGTTTTAAACGAGAAAATATCCACTGGAGCTGATGGAAAAGGAACATTAAGTATCAACATTCCCGAACATGAACGTGGTCGCTATCTCATTAGAGTCATAGATCCTGTGAGCGGACATGCCACAGGACGAACTGCTTATTTCTATAAAGACTGGTCTGGTATGTCAACTGGAAACGATAAGGAAGCAGCAAAAATGTTGGTCTTTGCATCAGATAAGGATCATTATAATGTAGGGGAATTGGCAACCATCAAATTTCCGTCAGGAACCGAAGGTCGTGCCTTGGTGAGTATCGAAAATGGCTCAGATATTATTGAATACAAATGGGTTAAAACAACCAAAGGTGAGACAACTGTTACTATTCCTATTACTTCGGAAATGGCACCAAACGTATTTGTCAACATTTCATTATTACAGCCTCATGCGTCGACGAGCAATGATCTACCTATCCGTTTATACGGCGTCATTCCTATTTTAGTAGAAGATCCAAGCACCATTCTAGAACCCGAATTAAGAATGCCAAAAACACTGAGACCAGAACAGGAATTTGAAGTGTTCGTTTCAGAAAAAAACAATAAACCCATGACCTATACGATTGCTATGGTCGAAGAAGGTTTATTGGATCTAACCCGATTTAAAACACCAAATGCTTGGGATCAATTTTATGCTCGGGAAGCGCTTGGCGTCAAAACTTGGGATGTTTATGATGATGTCATTGGCGCGTATTCGGGAAGTATCGATCAAGTATTTGCGATTGGTGGTGATGGCAGCGCTGCAAAAGGCAAGAATAAAAAAGCGAACCGATTTAAGCCAGTCGTGACCTATTTGGGTCCTTTTGAACTTAAGGCTGGACAACAAAAAACCCATAACATTAACATGCCAAACTATATTGGTTCGGTTCGCACGATGGTCGTCGCTGGACATAATGATACCGAAGCGTACGGCAGTACTGATCAATCTACGGAAGTCAAAAAACCGTTGATGGTCTTGGCAACGCTTCCGCGGAAATTGAGTCCAGGAGAACACGTAACTCTTCCTGTGACGGTTCTTGCTATGGAACCTAATGTTAAAAATGTGAACATCAGTTTAAAGCTTAGCGATGGTATTTCGGTGCTTGGTGACAGTTCCCAAAAATTGAATTTTGCCAAACCAGATGAAGCCATGGTCTATTTTAAGTTAGACGTGAGCAAGGCCAGAGGCATCAATACCGTTGAAGTCATAGCCATTGGAAACGGTGAAAAATCAACCTACAAAGTAGAATTGGATGTTGAAAACCCTAACCCTATGACCTCTTTGTATGAAACGACTCAATTGGAAGCTAATGCTTCGGAAACTTTAAAATTTCGAACCTTTGGCGTTGCAGGCACAAATTCGGCCACCGTAGAATTTTCGACGCTTCCACCAATGGATTTCTCTAAGCGTTTACAGTATTTGATCAAGTATCCTCATGGCTGTGTTGAACAAACTACATCTGGCGTATTTCCGCAGTTATATTTAAATGATATTTTCGATTTAAAATATGAGAAGAAACAGGACATCCAATCTAACATAGAAAATGGGATTAAGCGATTAGGAAATTTCCAAAGACCAAATGGTGGGATGAGCTATTGGATTGGTGAGCAAACCGCGAACGATTGGGGAACGAGTTATGCAGGTCACTTCTTGATTGAAGCCGAAAAGAAAGGCTTCGTTTTACCGCTTACTTTCAAAAGCAACTGGTTGCGCTATCAAAAGCAGGCCGCACGGGATTGGAGACCGAGTTATAGAAATTATAATTCTGATCTGGCACAGGCTTACCGCTTGTACACTTTGGCGCTTGCGGGAAGTGCAGATTTAGCATCAATGAACCGTTTGCGGGAATTTGCTGAAATTTCAAACGAAGCCAAATGGCGATTGGCAGCGGCTTACGCACTTGCCGGACAAAAAGAAGCCAGCGCCCAATTATCGAAATCGGCAAATATCAATTTCAAACCGCCAACCCAAAATCACTATACCTATGGATCAATAGATCGCAATAGAGCCATGGCTTTAGAGACTATGATTATTACTAACAACGCTAATGCCCGAGAACTATCTGAACAAATTGCGAAACGTTTATCGAGCGATGAATGGATGAGCACACAAACGACGGCTTATAGCTTACTCGCTATGGCAAAAATGGTAAAAGCCAATGGCGGCAAAGACATGAACTTTATTTATACGTTTGGAGGTAAAACCGAAACCATTAGTACAAAAAGTACGATTGCACAGCGCGAGTTACCAATTGTTGACGGTAAAAATATAATCACTTTAAAAAACAATGTTGAAAATTTAGTGTATGTGCGAGTTTTAAATTCTGGGAAATTACCATTGGGAGAGGAATTAGCAGAACAGCGAGGCTTGAGTGTTTCTGTCTTGTTACAGGACATGAAAGGCAATCGTTTAACGGTAGACAAATTACAGCAAGGACAAGATATTGTGGCTCGAGTGAGCGTGAGTAATCTAAAAAATGAGAATCTACATGATCTTGCTTTGACGCAGATCTTTCCTTCGGGATGGGAAATCGTAAATACGCGTTTTACAGATTATGGAGACACCACCACTAGTCAAGCGCGATATACCGATATTCGTGACGACCGGGTGAACTTCTATTTTGATCTTCCAAGAAAAGGAAAACATAGCACTAAAGTGTTTACGGTAATGCTCAATGCAGCTTATCTTGGCAGCTATTATTTGCCAGGCACTCAAGTTGAAGCGATGTATGATAATGACTTTTTTGTTAGGAACAAAGGCCGTTGGATCGAGGTTGTGAAGTAAAAAAATCCCTGCGAAAGCAGGGATCTTTTAAAGTTTAAATCATTTTACAACTGAAAAGTTTAAGGATCATAATATTTATGCTATCTAATCTTAAATTTTATCTACCTCTTCAATGTAAAATGCGCTTTAAATTCTTTACGGTTACCCGTTATAGGTTCATTGTATTCTATGATAAACCAATAGTCCCCTGTTGGCATTGGGTTTCCATTATACGTTCCGTTCCAGCCCGTTCCTGTTGGGCTTAGTTGTTTTAGTAGTTTACCGTAGCGATCAAAGATATAAATAATGGCTCCTGGCTGGTTGCCAATGCTTCCCATGTCCCAACTATCATTAAAACCATCACCATTTGGTGTAAAGAATTTAGGATAATCGATCACTGTCACTTCTGTACTCGCTTCACCACATCCTAATCGGTCTCTTGCCGTCACGATATGTGTACCGATAGAAACATTAACAAATGTAGGGTCATCTTGCCATGGGCCGCCATCCAAACTAAATTCATAAGTCCCGATCCCTTCGGCATTGACCTCAACAACATGTGTATTGGCGAATGCTTCGGTAGTCACTGTAGCTGAAACAATTGGTGGTGCGCTTTCGATTACTTCGGTTTCATCGCTACTTTCACACATAGTTACTGTTGAGCTTGACGTATCAATTACAGTAACACTATATAAACCACCTTCAGTTGGGGCGTAGCTCCCTTCCGAAGCACCTAATAGTTCGGTACCATTTAAAAACCAAATAAACATAAAGTTTGGTGTGCTTAGTCCGGTATCTAATAATGGAGCCTCTAAAATTTCACTGCCATTGGTACCAGTACACAAAATATAACTAGCGTTTAAATCAAAAACTGGTAATGGATTAACTTGTAAGGTCAAAGGCGTTACGGCATAACATAGAGAGGTATCCGTTCCCATAGCATCAAGCGTATTATTATCTACTCTTGCCCAAATAACCTGTTGATTTACAGTGTTTTCATAAATCGCCGCTAATGGATCTAAACCTAATTGGGCATTAGCCTCACTCAAGTAGTAGCTCACACTATAATTCGAAGGATCTTGACCATCTAAAACTTGCGCCTGTATGTTGTTTGGTTCTAAAAGTAAAGGATCGGTTACTGAGCTGAGATCAAATTGCGCAGTATTATTGAAGAAGTCGTTATCATCATCCATAACATCATCACAAATCTCATATACGATTGGGTCGAGATCACTATTGGCCTCTGCTGCTTCTTGAACCTCGATATTAAAGCTTTCTGTACTTACAGAGCAGCCAGTATCATTATTTGTAATGGCTACAAATATTTGTTGAGGATTACCAATACTGGTGTATGGACTTACCAGTGCATTCATCACCTCATCAGCATCATCCTGAGAAATGTGGTATGTTACCGTATATGCTGTTGGATCTTGACCATTGAGAATTTCTGAATCTTTAATAGACAAATTGAAATCATAAATCCCATCGGTATTTAATTCACAAGCCAATAAGTCACTCACAGCCACAGCCTCTGGCAAGGGATTAAGTATGATGTTGAAATTTACGATCGTGAAACATCCTGTCAAATCATTCGTCACTCGAACGTAAATAACTTGCGGTGTACT
The DNA here is from genome assembly GCA_963715465.1 of uncultured Flavobacteriaceae bacterium. GTDB lineage: Bacteria > Bacteroidota > Bacteroidia > Flavobacteriales > Flavobacteriaceae > Psychroserpens. Next base: position 159,438 of record OY970246.1, read on the forward strand.
AATGTTAGTGTACATCGTTGGATCTGCAATAAAATTCATATTATCATCTGCATTGGCAAACGATTCAAAGTAGCGTGCAGTAACATTAGGTTCTCCATTAAGAATCAAAGTCTCATTTACAGTGAGATCAAAGACCTCTTGCATATCGCCAGTAGCTATGTCGTCACATAACATGACATCTGGTATAATGGTCGTTGGTGTTGGGTTTGGCAATACGCGAATCGTCAATGTGGTCTGGTCGGTACAACCTGTATCGGTATCGGTAACAACCACATACAAGGTTTGTGGATTTGCTGGTAAATTGTCTACGGAAGTATTTGTGTAAGCCTCTGGATCTAAAGCATTTTCTTGCGCGTTGGCGTCGCTTTGGGTTTCATAGTACCCCACGCTCCAACTCGCTTCGCCGCCTGTAATTTCATTAGTCTTTTCAGTTAGATTAAACGTCGTCAACTCATCGTCGATATCATCATCACAAAGTTCTAATGGACTTGGCGTAATAGCCACTGGTGGAAGATTTACACTAATTTCAAATTGACCCGTATCAATACAATCGTTGCCATCACTCACCAACCTTACGTAAATGGTTTGTGGATTACTAATATTGGTGTAGTTTGTAACGTTGGCTATCGGACTATTACCTGTTTGGGCATTTATTGCCGAGGTATGATAGGTAATGGTCACGTTAGATTGCGAACCTATGATTTCATCATCTTTTTCAGTTAAATCAAATTGCGTGGTTTCGTCTGAATTAGTATCACATATAGTAAAATCATCTATCATTACTGGGACTTCTGGTGCTGGCAAAACTCTAATGGTTAATGTTTCCGAAGCATTATAACAACCCGTTACCGTATTTGTGAGCCTTATAAAAATCGATTGTTCATCAATAACGATATTCGTATAAGGACTGGTTAGGGCGTTATCTCCCATTTGGGCATCAATAAGCGTTTCATGATAGGTCACTTCGGTATCTAATTCACCTCCAATGATTTCTATGGAACGCTCGTCAAGATCAAAATTTTCAAATCCGTCATTATCCCCATCACAAACTTCTAAATCTGCTGGTGGCGTTGGTGACGGAATAGGATTGACCCGCAGCAAAATCGTCGCCGTTGTACTTACCGAACAGCCTGTAAGATCATTGGTCGCCACCACAAATATGGTTTGGGGATTACTGAGATTGGAATACGGACTACTAACAGGGCTTAACCCGTTATTGGCATCATCTTGAGACTCGTAATAAGCTAAACTGATTCCCGTTTGAGCGCTTAAAAGTTCTGCGGAAGCATCTTCTAAGGTAAATACTTCTACCTCATCACCAGGATTATTATCATCACATAACTCCAATGGCATTGGTTGCGTCAATACGGGTAATGCGTTTACAATTAAGTCTAAGGTCGTCAATTTAAAACAACTTGTAGCATTATCTTCAACGCGCACTGAAAGCGTCTGGTTAAATGAATCTATATTGGAGTAATTTGTAGGATTCGTAATCTCATCTACCGGTATTGTAGCATCAGAATTATTTAAGTAATAGGATACTGTATAATTTGCTGGGTTTGCCAAATTTTGAAGAATCTCTGGATCTTTACTCGTTAAATCAAATTGCCCGAAACCATCTGCTGAAAGATCATCGCAAATCTCAAGAGGTGTTGGCGTCGCACCTAACTGAGGCGTCGGGTTTACAATAAGTACAAGTTCAAAAATGGTCTCACAACCAGACACCGCTGCAGAATTTTCTACACGTGCGAAAACGATTTGCATATCTTCTACAATATTATTGTAAGGACTTTCTAACGGATTCACGTTATTCCCTGCATCGATCATCGTTTCATGGTAACTGACGGTTAGATCGGTTTCGCCACCTGTAATTTCGTCATCTTTACTTTCCAAATCAAAAACTCCAAAGCCGTCACTATCAGGATCACAAAATTCTAAAGGCGTTGGTGCATTGCCCGATGGTAAGCTGGTGCCACTAACCTCCCAAGAACAAGTGATATCATTAAAAGTTGCGGTTTCTCCACATTCTAAAACCGGTTGCTCTGGTTGTGTACCAATAATCTCCCAACTGCATGAGGCGGTATTAAAGTTGGTGGTTTCCCAACATTCTAAATTGGTTGGCTCAACAGGTTCGGTTCCAGAGACGTCCCAACTACAAGATGTTGAGTTAAACGTGGTGGTTTCCCAACATTCCAATCCAGTAGGTTCTATTGGCTGAGTACCTAAGATGTACCAACTACAACTTGTTGCATTGAAATTGGTGGTCTCCCAGCACTCTAGATCGGTAGGCTCGACAGGCTCGCTTCCGGAAACTTCCCAACTGCAAGATGTTGAGTTAAATATTGTGGTTTGCCAACACTCTAAACCAGTAGGTTCAATAGGTTGTGTTCCCGTAATGTCCCAACTACAAGAAGTGTTATTAAAAGTTGTTGTTTGCCAACACTCTAGATTTGTAGGTTCTTCGGGCAGTGTTCCACTAACATCCCATGAACACGACACGTCATTAAACGTTGCGATTTCGTAACATTCTGTCGTTGGCTGAGCGGGCTGAGTTCCTGAAATTTCCCAAGTGCAACTTGTAGTGTTGAAACTCGTAGATTCCCAGCACTCTAGACCTGTTGGTTCTGCTGGTTGGGTTCCTGTTACTTCCCAAGTGCATGTGGCATCATTGAGTGTTGCTGTTTCCCAACATTCTAGTGTTGGTGGCGCAGGAGCTTGTGTAATTGCCACTTCGTAAAACGTTGAGAAGGTATTACAATCGGCATCGTTCAAATTGGCCGCAAATTCAGCAACCTTTGCGCGATAGAATGTTGTAGTCGTTACGCCTACTATGTCTAAAACATCGTTATTTTCTCCAGCGATGTCTGTCCAAACCATGTTGTCTGTGCTTTCTTGCCACTGATAGAAATGATTGCTGAAAACGGTATTATCTGGAGTTGCCGTTAAAGTTGTAGCGTATGGAGTTTGACTGCTGCATAAGGATACTGTTGTGTCATTAGAAGGATTGGTAACAGCGATAAAATCGCCACAGCTTTTAAACACGATGTCATCTATGGCGAGATCATTTCCGCAGCCACCAGCGCCGTTATTGATCATCTTTAAGATGACAGCCGTTTGACTGGGACTTGTTTGAAAAACGAGAGCATATTGATCCCAAAACGGCGTTACCGTACTATTAATATTGCCAGTGTTTCCCGACGCCAATAAAACTGTATCGCTATCATCCCAGATTTCAAATCTTACATTAACTGGAATTGCCCCAGCACCGCAAAATCCATTAGCCGGTGTGAGATTTAAAATCCAAGATGAAAATTCGTATGAGGTATTTTCGCATAATCCGCTAATGGTTGTTCTATAAAATTCACCAGCTGCTGAGGCCGAGTTCACCACGAGCATTCGACCCTCGAGATCATTGGGTGTGTGGTCTTGAACTGAGAACCAATCGAAGAAATTGGTGTTGCTGGTCACCGTGTACAATCCGTCTAAGGGCTCGCCCGCACCAGCATATGTATACGTCGTCGTTCCTGGTGGCAAAGCCGAGTTGCTTATACCGACACCAAAGGTTTCGTTAAAAATTGGATCACCAGAATTGCCTCCACAAAATTGGAGTTGAGCATGACCTATTTCCGAAGTAAAAAAAAGAATAAATATTATGAATATATTAAGTGTAGTATAGCGCATTCTATCGTTTCTATATAGGATCAACGCATTCAATTTAATTATATTTGATGCAACACCATAGTCAAAACCTCAACGAAAACGTTATAGTGAAGTATATGTATAGGTTGTTAGACCATATAAAAAAGCATAAAGTTAAATCTGTATTGGTAGCTATTCTACTAATAGGGTATTATTTCTGTTTGCCTAGAACGTTGTTTAAAGATCCTACAGCGACAGTCATCACTAGTCATAGTAATCAATTATTAGCTGCTCAAATAGCTGCAGACGGCCAATGGCGATTTCCTCATAATGATAGTATTCCCGAGAAATTTAAAATCTGCATTGTACAGTTTGAAGATGCCTACTTTTTTAAACATCTTGGCTTTAATCCCATTTCAATTTTCAAGGCCTTAAAGGACAATGTAAGTTCTGGAGAAGTCAAGCGTGGCGGCAGTACACTTACACAACAAGTGATTCGATTATCACGAAAAGGACAATCACGAACCTACCTTGAAAAGGTTAAAGAAATTATTTTAGCCACACGTCTTGAGCTTCGAGACTCTAAAGAAAACATACTCGCATATTACGCTAGCAATGCACCATTTGGCGGGAATGTTGTTGGATTGGATGCTGCATCCTGGCGTTATTTTAACCGCGATGCCTCTCAACTATCTTGGGCCGAAAACGCTACTTTAGCAGTTTTACCAAACGCACCAAGCTTAATATATCCAGGTAAAAACCAAGAACGTTTATTAGAAAAGCGCAACCGCCTTCTGGAAAAGTTACGTGATAACAACATTATAGATTCACTAACTTATGATCTATCCATTGAAGAAGATCTCCCTCAAAAACCTTACGCTCTGCCACAAATTGCACCACATCTTCTACAAAAAGTAGCCTTATCAAATCGTGGAGAGCGCACTAAAACAACAATTGATCATAAGCTCCAAGATCGGGTGAACTTTATTGTGAAAAATCATCATAACCTATTAAAACAAAATGAAATTCACAACACAGCTGTTCTAGTTCTTGATGTTCACACCAGAGAAGTCCTTGCTTATGTTGGTAATTCGCCTACTGATAAAGCACACCAGAAAGATGTCGATATTATTGACAAGCCACGAAGTACAGGCAGCATCTTGAAACCTTTTTTGTACGCCTCAATGTTAGATGCAGGAGATTTGCTTCCCAATATGTTGGTTACTGATGTACCTACTGAATTTGGGAGCTACACACCAGAAAACTTTAATAAAACCTTTGACGGTGTCGTTCCTGCGAGTCGCGCGCTGTCAAGATCATTAAATGTACCAGCAGTAAGAATGTTGCAAGGTTTTGGATTAGATCGCTTTCATCAATATCTCAAACCATTACAACTTAACGATCTCAAATATAACGCCAATCATTACGGATTATCCTTGATTCTTGGTGGAGCCGAAAGCAATCTTTGGGATTTATGCAAAAGCTACGCCTCGTTATCATCAACCCTCAACCATTTCTCTGAAACCTCCAGCGAATACTACACTAATGAATTTGTGGAACCAACTTTTATAGCTTCGGAAACATTAGACTTTGGACAATTATCAGCCGAAAAAACGGTATTTGATGCGGCCTCAATCTATCTCACTTATGAAAGTTTGAAAAAAGTGAACCGACCAGAAGGTAACGAAAGTTGGGAATTTTTTGACGACTCCAAACAAATAGCCTGGAAAACAGGAACGAGCTTCGGTTTTCGTGATGCCTGGGCCATTGGAACAACTAAGGATTATGTGGTTGGTGTTTGGGTTGGTAATGCCGATGGTGAAGGCCGACCAGGACTTGTGGGCGTTCAAACTGCTGCGCCTATTCTATTTGATGTTTTTGATTTGCTTCCCAACAGTGACTGGTTTGCAAAGCCCTATGATGCGATGCAACAAGTTACTATTTGTGCTGTAAGCGGACATCGTGCGTCCTCCATTTGTGAGGATACGCAACCAATTTATATTCAAAATAGTGGCTTAAAGACAGGAGCTTGTCCTTATCATCTGTTGGTACATTTGGATCCTTCAGAACGCTATCAAGTGAATTCATCCTGTGAAGACCTCAACACCATGAGACATAAATCATGGTTCGTATTGTCCCCATTAAAAGCGCATTATTATAAGACGAAGCATCCGTTTTATAAACCGCTGCCAAAATTACGTTCAGATTGTAGCGGAGAGCCTCAGGTAAGCATGGACTTTATGTATCCAAAACAGAATAATGCTATTTTCCTTCCGAAGGATTTCAGTGGTGAAACGAATGAATTGATTTTAAAGATCGCCCATTCAAAGCCCGCGACTAAAGTATATTGGTATGTTAACGAAACTTATGTGGGTACTACCAAAGACATTCATGAGTTCGCCATCCTTCCGAAGATAGGAAAACACACGATTACGGTGGTTGATGAATTTGGCAACGAGCGCAAACGAAAGATCGCAATTTCGGAGTAGGTATATGACTTAAATGAGTAACTTTGCCTTAATAATAAAATTATATCCATGTACGAAGTTGTAAAAATGATCCACTCTTATTGGGCGTATCTTGTGTTATTAATGATTGTTGTCGCATCCTTTAATGCGTTGATCAAATATTTTGGCGATAAGGAATTTCATGCTGTAGATTTTAGAATATCATTATTCACGCTCATCGTGACACATATTCAATTACTCATCGGGATTGTGCTGTTTTTCTTGAATGATTATTTATCGATCATCAGTGATATCGGGATGGGTGAAGTGATGAAAAATAAAATGTTGAGATCAAATATCATTGAACATCCAACCACTATGATTGTTGCCGTGGTTTTAATAACCATAGGCTATTCAAAACATAAAAAAAAGCTCACCTCGCGACCTAAATTTAAACTATTGGCTATCTTTTATACGTTAGCCTTGATTTTAGTCTTGGCTAAAATCCCTTGGAACGTATGGTTTTGATAAACTTATAAACGAAAAAATGCGCTATTCTAAATTTTGAACAGCGCATTTTTTTTGAGATTATCATAGGTTATTGATCCTCAACTTCCTTTATCAAATAAACATATACAGGGAAGTGGTCGCTAAACCCTTCCGTAAACCCTCCATCGGCAAAACTTCTGAAAGGATAGCCTTTCCAGCGTCCTCGTTTGTTTGTCAAATATTGTTTGTTGTAAATACCTGCCTTGTAATATCTAAATGAGGAGTAGTCATCTTTGGTAATCAAGGGCTGGGTAAACATAATTTGATCAAAGAGACTCCAAGCGTCTCTATAAGCTGTGGTACCATAGCCTTTGGCAGTAAACATGGTTTCATAAGGGTTATAAATTTCTTTGATTTCAACATCATCTTTATCTGCTTTAGCTTTTAGCACCTCTTTGACGCTATCGTTGGTAGGATCATCATTTAAATCGCCCATAATGAAGATCTTCGCATATGGATCTTTGGATTGTAAAGAATCTACGAGTGACTTACTAACTTTGGCGGCCGCCACACGCTTTGGCCTGCTCCTTGCCTCACCACCACTTCTAGAAGGCCAGTGATTGACAATAACGTGAATTGGATCACCATCAAGTTCGCCGCTCACTAATAATTGATCTCTAGTTTGTTGACGTTTTCTGGTTCTGTCGTTGTAAATTTTGACGTTATGCGAGCTGTGGTTTGTTGGCTTAAAAAGATCTTTTTGATATAATAAGGCAACATCAATTCCTCTGGCATCTGGAGATTCGTAATGAATGATCCCGTAATTTTTTGCTAATAACAAGGGATGGTTTACGACGTCAACTAGAACATCTCTATTTTCGACTTCACAGACGCCAATAACTGCCGGTGTATTACCAGTAACATCGGTTCCAATATCTGCAATAACTCGTGCCATATTGTTCACTTTTTTCTTGTAGACTCCAGCTCTATCGGCTTTCATTTCCATGATAGGACTTCGTTCATCCAACTTAGTCGTGTCATTTATGGTATCAAATAAGTTTTCTAAATTATAGAATGCTAAAGTGTGGATTTTAAATCTTTTTTCATTTTTTTCTTTTTGGGAAAATCCGTTGAATGTGATAAAGAAACAGATGATCACAAATGAAAAATGTAGTGGCTTCATAGTTTAAATATTATGTTAACGTTATGATGTTTACAATTGTCGAGCCAAAAGTATGTATTTATTAGAAAAGATGTAAATTTGCACGCTTTAAATAATCATTATTTAATGTATAACCAAAATATTAACTTAAGATTAGGCATGAAAAAAAGTTTTTTTATCTTTTTATTTGGAATGTTCTCCCTACTCACAGCGTTTGCTCAAAACACCATAGTAAAAGGTAGTGTGTTTGATGGCACTACTGGAGAACCGATTCCTGATGTAACCATTACTATAGAAGAAACTGGACAGTCGCTAACTACCGACGGTAGCGGTGAGTTTCAATTTCCTGGCATTATTCCTTTGGGAGAGCAAGTCTTGAAGGTTGAAAAAGTAGGTTATGTCACCAAACGTTATCCCATTGTTGTCAACGAAGGCCAAACCGTTGATATTAGCGGCATGACCCTAGACTATGACTCAAGTGATAAAAAAGATTTGTTTATCATCTCTATCTCAGATGACAACCTTAACAGCGAAGACGATGGTTTAACCGATAACGTATCTGGTTTGCTTCAAGCGTCTCGAGATGTTTTTTTAAATGCGGCTGCATTTGATTTTAGCGCGACATTTTTTAGACCACGAGGTTTAGACAATGCCAATGGTAAGGTGCTTATTAATGGTATTGAAATGAACAAACAGTTTAATGGTAGGCCACAATGGGCCAACTGGGGCGGTGTCAATGACGTACAGCGAAACCAAGAATTTACCATGGGCATGTCTGCAAATGACTACACCTTTGGAGATCTTGCCGGCACAAACAATATTATCATGCGAGCCTCAAGGTATCGTGAAGGTGGCCGTATCTCTTACGCCTCTGCTAACAGAAGTTATCAAGGTCGTGTAATGGGTAGTTATAGTTCTGGCCTTTTAGAAGGCGGCTGGTCTTATTCAATATTGGCATCAAGACGTTACGGCGACGAAGGTTTTGTTGAAGGTACTTTATACGACTCCAATTCGTTCTTCGCCGCTGTAGAGAAAAAGATCAATGACCAACACAGCATCAACTTTACAGCGATTTACGCACAAAATAGACGAGGTCGTTCTACGGCAATTACTCAAGAGGTTTTTGATTTAAAGGGTAATGATTATAACCCGCTTTGGGGATTACAAGAGGGAAGAACAAGAAACTCTAGAATTAGAGAAATTGACGAACCTATATTTATGCTCAACCACTATTGGGATATTAATACCAAAATTAAATTAAATACAAACGTTGCCTATCAATTTGGAGAAATTGCGAATACACGAATTGATAATGGTGGTACACGTTTATATGACGATGGAAACGGTAACATCTCATTTTTTGGAGGTGCAAGAAACCCTGACCCAACATATTATCAAAACTTACCAAGTTATCAACTTCGTTTTGAAAACTTGACACCTTACAATTTTCAACAAGCTTATGAAGCTCAGGAAGACTTTGTGAATGATGGTCAATGGGACTGGAACAGTCTCTACGAATCAAACATTAACTTAAGAAATGATGGTTTTAATTCGCTTTATGCAGTTCAAGCTGACGTAAATAAAGACAAACAACTTACCATTAATTCTATCTTGGATGCAGACTTAGCCGATAATATTCGATTGAATGCGTCTATAAGTTACAGAGCCTTGAGAAGCGAGAATTTTGCTCGTGTAGAAGACTTGCTTGGCGGTACAGGATATCTTGACGTTGATTTCTTTGCCGATGAAGATGTCAATGCTGGCGGTGATGAAGTTGCGGCGAATTTAGCGCAAAGTGATTTACAAAACCCAAATCGTATTGTTCAAGAAGGAGATCGCTATAAATATAATTATGAAATGGATGCTGATGTGATTAGCGGTTTTGCTCAAGCACAATTTAAGTACAATAAAATTGATTTTTATGCAGGAGCAAATATATCTCAAACCTCCTACCAAAGAACTGGTATTTATGAAAACGGTTTTTTTAGTGGTGGCGGAAACACTGGATCTTTAGGTGAAAGCGAGAAATTAAACTTTTCTAATTATGGTGTAAAAGGAGGATTAACCTATAAAATTACAGGTCGGCATTTGGTAGATTTCAATACAAGCTACTTTACAAAGGCTCCTACTATGAGAAACTCATTTAGTAACGCACGTCAAACGAATGCCACCGTTACAGGCTTAGAGAGTGAAAAAATTCACTCAGTTGATGCGAGTTATATATTTAGATCTCCTATTGTAAAGGCAAGACTTACCGGTTTTTATTCAGGGTTTCAAGATGGAAGCGATATCGGCTTTTATTTTACCGAAGACTTAGCTGGTTTAGGTGTCGATACGGGCGATGCTTTCGTTCAAGAAATCGTTACGAATATCGAAAGAAGACATGTAGGTTTAGAATTTGGTATCGAAGCGCAAGTTACGCCAACTATTAAACTAAAGGCTGCGGCCTCAATTGGTCAATTTACATTTCAGAACAGTCCTGACCTCTACCTAACAAGTGTTGACTTTAGAGAAAAGGCACCAGGCGATCTTGATCCTGGACCAACACCAAATAGACAACTAAGGTTTGGTGATGGTACGACAGATTTAAAAGATGTGCATGTTGCTGGCGGACCAGAACGAGCAGCTCAAATAGGTTTTGAATATAGAGATCCTGATTTTTGGAATATTGGTGTAACCTCTAACTTTTTCTCAAATGCATACATTGACGTTAGCAACTTAGCAAGATCTGCAAATTTCTCATCAGATTTTGACGGACAAGTTTTTAACGACTATGATGAAAATGTTGCTAAAGATCTTTTAAAGCAAGAACAATTTGACAGCTATATGTTAGTTAACATCATTGGAGGAAAATCTTGGAGAGTAAAAGATTACTACGTAGGCTTTTTCGCAACCATTAATAATGTTTTTAACCAAGATTATAAAACTGGTGGTTTTGAACAATCAAGATTATCAAATTTTAGACGCTTGCAAGAGGATCAATCTAGAGAAAACGGCCCATTATTTGGTCCTAGATATTTCTTCGGAAACGGCACCACGTACTACTTAAACGTTTATGTTAGATTTTAAAAAATGAAAGAACAAAATAAAATTCAAAATATGAAAACAATTAATATTAATAAAATAGCCTTACTCCTTATTTGTTTAGTAGTATTTACTGCATGTGTTCAAGACGATGATTTTGATACGCCAAATACAGTTTTAGAAGAGCCTAATTTAGAGGTACAGGCTATTACTATAGATGCCCTTATAAGTCTATATGAGCAAGAATTTAATGGCTTTATTGATGATTTAGGCTTAGATATTAATTCTGATGATGATGACGTTCAAGAAGCAATCGCTAACCTTAGGGAAGACTATGTTATATCCTTAGAAAATACCGATAACTATTTGAGCGGTATTGTAATATCAAGCGATGAAGCGGGTAATTTCTTTGAAGAAATGATCATACAGAATAGAGCTGATCAAGGAACTGCTGGTGTACGTGTTATGATTGATGTCAATCCTTTATTTGGCCGATATAGAGTAGGTCAATTGATTTATGTACGGTTATTTGAACTTCATTTTGGCGTAAGCAACGGTGTGCTGACATTAGGGATCTCTGAAGATCTAGAAAAAATTCCAAGTTTTTCAGAAGAAGATTTTATCAAAAGATCTCCACAAATATCGCCTATCGTTCCTACGGAAATTGAATTTGCAGATTTTGACGATAGCTTAGAAAATGTTTTTGTAAAATTAAATAACGTCCAGTTTAACAGGAACCTTGTTCTTAATGATAATGAAACAACTTTTGCTGGCGAACCGCAAGATGAATTTGATGGAGAACGAAATCTCGAGAGTTGTGATCAACCTGGTGCGACCATTATTTTAAGCACCTCTACCTTTGCCGATTTTAAATCATTGTCATTGCCTTCTGGGCAAGGCAGCATTAATGGTATTCTGACCAGGAACTTTTTTGGTGACACTTTTAACTTAGCCATTAACTCTCCAGAAGATATTAATTTTAGTGGTGAAGAAAATAGATGTGATCCAGACTTTTTTGAATGTACAGAGCCATCTGGTGGAGGTGTTACCATTTTTGAAGAAGATTTTGAAGGTTTCGGAACGTTTGCTTCTGAAGGATGGACCAACATCAACGTAAGTGGAACCAGCACAGATTGGTTTATAAGCGGTTTTAACAATAATGATTACGCACGTATTTCTGCTTTTAGCTCTGGAAACGCCGAAACAGATGTATGGTTGGTAACTCCGTCTATAGATTTAAGTATGACGAATGGAGAAGAACTATCCTTTGAAATAGAGGCTGCTTTTGATAACGGGACTATTTTAACTGTACTGATCAGTGATGATTTTACAGGAGATGTAACAACAGCTACATGGCAAATTCTTGATGCTAATGTTACTGTAGGTCCTAATCCAGGATTTAGTGGCTTGCAGCCAAAAGGCCCGTTGAATATTGCGTGCTTGGACGGCACGATCAATGTTGCTTTCTTTTACGAAGGTGGAGACCCAGGTGCTACGACAAGATATCACGTTGATAACGTTGTTGTTACTGGTAACTAATCATTCTATTATCACATAGAAAAGCCACATCAGATCGATGTGGCTTTTTTGTCTAAAGACTCAAGCAATACCTAAATAGAGATGACCATATTCGACACTTTTTTTCTCAATGTTTTTAAGCATTATAAACCTACCCAAAAAAAGAAAGCGAACACAATTGCTTTATATTACATTTCTTCGCTTCAATGCAGTTTAATACTGCTTACGGGAGTTCTTGTAGTAAAGTTTCTTGACGAGATGAATAGTCTTACAATTTCATCTGGTAAAGCATGGTCTCTATTTGCCATGGCTAGCATTATTATAATATTCAAAAATTGGATGCAATATAGTGGTAAAAATAGACGAGTCTTAAATGCCTCTCTCAATAGTAAAAAGCAATCTCAAAATTATAACATTTGGATGCTTTGGGCTTTACTCTTAGGAAGTATTTTGCTCTCGATCATTGTTCTTCAAGCCTTTTGAAAACAACCTTAAGAATCTCCTGTATATTCGCGCCATCAATTTAGATATCGGAAAAAGTCGTATGGCTTTCTATTTCTACCTTTTGCTTATAAAATTTCAATTAATGGTGGATATCTAATTAGGTAAATTCATAGCAGTGCGCAGCCTTAAGTTCTTATTACATCTGACTAATCCTTCTCAGCTTAGATGAAAGTACAATCTTTAACACAGAGCAACTATAAACTAATAAGTGGTCAATCAAGCGCAAGATGTTTAACACCAAATTTATTATTGAGCTGAACTCGCTTTCAGGTAATATCTTTACATAATTTCCATTGATGAAAAGACTTTACATCTAATCAATTGAGCTTTTTCCAGAATGGAACTAAACGCGCTCATACGTTTATTAGATTGCATTACATGAAGCTTAACACATAAAAAAGCCGCTTACATTGCTGTAAGCGGCTATAATTAAAATATAAGTGGTTGATTAATTCTCGCGTTGCACATATACCCATGCGCTTCTGGTTTCACCATCTCTAAACTCCATTGTATAGAAGTAGGTGCCTACGGGTAATTCCTCTCCATCTTTGGTTTGTCCAAACCATTCATTTGTGTAGTTCTTCTTAGAGTATACTAAAGTCCCAAAACGATTGAAGATCTCTAATTTACTTACTTGGAAGTTGCTGAGATCAAAGGTGTCATTCATACCATCACCATTAGGAGAAATCCCTTCTGGGATAACACAGGTCTCTAACTCGATCACTTCTTGCGTCGCAATGTTTGAACAGCCAGTATCATTGAAAATCACTTCAATGTCATAATCTCCTGCATCTACTACTGGTAATGTCAATCCATTCTCATTTTCGATAAGACCACCATCGAGATACCAATTAATAGTGACGTCGCCAATGGTGTAGTTAACAGGCGTTGCAGTGATAATTATAGGCACTACAGCATCAGGACATACTTCATAATCGAAGTCTTGAGTAAATGCCGTTTCTGGTTCTGTTCCAAAAACTAAGTCAAAACTCGTCACTACATAACAATCTACGTAATCTATTGATTCTACTCTTACAAAGATCGTCTCTCCAGAACTCTCATAAGGAGACGAAAGTGCGCTTGAATTAGCTTCGGCGTTCTCTTGAGATAAATGATAAGTAACAATATACTGTGTATCATCAAGACCATCAAGAACCAATTCATCTTGAGCATCTAAATCAAACTCTGAAATACCGTCATCGTCATTATCACATCCTACGATATCAACACTAGCAATCTCAAATGTTGGAGGTGCTGTTGAAATGGTAAAGGTTGTGTAAACATAACATCCAGCTCCCGCTGCGTTATCTTCAACTCTTGCGTAAATCACTTGTGGATTGGAAAGATTAACGTAAGGAGATACTAATGCATCAACATCGTTAATGGCATCATCTTCAGAATCGTGATACGTCAATGTATACTCAGTAGGACTTAAATCTCCCAAAACTTCAGCATCGTTTGCCGTCAAATCAAAAATAGCTTGATCGTTAGTTGAGCATTCAACAATATCAACGCTAGCAATCTCAAATGTTGGAGGTGCTGTTAAAATATTAAATGTTGTATAATCGTAACATCCTGTTATGTTGTTCTCAACTCGTGCATAAATAATCTGCGGATTTGAAATATTGGTATAAGGAGATACTAATTCATCAACATCATTAATGGCATCTTCCTCAGAATCGTGATACGTCAATGTAAAATCAACAGGACTTTGTTCTCCTAAAATCTCAGCATTATTCACTGTTAAATCAAAAACGGCTTGATCATTAGCGGAGCATTCCACAATATCAGCTGGCATGTTAACTATTGGTAATGGTAAAAACTCGATTACAATCTCGTCAGAAATGATACAAGTAGGTGAAAATATAAGTTGCGCTGTATATTCTCCTGGCTCTGTAACCTCTAGTATATTCGTTGTCTCACCTGCAATCTGAAACCCATCCTTAAACCACACATGCGGCACTGAAGGCGCCTGAGTCTCTAAAACTACAGGTTGACCTAAACAAGCAGCTGTACCATCTGCTATGGTTATATCTGCACCCAACTCAACTTCACCAATATCAAAACTTCCCGCTTTTAAGAACACCCCTGAATCAAAAGCTGTATCAGAAGCATCTGAAATCACTAATTTAATTCGATACGTTTCTCCAAGATTAACTGGTGAAAAAGCTGTAAAAACTTCAGTTCTACCATCAAAAGAAATTGGAGGTAAGTTTTGAGGTGTATAGCCACCAAAAAACTCTTCATTAATAGCTGGACATCCAGGATTTTCAGGGTGAATATTGGTCACTAAAATAGGTGTCGTAGTTCCTGGTAATACGGCTAAATTAGTAGTAACGCCATTTTCATCGGTAAGCAAAAACGCAAAGGCGTCTGAGAATGTACATTCAAAGCTACCACCTGTTGCCCCATTATATTCTTCGGAAGCCATTAGGAAATCAAAGCTTATCTCACTAGATAAGGGTACAAAGTCAAACTCAATTATGGTCGCATTTCTTGAAATAATACCAACTTCGTCCTCTAAATCTGTATCTCCAGGCCAATCAAAGGAACCATCACTCAAATTATTAAAGTTTGGTCCGCCTGCTCTACTAGCGTCACCTGATGTCAATAAAACGCCATCTTCAAAAGGGAAACTGCCTTCTTCCGCAGTAAAATAACCAATGCCATTCGTACTGCCAAAGTCTGTTCCAGTAGAGAATGTAATGTTTGAAATTTGAGCACATGGACTATCAATTAATATGTCTACAACTAGTTCTTCTACCGTATAGGTGTCTTGATCAACAGCTACATTGCCAGTTCCAGGTCTAATACATAAATCAAATGTAAAATCTACGTTGTCATCTTGCGATGAAAAGACTCTAATAAAATAGGTGTTACCTACGGTTAAAGACGTCGTAAGACTTGCATCGTCTGCTGAACAATATAATTCGACCGGAGCATCACAAGATCCCTCATAAACAGCATGGTCTAAATTATCAAAAAAGCCTCCGCCCACGATGTTCGTTAATTGAATAATTTGAAATTCATTCAAAGCTGTAAATTCAAACCAGACATCATCATCAGGATTTCCCCCACAAGTACCTACAGCAATTCCAGAATCTGTTGCTTCTAATAATGTCCCAGGTGTGATGAGGTCGCAGCTATCATCAGCATTGACAAGGGCTACGGTTGCATCACAAGGATTATCATTATCAGGAGGACAAGCCAATAATTGTATAGCATTACTATTAATCACGCAATTGACATCCTGATCATTATTTGTAGTGATAATAACATCGACTCCAAACGGAAATGGCCCAACTTGATACACACCTGTTGCGGGTACAGCTACTGTATTACCATCGATATTATTTGAAATTGTAAGAGATGTTGCATCTCCCAAAGATGAAATGTTTACATCTACTAGAAACTGATCTCCGTTGTCACAATCATCAATAACTTGATACGTTGCCGTAGGATTGATACATGTAGCGCACGTAACTGTATAATCTATGCCCGAAGAGCAACAAAAAGCTCCAGAAGAACAACTCACAGAAGTATCGGAAGTAATCTGAAAGAATATGGTGTCGCCTGTAGATTGAAAGACCAAACCAGAAAGATCACCATCATTGCCTTCGTCATTATATAATTCAGTCACACCATCAGAATCTAAAACTACCAAGAAATCAAATGGCGCTCCTTCTACTTCACCAGAATTGAAAGTTAACCTCACTGGTGAACCATCTGAAGTTGTATAAGTAAATAGATTTGTATCACTATTTTCATAACAATAAAACGCATCTAATGGTCCTGCTGCACAATCAACAATATTTTCTAAGCAAAACTCTTGCGTTAACGACGTACTGGTTAGAGTGCAATTTGGATCGTCATCATTTGCTACTGTAAAAACCACAGGTGTATTATTAGTGTAAGGGCCAAAAGTCAAAACACCAACTGCACTCACAGTTTGTGCTGGATTTGATTGATTGTCTGTGACAGTAATAGAGGTTGCAGAACCTAAATCGGTAAGGTCAACATCCACAAAAAATTGTGGCGCTACCAAACAGTCTGACACTACAGCATAAGTTGCTACTGGATTGACGCAAGTTGCACAGGCTACTGTAAAATCCCATTCCGTAGAACAACAAAAGCTTCCTGAATCACAACTAACCGAATTGTCTGAATCTATTTCCATATACATAGAGTCACCTGTAGAATCAAATTGTAAACCGGTAAGATCTCCTCCGTTATTTCCTTGATAAATTAGGGGAGCCGTATTGTCTTGGCCATCATAAATTAATATATCGTCACAACAAGACTCAATGCCTCCTGCATTAAATGTCAATCGCACTGGACTACCATCTGTTGACTCGAACAGCCAAGCAGTCTCGTCATTATTTGCATAACAATAATTAAACTGTAACGGAGGCTGGGTACAATCTACCTGATTTAGCACACATTGATCTTGTGTTAATGCAGTACTAGTAAGATTACAATTGGCATCGTCATCATTTACGACAGAGATAATGATTGGTGTATTGTTCGCAAATGGACCAAAAGTAAAGATCCCTGCCACTGTTGTGTTTTGAGCAGCACTGCCTTGATCATCTGAAATAGTCATTGATGTCGCTGAACCCAAATCGGTTAAATCGACATCTACAAAAAATTGAGGACCATTGATACAGTCTTGTCTAACTACAAAATCAACGACAGGATCAACGCATGTGTTTTCAGTAATTGTAAGAGTATAACCAACAGATTGTGGCGCGGCCCAAGTAGAAATTACAATATAATAGGTTTGACCGTTAGTAACACTGAAATTATCTATTACTAAATCAGTCTGAGCAAAAGCATTCGTTGCTCCAGCTTCACACTGCGTTCCTATATTAGCACAGTCGGTATACACAAAAACACCTGCATAATTGCCTGTAAGTCCAGACAAAGAAATATCGATTGATGTATCGGCAGTTGGTGTATAGGCGTAAACGACATCATCTCCATTGAGGTAACTACCAAATGTTGAGCCACAATCTGCACCTGATGTACCATTGTAATCGTCAATATAGTTTTCAGTATTATCGGTCGTAACATAAGGTAATGGCGTAATGACTTCAATTGGATTTTCACAAACTTCACCAGGTCCACTAATTCTATAGGCAAAAGGGCCTGACCAAATACTAAATCCGTCAGCGCCACAGTTAGTTCTCACATAAAATTCATAATTAGTACCTAGGGATAATGCCGGCGCGGTATATGGATTATCGGTTGTAGATATTCCAGAATCTGCATCTGTTGGCACAGGTCCGCCAGCTTCTTGATTGATCACCTCCCAATCGGTTTCAGTTACGGTACCTCCAGGAGTCCAGCCTAGGTCTGCAGAAGTTTCTGTAATATTAGAAACCGTTAAATCAGTTGGAAAATTACAAGTAGAGTTATACACTTGCACATTATCGATCATCCAGTACCAAGCCCAAACATCACCGTCGTCATAAACAAAACGAATTTGCATTGCAGCATTGGAAAACGCTGATATATCAATCATTTGCTCATCGGGATCTGCAAAAGATCCAGTGTCTGCCGTTTGATTGAGAACCTCTACCCAATTGGTGCCATCATAAACCTCAACAACTGCGGTATCATCACCAATATTATTATAGAACTGGTCGAATGCTAATATCAAGGTTGCAGCTCCTGTGGTATCAAAAACTGGAGAGGTTAGGGTTTCTACGAGTAAGGTCCCGTTACCATTAGAATCGCTATCAACGATCGCACCATTTGAACCATCCAAGCTCTGGTTCAAAAAACCTTGAGTTCCAGAAATCCATGAATCACCAGTAGCTCCACCTTCATCTGTTATGGTCCATGTCGCTGGAATTTCGGTGTCAAAATTTTCTTGTAAATACGTTTGCGCATCTACCCATAAACAGGTAAATAAAAACGCAAGAATTAAAATATAGTTTTTCATTTTTCTCAGTTATTTTGAATTTTTTTATTTTATCTCTAGAAACAAGGCTTACAGCTCTATCTCATATCATATTTTTAAAATTCATTATGGCTGTGTTTGTGGTCCACCGCTAACAATAATAAATTCTGACCTTCTATTGAGTTGATGCTCTTCTTCAGTACAATTCGCACCGCAATTTACTTTAGGTTCATTTTCACCTTTCCCCATTCCTGAAATCCTAGTACTGTCGATACCTTTTGAGATCACATACTGAACCGTCGTTTTTGCGCGTCTGTCTGATAGTTTTTCATTGTAAGAATTAGACCCTCTACTATCTGTATGCGACGTAGCGCTTATCACCATTTCGGGATACTTGGTCATAATTTGGACTAACTTATCCAATTCAAATGCTGCTTGAGCCGTTACATTTGATTTGTCGTAGTCAAAATAAATTGGCTGTAAGTTCACCGCTTCCGCACTTAAAATAGCCTCTATAGGATCTAACATGATGCTAACGTTTTGCTCTTCTTCTTGCGAACCACTAACGGTAACTTTTTTACTCTCGTAACCATCCATAATGACTTCTAGCTCTGTTTCTTGATCACATTCAACAATAAATTCTGCAACACCTTGGGCATTAGTCATTTTAGAAACCACCTTATTTCCTTGATCATCGTATAAAGCTACTTCGGCAGCTTCAATAGGATTACCTGTATTGATATCTGTTACTGTTCCTGTAACCAAGACATCACATAAAGGTTGTAATTTTTTAAGTGCATAAATATCGTCACTTCCTTTTCCACCGTCACGATTTGAGGATACAAATCCCTCTTCAGTCTCTTCATCGATATTGAAAGCAAAATCATCGGCACTGCTGTTTACTGGCACACCAACATTACGAATAGGTGCCATTTTTCCATCAATTTCCTTGGTGTAAAATACGTCAAGATTTCCAAGACCTAAATGACCATTAGATGAAAAATAAAGGGTGTTGTTGCTACTAATAAAAGGAAACATCTCTTGACCTTGTGTGTTCACTTTTTGACCTAAATTTTTTGGTTCACCTAACGTTCCATCTGCTTTAATTTCGGCCTTATAAATATCATATAGTCCAAATCCGCCTGGCATATTAGAGGAAAAATATAAGGTTTTACCATCGGCGCTTACCGATGGGTTTTTTACTGAATACGTGTTAGTATTAATTTCGAATCCTTGGACATTCCCCCATTCATCACCCGATTTACTTGCAGTGAAAAGATGTAATTGACTTATTTTATAATCGGTAATTGAATCTTTTTCAAACTCCTTTTCAAAATAGCTCTCACGGGAAAAAACCATAATGCTGCCATCAGGATTAAATGAAACTAATCCCTCATGATATTTTGTGTTGATCTTATTCTCAACTAGCGTAGGATCTTGATACGATCCATCAGTATTTTTGGTAGACTGGTATATATCCAAAAATGGCTCCTCGTTCCACCCGTAAGTTCTACGAGATGTATTTCTAGCTGACGTGAAATAAAGTTTACTATCTTGTAAAACACCTCCAAAATCTGAATATTCTGTATTTGAATCTAAATTTTGGATGTTAAATTTTTTACCTTTTTCTAGAATCTTTGGTAAGTAATCTGGATTTTTATTAAAAGCAATAGCGCGATCATCACTAGGTCGCATACTTGCAAATTTTGCCATTTGTGCGTTTGATTCTTCATATTTGCCATTTGCCTTTAACATTTGGGAATACTTGAACAATAACTCTGGTTTTTGGTTGCCTTCAAGAGCCTTTGCATACCAGCGTTCTGCTTCTTGTGTATTAAAAACGTTATAATAAGATTCTGCTAGCTGACTGTAAACGTAAGGCGATCCTTTTCCATTTTCAACCAATTTGGCATAATCTTCGGCGGCTGCAACAAATTCATATCTATTAAAGTGTTTGTCTGCTTTTTTCGTGTCACTGTTTTGAGCTATTAAGCTGAAACTACTTAATGCTACTATGGTAAGAAGTGTAATTATTTTTTTCATGTTGTTTAGCTTAATGGATTAAAAGTATCTTGGTGAACGTGAAACCTTCTTAGAGAAGCTCAGGTCAAATAAGAGAATAAATTCGTGAGATGCCGGTGCATATTTTCTAATATCTGAAGAGACATTATCATAAGCATACCCAATACGAACCGAAGGGGTAATAGCAAAATTAATTAAACCTGAAAATGAATCATCCAATCTATAAGACGCTCCAACCTCAAACTTTTCATAAAACAAGGCGTTTAAATTGACGTCATAAGACACAGGTGAACTAAATTCTGACTTGACTAAGAAAGAAGGCTTTAATTTAGTATTTGGTGACAGTTCGAAAACATATCCTCCTGTTACAAAATAATGCGCTTCTTCTGAACCTAAACTATTACCTTCGGCATCTAAATGAACAGAGTTAAGTATGTTAGGCACTGAAGCCGCTAAATAATAGTTGTCAGTGTAATAGAAAAATCCTGCTCCAATATTAGGTGTTGTCGTGTTGATGTTTTGAAAAAAAGGATCATTGGGATCAACCAAATCGATACCAGCAAGTCCAATATCATGAAACGTGGCTCCTGCCTTTACTCCAAAGGCCAAACGATGTTCTCCTCCCAATTGAAGCGTATATGAGAAATCGGCATAGACATTTGTTTCATTAATTGGTCCCACACGATCAGAAATTGCTGATAGACCAATTCCTACTTTTTCACCTACTCTAGTATGACCAAAGAAGGTCCCTGTTTCTGGCGCGCCATCTATCCCAGCCCATTGTGAACGATATAATAATCCAAAAGACAAATTCTCTTTAGAACCTGCATACGCTGGATTAATGACATTCATATTATACATATACTGTGTATATTGAGGGTCTTGCTGCCCGTACACCTGCGTTGCAATAAGCAAGACAATAATGACATAAAATTTTTTCATTTGTTAGTAATTTTTTAGTTGTTTGATTGCGAATTGTTAATTATTAAAGTCATTTGTTAATTTAGTCTTTGAATGTAAACCCACGCGCTGCGCTGTTCTCCATCATTATATTCCATGGTATAAAAGTAAGTTCCAACTGGTAACTCATCGCCATCGTTGGTTTGACCGAACCACTCGTTTGTATAATCCTTTTTAGTATATACTGATGTGCCGTTACGATTGAAAATTTCTAGTCTAGACACATTAAAACTGCTAAGATCAAAAGTATCATTCATGCCATCTCCATTAGGTGAAATACCTTCTGGGATGACACAGTTTTCTAGTTCTTCAATATCTCGTGAAGTTGTACTAGAGCACATTGTGTCATCGTTGAATGTCACCTCAATTTCATAAAGTCCTGCTTCAATTACAGGAATTGTCAAGCCAGTTTCACCAGAAATTTCCCCGCCATCCCGATACCATTTGATACTCACTTCATCAGCCGAATAGTTGTTTGGAGTGGCTGTTACCAGAATTGCAACGGTTGCATCTGGACATACCTCATAGTCAAACTCTGCGTTAAATGTTGTAATTGGTAATGGCTTCACTAGTAATTCGATGGGCGTCGTTGCATAGCAATCAAAAGAAATATTACTCTCGACTCTTGCATAAATGGTTTGAGAAGCACTATTGTATAAAACTGATGTATCAATAGCGTTAGTGCCTACCTCAGCGTTAGCTTCAGTTTCATAGTAACTTACTGTGAAATCAACATCACTTTGTCCATTCAAAATATTTAAATTGTTTGAAGCCAAATCAAATAGAGAAACACCGTCTGCATCATCATCACAAACCTCTATTGAAGCGCTGGTAGCTGTTGGCGTTGGGCCAGAGATAATCAAATCGAACGTTCGCGTGGTATTTGAACAAAACTCGGCATCTGCATCCTCTATTCGAACAAATATGGTTTGAGGGTTTGATATGTTAGTATATGGAGACGTTAAGGCGCCAGCATCATTCTGTGCATCTTCTAAACTCAAGTGATAAGTCACGTTGAAATCGGTCGCATTTTGATCACCGAGAACGCCTGCTGTTTGACTTTCTAAATCAAAATCCTCAATTTCATCTGCGGAAGCATCGTCACAAGTCACTATATCTGGGACAGGGTTTGAAACAACTTCATCTCCAAACACAACTGTTATGCTATCTTGGGCTTGCGCATCACATTGCTCGTCGTAAGCGATTACTGTGTACGTATTTGTCTCTGAAACGGTTAATGAAGCTTCTGTCTCTCCATCAATTATAAACCCATCGGCGTACCATTCATAAGTATCTGCAAAAGGAGAATCTGCGTTTAATACAAATGTTTCAAATCCACAGAAATTTTGATCGGCTCCAAGGTCTACTTCAATTTCGGCAGTGATATTGCCGTCATCATCGTCTCCTGTATTTGTTTGACTAATTGAAATCGTCCCAGGATCATCAGAGAAATTCGTAACCAATAAAATATAAATTTCTCCCGCAAGTGCATTGTCAATAGTCAAGTTTTCAATAGCTGCACCAGAGTAACTACAGTCTACTATGTTTCCGAAGGGATAAAAATTAGGGTCTGATCCAAAACCGACGTTATTAGGACAGTCGTCAGGCGTAGGACAGCCAAAATCTAAGTTTCCACAAGCATCCTCTACAGACACAAAAGGCCCCCAAAGCACAAAATCAACATCCAAGCCGCCTCCAGCTGCATCAGTTTGGGCAATTTCAATTTCAATCACGCCAGAATCTCCAATTTGAAGAATATTCCAGGTTGGATTTGGTGCTGAACTTAAACAAGCAATATCCGTTGGATCAGGAATACCGATAATATTAGAAGTTGTCAATGCACCACCAGCCTCAGCACAAAAGTTTTCAGCATTTTCACAAATGATATTTGTCGGAGCTTCTTTGATACAAAGATCGAATGTCGTTGTCGCTGCCGCGCTTCCACCGGAAAAAACACGTACAAAATAAGTATCTCCAACCACCAATTGAGGCGTCACACTTGCCACACCATTAGTACATTCTAATTCTATTAAATTATCACAATCACCTCCATATAATGCGTGATCGGTATTAAAGCCACCTCCATTAATATTGATAAGTGAAATTAGTTGCACTTCATTTAATGCTGTAAACTGAAACCAAACATCGTCATCTGGATTACCAGCGCAGCTTCCGTCAGGAACACCAGAATCTGTTGCTTCAACTAAAGACCCGCTGGTAAATAAGTTACAAGAATCATCATCATTGACCACTGCTACCGTTGCATCACATGGGTTATCATTTTCAGGTGGACATGCTAGCAACTGAATGTTACCACTATTAATGACACAACTAGCATCTTGATCATTAGATACAGATACCACCACATCTACTAAGAATGGAAATGGACCTACTTGATAAACACCTGTTGAAGATACTGCCACGGTAGTTGCGTCTATATTATTTGAAATTGTTAACGTTGATGCATCTCCTAAAGACGAAATATTCACATCGATGAGAAATTGGTCCCCATTATCGCAATCGTCAATCACTTGATAAGTGGCTGTTGGATTCACACATGTGGCGCATGACACCGTGTAATCTATACCTGCGGAACAACAAAAAGATCCAGAAGAACAACTTACCGAAGTATCTGAAGTAATCTGAAAGAAAATGGTGTCACCTGTTGATTGAAATACTAAGCCCGCAAGGTCACCGTCGTTACCCTCATCATTATACAATTCTGTCACACCATCAGAGTCTAGAATTACTAGAAAATCAAATGGCGCACCTTCTACCTCACCAGAATTAATAACGATTCTCACTGGCGATCCGTCTGAACTCGTATATGAAAATTGATTTGAATCACTATTCTCGTAACAGTAGAACACATCTAATGGACCTGCCGAACAATCTACCGTGTTATCCAAACAAAATTCCTGAGTTAAAGACGCACTTGTTAATGTGCAATTAACGTCATCATCATTTGCTACCGTAATCTCTACAGACGTGTTATTAGGGTAAGGTCCAAAAGTCACAATACCTAATGCACTTACTGTTTGTATCGGGTTTCCTTGATTATCACTTACACTAATAGATGTTGCCGAACCTAAATTGGCAATATCAACGTCTACAAAAAACTCTGGAGCTACTAAACAGTTAGAAACAACAGCGTAGCTTGCCTCTGGATTTTCACATGTGGCACAGGCTACCGTAAAATCCCAAGGCGTTGTACAACAACCACTCCCTGAACCGCAACTCACAGAATTATCAGCATCAATTTCCATAAAAATAGAATCTCCTGTTGAATCAAATTGAAGTCCGGCAAGATCTCCACCATTGTTACCTTGAAAAATTAGTGGTGCCGTATTATCAGCTCCATCATATACTAAAATATCGTCGCAGCAGCTTTCAATGCCTCCCGCGTTGAATGTTAATCTCAACGGAGTGCCGTCTAAAGAGGTGAACGTCCAAGTATTATCATCATTATTTTGATAACAATAATTAATTTGTGTCGGGGCTTGTGTACAATCAATATCAAAATTAGATTGTATCGTGGTGGTAAATGTTACCGGACCTGCCCATGGACTAAATTCTGAGCCACAATCTGCTCTTACCCAAACTTCATAATCTGTTTGAAAATCTAAATCGGTAATACTCGCCGATGGTGTTGCGCTTACTGTTCCAGATCCAGAAGGCTCACCTGATCCTGCAGGCACAACCACGTATTCCCATGATGTTTCTCCGTTGTTAGCTAACCAACTTATATCTGCGGTGGTACCTGTAATATTTGCAACTGTAATACTGCTAGGTGCAATACAAAACGACCCACAAGTTTCAACTCTTATAAAATCAATTGACATATCGCCTTCAAAGCCTGTTCCAGCGCCTCCATAGCTGTATTCAAGATAAATCACTTGACCTAAATAGGTATCTAGGTTCACACCCACAGGTACCCAAGCTTCATCATCTGTAACCTGTAAATCACCTACCCATGTAAATACAGTTGTGAATGGACCTGTGGCTGAATTAGAAACGCCAACATTCAAAGTTCCTATATCTTCGCCAAAGGCGTGAAAGAAGAATGAAAGTTCTGCACCATCGGTTGCCGTGGTAAGATCAATTGGAGGGGAAATCGCAGACGCAATATCGGTAGCACTTCCGCCAGCCTCATATTCTAGGTGAGTCCCTGAACCTCCGTCAAAAGCATTTTCTGGACCACTTCCAAAAGAATTAACACCGGCAGAGGTGATGTCCCAGTTCCCATTACTTCCATCAAAACCAGTTCCAGTCCATCCAATTGGTGGATCTTGATCGAAATTTTCGGTAAAAATAAAAGATGCGTTATCTGTTGGGCAGACCACTCCAACAGGTGCTGGTGGCGGCGTGTTTAACGTTGTAAAATTAATTGGCCCTACCCAATTACTGAGACCATCAGCGTCACAAAAGCTTCTTATATAAACTTCATAAGCAGTGCTTGGTGTTAATGGAGAAGCATCATATAAATTATTATTGTTTGTTGAAGTCCCTGATGCCGTTGGCAATCCGGTTCCAGCGTTTTGCACAACTATTTCCCATGTGGTTTCGGCTCCACCAGCCATCCAGCTGATATTAGCTGAATTTTCAGTAACCTCGGTAACCGTTATGCCATTTGGCTCAGGACACGTTACCTCAAAGATGGATACGGTATCAAAACCAACACCTTCATCTTGCACAGATGTGTCTGATCCAAATGCAACTCTAAATATCACATTTGACTCTCCGCCCAAGCCAATTAAGGCGTGGCGGGCAATAACCCAGCCACCAGATCCATTACTAGTTGAATTTCTACCTGTCCATCCTTCTGGCTGTCCTCCAGGACTGCCACCAATTGTATTATCTGTATACCAATTATTGGGGTCTCCATTTGCTCCTACATTCTGCCAAGTTGCTCCATCATCTATGGATGACTGCAATACCATGCCATCCCAGCTAAATTCGGCATTCCACCAAACACTAATCTCTATTGATGGCGCAACCAATGACGTGAAATCAAATATTGGACTCAAAACAATCCCATTTTCACTAGCATTATAATTTCCTGTAAGATTGGTAACCCAAGCGTTAGCACCAGAATCGGCACTATTGATGATTGTAGCTGCGGGAGCACCTAAGGCCCATGTTCCAGAGTTGTCTGTATCAACGATCCAGCCTCCATCTCCAGATTCAAAATCTTCTAGGTAAGGAAACGTTGTGATTTGTGCATCGGCACACCAAATTGAAAAAGCAAAAAGTACGGATAGTGAGAGTAAAAGTTTTTTCATATCAACAAGTGCTATTAAACGATTTTAATCAATTGATTTTAAATGTTTTGAATAGCTCCGTGGGGCAGAGTGGGTTATTCTCGACAAAAAGAGCTTGGTCAAATGGCTCGTAATAAGTAGTCGAAGATAAAAAAATTGACAGTTAACAAACTGTTAACAGTGTTATAATAGATAAAAAGCAAGAATAATCGACAAAACGAAAAAGACTTTAAGAACTTAGTCTGAAGACACGTTCAATTGTATATAAACAGGGAAGTGATCGCTATATCCTCCCGTATATTTTCTTCCTGAATAAGTTCTAAAAGGTTGTCCTCTATATTTTCCTGTTGTTTGCGTTAAGAACTTACTATCATAAATATCGGCACGATCATACTTCAGTTTATTTTTTTGAGTCTCAAAGAAATTTGTAGTCAACAATATTTGATCAAATAGATTCCATCTAAAATTATGATTCGAGCTTCCTCTACTGTATGATAATAAGGGTTCCATAAGATTGAACAACCTCGCTTTCTTCTTTAAAAATTTAACGCTTTCATTTCCAGGATTATCATTAAAATCTCCCATGACCAAAATTTTTGCCTGTTCATCTTTTAACCTAATGGAATTTACAATATCCACCACCTTCTCAGCAGCCTTAACACGCTTTGGCATTGACTCTTTTTCTCCTTCCCGTCGCGAAGGCCAATGATTAACAATACAATAGATTTTTTCAGAATGAAGCATCCCTGTAACGACTAAAATATCACGAGTATAATCTTGATTGCCAAACTCGTTTTTGAGATAAACAGCGTAGGTTTTAGAATCTTGTACTGTAAATACTGATGTATCATAAATCATTCCTACGTCAATACCTCTCTCATCTTGGGAATTATAATGAATAATACCATAATCAAATGATTTTAAATAATGACTTTGTATTAAATCATTGAGTACATTCTTATTTTCTACTTCAGCTAAACCTATGATCACTGGTGGTTTTTGATTACTGTCAAATCCTATCTTTGAAATCACCTCACCTAAGTTACGGAGCTTTTGATCATAGCGTTTTTTTGTCCATCGCTTTTCTGTACCTGGCAAGAAATCTGAATCATTTTTAGACGTATCTTTATGAATATCAAAAAGATTTTCAAGATTATAAAATGCTATGGTATATGTGGTTGTTTTTGATTCTGAAGCATGCATAGCACAAATTTAAATTTTAAAATGCAATAGGCGAACATTCAATTATGTAACTTTGTATTATAATTTGATATATGATTGAAAAAAAAGATATAGAGCTTGAAAGAGCAGTACTTATAGGGGTCGTGACTAGAGAACAAAACGAAGAACAATCTAAGGAGTATTTAGATGAGTTGGAGTTTTTGACCTACACAGCAGGAGGTGAAGTCTTAAAACGCTTTACGCAAAAAATGGATA
Organism: uncultured Flavobacteriaceae bacterium; assembly: GCA_963715465.1. GTDB lineage: Bacteria > Bacteroidota > Bacteroidia > Flavobacteriales > Flavobacteriaceae > Psychroserpens. The sequence goes on from OY970246.1 coordinate 187,806, forward strand.
TGCCAAATGCGAAAACTTTTATCGGATCTGGTAAAATGAAAACTGTTCAAGAGTACATTGAAGAGCATAATGTTGGAACCGCTATTTTTGATGATGAACTTTCCGCAGCACAAGAGCGTAACATCAGTAAAATTCTTGGCTGTAAAGTCTTAGACAGAACTAACCTAATTCTTGATATTTTTGCTCAACGTGCTACAACGAGTTATGCGCGCACTCAAGTTGAACTGGCACAGTGCGAGTATCTGTTACCTCGTTTGAAAGGGATGTGGACACACCTTGAACGACAAAAAGGTGGAATTGGAATGCGCGGCCCAGGTGAGACTGAAATTGAGACAGATCGACGAATTGTGCGCGACAAGATTGCCTTGCTAAAAGCTAAGATCAAGACCATTGATAAGCAAATGGCCGTGCAACGCGGTAATCGCGGAAAAATGGTGCGTGTGGCGTTAGTTGGTTATACAAATGTTGGTAAATCAACGCTCATGAATGTAGTGAGTAAAAGTGATGTATTTGCTGAAAATAAATTATTTGCTACCTTAGATACGACCGTCAGAAAGGTAGTGATACAGAACCTACCTTTTTTATTAACCGATACTGTTGGATTTATAAGAAAGCTACCCACACAACTGATAGAATCCTTCAAAAGCACACTTGATGAAGTAAGAGAAGCCGATTTATTACTTCATGTGGTTGATATTTCGCATCCTAACTTTGAAGAACATATCGACTCTGTCAATAAAATTTTAGGAGAAATAGACAGTAATGACAAACCTACAATTATGGTTTTCAATAAGATTGATGCCTATAAAGCCCAACCTTTAGATGAAGATGATTTAATTACCGAAAAAACCTCCGTTCATTACACCCTTGAAGAATGGAAAAAAACATGGATGAATCGCGTAGGTAATAATGCGCTATTCATTTCGGCATTGAACAAAAAGAATTTGGATCTCTTTAAAAAACGAGTTTACGACGAAGTACGCGACATTCATGTCACACGCTTTCCATATAACAACTTTTTATATCCCGATTATATTGATGAGGAAGAATAGACTTCATCTATATCAAAAAAACAGAAAAGCATCTTGATACAATATTCAAGATGCTTTTTTAATGTTATTTGAACTATGAATGACTTAGAATTTGTAAGTCAAACCTATGGTATAATAAGATTGTAAATCATTATCTACATTGTCAAATGTTGGAGCTTCCCCTGTGAAATCTGCTGGTAGCTGAGCAATAGCATAATTTAGGGCCTCTTGTTTGTTGCTTCTTAATGCAAAGTCAAAACCTACACCAATTCGTTTCCACAACGTATAACTAAATGAGTTGGTCCATGTCGCATTTGACAAATCGCCATTTTTATAACTTTGAAAAACAGATAAATTCGTTTTAAAATTGATCTTACCCACTTTTCGGGTATAATCTGCAACAATTTTGGCACCCAAAGATGATTCGAAAACATCGTCGTTATCAGTAAATACGAAGTTGTAGTTTAACGGATGAATCACAACAATTAAGTTTTCAATAGGCGTCCAAGTCGCACCAACACCGACATCTAAATAACCTGGATCATTAAAGTTATCGAGGAGTGTTGTTCTGAACTCCATTAATCCCGATGCCGCTAATTTTTCATTTAATTTTCGTCCATACAATGAAGATATATTAAAAACATCTGTTGTTGGCTCAAAGTTATCTGAATCGGTATCAACATCCTTATTATCTAATTTGACCCAACTCAAATTGGTGTTTAATGAATTTCTCCAAAAGAATTTATCTTCAATGAGATTGGCATATCCATTGACGGTAAATCCAATGTTACCTGAAGAGTTGTTTGGAACACCCTGAGCATACCAATTGTTAAAATTAGATAAGCTTCCTCCAATAACACCAAAAGCACCAACGCGCCATCCTGGAAGCGCATCAATTTGTGCTTGTAAGGCGTCTGCCTCAGATTGTGCAGCATCGGCTTCGGCTTGTTTTTCAGCTTTTTGAGCCTTTAATTCTTTCTTGGTTTGTGAGAATCCCAATGAGATTGTAAACAGCAATACCATCACGAATATTAATTTTTTATTCATTATTTCTAGTTTTGAAAGTTTCAGATTAATAATTCAAGATGCAAATATAAATTTTATTATAGAAACAGCATACGTATCAATTACAATCCTATTAAACATTAGGACTCCCAAAAACTTGAAAAGTCAAAAATTGGTATATTATTTACGTTTGAAAAGCGGAACTGAAGAACAGGCTTCCCCATACATAATTGATTTTGCTACGGGTTTTAATTTAGCCGATAGCATTATATAAGCATTGGCTGGCACTGGTTTGTGCGCACAACCCTTAATAATAAGCGGTTTATCTTGATAAGGCTCGACATCTAAATTATTGATAATATCTTGATAGATAGACGTTTCTAATGCGTTTAAATCTCCAATACATACTTTTCTGGCAAAAGGCTGAAGTTCAATAGTTAATAGCATAAATGCCCAAGCAGGAATAATCGCATCTGTCGAGCAGGTTAGGGCTATAAATTGATTTTGGTGTTGAGACCAATCATAATTGGCTACGAGATGCCTAAAATCTTTTTCTCTTAGCACATACCCTTCAAATAACCAATCTTGAATATCAAAAACAACACGTTCACCTTCAGGATAATAATCCTCAAGATCAACGACCATCAATTTGCTTAATGCTACTCTATTAATAATCTCTTCTTTCACCGTGTATTCTTTAATTGTTTTCTAAGGTTGGGCTCGTCACCGAAAGGTCATTCCATATCTCTCGCAAAGAAACGAGAATGCGAAGCTTACTCGACTATGTGTATCATTCTATTAGTCTCTGTTCTTGATCATTAAAGCATCCCAAGCTCTAACTTTGCCTCCTCACTCATAAGGTCTTGAGTCCAAGGCGGATCAAACGTAATTTCGACCTCGGCAGTTTTGACATCGTTTAACGAACGTACTTTTTCCTCAACTTCTAAAGGTAAGGTTTCTGCAACAGGACAATTAGGCGTTGTCAAGGTCATTAAAATCTTAACGTCGTAATCTTCATTGACAAATACATCGTAAATAAGACCTAATTCGTATATATCTACTGGAATTTCAGGATCAAAAATGGTCTTTAGTATTCTTACTATTTTTTCACCGAGGACATTCGTGTCTATAGTTGTATCGCTCATAATCTTCTATTTATAATTCTTTTGAACAAGGCTGTATTAAATTCGTTCCTTTTAGAATCTTTAATTTAACTGTGTTTGGTACGCAATCGCATACATTTTAATCTGTTTGATCATACTCACTAAACCGTTGGCCCGAGTTGGAGACAAATGTTCTTTCAAACCAATTTTATCTATAAACTCTGTATTGCTTTCAATTATATCTTTTGGATGTTGTCCAGAAAACACACGAATAAGTATGGCGATGATACCTTTGGTGATGATCGCATCACTATCGGCAGTAAAAGCCACTTTTTCACTTTCCATTTCGGCATGAACCCAAACTTTACTTTGACAACCTTTAATGATATGGTCTTCGTTTTTATAAATGGCATCAATAAGCGGTAAGGTTTTACCAAGATCAATCATATATTGATAGCGCTCTTCCCAGTCTTCAAACATGGAAAACTCATCGATAATTTCATTCTGTATTTCTGTAATGGTCATGGTGTGTCAAGTGTTTTAGTATCATCATTTAGACAATCCCCTACAAAGATAAGACTTCTCTATTGGTTCTCAACCAATGTTTTAATGGATAGTATTTTTTCGACCATCGCACTAATGGCTTCGGGCGGATTTCCATGATCAAAAGGCTTCGATTTATAAATGTTTTTACCTTCGGAAATTTGCAAAAAAGCCATTGGCGCCACATCAGTTTGAAAACTTGTCGATTTTACGTCTACCTCTGGCAATGAAGTAGCATCGACCGTATCTATCAAGTTTAAAAAAGCTTCTTTTTCTTCGGAAGGAAATGCGTAGGTTTCTACTGTTTTCAAAGAATAATCATTTGATACCATGATCAAATCACCTTCAATCCAAATCTTTAAAAAAAACCCTCGAGTTGTCGCTTGATACGTAATGGTTTCATTTTCTGAAAGCATCTGCTGCTGTGCATTGGCCTCAACTCCTGATAACGTGTTTTCAGATACTTCTGTTTTATTTTCGTCACACTCTTTAGCCGAAATTAACATGAACAGCATGCATAGTATAAGTTTCATAATCTTGTGGTTTCGTGATTCATCATATCAAGAGTATACAAAAAGAAAGCCAAAGTCTAAGACAACATCTTTTTTGCTTTTTTCACGCCTTCTACCAGCGCATTAATCTCTGCTTTGGTATTATAAAATGCGAAAGATGCTCTTACCGTTCCTGGAATTTTATAAAAATCCATGATAGGTTGTGCACAATGGTGACCTGTACGTACTGCAATCCCCATCTTATCCAAAATTGTCCCGATATCATAAGGATGTATGCCTTGAATGTTAAATGAAATGACAGACGTTTTTTCTTTGGCTGTTCCGTAAATTTTTAGGCCTTCTATTTGAGATAACGATGCCGTCGCGTAGTCTAAAAGCTCGTGTTCGTAGGCAGCAATTGAATCAAAACCAATGGCGTTTAAATAATCTACTGCAGCACCAAAGGCAATCCCACCAGAAATATTAGGTGTTCCTGCCTCAAATTTATGCGGCAAGCCTGCATAGGTCGTTTTTTCAAACGTCACTTGATCAATCATCTCGCCACCACCTTGGTAAGGTGGTAATTTTTCAAGCCAATCTTTTTTTCCGTAGAGCAATCCAACTCCTGTTGGGCCACACATTTTATGAGCACCTGCTACATAAAAATCAACGTCTAGATCTTGAACATCAGGTTTAATATGCGGGCAAGATTGTGCGCCATCAACCAAAACCGCAGCTCCAACTTGATGTGCTTTTTTAATGATGTCTTTTATAGGGTTGATGGTGCCTAACGCATTAGAAATATGATTTACAAAAACCAATTTAGTGTGCTCTGAAAGTAAATTGTCATAGTCGCCCATGAGCAATTCACCTTGCTCATTCATAGGGATTACTTTTAAAGTTGCTCCCGTGCGCTCACACAACATTTGCCAGGGCACAATATTGCTGTGATGTTCTAAAGCCGATACTAGAACCTCATCGCCTTTGTGAAGTAAGGTTGAAAACCCTGAGGCAACTAAATTTATACCATGGGTTGTGCCAGAGGTAAGAATGATCTCGTAGCTGTGTGCTGCATTAAAATGTTTTTGAATTTTTATGCGTGCGGCTTCATACAGATCGGTGGCCTCCTGACTTAAGGTATGCACCCCTCTATGGATATTGGCATTATAATTTGAATAATAGTCAACAATCGTATCTATAACCTGCTTAGGGGTTTGAGAGGTTGCTGCATTATCAAAATATATAAGCTGCTTTCCGTTGACCTTACGGTTTAGAATGGGAAAATCGTTTCTTATGTTATCAATGTTTAGCATAAATGCAAAGTTACAAGATGTTTGATTAAAAAGATATTCACAAAATAAAACTTATTATATTTTTAATATTTTATTAAAATACATTTAAATAAAATGTATATTTGTCAAATGTATAGTAAAGAACTCACCAAAGGAACCTTGCAGCCGATCATCTTAAAATTGATTAATAGTCGTAAAAAAATGTACGGTTACGAGATTACTCAAGAAGTAAAAAAAATAACGTCGGGTAAAATTGACATCTCTGAAGGTGCTTTGTATCCAATTTTGCACAGGCTTGAGGCAAAAGGTGTGTTGGCTATAGAAAAGGTATTTATTGGTAAGCGCGTAAGAAAGTATTATACCGTTACCCAATCGGGCAAACAAATGGTGGCCGAAGTTACCCGAGAAATCAACAATTTTATTGACACTCTAGATCTTATTTTTAATATTGAAACCAAAACGTCATGATCCTGTCTCATATGCAAATTGAATATATAGAAAATAGTTTGTCGCTACACGGTGTCACATCAAAAGATTTAAGGGATGATTTACTTGATCATATTTGCACTTATATTGAAGCCCGTAACTCTAATGATTTTAACGCGCTATATCAAGAAGCATTGCAAAAATTTGGTGGCTATAACAGTTTTCAAAATCTACAGCGTGAAAGCATTCACCAACGCTTTGTTAAGCAAGCCCTTACAATACATAAATTAAAATTTTCTTTTGGTGTATTGGTCATAGTATTGCTCATCATAGGGTTTGTATTTCAAATAATGCATTGGCCTTATGCTAACGCTTGGTTACTAAGTGCTATACTGGTAGCGGCCTTGGTTATTCTTCCTATACATTGTTATGCTCAATACAAAAAATCCATTCACCATCATTGTTAAATATACACTTATGACAAGATCATTTTATACTTTAGGTTTTTTTACATGTTTTGCACTCGGCATTGGCGCCATGTTCGAATTTTTAACTTGGCCCTACAGGGGAGTTATTGTTTTTATTGGGTTCTTGCTCCTAAATTTTGGATTGCTCCCAATGTATTTTTATCAAAAGTTTAAGTTGGCTAAGCGCTAATCCTCAAGTGCATTAAACTCATACTCTCTATTTAAGCTACTTTCTTTTTAGCCCAGATTGAGGCATTTGTTGAAGCTCCTCGCAGAGAGCGACTGCCGAAAGCTGGATGAGCTCCAAATAACCAATTATAATTGTAGATTACATTGACTTTGAACGTATGACTAGAGATTAAACCCTAAGTCAACTCCCAATTTATTGGCGATAATCTTAGAAATGCGCTGCTTAATTTCAGGTACCTTTACAGAATCCAGCACGTTATTACTAAAGGCAAACATCAATAATGCTTTGGCCTCTTTTTCAGGAATCCCTCGAGAGCGCATGTAAAACATGGCACTTTCATCAAGCTGACCAATAGTACAACCATGAGAACATTTCACATCGTCGGCAAAAATTTCAAGCTGTGGCTTGGTGTTGATGGACGCCTTGTCGCTTAACAAAATATTGTTATTGGATTGAAACGCATTTGTTTTTTGGGCAATTTTATCAACTAAAACCTTTCCGTTGAACACACCCGTAGCACGATCTGAGAAAATACCTTTGTAATCTTGGTGGCTTTCACAATTGGGCTCTATATGGTGCACCAACGTGTTATGATCAACATGTTGCTTGTCTCCAATTATGGTTACCCCTTTTAAAGTCGAATCAATATATTCTCCTTCTTGGTAAAAATTGAGATTGTTTCTAGTTAATTTTCCACCGAAAGAAAACGTATGCACAGAGGCATGGCTGTCTCGATTTTGCTTGATAAATGTGCTGTCAATCAAAGACGCACTTTGTTTATCGTTTTGAATTTTGTAATAATCGACAATAGCTCTTTTATCGGCGAAAATCTCGGTGACACTATTAGTAAGTACAGGATGTTCGGCCAAACTTTGGTGACGTTCTATAATTTGAACATGTGAATTCTCTTCAACAACGATAAGATTTCTAGGTTGCAACAACAAAGCCGCTTCGTTTCCTGTAGAAAAATGAATGATTTGAATTGGTTTTTCTACTAATTTATTCTTCGGAATATGAACGTAAGCACCTTCACAAGAAAAAGCCGTATTTAAAGAGATTAAACTGTCCTTGGTAGCTGCCTTATTGAAATAATTCTCAATAATCGGACGGTATTTTGGCTTGGATAATGCCGATGACATCAAACAAACATCAATACCCTCATGGGTCGTCTGTGATAAATGAGACGACATTTTACCGTCTATAAATACAATTTTATAACTGTCAATGTCATGAATAAAATACTTCTTGACATCTCTATATTCAATGGCATTTTCCTCTTTTGGGAACACGCTATAATCGTGTTTTAGAATACTATTTAGGGACGTATATTTCCAATCTTCATCCCGTTTAGATGGAAATCCTGCGTCTTCAAATGATTTTATGGCCTCGCTACGCACATCATGAATGGGAGAATCAATGTCTACCATATTCTCGAATGCCATAAATGACGAGATTAATTTATCTTTTAATTCCATGTTTTCTCAATATGCAGTTTTCAGTATTAAATGGGTAGTTTTTTACCTATTGACATTGAAAACCGATTAAACTCTAAGGCTCAATTTTATAAGCTTGACGTTTGATGCAGTAGAAACAATCAACATTATGAATTGCTGCAAATCGCTCACTTCCACTAAAGACTTCAAACTATGCGTTGACCTCTTCTTTGATCCAATCGTAGCCTTTTTCCTCTAGCTCATGAGCTAATTCCTTGGTTCCAGATTTTACAATGCGACCTTCAAAAAGAACATGTACAAAGTCTGGTACGATATGATCTAATAAACGCTGGTAATGCGTGATCACAATAACAGCATTATCTTTGCTTTTTAATTTGTTCACACCATTTGCAACAATACGCAATGCATCAATGTCCAATCCAGAATCGGTTTCATCTAAAATGGCCAATTTAGGTTCTAACATTGCCATTTGAAAAATTTCATTACGCTTCTTTTCACCACCAGAAAATCCTTGATTTAGCGAACGCGACAAAAACTTTCTGTCGATTTCTAGGAGCTCTGCTTTTTCTCGAATCATTTTCAGCATATCCTTGGCTGGCATATCGTCAAGACCTTTAGCTTTTCTTGTTTCGTTGATGGCCGTTTTCATAAAGTTGGTGACACTTACTCCTGGAATTTCAATAGGATATTGAAATGACAAGAACACGCCTTTGTGTGCGCGCTCTTCAGCAGATAATTCGTCAATATCTTGACCTTCTAAGAGGATTTCACCTTTATTAACGATGTACTCCTCCTTACCAGCAATAACTGAAGCTAAGGTACTTTTTCCAGAACCATTTGGCCCCATGATAGCGTGTACTTCCCCAGGTTTTACCTCAAGATTAATACCTCTTAAAATAGCTTTGTCATCAACACTTGCGTGTAAATCTTTTATTTGTAACATAATTATTTACTTCCTAATTTTATAACGTCGTTTTCTTCTGGATCTGGTTTTGATACTTTTATAATTTCTTTAATTTCAATGCGATCTTCCCAGCCCTCATCATTGGGATCTTTTTTAAAGAGTCGTCCTCTAATTGTGACAGGAACCATATCTGTTTTAGCCGTTTTGAAGGGCTCGGCTTGCTTGTTCAATTCTCGCATTTTCTCGTCTATGACAATACCGTACATTTTGGTTGGTGTGAGCAATACAGAGGCACCCTGAGCATCGTCATAAAGAAACATACCATGAATTGAAACTAATCCGTCGCTTTGTTTGAGTGTTTTGCCATCTTCAGCAATTGTATTTTGTTGTTCTAATACTGTGTCTGTATCAGCGTTTTTTTCTGATTTACAACTTATCAAGGCCGTAAATACCATTAACAATAAAAATGCCTTTTTCATAATTATCCGCTTAATGTTTTGGATGCTATTAAGCTGTTTAAATTAATATTAATTTGATTCCTCTTAAGCACCATCAATTATCTTAAAATGGTGATACTATCCTACTGAACCTTCTAAACTTATCTCCAATAATTTTTGCGCTTCTACGGCGAATTCCATAGGGAGCTTATTAAGGACTTCCTTACTAAAACCATTCACGATTAATGCAATCGCTTTTTCGGTATCTATACCGCGCTGATTACAATAAAATATTTGGTCTTCACCAATTTTGCTCGTGGTCGCCTCATGTTCTATCTGAGCACTCTTATTTTTAACTTCTATGTATGGAAATGTATGCGCACCGCAATCGTTACCCATCAACAAACTATCACATTGAGAAAAGTTGCGTGCATTATCTGCTCTTGAGCTAACGTTCACTAAGCCTCGATAAGAATTTTGAGATTTTCCTGCTGAAATCCCTTTTGATATAATGGTTGATCGGGTATTTTTGCCTAAGTGAACCATCTTCGTTCCAGTATCTGCTTGCTGGTAGTTATTTGTTACTGCAATCGAGTAAAACTCACCAACTGAGTTATCGCCTTTCAAAATACATGATGGATATTTCCATGTCACCGCACTTCCTGTCTCCACTTGCGTCCATGATATTTTTGCGTTTTTCTCACAAATCCCTCTTTTGGTCACAAAATTGTAAACACCACCTTTACCTTCGGCATTTCCTGGATACCAATTTTGAACGGTCGAATATTTAATTTCAGCATCATCTAAAGCCACCAATTCTACCACTGCGGCATGCAATTGATTTTCATCACGACTAGGCGCAGTGCAACCTTCTAGGTAACTTACATAGCTGCCTTCATCTGCAATGACAAGCGTTCTTTCAAATTGACCTGTTCCTGCTTGATTTATTCTGAAATAAGTAGACAATTCCATCGGACATTTGACGCCTTTTGGAATGTAGCAAAAACTCCCGTCACTAAAGACGGCGCTATTCAATGATGCATAGTAATTATCTGTCTTGGGAACGACTGTACCAATATATTTTTTAACGAGCTCAGGATGTTCTCGGATCGCTTCAGAAATAGAGCAAAAAATAATACCCTTTTCTCCTAAGGTCTTTTTAAAACTTGTCGCGACAGAAACTGAATCCACGACAACATCCATAGCCACTCCAGCAAGCACTTTTTGTTCGTCTAGTGAAATCCCCAGCTTCTTAAACGTATCCAATAATTCTGGGTCTACTTCATCAAGACTTTCGTACTTAGGTTTTGAATTGGGTGCAGAGTAATAAGAAATTGCTTGAAAATCTGGCTTTAAAAATTTAACGTTAGACCAATCTGGATCTTCCATTTTTAGCCAACCACGAAAAGCGTCCAAACGCCACTCGGTCATCCATTCTGGTTCTTCCTTCTTTTTTGAAATTGCCCTAACCACATCTTCGTTTAATCCAATAGGAAACGTATCAGACTCAATATCGGTATAAAAACCATATTCATACTCTTTGGTTTTTAACTCTTCCCGTAAATCATCTTCTGTATATTTGTTGCTCATAAATCGTTTTTAAAGTGAGAATGATTCTCCACAGCCACAAGTTCTATTAGCGTTTGGATTGTTAAACACAAATCCAGCACCGTTTAAACCTCCAGAATATTCTAAAGTTGTACCGATTAGATATAAGAAGCTCTTTTTGTCTACAATGATTTTCACCCCATTATCCTCAAAAATTTTGTCTTCGTCCTTTCGTTCGTTATCAAATTTAAGGTCGTAAGACAACCCAGAACATCCACCACTTTTAACACCTACTCTTACAAAGTCGGTAGTCGCATTAAAGCCATCATCGCCCATAAGCTCAATAACCTTCTTTTTTGCTGTGTCTGATACTTTTATCATGGCTTATATTGATTTTATCTAAATCGTATGCAAATATAAGACATAAGTAGGGTTTATACTCATTTCCTAACATTATATTAGGAAATGGCAAAATAGAGTTAGGTTATCTCTTTGTAGAATATCTAGAGACAAAATAATTCTAAAAAAAGGTATTGTTTTTTATGCGGAAAATTGCCTGCGAGAAGATCGCTTTCTTAACAGAAAAAGTTGCCTCAAAGCTGTATCAATTTCACGATTTTTAAACGGAATGACATTAAGCTCTCCAGAATCGTCAATTCTAACTTTTGTATGGCAAGTTTTACATGTGAGCACTTGTGAATCTTTTAAAACGATAGGGGAACGTTCTAGATTGTGTCCAAAGACTGAGCACGGCAGTTGATTTGTAGGGTTAGTTTTCATAGTAGGTCATAATTTGGGAAGACTAACTTAGTTAATATTTCGATTTACTACGTTAAAATACTTTTTTTTTCGATGAAATGCACTTTTTTAGTATGCCGAAGACCTTAAAAAACCCTTAAATGACCTTTAAACTATGAAAAAAGCATCTATTTTTGCAGTATGATAGAAGATAAAAATCCGCAACGTACATCCTTAGAAGAACTTGGGGAATTTGGCCTCATAGAACATTTGACCAAAAACTTTGACATTAAGCATAGCTCAACACTAACGGGTATAGGTGATGACGCTGCAGTTTTAGATCATAAGTCAAAACAAATTGTCGTAACCACCGATTTGTTAATTGAAAATGTTCACTTTGATTTGAGCTACGTGCCTATCAAGCATTTGGGCTACAAAGCAGTCGTGGTCAATTTGAGTGATGTGTATGCCATGAATGCAGATGCTACTCAAATAACCGTGTCTATTGCAGTATCTAATCGTTTTCCCTTAGAGGCGCTTGAAGCGTTATATGCTGGCATCGAAACGGCAGCTAAGTTATATAATGTTGATGTGGTTGGTGGTGACACAACCTCATCAACTACGGGTCTCATTATTTCAGTCACTGCTATTGGTGAGGTTAATGAGGCAGAAGTCGTGTTGAGATCTGGAGCTAAGGTCAATGACCTGTTAGTGGTTTCTGGAGATATAGGCGCGGCGTACATGGGCTTGCAAGTTTTAGAACGTGAGAAAGAAGTATTTAAGGTCAATCCCCAAAACCAACCTGATTTGGACTCCTACACTTATATTATCGAGCGTCAATTAAAACCAGAAGCGAGGAAAGACATCGTTGAGCTTCTGAAAAAACTTGATGTCAAACCCACATCTATGATTGATATTAGTGATGGCTTGTCTTCCGAAGTAATTCATCTTTGTAAACAAAGTGACGTTGGTGTTGAAATCTATGAAAATAAAATCCCGTTAGATCCACAAGTGATTTCAACCTGCGAGGAATTTAACATTGACAGCACGACTATTGCCTTAAATGGCGGTGAAGATTATGAGTTGTTGATGACTATTTCACAGGAGGATTTTCCTAAAATAAAAGGCAATCCAAACTTAACGGTTATTGGTTACATCACAGAAAAAAATCGAGGTATGCACTTAATTACAAGAGGCGAACAAGCAATACCAATTATAGCAAAAGGCTGGAATGCTCTAGAAAATCAAGCATAAGTTGATTTAATCTTTAAGCAATTTATATACAGGCGCTTAACTAATTTAGTAGTCTCTTTTTGGTGAGCGCTATAATTTACCCTTTATACGAGTCGTAATTTGTTGGTCGGGAGGCGTGCAGTCGTATTCTTTCTCAACCTGATTCTTAAGTTAGTTGAGATTTTTTAAATGCGGTGAGGCTAGGTGGAAATGATAATTGCACAACCATACTTAAATTATAAAAAATGTGGTGTGAAATCTAAGAGTGCATTTTTATGAATACTCGGAAAAGATTTCAACCTCATTCTAACAAGTCGTTTCTTGTGAATGCGTTCTAAAACAGAGTTAATTTCCTTAAATTTTGGAGTTAAAATCGTTAAACCCCCTGTTCCGCTTGTAGTCATTTGTGATTTACATTGTGAACACTGGTATTCTTTAACGTGATAGGTAATGTGTTTTGAGACTTCGTAATGATGACCAAAAATGGAACAATAAAAACTTTTCACTTTAAACCGCGTTTAGATAATATTTAGAGAAGCCCTAAAGATAAATAAAACAGAAAATTATAAAAAGGTTTTACGCTAATATATCTATCAAGCGATCATTTTCGTCCTTAAACGCATCATTCGACGTGTATACATGGTTTCAAGAATGGCGTTAATTTCTTGAAATTTTGGAGTTAGCTCTGTTAATTTGCCGTTACCATTTGTGGTCAATTGGCGTTTGCAACATTTACACGTATACTCTTTCACGTGTGACGTAACTTTTCTAGTCATCTCATAATTATGACCAAAAATATCACAATAAAATCTCAATGGGCTGGTAGTCTTTGGAGTAGCTGTTTTCATGGCTATTACGTTTGGTTAGGATAAACTTAACAAAAATAATACTATAAAAACGTCTAACAGTTGTATTATTCGATGAAGCGTTTTAATATGTAAGTTAATTCTGATTTATTCTCGATATGACTCATATGTCCTTTGTGCAATTCTTCATATCCAATATTTGTTTCTTTTAATGTGATGATCATATTTTCTATATCCATAACAGGATCCTTTTGGCTCAAAATAATAAGTTTCTTCACATATAGAGCCTTCATAATTTTGAAGCTATCAGGTCTCAACATCATCCCACGTTGTGCTGCCATATACCCTTGGGGTGGAGTTTTTAGAGCTTGCTGTAATCCTAGCTCTATTTGTGTCTTAAATTTCGATCTGCTTTCTTCGGAAAATAAATTTATAAAAGACAACCTTACCAAATTTTCATAATTGGTCTGCGCGATCGTATTTGCTCGTTTCCGAAGTGCTTTTCGTGCTTCATCATCGGCTTCGTAAGTAGAATTCATCAAACACAATCCTTTCAAAGCTTGAGGTGTCTTCTTGGCCAATGCTAAAGCTACATAACCACCCATGGAATGGCCAATGCTAACATAATACTTTATATGTAAATGTTGAAGTACCGCTTGCACCGCATCTGCCATATCTTCCATGGTGTGCACATAGCCTAAACATCCCGATTGACCATGACCTAACAAATCGATACAAATGACTCTATGACTGTTATCCAATTCAGGTATTATAAAATCCCACATTGAGCTATTTTCGAGAAAGCCATGGAGTAAAACAACAGCTTGCCCTTGCCCTTTATCTGTGTAAAACAACGGAATGTTCTTATATTGCAATATCATAGTAACAAAGATACCATTTGCGTATAAGTTGCTCCATAGTATTTGTTATATTTGCCGACCAAATTAAAAGCACAGCATTGAACTCTAGAAACGAACTTTTTATCACCAGTTTTGCACTCTTCTCTTTATTTTTTGGAGCGGGTAATTTATTGTTGCCACCGCTTCTAGGTTACAACGCAGGAGATCAATGGTTTTGGGTTGCCATCGGTTTTATGCTCACTGCCGTTGTGATTCCTATCATTGGCATTTTAGCACACGCAAAACTTCAAGGTACTTTATATGACTTTGGGAAGAAAGTGTCTCCAAAATTTAGTCTCGTCTATTGTATTCTTATTTATATCATTGCTGTAGCAATCCCTTCGCCAAGAACAGCAGCAGCAACCCACGAAATAGCCATTTCTCCTGTGTTTGGCACGAGCCCATTACTAACAAGTACGATTTACTTTGGTTTCGTGCTACTTTTTGTGCTCTACCGCTCTAAAATACTCACCCTTATTGGTAAGTTTTTAACACCATTTATTGTAATTATGCTTCTAATCGTTATTGGTATTGGCTTGTTTTCTTCGGAAATGGTTACAAGCGTATCCCAATTCAAAACGCCTTTATCAAATGGTATACTGGAAGGCTACCAAACCTTTGACGCTATTGGTGCAGTGGTTGTGGGAGCTGTCGTCATTATTTCTATAAATTTAAGACACCAAGGAAGCTTTGAAGAGAAAAAATCGCTCATCGCCAAATCTGGGTGGTTTGCAGGAGTGGGTCTTTTTATTATTTATGCTGGATTGATATCGGTTGGCGCGTACTATAGTTCTGAAATAAGTGTTAACGAAACATTGCCAAGCGATATGCAGCGTGCTAATTTACTACGAAAAATAAGTATTGCATCGTTGGGAACCTTTGGTAATGCGATTTTGAGCGTTTTAATTTCTTTAGCCTGCTTCACAACTGCTATTGGTATTATTACTGGAACAGCCGATTATTTCAAAGGTCTTTTAGGCAATTCGCAAGTTGTTTATGTCATTACAGCAATTATCGCGTCTGTATTTGGCATCATTGTAGGGCAATTGGATTTTAATTCTATTATCATCGTTGGCGTTCCTGTGCTGCTATTTATTTATCCCATTACAATCGTACTCATCATACTTAACGTACTGCCAAAACAGTTTTCTACACCTTTGATATTTAGAGCAGTCGTTTTAGTGACCTTTATTTTTAGTATTCCAGATGTCGTTGGCTTTATTAGGCCTACAGAACGCTTTACTAGTCTTTTCTCAAATATCCCTTTGGCGACATACAATTTAGGTTGGGTTTTACCTGCCATGGCGACATGTTTGGTGGTTGGTGTTTTTGGAATCTTCGGAAAAAGGAAGGCGTAATTAATGTTTTACTATAAATGAAATTCGAGATAATCAGAAGTTAAAAACAATATGACTAAAAAAATAATCAAAAATATTATCCATAAAACACTGTAGACAAATACTCTTGAACATAAATGCTGTATTTCATCGTTATATTCAGCATCGTTATTTAAAATTGTCATTATGTCTCGTTTTATAAGCACATCCTCATAACGAATTTTAATGTTTGTATATCTTTTATTTAATCTTCTATAGTCTAAATAAAGAATAATTAGTGATCCTATTAAATAAAAAAATGAAACCCCCAAAAAACCTATTCCCAGCAAAGAAGTCTCCGCCGTGAAAATATTATTAAGCGTTGCTTTGTTGACAACTCTAAAAATAAATACACTGAAAAAATATGACAAAAATAAAAATGAGCTTTTTTGAAAATTGTTCACAAAAGAGCTGATTGATTTATTGACGTCTTGCACAGTTTGTTCAATTTTTTCAATAATTTTACCTCTAACTTCGAAATACTTAGAAATATTATCCTTGATATATAATTTATTTGAAGATAAAATTGAATCAAAAACAGAATTATCTATTTTCAATGAATTCTCTTTCAAGTATGATGTAAGTATGTTTCTAGATAAGCCAATTTTATCTTCAACCTGACTTTCTACTGAATATATCCAATTATAAATTCTGTAATAATGATTAAATAACCCTAAATCTATATCATGAAAATTTAATAAAAAATTTATTGACTTGGAACCATAGAGATAAAGTTTTATTTCGTTTTTAGTAATCTCCGAGGAATTGAAGATATAAACTAACGTAAAAATAAATGATATTTTAGAAAAGAATTTATCCAAATAATTAGGTGCTTTCTCCTTTATGTAAAAAAAATCTGGAGAAAAAGGAAATTGAGCCTGATTTCTGAAATTACATTGACTACTTAACCTTAGATTATTCTCTTTTTTGAAGCTGTTTTCGATAGAAAAATTATCGCCAATAAAAGTTATCGGAAGATGTTTATCAGACATTGCTAATAATAACTCTTCTAAACTTAAGGACTCTAAGAAGTCTTGAAACGCTGAATTATCAAAAATTAAAAGTTTTCCTCCAGTTTTATGAATTTTAAAAACTATCGAAAAATCACTTATATCATCATTTATATCAACATCCAATTCTTTAAATTCAATTTGACTAACTGAATAATAATAATTCTCAATGTAGATATCCCATTTATAACCATAAGTTTTGAGATTATTATTTAATAAATTATAATTTTCTATTGTCAGCCTATTTTTGAAGTCTACCAAGTCATGGCAAGTGTAATCTACTTGTAAAGTCGTAAAATTCTCTTTCAGTTTATCAATAGCAATTCCTTTAAAAAGTCTATTAGTTATCCTTTCTAACATTTCCCCTTACGTAATTATATGCTTCGTCCGTTAAAATAATCATACCGTGTTCTCCTGCTTTATCGTAAACTTTAAAAACGGTTTCAAGGTTATTTACAAATTCCTCAATTTTGAGAACTAAACCCGGCCCAACTTTAATTGTTTGTTTTTTTCTCTTTTTTATTTTGTTTGGAACAATTGTGAATTGATTATCAAATGTATCGTCTTCAATAAGTTTGTCTAATTTATTTTTAACTCGACCTAGTGGATATTTATCGCGAATTGGAGTATAATTTTCAAATACTGATTCGATTAAATCAGAAAAATTAAATTGTTTATTGTTCCTGTAATAACCAACAACACTATTTCTCAAAATTGTGTTGTCAAATTCGAACTCTCTTTTCCTCGTTGTTGAAGAAATTGCGGTGATGATTTTATCTATTGACTCTTCAGTATTATATTCATCTGTTTTAACTTGATCTAACTCTAAGAAATCATCCCACCAATATTTACTTTCATTCTTATCGTTAACATAGATTTCACCTTGCCTGTTTTCGTTAGGTAAATAATATAGGAAAGATTTATAAACTTTCTTTTTTGTGTTTAGTCCTCTATTGATCTCAAAGCTCTTTTCGTTTAGTATTTCATCATGCTCAACTTTGCAAATTAGCAGATTATCACTCTTACCTTGTTTAAAATGTATTTGCATTAAGCTTCCTCGCTGAACTTTGATTCCTAGTGTCTTCTGAAGTTTTTTATCTGTTTTAACTTCCTTTTCAAGAAGCCTTTTAGCATTATTCAGTAGCACTCTATCATGATCCTCGGCCTTTGTAATTATTTTTGAAACAGAATTTTTCACTTCTGTACTTCCATCCTTAAATAAATACAATCTTTTGTTTGGACTGTCTAAAATCTCTTCTATTAATGAATCAATATAGTTCGTTATCGTTTCTTTCTTGAGACTAATATTTGTCTTCTCTAATTTATTACTTGACACGTCCAAGTGATATAAACTTAGTAATTCAATAACTATGTTATTCATTTATATGGGTTTAAAATGTAGTAAATAAAAATACAATTTATACAATGAAGATGAAGCTTATTAATTAACAATTTTTTAAACAGTAATAATCTAAATATTTTCGATTCGATGTAATTTAAAATGAATTATATATTTTGCAGAAATTTAACAGTAGTTTGTATTGAAATGTTCCTTGAAAATTTATTATGCGACTACAACCGCTAAGACGACTGAGAATGAGAATGAGACTGAGGACTAATTTAAGAATTCATAATCTCCTCAATCTCATCGGCTTCAATCGGGATATTGCGCATCAAATTAAATGGCGCACCACTCTCTTGAATGACGACATCATCTTCCAATCGAATCCCAAAACCTTCCGCAGGAATATAAATTCCTGGTTCAACAGTAAATACATTGTTGGCTTGCATAGGCTCGGTTAAAATACCGTAATCATGGGTGTCTAATCCAATGTGATGTGACGTGCCGTGCATAAAGTATTTTTTGTACGCTGGCCAATCTTTATCCTCATTTTGAACATCGGCTTTATCCAATAGCCCTAACCCTAATAATTCGGATGTCATTAATTTACCAACCTCAATATGATACTCTGCCCAATCGGTTCCTGGAACTAGGAGTTTTGTGGCATCGTTCTTAACCCGGTTTACGGCATTATACACCTCTTTTTGTCGTTTTGAAAATCGTCCAGAAACAGGTATCGTTCTGGTCATATCACTCGCGTAATTAGCATACTCAGCGCCAGCATCAATCAATATAAGTTCGCCTGCCTTGCACTGCTGATTGTTCTCGATATAATGAAGCACATTCGCATTGTATCCCGAGCCAATAATTGGCGTGTACGCAAACCCTTTAGAACGATTGTTTAAAAATTCATGCATGAATTCTGCTTCAATATTATATTCCCAAACATCGGGCTTTACAAAATTGAGGACACGACGAAAGCTCTTTTCAGTAATGTTACAGGCTTTCTGCATCAATTTTAATTCGATAGGATCTTTGACAGACCTCAAACGCTGTAAAATTGGATTACTCTTGGCCACACTATGAGCTGGATATTTATCTTTAAGCCATTTTGTAAAACGGTCTTCTCGGGTTTCGGTCTCTACAGCGGCTCTATAATGTTCGTTGGTATTAATATAAACCGTATCACATTGGGTCATGATCTCAAACAGGGTTTTCTCCATATCCTTGAGCCAATACACCGTTTTGATACCACTCGTTTCAAAAGCGGCATTTTTTGTTAGTTTTTCACCTTCCCAAACTGCTATATGAGCGTTCGTTTCTTTTAAGAATAAGATTTCACGATGCTTTTCTTTAGGGCTATCGGGAAATAACAGCAACACACTCTCTTCTTGATCTACGCCGCTCAAGTAGAAAATATCGCGATGTTGCTGAAATGGCATCGTACTATCTGCGCTAATAGGATAAATATCGTTAGAATTAAAAACCGCTATGCTATTGGGTTTCATCTTTTCCATAAAATTTTTACGGTTTTTTATAAAAAGCTGCTTATCTATTTGGTGGTATTTCATAATATCTTTTGTCTTTCTTCAAAAATACGGAAATCATTTTGCCTTCAAATATACTTAGAGTGCTTTCTTAAGAACTTTAATTTAGGTTTTGATGCTACTAAGTTTATGACTAATTTTAAAATTCATAAAAACCATCAAAGATGATCTTTCGATTAGCGCTTACCACTCTCTTTCTTTTTTCAAATGTAAATTTTGCCCAACAGCCGGCAACTTCTTCCCAAACTATTTTAGATGCACTTCAGCAAAAAGCCGAATTAACCAAAAACTCATTGGTCAAGAATGTAGTGTTTGAAAATATCGGACCAACAGTGATGAGCGGCCGTGTCACCGATCTAGCCGTCAATCCAGAAAATCCTAATGAGTTTTATGTAGGCTATGCTTCTGGCGGTGTCTGGCATACCACTAACAACGGAACTACGTTTGTCCCTATTCTCGATACTTCGGAAACTCAAAACGTTGGCGATATCGCTGTTGATTGGAACACGCGAACCATTTGGGTAGGCACTGGAGAAAACAACAGTTCAAGATCAAGCTATGCAGGAATTGGAGTTCTAAAATCTACAGATAACGGAACGACTTGGGAAAATATGGGTCTTGAAGATTCGCATCATATTGGTCGTATTTTGATTAACCCAAAAAACCCAGACGAAGTTATTGTTGGCGTAACAGGGCATTTATATTCGGCAAATCAAGAACGTGGTATTTATAAAACAACTAACGGCGGAAAAACCTGGTCCCAAAAACTATTTATAGATGAGATGAGCGGGATTATTGATTTACAAACCAATCCCAATAATTTTAATCTCATGTTTGCCTCTTCTTGGACAAAAGACCGTAAGGCTTGGAATTTTGATGGCAGCGGTACAAATTCAGCTATTTTCAAAAGTACCGATGCCGGAAACACATGGACCAAGGTTTCTACGGAAAATAGCGGATTTCCTACGGGTCAAGGCGTGGGGAGAATTGGCCTTGCCGTTTACGATGATACTATTGTTTATGCTGTACATGATAATCAGTCGCGCAGACCTTCCGAAGAAAAAAAAGAAACTTCAAACATTTTGTCAAAAGAAGATTTTAAAACCATGAGCGCACAGGCATTTCTAAGTTTGGAAGATGATAAACTCAACGCCTATTTAAAAACAAACGGTTTTCAAGAGAAATACAGATCAGATAACGTCAAACAAATGGTAAGAAGCGGCAATGTGAAGCCCGTTGATCTTGCCAATTATTTAGAAGACGCTAATTCTATGATGATTGACACGCCAGTAATAGGCACCGAAGTTTATAAAAGTACCGATGGCGGTATGACGTGGAAAAAAACACACGACACTTATTTAGATGATATTTATTATAGTTATGGCTATTATTTTGGTCATATTTACGTGGCTCCCAACAATGCCGACAATGTCTATATTTATGGCGTTCCCATAGTAAAATCGAAAGATGGTGGCAAAACGTTCACTTCTATAAGTGCTGAAAATGTGCATGCCGATCATCATGCCCTTTGGATCAATCCAAAAAATCCAGACCACCTCATCAACGGTAATGATGGAGGGGTAAATATCACTTACGATGATGGCGACAATTGGATCAAGAACAACTCAGCTTCAGTAGGTCAATTTTATGCGATTAATGTTGATAACGAAGAGCCTTATAATGTCTATGGCGGCTTACAGGACAATGGGGTTTGGATGGGCGCAAACAACGCAAGGGAAGATAATGGCTGGCAGCAAAGTGGTCAATATCCTTGGAAAAGCATTATGGGTGGCGATGGGATGCAAATACAAATCGATAACCGTGACCATGATGTGGTGTATACTGGATTTCAGTTTGGAAATTATTTTAGGCTCAATTTAAAGACCGATGAGCAAACCTATATTCAACCGAAACATGAATTGGGTGAAAATCCGTATCGTTTTAATTGGCAAACACCTATTTTACTTTCGCCACACAATCAAGATATTTTATATCTAGGTGGTAATAAATTGATGCGATCGATGAATCGAGGTAACGATTGGGCGGCTATAAGTGAAGACCTCACCAATGGCGGAAAAAAAGGTAATGTGGCCTACGGAACTATTTCTAGCATTAGTGAATCTCCATTACAATTTGGCTTACTCTACACCGGAAGTGACGACGGATTGATTCATGTCACCAAGAATTCTGGTGGCGATTGGAAAAACATTTCTAATACCTTACCAAAATCACTTTGGGTAAGTCGATTAGTTGCTTCACAGCATAAAAAAGAACGCGTTTACGCGACCTTGAATGGGTATCGTTGGGATAATTTTAAAGTTTATGTTTACATGAGTGATGACTACGGCAGTACTTGGAAAGATATCAGTTCGAACATTCCTGCGTCTCCTGTTAACGTGATCAAGGAGGACCCAGAAAACGAAAATGTATTATATCTAGGTACAGACAATGGTGCTTATGTGTCATTCAACCAGGGCCAAACATGGGAGATCTTCAGCAAAGGATTACCCAATGTTGCCATTCATGATATCGTTGTACAGCCAAAAGCAAAGCATTTGTTATTGGGCACGCATGGCCGCAGTATCTATAAAACTAATATTGCACCACTTCAGCTGTTGAATGACAATTTGAACGCGAATACGACAACGTTGTTTGATATTGAAAATATAAGGCATTCCTCACGTTGGGGAAGTTCTTGGAGCAGTTGGTTTGAAGCATATGAGCCTAAAATAGACGTCGCTTTTTATTCTAATGTTTCCGAAGAAAAAATGATTAAGATCTACTCTGAAAAAGGAGCCTTATTAAACGAGATGAACACCAAAGCCGATAAAGGTTTTAATTATACCGTCTATGATTTGACAATTACCGAAAAAGGTCGAAAAGCACTGCTCAAGGAGAACACCAGCTTGGATATCACAAAAGCTAAAAACGACAAGTATTATCTGGCAAAAGGAACATATTCCATAAAAATTGGAAGCGAATCAACTCAATTTGAAGTAGAATAAGAACAGTTCCGGCTTTTTACATTATGATCTAAGAAATAAATAGGCTATTTCTAAGGAAATGATATAAGTAAAACTCACTGAATACTCTGTTGTCACTAGCTGTAAGCTGTGTATTGTGCATTTCTAATTAAACCCATTCTAAATAGATAAAATGAAAGTTAAAATTTGTAGCGCACGTATTTGAGCCTTATCTTTGTATTACAAATATTTAACTATACTTATAATGAGCGGAATTTTAAATTCGTCTATTGGAAGAAAGTTTGCTATGGCACTTTCGGCACTCTTCCTAATGGTTTTTTTACTTCAACACTTTGCAATCAATATTCTATCTGTATTTAGTGCTGAGCTTTTTAATGAAGCCTCACATTTTATGGGAACGTTTTGGGCCGTACAATTTGTATTACAACCTATCTTAATTGGCGGTGTGATTTTTCATTTTGTTATGGGTTTCATTTTAGAACTTAGAAACAATAGAGCAAGACAAAAAAGCTACGTTAAAAATAATGGTGCTGCTAATTCTTCATGGATGAGTAGAAACATGATCTGGACAGGTTTAGCAATCTTAGCGTTTATGGTACTGCACTTTTACGATTTTTGGGCTCCAGAAATTAATATAAAGTATTTTAAAGGTGACACGAGTGGATTGATGGATCCTAATGATGTCGATAGCGGCTTTAGATATTACGAAGAGTTAACCCACAAATTCGTAGATATTTGGAGAGTTGCTTTGTACTGTATTGCATTTGCATTTTTATCATTACACTTATTACATGGTTTTAGCTCTGCATTTCAATCGGTTGGAGCCAATAACAAATATACCAAAGGGTTAAAGGGGTTTGCTAAGATTTATGCTATTGGACTTCCAATAGGATTTATTTTTATCGCATTATTCCATCATTTTAATCATTAAAACACATCTCAAAATGGCTTTAGATTCTAAAATACCAAAGGGACCACTTGCAGATAAGTGGACAAAGCATAAAAACGACATTAATCTTGTCAATCCTGCAAACAAACGTAACATTGACGTTATTGTGATTGGTACAGGTTTGGCAGGCGGCTCGGCTGCTGCGACCTTAGCAGAATTAGGATATAATGTGAAAGCATTTTGTTTTCAAGATTCTCCAAGACGCGCTCACTCTATTGCGGCTCAAGGCGGCATCAATGCTGCAAAAAATTATCAAGGTGATGGTGATTCTACCTACCGCTTATTTTACGATACCGTAAAAGGTGGTGATTATCGCTCAAGAGAGGCTAACGTATATCGTTTGGCCGAAGTATCTTCAAACATCATCGATCAATGCGTTGCTCAGGGTGTACCCTTTGCTCGCGAATATGGTGGATTATTAGACAACCGGTCTTTTGGTGGTGTATTGGTGTCAAGAACCTTTTATGCGGCTGGACAAACTGGACAACAATTACTATTAGGCGCTTACTCTGCCATGAACCGTCAAATTGGACGTGGAAAAATACAAATGTACAACCGTCACGAAATGTTGGATGTCGTTTTAGTTGATGGCAAGGCACGAGGTATTATCGCACGTGATTTAATCACTGGTGAGATTGAAAGGCATGCAGCTCATGCTGTCGTTTTAGGAACTGGAGGTTATGGCAATGTATTCTTTCTCTCGACTAACGCCATGGGAAGTAATGCTACGGCCGCTTGGAAAGCTCACAAACGTGGCGCCTTTTTTGCGAATCCATGCTACACGCAAATTCACCCAACTTGTATCCCTGTATCGGGAACGCACCAGTCTAAATTAACATTAATGTCTGAGTCCTTGCGTAATGATGGGCGAATCTGGGTCCCTAAACATTTAAAGGATGTTGAGGCCATTAGGAATGGTACATTAAAACCTACAGACTTAAGCGAAGAGGATAGAGATTATTATTTAGAGCGTCGTTACCCTGCCTTTGGAAATTTAGTCCCACGTGATGTTGCCTCGAGAGCTGCAAAAGAGCGTTGTGATGAAGGCTATGGCGTTAATAAAACAGGTGAAGCTGTGTACCTTGATTTTGATGCCGCTTTTATGCGCTACGGAAAAGAGCAAGCTCACGTTAAAGGTCTCGACGAAAATGACGATGCGCTCGTAAAAAAATTAGGTCAGGAGATCGTAAAACAGAAATACGGAAATTTATTTCAAATGTATGAGAAAATTGTAGATCAAAATCCATACGAAACACCAATGATGATCTATCCTGCCGTACACTATACAATGGGAGGTATTTGGGTAGATTATAACTTAATGACGACTGTTCCTGGACTATATGCTATTGGCGAAGCTAATTTTTCAGATCATGGTGCCAACCGTCTTGGTGCTTCTGCATTGATGCAAGGTTTAGCCGATGGTTATTTTGTCTTACCATATACCATTGGAGATTACTTAGCCGACGATATTCGAACGGGTCCAATTTCAACAGAAACCAAAGAATTTGAAGAAGCTGAAACGAGCGTGAAAGCCAATATCGATCATTTGATCAATAATGAAGGAACGCATCCTGTTGATTATTTTCATAGAAAACTTGGATTAATCATGTGGAATAAATGTGGTATGGCTCGTAATGCCGAGGATTTAAAATCTGCAATTGCTGAGATTTCAGAACTTAGAGCACAGTTTTGGAAAGATGTTATTGTTCCTGGAACTGCAGACGAATTTAATGAGGAATTAGCCAAAGCAGGACGTGTTGCCGATTTTCTAGAGCTAGGAGAGTTATTTGCTAAAGATGCACTACAACGCGAAGAATCTGCTGGTGGTCATTTTAGAGACGAATATCAAACTCCAGAAGGCGAAGCTACAAGACGTGAAGAATTTCAGTATGTATCTGCTTGGGAATATAAAGGCGAACCCAAAGATGCCATCTTACACAAGGAAGATTTGGCCTATGAGAATATTGAAGTCAAAACAAGAAGTTACAAATAGTCTATTCTAACCTAACTAAACCGTAATCTATGAGTACCAATATTTTAAAGCTAAAGCTAAAGCGTATTGATCCTGTAAAATATGCGACCGTCGCGTCATTGTTAACCATGTTGGTCTTGCTCATCATATTTGTTCCTTTTATGCTATTATTTTCTTTAGCGGGATTGGGAGCATCTTCAGGTTTCGGTCAAGGTGCTGCCATTTTTGGAGGAAGTGTTTTTGTAATCATTTTATTGCCAATTATTTATGGTGTGATGGTATTTGTAATTACATTAATTTCAACATCACTTTTAAACTTTATACTAAAAAAGACTGGTGGTATCGAAATTGACTTTGAAAAAACGGGCTTAGAAATTTCCCAAATTGGACAAGCGCGTATCGAGTAAAATAAAAAACTGATTGCTATGAAACTGTGAGTGATATGGCTTTGACTGTTTATTAAACAGTGTTCAATAAAACATGACTCACAAAAACAAACTTAAACGTATACAAATGAATTTAACATTAAAAATATGGCGTCAAAAAAACGCTAACACAGAAGGTAAAATGGTAGACTATCAAATTAGTGACGTCTCTCCCGATATGTCCTTTTTAGAGATGTTAGACGTTTTGAATGGTGAACTCATTACCAAAGGTGACCAACCCGTTGCTTTTGATCATGATTGTCGCGAAGGTATTTGTGGTTCGTGTTCTCTTTATATAAATGGTGAAGCTCACGGCCCAGATAGAGGCGTTACCACTTGTCAATTACACATGAGAATGTTTAAGGATGGTGACACCATTTTTATTGAGCCATTTAGAGCAAAAGCATTTCCTGTTATTAAAGATTTGATCGTTGATAGAGGGGCGTTTGATCGTATTCAACATGCTGGTGGATTTATTTCAGTAAATACCTCAGGCAATACGATTGATGCCAATGCGACCTTAGTGAATAAACATGATGCCGATGATGCCTTTGGAGCGGCAACTTGTATTGGCTGTGGCGCTTGTGTAGCGTCTTGTAAAAACTCTAGCGCGATGTTATTTGTAGGCGCAAAAGTCTCACAGTTTTCATTACTTCCCCAAGGTAAGGTAGAAGCTACAGACCGCGTACTTAATATGGTCAAGCAAATGGATGATGAAGGCTTCGGAAACTGTACAAATACAGGAGCATGCGAAGTGGAATGCCCGAAAGGAATTTCATTGGAGTATATTGCCCGAATGAACCAAGAGTATCTAAAAGCAAGTTTTAAAAGCTAATATTCTCTTTATTATATACTATAATCAAAAATCTCAAGAGTAATCTTGGGATTTTTGTTTCTTTATACTTTACGCATCGCAATGACAAATTCAAATGCATTTTACAAGAAACGTCTAGAGTTACATACTGCTCAAGTTAGCTCATTACATAAACAAATATTACTGTTAAGTACATTGCGCCTAATCGTGTTCCTCATAACTGCCGCAGGTGTTTACATGACTTTTACTTCTTGGAAAATAGCTTTGTTTATTGGCATAATTGGTATATTCCTTTTTTTATATCTTTTATCTGTATATACCAAAGTTAAGTCAAAGCGAGATCTGCACAAGGCTTTGGCACATATTAATAATGAGGAAATAAAAATTGCTATGGGGGATTTTCATCATAGAAACACCGGTGAGCAATTTCAAGATCCAAAACACTTTTACAGTTTAGATATTGACCTCTTCGGAAAAGGCTCCTTCTTTCAATTTACAAATAGAACGATGACCTCAGAAGGTGCTCAAAATTTGGCAAATCTTCTGAAAGCAAATCATATTGATCACATCGAAGAACGTCAAGAAGCGATAAAAGAACTTTCCGGAAAACCGACGTGGACACAACACTACCTAGCCACAGCTAATTTAATACATACCGAAACTCCTGCGCCATTAATCATATCATGGCTCAAACAACATCAAACGAGTATTCCCAAGTTCATGAAATATGCGCCATGGGTTTTTACGCTATGTTCATTAAGTCTTCTTATTTTGGTTATCTTGGGCATTCTTGATATCGCATACTTTGGGTATTGGGTATTTGTAGGTCTAGGTATTTCAGCACTCTATCTTAAGAAAATTAATGTGATAGCTACAAATGCAGATAAAACAAAGGAAACGTTTAGGCAATACGCAGCGCTCCTCCTTCAAATTGAGAATGAAACATTCACATCAAAGGAACTTATTGAGCGACAACAGCGCATCAAATCAAATGACAAAAAAGCGTCAACAATTTTTGCTCAATTTTCAGCGCAGCTAGACGCTTTAGACAATCGAAACAATTTAATAGGTGCGATTTTTGGTAATGGCTACCTACTATCTGATATAAAAAATGCTTATCGCGTAGAACAATGGATATCTACCTATTCGCAGAAAGTCGAAGATTGGTTTGAAGTAGTAGCCTACTTTGATGCTTATAATAGTTTGGGGACATATGCCTTCAATCATAACGCCTATGTATTCCCTGAAATTTCAGAAGGTATAGCAGTGATTAAAGCCCAAGGACTTGGTCATCCGTTGCTAAAAGCTGCAAAACGCGTAGATAGTAATGTGACCATTAATGACCAAGAGTTTTTTATTGTTACTGGCGCAAATATGGCTGGAAAAAGTACGTTTCTTAGAACTATCTCTCTTCATATCGTTATGGCCAATGTTGGACTTCCAGTTTGCGCAACATCAAGTACCTATTCGCCTATAAAATTGATTACCAGTATGCGCACCAGCGATTCACTTACTGATGACAGCAGTTATTTCTTTTCGGAGCTAACACGTTTAAAATTCATCGTGGACGCAATCAGTAATGAGCGATACTTCATCATTTTAGATGAAATCTTAAAGGGGACGAATAGCACAGACAAGGCTATCGGTTCTAGAAAATTTGTAGAGAAACTGGTTGCAGGTAATGCAACAGGAATCATTGCCACGCACGATTTAAGTCTTTGTGAAATTTCCGAAGAACTCCAAGAAGTAAAGAATCACTATTTTGATGCCGAAATTGTCGATGACGAACTATACTTTGACTACAAATTCAAAAAAGGGATCTGCCAAAACATGAATGCTAGTTTTTTGTTAAAGAAGATGGAGATTATTTAAATCGCATATTTAAAGCCCTACAGGTCAATAAATTTGAAGTTTAGAAATTTTACCAAACAAAAAACCCATTCTAAAATAGAATGGGTTTTTTAAGTTTTGAGATGAAATTCAATTAAGCTTCAAAAGGCTCAATAGATACAAAAGACTTACCATCTTTTTTCTTTGTGAATTTTACGAGACCATCAACACTTGCATGAAGTGTGTGATCTTTTCCGCCATACACATTAACACCAGGATGATGCGTATTGCCTCTCTGTCTTACGATAATGTTTCCAGCGATGGCAGCTTGTCCACCAAATATCTTGACACCTAAGCGTTTTGATTCTGATTCTCTACCATTTTTAGAACTACCTACTCCTTTTTTATGAGCCATTGTCTTAAGGTTTTATATTGTTAATATTTAATGGAGTGAGCATTACTTCTCAATACCACCATCTAAATTATCTTGTAATTCTTTAAGTTCGTCCCACTTACCATCTGCAGCTAATTTAGCTTGTTTTGGCCAAGTATCGGTGACGATGTGCGCTAATCTTGAGCTCGCCTCAGTTAACACAGTACTTAATTCTTCTGGTTTAGCTTTTGCTATTTTAGCAAAAGTTTCATATCCAGCGTTCACTAAAGCTTCCGCCGCCTTTGGTCCTGCTCCTTCAATCTTTTTAAGATCATCAGCTTTTCCCGTTGCCTTTTTAGCAGCCGGTTTTGCTTTAGGAGTCTCCTTTTTAGCTTCTGGTTTTGCAGGAGCTATTACTTCTGCCTTTTTAGTTTCTTTTTTCGGTTCAGCCTTTTTTGCTGGCTTGGCCCCTGAAGAAACGATAGTTTCAATAACAATTTCAGATAAGGCTTGTCTGTGACCATTTTTTACACGGTAACCTTTTCTTCTTTTCTTTTTGAAGACTATTACTTTGTCACCTTTAAGGTGCTTTAAGACTTTTGCACTAACCAGTGCTCCGCCTATAGCTGGGGCGCCTAAAGTAATATTGTCACCATCACCAATTAGAAGAACATTGTCGAAATCTATTGTCGCACCTTCTTCTGTTGCTAAACGGTTAACAAAAACTTTTTGGTCTTTTTCAACTTTAAATTGATGCCCTGCTATCTCTACAATTGCGTACATAGCGTAACGTTTTTATTAATTATTTTGATTAAAAAACCCGCTCTATAATTCTAAAGCGGGTGCAAATATACATTCTAATTAATTAATGTACAAACGTTTTAAGTTTTTTGCGGGACATTATTACTCTTTTTAAAGAGCTGCATAAATGCTAACGACAATACAACCGTAGAAGCCATACCCTCGATAAATACAATGAATATTAAAATATTAGCGCCGACTTTATAATCACTAAACCAGTCGCCAAGTAGCTTTTGAGTAAATTCAACGTCTAGATGAAACATGTATATCGCCATAAATACAGTAAAGAGTATTGTCGTAATAAAACCAGTTATAAGTCCTGTCTTGATACCATTTATGTAAGAAAAATTATCTCCTGAGGTTAATTTATAATATTTTATAGCGAAGTAAATCCCCACGCACATCGCTGCACCGTTAAATATTCGTAACCAGGGATTCTCATGAAGATCAAATAGTTTCAAAATTAAGAAGTAACCAATCAAGGCAATCGTTATAGATCCAGCATATCGCAAAGCGACTTTAAATGATCTGTTCATAAAAGTTAGTTTTTTAGTATTGAGAATTACGAATTTCGTCAAAAATATGCATTTATTCGTTTGTTTTAAGATAATTTTTACACTTAAAAAGCTAACAATAGCGAACCTAATTGCTATTTTTGTTGGATGTATTGTAACGTTTATCCCAAATGAAACACTTACATGAGATATGATATGACAATAAAACGAACTCACAATTAATTTAAAACAAACTCACAATGAAAAAATGCTTATTAATTTTAGCTTCTTTGGTGTTTATTGGCTTCCAAGCTAGTGCTCAAAAAGTTGAATTTGAAGAATTTGATTTAGATAACGGTCTCCACGTTATTTTACATCAAGACAATACCGCTCCAGTGATCACAGTAAGCGTTATGTACGATGTTGGCGGAAAAGACTTAGGCGGAAGTCCAGAGGCTCCTCGCACAGGTTTTGCTCACTTTTTTGAACACCTTTTATTTGAAGGTACCAAAAACATTGGTAAAGGAGAATATTCTAAAATTATTTCAGCCAACGGAGGTAATAACAATGCGAATACCTCACTAGATAGAACGTATTATTACGAGGTTTTCCCTTCCAACAATTTAGAATTAGGCCTTTGGTTAGAATCAGAACGTATGTTACACCCCGTAATTGATCAAGTTGGTGTTGACACCCAAAATGAAGTTGTAAAAGAAGAGAAGCGTCTACGTTATGATAATTCTCCCTACGGACAATTTTTATTTGCTGTAAGTGAAAACTTATTTAAGGTTCATCCTTATAAAAATAAGAATATCGGTGAGATGTCAGATTTAGATGAATCAACGTTAGAGGAATTTAAAGACTATCACAAAAAATGGTATGGACCAAACAACGCAACGTTGGTTCTTGCTGGAGATTTCGAAACGGCAAAAGCTAAGGCTTTGGTTA
The DNA here is from genome assembly GCA_963715465.1 of uncultured Flavobacteriaceae bacterium. Taxonomy (GTDB): domain Bacteria; phylum Bacteroidota; class Bacteroidia; order Flavobacteriales; family Flavobacteriaceae; genus Psychroserpens. Next base: position 219,238 of record OY970246.1, read on the forward strand.
AAAAATACTTCAAGGACATTCCGAAAGGAAACACACCGGTAAGAAATTTTCCTAAAGAAGCAGAAATTACTGAAACGATCGAAGCAAAGTTTTACGATCCAAATATTCAAGTTCCTGCCATTATCACGGCATACAAGACACCAGGTTTTAAAGAACGTGATGCTTATGTTTTAAGTATGGTATCGGCATATTTGAGTGGTGGCAAAAGCTCAAAGCTTTACAAAAAAATTGTGGATGATAAAAAAATGGCACTTCAAGTTGGCGCCATTAACATCGACCAAATGGATTATAGTATTTACGCACTTTATGGTCTTCCTTTAGGAGAGGTAACCTTAGAAGCCCTACTTGCAGAAATCGATGAAGAAATCGTAAAAATGCAGAGCGAGTTGATTACGGAAAGAGATTACCAAAAGCTGCAAAATATATTCGAAAATAGATTTGTGAACTCCAATTCAAGTATTGAAGGTATCGCCGGCTCTTTAGCAACTTACTACACGCTCTACGATGATGTCAATTTAATTAACAACGAAATTGATATCTACAGATCAATCACTCGTCAAGAAATTCAAGACGTCGTAAAAAAATATTTGAATCCTAATCAACGTGTCGAGTTAGAATACTTGCCAGAAGAAAAAACAAACAACTAAAAAGAAATGAAAATGAAATCAAAACTATCAATACTATTTGCGTTGTTGTTTATGTCTTTAAGTGTGAATGCACAATTAGACCGATCAAAACAGCCAAAACCAGGACCAGCTCCTAAGATATCGTTAGAAAAACCCAGCGAGTTTCAATTAAAAAATGGGCTTAAAGTACTTGTTGTTGAAAACAATAAATTACCACGTGTGTCTTTTGCTCTTACAATAGATAATACACCAATTCTTGAGGGCAACAAAGCAGGTATAAAAACTATTGTAGCTAACATGATGGGTAATGGTACTACAACTATTCCGAAAGACGACTTTAATGAAGAAGTAGATTTTCTAGGTGCTGGAATCAATTTTGGTTCTCAAAGTGCTTTTGCAAGATCCTTGTCTAAATATTCTGACCGTATTTTAGAATTAATGGCTGACGCAGCAATTAATCCCTTATTTACACAAGAGGAATTTGACAAAGAGGTTGAACAATTAATTGAAGGCTTAAAAACTCAAGAAAAAGACGTCTCAGCAGTGGCTTCAAGAGTTGGATCTGCGCTGTCTTACGGTGTAAAAAATCCTGCCGGTGAATTTACAACTGAAGAAACAGTAAACAACATCACTCTAGAAGATGTCGTTACGTTTTATGAGTCTTACTTCAATCCAAAAAATGCTTATTTAGTTGTTGTTGGTGACGTAGAGTTGAAAACGGTCAAGGAACAAATTGAAAAGCATTTTGGTAAGTGGGAAACATCTGTTGGTGTAAGTTCAACACTTCCTCCAGTAAATCCTAGTGCACAGTATACCCAAATCAATTTCGTGGATATGCCAAATGCTGTACAATCTGACATTAGAGTTACCAATAATGTAGATTTTAAAATGAACGACAAAAACTATCATGCCACACTTATAGCTAATTATATTTTAGGTGGCGGTAGCGATGGTTACTTGTATCAAAATTTGCGTGAAAAGAATGGATTTACTTATGGCGCCTACTCTGGTATAGGAGCGAGTCGTTATGGTACATCTCGATTTAGCGCAACTGCTCAAGTTAGAAATGAAGTTACCGATAGTTCTATCGTCGAAATCATGAAAGAGATAAAGCGTATTAGAACAGAACCAATCGATCCCGAAGCGTTAAAACTTGCAAAAGCGAAATACGTTGGAAATTTTGTTATGGGTTTAGAAGATCCTCAAACGGTTGCCAACTATGCCTTAAATGTTAAGTTAAATGATCTTCCTAGTGATTTTTATACTACCTATTTACAAAAAATCAATGCGGTAACTACAGATGATGTCAATCGTGTTGCGAAAGAGTACTTTAAAGCCGATAACGCGAGAATTGTGGTTATAGGTAAAGGCAGCGATGTTATGCCTAGTCTAGAAGCTACGGGAATTCCTATTAAATACTACGATAAGTATGCGAAGGAAACTGAAAAACCGATGTTCTCCAAAGAAATACCTTCTGGTATGACTGCGGAAACTGTAGTTGCCAATTACATCAAAGCCGTTGGTGGACAATCTAATCTAGAGAAGGTAAATAGTGTATTGAGTAACGCAGATGTCACAATCGAAGGTGCTCCATTCAAGCCCAAAGCAGTTATTAAAAGTATGGCTCCAAACAAAATTTCTATGGAAATGATGATTGAAGGAATGGGTACTGTCATGAAACAAAAGTTTGATGGCGCTGCGGGATATCAAGAACAACAAGGGATGAAGATTCCTATGTCTGAAGACGACGTTGCTGAGAAACAAGCTGAAAAAGGCTTATTTCCTGAAATTTATATGGAGGCCTCGACTTTAACACTTGATGCAGTTGTGCCTATTGAAGGCGCAGATGCTTATAAAATCAAGGTAACTAAAGGTGATGATGTATCTCATAGGTACTACAGTGTTGAAACAGGGTTATTGGTAAAAACTGAAGCGACTACAGAAGCTCAAGGCCAAACCATAACAACGGTTGAAGAATTTTCAAACTATAAAGACGTGGATGGTGTTATGATGCCTTACACACAGAAAATTACAGCTGGACCTCAAGTGATTACTTTCATGTTCACTGACATTAAATTTAATGAAGGTGTTACAGATGCCGATTTTAAATAATCACATTTAAATATTATTCAGAAAAAACCCGAAGTAGCGATGCTTTGGGTTTTTTTATGCCTTTTTCCTATTGGCGAGATAGACGCCAAAAAGGATAATTAAACTCGCAAAACACTGTATTAGTCCAAACTCCTCGCCATCTAAAATACCCCAAGAGAAGGCTACCACTGGCATCAAATACGTGACCGATGTTGCAAATACCGGTGTTGATATTTGAATCAACGTATTGAATATAACTTTGGCCAAGGCCGTTCCGAAGAACGCTAAAATAGTGACATAAATCATAGACATTTTAAAGTTGGGATGAGCGTAGGTAGCGTTAGTAAAAAAATCGGTATAACACAAAATAACCAATGCAGGAATCATGATCGCCACATAATTTCCTGTAGCAATACTCAAGGGTTTTACGTTTTGAAGATGTGCTTTAATAATATTGACATTGAGTGCATACATCACTGTTGAAGCAATTACAAATCCAGCATAAAGATAATTTTGATCAGGGTTTAAATCGGCTCCTCGCAATATGAGAACACTCGTTCCTATAAAAACAATGATAACGCCCAACAACTGTTGCTTGGTAAATCCTATTTTAAAGATGGCAAAGCCTAACAAAATAGCGTTTAGCGGCACAAGAGAATTTAAGATAGAAGTCACTGCGCTATCTATTTCAGTCTCGGCAATAGCGAAGAAAAAGGCAGGGATAAAAGAACCTAAAAATCCTGAGAGTACAACCCATTTCCATTCTTGTTTTTTGATCGATTTTAAACTTTTCAAACCAATACTAAATAAGAATAGTCCCGTAATCAAAGTTCTTAATGCGCCAATGTGATAAGGTGACAAACCCAATAATGACTTCTTGATGAGTATAAACGAACTACCCCAAATGATTGATAAAATCAGTAAATACAGCCATTTCAAATTTGTGTTTTGCATAAGTTATCTTAACTAATTCACAAAATTCGTTAATTTTCAATCAACCAACATCAATATTAGTTAAGTTTGTTTCATAACGCATAACTTATTATAATGACGACTTTTAAATACATAGCAGCACTAGCCCTCACTTTTATGTCTCTTATTGCATGTAAAAGTAATCAAGAGCCTGAAATTAAAACAGTAGAGACCTCAACTGAAATCAATACGAATGCCGCAAAAAAATTAGATCCCAATGCAACTTACGCGAAAGCAGAGTTTGGTATAGACGGTATGACTTGCGCAATGGGCTGTGCTATGAGCATTGAAAAAAAGATTGCTAAGATGGATGGTGTGAAATCGGCCACAGTTGATTTTGAAAAGGAATTAGCAATGGTAGAATATGATGAAGCCATGGTCACTCCAAAAACATTAGAAGAAGCAGTTGCAAAAGCTGGTGACACTTACAAGGTAAAAAACATGAAAACAGTGAATACGTTTTCTACGGAAATATCAGAGAAAGAAAACTAAATCAAATTAACGCGTCTGGTCAACGTTAAATTACACTTATACTAAAAGAGTTATACAAGCCACTTTTAAATGTTGCGTTAATCGTAAATTTAAAAGTGGTTTTTTTAGGTCCAATCCTTAAAAGGATATTGGCTTAATTGTGAATTGTAATACCGTTGATCGCCTGTCACTTCTTGACCTAGCCAAGACGGCTTTTCGAAGTGTTCATCTTCATGTTTGAGCTCTACCTCCGCCAAGACTAAGCCTATATTCTCTTGATAAAATTCGTCAACTTCAATAATGTGTTGTGCTAATTTCACCTCAAAGCGCACTTTCTCAATGACACCCTTTTCGCATAGCTGTAATAATGCTTTAGCATCACTTCCCGAAATTTTCGTTTCCCACTCAAATCGAGATAAGCCGCTTTCATTAGATATGCCTTTAATAGTTAAAAAACCTTCTGTTCCTTGAAGTCTAACTCTTACTGCACGATGTGGATCAGCATTTAAATACCCTTGAATGATTCTAGTATGCTTAAAAGATTCGGTTTTAAACGCCTCCGAAGTGACCAAAAATTTTCGTTCTATTTCTATCATTTTTACTGCCCGCAAACGCGGGTATCTGTTTTTGATTATGAAAGCGTATAGCTAATTTTTATCCTGCTCATAACATCACTCTTAATTAACTTTGTCAAATCTCATCAATAGAATTTCTAACGATGAAACTGCCCGAGCAAGAATTAGTAAATTTACAGCATGCCAAACGATTTACCAATTAGAAAGATTATTCATGTAGACATGGATGCCTTTTACGCCTCTGTAGCGCAATTGGATAATCCCGATCTTATCGGTAAGGCCATCGCTGTTGGTGGAGGAGGTTCGCGTGGCGTGATTAGCGCCGCGAGTTACGAAGCCAGAAAATTTGGCGTAAAAAGCGCCATGTCTGGACGATTGGCGCTAAAATTATGTCCTGAACTCATTTTTGTAAAAACAGATTTTGATCGTTATAAGGACATTTCTCAAAAGGTAAGAGCGATATTTTACGATTATACCGATCTCGTTGAGCCTTTATCTCTAGACGAAGCCTATCTTGATGTTACTGAAAACAAAAAAGGAAATCCCAGCGCATCATTGCTTGCTCAAGATATTAGAACGCGAATTAAGGCGGAGGTCGGATTAACGGCATCTGCAGGAATTTCCATCAATAAATTTATTGCCAAGGTTGCCAGTGATTGTAATAAACCTAACGGACAAAAAACCGTCAATCCCGAAGAAGTGCTTCAGTTTCTGGAAGATTTAGATATTAGAAAGTTTTATGGCGTTGGTAAGGTGACGGCCGAGAAAATGTATCAAAAGGGGATTTTTACGGGCAAAGATTTAAAATCAAAATCTCTGGAGTATTTAGACAATCACTTCGGAAAGTCTGGAACTTATTATTATCATGTGGTGAGAGGTATTCACAATAGTGAGGTCAAGCCCAATCGCATTCGAAAATCACTAGCTGCCGAACGTACCTTTAGCGAGAATTTATCTTCGGAAATTTTCATGCTTGAAAAGCTTAACCATATTGCCGAAGAAGTTGCCAAGCGATTGAGCAAAAGTAAAGTCTCTGGAAAAACGGTCACTCTCAAAATAAAATACAGCGACTTCTCCTTACAAACACGAAGCAAAACGCTACCCTATTTTATAAGTGAAAAAGCGATTATCTTAGAAACCACCAAGGATTTGCTCTATCAAGAGAAGCTCAATAATTCGGTACGGTTATTAGGGATTTCACTGTCCAATTTAAATACCGAAGACCATAGAAAAAAAAGTACCGAGGTCAAAGAGAAACCTGTAAGTGTGCAGTTACGTTTTGAGTTTTGATTCTTTTGGCTTTTGGCTTTTGGCTTTTGGCTTTTGGCTTTTGGCTTAAAGTAAAATAATTTTTCATGTAAAAACCCTCACTAAAATAAATTAGCGAGGGTATGTTTTTTATGCGTTAGGGATCGAACGGTCTGTTTGAGCTCCTCGCAGAGAGCGAGTAGTGAGAGCCCGACCCTTGTGGTAACGCCCAACTAATGTAAATTAATTAAACAATACGCACCTATCTAGAAACTACAGCTCGTAATTTCTGAAATTCTCAAGGTATTCACCATCCCCTTTTCGACAATTGGCATCGCTGCTAAACTCACCAACATATCGCCAACTTCCAAATAGCCTTTTTTACAGGCCATGGCGTTCACGTCTTCAATGGTTTCATCTGTGCTCACGAACTTATCGTAGTAAAAGGACTCAACGCCCCAAAGAAGACTAAGCTGCGATAAAATGCGTCTATTTGATGTAAACACTAAAATGTGCGCTTTTGGTCTCCAAGCAGAGATTTGAAAGGCGGTATAACCTGAATTTGTTAGGGTCGAAATGGCTTTGGCATTGATTTCGTTCGCCATGTTTGCGGCATGATAACAAATGGATTTGGTAATGTAGCGTTTTGTGCGAATATGAGGTGGCGATTGTGGCACTTTAATCAAATCAGAATCCTCGACACTTCTAATAATATCGGCCATTTGTTTGATGACCTGTACGGGATAATTTCCTACGGAAGTTTCTCCTGAAAGCATCACAGCATCGGCACCATCCATTACAGAATTAGCGACATCATTAACCTCAGCACGGGTTGGCGTCAAACTGGTGATCATTGTCTCCATCATTTGTGTGGCAATGATCACAGGAATTCTCGCCCGTTTTGCACGCAATACCAACTGTTTTTGAATCAATGGCACTTCTTCGGCAGGAATCTCTACCCCTAAATCGCCACGAGCCACCATAAGACCATCGCAATACGCAACGATTTTATCAATATTTTCTACGGCTTCAGGCTTTTCAATTTTTGCAATGATAGGTATTTTATGATCACTATGCTGCTTGATCAACTCTTCAAGTTGCATCAAATCTTCAGCGTGACGTACAAAAGACAAGGCCATCCAATCGACTTGTAAACTACAAGCGAAAATAGCATCTTCAATATCTTTTTCGGTTAGTGCTGGCTGGGAGATATTGGTGTTTGGTAGGTTGACACCTTTCTTAGAACGTAGGGGTCCGCCTTGAATGACACGAGCTTTGACTTCTGATTTTTTATCACTGGAGATCACTTCAAAAATTAATTTTCCGTCGTCTAAAAGAATTCGTTCCCCAGCTTTTGCATCTTGCGGAAACTTATCATAGGTCATATAAACACGATCTTTTGTGCCCTCAAAACGTTTACCAGTGGCAAAAATAATGTCATCACCTTTTGCAACAATGACCTCACCTTTCATGACACCCACTCTTAATTTCGGACCTTGAAGATCGCCCAAAATGGCAGCATTATAGCCAAACTCCTCATTGAGACCGCGAATCATTTTTACACGCTCTTCAACGTCTTTGTAATCGGCATGGGAAAAATTAATCCTAAAGACGTTTACGCCTTCTTCAAGCATTCCTTTAAGGACTTCTCTTGTACTGGTCGCTGGCCCTAGGGTTGCAACTATTTTGGTTTTTTTAGTTCTTAACATTAATCAAATATTAGGTGGTCTTTAGATTTTATCTGGTCAATATTCACAGTGTAGGTTGTAATCACCTGTGGTATCGTTTGTATTTTATTTAGAACGAACTTCTCGTTAAAATTGCGATGCTCATTTGAAACTTTGAGCAAGTAATCTACTGTCTTCAATTCGGGCAGCAGGTTAACAGTTCTTGTCACTGTTAAAGGATTTTCAAATAAGGATCCTGAACTTTGAAGGGCAGCCTCTTCTGTGATACATATGTTGGAGACTAAATTCCAAAGTATATCAAACTTTGTGTTTTCCCATTCGTAGATCGAAAATGAAGCTGCAAAATAATTGTAGTCTAGATCTTTTGGTTTACGTTCTAATTTGAGCCCTAAATGCTTATTAAGAAGATAAGCCAAACGATAATCTTCTAACCTACAATGGATGGCCAAAAGGGAAAAAGAAGCATCATAAAAATCGTCAACTAGTAACTTGTGCAATGCCATAATTAATCAACTACAAGTTGTAAATATAGTACATAAAACCCACAACAGTGTGAAGTTATGATTAATCTTATGGCAAGTCGATCACGAAAACGTTGTAGTGATTATGACTAAAATATAAAACGAAGCAGCTCTTTTAGAAGGCTCTGCTAATTTCATTCTGAAATGCAAAAAAAGCGCGCTTTGATGCTTTTTCTTCGGCCTTCTTTTTGGATGTAGCTCGTGCTTTTGAGATGATCTTATCATTGATAGATAGTTTTACAGAGAAATGTTTGAGATTGTCATTGCCTGTATCTTCATAGACGTTGTAGTCAAAAGTTTTCTTTTCCTTTTGACACCATTCAATCAAAAGACTTTTATAACTGATCACACGTCCCTCTAAAGTTTCGATATCAACATGAGGCTCTATGACCCGTTTGTTGATAAACGCCTCACAATACTTGTACCCTTTATCTAAATAAATGGCACCTACAAGCGCTTCAAAGAGATTACCGTGAATATTATTTCCAAAATTATGTTTAGGGATTTTACTTTCAACTAAGGCGATTAAGTCTAATTCCTTTCCTAATTCATTAAGGTGTTCTCTACTCACAATCTTTGAACGCATTTTGGTGAGGTAACCCTCGTCGCCATGAGGCACCTCTTCAAATAAATACGCAGCAATAACCGCACTCAACATCGCGTCACCTACAAACTCTAAACGCTCGTAGTTGATCGCATTACCCTTTTGATCCTTAATATTCATAGAGCGATGCGTAAACGCCTTGATGTATAAGGTGTCGTTCTTAACCTTATACCCAAGAATATCGTTGAGTAATAAAAAAAAATTCCCGTCTTTAGTAGAACGGGAATTTTTTAATATGTTACGAATGAAGCTCATTCGGGATTTAATCTAATTTTTTAAATACAATACAGGCGTTGTGACCACCAAATCCAAAAGTATTACTCATTGCTACTTTTACCTCTCTTTTTTGAGCCTTGTTTAAAGTCAAATTGAGACTCGCATCAATATGTTCGTCAACAACTTCGTGGTTTATTGTTGGAGGCACGATACCGTGTTCCATAGCTAAAATGGAAGCGATAGATTCTATAGCTCCTGCTGCTCCCAATAAATGTCCAGTCATGGATTTTGTTGAGTTGATGTTAATGTTTTTGGCGTGGTCTCCAAACACTTCAGAAATCGCTTTGAGTTCAGCCACATCTCCTAAAGGTGTGGATGTCCCGTGCGTGTTGATATGATCAACCTCCTCTGGCTTGATACCTGCATTTTCCAAACAATTTCTCATAACGGCCATTACGCCAATCCCATCGGGATGCGGTGCCGTCATGTGGTGCGCATCAGATGACAATCCGCCACCCAATACTTCAGCGTATATTTTAGCGCCTCTTGCTTTAGCATGTTCGTAGTCTTCCAGAATTATAGCGCCTGCACCTTCCCCTAATACAAAACCGTCTCTGGTCGCGTCAAATGGTCTGGATGCGGTTTCTGGGCTTTCATTTCTTGTAGATAAGGCATGCATGGCATTAAAGCCACCCATTCCTGCAATGGTTACTGCTGCTTCACTACCGCCCGTTACAATGACGTCACAATGGCCCAAACGGATCATATTTAAGGCATCAAACATAGCGTTTGCAGAAGATGCGCAGGCAGAAACTGTGGTGTAATTAGGCCCCATAAACCCATGTTTAATGGATATGTTTCCTGGAGCAATATCTGCAATCATTTTAGGAATAAAGAAAGGGTTGAATCTTGGTGTGCCATCTCCAGCGGCAAAGTTCAATACTTCGTCTTGGAAGGTCTCCAAGCCACCAATTCCTGCTCCCCAAATGACGCCTACACGTAATTTATTGATAGCATCTAGGTCTAGCTTAGAATCTATAATAGCCTCGTCTGAGGCTACTATAGCATACTGTGTAAATCGATCCATTTTACGTGCCTCTTTCCTGTCTAAAAAATCGGTAGCGTTAAAATTTTTCAATTCGCAAGCGAATTTCGTTTTGAACTTTTCAGTATCAAAATACGTTATTGGTGCGGCTCCACTTTTACCACTTATAAGAGCATCCCAAAATTCATCTTTGGTATTGCCTATAGGTGTTAGGGCGCCCAGACCAGTAACAACAACTCGCTTTAATTCCATAAAAATTTATTGGATTATTTTGCTTCTTCTATATAAGATACAGCCTGACCAACTGTTGCGATGTTTTCAGCTTGATCATCTGGTATTTGAATATCAAATTCTTTTTCAAATTCCATGATTAATTCAACAGTGTCTAATGAATCTGCTCCTAAATCGTTTGTGAAGCTTGCTTCAGTTACAACTTCGTTTTCATCAACGCCTAATTTGTCTACGATAATCGCTTTTACTCTTGATGCAATGTCTGACATAATTTTCTAATTTTAAGTTTTAATTTAGGTGGCAAAAATAAAAAAACTTTAGTTCAATACACACGTTTACTTTAAAAATGTGTTTGTAATTTACTAAAATTACTTTGAAGAATTTCGCTTTTGCGCACCAATTGTTAATTATTATTCTTTTTTTTGTTTTGAATCTTTAGAAATGAATGTCTGTAAATGAAGCGTATTGTAATTTTTGCGTCCGGAAGTGGCACTAATGCTGAAAATTTAATAGAGTTTTTTCAAGACAGAGAAACGGGTTCTGTTGTTCAATTACTCACTAACAATCCTCATGCCAAAGTTTTAGACCGCGCCAAGAGACTCAAAGTGAGCGCGCTGTCATTCAACAAAATAGCATATACAGAAACCGATGATGTGTTGCATATTCTTCGGAATGCGAAACCTGATTTAATTGTACTCGCTGGCTTTCTGTGGCTATTTCCGAAGAACATATTAATCGAGTTTTCTAATAAGGTCATTAATCTTCATCCGGCTCTATTGCCTAAATATGGCGGAAAGGGCATGTATGGTATGAATGTTCACGATGCTGTTGTTGCAAATAAAGAAACCGAAACAGGCATCACGATACATTACGTGAATGAGCATTATGATGAAGGTGCTATTATTTTTCAGTCGAAATGTGCTGTGCTTGAAACTGATTCTGCTCAAGACGTTGCCGATAAGATTCATGAGTTGGAGATGGCGCACTTTCCTGAAGTTGTAGAGAGTCTGTTAAAAGAATAGATGCTGCCACGATTGTTGCAGTTTAGCAGCCTTTAATTAAACCTCTTAAACTGAAAAATTTTTGTCGATAATAAAATCCAAAAATGAGATTCCCGCTTCCACGGGAGGTAAACATGTCAAAAAAAAAGAAAAAATATTACACGGTTTGGAAGGGACACCACACTGGCGTTTTTGAATCGTGGGATGACTGCAAGGCTCAAATCAAGAATTTTGAAGGTGCTCAATACAAATCGTTTACAACATTCGATGCCGCAAAAAAAGCCTTGAAAGGCAACTACTTCGACTTTATTGGAAAGCAAAAATCGTTTGCCAGTGAACTTTCCGAAGCACAACTTAAAAAGATTGGTCGACCCAATTATAACTCCATTTCGGTAGATGCGGCATCTTCTGGAAACCCAGGTATTATGGAGTATCGTGGCGTTGACACCAAATCAAAAAAACAACTTTTTAAACAAGGTCCTTTTGCTCAAGGAACTAATAATCTAGGTGAGTTTTTAGCTTTGGTTCACGGGCTCAGTTTTCTAAAAAAACATGATAGTGATCGCATTATTTATACCGATTCACGAACAGCTATAAGTTGGGTGCGTAAAAAAACCTGTAATTCAAAACTAGAACGCAATGCCAAAAACAAACCGGTTTATGACTTGGTAGATCGCGCTGTACAATGGTTAAAAGAGAATGAATACGAGACCACTATTGTAAAATGGGAAACCAAAGCTTGGGGGGAAATCCCTGCAGATTTTGGGCGAAAATAAATTCGTTCTATAGTCTTCAAAAACTGTATATTTGCACCAAATTTAGAGCACTTTATGAGCAAATTACTGATTGTAGGTACCGTAGCATTTGATGCTATTGAAACGCCTTTTGGCAAAACCGATAAAATTTTGGGAGGTGCAGCGACGTATATTGGTTTATCTGCATCAAATTTTGACGTTGACGCAGCGGCAGTTTCAGTTGTTGGTGGCGATTTTCCGCAGAAATATTTAGATCTATTATCAAGTAGAAATGTCAATACCGATGGTATTGAAATCGTAAAAGACGGTAAGACCTTCTTTTGGAGTGGTAAGTATCATAACGATATGAACTCTCGTGACACTTTAGTAACAGAGCTCAATGTTTTAGAGCATTTTAATCCTGTTGTTCCTGAAGCCTACAAAGATGCCGAAGTTGTAATGCTGGGAAATTTGCACCCAATTGTTCAACAAGGCGTTTTAGATCAAATGACCACAAAGCCAAAACTGGCGATTTTAGATACGATGAATTTTTGGATGGATATCGCTTTAGACGATTTGCATGCAGTTATCAAAAACGTCGATGTTATCACCATAAATGATGAAGAGGCAAGGCAGTTAACTGGAGAATATTCTCTGGTCGTTGCGGCTCGAAAGATTCATGAGATGGGACCAAAATATGTCGTAATCAAAAAGGGCGAACACGGCGCGTTGTTGTTTCATGACGATCATATGTTCTATGCGCCTGCATTGCCGTTAGAGGAAGTATTTGACCCTACAGGTGCAGGTGATACCTTTGCTGGCGGATTTGCTGGCTACCTCGCTAAAACTGGAGATTACTCTTTCGAAAACATGAAAAACGCGGTGATCTATGGATCAACACTAGCCTCATTTTGTGTCGAAAAATTTGGAACAGAACGAATGCAGAACCTCACTAAAGACGATATAGAGTATCGATTAAAAGACTTTAAAAAGTTAACACAATTCAATATTGAATTATAATACGTAAACGCGCTTCACAATGAGCGCGTTTTTTTATATAATACCATTTCCAGAATTTTTAATTTTGGGACACTTTAAAACAGCAATATCACAATGAGCGATGCTTTAAAACATGAATGCGGAATTGCACTCATAAGACTTAAAAAACCATTAGAGTATTACAAAGAAAAATATGGCAGTGCCTTTTATGGGGTCAATAAAATGTACCTCATGATGGAGAAACAGCATAATCGCGGACAAGATGGTGCAGGTTTTGCGAGCATAAAATTAGATACCAAACCCGGCGAACGTTACATAAGCCGCGTGAGATCTATCGCGCAACAACCTATTCAAGACATTTTTGCTCAAATTAATGAGCGCATCAACGAAGAGCTTACAGAGCATCCAGAATATCAAGATAATGTTGCTTTACAAAAACGATATATTCCTTATGTTGGCGAACTGCTATTGGGACACGTACGTTATGGTACCTTCGGAAAAAACAGTGTCGAGAGTGTGCATCCTTTTTTAAGACAGAACAATTGGATGCATCGAAATCTTATTGTTGCCGGAAATTTTAACATGACCAATGTGAATCAGTTATTTGACGGGCTGGTCAAAATTGGACAGCACCCAAAAGAAAAGGCAGATACCATTACGATCATGGAGAAAATCGGGCATTTTCTAGATGATGCTGTTGCAAAAATTTACAAAAACCTTAAAAAAGAAGGCTATAGTAAAAGTCAATGCTCGCCTTTAATCGCCGAACGTCTTGATGTCGCCAAGATCTTGAAAAAAGCTTCAAAAAACTGGGATGGGGGATACGCTATGGCTGGTTTGTTAGGGCATGGTGATTCATTTGTGTTGCGTGATCCTTCTGGTATTCGGCCTACTTATTATTACGAAGATGATGAGATTGTCGCTGTAGCGTCTGAACGTCCCGTGATACAAACCGTCTTCAACGTCAATTTTGACGATGTTAAAGAACTGGAGCCAGGACATGCCATTATCACCAAAAAATCTGGAGCTGTTTCCATAGAAAAAATCATGGAACCCCTAGAGCGCAAGGCGTGCTCTTTTGAGCGTATTTATTTTTCCCGCGGAAGCGATGCCGAAATCTATCAAGAACGCAAAACGTTGGGTAAATTATTAATGCCAAAAGTTTTAGAGGCTATTGATAATGACACCAAAAATACCGTGTTCTCGTACATCCCCAATACTGCGGAAACATCATTCTTTGGAATGATTGAAACCGTTGAGAAACACCTCAACGAAAAAAAAACGAATGCTATTTTGAATGGCAACGGGAAACTTTCCGCAGAGAAAGTCACCGAAATTTTGTCTGAAAGACCACGCATTGAGAAAATCGCCATCAAAGATGTTAAGCTTAGAACTTTTATTACTGAAGATAGCAGCCGTGACGATTTAGTAGCTCATGTTTACGATGTGACGTATGGTGTGATCAAACCAACGGATAATCTCGTCATTATTGATGACAGTATAGTAAGGGGAACGACGCTCAAAATGAGCATTATAAAAATGATGGACCGATTAAACCCTAAGCAAATTGTCGTGGTATCATCGGCACCTCAAATTCGCTATCCAGATTGCTACGGGATTGATATGGCAAATCTAGAAAGTCTCATTGCTTTTAGGGCCATGCTAGAATTACTTAAAGAAAACGACAAATACCACATGATAGAGGAGGTCTATCATAAATGTAAAGCGCAATTAGACTTAAAGGACAAGAAAGTCAAAAACTTTGTCAAAGACCTTTACAGTGAATTTAGCGCTGATGAAATTTCAGATAAAATCGCCGAATTAATCTCTGATGATACCGTCAAAACGAAGGTAAAGACCATATTTCAACCTATTGAAAATTTACATAAAGCATGTCCTAAAAACTTAGGGGATTGGTATTTTACCGGTAACTACCCTACTGCGGGAGGAAATCGAGTCGTAAATAGAGCATTCGTTAATTTTTATGAAGGAAATAAAGAAAGAGCTTACTAGATAAACAACTGATATTTCGTGTTTTAGAACATAATTGATACCGTTTAACTGATATTAGTGCGTTTCACCTAATATTTAATAATCTTAAGCCAAATATCGCATACATTAGAACCACCATAACATAAGTAGGTTAAGTTCATGGTAGATTTGGGGCAAAAAAGTCGGACTCTCGTCCGGCTTTTTTTTATACACCTCAATCAATATAAACTTCAAGAAAAAAATCATCATTACATCTACACTACAGCAAGTGATTACAGGAAAATATGCGCTTAAAATTCAAAAAAGCACTTGATTTTTCCGTTTAAGCCAATTTATTCGTCGTTGGTCTAAAAAATTTATCAATTACATAAAAGTGCGCTTATATTTGTTTCACCATAACATAAGTAGGTTAAGTTTATGGTAGATTTGGGGCAAAAAAGTCGGACTCTCGTCCGGCTTTTTTCATGTCCAATTGCGAAATTAGATGTCACAGTCATCTACACTAAATAAATCAACCTTAAGCACATACTAAATTCACAACTCGAAGTGCTCCTATCTAAACACTAATATTCCATAAAGCATCTGTTAAAGGCGCTATGGCATATATCAATATCCTCAAGGCTACTATGTTCTTTTGATTAAGATTCCATTAGTTTTTTCCGAAGAAAACATTTGAGAACAAAAAAGCAAACCCGTTAGAGTTTGCTTAATTCATGTGTATATGCTAAAAACTATTTCGCTGCTGCGTAACGTTTCTCAACTTCATTCCAATTAATGACTTTAAAAAAGGCATCAATATAATCTGGTCTTCTATTTTGGTAGTTTAAGTAATAAGCATGCTCCCAAACATCCAATCCTAAAATTGGAGTCCCTCCACAAGTTACGCCTGGCATTAATGGATTGTCTTGGTTTGGTGTAGAACAAACCTCTACTTTTCCGCCTTTATGAACACATAACCATGCCCAACCAGACCCAAATTGTGTTGCTGCGGCCTTACTGAATGCTTCCATAAAAGCATCTTTAGAGCCAAAGGCAGATTCTATGGCATCTTTTAATTCTCCTGATAGATTTCCTCGTCCTTCTGGGTTCATCACCTCCCAAAATAAAGAATGGTTGTAAAAACCGCCTCCATTATTTCTAACGGCTTTATTTTCCATATCAAGATTTTCTAAAATGTTCTCAATAGTTTTTCCGTCGTGAGCTGTCCCCTCGATAGCGGCGTTTAATTTTGTTGTATATCCATTGTGGTGTTTAGTGTGGTGTATTTCCATAGTACGCGCGTCAATATGCGGTTCTAATGCGTCATATGCATATTTTAATTTTGGTAATTCGAAAGCCATAATATATTGTTTTTTAAATGTTAGTATAGAATGATACCAAATTTAAGCATAATACAGCGCAATTAAAAATATTAAATGGCTATGAACTCATAGATAGTTTTTATAATTTTAAACATGCAAAATCAATCAGCCTTCACGATTTACAATGCTTCTGCTGGAAGCGGCAAAACCTTCACGTTAGTAAAAGATTACTTAAAAATAGTATTTCGCGCACAAGGCTCTTTAGCGTTCAGAACTATCCTAGCACTTACATTTACAAATAAAGCAGTTGCTGAAATGAAAGCGCGAATAATTGAAACGCTCCAGATATTCTCAAAAGACACCATTTTAAATAGTTCAAACAGCATGTTCGACATGCTAGTTCATGAACTTAATACGGATCCTCAAGAACTTCACAAAAAATCGATAATCATATTGCAGACGATTGTTCACAATTATGCGGCTTTTGATATTTCGACCATTGATAAATTTAACCATAAGCTCATTAGGACATTTGCTTACGACTTGAAACTTCCTATTAATTTTGAGGTCGAGTTAGATACCATCACCATGCTGGGAAAAGCGGTAGATAGACTTATAGATAAAGCCGGCCATGACAAAGAACTCACAAAAGTCTTGGTCGATTTTGCCATAGAAAAGACCGATGATGACCGAAGTTGGGACATCGCCTTCGACTTTAATGACATCGCACAACTATTGGTAAACGAGAATGAACTGCCTTACCTTAATCTACTCAAGAACAAAACTATAACCGATTTTAATACGCTAAAATCTAAGCTAAAATTTCAGAATAAAAGCATTGAAAAACAAATTGTTGAGCTCGCCGAAAACACACTCTCCCTGATTGAAAGCAATAATTTGGAAATTGAAGATTTCAGTAGAAAAACGCTACCTAACCATTTTATAAAGGTTAGCAATCTCGATCTCAATGGCCTTTACAGTAACAAACTCCAAGAGAACTTAGCTAACAACACCTCTATCTATACAAAATCGTTAGCGCCTGGTAAAGCAACTACAATTGATCAATTACTACCTGAAATCGAGACCAATTACCTTACTATAAAGCAGTTAGTCTTTACCTCCAAATTTTTAAAAAATGCGCTTAAACATATTACACCACTATCGGTGTTGAGCGCAATTGCAAAAACGCTCCAAGAACTGAAAGAGGAAGAAGACCTCTTGTTGATTTCAGAATTCAATACCATCATCAATGACGAGATAAAAAAGCAACCTGCACCTTTTATCTATGAGCGTATAGGCGAAAAATTTAAGCATTATTTTATTGATGAGTTCCAGGACACCTCTGGACTGCAGTGGACCAATTTGATTCCTTTAATTGATAACATACTCTCTGCACAAGATCTAAAAGAAGAAACTGGAACAGCGATGTTGGTTGGTGATGCCAAACAGGCCATTTACAGGTGGCGAGGTGGTCGTGCCGAGCAATTTATAGAGCTATATACCAAAATTAGCAAACCATTTACTAGTGGTCAACAGGTCAAAAATCTACCCACAAATTATAGAAGTCATAAAACGGTTGTTGAGTTTAACAACACGTTTTTTGAGCATATTTCAAGCTTTGCCTTTACGAATGAACAGCACGAGCAGATTTATAAAAACGCAAAACAGGATGTATTTTTTAATCAGGAAGGTTATGTTGAATTAAATTTTTTAGAGACTGAGGGAGAAGATAAAAACGAACTCTATTGTGAAGCTGTTTTGGAAACCATAAAAAAAGCAGAGCGTCACGGATTTATGAAAAAGGACATCTGCATCATCGTTAGAAAAAAGAAAGAAGGTATTGCAATTGCCGAATATTTGAGTGAAAAGGATGTAGCTATTATTTCTTCGGAAACATTACTGTTAAGAAACGCTCCTGAAGTTCAATTTATAAATCAGCTCATGACCCTGAGCTTACAACCTGAAAACGATGAGATTAAAATTCAACTTTTAAATTATTTAGCTGACGAAAAGCTAGAACTTGATGATGTGCATGCTTTTTTTGAACAAATGGTGCGTCTTCAACCAAAATCCTTATTTGAAACCTTGAACTCACAGGGCTTTGATTTTGATTATAACGCATTTTTACAATTGCCCATTTATGAAGCTGTTGAAAGTGTAATTAGAGGCTTTCGTTTAAATACCGTGTCAAACGCTTACATTCAGTTTTATTTGAACGAAGTCTTCGATTTCTCTCAAAAATACAATGCGAGCTTTTCAAGTTTTTTGGAGTTTTGGAGTCGTAAGCAAGACAAGCTAAGCATTGTAGCGCCTTCGGGAAAAGATGCTATTCAGATCATGACTATTCATAAATCAAAAGGTCTAGAATTTCCTGTAGTGATATTTCCGTATGCTAACCAAGACATTTATTTTGATATGAATCCGAAAATTTGGTTTCCAGTTGATGAGACGCAATTTGACGGGTTTTCTCATCTATACGTTGGTATAAATAAAGATCTGGAAGATCTAAATGATTTGGGCGTACAACTTTACAGTGATTATCGTTCACAATTGGAGCTAGATAGCTTGAATTTGCTTTACGTTGTGCTCACTAGAGCGGTTGAACACTTATATATTATTTCAGAGTATGACGTTGAAAGGAAAGACTCTACTGAGAAGCTAACTAAATATTCGGGATTGTTCATTAACTATTTAAAATCGATTGGCATCTGGAATGAGCATCAAATGTTGTATCATTTCGGACAACCTAAAACAAGTCACGTTAGTTCAAAAATTGATATCGAAACCATCGAGCAACATCAATTTATTTCAGTAAAAAAAGAAGACCACAATCTTAAAATCCTCACAAGCTCTGGTTATTTATGGGGCACAGCTCAAGAAGAAGCCATCTTAAAAGGGAACCTAGTACATCAAATCATGTCTTTCATTATCACTAGAGAAGATATTGATGTTGCATTAGATTATGCGCTGTCAACTGGTCTTATCAATTCCAATCAGAGGCCAGATTTAAAAACTACAATTAATCAGCTTGTTAATCACACTGCTTTAAAAGCAGTATTTGATTCTCCCTTAGACGTTTATAATGAACGTGATATCATCACTAAAGATGGTAAGTTGTTACGACCAGATCGTGTGGTAATCAATGCAAGCAAAGAGGCGATAATTGTAGATTATAAAACAGGATTACAACATGCAAGGCATAAAGAACAACTTTTCGATTATCAATTTATCTTAGAGGAAATGGACTATACGGTAATCAAAAAACTTCTCATCTACATAAATGACGAGATTACGGTAAAAGAGTTCTAAATTTGCAAAAAATAACATTTATTATGTACGGAAATATAAAGGAATATTTACAACAAGAAATTGAAACAATAAAGGAAGACGGTCTATTTAAAGAAGAACGCATTATCACTTCCCCTCAAGGTGCCGAAATCACCTTAAGTACTGGACAAACTGTTTTAAATTTCTGTGCCAACAACTATTTAGGGTTGTCGTCCCATCCAGATGTTATTCAAGCAGCAAAAGATGCTATGGATTCTCATGGCTTCGGAATGTCATCAGTTCGCTTTATCTGCGGAACACAAGATATTCACAAAGAACTCGAACAAAAAATCGCCGATTTCTATGGAACAGAAGACACTATTCTATATGCCGCAGCCTTTGATGCTAACGGTGGTGTTTTTGAACCGTTGTTAGGAAAGGAAGATGCGATTATTTCAGATGCATTGAATCACGCCTCAATCATTGATGGCGTTAGACTATGTAAAGCTGCGCGCTATCGCTATGCCAACAATGACATGCAAGATTTAGAGGAGCAACTTATCGCAGCCAACGAGAATGGTGCTCGCTTTAAGATTATTGTGACCGATGGCGTTTTTTCTATGGATGGTGTCGTTGCTCCTTTGGATGATATATGCGACTTGGCCGATAAATACGATGCCTTAGTGATGATTGACGAATGCCATGCTACTGGTTTTATTGGTAAGACAGGACGAGGAACTCTAGAAGACAAAGGCGTTTTAAATAGAATCGATATTATAACAGGAACACTCGGTAAAGCCATGGGTGGCGCTATGGGTGGTTACACCACTGCTAAAAAAGAAGTCATTGAAATTTTACGCCAACGATCTAGACCTTATCTATTTTCAAATTCATTAGCGCCTGCATTAGTTGGTGCTTCTATTAAGGTTTTTGACATGTTGGCAAATGACACCTCTCTGAGAGACACCTTGGAGGATAATACAAATTATTTCAAGAAAGGTCTTAAAGAGGCTGGATTTGACATTATTGACGGAGATTCGGCAATCGTTCCAGTAATGCTGTATGATGCTAAGCTCTCACAAACTATGGCAAAAATGCTACTGGAGGAAGGCATTTATGTTATAGGATTCTTTTTTCCAGTGGTTCCCAGAGATAAAGCAAGAATACGCGTACAGCTTTCGGCGGCGCACACAACACTACATTTAGACAAAGCCATTGCAGCCTTTATTAAAGTGGGTAAAAAATTAGATATTATTTAAAATCAATCCAAACTCCCTATTTTTAGCTGAAGTAATCAATATTTTTTTATATTTGTCTTTGTTATGAAAATTTAACAACTTATTTTTGCATTTAATTAACACTTAAAATTAAAATTATTTAGAATATGAAAAATCTTAGCAGATTATTTTTCGCTTTGGTGCTAGTAGCAAGCTTCAATGTTCAAGCACAAGACGAAAACAACCCTTGGAAAATTGAGATTGGAGCAAATGCGGTCGATCTTTATCCCGTTGGTGAAGATGCTCCATTAGGTGAGTACTTCGATGAATACTTTAATGTAACTGACCATTGGAATTTTTTACCATCATTGTCTAGAGTATCTGTATCGAGATATTTAAGCGATGGGTTCACTATTTCTGCTGCAGGTACACTCAACAGAATCGATAAAGTAGGTGATTCTTCTGCTGACGATTTATCTTATTACGGTCTAGATGGTGCTGTTTCTTACGGTCTTATGAACGTTCTTAATTCAAAAACTATTGATCCTTATTTAGGAGTCGGTGGTGGTTACACTTGGGTTGATGAAATTGGTGCTGGAACTTTGAACGGAACACTAGGTGTTAATTTTTGGTTCTCAGAAAACATTGGTTTAACAGTACAATCTGCTTACAAGCACTCTTTCGAAGATTACTTACCAAAACACTGGCAACACTCAGTAGGTGTTTCTATCAAGTTTGGTGGAAAAGACACCGATGGTGATGGTATCTACGATAAGAATGATGCTTGTCCAGATGTTCCTGGTTTAGAAGCTTTCAATGGTTGTCCAGATTCTGATAACGATGGTATCGAAGATTCTAAAGATGATTGTCCTAACGAAGCTGGTTTAGCTGAGTTTAATGGCTGTCCTGATACTGATAGTGATGGTATTGCTGATAAAGACGATGATTGTCCTACAGTTGCTGGTTTAAAAGAACTTAACGGTTGTCCAGATGCCGATGGTGACGGTGTTGCTGATAAAGATGATGAGTGCCCTAACGAAAAAGGTCCTTCTGCTAACAAAGGATGTCCTTGGCCTGATACAGATGGTGATGGCATCTTAGATAAAGATGATAAGTGTCCTAACGAAGCTGGTACGGTTGCAAACAACGGTTGTCCAGAAATTGCTCCAACTGAAGAGGTAATGAAGCAATTGAATGAATATGCTAGAACAATCTTATTTGATACTGGTAAAGCGTCATTCAAGCAAGAATCTATGGAAGTATTGGGAGCAATGACTGCTATCTTTAAAGAATACCCACAAGCTGATTTCTTGATCAACGGTCATACTGATAGTGTCGGTGGTGCAAAAACCAACCAATTGTTATCTGAAAGAAGAGCAAATGCAGTAAGAGATTTCTTAATCGCAAATGGTATTGCCGCCGAAAGATTAACAGCTGCTGGATTTGGTGAGGAATTCCCAATCGCTTCAAATGCTTCTAGAAATGGAAGAAAAGAAAACAGACGTGTTGAGGTAAAACTTAAATAATTAAGTTGCACTAGCGATCATAATTAAGTAAAAAAACGCTCCGATTTATCGGAGCGTTTTTTATTTTTATAGAATGGGAACTTTCATTGACAGTGTCATTCTAGATATTATTGCAAAACAGCATGATATATCGAAACTTACTTTTATATTACCCAGTAAACGTGCAGGTACTTTTCTGAAACATGCCATTTCTCGACATGTCAAAAAAACCTTATTTTCCCCAAAAATAGTCTCTATTGAAGAGTTTGTAGAAACAATTTCAGATTTTCAATACGCCCAAAATGCAGACTTATTATTTGAGTTTTACGACGTATATCTCAAAAACACTCCAAAACAATTTACAGAGCCCTTTGATCAATTTTCTAAATGGGCGCAATTATTACTTCAAGATTTCAATGAAATAGACCGCTACCTTATAGAACCTAATCATGTATTTGACTATTTAAAAGCCATCAAGGATATTGAACATCAACATTGGTCGTTAGATGAAGATCCTACGCAGTACATCAAAAATTACCTAGAGTTCTGGAATCGTCTTAAAATCTACTATCATGAATTTCAAAAGCAGCTTTCCAAAAAGAAAAAAGGGTACCAAGGATTAGTTTACAGAGAAGCCGTAAGCAACCTAGAGCAATACATCTCTCATAACTTGAATACTACATTTATCTTCGTAGGCTTTAATGCACTTAATAGAGCAGAGGAGCGCATCATTCAAAAATTATTGCAGCAAAACCTTGCCTTCATTTATTGGGACATCGACAAGACCTTTATCGAAAGTCGCTTTCACGACGCAGGATTATTCACAAGGCAACACAAATCAAACTGGACGTACTTTGAAACGCATCCTTTTGAATGGATTGGCGAACACTATTCCGAAGAAAAAAATATTCATGTGATTGGGGCACCAAAAAACATTAGCCAAATCAAATATGTGGGTGAACTCTTAGAAAAGATTTATCTTGAGAAAAACAACCTACAAAATACTGCAGTGATTTTAGGTGACGAGACCTTGCTTTTACCGTTACTAAATAGCATCCCAAAGGTAATCGACACCATTAATATTACTATGGGTTTACCCTTAAAGGTTATTCCTATCGCAGCGATATTCGAAGCTTTATTTGCCATCCATAAATCAAATTCCCCTCAACTTTATTACAAGAATATCATTGACATTCTTTCAAACCAATATATTAACACTCTATTAAAAATTGAAAGTTCAAACGAAGCGGAACATATTATTAATCACATTCAAAAACAAAACAAAGTCTATTTAACCCTAGAGGAGCTAAAAGATTTGTCTGTCTCTCATAAAGACATCATTGCTGTTCTTTTCGAATCTTGGAACGACGATCCAAAATTGGCATTGGATCGTCTATTAAAGCTTATTAAAATCTTAAAACTTCATTTTGATCATGATAAACCTAACAATCGTTTGTCATTGGAATATCTCTATAGATTCAATCAAATCTTTAATACCCTAGATACGCTCAATACGTCATTTTCACACATTACAAGTATAGCTACGCTGTTTAGCTTATATCGCGAGCTTATCAAGAGCGAGACCCTCGACTTCAGGGGTGAACCACTTAAAGGACTACAAATTATGGGCATGTTAGAATCACGTGTCTTAGACTTTGAAACTGTAATTATTACTTCTGTAAATGAAGGCATTCTCCCTGCAGGAAAAAGCTACAACTCTTTTATACCTTTTGACGTGAAATTGGAGAATAGACTTCCTACGTACAAAGAAAAAGACGCTGTTTATACCTATCATTTTTACCGTCTTTTACAACGCGCCACAACCGCTTACGTTCTTTATAATACCGAGCCAGATGTCTTAAATGGTGGTGAAAAGAGTAGGTTCATCACCCAATTGGAAGTGGAAGGGATACATAACACAAAACATTATGTCATTTCAGCGCAAGTGCCTTCCGTAGAAAAAAAATTAAAAGAGATCAAAAAAACAGATCAAATTATTAGAGCATTAGATAAGGTGGCACAAAACGGATTTTCACCGTCTTCACTAACCAATTACATTCGCAATCCCATTGATTTTTACTACGATAAAGTACTAGGAATAAAAAGCTATGAAGAGGTCGAAGAAAGTGTCGCTTATAACACATTAGGCACGGTTATTCATAATACCCTTGAAGATTTTTATAAACCTTTGGAAGGTGAGTTGCTCACCGCAGCGCACATTAACACCATGAAAACAGGAATAACGGCTGTAGTTTCTAAACATTTTGAAGCAGAGTTTAAGGATGGTGATATCACAACAGGAAAGAATCTTATCATTTTTGAAATTGCCCAGCGCTATATTCGCAATTTTCTTAATCTTGAGATCGCAGATCTTAAAAAGGGTAACACTATTAAAATCCTGAATATCGAAACATCTAATCACGTCCCCATTTATATCGTAGCCATATCAAAAACCGTGAATCTAACGGGCAAAGTAGATCGCGTAGATCTCTATAACGGAACCGTTAGAATTATTGATTATAAAACAGGCAGGGTCACACCTGGAAAAGTAGAAATTGTTGACTGGAAATCAATGACTACAGACTATGATAAGTACAGTAAGAGCTTTCAAATTTTGATGTATGCTTATATGATGTATAAGTCAAATAAAATAACCCTTCCTGTTGAAGCTGGAATATTATCCTTTAAAAGTCTAAATGCTGGTGTATTGAAATTTGCCATTAAAGCATCACCAAATAGTAGAACTAAGGATACTATGATCACTTCGGAAACCTTAGAAGCTTTCGAGATTGAGCTAAAAAACCTCATCTCAGAGATTTATAACATGGATATCAATTTCACCGAAAAAGACATTTAAATGATTGTTAAAAATCAAATTTTATAAAGAACATCACAAAAACCAATAGCTTACGACTGCGTTTTTGAAGCCGATCAAAACCCAAAACCAATAGTAATTTTTATCCACGGTTATAAAGGTTTTAAAGATTGGGGAGCTTGGGATTTGGTTGCCGAAAGCTTTAGTGAAGCTAACTTGTTTTTGCTTAAATTTAATTTTTCCCATAATGGTGGCACCATGGACAACCCTATTGATTTCCCCGATTTAAATGCGTTTGCGCAAAACAACTATACGCAAGAACTCAATGATCTAGATGCCATATTAAATCACATCGCTTCTGAACATTTTGAATTTAAAGACAACATTGATATCACTAATATTTCACTGATTGGTCACTCTCGTGGTGGCGGAATTTCTATCCTTAAAACTTCAGAAGATTCTCGCATTAAAAAATTGATCACGTGGGCTAGTGTTTCAAACTTTCATAAGCGCATGGGAACACCTAGCGAAATCGAACAATGGCGTAAAGATGGTGTCAAATATGTTTTAAACGGAAGAACGAAACAAAAAATGCCACATCATTTTCAATTTTATGAGGATTTTAAGGCAAATGAAGATCGGTTGCATATTGAATTGGCTGTAAAGCGAATTAGCATTCCTACATTAATTGTTCATGCCGAAGGTGATCCTTCAGTTGATATTTCCGAAGCTAAAGCACTACATTCTTGGAATCCTAACAGCGTACTCCTTACCATAACCGATTCAAATCATGTTTTTGGTGCACATCATCCTTATCATGGTGATCAACTTCCGAAAGCTTTAAAACTTGTGGTTGATGAGACTGTGGCATTTATTGAGAACCCGAACATCTAACTTTGGTCTGTATTGGAGAATTATTAGCTGCGCTGATCCGAACCAGCAACACTTCTGCAAATAGAAAACCACTCCTCTTTACAGAGGTGGATATTTTCATTTGAAGCAAAAAAGCTCAAACACGTTTGGCGGTAAAACTTTTTTGGTTCGATTAGCTGCGCTGTTCCGAACCAGCAACACGTCTGCAAATAGAAAACCACACCTCTTTACAGAGGTGGATATTTTCATTTGAAGCAAAAAAGCTCAAACACCTTTGGCGGTAAAACTTTTTTGGTTCGATTAGCTGCGCTGATCCGAACCAGCAACACTTCTGCAAATAGAAAACCACACCTCTTTACAGAGGTGGATATTTTCATTTGAAGCAAAAAAGCTCAAACACCTTTGGCGGTAAAACTTTTTTGGTTCGATTAGCTGCGCTGATCCGAACCAGCAACACTTCTGCAAATAGAAAACCACACCTCTTTACAGAGGTGGATATTTTCATTTGAAGCAAAAAAGCTCAAACACCTTTGGCTTTTTTGCTTCAAATGAAAAAAACCTATACTAACGTATAGGTTTTCTGCTTGATGTGGAGCATATCGGATTCGAACCGATCGCCTCTACGCTGCCAGCGTAGCGCTCTAGCCAAATGAGCTAATGCCCCAGTAATTATTTTAATCCGCCTAACACCAAAACCGGTAAGGCACTGCTAAAATCTTTTTTCAAAATAGTATTATTTTCCCACTTCTTTATAAAAAATCCGCGCTTACGTCTCACGACACACAACAAATCTGGATTGTTTTCTTTATAATGCTCCAACACACCTTGATAAGTAGTTGCGTTTTCAGCAATGGTGGTATTTGTAACTAAATTACTCAAATCATCATTAACATCAAAATCACCTTCATTGTGAAACGGTGTTCTCACCAATAATAAATTCAAAACAGCTTTATATTGATTTTTAATCACTCTTAATGGGTTCAACGCATCGTCTTTTTTAATGACGGCCGATTTTACCGCTAATAATATTTTTACGATTGGCTTATAGACATACCCTTCTGGCACAATCAATGCCGGAAGATCAGTTTGCTTTACAATCTTTCCAGATGTTTTGCCCAAATAGACCTCATCCTTTATGGAGTTCGTTCTTGGTTCTAAAATAATCAAATCTACGTCTAACGCTTCGCAAGCCAATTCTAGTGTATCGACGAGCTTTCCTTTAAAAGTTTTGACCACAACTTGAACACCTTTGGTATCAATTTTAGAGACATGTCCCTTTAAAAACGCTAAACTTTCACGCTGAAGAATGTGATCTACCTTGATCATCGTTCCTGCTTTTGTGTATACATTATAAATTTGTACTACATACAGTTTTGCTCCAAAGGCACGAGCGAAATCTACAGCATACTGTAAATGACTTTCGGCATTTTTGGAGGATCCAACAGGAACTAAAATAGACTTCATAATAAAATTTTTAAAAGTAACTTTGTGCAAATTGTGGCAAAGGTAACTAATATCAATCTATTCTAGATTAGAAATCTTTACAACTTGAATTGAATTGAGATTGTAGTCGTTAACTTTTGAAATCCGATTACACCGACCCTAACATTTCTAAGTCACAATTACTATTAACAATCACATAATAAACAACGCTGTTGAAAACAGACATCACCCTCAAAAACATCAATAGATTAGCCATTCCGGCATTAATTTCGGGGGTCGCAGAGCCAATTTTATCATTGACCGACACGGCTATTATTGGCAATGTCGATTATAACGCTGCCGAATCCCTTGCAGCCGTAGGCATTGTGGGTACCTTTATTTCAATGCTCATTTGGGTGCTCGGGCAAACGCGAAGCGCCATCTCATCTATTGTCTCACAGCATGTAGGCGCCAATCAATTAGATCAGGTTAAAAATCTTCCCGCTCAAGCCATCTTTATTATCACCTCGATAAGTATTTTAATTATTGTTTTTACGCTGCCATTTTCCACAGAAATCTTTGAACTTTATAATGCGTCAGATATGATTTTGGCTTATAGCGTTGACTACTATACTATTCGCGTTTTTGGGTTTCCCTTTACCCTATTTACTATCGCCATTTTCGGAACGTTCCGCGGGTTGCAAAACACCTATTTCCCAATGATTATTGCCATAATTGGCACTATCATCAATATTGTTCTAGACCTTGCCTTTGTATACGGTATTGAAGGTGTTATAAATCCCATGCACATCAAGGGAGCAGCGTGGGCAAGCGTCATTGCTCAAATTGTAATGGCATTATGCTCGGCTTATTTTTTACTTAAAAAGACCGATATTTCATTACGACTTACATTTCCGTTTAATAAAAAAATTAGAACATTCACCGTTATGATTCTCAATCTGTTTGTGAGAACCTTAGCCTTAAATGCCACACTCTATTTTGCGACGCGTTTTGCAACTTCCTATGGCACCAAATATATCGCTGCCTACACTATTGCTATTAATCTTTGGTTTTTAGGGGCTTTTATCATAGACGGTTATGCCAGCGCTGGTAATATTCTCTCTGGAAAATTACTTGGTCAAAAAAGCTATAAGAAGCTAATAGAACTGAGCTCTTTTTTAATCAAATGTGGTATCGCAATAGGTATTTCACTAACGGTTTTAGGGTTGATAGCGTACAACGCTGTGGGTGCTATATTTACCGATGACCAACAGGTTTTGACCGAATTTTATGAGGTGTTTTGGATCGTTCTGGCCATGCAGCCCATTTGTGCGCTAGCCTTTATATTTGATGGCATGTTTAAGGGCATGGGCAAAATGAAGTTTTTGAGAAATTTGTTATTGCTGTCAACCGTTTTAGTGTTTATTCCAATTTTATTCCTTTTAGATAGTTACGGCTTAAAATTATACGCCGTATTCATAGCGCTTACCTTTTGGATGATTGCCAGAGGCGTCCCACTCATTATAAAATTTAGACAACTATTTTTGCCTCGTGCCCAAAAAATGTAAATTTGACGACTAATCGATTTTAAATTCTAATTTTTATGGATTTTATGTCATTTATAAGTGGAAACGGTCTATTCTTAATACTAGGAATTGTACTCGTTATCGTATATTTCTATAATCGCAACAAAAAACGCTAATGAGCCATATTCGTATCACCAAGCAATTTTCCTTCGAAACTGGCCATGCCTTATATGGTTACGATGGGAAATGTAAAAATGTACACGGTCATAGTTACCGATTAGATGTGACTGTCATTGGGCAGCCCATCACAGACCAGTCTAACGTGAAATTTGGGATGGTCATCGATTTTACAGATCTCAAGAAAATTGTAAAGGAAGAAATCGTAGATGTGTTTGACCACGCCACTGTTTTCAATAAAAACACGCCACATGTTGAGTTAGCAAAAGAACTTCAAGCAAGAGATCATAACGTGCTTTTAGTAGACTATCAACCTACTAGTGAGATGATGGTCATCGACTTTGCCCATAAAATAAAACAACGTTTACCACAAAATATTAAGTTGCACTCTCTAAAACTTCAGGAAACAGCCACGTCTTATGCGCAGTGGTTTGCGAGTGATAATCTTTAGGGCGTTCCCTTTCAGGTCAGGCTTTCAACTGTATCTTTTTTGTCCAAAAACAAAAAAGGATGCCGTTTCAATCCTTAACGCAAAAAAAAGCCAATTCCGCTATTTAAAAAACTATAAGGTCTAACTATATTTACAACATGCAAATTCCAAAAGGAAAAAAAATATACTTTGCTAGCGATAACCATTTAGGTGCTCCAACTATAGAAGCCTCTTTACCGCGTGAGAAGAAGTTTGTAGCCTGGCTGGACGAAATCAAAAAGGATGCTGCTGCCATTTTTTTACTGGGCGATCTCTTCGATTTTTGGTTTGAGTACGGTACGGTAGTTCCCAAAGGATTTGTAAGAACCCTAGGCAAACTTGCCGAAATTAGTGATTCTGGGATCCCTATTTATTTCTTTGTTGGTAATCACGACCTTTGGATGAACGGCTATTTTGAAAACGAGCTCAATATTCCTGTGTATCACAAACCAAAAGAATTCACCTTCAATGATAAAACCTTTTATATTGCTCATGGCGACGGATTAGGACCTTACGACAAAGGTTACAAACGTATGAAAGCTGTTTTCACAAATCCCATTTTTAAATTCTTATTTAAATGGCTGCATCCAGATATCGGTATGCGCGTAGCGCAATATCTATCAGTAAAAAATAAACTTATTTCTGGAGAACACGATGCCACCTATTTAGGGGAAGACAAAGAGTGGCTCATTCAATATAGTAAATCACAACTTCAAGAAAAGCATCGTAACTATTTTGTCTATGGTCATCGTCATTTACCTATGGATCTCGATTTAGGACAACATTCTAAATATGTAAATCTAGGAGATTGGATTACGTACTTTACCTACGGCGTGTTTGATGGTGAAAATTTTGAGTTAAAAACACATAACTAAATTAAGAAGCCTCATTCTCCTCCATATCCTCAGTAAGATCCAATTGCCTAAATGATGGTGATACCAAAGCTGTTGTAATAACCGTGATCAACGTCATTGTTCCTCCAAAAACCACTGCGGTTGCTGCGCCCATTAATTTGGCAGTCAATCCGCTTTCAAAAGCGCCCAACTCATTTGAAGACCCTACGAACATGGAGTTTACCGACGATACGCGACCTCGCATGTTATCAGGCGTTTTGAGTTGTAATATGGTTTGCCTAATCACCATAGACACACCATCGGTCACACCGCTAAAAAATAAAGCCAGTACCGAAATCCAGAATGTTGAGGACAATCCAAATGCAATGATGCTTATTCCGAAGCCAAAAACAGCAATAAGTAATTTTACACCTGCTTTTTTAACAATCGGGATATAAGCGGTGACCAACATCGTCAAAAATGAACCTACATTTGGCGCAGCAACCAAAATACCAAAACCTTGAGGACCAACTTTTAAAATATCAGTAGCAAAAACAGCAGCTAAGGCAATCGCTCCTCCAAATAGTACAGAGATCATATCTAAGGTCAGGGCACCAAGAATCGCCTTAGATTTAAACACGAAATTAACACCCTCTTTCAAACTTTGCATGACAGGTTCTCCAATTTTTGGATTTAATATCGGTTTTTTTTCGATCTGAAACAATACCAATAACGAGAATAGCACTAATCCAAAAATGATACAGAGCGACCAATGCACGCCAATCCATCCAATAGAAAATCCAGCAAAAGCGACTCCCAAGACCCGAGCCATTTGCCATGTTGAACTGTTCCAAGTGGCTGCATTGGGATAGACTTTTTTGGGGACAATCAACGCAACAATTGAGAAAATTGACGGCCCAAAAAATGAGCGAAGCAGTCCGCCAAAAAAGACCAAGGCATAAATAGAATACAGCATACTATTTAAAGACCAAGTCGACGTAACTGCTGGCGTGGTGAGCCAAAACAAACCGAAACTGATCAATGAAAAAGCAGCAATACAAAAGGCCAGCAGATTTCGTTTTTCCTTTTGATCCACGATATGGCCTGCAAATAACGCCATACTCAATGCAGGAATGATTTCCATTAAACCAATTAAGCCAATGTATAGCGGGTCTTTAGTCAAGGCATACACTTGCCATTCGATAATGATAAATTGCATTGACCAACCAAATACCAAGGCAAACCGAACGATTAAAAATATATTGAACTCTTTATAGCGCAGTGCTGCGTATGGATCTTTTTTGCTCAACGTTGTTTAATTATCAAGACCTATTAGATTTTAATCCCGAAGGCTATCGGGATTGACAGGTCATTTTTACATTATGGTGCAAATGTAAAACAAGAAGTAGTCTTATTATAGTTTTTAGTTAAAATCTAAAATAGGGCTGTATCTTATTATAGTTTTTGACCAAAAACTATAATAAAAATGATAATTATCTAATATCTCTCAACTTCAATTGTAAACTTACATTGCCTTGCCAATGATTTTCATCAATAGAATACACCGCGCTAAATGGTTTTCTATCGGTAATCAAATCACATTTATCGCCTAAACCAAAACCAATGCACACGATTTTATCAATGCCTTGCGTAGCAGTCAATCGTAAATGTTTATCATCTTCACCAACACATTTACCGTAGCCCGAATCTCTTAAATTTTCAGTCATCAAAATTGGTGTCATATTTCCAGGTCCAAAAGGCGCAAACTGACTTATAATTCGGTAGAATTTTGGCGTAATATCTTTTAAGTCAATCTGCATATCGACTCTAATTTCTGGAGTCAACAAACTGCGATCTATAGTTTTGCTTACCTCATCCTCAAAGGCGTGCTTAAATGCTTCGTAGTTTTTTGGATCTAACGTTAAACCTGCTGCATATTTATGGCCACCAAACTGTTCGATATGTTCAGCACAAGCTTCCAAGGCGTTATAAACGTCAAAACCTTTTACCGATCGTGCTGAAGCTGCCAATTTTTCACCGCTTTTTGTAAAGACTAAGGTTGGTCTATAGTACGTTTCAATTAATCGTGATGCGACAATCCCAATCACACCCTTGTGCCACGTTTCATGATAGACTACTGTAGTCAATCGGTCTTCTTCCTTTTGATCGACAATTTGAACCAAGGCTTCTTCGGTGATTCGCCGATCGGTTTCTCGCCTATCGAGATTAAAATCATTAATTTCCTTCGCGTATTCTTTAGCTAGTTCTTCGTTAGTTTCGGTCAATAAGGTCACCGCGTAGTTACCGTGTTTCATGCGTCCTGCGGCATTTATTCTTGGCGCCACGATAAAGACGACATCGGTAATCGTAAGTACATCTTTTTTGATTTGCTCGATAATAGCTTTGATGCCAGGTCTTGGATTTGTATTGATAACCTGCAAGCCAAAGTAAGCTAAAGCCCGATTTTCGCCAACGATGGGCACAATATCTGCACCAATTGCTGTGGCTACCAAATCGAGATACTCGCCTAAATCTTCAGGTGTTTTCCCATCTTTGGAGGACAATGCTTGAATAAGTTTAAACCCAACACCACAACCACACAATTCTTTAAACGGATAATCACAATCATCGCGCTTAGGATCTAAAATCGCAATAGCTTTTGGTAATTCAATACCTGGCCTATGGTGATCACAGATAATAAAATCAATACCTTTTTGTGCAGCATAGGCTATTTTATCGATTGCTTTAACGCCACAATCCAAAGCGATAATGAGCGAAAATTTATTATCGTGAGCAAAGTCAATACCCTTGTAAGAAATCCCATAGCCCTCATCATAACGATCTGGGATATAGGTCGCGATTCTATCAGACTTTGTTCTTAAATAGGAAGACATTAAGGCTACAGAGGTTGTTCCATCAACATCATAATCGCCAAAAACCAAAATATTTTCATTCTTTAAAAGTGCAGCTTCAATGCGAGCAACGGCTTTATCCATATCTTTCATGAGAAATGGATCGTGCAGTTCGGCAAACGTAGGTCTAAAAAACCGCTTGGCTTGATCATAAGTTTCGATACCTCGTTGTACGAGCAATGTAGCGACAAATGGATCTACTTGAAGTTCTTTTTGCAAGGTTTCAAGAATTATAGAATCTGGTTTAGGTTTGAGAGTCCAGCGCATGTGCTAATATAGACTATTTTCGCTATATATTATGGTAATGGATACTGAGTTTTATTTCTGAAAACCGACGGAACATTGCCATCACACCGCAATATTTTTCTACGGAAAGATTTACAGCTTTCTTAATTTTATCTTCATCTAATTGGTCTCCATAAAAATGATATTCAACAGAAACAGTATGATAGGTTTTTGGATGCTCATCGGTTAATTCTCCGAGAGTATCGATCCTAAAATCTGAAAATGGTACTTTCATTTTTTTCAGAACAGAAACCACATCCAGTCCAGAACAACCTGCAAGTGACGACAGCATCAACGCTTTAGGTCTTAATCCTGAATTATAACCGCCATCTTCCGAAGATGTATCCATGGTGAGTAGCTTTCCGCTAGGGTTATCAGACTCAAACTGTAAATTTCCTTTCCAATGAGTGACCACTTTATGAGACATAACTGAAGAATTTTTCGTTAATTGTTAACTCAAAAATACTACTAAAAACAGAACATATGGCATTAGTAACTCCTTTATCTGCGGAACACGATCCTGAAACAAAACAACTCGCCGAATTTTTTAATGAGACGCTTGGGTTTTGTCCCAATTCTGTATTGACCATGCAGCGACGTCCAGCGATATCTAAAGCCTTTATCAATTTAAATAAAGCGGTTATGGCTAACGAAGGTCGTGTAACGTCGGCTTTAAAGCGCATGATTGCTTGGGTGTCTAGTAATGCTACGGGCTGTCGCTATTGCCAAGCGCATGCAATTCGCGCTGCGGAACGTTATGGAGCAGAGCAAGAACAATTGGATAATATTTGGGAGTATCGAACGCACTCGGCTTTTTCTAGTGCTGAACGTGCCGCCCTCGATTTTAGTTTAGCGGCTTCTCAAGTGCCAAATGCGGTAAACGCAGACATTAAGAAACGTTTGTACGAGCATTGGGATGAAGGTGAAATCGTGGAAATGCTCGGTGTGATTTCATTGTTCGGTTATTTAAACCGTTGGAATGATTCTATGGGAACCGATATGGAAAATGGTGCTGTTGAAAGCGGTAACCAATATTTAGGAAAGCACGGTTTTGAGGTTGGGAAGCATGATGGATCTGTTTATTAAAAGGTAGTTCGTTGCTGACGATCTACCTATATTGCGTTCCTAGCGGAACTTACATTTAAATATGTGCTTTTTTAAGACTGTAAGTTTCAAAGATCTAATAAGTAAAATCTAGAGTTTCAGAATAAAAAAACTCTATCTAGTAAATTATGATTCCAGAAATTAATCTAAATCAATTACCCTGGCAACAACGCCCTTTAAATCCTCCAAAACCTCATCCTCAAACCAAGGATTCTTCATCAACCAAAATCGGTTTCTTGGACTAGGATGCGGTATCGGGAAATACTTGGGCAAATACGCTTTGTAATTGGCAACAGTTTTTGTGAGGGTACGTTTGGCATCGTTTTTTAAATAAGCGTTTTGTGAATAGGCACCTATCAAAATAATCAAATTGACATTATTGAGTTCTTCCCAGACCAAATCATGCCATGTTGGTGCGCATTCTGGTCTTGGCGGTAAATCGCCCGTTTTTCCCTTTCCAGGATAACAAAAGCCCATGGGTAAAACAGCAAAATTTTTGGGATTGTAAAATTGAGACTCCGTTACACCCAACCATTCCCTTAGACGCTTTCCACCAGCATCGTCCCAAGCGACACCTTTTTCATGTGCAACACGCCCTGGAGCTTGACTTAGCAATACAATTTTAGAAGTCCTGTGAGCCTCAATAATAGGTCGCGCACCCAACGGCAAATGCGCCTCGCAAATATCGCACTGTCTAATGTTATAAAGTAAATCCTGAATATCCACTAAACATCCTCCTTTAGCATACTCTTGAGATCATTGGTATAAGAGGGATACGTAAAAATCAATTTTTTAAAGGCACTCACCGTCATGTTTGTAGTCATCGCCATGACTAAAATATTAATTACCTCGTGAGCTTGAGAGCCCAGCAAATGAGCACCAACAATCTCATCTGTACGTTCATTAACAAGAATTTTGTAAGCATAACCCTGAGAATTTTCCTTCTTGGCATTATACCAATGTGACACATCACCTTGAAATACCTTTATAGATTTATACCGCCTCTTCGCTTCTTCTTCGGAATAGCCAACCATGGACAAGTGTGGATACGTAAACACCACCGAAGGCACTAAAGGATTTTCAAATTTTTTCTTATTTCCGAAGCATAAATTATGACCAGCAATATACCCTTGAAGTCCAGAAAGTGGAGTAAGAGGAACCGACGCACTCGATACGTCACCACAAGCATAGACAGTTGATTGGCTTGTACTTTGCATATAATTATTTACTAAAACTCCTGAGTGATCTGTTTTTATATTCGCGTTCTCAAGACCCAGTAAGCCTGTTGCTGGCACCCGGCCAGCAGTATTAAACACTAGTCTCGATTTATGACTTTTAGTTTTATTCTTAAGTTTATAAGTAATACGATGATTCTTTTTCAATTTTTCTACGGAAATCGGTTCAGCATTAAAAATGAATTTAACCCCAATTTTGCGCATACTATCAATCAAAATATCCACCAAAAACGGATCAAATGCTGAAAGCGCCCGACCGCCATGCTCCAAAATAGTCACCTTACAACCTAACGTAGATAGCATATAGGCAAACTCCATCCCAACATATCCAGAGCCAATAAAGGTAGCCGATTTGGGAATTTTTTTTAGGTTGAGTATATCATCACTAGTTTGCAAAAATTGCGAACCTTCAAAAGGTAAAGGCCTTGGCATCAGGCCTGAGGCGATCACAAATTTATCTGCTGAAACTATTTTGCCTTCAACCTCTATTTCCGATTCACTGATGAACTTTGGGGATTGGTGGTAGAGATCTATACCCTCAGACTTTAAATCGTTCTCTGTGGAAGGTGGCACTGAATCTGTATATCTCGACTTAAATTTTTGAACCGTTTTCCATTTGACTTTGGGTAATTTTGAAACACCTTTTGCCTTAAGGTTGTTTGATTTATGAACTAAATCGGCAAACTGCATCATTATTTTTTTTGGGTCACAACCTCTTATGGCGCAAGTTCCTCCGTATTCCCGTTTATCTGCTATGGCCACCTTAAATCCATTCTTAGCACACATAGTTGCAGCCGTTTGGCCAGCGATACCACTCCCTATCACAAAAACATCATAGTGTCGTTTTTCCATAATTTTATTTTACTCTGAAATTAAAGAAACCCACGATAAATTAATACTTAAAATGCTTTAAAAATTAGCTTAATTACAATTTCTTTTTATTTGATCTTTGTCTAAAATCGTAATTACTAATACAAAAATCCAAACAGATATAGCGGAATTACATTAAGACTACCAACTTCCATATCATCTCTAACAACAAAACTGTTTTTAATGTTTTGAATTTGCTTTGATGTTTTTCCTTTACCTCCTATTTCAAAAGTATATGTTTTATCGATTATAAAATCTCCTTTTTCAGCGAGATGAATCTCATGCAAGTGTTTCATTTGATTTGCAAAAAATGTTTCACGTAGTGTACCCGTTTTGGCATTCTCTTTTCCTAAAGCATAGACTAGGTTGGGGTTATTGAGATATAATTTTTCGGGTTTTGTAAACGCTCCAATGCCTGTATTTGGCTTGTAAAGTTCTATGACCAACTCTGCTCTATTTAATAATTTTATGGCGTTGATCAAAAAATTTCTAGACATTCCCAATCGTTCACTCAATTTTGTAATGTTTGGCGTGAAAGGCACCACTTGAGCAATGGCGATCAACAATTTCTTAATTTTTAGGCTCTCAGCATACGGGATGTTTTCAACTGCGTTTAAATCGACCTCCAATATTAAGTTAATCGTTTGATTGAGTTTGTTGATGTAACTCTTTGGGTTTTCTAAATAGTAAGGATATGCGCCTTGCTTTAAATAATCCTCAAAATACCTTATGGGCTTTTCTAAATATGGTTTTAAATCGATAGCAATTTTCTTATGATTAATGAGCAAGTCTTTAAGCTCAATTTTTGGCAAATCGTGTCCTTTTTCAAATAAGATGTATTCTCGAAATGATAATTCCTTTAAATCATAAATGACCGCTCGTCGGCTTAAATCTGATTCTCCTTTGTAAATCTCCAGAATGGATGACGAGGTAAATACAATTTTTAAGTTAGGGAATTGATCGTAAATCAATTTTAATTCTCTAGACCAATTGGGATATTTATGAACCTCATCTAAAAATAAATGCGTCCCGCCACGTAACACAAATTCTTTAGTAAAGGCAACTAACGTATTCTCTAAAAAGTAGAGTTCATCTAGAGAAGCATATAGATATTCTGCGCTTTCTGGCAACTCAAATTTCATATACTGAAACATTAAAGTCGTCTTTCCAGAGCCTCGCGCACCTTTAATGCCTATTAAACGATCTTTCCAATCTATATGCTTTAATAGATAGCGTTTTTTATTAGAGAGATTATTTAAAAAAAATTCTTGTATTACGAACAACTCTTCCATAATCGTTTTTTGTAAAAAACAAATATACCAAAAGTTGTTTATTTTTAAAAACAATATTAGAAAATATCGTTTTTATATAAAAACGTTTATGTTATTTTGAGCCACCTACCACAATTACAATTTCCCCTTTTGCTGGTTTATCGGTATAGTGGTCTAAAACTTCCTTTGCGGTTCCCCTAATGGTTTCTTCATACAGTTTTGTCAATTCGCGCGAGACTGAAACGGGACGATCTTCTCCAAAATACTCACAAAAATGGGTAAGGGTTTTTATCAATTTATGCGGACTTTCGTAAAATACAATCGTGCGGGTTTCTTCTGCCAATACTAGTAATCGCGTTTGACGCCCTTTTTTTACGGGCAAAAATCCCTCGAACACAAACTTATCATTTGGTAAACCAGAATTTACAAGCGCTGGAACAAATGCCGTGGCACCAGGTAAACAATCAACTTCGACATTGTTTTCTACACAAGCTCTGGTCAATAAAAATCCTGGGTCGGATATTGCGGGAGTTCCTGCGTCGCTGATCAAAGCAATTGACAACCCATTTTTAAGTTTTTGCACCAGCTGTTCCACCATGCGGTGCTCATTATGCATGTGGTGGCTTTGCATTTGTGTTCCAATATCGTAGTGCTTCAGTAATTTGCCAGATATTCTGGTGTCTTCAGCTAATATAAGATCGACTTCGTTGAGAACTTCAACAGCTCTAAACGTCATGTCTTTCAAGTTTCCGATAGGTGTAGGAACGATATAAAGTTTACTCATTGTTAAGGGTTTCTATTCAAATTTACAATGTTTCTTATTATATTAACGCAACCTTTAAGGTTATTTAGTATCTCATAAAAAAACTGTCTTTCTAATGATTCAAAGATTGCTGCGCGCATTACTGTTTGTATGTATTTGTAACCAAATTACTGCGCAAACTACAGATCTATCCGTTGTCGTACAGGCTCAAAATACCGCAGGAGCAGATATTTCACAAGTTGAAATTTTTCAAGATTTCAGATATGCAGTTACGATCATAAACTCAGGAAATGCGGTTAATAATGCATCATTTCAGATCATATTAGATGAGGATTTACAAAATCTTAGTTTAGCAAGTATAAGCTCTCAAAACAATACTGGAGGCGCCTCCAATGCAGGAGAGTTAAATTTAACGACAACTAATACCGTGACTGGTACAGTTGCAAATTTACCAACAGGTTCAAGTGTAACCCTAATCATTGAAGTTACCGCACCTTCAAACGTTGGGGGCATTGCTACTAATGCATTAATTGCCGCTCCAACAGGTACAACAGATACCAATATGAGCAACAATCAATCTGTCATTTCTATCGACGTTATTGATGTAGATATCAACTTTTCTATAACACATTCTCAAATCTCGCCGGCACTCGGTACACCTATATCGTCATGGAATTCACCAGTTACTTATAGATTCACGATCACTAATAACAGCGCTATTGATTTTCCCGTAGACTTGATAACAGCTCGCTTAACTTTATTGACATCTTTAGATTATGGACGGCCAAATGTAGCGCTTGTTTCTCTTGAGTGTATTGAAGCAACCGCAGGAACAGCATGCCCAAACGTGAGTGGAATCTCAGGGAATTCAATTTTGGTGAGCGCGACATCCGACATCCTCAATTACACGCAGTCGCATGTATATAAAGCAGGTGGCTCTATTACGTTTGAAATGGTATATCAATATCTGGATCCGTCTTGCGCCATTGAATTAGATCAAATCAACGTTCATAGCAGGATCGAAATTACACTAGATCACAGTAATTCAGGGAACAGTTTATCTAATCCGTTAGCGACAAATTTATTACAATCGGAGTTGTGTCAAACTACAGATGTATGTATTGACACCATACAAATTGATCCAGACCCTTCGACTACTGTGGATTGGAATCAAGAGGTCATCTTTGAAACTACCGTTTGCAACAACGGTCCTTTAGATGCTGATATCGCCTTTTTTCTGCAAAACTTAGCGCCTACTATTGAATGGGACATTATTTCTGTAGAATGTATTGACGCCACAGGCATTCTCTCTTGTGACGACATCGCTATAAACATCAACGATGTTTTTTGGGTTAGTGACACATTTACCATGCCTGTAGATGCTACGCTTACAATTAGAACCATCGCATCTTTTTTAGAGCCAGAGTGTTCTCCAGATAATCAACCCAATCAAGTACTTATTAGATCGGGCATAAATATTTTGCAAGACGATGTTTTAGATTCTGACATATCAAATAATTCGCAAAATGATTACGTCTCGTTACCACCAACTCCAGCTTGCTCCTTTGTAAACTTGAGTGTTACAAAAACACAAATAAATCCTTTACCGCCCAATGGCCAGTCCTCTCTAAATCCTATTGGGATAGGTGAAGTTACTTATGAAATTATTGTAAATAATTTAAGCGATGTCGATACAGTCATAGCGCTACAGGACATCATATTAGCACCACAAACTATTGCTTATTCAGGAACGTTGGTTGCTGTAACTTGTGAGTCGGCGACAGGAAACGCATCATGTTTTGAAATTACCAATGCCAATATCGGTGTTGAATATGATGGCATAGGCACCGCTGGTAATCCTGATATATTTTGGGAGATAACGGCTGAGGATAATTGGAGTTTACCTGCAAATAGCGCTGTAACTTTTGAGGCGGTTGTGCTTTGGAATACAGATTGCTCCATCAATCCTATTCCTGTTAATACTGAAGTTATATTAGAAAACGCAAATAGTAATATTGACAATAATCTAGCTGATAATGAAGACCAAGTGACTACCTTCTTTGTGCCTTGTGTAGATTTGGTAGTTCAAACATTTCCAGAATTTACCCAAACCAACGTTAATCAAGGTTTTGATTGGATTATTGATATTACCAATAGTGAAAACAGCTCTAACGCCATAAATATCGATTTTGAAGATATCATAAACGATGTCTTTACCGTTACGGGAACACCTACTTGCGCAGTCACAAATGGGAGTGCGACTTGTATAACAAACCTACAAACCATCAATAATACTGTGACGGGATCTATAGAAAATATGGACGCTGGCTCTACCATTAGAATTAGAGTTCCCGTAACTGCCCCAAGTTTTGGAGGCGCCTACAATAATATAGCAACTGCAACTCCAAACCTAAATGATAACCGTGAAGTATCCCCAGAAACCAACATCTCAATTAGCAATATTCAAATTCTTGCTCCCACACTCATAAAAAACTACGATCCTACTACAATTACCGCAGGAGAGCAAAGCACCTTGGTCTTTACAGTTAACAATCTATCAGATAATTTATCACAAAATGATATCTCATTTACTGATATTTTTCCTTCGGAAATCACCCTAACCTCACAGCCCTCATGGATACAACAAAATGGTTGTACTGCCACTTTCATTGGCGATATCGGCAACAGCTTTGCTGGAGTTTCAAATTTAGAATTTCCTGAAGGAATTGCCTCTTGTACATTTAGCGTTGACGTTACTTCTAATGTTTCAGGAGTTTACTTAAACGATACGACTAATTTTGAAAACCAAAATAACATAGACTCCTCTCAAACCAATGCTACGCTTACTGTTTTAGAGGACAACTCAAACGTTGATATTGAAATTATCAAAAATGTTACTCCGCAAGAAGCCATAATTGGAGATGAGGTCACTTTTGTGGTAACGGCTTCAAATTTGGGAACAACAGAGGGCACCGATATCGAGATTTTAGATGTGTTTCCAGACGGAATGTCGTTGCTATCGTCTGCCGCTTCTGAAGGAGTTTTTAACACCTCAACACTTATTTGGTCTATCGATGCTCTAACGAGCGCGCAATCTGAGACCTTGACTATTGTTGCTAAAGTAAACTCAAACAATGGCTTATTAAACGTTGCTAGACTCAATGCGCTGAATGAACTTGATAGAAATGAAAGCAATGATAGTGACGAAGCTGAAGTGATCGTTAATTTTTGCTTGTTTATACCACAAGGACTTTCACCAAATAACGATGGTATTAATGATACTTTTGACATAGAATGTATCGAGGAGTACCCCAGTAATATCCTTAAAATATTTAATAGATTCGGAGTTCAGATTTATCAAAAAGAAAATTATAAAAACGATTGGGATGGGTCAGCAAATACAGGTCTGCTGCACAACTCAGGTTTGCTTCCAGTAGGCACTTATTTTTATATTCTAGACTTGAATACAGGTGAAAAACCTAAAGTAGGATGGTTGTATTTAAATTATTAATGTCGTTATTCAAACTTCCCTTCAACAATGTTTAAAAAGCGGGCTTCAACATCCTCTTTACCCTTCCAATTATTATAGTCAGGTTTTACAATATCCTTAATTAAATGAGCAGCCTCTTCAAAAGAACTCGTCGTTTTTAATTGTGATAACACACGTTCATAATCCTGAATTTTACCATCAAATAAATGTTTGATGAATGCCAATTTATCGTTGAGACCGATATTGAGACCTCCGTTTTTTAATTTATCGTTAAGCGATTTTCTAAAATTCTCGTCGACCTGGGAT
Source organism: uncultured Flavobacteriaceae bacterium (assembly GCA_963715465.1). Classification (GTDB taxonomy): domain Bacteria; phylum Bacteroidota; class Bacteroidia; order Flavobacteriales; family Flavobacteriaceae; genus Psychroserpens. Next base: position 261,893 of record OY970246.1, read on the forward strand.
TTTGGCTCAAAAACAGGAATCTCTTCAAAACCTGCTGTAATATCCTCTAAATGCTGTTTTGATTTTATTTTAGAAACTGCCATTTCGACGATTTCATCCACCTGTTGCGTTTCATGAGGCATTTGAGCTACCATATCCTTAATTTTTTCCATTACTGGCTCGTAGATATGATCATCTTCCTTTTCATCTAAATTGACATAGATTCTATCCTCAACTTCTATATTATCACTCACTTTATTATTGAATGCCGTATCCAACATTCCGAAGAAAGAAGAATCGCTGCCTATCTTTGGTAAATCTCCTTCAAAATTCTCATTGGCAAATTTAAGCACGCTCAATTTCTCAAAAAGGGCACCAGCTTCAGCATGAAGTTTTACAACATCTTCCTTGCCTTTCAGCTTTAAAATTCTATGGGCAATACTTATCAATTCTGCTTCAAGTTTCTTTTTCATAATTTTTCTGTTTTATCCAATTTAGGCTTTTGTTTTTTAATAAATTTACGCCACCTTTAAGCAAAACGAACTTCGATTAAATTCTTGTTATAAAATTACAAAATGTTTCTTGAAAACACAGTAAATCATAAAGAACAATTTGGCTGGATAGAGGTCATTTGCGGTTCTATGTTTTCTGGTAAAACAGAAGAATTAATCCGCAGATTGAGGCGTGCCCAATTTGCCCGTCAAAAGGTTGAGATTTTCAAACCTGCTGTTGATGTGCGTTATGATGAAGAACGGGTGGTGTCTCATGATGCCAATGAAATACGATCAACACCTGTTCCCGCAGCTGCCAATATTCCTATTTTGGCCGATGGTTGTGATGTTGTCGGGATTGATGAAGCCCAATTTTTTGATGATGAAATTGTAAGGGTGTGCAATGATTTGGCCAATAAAGGAGTACGTGTTATTGTGGCTGGATTGGATATGGATTTTAAAGGGAATCCCTTTGGTCCAATGCCTAATCTTATGGCGACTGCCGAGTATGTGACCAAAGTTCACGCCATCTGCACGAGAACGGGAAATTTAGCACAATACAGCTTTAGGAAAGCATCGAGTGATGCACTGGTTTTACTGGGTGAAGTTGACGAGTATGAACCCCTTAGTCGTGCTGCATACTATAAAGCGATGTTACGTGATAAAGTTCGAAACATGAAGGTTGAAGACCCTCAGGATCTCTCCAAAAAAGATACCAAACACAATGCCAAAAGCTAGAGAAACCGTTTTAGAGATCGATCTAAACGCACTTCATCATAATTTTACATATCTTAAATCTAAACTCGGTACACACACCAAAGTATTAGCCGTTGTAAAGGCTTTTGCCTACGGCAGTGACGCCAATCAAATTGCCAATTATCTCCAAAGTTTAAAGGTAGATTATTTTGCGGTAGCCTATGCCAGCGAAGGCGTTGCGCTTCGTGATGCAGGTATTGAGACGCCCATTTTGGTGCTTCATCCCCAAGCGGTAAACTTTAAAATGTTAATTGAACGTTGTTTAGAGCCTAGTCTCTATAGCTTCAAAATTTTTGAGGAATTCATAAAAGTTGCTTCGGAAGAACATCAGCGTAACTACCCAGTGCACATCAAGTTTAATACGGGTTTAAATCGTCTAGGTTTTAGACAAGACGACATACCAAATATTATTTCAAAACTGAACGCAACTTCTACCATTAAGGCAAAGTCCCTGTTTTCACATTTAGCAGCAAGTGAGGCGGCTTCTGAAAAAGAATTTACTCAAAATCAAATTAGCCGATTTAAGGCAATTTCAGATGAATTCACAAGCGCGATTGGATATCGACCAATGCTGCATTTAGCAAACACCTCTGGAATACTCAACTATCCTGAGGCCCATTTAGATATGGTTAGAACTGGAATTGGTTTATACGGCTTTGGCAATTCCGAAGAAGAAGATCAACACCTCAAACCTGTTGCGAGTCTAAAATCGGTCATATCACAGATTCACACGATAGAAAAAGGAGAAACCGTAGGTTACAATCGAGCATACAAAAGTGATGCTATCGAAAAATCGGCAACCATCCCCATTGGTCATGCCGATGGCATTGGCCGGCAGTATGGAAACGAAAGAGGTTTTGTAATCATTAACAATAAACAAGCACCAATCATTGGAAATGTGTGCATGGACATGATCATGGTGAATGTGACAAATATTGATTGTAATGAAGGGGATGAGGTTGTGATTTTTGGAGATGCGTCAAACGCATCAAAATTTGCCCGTTCTGCAAACACCATATCCTATGAAATTATTAGTGCTATTTCACAACGCGTCAAGCGATTTGTTATTGAATAATTTATGTCGATTTTCTCAATTATAAAATTTTTAAGTACTTTCACGATCTAATAACCAACCAAAAAAAATTAATTATGTTCAAAGAGTTCAAGAAATTTATAATGACTGGGAATGTCATTGATCTTGCCGTTGCCGTCATTCTTGCTGGTGCAGTAAGCTTAGTGGTAAAAGGATTTGTGACCGATATTATGATGCCAATAATTGGTAATTTCACAGGTGGTATTGATTTTGCAGATTTAAAATATATCTTATCTCCTGCCACTGTTAATGCAGATGGTGAAGTCACAAAACCAGAAAATGCCATTATGTATGGTAATTGGATCAACTCCATCATTAATTTGATAATTGTAGGATTTGTATTATTCATGATCGTAAAAGCATACAATAAAACTAAAACTCCCCCAGAACCAGCTGCTCCAGCAGGACCAACCGAACTTGATATCCTTAAAGAAATTAGGGATAGTCTCAAAAAATAAATTTACGAGTACCGCTACATTACATATTTTAACTTTAATCGCTTCTTGATTGAGGCGGTTTTTTTTATTTGTTTAATTCTAAAAAGTTTTAATCATAAACTGAATAAATACCTACATTTGTTAGTATATATCCACATTAAAGATTCTTAATATGAAAGTAGCCGTAATTGGTGCCACTGGTTTAGTTGGTGAAGTCATGCTCAAAGTTCTTGAGGAACGTAATTTTCCAGTTTCAGAGTTGATTCCTGTGGCTTCAGAGCGCTCCATAGGTAAATTGATCTCTTACAAAGGAAAGGACTACAAAGTGGTTGGCATGCAAACTGCTATTGACATGACACCTAATGTGGCCTTATTTTCGGCAGGTGGAGATACGTCTTTAGAATGGGCTCCTAAATTTGCAAAAGCAGGTATTACTGTGATCGATAATTCTTCGGCATGGCGCATGGATCAAAGCAAAAAGCTCATTGTTCCCGAAATTAACGCCAACCAATTGACTTCCGAAGATAAAATTATTGCCAACCCTAATTGCTCAACGATACAAATGGTTGTTGCATTAGCACCCTTGCACAAAAAATATAAGATCAAACGTATTGTGGTTTCGACCTACCAATCCATAACTGGAACAGGAGTAAAGGCTGTCAAACAATTGGAAAATGAAATGGCAGGAATCAAAGGTGAAATGGCCTATCCCTATCCTATTCACCAAAACGCCATCCCACATTGTGATGTTTTTGAGGAAAACGGATACACTAAAGAGGAGATGAAATTGGTGCGTGAGACTCAAAAAATATTAGATAATCGTACAATTGCAGTGACGGCAACGGCTGTGAGAATTCCAACGGCAGGAGGACATAGTGAAGCCGTAAATGTAGAGTTTGAAGATGATTTTGACATTCAAGAAGTTCGCCAAATTTTAAAGAATGCTGAGGGCATTGTTGTACAAGACAATATTGATGTCAATACCTACCCGATGCCAATATACGCTAACGGAAAAGATGACGTTTTTGTAGGGCGAATTCGTCGTGATGGCTCACAGCCCAACACCTTGAACATGTGGATTGTTAGTGACAACCTTAGAAAAGGTGCCGCCACGAATACCATTCAAATTGCTGAATACCTCCTGAACAAAAAACTACTTTAACTTTGAAGTTTGGTAGGACTTACAGTATTTCAATTGTTTAACTAGTGATATATCTCCCCAATAGTGGGATTTGTCAATATCATAAAGGATCCCTTAGGCCATTGTAACCTAAGACATCCTAATTGACTAGTTATATATGTGTTATATTTGTGAGACATGCTAAAACGTTATCTTCAACCTTTTATAATTTTAATACTTGCGGGTCTCATCGCGTCCTGTAGCGATGACGATGGAAATTATGAGGCTTTAGTTATTAAGGCAAATGCTGATGCTACAGAAGTTGCTCAAAATAGCGACAAGATCATAAATGTGTTAGGCAATGATAGCCATATCCCAAATGTTGGTGTGCTCACGGTTCAAAATCCCGAGCATGGAACGGCCGAAGTTTTAGATAGTTCCATCACTCCCAACAATCCTTCTGACGATACCATTTTTTACACTCCAAGTACGAATTTTTCAGGAGTTGATACCTTTGCATATACCATTTGTGACGCCAGCGGAAATTGTGCAGTGGCAACAGTGACCGTAACCGTTACGCCTATCTCTTCCGTAGTATTCAATTTAGATGATGTGCCTTATGGGACGCTTTCAGAGTATCAGTTCTTTGACGGTGAGATGAAAAATCTAGAACCTTCAAACGGTGTTGTTCCTTATGAACTCAATTCGGCATTATTTTCAGACTACGCCCAAAAAAAACGATTTGTTTGGATGCCTAGTGGTTCTAAAGCAACATACGACAGTGATTTTACACCACTTCAATTTTCCATTGGGTCTGTGATTATCAAAAATTTCTACTATGAGAACGTACAGCCCTCAAACTCTCAGCGTATTATTGAAACGCGTTTAATGTATTTGACTGCGGAAGGATGGAACTTTGCGGAATACGTATGGAACGACGATCAAACCGAAGCAACCTTCACGACCCAAGGTAGTTTTACCAATATTGAATGGTTAGAAAACGGCATCACAAATGCCGTTAATTACAGAATTCCCTCAAGAACCGAATGTTTTGCATGCCATAATAAATTTGGAACACCCTTGCCTATCGGCCCAAAACCTCAAAATTTAAATAGAGATTTGAACTACAGTGATGGGACATTTAATCAATTACAACAATGGATCGAGCTGGGCTACTTAGAAGATAACCTTCCCGCTGCCATTGTATCTACTGTAAAATGGGATGATGAAACTCTTGACCTTGATTTAAGGGTACGGTCTTATTTAGATATTAATTGTGGGCATTGTCATAGCGACGAGAGCTATTGTGAATATAGACCGATGCGATACGCCTTCAATGATAATGACGAAGACATTAATAAAGGTGTTTGCGTGGAGCCCGATACCCAAATTGCAGGTACATCTCATATTGTAGTACCTGGGAATACAGATGCGTCTGTCCTTCGGTTTCGATTAAATTCCATTGAAGAACAAAACAGAATGCCTTTATTGGGCCGTACCTTAACACATGAAGAAGGAGTAAGGCTTATTGAAGAATGGATCAATTCGCTTAATGGAGAATGTGACTAAACAAACTCGATAGAATCAATCCCACTTATACAAATCATTGGAAAATAAGACGATAACCCTATTGTATTAGAGACTTTTTTGTAATTTAATACACTTTTAAAATCCCTCGATTATGAAAAAAATTACTTTAGTGCTTTTCACATTAAGTACAATTATTGGTTTTTCCCAAAGTTTAAATCAAGCTGCAAACTGGCCCAATAGCAATTGGACGCTAAGCGGTAATTACTTGACAACCGATATCGTACTTGAAGCCAATCCAACTACTACAAATCGTTTTGCTTATGATGACGATGATGCTGGTAATAATCATCAAGATAATATTGCAGCCGAGTCGCCAATTATAAATCTATCAACAGCCTTTGCTAATAATGAACACTGGATCACTGTTAGTTCTAGCTATGTTTACAATAAATACGGCGCCACATTAAAGTTACAATATTGGGATGCAGATAGCAGCATTTGGATAGATTGGGGAAGTGATCTTGATGGCAATTCGTTTCTTACCAATAATTATTGCAACGGTACTGATGTCGATTATAGTTCAGATCATGTAGATATCAGTTCTTTTACAGCTAATCAATTAAGCAATTTTCGATACCGAATTTCTTATGACGACGCTAATGTTGGTAACTTTTGGGCCTTTGGCTTTTGTTTTCAGTCCCCAACGATTAGCTCTCAAATGATTCCTACTTGTCCAGATATTACCAATCTTTCGGTGGCAGATGTCACTGTAGATGCTGCCAATATCTCTTGGGATGCGGGCAGTACAGAGACCAATTGGGAAATTGCTGTACAAACTTTTGGTTTGGGAACACCAACAGGTCCAGGCACTCCAGTAACATCCAATAACCCTTATGCGCTCTCAGATCTAGATGACGGGACGGGTTACGAAGTTTACGTAAGAGCCTCTTGTGGTGGTGCAGATTTTAGCGATTGGGTTGGCCCAGCTGGTTTTACCACATTGATCATTGCGCGAGTTAACTTTATTCAGCAGTCCTTTCCCGTTGCAAATTACGATTTGGCGGTCGTAGACATGAATGGTGATCATTTGGATGATATTGTTGGTGGTGGTTCAAATTCTGTAGAGATTCACTTTCAACAAAGTACTGGAGGTTTTAATGAGGTCATCGCTCCTGTGAGTAGTGGTGTTGTTAATTTTCTTCCAACTTGGAGCATGGCGGCTGCAGATTATGACGGCAACGGCTATACCGATTTACTTTTTGGCAACGGCTCAGGCGTTTCGTTTCTTCGTGCTAATGAAAACGGAACCGCATTTACAGGCGTATCAGGTCCAGACTATGTGTTTTCCCAACGGTCTAATTTTGCTGACATTAACAACGACGGCCACCTAGATGCTTTTGTATGTCATGATGTAGCGCCAAATGTATATTATATCAATGATGGCTCAGGAAATTTTGAGTTTTTTCAGTCAGGGGTTACAGCAAATGCACCTTTTAATTTAGGTGACTATCCATCGGGTGGTGATTATGGCTCGATTTGGATTGATTATGATAACGATAGGGATCTCGACATGTTCATTGCAAAATGTGGTGGTGAAGAGGCGCGACGACGCAATCAAATGCTTACCAATAACGGTGATGGTACATACTCTGAAAATGCCAATATCATAGGACTAAGCGATCCGATGCAAACCTGGTCTTCTTCTTGGGGAGATTATGACAACGATGGCGATATGGATGTATTTGTTGGTGCTAGCTCCGGTACTCATAAATTGATGAGAAATGAAGGTGATGGCACGTTTTCCGAAGTTACACCTACAAACTTAAATATAGCACCAACAGGTCATGAAAATGTCAGTCACGATTTTGATAATGATGGGAATTTGGATATCGCTTGCAACGGAACCATCATGTACGGCAATGGCGACATGACCTTTGAGGATATTGACCCTAATCAACTTAATTATAAAAATGGATCTTTTGGGGATTTAAATAATGACGGCTTTTTAGATAGCTATTACAACGAGACCATTTATATGAACGCGACAACACCAAACAATTGGATTACGATCAATACCGTTGGAACCGAAAGTAATATCGATGGTATTGGCGCTAGAGTAGAGTTATATACCGATGCTGGTATTCAAATTAGAGACGTAAGAAGTGGTGAGGGTTTTGAGTTTATGAGTTCTTTAAACACCCATTTTGGCATTGGATTAGAAACAAGTATTAATACGATTATTATTTATTGGCCATCTGGTGTTATTGATACCGTGACAAATCCAGATATCAATACACCTTTAGAGGTCGTTGAAGGTTCAACCTTATCGTTGGAGGATTATCTGGTCAATGATTTGGTGATTTATCCAAATCCGTCAAAACGCAAATTAACTATTTCTGGTTCAAGCGATCTGCAAGATGCCATCTATACCGTTTTTGATATCAATGGTAAACGCATAATCAACGCGAAGTTGGTAGACCAAACAGTTGATGTAAGTACATTAGAAACTGGTCATTATATTATAAGAATCGTTTCTGGAAATACGATTAAAAGTCAGAAGTTTATGAAACAATAAATAGCTTAACAAAATCCTAAAAAAGTCTCTATAAGTATTTATAGAGGCTTTTTTGTTTATTTTTGAAAGACAACTCTTACCCTTACATATTATGAAACACATATCCTTTATCCTTATTGCCTTATTCGCCTTAAACGCCTGCGATGAAAAACCCAAAGAACAAAAACAAGACCTTGTGATAAATTATCCAGACACCAAAAAAGTAGATACCGTTACCAATTACTTCGGGACAGAAGTCAAAGATCCATATCGCTGGCTTGAAGATGATCGCAGTGAAGAAACCATGTCTTGGGTCAAGGATCAAAACAAAACAACTCAAAACTATTTACAAAATATTCCGTATCGCGAAGAGCTTAAAGAACGTCTTTCAAAATTATGGAATTACGAGAAAGTAGGCTCTCCTTACAAGGAAGGTGACTTTACCTATTACAGTAAAAATGATGGCTTACAAGATCAATATGTTATTTATCGCTATAAAACTGGAGAAGATCCTTCTACTGCCCAAGTATTTCTAGATCCCAATACCTTTACTGAAGATGGAACAATCTCACTGGGAGGCATGAGTTTTTCTGAAGATGGAAAGACTCTTGCTTATGCTATTTCTGAAGGTGGAAGCGATTGGAGAAAAATTCTCGTGATGAATGCCGAAACAAAAGAAATCGTAGAAGACACCTTAAAAGATATCAAATTTAGTGGCATGTCTTGGCTTAAAAACGAAGGTTTTTATTATTCCAGTTATGACAAACCAAAAGGCAGTGAACTGTCGGCTAAAACCGATCAACATAAACTTTATTATCATAAACTAGGAACATCCCAAAAAGACGATAAACTCGTTTTTGGTGGTACAGCCGCAGAAAAGCATCGTTATATAAGTGGTAGCGTGACCGAAGATGGCAACTACCTCTTTATGTATCCAAGAATCTCTACTTCTGGGAACAAGTTGATGATGAAAGATTTGAATAAGCCTAACAGCAACTTCGTGACCATTTTGGATAACGCAGATTCTGATACCTATTTGATCGATAATGTAGGAGACAAACTCTTTTTTGTCACAAACTTAGATGCCCCAAACAAAAAAATTGTGACCGTTGAGGCTTCAAATCCGTCGCCTGAAAATTGGGTCGATTTTATTGCAGAAACCGAAAATGTATTAAGTCCATCAACTGGTGGTGGTTTTTTCTTTGCGGAGTATATGGTGGATGCCGTTTCAAAAGTGATGCAATATGATTACGACGGAAAATTAATAAGAGAGGTCGAGTTGCCAGGCGTTGGAAGTGTTGGTGGCTTTGGTGCCAAAAAGAAAGATACCGAATTATATTACTCATTTACCAATTACGTAACACCAGGCAGTATCTATAAATATGATATTAAAAATGGAACTTCGGAAATTTACGTAAAACCTGAGATTGACTTCAATCCAGAGGATTACGAAAGTCAGCAAGTATTCTATAAATCAAAAGATGGCACGAAGGTACCTATGATCATCACCCATAAAAAAGGTCTTGAACTTAATGGAAAAAACCCAACCATACTTTACGGTTATGGCGGTTTTAATATTAGTTTGACACCAAGTTTTAGCATTACCAACGCCGTTTGGATGGAACAAGGCGGTATTTACGCAGTGCCTAATCTAAGAGGTGGCGGAGAATATGGAAAAGAATGGCATGATGCGGGAACGCAACTAAAAAAACAAAACGTGTTTGATGACTTTATCGCAGCAGCCGAGTATTTGATAGATAACAACTATACATCCTCCGAGTATTTGGCCATACGAGGAGGTTCAAATGGAGGCTTATTAGTTGGTGCCACCATGACGCAACGTCCAGAATTGATGAAAGTCGCTTTACCAGCCGTGGGCGTTTTAGATATGCTACGTTACCATACCTTTACTTCTGGAGCAGGTTGGGCTTATGATTATGGAACGTCTGAAGACAATCAAGACATGTTCAAATATCTCAAAGGCTACTCGCCAGTTCACAATGTAAAAGAAGGCGTGAAATATCCAGCTACCATGGTGACGACAGGTGATCATGATGATCGCGTAGTACCGGCCCACAGTTTTAAATTTGCGGCAGAGTTACAGACCAAACAAACAGGAAATAATCCTACCTTAATTCGTATCGAAACCGATGCAGGTCATGGCGCAGGAACTCCCGTTTCTAAAACTATTGAGCAGTATGCCGATATTTTTGGATTTACCTTATATAACATGGGCTTTGAAGTATTACCAACTAGCACCAAAGAAAAAGTAAAAGGTTAATTAAAAACAATAGACCATCCTCAGACCTCACGGGTCACCAAAACCTGTGAGGTCTTATTATAAAAAGAGACTTCCGTTTTCATGGAAGATAAACATGTTAAACGTAAAAAACCTCAGCTTCTCATATACTAAAACACCCATTTTAAAAGATGTATCTTTTACAGTTGCGCCTGGTGAAAACCTAGCCATTATTGGAGAAAGTGGTTCAGGCAAAAGCACACTTTTAAAACTGTTGTATGGTGCATATGATCTTGACTTCGGAAACATTCACTGGAAAGACGACGAAATCCTTGGCCCAAAATACAATCTAGTCGTCGGTTATCCCTTCATGAAATACGTGGCTCAAGAATTTGATTTAATGCCATTTATTTCAGTAGAGGAAACTATCGGAAAATTTTTATCCAACTTTTTTCCGAAGGAAAAGAAAGAACGCACGGCCGAATTACTGGAAGTTGTCGAGCTCACCAATTTTTCCAAAACCAAAGTCAAAACTTTATCTGGCGGTCAAAAACAACGTGTCGCATTGGCCAGAGCCTTGGCAAAACAACCCGAAATCATTTTATTGGACGAGCCCTTTAGCCATATTGACAATTTTCAAAAGCGGTCCTTAAGACGCAATGTTTTTAAATATCTCAAAGACAAACATGTGACCTGTATTGTTGCAACTCACGATAGAGACGATGTTCTTGGGTTTGCTGATCGTATGATCTTACTTAATAATCAGAACATTGAGGCAAATGGAACTCCAGAAGTATTGTATAGAAATCCGAAAACGCCATTGATTGCTTCTTTTTTCGGAGAATATAATATGATCAATGAAAAGATCATCTATGCGCATCAACTTAAAATTGTTGAAGTTTCCGAATTCAAAGCAACAGTCATAAAGTCATTTTTTAAGGGTCACTTTTACAGTATTGAGGCTTGGTTAGGTAGTGAAAAGATATTTTTTGAACATCCTGTACAACTGGAAAAAGGAGAAGTAGTTTTTCTTAAAATTGATGATTTATCAAGATATAATTGATGCTGTAAACCTTAAGGTCTAAAAGGTCTTAATAAGCAAAACCAGAAAACCGCCCGCAATGAGTCAATGAAAAAGATGTTGGTAAATCACGGTTATTATAAATCAGTTTAGGAACACCAATGGCTGTCTTTTTTATCTGTAACTCACGAAGTGACATCTCTTTTGTTTTTGAGACAGATGTCAAGAAAGCGATTTTTAGCATTTTACTTTGACGCTCTATTGAGCAAAGTTGAAACGACGCTATGATCGTACTTAAATGAGGTTTGCACAAATTTAATTTAGCAACCGTGTAGACATAATCCTTGGTGACCGTAGACGATGTAAAATAGTGATGATCGTCAATACCGACTATACCTTTTTCTTCGGAAATAAGCTTACACACCAAGCGTTTTGGATTAAAAAAACGTTTACCAAACTGCTGCACATGAACTTTATAAGCCGCCTCTTTCATACTCCAAAACAACCAAACAGTTTCATAGTGGTTTTCCGAAGAAAAAATAAGAGCCTGTTCGTTTTGAGTAAAAACCTTGTCAAGAAAACGTTGATAGCGCTTTCCTTCCCGATAGCTATCTGGACTATCTTGAGCTGCTTGTTTTAAATCGACAATATCATTGCCAATCACTTTGCTGCCAATTTTTCATTTACAATAGCCATTGCTGCTTTCACATTGGTCATTTTCTCCATGTCATCATTTTCAATTCTAATATCAAATTCGTCTTCAACATCTAAAATCACATCAACTAGATTAGCAGAATTTATCTTTAGATCATTGATAAAATCGGTCTCTTCAGATAAATTTTTGAACGCCTCCTCATCTTGAATGTAAGGTTGAACGATGGTTTTTAGTTTGATAATTAGTTCTTCTTTTGTCATCATATTTACAAGAATCCCGATAGTTATCGGGAAGGAATCTTTTTTAGTTAAACTTAAATTTTAAAATAGTAATATTTATTTTTTAAGATCTTACAGGTTTTAAAAACATGTGAGGTTTGTTGAGCGATTAATACGTTTTAAAGATAACACAACCGTTAACATCACCAAATCCAAAACTGGCTTTTGCGGCAATATTTACATTTGTTTTTAATAATTTTTTCACGATTTTTTCTTCGGAGATCAAGTCGGTAATTTCTGGATGTACATCCTCACAATTGATATTAGGGAATACAAACTGTTCTTTCAACTGAAGTACAGTCGCCACAGCTTCAATACTGCCTGCAGCAGCCAAACAATGTCCGACCATAGATTTTAGAGAATTGATATAAGGAAAGTCGGCACCTTTTCGATGTAACGCTTTTGTCCAATTTTCAATCTCTAAGCTATCCTTTGATGTTGCAGTGAGATGTCCGTTTATGACATCAACAGTTGAAGCAGAAATATTAGCATTTGCTAGCGCATCTTTAATACAACGTTGCACGGCTTCGGCATTTGGCGCTGTCATTGTACCACCATCACGTTGCCCTCCAGAGTTGATATTTCCGCCTAAAACCTCAGCATAAATCGTCGCCTTCCTTTCTAGTGCACTTTCCAGAGATTCTAAGACCAAAGCACCTGCACCAGCTCCAGGCACAAACCCAGAAGCACTGGCACTCATTGGTCTAGATCCCTCTTTTGGGGATTCATTATGTTTGTATGTCATGACTCGCATTGCATCAAAACCACCCCAAATATAAGGGCCATCATCGCTACAGCTGCCAACGAGCATTCGTTTTGCTTGATTGTTTTTAATACGTTCATATCCCATCAAAATCGCTTCGGTTCCTGTGGTGCATGCCGAAGAATTTGTAGTGACTTGATTGCCTAGCCCCAAAATTCCGCCTAGAAAAGCACTAACTCCGCTCGCCATGGTTTGCACAACGACTGTGCTTCCCAAACGTTTGACTTGTTTATCGTCAAGTTTATAAATGGCTTCTCTAAATTTTTCAACGCCAGAGGTTCCTGTGCCAAAGATGGTTCCGCTATCAAAATCTAATTTGCTGTCGTTGCTTACCGAAAATCCAGCATCTTTCCAAGCATCAACTCCCGCCATACAACCGTATAAAATCCCTGAACTGTCAAAACCTCGCAATTGCAAAGGCGTCAAGTATTCTAATTTTTTTTCTTCGGAAATTTGCGGAATTCCGCCAATGCAGCAAGAGAAATTTAAATCGGCTAATTGGGGATGAAACGTAATTCCTGATTCGCCATTTTTGATCGCTTTTGAAAACGCGTTGAGTCCCACTCCATTTGGTGCGACAACTCCTAAACCTGTGATTACTACTCTTTTTTTTATCAAGATTATTTATTTTAGACCTCACAGGTTTCAAAAACCTGTGAGGTCTTTTATAATTCATCGATTACCAATCATCCCAGAAATTTTTCCACGACAAACCAATTCCCCTTTTTCATTCAGCAACTTGACATTACATTTCAGCTTATGAAACCTAAACACCTCTTTCTCTGAAATGACTGTCACTTTCTCACCAGGTAAAACGGGAATGAAAAAATCTACCTGACTTGAGGTCAATGCTACTTGTGGATTCCCTTCTAAAAGCTCATCTTTCAGTAGAAAAATACCAAGACATACAAGTCCTATTTGAGCCATACATTCGGTTATAATGACGCCTGGCGTGATTGGATTATTCTTAAAATGACCCTTATAAAAATAGGCGTTTTTTTTAAAAGTGTAGTTTCCTGTGACACCTTCTGAAGAGACTGCAGTTAGTTCATCAACGAATAAGAAAGGGTGTTGATAGGGTAGTAATTTTACGATTTGGTTTGATGTCATATTATTATTTCAAAACTTAAGACCTCACAAGTTTTAAAAACCTGTGAGGTCTTCATTACGATATGTGTTCGCCTCCATCCACAGGAATCACACAACCATTAATCCAACTCGCTTCATCTTTTGATAACAAATACACGGCATTAGCGACATCTTCGGGCTGGGTTAATTTTTTAAAAGGGTTGCGTTTTAAACTGTGCGATTTTAGTTGGTCACTGCCTGGAATCATTCGTAACGACGCAGTATCTGTAACACCTGCCTGAATACAATTGGCTCTAATACCAAAAGGTGCAAACTCTAATGCAATGTTTCTCGAAATTGCCTCTAAGGTTACTTTCGCCGCTGAGACTGCCGCATAATTTTGCCATGCTTTGGCGTTCCCTTCACTAGTGAAACTTATAATTCTAGCATCGTCTGCAAATAATCGCGCTCCAAAAATAGCTTGCGTCCAATCGTATAAACTAATGGCCATCGCATTAATGGTGAGGTTAAAATCGTCGTTTTTTAAAGTTGGAGTTTCTTCGGAAATCATTGGTTTTAAATTCCCTTTGGCCACACTATGAACGAGTGTTCTTATTTTTCCTTCTGAAGTGAATAGTTCTTTTAATTCGGAAATTACCAGATCTCGTTTGTCTGGTTTAAACGCATCTAAATTATACGCTTTAAACTGAATGTCTTGGGCTTTAATAGTTTCAAATTCTGCGTTTATCCCGTCGTCCTGTGCTCGTGAATTTCTATGGATGATACAAATATTCATGCCGTGTTTAGCAAGTTTCTTTGCTGTTGCTAATCCTAAGCCTGATGAACCACCTAGAATTAGTGCCCAGTAATTTTTGTCTTTAAAATCTTTCATATGTAATTCTCTCCAGACCTCACAGGTTTTTGAAACCTGTAAGATCTATCATTCATTGACTTACTTACCACTCTAATAAAATTCGTTGCGCCGAAAATCCTGGTCCAAAACTGAGCATTAAACCGCGATCCCCTTTTGGTAATTTTCTATCCATAAAACGTTCTAAGACATAAAGCACTGTGACGCTGCTCATATTTCCGTAGCGTTTTAATACAGCTTTAGTATCGTCTATATTTTTACCAAGTGACCCAAATAATGCTTCAACGGTTTGAACAATCTTTTTTCCGCCAGGATGAAATATGAGATGATCTACCTCTTCAATCGAGATGTTATTTCGTTCTAAAAACGGATGTACAATCCTAGGAAAATGCTCTGAAATTGTTTCAGGAACTGCCTTGTCAAGTATCATTTGTAAGCCAGTGTTCACCAATTTAAAGCCCATCATCGTTTCGGCATCATAGAAATGATACATGGCTTCATCAATAATTTTTGGACCTTCTTCATGT
Organism: uncultured Flavobacteriaceae bacterium; assembly: GCA_963715465.1. Lineage (GTDB taxonomy): Bacteria > Bacteroidota > Bacteroidia > Flavobacteriales > Flavobacteriaceae > Psychroserpens. Next base: position 277,275 of record OY970246.1, read on the forward strand.
TCATAAGACGATAAAATAACACTCGACGCACCATCACCAAAAATAGCAGCACTCACAATGTTCACCATAGAAAAATCATCAAGCTGAAAGGTTGCCGTTGGCGACTCAACCGCAATGACCGCTGCGCGTTTATTGGGATTAGCCTTTAAAAAATTTTTTGCATAAATAATGCCTGAAACTCCTGCAGCGCAACCCATTTCAGTTACGGGAAGTCTAACAATATTCTGTTTCATTTTGAGGTTATTAATCAAATAGGCATCTACAGAAGGAATCATAATCCCAGTGCAACTCACGGTGATGATATAATCAATATCTATGGGTTTTAGATTAGCCTTATCCAAAGCTTTTACTAAAGATTGCTCTGCGAGTTTAACCACTTCACGCGCATAAATATCATTTTTCTGTTGAAAGGATGTGCTGGTGAACACCTCTTCGGCATCCATAATGGAATACCGTCGATCAACGCCTGCATTTTCAAAAAGTTTAATGACTTTTCGTTTAAAGCGGTCGTCTTGACCTTCTAACCAAATGTTTAAAAACGGAATGATATCCTTGGTCTCCCTCGTATATTTTGGTAATTGTTTTGCTACTGCTGTTATTTTTACGCTCATATTTATTTCCCTCGACAATGGGAATCTCTTTAATTAATTCTCAATTGTTTTTCTTACTCTTATCTTATGCTTCAAACCTCACAGGTTTTTAGAACTTAATTTTCATATGTAGTTATTTTTTAATTAGTATCCATTGCCACCTAAATGCCCATTTCCAATTCAACTGAAAATCTGCATTTAACTGTTGTGATATTCCTTCTAATTCCTTCCGTTTGAACCCTCGTAATACTGAAGTAAGTCCATCTTCAATAATTGTTTTGTTTTTTATTGTGGTGCATAATAACTTAAATAAATAATAGGCCAATTTATGCCGATGCAAATCATTGACGACGACACCTAACTTTGCTTTTTGTAAAACGGGTTTCAAAAATTCGACCAAAACGTCTTCTTTGAAATGGTGCAAAAATAGTGTGGTCAAGACTAAGTCGTAATGTAGTTGCTTAAATTCCGAAGAAAAAATGTCAACTGCCTTAAATTGAATATTGTCATAATCTGTTGATAATGATGCTGCATAATTTACCGTATGCTCATTGGCATCAATACCTACCAACCTGAACTGATAGCCGTGATGTGTTCCAAAACGAGCAACTTCTCTTAATATATCACCACCGCCACAACCTAAATCTATGATCGTAATTAGCTTACTTTTATCGTGATTTTTTAGGGCTAATTTGAGTCCGTTAATGGTTACTTTATTTCCTCCCAACCATTGATTGATCTTAGCGAGTTTATCTAGAGCGTCGTGAAGAATAGGGCCATTATAGTCTAAATCGTCCATGATCTCTTCTTCATTACTTCTATAGGTTGTGTCGACCAGTATGCTCATTTTAATTTCATTAATTTACCATGAGTTCGTTTGACGATATGCGGCAAAATACCAGGAAACCATTTTAGGCCTTGCATCATCACTTCGGAAATTTGAGGCTGATTGAACAATTTAGCTACGATATGACCTGTTTTTAGACGTGATTTAAAAGCCGTATTCCATTCTCGAAGATACTGCTTTTCGAGAGTTTCTCGATCTGAAATTTCTGAATTACAAAATCTGACTATCAATCCTGACGCTATCTGCGCGCTTCTAAATGCCATACTCATTCCATTGCCGCATAAAGGATGGATTAACGCCGCTGTATCACCACACATCATTATATGGTTTTCAACCGGTTTTTTATCGTCAAAAGAAATTTGGCTGATGGTTAAGGGCTGTTCAAAAACGGGAGTGCTGTTCTTAAATATATCGTTTAAATATTTATTTTTAAAAATGACGTTTTGTTGAAATTCTGTAATATCCTTAAAACGCTTAAATGATTTAAAATTTGTGATATAACACAAATTAATACTGTTATTTTCCACCTTCGACACACCACAATACCCTCCTTCAAAATTATGGAGAGCGACAAGATCTTCGGGGAAGTCACCTTTTACATGAGTTTTAACCGCCAGATAAGGTGATTTACTTTTTATAAATTGCCTGTTTAGTTTTACGTCTAGATTTGAGCGCTTACCATAAGCACCTATAACTATTTTACCTTCAAATTTGCGACTGGCTTTTGTTTCTACGGAAAACTGATCGTCTTTAAACGTAACATTCTCAACCATATCCTGAATAATCTTAACGCCATTATCAATTGCAATTTGCGCAAGGGCATTATCCAAGCAAAACCGACTAATCCCAAAACCGCCTAAAGGTAAATTTGCAGAAATCAAGTTGCCTTTGGTCGTTGACAATTGAAATTTGTCAATTTTTTTGGCACCTAATTCAAAAACATCTAAATCCAAAAAATCGAGATAAGGCAGTACTTCGTTTGAGATATATTCACCACAAACCTTGTGATTGGGATAGCTGTTTTTTTCTATTAGTACAACCTTAAGGTCAAATTTAGACAAGTGAATGGCGCTAGATAAACCTGCCAAGCCTCCACCTATAATAATGACGTCAAAATGATCTTGTGTACTACTCAATTTTTAGCGCTCAATCTTTTTTTTAAAGATAAGCTGAAAATGATTTAGATTGAGTTTAGATAACCTTAATAATTTTAAAGGCTTGATCCCGAAACTGAACCTCATCACCGACCGTTTTACCTAAAAGGAGTTTGCCAATTGGTGTGTTTGCCGAAATAGCATAACAGATCAGATTCTCTGTTTTGAGTTCACCAGCACTGATCGCCACAAAATAATTTGATGAGGTTGTATAGACCAAACTCCCCAAACCGATAAACTCAGAGCGTTTTGCAATATCAATTTGAGATAGCAATTGGTTAGTTTTTTGAATTTCAGCCAATTGCTGTCCCGCTTTTTCACGTTCTAATTGCAACATGGCTCGACCCGTTTCGTGTTTGTCTCCTGCTGAACTTTTGGTCTCAGAGGTTAAGGATTCTTGAATTTCGGCAATGGTTGTTTTTATCGATTCTAAACGATGGGCAACAAATTGCTCACATTGGTGGTATAATAGGACTTTTAAATTCATGTATTATCGGTAATACTACTTAATAAAAATTGAGGGTTTAATCCTTATTATTTTCACGGGTTGGGTAAATTAATGGTCCAAAATATCCCATCTGTCTAACGATCCAGGATTTTCTACCTTGAATATACGCCGTGGGTGGATTCGCTTTGTACCGCAACGGCCTAGGTAAAATCGCGGCAATCGCAGCGGCCTCATGAGGTGTTAATATCGCTGCTGGCTTTTTGAACCAGTATTGCGCTGCAGCTTCGGCACCATAAATGCCTGCACCCATTTCTATACTATTGAGATAGACTTCCATAATGCGTTCTTTGCTCCACACGAGTTCAATCATAAACGTAAAGTAGGCTTCTAAACCTTTGCGCAACCAACTTCGTTGGGGCCATAAAAATACATTTTTGGCGGTTTGCTGGCTTATGGAACTCGCCCCTTTTAAGTGCTTTCCTTTTTTATTGTCGTTATACGCTTTTTCAATGGCTTTGACATCGAACCCGTTATGAGTTAAGAACAGTTGATCTTCACTGCAAATCACGGCAAGCTGAAGGTTTTTAGAGATATCTTCTATAGATATCCAATCGTGTTGCCATGTTTTTTTAGAGTCGTCTGGCTGTTCTAGGTTTCTTATGACCATTAAGGGCGTTACTGGAACAGGCACCCATTTAAAAACAATCACCATGACGATTGAAAACACGAACAACCAAAGCAAGGTTTTAAATATAAATTTGAAAATTCTTTTTAGAAAGGTCATAGCATTAGACGGAACTTTGGTGCGAATTTAAGCAGTGGATTTGGATTTATACCTGTCAGGTTTCAAAAACCTTACAGGACAGATCAACTAAGGAATAAGGTCTGCTAATTCTTTACCGATCAAACTGCCAATGGCAACACCCATTCCTCCTAAACGAACGCCACAAAAAACAGTGTTGGAAACTTGTTTGACAATAGGTTGCTTTTGACCACCAACACCCATGATACCGCTCCAACGCTGATCGATATCAAATGGCGTATGCGGTAAAATTGTTGTTTTTAAAAGATCTTCTAGTTTACTTTGAATGCGTTTCGTTTGATTTAAATCGGTCGTTTCCTCACCCTTAAAATCGAGATTTCGGCCGCCACCAAATAATATGCGATTGTCGATATTTCTAAAATAATAATACCCTTCTTCGAGGTGAAATGTTCCTTTGATATTTAAGTTGTCGATGGGTTTCGTAATTAAAACTTGGGCTCGCGCAGGTTTTACTTCAGCAATACCTAAATGTGACGCAAAACCATTTGTAGCAATTAGTAGATTATTAGTAGAGCATTCAAACTGATTGGTTTTGATGTTCACTGAAGTGTTCCCTTCGGAAAATTGCTCGACCAGAACGTTATTTAAAATTTTAATGCCTTTGCTCAACACCAGATTTGTCAACGCCTCCATCATTTTCCCTGTATCGATCTGGCCTTCAAATTGATTGAAGCCTAAGTGTTCATGACAGTTTTCAAAACCGAATGTATTGGGCTTGAAACTGAAAACATCCTCTTTAAAAAGTGGTTTTAAAAGCGTGTTGATTTCAAACCGCTGCGATTGACATTGCTCGAATAGACCATCAGTTTTTGAAAACAATTCGTAACCGCCCAATTGCTTAAAGTTGATGTGGTCATCTCCCAATGTTGTTCGCAACAAATGGAGACCGGTTATGCGCTTTTTTACCAATTTAAACACGACTTCTTGAGAGTGGGTTTTGAGATCACCAATGAGTTCGCTCAAACTTCCAAAACAGGCAAAACCAGCATTTTTCGTGCTTGCGCCTTGAGGAAGCATGCCCCTTTCAAGAATTAGAATTTTAGCTTTTGGAAAACGATTTTTAAGATGTAACGCACAGTTTAGACCCACAATGCCGCTGCCAACAATAGCGTAATCTATGTTGGTGAGCCATGATTTTATTTCCCAATAGGATAGGTTCAATGTTATTTAGTGTTTGGCAGGTAAAAATAGTGATTATTAAATTGTAGGTACATTTCATTATTGAACAGATAATGGTAACGATATCGCCAATTTCTGTTAAGGATGGAGTGGTTTGTTTGAGCTCCTCGCAGAGAGCGAGCCACGAGAGCCTGACGCTTTGGAGCTTTTGCGGAAAAGGGTAACAGCCAAAAAAACATGACCTTTGGATAATTTATCAAAGGATTTTAAATCAAGTCGGGATTAGTAAACTTAGACATTTGCATAAAAAAACTCCGAAATTTACGTTTCGGAGTTGTTGATTTAGTCTTCTTCTACGGGTTGGATTTTGAAATCCTCCATAAACTTAGTGGTATAATTTCCAGATAGATAATCGGGATGCTCCATCAATTGCCTGTGAAACGGAATCGTAGTTTTGATACCCTCAATCACAAATTCGTCTAAGGCACGTTTCATTTTATTGATCGCTTCCTCACGCGTTTGAGCTGTCGTTATGAGTTTCGCGATCATCGAATCGTAGTTTGGCGGAATCGAATATCCTGCATAAACATGCGTATCCAAACGAACGCCGTGACCTCCTGGCGCGTGCAACGTCGTGATGCGTCCTGGTGATGGCCTGAAGTCGTTAAAAGGGTCTTCGGCATTGATCCTACACTCTATAGAATGTAACTGCGGCAAGTAGTTTTTACCAGAAATTGGAACGCCTGCGGCCACCAAAATTTGCTCACGAATCAAATCAAAATCGATCACCTGCTCTGTAATGGGATGCTCAACTTGAATACGCGTATTCATCTCCATAAAGTAGAAGTTACGATGTTTGTCTACCAAAAACTCGACTGTTCCTGCACCTTCATATTTGATATATTCGGCAGCTTTTACAGCCGCCTCTCCCATTTTTTTACGAAGGGCTGTGGTCATAAATGGCGACGGGACTTCTTCGGTCAATTTTTGATGACGTCTTTGTACAGAGCAGTCTCGCTCTGAAAGGTGACAGGCTTTACCTGTAGAGTCACCTACAATTTGAATTTCGATATGGCGTGGCTCTTCAATGAGTTTTTCCATGTACATATCGTCGTTGCCAAAAGCGGCTTTAGATTCTGCACGTGCAGATTCCCAAGCGTGTTGTAAGTCTTCTTCTTTCCATACGGCGCGCATTCCTTTTCCGCCACCACCTGCAGATGCTTTTAACATGACAGGGTAACCGGTCTCCAAGGCTACTTTTTTACAATCTTCAAAATCTTTTATAATACCTTCGCTTCCTGGAACACATGGCACTCCTGCTTCAAGCATGGTTGCTTTAGCATTGGCTTTGTCACCCATTCTATCAATCATTGATGGCGATGCACCAATAAATTTAATATCGTGCTCTTCACAGATCTTCGAGAATTTAGCATTTTCTGAAAGGAATCCATAACCAGGATGAATTGCATCGGCATTTGTGATTTCTGCCGCTGCAATGATGTTTGGGATTTTAAGATATGATTCGCTACTTGCGGGAGGACCAATACAGACGGCTTCGTCGGCAAACTTCACGTGCAAACTGTCAGCATCGGCAGTAGAATATACAGCTACTGTTTTAATGCCCATTTCCTTGCAGGTTCTAATAACACGCAGTGCTATTTCTCCTCTATTGGCAACTAATATTTTTTTGAACATATTTTCTTAGTTTAAGAGTTTATGGTTTAGTTATTTGTGCGTCTAAATCACTTGGATAAAAACATCAAACAGCAAACTTTAAACTTAAAATTATGACGGATCAACTAAAAATAAGGGTTGATCAAATTCTACTGGAGAGGAATCGTCAACTAATATCTTAACGATTTTTCCTGAAACTTCCGATTCGATCTCATTAAATAATTTCATGGCTTCGATCACACAGAGTACATCGCCTTCTGCAATGGTCGTGCCCACCTCAACGAATACCGGTTTGTCTGGTGATGGTTTGCGATAAAACGTACCGATGATTGGTGATTTTATGGTAATATATTTTGAGTCTTCATCAGCAGGTGCCTCTGCTGGATTTGCTGCTGCCACAGGCGCTGTTGGAAGCGCTTGAGCCACGGGCTGGTTCATTGGGATTTGTTGAACATACGTCGTAGAGTCACCTCTATCATCTGACCCTGTTCTAATGGTAATTTTTATATCATCCATTTCTAATTTAACCTCACTTGCGCCAGATTTAGCTACAAACTTGATTAAGTTCTGAATTTCCTTAATATCCATAATTAATAGTCTTTTTAATTAGTTAGTTTTAATATCTCACGAATTATAGGCCCATTTTAAGTAAATAGAGCCCCAAGTAAATCCGCCACCAAAGGCTGCGAAAATAATTTTATCGTCTTTTTTTAATTGTGATTCGTAGTCATGTAATAAAAGTGGTAAGGTAGCCGATGTTGTATTGCCATATTTATGGATGTTCATCATGACCTTTTCTGGAACTAAATTAACGCGATTTGCCGTCGCTTCAATAATTCTTTTATTGGCTTGATGCGCGGCCAACCATGAAATATCATCATTGGTTAAGTGATTTCTTGCCATGATACGCTCTGTGACGTCTGCCATATTAAATACAGCATTCTTAAATACTGTTTTACCTTCTTGAAAGATATAGTGCTTACCTTCTTTAAAGGTATTTTCATTGATAGGATATGACGATCCGCCGTAAGTAGCCTGAAGAAACTCACGACCTTCGCCGTTACTTCTTAACAATTCATCTTGTAGTCCCAAACCTTCGTGATTTGGTTCAAACAAGACGGCGCCTGCGCCATCTCCAAAAATGATGCAAGTGGCTCTATCCTTATAGTTAATAAAAGAAGAGTTTTTATCGGCACCAATGAGCAAAACATTTTTATACTTTCCAGATTCAATATAACTTGAAGCGACCGACATCCCAAAGAGAAAACTAGAACAAGCTGCCTCTAAATCAAAAGAAAAAGCATTGGTCGCACCTATTTGAGTGGCTGTATACGCTGCTGTTGATGCGGCTTTCATATCTGGTGTTGCCGTGGCAACAATTACCAACTCTATATCTTTAGGGTCAATTTCTTTTTTTTTGATAAGGTTTTGGGCTGCTTCAATGGCTAAATAAGAAGTGCCTTTGCCATCGTCTTTCAGGATTCTACGCTCTTTAATTCCAGTACGACTAGTAATCCATTCGTCGTTGGTCTCGACCATGGTCTCCAAAATTTGGTTGGTCAGAACGTAATCTGGTACATAAGCGCCTACTCCTGTAATTGCAGCTGTGATTTTGCTCATATTGTATTATTAAAAAACAGTCCTAGAAAAGACAAAATCGTCGAAAAGAGGTAAATTTTTAATGAAATTACTAATTTTTGGCCGAATACGATGCAAATTAAGTCGATTTTCAGACTTTGAGAAATTAAACATAAAAAAAACGCTCACGATGGAGCGTTTTCTTATATGCATGCATAATACTTATGCTAGGTTTTCTTCTACTTCAGCATTATCGATCAATACTTGACCTCTATAATATAATTTACCCTCATGCCAGTGTGCTCTGTGAAAAAGGTGTGCTTCTCCTGTTGTAGGACACGTAGCAATTGTAGGAACAGATGCCTTATAGTGTGTTCTTCTCTTATCTCTTCTAGTTTTAGAAATTTTTCTTTTAGGATGTGCCATTGTATGTATTATTTATCCGTTAATAGTTTTTTTAATATATTCCAACGAGGATCTGTTTCCTCTGATGTTTCATCTTTTTCTGTCGATCCTTTTGGACTTAATTCTTCTAATTTTTTAAGCATGTCTGAATCTAACGTTCCATCTTCTACTCCAGGATGTACTCGTTTTGCAGGCACTGATAATATGATCAATTCATATATATATTGCGCCACATTGATCTCATATTCTCCATGAGAAACAATGAGGATATCTTCAAATTCATCATTGTATTCATCGCCAAATTTCACTACCAATTTAAAATCTCCTTCAACCCCTTGGTCATAAGGCTCGTTAGTGAGGTCACAATCGACGTTTACAATTCCAGAAATATCAAAATATAACTCTAAAAACGTTGATTTTTTATCAAAAACCAATTTCGCTTCCACGTTAACATCATTAAAATCATCATACTCAAAAAGTTCAAAGAACGCTTTATCAATCTGATAATCAAAATGGTGCTTTCCTAACTTGAGACCAACAAATGGTATCGTAAATTCCTTAAAGGGCTTCATCTTCACATTCATTTTGAGCCTGCAAATATATAACTTTTAATTTATTAAACGATGTTATAAACAAAAATATGTTTATAACATTTTATGTTGTTTCCTAGGCGCTTTTCTCAGCGGGTTTTGTGAGTACTCTTTATGTTCTTCTCTGTTTTGAAAAATTTGAATTGCCATAAATACAGCCTCCTTAAATGATCCATGATCTGCTTCTCCTTTACCAGCGATTTCAAAGGCTGTTCCATGATCTGGAGAGGTTCTTACTTTATTTAATCCTGCGGTATAATTAACACCATGTCCAAAAGCAATTGTTTTAAATGGAATCAACCCTTGATCGTGATAAGAGGCGATAATGGCGTCAAAATTCTTATAGTTTTTTGAGCCGAAAAAGCTATCTGCTGAATAAGGACCATAGACCATTTTTCCTTTTTCCTTGATTTCGATAAGCGCTGGCCTTAAAACGTTGTCATCCTCTTCACCAATAACGCCATTATCGCCTGCGTGCGGATTGATCCCCAACACGGCTATTTTTGGCTTACTGATTCTAAAGTCTTGAATTAGAGATTGGTAAACGGTATTGATTTTTTCATGAATCAGCTCATTCGTAATTTGTTGCGGTACATCTTTCACAGGGACATGATCGGTAAGCAAGCCCACTTTTAAGGTAGGCGTCACCATAAACATAAGGCTCTTGCCGCCTAATTTTTCGGCTAAATAATTAGTATGACCTGGAAATTTAAACGTATCAGATTGTATATTATGTTTATGGATGGGAGCTGTCACCAAAGCATCAATAGCGTTTGCCATCAAGGCGCTTGTTGCTGCTTCCAGAGATTTAACTGAATATACACCAATATCGACGCTATCTTCACCAAAATTAATTTGAACAGCTTCCTTCCAAACATTCAGTACATTCACTTTGCCTTGAACAACTTGGTTTATAGCATTAATACCATGAAAATTTATGGCGCTATCAAAATGTTTTTTGAAAAACGACATGGTTTTGATAGACGCAAAAATAACAGGCGTACAAAACTCAAGCATACGCACGTCTTCAAATGTTTTTATGATGATTTCTGAACCGATACCATTTAAATCTCCAGTTGAAATTCCCAGTATTATTTTTTTGTCTTTTTCCATTAAGATGTTTTCTATTGTGCGTAATTTTGTCAGTACAAATCTAATCCAAAATACGCATTAGAAAATTTATAACCAACCAAAATCAATGTTAAACAATTCGTAACACTTGTTTTTGCGCCTTACGATTTCCGTAGAACATTATAAAGGAACCATTTGCGTTGATAAATTAATTGACACTATGTTTACAGGTATTATTGAAGATTTAGGGACTATTACAAACATTGAAAATGACCGAGACAATTTACATCTCACTATTAAAAGCGCTATCACTCCCGAGCTAAAAATAGACCAGAGTGTCGCCCATAATGGAATTTGCCTGACCGTTGTGGATATTTCTGGAGACACTTATACGGTTACGGCAATTAAAGAGACTATTGAAAAAACCACGATTGGCCATCTGCAACCTAACGAGACCATAAATCTAGAACGTGCCATGAAATTAGGTGATCGTTTAGACGGTCATATCGTTCAAGGTCATGTCGATCAAGTAGGTGTCTGCACTGCCGTTAAAGAAGAAAACGGGAGTTGGTATTTTACATTTACCTATGACAGTTCACTAGGCAATGTTACTATTGAAAAAGGCTCTGCTACTGTAAATGGTGTTAGCTTAACGGTTGTGAATTCAGGAAAGGATGAGTTTAGTGTTGCGATAATTCCATACACGTATGCGCACACCAATTTTAAGCATCTAAAGGCTGGTTCAAACGTTAATTTAGAATTTGATGTTTTGGGAAAATATATACAAAAACTCTACGAAGCCAGGTTATAGTTACTTTTTAGAATTAGAAGTGATCTTTTTGACACCGTAAAATACGCCTACAATTACTGCAAAAGCAGTGAATCCATCAATAGGTAAACCTGGTGGTGGTGGTGGCATAGGAGGTGGTGGGTTACTACCTTGAGCAAAGCACACAAAACTTATTAAAACAAATAAGATCGAGGCAAAGATTTTCTTGTTTTGTACTCTCATTGTGGCGTAAAAATATAAAAAAAAAGGTCTCAACAAAATATAATAGCAAAAAAATATCCATAAAGAGCAATAAAATCCGACGAAATACACTTATGTCGCCAAATTCGCATACATTATGGAAATCAAAGATATGCTTTTTTAGAATAATCAAATGTATAACAACGTAAATTTCACTTTATGTGATTGTTATGATACCTATCTGTATAAATTACGTAAAACTTGAGGTTACGGTTTTTAAACTTATCCTTTAACGATGCATTTGGTCTAATATTTCAATCACTTCGGATTTTTTCCTAACGGAAACTGGCACATTTTCCCCATTTTTCAACATAAGGTAACCGCCATCTGACTTTATAAATTCACTAATATATTGCAAATTGACCAAGTGACTTTGGTGAATTCTCAAAAAACCGAATGACTTGAGCATATCTGAAAAGTACTTTAATGTTTTGGTCACGAAAATCTTTCTGCCGTCTTTGATGTGAAACATAGTATTGTTACTATCTGATTCGCATCTAATAATATCATCCAAGTTCACAATGATGATCTTGTCTAAGGTGTGCAACGATATTTTATCTGGTTTCTTTTCAGGAGCTGCCAACGTCTCTCTTAATATTTTGAGGCGTTCTTTATTGGGGTTTATTTGCTGTTTTGCCCGCTCAATCGCTTGATTTAAGTCACTGTTTGAATACGGCTTCAATACATAATCAATCGCCGCAAACTTGAACGCCTTTATGGCAAATTCGTCGCTCGCGGTTACGAATATAATTTTTGAAGTTAGATCTGGAACGATTTCCAAAACGTCAAAACCAGTACCATCACCAAGCATGATGTCTAAAAATAAAATGTCTGGTTGCTGTTTTCTGAGGGCTTTTGAAGCCTCAACAACACTTTGTGCTGCCCCAATAATTTTGATCTCAGGATGTTGTGCTTCGATGTCACGTTTTAAGAGTGTTAACGCATCTAACATATCTTCTACTATAATCGCTGTTAAGGTCATTAATAATCGGTTTTTAAGGGGACTTTAAAATTAATGGAGGTTCCTATAATATTGGCATCCATATCTTTTAATTCCTCAATTTGTAGACTGTTTTTTCCTGAAATAGATTCTAACCTTTCAGTTGTCACCTTTAATGCCATAGACTGATGGTCTGTTTTTGGTTTTTGCTGTTGTGACCTATAAATCCCGATACCGTTGTCTATAATTGAAATGAACAGCTCATCTCCCATCGTTGAGAATTTAATAGTGAGCATGCCTTGTCGAGGGCCTGTCAAAATCCCGTGACGAATGGCATTTTCCACAAATGGTTGTATCAACATGGGCGGAATCAAAATCTCTTCAGGATCTAAATGGGTTTCTACTTTAATGTCATGATCAAATGGTTGCGCTGCCATCAACCGTTCTACTTCTATATACTGTCGTAGCGTTTTAATTTCTTGATCCAGCCCAATGGTGTCCTTTCTAGAATTGACCAACGTCTCTCGCAATAGGATTGCAAAACTATTTACTGTGTCGTTCATCTTTTCAGGGTTGGTTGGCGCCATGGCTTTGATTCCGTTTAAAACATTAAAAATAAAATGCGGATTCATTTGCAAGCGCAACGCTTTTTGCTCGAGTGTCAATAAATGATTTTCCAGTTCTAAACGCTCTTTATCTTGTAGGTTTTTACTTTTTATACGCTGAATATACTGATAAGCAATTATTACAATGACCAAAAGCACCAAACCAATGACCGCCCACTGAAACCAAGCTCTCATATACAATGGACTCTCGATAAAAAATGAAAACTGAAGTGGCTCACTCACTAACCACCTGTGATTTCTCGATTGTGCCATAAAATCATGACGCCCATAATTAAGCTCAGAATAGTCCTGGGTTGCCATTGTAGACCAAGGACTCCATGCGTTATCATTTAATTTATAACGATACTCAACATCATTAGGATGATCTAAATCTACGGTTTTATACGAAAAACTTATTTGCCGTTGCTCTGGATTAAGACGTAGCACCTTATCGCTGTTGGTCCAACTGCTCACATTAATCGTATCTATACTCTTGAAAGCGACTTTTACGTCTTCTAGATAAATAATTGGCGTTTGACTGTTTTTATTTAACCCTGAAGGTTGATACTCGGTAAGCCCGTAAAGTGCTCCAAACCACAAATGACCATTATCATCTTTATCAACAGCATTTAGGCAGGTTTCAATGCCTAGAAATCCGTCATTTCTTCCGAAGAAAAAAGCATCCTTGATCGTTGTGTCCTTATCGAGTTCCAATTTATCGACGCCACGCTCTGTGCCCACCCATAGGTAGCCTTCATTGTCAAAAATGAGCTGATAAATGTTTTTTGATGCGCTCTCCTTTACACCTTTCAAACTTTTGAAATTATTAAAATCGGGCGCACTTGACCACCAAATTCCTTCGCCTGCAGTACCCAGAAATAATTTATTTTCCTTAAAAAGGATGTTATTTATGGGAATATCTTGATTTAATACGGTGCCCAAGTGAACAATCGTGTCGTTATCTAAATATCCTAAGTGTCCATTTTGCGTGGCGTACCAAAGTTTACCATTAGAATCTGATGCCATGGTTTTGATGTATAGATCTTGGATACCATCATCGGTATCAAAAATCTTGACGACAGCAACACTGTCCTGCTTTGCGTCGTATCTAAATTTTACAATACCGCTGGAATAGGTCGCTGCATAAATATCGTGATGATCGACATGGACTGCACGAATCCAATCAAATGGAAAGCCACTTTCAGTGTTTAACACTTTAGTAACCTCAACTGTTTTTGGAATGATGCGCTTGCTTTTTTGAAGGCTATCGGTCACAATGGAATCTGTTGTGATTTTTCCGCGGAATAAAAGTCCTCTACCATCAGACCCTGCCCAAATATTCCCGGCTTTATCACTCGTAATGGTTTTAATTTTTACTTCGGAAAAAGCCTGAGGAATGTCTACATCATGAATACCAAAGTTGTCTATACGCATCAATCCTGCTTCAGAATTTGAAATCCAAACCGTATTATTGACCGTGTGCACGGCGTAGATGCGATTTCCATTCAGGCCAGTTTCAGTATTGAAATGTTTAAAATTATTTTGAAAATACTTGTACAAACCACCTCCAGAGGTCGCCATCCAGATGTTTTGCTGTCGATCCCGAAGCACTTGTCGCACATTGGGAACCGAGAGCCCATTAGAAACGTCAAGCGTAAACAATTCAGAGTTTGTCTCGGTGTCAATAACCGAAACACCGCTATTATCGGTTGCGATCCAAAGTTCATTTTCATTGATAATAGTACTACTGTTTATACGCAGTGGTTCACGAATTAAAATGTTCTCGTTAAAGTTATTTGGCTTAAAAACCAAAGTCCCGTCATTAAAAGTTGACGCAAAAATTTTAGATTTAAAACCTACCAATGCCTTGAAATCGCCACGTGACAAACGCATTATTTTACCAGGATTGGCTAACGCTCCCTCAAATCGCCAAAGGCCATTTTGCGTGGCAAGCCAATAGACTTCATTAAAGTAAATGAGATCATTGACTTGAACTGAATCAATATGTGGATGAATTTCTATTTTTTCTACAGAAACATTATCGACCACTCTAAAAACACCATCAACCGTAAGTATGAAAACAATTTCATCGATCTGAGCAAAAGCAATGATTTCTGGTGTTTTAATGAAGGAAAACTTAGATTTATTTTTAATTGACAATCCGTTTTTCGCACCAATATAAATTGTATTCCCTATCGATGTCAAAGCATTAATATAGTTTGATGGTAGACCGTTTCTATCATTATAGACATCAAAAGTATTCCCGTCAAAACGCGCTAAACCTCCACCTTGAGTTCCCAACCACAAATAGCCTTTGGCATCCTGCGTCATCGCATAGACTTGAGATTGTGGCAAACCATCTTCTAGCGTAAACGCTCTAAGTTGTCGGTTTTGAGCGGATAGGCTGAGGATCATTCCGAAGAAAAATAGAAGGATATTATATGCCGATTTTATATTCAATTGCGATTTTATTATGATACTGCAACTTACAATTTTTGAGAACGTTTATTAATCTACTAAGGAGAATTAAAAATAATGAAACTTGGTGATATGTTTAATCTACGCGTAAAAAGCGCCACAACCTTTTTAGGAATGTAGCGCTAAACACAACAATCAAACATTAACTACATGTCATTATCTCTTTATTACTAGTTATCAAATTCACAGGAAAGCACATAATCTGAGGCGTCTCCCCTTACATGTTCTAAGGCAGCTAAACTATTTGTTTGCATCAATTTGTTACCCTTAAAAACTATAAACGTTTTACTGGTGCTAACATCGCAATTTTCGCTGTTGTTCTCGCAAATACCAATCACATCAGCAACAGCGGTACTATCTGTTTTTTGCATTAAATGGACGAGATCGTGGTGAAGAGTTTCTGATTTTACAAAAATACGGTCGATTTCAGCACCATTTTTAACGGCTCTAATTTGAAAGCGCTTGTAGCCTTTATAATCGACTCCTGCTTCGCCAAAAACAAATTTAATTTCTGGGTTATTTTGGCTTACCATTGTTTTTTGAGATATGAGTCCGCCCCAAATCCAACCCACTTGCGGTCCCATTTTTATTTTATAAAAACGGCTTGTGATGCCGTTAATGGTTTGGGCAGTCTCACTTTTTGCCAATAATCGCACATTCGTTCCAATGTTGAGCGTGGTTAGTTTTTCACAATTTACAGAGGCACAATCTCTCATGGCGACATCATCTCCCAAAAGATATTGCGAGGCGTTGGTAGGTGAATTGGTATACACGTCAAACTCTACTTCTTTAGTTTGCCCAAAACTACTTGACGCGACAGATAATATAGCTAACACTAAAAAACTGCGCACTATTTTTGAGACTGTGATTTGCGCTTTGTTTTGTCCTTGACTCTCTTTTAAATTTTTCATCGTTCTTTGTTTTTAAGATTAATTTTTCTATTTGATATTTCAAAGATAGATGGAGACTTAAGGGAAATTTTGAAGGTTCTAGAATTCGTAGGGGATTGTTTAGAATTCGTAAGTATCTTACCTGCTAGGCAGCACAACGGTATTTTATGGCTTAAAATTACGCCCTATAGAAGCATAATCGCTTAAAATTGAACGGATAAAAATATCGCTTTGACAAAAAACAAACCATTGAACGTTTAAATGCGGTATTATAAAGTGAATTATTAGATAACAGTTTTTAATCTTTATCTTTGAATTTTTGTTTAGCTTATCGTTATTATGCTGAATGATTAACGATTAGCTTGTTCCCCAAGTCATACATGAAAAATAAATGTGCATCCTACTTTAGTCTTAACACTGGTTTTCCGCTTAAATAAAACCAAAGACTAATGTTCATCGTACATTTTAAACCAACTAACTTAAATTTTGAATGAAGGTAAGCATCTCCCAACCCACTCTCTTCCCTTGGATCGGGTACTTTAATATGATTAAACAATGTGATGTTTTTGTGTTTTTGGATAACGTGAAATTCAAAAAGCAAACGTGGCATATGCGCAATCGATTGAAATCGGGATCATTGGCCAATGAAACTGAAGTCTGGGTTCGTATCCCAACAAAATTACCTAGAACACATACCATGATCAAGGATGTTTTTATAGATAACAACCAAAATTGGAAACAAAAGCATTTGGATTGTTTTCAATATAATTACGGTAAGACCTATGAAGATGTTGGTTTTTTGAAAGAGCTATTTGAGACCGATTGGGACAAAATAGCAGATTTCAATATAGAATTTATCACAAAATGCTGTCAATATCTCAATATCAATACGACTTTGGTGCGTGCCTCTGAGCTCGACGTTAAAGGAAAAAAGAGTCATTTGGTCTTAGATATATGTAAACAATTGAACGCTAAAAATCTTTTGGCTAATCTAGGCTCTGAGAACTATTTAGAGTCTGATAAGGATATTTTTGATAAGGAACAGATTGAAATTTCGTATCATAATTATGAACCAGTTCGATATAATCAAAAAGGTGATACCTTCTTTGAGAATCTTTCTGTATTGGATTTGCTCTTTTCAGAATACGAGCATGCCAAAGATTTTATATAATTCATTTTAATTTTTCTCATAATTGTTTACACCAATGATTGTTTCCGAAGAAAAAATACATGTATTGTTTTGAGCTAGTGTTTTAATGCTTTCATAAAATTTCAACAACTGTATAGATTTTGTATAGCACAATTACAGTATTTATCGACAAAGGGCATATTATCATAGCTTTATGGAAAGTTCGTCTCGCAAAAAAAGGTTAAGTTTATCCTCTAGATTTAAGACGTTAGGATCTTGTTTGGTTTTTGGTTTTTATCGCTGCTATAAAGAGCGGTATTTTACGTCTAGCTTACAAAGTCAAAATCCAAAACAGAAGGAAACATTTAAATTAGATCATGTATTTAGCCCCAAATTAAGAACTAAAGACCAACATGCAATGACATTAAATTCCATTAGATTTTCACCTCTCATAGTTCAACCTTATTTAAGGTTAATGTTAGCTATATTTGTCGCCCTCGTATTTGTGGGGTGCGCGTCTTCTAAAAAAATCAATTATTTTCAAAATTCAGACGAGATCGTCTTGAATGATGCTGTTGTAAATTTTCAACCAACCATTCAATACGCAGACATATTGGCTATTAATATTTCATCTATCGAGCCGGAACTCGCTGTGCCGTTTAACAATTTTGAAGTTCAGGATGACAGAATGATAAGGCAAATCCCTTACATCGTGAATGCTAACGGCGAAATCAATTTTCCAATACTGGGTAAACTAAGTGTCGCTGGATTGACCACTCAAGAACTTACCGATACCCTTTACAATAAGCTACTTAAATTTTTGAACAATCCTACGGTAAGCGTACAGCTTACCAATTTTAAGGTCTCTGTTCTAGGTGAGGTTCTACGACCTGGAGCTTACACCATTGTGAACGAACGCATAACTATCCCAGAAGCATTGGCGCTTGCTGGCGATCTTACGATCTACGGAAAACGAAAAACCGTTACCCTCATTAGAGAACAAAATGGAACCAGAACGTTTATTCCTATCGATTTAACAAGTAAAGCCATGTTTAATTCACCGTACTATTATTTAGTACAGAATGATATTCTTTATGTTGAGGCGAATAAGACTAGGGTTAATGCCTCTGCCGTTGGGCCAAATACCTCTATAATTGTTTCATCGCTGTCAATTTTAATTTCACTGGCGGCAATACTCATACGATAATACTCCTTAGAATGAATACTTATATGACCGATAATGAATCGTCTAAAAACACCTCTTTTAACCTAAGGGAATTTATAGAGAAATATCTCTATCACTGGAAATGGTTTTTGTTGTGTTTAGTAATGGCTATTATCGGCTCTTATCTTTATATACGTTATGCGAATCCTAAATACAAAGTTGAAGCCACTGTATTAGTTTATGATAAGGAGAATGAAAGTATTACTTCGGAAATTTCAGCGTTTAGCGATCTGGGGATAGAAAACAATAATAAGTCTAAACTTGGTACCGAAATGGGCATTTTACGATCTCGTGATTTGACTGCACAGGTTGTCTCCAGACTTGGTCTTAATAAAATTTACTTTAGGGACGGACGCCTTCGTGACATTAGTTTATATGGCAATACATTACCTTTTAACGTAAATTTTTTTGGTAACGATTCCCTTTTAAGACACCGTGACACCTTAATCTCCATTGTGCCTTTCTCACCAACAAAATTCAAATTGTATAATGCACAGGGGCAACCTATGGGAAGCCATTTATTTGGTGAAAATGTGGAGAGTTACATTGCCAATTTCACAGTTATCCCAACCGGGACAGTGCCCATAGAAATTGGTCTCAAAATTAATCTGGCCATCCAACCCATTATCAATATCGCAAACCTATACCGTAGCAAACTGCGTATTGAACAAATAGATAGGGAGACTAACCTGATTATGATTTCTTTAGAGGATACAAATAAAGAAAGAGCAGAGGATATTGTAACACTCCTTATAGAGCAATATAATCGTGAAGGTATTAGTGACAAAACTTTGATTGCCGAAAACACCGAAAAATTTATAAATGAACGTATTGAGGGCATCTTTGAGGAATTGACCTCTTTAGACGTCAATACCCAAGAATATAAGACCACTAATTCTCTCACCAATATAAATTCTGAATCAGAACTTATCATAAACACCAATAGTGATTTGGAGCAGGCAGCATTAGAATTGAGCACTCAATTAAAACTTGCCAACTACATGGCAGACTTTATTGAATCTAATGAAGACAGACTCATCCCTACAAATTTAGGCTTATCAAACAACTCTTTAAATCAAAGCACATCTCAATACAATGATATCTTACTAGAACGAAATCGATTATTAAAGGGTGGTAATAGCGAAAATCCTGTTATTGTAAATCTTGACACTCAACTTATGAGTTTGAAATCAAGTATTTCCCAAAGTCTATCTAATTTAAAATCATCGCTGTCCATTTCGCTAAATGATGTGCGACGACAAGGAAACAGATTAAGCTCTAAGATTACCGCCATCCCAAAACAAGAACGTGCTTTGAAGGATATTGAACGGCAGCAACAAATCGTAGAGACCTTATATTTATATCTCTTAGAAAAACGTGAGGAAAACGCGATCACTCAGGCTGTCAAGTCCCCTAATGCCAAAGTTATTGATACAGCCTACGGAAGCGATTCACCCATATCTCCTAAAAGAAACTTGGTATATTTGGTAGGGATCTTTTTAGGGCTTCTAGTGCCTTTTTTATTGCTCAACATTTATTTCTTACTTGATAATAAAATTAACAGTGTTGAAGATATAGAATCTGTTATTTCAGCTCCAATTTTAGGTGATATTCCAAAATCTAAAAACTTCAATAAGTTCGCCTTTAAGGCAAATGATCGAAGCCCTTTAATAGAAGCTCTTCGCGTTTTAAGAACCAATATTGAGTTTATATTATCAACTAATAAAAAACCATCAAAAAACATCTTTGTATCCTCCACAATTGCAGGCGAAGGGAAAACAAGCATGTCAATTAACCTAGCGTGTATTTTTGCTTTATCATCAAAGAAAGTCTTGCTTATAGAAGGAGATATTAGAAAGGATACTATTGCTAAGTCGTTGAAGGTTGAAAACAAAGAGGGGCTTACAAATTATTTAATAGACCCTACGATTAGACCTGAAGCACTTATTGAATCGGTCTCTCAAAATTTTGATTTTTTACAAAGTGGCGCGCTTCCTCCCAACCCTTCTGAATTAATAATGAATGGACGTATTGATGAATTATTTGCTTATGCCAATAAGACCTATGATTATGTTATTGTAGACACAGCTCCAGTAAGTATGGTTACAGATACCATATTATTGAGTCAAAATAGAGCCGATTTATTTATCTATATTGTAAGAGCTAACTATATGGATAAGAGAATGTTAAAAATTCCGAAGAAGCTTTTAGAAACCAATCAATTGACCAATACTGCTATTTTATTGAATTCTAGTGATCCTAATGCGGCCTATGGATACAAACAAATTTACGGCTTGAGAAGAAGACCATGGTGGAAAAGGATCTTAAGCTAGACCCTTTAAATTTCTAATTAGTATAACAAACCATACTCCAATTAATCAAATAGAAAAATTATGACGAACAAGGAACAAATCAACAAACATGGTTGGGTCATTATTAAAAATGTCTTCACTCCGTCAGAAATAAATACGTTTAGAGAGTATGCAGAAAAAGATAAAGCTCATGTCGGCGATTTATTGTCGGCAGAATTTCTTTCAAAAATCATACTGGACGATAGAATTGTTTCCATCTTTAAAGAGTGTACTGGCGAGGATAGATTGGTTTATTTTGGCGATAGCACATTATCTTACAACAGTGGTCTTTGCGGATTTCATAAAGATTCAAAGGACAGACACAATAAAGACAGCGTTGAGTTTAAAGATAAAAACTATTCACTTTTAAGGTTAGGGGTTTACTTGCAAGATCACTCTGAGCATTCTAAAGGTCTGTGCTTAAGATCTGATTCTCATTTACATCAAAGTGTTAGTAAAGGAAAAATTATCAACGTGAAGAGCGAAATTGGCGATGTTATCGTTTGGAAGCTCACAACAACGCACTCACCTAATGCAGACATCGTCTCATTATTCCCAAATCATGGATTTCACCCACAGCTAACAAAGTTCTTACCTAGCTTCATGAAGAAAAAATCAATCGATCCACGTTTGGCTGTTTTTATGGGCTTTGGCGTTGACGATCAATATACCAAAGACTATATTGACTATCTAAAAACAAGACAATACGCTATTACACGCTGGGAACAGTCAATTTATACTAAAGCCCAAATAGCAGAAATGGAACGACAAAACGTCAAAGTTATTTCAGATTTTGGCTTAGATGACATTGATCAAGAAAAAGTTAGTGTTAGCTATAAACAGGTTTAGTCTATTTCTGAAAGATCCCATTGAGGCGAAGTATTAAGTGCAGAAGCATGCGTTTCTTTAAAGCAGATTGCTTTATAGATGGAGTTAGCATTGAACAAAGGACTAAGTGTCGTAAATTCTGCAAAAGAAGAGGTTGGGACTTGTAACAATCACAGCCACAACTGGGGTTCTTAAAGACTATAATAAATCTTTAAAATTTCAGTCTATAAAAATTATCTTATCATTTGATTAACCACGCAAATGACAATAATGGCTATTCAGAGATAAGACCAAATTTAAAACACTAACTTAAAAGCAGTTGAGTTCTACAGTAAACAAATAAGTTTTTTATCTCAAGCAAGATTCTTATTGCTTATAACATTTCACAATAACTTGCCAGTACAGCGGTCTAAGAAACGGCAAATACCATAATGCTCTATCGACGTGGGTAAAGAATCGATCTGTTACCTTAAAAAGTTTGGTGTATCCCTTCATGCTAAAAAATTGGCAAGCAGAACTTAAAAAAAGGTATTCGTCTTTTTCCATGTTACCAAATGTCTTTTTCATTAATTTGATGTCACTTGGCACTAAGGGATGTTCGGTTGGAGTTCTATCATCCTCGTAGCTATTTTTGATGAAAACGCGGCCAAATTCAACAAATGGATTGTATCTCTGTGGTTCAACAAATAACACAAAACCTCCTTTTTTCAAGCAACGCTTTGAGCCTAAGAGAAAGGTGTTAATATCTTGTAAATGGTGAATGGTTCTATAACCCAATATGATATCAAATGCCTCATCTTCAAATTTGAGATTTTGCGCATCCATGACCTGAAAGTCTACATCTAGATTGTTCTTTTCGGCTCTATATTTGCATCCTTTTATTAAGTTTGGGGAAATATCAATACTTGTAACAGAAGCTCCAAGTTGGGCAAGATTAAGTGCTGCATTCCCAAAACCAGAACCGATGTCTAATACTTTTTTACCTTTTATCGACCCTAACATCTCAATAAAGCGCTTGTCTAAATTGATTAAACTAAGACTGGCAATGTCGTAACTTAAACGTTCTTTTAACGGCTCATCCCAGTCTAACTTATTCGCATAGTTGTCGTGAAACTCTTTCTCTATCTCGAGAAATTTATCATGTTCTAAAGTCTTGTTGTCCATAATTTTTATGTTGTTTATTACACTTACAAATCAAGAATATCAAATATCATTCAAAATGCGCGTAACCCATGTTGGTTTTTATCAAAATTTGACTTCTACGTTATAATTGTATTGTTTTCACAGTTTCCCAATCAATTTGACTATTCGCCGTTTTAATATCGATAAAGTCAAAGTCATTAATCCATCGTTTTAATTTTTGATCTGCTTTTTTCAATCCTACGTAAGATTTAAATTTTCTGTGAGCAGGCAAACCATCAAGTATGGGTTGATCTGGATCAAAGTCTCTAGGATGAAAATAAGACATTATATAATCGGAATTTTGGGTCCATTTTTTAACCAACTTATAAGGGAAAAATCTAAAGTAACCTCCACCTGAAAATATCATCGGTTTGTTCAAAATTTTATAGGTATTAATAGGAAATTCCTTTAATTGAACACCATTATAATTTAAAATTGAAGGCTCTGCCACACCGTATGACGGTAAGCCACCATGTGCTCTGCCTGCAGGAAAAACTGAAGAATCAATTTCAATACCAAGATCATGCAGCACCTCAAATGCCCATTTATTACTTTCAGTAATAGAGAAGCCTGGCGCGCGAAACATTCTTACTTTTTTACCCGAGATATCTTCTAAGGTTTTAATAGATCTTTCCACATCAGTTTGAAACGTCTCTCTGCTTTGTTCATAAACTAATTGGTGAAATGTGGTGTGACTGCCAATTTCATAACCTTTATTACTAATTTCTCTCACCACCTCAGGATATTTTTCGGCAATCCAACCAAGCACAAAAAAAGAAGCTTTAGCATCTGTAGCTTCTAATATTTCAAAGACACGCTCCATGTTTTGATGGATACGAACTTCAAAATTTTGCCATTGATTTTCTGATTTAGTAGATGCATTATCTAATAAATGAAACCATTCTTCAATATCAAAAGTTAATATATTCATTGTGTGTTGTCACTTAGGTCTGCAGATTTCTCAGTGCTATTTAATATCCATCAAAGTCAATCACCTCGAATTTCACTTTTTTAGGATCAATTGTGGTTTCTCCATTGCTTAAATCTCTAAAAATCAAGTTTAATGGCGAAGATTTAAAACGTTTAGGCACATCAAAATAAACTGACTTTTCCCAATCGATAGCATCATCAAGACCTACGTTTAATTTTAGTATGTTTAATCCTTTAAATTTTTCAGTTGTTGTATTGAGATCGCGTTGATGATCTTCAAGGTTATAAATTGTTGCGTTTAAACCGGGCTTTCCTGTTGGTACGATGATTTGATTTTTATTTGTATAATATTTTAATGACGGATTGCTTAATCTCCATTTAAGGTCTTCTCTTGTCCAAACTCTCTTAAAATCGTAATCAATAGTAGTTGGTTTATATTTTATTTTACCAAAACCAATTTTCGTAATCAAGGGTGAAACTAATTGAAACCCTAATTTCTTTATAAAACCATGTGTACTATTATCGTTAGCAACACCATAAACAAATTTGTAGCCATTGTCTTTAGCATATTCATAAGTTAATTTGGCAAGCTCTGTGAAAAGTTTTTTTCCGCGGTGATCAGGATGCGTTGCGGTATTAAGAGATAGAAGACCTTTTACAGTCTCTCCTTTTACCTGAGCCTGTATTGGTTGCGTCACATAATGACCAGCAAGTTCTTCTCCAGCATAGGCATTAAAACCCACGATTGGACCGCTAGGGTTTTTAGCGTATTGCCACTCAATAAATTCGTTCGTAAATTTATCTGTAGTTGTGAATACTTGACTCAACAATGAGGCAACCTCTGCGATGCTCTTACTATCTATTTTTACTTGTTTGAAATCGTACATAACTATTTACTATTTATTTCATTACGCACTAAAGAAGGAAGGACTTTAGTATACATCTTAAATTTTTGAAATTGCTTTTTTGGTTCTTTGTACAATCGATACACCCATTCTAATTTCAATTTTAGAAACATTTTGGGAGCTCTTTGATTATTGACGCCTGAATTAAAATTGAAAATAGCCCCAAACCCAAACATGACGCCTCTATTTAAATAAGGTTGAAGCTTAGACATGAAAAATTCTTGTTTTGGAGCGCCAAGTGATACCCAAATAATATCAGGATTATTTTCATTGATCATTTCTGCAATTTGTGGATAATCAAAATCCTCAACATTCTTAAATGGCAAGGTTTCGAATTTCATATCAGTGATATGAGGATCATATTGCGATAGATTGGACTTTAAACCTTGAAGTACTTCTGGGGTGTTCCCTAAAAAGAATGACTTATACTTAGCCATCTTAATATATTTTAGGAATAAATCAGCTCCAATATATGTGGTTAGTTTTCTTTTGTGAATTCTAGAGGCCAACATTGCAATAGAATTACCGTCACAAATATTCACTAATGCACCATTGACAACCGCGTTAAATTCTGGATTAGAATTTGCTACTGCCAAAACATTACCCTCAACAGAGCATACATAACCTTTGCCATCATTTACAATGGTATCGTGAATTATTTGATCGACCTTATCGCGATCAAATTCTAATTTCACATTGAAATAGATGTTATCATTCATAATTATATGGCTATTCCCCAGTATATAAAATCGAT
Source organism: uncultured Flavobacteriaceae bacterium (assembly GCA_963715465.1). Classification (GTDB taxonomy): domain Bacteria; phylum Bacteroidota; class Bacteroidia; order Flavobacteriales; family Flavobacteriaceae; genus Psychroserpens. The sequence goes on from OY970246.1 coordinate 302,821, forward strand.
CGCAGTTATGGCAAATAATGAATGTATTGCATTTTTTGGTATCTTAATAAAGGTGTCTTTTTCACAAGTATATTTGACCGCGTTAATAGTAAGCGTTGCTCTTCCTTTTGTAAAAAAATAATACTCTACCATTGTAGGATGCCAATGATTTTCTACAAATTCACCTTCCGATAATGAGCCAATCGCTGCTTGAGTTAGCATAGACTCACACTCTGACCCTTTAAGTAAAATTCGCTTAGACCCAACGTCATGAGAGGTTGATGTTTCAGCAATATCATTAAGATGTTTATAGATCACTTCCATCAATTTCGATGCGATTTTTAATCCAATTGAATTGTTGCTCCAAACCGCTTCTTAAATCGACCAAAGGCTCCCAACCCAATATGCGTTGTGCTTTAGAATAATCTGCGCTTCTTGCCTTATCACCTTCTGGCTTTGTTGTGTCGTATACGACGTTTATATCTCTACCAGAAATGGCCACAACAGTTTCTGCAATTTCTTTTATGGAGGTACAAACCGATGGTCCAATTTGGATAACTCCTTTTCCCAAACCTTTATCTTTCGTTAAACAAAGTGCATTTACGACATCGTCAACATGAATGAAGGCCCTACCTTGTTCGCCACTTCCCCAAACTATAAAATCTTCTTTTGGAAAATTAATCGCTTTTCTAATTAGAGCTGGTATGACTTGGCTTCGCTTTCCGTAGTCACATGGCGAACCATAAACATTATGTAACATCAAAACCGAACATGGTATTCCAGTTTCAGACTCTAATAAATCGGTTTCATACTGCCCCATTAACTTACTCCAACCGTATGCAGACTCTGGCAATGCAGGATAAAGTTCCTCTTCTCTCAAAGGAACAACATCTAAAGAATTTTGTCTAGTTAATGGAAAACTACAGGCGGTTCCGACGTAGATAAACCCTTTTACTTTTTTGCCAAAATTTCTAACGGAAGAAATGACATTGGAATTGATTAAATTATTCTGCCTAAAAAGACTTCCTTGGTTACTAAATACGTAGTCAATACCAGCAACGATGTCTGCTAAGTGATACACTATGTCAATATCTTCTAGTAGATCATCACAACTATTAGCAATTGATAAATCTCTGTTATAAAAATCTGTATCAAAATCGATAACTGGTTTGTCATTTTCTAATAAATAATCTAATTTACCTCTCCATAAATTATCAACTACTGAAACTTTATGACCTTCTTTGACTAATCGTTTTACTAAGTTAGATCCAATCATTCCGGCTCCGCCTGTCACCAAAATACTACTTGTTTTTTGTATCATAATTTTATATAAATGTTGTCTGCATAGCACTGCAATAAGCGTTTAGCATGTGCTACAAAAGTTAAATTATTAGGTATACCAGTCTTATGAGAAACACAATTTATAGGTCTGTGATAAATTGCGTTAAGTTGATGAAAATCAAAAAGAGCTAAGAGAATAAAAAGAAGATATTGTAAAATCTGTATTCTAAACGAATAAAAATACAACGAACAACAAATAATCATGTAGTTAATCCCTAGACTCTCATTAAATGAATAGCAACATTCAATAAAAGGTATAATCCAAATCTAATTATTAACATTGATAGTTTAAGTCAGAATCGCCAATACAAATGACATACATCACTAGAAATCAACTCTTTTTTAGCCAAATAGGAAGAAAATCTGCTCAAATGCAATGCGAGTAAAATATTACAAGATGAATAGCGCAAATAAACTGATTAACTACCATAAATTATGAAATCATTCATGAAGTTGCTTAATGCGCTTAAGATAAGGTCATTATCTCATTATCGTAGTGCTCATGTATGGGTTGTTTTTATGAAGACCCGTTATTACAATACAAATGTATTGTCACCATACAGTGTGGTTTTAAGATATATAGCTTTTATTGTATTTCCCTCCATCATTTCTTCAAATTGAAGTTTTCGCAAATGAAAAGAACACTCTAAAAGAATATTCTAAAAAATTCTTTTTTGATCGCATTGCCTTAAGCGATGCTTATTTTAGCGCAAAGCAGTTTTAAATACCATTAATCACTGTTTTCAGTTTAAAATGATACAAGATCAATTGCCACATTTCTATCGAGAGATACTACTTCTTAGAACTTGATTTTATGTTAAATGTATCTTCGTATTTAGAAATCTTTCTGCGTCGCTCTAATTTGTATTCAATTCTTCTATTTCGACCTATTTGATGATTAGCAAAATTACTTACATTGACGTCATTAACGATATAAATCGTGGTTGGAAAGGGTATAAATCCATGTTCCCAATTCTTGATTTTGGTTAGTTTATGCATGATATCACTGTGATGCGGCGTAAAAGGACATTTATCGACATCATTCTCGAGAAACCCTAAATTATTATGAGGCAATTGTGCGATATCAAGATGAATGACGAAACAACTTCCGCAGGTTCGTTCTAATCGTCTGGCTTTTTTCATGTATGACCTTCCATCAAAGTAAATAAAGCCATATTTAGAAGTATACACTTTTTTTGTGGCTTGAGTTTCAACAAATTCAGCGATTTTATTAGAAATTAAATCATCACTATCAACATTCATGAAGTAAGCACCCGTTAGATTTTGCTTTAATAAAAATCGTCGTGCAGCATTTTGAGCTGTATAGATTTTTGTGTCTTTATCCCACATCATATCCATATAAGTGACCGGTATTTCAGTCTCTACTTTGATAAATTCAACCCTATCATCATACGTTCTGCTTAGAGTAGGAATCTGGTGACAAGCCACAAAGATTTTGAAATTCTGATTCGTCTGATTATATACAGACTCTAATGTTCTATTAAAAAGAAGTGACACTTTATTCCAATCTTTAGAAACTTCTTTAGATCTTAACGGGATACAAAAAATGAGCATATAGTATTTAATTTGATTTGTTATTAAAAGCTTTAATTTTTGAAAAAATTCAATTGATTTAGATGAGATGTTACCAGCAATGTGCGCTGCAATACCCCAAAAATCATTTTCACTCTACAGCATATTCCTCTATAAATGAATGTTTGGTTTTGTTAATGATTTTAGCACCTCGGTAATTTGAATAGGAATTCATTACAAAATGGGATACGAACGTCTGGTAATGTTGTAGGAGATATTCCCGATACATGCCTACCGGTAAATAGCGCTTGGAATCTTCTTCATAGAAATGCTTATCCTTGATATAGATTCTATTCTTTTCATCGGCGTCTAAATCTCTAGTCCATGAATGATCAGCGCCATAGAGCATGATTTTTTTGTAATTTTTGTTAATACCGCACATAATAGCCTGTATCATGACGTTTCTTGAGCTTGGCAACCCTAAACCTTGCTTATAGAGGTAAAACGAAATGTGCGATAATCCTACAACTCTAGTCGCATTAAACAAAACTATATTTAATTTCGGGTTAGATTTAAGAACTACCTGAAATTCTTTTGGACATAATCTATAGGGAAGATAAAGAAACATTTCCCAGTCTGTGTTTAATAAACATTCAACAACGTTATCATATTCTCCCCAACTTGGATCAAAGCAGATGGGGTCTAACAACACATAAAATTTAGGTTTGATTACCTTATAACATGGGGATTTACACATGGTATTCACAACAAGAACATCATTTGCGCAGAACGATTCAATATTGTCGTCAAGATCCTTTTTTAGTGATGGTCCGTTGCCCAAAACGTAGCATGTATCACTTTTACGGTTGACGTTAATTTTTTTTAATTTCTGGGCTACAGAAAACGAACTAATGAAACAAACAGATAACAATGACACTATTGTTTCCATTGATTTTTGAACGAAAATGTACAGTTGTTTTAAGAGTCTTACTTTTAGCATTTATTTTTTTGATTTTTTACTTATTCAATAGGAATCCCTTTTTAGTAATCACTACATTCTACTTCTAGAGTAATTAGGAAAATTTTCAGAAAAAATAGTATCATAGGGAACGCATCCATTTGTACCGGTATCTGTTATGACATCCCTTACATAAAAGAGAAATAAGCCACATACCATAGCCAGCATTACAATTCTAGACTTTTCCATTTTTAATACTATTGGAATTGAAATCATCGTTGTAAATATCATATAAAAGCTTATTCTCATGATATTTAACGCTCCACTAGCCATTATGAATATAACCGCTCCAATAAAAAGAAAGTTGGTTAATACCCTTTCCTTGTCTGGTAAATAATAGATAATTGAACTCCACACTAAACCATAAAAAAATATTCTCAATTTATAGCCTAACGATACGATTTGGACATAAGAATAAGACGTCTCTTTGGTTTCCCAATAAGGCACACTGGTAATGACATTCTCAAACAAATAGACAAAAAAGTTGGTCGCTGCATTAGATAATGCCAACACTAATATAATACCTATGTAGAGAAATTTCTGTGGCTTAATCCTGTCTATAAAGTAAAACGGTAACAATAGAAGTGCAGAGTAATGCGCCATGACCGCCAAAAACACAAAAAACACATATTTCAATAGCTGTTTCTCCTTTATGTATTTTATGGCATATATAATTATGGAAATTGACACGCCCTGTCTTGCTTGATCCCAATTAATAAATAAAAGCCCGCTAATAAATAAAATAGCGATGCCCATAATATGACAATCATTTTCCTCAAAGGCCAGATATAAGAACCCTATACTTATTATAACGTGAGCACCTAAAACCCATAAAAACGGATAAGCTGTTCCTCTAAAGATATAGGTCAAAATGGTAATCAAAGGCTCTTTGCCATCAACACCCAAAGGGATATTATTTTCAAGTTTGTAAGACAAAAACCGAATCATCTCCATATATGCACTATAGTCATTTCCAATATCGTATCTAATTATGGATACCACTATTAAAATTACATAGGCACCATAAATCCCTAACTTAGTATTGTTTTGATTAGACCAATTAACCAAGCCCATACAAGCCAACATCACTAACAAATAAAGGAAAAGTGTAGCCATTATTTTATGCCAAGAGGTTTAAACTAGAATTCATTTTAAAATAGAACATCATGGTTAATTCTTTTTGAAATTTGTATTGATGAACTTTGCTATAAACCCGTTTATAAAAGTACGTTCATTTTTATTTATCCCTAGCAAATAAATAATGATACTCGTAATTAGTACCGAAATCACCGCGTTATATATAAACCCTAATACACCGTCTCCACAATATTGTTGCATGACTATTGAAATGCCAAGAGCTGGAACTGCTACTAATAGAAACTTTAAAACTACGGAAGTAAAATAAGTCCAAGTCGGAAAATTGACCAGATATTTTACATGTACGGTTCTTATGATCGCAGAAATAAAATTTAAAATAATTCGTACTAGTAAAACCCAGTAAGGTTCCCAACCAATTTTTAACAAATACCAAGCAATGGGAACATTTAATATGAGCAGCGCACTTAACCATAAATGATATACCCTAATCTTACCAGTGGCGTTGATAAGGGTTCCCAATGGAGCCTGAATCATGTCAATGAGTTGGTAGATTATCATTAATTGACAGAATACTACTGCATAATACGGAATATCCTTTAACCATAAGTCTAGAATTACTTCGGTATTAATCAAAAACGGAATGGCTATTAACAACACCAAATATGACGCATAAGATGATGCCCTCAAAACAAGCTTGAACATTCCTTCAGTATCTCCCGTGGAATAATTTTTAATAATTTGTGGATTAAACGCAATCAACAAGTTTGATGAAAACGTAGAAACAGCGGTACTTACTTGAGTCGCAATTCCAAAAGATGCATTTGCGACCACGCCCGAAAATAAATTGAGCAAAATATTACCTCCTTGTAATGCTGCAATATTAGACGTTGCTCCAAGCATTGACCAACCTGAAAAAGTCGTTAATTGCATAAATAATTGTCTATCCCATTGAAAAATATATTTAGAATTTTCAAATTTCCTGTTGCAATAAGCCTTGTACATTAAAGTGCTTAACAGTGGCACTAAAAACATTAACCCTGCATAAAGGCTCAACTTATCTATGGCAATAACTGGCAACAAAAACACAACCCCTAATTTTAAAGCCGTTTCTATTATACTAACGACTGCAAAAAACGACATTTCCTCGTATGCCACCACCATAGCATTATAAGGCACTCGCAAAATATTGATGATAAATGTAAATACTGAAAATTGGAACACCCAATTCACAGCATTCATGCGATTATCAGGAATATTGAGCTGGGTATTTATAAACCATAACCCTATAGTTTCTGCCAATACAAATATGATGATAGAAATGATGAAATGCGAGGTCATTATTAGACTAAAGGTTTTCTTTAGCTGTACATCATCTTTTCTTCCAATCTCGAATGTAAGAAAGCGCTGCGACGCATTGGTTAATGCACTGTGCAAAAAACCCAAAAGTACGATGACACCGCCAACCACATTATAAATACCAAAATCTTCGATGCCTAAATAAATCAATACAACCCTCGCCGTGTAAAGAGAAACCAGCATAATGACGATCATCCTTATATACAAAAAGATGGTATTCTTGGCAATACGCTTATTTGATTCGTTTAGCATAGATTATGGCAATATCAGATTGCTTTTTATAATTTATTTTGCAAGTCATGCCTAAAATGACTTAAAACCTTAAACAATTTTGAAATAATAAGAGACTACAATGAGTTTAGAACGTTCGCATAAGATTCCATCATTTTTTCAGTAGTAAATTTTTCAAGAAACAGATCATGAGATTTGGTTCCCATAGCTTTCCAATCATAATTATCGAAATTTTTAAGAAATCCATGTACACCGTCAACAGAAGGCTCGATAATGACTCCCGTTTCACCATCTTTTATCATTTCGGGAATTCCAGCAACATTAGTAGACACAATGGGCAAGCCTAATCTCATGGCCTCTAAAATAGCTATTGGAAATCCTTCTGTTATACTTGGTAATATAAACAGATCGCTATTTAAGAGATATTTATTGACTTCACTTGTGGAGCCACAAAACGTGATGTATTTAGAAACACCGTATTGTTTTGATAACGTTTCTAGATCATTTTTTAAAGGGCCTGCGCCAATAATCGAAAAATGGACATTAGGAATAGAGGACGTATCTGCTAGTTTTTTTAAAGCCTCTACAATAAAACGTTGCCCTTTTCTTTCCATTACGGTACCGACGCAGCAAATTTCGTAGACGTCAGAGCTGTTATTTGCCATCTCATCTTGAACGGCATCAACAATTAATCCATTATACACATAAAATATCTTTTCCTTATCGTACGCTGGATGTAAATCCATGAAATTCTTACAAGGATAGTCGGCACTAAACCCGATTTTATCGACATGTTTTAAAACATAATCCTCAATCTTCACCAAATGCTTGTAAAAAACCGATTTTTCTAGTGTTTTATATTCTGTTCTTAGCATTTTATAAGTATCCCCATCGTTGTGCATAACGAGTACTACTTTTGGATCTGTGTTTTTCCGTTTTTTGAGATACTTATAGCATGTGAAAAGTTCGTGAAAGAAGACAATATCATCTTTGGTTTTTTTCTTGAGATAATCAGATACAATCGTAGATCTCATGTAACGCACATATAATCTCACGACCGCTCCAATAGCATGATTAACGCCATAATTACTAACTAGAATAGCTGTTTTTCTATAAAACCCAGTGTCTTCCTCTTTTTTTACTGAAATTTCAGTCTCTTGATGCTGCGAATCAGGCGCTGAAATTTTAAGGTCTATTCCGTTTCTTTCGAAAATCGCTTTTGAATCTGCAAAATTCCGAATTATAGCACTTGAACCGGTTGGGTTGGATAAATTGGCACTAAACAATAATGCTACTTTCTTCATGTCTATTCATTTAAACTAAAAGCGTTATGATGCGATAAAGCCACATAACGCTTTACTTGTACTTATTAAAAATTTGGAATGAACAATTACTTTCACAAAGTAATCACCTCTTTTTTCAAGGCTGTTCCTTTTTCTAGATCTACAGCTGCTTTTTGACCTAAGATCTCATTATAAAATTTTGGATGCATCCCAAATCCTGGTCTCACTGAGCGTACATTTGACTTGGTCAACACATCTCCTGCTTTTATATCTTCAACGACGTATAATGAGCGACAAAAGTCACGGCCTTTGCGCTGTTTTTCTGTAAGGGTGTAGCTGACTTTGCCAATGGCGCTCTCGGCTTCTCGCACTGCTTTTACCATGGCTTTAAACTCCTCTTCGTTCATAGAAAAAGATGCGTCTGCGCCACCTACTGAATGATCTAAAATAAAGTGTTTCTCAATGATTTTTGCGCCCAGGGCTGTCGCGACCACTGGAACTGTGCTGCCCATAGTATGATCTGACAAACCGCTAATAACGCCATAACGCTCTGCTAAATCCTTAACCATACACATATTGGCTTCCTCAATAGGTGCAGGATAACTTGAGGTACATTTTAATAATGCAATGTCTAAATTGCCCATTCTTCGGCAAGCGTCCAAGGCCAATTCAATATCTTTTTCTTCAGCGATACCAGTTGAAATAATAACTGGTTTTCCTTTTGACGCAATGAATTCAATCAAAGGAATATCTGTGATTTCAAAAGATGCGATCTTATAAGCCGGCACATTTAAGGTTTCGAGAAACTCTACCGACGTTGGATCAAATGGCGATGAAAAACATATCAATCCTTCCTCTTTGGCAACATTCATGATCTGCTCATGCCACTCCCAAGGTAAATGTGTGGTTTTATAAAGATCATGAAGATATTGACCATCCCAAAGCGTGCCTTGAGTGATTTTAAAATCTTCATTTTTAAAATCCAATGTAATGGTATCTGCGGTAAAGGTTTGTAGTTTAATACAATCGGCACCAGCCCGTTTTGCAGCTCTTACGGTTTCAATTGCCGTATCGATACTACCATTATGATTGGCCGATAATTCTGCAATTATAAACACAGGCGACTCTTTATCAATGGTATAGTTTCCTATTTTCATAAATTTCTTTTTAATGCTAATTTGTGTACTCTTGGTAACCCTTGTAGAATTTTTTTCCTACGGAAGATCTTCTGTTATCTGACAGCTCAAGACCTAATTTGTCTTCAATAGACCAAATTAAATCTTCAAAACCAAACAAGTGTCTAAACAACACTGTACTTGAGAATCTTGGGTTGATTTCAAACACCTTAGGTGTGTTTTCTGAAAGTCTCAATTGTACGTTAATACTTCCAACGAGATCAAGTTTAATAGCTAAATGTTCTAAAAGCGCTGTAATTGTCTCATTTTCTACTACCTCACCATAACCGCTATAGCCACCGTGAAGTTCCCTTTTAAAAATTTGGGAACGAATTTCGCCCTTACTACTTCGAAAAACACCACACGTAAATTCACCGTTCATATCTGTAATAAATTCCTGAACGACGTAATCCTCTATATGGTGTCGTGTGTAAAATAAAAACTCCTCTATGGTATTCACCTTATAAATATCTTTACTACCAGATCCTGTTCGGGATTTCAGAATCACTGGGAAATTAGCAATGGTTTTGATGTCTTTTGCTAATGTTGTCTCTGGAAAAGGAAATCCTTCTGCCTTTAAAAATTGAGCGGTTTTGTATTTATCAAAACCAATCTCAAGAGCTTTGGCAGATGCGGTGATCATTTTAGCGTTACCTATGTGATCTAAATGGTTGTTTTCTGAAAAATAACGCAGTTCAGGTTCGGCTATCGGAATAACCATATCAATGTTATTACCCTCAACAAATGCTTCCAATTGCTGTAAATACTTTTCATCAGTAAAGCGCAATCCAACCGAAAAATTTGGAAAAATAAACTGAGCGGCGTTTTTATTGGAGATATCCATACCGAACAAGTTTTTGGTGAACTCCGATTTCAATAAAATCTTCCCGAGACTTTGTCCTATATCACCACCACAACCCGTGACTAATATGTTTAATGCTTTATTCATATGCCCTCAATTTCTGATTAAAACTGCAGTTAGGTATTCAATATCCTTATCTGTTTTTGCCACTTCCTTTAATAATTTATCTACATTATAATCGGTTGACATCATTTGAAAGCAGCCGTTTTCAGTATTTATAATGCACCACGATGCGCGTCCTCCTTTTTGTCTCGACTGCCCAACAGAACCAGGATTGATTAACACACTGTGCTCATTTTTTATTGAAAACGCATAGTGTGAATGCCCGATCAACACAAAGTCATGTGTTTTTGAATCACACCGTTTTGCAACCTCTAGATCACAATCTGGATAAATATAAAAATCATTGGCCCACGGACTTCCGTGCGACATTAACATGGATAGCTTATCAAATTGCACAGTTTTCGTTTCTGGCAAGTTCTTTAAAAAATCTAAAGCTGTTGCAGATAATTTTTCTAATGCTAAATTGTGCCCACTGCCATACTTTAATCTAATGGATTCACTTATTGATGGATTCTCAATAACATCTTCTAAAATATACTCATGGTTTCCTTTTACGATATCGTAAGACCATTGAGACAGCGCTTCCAATACTTTGTCGGGATGATAGTAATACCCTACTAGATCTCCAAGTATCAATAGATGCTGCACGTGCTCTGCTTTAGCCTTTTTTAAGACCTCAGCGAGTGCATCATAATTACCATGAATATCAGAGATTACCGCTATTTTCATTGATGTATTCCTATTGTTTTTAAAATGTCCCTTGCCACATCTATTGGCGTTTTTAGTTGTCCATCTTTCTTTAAATCCTTGAAATTCTCAACATCAGGAAAATCACTGGCTCTCAAGCTTTCTTGCATACCAGTATCCATGACCCCTGGATCGATATTGAAAAATTGGTGTTGTTTGTTTTCGCTTTCGGCAACTTTAAAAAACATCTGTATAAAGGCCTTTGAAGAACAATATAAGGACCAATTGCTAATGGCTCGATTTGCAGCGCCCGAACTAATATTTACAAATGATAAGTTATTTTTGTTAAAGTTTCCGAGGAAAAAAGTAACGATCACCATGGTCGATTTTACATTGACCGCAATCGTTTTATCCATTGCAGCTTCGTCTAAGTCTGCAATGCCTACCACAGGTTCGATGATACTTGCATTATTAACGATGTACACTGGCTCTTCACCAATCAAGTCTTTTAAGACCTCTAATTTTTCAATGAGATGTGCTTTTGCTAAATCGGCTTCTATAAAATGAAAATTTCCCGAAGCATACTCCATTTGTTCAACACTTAAACGTCGTGATAGTGAAATAATCGTGCAATCCTCATCTTTAATCAAAACCTTAACAAAAGCCTCGCCCAATCCTCTATTCGCTCCTGTAATAAGCACTGTTTTTTTCATTCTCTATTGGTTTACAACGTCGCTTTTATTCAATTTACCATGCATGATCACATCCTTATACTCACCTGCAAAATAGCAATGCTCTTTCAAGATTGCCTCTTTTCTAAAACCTGCGTTCTCAATAATCTCATAGATATGTGGTCTTAGATCAAAGGCAAAGGTCACTAATTTATGAAATTCAAGTTCCTTAAACGCGACGCGCTCTATAAGCTCTAAAAAAAGTGTCCAATGCTTAGAGAAATAATCGTGCTCTAACTCGGTATTCATGATAAAGGACACTTCGGCATTTTTATCGATCCAATTGATATGAACTAAACCGCCATATCCAATACAGATATCGTCTTGGAGGTATGAAAATAACAGTTGGTTAGGTTGATCTTCATCAAAAATTTCGTTTACAATGGTCTTGAAATAATGGTCTTGATCGTGTTTAGTAAGCGGCTTATTTTGTCTTAAATGATAAATTTGCTCATTACGCCACTCCAAAATGTCCATACGATCTTCAAATCGAATAGGAACAATAGAGAAGTCTCCACTAACAAATTTTTGATTCTTTAAAACTTTATAGGCACTCATTTAGCTTTAATTTAACCGTTTAAAACCAGAATGACATACTGGACCATCCAATACACTATGAATATCCTGAGCTTGTGACTCACATTTTGCGATGGTTGCATATACGTCGTCCAAGGCGTCGAAGTAAGCATCCAAATGCTCGTCGGTATGCGCGGTACAAGCGTAAAAATGTGTGCTTGCCAAAAATCCTTTTTTCAACATGTTTTGGGTGATCAAGGTTTTATAAGCTGCGGCATGGTCGCTATTGAAACCATAGGTGGTCATTGCAGGAATTCCTGAAATCGTAATATCAAGTTTATGTGTATCTGCTAGGTTTTGCCAGCCTTTTTGCATTTTGCTTCCTGTGGCTGTAATCGTTTCCCATGATTTTACGCGCTCCATGACTTTTAAGGTCGCCAATGCTGCGGTTGGGCCAATGCGTTCTGTCCAAAATGTACTACTAATAAATGTGTTTTGAGCAGCTTCCATAACGGCTTTGCTGCCGACTACTGCTGTTAACGCGTAACCGTTTCCTATGGTTTTACCCATCATGATCATATCTGGATCAACATTGAACTTTTGGTAAATCCCACCAAAAGTTTCTCGAAATCCTGATGAACATTCGTCAAAAATGAGCACAATGTTTTTACTGGTTGCCAATGCTCTTACCTTCTCTAAAAAATTGTTTTCTGGACCAAAGTTTCGCATGACCTCCATTTTAATCACGCCAATATTGTTGTTTTCAACAATATCCAAAAGCTCTTCGTAGTTATTATAATGAAATGGAAATACTGAGTTTTTAAGATTTTTTGGAACCCCTTTAGGGCTCAATCCTGGTATTAAATGCGACGATAAGTCATCACCTCCATTGTGATTGGCAGACAAATACCAATCGTGCCAACCATGATATCCACAAATGGCAACATTATCTTTTCCAGATGCTGCTCTTGCAATCCTTATGGCAATAGAATTGGCCTCACCTCCAGTTCGTGCAAATCGCACCATATCTGCCCAAGGATTCATTTCTATCAATTTTTCGGCGAGGTAAACTTCCTCTGGACAATTTAAGGTACTCATGTTACCGCTCTTGATTGTTTCTATAACAGCGGCATCAACCTCATCGTTACCGTAACCAAGCGTGTTTGTGCCAATGCCCATGATAGACATATCAATAAGTTCTTTTCCATCTAAATCCCAAACCTTGCAGCCTTTTGATTTAGAAAAATACGAAGGCCAGTGGTCTGGCAAGAACATTTCTGGTCGTTTTGAAAGCAACATTGTTCCTCCAGGAATTAATGTCTTCGCTTTTACATATAAATCTTGTCCTTTACCCATTTGTGTCTTTTTTTAATGATTTTAATAATCCTTCATTTCTTATAATTTGATCATTCATCTTGGTCAAATCATTTTCGATCATATAATTTGTATAGTCTAACCACGTTTTTTCGGTGCCTAATTGTTCGATCAAATGCTTGATCAAATCAAAATCCCTAGGTTCATCAACCGTCATTCTAATGTGTGAATAATTGGTATCACAGGCGTAATTTTTTCCGCGGAACATAGTGCCACCTCTTGCATCACTGTTGTTGATAATAAAGGGCGTTACGTGCTCTAACTCCGATTCTAGCGTGGCGTTTTTCCAGGCTTGCTCTAATGCTGAAAACTTAAAGACCTCAACATCTTGTCCGTCAGGAAAATGTTCAACAAGGCCATTTGACACGTAGTCATAATCATGGTTTTGTGCATAGATTATCACGTCATCTACCAATTTTGGATCCAGCAAAGGACAGTCTGAAGTCACCCTCACAATCCAATCTGCGCTATGGTTTTTAACCGCTTGATAAAATCGATCTAATACATTGTGCTCTGAACCTCGATAGGCTTCAAACCCTGAAGCTACTGCGTTGTCATAAATCACTTCATCTTCGTCGTTTATTGTAGTCGCCACAATAACAGCATCAATTTTTGAGCAGTTTTTCAATCGATCTAAGTGAATTTGAAGTAAAGATTTACCATTGACTTCTTTCAACACTTTACCTGGCAGTCTTGTACTTCCCGTTCTCGCTTGGGTAATGGCAATTGTTTTTAGTTCCATAGCGAAGGGTTTAATAAGTTCACATCTTTTACCGTAATCTCATTTATAGCCTGCATATCGTCATTACTTAATGTATGACGCAATGCCTCTATATTTATTTCTAATTGTTCTTTTGACTCTACACCAATTAGCACATTATCAATTGAAGGCTGTTGCAAGCAGTAATTTAATGCTAACTGAGCCAATGGCAATTTATTTGTTTCTGAAATATGGGCAATTTGTGTCAATTCAGTTTTGAGTTGCTGAACAATCTTATGGTCGGCATTTATATCCTTGAAAAATAATCCTTGAAGCAAAGCAGATCTTGTATGGATGGTTTTTCCTTTCGCTTTTGCTTTCGCCAGAATTTCACCTCTTAAATTTGAATTGTCAAAAAGGTTGAACGGGAGTTGAATAATATCGACGGCATCATTTAATAACACCTCTTCAATTTCTTCATTTGTATATACCGAAACACCAATATGTTTAATTTTTCCACTCGCCTTGAGCCGCGTTAATACTTTAAAATTATCTTGGTTTGCTTTATAACTTCCGAAGCTATGAAACAGCAACGCATGTAATTGATCCACGTGCAATTGACGTAAGTATGTGTTCACCTTATCGTTGATATCAGCATCAAATTGATGGGGTAATTTTGTAATGACCTCGAACGTTTTTTTAGGGTTATTTTTGTGAAATGAGCCGATTACGTCGTGCGCATTTCCATAGGCTTCCGCAGAATCCAAAATTTGAATACCATGGTCAAAAGCATATTCCAAAATGGCATGACTGTTCTCAAGCGTTACTTTACCAATCGTATTATTAATACCGTAAGCCACACCCATTTGTACGGTGCCTAATATTAACTTGTTATTTAAAATCTTTGACATGAATTGACATCCTTATTGAGTTGCAGAGTATATTGTTATAAACACCAACATTTTCTCTTACTTCTTCTATTTGAAATCCTATTTTTTTATAAAGCTTAACCGCGTTTTCATTATTCTCAATGACACCAAGTTCAATTTTTAACAAATTAATCTCATTAAATGAATAGTCTAAAACCTTATTGGTCGCCTCTTTCGCATAGCCTTTTCCCCAATTTGATTTGTCGCCCATTAAAATACCGTATTCGCCAGTTTTGGTCTTATAATTTATGGGATCTATTTTTATATTGCCAATGTGCTTTTTTGAGTTTTTTAAATGTATGGCCCAAAAATACGTTTCGTTTTTTTGCTGCTCTTCAATATACGACTTGAGCAATTCTAAAGTGTAATTTCCTCTTGTTTCTAAATATTGATTGACTTCAGGATCATTGATCCAACCCACATAAGTTTCGGTCAAATGTTCGTTTGACACTCTTTTATATCTTAAACGTTCAGACTCTAAATCAATATTTCTCATTCTCAAAGCCTTGTAAATTAGGCGGTTGTTTCTAAATCTTAAATTTCAGCACTTACTTTTTCAATACTGAAACTGAAGATAGCCGTCTTATCGTTATTTTTATTTTATGAAAAAAAGCGTTTTATTTCTTCAATCACAAAATGTTGTTCCCCATCAGTTAAAGTAGGATACATCGGTAAACTGATACAATGCTTATAATAGGCTTCAGCGTGCGGAAAATCGCCTTCACTAAACCCTAAACCTCGATAGTATGGCATAAGATGACAAGGTATGTAATGTATTTGAGCGTATATATTGTTATCTCTTAAGTGGTTATACAGCCCTAATCTATCATTGACCTCAATGACATATAAATGATAAGCGTGCCCTTCAATAGTACCAGATTGACTTTTGATGAAGGATTGGCCTTTGAAAGCGTCAAAATAAACCGAGGCAATATGTCGTCGTCTTTCAATGCCTTCATTTGCTCTCAACAATTGACTATGCCCCAAAGCCGCCTGAAAGTCGGTAATGCGGTAATTGTATCCTAAATTCTGCATTTCCATGTACCAACCAGGATAATTATCCAATCCGCCAGCGAATTCAATAGAATTTGTATAAAGCCCATCGTTTTTCACGATGCCATGCGTTCGTAATTGGAGCAGTTTTTCGTACAGTTCTTTGTTGTTTGTGGTAATCATTCCGCCTTCTCCTGAAGCAATATGTTTGACAGGGTGGAATGAAAATATGGCAAGATCTGCATAATTCCCATTTCCGCAGTTTTGAATATCACCGTTAGCATTCTTAAAAAAGCCACCTGGCGAGTGACATGAATCTTCAATAATCCAAAGATCATACTCATCGGCAAGTGCTCTAAACGCTTCAAGGTTGTTTGCTCTACCGGCAAAATCAACTGGGACAATCCCCTTGTACGTTCCTTTTGGCGAAGCGCTTAACAGTGTTCGAACCTTTTCAATATCTAATAAATATGTATCTGGATCAATATCAGAAAACACGACTTCACCACCACAATACCTGATGCAATTCGCAGAAGCAGCGAATGTAATGGGTGTAGTAATGACCTTATCACCTTCTTCAACTCCTAGGGCCATAGCGCACAAGTGTAATGCCGCTGTACCGTTAGCTAGGGCTACTGCGTAGGTACTACCTATATATTCGGCAAAAGCCGTTTCGAATTCGGCAATTCTTGGTCCTTGGGTTAAATAATCAGATTTTAAAGTTTCTACAACAGCAGTTATATCGTCCTCTGTGATGTTTTGTCTTCCGTAGGGGATTACTTTCATGGTTACGCTTCAAAGTTAGGGTCTACATGTTCCTTTATCAATGCACGCAAAGATTCTACGGTTTCCCATTCTGAATTAGTACCTGAGTTGTATGCAAATCCGCTCGGAACCAACTCAGCATTGAACGCTTCTTTAAATTTCTCGATGTCCCAAATTGGTGTTTGCGGTACAATCACAAAATACTTATCGATATCATACGTGTAAAACGAATCTGAAGAGGTAATCATTTCTTCGTGAATCTTTTCTCCTGGTCTAATTCCAATAACTTTATGCTCACAGTTTGGACCTATTGCTTGTGCAATATCCATGATTTTGTAGGATGGAATTTTAGGAATAAAAATTTCGCCTCCCCATGCTGTCTTCATGGCATGTAAAACCATGTCAACACCACCTTGAAGGGAAATATTGAAACGTGTCATATCCTTCACAGTTATTGGCAATATGCCCTCTGATTTTTTATTCAAGAAAAATGGTATGACAGAACCGTTAGATCCCATGACGTTCCCATATCTCACTACGGAAAATTTAATTTTATGATGCCCTCTAATATTGTTGGCAGCGACGAATAGTTTATCTGAAGTTAATTTAGTTGCACCATACAAGTTGATGGGCGCACAGGCTTTATCGGTCGATAGCGCTACGACACTTTGCACGTTTGTTTGTAATGCCGCCTGGATAACGTTCTCTGCCCCTCCAACATTTGTTTTGACACATTCATCTGGATTGTACTCGGCGATATGAACGTGCTTCATTGCTGCCGCATGAATGACATAATCAATGCCTGAAAAAGCGCGAATAAGTCGCTCTTTATCTCTAACATCACCAATAAAGAATCGCATTTGGGGATATTGTGAAACCGGATAATCCTGAGCCATTTGAAATTGTTTTTGCTCATCTCGTGAAAAAATAACAAGACGCTTGACGTCTGGCCATTTCTCTAATATATTTGCTGTCAAAGCCTTACCTAAAGACCCTGTTCCTCCTGTGATTAATACCGATTTGTTGTTAAGCATTTTATGTAGTTTGGTTATTTATTAATTTGATTAATTGAAGGATTTGAGATCACGAATTCGAAAATACGTTAAAGTATTTATTAAATTGTTGAAATTGAACATGTTCCTAATTATGTAATGGAAATTAAAACAAGGATTGAATAACCCCTATTAAACTCTTGTACTCTATTTTCTTTCCAATATTATTTTTTAATCTGTTAAACAAGATTAAGAAGAAGCTAAAATAAAGCAACATGATCAAGATCATTTCAAAGCTATTGAAATTTGTGGCAAGAAGTATGAGCGTTCCAGCAATTATTAAATTTAAGAAACACAAGATTAAACTTGCGGCAAAATGCGATAGTCCTGAATCAATTAAGATGTGATGAATATGGTTATTGTCTGGGAAAAACGGACTTTTCTTATCCATTAAGCGAACACCAATTACTCTCAAAGTATCGAAAAGCGGTATAAAGAAAATAGCACCAACTATTATTATCTTATTCTCACCTTTAAAATTTAAATTGGAAAGCAAAGACACATCCATCGCTAAAAACTTTAGAGATAAAAAACCGATACAAAAGCCAATCACCAAAGAACCCGTATCACCCATGAAAATCTTTTTAGTAGACGACAAGTTATACCTAAGATAAGCCAGCAAAATTCCAATGAGGCAAAGGCAAACTAAAAAGTAAAAATTGAGTCCCGCCTGAAAGAATATGAAACCGTAAACTGCAAAAATAGACATACCAATGACCGAAGCCAAACCGTCTATACCATCAATTAAATTGTAAGAATTTACGACGGTCAATATCATTAAAATGATAAGACCAATTGACAACCACGTAGGGATGCCATAAATTCCTAAAAACCCATGTAGTGAATTCACTTGCAAACAATTACAAAATACGATAAATAAAATGGCCAATACCTCGCCTCCAATTTTTGCTTTGGGTGTAGAAACCACCAAATCGTCTTTGAGGCCAATTGCAAACATTAGACCCGTAGCCGCAATGATATTAATTCCTATTCTGTCGATATCCCAAATATTGATTATGTTCAGCATAAATATTAATGCCAAAAAAAATGAGACACCCGCCATCGTCGGGGTTGAATTTTTGTGCGAACTGCGTTGGTTTGGCTGATCTATTAAATTTCGAGACTGAACAATCCAGCTTATTTTGGGTATCAAAACTGATACTAAAATAAATGACCCGATAAGTGATAATAGCGCAAACAGAAGTAAATTTTCCATTTTAATAATCCCTTTTATTATCTAAGCACATAGCAAAACTTAAATAAACGTTGTGTGTCAAATTTATTAAATTGTAGAGTGTCCTATTTGATATTAGACCCCTACAAATAGCATACACAGGGACTTAAGGTCTTTATTTTAGTTAAATTGCGGTATAAGTCAGATTAAATACAAAAATCGAATATAGTAGTAAGTTGAATGCCTAAAAAAGCAGTCAAAGTACTTAACAACATTTAAGGCAATCAAAATCAACAACTTAAAGCCTTATTTATTGAGCTATATTTGATCTTGTTGTAGTGATGTATGGGTAAATTACAAGAAATGTATTGTTTTATAATGCAGTTTTGGGATGATAACGGCGTTTTAAGGAGCATGTGCTGTGATATTACACTTACTTGATTTTGAATGTTGTAGAGAATATTGAAATGCTTTTTAAAACAAGATAGTCACGATTACATCCCGCATATGTAATAAAAGAAATTATGGGTTTTTAGTTACATATGATCTAAATAAAGCTTAATTCGACTGATCATTGCACTATATTCAAATCTTACACAGAAACAAAAAAATCCCTCGGTAAAACCGAAGGATTTTTGTGGTCCCACTTGGGCTCGAACCAAGGACCACCTGATTATGAGTCAGGTGCTCTAACCAACTGAGCTATGGGACCAATCGACATTGCTGTCAATTTTCTTTACTCTTATCTAAAAGAATGTGCAATATTACTACATATTTTAAAACTCTCAAAGCATTTCTACCGGTTTATGTCTTGGCACAGCTCTATCAAAACACCGTTGGTAGATTTAGGATGCAAAAATGCAATTAGCTTGTCATCTGCCCCTTTCTTTGGCGATTGATGAATCATGGTAAAACCCTCATTGGTCAGTCGTTCAATCTCTAATTCGATATCATTTACAGCAAAAGCAATATGGTGAATGCCTTCCCCTTTTTTTGCTATAAATTTTGCTATCGCACTATGCTCGTTCGTCGCTTGTAGTAGTTCAATTTTGTTGGGTCCAGATTCAAAAAACGAGGTAATGACCCCTTCGCTTTCAACAGTTTCAGTTTTATAATGCTCTTCTCCAAAGAGCGCTGCAAACAATTCATTTGACGCCTTAAGGTCTTTTACGGCAATTCCGATATGCTCTATTTTATTCATGTTTATTGTCATTTAATGATCGTACCTATTTATTTTAGTTTCCGTGAAAACGAAAAACAAGTCAATATTTGATAATCAAAGTTAATATAATCCTTAATTATCGCCTATTTTTGCAGTTAGAAACGAATACTATACGTTTATTTAGTTGCCGTTCTTATAGTGGTTTGCGGCAAAAAGCAACTATGATTTAAAATATAATACAATGGAAGAAACGCAAAGACAAAAAAAAATAGGTGGACTGCTACAACAAGACTTAGCTGAAGTGCTTCAAAAAGCCGCAACCGATGGCGGATTGCGCGGTATGATTATTTCGGTTAGTAAAGTTAGTGTCACGACCGATTTATCTGTAGCAAAAGTTTATCTCAGTATTTTTCCCAACAAAGAAGCTGCTGAGCTTCTTAAAGGTATTCGCTCAAATACACCCTTGATTCGTCATGAATTAGCCCAACGCACCCGACATCAATTACGTAGAATGCCAAATCTTGAGTTTTTCATAGACGACTCGCTAGAATACATTGATGGTATCGAAAAATCACTAAAAGGTGAAGAAAACCCAATCAAAGACCAAGACCTCTTGGGAAAACGTAAAAAATCATAGGTGAATGTTGCGCTCTACATAGCAAAACGCTATTTGTTTTCAAAAAGCAGTAACAACTCCATAAACATTATGACGATTATCGCTGCTTCAGGCACAGTAATCGCAGCCGCGGCGTTATTTATAGTATTATCAGGATTTGCAGGACTCAGGACTTTTAGTTTGGCATTTTCGTCCCTCGATGATCCCGATCTTAAAGCATTTCCTAAAGAGGGTAAATCATTTCTGCTTTCCGAAGAAAAATTGGAGGCCATCAAAAGCATCAAGGGTATTCAAAATTTTTCAAACACCATCGAGGAGCGGGTTATTCTTGAATTTGAAAACAAGCCACTCATCATAACGATGAAAGGGGTTGATGAGAATTTCACTAAAATTATGCCCATCGATGATCATATCTATTCTGGACAATGGATAGAACCTGGAACAGATCAAATCGTTTCAGGGTCTGGCGTGTCTTACAAACTATCTTATGGCGCGCAAGACCTTACGAGAAATCAAAGAATATATGTACCAAAACCTGGCAAGGGCATCATCACCTCTGTAAAAGGCGCCTTCAATTCTATTGAAGCTTATAACGTGGGACTCTTCGAGATCAATGAAGATCTTAATAATGAATACATTTTTACGAATATTGAAACCGCCCGCTATTTGCTAAATTATAAAGACAATCAAATCTCCTCTATTGAATTTAAATTGAAACCCAACGCCAATGAAGCAGAAGTTCTCAATCAACTACAAAATATTTTAGGCGGTGGCGTAGACCTTAAAAACAGAGCACAACTCAATGATGCGCTTTTTAAAATGCTTAATACTGAAAATGTTGCCGTTTATCTCATTTTCACATTGGTCATCATCATCGCATTGTTTAATGTAATTGGTGCATTGATCATGATGATTTTAGACAAAAAGGAATCGCTTCAAACATTGTTCAATCTAGGAATAACTACAAAAGATATACGTCGTATTTTCTTTCTTCAAGGAAGTTTAATGACTATTATTGCGGGCACTCTTGGGCTTCTTCTAGGTTTTACTATAGTATTTTTACAGCACGAATTTGAATTTGTTATGCTTACGCCAAGTTTACCATATCCTGTTGACCTTAAAGTAATTAATATTTTTATTGTTCTTGCAACCATTGTGGTGCTAGGGGTTTTGGCTTCAAAATTAGCCTCACAACGCATCAATCAGAATTTGGTAAAAGGCTGAAGTATAGTGCCGATTTATTTACAGTGTAGCTCTTTTAAATATCGCAGTTCTGGTTAAATCCATCTATTTGAGCCAGCCTTTTGCGGTGGCTTTTTTACTGTACATGTATAGAAATACAGTTATGGCAATGACTATTAACGGTATAATCAAGAAAAAAAGAACCGATGTTTCTGTTATATCGAAAACAAATAACCAATACAGTTCTATAATTATTAGGGCAACTAGTGCCAACCCAAAAAACTTAGTTGCAATACGTTGTCTAAAAAACAGCATGAGCGTTCCTAAAGCTTCTGAAAACAGCGCAATCATAAATACGGCGATATACCATAAGGGTAGAGACTGAAACTTATCGAATTCCTGAACTGTAAGGTTTTGCTCTAGATAATTTATTTCAAAAGAACTAAAATAGATTTCTATGATGCTCCATAGAAGTGCTAGAGTAGCCACGACCCAAAAGGAAGTAGGCGGTTTGACATCTGTTTTCATGATTGAAAAGTTTGCTTAACTCAATAAATATAGATGAATTAAGAAAAATATCTTTACAAAAATGGGTTTATTTAAAATGAATAATTCAGATTTTAGTAAAGACTTAGTTAAAATCAGTAATATTAATCTGCTCAATTTTAATGATATAAACGTATTTAGATGATGTTTAACCTCTTTAATTTTGCTCCATATAGTTTACGAGCTAATTTGATCAAGTAAGGCATGACCTTAAAAACGTATAACCGACCAAACGATGCCTCAACATCAAGAAAACTGGTGATCCTCAAATCGCTGCAAAACCTCATCAAAAGCAGCAAACACATCCTTAGAATCATCACTTGTGACCATTTTCATACGATGCTCCTTAAAATTTGGGATCCCTTTAAAGTAGTTCGTATAATGACGTCGCGTCTCAAAGACGCCTAGTTTTTCACCTTTCCAATCGATAGACATTTGAAGGTGACGACGCGCTGCATCAACGCGTTCGGCCATAGAAATGGCATCTAAATGCACTCCTGTTTTAAAAAAATGCTTGACTTGTTTAAAAAACCAAGGATTTCCAATTGAAGCGCGACCAATCATACAACCATCCAACCCATAATCGTCTCGCATTTCCATCGCGCGTTCTGGAGAGGTCACATCGCCATTGCCAAAGATGGGAATATGCATTCTTTGATTGTTCTTTACAGCTGCAATTGGCTTCCAATCGGCATCTCCTTTGTACATTTGAGCACGCGTCCGGCCGTGAATTGAAATTGCAGCACAACCCACATCCTGCAAGCGCTCTGCAACTTCAACAATTTTAATGGAATCGTGATCCCAACCCAGACGCGTTTTTACGGTCACGGGCAAATTGGTGCGTTTGACCATCTCTGCTGTAAGCTGTTCCATTAAACAGATATCTTTCAAAATACCTGCTCCTGCACCTTTGCTCACCACCTTTTTTACGGGGCAGCCAAAATTAATGTCGATAATATCGGGCTTGGACCGTTCAACGATATCAATAGTTTGAAGCATACTTTCCATATTGGCTCCAAAAATTTGAATTCCTACTGGTCGTTCTTTTTCATAGATGTCTAATTTCATAACGCTCTTCGCCGCGTCTCGAATTAGACCTTCGCTAGAAATAAACTCTGTGTAAACCACATCTGCGCCTTGCTCCTTGCATAAAGCTCGAAATGGTGGGTCACTTACATCTTCCATTGGTGCTAACAACAACGGAAAGTCAGAAAGTTCTATATCGCCTATTTTTACCAAACTCAATGTATTTTGCGCAAAATTAGGGTTTTTTCTTTAATAGACCTGCCCGGTTTTCAAAACCCGGCAGGTCTGAGTAGAAAATCAGTGACATTTATAAAAAAATCAACTATTACAATCGATCATTTCTATCCAATAGACCTCACAGGTTTTTGAAACCTGTGAGGTCTAAGCAAAAAATACATATCTTCATATCTTCATATCATAAAAGAGACCATTGCAAATTCCTTACCAGCCAGAAATCTTCGGTATCACTCTAAAGATCCATTTGATTTTAGAGTATCTCGCGTTCTTTTTAGCCTTTAGATATTATGTGATTTTGCGGCGAAAATCTAAGGATCACATTAGCTCTGGAAATCGCCTGTCCATCATTCTTGGCGCTGCATTGGGCGCTTTGATTGGCTCTCGTTTAATTGGCGTTCTCGAAAATCCTTTAGTTCATATTTCTGAAGTTAATATCATCCAACTGCTCAATACCAAAACGATTATGGGTGGTTTATTTGGCGGACTGCTGGGCGTTGAACTCTCTAAGAAAATCATAGGCGAAACCAGCTCCTCTGGAGATCTGTTCGTGTTTCCAATCTTACTAGGGGTTTTCATCGGTCGTATTGGCTGTTTCCTTTCTGGTACCAATGAATTTACCTACGGAAATGTGACCGATTCCAAATTCGCGATGGATTTGGGCGATGGTCTATCACGACATCCCACGTCACTTTATGAGCTCGTATTCTTAGTGTTGCTTTTTGTTGGTTTACAGTGGCTTCGGAAACGTGCCAACTTGAAAAATGGTGCTCTTTTTAAGGTGTTTATGATCTTATATTTTGGGTTCAGGTTTGGAATAGAATTTATAAAACCGAACGTGTTTTACATTCTTGGACTAAGCACCATTCAACTTTTATGTGTAATTTGTTGGTTGTATTACAGTAAAACCATAGCCAAATTTTTACTTGGCCAGCAGTTGCGTTAGGGATTGAGCGGTATGTTTGAGCTCTCCAGCCGTTTTAAGCTGGAAGCGAGTAGCGAAAGCCCGACCTTTTGAGCTCCTGCTGCCAGATTTTTTTGGATGAGAAGCCTTGTTGGTAGGAGCTCAAAAGGTAACGCCCAAATACACATCATAAAACTAAATTATGCCTATTAGAAATTATACCTACTACGATTTTACCTTAAGCCTGTGCCCTGAATGCTTAAAACGCGTGGATGCTAAAATCGTTTTTGAAAATGGCAATGTTTACATGCTTAAACGCTGTAAAGAGCACGGTAATTCTAAAGTTTTGATTGCAGATGATATTGAGTATTACAAAAACATTAGAAATTATAATAAGCCCAGCGAAACGCCTTATACCTTTAACACAAAAACCGATTATGGTTGCCCTTACGATTGTGGCTTATGTCCAGATCATGAGCAACACTCGTGCTTAACGGTTGTTGAGGTTACCGATCGTTGTAATCTCACTTGCCCAACCTGTTATGCTGGCTCATCACCAAGTTATGGTCGTCATCGTACTTTAGAGGAAGTGAAAGCCATGCTAGACACGATCGTAAAAAACGAGAAGGAGCCTGATGTGGTGCAAATTTCGGGAGGAGAGCCGACGATTCATCCCCAGTTTTGGGACATTATGGATTATGCAAAAACGTTACCCATTAGGCATTTGATGCTCAATACCAACGGCATTAAAATCGCTAAGGATTTCGCTTTCGCTGAAAAACTGAAAACCTATGCACCCGATTTTGAGGTGTATTTGCAGTTCGATTCTTTTGAAAATTCGGTGTTACAAGAATTGAGAGGCGCCGATTTAACCTCAATTAGAAAACAAGCGATTGATAACCTCAACCAACTAAACCTTTCTACCACTTTAGTTGTTGTGCTTCAAAAGGGATTGAATGACAACGAAATAGGTAAGATTATTGACTATGCTTTAAAACAAAAATGTATTCGTGGCGTCACGTTTCAGCCTACTCAAATTGCAGGCCGTTTGGATAATTTCAATCCGGAAACAGATCGCATGACGCTTACCGAAGTTCGCCGGAAAATCATGGAACAAACCACTATTTTTAATGGCGATGATCTGCTTCCTGTGCCTTGTAATCCCGATGCTCTGGTTATGGGCTATGCGTTGAAACTTGGCGAGGAGGTGTTTCCGTTAACGCGCTATATCAATCCTAACGACTTATTAGATAACAGCAAAAACACTATTATTTACGAGCAAGATGAGCAGCTTCAAGGTAAAATGATCGCGTTGTTTAGTACGGGAAATTCCGTAGAAAAAGCAGAAGAGCATTTAAAGTCTATTATGTGCTGCTTGCCAAATATTGATGCTCCAGAGTTGGGTTATGATAACCTTTTTCGCATTATCATCATGCAGTTTATTGATGCCTATAATTTTGACGTTAGAGCGATCAAAAAATCCTGTGTACATATTGTGGACAAGGACAATAAAATCATTCCGTTTGAAACGATGAACTTATTTTATCGCGACGATAAAAAAGAAAGGTTAGAGGAACTTAGAAACGAGGTTAAATGATAAAATTGATACTTGGTAGCGGTTGGTATTACATGATCTTGATTATGCTTTTACTAGGAGTTTTAACTCCAATAGCTCTATATATTTGGGGCTTGGTCAATTATGGAAAAAGCAAGGAAAGATGATCTTAATTATCGCAACGATATATGCTATTATAAGCTTCGGAGTTTGTGGTGGCTTCTCAATCTAAAATTTTAAACTTATGATACTATCGCCAAATATGAATCTCGACGGACTATTCACCATGATTTTAGCCATCATGTTTGGTCCTGGAATTTTACTTACTGTTATTGGCATTGCTTTGTACAAAAAAAACAAAAAAGCAGCAAAAGTACTGTTTATTCTTGCCGCAGTGTATACCATTATAAGTCTTGGTATTTGTGGCGCGATGATGACTGGATTCTAAAGCAATTGCTGGCTAATCACATTTGCTTACGCCACTTCACAAAAACAATCGCAATCATAAAAAACCCAAGACCAGTAATGACTGGTGGATTAAATAGTGAATCTCGCTGAAGACCCAAATAGGTTATAGCCACAGCCAATATAAATAAAACAATAATGGCAATACTGAGTGTGTTTTTCATAAGTTCAAATGTTTTGGTGTTAAATAAAAATGTAATGAACTGTGATCTCAATATAGTTAATTATCCTAAATCTTTTGCTTTTTCAAAACCCAAAAGCCATAGCATCCTAAAAATAATTCTGCCACGGTCCCAATGATGTATCCTGATGTTGGTATGCCATCAAATGCGATACTTATTAATCTTCCAAAGCCCAAACCAAGCATAAAAATCATGTTCGTGATCAATGCTGTTTTGAGGTAATTGGACTTAAAGATCCCAAGAATCCAGAGTGTTGAAAACCCTAAATACAAGCCCATAATCGCTTTGTAGAAATTATGCTCATCAATGGTCTCCAAAAACATATCAAAACTCAACCCTGGCTTAAAGCCATAAACAAAAGCCACAGGAATCACAATGCATGCTGAAATGATTAAATGAATTTTGTTGATGATGTCTTGTTTGGTTTTCATTTTAGATACTTTCGGGATCTATCAGGTTTTTGAAATCTTACAGCTCGAGAACATAAAGGCTATTCCATTAGTTCGTTACGTTTCTTTCTGGATCAAAACCCAATTTCAGCTTCCACCTCATCATTACCACGCTTTACGATTACCTTGGTCGTGTCGCCTGTATCAAAAGCCGATAGCGCTCTCATATAACTCATCATGTCGGTTACGACGCTATCGCCAAGCTTGATAACGATATCACCTCTTTGTAGGTTTGCTTTTTGCGCAGGTTTGTCTTCACTAATCCCGTCAATACGCATTCCTTTCCCATCGAAAAGATAATCGGGAATCACGCCAAGACCCACTTTAAATCGAGGAACATCTTCACTTTCATTTTTAGTAGTTCTAAAAGGCATTTTACCATTATCATCCAAATCTGAGATAATATCAAAAATATAGGTTGAAATCAACGACATCCCTTTATAATTCAACTTTTTGCTATCATCACTAGGTTTATGATAATCTTCATGTTGACCTGTAAAAAAATGCAGCACAGGAATCTCGCTGTTATAAAATGAAGTGTGATCACTAGGGCCAACACCAGATTGATTTTCTATAATTTTAAATTTTGAATTATTGGCTTTGACCACTTGCTTAAAAATAGGAGATGTACCAACCCCATAAACGGCAAGTGTATTATTTTCTTTTAAACGACCAACCATATCCATATTGATCATATAGTTGGCATTAGAAAGTGCAATTGTTGGTTTTTTTGTAAAATAATTGGAGCCCAGAAGTCCCATTTCCTCACCTGAAAAGGCGATAAACAAATAGTTGTTGCCCTTGTTTTTCTTTTTTAGTTTTTTAGCTAAACTTAACATTACTGCGACACCGCTGGCATTATCATCGGCACCATTATGGATTTCGCTAGCCTCACCTCGATATAATGACCCTTCTGCACCATAACCCAAGTGATCGTAATGTGCACCAATAATGATGGTATTTTCAGCTTTGTTATCAATAAACCCTATAACGTTAGTTCCCGTTATGGTACTATCGCCATCTTTAACAGTGTAGTTTACCGTTTGATGTGGATCGGTTTTTGGCTTAAAGGAAAACGTCTGGAAATAACCATCTGGACCTTTGGTAGACAGTCCAATATTTTCAAAACGCTTTGCGATGTAATCGGCAGCAGCGAGCTCGCCATCGGTTCCCGTTTGTCTGCCCTGTAACTTGTCGTCTGCCAAAAACATAACATCATCTTTAATACTTACCGTTTTGTTGTCTTCGGAATTTGACTTGCATGCGGTGAAAACCATCAAAAAAACAATAATTATCAGATTATTGAAGTGCATATATCTTAATTTTACACAAATTTAGTTAATAAAGTAATCCATACCTACTCCTGATGCCTTGGGATTGAAAACCTTTAAGAATACATCACGTTCATGAAATACCTCGTATTAGTTCTCGTATCACTCTTTTTTATAAACTGTAAAAATGAATCTAAGCCAATTTCCAAAGAAAAAGAAATTGAAAACAATACAACGTTAGAAGCTGAAAAAGACACCTTAATCTATCCTGAAGAAAAACATTTTAAAGCCATTCGTCAGGTTACTTTTGGAGGTGACAATGCTGAAGCTTATTGGAGTTTTGATGACCAACAACTGGTGTTTCAATCTAATAACGCCAAATGGAATGTAGGCTGCGATCAAATGTTCTTGATGAACGCTAACCAAACCTTTACCGATAGTATCGCGCCTCCTCTGCTAAGCACAGGAAAAGGCCGTACGACCTGTGCTTATTTTTTACCAGATAACAAACACATTATCTACGCCTCAACCCATTTAAAACATGACGAATGTCCCGACACACCATTGCGAAAAAACGGAAAATACATTTGGCCAATTTATGATAGCTATGATATTTTTGTTGCTGATTTAGAAGGTAATATCGTCAACCAATTAACCAGTGAAATAGGCTACGATGCCGAGCCAACCGTGTCTCCTAAAGGAGATAAAATTGTATTTACCTCAACCAGAAGTGGCGATTTAGAACTGTACACCATGAATATTGACGGTAGTGATGTGAAACAGATTACCAATGAATTAGGTTATGATGGTGGTGCTTTCTTTTCTCCCGACGGAACAAAGCTCATCTTCCGGTCGTCTCGCCCAAAAACAGAACAAGATATCAAAGATTACAAAGCGTTATTGGCCGAAGGTTTAGTGGAACCCACCGAAATGGAGCTCTACATTTGCAATGCCGATGGTAGCGATTTGCGTCAACTCACCGATTTGGGTAATGCCAATTGGAGTCCGTTTTTTCATCCTTCTGGTAAAAAGATATTGTTTTCGTCTAATTTTGAAGCCGAACGCGGATTTCCGTTTAACCTCTACCTTATAGATCTTGACGGTAAAAATCTAGAGCGCGTTACCCATGGCGAAACGTTTGATGCTTTTCCTGTATTCTCCAATGATGGCAAATATTTAGCGTTTTCATCTAACCGTAACAATGGCGGTGGCAGAGACACCAATCTCTTTATTGCTGAATGGCAGGATTGATCTATATCCCTTTGGAATATAGATTTCTCATGATCATAAATCATCGACTTATTGAAAACAATAACTCTAGCTAACATGATCTTCTTGTCTTGTACCTAAAGGCACAAAAAAAGACCGCCTAAATTTCAGTTCTACCAAGATCATCGTCCCTATGGGACTTGGATTTATTTCAAATTTTAAGTGAATATAATTTCAAGATTAACACGCAAATTTTGCTAAGCCTTTTCTGAGATTTTTAGTGTAAAAAAATCATGGCAACAATCACCAAAATCTTAATTTCAAGGGATAACATTCAAAAGGTCACAGATCCTTCCGAAGCAAAAAATCAATTAGAAGCCTTATTCAAACGGTCTCGCTCATCGAGATTGGTTGAGCGTTGATTGGTCTCTAACCTCGTATTACCAAATTTGTAACGAAACCCGAGACGCACATAACGGTCATCAATATCGACAAACTGGGAACTAAATTGATTTTGATATTGGGTGCTCACGCTAAAATCATGCTGATTAAATATATCACTAACCGATAGCGTGATGCTACCCTGTTTGTTTAATACCGATTTTGATATAGCCAACTGACTAAATAATCGGTCTTCAACAGTTTGAAAGGCCTGTAGATTTTTACCGAGCCAAGTGAGAGAGAGACTTACATTTAAGCTCTTGTCCTTTAAAAGAGAAACGCTATTGTAAAGTTCAGAATAGTTAGACCATTGGCTCTGAGTTACAAATCCATTGCCAAAATTGGTTTCTTCTTCAATATTATAAAATGACGTTACGAATGAGGTGTCCCAATTTTCAATAAAAGAGTAATACATAATTAAATCGAAACCAAACTCAACGGTTTTATCAAAATTGACCGACGTAAATTCTATAATATTGGTCTCGTTATTTTGTCTAGGAATTTCAGAAATGGCTCCATCATAATTTTGGTAATAAGCCTCGACCGTTACAAAATCAAACAATGTGGCGCCAATAACATAATGGTCTAAAAAGGAAGGTACCAGATTAGGGTTTCCTGCAACAACGTAATTTTCATTAAGGAAAAACCGAAACGGATTCAAATCGGCATACCCAGGACGCGCAATACTACGTTTGTAGTTGGCGTAAATACTGTAGCCCTCATAAATATTATACTGAAAACTAGCATTAGGGAACAACTCAAAATAGTCTTGAGTGTTCGTTATATTGGTCAATGGAGATTGACCGTCGACATTGGTCTGTTCTGCCCTTAAACCAACACTGAAGTTATATGACTCGGTTGTTTTTGCATAGTTTACAAATCCTGCAAAGACACGCTCATCATAATCAAAAACATCAGAGTTTAAGGCATCCAAAGTTTCGGTTCCAGTAGCGAGGTCAACATCAAATTGCGAGACGTCACTTTCAGTGGCTATGGCTGAAAACTTCAAGCCAACTTCAAAATTTGAGTCTTCGGTAATTGGTAAACTATAATCTATTTTCGCTGCTAAAATCTGAGTATTTTGGTTCGCTTCTGTATTGAAAGCACTTGAACCAATAAAATTATTGTTTTCATTAAAAAAGTCGCTTAGGACAGTTTGATTCCTATCGTAATTATACGTTGTGTAATGGGTGTTAAATGTAATAGTACCTTTATCGAGCGTATGGCTAAAATCTAAATCAAAGCCAAGATTATATTTGTTATCACGAGACAAGTTATCTGCTGTAAATCGAGATAAAAACTCATCGTTGTCATCATTGATCGTCGTGTTGTTTTTAATTTTATATTTAAAATAAGGCAAATACAGTGAGCTTGTAGAAAGGCTCAACGTGTTTTTATCGTTAATAAAATAGTCAAAATTAGCATTGAGACTGTGGGTTTCAGACCACGTGTTTCTATTGGTGAACGAGCGCCAACTCTCCTCAAGATCGTTTTGACTGTCTAAAAAATTTACGGTATCATCGCCGTTTCTGTTTATTTTATCTTTTGAGTAATTATAATTTATATTAAAGCTAATATCTTCATTTTTAAAAAAATGATTGGTTCCAATACCATATCTTGGGAAAACGGCTTGGGTAAATGTTGAATTTATAGCGCCTCTATAACCTGTAATCAAATTTTTACTCATCACGATATTTAGAACGACGCCACTTTCTGCATCATATCTTGCTGAAGGATTTGTAATGACCTCAATAGACTTTATAGAATTTGCTGACGAGCCTTCTAACAACTGACTCAAATCATCGGGAGATAAATGAACTTTCCGGTTGTTGATATACACGGTAGGATTAGAATTTTTCACCAGAATCTCATCACCCAAGACCAAAACACCTGGCGTATTTTGTAAGACTTGTAGCATATTACCTTCGGTCAACGCTGTGTTTTCAATATTGAATATAAGTCGGTCGGCTTCACGCTTGAGCGTCGGTTTTTTTGAAGTGACGGTCACTTCATTTAAGCTTTCAATATCCTCTTCTAATCGAATACTATCTAAGCTCATGTCTTTTGCAACCACAACCGTCTTTTCAAAATCGCGATACCCAATAAATCGAACCTTTAAAATATAGGTGTCAGGTTTAAGATTGGTAAGAGAAAAGGTTCCTTTGCTATTTGAAAACGTCCCATTGAGTAAAGCACTTTGATCTGCATTGTAAAGTGTAATTGTCGCGTACTCTATTGGAGCATTATTGATATCTACTACCCTACCAGAAACTCTGTGCTCTTGAGCATAACTCACTGTATAGCAAAACAATAACAGTATAACAGTGTAAAGGCTTTTCAACTTTAATTTTATTTTGACTTGCAATATAAGATTTGTCCACGACTTTTTTCTACGGTTTTTACACACTTTTTAGTTGTTACTAACTATTATTAGCATTTTTTGCGTAATAAATGAATTATATTTGCAAATCTTTATTGAGATGAATTAGGAGGAATATGAAGAACATTAGAAACTTTTGCATCATTGCGCACATCGATCACGGAAAAAGCACACTCGCAGACCGCTTGCTTGACTTTACTGGGACGGTAACCGCTCGAGAAAAACAAGACCAGCTTTTAGATAGTATGGATTTGGAGCGTGAACGTGGCATCACCATAAAATCACACGCCATTCAAATGGAATATATGTTTGAAGGTGAAAATTACATTCTCAATCTTATTGATACCCCAGGTCACGTTGATTTTTCATATGAAGTATCGCGTTCTATTGCCGCCTGTGAAGGTGCATTACTAATTGTTGATGCTGCCCAAAGTATACAAGCGCAAACCATTTCTAACTTATATCTCGCGCTAGAGAACGATTTGGAGATTATTCCTGTACTTAATAAAGTTGATTTGCCAAGCGCCAATCCAGAGGAAGTTACCGATGATATTGTTGAGCTATTAGGCTGTGACCCGAGTGAGGTCATTCATGCTAGTGGAAAAACAGGTTTTGGTGTTGACAATATCTTAAAAGCGATTATTGAGCGTGTTCCTGCTCCAAAAGGAGATCCAGATGCGCCATTACAAGCGTTGATTTTTGATTCGGTTTATAATACCTTTAGAGGGATTGAAACATACTTTAGAGTCTTTAATGGTGAAATCAAAAAAGGACAAAAAATTAAATTTGTCGCTACAGATAATGAATATTTTGCCGATGAAGTAGGCACTTTAAAACTGACCCAAGTTGCTAAGAAAAGCGTAAAAGCTGGCGATGTTGGCTATTTAATCACCGGTATCAAAACTGCCAAAGAAGTTAAGGTTGGCGATACGATTACCGATTTTGCCAATCCAACCACTAATATTGTTGAAGGTTTTGAAGATGTAAAACCTATGGTTTTTGCAGGCATCTACCCCGTAGATACCGAAGATTATGAAGAGCTGCGCAACTCCATGGAGAAATTGCAATTAAATGATGCCTCCTTAGTGTTTCAGCCAGAAAGCTCTGCGGCTTTAGGCTTCGGTTTTCGTTGTGGTTTCTTAGGCATGTTACACATGGAGATCATACAAGAACGTTTGGAGCGTGAGTTTGACATGACCGTGATTACAACCGTACCTAATGTGTCGTACCATGCGTTTACCAATAAAAACCCAGATGAGGCTTTTATTGTTAATAATCCGTCAGATTTACCAGAACCAACGACAATCAATCGTGTTGAGGAACCGTTTATCAAAGCGACCATTATTACCAAAGCAGATTTTGTTGGTAATGTCATGTCGCTATGTATCGAAAAACGTGGGATGATAATCAATCAAACCTATCTCACGCCCGAACGCGTAGAGCTGACATTTGAAATGCCTCTTGCCGAAATCGTCTTTGATTTTTACGACCGACTTAAAACAGTTTCTAAAGGTTATGCGTCATTCGATTATTCGCCAATAGGCATGAAAGTCTCAAAATTGGTGAGACTGGACATATTACTAAATGCCCAAACTGTTGATGCCCTCTCTGCTTTGATCCATACTGACAATGCCCACAGCATCGGTAAAAAGATGTGTGAGAAGCTAAAAGAATTGATCCCGAGACAGCAGTTTGATATTCCTATTCAAGCAGCAATTGGCGCTAAGATCATTTCTAGAGAAACGATAAAGGCCTTGCGTAAAGATGTTACCGCAAAATGTTATGGTGGTGATATTTCACGTAAGCGTAAGCTCTTGGAAAAGCAGAAAAAAGGAAAGAAACGTATGCGCCAAGTGGGTAATGTAGAAATTCCTCAGCAAGCGTTTATGGCTGTTTTGAAGTTGAATGATTAACCAATTTGTCTGAAAAAAAGAATCTCAATTTTCAATCTAGTCAAATGTTTTTTATTGATTTTTTTTCTTCGGAAACATTAAAGACCAACACCTTTTGGAAAAAATTTAGTAAATCAAGTTCTTATCAAAAATCATTTTTATTCATAAAGCCACGTCTAAATAGTCATATTTCCGAATAAAATTTTAAACGAAAAAGCCTCCAAATTGATTGGAGGCTTTAGATTCTATTATTTTATAAGATTATTTGAATATTAATCACAAGTCGTGAATGTTTCTTGCAATGCAATATAGTCATCGAAATCGACCATTAAATCTATATTTTGAACAAATGCATTGCCATTGCTGCCCTCGCAAACTTCAGTTTCAGGAACCGTTGTGCCTTGTATCGTATATTCTGCACAAGTTTGGCAAGCACCAACAGCCGCAACGTTATCACAATTTAAATCATCTATTTCTTCTTGAAGATCATCTCTATCCTCGTCAGTTTCAGCACATCCATTGTCAAGACCAGCCTGAAGTGCCGCTTTGTAAGCATTACAATTTTCTTCTGAAGGATCAGCTAAAAAAGCGGTAAAAGCCGCTATCGCTTCTTCTCCTGCTTCTTCACAATTAAAACTTCCACTATCATCATCAGATGAGCAAGACGATACACTAAAACTTAAGGCCGCAACAGCAACCATTGATACCATAAATTTTTTCATAATATAGTTGTTTGATTATGGTGGCAAGATATACGTTATAATGTTTTTAACTATTAAATCGAATAAATACTTGATTTAATTACGAATACCTATTTTTATGTCAATTGCAATGAGTAATTCATAATTATTTTAGTAAAAAGCCTTGTTATTTTGAAAATACCGTAATAAATTCTAAGCTTAAAAACCGAGAAAATATGTTAAAAGTCATAACATTCCTCTTAAATTATGACTTTAAGCGTCTTTTTAAGCATTTCATCGTCAAAATATGAAATGTTCTTGATGAGATGTTACTAATATATTTTTAATAAAATACCAAAATGAGGTATTGAGGTATACTCTATTTATAAAAAAATCAAATCTTAAATCATATAGAGCCATACATGAATTTTATTTGCAAAAAATGTTGTTAAGTCTCGCGCTTATTAAAATAAGATATCACATGATGACTGGTAAATCCATGAAAAACAACACTAAAGAGAATGGTGTAGGCAATTATACCATATAAAATTTGATAGTCTTCAAATGCACCTTCGGCAATGGCATAACTTAGGTAAAATATGGAGCCAATACCACGGATCCCAAAAAAACCAATGGCAAGTTTTTTCGTGCTTTTCAAATGCGTAAAATACAGGGCTAGAAAACCAAAAATTGGACGCCAAAGCAACACAAGAGACAAACTAAAAAGAATCCCTTTCCAATCAGCAAAATTTAAGATTCCAGCCATTATAGAGCCTCCAAAAAAAATCGTCCAAAGCACCATAAGTAATTTTTCAATTTCTTCGACAAAATGAATGATGGTGGTATTTGGATGTTTTTGAGAAGTGTCACCTTTGTTATTATGGTATTGTGCAAATAGACCGCACATGAAAACAGCTATAAAGCCGTATCCATGCAGAAGCTCGCAAGCACCATAGGAAAAAAATGTCAAGGCTAGACCTGTAAATCCATTGAGGATATCTTTTTTGTGTGTTTTCTTAAAATAACTTAAAGACAAACTAAAGACATACCCAATTACAACGCCAATTAAAAGCCCAACTACAATTTTGTAAACCAAATAATAAGACAGCCATTCCCATAAGTCGATTTCACTGAATGTGTTTACTTGAGACCAAAGAATTGCCAAAAAAACAAACGGAAATGCCAAACCATCATTAATTCCCGCTTCTGCTGTGAGCGTAAACCGTAAGTCAGCTTTTTTGTTTTTGGTTTCATCATGATCTTTTAATTGGAGTTCAGAGGCTAAAACAGGATCTGTTGGCGCTAGAATTGCAGCTAGCAGTAAGGCTAATGGACCAGGAATATTTAAAATGTAAAATGAAATGATAAAAATAATGGCCATAAATAATGGCATGGTCACACCGATGAGCAACAACGGCTTTTTCCAATCTTTCAAAGAGTACGTAAATCCTATTTTAAGACCCGCAGTCATCAAGCTAATAATGACGATAATTTCGGTAAAAATTTTGGTCTCTTTTGCCGGCCAGATTGGATCTGGCCAAGGGAGTGGCGCGTCAAAAAGATACAAGACAACTCCTAAAACCAATAACGGAATGGTGTATCCGATTTTCGCTTTTTTGCTTGCTAATGGTAAATAGGCCATGATCAATAAGCACAGCCCAATACAAAACAATATTACATAGTATGTGTTCACTACTTAGTATTTAATCTTTATCTACAGTTATATATAAAGAAGAGCTGTTCTTGTTTCGTAAACCTTTGCATACAAAGAGCAGTGATTATACTAAACATCTGTATTTTCTGCTTTGGGAAGTTGACCGTCCTCATTAGTAGCAATAACCACATCCTCAAAATCCATAGGTTTACCTAAGTAGGCGATCATGGAACCAGATTCTATATCAAATTCAGTTAAAGTATCTAGTAGTGAGATTTGACCTTCGGGATCTTTTAAAAATAATGGAATGGCTTCCTTATTATCACGAATCATCTCCAATATCTTCTTGAATTTAGACATATCGTCTACTCCAATTTCTTGAATTGAAGGATAATCTCTTGCCACTTCGGTAAATCGGATATAATCATGCGAATTGCTAAACACTTCCTCTTTTTTAAGCGTGTTCTTTTTAAGCAATTCTTCTGAGGTCATTAACCTATAGGTTCCATTTTCACCAAATTGTTTTCCAAAGCGAGACATGGCTTGTCTATTGATTTCGTCATTACCGGTCATTGCAAGCAAGTAGCCGACATCGTTCAACTCTATATTTTCAGTAAGATCATCACTATATATATTGGCCACGATTGCATCAAGCCCTAAATCCAAGGCTTTATCAATATTGTTTCTGTTGCTATCGACGAGTACCACGTGGCGATTATTTTTTTGCAAGTAACTTGCAATAAGTCTAGAAACACGTGAGCCTCCAACTATCATTACGCCTTCAGATTCTTTGAGGAATACGCCAACTAATTTAGCCACAAGCCTCGCAGTCGTTGCGTTTAAAAGTACAGTTACCAAAACCACACTAAATACCAACGGCGTGATAAATTCTGCGTCCTTGACGCCCAACTCGACAAGTTTTGTTCCGAAGAGAGACGCAATACCTGCAGCCACAATACCTCGAGGACCAACCCAACTTATAAAGATTTTTTCATTGGTCTTTAAACTTGACCCTATGGTACTCAAAAAGACACCTATAGGCCTAATCACGAAGATAATCAATGCAAACAGAATTGCCGTTCTATAATTAGCCACCAACAATAAGTCATCTAAACTAATATTTGCGGCCAACAATATAAAAAGTATTGAAATAAGAAGCACACTAAGTGATTCCTTAAAATAGAGCAATTCCTTAAGGTTAGGTAGATCACTATTTCCTAGATACATACCCATGACAACTACGGCGAGAAGCCCAGACTCATGCGCAAAAAGATCACTTAAAACAAATATCAAAAGAACTAAGGACAACGAGCCAACATTCAATAAATAATGGGGTATAATTTTTCTTTTGACCGCTTGGTACATTGCAAAGCCACCGGCAAGACCAAAGGCAAAGCCAATTACCGCTATTTTTCCAAACTCAAGTAACGCGTGTTTTGTGTAACCGCCGCCATTAGCACCATGAGACGCATCACCTTGAACGGCAACATCTTCCAGTCCCGTTGGTCCGTTTACGGTAATAAAACCAAAGACCAAGACCGCGACTAGCGCACCAATAGGATCAATAAGAATACCCTCCCATTTTAGTACTGCGGAAACATCTTTTTTAAGCGGGATATTTCTTAAAATTGGAGTGATTACCGTTGGTCCGGTAACAATGATCAAACCAGCGAATAAAAATGAAATCTCCCAACTTAGTCCAAATACATAGTATGCTGAAACACCACATCCGA
Organism: uncultured Flavobacteriaceae bacterium; assembly: GCA_963715465.1. GTDB lineage: Bacteria > Bacteroidota > Bacteroidia > Flavobacteriales > Flavobacteriaceae > Psychroserpens. The sequence goes on from OY970246.1 coordinate 341,262, forward strand.
AAAACGTAATAATAGACCCCAAACTGATCAATTTCCCAATCACGCCTCCTACTTTCTTTATTTCACCTAGTTTTAAGGTCAGTCCGCCCTCAAATAAAATAATTCCTATGGCAAGTGAGACAAAATAAAATAAACTTTCGCCGGGAAAGAACCCTTTGTTCTGGTTCCAAATGGGTTGAATCCATTGTTGTCCATCTTCAGAAATTAAGGTTGAAATAGGACCAACAAAAAGTCCAATAAGTATGAGCGGTAAAATTGCTGGAATTTTAAATTTCCATGCGACCCACTGCGCCAATATCCCTAAAATGATGATTCCTGCTAACTCTAACATGTGTTATTATTTGAGCGCTAAATATAAATGAAATGATTTTAACAACTCTTAAAAACAAACAAAAACATAGTACGCTCACCAACGTTTTTGTAGGCTCATAAAATTAAAATCTTACCGCACTAATAGATTAAGATCGCTTTAGCCTCCTAAAATTTCACGCACTATTGGGATCGTGTTTTCCATACATCTATTGGAAAATTCTTTTTTACTATTTCAAGACGTCTATGTATTTAAACCGTAATTGATACGTTATGTGTTGACTTTTTCTTTTTCCTCAGACACATAATACAAACGCTTCAAACTGCGCTTCAACAAAGTAAATCGGTAAACCCCTATAATAAAAAAGATGGCACTAAACACCAATGCCAAAAGCGCTAAATACTTGAAGTTTGCAAATTCCTTTAGTTGATATAAACCAATGCTGCCCAATAATAAATACAAAGACGATCTAATGTAGGATAATAACGTTCTTTCATTAGCCAATCGGGTGCGCTCAATGGCCAAATAATCTCTTAAAATGACTTGTTCATCGGGCTTAAAATCACGACCAAAACGCAATAATTTCATATTTTTAAATGTCATAGGTGATTTTGCCATACGCTTTATCCTTTGTCTTGTTTCAAAATTAAAATACAATATTTTTTGAATAGTCTATCAGTTCATCGTTCAAAAATGTTAAAAATCATTTAATTCTAGCGGCTTGAACCCAAATGTCATTGCCCCTTTTAGTACTTTGCATCACATACATTATATCACCACACTATGCGACTATACCCAATACATGCTGGACATTTTAAACTTGATGGTGGTGCCATGTTTGGAGTCGTACCAAAAACGCTTTGGACGAGAACCAATCCTGCCGATGCCAATAATATGATTGATATTGCAGCGCGCTGCTTATTAATTGAAGATGGTGATCGACTTATTTTAATCGACACAGGTATGGGAGATAAACAAAGCGATAAGTTTTTTGGATACTATCATCTTTGGGGAAGTGACTCCATTGACAGCTCTTTAAAAGCGCACCGATTTCATCGTGATGACATCACCGATGTCTTTATGACACATCTCCACTTTGACCATTGTGGTGGAAGTATTCAATGGAATAGCGATAAAACTGGCTACGAACCAGCTTTTAAAAATGCAACCTTTTGGAGCAATGGAGATCATTGGAAATGGGCAACGCAACCCAATAATCGAGAGAAAGCGTCATTTTTACAAGAAAACATTTTACCTCTAGAAGACAGCGGTCAACTTCAATTTACCGCAACGCCAAAAGCTGATATTCTTGAAAATTCCGCTTTAGGTTTTGACATCTTTTTTGCAAACGGCCACACCGAGAAGCAAATGATCCCGATGATCAAATATCAAGATAAAACGATTTGCTTTATGGCCGATTTATTGCCAACCGTTGGGCATTTACCGCTTCCATTTGTAATGGGATATGATACACGCCCTTTGTTAACCTTAAAAGAAAAAGAGCGATTCCTCAATCTAGCGGCCAATTCTAATTATTATCTATTCTTAGAACACGATGCTCACAATGAAATTATAACCGTTGAACATACCGAAAAAGGCGTTCGACTAAAAGACACATTTACAACCCAAGATATATTTAATTCATAATTATGACCCGTATTTTTAAACCCACATTATACACGTTAGGAATCTCTGTCCTATTATTTAGTTGCGCTTCTGCAGGAGGTGTACTGACTACACCCATCGAAAATATAGATACCTCACCTATAAAAGTTTCAGAGCTTACCGTTTCAGAAAAACAATCTTGGGCACATTTAGATCTTGCAAAAGATACGATACCAGGAATGAGCGTCGATAAAGCTTACGCTGAAATCATTAAAAACCGAAAAGGTAAAACGACGATTGTTGCCGTCATTGATAGCGCTACCGATATTGATCACGAAGACCTTGATGGCGTGATATGGAAAAACAAAGATGAAATTCCAAACAATGGCAAAGACGACGATAATAATGGTTACATCGATGATATTAACGGTTGGAATTTTGTTGGAGACGGTTATGATGAACAAATGGAAATGACCAGAATAATTGCTTCTGGAGATCGTAGCAAGCCAAACTTTGCTGCTGCCGAAACCGCTTATAATAAAGAGTATCAAAAATATACCGAACTCAAAACACAATACGATCAAATATACCAAGGTGTTCAATCTGCCGATAAGGTCTTAACCAAGCATTTTGGAAAATCAGATTATACTAAAAAGGAGGTCAATGCCATAACCACTCAAAGCGAAGAACTTGGTACTGCTAAAAATTTCGCTCAATTTATGTTTAGTAATGGTTTTGAATCGATGACAGAAGGGATCACAGCAGTTAAAAAAGACCTTGACAATATCAATATGCGTCTCAATGTGTACCTCAATAAATCACTCAACGGACGTAAAACAGGTGATGACCCTAATATTTTAAATGATAAGCCTGGCTACGGAAACAACAACCCTAGACCAACGCGTCCCGATGAAAGCCATGGCACGCATGTGTCGGGTATCATAGCTGCTGAGCGTGATAACGGCAAAGGGATAAATGGTGTTGCTAACAACGTTGAGATTATGGCCATCAGGTCAACACCTAATGGTGATGAATATGACAAAGACGTAGCCTTAGCCATTCGTTATGCTGCCGATAATGGTGCAAAAATCATCAATATGAGTTTTGGGAAGTCTTTTTCACCACATAGCGATTGGGTGAGAGATGCCATCGTCTATGCCGCTCAAAAAGACGTGCTTATCGTTCATGGCGCAGGAAATGACAGTGAAAATTCTGATGAATTTCCTAGTTTTCCAAATGATGCTGTTGGTACTGGTCAAGAAATTGCTGATAATTTTATAAACGTTGGCGCATTAGAGCCTAAATATGGGTCTGGTATGGTAGCCGATTATTCTAACTACGGAAAATTGAGTATTGACGTATTTGCGCCAGGAAGTGATATTTATTCGGCTGTTCCAGGAAATAAATACGAGTCACAGGGCGGCACATCAATGGCGGCACCAAATGTTGCGGGCGTTGCTGCATTAATTCGATCTCAATATCCAAGCCTAACGGCTCCACAAGTAAAACAGATCTTAATGGAATCTGGCCTTCCTATCAAGGCAAAAGTGGTTGTTGGTCAAAATGGGGCTGTAAAATCGCTTGCTGAAATATCAACGTCTGGAAAAATCGTCAATGCTTACAATGCCTTGATTATGGCATCAAAAATGGCCAATTTAAAATAAATCTAAAAAACGCTTCACACTAATATTTCCGAAGTAAAAAAACCCTAAAATATGCAATTGCACAATATACTTGTTTTAAGCCTAAGTGCCTTATTTTGTTTTTCACAACTAATTGCCCAAGATCTCAAGATGGTTTATAAAACCGATAGCTATTGGCAACAACAAGCAGATTATGAGATGGAAATTGATATGGATGTCTCCTCTTTTCAATTTGAAGGAAAACAGAAAATCACCTATACCAACAATTCTCCAGATGACTTAAATCGGGTATATTATCATTTGTATTTTAATGCGTTTCAGCCCAACAGTGAAATGGACGCGCGATTACAAAGTGTTGCAGATCCTGATAACAGAATGGTTAATAATGTTGGAACAAGGAGAGACCCTGTCAATGAAAGTCGTATTGCAACATTGAAAGACAATCAAATAGGCTTCATCAACGTAAAATCTTTAGAACTTGACGGAGAAAAAATAGCGTATACCATTGAAGGTACGGTCATGATTGTCGATTTAGAAAAACCAATAAAAGCTGGAAAAACTGTTGATTTAGCTATGGTTTTTGACGGACAAGTTCCAGAACAAATTAGACGTTCGGGTAGAAACAGTGAAGAAGGTGTGGCCTTATCCATGGCACAATGGTATCCTAAATTAGCCGAATACGACAACGAGGGCTGGCACGCAGATCCTTACATTGGCAGAGAATTTTACGGCGTTTGGGGTAACTATGATATCAAAATTACTATTGATAAAAATTATACAATTGCTGGAACAGGATATCTTCAAAACCCAGATGACATTGGACATGGTTATACCAAAAACCCAGTGAATACGGAGGGTAAAACCTTGACATGGCATTTTAAAGCGCCCAACGTTCATGATTTTACCTGGGCTGCAGATACGGATTATATTCATGATATGCAGCAGGTTCCAGATGGGCCAATGATCCATTTTTTTTACAAAAAAGATCTACCAAAAGAAAATTTAGAGAACTGGAGTAAAATGCAACCTAAAGCGGTGGAGCTTATGCAGTATTTTAGTGAGCATATTGGGAGCTACCCTTATGATCAATATTCTGTTATCCAAGGTGGTGATGGTGGTATGGAATATGCTATGTCAACATTAATCACTGGTAAACGAAGTTATGGGAGTCTAGTGGGTGTAACAGCCCACGAAATGGCACATACCTGGTTTCAGTTTTTATTAGCGACCAATGAAGCCAAACACGAATGGATGGATGAAGGTTTTACAAGCTATATCTCAAATTTAGCCGTTGATGAGATTTTAGAGCAGAACAGCGAAAATCCTTTAAGCGGTTCTTACAAAAGCTACATCAATTTAGCAAACTCTGGCAATGAACAGCCATTGACCACACATGCAGATCGCTATGCTACTAATAAAGCATATGGTATTGCAGCTTACAGCAAAGGTTCTGTTTTTATGTCACAACTAGGCTACATTATTGGTGAAGAAAATCTCAAAAAAACCATTAAGCGCTATTTTGATGATTTCGCTTTTAAACATCCTAAACCATTGGATATTATACGTACTGCAGAGCGCGTTTCTAAAATAGAACTCGATTGGTACCTCATGGATTTCGCGCAGACCACCAACACTATAGATTATGCAGTACGCTCTATAACCAATGAGAGCGTTACCTTTGAGCGTATTGGACTCATGCCAATGCCAATAGACGTCACAGTTACTTATATTGATGGTTCTTCCGAAGATTTTTACATCCCATTACGCATGATGCGTGGTGCAAAAGAAACCTCGGCAACTATGAAATCTGATTGGGCTTGGGCATATCCTACTTATACTTTAAAAACCTCCAAAAGTATAAAATCTGTACTTATTGACCCTAAAGAAGGTATGGCCGATGTAAATCGGGATAACAATATTTTGAGCACTAACCCGAACTAATCTTATTTTTGAATTTGTTTTTATTTAAGCAAAACGGTTTAATTCTATTGTATCTTGTGTGAAATTTCATAAAATTATTTATCATGAAAACATTTTTACTCGTTTTATCCCTGTGCTTTTTAATACCTATCGAGGCTCAAGTTCAAATTCCCTTAGAGGTTCAACCACCAAGCTGGAATACCGAAATCACCAACTTACCTAACGTAAAGCCTTATACTCTACCTGCCTTAAATATAGCAGCACTTAGGGAACAGGATAAAATTAATGACACCGATAAATCCAAACCTTGGCGGTTTGGTACCGAGCATTATGTAGATCACGATATTTCCCAGGTTGGAAAATGGACCACTTTAGAAAATGGAGATCGTATTTGGAGAATGAGCTATGAATCAAATGGAGCACTCACACTTAACTTCGTTTTTGACCGATTCAATCTTCCAGAAGGTTCAAAACTTTATGTTTATAGTGATGATAGAACCGATTTGCTCAGACCTTTTACGCACTTCAACAATAATGAGCAAGAAGTATTAGGCACGTGGACCGTTAATGGCAATAAAGCATGGTTAGAGTATTATGAACCAGCCAATGCTTCTGGTACTTTAAAATTAACGCTAGGATCTATTGTGCATGGTTATAGAACAGCTAAATCCTTTCAAAAGGCACTTGGTGATTCAGGAAATTGCAATCAAGATGTTGATTGCGATATAACTCCTGTAAGTGGCGATGCTTTTGGGATTGATACGGTCAAGGAAAATGTTAAAGCTGCAAATGGTATGCTCGTTTCTGGTAATACTGGATTTTGCTCAGGAACATTGGTTAATAACACCAATAATGATGGTACGCCTTATTTTTTAACCGCCAACCATTGTGGTGGTGGCGAAGGCTTTTGGGCTTTTAGGTTTAATTGGCGAAGTCCTAATCCATCGTGTAGCACAACGTCAAACAGCACAAATGGCTCATTTGATCAAACCGTAAGTGGCGCTATTTTAAGAGCTAACAGCTCTCAGTCTGACATGGAATTGGTAGAAATTACAGATACATCGTTTTTTAGCAACAACGATGATTTAGTTTGGGCTGGCTGGAATAAATCTACCGTAACAACACCTGCGCTTAATTTTAGTATTCATCATCCTAGTGGTGATATTCAAAAAGTATGTCGAGAGGACGATGGCGCGTATCGAGCTGTGGTTCCTTTCAACGGAAATGGAAACACCCAAATGTGGTACATCGACGAATGGGAATTAGGTGTTACAGAACCAGGCTCTTCTGGATCTGCCCTTTATAACGAAACCGGAAAACTTATTGGTATGCTCTCTGGTGGAGCGGCTGCATGTAACGGTATTGCAAATAACGGCGCGTTTGATTACTACGGAAGATTTGACGTCGCGTGGGATTTTGGCACAAACGCATCATCAAGATTGAGAGATTGGTTAGATCCAGCAGGAACAAACCCAGATGAAATTGATCAATTTCCGCCAACACAAACCTTTGATTACGATGCGCGTGTAACTTTAGGGACTAGCGTCGAGGCTGAGATTTGTAATGAAGATTTTACGCCTGCAATAACCATCATCAATTCTGGTTTGATAACATTGACATCTGCAACAATAAGCTATAGTTTAGATAATGCTCCGGCAGAAATAATTAACTGGACTGGGTCGTTAAACACCAACGAAAGTGCTATTGAGACTATTGCACCTTATCCTAACTTAAGTTCTGGAGTCCATACGTTTGTCATTGCTATTTCAAACCCTAATGGCAACACCGATGAAAATCCCAGTAATGATGTGTTTACGTACAATTTTTTGGTCAACTCAAATTTTTCAACTAGCACAATAGTGTTCGATATTTTAACAGATGATTATGGCGCGGAAACTGATTGGCTGCTCACCAATTCAACCGGTACTATTGTTGCCAATGGCCCGAGTACGCCATACAACAATGACACTGCTTATCAAGAAATTATCACCATCCCATCGTTTGGCGAGTGCTATACATTTACTATCACAGACGCAGAAGATGATGGAATTTGTTGCGGTTTTGGTTTGGGAGATTATAGTCTTGAAGACGAGTCTGGTAATATAATTATTGATAGTAATGGCGATTTTGGAACTTCAGAATCGGTTACTTTTGGAGTGAATGACCCACTCAACGTAGATGAATCTAGTCTTGAACGTTTCATAACCATGTTTCCAAATCCAACGGTCGACAGGCTTCAAATTAAAACAGGGAACATATTAGAGGCTACTTATACTGTCACTAATTTATTGGGACAAGCCATTACTAACGGGCGCTTAACAGCAAACTATGTAAATACTTTGGATCTTTCCAATTCAACTTCTGGCGTGTATGTCATTACCATTAAATCAAATGGGGCTTCTCTTACAAAAAAAATTATCAAACAGTAAGGTTTAGTTTTTATATCTCACAAACCACAGTGTAATTAGCACTGTGGTTTTTTAGTTTTTTTTCTTCGGAAAGTTGAAAGCATGTCATTATCCCTATGTCTACATCTAGAACCGTCATGTTTATAATATTATAATACATCTGAACTCATTAGAACAAAAACTGTTGTTTCCGAAGTAAACCTTACTAGAGCACCACTAAAATTTTAAAGTCGGCAGATTATCTATCGTCAATTTGATAAGTTAAGTTCCTTGTTTTGCTATGTGATTTTTAAGTAATTTTACGGTCTATAAAGTTTTAAATACCATGTCATTTTCTTATCCTAAAAAAGAAAAGCTAAAGAGCCAAAAATTAATAGAGCAGCTTTTTTCCGAAGGGAAATCGGTTTCAGCCTATCCTTTGCGTTTGGTGTATTTAAAGACGAATTTTGAAGTTGATAATATTCAGTTTAAAACTGGTGTTTCAGTAAGTAAACGCAATTTTAAAAAAGCCGTCGATAGAAATCGTATCAAACGCTTGCTTCGCGAAGCTTATCGTCTAAACAAAACAGTCTACTTTAACAACATTTTGTCCTCATATGCGTTAATGATTTTGTACATTGGAAAAGATAAAACGGAATTTGATGCCGTAGATTCAAAAATGAAAAATCTTTTAGATGCTTTTGCTAAAAAGGTATCCTAACAACAAATAATGACCCTCATGCGAAAACTACTACACAAACGCATTACCATTCCGATACTCGCAGTAACCATTTTCTTTAGCGCAACGGCCTTTAAAAGTGACTTTTTCGAAATCGCGAAACAAATAGAAATTTTCACGACCTTATATAAGGAGCTCAACATGAATTATGTTGATGAGACCAATCCTGGTGATCTCATGGATACGGCCATAAAAAGTATGCTTCAAGACTTAGATCCCTACACAAATTATTATAATGAACAAGATGTTGAGGCAGCTAGAATCAATAATGCAGGCGATTATACAGGTATTGGTGCAAACGTACTCACATTAAAAGATCGCTTGGTCATCGTGGAGCCTTATAAAGATTATGCTGCCGATAAAGCAGGATTAAAAGCAGGAGATGAAATTATTAAAGTCGATAATGTCACTGTAGCCGACTTTAAAGACGATGCTGGAAATTTATTGCAAGGAGGTGCCGGAACTTCGGTAAATGTCACCTACATAAGACAAGATAAAACGCAAACAGCTACTATTAAAAGAGAAGCTGTAGACATTCATGCAGTACCACATTATTCGATGGTCAATGCCAACACAGGCTATATTGTGCTGCGAAAATTTAATGAAAAAACCTCTGCCGAAACCATTATGGCGCTTCGTGATTTAAAAAATCAAGGTGCTGAAAAACTTATCTTAGATCTACGTGGGAATCCTGGCGGACTGTTGCGAGAGGCCGTCAATGTGACCAATATCTTTGTGCCAAAAAACCAATTGGTGGTCACCACAAAATCCAAAGTCAAGAAATACAATAAAACATATTACACATCTAAGGATCCTGTTGATACTGAAATCCCATTGGTAGTGCTCATTGATGGCAGAAGCGCCTCAGCCAGTGAAATTGTATCTGGCGCTTTGCAAGACCTAGATCGCGCTGTCGTGATTGGTGCGCGTAGTTTTGGAAAAGGGTTGGTACAACGACCAAAAAAACTGATTTACGGCACACAAATGAAAATTACAATTTCTAGATATTATACACCTTCTGGGCGTTGTATTCAAGCTTTAGATTACTGGAATCGTGATGACACTGGAAAGGCAACCCGAGTCAAGCAAGAAAACTATAATGCCTTTAAAACAAAAAAAGGTAGAACCGTTTATGATGGTGGTGGCGTTCAACCTGATCTAGAATTAGACGAAACAAAACTAAGTACTATCACAAAAGCAATTGTCGATGAAAACTTGATTTTTAAATATGCCACGGAATATTATTATAACCACACCGTTACAGATTTAGAAGGCTTTGAGCTTACAAATTCAGATTTTAACGACTTTAAAAAATTCTTAAAAGCGCGTAATTTTAATTTTGAAACTAAAACCGAAAAAGCCTTTGCAGATGCACTGGTCATTGCTAAAGAAGAGCAACTTAATACCGAAATAGCTAAAGATTATACCCAACTTGTTACTGCATTAGACACGTATAAAAACAAAGCCATTGACGAAAATAAGTCGCAATTGTTATCTTTGCTTTCTGATGAAATTGTAAAACGTTACTTTTATCGTGAAGGATTGTACAATTATTATGTGTCCAATAATTTTGAAATTCAGAAAGGTGTGGAGATCTTAAAGAACCCATCAGACTATCTAAGCTACCTTAACTGATACATTGCACAAATAGGAAAAACCCAAACTCACCTATTTTAGAACCTAACTTTCAGTACGCTAATGAAAAAAATACTAGTCATATTATTCTTGTTTTCACAGCTCTTGTTTGCCCAGAAAGAGATGACACACGAGGTCTATTTTGAAACTGGTAAATATGAAATTCCTCCTACCGAGCACAACAGACTTTTGATATTTCTCTCTGAAATCGAAGGTGTTGATGTTGCTAAAGTTTCTATTTACGGATTTACAGATGATAGAGGTAGTGATTCCTACAATCTTAATTTGTCACAAGAACGCGCCAATTCTATAAAAGCTATTTTTTCAAATAATGAATTTGATGAATCTATAATTACCAATGTAGATGGTAAAGGTGAGATTTTATTAAAACTTGTTAAAGAAGATGATATCAATAAAATACGTGGCTTAAATAGGAAAGTAGAGATTATCGTATCCTCTGTGTTTCCGCCAAAACCAAAAGATTCACCTGAAGTTGTTGAAGCTAAAAAACGTGAGGCTAAAGAGATTTTAAAAGGAGAATTGAAAGCTGGTGATAAATTTGAACTAAACAATATTCTTTTTAAAACCGGATATAGTAAGCTCCTACCAGAATCTAAGGAAACGCTTAAGGAAGTCGCCCAAATACTGGTAGAACGAAAGGATATCTACTTCACCATTCAAGGTCATGTATGTTGTACACAAAACAGCAGAGATGCTATTGATAGACAAACCAAAAAGCGCAATCTTTCGGTCGCTAGAGCAAAATTCATTTACGATTATCTAGCTAAGCAAGGTGTGAGCAAGAGACGTATGAAGTATGTTGGGATGCGCAGAAAATTTCCGCTGGGAGGAGATCCCAAATTAGACCGTCGTGTGGAAATTTTGATTACCTATGTTGGTACGAGTGATTAGGTTTTAACCATTGCAATGTGCGGGATTCCATCTTCTAGATAGCTTTCTCCAACTTCAAAAAATTCAAGATTATTGTAAAACCTTTTTAAATAGACTTGAGCCGAAATCTTTATTTTAGTAGTACTATAATATTTTTTTATAGCTATTATAGAAGCTTTCATAATAGCATACCCATAAGCATGCTGACGTTCCATTTTACGAACCACTACTCTACCAATACTTGCATTTTCAAAATAATCACCTGGCTTAAATAGTCTTGTATATGCAACGACCTTATCATTTTTAAAACCAATGACATGAAGCGCTTTTTGATCCTTTCCGTCGAGATCTTGATACACGCAATCTTGCTCCACCACAAAGACTTCGCTTCGTAATTGAAGTACTTTATACAGCTCTCTACTAGTGAGTTCGGTAAACGTTTTTACTTTGATGTCTATCATGTTGTTATCCTACTGCTGGCAGTTTTAATTTCTGATGATTCAAAATCAGATATATTAATCTTGAACGATCACATCTTTAGCATCACATTTTCCAAATTCTGGCTGAATATTGACGTGATTGATTCCGAAGTTATGAAATACCAAATCCTCTACCTCGCGCAAGATCTCATCAAATTTGGTTAGGGTAATATCTTTTTCAAAATCAATATGCGCTTCAAAATGGATCTCATCTTCATTTAATTGCCAAATGTGTACATGATGAACGTTTTTAATGAGTTCTATCTTTTGAACAATCTCAACAATATCCTCAATATGTATCGTATCTGGTGTGAATAACATCAACACCTTAAAGGAGTCTTTCAATAAATTGTACCCTACAATGATAAGATACAATGCTATTGCCAATGTTAACGCACTATCCACCCAAAATAACTGGTAGTATTTCATAAGGAGACCGCCAATAAGTACGGCAACACTTGCCATCATATCGGTTAACAAGTGCAAATAAGCACTTTTCATATTCATGTTGTTGGCGGCATCCTTTTTGAGTAGCAACACACTAAAGCCGTTACCTAAAATAGCAACAATAGATAACCAAATCACAAGCGTAGAATCTATAGCTTGCGGATTTTGAAATCGTTCAACCGCCTCAATAATCAACAAAACCGCAACGATTATTAAGGTGGCAGCATTGATAAAAGCCGCTAAAATTTCGGCTCGCTTGTAACCAAATGTTTTTTGAAGGGATGCTTTTTTTTTGGTAAGTCGGTTAGCAATATAACTGATTATTAATGACACGACATCGCTAAAATTATGGAGGGCATCACTAAGAAGTGATAAACTCCCAGAAAGCAATCCACCAATAATTTGCGCCACAGTGATGACGATATTCAAAAGGATCGAGATAATTAAGTTTCGACCTATTAAATCGCCGTGCGAATGCGAATGATTATGAGCGTGAACATGATCCATATTAAATCAAACTCGTTTTAGACGCTAACATTTTACAGGTATTTTATCGACGCGATTTTGGTGACGACCACCTTCAAATTTTGTTTTTAAGAAAGTATCAACGATTTGAATGGCTTGTTGTACCGCAGTATATCGAGCAGGAATACAGCAAATATTAGCATTATTATGTTGTCGAGTGAGTTCAGTAATTTCCTTGGTCCAGCAAATGCCTGCTCTAACGTTTTGATATTTATTGGCAGTCATCGCTACACCGTTGGCGCTGCCACAAATTAGAATCCCGAAATCAACCTTTTCTTGATCAATATCTTTAGCCACGGGATGAACAAAATCTGGATAATCAACGCTATCATTAGCATCGGTTCCATAGTTATGAACTGTATATTCCAAAAATTCCAGATGTTTAACAATGGCTTGTTTATAATCAGTTCCAGCGTGATCGTTACCTATTGAAATGGTCATTTTTAAAAATTTTTATCTATTAAAGTTTCCGAAGTTATGCTAGTCTAAAAACTTTAAAGTTAATAATTGATTATAAATTATAAAGGTAAAGACTCATATAGTTATGCATAACATTTAAGTTTGACATTTATTTATTTTTCTTCGGAAACATAGGTTGTTAACTACTGCAGTGATTTCTATTCATTACTTGTTTATATCTTCTGTTAAGTACTAACAAGTTTTTCTAGGTTTATACAAGAATTTTTTCAAACTAAAATAGAAATGACACCACCTAAAAAGTTAGTCGTTTTCTTTGGTTTATTTATAAGCGTCACTTTAAACAGATACCAACATAAATTTTGAGATTAGTTATTAAAGTGGTGTTGTCAACATGAGTTATGAACAGCTGTTAATAGAACATCAAATCAACCTTAAACTAAGGACTTTGAATGTGAATTTAATGTTAACTACGTATTAACCGAATGCGATAAGTCACTTCACAAAGAAAAACCTTATAAAGTTATACGCCCTATTAACAGACTATAATAACCACTATTGTTTTTTTAAAATTTTAAAAGAAAAATGATAATATGTGTATATATGTTGATAAGTGCAAAAAATAGAACGTTCACCAAGAATGAATGACCTTTTAACAATTAAACATGATTTTACAAAATGAATTGAATCGTTACAATAAGTTTGTTAACACCTATTTATTTTAGCAGTGTTTTTATTTATTTAACACTAACAAAACACCATTAAATAATTAAACCGTAGATTTGCATAAACTTAATACCTTCTCTCCTCCTATATTAAGTGAAATATTAAAGAATTCCCAACACTTTTGGGAAATGAAAAGATTACAAATTAAATGAGTAAAAAGAAACACAGGAAACCTTCAAATAACAAGATTTCTAACCTAACAAATACAATTCTAAGTATTTTAAAAAAAGATAGAAACCAAACGTTTAACCATAAACAAATTGCCGCTAAAATTGGTGTGGATGATGCCAGTAGCAGGAATCAAATTGTCAAAAAACTCCAAGAGCTTAAAGCTAAAAAAGAAATTGAAGAAATAGATCGTGGCAAATTTAAAGCTGTGATCAATACAGAGTATCATTTAGGTCGTGTCGATATGGCCTCCAGAGGTGCTAGTTATATCATTAGTGATGATTTTGAGGATGATGTTTATATATCCTCTAATAACATGAACAAAGCACTTCACGGCGATGAGGTAGAATTTTATGCTTACAAACGCAGAAAACGTGGTAAGCTAGAAGGTGAAGTCACCAGTATTATAAAACGCGCAAAAAGTGAGTACGTTGGTGTGATTCAAATTCACCAAAAGAAAAACTTTGCCTTTGTCGTGGTCGATGGTAATAAAATGTACACCGATATTTTTGTACCCATCAACAAGATCAATAAGGCCGAAGATGGTGATAAAGTGCTCGTATCTCTTGAAGAATGGCCCGAAAAAGCCGATTCTCCTTCAGGAAAAGTCCTTAAAGTGCTCGGTAAACCGGGAGAACACAATACCGAAATTCATGCTATTCTAGCCGAATACGGACTCCCTTTAGAATTTCCCCACGAGGTCGAAGAATTTGCAAATACCATTGATACCTCCATTACCAAAGAAGAAATTAGCAAACGTCGTGATATGCGTAAGGATTTAACCTTTACCATTGATCCAAAGGATGCTAAAGATTTTGATGATGCCTTATCCTTTAAAGTATTAGATGATGGTTTGTTCGAAATAGGCATTCACATTGCCGATGTTTCACATTATTTAAAAGAAGGCACTGTATTAGACGATGAAGCTTATGAGCGTGCTACTTCGGTATATTTAGTAGATAGAGTCGTACCAATGCTTCCTGAAATTCTATCAAATGGCGCTTGCTCTTTAAGACCGCACGAAGAGAAATACACCTTTTCTGCCGTGTTTAAAATGAATGAAAAGGCCGAAATTAAAGACCAATGGTTTGGTAGAACAGTCACCTATTCTGACGCACGATTTGCCTATGAAGAAGCACAAGCGATCATTGAGAATAATATCACACTTAACCGTGCCCATATCCTTAAAAATCCAAAAAAGATTGATCTTACCATTCCTAAAGAGGTCTCACTTACAGGAAAAGAATATCAAACAACCCAAGATGTTGCTCAAGCGACACTTAAATTGGATGAACTCGCCAAAATTATGCGTCGTAAACGTATGAGTGCAGGCGCTATTTCATTTGATAAGGTTGAAGTAAAATTTAATTTAGACGAAGAGGCCAATCCAGTAGGTATCCATTTTAAAACCAGTAGAGATGCCAATAAACTTATTGAAGAGTTCATGCTCTTGGCCAATCGCAAAGTGGGCGAATTTGTAGGCAAGCAAAAGAAAACGTTTATTTATCGTGTGCACGATGAGCCAGACGACAGTAAATTGGCAGCGTTGCAAAATGTTGTTGGTCGCTTTGGTTATAAGTTAAACTTCAAGGATCGCAAAAGTGTATCGTCGTCTTTAAATAATTTATTAAAAGAAGTCAACGGGAAAAAGGAGCAGAATTTGGTTGATACCTTAACGATTAGAACCATGAGTAAGGCCGAATACTCTACACATAATATTGGTCACTACGGGTTGGCTTTTGACTATTACAGCCATTTCACCTCGCCAATTCGTAGGTATCCCGATGTCATGGCGCATCGCTTACTACAGCAGTATCTCGATAATGAAAAATCGGCTAGCCAAGACATCTACGAAGAGAAATGCAACCACTCCAGCAATATGGAAAATCTTGCTACAAAGGCCGAAAGAGATTCTATCAAGTACATGCAAATTCGCTTTATGGAAGATCATAAAAACGAAGATTTCGTTGGCGTGATTTCAGGAGTGACCGACTGGGGAATTTACATTGAGATCATCTCCAACAAATGTGAAGGGATGGTAAGCGTTCGTGATATGAAAGATGACCATTATATATTTGATGAAGATCACTATGCACTTATTGGTAAAAATTCTAAAATCATGTACCAGCTTGGTGATGAGGTCGTCGTGAAGGTAAAAAGTACCGATTTGGTCAAAAAACATCTTGACTTCACCTTGTTAGGAAAGCATATTACAGACTAATGTTTTGGGCGTTACCTAGACAATGCCTCCTCTGGCATCGTCTAGGTCAGGCTGTACGTTGTATCTTTTTCTTTTTGTATATCGACAAGCTCAATACAAAAAGAAAAAGGATGCCACTTCCATCCTTAACGCAAACCGCGAATCTTCAGGATACTTGAGATAATTTTAAAACTTAAGAAAGTCAATCACTTAAATTGGTGCCAATCCCTAAAATCCTTAAAAAAAATTTCAGGATATAGTTCCGAAGAAAAAAATAATATACCTTTCCAATGAATTACTTCTAGCCGTCATTCAGTGACCATTGAGATTTAATTTCCGTATAAAAATTAAACATAAGACTATGGTATTAACTACAACAAATTCAATCGAAGGTTTTAAAATTTCAGAGTATATGGGCATCGTTACTGGCGTGTCTATGTTTGATGGTAAAATAACAATGGGTTTTAGCATGTCAAAATACCATAAGGCCATACAAGACAGTATAGATGAAGTAAAAGAAAAAGCCTTTCAATCCTTAACCGAAAATGCTAAAAAACTTGGCGCAAATGCTGTGGTTGGGATTAAAGTTGATATTGAATTAACGACTAGTAATTATACGTTAGTTTCGGTAACAGGAACTGCAGTTCAAGTAGCTACTTGATATCATAGTGTTTAGGTTGCAATGTTTTAAGAGATATATAATGTTCAATAGTGTCTTGGAAACTGTAACAATTATCTTTGGTTGACATCTTTATAACGCAATTAAACGTAACTATTACAAAAAAGACGAACACCATGAAGACCATTTTCACACTCACATTTTTTATAAGTATTACACTTGCGACAGCACAAAACCCCTTAGAAAAGGAGGTAGGCGATTTCAGCGCAATTAAGGTTTATGACCTAATTGCCGTAAACTTAATCAAATCAAGTCAAGCTAAAGTAGAGATCACTGGCGATGATATTGACGATGTGGTGGTTGTGAATAAAGACGGTACATTAAAGGTAAGAATGAAAACCGATAAAATTTTCAACGGTGATCAGACCTTTGTCAGTGTGTATTACAAAACCCTAAACGTTATCGATGGCAATGAAGGTGCTTTTATTACCGCTAATGAATTGATGGAACAAGATCAAATTGAATTACGCGCACAAGAAGGCGCTCATTTAAAAATAGGTTTGGATGTGAATAGGGTTGATATCAAAGCTGTTTCTGGCGGAATTGTTGAAACCAGAGGAAAAGCGATTTCTCAAGATATCTCTATCAACACAGGAGGTATTTACGAAGGTAAAGCCTTTGAAACTAAAAACACATCGGTTAACATTAAAGCGGCTGGTGAAGCCGATGTCAATGCCTCTAAAAAAGTAGACGCGCGAGTGACAGCTGGAGGCGACATCACTATTTATGGAAATCCGGAAAGTATCAAAGAGAAAACAACTTTAGGCGGCCGGATTACGCGTATGAACTAATCGCATCTTTTTTATTAGCTTTGTAAGACAACTTTTACCTTTATGTTAGATGATGTTTTAGCAGCTATTCCCTTCGGAATTATTTTGGCATTTACTGTCGGACCAGTATTTTTCGTACTGCTCGAAACCAGTGCAACCAAAGGATTCAGAAGCGCTATTATCTTTGATTTTGGTGTGATCGTTGCCGACATCGTGTTTATACTAGTCGCATTTTACAGCACGAGTAAATTGGTTGATAAAATTAAGGACGACCCAAATTTTATCATATTTGGCGGTGTCTTGCTGGTATGTTATGGTCTAATTTCCTTTGTAAAAGCGGCAAAATCCTTTCGGTCTATTGTGAGAGAATATCACAAGGTAGAAATCAAGAAAAACGCCTACGGAAAACTTTTCGTCAAAGGTTTTCTGCTCAACTTTATCAACATTGGTGTACTTATTGGCTGGCTTGGCTTTATTGTTATAGGCAGCACCATTACAGAATCTCCGAGAGGTGCCGAAATTTTTATCTTTACCATGCTAACGGTTTATTTTTTAACAGATCTGGTTAAAATAGCAGTGGCCAAACGTCTCCGAAATAAATTAACGCCACGACTTATTTTCAAGACCAAAAAAATCATAGCATTGGTGATTTTAGGATTTGGCCTCTTACTCTTGGTACAAGGTTTATTTCCTAGGGGAAAGGAACGGCTTCAAGAGGAAATCGAGCATCGCTTGTAAGTTAAGTGGACTATGGCAAAAACCGAATACCGCATCTACGTCGTAGAGCTATCCAAAAAAGTCTTTACAGAGAATAGAAAGTTTAGAGAGGCCAATCCGCAATTTAATGGCGTTCTACAATGCCTCTATGTGGGCATGACCAGTAAAACCCCAAAGGAGCGATTTGCACAGCATAAGACTGGACATAAAAATAAAAAAGGCTATAAGATTTCTGCCAATATTGTAGAAAAATACGGCACGTATCTTAGACCAAGTCTCTACAATCATATTGATCCCATAGCTACAAGAGAGGCTGCACTAAAGATGGAGGCAACCTTAGCACTGGAGCTAAGGCGACAACGGTATGCGGTTTGGTTTAATTGATCAATTCCAGTGAGGAAGGAATCTTTTGATGGATGAGGTGTTCGTTATTGTTATATTGGGAGTTATAAACAATGCCTCCGAAATTCTTATTTTTATTGATAATCCCGTCAATACTTTTGAGCCTCGTCGTTTAAAGACCAAAGATTTTTTATCCCTGAAAAGCGGAATACAAATCGTCAATTCAAGACTATCTCCTCTGTATTGATAGTTACCCCTGTTAATGACTTTGACAAATATTGTGGAAGTTGAAAGTTCAAGACAGTTTACTCTACATTGCCAATTACATCAGTTGATGGCTATGGCAACTATTGTGGAAATATACGGTTCAAGACTATTACTTCTCGCTCTGAGAATTACCTCTGCCCATGAATGTCACAAATATTGCGGGATCAACAAGCTGTAATGATCACACCTGCCCTGGTCAATGACAAAAGGTGACAAATCGGTCAATACCTATATTAAATCTCCAATTTGGCCTATCACTGTTGCGAAATGCCCTGTTCAATAGCCAAAAGCTGCAAAGCGTTTGAAAAAAACACTTTTCGCCGTTTAAGCGGTAAAAGCAAAACTGGCGTTTAGCTCTTGGGTTTTTTAATTGTGCCAATCTCAGTTGCATATCTCTGGTGATCCTCTAAATGTGTCGGCACTGTAAATAACAACGTGTATAATTTATTGCTGGGACATTGCTCAATTGGAAAAATTGAGCTAATTCAATGGTTGTCGTTTTATTTGCTATTTTTATCAATGAAAACGCAACAAATCATACACACAACGTTAGCCACAATCTGAAAATAAATCACGTTCTGAATTAAAATTTTACCTTTGTAGAAAAAAATAATGGCTGATAAAGCATTTATAACATTAGAGATTTTAAAGTGGGCAAGAGAGTCCGCTAATATCTCTGTGGAAGATGCTGCCAAAAAGGTTTCTGTATCACCTGAAAGATATCTGACTTGGGAGAACGGAAATGACTTTCCGACAATTAGACAAGCTCAAATCTTGGCAAAAAGTTTCAGAAGACCATTTTCTCTTTTCTTTTTACCAGAAATACCAAAAGATTTTCAACCACTACAGGATTATCGAAGAGATGATGCGCAAAAATTAGATACAGCATCATTATTTATTATTCGTGATGTTCAAGAAAAACAGAATTGGATAAGTGAATTATTCGAAGAAATTGGCGAAGACAAACTTCGTTTTGTTGGAAAATATTCTATCAGTGATAATCCAGAAATTGTTGCCAAAGATATATTGGACACCTTAAAAATTCGTCCAAATAATTATCAGAAAACACCAATAAAAGAATGGATTGACAAAGCAGAAACTGCAGGAATATTTATTTCTCGCGCAAGCTACTTGCATTCATATTTAGTTTTAGATAGAGACTTAATTCAAGGTTTTGCGATTGCTGACAAATTCGCCCCTTTTGTATTTGTTAATTCAAAAAATTGGAATGCACCACAACTATTTACATTAGTCCACGAATTAGCACATATTTGGATAGCTAAATCGGGTATCTCAAATGAAATAGATATTGATTTTACTAATAAACCAAAATCGAAATTTCATCCTGTTGAATTGTTTTGTAACCAAGTTGCAGCCAATGCACTAATGCCAAGGGAATTAATTATCCAATTAGGCGCAGATACATTCGATTCGAATGATTTGCTTTTTAAGCAAGCTAAAGAACTCGGTATAAGTTCTTTTGCATTGTTGGTTCGTGCTTTAAACTTAAATTTAATTTCCCAATCTCAATATAAAATTCTAAAGCAAGATGCTCAAGATGAATTTGAGAAGTTTTTGGAAATAGAAAAAATAAAAAAGGAAAAACAAATAGAAAGAAAGGGCGGACCAGACGCTTACCTTCTTCGCCTAAATAAAAACAGCAAATTATTCACGAGAATTGTGATGGATTCGTTTTATAATGGTTCATTATCACCATCAATTGCAAGTAATCTTCTTAACACGCAGATTAATAAATTCCAAAAATTTGAAAAACTGCTTGTCTAATGTTCGAAGATGAAAAAGTAATCTACTGTATTGATGCCAATATTCTTATTCAAGCTTGGCAAAAATATTACTCACCAGAAATTTGTCCTTCTTATTGGGAGGTTTTAAATGACTTGGGTAAAAAAGGTGTAATTTTTGTTCCGGAATTAGTTTATGAAGAAATAGAGAAAGGCGAAGACAATCTTTTTGAATGGCTAAAAAATAGTGATATTCCGATTAGAAAAATTGACGGAGAGGTAACAAACTGTCTAAAAGAAATATATGCATCTCATCCAAGTCATAAATATTTAGTTTCAAGCAACGGCATTCACTCAAAAGCTGACCCTTGGGTAATCGCTCACGCAATTAAAGAAAATGCAATTGTAGTGACAAAGGAAACGAAGGACTATTTTAAGAAACAAACTAAAATTAAAATTCCTCACGTTTGCGATAATATGAATGTTAAGTGGATTGACGATTTTGAATTTATAAAGGATTTGAACATAAGATTTACTTGTAAATCGGAATAAAGCCAGTGGCTACAATGTATATAAAACATTGCTATAATAGGCTTTTCGAAAGGTTTTTGTGTATTTTCGAAGACCGCCAAATTTTTAAATTTGGCTTTTAGTAGAATAAAGATGAAAACAAAAAAATTTAAAAATTCGGCTCGTGTATAATCCGAAAGTAATTATTTAATTTGCACGCTACGAGCCATATACAGAGATGTTGTAAAGCATTTGAAAAAAAATGAGCGCAAGAATAAAATTGCTACTAATCTTGATATTAATAGTTGGATTTAGCTCTTGCTCAAAAATGCTGAATTTAAACTTATCTAAATCTGAAATTAAATCTTTAGATACAATTTATTATCAAAAAAAGAATTTTAAAGTTTTTGATACAGAATGGGTATTTCTTGACAAGAATATCTGCCTCTACAAAACGACGCTTTTGCGAAAGAAAACTTATATTGGAACGTGGACTAAAATTGGCGACTCAATAAAAATGAATTTCTTTTATGAAAGAAGAAATGCGCCAGCGGATAGAATGGTTGCGATAGATAATCTCGAATTTAAGCAAAATAGAACGGAATAGATACCGATGCGTTATACTAGGAGTCATTTGATGACTATATTACGAAATAAAAGTTTTACAACAACGTATAAAAATAATAGGGCAATTTTCGCTTAATTTAATGTTGCAGGCACTTTCGCGAAGTCGCCAAATTTTTAAATTTGGCTTAATAGAAAAATAATAATAAGAAAAATTTAAAAATTCGGCTCGTGCTTCATCCTGAAGTAATTATTAATTTGCACGATATGAGCCTGATACAGAGACGTTGTAGGTAATTAAAAAAACAGAACGATGAAACAAAAATTATTACTAGCATTATTACTGATTTTTTCAATAAAATCGTTTTCTCAAGATTCTAAATTTAGCCTCGAATTGAATTATCCTATCCCTATCGATGATAATCTAGTTGGGAGAAATTATAACGGAATTATAGACGCTGGACTTAAATATCGTTTCTTAAATTTGGATTTTATGAGTATTGGTGCTTCATTAAACGCTGGAATGTATAAGAACACAAAAGACGATAGAGTTCAACCTTTCGATGTTACCACTTATATTTTCAGCCCTAGAATTTATGGAGAATTTAATATCAAATCTTTACCGAAACTTCATCCTTCTGTAGGATTGGGTTATTCAATACTGAACTTTCGAGCTGATGTAGATAGATTTAATAATCAGAATAACTTTTCTGTAAGTTCAAGTGAAAGCGAAAATGGAATTAATCTGAATTTTGGAATAGCATATGACATAACAGAAAAATTGTTTGCCCAAGTTCAATATGATTTTATAAAAATTGGAGTTGACAACGAAGTGCCTGATATAAAATATAATACAAATATTAACATTTTGAAAATTGGATTAGGTTATCGTTTATAATAAAAACTACCTACAACCACGTATATATAATAGCTAGGTAGTTGCCTTAAAAAAAGTTAATGCATATTTGCCAGTCCGCCAAATTTTTAAATTTGGCTTATTAGTAAAGAAAGAAAATAAGAAAAATTTAAAAATTTGGCTCGTGCTCAATCAGGAACTAATTGTTCAATTTACAAGCTACTAGCCGTAAACAAGAGCATCATTTCAAAGTATTACCCAGCATTAATCAAATTTTCTTAAAATTTAAACAAAAAAAAAACCTTAACATCAGTTAAAGATTTAAGAGGCGTCGAGCGTCCCGAATAATCTGCGGCATGCTGTACAAGGTTTTGCATGGTATTAATCAAATTTTCTTAAAATTTAAACATAAAAAAAACCCTTAACATCAGTTAAAGGTTTTTAGAGGCGTCGAGCTTCCCGAATAATCTGCGGCATGCTGTACAAGGTTTTGCATGGTATTAATCAAATTTTCTTAAAATTTAAACATAAAAAAAACCCTTAACATCAGTTAAAGGTTTTAAGAGGCGTCGAGCGGATTCGAACCGCTGTACAAGGTTTTGCAGACCTCTGCCTAGCCACTCGGCCACGACGCCAGAAATAACAGTAATATAAACATATTAGCAGGTATCTCAGTATTTTTGAGCTAGTCAGCAAATGTATAAAAATTTACCATTGTAGACTATAAACACTTACTTTTTTCGTCTTATGGTCATTTTTATCGTTACGCTTTCTACATCGCCACCAATTGGCGGATTCATTTTACTCACGCTTACTGTGGCTTTGCTCACTAAATCATCTTCTTTCAAGATGCGGTCTAAGATACGCTGTGCCACAGTTTCCAGTAATTTAGAAGGCTGCTTCATTTCTTCAACAACAATTTTATTGAGCAGTACATAATCAACCGTATGAGCAAGATGATCTGTTTTGGCCGAGGTTTGTAAATCGGCCTTTACACTCAAATCCACACGGTAATCACTGCCAATTTTTGTTTCCTCTTTTAAGCAGCCATGATGGGCAAATACTCTTATATTCTCGACCTTAATTATTCCCAAAGCATTCTATTTTAAAGCAAATATATTAATAACTTTGTCTATTATTTCCAAACTTATGTCTGAAGAAACAAAATCGCTCAATTTTATTGAGCACATCATTGAAGAAGATCTAACGAACGGATTACCAAAAGAAAACCTGCGCTTTCGATTTCCTCCTGAGCCTAATGGTTACTTACATATAGGGCATACCAAAGCTATAGGCATTAGTTTTGGACTGGGCGAAAAATATAATGCACCGGTAAACCTTCGTTTTGACGATACCAATCCAGCCAAGGAAGAACAAGAATACGTCGATGCCATCAAACGTGATATTGAGTGGTTGGGTTATGAGTGGGAAAATGAATTGTATTCTTCAGATTATTTTCAAACCCTTTACGAATGGGCCGTTTTACTCATTAAAGATGGCAAAGCCTATATCGATTCCCAATCTAGTGAGGCCATGGCCGAGCAAAAGGGAACACCAACCCAACCAGGTGTAGATGGTCCTAATAGAAATCGTAGCGTTGCCGAGAATTTAGATTTATTTGAGCGCATGAAAAACGGTGAGTTCGAAGAAGGAGCACATGTACTTCGCGCTAAAATTGACATGCAGCATCCTAACATGTTAATGCGTGATCCCATTATGTATCGCGTTTTGAAAAAGCATCATCATAGAACAGGCAACCATTGGTGTATTTACCCAATGTACGATTGGACACATGGCGAGAGTGATTATATAGAACAAATCTCACACTCCTTATGTTCTCTTGAATTTAAGCCACATCGTGAGCTTTACGACTGGTTTAAAGAGCACGTGCATGCCTTTGCGTCAAAAGCGCTTCCAATGTTGCCAAAACAGCGTGAATTCGCACGTTTAAATTTAAGTTATACCATTATGAGTAAACGAAAGTTGCTCAAACTGGTGCAAGAAGGCGTAGTTTCAGGTTGGGATGATCCAAGAATGCCAACCATTTCAGGATTGAGACGTCGTGGTTATACACCAAATTCTATTCGTCAATTTATTGAAAAAGTAGGCGTTGCCAAACGTGAAAATATCATTGATGTGTCTCTTTTAGAATTTTGTATTCGTGAAGACCTCAACTATGCTGCACCTCGTGTCATGGCAGTGTTAGATCCTGTAAAAGTAGTGATTACCAATTATCCAAAGGATAAGGTCGAATGGCTTGAGGCCGAGAACAATCAAGAAGACGAAAGCGCAGGGTATAGAAAAGTCCCATTTTCGAATGAGATTTATATTGAAAAAGCCGATTTTAAAGAGGAAGCAAGCAGCAAGTTTTTTAGACTGAAATTAGGCGGTGAAGTCCGATTAAAAAACGCCTATATCATCAAAGCCGAAAGTGTTGTCAAAGATGCCCAAGGTGCTATTACCGAAATTCATTGCAACTATTCCACAGATACCGAAAAGAAAGTTAAAGGAACTCTACATTGGGTATCTATTAAACACGCTTTAAGAGCAGAGGTTAGAGAATATGATCGCTTGTTTTTGGATGAAGCGCCAGACAGCCACCCCAATAAGGATTTTATGGAGTTTGTCAATCCAAACTCATTAAAGGTGATTGAGGCATTTGTAGAACCAAGTCTTGTGGAGGCCAAGGTGGCAGACCGTTTTCAGTTTCAGCGCATTGGCTATTTCAATGTCGATCAAGATTCAACACCTGAGCATTTGGTCTTCAATAAAATAGTCGGTTTAAGGGATTCTTGGGCTAAACAAAAACCGCAACCCAATAAACAAGCTCAAGCAGCACAAAAACCTCAACAAAAACGCCCTGCCATTGAAGTCATTAAACAATTAGGTAAGAAATATACCAACCTTCCGGAAGAGAAACAGCAAAAATCTAAGTCCGAAATTTTAAAGTTGGCCGAAGATGTTGCTTATGCCGATGTGCAGCCATTATTCAATACAGCAGCCAAAAAAGTTGGGACGCGTATAGCAACGCTTTTAGCGTTGAATGTGTTGTTGAAAAACGGACAACAACGAAACGATGAGATCAATGCATTTATTGATAAATGCGTTACAGATACTCATCCTATTTTATCTACCGAAGCAAAAGATCTTTAAACCTTAAATAACTAACGTTCAAAACCTCAAAGTATTAAGCTTTGAGGTTTTTTTGTACATTTAAGGCACTAACAACAAAATCAAAATCATATGGAACCTAATTTTCTAGCCATTATTGTTGCCGCAATAGTGCCCGTAGTTCTCGGATTTATTTGGTACAATCCAAAAGTATTTGGAGCGGCTTGGATGCGCGCTGCCGAAATGACCGAAGCCAAAATCAAAAGTGGAAACATTGCCATAATTTTTGGGGTTTCTCTGGTCCTTTCACTAATCCTGTCTTTCTTCACCATATTCTTGGTGGTTCATGAATCTGGTGTTTATGGCATGACCGAAGGCCAAATGGATGGAGCCACTACCCAAGCCTTTTTAGAGGAATGGGCAGGACGATACCGCTCTTATAAACATGGCGCCATGCACGGTGGGATGGCTGGCGTGATGTTCGCCTTACCAGTAATAGGGATCAACGCCTTATTCGAGAGAAAAAGCTGGAAATACATCCTCATCAATGCAGGGTATTGGGTCATTACGCTCGCTATCATGGGAAGTATCATTAGTGGTTGGGTCTCATAATTTTATACATATTTAACACTATTAAAGGCTGAGAATTGTAATTTTCAGCCTTAATGCCTTGCCTTGATCGATTTTAAAATTTTCAGTTCAATTCATGATGTGCCCAATGGTTGGGATCAACTTCCCGTAGATGATCTATTTTTAAAAACCCCATTTTTAAGCGCTTTAGAGAATTCTAGTCCTTCAAATATTTCAACGTATTATGTCGCTGTGTTTTCTGCGGAAACTTTAGTGGGAATCGCCATTGTACAACGTGTTGAAATGTACACTGATGACGTCTTTAGAAAAACTTCAAACACCTTTTTTAAGCGCTGCGGAAAAGTGCTCATCTCGAACATCGTAAAAGGCAATGCGCTTATCGTCGGAAACTTGATGCATACTGGCCAACATGGTCTATTTTTTAATACTGAAAACATAACACAAACTGAATTTTTAGAGACGCTTTCCGAAGCCTTAGACCAACTTTCCGCAGACATTAAATCTACCTTCGGCAAAAAGATTAGAATCATCGCGTTCAAGGATTATTTTGAAACAGATACAATTCATAAGAGCAAGGATTTCTTCCGAAGTAAAAATCTATATAAAGCACAACTCCAGCCTAACATGATTTTTAAGATCAATGCCAATTGGAGCACTCCTGAAGATTACATCAAGGCTTTTAATAAAAAATACCGAAGACGTTACGCGACTGCACGCAAAAAAGCAATGCATATACAGCCTCAGGAACTCAATTTGGAGGATGTTGAGCGGTATTCCAAACGGTTATATGAACTCTATGAAAATGTATCTGATAATGCTGGCGTCAATTCGTTTAAGCTCCATAAGGATCATTTTTATAATTTAAAGCAGGAGTTAACAGATCAATTTAAACTGTTTGGTTATTTTTTAAGCGATGACCTTGTTGGTTTTTATACGTTGATTCTTAACCAACAAAATTTAGAAACCTATTTTTTGGGATATCAGCAGGATCTACAGCAAGTGCATCAAATGTATCTCAATATGTTATTTGATATGGCTAGTTTTGGGATCAAGCATCAATTTAAACAAGTTATTTTTGCGAGAACAGCGATGGAAATCAAAAGTTCTATTGGAGCTAAGCCTTTTGCGATGCAAATTTATCTTAAGCACACTAATAATTTTATTGCGAATACAATTTTAAAATGGGTTGTAAAATATGCCAACCCAATTAGGAATTGGGAAGAGCGTCATCCCTTTAAAATGTGAAAGCTTAGTTAAAGGCATGGTAATGCTTTGATACCATATCGTTTTTAAGTAATTTAAAATTCTAAAACTAAAACTCTAATGGGACATACCGCTAAAATACTTACCGAAATATCAGACGTCACTCGCAAAATTCAAGAAGATTATCCAGAGCTGCAAAAGTACCTTGATGAAACAAGAAGTACGTTGCCAAAACCTTATGATGACCAAAATACTTCCGCAGAAAAGCAACTTCAAGATTATCTTGACGGCTTAAAACAGATGATTAAAAAATATGATGAAAAGCACAGTTAGAAGTTATAAAAAAATTATAAATGCTGCATTTGCGATTATATGACTTGGGATGATAGGTGTTTAAAATAATAATAGAGAGATTTCATAAATGGAATCTCTCTTTTCTGTCATATGTGCACAGTACATCTTATTTTATCTGATTTTAATAGATGTCAAACCTTTAGAATAAGTGCGTTTGTTTTAAATTGTCTTAACCAAAGCATCAATGCGCTTTACGGTTTCTGATTTTCCAATCATATATATAATATCAAAAACATCAGGCCCTTGTAAGGCGCCAACTAGGGCTAATCGCAATGGCATCATAATTTTGCCGAAGCCAATGTCTTTGGAAGTAATCCAATCTTTGATATCTTTTTGGAGAGCGACTACCGTAAAATCATCTATTGCAGTGATTATCGCTTTTAGCTCGGTCATCAATGCAACCGTATCCTCTTTAATAGCTTTTTTAGAGGCTTTTTCATCAAAAGACGATGGAGCAGTAAAGAAGAAATGACTCAGTTCCCAAAAATCATGAATAAACGTTGCACGTTCTTTAATTAAAGCAACTACCATTTCGATATATTGAATGTCGATGTCTTTTAATTCTGGTCGTAGAGCTTTGTAAGCGGTGGCCAACGCATGATCATTTTGCTCTTGCATATAATGATGATTAAACCACTTGATCTTATCGGGATCAAAACGAGCGCCAGCTTTATTCACCCGCTCCAATTCAAAAGTGGCAACGAGCTCTTCTAAACTAAAAATCTCCTGCTCAGTTCCTGGATTCCATCCTAAAAAAGCTAAAAAATTGACCATCGCTTCTGGGAAATAGCCATCTTCCTTATAGCCTCTAGAAACTACATCTGTCTTTAGATCTCTATACTTTAAAGGAAACACAGGAAATCCTAACTTATCGCCATCACGCTTGCTTAGTTTTCCTTTTCCTGTTGGTTTTAAGATTAATGGCAAATGCGCAAATTGAGGGATATCCCAGCCAAAGGCAGTGTACAATTGATAATGAAGAGCCAATGATGGCAACCACTCTTCTCCACGAATCACGTGAGTAATTTCCATTAAATGGTCATCAACAATATTGGCAAGATGATATGTGGGCATACCATCACTTTTAAAAAGCACCTTGTCATCTAAAACATTGGTGTCAATACTTATATCGCCACGAATAATATCTTTTAAATCTAAGGTTTCATCTTGTGGCGATTTAAACCTGATCACATAATCATCGCCAGCATCAAGTTTAGAACGTGTTTCTTCTTCAGAAAGTGATAAGGAATTGCTTAATTTTAATCGGTTGTGCCAATTATAGATAAAGGTCTTGCCTTTTTCTTCATGATCCTTTCTATGAAAATCTAAAGTTTCAGCTGTATCAAAAGCGTAATACGCATGTCCGTTTTCTATTAAGATATCAGCATATTTTTTATATAAATTCTTGCGTTCACTTTGTCGGTAGGGTCCAAATTTTTCATTCTTTCCCGTACCTTCATCGAAAGGAATGCCACACCAGTTGAGCGCGTTGACGATATAATCTTCTGCGCCTTCTACGTAACGATTTTGATCGGTATCTTCTATACGAAGCACAAAAGTACCGTTGTGTTTTTTAGCAAAGAGATAGTTGAAAAGAGCGGTTCTCACACCTCCAATATGTAAAGGTCCTGTGGGACTTGGTGCAAAGCGCACGCGAACGGGTTTGGTCATTATATTTTTTTAGATAAGGTCGAGCTGTCTAAATAAGTGCAGTCGAGGAGTTTTTTTCAAAACACAAAGATATATTTTTGTCTTTCAAAGTTCAAGATTTACGGTAATTGATTCTAAAAACCGTGACTGCCACTAAAAACTACTGTAGAACCATTTCTTTTGGCACGCGCTTATTCATAATCCCAAACCACAATGGAGGCACCATTGCCAAAACCATAGAGGTTGGATAACCATAAGGCATTTGCGGACTCTCATCATGGCAATCTAAGATTTGGTATTTTTTTGAAGATTTGAAATGGTGATCGCTGTGCCGTGTGAGTTCGTAAAGTACGATACGCCCAATGGTGTGATTAGAATTCCAGGAGTGCATTTCCTTAACGCGTTCGTAACGTCCAGATGTCGTTTTGAGACGCAATAAGCCATAATGTTCAATATAATTTACCGATTCTAAGAGTAAAATACCAATAGCTGCGGAAGCAAAAGCAAAAATCAGTCCTACGTTTCCGAAGATTAAGAAGACCAATGCCAAATAGCCAACTTGTAGAACAATGTACCAAAACATGTCGTTTTTTGGAAAAAAGAAGCTTTTTTGACTGTTTTTTAGCAATTTTAGTTGAATTGCCCATGCTTTTACATATTGCCTGTAAATAGATGTGAACCAGAAAGAATATACGGTTTGGTTATATCTTGCCGTCGCAGGGTCCTCAGGGGTTGCGGCATGCAGATGGTGACCAAAATTATGTTCAATATAAAAATGCATGTATTGCGATGGCAGTAATAATGCTTTACCAATAAATCGCTCGTTAGTAGTTTGTCGGTGTCCAAGTTCATGAGCAACATTTATACCGTTGACGCCTAAAACTATTCCTACGGAAATGATCATTCCCACAAGTTCATAAGTCTCCAAGATTGAGCTCGATGCTTCATAGATTCCAAAGAAGACCAATCCGTAAACTATGGGAAGGTTAAGATATAATAACCAATCAAAAACCTTACGCTTTAAGTTGCTTTCAACAGCTTCCGAAGATAAATTATTCGTGTCTATTGGAAAAATCAATTCTAAAACGGGAATCATTACAAACGCATAAAAAGGCGTCAAAAAGACCAGCTCGCCTTTAAAATAGATCCCGATCAATGCCATAAGCGGGATCGAGAACGCTGTAAGATATTTAAGATCTTTCATTGTTTTTTAAGTTTTTGGTTGAAAATGGAAATCATGTCGTAATCATTTGGCACTTTATCAATTTAATCTAATTGGCGCTCCTTATAATTAACAGAATCTTACCTTTTATTCCGTATAAAGCTATAAAATAAAATTGTAATTTAGTAAGTTAAATAGACTAATGACAGGCAATTTTAAAAACATACAATCCAAATTAGAGCAATTTATTAGACGTTTCTATACCAATGAGTTACTCAAGGGTGTGATTCTTTTCTTTGCCATTGGACTGTTATACCTTTTGGTAACGTTGCTTATCGAGTATGTATTATGGCTTAATCCTATTGCAAGAACCATTCTGTTTTTTGTGTTTATCATCGTAGAATTGGCGCTGTTTGCAAAGTTTATTGTATTTCCGTTGGCAAAATTGTTTAAACTTCAAAAAGGAATCAATTACCATGATGCCTCTATAATCATAGGAAATCATTTTCCTGAGGTCAGTGATAAATTGCTTAATGTCCTTCAGCTTAATCAAAACAGTCAGCAATCTGAACTTCTCGTAGCCAGCATAGAGCAGAAATCGGCTGAATTAAGTCCAATTCCCTTCAAATTGGCCGTAAACTTTAAAAAGAACACCAAATACCTTAAATATGCCGCGATACCTGTAGCTATCTTACTATTAGCATATGTGACTGGAAAGATTAATTGGTTTAGTGATAGTTACGAACGTGTAGTCAATTACAATGTGGCTTATGAGCCACCAGCACCTTTTCAGTTCTATGTAGTAAATGATGATCTTAATGCCATCGAGAATAAAGATTTCAAAATCTTGGTCAATACGGCTGGTGATGTGATTCCTGAAAATGCCCAAATTCATTTCAACGGTCAATCCTTATTCATGCAACAAACAGCACCAGGGCAATTTGAGTATGTTTTTGCGCAGCCAAAAGAAGCCTTGTCTTTTAGTTTGTCGGCGAATAATGTAAGCTCAAAAAGTTACAATCTTGAAATTACAAAAGTGCCGACGCTTGTGAATTTTGAAATGGTTTTGGATTATCCTGCATATACCAAAAAACAAGATGAGGTCTTAAAAAGTACGGGGAACTCAACCATTCCCGAAGGCACGAATGTCACATGGAAGGTGACTACTAAATCTACCGATAAGGTGGTTTTTTATTCTAAGGACACGGTTGCCTTTGAGCCGATTTCCGAAGGAAAATTTGAAGCATCAAAACAGATATTTAGTAATACCGATTATAGTATTAGTACCAGTAATAAATTGCTCAAGGATTATGAGAACTTAGCATTTTCTATAAATGTCGTAAAGGACGGATATCCAGAGATGAACCTCAAGATGGAGAAAGATTCACTTGACAATCAAACCTTATATTTTTTCGGTCAAGTGAGTGATGATTATGGATTGAGTAAATTACAGATGGTGTATTATCCCATCGCAAATCCGGAGAAAAAATCGGTAGAAAGCATATCTGTGTCAAAATCTAATTTCGATGAATTTGTAAGTGCGTTTCCCAATCAAATAAATTTAGAGGAAGGTGTTGATTACGAGCTGTATTTTCAGGTCTTCGATAATGATGCGCTGCATAGTTATAAGAGCGTAAAAAGTTCAGTGTTCAGCTATAGAAAACTCACTAAAGACGAAGAAGAGCAGAAACAGTTGAAAGAACAGAACGAAACCATAAACGATATTAGTAAAACATTTGATAAACTTAAGGAACAAGACAAGCAGCTTGAGGAATTGTCAAAAACCCAAAAAGAAAAAAAAGAGCTCAATTTTAATGACAAGAAAAAGTTTGAGGAGTTTATCAAACGCCAAAAGGAGCAAGAGCAATTAATGAAAAACTTCAATAAAAAGTTGAAGGAGAATATTGAGGAATTTCAAGATGAGAAAAAGGAAAAGGATCCATTTAAGGAAAATTTAGAAAAACGATTAGACGAGAATGAAGAGCAGCTTAAAAAGGATGAAAAGCTTTTGGATGAGTTGGAGAAAATGAAGGAAAAAATCAACAAGGAAGAATTTACCCAAAAACTGGAAGAGCTTGCAAAGCAAAATAAAAATAAGGAAAAGAGTTTAAAGCAGCTATTAGAATTGACCAAGCGGTTTTACGTTGCCAAAAAAGCCGAAAAACTTATGAAAGCTTTGGAGGAACTGGCCGAAGAGCAAGAGAAACTTTCCGAAGAAAATAAAGAAAACAACACCAAGGAAGAGCAAGAAAAGTTAAACGATAAGTTTGAGGACTTTCAAAAAGAAATGCAAGAACTTAGCAAGGAAAATAAGGAACTCAAAAAGCCAATGCAGCTTCCAGAAGATAAACCTGCAGAGGAATCTATCAAGCAAGATCAACAGGAGGCAACAGAAGCTTTAGAAGAACAAGAAGCACAGGACGACGAGCAAACTGAGCCAAAAGATGAACAAGAACCTCAAAATGCTTCGCCAGAAGATTCGCAACAAAGTCAACAAAAAGCCAAGAAAAAGCAGAAGGAAGCCGCTAAGAAGATGAAGGAGATGAGTCAATCCATGGGTCAATCGATGTCTATGGGAGGCGCAGAGCAGATGCAAGAGGACATGGAGGTCTTGAGACAAATTCTTGACAATCTTGTTCTATTTTCGTTTGATCAGGAAGAATTGATGGATCAATTTAAGAGCATAGAGATCAACCATAACGAATATGGCAAATTTCTACGGAAGCAAAATAATCTTCGAGAGCATTTTGAGCATATTGATGACAGTCTGTTTGCACTATCATTGCGTCAACCTATGATTTCTGAACAGGTCAACGCGCAAATCACTGATGTGTTCTATAATATCGATAAGTCATTGTCTCAATTATCTGAAAACCAATTATATCAGGGTATTTCGGCACAACAATACACGATTACAGCGACGAACGAATTGGCGAGCTTTTTAAGCGATGTTATGGATAATATGAACATGCAGATGAATCCGTCAATGGGTAAGGGCAAAGGCCAAGGTCAACAATTGCCAGATATCATTATGAGTCAAGGGGAGCTTAACAAAAAGATGGAAGAAGGTATGCAAAAGGGTGAGAAAGGGAAATCGCCTAAAAAAGGCGAAAAAGGCGAAAAGGGAAAAGGTGAGAAGTCGAAGGAAGGTGAAGGCGGAAAAGACGGCAAAGAAGGTCAAAACGGGAAAAAAGGAAAAGACGGTAAAGAAAAAGGCGAAGGCGAAGGTGAGGGTCAAGGTGAAGGTGATGGAGAAGGTCAAGGCGAAGGCGAGAATGAGATGCAAAACGGAGAACTATACGAAATTTACCAGCGTCAACAGCAGTTGCGCCAGGCTTTAGAGAACAGACTGGAAAAGGATGGCATTAGAGGATTAGGCGGTAAGTTGCTTAAGGAAATGGAGGAAGTGGAGTCTGATTTGATCAATAATGGCTTCACAAATCAAACCTTGCAAAAAATGATGGACCTTCAACATCAATTGTTGAAATTAGAAAACGCTACGTTTATGCAAGGCGAAGATAATAAGCGTAAGTCTGAAACCAATAAAGAGGCTTTTAATAATACGGCTCCTAACCAGATTCCAAAAGCTAAGGAATACTTCAATACTACTGAAATTTTAAATCGTCAAGCACTACCTTTACAGCAAGTTTACAAAAAGAAGGTGCAAGAGTATTTTAAAAAAGTTAATGATTAGTTTTAATTACGAGACCGATTTTAAATTGGAAAATGAATCGCAGATCTCATCGTGGATTTCCGATACTATCCAGAAGGAAGACTTCAAGGAAGGAGACATCAATTACATTTTTTGTGATGACGCGTATTTGCATAAGTTGAATATGGATTTTCTACAACACGATACGTTAACAGATATTATTAGTTTTGATTATTGCGTCGGAAAAGAGCTACACGGAGATATTTATATTTCTACTGAGCGTGTGACCGAAAACGCTAAAGAATTCGAGGTTGATGTTTCCGAAGAACTAGCGCGTGTTATGATTCACGGGATTCTGCATTATTGTGGTTATAAAGACAAAACGGCGTTAGAATTGAAGACCATGAGGGCTAAAGAAAACGAGCACTTATCTGCACGTTAGTAATCTATCAATATTAGATGTATCTTTGCACGCTTAATTTTAAGTCATGATTGAACCAGTTTTAATTGGTTGTAATTCTGATATTTTAATCGCTATTAAAAGCCAGAAGAATAATGAGTAATATTCTAGATTTACAAGAACTTGAACGTTCCACGTGGAACAATATAAAATAGTATGTTTAACGAAGTTTATGATGTTATTGTTGTTGGGGCTGGTCATGCTGGAAGCGAGGCTGCTGCTTCTGCTGCCAATATGGGCAGTAAAACGCTTTTAATAACAATGAACCTGCAGAATATAGCGCAAATGTCGTGCAATCCTGCAATGGGAGGCATTGCAAAAGGGCAAATTGTGCGTGAGATTGATGCTTTGGGAGGATATAGCGGTATTGTAAGTGATACCTCTGCAATTCAATTTAAAATGCTGAACAAATCCAAAGGGCCTGCGATGTGGAGTCCCAGAGTTCAAAGTGACCGTATGCGTTTTGCTGAGGACTGGAGATTGCTATTAGAGAAAACCAAGAATTTAGATTTCTATCAAGATATGGTTTCTGGTCTAATTGTTAAAGATCACAAGATTGTTGGTGTCAAAACATCACTCGGTTTAGAGATTAAGGCCAAAACAGTTGTGCTTACTAATGGTACGTTCTTAAATGGGCTCATTCATATTGGTGATAAAAACTTTGGTGGAGGTCGAGCAGGAGAAAGAGCGGCCACAGGAATTACAGAGCAATTAATGCAACTAGGATTTGAATCTGGCCGAATGAAGACGGGCACACCGCCTCGTGTAGATGGAAGATCTCTTGATTATTCAAAAATGACCGAGCAGCCAGGAGACGAGCAGCCAGAGAAATTCTCTTACCTAGAACATATAAAGCCATTAAAAGAACAACGATCCTGTCACATGACTTACACAAGTCCTGAAGTTCACGATTTATTGCGTGAAGGCTTTGATCGTTCTCCAATGTTTAATGGTCGCATTCAGAGTACAGGACCACGCTATTGCCCATCAATAGAAGATAAGATCAATCGTTTTGCCGATAAAGATAGGCATCAATTATTTGTAGAACCAGAAGGTTGGAATACCGTGGAGGTCTATGTTAACGGATTTTCCACATCATTACCAGAAGATGTTCAATATATAGCATTGAAATCTGTAGTTGGCTTTGAGAATGTAAAATTCTTTCGCCCAGGCTACGCTATTGAATATGATTATTTTCCGCCTACACAATTAAAGCACACGTTAGAAACTAAATTAGTTGATGGTTTATTTTTCGCTGGTCAAATTAATGGCACAACGGGATATGAGGAAGCGGCTTCACAAGGCTTAATGGCAGGAATAAATGCAGCGTTAAAAGTCCAGGAACGCGATTCTTTTATTCTGAAACGTAACGAGGCATATATTGGCGTTTTAGTTGATGACTTAATTACAAAAGGGACTGAAGAGCCTTATAGAATGTTCACCTCTCGTGCAGAATATAGAACACTTTTGCGTCAAGATAACGCCGATTTTAGATTAACGCCCAAAGGATATGAACTCGGGTTGGCTTCGGAAAGTCGACTAAAACGCATGGAGGAAAAGCAATCGCAATCTGATAACTTCGTAAATTTCTTTAGAGAAACCAGCGTTAAGCCAGAAGATGCCAACCCAGTATTGGAATCTAAGAATTCAGCTTTGGTAAAGCAATCTGATAAGATGTTTAAGTTGTATTCTCGTCCTAATATTACCGCGGAAGATATGCGTAGTTTTGATGAGGTTGACCAATATATTACCGCGCATAATTTAAGTAGGGAAGTGATCGAGCAAACCGAAATACAAATTAAATATGCTGGCTATATTGCTAAGGAAAAAAACAATGCCGATAAACTAAATAGGTTGGAGGATGTGAAGATTCCTGCAAATTTTGATTATACCAACTTAAAATCCATGAGCACAGAGGCCATTCAAAAACTTACTAAGATCAAGCCAGTGACGATTTCACAAGCATCACGAATTTCAGGTGTGTCTCCTGCCGATGTGAGTGTGTTATTGGTGTATTTGGGTAGATAGGTTAGATGGTTTCGATGATTTCGAAAGGCTCAATTACCAAGTTTCTCCCGATAAATGTATAGTGGTTTAGCTTGACGAAGTCGCACAAAAAGTTAAAATTTCTACCTTCGCACGATTAGTGTTTCACGTGGAACAATTCACAACGCTGAAAATTAAAGATTCAATTAATGATTCCTAAAAGTTCAAAGACTATTTACCTTTCCGTCAAAGATCATTCTGTTTCTGGAGAAGAATTTCAGCTTCTTTATAATGAAAATTTAGAGTTGTTGGAGACATTTCCGCAGCCTTCCGAAGAGACCCTAAGTAACTATTATGACAGCGAAGATTATATTTCCCATACTGATGCGAAGCGAAATCTCTTTGAAAAGATATATCATGTTTTTAAATCTATTGCGCTTAAACGGAAATTAAAACTCATTAATTCGTTCAATACTGAAACAAAATCACTTCTTGACGTAGGTTGCGGGACAGGTGATTTTTTGAAAATTGCAAAAGATAATCAATGGCAAGTTTGCGGGATCGAACCAAATGAGAGCGCAAGGTCTATAGCTAATGGAAAAGCACATGACACTGTTTTTGACAGTGATCATCTTTCTAAATTTAATAGCCAGAGTTTTGATGTGATTACGCTCTGGCATGTGTTAGAACATTTGCCAAATTTACAGGGTCATATAGCTAAATTTGAAAAGCTTTTAAAACCAAGTGGTAAATTAGTGATAGCCGTACCAAATTATAATAGCTACGATGCACATTATTATAAACATTTTTGGGCTGCTTTTGATGTGCCAAGACATTTGTGGCATTTCACAAAAACTGCTATTTCTAAAATCACAGGTAAGCATAACATGATGGTCGAAGCTCAATTACCAATGCTGTTTGATGCTTATTATGTGGCCTTGCTTTCAGAAAAATATAAAAATGGATTTATGAATCCGTTGAAGGCGTTTTGGGTTGGTTGGCAATCCAATCGTAAAGCAAAACGCACAAACGAGTATTCTTCCCTGATTTACGTCATTAAAAAGCAATAAGCTCACTTTAATGCGTTTTAAGCGGTTTTCTAACACCAAGTCAAAGTATGCCACTGCTTAATCATGATGTGGAATTTTAAGGGTGTTTGAGAGTGCTGTTTGAAATTGATTTTAAAAATGAAGAGGCTTAACTTTATAAATAATATTTATAGTCAAGTTTTAATGGATAGTTCTGTCACTTTTATACATTTGCAAAAAATTAAATAAAATCAAAATGAGAAAAATAGTTAGTGCATTAGTTTTAATTTTAGTAGTGTCATCATGTCAAGAACAGCAAAAAATTGCCTTTGTTGATAATGGAGAGATCATCAACGCATATCAAGAAAAAATTGATGTTGAAGATAAATACAAGCTTATGGACGAAGGCTTCAAAAAGCGTGCAGATAGTATTGGTCAAGCTTTTCAAGTCGAAGTTCAAAATTTTCAAAGCAATTCTGCGTCTTTGTCCCCTCAAAAGCAACAAGAGGAAAGCCAAGTTTTAGGACAGAAACAACAAATGCTTCAGCAGCAATTACAAAGAGAACAACAAGAATTGACTCAAAAGTTCAATGTTGAAATCGATTCAGTAATTAGTCATGTGAAAACTTTTGTTGGTCAATATGGTAAGGATAATGGTTATTCATTTATTCTAGGTAAAAATGAAGCTGGAAGCGTCATGTACGGTACCGAAGAGAATGATATCACTGATATTGTTATCGAGGCAATCAATAAAGATTATAAGCCTGCAGAATAAATATTTTCGAGGTATGAATACAAGAGAGCGTGCATGGTGTATCGCTCTCTTTTGTTTTTAGCTTATTGCCATAGTAGTTAGTCATTATTTTCTGTGCAGTAACCGTGTCAGTTTGATCGATAGGTCGGTGAGGATGATTTTCGAGTTTCCGTTTCGTTCAATATGGTATATCGCATCCTGAAGTTCGTTGGAGATGTCCATAATATTATTTCCATGAACAAAAGGGGCAAACTTTTCTAATTTAAAACCGGTCTTGGGCTCCATAAAAACCAGATCGTCGGCTTTGTAATTCAGCAATAAGGCTTGCCTAAAAAAATCGAGGCAAAAATTTAGAAATTGCTTTTGTGTTTCTCGCCCCGTTTTAGCAATAGTTTCACTCCATGAGATCAAATCATGAATCGCGCTTTTATTTCCTTTGGCTTTAAAAGCCGAGCGAATCCAGAATACAAACCATTCTTCAAATTGGGTATCTTCACTATCGCTGTAGACGAGGTCACAAGCCTTGTTATAATTTCCGTTGGCTTGGTGCGCTATTTTGATGGCGTCAGATTCTGGAATCTGGTAATTCTTAATGAGCGAATTTTTGATATCTTGTTCCGCTAGTGGCGGAAAGTGTAATACTTGACATCGTGACCTGATCGTATTGATAATTTGTTCTTCGTCTTCAGCAATAAGAATAAAAACCGTATTATTTGGTGGTTCTTCAATCAGTTTCAACAGCTTGTTTGCGGCTGATGTGTTCATTTTCTCGGCCATCCAAATGAGCATCACTTTATAGCCACCTTCATACGACTTTAGGGCTAACGCTTTTACAATATCTTGAGCTTCATCTACTCCTATTTGGCCTTGTTTGTTGTCAATCCCTAAAATTCGATACCAATCAAATAGATTTCCATAAGGCTGTCTATCAATAAGTTGTCGCCACTCTTCCATAAAATGGTTAGACACAGGATGACTTTTGATTTTATCATTAGTGGCTACGGGAAACGCAAAATGTAAATCGGGATGCGCGAGATTCTTGAATTTTAAATTGCAAGCGTCATTGCCTGTGGTGTTTTTGCCTTCGGTATTTTTACATAAAATGTATTGTGCGTAAGCGATTGCCATGGGTAATGTTCCAGAACCTTCAGGACCAACAAATAGCTGTGCGTGCGGGATACGACCAAAATTAGCACTTTTAGTCAGGTGGTTTTTGATGTGGTCTTGCCCTAAAATTTCCGAAAATAGCATAAAGCAAACCTACATATTTTTTTTAAATGTTTACTCATATCTTCGATGCAATCGTTTTCGTTAAAAAACAGCTTTTATCCGTTGCTTTTATTGGTTACATTTGTGATTCACTTTTGTAAATATCCGAAATATGAAAACCGTAAATGACTTCAACTTTAAGAATAAAAAGGCTTTAATACGTGTAGATTTTAATGTACCGCTAAATGATAATTTTGAAGTTACCGATGCCACACGCATCCAGTCGGCTAAGCCAACCATCATTAAAATTTTGGAAGATGGCGGAAGTTGTATCCTAATGTCACATTTAGGACGTCCAAACGGTGTTCAAGAAGAATTTTCCTTACGCCACATTAATAATAAAATTGAAGATATTATAGGAGTTGAAGCGACTTTCGTGGAGAACTGTGTAGGTCCTAAAGCTGAAGAAGCTGCGGCCAATTTGAAACCAGGCGAAATTTTATTGCTAGAAAATTTACGTTTTCATGACGAAGAGACTGCAGGAGATAAAGTATTTGCCGAGCAACTATCAAAACTAGGTGATATTTATGTGAATGATGCCTTCGGAACTGCGCATAGAG
Organism: uncultured Flavobacteriaceae bacterium; assembly: GCA_963715465.1. GTDB lineage: Bacteria > Bacteroidota > Bacteroidia > Flavobacteriales > Flavobacteriaceae > Psychroserpens. The sequence continues at coordinate 381,581 of OY970246.1, forward strand.
CCCATGCCTCTACAACAATCATCGCGCAGTTTTTCCCAGAGTCTAAATGCTTCGGAAACTTACTGGCCCAAGAAATTGAGAGTATCAATAAAGTTATGGAAACGGGCGAAAAACCGGTTTTAGCAGTGCTTGGAGGCGCAAAAGTTTCCTCTAAGATTACCATCATTGAAAATATATTGGATAAAGTGGATCATCTTATTATTGGTGGCGGGATGACCTTCACATTTGTAAAAGCACAAGGCGGAAGCGTAGGTGAATCTATTTGTGAAGACGATAAAATGGAGTTAGCTCTAGAGATCATAAAACAAGCTAAAGCTAAAAACGTGCAAATTCATTTACCTGTAGATGTGGTAGCGGCAAATGATTTTTCTAACGATGCCGAAACGAAGGTCATGGATGTCACTCAAATTCCTAACGGTTGGCAAGGTCTCGATTGTGGCCCAAAAACAAAGGCGAACTTTCATGAGGTCGTTATGCAATGCAAAACAATTTTATGGAATGGTCCTTTAGGCGTTTTTGAAATGGAGAATTTTGCAAATGGAACCATCGCTCTAGGAAACTCTATCGCTGAAGCTACAAAAAATGGCGCGTTCTCCCTAGTGGGAGGAGGAGACTCGGTTGCTGCTGTAAAACAATTTGGATTTGAAGATAAAGTGAGCTACGTAAGTACTGGAGGTGGAGCGATGTTAGAAAGTTTAGAAGGGAAAACATTACCAGGAATTGCAGCTATTTTAGATTAAATTGAAGCTTAAGCCAGGATCATGGGTTAAGAATAATCTTACGCGCTGTGTTAAATTGTCTAGGCAAGCTTTCTATTTAGCTAAAAAAATACGATTTTAGCTGATCTATCGTTAGGATAGTTAAATATGTAATCCATGAACCCGAAGCTAATATTTCTAACTTTTGGCTTTTTGTGCTGCTCTCTTATCTGTTTTGCTCAGGACACCATTCCTAAAACAACTAAAATCAAGCGACTTACAAAAACCGATTTAATTGATGGCGAAACCTACGTCGTCGATACCATAATTGATAATACTACATATTTCAGAAAAGAACTCAAGATTGACCCTGTTCTAGATTCTATATCTATAAAAAATCTTGCCGATCATCAACGCGCTGCCGAAATTGACGCCAAATGGCTTGAAGAATTGTATAGCAATACCTTGTTTGACACGATATACCAGTCTGTATCTGAGTTGACCTATGAGCCCGTTGAATATCCAGAATTATCAACCGATACTTTGAAAGCGCGCCTAGAACGTCTCAATGCGAAAACGCCATTCAATATTGAATATAACCCATCCTTGGAAAGCGTTATCAAATCGTATCTCAAACGCCGTCGTAACTCTATGGCGCGCTTGATGTCATTAAGCCATTATTACTTTCCGTTATTTGAAGAGTCACTTGATAATTATGATATCCCATTAGAGGTGAAATATTTGGCCATCGTGGAGTCGGCTTTAAAACCAAGAGCGCGATCAAGAGTTGGTGCGACCGGTTTATGGCAGTTTATGTTTGGTACTGGTAAAGAATATGGACTTAATGTAAGCAGTTATGTTGATGAGCGCAGCGATCCCATTAAATCCACAGTGGCGGCAAGTCAATATTTGGCACGATTATATAATATTTTTGGAGACTGGGATTTAGCTTTGGCAGCTTACAACTCAGGGCCAGGAAACGTCACCAAGGCCATTAGACGTTCTGGTGGTTATGAGAATTATTGGAATATTAGGCCTTACCTGCCGCGCGAGACCGCAGGGTATTTACCAGCATTTTTGGCGACCATGTATATCTTTGAATATGCCGAAGAACACGGTTTTGAATTAGAAAAACCAGAGTTTCGTTACGTCGAGACCGATACCATTCATGTTAAGAAAATGATTTCTTTAGATCAAGTTTCAGAGTTGGTAGACGTCCCAATTGAGCAACTTCAGTTTTTGAATCCGTCGTATAAACTAGATATTATTCCGTTTATAGAAGGAGAAAATTACACCTTGAGATTACCTCGGGAAGTGGTAGGCAAATTTGTGTCAAATGAAGCTCAAATTTATGCGCATGTTGAAGAAGAATTAAATAAAAGAGAAAAACCATTACCTCAATTTTTTGATTCAAACAGCAAGGTGAGATATCGTGTGCGGTCTGGAGATTTCCTCGGAAAAATAGCGCGTAAGTATGGAGTTAGGGTGAGCCAGATCAAACAATGGAACGGTTTAAGGAGCAATAATTTAAAAATTGGTCAGCGACTGACGATCTATCCGCGTAAACCAGACACGTCGCCGCAGAAAGTGGTACTTCAACCCCCAAAAAAAATAATCAATTCCGAAGGTAAATCGACTTACAATGTTCAAGAAGGCGATTCGCTTTGGAGTATATCAAAAAAATTCCCAGGAGTTTCCGTAGAGAATATTAAAGATTGGAATGGTATTAGCAGTAATACATTAAAGATAGGAATGACGCTTGTTGTTTCTGAATAATCGAATTAAATACAAGTAAAAATGATTAAAAATATATTCAGCTTACTACTTATTGCGATCATAATGGTGTCATGTGACGATGGGAAACAACAACGTTATGTAGCCGCTTCTTCAGGAAACATTAATAGTATTGTAGTTGTTGCCGATAATTTACTTTGGGAAAACGAAGTAGGCGATGTTGTAAGAACTGTGCTTGCCGCTCCAGTGGAAGGACTGTCTAAAGAAGAGCCTCAATTTTCCATGAGTCAAATGCCACCATCTGTATTTACCGGCTTTGCAAAAAATAACCGTACGGTTCTAAAAATCGAAAAAGGAAAAGATGCTGCCACTCAAATTGCAAATGATCCCTACGCAAGACCACAAACCATGGTGGTCATTACAGGACAAACCAATGCTGAGATCATTGAAGAGATCAAATCAAATTCAGCAAAAATTATAGATGCTTTCAAAAAAACAGAAGTTACCGAGAAACAACGACGCACAAGTAAATCATTGTTTGACGATAAAGCTCTAAATGAAAATCTTGGTGTATCGCTTAAGTTTCCAACAGCTTATAGAATTGCTAAAGAAGACGATAATTTCTTTTGGATTAGAAGAGACATTGAAACTGGAAATGTAGATTTGTTGGTTTATGAAGTGCCATTTTCAGCAATACGAAAAGGGGATAGTGCGGTTGTGGATGTTGTTAGAGTGAGAGATTCTGTTGGTAAAATTCATATTGAGGGTGCATTAGAAGACACCTACATGACCACCGAACCTGCCTTTACGCCATTTATTACTGAAGTGATTTTAGATAACAAACCAACGTTTGAGACTAGGGGAATTTGGGATTTAAAAAACGCATTTATGTCTGGCCCTTTTATCAATTATGCCATTGAAGATAAGATGAACGATCGTTATCTCATTGTAGAAGGTTATGTTTTTGCACCATCTATTGCAAAACGAGACTATATCTTTGAACTGGAAGCTATAATCAAATCCATAAAAATTAAATAAAAAAAGAGACGTGATTTCACGTCTCTTTTTATTTATCGTTCTTTTCAAACCTTAGTCTTTCGTTTCTGAATGCTTTGGTTTTTCTTCCTCTTTACTGGCATCTTTAAATTCTTTAATACCACTTCCCAATCCTCTCATAAGCTCAGGGATTTTCTTTCCTCCAAATAATAATAATACGACTACGACAATCAATATGATTTGCCATGCGCCCGGAGCTAAAAATATGCTTGATGCTATCATAACGTTTCACTTTTGGCTACAAATTTAATAATTAAACTTCATAATAAACGTTAATACCCAAACTTTAAGTTTTGACTTTACATCTTGGCGTTATTTTATTTAATTTTGTAGTCCTATGTCCAAAAAGAACAACGAGAAAAAATTTTCAAGAAAACTACTTCATAAATACCGATTGGTAGTTTTAAATGAAGATACTTTTGAGGAGCGTTTCGCTATAAAATTGACGCGTCTCAATGTCTTTGTCATCGTATCTTTGGGTACTATTCTACTCATTGCTGGCACTATTTTTTTAATTGCATTTACATCATTGAAAGAATATATCCCTGGGTATTCGTCAACGGCTTTAAAAAAGCAAGCTACAGTCTTAAATTACAAGACCGACTCCCTCCAACAAGTTATCAATTTAAATGCACAATATTATGCTTCAATTAGAAAAGTGCTTACTGGAGATGTGAGTGCTTTAGATTTTAATAGAGACTCCATTATTGACGCCGCAACTATAGATCCTAGCAAGCTCGATTTGAAACCCACAAAAGAAGATTCTTTACTTCGTGATATGGTCGATAAAGAAGATAAATATAACGTGTTTGAATCTACAATCTCCTCATCTAATTTCGTTTTGTTTCCTCCTGTGAACGGTAATATTTCCGAAGATTACAACATTAAGGAGAAACATTTTGCCGTCGATATTGTAGTAGCAAAAGACACACCGGTCAAGGCAACAGCTGACGGCACCGTGATTTTTGCCGAATGGACTGCAGAAACGGGTTATGTGGTTATTATAGAACACAGTTACGAACTCATTTCGGTGTATAAGCACAATGCGTCGCTTACCAAAGAACAAGGCGATTTGGTCAAATCTGGTGAGGTCATAGCCATGGCCGGAAATACTGGTGCGTTGACCACGGGACCACACCTGCATTTTGAACTTTGGAACCGAGGTTATCCTGTAAACCCGACAAACTTCATAGATTTTAACTAATGGCATCACTTAAATCTATATTAGCAAAGCTTTTCGCAAAGCGCATTGAAATCGCAATTTTAAAGTGGTCGAACAATCCCATTGAAACACAGGAAATTGTGTTTAAAGAATTGATCAAAAAAGCTGCCAACACACAGTTTGGTAGAGATCACGACTTCAAATCCATTGTAACATATCAAGACTTTGCTGAGCGTGTGCCTATAAGAGATTATGAAGATCTCAAGCCGTATGTGGATCGAGTCGTTGCTGGCGAGCAAGATATTCTTTGGAAAGGTAAGCCATTGTATTTTGCTAAAACATCGGGAACGACCTCTGGAGCTAAATATATTCCATTAACCAAGGAAAGTATGCCGACGCATGTTGAAGCAGCCAGAAATGCGATCTTAATGTATATAGCTGAAACTGGAAATAGCGAGTTTGTAGACGGCAAAATGATTTTTTTACAAGGCAGTCCTATTCTAAAAGAGAAGAATGGCGTTCAATTGGGTCGGCTTTCAGGAATTGTGGCGCATTACGTCCCAAAGTATCTTCAAAAAAACCGAATGCCTTCTTGGGAAACCAATTGTATAGAAGATTGGGAAACTAAGGTTGAGGCTATTGTAGAGGAAACTGTGCCCGAAGATATGACCGTCATCTCAGGAATCCCGTCGTGGGTACAGATGTATTTTGAGAAAATTCAGCAAAAAACAGGTCTTAAAGTGGGCGATGTATTTAAAAACTTCAATTTATTTATTTTTGGCGGTGTTAATTTTGAGCCTTACCGCGCAAAATTCGAGAACCTTATTGGCCGAAAAGTAGATAGTATCGAATTGTATCCCGCTAGTGAAGGCTTTTTTGCATTTCAAGATAAGCAAAACGAAAAAGGGATGTTGCTGCAGCTTAAATCTGGTATGTTTTATGAGTTCGTTGAAGCGTCTACTTTTTTTGAAGATGATCCCAAAAGATTAACCATTGGAGAGGTTAAAATTGGTGTTAATTACGTCATGATCATATCCTCAAATGCTGGTCTTTGGGCATACAATATTGGAGATACTGTAGAGTTTACCTCGACCAAACCATATCGAGTAATCGTTTCTGGACGCATAAAGCATTTTATTTCGGCGTTTGGAGAACATGTGATTGGTAAGGAGGTTGAGCAAGCGCTTCAAGAGGCCATTGTGACAACTAGTATTCGCGTTTCAGAATTTACCGTGGCACCACAAATAAACCCAGAGTTGGGATTACCATTTCACGAGTGGTTCATAGAATTTGAAAATGAACCTGAAGACCTTCGGAAACTTGAAAAGCAAATTGATGCATCCTTACAAGACCAAAACAGCTATTATTACGATCTTATTGTTGGACAGGTGCTTCAACCTTTAAAGGTAACGGTTGTAAAAACCAACGGATTTAAAGACTACATGAAATCGATAGGGAAACTAGGAGGTCAAAATAAGATTGCTAGGCTATCAAACGATCGAAAAATTGCAGACGCCCTCTACGGGCAGGAATTAACTAAATAATACTATATTTGTGCGCAAATTAAGCGTCAATGAACAAGAAGAAAATTCATGAGAGAACACGAGCTCAAGAGAGCTCAAATGCCATTGAAAAGATGTATATCACAATGCGACATTTGTTCAATCGTGGTTTTTATAAACCGATGGGTATTTCGGGTGAAACCTTACGGGAATCCCTGTTATTGTTACGACCTGAAATTTACGGTTCTATTTCCGAAGAAAAAGCAGAACTAGAGGGTTTATTATATGTGATTGATCGACTTCCCGAGGGTATAGAAGAATGTTCGTTTATTAATTTAACGAGCGATGAAGGCTACGGAAATTCTCATTTTAAGGCTATTATTCCGCCAAAACGTCGTCGAAATTGTTATCGTATTGATGATGAACAAATGAATATTGAGATTACCAGAGGACGATCGGAAATCTATGATATTTTAACGCACCTTACCTTTTTGTTTATTGAGTCCCACAAGATCAGTAAACGCGTATTAATCGACGAGAATGGATCTACGACCAGAGATTGGATCAAACTTGAAAAAGCGGTCTTATCAAAAAAGAAACTCACGCAGCAAGAACGTGAAGTTGCTATTACGCACACCGCAAATATTTTAGGTAGAACTTTTGAGGAGCTAACCAATGCACACTTTCAGTTTACGACCAAAAGTAAGCCAGAGCGATTATTGCATATCGTATATTGGTTGGGTAAGTTGGCCATAGAAGAGGTCATACATAATAATAAACGTACCGTAACTTTTAGTCCAGTTTTGAGGGAACGTTTAGGGCATCATATTCACGGAGAGATTTGGGCCGATAACATTAAAGCAATATTGCATGAAAACAAACTTCTAGAACGACCAATTCACGTGATTAGCGCAAACATGCATAGTGTGATGAACTCGATTTTTGCGCCAACGGCATTAAAAAGTTTGGCTTCAAAAAAAGATATTTTTCAAGTTTATGAAGCGATTAGCCAGAAAGAAAATGAAGCGTTACGCAATAAAATTTCGCTTGAGGCGTTGCAGAATGGCATGACTTATATTAAAGATACCTCTGGAACCAATATTGACGTCCAAATTTTTGATACGGAACAAATTGATTTTTCCAAAACAGACATTGCAGTTGGAGACGCATTTGAGAGCGGTAAAAAACCTGTGATATTTGTAATGGATTATGCTTTTGGTGAACAAGCCTATGAAACCATTGACGAGCTGTTAAAGCCTGTGACGGTCGATGGAGAAAAGCTGCACCTTGATGTACAATCTGTTTCGGTGATGGGAAAAGCTGGAATTTTAGAAGGTGGAAAAGGTGATATTATGATCCCTTCGGCACATATTTTTGAGGGTACTGCAGATAATTATCCGTTTAAAAATGAGTTATCCGCTTCAGATATACAAGATCAAGGTGTAAATGTCTACGAGGGTTCTATGATAACAGTATTGGGAACGTCGCTTCAAAATAAAGAGATCTTAAAATTCTTTTATAATAGCACTTGGAATGTGATTGGACTCGAAATGGAAGGAGCGCATTATCAAAAAGCGATTCAAGCCGCCTCTAGAGTAAGGGGAAGTATAAATCCAGATGTTAAAGTAAGGTATGCCTATTACGCAAGTGATAATCCCTTACAGACTGGAAGCACATTGGCTTCGGGAGGTTTAGGGACTTCGGGTGTAAAACCTACCTATGTTATTACGAGAAAAATTTTGCAACAAATATTTAATAATTAACAGAAGATATGAGTGAGAATTCCTCTAAAAACGATACCCCTGAAGAAGTTGATTTAGGGCAATTGTTCAATGCCGTCGGGAAAATGTTTGAGCGATTTTTTAGATTTATAGGCTCTATTTTTATTGCCATATTTTCGGTTTTTGTTTTTGCTTTAAAAGCTGTTATAGTTCATGTTAAAATCATTGCCTCTGTCCTTCTAATAGCGTTTTTAATTGGATTTGCTTATGAAAAAACTAAAGATCCAGTATATTTTGGTCGTATGCTCGTTGAGCCATATTTTCAATCTCAATATCAATTATCCAACAACATTGATTATTATAACTCTTTAATAGGAAATGAAAGTCATGAGATATTGGCATCAGTCTTTGATATTTCTACTGAAGATGCTGAAAAACTCATCAACTTCAACCTTGAAACCGGTCCTGAAACCGAAAATGATCTGTTGAGAGAATACGATAAGTATGTCTCATCAATAGATACCACGACGGCATCCCAAATTAATTTTAAGGATTACAAGCAGAATAGAAAACTATTTGACAGTAAAATTTTTGCAGTAGAAGTTAAATCACGTAAACAGGATATTTTTAGAGATTTAAATCAAGGTTTTTATGAATCATTTAAAAATGATTATTCAATTATTTTGAAAAATCGAAGAGATTCAACAATTGCACTAAAGAGACGAACTTTTAAAAGAAGCGTAAAGCAATTGGATTCTATGAAATTGGTTTATTTAAAAATTAAGGAAGAGGAAGCCAAAAATGGCTCTGGAAAACTCGGCGTTCAAGGCATGATCCCAATTACTCAAGAAAAATCAGACACCAAAGAATACGAGTTGTTACAAACTGAACTGCGCCTTAGGGATTCTATAAGGTTTATTGAGCAAGAAGTTATAGACAAAAATATGTATTATGATGTCGTGTCTAAATTTCCTGAAATTGGAAAAAAACACAAAACGTTTTTCAGCAAATATTCATTATTGTTCCCTACGATTGCGTTTATTATTTTGTGTGTTATTTTTATAGGTCTAAAATCGATAACGTATATTCAGAATTATGAAAAATAAATCCGTACTAATTACTGGGGGAGCTGGTTTCATTGGCTCTCACGTCGTTAGACGTTTTGTAGATAAATACCCAGATTATAGAATCTTTAATCTTGATGCCTTAACCTATGCGGGCAACTTAGAAAATCTCGTAGATATTGAGGATGCTTCTAATTACACCTTTATAAAAGGCGACATAACAGATGAAAAGTTTATCAACAATCTCTTTGAAACTCATAAATTTGATAAAGTAATTCATCTAGCGGCCGAATCTCATGTGGACAGATCAATCGAGGATCCTTTAGCCTTCGTAAAGACGAATGTTATTGGCACTATGATTTTATTGAATGCATTTAAATCATGTTGGAATGATAGGTTTGAAGGGAAGTTATTTTATCATATCAGTACAGATGAGGTTTACGGAACATTGGGAACTACGGGTTTATTTACAGAAACGACATCTTACGATCCAAATTCACCATACTCGGCTTCAAAAGCTAGCTCAGACCATTTTGTAAGAGCTTATGGAGAAACTTACGGATTGCCCTTTGTTATTACTAATTGCTCGAACAACTATGGTCAAAATCAATTTCCCGAGAAATTAATTCCGCTATTTATAAATAACATCATTCAAAGAAAACCATTACCTGTTTACGGAGACGGAAATTATACTAGAGATTGGCTGTATGTAAAAGACCATGCGATAGCTATCGATTTAGTCTTTCATAAAGGTAAGCAAGGAGAAACTTATAACATTGGAGGCTTTAATGAGTGGAAAAATATTGATCTGGTAAAATTACTTTGTCAGCAAATGGATCTTAAATTAAAGCGTGAAAAAGGTTCCTCATTAAGCTTGATTACTTACGTGAAAGATCGTCCTGGTCACGATCTGAGATATGCTATTGATGCCTCTAAGATTAAAGACGAATTGGGCTGGAAACCGTCTGTAATATTTGAGGAGGGTCTCGAAAAAACTATAGAGTGGTACTTGAGTAATGACGATTGGCTCAAGAACGTTACAAGTGGCGCATATAAGGCCTATTACGAAAAGCAATATCAATAATTATGAAAGGAATTATTTTAGCAGGAGGATCGGGCACTAGATTACATCCTTTGACTTTATCAGTAAGTAAACAGCTTATGCCAGTTTACGATAAACCAATGATTTATTACCCGCTATCCACATTGATGTATGCTGGAATAAATGAAATATTGATTATTTCAACCCCTAAAGATCTTCCATTATTTAAAGAATTATTAGGCGATGGAGCTAAGTATGGCTGTTCATTTGAATTCGCCGTTCAAGAGGCACCAAATGGATTAGCCGAAGCCTTCATTATTGGCTCAGATTTTATAGGTAACGAGAAGGTGGCGTTGATTCTTGGGGACAACATATTTTATGGTTCGGGCCTATCTAAACTACTTCAAGCTAATAATGATCCAGTTGGAGGTGTCATCTATGCCTATAGAGTTCATGATCCACAACGATATGGTGTTGTTGATTTTGATGATGATGGTCAAGCCATTTCGATAGAAGAAAAACCTCTCGAACCAAAATCTAATTATGCAGTTCCCGGAATTTATTTCTATGATAACTCTGTAGTTGAAATCGCCAAGAATATTAAACCTAGTCACAGAGGAGAATTAGAAATAACAGATGTCAATAAAGAATTTTTAAAGAGAAATAAACTTAGTGTTAGCATTTTGGACAGAGGGACAGCGTGGCTAGATACAGGAACATTTCAATCTTTAATGCAGGCATCACAATTTGTAGAAGTAATTGAGGAGCGACAAGGATTAAAAATTGGTTCTATTGAAGCGGCAGCATTTGAAATGAATTACATCAATGAATCTCAATTTAAGGCACTGGCCGAACCGTTGTTTAAAAGTGGTTATGGAAAAAATTTATTAGGACTTTTGAAACGCAAATAATGACTATAAAACAGACAAGACTGAAGGATTGTTTTATAATAGAACCTAAGGTTTTTGAGGATGCTCGAGGTTATTTTTTAGAGAGTTTTAATCAAAAGACTTTCAATGAAGCTGTTGGAAATAAAATTAAGTTCATTCAAGATAATGAATCATACTCTACAAAAGGCGTATTAAGAGGAATGCATTATCAAATTGGAAAGTATGCTCAAGCTAAATTGGTTCGCACTGTTAAAGGAAAGGTTTTGGACGTTGTTATGGATATAAGAGAGGAGTCTCAAACTTTTGGCCAACATATTAGTGTTGAACTAAGCGAAGATAACAAACACCAACTGTTTATTCCTAGAGGTTTTGCCCACGGTTTTATAGTATTAAGTGAGTGGGCAATTTTTTCTTACAAATGCGATAATTTTTACAATAAGGCTTCGGAAGGTGGTTTTATATATAATGACCCTGAACTTAAGATTGAATGGCGATTAGATCAAAAAGACCTTATAATTTCAGAAAAAGACCTCGTATTGCCCAAATTTAAGAACGCAAGGCTATGATAAATGTTTTGGTTACAGGCGCAAATGGACAATTAGGCAAGAGTATTCAATCTATACAAGGGAATTATCCCGATTTAAAATTTCAATTTACAGGCAGGCATGATCTGGATATCACAAATAAGCAATCGATTGAGCATTATTTCGAGTCAAATGCTATAGATTTTTGTATAAATTGTGCGGCATATACAGCTGTAGATAAGGCCGAAAACGACTCTGAAAATGCAGAAAAAATTAATGTAACGGCAGTCAAACATCTAGCCGTTTATTGCGAATCGCATGCTGTTAAACTGATACATATTTCTACAGATTTTGTTTTTGATGGTAAACAACACAAGGCTTACTTAGAGAGCCAAAGTACAAATCCACTTGGAGTATATGGACGCACAAAACTTGATGGAGAAAAAGAAGTGGCTACCCATAGTTCGCGTTATTTTATTATAAGGACATCATGGTTATACTCTGAGTTTAATCAAAACTTCTTGAGAACCATGTTGCGTTTAGCTCAAGAACGAGACCACCTTGAGGTGGTTTCAGACCAAATAGGAACTCCAACGTACGCAAAGGACTTGGCCAAAGCATTGTTGAACATCATTAAAATAGATAGTGTCGCCTTTGGAATTTATCATTACAGCAATGAAGGGGTTGCAAGTTGGTACGATTTTGCAAAAGCTATATTTGAAATCACAAACAACGGTGTTTTTGTTAACCCTTTGCCTACTAGTTCTTACCCAACTCTGGCCACTAGACCTCATTTTAGTGTTTTAGATAAAAAAAAATTTAAAGATTCATTTGATATGACGGTTCCATATTGGAGAGATAGTTTAAGGATTGCTTTAAAAGAACTTATTCAAAACTAAATTATATAGCTTTTAACATCAAAATATTGATTTCGTCACATTTGTCTATTAAGTTTTACTTGTAACTTCTTTTACAATCAAAGTTTAGAATGGCTGCCTATATATCTTGTAGGATTAAACAAAAATAGTATTTTTACCAACCTATTTTATACTCTTTGTCACACAAAGTAAATGTCTTAATTACAGATTATTAATGAGTTTAAAAAGAAAAGTTTTAATTGTCTTTGGGACTAGGCCAGAAGCTATAAAAATGGCTCCGTTAGTTAAAAGGTTTGAATTGTATAACTTAAAATTTGAAACCAAAGTATGTATTACCGCTCAGCATAGGGAGATGTTGGATCAGGTATTATCGTTTTTTGAGATATTTCCAGATTATGATTTAGATCTCATGAAGCATGATCAAAATCTCTACACGTTAACGGCCGATATTATTCAAAACTTAAAACCTATTTTAGAAGAGTTTAAACCTGATTTTGTTTTTGTTCATGGAGACACTACTACTACTATGGCGACTAGTATCGCGGCTTTTTATTCAAGAGCGAAGATATGTCATGTAGAGGCAGGACTAAGGACTTTTGATATGACGTCTCCTTTTCCTGAGGAGATGAATAGGACAGTCACGGGAGCTATGGCACATTTTCATTTTGCACCAACGGCAATTGCGCAAAAAAACCTGTTAAGAGAAAACAAAATTAAAACATCAATTTTTGTTACAGGAAACACTGTTATTGACGCCTTATTGTTCAGTGTGAAAAAAGTAAATACGACAGGTTTTCTTGACCAAGAAATTGAGGAATTAAAAACATTTATAGATCCTAAGCGTCGGTTAATTTTGGTCACAGGTCATCGACGAGAAAATCATGGTTCAGGTTTTATAAGTATTTGTGAAGCACTCAAGCAAATTGCTTCAGAAAATACAGATGTTCAGATTATTTATCCAGTTCATTTAAACCCAAACGTTCAAGAACCTGTCTACAAGATATTGGGTAAGATCGAAAATATTATATTATTTAGGCCATTAGCTTATTCTTCTTTTGTTTGGTTAATGGAGAAGTCTTATATGATAATTACAGACAGCGGTGGCGTACAAGAAGAAGCTCCTAGCTTAGGAAAACCTGTTTTAGTCATGAGAAATAACACTGAAAGACCAGAAGCTGTTGACGCAGGAACAGTTATATTAGTTGGTACTAATAAAGAAAAAATTGTTTGCGAAGCAAATAGGCTATTACAACATAAAGAGATATATGACTTGATGAGCTCTCAACACAATCCATACGGAGATGGTAAAGCATGCGAGAGAATAATTAATATCTTATTAGAAAAATAAAAAAGTATGAGTAACCCTGAGGTAGTGATGATTGGATTAGGATATATAGGTCTACCTACTGCGGCTTTAATAGCGAAAAACAAAACATTTGTTCACGGCGTAGATATAAATTCTGAGGTGGTAGAAACGATCAATAAGGGTGAAGTTCATATCGTTGAGCCAGAATTGGATGACGCTGTTGCCGATGCTGTGAGGCAAGGGTATTTAAAAGCATCTACGAAAGCCGTGAGTGCAGATACCTATTTAATTGTTGTGCCCACACCATTTAAGAATAAAAACGAGCCTGATATTTCATTTGTTGAAGCGGCAACCAATGCTATTATTCCTATCTTGAAAGCAGGAGATCTATATATCATTGAATCTACGTCACCAATTGGTACTACGGAAAAGATGCGGGATTTGATTTATACTAACCGCCCTGAACTCAAGGATAAACTGTTAATCGCGTATTGTCCTGAAAGGGTACTACCAGGAAATGTGATGTACGAATTAGTAAATAACGATCGGGTCATTGGTGGTATTGACGAGACTTCTTCTAATAAAGCTTATGAATTTTATAGAAAATATGTAAAGGGAAGTCTCCACAAAACTAATGCACGAACTGCTGAAATGTGCAAACTCGTCGAGAACTCGTCCCGAGATGTTCAAATTGCATTTGCAAATGAACTATCACTTATTTGTGACAAAGCAGATATCAACGTGTGGGAACTAATCAACCTTGCAAATAAACATCCTAGAGTAAATATCTTACAGCCTGGTTGCGGTGTAGGAGGCCACTGCATTGCGGTAGATCCTTACTTTATCGTTGCAGATTATCCCATGGAGTCCCAAATTATAGGAAAGGCCAGAGAGATAAATAACTACAAGTCGTTTTGGTGTGCCGAAAAAGTACAAACCGCAAAATTGGAGTATGAATTAAAATATGGTCGTAAGCCTAATATAGCCATAATGGGATTAGCTTTTAAGCCTAACATTGATGACTTAAGAGAGTCTCCTGCTAAATATATAGCACAAAAGGTATTGCAAAATGCCAATAATGAGGAATACTATATAGTAGAACCAAATATAGATACGCATAAAGTTTTTAAACTCACAGACTATAGAGTAGCAGCAGAGAAAGCAGATATAATCGTATTTTTAGTTAGACATAAAGAGTTTTTAACACTTGAATGCTCTAGCGAAAAAGTCGTTTTAGATTTTTGCGGAATTAATAAATAACCGAATTATAACAGTTTGAAAAAATATGTGCTTTACGGAAGTTCTATATTGTTTGGTAGAGGGTTAGAATACATTGTGCTATTGATTGCCCCACTCTATCTGGCTAAAGAAAATTATGGAGAATTAGAGTTCTATAAAAAAGTTATTGAATTAGGCGCAGCAGTCGTGACATTTGGTCTTCCTACCCTTATTTTATCTTATCCTAAAAGTCTAGAAAGTAAAAAATACTTCACTTTTATATCATTTTTATTTATTACGTTATTGTCAATATTTTTATCTCCATTCTTTATAGTTTTTCAATATTTTTATCTAATAATCCCAATTTATTTTCATTCTATTTTTTTTAACAACGGAATAATTCCATCATTTATACTCACCTATAAAAACAGCAATATAGCTTCGTTATATAAAATTACTGTTTCTGCTTTGTTTTATGTAATTGTTCTCATTACAATTTTTGTTTCTGAAAAACCGCAATTTTCGTTTGTGAATGTGAATTATATTTTAATACCGATATTCATATCTTGTTGTGTTTGGTTTTTTATTAAAGAAAAAATACTAAAAAAAAAACTACTTAAATACTGGTCTTTATTTAAAAAGCTTTTAGCAAGTTCATTTACAATTGTGATAAGTAACTTCGCCAATATGATGTTTTTATATACAGACATTATGATTATTAAACTACTTTCAAGTAATGCCAATGCAGATATAGCAGATTATAGTTTTTCATTAAACATAGCTAATGCGCTAATTCTTGTGCCGCTTACATTAGTACAAGTTGATATTGAAAAACTGAAGAGCAATAGTATTTATGGAGTGTCTTTAAACAAAAAAATATCTGTCTCGGTAATTTTCTTAGCTGCATTACTGGCTACTTTGTTTGTGATATTGACCAATATATGGTTCGAAAATTATAAATCGGCAATTATAGTTTTTTATATCATACTTATTGCTAAAATTTTTCAGTCATTTTCGGTGCTATATGGTGCTCAAATAATTATTAATAAGCTGTTTAGAGAAAACTTAATTATAAATACAATAAGTCTTCTTTTTAATTTATGCATAAGCTATTTCTTATTTATTAAAATAGGTTTAATAGGAGTCGCGTTAGGAAGTTTATCTACTCTTTTAATACGATATTTAATGTTGATTTATCTAACTAAAAAGAAAGTATGGTTTTAGCACAATGAAATTAAAGTTAAACTACATAAAGTATTTTTTTGTTCTCTTTCCTTTTTTTTTAGCTTTTATAGCTGAAATAGTTAGTTTTAGAAACCAGTCAGCTGGCTCCATGCTTAAGTTATTTGCGTTATCTTACATGCTGCTATATAGTGTGATTCATCAAAAATTCGACAGCAAATTAGTCATAGCCACTTTACTATTTTTACCAGTATTCATATATCACATTTATATTTCATTTAATTTTAATGCTGCCATTGAAGAGGCTATAAGATACCTTTTTCCAGTCATAATTTTGATTTATGGATTTACCATTAGACGGCACTATCTGTTAATAATTAATTTCATTATTTTATATGCTGTTCTCAATGTTTTATACCAGCCCATTGCATATATTAATTGGATTAGAGATGTGCACGAACAATGGTTTTACAACAAAGTTCCTAATAGAGATATTTATTATTATAATGAAGCCATAGGCATAATAAGAGGCGTTGGTTTAATGGGCTTTTTTGCAACTTTTGGTTTTTTAAATTTAGTGGCTTATTTTTTAACGAAAGAATTTTACACTGGGAAATGTAAGCAACTAATATTGATCTTATTGGTTTTGGGAGTTTTCTCGAGCTTATCTTTTAAAGCTATTGGTGTTTTTGTTTTTTTAATGTTTTTGCTATCTCAATATAAGGCAAAATTAATTTTAGGCGCACTTGGCTTGCTCTTGTTTACAATAATATTATTCCCAAAAAAAGTATCAAGTTTTTCACAACAATTAGGAGTAAGAATCGAGGTTTACATTACAGAGGGTAATTCTGCAAGAGCAGAATCTTACCGAGTTATGTTAGCGGATTTTAAAAGCATAAATATTCTAGGCAGAGGAGTTGGAAGCTTTGGAGGTGCATCATCTACAAAATACAATTCACCTGTTTATAAGGATGTTAATTTCAATTGGTTCGAAACAAAACATCTTGCGACCACAGATACCTATTATCCTCATGTATTTGTAGAGATGGGAATTATTGGAGGATTACTATATTTTTTAATTTTAGTCTGCCCTTTAGTTAAACGGTTCTATTCTAAAAAAATAATACTATTACTATTTGTTATATATTTTTCCTTATTCTTTGATAGTTTATTTTCATTTGCATTAAATAATCTGGCCTATTTGCTAATTTCTTTAGTTTTAGTATATCCAATTCTTGAACATGAAAAAATTATTAGACAAGAACATGAAGGAAATGATAATAATTCCAAATAAGAGGTAGAGAGTCATTATTACCTGTTATATCATAAAATTTGTATTTTCCTTTGGAGAATAATAAATACATATAAATTTGAGCAATCTCATCAATTTTTAGAGATGATTTTTATTGAAGTCATCTTGAGTTTTTAGAGTAAATATCAAAGGATTGTATATAGTTATGTTTCGAAATATTAAAGTAACTTCACCAGATGCTCGACAAAGCCGTAAGACAATCAGAGATAGATTTATATTACTTACTGAGAAAAAAAGCTTTTAAGCTCAAAGTCATACTTTAGGAAAATCATTAACGTTATTCTTTTAAAGTTATAATAAGTATATAACGCAAGTATTTAGCAATTGTAAACTTCTCATTACTAAATTTGCCGTACATTCCAATAATTTGGGAGGATCAAAATTTGTGATAACAACACATTTGAGGCTGTTGTTGGAATACTGTTTTTAATTAAAGTAATTCAAATTGATCATTTTGCTAGATAGATACCGTTTAAAGAAGTAATATGCCAAAATTTATGGAAACAGTTATTTTATAAATACAGATTGTAGACTCTCTCAGTCGCATATTTAATCATGAACGGAAAACAGAGCAATTTTAGCGAGCATCTGTCATAATCAAGGTAATGGAGATAAGTTTAGTAACCGTTGTTTTACAAAAATTATAGAGATAATAATTGTCAATTTAACTCACCCAACACCTAGAAGGATATTTTTGGCTCGCGTTTAAATCGCACTGATATAAAATCATCAAGCTCGAAGGGATCTAGTTTCTTGCTTTTATGGTTATTGGGGTAAAGAAATTTCACAAACTTACAAAGTCAAGATTACTTCATCGAGTAATACTATGTCATTCCTGTTATAAGTTGTTATTTTTGTGCTTAATAAAAGAATTTTGTTTACGAGACAAGAATGATAGATGACACAAATTTTTTTTAGATTAACTAATTCAATAGAAAAAGAAATACAATGAAAGCAGTAATTTTAGCTGGAGGTTTTGGAACTAGATTAAGTGAAGAAACTCAAAATATACCTAAACCTATGGTGCCAATAGGAGGGAAACCAATTTTATGGCATATCATGAAGACATATTCGAGCTATGGGATCAATGATTTTATTATTTTGTTAGGTTATAAAGGTTATGTCATTAAAGAATATTTTGCTAATTATTTTTTGCATCAAAGCGATGTAACCATAGACTTAAAAAACAATAATATAGAAATATTAAATAATACTGCCGAACCTTGGAAGGTCACTATGATAGACACTGGTTTGCATACAATGACTGGTGGTAGAATAAAAAGAATAGAGGAATTAATTAATGGCGAGCGCTTTATGCTTACTTATGGTGATGGCGTTGCAGACATTGATATTAATCAGCTTTTAGAAACTCATAACAATCATGGAAAGTCAGTTACTATGACGGCTGTACAACCGGAAGGTAGATTTGGTTCATTAAAAATTGTTGGCGATCAAAAAGTAGCTTCTTTTGAAGAAAAACCAAAAGGAGATGGGACATGGATAAATGGTGGTTATTTTGTTTGCGAATCTAAGGTGTTCGATTATTTAACTGAAGGAGATGCAACTGTTTTTGAAAAAAGCCCATTAGAAAACCTAGCTAAAGATGGTGAGTTATATTCTTATAAACATTTCGGTTTTTGGAAGCCAATGGATACATTGAGAGATAATAAATTATTGAATACATTATGGGATACAAATAAGGCAAAATGGAAATTATGGAAATAGAAGCATTATTTGGTGGAATATATAAAGATCGAATTTGTCTTGTTACTGGTGACACAGGGTTTAAAGGCTCTTGGTTAGTATATTGGCTTCAAAAAATGGGAGCTAAAGTAATTGGTTATGCTCTCGAACCTTTAACCGAGCCAAATCATTACAATTTATTAGAGAATAATTACACCTCAATCATAGGTGATATAACAGATTATAAAAAACTTGATAAAGTATTCAGCAAGTACCAGCCCGAAATAGTTTTTCATTTAGCGGCACAGGCATTAGTTAGATATTCATACAATAACCCAATCGAAACCTTTAATACTAATATAATGGGTACGATTAATGTTTTGGAAGCCTCAAAAAAGACAAATTCTGTAAAAGTGATAATAAACGTAACAAGTGATAAATGTTACGATAATAAGGAATGGATTTGGGGATATAGAGAGAATGATGCTATGGGTGGATATGACCCTTACAGTGCTTCAAAAGGATGTGCAGAGCTAGTTACATCGTCTTATCAAAAATCATTTTTCAATAAAAAGGAAAAGTTACTAGCTAGCGTAAGAGCAGGAAACGTGATTGGAGGAGGTGATTGGTCTGCAGATAGACTCATACCAGACATCGTAAAATCTATAAAGAGCAATACAGAGGTTGAAATTAGAAACCCACTAGCAACAAGACCATGGCAACATGTTCTAGAGCCTCTCAGTGGATATTTAATGCTTGGATGGAAATTATTATCTGGAAAAAAAGAATTTGTTGAGGGGTGGAATTTTGGTCCAGAATTAAAAAACAACCTCAAGGTTAGTGAGGTTGTCAATGAGGCTCAAAAGCATTGGGGTAAATTGAAATATCACATTAATGAAAATAAAAACATGCATCATGAAGCTAACCTATTAATGCTAGATTGCTCAAAAGCCAATAAAACATTAAAATGGTATCCTGTCTGGGACTTTGATACTACAATAGAAAAAACAATTTTATGGTATAAGGATTTTACAGATCAGGGTAAAATTAACACTGGTAATGATTTAATTAGTTACATAAAACAAGCTCAAAAGAATAAGGCGATTTGGACTTAAATCATCTACGACATAAAAGAATAATTGTTACAGGGGGCTCAGGTTTTCTAGGTCGGGCACTAATAGAAAAACTTGAGTTGTTAGATGCACAGGTATTCTCTTTTGATATTGTGGCTAATAAAAAAAGGTCAAAACAACAATTCATGATTGATTTGACCGATATAGAGACGCTAAAAGCAGAAATAAATAAAATTCAACCTGACTTTATATTTCATTTAGCTGCAAAATTAGATAGATCGCGAGATTTTGATTTGACCAACGAAATTTCTAATATCAATTTAGGCGGAACAATAAATTTATTAAACACCTTGAAAAATATAGATTTTACTAATTTTATTTTTACGAGTACCAGTGAAGTATATGGATTAAGTAATGATAGAGCATATCAAGAAACAGATGAGGTAATTGCAGCGTCACCTTATTCTTTGTCTAAATTAAATGCTGAAAATGCCATTAAAACATTTTCAAAAATTCATAAAAAAAATTATACCATTTTACGTTTGTTCAATTATTATGGCGAAGATATGCCAAGTGGATTTTTTATTTCTGACCTTGTTGGTAAATTAAAGAATAATGAAGATTTTGATATGACTTTAGGAGAACAAAAACGCGATTTTTTAAATATAGAGAGCGTTGTAGAAGCACTAATTTTATCGACATTACAAAAAGCCCAAGGAAATACTTACAATGTGTGTAGTGGTGAGGGTTTCAAAATTAAAGATTTGGCAGAAAGATTCAAAATTGAACTAAATAGTACCTCTTCAATAAAATTTGGAGCTTTGCCCTATCGTCAAAACGAGATTTGGGAAATGATAGGTGATAACGTCAAAATAAAAAATGAGTTAGGCTGGACTCCAAAAGGACTTTTTTAAATGATAGATAATAGTCAAAAAGTAAAAGTACTTCTAGGACCTTTTAAAACAGACAATCATGGCTCTATATCACTTTTAAATACCGTATTTAAAAATAATTTAGGTAATGATTATGATGTGGTACCATTTTACACTAATAGAGAAAAAGGCAAAACAAGTTTATCTCAATTCAATTTTAATAATATTAGCTATTTTTTTAAGCAAAAAATAGATTTAATAAAGCTAGTAAGAAATCATAAGCCAGATATTTTTCATTTTTCTATGCATTCTTATTGGAGTATGGAAAAAAGTTTGACAATGATCGCAATTGCAAAACTTTATGGAACAAAAAAAACAATTGCACATTTACACGGTGGGTCATTTGAAAAGTTTTGGAATGAAATGAATCCAATTAGAAAGAGCTTAGCTAGACAATTGTTCAAGAACGTCGATTTGATAATAGTCGCTAGTACCTATTGGAAAGAGTTTTTTCAAAAGAACGAGTTTTTAAATCAAGTAGAAATCGTAAATAATCCCATAAACGAAGAGTATGTTAAGCAAGTTGGAAACGAAAAAGTAAAAAAAAGAAATACTGATTATTTATTCATAGGAAGTCTGGGCGAGAGAAAAGGCACATTCGACTTACTGAAAGTAGCAGAAATGAACAAGGATTTTTCTCTCGTAATAATAGGAAATAGTGATAAAGTCGGTGATTACGAGAAGATTTCAGAGATCATTGAGCAAAAAAAATTAAATAATATTAAACTTATTAAATCAGATAGACTGACATTATCAGATAAGGTCAAATATTTTTCTCAATCTGGTTGTTTCATCTTCCCGTCGTATACTGAGAATTTCCCATTGGTAATCATTGAAGCTGCTGCAGCTAGCATACCAATAATTTCAACAAGAGTTGGTGCGTTACCAGAATTTTTTAGTCACGAGCAAAACATTTTATTTGTGGAGGCTGGAGATCTTAATCAAATCAATAGTGCAATCAATCAAATCTCTAATAATAAAATTAGAGCCAATGAACTAGGAGACAATGCACGACAGGTATATGAAGAAAAATTAGCATTACCTTTAATTGTTAAACAATTACGAAACGCCTATAAAATTGTATTGAACTAATGTTAAATGCTTACAAGCTATATCGCCTTGCCCATCTATTATATAGTAAAAAGATTCCCATATTACCTGATTTTTTGAAGCTTTTAATTTTTTTAATTTACAATTCCAGTGTCCCGTACCAAGCGAAAATCGGCAAGGGGTCTCATTTTGGGTATGGTGGGATTGGTGTGGTGATTCATAGAAACTCAGTCATAGGTAAGAATTGCCAATTAGGATCAAATGTGACTATCGGTGGGAGATCTGGTCATCCAGAAGTGCCAGTTATTGGTGACGATGTTTATTTGGCCACAGGCTGTAAAATTCTTGGCCCTATAAAAATTGGTAATAATGTGACGGTTGGTGCAAACGCAGTGGTTTTAATCAATGTTCCTGATAATAGTGTTGTTGCAGGTGTACCTGCTAAAATTATACGAATCAAAAATGAAAACACCTAGTAACGTTGTCTTGTATATTGTACTTGGATTGTTGTTTTGCTACCTAAGTTTCGATTTTATTACAAGTGCTAAGGAAGATTTTTTTATCATTAATTATAATTGGGAGCATTTTCAAAGTCGGCCTTGTGGCAAAGCTAAAGTTATTGATTATGACATCAATACATTAAAAATAGAACTCCAAAAACCATATTCATTTGATAATCAAAAAACCTATGTCGTAAATAGTGAGTATTATTTTCGAGCAGAGAGAATTGACATCAAAGATGACTTAGTAAATTTTATAGGTATATATTGGATAAACGAATACCCTAGAAACTTAGAAGGAATAATTGACTTAGCCGAAGGAGATTTGACTTTACTTCAGCAAACAGGTGTTAAGATCGCCATGATTGGCGACTCCCAAATGGGCTGGCGTGAAGGAAAATATACAAGAAAATGGATTGCAGAGCATCTTAAAGTTCATTTCATTGGTAATCAATATGATGTTTTTGGTTACCCCTATTTTTTTAGCAACACTTATGAGTCGCAACGTATTTTGCTAGAGAATTTAAAATATAGCAATGCAGAGGTCATTATTCTTTATTTAGGTTTACGTGAAGCGATAGAACCTTTTATTAGAAATATTAATGAATTTTCGTCCTTGAATAAGGAAAAACAAATCATTATTATTTCTTCTTTTTTAGAGGAAAATGCATCAAATCAAATGATAAGCATATACGATTCCAAAAATGTATATCTTATTAGCATATCGCAATATGATAAAAAAGAATACTTCTTTAATGATGGAAATCATCTTAATTATGTAGGCCATAAAAAATTAGGTGAAGCACTCATTTCTAAATTAAAATTACTTGGGATTGACGAAAATTAATTGGGAGTATTGGCAGAATTTGGCGCTTGTCATGGCGGTCATAACCTTACCTATGCCAAAATACAATCTAAATACTCAAGCTATCATTCTAATGATAATGGTTTGGCTGTTCTCTGGAGATCTTTTTAATAAACTCAAAAGAATCAAAATCAAAAAATATCAATTTCTCAGTATTTCAATTTGGTTGTTTATGTTCGTTATTGGGTTGCTTTATTCAGATAATTTAGAAATAGGTTTTAAAAACATAATAAAAGCGATGCCTTTGTTAGTGATTCCATTGGTGTGTTTTAGTGAAGACATGAGTGTCAAAAAGGTAGAATACCTATTAAAATGGTTTTGTACTTCTGTAATTTGTTGTGCACTTTTTTCTTTGACAAAAGCCACTTATTTTACGTACATGAACTTTGGCAATTATTTTTACAATTATAATCTTGCCACATTATTGAATGCTCATACCACCTATTATTCGCTGTTTTGCGTTGGGGCAATATTGTTTTTTTTATATCAAATACTATTCAATAAAAATAAAATTATCTATTGGCTTTGGATGTTTTTTCTTCTAGCTTTTCTATACCTGCTTAGCTCCCGTATGAGTGTTTTTTCTTTGGGCGCAGGTACTTTTACTCTTCTTTACATTAAATTTGGTGTTAGGTCCTTATTCTCTGTATTGCCTATTTCATTAGTGATTGTTGGAGCTTTATTTTCTCCAAATTTTCAAAAGAGAGAAATAGGCAACAGTCAATTTGGTACAACTACGCCAACTATTAGTTCTAGAATTTTGCATTGGAAAGCTGTGGTCAACGCTGTGAAAAGCGATAATGTTATTATAGGAGGAGGCAGTGGAACAAACAAAACCCACGTCTACAAATCGTATGAAGAATATGGATTTCGTAAAGGTGCTTTTCATAAATACAACGCTCACAATCAATTTTTAGAGCATTTCATATATTTTGGTTTGATGGCTTTTTTAGTATGGTCCTTTTGTTTTTGGATTTGGTCAAAAAGTCTTTTTAAAAATCAGCACCCAATGCTATTTTCTTTAATGGTCGTAACAATTTGTTCGATGCTTACAGAATCTATTTTAGAAAGGCAGCGAGGGATAGTTTTTTTCGCATTATTTATATCTTTGGCGCTAAGCATGAAAACTAAAGAAAATGAAGTTTATGATTAAATTTGCTCGCTTTTGTAACGAAAAAGTTAGCGCATCTAATTCTCTCGCCTATTTAGTCTACAAAATTTTACCTAGTAACAATATTCTTTTTGGGAAAGAGTATCGTAATATAAAAAAATCAATAGACTTGACAATGCCACGGCAGAAAGCGTCTTTAGAAACTATGCTAGATTTCGCTTTGGACAATGTGCCATATTATAAAAATCAAAACTCGTCAAACTATGAAGAATTCCCTCTTATCGATAAAAAAATAATCTCAGAAAATGAAGTAGATTTTTTTTCTATAGAGTATGATGATAAAAATTACGAGCTTATAACCTCAGGTGGTACTAGTGGAATTCCAGCGAAATATTATTCCCCAAAAAACAGATATAAAAAAGAGTACGCCTATTTTCACTATCTGTGGGGAAAACTGGGTTATAAAAATCAACTTCGCGCAGTTATAAGGAACACACAATTATCTGCAAGTAGAGACTATAAGATCAATCCCATCACTAAAGAAGTGGTCTTTGATGCTTTTAGAAATACAGATGATTATTTTTTCAAAATTTATAAGGTTATTTTAAAATTCAAATTAAATTATCTTCAGGCTTATCCCTCCTCTGCTTATAATTTCTTAAATTTTTGTAAGCAGAAGAATTTAAATTTAGACTTTTTAAAAGGCATTTTTTTGAGTTCAGAAAGTTATATGGGCTATCATCAGGCATTATTCGAAAATGAGCTAAAGTTAAAAGTGATTTCTGTATATGGACATGCTGAAAGATTATTATTGATCTCTAGAGATCATAATACTGGAGATCACAAGATTTTCAATCAATACGGCTTTTTCGATTTAATAGATGAAGCAGGCAATAGCATTGTCGAAGAAAATAAATTAGGGGAAATTGTTGGTACTACTCTAGATAACTTTGGTGCCCCATTAATTAAATATAGAACAGGTGATTTCAGTTCTTATAAAAAATATGATTCCAAAGGGGTTAGTTTATTGAACGAAATATTAAGTCGCCGCAACGATCAGAGAATTTACAATAAAGATGGTAGCTATGTCTCACCTACAGCACTAAATATGCACGGTGACTTTTATACCAAGATCCGTGGGATGCAATATGTCCAGAAAACAAAAGGAAAGTTGAAAATTAAAATAGTAAAAGGGGAAAATTATACTACCGAAGATGAAATGTTTCTGAAGGATTTTATGCAAAAACGTCTTGCAAGTACTACAAACATAGATATCGAATATGTAAATGACATGAAAACTACTTCTAGCGGAAAATTCTTGTTACTAGAGACTTATGTGAAATTATAATTATGATGAAAACTTGATTATTCTAATTTAAATAATCTTAAAACAATTAATAAGTTAAAGATTATTAGATAGATCAAATACCCATTATAAATAATGAAATCTCTATTAAATCTTAAATTATTGTACTTTTATCGATTCATTTTAATGTCCTAGTAATGCTGAAAAAAATTCAGAGAAATTTTTCTAATAAGGCTCGAGCAAAACGTGCCAAATTGTTTGTAGATATGTTGAAACCCAAGACCCATGATAAGATACTAGATCTAGGTGGTGGTAATGGAAAACATATTAATGGTATTTTAGGGAAAGAGAGTTTCGAGCATGTAGTGATCGCTGATATTTTAAGTAATGATTTGGCTTACGCCGAAGAAAATTTTGGGTACAAAACGCATCAATTAACTGAAGATGAAACCTTACCATTTGGTGATAAGCAATTTGATATTATTTTCTGTAATTCTGTTTTAGAACATGTTACTATTCCTAAAGAAGAAATTTGGAATTTAAAGAACACTGCAGAATTTAAAAAACGCAGTTTTGAAAGTCAATCAAAATTTGCTAATGAAATTCAGCGTATTGGTAAACGATTTTTTGTACAAACTCCAAACAAATATTTTATTTTAGAAAGTCACACATGGTTACCTGGTATAATAGCCTTCCTACCACGTCCTGCTCAGATTGCTGGTATAAAATTTTTCAATAAGTTCTGGCCAAAAAAAACGACGCCAGATTGGAACTTATTGACTTATAATGACATGCAAACTATATTTCCTGATTGCGAAATATACAGAGAAAAGAGTTTGGGGTTTACTAAATCCTTTATCGCCATAAAAAAAGAGGATACTATTTAATAAAGGATAGTGTCTTAGATAAACATTAGATGATGTCGAGAGTATTGATTTTGAGACAGATATTCGTAGTCTCAATAACTGGTAACCATTTTTCCTGAGGTATGGCGTCCAAAGAAAAAGGGCACGTTTTATGGCATAGTTTTTAATCCTAAAAACAAAAATGGATAAATACCTGTTTCAGACATACATATGTATTTTTTTCATTACACAAATCGTTTTTATCATTTGTTTTCCCTAAACATTTTTTCATATCCAAATCAATGACGTTTTTATTTAATTTTAAAAAAGGGTCTTTCGTTGTAAATAAAATTTAAAAATTGTGCTATTGTTACAAATCAAAAAACGACTTCAAATAATACCGCCCACAGATAATTTGAGAAAATATATTAATACTTTTGTCATTAATTCAAATTTGCAAAGTGCCAAATAGGAAAGAAAGTTTTGATAAGCTTCGTGAATACTGCGAAGAAGAACATTTCAAAGGTTGGGATCCTTATGATGGTCTAAACAGTTGGGTAATTCAAAAGACACCACTGGGTAAATCTAGGTTTTTTAGATTGGCATGGATTCAATTATTTAAGAGAAACCCCATTAACTTAAGAGTAATATTTGGAGTCAAAAAGGATTATAATTCTAAAGGACTAGGTCTTTTTCTTATTGGTTACTGTAACCTATATAAGAAAAACCCTGATGCCGTTTACTTAAAACAAATCAATTTTTTAGCAAAACAAATAATCACACTACAAACAAAGGGCTATTCAGAATCATGTTGGGGCTATAACTTTGATTGGCAAGCAAGAGCATTTTTTCAACCTAAACACACACCAACAGTCGTAGCAACGACTTTTATAGCAGACGCATTAATTGAGGCTTATGAAATTACCAAAAACGACGAGTATTTAAATATCGCAATTAGTGCCTCCAGGTTTGTATTAAATGATTTAAACAGGTCTTATGATAAGGATGGTGACTTTACATTTTCTTATTCACCACTAGATCATACTCAGGTTTATAATGCAGGTTTATTGGGAGCCAAACTGTTATGCCTAGTCTATAAATATAATAAGGGCGAAGCATTATTGCAAACTGCTAAATCAGTAGTGTCATACGTTTGCAAGAAACAAAATAAAGATGGTTCTTGGGCTTATGGAACACTACCTTTTCATCAATGGATAGATAATTTTCATACGGGCTTTAATTTAGAATGCTTAAAAATTTATGAAATTGTTTCAGGGGATCATACATTTCGTTCTAACATTAGTAAAGGAATGGACTATTATCTGAAAACATTTTTTACTCCTCAAGGCATTTCAAAATATTATAATGATAAAATGTATCCTGTCGATATACACGCACCTGCTCAATTAATCGTTACTTTGCACAAATACGGTAACTTTAAAGAGAATAAAGATCTTATAGACAAGGTGCTTGATTGGACAATTGAGAACATGCAGTCAAATAAAGGATATTTTTTTTATCAGAAGAAAAAATATATCACCTCTAAAATTCCATATATTCGTTGGGCACAGTCTTGGATGTTTTACGCCTATTCCTATTATTTCCTTCACGAATAAGTTATGTTAAAAAATGATTCGATTAATTACTTTAAATTAACCCCTGTTTTTTGTTTATTAATTTCAGGATTTTTAGCATTTATATCAAAATCAGTTTCAGATTATTTCACCTTATTTGCGTTGTTAGGATGCCTATATTTTTCTATCAATCATTTTAAAGACATTCCAAAATATTTAAAGATTGCTTTCTTAATCGTTATTTTTTACCTAATAATTTGCTCCCTTAATACATATTCAATACCTGCCTCATTTTCCGATGGTATAAGATATCTATTGCCCTTTATTGTAATGTTCTACGGTCTGACTTTTAAGAATGATTTTACATTTTTAGTAAAAACTATTTTGTTAATAGTGCTTCTTAATAATTGTTATCAGGTTATCTCCTATATCGTATATGCCTTCAATACAGATTGGTACTATTTAATGGGAAATTCATCCAATGGTGTCAATGGTATAATTAGAGCATGTGGAATAACGCATTCATTTGATTTTTTTGCCTTTTTAAATTTAATCGCCTTCTATCTCAGCTATAACTTTTACAAAATACGGTATGTCTATGTATTTGCAATCTTCTTATTATTAAGCTTTTCGTTTAAATACATAATGATTTTCATTCTTCTATTGGCCTATTTGGGAGAATTCAAAAAAATAGGTTTTATCGCTGTAATAAGCTTAACAATTTTATTATCCCATAGTGGACTAAGAGCTAAAATTTATGATGGAGTAAGTGAAAAATACAGTCGTTTTTTTGTAGAGCACAATTCTCCAAGACCAGAATCCTATCGGGTTCTTAAAGATCATATCTTATCTAAGTCAATAGTTTATGCTGAAGGTGTTGGTGTTTTTGGTGGTCCAGCATCCACAAGATATCACTCTGAGTATTACGAAAAAGTATCATTTGATTGGCATGGAAGAGAATTTGCAACCACTGATACTTATTATCCTCACTTGTTCATAGAACTAGGTTTAATACAGGGTTTGATGTATTTATTTTCAGTATTCATTGTTTTTGTAGTGGATCATAAGTACTTAAGAAAATTATCATTTATTGTAATAACATTTCTTTTTTCAAGTGTTTTCAGTTTTTCAATGAATAGCTTTATTTTTCTCGTTTTTTCATTTATTTTGGTATTTCCTTTAATGTATTCAGAAAAACAGAAGATTTCTCTGTCATAATTTTACTTATGTATTTACTCAACTCAAAAATTGATAACTATTCAATGTCAGAAACACTAACTAAGGTTAGTAATTGTATTGAGGAGGGAGGACAAATACATCATGTTGTTGTCAACGCTGGTAAAATCGTTGCCATGCAAACAGACTTACAACTTCGACAAAGTGTTAATGAAAGCGATCTTGTAAACGCTGATGGTCAGGCCGTAGTATGGGCATCTCGATTTTTAGGTAAACCTTTAAAGGAAAGAGTAGCGGGCATAGATTTGATGATAAATCTCGTTCAACTTGCTCATAAAAAAGGCTATAAAATATTCTTTTTTGGAGCTAAGGAAGACGTTGTGAAAGCAGTCGTAAATACCTATACAAATCAATATTCTTCAAATATTATTGCAGGTTATAGAAACGGATATTTTAAAAAAGAAGAAGAGCTTGATATTGCAAGACAAATTTCAAATAGTGGTGCTCATATTTTGTTTGTAGCAATAAGTTCTCCAAATAAAGAGAATTTTTTATACGACAACAAAGACATTTTAAAAAATGTAAATTTCATCATGGGTGTAGGTGGCAGTTTTGATGTCGTGTCTGGAAAGATCAAGAGAGCTCCGTTATGGATGCAAACTTATGGTTTAGAATGGTTTTATAGATTTCTTCAAGAACCAAGACGAATGTGGAAAAGGTATCTTGTGGGCAATACAGTCTTTATTTATCTCATATTAAAAGAAAAAGTGAAAACAGCTTTTGATTGATTTTAGCCTGCCAGTCAAATACATTGTAAAATCACTAATTGCCGTTTTATCCTTTTCTAGTAGCTTTTCAAAAAAGATTACCTTTTCTTGAATATTGTTGAAACAGCGTGTGGAACGTTTTTGATAACAGAATTAATCTAGTTACTATTCTTAAAACCTGCATTAAAAGAGCATTATATTATATCAAGTTTTTGTACAAGAATACCAATAACAACATTTAGGTGTCTATATACTTGTCTTGAGAATCAACATAATGATCTCATAGATCATAAGATCTTGACTTTAATTAGTGTTCAGTATGTTTCAATTATCATAATATTTTGATTTAGGCCTGAAGCGAAAAATACTCTTATATTTGGCGTAATGAATTTAGACAGTTAAAGCGTTATGAATTATAGCTGGTCTTTTAATAATAAATCTCTATATGGATGAGATCTAAATTTAGATCTTTACATTGATTAAGTCTTTTAAATAAAAAAACGATATAATTTGAGCTTATTTAAACAAGGACGGTATTCAGGATATTTAAGGCCAATCTCATACTTAATTGATTTAAGTATTATAAACGGTCTTGCCTTGCTGTACTTCTTCGTGACTATTGACCCTGTTATATATGTGCTTTTCACAACCGTATCTTGGATGATCCTATCGGTATATTCCAACTTTTATGAAGTTTATAGGTATACAAGAGAAGTTAAGATTTTGTCGCTCATTCTAACACAAACAGTCCTGTTTACACTGGTCATGTTTGCTTTTTCTGGCTACAATTATGATTTGAATATTTATCCCACGACTATTTTTTATTACGTCTTATCGGTCTTTTCAGGGATCACATTTTTCAAATTTACAGTCTATTATTTATTACAGAAATATCGGGTTTCCTTGGGAGGTAACTACAGGCGAACGGTTATTTTTGGCGTCAATAAAAAGACGCAAGCCCTTGAGAATTTTTTTAATAAAAATCCCGAGTACGGTTATGTGCATTTAAAAACATTCAGTTTCAAAGATAAAAAGGAAGTGAATCTTCAACGTTATTTCGACTACATCATAGAAGAGGATATTGACGAAATATATTGTTCGATTTCCGAACTTACCAATCAACAAATTAGTGATATTGTTGACTTTGCAGATAATAATCTAAAGATCTTAAAGTTCTTACCAGACAGTAAGGAGATCTACTCAAAAAAGCTCAAGTATGAGTATTATGATTATGTCCCTATACTCTCTTTGAGAAATATTCCCTTAGAAGATTCTTTCAATACGGTCATTAAGAGAGCGTTTGACATTATATTTTCTAGCCTTGTAATTGTGTTTATACTGTCTTGGCTAACACCCATTATTGCGATTTTGATCAAACTCGAATCCAAAGGCCCCATCTTTTTTAAGCAATCTAGAAATGGCTTTAACTACAGAGAATTTGATTGCTATAAATTTAGATCCATGACACCAAATAAGGATGCCAATCTTTACCAAGCCACAAGGGGAGACGATCGTATTACAAAAATTGGTAGGCTCATTAGAAAAACAAGTATCGACGAATTACCACAGTTTTTTAATGTCCTCTTTGGCGATATGTCGGTTGTGGGTCCAAGGCCACATATGGTAAGCCACACAACGATGTATGCAAAACGAATCGATAAATTTATGGTACGGCATTTCGTAAAACCCGGAATTACCGGTTTAGCCCAAATAAGCGGATTTCGTGGAGAGGTAGAGAGCGATAAGGATATTATTGGTCGTGTAAAATTCGATATCTTTTATATAGAGAATTGGTCCATTCTTTTAGATCTCAAAATCATCATTCAAACCTTTTCCAATGCGGTCAAAGGAGAAGATAAGGCGTATTAAATGAGCGTTTTAAACGCTTTTAATTGCCTCTCAAAATCAAAATTCTCTAAAGCCGTTTGTTGTATCTGCGCTTTTTTTACTTCGGAAATATCAACTAAAGCAATTTTCGAAATTACAGAATTTAAGTCTGTATAATCACCAGCCTTTGCAATCCATCCTAAGCGGTTGGTCTCAATAATATATTCGCCCTCTCCGCCACCAAAATAAAGCATGGGCATTCCCAATCGCGCATACTCAAAAATCTTTGAGGGCACGCTCCCATAGATTCTATTTAGCAACGGAATAATAGCCACATCATATCCCGTCAACACCTTATGAAGTTCATGCCGCGTCACACGACCATGAAAAAATATGGGCAGTTTAGGGTGCTCGGTTATAAACCGTTCAATCTGTTCCTGTTCAGATCCAGACCCATAGATATGAAATTCGATGTTTGAATAGTCAAGTGCTGTACAAAGTTTAAAAATACCTTGGGCAATTCCTAAAAGACCAGCATACACGATTTTGAGAGGTGCGCTAGGCTTGACCGCTTCAATTTTTGGAGGACTAAAATCAGGGTAATTACGGTATAAAAACGTCGCTTTGTTTGGGCAAATAGACTTTACATGAGCAAGTATCTCTTCGCTCTGCCCCAAGATGAGTTGTGCTTTTTTGTAATTAAAGCGTTCAATAGTTTCCAACAACTTATAACTAAATCCCTTTTTTAAAGCGCCCAATTCTAATCCCGCAATGGGCCAAAGATCGCTTACGTTTAAGATCAATTTTCGTGTTTTACGTCTTAAAAAACACATTGATGTAAAAGCAACTAGCAATGGTGGTGACTGTACGATCACGGTTTTAGGAATTTTGTGCCACATAAAGAACCAAATCAAACTAAAACTATAGGATAACATCGCAACCAAGCGTATCAGTTTGTTTTTAGAATTGCTGGCATAAATCCAAAGACGATGAACAGTAATCTCACCTACTTTAGAAGTGTCTTTGAATCTACCTTTGTAATCGTCAAAAATCTGTCCCGTAGGATAATTTGGTAAAGGTGTTAAGACCGATACATTGAAACCAGATTTTTCTAAACCGTTGGCCAAATGAAAAATACGGTTAGAGGCTGCACCAATTTCAGGAGGAAAATAACTGGTAATGATGAGGAGATCTCTGTTCATGAGGCGCTATTAACATAAGAGGTGAACTGTTTGAGTTTTCCGCTTTTAGAGCGCTGTAAATGGTCTTGTCTTTCAAAAGATATCGTTAATCCCTTTTCAAGATAGCGTTCCATTTCTTGAATAACCGTACTTTTTTTCTCTTCGGAAAGCGCCTCGGTACTAACATATATAATCTTGAAAAGCTGTTTTTCTAATTGTTCAATAACAAATTCCTTCACCAAACTATCATCTTCAATGATGCTTTTGGTGATGTAATAGAAAGTCAATCCGGCAGCCTTTTTTCCGCTAGGCAAAACCGCGATATCATTGGTTCGTCCTACCAAATTTTCTAAAACTGGCAATCTCAATGTACTGTTCGTTGAAAGCGTTCCAATGTCACCAATATCATAGCGAATAAAGGGATGCGCCTTATTGTAGAGCGAGGTGATGACAAGCCTTCCAGGTTCGCCAAGAGCAAGTGGTTGATTGTTGTCGTCTAATACCTCAACAAACAAGGTTTCACTATTTACTTGCCAATCATTATTTGTATTTTGAAAGGCGATTAAATCTAGCTCCGAAGCGCCATATTCATTGATTACAGGAACGCCAAAGTAATCTGTCATTAGATTTTTATCATCTTCAAAGAGCATTTCCGAAGTGACAACACACGCTTTTAGGGTTGGACAAATGGTCTTGAGATAAATCTGTTTTCGTTCCAAAAACTTAGCAAATTGAACAATCGAACTAGTGTAACCATTGATATAAGAAAAAGGCGTATTCTTAAATTTTTTCAAGTGCTGTTCAAAGGCAGTATCACTCAAATCAAACACTGAAAACCGAAAGCGTTTACTTAAAAAATCCTTGAATCGTTCTTTATAGTACCCTTTTTTATCTAGTGGAATTCCATAAAATCGGGCTTGCTTTGAGGTATTAAAGTCCAGATCATACCATCCAAATCGATTTTGAATAATAGACCAAGTCATCGCGTGACAAAATTTGTCTTTTGCAAATATAAACGGGTCTCCCGAGGATCCAGAGGTTTTGTTCACATAAACATTTTTAGCATTATAGCCAGTAGATAAACGCTCGTTCAACGGAAGCTGTAAGTCTCTTTTCGTCATGACCGGCAACGAATACCAGTTATCAATATTAGATTTATGGGCAAAAGATCTATAATACGCATTGTGTTCTAAATGATAACGAACAATAGTTGATTTTTGCAGCTTTACATAGCTTTCAAAGTCGGCGTCGTCTTTTTGCAATATTCTATGTAACTCTGTTTTCGCCTTTTTTAAAGGGAAACCGTTTAATCGCAACGAAAAGTCAAAAACATTCAAAAAGCTGGCGTTTGTATTTATCGTAAAGTAAAGAAAAAAAAGTCTCGCTGCGAAGTTTACTTAAGTGCTAAAAACGATTATTTTTACACAAACAAACGATGAGCATGACAATATTAATACTGGGTTCAGGAGGAAGAGAACATACATTCGCGTGGAAAATAGAACAAAGCCCGCTTTGTAAAAAACTGTTTGTTGCTCCAGGAAATTCGGGTACTGCACAAATAGCGACTAACGTAGAGCTGAAGGTCACCGATTTTGATGCCATTAAAGCCTTGGTGCTAAAAGAGCGCATTGATATGGTTGTGGTTGGGCCAGAAGATCCATTGGTTCAAGGTATTCACGATTTCTTTTTAAATGACAAACAGTTGGAGCATGTTGCTGTGATAGGGCCGCAGAAGGCTGCTGCCAAATTAGAAGGGAGTAAGGAGTTTGCAAAAGAGTTCTTAATGCGTCATGACATCCCAACGGCAGCTTACCAAAGTTTTAAGACTGAAACCGTTGAGGATGGGTATAAATTTCTAGAGACCCTAAAACCTCCTTACGTTTTAAAAGCAGACGGATTGGCTGCGGGAAAAGGGGTTTTGATCCTTGATGATCTTGAAGAAGCAAAAACAGAACTAAAGCATATGCTTGTCGATGCAAAGTTTGGAGCGGCTAGCTCAAAAGTGGTGATCGAAGAATTTTTAGACGGCATCGAGTTAAGTTGTTTCGTCTTGACCGATGGTGAACATTATAAAATATTACCTAACGCAAAAGATTACAAACGCATTGGCGAAGGTGACACGGGTTTAAACACTGGCGGTATGGGAGCCATTTCTCCTGTGCCTTTTGCCACCAACGAGTTCTTGAATAAAATCGAAGAGCGCATCGTCAAACCAACCATCAAGGGATTACAGAAGGACAATTTACCGTACAAAGGCTTCGTGTTTATTGGTGTTATAAAAGTAGGTGATGACCCAAAAGTGATTGAGTACAATGTGCGCATGGGAGATCCAGAGACCGAAGTCGTTTTACCACGATTAAAAACAGATCTTGTTGAAATTTTTAAAGCTATAGCGGCCGGTAATTTAAACGAAATCAATCTAGAAATTGATGAGCGTGCTGCAACTACGGTAATGCTCGTATCTGGAGGTTATCCAGAGGCCTATGAAAAAGGAAAGGAAATTTTAGGGATACAGGATATTAAGGATTCTATACCCTTTCATGCTGGCGCCATTGTCAAAGACGGTAAAATAGTAACTTCAGGAGGTCGTGTGATGGCTCTAACCTCATTTGGAGACACTTATCAAGAAGCCATAAAAAAATCTTATCAATCGATAACAAAGTTAACGTTTGATAAGATGAATTATCGAAAAGATATTGGTTTTGACTTATAAAGTCAATGAAATTATCTATAGGTAAGAATGTGAGGTAACGCTTTTGTCTTCTTCATTATTATCATTGTATTCCTTGAGCTGTAGCATCCAGTAGGTGAAAGCTGCGATACCAATAACAACAAAAAGCCATGACATAAAATTAGCTGCCCACCAATTTTCTAGCTCTAACGCTTTCAAGGCATCGTATGGAGCAAATAATACGTTAACAAATAAATCTTCTATGGCGTAAAAAAAGTCTTTCATTATATTAATATTTATTTAGAAACTCACTGTGGGCTTCATGGGTATAATCATATATTTACAGCGCAAAATTACGCATTTTTTTTATTTTAGAATAGTAATGTGACAAACGATAGCGATGATTTCAACTTTTTTTAGCAAATCAAAACCAATTCACTACATCGTGGTGAGCACGATCTTGCTGGTGGTTTTTGTTTGGGCAAGATTAAATTTGATTCGTGAAGATTTTCATGTTTGGGGAGTTATTGAGGAAATGGCTTTATTTTCAATCTGTCTGTTCTCTGTATTCTTATTTGATTTTTTTGTATCTCGCAATAAGCTCACCAAAAAAAACAGTTATAATATTGTCCTGTTTGTTCTGTTCTTCGCCATATTACCAGAGACCGTTTTATCTGCTAAAATTTTGATGGCCAATGTCTTTGTTTTACTCTCTTTAAGGCGCTTGATTAGTTTAAGAACACAAAAAAATATCAAAAAGAAACTCTTTGATGCCGCCTTTTGGGTGGTTATCGCAACATTGTTCTATGCCTGGTCGGCAGTGTTTATAATTCTGGTTTTTGTGGCTTTGGTAACGTACGCCATAACCGATGTAAAAAATTATCTTATTCCATTTATTGGTGTTGCAACTGCAGGTGTCTTGGTGGCTTCGTATGTAAGTGTTACTAATTTAGAGACCTCAAAGTTGATTTCAAGTGTCTTCGATTACAGTCTTGATTATTCTGCTCTAAACTCTAAACAAATCATTGTAGGTTCTACTATTTTGCTATCTTTTGGATTGTGGTCGCTATTTTATTACGTAAAGAATATCAAGTCTCAAAAAAAAACCTACCGGCCGTCTTTCAAGCTTATCATCATGGCTGCTATTTTGGGATTGCTCATTGTCATTTTTGCACCAACAAAAAACGGCAGTGAGTTTTTGTTCCTCTTCGCTCCGTTATCAATTATCATAACCAATTACATTGAGGTGATCACCGAAAAATGGTTCAAGGAGACTTTGCTATTGGCCTTGATCGTGGCGCCTGTTGCCATGCTATTGTTATAGTTAGTGTTGCAGCTTTTTTCCGAAGGCCAAATCACCAGCATCTCCCAATCCAGGTACAATATACCCTTTGTCACTAAGCGTTTGATCTATGGCAGCGATCCATAAGTGCGTGTCTTTTCCGAAGTTATCGTCGACAAAATCAACACCATCTTGAGCACCAATAATACTAACTAAATGTATCTTTTTAGGGGTGCCAAATGGTTTTAGGGCTTCAAAGGTGGCTACCATAGATTGACCTGTAGCCAACATGGGATCAGCAAGGATGAGCGTTTTCCCTTCAAGATTAGGGCACGCCAAATATTCAACAATAATTTCAAAGGTTTCGGGATCGTGTTTATGATGTCTATAGGCCGAAATAAATGCATTTTCAGCATCGTCAAAATAGTTGAGCAATCCGTTATGAAGTGGTACGCCAGCTCTCAAAATGGAGCATAAGACGATCTCTTCTTGATATAATTCTGTTGCACTTTCTCCAAGAGGAGTTTTTACAGTTTTTGAGCATAATCCAGAGTTTTACTCATTTCATAACAAAGTACTTCGCCAATACGCTCAATATTTCTTCTAAAACGCATCCTGTCGGTTTGGATATGAGCATCGCGAATTTCAGAAATAAACGAATTTAGAATTGAATTTTCTTCGGAAAGATTATGAATATGCATGTTTTGAAGTCAGTATTAGGAATGCTAAAGTTAATAAATACCCATATATTTGTACCTCAAAATTACAGATTATGTTTTCAGATACCGCAAATAATATATTTCAAGAGGTTATAAATAAGTATCATATTGTCAATACCGTTGATCAACCTTTTACGAATATATATGATAAAGAAACCAACCTGTTGGAGCACCTATTATATAGAAAATCTTGGATTGATACTGTGCAATGGCATTATGAAGATATTATTCGCGATCCACAAATTGATCCTGTCGCGGCCTTAAAATTGAAACGTCAAATTGATGCGTCAAATCAGGATCGAACCGATATGGTAGAATACATAGATAGCTATTTTCTTGAAAAATATCAAGATGTTACAGCCAATGCAAATGCAACGATCAATACCGAAAGTCCGGCTTGGGGCGTGGATCGCTTATCTATTCTAGCACTCAAGATTTACCATATGGATGAGGAGGCTACTCGAGAAGATGCATCTATCGCTCACATAGAAGCTTGCCAAAAGAAGCTGGATATTTTATTGGAGCAACGTGTTGATTTATCTATGGCGATTGACACGCTTTTAGAGGATATAAGCAACGGGAATAAATATATGAAGGTGTACAAGCAAATGAAAATGTACAACGACGATGAGCTCAATCCAGTGTTGCGCTCTCAGAAGTAAATATTCTGTTTTTCAGAGTGAGGCACGAACGCCTTAGATCGCTATTTTGAAACTTTAAGATTGGCCACTCTAATCTATGCCTAAACCAAAACACATCCTAGTCATTCGTCTCTCAGCAATGGGAGATGTAGCCATGACAGTGCCTGTGTTAAGAGCGTTTATAGCGCAGTACCCAGAAGTTCAACTCACCGTTTTAACGATATCGCGTTTTACCCCTTTTTTTAGGGATCTATCCAATGTCACCGTTTTTGAGGCTGATCTTAAGAACAGTCATAAAGGTATTATCGGACTCTGGAAACTCTCACGAGAACTAAGAGCTATAAAATTTAATGTCGTTGCAGATCTTCATAACGTACTGCGCAGTAAAGTCTTGAAATTTTTTTTCTTCGGAAAGCGCGTCGTTCAGATCGATAAAGGTAGAAACGAGAAAAAGACCTTGACGCAAGGCAAAAACTTTACACAATTAAAAACCACACATCAACGCTACGCTGACGTTTTTGAAACCTTAGGATTTGAAATCGATTTAGAGAATCCTAAGTTTCCAAAGAAAGCAAATCTCAATATAACATATCTTGAAAAAATTGGTCGCGACGTAAAACCGTGGATTGGAGTTGCCCCATTTGCAGCCTTTCAAGGTAAAATGTACCCAATTGATCTTATCGAAACGGTCATTGTTGCTTTGTCACAAAACAATAAAGTAATTTTATTTGGAGCTGGCGATGAGGAAGCACTGCTTTTAAATAAGATCTCAAAACACAATAATGTTATCAATTTGGCTGGCCAATTTAGCTTAGCCGAAGAATTGGATATCATTTCTAATTTGGATGTAATGTTGGCCATGGATTCTGGAAATGCACATATAGCCGCGATGCTTGGGGTGAAGGTAATTACGCTTTGGGGCGTTACCCATCCTTTTGCAGGTTTTTTGCCCTATAATCAAGCTAAGGATTCGGCTATTTTAGCAAATCGTGATGCTTACCCTAAAATCCCAACCTCTATTTATGGTAATAAAGTACCCACTGGTTATGAGAATGTGATGCGTTCTATCCATCCAAATGACGTCATTGAGCGGATAAAATCGGCTTTAAAATAAAAAAGCCCCATTCAAAAATGAATGAGGCAGATATAGAATTTTAGATAATCCCTAATGATTAAATTCTAATCAAGCACGAAAATATTTGATTAAATCTACCTTTCAAGATATCGTAAGATTATCTTTCATTTTTTCGATGAAATGACTGTAAATTAGGGTTATCGACATTAAAATCCGACGATCAGAATTTTAAACATCATCATAGTCCACAAAAAGGGTGGCTGTTGTAGGTTCTGCTTGACAGGTTAATATCAAACCTTCGGCCAGTTCCCCATCGGTTAAAATATTGTTTTGTCGCATTACGGCCTTACCTTCTGTTATTCTGGCAATACAACTACTGCATATGCCGCCTTGACATGAATATGGCGCATCAATATCTTCTTCTAAAGCCGCTTCTAAAATGGTTTGATCTTGCGACATTTCAAATACCGAAGTTTCATCATCTACTAAAACCGTGACCTTAGTGTGTCCTTTTGCAACGCCTTCAGTTTTTAACAAGTCAGCTTTTGCAGTTTTAAACAATTCAAAATGAATGAGATTTTCATTAATCTCGTGTTCCATCAAAACGTTTTTCACAGTATTGATCATTCCCTCAGGTCCGCAAAGATAATAGGCATTGGCATTTATGTCTTTAAACTTGTTCTTTAGAGCATAATTGACCGTGCTTTTTTCAATACGCCCAAATATAGCGTCGTCCTCATCAGCTTGGCTATACACGAATTGTATGTGCAGACGTGATTCATATTGACGCTGTAGTTCGAGTAGTTCTTTAGAGAACATAGTGTCTTCAATAGTCTTATTGCCATAAACAAGTATGATTTTACTATTAACCTCTTCTTCGAGCGCACATTTAATAATACTAAAAATTGGCGTGATACCGCTACCTGCTGCAAACGCTGCAATGTTATTGGTTTTAGAGTCATTAGGCTCAAAAATAAAACGGCCTTGTGGCGGTACAACTTCAATAACATCACCCACTTTTAAAATTTTATTGGCATAAACAGAAAATACACCTTCCTCAACTTGTTTTACAGCCACAGTAAGACGACCACTTTTTGGAGAGGCGCATATAGAGTAGTCACGCCTAA
This sequence comes from uncultured Flavobacteriaceae bacterium, assembly GCA_963715465.1. Taxonomy (GTDB): domain Bacteria; phylum Bacteroidota; class Bacteroidia; order Flavobacteriales; family Flavobacteriaceae; genus Psychroserpens. The sequence goes on from OY970246.1 coordinate 422,275, forward strand.
TCTCTTGACCGTTGATATGCGTTTTCAAGGTGATATATTGTCCGGCCTTAAAGGCGAACGTGTCTTTCAATTCCTGCGGAATATCAAAACTGATAGTGACGGCCTTATTTGTTTCTTTATTGATTTCTTTTATACTAAGCTTATGAAATTGTGACATCAAATTATTTTTATGTAAAAATAATGAAGCTAAAAGCGTTGGGTCAATTTTTTAGTTAAAAATTAATACCTAAGAGTTTTATGTATAAGAATTTTATGTAATTTTGAAACATGGCAAATTCCAATTTATACAAAGGAAGTTTGGTCACCATCATCTTAAAACTTTTAAATGAAGGTGATAAAATGTATGGTTATGAGATCACCCAAAAAGTGAAAGACATGACCAATGGTGAATTACAAATCACCGAAGGTGCACTGTATCCTGCTCTTCATAAGCTAGAAGCAGAAGGGGTGTTGGAAGTTGAGGTAAAAAAAGTAGATAACCGCTTACGTAAATACTATATGCTCACCAAAAAAGGCAATAAAGAGACGGTAAGCAAACTTCAAGAACTAGAAGACTATATTAAGACCATGCAAAATTTGCTTAACTCTGAATTGAGCATGCGGTAACAACAATATACAATTGAAAACATCCCAAGAACACATCAACAACCTTTACACTTTTACTAGAGAACATTTTGTAATGCACTATGATTTGCAAACAGAATTAGTTGATCACCTCGCCAATGATATAGAGTCTATATGGAGCCAAAACCCTAATTTATCCTTTACTGAAGCTCGTGACAAAGCGTTCAAAAAGTTTGGTATTTTTGGTTTTATGGATGTGATCGAAAAACGTGAAAAGGCAATGAGAAAACGTTATATCGGTTATTTATGGCATGAGTTTAAAACCTGGTTTACATTACCAAAATTGATCATAACCCTAACTGTTTTCATGGTGTTGTTTATAGGGTTTTCAACATCGTTTGCTCAAGAGGTTTTATTGGTGTCTTACGGGTTATTGACAGCTTGGTGTATTTACAAAGGTATGCTCTTGCAAAAACAATATAAACGACGACAAAAAGAAACCCATAAAAAATGGATGCTGGAAGAGCTTATTTTTAAACAAGCAGGAGGTTCTAGTTTGATATTGATATCACAGTTGCCCTCTTGGTACAATCTTTCAGATGGTTTGTTTGGATCTCAAGTATTTATTTTGGCGGTATCTGTCGTAACAACGTTATTTGTCATATGGATGTATGCGAGCTTTGAATTGCTGCCAAACAAATCAGAAGAACTATTACATCAAACCTATCCAGAATTTAGTTTGTAACAAATCATAACTCTTAACTACTAACATTTGAGAATAAAAAAATTATGAAAAAACTCCTCTTCATTATTACATTAGCTTGTACATTTTCTATCCAAGCACAAGACAGTTCAGCATTTAAACAACAAACCCTTGAGTTTATTAAACTAACAGGAACAGGTGACGCTTTTGACAATGTCATTGCCCAAATTGGAGCGCAGGTGCCAGCAGAAAAGAAAGAGGCCTATTTAAAAGCGGCCAATGCTACACTTGATAATTTATACAGCCAACTGGCCGAAGTGTACATGAAGGAATTTACAAGCGAGGAAATTGCCGAATTGGTAATATTCTATCAATCTGATCTTGGTAAAAAATTGGCGTCCAAACAAACCGCTTTGGCTCAAAAAGGAATGACCATTGGCCAAAAATGGGGCATGGAACTTGGCCAAATGGCACAACAATATTCTAATTAGGCTTAAACAACCAACCACCTTATGACAATCAAACACTTTTTGAATTTAGAGCGCAAGCAATTTTTCCGTTCGGCAAGTTTTGGCAAAAGCGTAGCATTGAATATCTTAATGATCTTTTTTGCGCTTTATTTTATAGCAATGTTCTTGCTCGTAGGTATAGGATTATATCCTGGATTGAAACAAGTATTTCCAGATCAAGACCCGCTAATCATCTTAAACGGCTATTTGTTTTTCTACATTTTAGGGGATATGGTGCTGCGCTTCTTTTTTCAGAAATTACCTGTGATGTCAGTCAAACCCTTACTCACACTACCTATTAGTAAACATAAAGTTGTGAATTACGTATTGCGTAAATCGGCCTTTTCATTTTTCAATTTTTTACCATTGTTTGCTTTTGTGCCCTTTTCAATTACACTATTAATCAAAGGGTATCCAACAGGTGCCGTTTTAGTCTGGCTTCTCGCAGTAATCGTGGTAACATTGATCATCAATTATCTCAATTTTATTATTGAAACCTTTTCTTCGGAAACAGAGCTGTCTTTCCTGCCAATAATTCTTTTTGCAGGAGGTTTGTTCGCGCTTAACCATTTTAATGTTATCTCTTTTTCCGAAGTAATAGCGCAAGGGTTCAACAGTATTTATAACAATCCTATTTTTATACTGGTTCCTATTTTGATTTTAGTTGCATTGTATATGGTTAATTTCAAACAGCTCAAATCGAAACTCTATTTAGACAGTTCTTTAAAGACCAAGGTCACGGTTGTGAACGCATCTTCTATGGAGTGGACCAAACGTTTTGGAGATATTGCCCCATTTATGCAACTTGATTTAAAATTGTTATGGAGAAACAAACGCTCTAAATCTTCGGTTTGGATGCTTGCCCTTGGTTTATTGTATGGTTTGTTTTTTTATCCGCAAGAAAGCTATCAAAACATGCCTTGGTTTTTCGCTTTTATCGGCATTTTCGTGACAGGAATCTTTTTAATCAATTTTGGGCAATTCATTCCTGCTTGGGATAGTGGCTATTACAAAATGCTCATGAGCCAGAACATTAAATATAAGCAATACCTAAAGTCAAAATGGACCTTGATGACCTTAAGTGTGATCATATTGTTCGTGTTGAGTATTCCGTATGTCTATTTTGGCTGGAAAATTTTATTGGCACATTTCGCGGCTGCCATTTATAATATTGGTGTAAATACCCATGTGATCTTATATGGCGGCTCGTTTAATCGTAAAAAGATAGATCTCAATCAGCGCGCTGCCTTCAATTATCAAGGTACAGGAGCGGTACAATGGATCATCGGGATTCCTTTAATGTTATTGCCTTTGGCGATCTTCGGAATCACATATGCCCTCGTAGGTTTTGAAGTTGGATGTGCAGTGCTTACCGTTTTAGGAGCTGTTGGCATTGTGCTTCACGAAAAACTGATGGTGTTCATCACCAAAAAATATGTAGATAATAAATATAAAATGATTGACGCTTTTAGTCAAGATTAAATAGACAACGCATTATGATAGAAACTCAAAATCTTTCAAAATCATACGGATCAAAAACCGTTTTAACCATCGATAAGCTCGATATTCCCAAAGGTCAAAGCTTTGGATTGGTAGGCAATAATGGCGCAGGTAAGACCACGTACTTTAGCTTGCTGTTAGATTTGATTAAACCTACGACAGGTCATATTCAAAGCAACTCCATAATGGTTCACGAGAGTGAAGAGTGGAAACCTTATACCTCAGCCTTTATAGACGAAAGCTTTCTTATTGGATATCTTACACCAGAAGAATACTTTTATTTTATTGGTGAACTTCGCGGTCAAAACAAGAGCGACGTCGATACGTTGGTATCGCAGTTTGAAGATTTTTTTCATGGTGAAATCTTAGGTCAGAAGAAATACTTGAGAGATCTTAGTAAAGGAAACCAAAAAAAGGCTGGCATTGTTGCGGCATTGATTGGAAACCCAGAAGTGATTATCTTAGACGAGCCATTCGCCAATCTTGACCCAACTACTCAAATACGGTTAAAAGGCATTATTAAGGATCTCGCAGAAAAGCAAGGGGTTACTGTTTTAGTGTCCAGCCATGATTTATTACATGTTACCGAAGTTTGCGAGCGCATAGTAGTTCTAGAAAAAGGAGAAGTTATCAAGGACTTAGAAACAAATGCAGCAACGCTAAAAGAACTAGAAGCGCATTTCACAGGAACGACTGTGGTTTAGTGTATGTAAAGTTGCCTCGAGATTCAACAAATTTGTAAGCATATTAAATGGTTTGATGCTTGCTAGAGTAAAGAGCACATTTAAATAGCAAGATACTGCTGCATTTCCATATTGTACGTCTTGTTCATTAGACTTGGCGCCTCTGCGACTTTGCGGGAAACCCACGTAAAGTAACTTTTTTAAGATTTACATTAAAATTTTCCAAAAACATCAAGGCTTCCAAATCACTCCTTATATCGATAAATAACCTAATTTTCCGTTATAATTCAAAAAGATGCTTATTTTTACGGCATTACATAATATATGTAAGTGATTTTAGTTATAGTATTTACAAAAAACTAAACCTCTTGAATACAGCCTACAAAGTCTTTATACTTCTATTCTGCGTGACACTTTTCACTACAAGTTGTTCACGTAAAAAAGATACGTTTGTCAATAGAAACTTTCATGCTTTAGGTACCAAATACAACATTCTTTTTAATGGAAATATTGCTTTAGAGAACGGACGAGCAACTGTTGATAATGCTGCGACCGACAACTACTGGGAATTATTGCCCATAGAGCGCATGCAAGTCAAGGATGAAATTATACTTCCTGGTCAATCCAAAAACCAAGATTTTGATCGTGCTGAGGAAAAAGCCATCAAAGCCGTTCAAAAACACGGTATGAATATCAAGGGTAAAGAGCACAACCCACAAATTGATGAGGCCTATTTGCTTTTAGGAGAGGCGCGTTATTTTGATCAACGTTTTATTCCTGCCTTAGAAGCATTCAATTACATTTTATACAAATATCCTGCTAGTGATAAAATTAATACCGCAAAGGTTTGGCGTGAAAAAACAAATATAAGATTGGATAATAATGAGCTGGCGATTGAAAATCTCAAAAAGCTTATAGAAAATGAAACTCTAGAGGATCAAGACCTTGCCGATGCCACTTCAATGTTGGCGCAAGCCTATCTTAATATAAAAGCTAAAGATAGTGCCTTGACCCAATTGGCTGTCGCAGCTGAGGTCACAGAGAAAAAGAAAGAACGCGGCCGTTTTAATTATATTATTGGTCAGCTGTATAACGAGCTCGGTGATAAAGACAGCGCAAATATCGCTTTTGATAAAGTCATTGAACTGCATCGTAAAATCCCTAGACCATATTACATCAATGCACATTTAGCTAAGTCTAACAATTTTGACATGGAAGCTGGCAATAAATTAGAATTTTTAGAATACCTAACTAATCTGGAAGAGGATCGTGAAAATCGTCCGTTTTTAGATAAGATCTATTATCGTATTGCTGAGTTTCATAGACTAAATTCAAGTGATTCTTTAGCCTATGCGTACTACAACAAATCATTGAGAACTAATCTTGGAGACAAGATTCTTCAAGCCAATGATTATGCAACGCTAGGTGACATGAACTTTGATGAGGCGCAATATAAAACTGCGGGTGCGTATTACGATAGTACCATGACAAAAATGAAGCTTAATTCTAAGCCTTATCGTGTGATTAAGCGGAAACGTGAAAACTTAAAGGATGTTATTTTTTATGAAGACATCGCTCAACAAAATGATAGTATCTTAGATCTAGTCGCCTTGTCAGATACTGATAGACTCGCCTATTTTACAACATACACCGAAGAATTAAGGGCGATAGCGGTCGCTGAAAAAGAAAAAGCAGAGGCAGAAGCACGTCGCAATGCAAGTACTGGGCAGCAACAATCCTTAAATAACAATAGCTCAAATGCCTTGAAGTCTGGTATAGAAGCTTCAGCGAGTCTAAGCCCTAGAACAGGAAAAAGTGAGCAGGTGTTTTATTTTTACAATCCTACAACGGTCGCCTACGGAAAAAATGAATTTGTGAAAATTTGGGGTAATCGAGAGCTTAAAGACAATTGGCGCTTGTCAAATACAAATACGAATGCAAACGCAACGTTACAGAATACTAAAAATAGTGTCGATGTTTTAGAGGATGAGGTGTTTACGCCAGAATTCTATATCTCCCAGATTCCTTCCGAAGAAAAAGTTATTGATAGCATTGCTCAAGAACGTAACTATGCTTACTCCCAACTGGGTGTTATTTATAAAGAAAAATTCAACGAAAATGAACTGGCACAATCCAAGCTAGAAACCTTACTTGAAAATAATCCTGAAGACCGATTGATCTTACCATCAAAATACAATCTGTATAAAATTTATATGGCATTGGGATTAGAAGGTAAGGCCAACGCCATGAAAGGTGATATTATAGGAAATCATCCAGAATCAAGATATGCGCAAATATTACTCAATCCAGACTCTGGCTTAGAAAGAGATGCCAACAGTCCTGAAAGTCTATACAAAGGCTTATACCAACAATTTGATGCTCAAAATTATGCGAAGGTAATTGAGGAAGCAGACATGTACATTACCAAATTTGCAGGAGACCCTATTGTGCCAAAATTCGAGATTTTGAAAGCTTCGGCAAATGGACGGCTTAATGGTTTTGAAGCTTATAAACGAGGTGTAAATTATGTGGCACTTAGCTATCCAAATTCCGAAGAAGGAAAAAAAGCGCAAGAAATTCTTAATACGGTGATTCCTATCTTTGCGAACAAAGAATTTACAAGTGATGATACAACCCAGCATTTTAATGTATTGTACCCATTTAACAATGACGAAAAGGATAAGATTGAAGAGTTTGTGAAGCAATTAGAAGCTTCGATTTCAAAAGTCAAATATTTTGATTTGACCACTTCAGTCGATTTGTATGATGCCAATACGACGTTTGTAGTTGTTCACGGACTTAAAAGTGTTCAAGGAGCAGCTGGTTTTGCAGAAATTTTAAAAGAGAATAAAAGTAAAATTAAACGAAAGTTTTATTCAATTTCCTCTCCAAATTATGAAATTGTCCAGCGGCATAAAAACATAAACGAATACCTAGAATCTCAATAAACTTAGACCTAATGTTTTCAGATAAAAAAACAAGACGTATGGCAACTTCAGAAACATCATCCCAACAAAACACCATTGCTAAAGGGACCGTAATTACAGGCGATATCATTAGTGATGGAGACTTTAGAATCGAAGGTTCGGTTCAAGGAAACATTAAAACACCTGGAAAAGTAGTGGTGGGCAAAACCGGCATTATCAACGGTACACTTCAAAGCGCTAATGCCGATATAGAAGGAAAATTTTCTGGTAAACTACTATTATCAGATACGTTATCGCTAAAAACATCTGCACATGTAGAGGGCGAAGCCGAAGTTGGTAAACTGGCCGTAGAGCCTGGCGCTACCTTTAATGCGACGTGCTTAATGAAAGGTACGGCCAAATCACTTTCTAATGAGTCAAAACAACCACAACAGTCCTCACAAGTCCAAAGATCAGAAATCAAGTAAATCGCCAAGTAAATACATTCGGTTTACCTCTGTAGCATTCCAAATGGGAGGCACTATTTTTCTTGGTAACTATCTAGGTCAATGGTTAGATGACAAATACGACAAGGCTTTTTTAGAAACTACAATAACGCTTCTGTCTGTATTTATTTCAATGTATATCGTGATTTCTCAAGTTATAAAAGTCTCTAAAGAAGATGATTAAACGAACTTTGATCTATACGGCGGCATTTGCAGTGTTGTTTGGCGTTCTCTTTTTTTTACAAAACGCATTTCTTCATCAAACTGAACAGCGTATTAGATTCAATACATTAGATACAACTCTATTTTTAGCGCTGGCCTCATTTATTATTTGTATTCATTTCGAAATATTTTCAACCTTTGAAAAACTGCGGCCTCAACTGGGGTTCATTTATCTACCAACATTATTTATAAAAGGAATATTATTTTTTATCACCTTCAAATCATCAGTGTTTGCATTAAATGATTTAACGACTTTTGAGCGTTTAAATCTTCTAATACCGCTACTACTCTTTCTTGGTCTTGAGGTGTTTTTTATTACTGAAATATTAAAGCGAAAGGAATAGAGATTTAGATATCATTCCAAGCTGCTTTTGCCTCAAAATTTTAAGACAAAAAAACATATTGTTATTTTAATAATTTGCGTACTTTTGCACCGAATTTAGAAAGCGTAGATTTTTTGATTTTATAACAATGAAGATATTTCAACAAAGTTTTAAAGTTTTAGTGATTGCAAGTTTTTTGTTGTGCTCAACGGCTTTATTTGCAAATAAAGTTCCTGAAGCTGAAGGACCAATAGACACTAAGAGTGAGGTTGATGCTTATATCCAGCACCATATTCAAGATTCACACGATTTCAATTTATTTTCATATACAAGTGATTCTGGCGAGCGCAAGCACGTTGGTTTTCCATTACCGGTGATTTTATGGACGAGCAATGGTTTGACCACGTTCATGTCGTCAAGATTTCATCATAATGATGACGGCAGCGTGATTGTTGAAGAAAACGGACTCAAATTTGCTAAATCGCACACAAAGATATATGAGTTGGATGCCAATGCATCTTCAGTAGCATTTGATGAAGCACATCATCCCACAAACGGTCATAAAGTATTGGATTTTTCAATAACAAAAAGTGTGGTAGGGGTTTTGTTAGTTGGCTTATTTTTGATTTTCTTTTTCTCTAGATTGGCGAAGCAATACAAGACTAAGGCTATTCCTACAGGTTTCGGTCGTGTCCTAGAGCCATTGGTAATTTATGTAAGAGATGAAATTGTTAGACCAAATGTTGGTGAAAAACACTACAGAAAATTTACTGGCTATTTAATGACGGTATTCTTTTTTATCTGGATCTTAAATTTATTAGGATTAACACCGTTTGGATTCAATGTCACTGGACAATTAGCGGTTACAGCTTGCTTAGCAATATTCACACTTGTAATTTACACCGCTAGCGGAAATAAAGATTACTGGATGCACATGTTGTGGATGCCAGATGCGCCTTGGTGGATTCGTCCTATACTTGCCGTTATTGAATTGGCAGGAGCGTTCATCATTAAGCCATTTTCTTTACTGGTGCGTTTGTTTGCTAATATTTCAGCAGGCCACATTGTCGTTATGAGTTTAATTGCGATTATGTACAACCTAAGAGAGTCTTTCGGTATTGTTGGGTCGACGTCGTTAGCCCTGGTATTGTCATTTTTTATAACATTGATCGAAGTACTGGTCGCGTTTTTACAAGCATATATTTTTACAATGTTGTCGGCTTTATTTATAGGTATGGCCGTCGCAGAGCATGATCATGACCATGATGATCATGGTCACGAAATCCCCGACGCAGAAGACGTTAGGAGTGATTTCATTTAATAAGAGTTTTTTAATTTAATTATAAATTTATTTACTATGTACAATTTAATTGGAGGTGGTTTAATCGTAATCGGAGCAGGAATTGGTCTTGGTCAAATTGGTGGAAAAGCAATGGAAGGTATTGCTCGTCAACCAGAAGCAACTGGAAAAATCCAAACAGCGATGATTATTATTGCAGCACTATTAGAAGGTTTGGCATTTGGTGCATTATTTCTTGCGAAGTAAGAATCAAAGCAACTTACAAAAACTCTATCCTGTAACGGTTGGTTGCAGGATAGGTTTTAAATTAAAAACACACAAGATTATTAAGTATTTATAAAATGGATAAGTTATTAAACGATTTTTCACCGGGACTTTTTGTAGTGCAGACCATATTACTTTTATTGTTGATTTTTATTATGGTGAAGTTTGCATGGAAACCAATTCTTAATTCGCTCAACGAAAGAGAAGAAGGAATTCAAGGTGCGTTGGATGCTGCGGAAAAAGCCAAAAGAGAAATGGCAAATCTTCAAGCAGATAACCAAAAATTATTGCAGGAAGCAAGATTAGAGAGAGAAGCGATGCTCAAAGAGGCGCGCGAATTAAAGGCTAAGATGATTACCGATGCAGAGGAGCAAGCGCAGTCTCAAGCTAATAAAATGATCGCACAAGCGCAAGAGGCAATTAGTAGTGAGAAAAAGGCAGCAATGGCAGAACTTAAAAGTCACGTTGCTAGTCTTTCATTAGACATTGCCGAAAAAGTTGTGCGTAACGAACTATCTAACAAAGACAAACAACTTAAGTTGGTTGAAGATATGTTGGGTGAAGCAACGTTAAACTAAACTATTAATTTAAAAAAATCTTTTCTTCGGAAAGGATTTAGAAGAATACTATGTCTGGATCAAGAGCAGCAATACGATACGCTAAAGCGGTTTTAAGTTTGGCAACAGAAAGCAATAAGGCAGAAACTGTTCATAGTGATATGAGCACCATTATCGATACTATTGCAGCAAGTACCGAATTAGATCAAATGCTTAGAAGTCCTGTAGTCAAATCTACAGACAAGAAAAACGTTCTCCTTAAAGTATTCAAAAACGCTGATCAGGCAACTGTTAATTTAGTCGAAACGTTAGTTGCCAATAAAAGGTTGCCTCTTTTAAATGAGGTTGCGGTGAGTTATAACGAACTTTACAATCGTTTGAAAGGGTCACAAATTGCTAAAGTCACTACAGCCGTGGCCTTGACCGAAGAGTTAAAAACAAAAGTATCTGCTAAAGTAAAAGAACTTACTGGAAAGGATGCAGAGTTGCAAAACACAATTGATGAGGGCATTATAGGTGGCTTCATATTGCGAGTTGGAGATATTCAGTATGATGCTAGTATTTCAAATAAACTTGCGAAATTAAAAAGAGAATTTACATTAAATTAAAAACGTCAGAGTAGGCGTCTAACGTCTAGAATCTAACGACTAATATCTAAATAAAGATGGCAGAAGTAAAACCAGCTGAGATTTCAGCAATCTTAAAACAACAACTTTCAGGCTTTGAAGCGAGTGCTTCATTAGATGAAGTAGGAACAGTCTTAACGGTAGGTGATGGTATTGTACGTGCTTACGGATTAGCTAATGCTCAATATGGAGAGTTAGTCGAATTTGATGGCGGATTAGAAGGTATCGTACTTAACTTAGAGGAAGATAACGTTGGTATTGTATTGTTGGGAACTTCAGTAGGCGTTAAAGAAGGCTCTACTGTAAAACGTACTGAACGTATTGCATCTATAAACGTTGGTGAAGGAATTGTTGGGCGTGTCGTAGATACGTTAGGAAATCCAATTGATGGTAAAGGTCCAATCGCAGGTGAAACGTATCAAATGCCTTTAGAGCGTAAGGCTCCTGGTGTAATCTATAGAGAGCCAGTTACTGAGCCGTTACAAACAGGGATTAAAGCAATTGATGCGATGATTCCAGTGGGTAGAGGGCAACGGGAGTTGGTTATTGGTGACCGTCAAACAGGTAAAACTGCGGTGTGTATCGATGCCATTCTAAACCAAAAAGAATTTTATGATGCTGGAAACCCAGTATACTGTATATATGTGGCTGTTGGGCAAAAAGCGTCAACAGTGGCTTTAATAGCAAAAACGCTTGAAGAAAAAGGAGCATTATCTTATACAACGATCGTTGCGGCGAATGCATCAGATCCTGCAGCAATGCAGGTATATGCCCCTTTTACAGGCGCATCAATAGGAGAATATTTTAGAGATACTGGTAGACCAGCGTTAATTGTATTTGATGATTTATCAAAGCAAGCTGTGGCATACCGTGAGGTGTCTTTATTATTACGTCGTCCTCCAGGACGTGAAGCGTATCCTGGTGATGTATTTTACTTACACTCAAGATTATTAGAGCGTTCTGCAAAAATCATTAATAATGATGCGATTGCTAAAGAAATGAATGATCTTCCAGATTCGTTGAAGCCCATAGTAAAAGGAGGAGGTTCGTTAACAGCATTGCCAATTATTGAAACACAAGCAGGAGACGTTTCAGCATATATTCCAACTAACGTAATTTCAATTACAGATGGTCAGATCTTTTTAGATGGTGATTTATTTAATTCTGGTGTTCGTCCGGCAATTAATGTAGGTATCTCAGTATCTCGTGTTGGTGGTAACGCCCAGATTAAATCTATGAAAAAAGTATCTGGTACGCTTAAGTTAGATCAAGCTCAGTACCGTGAACTAGAGGCATTTGCTAAGTTTGGTTCAGATTTGGATGCCGTGACACTTAACGTTATCGAAAAAGGAAAGCGTAATGTTGAAATTTTGAAACAAGCACAAAATGACCCCTTTAAAGTTGAAGATCAAGTGGCGATTATCTATGCTGGATCCAAAAACTTATTGAGAGACGTTCCTGTAAATAAAGTAAAAGAGTTTGAAAGAGATTATCTTGAGTTCTTGAGAGCTAAGCACAGTGATGTATTGGCCACTTTAAAAGCTGGAAAATTAACTGATGAGGTTACAGACACATTGATCTCTGTGGCTAAGGATTTATCAGGAAAATACAGAGCGTAGTCCCATTTCAATCTTCTCAAAGGGAAGAAGGAGTTTTACGGATGAGTAATGATATCAAATTTAACTAATTACAGTGCTTTCCCTTGGAAAGGATTTAGGATAGGAAAAAATGGCAAATTTAAAAGAAATACGTAATAGAATATCTTCAGTATCATCAACGATGCAGATCACAAGTGCCATGAAAATGGTATCGGCTGCAAAATTGAAGAAAGCTCAAGATGCTATTACTGCTATGCGTCCATATTCTGATAAGTTAACTGAGCTCTTACAGAGTTTAAGCGCGACCTTAGAGGGTGATTCTGGAAGCAAATATGCCGATCAGCGCGAGGTGAAAAATGTGCTATTGATCGTTATTACGTCAAATAGAGGTTTGGCTGGAGCGTTCAATTCAAATATTATTAAGGAGACCAATAATTTAGCAGGTTCTAAATATGCCAATAAAAACGTATCTTATCTAGCTATTGGTAAAAAGGCCAATGACGCCTTTAAGAAAACAAATAATGTGATTGCCAATGAGAGTCAGATCTTTGATGATTTAACCTTTGATAATGTTGCTGTAGTTGCTGAAATGTTAATGGAAAAATTTGTTTCAGGTGATTTTGATAAAATCGAAATTATTTACAACAAATTTAAAAATGCAGCCACGCAAATCGTTATGACAGAACAGTTTCTTCCGATTAAGCCTATAGAAGGAGATGTGGTTGTGAACACCGATTATATCTTTGAGCCATCAAAAATTGAAATCGTTGAAGCTTTAATTCCGAAGTCCCTAAAAACACAATTATACAAATCAATTAGAGATAGTTTTGCTTCAGAACATGGTGCGCGTATGACCGCTATGCATAAAGCGACCGATAATGCTACCGAATTAAGAGATCAATTGAAATTGACGTATAACAAAGCGCGTCAGGCCTCTATTACAAACGAAATATTAGAAATTGTTGGAGGCGCAGAAGCGTTGAACAATTAGGCGTCAGCCAAATTTCCAAATAGCGAAGCGTTGAACAATTAGGCGTCAGCCAAATTTCCAAATAGCGAAGCGTTGAACAATTAGGCGTCAGCCAAATTTCCAAATAGCGAAGCGTTGAACAATTAACACCTTTTAGCATAATTAAAAAAAGGACTTCCTTTATTTGCAAAACCCAACTTCAACGAGTTGGGTTTTCTTATGGCACCAATTTTGAAAGTGTATCTTTATAATTTTGAAATCAAACTCATGAATCTCATTAAACAAATTCTATCTATTACCTTAACGCTCATACTACTTTTAAGTTTTACAAACTGTTCAACCGCCCAAAAATTACAAAAAGAGGCACCAGTTCAGTTTGGCGAGGTGTATTGTGAAAATTGGTCGGCAGGAGTTCAAGGAGGAGGCTCGGGCCTTAACATCTTTATTACAGTAAAGGAAGAAACCAACATTATATTGGACAGTGTCTATTTTAGAGGGAAGTCGGCCAAACTTCAGCTAAACATTACCTCAGATAATTATGATTACATTGGTAATTTTAAAACCGACATCAATCAATCAAAAGATATCATTCTAAGTAGTGATCGTAATGAAGAATATATAAATAATATGCCTAAACATATAACTGAAATGCCTTTTGAGCTTAAAGACAATGAATGTGTGGTTAGTTATTTTAAAGGTACAGAAGTATTTTATTATAAGATTTCCAAAGTTATCCAAAGAGAACCACTTCACTATCCGAGTTCACCGCGAAACTAACGATAAATGAACTTTGGTAGGTAGCTGTCAATACCTTAATTTTAGCAGTATTAAATACAACCTTTGAGCGCTCTTAAATCTCTTTTTAAACAAACGTTTATCTACGGTCTTGCTACCGTTTTACCTAGAATGCTCAGTTTCCTCTTGGTGCCATTGTATACAACTCAAGGTGTCTTATCATCGGTTGCCGAATATGGTAAAGTTTCTGTAATTTTTTCCTATTTTGTATTGTTCAACGTGATTTTAGCCTATGGTATGGAAACGGCTTTTTTCAGGTTTTTCAATAAAGAAACCGATAAAGATCGTGTTGTCGGAACCGCTACTATCTCTTTGCTCATCTCTTCGTTTGCTTTTTTTATTTTGGCTTTACTGTTTCAGGATCAAATCGCAGCATTCATTCAAATTGATGTGAAGTATATCAACTTGGTGATTTGGATTTTACTGTTAGACGCTTTAGTGATCATTCCCTTCGCATGGTTTAGAGCGATGGCGCAACCCATGCGCTATGCCATTATCAAAATCTTAAATGTAGCCATTAACTTAGGGCTCAATTTGTTTTTTCTACTCGCTTTAAAAGATCTTGCGGTAAACAACAGTGTTTTTGATACGATATTTCAACCCAATTTTGAGGTGAGTTACATCTTCATCGCTAATTTGGTATCAAGCGCAGTCGCGCTGCTGTTAGTACTATCATTTTACGTTAAGTTGAAATATTCTTTTGATGCAAGGCTTTGGAAAACTATGTTTCGTTACGCTTTTCCTATATTAATTGCTGGAGTTGCATTTTCAATTAACGAAACTTTTGATCGTATTTTATTAGATAGATTATTGCCTCCAGATATTGCCGAAACCGAAATAGGCATGTATTCCGCTTGTTATAAAATCGCTTTGTTCATGACCTTATTTTCTACAGCGTATAGACTGGGTATTGAACCGTTCTTTTTTAGTCATGCGAACACCAAAAACCCACAAAAAAACTATGCTAAAATTTTGGAGTTTTTTGTTGCTTTTGGGTCAGTTATATTGTTGAGTGTGGTTGTTTTTGCAGATCTTTTAAAACCATACATTGTTAGAAGTGAAGCATATTGGGAGGCCATGTGGGTTGTACCCATTATTTTGTTGGCTAACTTTTGTTTGGGGATTTACCATAACCTTTCGGTGTGGTATAAAATCACAGATCGCACAAAATTTGGCGCTTATATTTCAATAATAGGTGCGATTATCACTTTGGCAATCAATATCATATTCATTAAAACATATAGTTATAAAGCATCTGCAATAGCAACATTAGTAGCTTATGCCATTATGATGGTTTTGTCGTATTACTTCGGAAAAAAATATTACCCAATTCCCTATAATTTAAAGAAGATCGGATTGTATCTGTGTCTTTCCGTCGGAATGTCTGTTCTATCCTTCTACTATTTTAGAGAAAATTATATCTTCGGAATTTCAATGTTAATTGTATTTTTGGGTATTGTGCTTTTTTCAGAAAAAAACGAACTAAAGCAAATATTAAATAAAAATAAAGTAGTCAATTAGTAATCTATCAGATTTTTAAAATCCCGAAAGATATAGGAAATTATAATCATGCAAATCAAAATCATCAACACATCCAATCACGACTTACCGCACTATGAAACCATCGCTTCCGCAGGTATGGATCTTAGAGCAAGTTTATCTAACTCAAGAACCTTGAAGCCATTAGAGCGCAGTGTCGTTGGAACCGGTCTTTTTATAGAGCTTCCAGTTGGCGTTGAGGCTCAGGTAAGACCAAGAAGCGGTCTGGCCGCAAAAAAAGGGATTACGGTTCTAAATGCACCAGGTACGATCGATGCCGACTATAGAGGCGAAATTGGAGTGATTTTGATAAATCTATCCAACGAAGACTTTGTTATACATAATGGAGAGCGTATCGCACAATTAGTGGTCGCCAAACATGAACGTGCTGAATGGACAGAAGTTGAAGTCTTGTCTGAAACAGTTCGTGGCAAAGGTGGTTTTGGGAGTACAGGGATACAATAATGCAAATTGAAGTAATTATGAACAAACTAATTACAGGTATTTTATTTTTTCTGTTGGCTATTGGGCATGCGCAAGATTCAGATCAATTAAAAAAAATAAAGAACATTTCAAAACAGGCCTGCGAATGTATTGCAGAAATAGATGTCAATAAAACGAAACAGGAGAAAAGCGAGGATATTAAAACCTGCATTCATTCAGCAAACCTAGGCTATCAAATAGATGCCGACTTTTTGACTTCTGTACAAAAAACGATTGACTCTTTAAGCGTAGATGATAAAATAAAAAGTGACTCGCTTGTCATACAAGACAAAAAGAATTTCGAAATCAATATTTCAGAAAATTATGAAGAGATCGAAGCTTATCTCTACGAGAATTGCTCAAGCTTAAAATCGATTTATTTCACAAATAACGATACCACTAAAAATTCGTATTCAAAGCGTAAAAAAGCAATGGCGTTTTATGAAAAAGGGCAAATCGCATTTGCCAAGCAAGAGTACTCCAATGCTATTGTCATGTTCAATAAGGCGGTTAAAAAAGACAAAAATTTTGCGTTTGCTTGGGATAATCTAGGGTTTAGTTATAGAAAAGTCAACAACTATGAAGCAGCAATTACATGTTATAAAAAATCGCTGGCAATCGATCCCACAGGAAAAATGCCACTTATGAATTTAGCCGTTGCTTATTCACTCAACGAGGATCTTCCTAATGCTCTTGAAGCTTACGAGAATTATAAGTCTATTTATAACGATGATCCAGAAGGATACTATGGGATTGGACGAATTTTGTATATGCAAAAAAACTATGAGCATGCTTTAGAGAATATGATAACCGCTTATTATCTATATCGTGATATGGAGTCTCCTTACAATATTGATGCTCAAAAGCATATTGGTTTTATATATAATGACATGAAGGAATTAGGACAGTTAGATGTGTTTGATAGGATAGCTAAGGAAAACAACTTACAAGTCAATACAGAGGATTGACACCTTTTAACCTTGATAGTCTGTAGTAATAATAACTTTCCGTTTTTACGGAAACGAAAAATAAATTTTAATGAAAATAATTGTTCCAATGGCAGGTCGAGGTTCTCGATTAAGACCACATAGTTTAACCGTACCAAAACCATTAATTCCAGTGGCTGGGCAACCCATCGTGCATCGTTTGGTAAAAGATATCGTCAAAGTACTAAAACAACCCATCGATGAGATTGCCTTCGTTTTAGGCGATCCCGCCTGGTTTGGTGATGAGGTCGTAGAGAGTTTGAAGGCCTTAGCGATTAGTTTAGGGGCAAAACCATCTATTTACCGCCAAGATCAACCTTTGGGGACAGGCCATGCCATTATGTGTGCAAAGCCATCGCTATCAGGTCCTGCGGTGATTGCTTACGCCGACACCCTAATTCGTGCCGAGTTTGATCTAGATCCTAAAGCCGATAGCGTAATATGGACGAAAAAAGTGGACAATCCCGAAGCTTACGGCGTTGTAAAATTAGATACTAATCACCACATCGTTGAGCTTGTCGAAAAACCAGAGACCTTTGTAAGTGACCAAGCCGTCATAGGTATCTATTATTTTAAAGATGTTGCAGTTTTAAAAGACAAACTTCAAGAAGTGCTCGATGAGAATGTGATGAATGGTGGTGAATATCAAATAAATGACGGGATCAAGCGCATGATGGCAGATGGAAAAATCTTCAAAACAGGAACCGTTGACGAATGGATGGACTGCGGCAACAAAAAGGTTACCCTAGAAACCAACACCAGAATGTTGGGGTTCTTAAAGGCAGATGGCGAGGAAGAAATGATTGCAACATCTGTTACAACCGAAAACTCAACCATTATCGAGCCTTGTTATATTGGTGAAAATGTAGAGCTGCATAATACAACCGTAGGTCCTAACGTTTCTATAGGTAACAACTGTGTACTGAGAAACTCGACCGTTAAAAATAGCTTAATTCAAAATCATACCACTATAAAAAACGCTACTTTAGACAACGCCATGATAGGTAATCATGTTAAGTACAACGGTGATTTTAAAGCGATTAGTATTGGAGATTATTCCGTTTTGGAGTAAAATTAAAATGTATTGGTTAAATCTCAAATACACGCTAACCCTAAATTAAATGAGA
Source organism: uncultured Flavobacteriaceae bacterium (assembly GCA_963715465.1). GTDB lineage: Bacteria > Bacteroidota > Bacteroidia > Flavobacteriales > Flavobacteriaceae > Psychroserpens. Next base: position 440,436 of record OY970246.1, read on the forward strand.
TTCCCTTTTTGAGGGATATGATCATGAAAACTAAATTATACATCCTACTTTTTCTCTTCGGAATATTTTTGCTTCCGCAGTGTAGTTATGCCCAAGTCGATTTTAATAAACGTCCAGACGATGATTTAGGTGATGTCGATGATAAATATCAAGAGTTTTTTTTTGAAGCCTTAAAACAAAAAGGCATTGAGAACTATCAGAAATCGGCCAATGCACTCTTACAATGTATCGAGATTAATGACGAAGATCCTGTATTGTATTTCGAGCTGGGTAAAAATTACAAGGCCTTAAAAAACTTTGGAGCTGCCGAAGAAGCCTTAAAAGAGGCCGTATCCAAATCCCCCGAAAATGAATGGTTTTTAGATGAGCTCTATGATGTGTACATTCAGCAGGATGATATGAACAAAGCGCTAAAAACAGTAAGGCAACTCGTAAAATTTCATCCAGATTACAAACAAGACTTAGCATCGCTTTACATTCGGCTTGAAAAATACCGCGACGCCCTTAAACTACTAGACGAAATGGACGAGCAGTTGGGTTACAGTGAGGACAGAGATTATTTGCGCAATCAAGTCTATAATATTACTGGTAATGATGACGATCGTATTGAAAACTTAGAAGATCGTGTAAAGACGAATCCTGAAGACGAGTCAAACTACCTGCGTCTTATCTTCCGATATAGTGAAACTGGTGAAACCAAGAAAGCATTTAATGCCGCAAAACGTTTGCAAAGTATCAATCCCGAATCGCAGTTGGTTCACTTAGCTTTGTATAAATTTTATTTAGATGATAACGATACGGCCAATGCCATAGCTTCAATGAAGATCGTGTTGACCAGTCTAATAATCAAGCCAGAAGCTAAAGCGAAAGTACTCAATGATTTTGTCAAATTTGTGGGTGAAAATCCTGAGTATGAATCAGATTTAATAGAGGTCACAGCCTTGGTGAGTGAAGACAAAAGTATTAAAACATTATTGGAACTGGCTGAGTATTACCTAAAATCTAATGATAAGGAAAAAGCTCTAGGCTATTATCTTGAGGCCTTAGCTCAAGAACCTAACGAGTTTAGGATTATTAGAGACGTGCTTTTACTGGAACTTGATTTAGATAAAAATGCGGAGGCCGCAGCAAGAAGCAATGAGGCCTTGGAGATTTTTCCTGCGCAACCTATTTTGTATTTGATCAATGGGGTAGCAAACAATAAAATGAACCAGCCCAAAAAAGCGATTGAAAGTTTAGAGATAGGCTTAGATTATATCGTCGAAAACCCAAAAATGCAGTCCGATTTCTACGAACAATTGAGCAATGCTTACAAGCAGAACAATAATATGCGCCAGTCTGAGACGTTTGCTAAAAAGGCGAAAGCCGTATTGAAAGATCAATAAGATATGAGAATTTTGAAAATAGGTGTCGTTGGTTTGGTAATTGTGATGGTAAGCGCGTGTTCGTCTTCGAGACGAGTTCTCTCTAATGGTGAGATAGACCAGAAACTGTCTGCCAAACAATTGATCAAGGAAAATGCAAAGCGTGACGCCGCTTTTAAAACGCTCCAGGCCAAGGTTAAGATTGACATCATTCAAGATTTAAAAGAAGCGTCATATTCGGTCAATTTACGTATGGAAAAAGATAAAACTATATGGATAAGTGCTACTTTGGGCCTAGCCAGAGCAATGATTACTCCAGATCGTGTTCAGTTTTATGATAAGATCAACAATCAATATTTTGATGGTAACTATCAACTGTTAAATGATTTGTTGGGGATTGATTTAGACTATAATAAAGTACAAAATTTACTCATTGGTGAGCCACTGTTTAATCTAAAAGAGTCTAATTATACCGTCTCTACCAATGAGAAATCCTACATCCTTCAGCCAAAAGACCAATCGAGTTTGTTAGAATTGTTTTTATTGTTCAATCCATCGCATTTCAAAATGGACTCGCAGCAGTTATCGCAACCTTTAAAGAGACGTATTTTACAAATCGATTATCTCAATTATCAAGATGTTGAGAAAGAAATTTTACCGCAAAATATCAAGATTATTGCCGTAGAGGATGCCGAAGAGCTCAATATCAATTTAGAGTATAAATCAGTTTCAGTTAATGAAGAGCTGAGGTTTCCGTTTAATATTCCTTCAGGTTTTGAGGAAATAATCTTAGACGATGTTAAATAAATCCACCTTCATCCTGCTAAGTTGCTTGTTGCTATCTAGCATTTCAGTTTTGGCACAAAGTGATAAACAAAAGGCGCTTGAGGCCAAACGGCTAAAGTTTCAGCAAGAATTAAAACAACTCAACTCTTTACTGTTTTCCGATCAAAAAAAGGAAAAATCTGTCGTTTCCTTGATTGAAGACCTAAGCTATAAAGTTAATGTACGTCGCAATTTAATTAAGGTAACCAACGATCAGGCTAATTTATTGACAAGAGAAATCAATGCCAATCAAAATGAAATTTCGAGCTTGAGAAAGCAGTTATCGACCTTAAAAGAGGAGTATTCTCAAATGATCGTCAAGTCGTATAAAAGTAAATCTGAGCAAAGTAGGGTGATGTTTTTATTGTCTTCGGAAGATTTTAAGCAAGCCTACAAACGACTGCAGTACATCAAACAATATACCGATTTCCAAAAAGAACAGGGCGATTTAATCAAAGGCAAAACATTGAAGTTGCAAGAATTGAATACCGATCTCATCCGCCAGAAAAAAGATAAAGATCAGTTGGTGGCAGAAAACCGCATCACTCAAAAGGAATTAGAAAAGGAACTGAAAGAGCAAGAAAAGCTCATGGGTTCAATTCGTAGTAATTTGAGCTCATATTCTTCAAAAATCAAAAAAACCCAGCAAGAGATTGATAGGATTGATGCCGAAATCGAGCGTATTATTAAGGAAGCAATTGCCGAATCGAATAGAAAAGCAGGAAAATCAACAACCTCAAAAGGTTTTGCTTTAACCCCAAAAGCAGAAATAATTGCCAAGAACTTTGCGTCAAATAAGGGAAAATTACCATGGCCAGTTGAGCGTGGCGTTGTTAAAGTACGTTACGGGACACAGCGGTCGCCAATCGATCCTACGGTACAAATTAAAAGTAACGGTGTACGTATTGCTACAGAAAAAAATGCCCAAGTTAAGGCCGTGTTTGAAGGCGAAGTTTCTAAGGTGATCTTGATAAAAAATTCCAATCCTATCGTAATGCTGAGACATGGAAATTATATAACGATCTACAGAAATCTATCTAAAGTATACATTAAGCAAGGTGATAAAGTGAACAGAAATCAAGTGATTGGAGCCGTATTTACCGATAGTGGCGGAGAATCTATGCTGGCCTTTAGCATCTACAAAGATTCAAAACCAGAAAATCCTGCATCGTGGATTTATAAAATGTAACTATTTAGAGTGTACATTTAAATACGTACTTAAAATTTTATACAAATTATGGAGACGCTAAATAAACAAGGCTTTTAACTCGGTAGCATCCTCTGGCTTCATCTTACCTGCAACCACCAAACTCAGTTGCTTTCGGCGTAAAGCCGCTTCAAAGCGCTCTTTCTCAAGCTGTGTTTCAGCAACTAAGGCAGGAACTTTTACAGGGCGACCGGTCTCATCAACAGCAACAAACGTATAAATTGCTTCGTTGGCTTTGATGCATTCGCCAGATTCTCGATCTTCAATCCAAACATCCATATAGACTTCCATAGAACTTGAAAATGAACGAGAGACCTTGGCCTCTATGGTGACGACGCTTCCCAAAGGTATTGATCGATTAAAGGCTACGTGATTTACCGAAGCGGTAACCACGATTCTTCTACTGTGTCGACGTGCGGCGATACTGGCAGCGCGATCCATTCGCGCTAAAAGTTCACCTCCAAAAAGGTTATTTATGGGGTTGGTTTCACTGGGAAGGACCAAATCGGTCATAATTGTTTTAGACTGAAAAGCTGTTCTTGGTTCCATCAAAAAAGTTTAATTTTTAAGTTCCGTGAAGGCGGATGTATGATTGATACAAAGGTAAGCTGAAATAACCTTTTTGAAGACGTATTTGGGCTTAATTCGACATCATAATAAACTAAAATTATCCCAGTCTATATGCGAACGGTACATCATTGAGGTGTAAAAATGAGTTTTTCCTTCCGGCAACAGAACAGACTGAAAGTTTAAATAAAGGCGTTAAGAAGCTTATGTTTATTATTTGGCCTTTGCCATACCAAAACTAAAGGTCGTCCAAAAGCTTTCCCAGTCGGCATCTTTTTTATCACGTGAAGGAATCATATGGGTGGCGTGAATAAACCAATCACCTGCGCGTTCTAATTTAAAGGAGCAGATTCCGTCAACATCGGTTCGTGCATATTGAAATATAGGAGATTCATTACCAATGCGATTTCTAGCAGTGATTGCCTTATCTGCCAATGGCTTACCCATAAATAACACGCGCGCACTCATCCAATCGCCTGGATTCAATTTGTAGGGATCTTGTAATAAAACGATCTCAAAATTATGTCCCACAACAGCTTTGTAGATATCATCTGCGGGTTTTTGATCGCTTTGTATAAGTGTTTTGATGTAGCGTGTGTAGCGTTCAGACTGTTCCGTTTTTGTGCTGTCATCTATGGTTATAGTCTCAATATTATCGCCTTTCAAGTAGCTTTTAAAACGATCGTTTGGCAACGTGATACGTGCGTAATCACGTGTCATATGAATTAATCCCAGTCCTTTAAAATCGATATCCATTTCTAAGATGGGCAAATCGCCATCTTTTGACGTCGAAAGTAAATTGGTGGTTCCATTTTCAGTAATCAGCTCAAAAGTTTTAGTGATCGAATTTTGAAATGGTCGCTCTATTTGGATGTTGAATCCATCGGCAACAAAAAGATGCAGTTCTAGTTTTTCGCCTTCTTTTACGAAATAGTTATAGGCAATTAGCACATATTCATGAGCGCAAACGGTTGTAAATAAGCATAATGTCAATAAGAAGGTAATTGATTTTTTCACAAAAAATACGGTTTTAAGTTTTGAAAAGAGCTAATATTCAAATGTAGATTAATCTAAAGCCTTTACCAATAACCATGCATCACGATTATGATTGCGCTTAACTGTTTTAAGAGCATTTAAAGCATCTAAACGTCCTGTATGACTTGAGTATACAACTTCATGCAATCCATAGCGATTTACACCAATTTTACGAGCTTTATATCCCAAACCTCTTAACTGCTCTACTTTTTTATTAGAATTTGCTTCTACCCTAAAGGCACCAGCAACAATATGATAATTACCGCTAGGTTTTTCTACAGTTAATGTTGCAGCTGGTAACGGATTATCAATCACAAACGTCGCTTCTTGAACCTTAGCCTCTAATTGCTGGTTAGCTTCCTCTTGGGCTAGTTGATTGTGATTTTCAATTTGATTCACATAATAATGGGATGCAGTAAAACCACCAATCGTCAAAGCAATCAATGCAATGGCTGCATATTTAAGATACGGTCTTTTGGTATTGGAGTTCCGTTTTTCTGGAGTGATGGTCAAAGGGATAACTTCCTCTATGTTTTCAACAGCCGCCTTGTGGGTTTCCCTTGAAACAGTAGTAGATGTGAATTGCGAAAGCCCAAAAGCATCGGTTAAATAGTTAATGTGATGCGATGGCTCAAAGTTGATTTGTCCCTCAGCATTTAAAATAAGATCACCAATAGCATTCAATGCAATCGTTTCACCTCCTATTAAATAGGATTTAATTGATTTAACTTGTTTCGATATTTTTTCAACAGCAACTGAATAAGGAACTTTTTCAATTTCAGCAATATAGTTGGCTAACAGTCCGTCATTGGTTTGCAACTGCTCATTAAAGGACAATGCTTTTTTGGGCGGATAAAACGAATGTGTCGTTTCATGGATTTTTGCAGAAACACGATGGGTCAAAAATGCACCAAAGTTGGGTACTATGACACAATCATATCGGTATAATAAATCGCTAATGTAAGTTTCTAATTGCATAAAAACAAAGTTAGAAATTTTTGTAAGCGAATAAAACATTGCTCTAAGTAGTTATTAACAAGCTATTTTTTTTGTTACTTGCGCGTAGAAAATTAACTATAAATGACCGATCGAGATTTAATCTATACGTTGGCGTTGCAGCACGTTCCAAAAATTGGAGACGTAACGGCTAAAAAATTAATTAGTCATTGTGGTTCTGCGGAAGCGGTGCTTACTGAAAAAAAGTCGAATTTGCTAAGCATTGATGGTATTGGTCAAACTATAATTAAAGGACTGTCTCAACCTTCACTTCTGACTGAAGCTGAAGCTGAATTGCGATTCATTAAAGACAACCACATTACATGCCTGTATTTTACCGATGAATTGTATCCCGAACGCTTAAAGCATTGTATCGATAGTCCTATCTTATTATTTCAAGCTGGAACGATTAAGCTTAAAAAAAGAAACATCATCAGTATCGTGGGAACGCGAAAAATAACGAGCTCTGGAGTGGCATTTTGTGAAAAATTAATTGAGCAATTGGCACCTTTTGATCCTGTCATCGTTTCGGGTTTTGCCTACGGTACCGATATCACTGCTCATAAATCGGCCATTAAGCACAACCTACAAACTGTGGGCTGTTTGGCACATGGTTTGAATCAGATTTATCCAAAGACACACAAAAAATATATGATAGATGTTGAGAAAAATGGTGGATTTCTAACTGATTTTTGGAGTACAGATACATTTGATCGCAATAATTTTTTAAAGCGCAATCGTATTATTGCGGGAATGAGTGAGGCGACAATTGTGATAGAATCGGCCGAAAAAGGCGGCAGTCTCGTCACTGCAGATATCGCCAATTCGTATGATCGGGATGTGTTTGCGGTTCCCGGACGTGTGACCGATCAGCAAAGTATAGGCTGTAATAACTTGATAAAAACACAGCAGGCTCAATTGTTGTCTAATCCGTTGGATATTGCCTATATGCTCAATTGGCAATTTGAAAACAAGGAAAAGCCAGCCATTCAAAAACAGTTGTTTGTAGAGTTAAATTCCGAAGAAAAAATCATCTATAATTTTTTAAAGGACAAAGACAAACAACTTTTAGATATCATCGCCATAGAGTGCGCAATGCCCATTTTTAAGGTGGCCAGTATTTTATTGACCATGGAGTTAAAAGGAGTCACACGACCACTGCCGGGAAAACTGTTCGAGCTTATTTAACGTAAGTATAAATAGGGTCAGTATTCAAATTTTAGTTGAGGCTATTATTTTCAATACTATACTAAAAAAAAGAGGTGTTTGAGCGGATATTCTGACGATTAATCGACGATTTTTGAATTACAGAATTAAATGACGATATTTGCCACATTAAACTCCCTCAACGCTTGTCCCTCAAGTAATTTCAGTGACCCTTCACTAAGCCTGCTATGAATTAAAAGAATTTTGAAATGAGATCGAATACCCCTAGAATTTTATCACTTATAGTTTTCACATGTATTATAAGCTTTTTAAGTCTTAATGCGCAAACCATTACCGATGTTCAGCCAAGACGTGTTACAACAGGATCGACAGTCACCGTAACAGGAACTGGCTTTTATCCTGGTTTAGAAGAAACAATGCGATTTCAACCTGGAGGATATGATATCACTGGCGCTGGTAGCAGGGTATATGTGAACTCAACGACCATGACATTCACCATTGAACAAAATGATTTTACAGATAGAAGTCAAAACCTTCGCTTTACCCCTTCATCTGGAACCGAAGTTATAACTACTTTCATTGTTGATTATTTAGCGCCTATTAAAAAAGCACAAAAAATAGGTGACGCTAATGACGTTGATTTTAGAATTGAAGAAATTTACACCGATTATAGTGAAGTTAAAGATTACAAAGATGGAGATCTGTTCGAAACAGAAATAGATTATAATGCCTCAGTGTTTGGAAAATGGGAATTTTATGGACTAATATTTCCTGATGCACCTAAAGGGATTTTGCTTGAAACTGGAGGCACTGGTCGTGGACTATTTATCGGTTTTAACGATGCTGGTAATTTTGTCGCTAGAGGAGGCGATGGATCAGTAGGTTCGCCTAATGGTGCTGCACGGTTGGTATTAGACCCAATGACCGACTATGATTTTGCTGGAAAAACTGGCAGGCTTGTGGTCACTATGAATCCTTCAACAGGTGTGCTCACTTTAGACTTTGATAATAATAATACGGGAACATTTGATTATACAAGATCAATAACAGCCGTAAATAGCAGTTTTACAGATGGAGAGTGGTCTGGTGGAAATTCTGGTGCTGTGGGTGATGCAGCTGGAGGTAGTATTGCAGGCAATGAAGTTTTGCCAGCAAACGCCAATTTTAATGGGACGATAGATGGTATGATTTTCTCCAACACACAAGTGAGTACGATAGCTTGGCGTTCAACTTTAGGAACGTATGACAATCAGCCAGCAGCGCAGGTCCCTAGCAATCCTATTTTACCTGATAATGATCAAAATTTACTCGGCTTTAAATACAATGGCATTATTTACTCAACAGGTGCCAATGATGCGCTATTAGAGTTTTATTTAGGCGATGAAGTAGACAACCTAGACGCCTCTTTAGATCCTATTGTTGAATACGTACCTCAAACCTTTAAAGCCTATTCTACTAATGGTGTGCAAAATACGACGACAAGTTCTCATCATATATTTACTGGAGACTTGCTGGATGGAACGTATACCGAAGGGACGACTGAATTTTTAACGTCTTCAAATCCAAACTTTCAAACTATAAAGGGTTTGTCCATGTTCGACGTACTCTATGATGGTCAAAACGGACTTAACATAAGCACTGGAATAAATAATTTGAATGAATCGGCAAGTATTCAATTTTTTAGTGGAAATGGTAAATTTGGATCTGTTGCTGACGGGATCCCAGATTTATTAATTCCCAATATGGCCGAGGCAGGAGGTACAGATGTGTATTATTTTACCGATGAAATTGGAAACATCATAGGAAGACCTATAAGTATTGAAATAGATAACGGCGATACTACAAACCCTCCTCTGTCTCACTGGATAAATGACCAGTATAGGGTTGATGTTGGTGTTAGTTTTGAGATTGCAAAGCCTACTGAGCGTCTTTACGATGAAATACAGGAACGCCCCATACGACTTATTGCTTTTGAATTGGATGATTTTGGGATTTCGCCAATATTATCTGGGGAAACAGATTATGATCCTAATACAAGTATTGACCAAGTTTTTAATATCAATGCAGGTGCTGGAGGTACAGCCGACATACCATTCTTGGCCTATAATGGCGGTGCTTTTGAAATTAGATCTCCTGTAGTTACAAGTAGACCTATCCCGAGGTCAGTCTGCGTAGCTGACGGTACGACTACTGCAAAATTTTTAGTTGGGGCGAGTGTTGATGGGCAAGAAAACAATCCTAGTTATGTGCCAACTGCTGATGAAGCGCTTAGTTATCAATGGTTTAAGTTTAATGACAACATTGATGGCACTGGCGTGTATTCTAATATGACGGGTTGGTCGACCAACGAACTTACTGTGAGTAATATAGATACTGATGATTTAGGACTCTATAAATTAAAAGTATCAAACAATTTTGGAACTAGTATTATTTCAGTAACCATAGAGGATGGTGGTACAAGGGTCTCGTGGAATGGGAGTAACTGGGTTTATCCTCCAGGATTTACATCACCAACTGGCGATACTGCTATAAATGTTCCTGTACCCGACGAAGATAGAAAATTAGTGATGACGGCCGACTACGAAGTACCATTGAATCAATTTGTCGAAGGTTGCAGTTGCGAGGTGTTCCCAGGTAAGGAGGTTATAATTAGAGAAAACGGATTAATGAAACTCTACGATGAATTGAATTTGAAACAGGCGGATACTATTTTTGACCCAAACACAGGGCTTATTGATGTCATTATTCCTGCTGGAAAGTTTATTTTAGAGAATAATGCAAGTTTAGTGCAGACCAGACCGGTAAATTTCAATCAAAATTCAGGTAGTATTTTAATGAAGCGTGATCCTATTCCTGCTGGGCTTACCTCTGGTGATTATATCTATTGGTCATCTCCTGTAGAAGATTTCGAAATCGGTAATATTACTGGGAGCTATACGTATGAGTGGGATACTCAATTTGTAAATTCTGCTCCAAATACCGCAGTTGGTAACTGGATTCCAGTGATCGATGCTGATACTATGTCTGTAGGTAAAGGTTATATAAAGAGGTTTAATGGTGAAATTATACCTGTCAATACGGCTTTTACCGAATTTAAGGGGAGACCACATAACGGTACCTACGCCATACCTGTTTTACTTTCTGGAGGCGGAACTCAACTTACAAGTGAAAGCAATTGGAACTTGATTGGAAACCCCTATCCATCGGCCATAAACGCCATTAAGTTTCTTGAAGTGAACGCAACGGTTACAGGTAACCCTAACTCAGATGGGTCACAAATTGAAGGTGCGGTGCATGTTTGGACCCACCAAACGAGTGCTTCGAACTCAATTTCCGATCCGTTTTATGACAATTTCGGTTATAATTATAACGGTAACGATTACCTTTCTAAAAATGCACTTGGACAAAACCCTGCACCATCAGGCACTCCCTTTAATAATATCGCCTCTGGTCAAGCATTTTTTGTAAAAGCAATTACTACAGGCACAGTGACGTTTAATAATGCCATGCGTTATGATGACGCTGGAAATGTAGATGGATATGATAATAGTCAGTTTTATAGAACGGGAACTCCCGCAAATGTTGCTAATTCTGAAACTGAAATTCAGAAAATTTGGTTAACTCTAGTCAATAATAACCAAACTGCATCGAGTACTTTAATTGGTTATGCTGATGGTGCAACGCTTGAGAAAGATAATCTATTCGATGCTACTGCAAATGGTGGCGAATTTGGTATTTACTCTTTGATTGAGAATGACCCAATGATCATCCAAGGACGTCCTTTACCGTTTGTAGATAGCGATGTTGTGCCATTAGGAGTGACACTTAACTATGAAGGTATCTATGATATTGCTATTGATCATCTTGCGGGTAATCAATTTATAAATGAGGAACAAGATATATTTTTGGAAGATGTGTATTTAGGAATCGTTCACAATCTCAGACTTTCTCCTTACACGTTTTCTCATACCGCTGGAGCCTTGAACGATAGATTTTTAATGCGCTACACAAACCAAACCTTATCCACTAATGATCTTGAGACCAACGAAACATTGGCCTTTATTCATAACAACATACTCAAAGTAAATTCTTCCCAAGAGATTAAGAAGATTATGGTCTACAGTATAACTGGTCAAGAGATTGTAACTTATACCGTCAATGGCAATAGTGAGAAATTTGAATCTGAATTTAATTATTCTAAAGGTGTTTATCTAGCGATCATTACTCTAAACGATGGACGCACGGTTACGAAGAAGCTTTTGAACTAAAATTACTAGAAAAATCACTTTGGCTGTCTACCTATCAAGATAATTTTTAATCGATTTAATACAGGATGTATCGAAACATACAATTAGCTGTAATTGATCGACGAGGTCTGATACTAAAAAGAATAATTTTTTTGTTTTCGTCAATGTCTTTAGGGAACTAATGGCAATCTAGCTTTTCAAATGTTTTAATTTATATAGGTACAAGCGACGACATGTGTGTTTGAGCGTTGTTATTTGCCAAATAACAGAATTTGCTCATTATTCACTACTTACGTTGTATATTCGTAATATCCCATATTTATAATCATTGACTTTTCCGTTTATGCAAGGATGTATACTAAATACCTGTAAACGTCTATAAATATAAAATAATGAAAACAACTACAATGTTTTTAAAAGTGAGTCAAAATTTAGCTTTCTATCTTTTTTTTGTTTTCGCATTTCTTTTTTCAATGCTGAGTTTTTCTCAAAACGTAGAGGATATCTTCCCAACCAGAGTTACCACAAATTCCACAGTAACAATGACAGGTACAGGATTCACAACGGCAATAAGAAATAGTATAGCTGTTGCTGGTGTAAATATTACAAATAGAGTACTCATTGGCACAACACAAATGACCTTTGAAGTGTCTGATTCTAATACGAGCGATAAAATTAATCGTGCGATTTCCATGACGGGAGTTACTTTTGATACTGGAGTTGATACAACCCTTGACTATATTGCGCCTTCCCAAAGAACATTATCTGATACAAGATCCTATTTTGTTGAAGAAATTTACACCACTTGGGATCAAAATGACGATGGTAATCATTTTTGGAGATCAAATGATTGGAACGCATCTCCCACAAATAATGCAACTTGGCCTGATGATAAGCATGAGCTATTAGGTTTTAAAATGTACAACGGTCCTATTTTCACAACAGGATTGATGTCAGAGACAGATTTTAGAGCAAATCTACCCGCATCAGAAACTGACGATGCTGGGGAATTTTACGTCTCGAGGTATAAGGCATACTCAACAAATGGCGTTCAAGGCAGAACCAATGGCTCTCATTTCATTTTAACTGGAGATTTGATTGATGAGGGCTTAATAGGTTCTTCGGAAAATGCAACTAACAATAATCTTACGAGTTTAACTGAAATAGCGGGAACAACTATTTTTGATGTGATCGTCGATGGTCGAAATGGCTTAGAATTGGGTACAGGAATTTCAAACTTTAATCGTGATATTAATGTACAATTTTTTAGCGGGAACGGTCAACCCGGTACGTTTGGCGATGTATTTCCAGATTTGTTAATTACTCAAGTTGCTCAAGCTGGTGGTAATGATATTTATTTTTATGCCGATTTACGAGGTAATATCGTTGGTACGCCTATTCGCCTATCGATTGGAGAAATAAGCAGTACTAGATTGGCCGAATGGCAATTAGACTTATTTAGTTTTCCTGGTAATCAACCTTTTGTATCCACCAACCCCAATAGAAGAGGTTTCACGAATAATGTCAACCAACATCGGCCAATTCGTATGATTGCTTTTAAACTTGAAGATTTTGACATCAACGACACTTTGGGTAGCACAGGCTATATAGGAGCTATTAATAATGTCAATCTTGTGGCTGGTGGTACTGCAGATATGGCATTTTTGGCATACAATGCAGCCGCTTTTGATATCAAGGCACCACTATCTGATCCACTTTTATCTAAATTTATTTGCAAAGTAGATGGTACTAGCGATGTAACATTCAATGTGTCTGCAGGTGTTGATGATGGCTTTGGAGGGATTACTGCGCCATCAACTCCTGAAGAAGATATTTCTTACGAATGGTTAAAATATAATATCCCTGCACCTCCAAGTAATACCAGTCCAACGTTTACCGTTTCAGGAGTTATGGCTAGTGATCTGGCAACGTATAAAGTAAAAGTGTCCAATAGTTTTGGTACTGTAATATTACCAGTATCATTATCTGAAGGTGGTACGCCTACCTTTTGGAACGGCACTACTTGGACCTCGCCTTTTGGCACCGTAGTGGATGAAGAACGAAACTTAGTGTTTTCCTCGTCTTACAATGAGCCAATCGATATTGATGGCTGCGATTGCACGGTAATCTCCGGTAGTAATGTTGTCATTCCCTCTGGATCAAAAATGGTACTTTATGATTATATTAGGGTTCAACCAGAAATATTGGCAACTCCTGATAACTCGTATGTGCCGCCTGGGACTTTTATTTTAGAAGACGATGCCAGTCTAGTGCAAACCAAACCAGTGCCCAGCAATATTAATTCTGGACCAATTACAATGAGACGTAATGCTAGTGATTTAGATAATCTAGATTATGTATACTGGTCATCGCCAGTAGAAAACTTTGACATAAGTAATATCCCTGGAAACCTCACTTACGAGTGGGACACTAATGCGCCAAACCCAATAACAGATTCTCACGGGAATTGGTTACCAGCATCTGGCATTATGGGAGAGGCAAAAGGCTACATCAAACGTGTACCCAATTTAGGTTTGATTACAACGTCATTTATAGGCAGACCAATTAATGGAACTGTAACTGCCCCAATAGTTACAACAGCACTAGCCGATGCCAGTTCAAATGACGATATCAATGATTGGAACTTACTAGGAAACCCTTATCCCTCAGCCATAAACGCCGTAAAATTTTTACAAGCCAATACAAACGTCGAAGGGTTCATAAATATTTGGACACACGCAGGGATGTTAAGTACTACTCAAAATCCTGGGGATAGTCCGTTTTATGAAAACTTCGCTTATAATTATGGTGACCAATACCTAACTCATAATATCATGGGTACTACACCTGTGCTTCCATCGGGAGTTACATTCAATGGTAATATTGCGGCTGGTCAAGCCTTTTTTGTCCAAGCCATCACTAGCGGAAATGTAACTTTTGAAAACGCATTACGATACGATGCAAGCAATGATGCCTACGATAACGATAGCTTTTACAGATTAGATGCCAATGCTGTAACTAATGTTACTTCGGAAAAACAATTAATGTGGTTAGCGCTAATTAAAGATAATGACGTTTCTGCAAGTACATTACTGGGTTATGCTGAAGGTGCCACTTACGACAAAGATCGTATGTATGATGCCAATACAAACGGTAGTGATTTTAGTATTTACTCGATGATTTCCGAAGAAAAAATGGTTATTCAAGGTCGCCCATTACCATTTGATGATAGTGATACTGTACCACTTGGGATAAAGATTGATCAAAATGGAATTTATGAAATAGGCATTGATCATTTAGAAGGAAGTCTATTTGTAACCGAAGAACAGGACATATACCTCGAAGATACGTTCTTAGGCTTGGTACATGATTTGAGATTGTCCCCTTACACATTTACGGGAGAAATAGGAACAACTAATGATCGTTTTATAGTACGCTATACTACTAACACGACGCTCTCTGTAGATGAGATTACAACTTCAAATACGTTTGGATACATTGCTAACAGCGCTTTACATGTCAAATCTGGATCCTCTATCAAAAATGTTCAGTTGTATGATTTAGGCGGAAAACAATTAATTGATTATGTAATAGATGATGACAGTACTAGTTTTAATACAGCGTTTCCGTTTTCGAAAGGCGCCTACATTACAATTATTACACTTCAAAATGGCGCATTGGTAACAAAAAAATTGATGCATTAATCTTAAAAGATTCATTGTAAAAAATCCAAATAGATACTTAAAACCACTATTCTTTTAGTGGTTTTTTCGTGTCTATGTTTTCGCGCTATAGGTCTCATTTTAAGATAATTTAATACGTAAAATCGGCTCAATTATGTATTTTGGCTAGTTATCAAGCGTTTCGGCAAAAAAATTTCAGTTACTTAACTTTAGTAATCATTTTTGTGTTTCCCTCATGATTTATAGTTTTAATTGTTTGATACCTGTTTAGATGGAGACCTTGGTTTTTATTGAAATCGACGTCCATGTTCATAACAGCAACAATTAGAAAATAATTTACTAACAAAAACCTTTTGAAATCACTAAACGCTAAAAGTGGCCTAACGTTTTTTCAAATCTAAAATCTAAATTATGATATCAAAAGCTACTCTAAACATCAAAATGCTAAACCATTTAAAATGGGTCGCATTCATTTTCTTAATGATACAGGCTAACGTAATAGCTCAAACGGTGACTAATGTTTTACCGTCAAGGATCACTACAAAATCGACCGTATCTATAGTTGGCACTAATTTTTCGCCGAGCACGACTGTTAGTGTGAGTGGTATTTCAACTAACAATATCACCTTTGTGAGTTCGGGAGAGATAACATTAGAAATCACACAAACGGGAACTAATGATATTACAGGAACTATAAATGTTGACGGGTCTTCATCTGCTTTTACCATTGAATATATCGCGCCAACACAAAAAACGTTAAGAAATGGTACTTCGAGTAATGTAACCAAGATCACCGAAATTTTTACGACCTACGACGGTTTTTGGAGATCGTCACAATGGAAGGCCGATCCCACCAACAATAGCTTAAAACCAAATACAAATCATGATTTGTTGGCATTTACTTATGATGGTGTCACCTATTCTACAGGCGTTGATGACGCGCTGCTCACAAGTAATGGTGTTACTTTTAGTCCGCAACTATTCTTTGCTTATACTACCAACGGTGTTGATGGTGTTACGCAGCCCAATAATTATTTGGCTACTGGTGATTTAGTAGATGGTGAGGTAGGTGAAGGCACCACTATCACCTCACCAGAAATTTTAGGAACTACAGTCTACGATGCGATTATTGATGGTGTTAATGGTTTGGATATTGGCACTGGAATCACAAATTTTAATCAAACAGCCGAAGTTGAGTTTTTTAGCGCTGGCGGACAATTAGGTGCCTTAAACGATGTTATTCCTGATTTTCTGATTTCTCAAATCGCAATGGCTGGTAGTACAGATGTTTATTTTTATGCCGATGCCGATAAAAATGTTGTTGGTCGCCCAGTGCGTCTTACTATAAATGAAGAATCTGATGATGCAGGTGATGCCTTATTGGCGCGATGGAGACTAGATTTATATCGATTTTTAAACGGTGTCAATTACGGTATCGCAACGCCAACCTCAAGAGCTTTTAGTGATAATGAGCAACGCCCTTTGCGAATGGTTGCGCTAAGATTTGAAGATTTTGCCATTGATGATACCAATATAGATGATATCAACAATATTAATATGGTTGCTGGTGGTACCGCTGATCTTGCATTTTTAGCCTATAACAGAGGGTCTTTTGACATTAAAACACCGGTATTTTCGCAGTTTCCAATTTCAAGGTTTGTTTGTAAATTGCCTAGTAGTTCAGATGTCACGCTTTCTGCAATGGCCGAAGTTTCAGGCGGATCTACTGGAGCACCAGAGGAAACATTATCGTATCAATGGTTCAAGTTCAATAATGCCATACCTGGAGCAACATCGAGTTCTTACACAATTACAGATGATATCGATATGGCCACTTTAGGGACTTATAAATTAAGGGTGTCTAACGATTTTGGAGCTGTAGTATCCTCAGTAAGTTTATCGCAAGGTGGTACGCCGACCTTTTGGAATGGGTCTGAATGGCAGCTGCCTCCAGTGTATCAGGATGCAGGTATTGTACTGAATGATGAAGATCGAGGTCTTATCTTTTCTGCCGATTATAATGAAACTGGTGATCTAGAAGGCTGTGATTGTTTAGTGCCTAATGGTAGTGATGTGACAATCTCCTCTGGATCAACGCTTAAATTAGTAGGTGCTGTAACGGTAGAGTCTGGAGCAACCTTAACGTTATCAGATAGCGCTAACTTAATCCAAACAAAGGAGGTGTCCTCTAACGAAAATATTGGGGCTATAAGAGTTGAACGAGATGCGAACGGGATAGTTTCAGAAGATGTCTTATTTTGGTCATCGCCAGTTGCTAATTACAATGTCTCAAATATAACAGATCCATTTACGTCATCAGCATTTTTATGGGATGTCAATGCCACAAACTCAAACGGAATTCTAGGAGAATGGGTTCCTACAAGCGGAAACATGACTACAGCTGCAGGTTACGCTGTTAATGTGCCTACCGATTATGTGACAGCAGGATTTACCGCAACTTTTCAAGGCAAACCGCAAAATGGATCTTATGCTATAGACGTGTTTAAATCGGTTGGATCAAACCAACCTACTGTGGAGCGAAGACATTGGAATTTATTAGGTAATCCTTATCCATCTGCGATAAACGCCGAAGCCTTTTTAGATGCTAACCCGCTCTTAGAAGGTCATATTAGATTATGGTCAAACAATACAGAGATTTCAAATGTTAGCAGCCCGCTCTCGAGTGCTGCTTACCAAAGTTTAAATTATGGTTATGTTGAATCTTATGTAACCTATAATTTCACAGGCTCAAACCCTCCAGCGACAAGCGAAGGTTTTATTGCCTCAGGTCAAGGTTTTTATGTGCAAATAGACGATGCAGAAGCTGCAGGCAGTGTTATATTTGAAAATACTATGAGATATGATGCTAACGAAATAGCTTATGATAATTCGCAATTTTACACGTTTGATCATAGTAATACAACTATTAATGATTTAGAGAAAGATCTTATTTGGTTGAGTCTAATAAACGACACAAATGTTTCTGCAAGTACATTAGTAGGTTATGTAGAAGGCGCAACATTAGGAAAGGATAAACAATTTGATGCATTTTCAGATCAAGAGGAGCTGCGTATTTACACGCTTGTTAATGCTTCGGAAATGGTAATACAAGGACGCCCTTCACCATTTGTAGATTCAGATATCGTGCCTTTAGGCTTCAACCTTCCCGCAGACGGAATGTACAGCATCGCCATTGGTGATTTGGCCGGTACAGTTTTCGTAGATAATGCACAAGGCATCTATTTAGAAGATACACTTTTAAATACTGAGCATGATTTAAGACAGTCGCCTTACTCTTTTTCTGGAGTACAAGGCGCTACCAATGATCGATTCAACCTGATGTATACAACAACCTTATCGGTAGATGACATTAAGGCTTCAGAGGCGTTTGTTTTTATCAATGATGGGATCTTGAACGTTAAATCGATCTCAAACATTATTGATGTTAACGTCTATGACCTTAACGGAAGACAGATTAGCAAGTATATCAATACTGCACAAAACAATGAGCTTACCCAAAGTTTCCAGTTTGCGAGAGGTGTGTATTTAGCAACCATCACTTTAGAAAATGGATCTGTTTTGACTAAGAAAGTACTGAACTAAAACAGGAGTTATTATTCATAATAAGGGCTGTCTAATTAAGTTTAGACAGCCCTTGTTTATATCACTTTTTTAATCTAAATCTAGTATCCAGCCTTATCACGAACACGTTTCAAAACGTCGTTGGCAACACGCTTAGCTTTTTCGGCTCCAATCGCCAAAGCTGTATCAATGTCATTAAAATGCGACATATAGTGATTGTAGCGTTCTCGTTCCGTAGAAAACTTTAAGAGAATTAACTCGTAAAGCGCTTGCTTGGCGTGGCCGTAACCATAATCACCACCTTCATAATTAGATTTCATAATGTTGATTTCCTCTTCCGAAGCTAACAATTGATACAACGCAAAGCAATTACAAGTACTCCAGTCTTTTGGGTCTTCAAGAGGCGTACTATCGGTTTCAATAGACATGATTTGTTTGCGCAGTTTTTTTTCAGCTAAAAAGATATCGATGAGGTTACCTTTGCTCTTGCTCATTTTCGCGCCATCAGTTCCAGGAATAAGCATGGTATCGTCCTGCACTTTACCTTTGGGCAACACAAAGGTTTCTCCCATTTTAGCATGAAAGCGGGAAGCAACATCGCGCGCCATTTCAATATGTTGGAGCTGATCTTTACCTACCGGAATAATTTCAGAATCATACAACAAGATATCTGCGGCCATTAGCATAGGATAGGTGAATAATCCTGCGTTAATATCTTCTAACCGATCGGCTTTATCCTTGAAGCTATGCGCCAAAGTTAAACGTTGGTATGGAAAAAAACAGCTCAAATACCAAGATAATTCAGTCACTTGTGGGATATCACTCTGTCTATAAAAGACCGTTTTGTCAATATCCAACCCAAATGCTAACCAGGTTGCAGCCGTAGAATAGGTATTTTTTCGTAACGTTTCTGCATCTTTAATTTGCGTCAATGAGTGCATATCTGCAATAAAAAGAAAAGAGTCGTTATTGGGATCATTTGCCATTTCAATAGCAGGTAAAATTGCCCCTAGTATATTACCAAGATGCGGTGTTCCTGTGCTTTGTATGCCTGTGAGTATTCTTGCCATGTTAATGCCTGCGAAAACAGGGATTTCTTTTTATAGTTAGCGAACTTATTCTAATCGTTTATTTAAAGACGAAAAGTCAAGAAGAGTTCAGTATTTTAAACGGTAATCTATATCGTCAGCAAAGGTAAATTTTTTAATAGAATTGTTGAATTAAATTAAGTAGTTTTGAGGCTTATGAAGATTTTGAAGTCAGTGTTCTGGGTTTTATATCGCATTTGGTTCTACATTTTGGTAGCGATACCTATCGTGATCTTTTTACCCATTTTGATGATCTCTATTATAAAGGAAGCTTGGTACCCTTTATTTTTTAAAATAGCGCGTATCTGGGCTCGTTTTATTTTATTCGGAATGGGATTTCGAGTACAGATTGAGCGCGAACAAAAGCCTGATCCCGATAAGAGCTATATGTTTATTGCTAATCACACCTCAATGGCAGACATCATGCTTATGCTGGTTACGGTTAAAAATCCCTTTGTATTTGTAGGAAAGGCAGAACTGACAAAAATCCCCTTATTTGGTTTTTTCTATAAACGTACCAGTATAATAGTCGATAGAAATGATCCCAAAAGCCGTCAAACTGTATTTTTGAGAGCGCAGCGACGCTTAAAACAAGGGATGAGTATTTGTATTTTTCCCGAAGGAGGCGTTCCAGACGAGGCTATAGAACTAGATCAATTTAAGGATGGTGCCTTTAGAATGGCGATTAACCATCAAATCCCCATAGTACCAATTACGTTTGCCGATAATAAAAAGCGTTTTTCTTACACGTTTTTTAGTGGAAGTCCAGGAAAAATGAGGGCGAAAATGCATAAATTTATAGGTACTGATGGATTGACGATCAAAGATACAAGAGAACTCAATTTGAAAGCACATAAGTTATTGCTTAGGCAACTAAATCACTTCAATACTTAAAACAAAAAAGCCGCTCTTGGCACAGAGCAGCTTTTCGTCATTATTACAACTTAGTGTAATAACAATCTAACCAACTAAAAAACTAAAACTTAAAACTAAGTCCCGTATAAACTCCAATGAAGAATGGCTGAAAATCGCCAGACGTATCATTAAAGGTGTCAATTTGATACTTGAACATGGGTTCAAGATTAAATCGAAATTTTTCTGAAATATTATAATTTACCCCAATTCCAAAATTGGCGCTATAACTCATGTCGTTAATGTTTGTAGCTTCTCCCACAAGCGATCTGTTCCCATCATTTTGAACAGAATAAATTTCATTGGTGTTTAAAAACAAGGTGCTAAACCCACCAATGAGGTTAAGACCAATTTTTTTATCAACCAAACTGTACTCTAATTCAACAGGCACTTCAATAAAACCAAGTTGTTGGTCGATAGAGCCCTGTTCTTTAGTGAATAAAACCTCAGGGCCATTATCAAAACTTACACTGTTTGCACTTACAAAAGCACTGTTATGTGACGAATCGTCAAGATCTACGTTTTTCATTTGTCGCGCACTCGCTACAGGATTCGATCCGTCAAATGCAAGTACATTATTCGTCGAGTAGCCTAGATCAACTTTGTTGACACCTGCTCTTATCTTTAATTTTTTGTTGAGCGCATAACTCCCTTTCACGCCATAACTCATACTTACGTCACCTTCTTTGGAGTTATTTACAAATTGATTATCCAAAGAGGATCCTTGCCCCAAAGTATTAAAATAAACAGGCGCAACATTTGGGGCGACGCTCCATCGTTTTAAGGTTTGCTCGGTATTTTCTAAGGAATCTTTATTTTTTTCAGCCTCAGCAATCGCTTCTTCAATTGCATTTTTTTCGGTAACATGGGCGTCCAACTTAGAGCTATCGATGGCAGTTTCAATAGCATTCTTTTGGGACGTATCTAAATCTGTAACTTGAGTCGATTGCGATTGTTTTATGGCATCGATGGCGTTATCAATTTCAGATTTATTTTTAGTACTGTTGTTATCTGCAGATTCTACTTTTTTGTCAACATTTGCTACAACATCACTTTGCGTTCTTGTCGAATTTTTATGGTTATTTTCAGACTTTTTAAGACGATTATCGACAGTTGCAACAGCCTCTTTTTGCTGGGCATTACTTTTCGTCAATGACGATGTCTCGTTTTTTGAGATGCTCGTTTTTTCTTCGGAAGTTGCTACGGCGTCTCGTTTATTTTCTTCGGAAATTTTAGAGGTAGCAAGAGCATCTTTTGAACTTGTAGTTGCTGAATTTTTAGGCGAACCTTCAAGAGTTTTAGGGTCTGTATGATCTGTCGCAACAGCTTCCGAAGTATCTGTTGATGTTTCCGAAGGGATAGTGGTCACATCAGACTTGTCTTGAGTGTTCTCAATTGGTGCATCGGTCTCAACAACTTCCGAAGGTATTAAAGTTCTATTTGTAGTATTAAATACTGTATTTCCAACCGTGAATAAAAGCGCCAAAACAGCAGCCACGCCAGCAAATTGCCACCAAAACGGAATAACCCTGCGTTTGCGTTTGTCCTTATGAAGCTCATTCTCTATACGTTCCCAGATAGCGTCATTGGGAGCCACTTCAAAATCTTTGAGTCGCTCTTTAAATAACTTGTCTATGTTTTTTTTCTCACTCATTATATACTTTGCGAATTGGGTGTCGCTTTATATGTTTCTACTTTTTTCTTTAAAATCAAGCGTGCTCGTGCGAGATTTGATTTTGATGTGCCAACCGAAATGTTCAATAAGCTGGCAATTTCCTTATGTGAGTAATCATCCAATGCATACAGGTTAAACACCAATCGGTATCGATCTGGTAGCTTTTGGATGATCTTCAATAAAAAATCAATACTTATATCGTCGTCGTCAACTTCAACGGTTACATCTTCAATTTGATCCTCATTAATAATATCAAAAACACCAATACTTCGGTAACGTTGTAATGCCGTATTGACTGTTATGCGTTTCATCCAGCCCTCAAACGAGCCCTTGTGCCTAAACTGATCAATCTTTTTAAATATCGTAATATACGCGTCTTGCAAATTATCTTCGGCTTCGACGTAGTTACGTGAATACTTCAAGCAAATTGAAAACAGCTTATTCGCGTAGCGCTTATAAAGTTGACTTTGTGCTTGAGCATCATTTTTTTTACAGCGCTCTATGAGTTGGTCTAAACTCACATGATTTAGTTTTAAACGATTTAATTTTTACTCTACCACTGGGACATCAACAACATAATACAGGTCAACACCATTTTCATCCTGGCCCTGCCAAAACTTAAAAGTATGTACTCCAGTATCATTGACTTGAAAGTTAAAGGATGCCTCGACCTCATTCTCGCCAGAGGTAAACGTCGTACAATCTTGATCTTGATAGACGGTATTAATCAAAAAAACAGTACGTTCGGTACCATCATTATCAATAGAAAAGCTATTAAAAATATGACATCCAGTTGGTCTTAAGTACGTTGCTGTAATCGGGTAAACTTCCCCAAAAACAAACGTTTCGGGAACTTCAACACTTACAATAGGTAAGGCTTCGTTAAAAAAACGTGGCGTCTCATCGTCTAAACTACAAGCGCACAATGAGAGCATTAAAAAACTTAGTAAAACAATCTTCTTCATAAACTATTTCAGTTTGACCTACAAACATTTCATTATATAGATACCTAACAAAGCGAAAGGTTGCGTCTAAAAACAAAAAAATCCCATAAAAGAGGGATTTTTTCGCAATTTGATGTTTAAAATTTAGTTGAGAGCCTTAACATTGTCCCTAACTTTAGTCTCAAGCTCATCCATTAATTCTGGATTATCTTTGATAAGTGCTTTCACGGCATCACGGCCTTGACCCAACTTGGTGTCACCATAGCTAAACCATGAGCCACTTTTCTTGACAATTTCTTGCTCAACGGCAACGTCTAGAATCTCACCAACCTTGGAGATCCCTTCACCATACATGATATCAAATTCACACATTTTAAAAGGAGGTGCAACTTTGTTTTTGACCACTTTAACTCTGGTCTTGTTACCCATGACACCACCATCTGTGTTCTTGATTTGTGTAGATCGTCTAATATCCAATCGTACAGAAGCATAAAATTTTAAAGCATTACCACCAGTGGTCGTTTCAGGATTTCCAAACATCACGCCAATTTTTTCACGCAATTGGTTGATAAAGATAACCGTACAGTTAGTCTTGCTAATTGATCCTGTTAATTTTCTCAGCGCTTGCGACATTAAACGTGCATGTAATCCCATTTTAGAATCACCCATTTCACCTTCAATCTCACTTTTTGGAGTTAAAGCAGCGACTGAATCTATCACTACAATATCAATCGCTCCAGAGCGTATGAGATTATCGGCGATTTCTAAAGCTTGTTCACCATTATCTGGTTGGGAAATAATCAAGTTGTCAATATCGACTCCTAATTTTTCGGCATATGTTCTATCGAAAGCATGCTCTGCATCGATAAATGCTGCAATCCCACCAGCTTTTTGAGCTTCGGCAATGGCGTGTAAGGTTAGGGTGGTTTTACCAGAAGATTCTGGCCCATATATTTCAATCACTCGTCCTCTAGGATATCCTCCAACACCTAGAGCAATATCGAGTCCTAATGATCCCGAAGAAATAGCGTCAACATCAACAACAGCTTGGTCGCTCATCTTCATGACCGTACCCTTTCCGTAGGCTTTATCTAACTTATCTAAGGTTAATTTTAGTGCTTTTAATTTTGCGTCTTTTTCACTGCTCATTTATCTGTAATTTTAATTTGAAAACGTTAGTAAAAATACAACTTCTTTTAATTTTTTTTAAGGTTATGACGCAACCTTTTTAAACTTTCTGCATCTACCAAATGAGATTGGGAAATCTTGTTATGAAAAAGAAGCCATTTATGGCATATCCAACACACTTAAATTTTAGTAAAGAATGAAATTTTTTAGTAAAATTATTTTTAACAACATCTCAGGTGTTTCGGTTTCTATTCAAACGAATAGTAACTGCAAGGCCGATGGTGGATAACTCGGATAATATTTTTAAGACAAATTAAAAATATTAATAACGAGTTAGTCCTCAAAAAAGCCCTTTAGATCGTCTAAAGGGCTTTTTTAATACAAAAATTTGATATTCTATTTAAAAGAATACCTTTGCAAACCAATAACTCTTTAAACTTAAATACGTATAGCATGCAACTGTACAATAACTTAAGTGCTAAAGAAAGAGCAGAGCTCATTGAAAAAGCGGGTCAAGAACGTTTAACAATCTCTTTCTACAAGTACGCCAACATTGGCAATACCACCATTTTTAGAAATCACCTTTTTTTAGCGTGGGACCAACAAGAGGTTCTCGGTCGAATTTACGTCGCCAAAGAAGGGATTAATGCGCAGCTTTCTATTCCTGCGGAAAATTTCAATACATTTAAAAATCATCTTGACACCATTTCATTTTTAGAAGATGTTCGGTTGAACATTGCTGTTGAGCATGATAATTATGCCTTTTTAAAACTGAAAGTCAAAGTGCGCCATAAGATTGTTGCCGATGGTTTAAGCGATCATACCTTTGATGTTACTAATAAGGGTATTCATGTAGATGCAGCAGCCTTTAACGAGCTTATTGAAGACCCAAATACGGTTTTGGTAGATATGCGCAATCATTATGAAAGCGAAATAGGACATTTCAAAAATGCGATCACACCAGATGTTGACACATTTAGGGAATCTCTAGATTTGATTGAAGCCGATTTGAAAGACCACAAGGACGATAAGAATTTAGTCATGTATTGCACTGGCGGAATTCGTTGTGAAAAGGCCAGCGCGTACTACAAGCACAAGGGTTTTAAAAATGTATTTCAATTAGAAGGTGGTATTATCAATTACGTTAGACAAGTTGAGGAAGCTGCCTTAGAAAATAAGTTTCTAGGTAGAAATTTTGTTTTTGATCAAAGACGATCTGAACGTATTAGCGATGATGTCATTTCTAACTGCCATCAATGCGGAAATCCTGCCGATATGCATACAAATTGCGCCAATGAGGGATGTCATTTACTCTTTATTCAGTGTGAAAGGTGTCGAGAAAAAATGGAAAACTGCTGCTCTACACCCTGTATGGAGATCAATAGGTTGCCAGTAGATGAACAAAAGGAAATACGCAAAGGAAAAGGCAATAGCAACGATATTTTTAAGAAGGGGCGAGCAGACCACTTACCTTTTAAAAAAGACCTAAGGAATATTTTTGATACCTTTAAGAAAACCGTGTAAATGAATATTTATAAACTTTTACAGCTTAATAGAAGGATAAAAAGTCACAGGATAAAATTTTTGGCCTTGTACTTACTTCACAAGTTCAATAAACGGTATTTGGCGGTAAACCTTGACCCAGTTTTGGCCTGTAATTTACGCTGTAAAATGTGTTATTTTACCGATGCCGATTATGTTAAAACCTTAAAAGGTCAATTTAAGGATAATGACCTAGAGCTTGTTGCCAAATCCATTTTTAAAAGAGCCTTAAAACTACAAATTGGTTGTGGTACTGAGCCTACCTTATATAAAAACTTAGTGAGAATCGTAGAGTTGGGTAAACAACATAACGTGCCTTACATTTCTATTACAACAAACGCTAATTTACTCAATGAAGACAAGATTGAGGACCTCTTAAAGGCAGGGCTAAACGAATTTACGATCTCATTGCATGGCGTTACCAAAGAAAGTTACGAGCGTTTTATGAAGAAAGCGAGTTACGAGAAGTTTCAAAACGCATTTCAAGCTTTTGCTAAACTCAAGCTCAAGTATGACTTTAAAGTGAGAATCAATTACACATTTAACAAAGATAATTTTTATGAGCTCAAGGATTTCTTCAACTACTTTGATCCAAAGAGTTTTGACATTCTTCAAATTAGACCCATTCAGAAAATAGGAAATACAGAGTATAATGATTTTGATATTTCATCGCTCAAAGCAGATTATCCTAAATTAATTGCAGGCATTAGAAAGAACTGCATTCAAAATAAAATTATCTTGATGGCGCCCGAAACCTTGTCAACACTTGAAGGCGAAAACCAATCGAGTTTTATTTTTGACTATACGTTTTGTTATATCTCTCCTAACAAGTTTTGGAAAGAAGGCTTTAATTGGCGTCAAGAAACCTTCAATGAGTACTCAAAAAAAATTGGGTGGAGTGACATGCTATTCTCTAATGCTTTCAAGTCAAAAGCACAATTAAGGACGCTTTCCAACCGTTTGAACTATGAAATTGAATTTAATTAGATTTAAATTCTATCAATTACATTGATGCCAATATCAATCCTTTCGCAATCAAATCGAGGTACGCTTTCGTTGAGCATACTCAATAATTAATCTTATATTTACAATTCAAAATTAGTTTTAATCGTCATCCAGAAACTATTGGGTTCTCTGGATTATATATAAGATTTCATGAGTTGTAACAGTTGCTCAACTGGAAAAGATGGACAACCAAAAGGATGTAAAAACAATGGGACTTGTGGCACAGATAGCTGTAACAAACTCACCGTTTTTGATTGGTTGGCCAACATGTCGTTACCCCAAGGACAAGAACCGTTTATTGGCGTTGAAGTACGCTTCAAGAACGGCAGAAAACAATACTATAAAAATACAGAAAGCCTTACTCTTAGCATTGGCGATATTGTTGCTACACAAGCACAATCTGGTCATGATATAGGGATGGTTACACTTACTGGAGAATTGGTGAGAGTGCAAATGAAACGTAAAAAAGTCAATCTCGATGACGAAGAAAACGTTTTAAAGATCTACCGTAAAGCGAGCCAAAAAGATATTGACATTTGGTCGGCAGCAAGAGACAAGGAAGAACCTATGAAAGTCAAAGCAAGGCAATTTGCGATTGACTTAAAGCTCAAAATGAAAATCTCTGATATTGAATATCAAGGTGATGCTAGTAAAGCCACTTTCTATTACACGGCTGAAGAGCGCGTAGATTTTAGAGAATTGATCAAGCTTTTTGCCAGAGAGTTTAGAACACGTATCGAAATGAAACAAGTTGGTTTTCGTCAGGAAGCTGCTCGTCTTGGAGGTATTGGTTCCTGCGGAAGAGAACTATGCTGCTCCACTTGGCTCACCGATTTTAGATCGGTAAGCACTTCTGCAGCACGCTATCAACAGTTATCTTTGAATCCGCTTAAGCTTGCTGGCCAATGTGGTAAACTTAAATGTTGCCTTAACTATGAACTTGATTCCTATCTGGATGCTCTAAAAGCCTTTCCAAAAACAGAAACCAGATTGTATACTGAAAAAGGAAAAGCTGTATGTCAAAAAACAGATATTTTTAAAGGTCACATGTGGTACGCTTACGAAGGCGAATGGATGAATTGGCATATCCTTACAACAGAGCAAGCCAACGAGATTATTGCAAAAAATAAGCGCAAAGAACCAGTTGCTAGTCTAGAAGAATATGCCGAAGAGGTAATTGTAGATACTAAAACCGAATTTGGAAACGTTGTGGGACAAGATAGTTTAACACGCTTCGATGGTCCAAAACGCAAAAAGAAACGTAGAAATAATAAAGGTAAGCAACGGCAGCAAGGCAATAAACCTAATAATAGAAATGCAAAAAAGTAAGTACTGGCTCGTTTGTACTGTGATCATCATCACCATGATCTCTTGTGATTCCAATCGTGTATTTGATGCCTACAAATCGGTACCTGATGAGTGGAATAAAAACGATAAGATCGAGTTTAAGGTGACACCACCCGATTCTATTAACGCTTATAACTTATTTGTCAATCTTAGAAATACAGAAGCTTATAAATATAGCAATCTCTTCCTTATCGTAGAGCTCAATTATCCTAACGGGAAAACCATTAAAGATACTCTAGAGTATAAAATGGCAAATCCCGACGGCAGTTTTTTAGGCACGGGATTTACCGATCTTAAAGAAAATAAATTATGGTACAAAGGCTATAAGGAGCCATTTATCTTTAACGAATCTGGAGAATATACCGTTAATATTCAACATGCTATGAGGCAAAATGGAAGCGTCAACGGTATAGATAAATTAGAAGGCATCATTGATGTTGGTTTTAGAATAGAGTATTCGCAAACAAACTGATTATGGCAAAACAAACTGCAGCAACCAAAAAACCATCATCTGGTAATGCTCAAGACTTTTCAAAATACATAAGACGCTTTTGGATTTTATTCACAGGAGGTATATTTCTGTTCTTTTTTATGTTTCTATTGGCATCTTGGGGACTTTTGGGCGAAATGCCTGATCACACGATTCTTGAAAATCCAAAAACCTTTTTAGCCACAGAGGTCATTTCTTCAGATGATAAAACTTTAGGTAAATTCTATTTGGACGATAATAGAACCCCTGTTGATTACGAAGAGCTACCAAAAGAATTGATAGATGCTTTAGTTGCTACTGAAGATATTAGATTTTACGAACACGCAGGTATTGATTTTAGGGGGACATTAAGAGCAATTTCAAAATTTGGTAGTGGCGGCGGCGCAAGTACCGTTTCTCAACAATTGGCAAAGCAGCTGTTTACAAAACAGGTATCGTCAAACAAGTTTCAGCGTTTATTTCAAAAAGTGCGTGAATGGGTGATTGCCATCCGTTTGGAACGACAGTATACCAAGGAAGAGATCATTGCGATGTATTTCAATATCTATGACTTCGGAAACAACGCCGACGGGATTAGAAGTGCGACGCGTATTTACTTCGGAAAAGAGCCAAAAGATCTAGATTTAAAAGAATCAGCTATGTTGGTCGGGATGTTCAAAAATTCTTCACTTTACAATCCAAGACCACATCGTAATCCAGAAGGTGTAAAGAACCGAAGAAATGTCGTGCTGGCTCAAATGTATAAATACGATTATATTTCCGAAGTAAAAAAAGACAGCCTCCAAGCCACAGAACTGGATTTAAATTATTCTCCCGAATCACACCGAGAAGGCACAGCGACTTATTTTAGAGCTTATCTGGATAAGTTTATGAAAGATTGGATCAAAGACAATCCAAAACCTGATGGCTCGAGATATAATTTGTATAACGATGGACTCAAAATTTACACGACCATTGATTCGAGAATGCAACGTTATGCCGAAGATGCAGTGGCAAGACATATGCCGAGACTTCAGGCAGAATTTGATAATCAAAATACACCAGATCGAAACCCTACCGCACCTTTTGTAGATTTGGATAAAAACGAAATCAAGGATCTGATGGATGTAAGTATGAGGCGTTCTGAGCGTTGGAGACTTATGAGTGCCGCAGGAAAAAGCGACAAAGACATTCGCGCCTCATTTGAAAAACCTGCTCAAATGAGCATATTTTCTTGGAAAAACGGCCAGCCTATAGAGATTGATACCGTTATGAAACCCATAGATTCAATGCGCTATTACAAATCTTTTTTACAACCAGGAATGATGTCTATGGATCCACAAACGGGACATGTCAAAGCTTGGGTAGGAGGTATGAACTATAGACATTTTCAATATGATCACGTCAAGCAAGGGAAGCGACAAGTAGGTTCTACATTTAAGCCTTTTGTATATGCGACCGCCATTGATCAATTGCACTTATCGCCTTGTGATACCATCCCGAGACAGCAAATTACCATTGAAGCCAATAAATATGGTAATCCGTTACCTTGGACTGCAAAAAATTCTGATGGTCGCTATGACGGCTTTTTAACATTAAAATCGGCTTTAGGTAATTCGGTCAATACTGCCACAGCGCGTTTAATGGATAAAGTTGGTCCTGAACCTGTAGTCGATATGGCGAAAAATTTAGGGATTACAGCAAATATTCCCGCAGTTCCTGCTATTGCATTAGGAACGCCTGATATTAGCGTCTATGAAATGGTTGCTGCTTATGCCACATTTGCCAATAAAGGTGTTTATAATAAACCGGTTATGGTGACGAGAATTGAAGATAAAAACGGAACAGTACTTTATCAATTTACGCCAGAAACAAAGGATGTGTTGAGCGCTGAGGTAGCTTACACAACGGTAAACTTAATGCAAGGTGTCGTTGAGGGTGGATCAGGAAGTAGACTTAGAGATGCGTATCGAGTAAATCAAACTTTATTTAAAGAAATTGGTACAGGATATCCATACGAACTCAAAAACCCAATTGCGGGTAAAACAGGAACTACGCAAAATCAAAGTGATGGTTGGTTTATGGGTATGGTGCCAAATTTGGTAACAGGTGTTTGGGTTGGTGCCGAAGATAGAGCAGCCCATTTTCAAAGTATTGCTTACGGTCAAGGTGCAGCAATGGCCTTACCAATTTGGGGTTTGTATATGAAATCGTGTTATGCCGATGAAGAGCTCGACATATCTTTAGACGAATTTGAACGACCAGAAAATTTATCCATTGAAGTTGATTGTAAGAAGTGGAAAGGCAATGATGGTGATGGCTCAGATTTTGGAGATGAATTAGATGATGTGTTGGATTTTTAAGGTTTTTTTTAATTAATTAATCTGCTTCAAAATACTTAGGGTACTTGCAATGCCATCTCGATGGCATCTGTGACAATAGGCAGATCCCAAAAGCTAAGGTTGATTTTTTTTATGTTACCGAAACTTAATTTTGAAAAGCTCTAAGGACGACTGAATTCTCGATAGTTATCTGTTGTAGTACGTAAAACCAAACTTAATTTGCGGCAGGCCTATCTAAACTTCTTATGAACGTATTTGTCATTATTGTCGTAATATGGGTGAATCACTAGGTTTAATACCGATCCTGATTTTGATAGGGATTAGGACTGTTTTTAGAATTTAGGGCTTGCTTTCTTGAGTTTAATACGATCTATTCTAGACGCACTTAAAATGAACGGTAAATTTAGTACCTATGCCAATGGCACTTGTTACGTCTACACTACCACCAATAGCATCAATTTGATTTTTAGTTATAAAAAGACCTAGACCACGAGCATCGTCATGTTTATGAAAGGTTTTATACATGCCAAAAATCTTATGGCCATGTTTTTCAAGGTCTATGCCTAAACCATTGTCTTCAATTATTAGTTTTATACCATTTGCCTCACGGGAGGCACTCACCTGCACCACAGGGTTTTGGTTGGGCTGTCTATATTTAATGGCGTTAGTAAAGAAATTTAATAAAATAGAATCGAGATAAGCTGCGATACCTAAAATTTCAATCGTGTCATCCACATCAACGGTGAAATTTGTATTGGTTTCGATAATTTGAGCCGCTATACTTCCTATGGCTTTATTGATAAATTCTAAAAGATTAAGGGCTATAAAATCATTGTTGATTTTTGTGTTTATAGATGATACTTCGTTAAGGTTATGAATGGTTTCACTTAAATGTTTGACCGCATCATTCACCAACGGAAAATACTCATTATCAGTAGTTTCGGGTAATTCTTGTTTGATTAAGTCCAATAACATTTCTAGATTTCCTGAGTGTGATCTAAGGTTGTGGGATACAATATGAGCAAAGTTGAGTAAGCGCATATTTTGTTCCTCAGTGGTCTCTAACAGCGTTTTGATCTTTTGTTCTGCTTTTTTGATATTTGAAATATTCGCAAGGTTGGCGATAAAATGAACCGGCTTTTTGTCTTTATCTCTTAGCATGGATACAGTAACTAGGCAAGGTACGATGTTTCCTGTACGACTAATATATCGTTTTTCAACTTCAAAATGATGGCGTGTGCCCTCAAACATTTCCATGACTTGCGCAGATTCTAGATGTTTATCATCGGGATGGGTAAGATGCGTAAAATTCAAGCCTATTAGTTCATCTTCTGTATATTCTAAAAAATGACAAAGACTTAAGTTTGCCTTTTTCAATTTGGCATCCAACCCAATAATAGCCATGCCATTAGGAGAATGATCCCAAGAGGTGCGCGCTTCTTCTTCTCTGAGAGCAATCAAGTTACTTGTAGTCTTGCTTTGGGTTATATCTTGAAAAATCCCTCGTATCTTGACGCATTCGTTATTTTCAAATATGGGATATCCAATAGATCGTACCCACTTTAAATTATTTTTTGCAGATACAAATTGCAACCGCTCGTCAAATTGGATACCTGTTTTGACTGCTTTATCAAAAACTTCTAGAATACGATCTCTATTTTCGCCTTCAGGATAGAAATTGATCGCTTCATCAAAAGTTGGCTTATAATCATCAGATACTTCGTGTATTTTTCTGGTCATAGCGCTCCACTTTATCTGCATGTTTTGAAGATCAGCTTCCCACGAACCAATAGCGATAGAATCTTGGATGGAATTTAAAAAAGTAATGTTTTTGCCGGTTGACGGTTCCTCTTCCGAAGAAAGTAAATAACGTTCAATTGCGTTCATATTCAGGGGACAATTTTAGTGATTAAAGTCACGAACAAGCCTTATTAGCTAGGTTACTAATTATATTTATAGTATCAAGAGCTTAAATTCTGAAACAAAAATACGACCTGCTGTGAATACAATTATGAGACAATGTAACACAAAAAATCGACGAAACGTTCAGTTTTAAGGTTTAATCGCATAAATATATATTAGTCTGTTGAAAATTCTGATGTCATCTACGTTATCGAGCTATAGAAGCTTTTGATGTATTAAAGTATTTTCAAAGACAACAAAGGCAACATGTCTGTGACACAACGTTAATTTTAATGATTAGTTCAACGTAGAGAGCGCTATTTGTATAACGGTAGCTCTTAAAGGTGAAAATCGAATTTTGGAAGTCTATAGAATGTATTTATCATTGTAAGTTAAATGAAGTCTATAAGTTGGCAGGGATATAGGACCTGTTCTTGTGATTCTGTTCTGTGTGGCAGACATAATTGTCTTGTGTTATAAGCCTTTAGACGGTAATCAAAACGGGGTTTGATTCCTATAAAGTGTTTCGTATTTTGTCAACAGGTTAATCTTTGTTATTATTCTTTATTCGGAAATTTATTTTGTAATTTTCCATTGAACTTAGCTTGATTTTTAGAGGTGATCGAATACATGGACGAATGTGTTAAAAGTTTTCTTGAGATACATAATGGAGCTATTAATAATAGAACAGTCGGATTATATCATTCATTACATTTTTTTTTGCGTTCTGAAAAGCAATACCGAGTTCAATTTTAAAATAACAATAAATGATCAATAAAAAAGTTGCCAATGTTCAAGAGGCCCTCAAAGGTGTTTCAAATAATATGACCTTTATGTTTGGAGGATTTGGTCTCTCTGGTATTCCTGAAAATGCTATTGCCGAGCTTGTGCGTTTAGGCGTCAAAGGATTAAAGTGTATTTCGAATAATGCAGGAGTAGATGATTTTGGATTAGGATTACTGCTGAAGGGTAAGCAAATCGATAAAATGACCTCATCGTATGTAGGAGAAAACGATGAATTTGAACGTCAAATGTTATCTGGAGAGTTGGAGGTAGAGTTAATTCCGCAAGGGACTTTGGCCGAACGTTGCAGAGCCGCCCAAGCAGGATTTCCGGCCATATACACACCAGCAGGCTTTGGAACCGAAGTCGCCGAGGGTAAGGAGACCAGAGAGTTTGACGGGAAAATGTATGTGTTGGAGCATGCTTTTAAAGCCGATTTTGCATTCGTTAAAGCTTGGAAAGGCGATGCCGCAGGAAATCTTATTTTTAAAGGAACGGCTAGAAATTTTAATCCCAATATGTGTGGTGCTGCTAAAATTACAGTGGCCGAGGTAGAAGAGTTAGTGCCTGTTGGCACTTTAGATCCCAACCAAATTCATGTACCAGGTATTTTTGTGAAACGTATTTTTCAAGGCGAAACTTACGAGAAACGGATTGAACAAAGAACAGTTCGTACAAAAAAATAACTCGCCAAAATTATTATCCCTCACTCTGTCAATTCGAGCGGAGTCGAGAATCTAAATTAAAGTTTAAATATTATGCTTGATAAAAACGGAATCGCAAAGCGCATCGCAAAAGAAGTTCAAGATGGTTACTATGTAAACTTAGGAATAGGAATTCCTACACTTGTAGCAAACTACGTGAGAGATGACATAGAAGTTGAATTTCAAAGCGAAAACGGTGTGCTCGGGATGGGCCCATTTCCATTTGAAGGCGAAGAAGATGCCGATATTATTAATGCCGGAAAGCAAACGATTACAACATTACCAGGAGCCAGTTTTTTTGATTCATCAACCAGTTTTGCGATGATCAGGGGCCAACATGTTGATTTGACGATATTAGGCGCCATGGAAGTTTCTGAAGGTGGAGATATCGCCAATTGGAAAATCCCAGGAAAGATGGTCAAAGGTATGGGAGGCGCTATGGATCTGGTGGCAAGTGCCGAGAATATCATCGTAGCCATGATGCATACCAACAGAGCGGGCGAATCAAAATTACTAAAGCAATGTTCACTGCCATTAACTGGAGTGGCCTGCGTCAAAAAGGTCGTGACTAACTTGGCGGTTATGGAAGTAACAGATAACGGATTCAAACTCTTAGAACGCGCGCCAGGAGTTTCTGTAGAGACCATAAAAGAGGCTACACAAGGCACTCTAATTATCGAAGGTGAGATTCCCGAGATGAATTTATAAATATATGACAGCATCATATTGAGAAGCCACTTTAAGGAGTGGCTTTTTTGTTTCCGAAGTAAAACGAATTGACTAAACTTGTAAGAAAAATCTGTTAAATAGGTGTTAATAGTTAAAATATAGTGCATTTTAACGATTATTTGTGTGTTTTGACTGACAAATTAAAAATGTGTTCTATATTCGAAGAACCAAATCAAAACAACGAATGCTTAGTTATTAACTTTTAAGATTTGCCCCAAATCTACTTTAAACCTAAACCGAATGAACTTTTTTGCCCCTAATTTACCCCAACCTACTAGTACCGAAAACAAGATCATCTCTAGTTTTCAAAAAACATTAAGATTGCTCCAAAACATCTTAACGTTAACAAAAAAAATATTCATGCTTTAGTCCCCTACAACGGCATGAATATTTTTTCTTTTTTAGATTATTTTAAACGGAATTGAGCGGTTAATGCTGCATCAGAATTTCCACCAACAAAGACCTCAAAGTCACCCGCTTCAATAACATAATCCCCATTATTGTTATAAAAGCCCAATTCGTCTTTAGTTAAGCTAAACGCAATGGTCATGGACGCTCCTTTTTTAAGTTCAACCAATTCAAAGCCTTTTAATTCTCTTACAGGTCTTACGACACTACCTACGAGATCCCTAATATATAATTGTACCACTTCTTTACCGTCGTAGTTACCAACATTGGTAAGATCGACGGTCATATTTATGGTGTCATTAACAGAAAAATTAGAACCTAAAACCTTAAGGTTGCTATATTCAAATTCAGTATAACTCAAGCCGTAGCCAAAGGGATACAACGGCGAATTTTCTTGATCGATATAGTGAGACCAAAATACGTTGTCTTCAGAATTTGACGGTCTGCCTGTCGTTTTATGGCTGTAATAAATAGGGACTTGTCCAACTTGTCTAGGGAACGTCATGGGAAGTTTTCCGCTAGGATTGTAATCACCATACAACACTTGTGCGATCGCATGTCCAGACTGTGAGCCCAATTGCCAACCCACCAGAATCGACGGAATATGCTCTGCAGCCCATTCTATAGTAAGCGGGCGCCCAGTTTGTAACACAAGCACGATATTTTTGTTCACCTTAAAAACGGCTTCCAGTAGTTCTTGCTGCAATCCTGGTAAATCCAATTGGGTTCTACTTCTAGCTTCACCGCTTTGAAAGCCGTGTTCTCCCATAACCATTACAACCACGTCTGCGTTCTTCGCTGCCAAAATAGCTTCGGTCATCCCATCTTTATTGGTTGTGTTAATTTCAACCTCTTTTATGAAAGAGGTTTTTCCGATAACGAGTTCAACTCCTTTTTCGTACTGGAGCGTATTTTCGGAATAGGCCTGCATGCCTTCTAAAACTGAAATAGCCGAATCATCGTCTGATGCCAATCGCCAACTTCCCAACGGACTATTTTTTTCCGAGGCAAGAGCACCAATGAGCGCAATGCGTTGTCCTTTCTTTTGCAACGGAAGTAAATTTGTCTCGTTCTTTAAAAGTACCATCGATTTTTTTGCCATGTCTAACGCGTCATCTGTATGAGCCTTACTGCCAATTAGAGCTTTTTCACGGTCTTCATCGCAATATTTAAAGGGATCGTCAAAAAGACCTAATTCATATTTTACCCTCAAAATGCGTCCTGCAGCTTCAGAAATTATAGCTTCATCAACAATCCCATCCTTAACTAAATTGGCGAGTTGTTCGATATATACATAGCCTTCCATATCCATATCAGATCCTGCGGTCGCTGCAATTCTAGCGGCATCTTTCTTATCTTTTGCAATACCCCAAGAAATCATTTCCCATATTGAAGCCCAATCTGAAACTACAAAACCGTCAAAATTCCATTTGGTTTTTAAAATATCACGCTGCAAAAACGAACTGCCCGAAACAGGGACACCGTTAAGGTCATTAAAAGAATTCATAAACGTTCTAACGCCAGCATTCGCTGCAGCTTCAAATGGCGGTAAAATGATATTATATAACGTAGAAGGACCAATATCCACAGTGTTATATTCGCGGCCAGCTTCAGCAAAACCATAACTTGCAAAGTGTTTTGCACAGGCTGCTATGGTGTTGTTCTTGGTCAAGTCGTCACCTTGAAAACCTTGAACGCGTGCTCTTGCAATTTGGCTTCCCAAATAAGGATCTTCACCAGCACCTTCCATTACTCGTCCCCATCTTGGATCTCTACTAATATCTACCATTGGTGCAAACGTCCAATTAATACCCGCAGCCGATGCTTCGATAGCCGCATTTCTAGCAGATTTTTCTATGGCCTCTAAATCCCAGCTTGCTGCTTCAGCCAAGGGAATAGGGCTCATAGTCTTATAACCGTGAATCACGTCGTAACCAATGATGAGAGGGATACCCAAGCGTGTTTCTTCAACCGCAATTTTTTGAACAGCGCGCACATCGTCAACACCTCTTACATTGAGCATACCGCCAACCCAGCCTTTTCTTAGATGGTCGTATTTGGTCTTGGCGCCACCTTCTTTTGGTACAGGACCAGTAGCATCCCAAAAACCGTTGTACATATTCATTTGCCCAACTTTTTCATCAATGGTCATCAACGCGAGCAATGAATCTACTTTTTTGTCGATGGCATCTTTATTTGTATTGATGACAGGGTCTTGTTTTTTATGATCTGAGGGTTCTGAAAAGAATAAGGTCATACCTAAAAATAAAATAAGGATATTAATATGTGTGCTCATAAGATTGGCTTGAAATACTTCGAAAAACGTTTAAAATGTAAATTAATTTTAAAATTAAGAAAGAATTGTGAATGCGTCTAACATAACCATACGAAATGAAACCAAACGGTCTTAATTTTTGAATACAAACGATGAACGACGAAGGTTTCAACCTTTTGGGATCGCAGAAATAAGCTTTTTGGTATATGCTGATTTTGGCGATTTGTAGATGGCATCGGCATCACCAATTTCTTCTATTTTTCCTTGGTTCATGACCATAAGTTGATTGGCCATATATTTTACGACCGCGAGATCGTGGGAGATAAAGATGTAAGTAAATTTAAAGTGTTCTTTTAGATCGTTCAATAAATTTAAGACTGTGGCCTGCACCGAAATATCCAAAGCAGAAACCGATTCGTCGCAGACTATAAATTCTGGTTCGAGCGCAATGGCTCTTGCAATGCCGATACGTTGGCGCTGTCCTCCCGAGAATTCATGGGGATACCGATTAAAGAAACTGTCATCCAAACCTACTTTCTTCAAAAGATCGAGGACTTTAGTTTTACGATCTTTATCATTTGCACCAATATTATGAACTTTCATAGGTTCCATAATCGCATTACCCACCGTAAGTCTAGGGTTTAAGGAGGCATACGGGTCTTGAAAAATTATTTGAATGTCTTTTCTAAGAGCTCTAACGTCGGCTTTTGAGAGTGTATTGATATCACGACCTTTATATAAGATAGAACCCGCCGTTGCTTTATCCAACTGTAAAATGGCATTGGATAGCGTAGATTTTCCGCAGCCTGATTCGCCAACCAAACCTAGGGTTTCGCCTTTATAAATTTTAAAGGATACCTGATCTACAGCTTTAAATGCTTCAGGTTTGGTGAACCATCCTGATTTTGAAATGAATGTTTTTTCAAGATTGATCACCTCTAAAAGCGGTTCTTGAGCATAGATATTGTTCTGAAATTGAGCGCGCTCTTCCGGAGTTAAAATTTCAGCATTAACAGTATGACTCATAAAATCATCAATCGTTGGCAGTTGCTTTAGCCTCACATCCATTGAAGGTCTAGAGTTAATGAGCGCCCTGGTATAGGTGTGCTTCGGAAATTTAAAAATTTGAGACACATCACCTTGTTCAACAATGTCGCCTTTGTACATCACCATGATGCGATCGGCAATTTCTGAAACCAGAGACAGATCGTGAGAGATGAACAGAATACTCATTTGCTTTTGTTTTTGCAGGTCTTTAAGCAACTCTATAATTTCTGCTTGAACGGTTACGTCTAAAGCCGTTGTGGGCTCATCGGCAATAAGGACTTTTGGTTTGCAGGCAATGGCCATGGCAATCATGACGCGTTGTTTTTGTCCGCCAGAAATCTCATGAGGATAGGCCTTATAAACACGTTCGGGCAAGGGTAGCTTGACACTTTCAAAAAGCGCTAAGGTCTCAATCTTTGCAGCGGCTTTTGATAATTTTTCATGCTGAAGTAAAATCTCTTGTACCTGTTTCCCACAGGTCATTGACGGGTTAAGAGAACTCATGGGTTCTTGAAAAATCATGGCGATGTCCTTACCACGAATGTTTTGAAAATCCTTCTGATTTAAAGTAGTTAAATCCTTACCATTAAACTGAATGGCGCCTTGAGTGATTTTTGAAATCTTCTTCGGAAGCAATCCCAAAATGGCCAATGAGGATACCGATTTGCCTGAACCCGATTCACCAACAATACCTAAAATCTCGTTAGGATTTAAATGATAAGAGATATTATGAATGATTTCTTTCTCAATACCTTCCGAAGTAAAAGCAATTGAAAGATTTTTAATATCGAGTAATTTGCGATTCTGCATAGGTAAATGTAGTCATTTTCTTCACTAAAATTACGGTAAAACCGTAATCGAAAATTTATTTAATGCTGTTGAGCGAAAACTTTGTAGTAAACCTTTTTTATTAACAAAACTTTAATACTTTCACGAAGACTAATTTAAAATTAACTCAAATCTTTTAAACAATTATCATGAAAAAAACAATTACACTAGCAGTATTGTATTTGCTATCAATGACCTCGATGTTCGCACAAGATCTTATCGACCGAAATTGTGGTGCAATGGACAATCTAGAGCTAAGAAAGCAGCAAGACCCTACGCTTGAATCTCGAATGAAGCAAATTGAAAACTTTACTCAAAATAAGATTCAAGAGATGCAACAAAACCGAATTGATGGCAGTATCATTACCATTCCTGTGGTGGTGCATGTCCTGTATCGTAACAGTACAGAAAATATAAGCCTGGCTCAGATCCAATCTCAATTGGATGTGCTAAATGAAGATTTTAGACGTACTAATCCAGATGCCGATAATGTTTGGTCACAAGCAGCAGATTCTCAAATTGAATTTTGCCTTGTTACGGTTGATCCCAACGGTAACGCAACCTCTGGTATTACTAGAAAATTGACCACGAGAAGAAACTGGGGAACTAACGACGATATGAAAAGTACGTCAACTGGAGGTGTTAATCCTTGGGACACGAGTCAATATTTAAATATGTGGATTGTACCTCAAATGTTAAGACCAACTGGAGAAACAATTTTAGGGTACGCACAGTTTCCTGGCGGAAGCGCAGCAACCGATGGTGTTGTCATGGGTTATAATTATTTTGGTCGTATTGGTAACGTTTCAGCGCCGTTTGATGGCGGTCGCACTACCACTCATGAAGTAGGACATTATTTTAATCTTCGTCATATTTGGGGAGATTCTAATTGCGGTAATGATTTTGTAAGTGATACGCCTACGCATCAATCACCAAATTCAGGCTGTCCTGCCGGTAGAACCTCTTGTGGTTCTGTAGATATGTACCAAAACTACATGGACTATTCTAATGACGTATGCATGAATATATTCACAACAGGTCAAAAAGACCGAATGAGGGCAGTGCTTGCAGCTGGAGGCGCGAGACGTAGCTTGGCATTGTCAGATAAATGTGGTGCAGTAGCGCAACCAACCTGTACCGACGGAATTCAAAATGGAAATGAGACTGGTGTAGATTGCGGTGGGTCTTGTACGCCATGTCAAACTGGGAATCAATATTGTGATTCACAAGGGAACAGTGTTGCAGATGAATACATTTCTCGTGTTCAATTAGGAAGTATTAATAAATCGTCTGGAGCACAATCGTATTCAGATTTTACGAGTACTTCAACAGATTTAAGCAAAGGCTCTAACTACACGTTAACGGTCACACCAACCTGGACTGGTCAAACTTACAGCGAAGGATATGCTGCTTGGATCGATTATAATGATGACGGTGACTTTACAGACTCTGGAGAACAGATACTCTCAATCGCAGCGACCACGACCTCACCCGTAAGCGGCTCGTTTACAGTACCAGCAGGTGCCACCAATGGCGATAAGCGTTTACGAGTTTCTATGAAATATAATGGTGTACCAACATCATGTGAAACTTTTGATTATGGTGAAGTTGAGGATTATACGGTCACCATCATTACAGGCGTGACGACACCACCAACAGGATGTAGTGGAGCGATTTCGTCATTTCCTTATAATGAAGGATTTGAAAGCGGATTTGGTGCATGGACTCAAGATAGCAGTGACGATTTTAATTGGTCAAGACGATCTGGCGCTACGCCATCAAGTAATACAGGTCCGTCTGCTGCTAGTGAAGGCTCTCAATATGTTTTCATGGAATCGTCGGCTCCAAATTTTTCTACTAAACGATCAATTTTAGTGTCTCCTTGTTTTAATTTGACAGGACAAAGTCAAGCAACATTTAATTTTGAATACCACATGTATGGTGCAGCAGCGATGGGTAATCTT
The DNA here is from genome assembly GCA_963715465.1 of uncultured Flavobacteriaceae bacterium. Taxonomy (GTDB): domain Bacteria; phylum Bacteroidota; class Bacteroidia; order Flavobacteriales; family Flavobacteriaceae; genus Psychroserpens. Next base: position 482,201 of record OY970246.1, read on the forward strand.
AAATTAGCAGTGAGTACAAATAACGGTTCATCATGGACGACGCTTTGGACTAGGTCTGGTAATCAAGGAAACGCTTGGCAAAATGCAAGCGTAGATCTATCTGCATACGCTAATGCTAATATTCAACTTCGATTTGACGGCATAACAGGAACAACATGGCAAGGTGATATGGCTATTGATGCGGTTAGCCTAACCAATGGCTCACCAGATAAGTGTGCTGGCGTTTCTCCATATAACGGCAGTCAATCTTACAGCGTTGGTGATCAAGTGACCTACCAAGGAAATTTATATGAGCGCACAGGATCTGGATGGACTAATCTAGGCGCATGTGGTACGGCCAGAGTTTTAGCAGAAGGTTTCGTACAACATCTAGACGTTGATATCTCCATATATCCTAACCCAGTGAAAGGGAACGAATTATTTGTAAGATCAAATATTGAAAATTTAGCCTTTACCGTTGTAAATATGCTTGGGCAAGAAGTTGCAAAAGGAACATCATCTCAAGGTGTTGACGTAAGTAGTTTACAAGCCGGTTTATATTTGATACAATTTGAGGTCAATACAAAAATAGAAACTAGAAAATTTATAAAACAGTAATTATTTAATTCCTAATGTTTTAAAAGTCCAGATGAGAATCTGGGCTTTTTTTAGTTACTGTTGTGACGTCTTAAGATCTAAACATGAATAATTTCACTATCATGCAGTAGCTCGTCGCCTCTTAGGCGCAAGAAAATTTGTGCTACAGCGATGGTGTCTTTCTCACAATAGACGATAATGCGATCTACTTCTTTTTCTTTATAATACACCCGATAGACTTCACTGCCATCAATATCATCTTTAGGAGATGGAATGCCTAAAACATTGGTAAGTAATTTTAATGAGGTATAGGTTTTGTAGTCGCCAAATTTCCAGAGCTCCAAAGTATCGAGATGCGGGACTTCCCAAGGTTTTTTTCCGAAGAGATTTAATTTGTGAGGGAGTTCTATATTTTGAATGATCATACGCCGAGCGATGTAGGGAAAGTCAAATTCTTTACCATTATGTGCACAAAGTAAATGATTGGTTTTGCTGAAATGCGTCGTCAACAAATTTTTGAATTCGTTTAGAAGTTTAATTTCATCACCATAAAATGATGTCACCCTAAAGCTACGTATGTCGCCTTCCATCTTAAAAAAACCAACTGAGATACAAACAATCTTTCCGAATTCGGCCCAAATTCCTGCTCGATCGTAAAATGCTTCCGCAGTAAAATCATCGCGTCTTTGGTATTTTGATTTGTGCTCCCAAAGTTGTTGTTTGGTCGCATCCAGTTGCGAAAATAGTTCGGTTTCAGGAACTGTTTCAATATCTAAAAATAGTATATTTTCTATATTTAATTTTGAGATCATGGTGTCATCTGGTTTTAATTAAACATCGTTTTTTGTAATATGATTTTAGTTAAGAGAAAGGTCTAACATTTTGTAAGCTTCGTCAATGTATTGAGAAATATCCTCTGTAAAAGTCAAAGCTCCGCCAGAACTTCTATTGTGTCCCAGTCTTACAATAATAACATTGTCTTCAGGTTGTACGATGACATATTGGCCCAAATGGCCGCGCATCATGAAAAAGTCTTTTCCGTTTTGTTGTTTTAGCCACCAGCCGTAGCCATATTCTGGACTTTCAGCAAAGCGTGGTGTGATAGATTTGGCCACGAATGAAGAATCTAGAATTTGTTGTCCGTTCCATTTTCCGTAGTCTTTATACAATTTGCCAAAACGCGCAAAATCTTTGGCATTGCTCCCAATACAACAAAATGCTTTTGCGAGTCTATTGTCTTCATCATCTAGTTGCCAAAGGGCATCGTCAGACGAACCTAAGGGTTTCCAAAAACTTTCGGAAAGGTAATTGGCCAGTCTTTTACCTGTCGCTTTTTCGATAATCATTCCTAACAATTGTGTGCTTCCGCTTAAATATTCATATTCGACTCCAGGTGTTTTTACTACCTTTTGATTTAAGATGGTCTCGGCTAGATCATCGTCATAATTTGCTCTTGCCGTTACTGAGAACGGACTCGTGTAATGCTCAACCCAGTCTAATCCAGAAGCCATAGACGCCAAATCGCCAACAGTAGTTTTGGCATCGTCATATTCAGGATAAAAATCGCTTATGGGTTGGTCTAAACTTTCAATATAACCGTCCATGATCGCTTTTCCCAATAAGCCAGATACATAGCTTTTTGCCATAGAGAATGAATTGGTTTTAGAATTTTCATCAAAATCACCATAATATTTTTCAAACCAAATACTATCATTTTTAATGATCACATAGGCAATTGTACCGTAATCTTTATTTAATTTTTCTAAGGCAGGCGTTGCTTCGACCGTATTATAACTGTCGTGATTTGACCAAGGGTTGGTAGTGTTTCCTTTTTTAATGGTATCGTTTTCAAAATATTCAAAATCATCAATAAAGGCGGTCTTATGTCCTGTAAAATAAACGACACGAGCCCCTCTTAATATGTAGCCATAATCAAAAATATACAATAATAGTACAAGTGCAAAGATTGTAACTATAGTCCATTTTAGGAAGGTTTTTAGAAATTTCATTTGTAGTAGTTTAGGTTTGAGATTGTCGCTTTTTTAATTTTTGCTTGTAAAAATCTTTATCGGCGATGTACAGCGTTTTATTAAAAGTAGCAATAATATTTTGTTTGTCATCTACAAGACTCATGCTTTTCACTATATCAATCTCTTTAGATTTGGCAACATCATTTTTAATGGTTACAATTTCTTCCGCAGAAAACAAAAATTCACCGGTAATTGTGCCCTTGCCAGGTCGTCGATATTGTGCTTCAACGGCTTTGTCCCAAACCACATAGTCGTCTCCTAGAATTTGAATTAATTGTATCATATAAATAGGATCGGTTGCTGCCAACATACTACCGCCAAATATAGAACCTGCGTAGTTCCGGTTTTTCCAGTTGAGTTTTAGCGTGATCACGACTTTATGAAGGTCATCACTTACCGTGGTTAATCTTGCAGTGGTACGACGGTACATGGGCGACCAATTAAAGCCATACTTATAGATTGTTGAAGTCTTAAAAAAGCGTTGTAAAAATTGGGTGAGTACTCTGTACATTACGCAAGATCATTAAATAGCGATTGCTGTTTGTACGGACTCTCATGTTCCAGCAACCACTGTTTTATATGAAGACCGCCTGCGTAACCCGTAAGGCTGCCATCACTGCCAATCACGCGATGACAGGGAATAATAATCCATAAGGGGTTTTTACCATTGGCGTTAGCCACTGCTCTAATAGCTTTAATGTCACCCAATCGTTTGGATAATTGCAAGTAAGATTCAGTTTTTCCGTAGGGAATTTCAAGTAGAAGCTGCCAAATGCGTTTTTGGAAATCGGTGCCTTGCGCATTTAGCGTTAGATCGAATGTTTCGCGAGCGCCTTCAAAATATTCACGAAGTTGAATCACGCAGTCTTCTAAAACTGTTGGGATAATGTCGGTTTCTTTTTCTTCGGAATTTAAAACAGAAACGGCAGCGATACCTTCATCATCACCAATAATTTTTGCAATACCTAAAGGGGTTTTAATGAAGCATTCTTCCACTAGGCCTTGTTTTCTTCGGAAGGATCATCCTCAGAGGGATTGTCTTCAATGATTCCCAATTTTTTAGCCCTAGATTCCCAATTTTTCCTTGCCATTGATTGAAGGTCGGAAACACTATCGCTTTCATCCATTATTTCAAGGCCGAGCAACGTTTCAATCACATCTTCCATTGTGACTAATCCGCTTACAGAGCCATATTCGTCTACCACCAAAGCCATGTGATTTCTAGTAGCTACAAGCTGCTCAAATAATTTTGGGATGGGCAATTCACGATCTATGACAATGATATGTCTTTTAAGCTCAGATAATTTTTTACCGCCATTATCCAAAGCCATTTCTTTAAACACTTCGTCTTTTAGAACAAGCCCTTTAATGTCATCTGCTTCACCAGAATATATTGGAATTCTAGAAAAACGTAAATTCATATTTCTATCAAAAAAGTCCTTCACCGTTGTGTCTTCATCTTCAGCTTTCATAACCGTTCTTGGAGTCATGATATCTTTTGCGAAAACTTCCTTGAAGTTTAAAAGATTCCTAATAATCTTACTTTCATTTTCTTGAAAAACACCTTCTTCATGAGCCATATCGGCCATCACTAAAAATCCTTCCCGACTTAATATGCTGCCATGTCCTTTGCCACCAATTAATTTTGTGGTTAGGCGTAAGATCCAAAGTAATCCCGTCCATCTCAACGGAAAAATCAGAATACGCAACGCTTTTGCTGTAAAGTTTGACAATTGTTTCCAATAGGTGGCACCAATTGTTTTTGGTATAATTTCCGAAGCAACCAAAATTAAGATCGTCATTAAAGTGGATACGACACCAACCATAACGTCTTCTGTAAATTGAATCCCAAATAACGTCTTTACTTCGCTTCCATAAAGTTCGGCATAAGCAACTTTAGCTTGCACACCAACTAAAATAGCGCCAACAGTGTGGGCAATAGTATTTAAGGTTAAGATAGCGATCAACGGACGGTCAACATCTTTTTTAAATTCTTCTAAAGTATCGGCATAACTTTTTCCCTCTTGCTTTTTAACCTTAATAAAGGTTGGCGTAATACTTAGTAAAACAGCCTCAAGAATAGAGCATAAGAATGAAAAAAATATGGAGATGACGGCGTAGAATATGAGTAATCCCATGAATTGATTTTGATTTTAAATGCGAATTTATTGAAATATAGTCAATTTGTATAAGATAACAATTCAATATTATGTTGACATGGCCATTACGGTGAAATTCATTAGTGTTTAATTTAACAAAGTTTAGACTTATAGAAACTCGTTTTTATTGGCGTTGGTTTTCTGTTATACTAATACAACAACTTTACCACATCTTTCGCAAAATAACTTGCAATCACATCTGCTCCAGCACGTTTGATCGCTGTAATTTGTTCGAGCATTACTGCATCGTGATCCAGCCAACCGCGTTCGGCAGCGGCTTTGAGCATCGCATATTCACCACTTACTTGATAAACGGCAACTGGCACATCGACTTCATTTTTAATCTCACGAACAATATCCAAATAACACAATCCTGGTTTGATCATAACGATATCTGCCCCTTCGTCAATATCCATTTGGGTTTCTTTGAGCGCTTCAAAGCGATTGGCAAAATCCATTTGATAGGTTTTTTTATCTTTAGGTATATTTTTCACATCGGCAGGTGCTGAGTCTAGCGCATCACGAAATGGCCCATAAAACGACGAGGCGTATTTTGCCGAATAACTCATAATGCCTATATCTGTGAAGCCATCATCTTCCAAAGCCTCTCTTATAGCTAAAATACGACCATCCATCATGTCGCTTGGCGCCACAAAATCGGCTCCAGCCGTGGCGTGGGTCAGGCTCATTTCGGCTAAAACATCTACCGTATCGTCATTGATAATTTGACCATCTTGAATAATTCCATCGTGACCAAACGACGAATAGGGATCTAGTGCCACATCGGTCATGACCACCATGTCTGGGCATATATCCTTAACGGTTTTTGTAGCGCGTTGCATGAGTCCGTCGGGATTTAAAGCTTCAGTGCCCCTATTATCTTTTAAATTATCTGGTACTTTTACAAACAGCAACACTGATTTAAGCCCTAGTTTCCAAAGTTCTTTCACCTCGTGTTCCAAGAGGTCTAAACTAAAACGATAGTAATTGGGCATTGAGGGGATTTCCTCTTTCACACCTTTACCTTCCACGATAAATAGAGGCACTAAAAAATCATTTGGAGAGATAATGGTTTCGCGTACTAAGCTTCGTATCGATTCGTTGGTTCTTAATCTTCGGTTTCTTCTAAGTGGGTACATGCTATTGAGTTAAATTTTATAAAAACAAAGTTACGGGTTACTGTGTAGTGACCTTAATTATTTTGTGTTTTTTAGTATGAGTAGATTACAACCACTGGATCATACCCAATCCTTCGGGTTTTTCAAGACCATAATCAATTTCTCCTCTTCACTACCAGCTTCAGGATGGTGGTCATAAACCCACTGCACGTGAGGCGGTAAACTCATCAAGATACTCTCAATACGTCCGTTTGTTTTTAGTCCGAAAAGCGTGCCCTTGTCATGAACTAAATTAAATTCTACATATCGACCTCGTCTAATTTCCTGCCAATCCCGTTGTACTTTAGTGTACTCTAAATCTTTACGCTTTTCAACGATGGGCACGTAAGCCTCAAGGAAGCTATCGCCAACCTCGGTCACAAAATTATACCAGTCTTGCATGCTCATTTCTTCGGAAGCTTTGCAGTAATCGAAGAATAAGCCACCAACACCTCGGCCTTCTTCGCGATGCGGATTGTAAAAATACTCGTCACAACGCGCTTTAAATGTTTTATAAAAATTACTGTTATGACGGTCGCACGCAGTTTTACAGGTTTGATGAAAATGTTTAGCGTCGTCCTCAAATAAATAATATGGCGTTAAATCTTGTCCGCCTCCAAACCATTGGTCAACAATGTTCCCATCTTTATCATACATTTCGAAATAGCGCCAATTGGCATGAACCGTTGGCACCATTGGGTTTTTTGGGTGGAGTACGAGACTTAATCCGCAGGCAAAGAAATCGGCATCTTTCACGCCAAAATACTGCTGCATCGACTTTGGCAAAGCGCCATGAACCCCTGAGATATTGACACCTCCTTTTTCAAAAACGTTACCATTTTTGATGACGCGGGTTCGTCCGCCACCACCTTCGGCACGATCCCAATTGTCTTCTTCAAAGGTTGCTTTACCATCTATTTTTTCTAAATCAGTAGTAATTTGGTCTTGTAATTCGTGAATATATTTGAAGAATTTATCTTTCATATTGGTATTGAATTTTTTTCTTCCTCTGAAGGTTTTTGTTCAAACCTGTAAGATTTTTAAATCTTCCAGGTCAGGTCATAATAACGCGTAAACTTACGATTTAAACAACTCATACAGCTCCATGTCTAAAGTCTCTTCTCCGATAGGCCTAAATTCGTTTTTTAAAGTCTTTTTCCATTTAAAACCGTTATTGATGGCAACTTTTACACTTGGCAAATTATCTTGATGGGTAATGATTTGAAGTGTATTGAGATGTAAATTTTCAAAAGCGTAAGCTGAAAGTTTAGCAATAGCTTTAGACACTAGACCTTGACCTTTAAAATTATAGTCAACGGCGTATGCCAATTCGCCTTGCTTTATGTTCCAATCGAGTTCTTTAATAATTATCAAGGCCGCAAATTTTCTGGTTTCACTATGCTTTACTGTAAACACAAAACTATCTTTATTTTTAAATGCTCGAATGTGTTCTTCGACATAAAGCTGTGATAATGTCGGATTTAAATTTTGCTCTAAGGTCTTTGGAAAATAGCGTTTCAAGCGGTTTTCGTTAGAAATTACAAAATCACAGATTTTCCAAGCATCGCCTTCATGAATCGGATTGATCTCAAAACCATCAAATTGTGCAATCATGGCTTTGTCATTATGGCGTTCTCAAAACGATTTTCCTTTTCTAACAAATTTACGGTTTTCAAGGATGCAGCAGTTACGCTTAACGGCAAAACAAGAATGATCCCAATAATTGGAATGAAAAGGAAAAGGATGAAGACCAAACCGTTCCCAATGGCAACTCCTCGATATTTTCTCACAAATTCAATGCTCTCTTTATATTTAAAATGCCGCTCGAGCGTGTAATCCATGTTTCCGAAACCTGCGTAATAGGCCTGAATAAAAATTAGCAGCGCTGTGGAGAAAATATTGACAATAGGAATAAACTTAAGTAATAACAGCGGGATGGTAATGAGTAATTCCTTGATTAGATTTCTAGCATTGATTCTAATACCTCGCCAGAGCTGTTCTTGAAATGAGGTGTTTCTATGGTGGTGTTTTTCTGTTCCAGTGAGATAAGCCTCTATCTTTTCGGAAACCGGACTCATAAATGGCGCAGACAAACCCATAATGATATGCTTATAGAGAATTAAACCTATTGCAAAAATGATAAGGGCTCCAATAAAGGTGGAAATCGACGTGAAGGTCTCTTTTCCCCAATCCCAAATCCAGACTTTCGCGATAAAATGACCAATATTGTCTGATAAGCCATAAGCCGAAAATACGATCAATGTGGCAGTAATGACACTTATGATGATAGGAATAAAGAAGTACTTCCAAAGTTTTAATTTTGAAATCAATGTAAAAGCGCCAGAGTAGGCTTGTATGCCTTTAAGTATATTCTTAATCATGATATCTGTTTTCCAAAAAAGGTGGAACGATTTAAAAATTTTAATATTTCGGCTAAAAGAAAAGAGGCGAAAGCTGGCAAAGCCCTATTTAGACCGCAATATCTTCTTCTTCGCAATCGTCTATGTCATCATCTTCATTCATGGATTTTGCCCAAACGGCCAGGCCGAAGGTGACCACACCCAAACGGCCTATAAACATCAAAATAATAACGACCAATTTGCCAAACGTATTAAGATCGCTGGTAATGCCTTTAGATAAACCCACGGTTCCCAATGCAGAGGCGACTTCAAAAATAATATTTTCAAGCGAAAAATTGTTGGTTAAGGCTATAACAAAGGTTCCAACTGCTATAATAACGGTGTAGAAAATAAATGCCGATGTGGCAATACTGATTCGTTTTTCGGGAATTTTTTTATTTAGAAACGTAACCTCTTTTTTACCTTTTAATCGACTACCCAAAACCGCAAAGACCGTTGTAAATGTGGTAATTTTAATGCCGCCTGCAGTCCCAGAAGGCGATGCGCCAATGTACATTAAAAAAATGCAAACTAATAACATGGCCTGGCTAAACGATCCTACGTTGACGGTATTAAAGCCAACTGTGGTCATCGAGGTCATACTTTGAAAAAATGCGGTTAGAAATCTCGTGTCGCTGCTTAAAGAGGCGATTGAAGGTTCTAAGAAATAGAAGAACCCAGTGCCTAGTGACAGTAAAATTAAAAACCCACAAAAGATAATTTTTGTGGTAAAACTGAGTTTATGGCTCGTGTTTTTGATGCGCAATCCCAAATCTGTTATGACAATAAAGCCTAATGACCCAGCAATGGCCAGCAACGAAATGATGAAATTTACAAACCCATTATCTGCGTAATCAACAAAACTGTTATTAAATAGACTAAAACCTGCTGTGCAAAATGCGCTAATGCTATGAAAAACAGACGACAAAAGGGCTTCTAAAGTGGGCATGCCATTATTGGTGAAGGCTATAAAGAACAAAACGGCTCCAATGACCTCCATGGCCAGAGTGAAAATGACGACAGATTTTAAAAAGTCTTTGATCTTTATGGTCTTGGGTAGTGTAAATTCGGTAGAGATGACTTTTTTGTGCCAGTTTGTGATTTTATGAGTGGTCGATAAAATCACAAATGTTGTAAAGGTCAAATAGCCAATACCGCCAAGTTGTATGAGCACCATAATGATGAGTTGCCCTAAAAATGTATAGGTATCAAATATGGAGATCGTGACCAAACCCGTTGTAGATACTGCTGATGTAGCAATGAAAATATGATCCAGTATTGACGCACTTTGTTTTTGAAAAAAGGGAATACTCAATAAAACACTACCTAAGACGATGTAGGAGAAAAAACCATAAAGCAAGTTTTTTTGGGGCGAAAACAGCTTTTTCTCCAATCCGTATTTTCTTAAAAGATCTTTTATCTTCTGAAGCATAAAAGCTTTTTGCTTAGGTTCAAAGCTCACATTCAGTTATTCGAAAATTGGTTTTTTTACTGAACGGTTGATTAATTAGGCCTTATAGTCTTTCACAGCATCAATAAACGCTTTTGCATTCTCTAATGGGATATTTGGTAAAATTCCGTGGCCTAGATTGACAATATATTTGTCTTTGCCAAAGTCGTTGATCATTTGTGTGACCATTTTTTTGATCTCACTTGGCGGAGAAAATAATCGCGTCGGGTCAAAATTACCTTGCAACGTTATGTTTCCGCCGGTTAAATAACGCGCATTTTTTGCAGAGCAGGTCCAGTCAATTCCCAAGGCAGATGCGCCCGATTTTGACATTTCATCTAAAGCAAACCAACAGCCCTTACCAAATGCAATTACAGGTGCATCCTCTTTTAAGGCATCAATAATTTGTTGGATATACTGCCAAGAAAACTCTTGATAATCTACAGGTGATAACATGCCTCCCCAAGAATCAAATACTTGTACAGCGTTACAGCCTGCTTTTACTTTTTCCTTTAAATAAGCGATGGTCGTATCTGTTATTTTTTGCAATAATTGATGTGCAGCCATTGGGTTTGTAAAACAAAATTCTTTGGCTTTATCAAAATTCTTAGAGCCTTGGCCTTGCACGCAATAACATAAAAGCGTCCAAGGAGAGCCAGCAAAACCAATAAGCGGAATGTCGTCATTAAGCTTCTCCTTGGTCATTTTGATAGCCTCGTACACATAGCTCAAAGCCTCTTTGACGTCTGGCACGATCACCTTGTCAACATCATTTTGAGTGCGCACTGGATTTGGTAAATAAGGACCAAAATTAGGTTTCATTTGTACCTCGATATTCATCGCCTGTGGAATCACCAAAATATCACAAAATAAAATAGCAGCATCCATACCGTATCGTCTTATGGGCTGTACGGTAATTTCACTAGCTAACTCTGGAGTTTGGCAACGTGTAAAGAAATCATATTTGGCTTTGATTTCCATAAACTCAGGAAGGTAACGGCCTGCTTGACGCATCATCCATACTGGTGGACGATCTACGGTTTCTCCTTTTAGGGCTCTTAGAAATAAATCGTTCTTTATCATTATTAGCTGTTGGCTATTAGCTTTTAGCTGTTGGCTGCTCACCTTTGTCTATAAACTTTAGCTCTTTTTAATTTTATTTATTATACTGTTTATCATTCCTGCTTCTTTATTGAGAAGCTCAATTTTTTTTTTAACTCAGGTTCAGAAATAAATCCTAGTTCTTGTGCTATTATTAATTGTGTTTCAACTTCAAAAGTGAACCCATTGCAATTTCAAGAAAACGCTTAAATTCTTTATCACTATTTCTACTGCAGCCTTCAGCAATATTTGAAGGCATAGAAACTGCAGTTCTCGTTATTTGACTTTTTAAGCCGAATTTTTCTTCGGAAGGTAATAAAGCAGTTAACGCATAAATGTACTTTATAATTTCAATACCGTTTTTCCAGATTTCAAAATTTCTCATCTTATTGCAATTTATTAGTTACTTAGTTTGGTTTTTAGCTAATAAATTTGTGTAAGGACATTTCAGTCAAAAGCATAAGGCAAATAGCGAAGGGCTAATCCTTATAATACTGGTTAACCAATTTCACAACACTCTCCACACTCGGCATTTTAGCAACGCGAACCTCCTTAAAGTCTTTTTTAGCTTCTTTTGCTGTGGTATCACCAATACAAAAGGCAATCAAATCGTCCTCGACCACATTTTCACGCTTGAAGCTCTGTACGGTTGACGGACTATAAAACATAATGTGTTTAGCACTTTCATCAATGTGTTGCGCGTCATATTTGGTCTCGTAGGCAATGACTTCTTTGACATCAATATGATTTTTGGCCAAAATAGTTGGTAATTCGTCCAATCTAATGTCGCTACAAAAATAGGTAATCTCGGTGCCTTCGATGTATTCAACCAAGTGCTGGGCTAAGGCTTTCGCATTATTTTCGGTGTGTTTCACTTTGCCAATGCGTCGCTCGACGAGTCGCTTAGTTCTTCTGCCAACGCAATAGATGTTTTCAAATTTCAATTCTTCCGAAGAAAAATTTGTAAGCAACGATTCGACAGCATTTTTACTTGTGAAAATCACGTTTTTTGGTAATGGTCGCAGCACTTTTGAAGTCAATCTATTAAAACTGATTTTTATAAAATCTGAACTATCAACGACCACATCCTCATGAAACAGCTGCTTTTGATCATCGGTAAGCGACTTTGTAGAGTACACGTTTACGGGTTTGGTTGATTTTTTAAGATCATCCATGAGTCTTGTTCCGCCACGTTCAATAATATAATCGGCACAAAATTGGGCTAAATCATGGTGAGCACCTAAGGCGACTGTGCGTTGTACTTCAATTTTCTTAGTGCCATCGAGACTTAATAAAACGCCTTGAAAATGGACTTCTTCTTCCTTAATAAAACATAAACCACCAATGGGCGCCGAACAGCCGCCTTCGAGAAGATTTAAGAACTTACGTTCAATACCTGTGGCGATTTGGGTTTCTTCATGATTGATCTCTGTACAAATGGTTTGCACGTCTTGGTCACTTTCTAATGCCGTAACCATAATTGCGCCTTGGGCAGGTGCAGGTACCATCCACTCTAAATTAAAGCTTTCCTCAGGTTTAATATCCAATCGACCTAATCCTGCGGCAGCGAAAATGGCACCATTCCAATCGCTATTTTCCAGCTTTTCCAATCGTGAGTTTACATTACCTCGTAATCCTACTATGGTATGGGTTGGGTAACGATTAAGCCATTGTGCCCTGCGTCTCAAACTTCCTGTTGCGATAATGGCTTCTCGTTGTGACAAAAACTCCTCATTGTCGTTAAACACTAAACAATCTCTAACGTTACCGCGTTTGATCACCGCAGCTTGAACAATACCTTTTGGCAGTACCGTTGGGACATCTTTAAATGAATGTACTGCGATGTCAATTTGACCAGCAAGCATGGCCATATCGAGTGTCTTTGTAAAAACACCAGTGATGCCGAGTTCGTAAATGGGTTTGTCGAGCACAATATCGCCCGTAGATTTTACTGGGACCAAAACGGTTTGATGTCCTAGATGTTCGAGCTGACTTTGTACAATTTTGGCTTGCCATAGCGCGAGTTCGCTATCACGTGTTCCAATTCTTATGGGTTTAGACATTGTCTTTTGCGGCTTCTAGTTGAAACACTTTTTTTATGAGTTCTAGGCTATCGTCGGTAGAGACGTCGTCACCTTTTAAATGGTGCGCAAAATGATTGGTGATTTTTTGAATGATGTTATTGCTGATCAATTCGGCCTGAGCTTCATTGAAATCGGTCATTTTTTTACGCTGTGTATCTAATTCTGCAGTGGCAAAATCAGTAAGTTTATGTTTTAAGGCCTTGATGGTTGGTGCAAATTTTCGGGTTGCCAACCACGCGTTGAATTCGGTTTTGATATCTTCGATAATCGATTCTGCAACAGGGATGTGTAATTTTCTGCGCTCTAAGGTTTCATCGGTAATTTGAGCGAGATCATCTAAGTGCACTAAAGTGACATTCTCTAACTCGGTCACGTTATCGTTGACGTTCTTCGGAATAGATAAATCTAAAATAAGCAAAGGTTTTGATGATTGAATACACAATTTATCGACGGTTGGGTTTTGAGCGCCTGTGGCAACAATTAAGATATCACAGGTGTTTATTTCTTCCTGAAGGTTGGAATAATCTTTTACCACCACGTTGAATTTTCCGGCAACGGCCAAGGCTTTATCCTTAGTTCTATTGATGATCGTGATCTGTTCGTTCTTGGTGTGCTTGACTAAGTTTTCGCAGGTATTTCTTCCAATTTTCCCTGTTCCGAAGAGTAAAATGTTTTTTTCTGAAATCTTATCGATCGATTTCATGATGTATTGTACAGACGCAAACGATACCGATGTCGCTCCCGAGGAAATCTCAGTCTCGGTCTTGATGCGTTTTGAAGCTTGAATCACGGCATTGACCAATCGTTCTAAAAACGGATTGAACAGTTGGTGTTTTTTAGATAAACGCGCACTCACTTTTAACTGACTAATGATTTCAAAATCGCCAAGAATCTGGCTGTCTAATCCTGAACCAACGCGGAACATGTGAGCAATAGCATCTTTGTTTTTATAGACATAGGCGACTTTTTGAAATTCTTCAACAGTGCCTTTGGTGTTTTCACAAAGGAGATGAATGAGTTGAAATGGGTGTTCAGCAAAGCCGTAGATTTCGGTACGGTTACAGGTTGAGGTGATGATCAAACTTTCGATCCCATTTTTTTTTGCTTGGTCAAGTACAGCAACTTTGGACATTTCGTCTAAACTGAAATGACCTCGAATCTCGGCATCAGCTTTTTTATAGCTGAGACCAATGGCATAAAAAGTAGTGCCTCTCGACATGTTGTAGTGCTCCATACGTGATTTGGAAAATATCCCGAAAAATATTTATGCAAAAATAAAAAGAGAAGCCGATAAAAAACAACGCTAGAAGAACTTTTAGTGTCGTTTGTGGTTTTTTGAGAGGATTTGTATCAAGACGAGGATAAATGTCCTATTTTTGTAGTGATATCAATACTTTAAATCACTTCAGTTTAGAATGAATCTAAATAACAACAAAATAAATCAAGACCTTTCATCGTTGAAAAATAACGCTAGAGGTTCATTTGATGAAACTAAGTTAGACGATGGTTTTTTTGTGTTGACCTATCAAAATAACGCTAATAAAACGCAAATACTTGATCGTGAGATTGATAGTAAATTTATTCAGTTTCATTTCTGTATCAAGGGATCCAGTGAGTTTATTTTTAATAATGGCAATTACCGTTTAAAGATTGCCGAGGAGAATTCGCTGTTACTTTATAATCCGCAGCGGGATTTGCCCATTCATTTGGAGGTACAGCCCAAGTCTTGGTTGGTGTCTGTTTTAGTATCCATTAAAAAATTTCATGGTTTGTTTTCTCAAGAAGCCGATTATATCACGTTTTTGAGCGATGATAATAAAGACAAGAAGTACTACAAAGACGGGAAAATTTCGCCATCAATGGCGATTGCTCTCAATCAGCTTATAAATTACAATCTTAATTCGTCTATAAAAACGCTTTATTTTAAGGGAAAGGCTTTAGAGTTATTGAGTTTATATTTTAATCGTAGTGAAGATGCCGATATTGAACAATGCCCTTTTTTAGTCGATGAGACCAACGTTAAAAAAATACGCAAAGCCAAGGATATTATGATTGCTCGTATGGCAGAGCCTCCAACGTTGCAAGAACTTTCCGAAGAAATTGGCCTCAGCCTAAAAAAACTGAAAGAAGGTTTTAAGCAAATTTATGGCGACTCGGTCTTTAGCTTTTTATTCGATTACAAAATGGAAGTGGCGCGTAAACTTCTCGAAGCTGGGAACCATAATGTTAATGAAGTTGGACTTAAAGTTGGCTACAGCACCTCGAGTCATTTTATTGCTGCGTTTAAGAAGAAATATGGCACGACGCCCAAAAAATATTTGATGGCATTGGGTTAAAATCTGTATTCTAATTTGAAGAGTACATATCTCGGTAAGAGTTGATATTCTGTTGTAGAGGTTCCTATATCGCTAATATTAAAGTTTCTAAACTTATTGGTGTTAAATAAGTTTTTACCTGAAATACCTAAAGTAAGTTTAGTTTTAACTAGTTCATATCTGGTTTCAAAATCAATAAAATAATATGTTTTATCTGTACTAAGATTACCAAAATAGTATCGCTCGGTCTGCAGTTGTAAATCTAATTTTTTATTAAAAAGAAATTTGAAATCAAGAAAACTTTCGTTGTCATTAAATGAATTTCTAATATTGGTTTGAATTTCGTTATAAGTCCATTTTGTGCCAAAATGATAGTTAAATTTACCTGTAAATCCTGATTTTAATTCAAAACCATAATTATAAATAGTTGAAACAACAGTTCTTAACTCTGAGTTATTAATACTATTTTTAAAATTGCTTTTGAGGTAGCTCATGTCTATCTTTAAGTTTGATGAAAAGATGTTAATGAAATAATCAAATGTTGTGTTGATATTAAGGAAACTCCTATTCTTTATGAGAATTTTTTCTGTCTGGATATAATTTTGTTCAATAACTGAATTTGTAGATAGAAAATCATGATTTTTACTGTAGGTCGCACTTGTATTTATAAAAAATTGTTTTTCCCAATCTTCATAGTTATAGTTGAAACTTAAAACTGAGGAATTTAATCTATTAATGTCACCTGTTCCTTTAGAAAATGACCTAAAATTCGTTAGAACAAAATCACTAAAAACATCAAGTGTCTTAGTGTTAGTTGAATTGTAAGCATAGCTAGAAGATATTTTGTGGTTTTCATTAATTTTCCAGTTAATTCCAAGGTTTGGATTGATAAAAAAAGGATTTTGTTTTGTGGATATTGAGTTTGTTGAAAGTTTATTAAAAAATTGGTGTAGGTCTAATTTTCCTACAATACCTAGATTTTTGATTTTATAGGTGTACTTGCTCTTTAGGTATAAATCATTTATTTGATGCGTCGTTCTATTTTGAAATCCTTCGGGGTTTTCCAGAACTATGTTGTTTTCAAAAATTGAAAAAGTAGTATTTAATTTATCTTTTCTATAACTATTACCTAATTGAAGTTCTAACAGATTATCATTAACTTTCTTATCTAAAAGATGTGCATTCAATCCTATATATTGCATTTGGTTATCGCTACTTTGCTGTACGTTGTTAGCGGTATCAAAATCAGTAAATAAATCCTCAAAAAAGAATTGGTTGATTTCGTAATTTTGAGGGGCTTCTTCGTTTTTAAAGTGACCTGTGATTAAGAGTGCCTTATTAGAACTCAACCTATTTGTGTAATTTATTTTTTGATCAAAAAGCGTGTTATCAGAATTTAAATTTTCTACTGTAGGCTGATTGTTAAATGCTAGATTAGAACCATCATCAAAGCTTGAGGCATTAAATTTTGTAGTTGTTTCTAATGTTTGAGTTTTAGAGATATCATAAGTTAGATCAAACTTGCCAAAAGCAATTGTTTTATTTTTCTCGATATTTAATTCCTCGGTATTTGTGAATTGAGAGTCATTTACATCAACAGTCTCAATTTTATTTCTAAAAAATTCATTTTTGTCCCAATTAAAAAATGCTAACGTTTTAATTTTTAGTTGATCATTAGGATTAAAAATTGCATTTAAAGATAAAAGCTTTGCATTGTTAAAATTAGTTCTGGATCTATCAAAGTTTAGATTGGTAGTTGGTAAATTTAGTAAGTTTCTTACCAACTGACTATCTCCAATATTTGAAGATTCGTTTGTGCGGTACGGCCTAATTAAACTATTTATATCTCCTGTAGCATCTATTCCAATGTTATTAAAATTTGTTAAAAAGAAATATTTATTTTTCTTTCCTAAATTCATTAAGTTACTTTTTAACTCATAAAAATTGTCATTACCTATGTTTGTTTGCAAATTACCAAACCATAAATTTTTGTAGTCTTCACTCAATTTTAAATTTAAGGCTATCTTATCACTATTCTCTATGTTTTTGAGTAGCTTATTATTGGAATAATGTTTTAATATTTCAATTTCGTCTATCGGATATGCAGGCATATTCTTGGATAGAATTCGATAACCTTTTTCAAATAAATCGTCACCATCTACCATGAGTTTTTCAATTTCTACATTACCAACTCTTATAATGCCTTCACTACTAATATTTAGTCCCGGTATTTTTTTAAGTAGATCTTCTACAGTTTGCTCTGTACCGTTTGTAAAAGCGCTTGATTTAACGGTAATGGTGTCGTTTCGCACTATAATTGGTGGGTCGACTTTAATCGTTATCTGGTTTAAGCTAATAGGTTTTTCTAATAGAAAGGTGTTTTTAATAAGATTTTGAGACGTTTCTAAAATTTGCAGTGGGATGTTTTTTTTTTCAAATCCTAATGCAGATATAACGATATTAAAATTACCAACCCTATCACTAGATAATTTATAAATACCTTTATTATTTGTATAGGTGTAAGAAATTATTTGTCTAGTAGAATCTTTTTTTTGAATGAGGACATTAGCTAAAGGAATTGGCATTCCTTTTTCGTCAGATATTCTACCGCTTACTAATGTTTGGGAAATAATGGTATGGGAAATTAGAATAAAAATAACTATTAAAAAAAGTAATTTCATTTGTTTTAGTTACCTTAATTTTCCTCCCACTCATAAATGATTTCTTTTTCGGTATTGCGATCAAATGTACCAATTGTAAAAGTCGTATTTCGATCTGCTCTAGCGTTCATTTCTGCTTCTAGTTTTTTGAATTTCTTAGGGATAATTACAGTAATAAATTCTTGAAGTGATGTTGCTTCTTTTGTATCGGGTAAATTGATATTCAGGGTGGATTTAAAATCTATTTTGGAAGCTTTTATGAAAATTTCGTTTTTATCATCGTTTACTTCTAGAATTAATCCAGGCAAACCTTGCAGTTTCCATGGGCCATAAGGAACAGGGATTTCATTTGCAAACCATACAGTATATGTTCTTCCTCTAAAATAGCCGACTGCTTGCTGACATTTAAATTGACCTATATCCTTAAACTCTTCCTTAATTTGCCAATTTATTGAAGGAATAGTTTCTATTAAAAGATTATTTTTTTTGAACATTCTTTCATAAGTAAATAAATTGCCAGAATTTCTATCAACATAATTGATTGGTCGAAAATTAGATTCTTGCGAACTTATTACTAAATTATTATCTTCTCTTATGGTAGTTATTTCCTTCAAACTATCATTAGGTTTTAAAAGTGTAAACTTAGAACGTTCTGTGTTAAATTCTAAAACACCAATAGTTTGGTAATTAATCCCAAAGTTGGAGATGTATATATATTCAATACTACCAGAGTTTTGACTATATGAGGATATAGTTAATAATAAAATAAAATAAACTAGATTTTTCATTAATTCAGAAATGATTAAAACCAGTAAACTTTTTAAAGTTTACTGGTTATTAAAATGATATTTATTCTAGTACAGCAGCTAATACTCTAGCTTCATCTTCAGCAGCATCAGCAGCAGCATTGCAATTGCCTTGATTGTTAGATGCTGTTGCAGAAAAACGTCTACCATCTGCACGTGTTATGGTTACGGTAACCGTACAGATATCGAATTCATCAACAATTATCTCATAATCAATAACATAACCATCTACTAAAGTTTCAATGTTATCATTTTCTTTAGTTTCTACATTGTTCAACTCCACATTTGCAAATGCAAATGTTCCCACTAGCGAAAACGCTAGCACAAAAAATAATTTTCTCATAATTTTAAAAATTTTTACACCAACTTAGGTGCTGTTAATATTAAATTATGCAAAGATTTTAGCAAAGAGATGTAGCAATGAAAGCAAAGAAAAAAATAAACTAGTACTAGTTTTAGAATCAATTCCAAACCTTTAAATTACTGTAATGTCTTTGCTATTCAAAACAGTAACTTCTAAGGTTACTTAAATATAGAGAATAAAAACTCTATTTACTTAAATTTCAAACAACTTATTATGTTAACAAAATGTTAACTGCGGAAAAAACGTAACTTATTTTAAGTCTTTTCTTACGTTTAGGTTTTTGGCATATTAATACTTTCGATGAAATCCCAAAAATCAAATATTGGCTTATAGCATTTACTACCTTATCTTTGCAAACAAAACACATCTCCTATGAAATTGTTCTCAACACTTATCATTGCCTTAAGTCTGTCATTTTCTACCGTAGCACAATCCCATAAAACAGAAATTACCAAACATGCCCAAACTTATTTCAACTACATCACGACTCAAAATTTTGACGGCGTTTTAGATTATATGTATCCTAAAGTTTTCGATTTGGCACCAAAAGATCAAATGAAAGCAGCGATGCAGCAAATGTTCAATTCTCCAGAAATGAAAATCGAATTCCTATCGAATACTATTTCTAAAGTTTCCGAAGAAAAAATAGTCGATGACATTACCTATGCGGCAGTTTTTTACAATAGTAAAATGAAAATGACCTTTGTGTCTGAAATGGATAAAGAAGAAGCCGATAAAATTGGTTTTCTTGATTTTATGAAAGGTACGATGGAAACTCAATTTGGGGAAGGCAATGTTGAATCAAATTTGGAAGCCATGTCATTAATAGTGACTATGGATTCTAACATGTTTGCCATTAAAGATCCAACAGTAACAGATTGGAAATTTATTGGAAATGATGATGCGATGAAACAGTTGGTAAATACGATTGTGCCAAAAGCTGTAAGAGAAGAACTGATCAAAAATTAAGACCTAAACGATTGAATTACCATTAGAAAAAGCATATGAAAAAAGGAGTATTATTAGTCAATTTAGGGTCACCCGATAGTCCAGAGCCTAAAGACGTTAAAACATATTTAGGAGAATTTTTAATGGACGAGCGCGTGATTGATGTGCCACTTTGGGCACGAACCTTACTCGTAAAAGGCATTGTTTTAAACACACGACCAAAACAATCGGCTAAAGCATATAAAAAAATATGGTGGGACGAAGGCTCGCCTTTGATTGTGCTTTCTGAGCGTTTGCAAGAGGGTATCCAAGAAGAAACTGAAGTACCAGTAGCTTTAGGGATGCGTTATGGCAGTATGACCATGTTGAAGGGGTTTCAAGAACTGGTTGATAAAGGGGTCGATGATATTTTGCTCATTCCGTTGTATCCACAGTTTGCCATGGCAACGACCGAGACAATAATTGTATTGGCAGAAGAGATTAGAAAAGAACATTTTCCGCAGGTAAAAATAACCGATATGAAACCGTTCTATAACAATCCAAAGTATATCGAAGTACTATCAAATTCTATTGCTAAACATTTAGAAGGTAAAGATTACGAGCACTTATTATTTTCATACCATGGTGTTCCTGAGCGTCATATTAGAAAAAGTGACATCACAAATTCACACTGTAAACCTAGTGATCGCATAGATTGCCTTTGTTGCAAAACGCCATCACCTGCGCACGAGTTTTGCTATAAACACCAATGTAAAGAAGTCACACGACTAGTTGGCGAACATCTAAACATGACAGAAGGCACTTTTTCAACCTCTTTCCAGTCGCGTTTAGGTTTCGATCCATGGTTACAGCCTTATACAGATCGCACCATTGAACGTATGGGAAAAGAAGGCACTAAAAAAATGGCCATTGTGACACCTGCTTTTGTAAGTGATTGTTTAGAAACATTGGAAGAAATCGCCATGGAAGGTGAGGAGATCTTTCATGAAATGGGTGGGAAAGATTTTACAACGATTCCCTGCTTAAATGATGACAAAGCTTTTGTAGATCTCTTATCTTCGTGGATCAACGAGTGGGCACACGCTGAAACTGTGAGCGCTTAATGGCAAACATCTCATCAAAGGATCTAGGAACACAGCCCATTGGTAAATTATTGATTAAACAGGCACTTCCTGCATCGATTGGTATTTTGGTGATGTCGCTCAATATTTTGGTCGATACCATTTTCGTCGGAAATTGGATTGGTGCAACCGCCATCGCAGCCATAAACGTCGTGCTACCCGTGTCCTTTTTTATTGCCGCACTTGGGATGAGTATTGGCATTGGAGGCTCTTCGATCATTTCAAGAGCCTTGGGCGCTAATAATGATACTAAAGCGCTGAAGACCTTCGGAAACCAGATTACATTAACGCTCCTGCTTACCATCACCATGGTGGTTTTTGGGCTTCTCTTTGTCGATGATATTGTTGTGGCGTTTGGCGGAAAGGGAGCGATGTTCGAACCCGCAAAAATCTATTACAAAGTAGTGCTCTACGGTGTCCCGCTATTAGCACTTAGCATGATGGGAAACACGGTGATTCGAGCCGAGGGCAAACCGAAATTCGCGATGTATGCGATGATGATCCCGTCGGTCTCTAATTTGGTTTTGGATTATATTTTGATCAATGTTCTAGACTTCGGAATGGAAGGTGCCGCTTGGGCAACGACCTTGTCCTATTTTTTCTGCTTTGCTTTTATAGTGTGGTTTTTTCTTTCAAAACATTCAGAATTAAAAATTGATCTGTCCCATTTTGGTCTTGATAGACCCATTGTTTCAGAAATTTCATCCTTAGGTTTTGTAACACTCGCCAGACAAGCTGTGGTAAGTGTGACGTATCTATTTATGAATAATATTTTGTACGACCTCGGTGGAGAGACTTCGGTAACCGCATACGCCATTGTTGGTCGAATGCTCATGTTTGCCTTGTTTCCAGTTTTTGGCGTGACACAAGGCTTTCTCCCCATCGCAGGATTTAATTATGGGGCTCAAAAATACGATCGGGTCAAAGCAACCATTTATACGGCTCTCAAATATGCAGCAGGTTTAGCGACCTTGGTATTTATCATGCTCATGATTTTCCCTGTCGCCATTACCAAATTATTTACCACAGATCTTGAGGTGGTTAGACAAACGCCTCCTGCAATGCGTTGGGTGTTTGCTGCAACACCAATTATTGCGGTTCAGCTTATTGGAGCAGCGTATTTCCAGGCGGTTGGCAAAGCAATTCCTGCATTGCTGTTAACCTTGACGAGACAGGGCTTTTTCTTTATTCCGCTCATCTTTATTTTGCCAAAATTTTATGGAGAATTAGGGGTTTGGATCTCGTTTCCCATTGCCGATGTTTTGGCAACAATTGTCACAGGATTCTTTTTACATCGTGAGATGCGGTTAAAATTAGGGAAGACTTCGGCGTCATAGTTTTTATTGTTATTTTTAATAAAATTACCAGCGCATGAACTATTTTACAACACTGTTATGTCTTTTTTTCTTCGGAAACATAATACAATTGAACGCTCAATCTTTTGATGAGTCGCAATACAACGCACTAGAATATCGACTTCTCGGGCCTTTTAGAGGCGGCAGAAGCGCTGCTGTCACAGGAGTTCCCAATAAACCGAACCTATATTATTTTGGAGCTGCTGGCGGCGGAATTTGGAAAACAAGGGATGGCGGACGCTCTTGGGATAATATTTCTGACGGGTTTTTTGGCGGAAGTATTGGCGCTATTACCGTTTCAAAAAGTGATCCCAATGTCATCTATGTAGGTGGTGGCGAAAAAACGGTTAGAGGCAATGTGTCTTCAGGTTATGGCATTTGGAAAAGTGTTGATGCGGGAAAAACGTGGACTTCAGCAGGATTAAAAAATTCACGCCATGTCCCACGAATTGCGGTTGATCCAACCGATGCTAATATCGTTTATGCAGGTGTTCTTGGTAATATCTATAAACCCACCCAAGAACGTGGTATTTATAAAAGTACCGATGGCGGTACCACTTGGAAAAAAACATTATTTGCCAACGATCATGCGGGCGTTGTTGACCTATTGATCGACCCAACCAACCCAAGAATTTTATATGCATCTACCTGGCGCGTTCAACGTACGCCGTATAGTTTGAGTTCTGGAGGTGATGGTTCTGCTCTGTGGAAAAGTACCGATAAAGGCGAGACTTGGACTGAGATTTCAATCAATAAAGGATTTCCAGAAGGTACTCTGGGTATTATAGGTGTGACCGTATCACCAGTAAATAACCAACGTGTTTGGGCCATCATTGAAAATAAAGAGGAGGGTGGATTATACCGAAGTGATGATGGGGGCGAGACCTGGTCACAAGTAAATAACGAACGAAAATTACGCCAACGCGCTTGGTATTATACAAGAGTGTATGCCGATACCAAAGATGTTGATGTGGTCTATGTATTAAATGTACGCTACCATAAAAGTACCGATGGTGGTAAGTCATTTGAAACCTATAACGCACCTCATGGCGATCATCATGATCTTTGGATTGCTCCCGAGGATCCCAATCGCATGATTATTGGAGACGATGGTGGCGCTCAAGTCACGTATGATGGTGGCGAAACCTGGAGCACGTACCACAATCAACCAACCTCGCAGTTTTACCGTGTCACGACCGATAATGCTTTCCCTTATCGTATTTATGTGGCGCAGCAAGACAATTCGACCATAAGGATTCCCCATCGAACAGACGGCCAAAATATTACAGAGGACGATTGGGAGTCTACGGCAGGTGGCGAATCGGCTCATATTGCCGTCGATCCCAAAGACAATGACATTGTGTATGGCGGCAGTTACGACGGCTTCCTTACTCGTTACAATCATAAACGAGGCACCACTAGAGCGATCAATGTCTGGCCAGACAACCCGATGGGTCATGGTGCCGAAGGCATGAAATATCGCTTTCAGTGGAATTTCCCTATCATCTTTTCAAAACATAATCCCAATCGGCTTTATACCTTTTCCCAACACGTTCATGTCACCGAAAATGAAGGCCAAAGCTGGGAGATTATGAGTCCCGATTTAACTAGAAATGATCCTGAAAAATTAAAATCCTCTGGCGGACCAATTACTCAGGATAACACTTCGGTAGAATATTACTGTACTATTTTTGCTGCTCAAGAATCACCAATAACCGAAGGTTTACTTTGGGTAGGTAGTGATGATGGTTTGGTGCATGTGACGAAAGATGGTGGTCAAAACTGGGTCAACGTAACACCAAAAGGGATGCCAGATTGGATGATGATCAATAGCATTGAGCCGAGCGCGTTTGATGCAGGAACCTGTTATATTGCAGGCACAAAATATAAAACTGGTGATTTTGCCCCATATTTATACAAAACGACCGACTACGGCAAGACATGGACAAAAATTACCAACGGCATTAATCCAGAGCATTTTACAAGAGTCTTACGAGAAGATCCTAAGAAAAAAGGACTGCTTTACGCTGGTACAGAAACTGGGATGTATATGTCGTTTGATGATGGGAAGAACTGGAAACCCTTTCAGCTAAATCTTCCGATTGTTCCCATAACCGATATTACCATTAAGGATGATAATTTAATCGTGGCGACGCAAGGCAGAAGTCTTTGGATGATTGATGATCTAACCGTGTTGCATCAGTTGTATGATAATCCTTCCGAAGAAAACTCTGAAGCATATAGAATTTTTAAACCGAAAGATACCTATCGTATGGATGGAGGTTATCAAAAAGATAGCAAAACCGCTGGAACCAATCACCCGAACGGCGTTATCACCTATTTTAATTTGAAAAACTACGACGAAAAAACCGATGAGGTGGCATTGACGTATTTTGATACCAAAGGCGATACAATCAAAACCTTTTCGACGAAAAATGACAAAATAGATAAGCTAGAAGTTAAAAAAGGCATGAACCAATTTATTTGGGATATGACTTATGAAGGTGCCGAAAAATTAGACGGGATGATTTTATGGTGGGCAAGTTTAGATGGTCCGCAAGCCACACCAGGAGTGTATAAAGTACATCTTAATGTGAACAATGATGTCTCGTCGAAGACTTCGACTTCGCTCAGCACAGGCTCAGTCGAGAGGTCACAATCGTTTACTATTTTGGCAGACCCAAGAGCAGAGAGTACACAGGCCGATATGCAAAAACAGTTTGAATTTATTACAGATGTGAATAAAACGATGGATATTGCCCACAAATCGATTAAAAAAATAAGAGCTATAACAGAGCAGCTTACCGCTTTTGAAAAGCAATATGAGAGCAACCCAGATTTAAAAGCGCTTTTAGAAAAATCTGAAACACTTAAGGCCGAATTCACTAAAATTGAAGAAGCCTTGTATCAAACTCAAAACCAGAGTGGTCAGGATCCGTTGAATTTTCCAATCCGGCTTACCAATAAACTCGGTCATTTAAATGCGTTGGTGGGTATGGGAGACTTCGCACCAACCGATCAAGATATTGCAGTAAAAAATGAGTTGACCGCAAAAATTAAAACAAAATTAGACGCGTTCGATGCATTGATAAGTGATGAGATTGTTGCTTTTAACAAAGCTTTTAACACGAAACAGTTAAATTATTTATTTATTGAGAATTAAGATCATTTATAATATCCTCTTGTCCCATTAGATGCATTACATAGGCAGAAAATTTATCAATGATTTATAAGGTTTTGAACGTCTCTTTAGGAACAACATATAGGTGAAAATTTGTTTCACGACACGTAAATAAAATTTAAAAAAGCATCATCCCAAATGACAGATTGGGACATTGAATATGGAGTATTACAACTATATAAAATCCTTACACCTCATTTTTATAGTGACATGGTTTGCAGGATTATTTTACATCCCGAGATTATTTGTATATCAAATCGAAGCCTTTCACAAACCTTCACCAGACAAAGAGATTTTAGGGAAACAACTTAAATTAATGGCCAAACGCCTTTGGAATATCATCGCATGGCCATCTGCAATTTTGGCCACCCTATTTGCAGTTTGGCTGCTCATTTTAAACCCGATATTACTTCAAATGGGTTGGATGCAAGTGAAATTGGGTTTTGTGGCGTTATTGATTATTTATCATTTAAAAACCCACCACTATTACAAGCAGTTGCAACGTGATGAGGTCAATAAAACATCA
Organism: uncultured Flavobacteriaceae bacterium; assembly: GCA_963715465.1. GTDB lineage: Bacteria > Bacteroidota > Bacteroidia > Flavobacteriales > Flavobacteriaceae > Psychroserpens. The sequence goes on from OY970246.1 coordinate 508,433, forward strand.
AATTTTATGCGATTATGGAACGAAGGTGCCACTTTTATTTTGTTTGCTGTGGTGTTTCTTGTTATTCTGAAAAGTGCCATCAATTGGATTTTTGGCGTTATTGGCATACTGGTTTTGGGCGTTTTACTAATGCTAGGTTTCAAAATCTATAAAAATGTACGACGGAACAACCCAGACGCATAACACCTGAACCCTTGTATACGTTTAACGCCATAAAGTTTGTTTTATCATTTGAATACCGTATAAGGCGCGTTTGGTTTAATTATTGATGCATGTATTCAAATTTAAATTAGAGATAAGCTCTCAAATAAAATGTACTCGTTTTAGCGAGAATTTTAATGAAATTAAATAAACTATCGTTACGAGTCCGTATTTTCTTTGCCATGATTTTATTGGTGCTTATAGCGTCAATTCTTATTGCAGGTGTGACGATCTATCAATATAATGAAGAGGCGCGCGACTACCACAAGGAGCGATTGGAGCGCAAGGAAAAAGCAATTATTGCAGACATCAACTATGTGATTAGGGAAACCACGTATCCCGTAGAAACCGATAAAGTTTCCTTAATATTTAAAGATGAAATTTACCGTATTGCTGAAATTCACGGATTGCGAATCAACCTCTATGACACCGAAGGTTCACTGTTGATCACCTCAAAAGCAAGTTTTGTCAATGACTCCATTACAAAGTGCATAGAGACTGAAGTTTTAAATCAAATTTCAAACACGGCCGAACATCGTTTCGTTATTAAAAATGAAAAAAACGGTGAAACCTTTCAGTCGTCATACACCTATTTATACGATACAAAATCAAAGGCGTTAGGGATCCTTAATTTGCCTTATCTCGAAAATGATGATTTTCTAAATAAAGAGCTCAACGAGTTTTTAAAGCGCTTGGCCTATGCTTATGTGTTTATGTTGCTCATCGCTATTTTATTAGCACTACTCCTATCAAAATATATCACAAGAACGCTTAAGACAATATCAGATAAAATCAATGAAACCCGATTGGAGAAGCGTAATAAGAAAATTGATATTTCGTCGTCTAGTGAGGAGATTTCTACCTTGGTCAATTCGTATAACAGCATGATTGATGAGTTAGAAGAAAGTGCCGTAAAATTAGCGACCAATGAGCGTGAGCAAGCTTGGCGCGAAATGGCGAAACAGGTAGCGCACGAGATTAAGAACCCGTTGACGCCAATGCGATTGAGCGTTCAGAGCTTTCAGCGTAAATTTGATCCGCAAGATGAAAAGATCTTTCAAAAGGTGGATGAATATAGTCAGACGCTCATTCAGCAAATTGATACAATGAGTTCTATAGCTTCGGCATTTTCTAACTTCGCCAAAATGCCAGCCCAGCAAAACGAAATGTTGAACGTCCCTAATATTGTTAAATTAGGTCTGGATATTTTTAGCGAGGATTATATAGTTTTTTCTTCGGAAGATGACGAAATCATGGCCAATTTTGACCGTACCCAATTGATTAGAGTGGTTACTAATTTGGTAAAAAACGGAATCCAGTCGATACCTTCAGAACAAGAAACGCCAAGAATTGAGGTTAGGGTTGCTACGGAAGCAGATATGGTTATCATTACCGTAGAAGATAATGGCATTGGAATTTCCGAAGAAATAGGACAAAAGATTTTTGAACCGAAATTTACAACCAAGTCCAGCGGCATGGGATTAGGTCTCGCCATGGTAAAAAATATTATGGAAACCTATAACGGAACGATTACCTTTACGTCCCAACTTGGAAGAGGTACTATTTTTAAAGTTATATTTCCGAAGGCATAAAAAAAGCGTTTCCTAAAAAAGAACTTTTAGTGACTTTCGATCACGCTTTTAATTAAAAGATACATCAACTAAACGCGCACTATCGCCGTAAAAATATATGTTTATGAGTTACCAAAATATTCTTAGCACCACTACAAACAGCATTACGACCATCACAGTCAACAGACCCAAAAAGCTCAACGCGCTTAATCGCGGCACGATCGAAGAGTTGCATGACGCGGTCGCAGAGGCTAATAAAAGTAAGGATACAAAAGTGATTGTCATCACGGGAAGTGGAGAAAAGGCATTCGTGGCTGGAGCCGATATAAGTGAATTTGCCGATTTTGATGAAAAAAATGGTGGAAAACTAGCGGCAAAAGGACAAGAACTATTATTTGATTTTATTGAAAATTTAGCAACGCCTGTTATTGCGGCAGTGAACGGCTTCGCTTTGGGAGGAGGCTTAGAATTGGCCATGGCCTGTCATTTTAGAGTAGCCAGCGTCAATGCTAAAATGGGTTTGCCCGAAGTCTCGTTGGGCGTAATTCCTGGATATGGAGGCACGCAACGCCTACCACAATTGGTCGGTAAAGGTCGCGCTATGGAAATGATTATGACGGCGGGAATGATTGATGCAAACCAGGCTTTAGAATATGGCTTGGTAAATCACGTCACTACAGAAGGTGAGTTGATGTCGCTTGTTGAGAAAATAGCAGGTAAAATCATGCGAAATTCTACAGTAGCTATACAAGGTGCCATCAAGGCCATTAATGCAAATTATACCGATGGTGTGGACGGTTATAAAACTGAAATCAAACAATTTGGTAAGTGTTTTGGTACCGAAGATTTCAAAGAAGGCACAACCGCATTTTTAGAGAAGCGTAAGGCCGATTTTCCTGGGAAATAAGTTACTGTTGACGTATAATTTTATATCATTTCTTTTTAACTTTAAGTTATGGTACAAAAAGAATACATATTTCGGTTTTTAAGAGATTTACGCAACAACAACAGTAAAGATTGGATGGACGCCAATCGCGATCGCTACGAAACGGCAAAAGCGTGTTGGCTCAATGAAATTGAGAAAATTCTTGAGCGGCTCTCGAAGCATGACGCTCATTTTTCTAACGTCAAACCAAAAGATGCTATTGAGCGTATTAACAATAATCTCATGTACCATCCCGAAAAGCCAACCTATAAAGATCATTTTGGTTGCGAGCCAACATCGGTTAATAATAAAGGAGCTGTATATATTTCGGTAGGTCCAAGCCACTCCTTTATTGGTGGCGGTATTCACAATCCGCAAAAAGACATTTTAGACAAGGTTAGAAAAGCCATTGACTATGATGGCAAGAAATTGCAAAATATCATAGATTCGGCCGACATTAAAGACTACTTTGGCGGACTCTCAAAAGATCATAAAAAGCTAAAAACCTCTCCAAAAGGCTACAGTAAAGACCACAAACATATTGAATTGTTGAGGCGAAAAGACTTTACGGTGATCAAGCAATTGACTGAGGATGACGTGACAGGCACTAATTTTATTGATATTGTTGAACAGGCGTATCTAAAAATGAAACCGCTAAATGATTATATGAGTAAAGCGATATCGGTAGATGATTGAGATTGTTACTTGTTCTATAGAACATTATTTCTTTTTTAATTCCTCCAAATACCCTCTCCAGATGTTTTCGGCAGCTTTCATGTCATCATTGCGATGTGGATGGTGTTTTGAGCGTTGCTCCATTGTCACACAGATTTGTTTGGCGTGATTTAAGTCAATTTCATCGCTGTCTAATAACGATTTTACTTTTGAAATACTTTCTTCTGCCGTTTGCGCATCTTTAAACCCGAGTCCCTCAACGGTTGATGCTGGGTTGTCATCGGTGTATAAATTTTCTGATTTTGCCATTTTTATTTTAAAGTTAATAAATTCGGAATGGCTAGGATTAACTCAAATGGCTTTTTAACGTCTCTAATAAATGGTAGAAGCTTACCAATTGTCAACCACCCCCTATTACATCCAAATTTAGATGTTTCTCACATACTTTAGCATAGGTTTTTTAATTTCCTAATTATGTGCATACTAGATTAGGATTTTTTGATTTTTAAAACAGTAGAAGGTTATCTTATTGTACTTTTACCAAGATAAACTGTTTTAAAAGCTTTTATGTGAATGCTTTTTTAATCTTAAGGTTTATTTAAATAGGATCAGATTAATAATTGGCTTAAAATAAAATTTTTTGTTTTGATACATCAAAATTGTACATCATGAAGCCCGATACGAGATACACCAAAAGCGAAGACGTAAATATAGCGTATCAGGTTTTTGGCTCAGGCACTATTGATTTGGTATATATACCAGGCTGGATTTCAAATATTGACTTGATGTGGGCTTGTCCAGAGTTGGTAGGTTTTTTGAGCGAATTAGGAAAAATAGCGCGAGTTATATTATTTGATAAACGAGGAACGGGACTTTCTGATCGTATTATGGAGTTTCCTACCCTAGAGGAACGAATGGATGATATAAGAGCTGTAATGGATGCTGTAAACTCTGAAAAAGCAGTTTTGTTTGGTCATTCTGAAGGTGGCTCCGTCTCTGCGCTTTTCGCTGCCACGTATCCAAATCGAACACTTTCGTTAATTACTTTTGGGATATTTGCCAAACGTATATATGCGCCTAACTATCCTTGGGCACCAACCCATCTGGAACGCCAGAAAGTTTATGATATGATTGAAAAGAGTTGGGGTAGTGGAGATATGAATTTAGAGTCGCTAGCACCTTCAAAAGCCAATGACCAAAAATTTATGGACTGGTTAGCAACTTATTTTCGATCGGGAGCAAGTCCAAACGCAGCGTTGAAACTTACCAAATTGAATACGCAGGTCGACATCATTGACATTTTGGGCTCCATAAAAGTACCTACTTTAATACTGCAGCGCACTCATGACATCGATGTAAAAATTGACGAAGGTCGTTTTATCGCCAAGCGCATCCCAGAGGCAAAATTTGTTGAGCTTGAAGGGAGTGATCATTTGTTCTGGACAGGTAATACTCAACAAGTTCTTGAAGAGATGAAGGCTTTTATATTGCATGTAAAGCCAAAGCAGGTTTATGAAAAGCAGCTATTTACTATTATTGTTGGCCGTTTAGTGACTCCAGATGTCAATAGCAAGAAATATCATAATATAATAGAAGCTCTTGTTGAAACATACAGCGGTAATGTGGTTCAATATAATACCGAAACTTTCACGGTTACGTTCAATGGACCGAGTAAAGCTGTGAATTGTGGTATGGCTTTAATAAAAACTATGAAAGATCTAGAAGTAGAGCTTAATTTAGGCGTCCATATCAAGGAATGTTTTACTAATCACTGCATAAGTGAGGAGACCGAAAATTTAGCAACATCAATATTTAACCAATCCCAGCCTAACCAAATGGTGATAACTCAAACTGTAAAGCATTTATTGATAGGCGTAGACTTGAATTTTAAGCCTTATAAAACCATTTTTGACAGCGCATCTGGCGAATCTCTTTTTTTATTCATCGTGAACGAAAAAACTCCTCAAACCTTAAGAGAGGGCAGTTTTGATTATAATAGAACAGCCAAAAATGATTCTTTTATTAAAAACGTGCTCAAAACAATTGATACCCATTTACATAACGAGTATTTTGGAGTGGATATGCTATGCAAAGAAATTGGTGTTAGTGAGAGACAATTACAGCGAAAACTAAAAGAGATGACGAGAAAATCTCCTAATCAGTTAATTGCATCTATGCGGCTTATCCAAGCGAAAGAACTAATATTGACCACCCAACACACCATTTCTGAAATTGCTTTCCAAACAGGGTTTTCTAATCCCTCCTATTTTTCTAAATGTTTCAAAAAAGAATTTGAAATTAGCCCTTCTGAATTAAAACGTTAGTTAATCACTATACCTTTCGAACATGTTACTTTCTGAAATGTGAGATCTGCACTTTAGGCTTTATCTTCAATTGTCATTTACTTATGACACACTCCACTTCATCTAACTACTGCATTCACTCTGTTATGCATTTGAATCATTTCTAATTGATTATCGATCATTATACTGAATGATATAGGATGTACTCATAACATATAGCGTGTTTTCAAATCGAACGATTCCCTTATAAACGTATACCAAACTGATTTTCAGAATTATAAATGTCGGTTATGTTGTATGCTGTCGGCTTTTTACAACATTTTTGTCGGAAATAGATATGGGTTAGGCGGGCTTTTGTTAAAGCCGACTTAAGACGCCAACTACCTTTGCACTTTGTAATTAAACCGAAAGTAGTGCTTTATAAATTACCATAAAATGACAACAATGAAAATAAGCAGATTTTTTTTAGTGCTAGTGTCGATCAGTATTTGCGGTTGCAGTTATGATAGCGAAGGCGATTTGATAGATGCTTCTCAGGAGCCTATAGATCCAGATGTGTTAGTCAATTATAACGATAACATTTCGGCAATAATCCAGAATGCTTGCATTAGTTGCCACTCTAGTCCGCCCGTAAATGGTGCGCCATTTGCCTTGGTCAATTTTGATCAAGTTGATCAAAGGGCTAGTATAATTTTAAACAGAATGAGTCGGCAAAGTGGAGCACCAGGAGCAATGCCACCATCAGGAAGATTACCACAGGCTACCATAGACTTGGTCGAACAATGGATTGAGGACGGTCAATTAGAGAATTAGAGAATAATTAAAATTAAGATGATTATGATAATATTAAAAAAAATGGCCATGCTGCTTGTAATAGTAGCAGGATACTTGACACCAAGTTCAGCAGGAGCGCAAGAAAAGTACATCGATAAAAACGGGAAAGTAACATTTGAGGCCTCCGAAGCGCTTTTTGAACCTGTAAAAGCAACCAATAAATCTGTAACAGCCATCTTGAACACAGAAACTAATGAAATGGCAGCTCTCGCACTCATGAAGAGTTTCAGATTTAAAAATTCTCTTATGGAAGAGCATTTTAATGAAAATTATATTGAGTCTGAAACTTACCCGAAAGCAATCTTCAAGGGGAACTTGATAGATTTTGACTTTTCAGATTTAACCGAAAGCGAATCTGAAGTGGCAATCAACGGGCATATTGAACTCCGTGGAAAGAAAAAGCAAATAAGTACAATCGCAAAAATTCACAAAGTAAATGACTTTGTAATTATTAAAGGATCATTTATGGTGAGTCCTGATGATTTTGATATTGAAATTCCCAGTATTGTCAAAAGCAAAATAGCAGAAGCGATAACCGTCTCTATTGATTTTAAATTCAGTCAAAAATGAAAAGAAAAACGATCATTGTTCTGGCCATGGTGTTGATTACGGTTCTCGTAGCTAGTATTGTTTACGATTTTACATTTAACAGTAAGCATCGAGATATCGCTAATGAAAAAGCGGCCGTAATGCTATCAGCTCAAGAATTATACATCAATTTTAAAAAGAATGAGGCCACTGCTACTGCCAAATTTCTTGATCAAGTTGTAGCGCTACGTGGTGAAATAACGGCTGTTGAGAATAATGGGATTATACTAAATAATCAAATTCAAATACATTTTGATACCGAGATACTACCAACAGTGGTGAAAGGCACTTCGATAAGAGTTAAAGGACGATGCGTAGGCTACGACGATCTTCTTGAAATGGTCAAAATTGACCAAGCGACACTAATACATAATTAACATGAAATATTTATACCTATTCATTTTTTTTCTGCCATCACTGCTTCTAGCACAAGATGATTTACTGTCAGAAATAGACGGTGAGATTGAGGAAGATTATAAAAGCGCAGCATTTAAAGGGCTTAAAATTGTAAATTTTGAGTCGACCAAAATGATATCGCGTAAAGAGCTATATTTTATGGTATCTCACAGGTTTGGATCTATAGAAACCGGGTTTCAAGATTTTTTCGGTCTTGATCAAGCTGTGACTCGACTTAATTTTCTTTACGGTATTACAGATGGTATCAATGTAGGTGTGTCAAGAAGTTCTTTTCGAAAAATATATGAGTCTTCTCTAAAAATGAGATTAATACGTGAGAAAAAAGGAGGCTTTCCGGTTACGGTCGTTAGTTCGAGCAATATATTAGTCAACACCTCTTTAGATGAGGCCATACTTCCTGGCTTAGAATTTAAAAATCGATTGGGATACACTACTCAATTACTAATTTCAAAAAAGTTCAATAGTAATTTTTCGTTACAATTGATGCCAACATTTTTTCATGATAACTACGTAGATATTGATGACCAACATAATTCACAATATGTCATTGGTTTTGGGGGACGACATAAACTAACGAAACGCTGGTCTGTTAACTTTGATTATGGGCTGCATTTAAATAGAGCCGAAACGTCACCATTTGTCAATCCATTATCTATTGGGTTTGATTTAGAAACGGGAGGTCACGTATTTCAGTTGCATTTCACTAACGCTCAACCTATGAACACCAATGGGTTTTTAGGACAGGCCACAGGTGACTGGAGTGATGGCAACGTTTTTTTTGGATTCAATGTAACACGGGTATTTTGACGGTGTTAAAAGAAAATAGCCCTACCATTGCAAGAATACAAGTGCAACAAGGGTTTTGCCATTTTTGCTCAAAGATTATAGAAAAGGAGTTACGAGGAATCGATGCTATTAATAATGTTAGATTGTATCCAAAGGAAGCACTTATAACATTTAATTTTAAGAAAGCTGATAGGTTGTCGACAGCACTAAACATGTTATCTGACCTTGGATTTCCTGAAAAAGGCGACCGATTTTACAAAGTGGAGCATACTGTACTGGCTCGTGATTATTCATAGGAATTGGCTATTAAATAGAAGGATTAAGACTTATTATGAAGGGAAGAAGGGGTTCCTCTTAGGAGGAGCCTTTTTGGATTATTCAATATAAAATTCAGCGTTAATACTACCTATCGGTTTCCAGATAATTACAAACAGTCTTGACATATATTTTACAAAAACGCATAAGGTACTGCGTCATTTGTACCAACACTAATTTTAATTTAAAAATAGAAAAATGAAAAATTTAGTTAAGCTACTTTTAGTAGTATTATTTATCTTCAGTTGCAGTAGCGATGATGAGAATGGTTCTAATCCAGAACCAGATGAGCAAAATTCAGTACGACTTCGTAATGATAATACCTTCGGAAATGTTCTTACCAATGCCGAAGGATTTACACTTTACTTTTTTGCCCCTGATGCTAAAGGCGACGCTAATTGTTTAGGAGGCTGTGCCGATGTTTGGCCTTCGTTTTTTGCAGATAATCTTACACTAGATGCTGGATTAGAGGCATCAGATTTTGGAAGCATCACGCGTACAGATGGGCAGCTACAAACCACCTACAAAGGTTGGCCTCTGTACATCTTTTCAAATGATGATCAAGCAGGACAAATAAATGGTGATGGAACTGGAGGAACTTGGTTCGTTGGTAAACCAGATTATTCTGTTATGATAGTGCGCTCTCAATTGGTGGGCAGAGATTCTAATGGAATTGAGACCAACTTAAATAGTTCTTTTGAACCAGGAGATGAAGACACGTTCTACATGACCGATGATCGTGGCAATACACTTTATCACTTTTCAAATGATGAAAATTCTAACAACACTTTTACCGCTCCAGATTTTTCAAACAACAGTTCATGGTCAATTTTTCACACTGGTCTTGAAAATGTCCCAAGTGCATTTAGTCTAAGCGGTTTTGGAGTAATCGATGTTTTTGGAGAATCGCAAATGACCTATAAAGGATGGCCTCTATATAAATTTGGAGGAGATGACAGCAGAGGTGATAATTTTGGAGTTGGTTTTCCCGTCGCAGGCGTTTGGCCTATCTTGAATGCTGAGACTGAGTTAGCTCCAGAAGGAACGGTTGATTCCAATCAACTGTTTGAAGTAACCAATATTGGCGCATCAGCCTATCTATTTGATTTTACAGACTTAGAAAACCCAGAATTGCAATTAACTAGAGGTGTGACTTATGAGTTTATCGTTAACAGTCCGGGTCATCCATTTTTTATAAAATCAATAGAGAGCACAGGAACTGAAAATGCGTACAACGATGGCGTAACCAATAATGGTATTGCAAACGGGACACTAGTATTTACCGTTCCAAGCGATGCCCCAGATATGTTATTCTATAATTGTGAATTTCATGGATCTATGACCGGAAGTATCATAATAACAGATTAATTTTTTGAGTGTTATGTTGTTAAATCCCTCGAGGACATAAAACCTTGGGGGATTTTTTTATATTATATCTTGAATCGATTTTATGTTTCCGAAGAAAGTACATAGGCCAAACGGCTTATTGTCAATATCAAATAAAAAAGCCACTACTTTCGTAATGGCTTTGTTTGCTCCTCCCGATCACTATAGGGACTGATTAACGGTTACTGTATTTTAGCAGTATTATTTTTGTAATATTAGGATGCCTAAGCAGATTTTGAATGTAGAATTTACTTTTCATTCGTTTAATGTGGGCTTCAATGGCTAATCCTTGGGATTTTGAGTTGCAATAAATTTTGAAGAACAAAACCCAATCTTTGCCATTATACGTGTATTTGTGTTTTTCAGCCTTTTAGTGAAAGAACAATCGTTCTCCTAAAATAGAGCAGTAGCCAACACAGAATCGATTTAATTTTTCCGAAGAAAGAATATATACACAATGATTCATTGGTGCCAATATAACACAAAAAAGCCACTACTTTCGTAATGGCTTTGTTTGCTCCTCCTCTTAGGCTCGAACTAAGGACCCTCTGATTAACAGTCTACAGATTATACGATCAATAGAGGGTAACAAAAACTATAATATATTAATAATCAATATATTAATAATTATTAGTGTTAGTTGAATGCAATTAGTAGCTAAATCTTATGTGCAAATTATGTGCAAATTTTTATTTATATTTAATTCATGAAAACTAGTATAAGCTTGAGTTTAGACACTCGCCGTAAAAGAAAAGACAATACTTTTCCCGTAATTTTAAGACTTGGTCATTATCAAAAAACCACATCTATAGCAACAGGTCAGTATTTACAGGAAATGTATTGGAATAACTCGAAAAAGCAAGTACGGAGCTCCTATAAGGGCACAGAATCGGTTAATTTCTTAAACAATATGCTCATCTCTGAATTAGCTAAAGCTCAAGATATCATTAATCGTTTGCACTATAAGGGAGAATTGGATTTTCTAACGATCAACCAACTAAAAAATAAAATCGTAAAAAAGTCCAAACATGAATCTTTTTTTCAATACGGTTTGGAGGTTGCCGAAGAGCTTAAAGTGTCACAGCGTTTTGGTACTGCAAGAAATTACGAAGGCGTAATCGGTATCTTGAAGGTCTTTAATAAAAATAAAGATTTGAAATTCAATGAACTCAATCTTGATTTTCTAAAACGTTTCGAGCGCTTCCATTTATCAAAACCAGGAAATACTCAAAATGGATTAGCGTCCTATATGAGAACGATAAAAGCGATTTATAATAGAGGCATAAAAGATGATATTATCGAACGGGAATATTATCCTTTTTTAAAATATCAGATTAAGACAAATCCAACTGAAAAAAGAGCTATTAATGTTGAACATATTAAAAAAATTCTTGATCTTAATTTATATAAAGAGCATTCATTATTTCATTACCGTAATTATTTTTTGCTCTCATACATGGCAATGGGAATGTCATATATCGATATGGTGTTTCTTAAAAAAGGAGATATCATAGATGATAGATTAAAATTTCAAAGAAAGAAAACTTCAAAAAATTATGACATCAAGGTTACTGAACATATGGAGATGATTTTAAAATTTTACCTCTGTAAAAAGAAAAAAGATGACTTTATACTACCTGTCCTTAAAAGAGAAACTTTAGAACTACAATACAAAGATGCCCAATGGGGCCTTAAGAGATACAATAAAGGTTTGAAGGAGATAGCAAATTTATGTTCTATTGAAGAAAGATTGACCTCCTACGTTTCAAGACATAGCTTTGCAACGCATGCGCTATATAAAAATGTTCCACTAGCTGCTATTTCAGCAATGCTAGGTCATAGTAAGCTATCGACTACACAGATATACTTAAAATCACTACCAAGCAATATCCTTGATGATTACCAAGTGGAATTGAATACAATCTAATAGTATAATTTAAATTTGTTGCGTTAAGTTATTGAATTCTGGTATCCTTTATGCCCTATGGAATGACCTTTATGAATATGGCATTTTTAAAATTAGAAGATATAAAAAAGGGCCGAATAATTTACCAATGCAAAAAAACCTCTAAAAATTATAATATTAAAACTTCAGATAAGATAAACGACATCTTGAAATTTTATACGGTAGGCAAATCTCAAAAGGATTTCATTTTTCCTATAATTTTGAGGGATAAGCCTGAGCAGCAGTATCAAGACGTCATCAGACTAAGAAAAATGTATAACGACAAACTCAAATCAATCGCCAGACTTTGTGGTATTGAACAAAGCTTGTTTTCCTATGTTTCTCGGCATAGCTTTGCAACTAATGCTATGTTACAGAATATACTCATTCAGGCAATTTCAACAATGTTGGGTCATAGTAAATTGAAAACGACTCAAATTTATTTGAAATCTTTGCCTAACGAAATTTTAGATGATTATAATTTAAAAATAAGCGGCTCATTATAAATTAATTTATAAAAATCGAACGTCACAATTAAATATAATGTATTGCTTGAAATATCTTAAAATATTAAGAATTTTCAATACATATGTTACATATGTTACACAAGTTGAAACATATGTAAAACATTTTACCATTATTTCAGAGCAACTTTGTGATACATATTTAAAATAGCATTCACATTTAAAATAGCATTCACGAAATTACAGTATTATGAGAACAACCTATTTAAGCCTAATGTTCACTTTCCTATTTTTTCAAGGATACAGTCAATTTATAGAAAAATTCAGTATTGATTCTGGTGGTGCTTCAGCCACTATGGGTAGTATACAGATATTGTATACCATTGGGGAAGTAGCTGTGCGAGAAATAAGCACTCCTACCGTTTCGGTTTCAGAAGGATTTATTAGTTCTGGTATCGGAGAACCTTTAAGTATTAATGATAACCAACTGTCAGATATAAATATATCTATATATCCTAATCCAACCAATGGCTATCTATATATTACTACAGATATAGTGTTGAGCAGAATTGAATTATTTGATGTATTAGGGAAACGCGTTTGTCAATATTCTTCATTCCAAAGTCCTATCGAAGTATTGCAATTTAAGCCTGGTATCTATTTTTTAAAGCTCTTCAAAAACGAAAAGTTTTTAGTCAAACGCATTATAATCCAGTAAATTAAAAAGCATTCCCTTTTTTATTATTTATATTTATTAAAAAGTATCTCTAACGCATGTTCAAAAGAGCTATACTATTTGTCTTCATTTTTAATTTAACAGATGCGTATGCCCAACAAATTGCAAATCACGCATCCTTTAAATTCAATAATATAAAAAATGTACTAGCAGATGAATGGGTTTCTGATATTATTCAGGACCAAGACGGTTTTATTTGGGCTGCTACGCAAGATGGACTCTATAAGTATAATGGTAAAAACTTTAAAGAATTTAGATATAACCCATCAGAAAAAAATAGTTTGCCTGGTAATTGGGTTACGGCCATAAAGCAAGACCGAAATGGTGATTTTTGGATTGGCACATATGGAGCTGGTTTAGTTCAATTTGATGAGAGAAAAAGATCTTTCAAAAAATTACAAATAAATCCTAAAAATTCAAATTTATCTTCCAGTATCATCTATGGCATTTTTATAAGTACCTCAGCAGTTTGGGTGGTCACAGAAAATGGTCTTTTTAGAAAATCGCAATTTGATTCTAATTTTGTTAGGTTAAGTAAATCTTCTGCTCCAGGGAAAATTTTAGAATTAGAAAATGGTACGGAAATCGTTTCTATTGATGATACAATATTTATATATAATACCGAAGGAAAAAGTTTAGAGCCTCAATTAGATAATGTTATAGTTGATGAAGTAGAAAGTATCGGTAACAACAAAATAATCTATAAATCCGGCAGCGGATTATATCACTACGACTTTATTAATACACCAAAAAAAATTAAACTACCAAATGATGATGACGTCATTTATATATCTAATGTCAAAGACAATTCATGCATTTTAGTAGGAGATTCCGCAAATTATGTATTGGACACCAAAACATTCAACTTAAAATCTTGCGATTATGATTTAGGAAAGTTTAAAACTCTCGGGTTTCGTCGACTTTTTATAGATAAACAAGATCTTTTATGGATTGCTACAACCAAAGGGTTATTTAAAGAAAGTGTTTCAAGCAAAGTCTTCACAGACCATTTAGTCGTGCATGCTAGACGAATTTTTATTGATTCCATAAATATATACTCGGTTGGTGAACAAGGTTTTTTTATAGCACCTAAATCTAACCCCTCTAATTATAAACAGTTTTTAAACGGCACTAGACTTATATCAATGTGTAAAACAGAACATGGTTTCTGGCTAGGTAGTTGGACAGGAACCATTTATCATATTGATAAGTCCAACAATATCAAAACTATTGAGCTAAAAAAAGATAGGATAGAAACTTCGAGAATCTTTGCTATAGTTGAAGATTCAAACGGATTTTTATGGATAAGTACATGGGACGGAATCTACGTTGCCGACCATAAAGGCAAGGTTATAAACATCTATAAACTAGATGCCGTTAAAGACATTAAAATCATAAAATTATTTATCGATAGACATGACAATCTTTGGGCAGTAACCACTGGCGACGGACTTTATAAAATACCAAACATATCTAAAGTAGATAAAAATCAAAACAAGTTTGACTATAAGAAATATGTTCATACAAAAGAGGATCTAAATTCACTAAAATCAGATATAGCAATGGACATTCATATAAGTCAAAATGGAGCTATCTGGATTGGATTGGATTTCGGCTTAAATATCTATAGTCCAAAAGATGATAACTTTCAGCCTTTAAAGGTAAATGGCGAAATTTTTGACAAAAAGGTAATGGCTATTGAAACAGATCCTAACAATCTTGTTTGGATCAGTACCATAAATAAAGGCATTTATGTCTATAATCAGGAAGATAAAACACTTTTCAATCTAAAAGAAGAGGATGGGCTAATATCCAACGCATGTTTATATACGTCTAGTGCCACTTATAAAGATGAA
The DNA here is from genome assembly GCA_963715465.1 of uncultured Flavobacteriaceae bacterium. Lineage (GTDB taxonomy): Bacteria > Bacteroidota > Bacteroidia > Flavobacteriales > Flavobacteriaceae > Psychroserpens. The sequence continues at coordinate 523,435 of OY970246.1, forward strand.
CTTTACTTCGGTACTGATGAAGGGATACAAATTATCAATACCTCTAAATTTAAATACCCAAGCGTTACTGAAGTTCCTCGTTTTTCTGAATTGACCATTAAAGGAAATATCTTAAAAATCGTAAAAGATTTAGCAGATTCAGATCGACCTATTACGCTTCACTACGATCAAAATAGTTTTAATATAAGTTTAGAAATTCCCGATAACCGATTTCCAGAAAAGATTAATTACTATTATAAACTCAATGAGTCCACAACTTTTTGGACTAAAGTTGAGGAAAACACAATTAACTTAAATAATATAAACTACGGTGACTATAACCTTTTAGTAAAAGCGGCTTATCAAACTACAGACAATGCTCCTATTGCTTCATTACCATTAAAAATAAAACCACCTTGGTTCAAATCAATATTAGCTTATACTTTACTTTCTATGGTTTTAGCTTTAGCAATTTTTTCTTTTTTCCAACTGCGATACAAACAAAAATTAGCCTCTAATAAACTAAAAGCAGCAGAAGAAATGGATCGATTAAAATCCAACTTATTTACAAATATCTCTCACGAGTTGCGCACACCTCTAACTTTAATTTCGGGCCCAATAGAACATCAGCTATCTAATGAATATCTAAAAACAGAAGATCGTGAAGAATTAAACTTGGTAAAGCGAAGTGCCGATAGATTACTTAATCTAGTAAATCAACTCATGGATTTAGCCTTAATAGATTCTGGGCAACTAAAACTTAAAATAACCGAAGGCAACTTAAATTTACTTTTAAAACAAGCGATCGAAGCCTTCCGATATCAGGCAGAAAAGAGTACCATTGAAATACATACACACATAACCCAACTGGAATCTGTTTGGTTTGATCGGGATAGTATTGAAAAAATAGTTTTTAATTTATTATCAAACGCGATAAAATATGCGACCTCCAATTCACGTATTGAATTTATTGCAAACCAACAAAACGACAATTTTGTTTTATCTGTTCTAAACCATAGCAAATCAAATACCGATTTAGCACAGCTATTTAAAAGGTTTTATCAGAATGACAGTAATACGGAAGGAGTTGGTGTTGGTTTGGCTCTAGTGAAAGAATTGGTAATGCTAAATAATGGTACTATTTTGGCTCATAAGCTTAACGAGCATGAAATTCAATTTACAGTAACTTTACCTATCAATAAGCCGATGTTGAACGTTTCAGAAATTGAAGCGAATAATCTTCAAATAAACACAGATCATTTTGTTTCGGAAACCATTTTAAATGACGAGACCGTTATACTTATTGTTGAAGACGATAATGATGTAAGAACATTCATATCAACTATTTTTAAAAACAACTATAAAATTATTGAAGCCATTAACGGAGAAATAGGCGTAATGACCGCTCTACAATATATCCCAGATCTAATAATTACAGATATCATGATGCCTATAAAAGATGGTATTTATCTATGTAATGAATTAAAAAACAATCAGTTAACAAGTCACATCCCTATCATACTATTAACAGCTAAAGTCGGCGAAGAACATGAAATCGCTGGACTTAAAACAGGTGCAGATGCTTATATCTCCAAGCCATTTAGTATAGAAATGCTGAAAATTAGAGTTGAAAAATTATTGGAAAGTAGGGCACAACTGCAAAAGCACTACAGTAAAGACTTCAATATTAACTCTAATATAAAGATTACATCTACAGAAAATGAATTTCTTAAACGATTACAAGAGACGCTCAAAACGCATCTGACTAAATCTGATTTTACAAGCGAACGTTTTGCAGAGATTATGACAATGAGCAGATCACAATTGCATAGAAAACTCAAAGCAATTGTAAATATGACGGCTTCCGAATTTATTCGAAAAGAACGATTAAAATTGGCACTGCTCTTATTAGAAGATTCTGATGCAACTGTCGCAGAAATAGCTTACCAAGTCGGTTTTAATTCGCCATCTTATTTTATTAAGTGCTTTAAGGATAACTACAACTGTACACCTAACGAATACCTTGCCAAATAACAACTTACAATTGGTATTAGAATTTTTATTCCTATCAAAAACATCATAAACATTGGGTTTTTTTTGCCATTGAAACATATGTTATATCCTCTGGGACATATTTAATAGCCTGTTGATTCCACATCTTCTAGATTTGCCGTAACATTCATATTATAGCACAATTATGGTAAATGATTATGAGGCCAATCCAACTAACAGGACATCAAAAATTTACATCCATATAGACCATCTTAAAGAAGGGTACTATCAATTACATCTTTTAAAAGAGAACAAAGTAGTCAAAAAATTAAATTTCAAAAAATAAACAGTCTTTACAAGCAGCGCATACAAATTTTAAAATAACTATTTCTATGACCATTTCAGAAAAAAATAAAACGTATCAGAAATTATTGAAAATGATGTTGAGCAAAACGTATCTAACAGTCCTATCGTTATTTATTTTTGCATTAAGCTTTTCACAAAACGGTATTAATTATAAAGCACTAATAAAAGATACCAACGGCAATGTCATTGCTAACGACCTAATACAGATACAGTTTAGTATTTTACAAGGTGCAACATCAGTTTACGAAGAAACCCATTCTCCAACAACAGATTCCAATGGCCTTGTGATACTCAATATTGGAGAAGGGACAGCGATAAATGGTGTTTTTGCTGATATTGATTGGGGAAGTGAGGCTCATTTTTTAAACGTTAAAATAAATACAGGTTCTGGTTTAATTGATATTGGTACCACAGCGTTTAAGACTGTACCCTATGCTATAGAGACCATAAATAACGAAGGACTCGAAGCCATTGATGAAGGTAATGGCATCGGTTGGCGATTGGCAGGGGCAGATCTAGACAGCCATGGTAATATTGGATTATACGCTGTTGATTTAACTAATAACAACTCTGTAGTTGGTAATTTTGGAGCTACAGGCCAATCCTCGTTTGCCTCTGGGTTGAGAACAACTGCCTCAGGAGGAGCTTCGGTTGCATTCGGTGTTGAAACCTGGGCTTCAGCCAATAATTCTGTTGCATTTGGCCAATCTACAACGGCATCTGCCTTTTCATCAACCTCAATGGGTCAATCTACAATAGCATCTGGCCAAAACAGTATCGCAATGGGATTTAATACAAGAGCAAATTCCTATGCGTCAACTGCTATTGGAAGATATAATGTCGGCGGTGGAAATCCCTCTGAATGGATCGCAGATAATCCTCTATTTGAAATTGGCAATGGCACTTCAAATTCCAATAGGAGCAATGCACTTACAGTTACAAAGCAAGGCACTCATCTCATAGAATCTAGTGGATCGGGCATATTAGTTGATGCTGTTGCAACAGGCATATTTATTTTATCACCTAATGATGGGATTATCGTTAGCAGTGCTGCAAATATAGGTGCATTATTTGGGGGAGTAAATGCAGGAGTATATGCCGAAAGTTCAAATAGTAATAATCCAGATGTCATTTTAGGAGGAAATTCTAATTCTGAAAATGGCGATAACGGTGTTTTAGCTTCAGACCCCACATATTCTAGCAGCGATATTTTTTTAAGAAGCAATGATGCCGTTGTAATCGCTTTGGATAACGATAATAATGAAGATGGACAGTTTATAATACGAAACGGAGGTAATAACACTGTCTTTGAAGTTGATGAAAGTGGAAATATCTCCCATGACGGTTCTATTATTTCAAGTTCAGATAGGCGTTTGAAAAAAAATGTTTCTAACCTAGACTATGGACTAAAAGAAATCCTTCAAATGCAGCCCAAACAATACTTCTGGAGAAATCAAGAACAGACAAAAAAATCATTTGGTTTAATTGCTCAAGATGTTCAACCTATTATAAATGAAATCGTCAATGTTAGAGATGATGAAATGCAAACATTAGGCATAAGCTATACAGAATTAATCCCTGTTCTCATAAATGCCATAAAAGAGCAACAGAAGATCATTGAAAATGAAAAATCAATAAACTTACAACAGAGCATGCAATTAGATTCAGTACTATCTCGAATAGAAATTTTAGATTCCAAAACTTCAAATTAAGAAACCATGAAAGTCAACTTTATTTTTTTTATGCTATTAACGTATCCTTTTTTAATGCTTGCACAATGGACGCAGCTTGGAACTGATATTGATGGTGTAGCAACAAACGACCAATCGGGTTTCGCAGTAAGTTTAAGTGCCGATGGGAATACCGTGGTTATTGGATCACCTTTTAATGATTCCAACGGATCAACTTCAGGACATGTTAGAATATTTGAAAATATCGCGAACGTCTGGCAACAAAAAGGAAACGCCATTGATGGTTTAATGGCCGGCGATACTTTTGGCTTTTCGGTAAGTATTAGTGCTGATGGCAATACTATTGCAGTGGGCGCACCAGATAGTAATGCCAATGGTTTTGAATCTGGGCATGTGAGAGTGTTCCAGTTTCAAGAAAACGATTGGATAGAGCTAGGAAATGGTATTATAGGAGAAGCGCTCAGCGACCATTCAGGATATGCTGTTAGCATAAGTAATGATGGTAATCGACTCGCCATTGGTGCTCCAGATAATGGTCTAGTTGCAAATGTTGGGAGTAATTATGGACAGGTTCGCATTTATGAGTTACAAAACGACACTTGGGTACAAATTGGAGAAGATATTGATGGAGAAAATCCAGAAGATAATTCTGGTTTCGCTATAAGTCTTAATGAAGACGGGAGCATTGTTGCCATTGGTGCACCAAATAACTCCAATACTTCTCAAGGTGCTGGACATGTAAGAGTCTATGCGTTTGAAACTGATGTTTGGGTTCAAATTGGCGACGACATTGATGGTCTAGCGTCGAACGATAAATTTGGAGGCGCCGTAAGTTTAAATGACCAGGGTACTATTCTTGCCGTAGGTGCTCGAGACCATAATGGCGCTGGTCAGGTCAGAGTTTTTGAAAATCTTGCTGATGCTTGGACAATGCTTGGTAACGCTCTTGATGGTGCAGCAATCGATGATAAATTCGGTATTTCGGTAAGCCTCAATGGAGACGGCACTATCCTCGCCGTTGGCGCTCGTTCTAATAATGGCGATTTAGGAGATACAGGTTATACAAGAGTTTATAAAAACCAATTGGCGAATTGGCAACAAATAGATAATGATATGAATGGGGAAGCCATCCAAGACCGTTTTGGTAGCTCTGTAAGCTTGAGCACAGATGGAAGTATTGTTGCGATTGGCGCTTATCTTAATGATGGCAACGGTTCTAATTCTGGTCATGTTCGCCTATTTTCCAATGCAAATGTTTTGAATAATGAATCTTTTCGTCTTCTAGATAATATCAAGGTATATCCAAATCCTACGGCAAATCAACTTCATATAAATTTAAGAGATATGATTTCCAATTATAACGTCCAACTCTATAACATGCAAGGAAAACAAATGTATTCGCAAGACTATATGAATTCGAATGACATAGCTATTGATATGACGTCATTTTCTGAAGGTATCTATGTTTTCAAATTACAATTTGATAAAGAACAAAAGACTTTAAAAGTTGTCAAGCAATAATAAGTAACGATTAAAATAATCCTAAAAAAATCAAAAAGATGAAAAAACAAATACTTCTTGTATGCCTATTACTCTCTGCAATAGGATATACACAAAACGGCATTAATTACAAAGCATTAATTAAAGATGGTAGTGGAAATGTTATTTCAAATCAAAATATAGATGTACGTTTTACTATATTAAACACTTTAAATACAAGTGTTTATGAGGAAATCAATACTGTATTGTCAGATAATAACGGAATTATCATTGTTAATATAGGCGAAGGCACAACCAGCGATCTGTTTGCAAATATTAATTGGAATGGCACTATACATTCATTAAAAACCGAAATCGATCCAGAACAAGATGGTAGTTTTATAGATTTGGGGACTTCAGAATTCAAAACCGTGCCTTATGCTTTGAACGTAACAGGTTTAGAAACTATTGACGAAGGCAATGGTATAGGTTGGAGATTGGTAGGGCGTAATTCTGATAATTATGGAAATATAGGATTTCACGCCACTGACTTAAGTCATTATAATGTCGCTTCATCAACTCATGGTGCCACTGGAACATTTTCTGTAGCGATGGGATTTGGCACCACTGCTTCAGGTTTTTATTCAATGGCTATGGGTCAAAATACAACTGCTTCTGGTCAAAATGCTTCAGCATTCGGACGAAATACACAAGCAATAGGAAACTATTCTGTGGCAATGGGTAATGGAGCAGAATCTCAAGGAGACTTCTCTTTTGCCTTTGGTGATGAGTCTGAAGCGCAGGGCGAAAATTCAATAGCCATGGGAGATGATGCGTTTGCAACAAATGATTATGCTGTAGCCATAGGAAGAGATGCTTTAGCTTCAGGTCAAAGTTCATTGGCTACTGGTTATAACACGACAGCATCAGGAGATTATTCTACAGCTATGGGATCAAATACAACAGCAACATTTGCAAGTTCTACAGCAATGGGATCAAATACAATAGCATCGAGTTCAAATTCTACTGCTATGGGAGAGAATACTACTGCATCAGGTTTATCTTCTACAGCAATGGGAGGCGATACAACAGCATCAGGAGCATATTCTACGGCAACGGGAAGAAATTCAACAGCATTAGGAGTTTATTCAACAGCAATGGGATTTAATACAAAATCAGATTCTTTTAGGTCAATAGCTTTAGGAAGCTTCAATATTGGTGGTGGAATGCCAAGTAGTTGGTCCTCTACAGATCCTCTTTTTGAAATTGGAAATGGAACTTTAGATACAGATCGAAACAACGCACTAACAGTCTTAAAAAACGGTAATGTTGGTATAGGCACAAATGCACCTCAAGAGTTAGTACATATAGCAGGAGGTCGATTGCGCATAGGAAATGAAACCATTGAAGATGGAGGCAGTGATATTCTGTCTTTCAGTTCTAGCCTAGTTCCTACCGTTGATGGCGATGATCGTTTGGGAGGCCCAAGTAGAAGATGGTTAGATGTGTACGCCATAAATGGTGCGATACAAACATCCGACAGACGCGAAAAGAAAAATATCGAAAACCTAAATTATGGTTTAGCGGAAGTCCTGAAAATGCAACCTATAAGTTTTAACTGGAAAGACCAGGACAATCCAGACACCAAATTAGGGCTTATTGCACAAGACCTACAAATCTTGATACCAGAAGTCGTCCACACACATATTTGGGAGAAAAACGAAACGACGGGAGCTTTAACCAAAAAAGAACTGGACCGTTTGGGTGTCTATTATTCAGATTTAGTGCCTGTACTTATTAAAGCCATTCAAGAACAGCAGGCGGTTATAAAAAGTCTTCATTCTAAAATTGATTATCAAGAAAATGTAAATCTAAATCAGTCAAACACTTTGGAAGTACTTTTAACTCGTGTCGATTTACTAGAGCAAATGAATAACAAATAAAGCAATGACTATGCAGCCTTTAAAAAAAATATCTTTCAAGTTAATAACACTATTAACGGTCTTAACGTTTCTCTTCACTTGCAGCCAAGATGATGATGTTGATTCTAATATCACAACCTTAGAAATTCTAACTTCTGACAAATGGTATTTTCAATCAAAATCACCGGGAACTTATACCGAATGCAATAGGAAAGGATTTCTCGATTTCAGTACTGATGGAACGGTAAGTATTAGAGCTTTCGATGACACTTCTGATGATTGCGGATTGGAGGTTGTTTTTGACACAACATACACATTAAACGGATTAAATATTGACGTTGAAATCGGTAGTGATAGCATCATTGGTATTATTGCTTATGACCCTTCTGTAGAAACAATAACTATTATTAATAGTGAAGGCGACTCTATTACTTTTGATAAAATAGAAGGCTAAATAAAAAAATATCGCTCTTAATTCATTTTTTTAAAAATGGGAAGTAAATCTTTTGGTAACTCAACTCAAAACACAAAATGTAGTTTAATCAAAAGCGAAATTTTTGGGATAGACTCAAAATATGAACTTATGAAAAGAAAAAAATAGAATTTCTCAACTATGCTAAACAGTATAGTAATTTGAATTGGACATCGCTTGTTTAATTTTCAATAGCCCAAAATCTTGAATAATCCGTATAATTTAGACAACGTCTTAGACGAAATAAAAGCTATTAGTTTTTTTTCAACATCACTTTATCAAAAAAATTCGGTAGAAGATGTCCTTTGGGATGTTACCAAAAACGTCATACACCAGTTAGGCTTGGTAGATTGTGTCATCTATCTGTTTGATCAAGAAAAAGAACTATTGATTCAAAAAGCAGCCTTTGGACAAAAAAATCCGATTGAAAACACCATCTACAATCGCATACATATTCAAATGGGTGAAGGCATTGTAGGAAGCGTTGCCGTCAATAGGCAGGCAGAAATTATACCTAATACAAAACATGATAAACGATACATTATAGACGACGAAGTAAGATATTCAGAGATTTGCATTCCAATAGTATTGAACGATAGGCTTTTTGGCATTATCGATTCTGAACATCCTGAAGTGAATTTTTTTAATGAAAGACATTTGCATCTTCTCACAATAATCGCCACTTTATGTTCACAAAGAATAAAAGAAATTCAGGTCAAAGAGCGCACCCATTTTTCAAGAACCAATCAATATTTTAAAAAACTGGAAGGCTTAATACAACTTGGGAAAATCTATAGAGACCCATGTTTAACGTTATCATCAACTGCCGAAAATATAGGGATTTCAGCTTGCTATCTTTCAAGTATGGTAAATACAATACTGAATAAAAGTTTTATCGATTTAATAAACGAATATCGCGTGGAGGATGTAAAAAAATATCTTCAGTCTAAAGAATTCGAACATTATACGATTTTATCCATAGGCCTTGAAGCTGGATTTAACTCTAAATCTACTTTTTATGCCACTTTTAAAAAATTTACAGGTCTCACTCCAGTTCAATACAAAAACACATTGTATTCATTTTCTTGAATTATAAAACAAATATCATTAGTCATTTCAAAAATTCATTTTTTAATAAAGTAGCAATAAGCGACTTATTTGACGCTTACAAATCAAAGCTTAATTTGTCCTTATTCTTTTACAGTTAAAAAAGCTGGACTCTCATAACGCAACCTCAGGCTATTTTTGAATTATAACTTTAAAATAAGAAATATATGAAAATTACAACGCAATTATTCGGCCTACTATTTATAACAAGCTTATTAATAGGCTGCTCTCCAGAAGATGGTAGAGATGGTACTGACGGAATTGATGGAATTAACGGATCAGAAGGTCCTCAAGGCGAAACGGGCACTGCCAATGTTATTTACTCAGATTGGATTTTAAATGATTTTCCTTCTGGTGGTGGGCTATTACAGAAACTTTTTACTCTTGCCAGTGCTGATGAAATCAATAGTTTGAATATCAATTTAAATACAAGTGCTGTTATGGTATATGGAAGGGGAAATATTTTGCTTGAAATAGGTGATGAAGTATTACCTCTACCTTATATAACCGGAGCTGGAGCGAGATATTCCTTTACGATTAAAGACGACGGTAGAATTTTAGCAGTTGGTCAGACATCTAACGTTGCGGATAATGATTTTACCGTGTTCGATGACTACAGATATATAATTATTCCTGGTGGTAATCCTGTTAATAGTAATCGCAACAGTAACTCAAAATCGGCAGATTCAAAATCCTCTGCATTGGATTACACAACCATGACCTACGAAGAACTAATTACCCATTTTAACATCCCTGATTAATAGCTCTAGCCCTCGCCTTATTTTCTAACAAAGGTAGAGGGTTATTTTTTTATTAAGAGGTATAATGAATGGATATCTCAACAGAATTATTCCCAAAGGGAATAGTTATTCCACTTAATCACTAGATAGATAATTAGTTAACTACACCTATAATTATCATGATAAACAAAGAAAACGTAAGCACATGAAAAGAATAGTATTAATAATATCAGTCCTATTATTGCCTTTTTTATCAATAGCGCAACAGCTCACTACAATTAAAGTAAGTGCTCGTGCGATTCATATAGACAAATCCCCAGAATTTAAGGCCATAATTTCCCTTAGCAATACTTATTCAAGTCTTCCTTCAGAAATGACAACTTTAGATATACTAAAAAAACAATACAAAGAGGCCCTTGAAGAGAAAGGGTTTTCTTGGAGTGAGTTAAAAGAAAACCCCAATGATTTTGGCTTTGAAAACATGGGTCGTGATAAGGAAGGAACGCTTTATGAATACAGGACCAAATCCCTTGATAAAATCATAAAATTTCTTAAAGTAAAATCTTTAGGAGTATCACTTATAAGTTATGTATCTATAATTACAATTGACGACGACGAAGCTACTAAATTGAGTAAAAATGCGCTAAACACAGCTACATCCAAAGCAACAATTATAGCAAATGTAATGGGGAAAGAACTTGGAGATATACTAGAAATAGAAGATTTGAATAGTCATAAAGGAGAAGAAATTGAAACCTATTTGTATTACGATAAACCAGCTGCTCAATATATTTATATTCTCAATGTCATATTTTCGGTAAAGTGAAGGAGTTTTAAAATACCTGTGAGTTTTTAAGCTTATAAAAAGAGATAGTGATCTTTAATCTAAAATAGTAATTAAAATGAAACATTTAAAAATATTCTATCTAATAATAATCCCAATGCTCTTTATACAATGCAGCAGCGATGATGACGAAGGCTCAAAAGGCTATTTTCCTAAAAAAATTACCATTCAGAATGCTCTTAATATAGTAACAAACATTAAAGAAGTGAATATTACTTATGGCAACAATAATTTAATTTCAAAAATTGATTTTAATTATTTGTCGGGTATCGTAAGCGCAAATAACTTTGATGCTATATATTTTGAATACAATAGTGACAACGACATATCAGAGATTAAGAGTTTTAATCTTAATGGTATTAAAATCGTTACTAATTTTACTCATGACAGTTTTGGAGTCATTACAGAAATAAACATTTTTGAAGACGACGAATCAACAATAGAAATAAGTTCAGATTACAATTCACAAAGTAATTCCTACAGCTTAAATGGAATCTTTGCTAATTTTCCTTTAGAATTTAATTTCGATGATAATGATGTCATACAGTCTGTAAGCGGACCTGTAATAGATAATCGAAATTTTAATTATAGTGCAGAAGAAACGTATGTATTCAAAAACTTAAGACAACAACCAGAACTCATTATGTGGGCAGAAATATTTACTTTTGGTGGTTTAAATTTGGACCTTTATTATTTATCGGCCTATAAGTTAGAAGAAATAAGTTCTCAATCACTCAATCACCGCATCTTCGAAGATTTTGAAGCAGATGCAAATAACAATCTTATAAAATTTAAAAGTAGAGTTCTATTAGGCACAGGTGAGAGAGAATACAATGTGTTATACGAACGAAGATTTTTATAAAAATTCGTAGATTACGAATTGAATTAGCCATCTTGTAATGATAGCTTTCAGAAATAATTCTTGTAAATATATAAGACAAAGAGCAAAGGTTGTTAAAATTAAGCAATCTGCCACAAAAGTATTAGCAATGATAACTCTTGGCCTGGTTAGTTGCTCAAACTTTAATAACTCTAATTATTTGGACAGTGATACATTTAAAACTAAAAAAGAACGCGTAGCCTGCCTAAAAAATGAAATTAAGTCTAAAAGTGAATTTGATAATGCAGAATTTGAATTATTTAATGTCAACGGATTTTCTAATAGCAGAATAACAACTATTCCAGGCACATCGTCTTGGGACTATAAATTTGTTATCAGAGTCAATCCTTCTGATATAGATAAATGGACTCAAGAAATGCTGGAAATAGAACCAAAGAATTACAATTTAAATTGGACTACCGAGATTATTGAAAAAAGAGCAATTGACTGGATAACGAATAGCTTGCCAGAATTTTACACGCGTACAGAAGATAATGTACTTATAATAATATTCAGAACTGAAGGCATCATTTATAAGCGCATGATTTCAAATTAAATTTAAAAAATAAAACTATCATTAAAATGTATGCTTATCGTTTTTATACTTTTTCATTACATTGTTTTTTAGCAGATTAGCGGAAATCAAGTTTATGGAAATCATAATTACAATCGTAATCCTTTAGACATCAGTAAAACCCTGAATTCTATCAAAACCACTGATTCAACACTTATTATTTCTACTCGGGTTTTAATGAATAAAGTACCAGATTTTTACTTTATTTATGTGGGTGTCAGTCAAGAAGGTAAAACTGTTAAGGAAGCACTTAGTTTAATCAATGGCAGAATTGCTAACCTTACCAAAAATTTAAATTCTATTGAAATAGAAAAAAAAGATTATTATATTGACCTTATTTCTCAAGCAAGACTATATGATTATAAACTTGATAAAAATAATGCTGAACAGTATGATGACGGATTTGAGATTAAGAAGAACGTAATAATAAAACTTAACGATATAAATCAATTCGATAAACTTGTTGAAATCGCAGCAGAACAACGAATTTACGATATCATTAAAGTTGATTACAATAATAGTGAAATGAATTCCATCTATAAGGAAATGTACGGTGCTTCAATTGAAATAATTCAGAATAAAAAGGCATATACCTCAAAACAAACAATAAAAAGAAATTTGAGGACCAACGTATTATATCAGATAATTTTTATAGTATTTATCCAAATTCGCAGTATATAAAATACCAAGCCCATGAAAGTTCTGAAGTATATATGAGCACCAAATCATCCTCATCGAATTATATTGAAAAGGAATTAAGAAAGTCCACAACCTATTTTTATAATAGAGCAGATATTTCGGATTGTGACAAAATCATAAATACAGATAATCCAACTATCGGCATCCAATATTTTTTAGAATTGTCAATTATCTATACAGTAGCGAAATGACTATTGTTTATAAAATTATTTATTCAAATTGATTCGAAATATTTAAAAATAGACTATCATAAATTTATAGACTTTTCAAATTAAAATAGATGGATAATGACTTAATAATTCACATCAAGACTCCTGCGGAAAAATTAAAATTTTAACCCTTTTTGATAACATCATGCAAAAGAGCAAATCAAAAAAAATAGCACCTAAAATTTCATAATCTAATAAAAACTAGTATCAGTTTTTAAATAAGAACATATCACTATAAACTTGATGGACATAGTTTTATTCTAAAGACGAAATGAGTTATGAACAAACGGGAAATAAGTATTAACAGAATTAAACAAAATATCAATAGAGCTAGAGCAATTGAAATTTATATTAACAATAAAATTGTAGGTACGATTAGAAATGGAGAAACTAAAATTTTCAAAGTCGATTCTGATATAACCATAGTTTATGCTAAAATAGATTGGTGCATAACTAAACCAAAAAACATCAATACACCAGAAAACAAAATGATAATTCTTGAGCTAGGCTCTAATCTCTCTGGATGGAAATTATTATTAGCAATTTATTACGTAATATTTAAGCCTTCTAAATACTTATACTTAAGAGTTAAAAAAACGGCAGCAGGTTTTAAACCGTGTAAAAGCTAGATCATATTTTTGTAAGTATTACTAAATCAAAAATTTAATCAAATAATCAGTTGATAATAATTGACACTATAAATTGACCTAACGACCTTAAAATTTACCAAACTACGAGCCGAATAAAATATCTAATCGTCTCATAATATCAAATTTGTATATTAATTATAGACTGTTTCACCCCATTCCTCTACATTCCGCGAAAAGCTTCATTACGAGAAAAGCGGTTTGCTGCTTTATCTTGAACCCTATCGTAAAAAAAGCGACAGCGTTCGCCAAGCAAAAAGATCACCCCAACCTTTTCTTCACAAAGTTTAAAATTCTGCTTGAGACGAACTGCATAACCGTTCGCCCACTCACTTTTATAAGTTCTTACTCAAACATAATTTAATGTCGGTTACCGAAAAGGTAACGGCGATGGCGCTATGGGAAGTAAGTGATTTAAATGTAACGGGAGGTGAATCCATGTCATTCCGCATCGGATAAAATTGACAATGACATAGATAAATAGAATGCTATACCAAATGAAAAGGAAAACGCTCAAGATATAATAAGTATATGATTTGAAGGGAAATCGTATATCAAATCAGTTCATTGTATACCATCTGAAATGGATCCAAAAAATAGATCAATGAAATGATTGTCAATTATTTATAAATAATTAACTTCACTTTTTTACTAAAAGAACTATGGTGTTTACCATTCCCGAAATCGCTTTTCGGCCCTGGCCAGAAAGTACTGGGATTCTGAAATGAAATGAAGGAATCGTATAGCAAGAGGGTAACACGCTGCGCGATGTTACGGTGATACGATTTTTGCTGTAGACCCAATGATTATAAGGGCTTACAGCGTTTCCTCAATGTGTCTGATTTCTAAAATATCACTGTTTTTTAGTAATAAAATGTGCTAATCGCCAGAAAATGGCATCAATTTTACTAAAAAACATGGATAAGGGATATGAGACAGAAGGTTTTGAAACCTTAAAGATCAAGAGTTCAGTGGCTCGTCAATTTAGAAAGTTTAGTAAAATGCTCTCGAAATCGCAATCGATGACACTGCTCTTGATGATGGACTTTTTTAATGAGAACGGTATCTCCCCAACTGAACGTATGGGACCACGAATGGAAACCCTGGAAAACAGGATTTCCCTACTGATCAAGAAACGGATGAACGGAATGATAGCAATAATGAAAGACATTGAAAAGTCGCAGACCAAGCCTACCGTGGCCATGATGGAGGCTCTTTTTCAAGCAGGGGAACCATCCAAAAAGCAAGAGGTCCGCTTTAGGGAAAAAAAGTATCTGAACGGTAAAGGGAACGATCAATGGAAAAGGTAAACTACATCACACAGCTCAACGCGGTTATTGAGCGCTTTAATGAAGACCACAGGATCAGACAGGGTCACATTACATTGTACCTGGCATTCTTTCAAAAATGGAACCGGGAGTTCTTCAAAAGGACAATTACCGTAAACAGGGCGCTGATCATGGAAAAAGCTAAATTCAGATCAAAAACGACGTATCATAATTATCTCAATGACCTCAATGATTGGAATTATTTAAAGTATTATCCGTCCTATCATCCAGCTCAAGGTTCAAAGATCGAGATGGCCATTTTTTTTGCCCAAGCTGGTCAAAAATTGGCCGACAGCGTCCCAGAACCTGGCCAAAATATGGTACCTTTTTATAAACATAATACAAAAGAAAACTTAAAAAACTTGGCAAGGCCAAAAAATGAACTGGCTGTCTTATTTTTTTTTAAAGAAAATAATTGGCCAGAAATGGAAGCAAGAAAGTTCTATGCCTACTATCAAACAAAAAACTGGACACTTGCTAGGGGGTTAAAGATCCAAAACTGGAAGGATAGCGCTAAGAACTTTGTCGAGAATGGCTTTGCGATAAACAACAAATGCGCTAGTCCATTTTCTGGCTATGTAGATAAATTGAAGGATAAAGAAGGTAAAGATTATGGTATGCCGTTATGATATCAGGTCAAAAGTTTATCACACTATCCAGGGCATCATCGGCATCTTTGTGCATAAAGTTAGCTTGATAGTTGTGGTAATTAGTGGTAATGAGTTGAATTTTAACACTTATGTGCAAATTATGTGCAAATGAAAAAGGCTTCAGGAGTGTAAACTCTCTGAAGCCTCGTCATTACTGCTCCTCCTCTTGGGCTCGAACCAAGGACCCTCTGATTAACAGTCAGATGCTCTAACCAACTGAGCTAAGGAGGACTGTTTTATCGCGTTAGCGAGCGCAAATATATACTATTTTTTAAGTTTACAAAAAGATTTTTTTAAAAAAATGTCTTAATATCCATTAAATCCAATCGTTGATATTGGCGAATAATACCATTGTAATTAATATGATGAATCCAACCAATTGCGCACGTTCTAAAAACTTCTCACTTGGTTTACGACCAGAGATCATTTCAAATAATAAAAACATCACATGACCGCCATCTAGCGCAGGAATAGGCAATAAATTTAGTACACCCAACATGATAGATAAAAAGGCTGTGAGCATCCAAAAGGCTTGCCAGCTCCAAAACGGAGGGAAAACTTCATAAATTGCTTTAAACCCGCCAACACCTTTGTAGGCGCCTGTGCTAGGATTGAATATCGCTTTTAATTGCGCACCATATTTTTGAACAGTATCTACAAAATCCTTTCCGCCAGCGCCAAAGCTTTCACCAAGGGTATAGGTTTGAATGGCAATGTCATAATAGCCCAGTTCAGCAAAGCGATCATTGTCAAAACCAGGTTGAAACCCAAATTTTCCGTTTTCATTAACTTTCAATTCACGAGTAATAGTGTCTTCACCACGCAATAACTCTACGGTCAAGGTTTCATTTTTATATTGGGCCATCATGTCGTCCAATTGATCAAAATAGCGTAGCTTTTGACCTTCAATGGAAATCACTATATCTTCAGGCTTGACATCTGCACCTTTGTTTAAAGACGAATCTGCCACCTCTGCAATTAAAAACGGGATGCGGCGTTCAAACAGTTCTCTACTTTTTGCTGAAGAAAATTGTCCTAGAAAATCCTCTGGAAGCGAGATGATTTTTTGCTCACCATCTCTATTGATCGTAATGGTTTCAGCGCCAATAATATTAGAACGCACATCGTAATCATTTACAACGACAAGGTCATTGACTTTCACGATTTTATCACCCGTTTGAAATCCGATATCTTTTAAAAGTGCATTTTCAACCCAATAGCCATCTTTTAAGCTTTCAATTTTAGTGGTTTTATCACCATAAATAAACGCGACAAACACATAGATCACATAGGCTAGAATAAAGTTGACAGTCACACCACCAAGCATAATGATTAATCGTTGCCAGGTTGGTTTTGATCGAAATTCCCAAGGTTGCGGTGGTTGGGACATTTGCTCTTTATCCATGCTCTCGTCGATCATACCAGATATTTTTACATAACCTCCCAGAGGTAACCAACCAATACCGTAAACCGTATCGCCTATCTTCTTTTTAAATAAAGAAAATTTGATATCAAAAAACAGGTAAAATTTCTCGACTCTTGTTTTAAATAATTTAGCGGGTATAAAATGACCTAATTCGTGCAGTACGATAAGTAGTGAAAGACTCAGTAAAAATTGGGATATTCTTATTACAAATTCCATGTATTGTTGCTCCTAAAAAAATTCTAAGCGCAAAAGTAGTGTTTTAGCGGCGTTTAGAAAATTTAAAAAGTTTATACTTAATTTTTTAACACCGATTTAGTAATGACCCCTTCATTGGTTTGAAACTGTACAAATACCAATCCAGACGCCCATGATGAGGTGTCAATCGATTGCTGCTTTTGAGTTGAACTGATCAATTGCCCGAGTGTATTGTAAATATTTATTTCTGAAATCGTAATGCCTTCTGGTTTTTTGATATATAAGATGTCGTTTGTTGGGTTGGGATAGACCAAGAACCCGTCTAAAATTTGAAATTCTCCAGTACTAAGCACTTCATTGTTTGCTGAAATTAAATCAGATTCTGGATCAAACAACACATCTTGCACGGTAAAATTCACACTTTGCGTAAAACTTTGTTGATTGGCGGAATGGTCTAAAACTAAATCTAATTCTTCTCCAAGAGTTCCTAATAATCGCACAGGCACTGGCGCTTCAAAAAAGGAAACCGATGCGTTACTTTGGGTTTGGTCTAAGACAATAGTGATTTCAGAAATAGTGGGCTGTTGCCAAGATAGGGAATAAGATGGATACCCTTCATTATAGAGCCAATCGTCAAAAAATTCAGTAAGATCTTCGCCAGATGTGGTTTCAACGATACTGATAAAATCTTCTGTTTTGGCATAATCAAAGGCATGTTCGGCAGTGCTTAAATAATCTTGTAGCGCTTGGTAAAATGTACCGTCTCCCAGTCGCTTCCGAAGCATATGTAATACCATTGCTGCTTTGTTGTAGGATAGTCTACCGTTAAAAATACGTCCAACACTCGTGGTATCGGTATCGCTTAAATATACAGCACCATCTGGAGACGAGGTGATTGATGTGTTGCGCTGCTGTTTCCATGTGGTAAACGCATCATTTCCATCTAGGCTTTCGTAAATAATACCCGATAGATAGGTAGCAAATCCTTCATTGAGCCAAATGTCTTTCCAACTTCCGCAGGTAATTTTATTGCCAAACCATTGGTGCGCCAACTCGTGCGCAATCAAGTTACGGTTAAAACTGCCCATAAAGGATACGGTTGTATGTTCCATGCCGCCTCCCCATCCAAATTGGGCATGACCGTATTTTTCTTCAGCAAAAGGATAGTCTTCAAATAAATTTGTAAAAATGTTCATGATATCTACCGTGATCGGTGTGCTTGCTTGAGCGGTTGCTAAACTTTCAGGGTACACATAATTGACGATATCAAAAGCATTACCATTGTTGGGTACTGAGTGCGAATAGACTTCATAATTTGTGGCAGCAATGGCAATAAGGTACGCAGGTATGGGATAGCGATGTTTGAAATGTGTAGTTTTTTGGGTACCGCTAACGACTTGGCTTTGCTCCAACCCGTTAGATACCGAAACATATTCTTCATTTGATGCATTGAATTGTGGTGTGGTCATAAAGACATCAACCGAATCAATTTTATCAATCAAATCCTGTTTACACGGCCACCATGCCTTGGCACCATAAGGTTCAGAGAGCGTCCAGATGACGGGATCACCTTGATGCGTCGTTTGCTCAAAAGATCCAAAACCTGAACTCACGGGATTGCCGCTATAGCTTACTGTCAACGAATCTAAAACGCCAGCCAATATTGTTTCCGATAAGGTAATGACCAACTCGTCATCTGCATTTTGAGTGAAAGACAAAGCATTTCCTCGCTGCAATACTTGCGAAACGGTCATGTTGGCCGCTAAATCAAAGGTGATTGTACTCAAATCACTTTTGGCTTCATAATAACTGGTAACCGCTCCCGAAATGAATGCTACGGAAGGATCAAGATCCAATTCCAACCGGTGATATTTCAAGTTGTAATTGCCAGTATTGAGATTAGAGCGATGCATGATTTTGGTCAATGCAGATTTTGCCTCAGACTCGCGAATGTCATTTAATGTTTCATTATAATCTTGTGCATAAGCTCCTGAATATGCCAGTCCCAATAGGATGAGTAATCTTAATGTCATAGGTTTTAAATTTTTCCTTAGTCTATATATAGCATGTTAAAAGTAGTCATTTTGTTGCTATTGTGTCGTATTTTTGCATCCGAAACTTACAAACCCAAAGGATATAAAGCCTTAATTATCAGTTTATGTTACGATACCTAAAACAACTTAAGCTATTTTTTGTCGTGTTGGCCGCGCTATCGCTCGTGATTTTATATTTTATTTATGACGCCTTAAATACCGAAAAACCTTTACCAATTTGGCAACCCAATAGAGTGGACACGTCTTTGGTAGATAGCAGCATTCAGTATAAAAAGAAATACCACACGATTGCCGATTTCAAACTCATCAATCAAAATGGGGATACCATTACGCAGAAAGATTATGACGATAAGATCTATGTTGCCGATTTCTTTTTCACGACTTGCCAATCCATTTGCCCGCTAATGACCGATCAAATGCATCGCATCCAAGAGGAGCTTAAACATGATGATGAGGTGCTGCTTTTGTCACATTCAGTCACTCCCGAAATAGACTCGGTCGCTCAATTAAAACGCTATGCTTTAGAGAAAGAGATAAACGATCAAAAATGGAATCTCGTTACAGGCGATCGCAAAGAAATTTATGATCTGGCCAGAAAATCATACCTCGTGGTCAAAGATGACCATACTCAAGATTATGGCATGATTCATACCGAAAACTTTACGCTCATCGATAAGGATGACCAAATACGAGGCTGGTACGATGGCACGAGCAAAGCCTCTGTAGACTCTCTTTTACAGGACATTAAAAAGCTCAAAAAATCGTATCAATAGATTAACATTAATAAAGGGCTTAACAATTTCTTTACATTAAAATTTTCCTTTATTTTTGCTTAATTAAAATCAATCTAAATAAGCTTGCAAATTTCTTTAGCAGATATAAAACGAGGTCAAGAAGGTGTAATCACCGATGTGTCCTCGATTCACATTCCATTAAAATTATTGGAAATGGGCTGCTTGCCGGGTAATTTCGTAAAACTTGTACAAATGGCGCCGTTCGCCGACCCTATGTATCTCAATATTAATGGGACACATTTAGCGATTAGAAAAGAAACCGCTCTACACATCTTAATTGAGATTTCCAATGTCTAAACAAATTAATGTTGCTCTTATTGGAAATCCAAATACTGGTAAAACCTCGGTTTTTAATGCCTTGACGGGATTACATCAAAAAGTAGGAAACTATCCTGGCATTACCGTTGAGAAAAAAGAGGGCATCTGTAAACTACCTCGAGGTGTCAAGGCTCATATTATAGATTTACCAGGAACTTACAGCCTCAATGCGTCCTCATTAGATGAAAACGTGGTCATTGAATTACTGCTCAATAAAAATGATAAGGATTTCCCAGATGTTGCTGTAGTGGTTAGCGATGTTGAAAATTTGAAGCGAAATTTATTGCTTTACACGCAAATAAAGGATTTAGAGATCCCAACGATTTTGGCGATAAACATGTCTGATCGTATGGCTTATAAGGGGATTGAGCTAGACATTCCATATTTAGAGAAAGAGCTTAAAACCAAAATCGCCTTAATAAGCACGAGAAAAAATAAAGGTATTGACACTTTAAAAGAGTTCATTGCCAATTATAAAGAGCTTTCGATGTCACCGTGTTTAAATGCTTCGGAAATTGATTCTGCCTATTTCGATACGTTGAGACATGCTTTTCCCAATCAGTTGTTATACAAGTTATGGCTGGTGATTACGCAAGATGTCAACTTCGGAAATGTCAACAGAAACGAAATTGATACCATTGACAGTTTTAAGACCAAAAGTAAGGCCGACCTTAAAAGACTTCAGCAAAAAGAAACCATCAAGCGTTATCAATTTATAAATAACACTTTGAAAGTAGGGCAGATAATTGATTTGAGTTCTGCAAAGGATTTACGTATCAAACTCGATCGCATTTTAACACATAAATTTTGGGGTTATCTCATCTTTTTTATCATATTATTAACCATTTTTCAAGTTATTTATGATTGGGCGCAAATCCCTATGGAACTTATCGATGGTGCTTTTGTATCACTAAGTGAATGGACGAAAAGCGCACTGCCATCGGGAGCGTTTACCAATTTAATTTCTGAGGGGATTATTCCTGGTTTAGGAGGTATTGTGATTTTTATCCCACAAATCGCCTTTTTGTTTTTGTTTATCGCGGTGCTGGAGGAAAGCGGCTATATGAGTCGCGTTGTCTTTTTGATGGATCGTATTATGCGCCGTTTTGGTCTAAGCGGAAAAAGCGTGGTGCCTTTAATTTCGGGAACTGCATGTGCGATTCCCGCCATCATGGCCACCCGTAATATTGAAAGTTGGAAAGAGCGCCTCATCACGATTTTAGTGACACCATTTACGACCTGTTCGGCACGATTGCCTGTGTATTTGATCATTATTGAATTGGTCATTCCCGAAGGTCGGTTTTTAGGTTTAGGCTATCAGCCCTTAACGTTGATGTTACTCTATCTTATTGGTTTTGGAACCGCTATTGTATCGGCTTGGATTCTTAATAAAATCCTTAAAATAAGAAGCAAAACATTTTTTGTGGTCGAAATGCCAAACTATAAGTTGCCCTTGTTTAAAAATGTCGCGCTAACAGTGTTGGAAAAAACGAAATCCTTCGTGTTTGGAGCAGGAAAGATCATCTTGGCAATTTCTATTGTATTGTGGTTTTTAGCCTCTTATGGGCCAGGTGAGCAATTTAATAATGCCGAGGCCATTGTCGCTTCTCAAGTTGCTTCAGAAAATTTATCACAAGACGATCTACAGCAAAAGATAGCCTCCCATAAATTAGAACATTCTTTTATTGGGATTGCGGGACATGCTATTGAACCTGCCATACGCCCTTTGGGCTACGATTGGAAAATTGGGATCGCTATCGTGAGTTCATTTGCGGCGCGCGAGGTGTTTGTTGGAACCTTAGCGACCATTTATAGCGTTGGGAGCGATGAACAGGAAACCATAAAAAACCGAATGGCAGGTGAGGTCAATCCTATTTTAGGCGGTCCGCTTTTTAATTTTGCTAGCGGGATTTCCCTACTGTTATTTTACGCATTTGCCATGCAATGTATGAGCACACTCGCCATTGTTAAACGAGAAACCAATAGCTGGAAATGGCCCATGTACCAATTGGTAATTATGAGTGCTTTTGCTTACATAGTGGCATTGATTGCTTATCAAATTTTGATTTAAAATCCCTGCTGAAAGATGAACCTCTTTCAACCTGTTAGATACTTATCGGGACTTACAGGTTTCTAAAATGATATATTTTATGAACACTACCATTCAAAACATACTTGTTTTTATAGCACTCGCTTTAGCGGTATGGTTTCTTTTGCGCAAGTTTGGCGTTCTTCCGAAGAAAAAAAATACCAATTCTAAAAATTGTGGGCAGGACGATTGTGGGTGCCATTAATGGTGTTGTAGTTTTTAATAAATAACGAGCTGTTTTAGCCAACTTTGAGACCTATTAAAATTACGCATTAAACGTTTTTATACCTATAGTTTTACTTTATTTTAGAATTGATCGCAAGAAATCTGAAAAGATGGCATCTAAATCATAACAACTATAAAAAAATGAACAATATGAACACAATTAAATTAGCGTTTTTGGTATTGATACCATTAATATTATTGTCTTGTAATCAAGATGATGAATCTGGCACAGAAACCTTATCTACTGATAATACAACACCTCTATCAGCGTTCGATGAATTTAATGCTGAGGCAGTCACCATTTCATTTGATGGTGATCAAATTACGATTGAAACTAATGGACAGCCCAACCACACATCTCCATATTGGGAGGTAACAGAGCCTCTCTATATTGAGCCTGTGGTTGCTATTGCTCAAACGCCAGGACGTATTGGCGAAAGATTTTTGACAGTCACTGTTCCTGCATCGCCAGAGATTGCTGCTACTAGTACAGCAACCGGATTAGGTGCTATAGGAATTTCTGTAACTGGAGTGCCAATTTTTAATGATACTGAAGGGCCAAATAATCCAATCGGTGAACAAATAGTTGAGACATTTGATTATGCCGGTGCCCATAATGGCCCAAGTGGTTACCATTACCATATTGAATCTTATGATGTTCCAGAGAATACAGTCCTTTCTCAAAATGACGACAAATTGGTAGGCATCATGTCAGATGGTTTTTTGATTTATGGAAGAAAATGTAATTCAACAGGTGATTACCCCTTAGATTTAGACGTTTCTGGTGCGCATAGTACTTCAACCCAACACAGTGATGGGTCTGTATTTTATCACTACCATATAATCAATGAATTTTATTTAGGTTCTATCATTGCGCTTTTTGCGGTTGATCTACAAGGAACCCCAAATAGTATTTTGTAGCCCTAATATTATGATTTCTTTAAACAGAATAGGGCATAAAAATCTTTGAAATATGAAGACAGGATTTTGGATACTTTTACTTTTAGGCTTAATAACTATAGGGTGTAATCAACAAACTGAAAAATCAACTCAAAGTAAAACTATGTTAGATGTTTTCGAGGGAATTAATGTAGTTATTCTGAAATCATCGATTAAGTATAACAATAAAATGTCCTTATGGACTTTAAATAATGAGCCCTATTCTGGATTAGTGGTTAGCTATTATGAGTATGATTCCTTAAAGGAGAAATTTGGTGTTTTAGATGGTAAAAAACAAGGCCAACATATTCAATGGTTTGCTGATGGGCATTTAAAAAATATTACAAATTATGATCAGGGAAAATTACACGGAAGCAAAAAAATATGGGCCTCAGATTCTTCACATATTTTACTTGCGCAATTAAATTATAGTAAGGGAAAGCCTGACGGAGAGCAAAAAAAATGGTACGCAACGGGAGAACTGCACAAAAAGCTTAATTTTAATGAAGGAAAGGAAGAGGGTATACAGAAGGGATTTAGAAAAAACGGAACTTTGTACGCTAACTATGAAGCTAAAGAAGGTCGGATTTTTGGATTGAAAAAAGCAGCTTTATGTTACGGCTTAGAAGACGAAAAAGTAACATATAAAAATTAAAGTTATTTATTTTGGACAACATGTTTGATCACTTTTTCTCTGATAATTTTAAGGATAAACATTTTTAATGACTGATGGTTTTTAATCCCGAAACTTCTCAAACCAAGCCAATGTATGCGCTACCTTACTAATAAGATTACTCGGTTTACTCGCAATACCATGTGAGGCGTCAGGAATTTCAACTAAAACGGTTTCAATTTTCCGAAGTTTTAAAGCGTGATATAATTGTTTGGCTTCGCTTGGAGGTGTTCTTAAATCATTCATACCGACCATGATCATCGTTGGGGTTTCCACATTTCCAACTAAAGAAATTGGAGAAAATTTCCAGTAGGTTTCAAAGTTTTCCCACGGCTGTCCTGGATAACGAGAGTTGGCGTAGCCAAAATAATTATCGGCCACCAAGGTTTTGCTTATCCAATTCATAACGGGTTTGGCAACAACAGCTGCCTTAAATCGGTTATTTTTTCCAATGATCCAAGCGGTCATGATGCCACCAGCACTGCCTCCTGTGACAAATAATTTCGTGTCGTCGGCAATGCCTTTTTCAATCAAATAATCAACACCATCCATCACATCATCGTAATCTTGGCCTGGGTAGTTATTGTACAGTAAATTGGAAAAATCTTCACCATAACTCGTGCTTCCACGCGGATTGGGATAAAACACAACATAGCCTTTTGCGGCATACAATTGAATTTCTGCCGTGAAGCGATCACCATAGTTTAAAATCGGTCCGCCATGATTTTCAACAAGCAAGGGATATGATTTTGTGGCATCGTAAAATGGAGGTTTTACAATCCATCCTTGAATTTTTCGTCCGTCAAATGAGGAATTATACCAAACCTCCTCGGTGGTTCCAAGCTCACGATAGTTTAAAATATCATCATTTAAATGCGTAATACGTTGAGGTGACTTTTTATTTTGGATCACGGCAAGATCTGCTGGATATTCTGGTCGTGTTTGGGTGTATACCAGCGTTCCGTCGTTTGATACAGAATAGGATCCCGAAGCATAGGGTCTTCCAAGAGTTGTGCCTCCTAAGTTATCGGCAAATTTAGTGATGTTTCCAGAGGTGGTGATATAGGCTACTTTAGAATTTCCTTTGTCATCGTAAGTAAAATACAATCCCTTTCCCTTTTCATCCCAAGAAATATTCGAGATGCTTTCGTCAAGATCCTTTGAAATAATCTTTCGATTGCTGCCATCGACATTCATGAGGTGCAAGACCGTATTTTGGTGCGCTTGTACTTTATCCATATAGCCAAGAAATGCAACCAATTTTCCGTCAGGTGATGCCACGGCCGCATAATCTGGACCGTCCTGTGAGGTCAATGCTGTAATGTCTTTCGTATTAATATCAACCTTATAAATTTCACTATTGTTGAATCTATATTCCCAATCTTCTATACGGTTTGCTGAAAAATAAAGCGTTTTGCCATCAGGTGAGTAAGAAAGTCTACTATTATGATCATAATTATCGGTGGTGATTTGTCGTGCTGAGCCACCTTCCGAAGGGATTGTAAAGATGTGTGTGAATCCAGGTTCCATATAGCCTCTGCCATCGGCTTCATGTTTTAAGCGATCTGTAATTCTGGCTGGTTTTGCCCAATCGGCATCTTTCGGTTTAGCTGGCATATCAATTAATACAGGTGGTTTTTCAGAAATGAACATGGTAAAGGCAAGTTGTTTGCCATTGGGAGACCACGTTAAATGACCTGGAGATGTTTCCAACTGGGAAAGCTTTGCGATCTGTCCAGAGGTGACCCAGTACATGTATAATTCTGCACCTTCATCGGTCGTACTCACAAATGCGATGCGGTCTCCAGAAGGCGACCAACAAGCTTGTGACTCATTGACTTCCCTAGAAGTGAGTTTTCGGTGTGAAGATCCATTGGTATTGATGATCCATAAATTGCCTCGTGAGTTATCCTTCATAATATCAAATCCATTTCTCTTATAGACGATTTGAAAACCATTTGGAGAAATTTGTGGATCTGATGCCCATTCCAGTTCAAAAACATCTAAAGCTTGAAAGGGTGATTTTTTAGACTGTGCGTTAAGAACTGGATAACATAAAAAAAGAAAAAGAACGACATAAAATCTATACATGATGTTTGAGGTTTTAAACCATGTGAAGTTACTAATTTAAAAAAAGTTGACCTAACTGTTTTTTTAGTTACATTTGTCAATATATTTAAGCTAGCTTAAAAAATAATTAAAGCAATTATAAATGTCTGTAGCAGTTGAAAATTTTATTAAGGCCATTTATAATAATGATAAGCATGATATCAAGGACACGAAACCGGGTAATATTGCAAAACAATTAGGTATTTCTAGTGCAGCCGCAACAGATATGGCTTAGAAATTAGCAATTAAGGATGTACTCAACTACGAAAAATACCAGCAATTACAACTCACTGAAAAGGGTACAAAAATGGCACTTAACGTCATTAGAAAACATCGCCTTTGGGAGTCGTTATTATTTAAGTTATTTGATCTCTCTTTGCATGACATCCACCTTGAAGCCGAATTATTAGAACACCAAACTTCTAATTTATTAGCCGAAAAAATCAGTGCGTATCTGGGACATCCAAAATTTGATCCTCATGGCGATCCCATTCCAAATGCAAATGGAGAAATCACGACCGAAGATACATCGGTATCGCTTTCCGAAGCAAAAGAAGGACGCAATTATATTATTTCAAGATTGATGAGCGACGATAAAGAATTTTTTGATTTTTGTGCCCAAAACCAAATTAGATACAGGAACGAATTAAAAGTGTTAAAACAATTTATGAGCAATAAAATGACTCAAATTTCTATTGGAACAAATACAATGGTGCTTAATGAGGATTTTACCAAAATTATTTATGTCGAAGAAAACTAAAATGGTAATCGGTAAACTTGAGCGCAGTCTAAAGGTCTTTTTGAGCATGTGTTGTTTTTTCATACCAACACTATCATTTGCGCAAGACGATGCACCAAATAAAGCGTCACAGCCATTGGTCACCGACAGGCCAGATGCCACCGAGGCGTCAGCGACGGTTGGCAAAGGAACCCTACAAATAGAAACGGGTGGTTTGTATGAGTCTTTTAAAGACAATGCCGTACAATCGCAAAACTACACCTTTAATACTACCTTGATTCGCTTCGGAATTCTTGACAATTTAGAGTTGCGAATGGGATGGGATTTTGTAGAAGGCGTCACCACTGTAAACGGTAATACCTTAGATAATGTTTCAAGTGGTTTATCGCCTTTGCTATTAGGTGTGAAAATTGATATTTCCGAAGAAATAAACGGATTACCAGAAATCGCCTTGATTGGCCATGTGTTTCCCCTGTTTAGTGCTTCGGCAGATTATCGTCCAGAAACCACAGCGGTCGATTTTAGATTTTCATTTTCGCATACCCTGAGCGAAAACTCAAGTATTGCTTATAATATTGGTGGTCAATGGGGCAATGATTCTCCAGAGGCAGCGGCGATTTATACCGTTGCTTATGGTTATAGTCTTACAGATAAATTTGGGATGTA
The DNA here is from genome assembly GCA_963715465.1 of uncultured Flavobacteriaceae bacterium. GTDB lineage: Bacteria > Bacteroidota > Bacteroidia > Flavobacteriales > Flavobacteriaceae > Psychroserpens. The sequence goes on from OY970246.1 coordinate 551,241, forward strand.
CGCCGAGCTTTATGGCGACCTGCCCGAAGACAGTAAGTCCAACCATTACTGGGATGCTGGTGTCACCTATCTAGTTTCAAACGACTTACAATTAGATGCTTATTTTGGCAAAAGTATCACCGCAGGCCAAGACCTGCTGTTAGGTTTAGGGGCAAGTTATCGAATATTGAAAAAATAATATGAAAAAAATAATTACAATTCTAATCGTCATAGCATGTTTTAGCTGTAAAAACAATCAGCAGGACAATGGTAAATTAAATGTTGTTACAACTACCACGATGATCACCGATCTGGTCAAGAATATTGGTGGTGATGACATCAATATTCAAGGTTTGATGGGTAGTGGTGTCGATCCGCACTTATACAAAGCTAGCGAAGGCGATGTAACCAAATTGGTTGAGGCCAACGTTATTTTTTACAATGGCTTACATTTAGAAGGAAAACTTGTTGAGGTGTTTGAGAAAATGGGAACTGCCACTAAAACACCAATTGCACTTGGCGAAGAATTAGATAAACGCACTTTGATTGGCTCTGATTATTTTGCTTCCAATTATGATCCTCATGTTTGGTTTGACATCAAATATTTTAGCCAGTTTGCCAAAAAGGTAACGCAGGTACTATCAGAAAAAGATCCAGAACATGCTGTAAATTTTAAGGCCAACGAAACCGTTTATTTGGCAAAATTAGAAGCACTTGAGGTAAAAATCAAAGCCATAATTGAAACGCTTCCGCAGGAAAAACGAATTTTGGTAACTGCGCATGACGCTTTTAATTACTTTGGTAAGGCGTACGATTTTGAAGTAGTTGGTCTCCAGGGCCTATCTACCGCCACCGAGGCTGGCGTTCAAGATGTTCAAAAGTTATCGGCATTTATTATTGAAAAAAACATCAAGGCCATATTTGTAGAAAGCTCGGTGCCCAAGAGAACTATTGAGGCCTTACAAGCCGCTGTAAAATCTAAAGGTCATGATGTTGAAATCGGCGGAACGCTATATTCTGATGCCTTAGGAAGCGCAGGAACGACCGAAGGAACGTACATTGGGATGTTTGAATATAATGTAAAAACGATAGTTCAGGCCTTGAAATAAACCTGGTCATTAGTTGCTGGTTTTAGCTAAATGGTGTTAACGTTTATGTGGAGCTAATCCTGCTATTCGCTATATCTTTTTTGAAGAAAAATCAAAAAAGGATGCCGCTGCTATCAGGGCTAAAAAATAGAGTTGGCAGTTTATAGTCGCAGTTTTCAAGGTTAATGATGATTGTGTAGGTTTCAGAACCTAAAAAGTTTTAAAAAAAGATATCATACGAAGTCAGAACGAACTTAATTAAAATTAACGTCCCAGATTTGGACAACGTCCAAAAGCTCAAAATTGAGAAATAAAGAGTGAAGGAATGGAGATGCAAAGCGAAGCTTTAAGCACGTAATTCCGAAAACGAATGATGCTTTAGCAATTTACTGATTTTGAAATGATTTTTTGGTTCGTTTTGCATCAATGCAAAATGAATAGGAATAGAAAAAGGAATTTGAAGCTTTAGCTAATTTTATATTTTGTATGTGGAGCTAATCCTGCTATTCGCTATATCTTTTTTGAAGAAAAATCAAAAAAGGATGCCGCTGCTATCAGGGCTAAAAATAGAGTTGGCAGTTTATAGTCGTAGTTTTCAGTGTTAATGATTTATTGGGTTGGTTCACCCTGAGTGCAGTCAAAAATCACGAAAAGAATAAATTTTTGAAATTAAGAACATATAATAAGAGTCAAATAATCTCATAAAGTGATTGATCATTCAAATAGTAAAGAGACACCAATTTCCGCAGGTAAAATCGCAGTGCAAGTGGACGATTTAACCGTTGCGTACAACTACAAACCTGTACTCTGGGATATCGATCTTGAAATTCCAGAAGGCGTTTTAATGGCGATTGTTGGCCCAAATGGCGCCGGAAAATCAACACTCATCAAATCCATTCTAGGTATTTTGAAACCCATTGCTGGTAGCGTTTCTATCTACGGGAAGTCGTATGATAAACAGCGCTCGTTAGTGGCTTATGTCCCGCAAAAAGGGAGCGTTGACTGGGATTTTCCAACCACAGCGCTTGATGTTGTGATGATGGGAACGTATGGAAGCCTGGGCTGGATCAAACGACCTCGACAAAAAGAGAAAAAATTGGCATTGGAGGCTTTAGAGAAAGTAGGAATGCTCTCCTTTAAAGGCCGACAAATAAGCCAATTGTCTGGAGGTCAACAACAGCGTATCTTTCTAGCGCGCGCACTGGTGCAAGATGCCGCCATTTACTTTATGGATGAGCCGTTTCAGGGTGTAGATGCTACTACCGAAATTGCTATCATCAATATTTTAAAAGAATTACGAAAAGCAGGAAAAACCGTCGTCGTTGTGCACCACGATTTACAAACGGTCCCAGAATATTTTGATTGGGTCACCTTTTTGAATGTCAAAAAAATTGCTACAGGTCCAGTCAAGGATATTTTCAATGATGATAATTTGACCAAGACCTATGGAATCAATTATAAGGTAAGTGTGCAGGAGTAACCAATTCCTGCGAAAGCAGAAATATCCTAGTAAAAAAGCGACCATTCAGATTGAATTAAAATTTAGCACTGTAAATGGATAAAGCATATTCTTTAAAAATTAAATTTCCGAAGAAAAAGTAAGAGCTAAAAAAACTAAAAAGCAGTGAAAAATAAAATTTTTATAAATGATTGGTTAGAATTAAAACCGCAAAATTATAACGGTAGGACTGATCTGTATTACTTAAAAGTTGCCAATAACGTGTACGCAAGTTTTGGTAAAAATAAGCTCATGCTGGCTCAACTATTAGAGGCGCATGATATCAAGCAATTAGCTTGTTTCATTACCTGCTATTTTGAAGATGTCCTTTCTGAAACCAATATTTGGAGCACATTTAAAGCCCAATACGCTGAACTGTACCATAAAAGATTGCCATTTTTTAATCTGGATGATGACTACATTGATGATGAAATCAACCAAGAGGATGTCGCATTTTTAATTTGGTATTTTATCAATGCACTGGTTAAAGACAGGTTTATTAGTCCGTTTAATAAGGTCATACAGTATTTAGCGATTGATGCCATGGAGATTCTTGAAGAGGAATATGAATTTGCGCCAGTAAATAAAATATTAAAACAAAAATTCACCTTCGAGTCTAAAACTAAGCAGGATGAATTCTATGTGTCACGCGAGTTTCTGCACTTGGTCTTTTTTGAATCGTATTTAATGAGTCCAGACGTAAAAAGACGATTGGATTATGATACCCTCAAGACAATTGAAGACCATAGCGAGGCAGATCCAGAAATCGTAATGAGCTATATTAGGGAAATCACAGAAGATTATACTTTTAATAATACCAGCGCGCTTTTGGCCTTACGTGCAAAGGATTGGGCAAAGTTAGTATTAGGTAAAAAACATCCTAGCTATGATGCAGTAGCTAGTATTTCTAAAAAAGTACAGGGTCTCTTTTTGTACAAAAGTCAAGATGAAAATTATGTATTTATAGAACATATAGCTTCTGGGATGGTCTTTGAAATGACCAAAAAGTCATTTGATCATTACGATACATTAAATGACGATGATATACTCTATATAGGACTTGTAAAGTTCAATGATGAATGGTGGTTTTCTGGTAATTATTATGCTAATTCATTTGATGCTGATACTGTTCTGGACCAAAGAAATGATGCAACCCAACGTTCAAAAGTGAATTTTTTGAACGATCAAAACCAAGTTGAATGTATTTTAGAGCAACAAACGAAGGCCTTCTTAAATTACAATGAGCAATCTTTGGTTGCATTTTTGAAAAACTCAGAGCTTGATGATTTCATAAAAGGTTGGGCCTCTTTTTTTAATGACTCGCTCGAGCTTTCAGCTAATGAAACCGATGCCGCGCACCAAAGAACTAAAGAGGATGGTTATTTTGGCAATCAAAATAAATCTTTATTTTTCGATGAAAACACAGAAGCCGCCGAAGAAATTACGGTCGTTTTCTTTAATCCAAAAAGCGGGATTGAATTTTACAATGCAATTGAAAATGCTTTTCCTGATCATAGAAACGCTTTTTTTACTGAGGAAAGTCATCAGGAGCTTACCCATATTCTAATGTCAGATACTTGCTCTACCGAATTAGCGCTATTTCTTGTAGACAACTATAAGGACAAACTAGATTATTTTAAAAAAGAACCTTACAAGTCATATTTAAACGATCTTGACTTTTTGTTGAGGTTTTGGAAAAAAGGTAATTATGAAACTGAAAATACTGTTGTATTGACAGGCTCTAAAGACGATATTTAATACAGTTATAGAATCATTTTAAAATAGACTTACAAGACTACATACAACTCGTTTTTACAGATTATACTCTAAGAACCATAACTTTAGGAACCGCCATTCTTGGTGCAGTAACCGGTATGCTTGGGAGTTTCGCAGTACTAAGAAAGCAAAGTCTTTTGGGCGATGCTATTTCGCATGCAGCATTGCCAGGCATTGCAATTTCGTTTTTGATCACGGGAGCTAAAGACAGCAATACGTTGTTGCTTGGTGCATTGGTGAGTGGATTGATTGGGACATTTTGGATTAGAGGTATCGTTACCAAAACACACTTAAAGTCCGATACCGCTCTTGGGCTAATCTTATCCTTATTTTTTGGCTTCGGAATGCTCCTGCTCACGTTTATTCAAAAGCAACCCAATGCCAATCAAGCAGGATTGGATAAGTACCTATTTGGCCAAGCCGCAACCCTTGTTGAAAGTGACGTTTGGACGATGGCTATTGTCACAGGTGTTTGCTTATTCGTATTACTTCTGTTTTGGAAGGAATTTAAGATTTTATTGTTTGATAAGGACTACGCCAAAACACTGGGCTTTAATACCAAAACGATTGATATTTTAATTACCAGTTTTATTGTATTGGCCATAGTGTTGGGGCTTCAAACGGTTGGCGTCGTGTTGATGAGCGCCATGCTTTTGGCACCTGCCGCAGCCGCCAGACAATGGACTAATAGTTTGGCGACCATGGTGTTTTTGGCAGCGATTTTTGGAGCGTTCTCAGGAGTTTTTGGTACTGCCATTAGTGCGAGTCAAAATAATTTATCGACAGGTCCTGTGATTGTTTTGGTGGCTGCTGTATTTGTGTTTATCTCATTTGTGTTTTCACCCAGTCGTGGGTTATTGTTTAAACAGATTCGGGTTATTAAAAACCGTCGTGATCTAGAATTGCATAAAACCTTGGCATTTATGTACCACATCGCCGAAACACACGATGATATATCGCATCCTCATGAAATCATTATATTAAATAATTTTCAAGGCTTTACTAAAGGAACCCTAAAAAAATTGGAAGAAAAAAACTTTGTAACCTTGCAAGGTACCACGTGGAGCTTAACTGAGGAAGGTTTTGAATCAGCCTCTAATTTATACAACCAATTGACTAAAAAGGATGAGTAGTGCCCAAATTGAAATACAATTAATTGCGAGTTTAGTGGCTATGGCGTGTGCTATTCCTGGTACGTTTTTAGTGCTGCGGAAAATGGCCATGATCAGTGACGCCATTAGTCATTCGATATTGCCGGGCATTGTCATTGGTTTTTTTATCACCCAAGATTTAAATTCACCGTTGCTGATTTTTTTGGCAGCCTTAACAGGTGTTATAACCGTAGTCTTGGTAGAATACATCCAAAAAACCGGATTGGTCAAAGAAGACACTGCCATTGGATTGGTATTTCCCGTATTATTTAGTATTGGTGTATTGATGATTGCGAAAAAAGCAAATGATGTACATCTCGACATCGATGCTGTTCTAGTAGGAGAATTAGCTCTCGCGCCTTTTGACAGGCTGTTTATCTCGGGAGTTGATGTTGGTCCGAAATCGCTTTGGATCATTGGTGGCATTCTTTTGGTTACGATTTCCCTATTAATACTCTTTTTCAAGGAACTTAAATTAAGCACCTTTGATAAGGGCTTGGCCGCCTCGTTGGGATTTTCACCAGCAGTGATTCACTATGGTTTAATGACCGTTTCTTCAGTTACGACGGTTGGCGCTTTTGATGCTGTGGGAGCAATTTTAGTGGTCGCTTTGATGATCGCACCAGCAGCAACGGCTTACCTCTTAACGACCGATTTAAAGAAAATGTTAGTGCTTTCTATTTGCTTCGGAATAGTATGTGCGATTTCAGGATATTGGATCGCGCATTGGTTAGATGCATCAATTTCAGGATCAATCACCACGATGTTGGGCGTATTGTTTTTGATCGTGTACTTATTTGCACCAAGTAAAGGTGTGATTGCAGTGATGTATCGTGAAAAACAACAACGTACTGAAGTGTCTCTGCTCACATTTTTACTACATTTGAAAAACCACGATGAAGATGCTGAGCGGCATGTCAATCATTTAAACGAACATATCAATTGGCAAAAAGTACGCTCAAAAACAGTATTGGATTTAGCCTTGAAAAACAACTTTATTACAATCGATCAAAAAATCGTATCTCTTACCTCAAAAGGCGATGAGTTTACAACCCAAGCTATTGATTATATCATTACAAATGAGGACTACCAAATAGAAGGCATGAAAGATGATTTCTTTTTGTTTAGGGGGTAGTAAGCAGTTTATTTGAAAGATGAGGTTCTCTATGGTGTTTTCAGAATAAAATTTTTAAAATATGGCCGTGGTCTAGACAACTCTTTCAAGTTGAAAATTCTTCCTATTTTTATGCAGGATCTTCCTTTATAATTCAAGGTATGAGATATATTTTTTATTTTTTTTGTCTTTTAGGCGTCCAAGACTTACGGGCAAGTGATAGATTAGACTCGCTCATTACTGTTCTAGAATCTAAAATGGATAAAAGAGCATTTTTCGATCTTCAAAAAGAACAACGAATTGGGGAGCTCATTGATGGAGCATCAAGATCTCAAACCTTGGAGGATCGCTATAAAATTTTTAATGCTATTATTGAGGAATATCAATTTTATAGTTTTGATAAGGGATTATCTTACATCGAGAAAAATATCATAATTGCCGAAGCGCTCAATAATAGTCTTTATTTAAATAGGACAAAATTAACGTTAAGCTTATTTCTGGTTAATTCGGGACGCTACAAAGAATCGATTGATGCCTTAAATGAAATTGATAGAGATTCACTACCAGCCTCTCTAATTAACGATTATTATATTGCTTATAAAGAAGGGTATTCTGGATTAGCTTATAATACAACCGTAAAGCGCAGTCAGGCGACTTATTCCCAATTGTATACGGCATACCAAGATTCTTTATATTCTAGATTAGATCCAAATGCTGAAGAATCCTTACGATTAAAAGAAAAACAATTACGTGATTCTAGAGCCCTTGATCAGGCCATGGTTGTAAATTCACAGCGCCTAGAGCGGGTTTCAATGGGTTCTCGAGGATTCTCACTAATTACTTTTGAAAGGTCTTTGTTATTTGAGTTGATGGGAGATATCGAAAAGCAAAAAGAATTTTTAATTCTCTCGGCTATATCAGATATAGAAGCCTCTGTCAAGGATAATGCCTCTATGGGCACGTTGGCTAAAATCATGTTCTCTGAAGAAGATATTGATAGAGCCCATCGCTATATTAATTTTTCCTTTGATGATGCTAAATTTTATAATTCTCAATTACGATTCGTAAATATTGCAAATAGTTTGCCCACTATTACGAAGGCTTATGAAGAACGAAGTGATGTGCAAAATGAAAAACTTCAAAGCTCATTGTGGTTTATCAGCATATTGGCAGGATTTTTATCGATAACCATTTATTTGGTATTTAGACAAATGAGAAAAGTATCTATAGCGAGAAATGAACTCACAGCGGCTAATGAAAAACTTAAGGATTTCAATTTAAAATTGAACCATTCAAATGCAGACCTCAAGCGCTTGTATTTGGAACTCTCTGAAGTTGATAAAGTCAAGGAGAATTATATAGGAACATTTTTAAATTTATATTCAGAATATATAACCAAACTTGATGTTTATAGAAAGTTGGTTAGAAAATACGTGAATGCCAACCAAATGAATGCGCTTTTAGAGCTTTCAAAATCCAAGCAATTCATTGACGAGGAACTGGAAATTTTCAACAAGAATTTTGATAGTTCCTTTTTACATATCCATCCTAATTTCGTAAATGCGGTCAATGCACTTTTGAAAGAGGATGAGCAAATTGTGTTGAAAGACGAAAACCAACTTAATACCGAATTAAGAATATTGGCGCTCATTAAACTCGGTATCAATAACAGCGGGCGCATTGCCAAAATTTTGCGGTACTCTGTCAATACGATATATAACTATCGAGCAGCTATAAAAAGTGCATCGAAAGACAAATCTACCTTTGAGGATATGATAAAAGATGTGCAGTAAGGCTGAAGAGTCGATTATTTTAACGGTATATTCTATGAATTCCACATTTTTTATAGCTTTTATCGGCATTACTACGCCATAAAATCCACTTATTAGACTACGCTATACTTTTAAATTACCTTGATTTTCAGGTGTTTATAGTGTTTTCTGCACTTCAATTATCCACTTTTTATAGGAATGCTCTTGCGCTACTGCTCTGTTACGTGTAATTTGCTACAACGTTTTCGAAGCGTCCTTACCTAACTAATAATGTACAGATCGATGAAAATAAAAATATTGAAAGTTTTGATACTAACTGTTTTTATGTGCTTTTTTGCTAACGCGAATGCTCAAAACACGCTATCTGGGAAAGTAACCGATACTAATGGTATGCCGATCGCTGGTGCCTCTATTCTAGTTGAAGGTACAACTATTGGAGCAAGTACAGATTTTGATGGTGGTTATATATTGAAAGGAAATTTCTCTAATACCGCTACGCTGATCTTTAGTTATCTAGGTTATAAAACGCAACGCATTACCTTAACTGGACAGAATGAGGTTAATGCACAATTGGAAGAAGATATCAGCGCGCTTAATGAAGTGGTTCTCGTTGGATATGGAGCACAACTTAAAAAGGATATTACGGGTGCAGTTACCACAATAGATAGTGAGTCTTTTGAAGCTCGTCCTAACGCAAAGCTGGGAAACTTATTGCAAGGCCAATCTGCGGGTGTTCAAGTATTGTCCAGTTCTGGCAAGCCTTCTCAGGGATTCAGTCTAAGAATAAGAGGTACAAATTCTATAAATACCAATAGTGACCCATTATATGTCGTTGATGGCGTACCAACGACCGATACCAGATCTATAAATCCAGGCGATATTGATACCATTACAGTTTTGAAAGATGCCTCATCTGCGGCTATTTATGGCGCTCAAGGAGCTAATGGCGTTGTCTTGATTACTACAAAACGTGGTACGACTTCAAAACCAAAAGTAACATTAGACATCTATTCGGGATTTGCCCAAGTATGGAATACATTGCCAGTGTTGAATGGTGAACAGTATCAGGATCTAATGACCGAATTAGGATTAACACCACCTGGAGGCTGGGAAAGTTATACCGAACGTACAGATTGGCAAGACGCCATTTTTCAAAACGGGCTATCCCAAAATTATCAAACCTCGGTTTCGGGTAAAACCGAGTCTACCAATTATTATATCTCAGCGGGATATCTTTCGCAGGAAGGTGCTGTAAGAAGTTCAGAAATCGCTCGAACAAACTTTAAGATAAACATAGATCAAACTATCAACGATTGGCTCAAGGTAGGATCAAGAATCGCTTATACCGAATATAGGGATGTAGATGTCAATGATAATGCTGCCGTCAACCAAGGAGGTGTTTTACTTGGTGCTCTTACCACGCCTTCAATAATTGGTGTGTTTAATGATCAAGGCATGTTCACCAGCAACCCATTTCAAAACTGGGAAAATCCTTTGGCCAGCACCGACGGTTTGGAACGAGAATTTAGGAGTCAGCGCTTTTTGGGAAATCTTTATTTAGAGGCTGAAATCGCTAAAGGGCTAACCTATAAAATTAACTATGGGGTTGATAATAACAATGGCATATTTGATTCTTTTTTAGATCCCTTTAGAACAGGTTTTGGCGTTGCTATTGAAGGTCAAAGTATCAATAATACCAACAAAACATCTTATTATATTGTTGAAAACACCTTGAACTATAAAAATATCTTCGGAAGACATGATATTGAAGCGCTCGTGGGATCTGTAAACCAAAAGTTTCGGTTTGAAAATAGCACGATAGAATCACGCGGTTTTGCTAGTGCAGCAGTGACAACACCAAATGCAGGGATTCCTTTTAATTCGTCTGCCAATAAATCAGAACGTACCAATGGTTCATTTCTCGGTAGGATAAATTACAGTTACGACGACAAATACTTATTTACCGCCAATTTTAGAGCAGATGGATCCAGTGTTTTTGGACCTGGTAATCGTTGGGGATACTTCCCGTCGTTTTCAGCAGGTTGGAGAGTCTCTAATGAGAATTTTATTGGTGACGATTCTTTTATTAGTGACCTTAAACTGAGAGCTGGTTGGGGCATAGTAGGGAATGATCAAATTAGACCTTATGCTTATTTAGGTTTAGTAGGCGGCGGAGCCAATTACCCTTTTGGTACAACAGCACAATCAGGTACATTTCCAGCGTCCTTAGAGAACTTAACCCTCAAGTGGGAAGAATCTGAGCAAACGAATATTGGTATTGATATAGCGCTATTTGATAACAAGATTAGTTTTACAGCAGATGCCTATATCAAAAACACTACCGACTTACTCTTGGATGCACCTTTACCCACTTCAACCGGCTTTAGCAGCGCTTTTCAAAATATTGGAGAAGTTCAAAATAAAGGACTGGAATTCTCGCTCAATACAGTAAATATCAATACAGATAATTTATCGTGGACATCGGGCTTTAATATCTCGTTCAACAGAAACGAGGTTAAAGCTTTAGCTGGGACGCCATTATTTGGAGGTGGTATCGCTGGAGGACGAGGTGAGGCTAGTATTACACAGGTTGGCGAGCCTTTGGGTGTTTTATATGGTTATATCTTTGGCGGTGTTGATCCACAAACGGGTAATGCCTTTTATATCGATGATGAAGGCAATTCTACCTTTACACCAGAGGAAGATGATAGAACGATTATTGGTGACGCCAATCCCGATTTTTACTACGGAATAACAAATACACTTAGTTATAAAGGTTTTGGGCTGTTTGTATTTCTTCAAGGCACGCAAGGTAATGATATATTGAATGCGACACGTATTGAAACCGAAGGGATGATTGATGCTAAAAACCAGTCGATCAGTGTTTTGAACCGTTGGAAACAACCTGGAGATATTACCGATATACCACGATCAAGTTTTGGGAATAGTGATAATTCAAGAGTCTCTACTCGTTTTATTGAAGATGCTTCTTATTTGAGGTTTAAAGCGATAACGCTAAGTTACAATCTTCCGCAGAGCGCATTGCAAACTATTAACATGAGTAATCTTAAAATTTATTTGACTGGTGAAAACATGTTTACCATAACAGATTATTCAGGTTTTGATCCAGAAGTCAATGCTTTTGGAGGTAGCAATACGGTACAAGGAATAGATTTTGGAACCTATCCACAAACAAGAAATGTAATTTTCGGTGTAAATGCAACATTTTAAAAATTCAACGCTATGAACATATATAAAATTATAACTCTTTTTTCAGTTGTAAGCCTTTTGGTTTCCTGTGAAGACTATTTGGATCTAAAGCCAATTTCCGAAGAAACCAGCGGCAACGCTTACGAGACAGCAAGTCAAATTGAAGCTGCTTTGGTTGGAGCCTACGAGTCGTTTCAATCTTCAGAATATTACGTTTGGGACAATATTCTGTTTTCCGATGTGCGATCAGATAATTGCTACGCTGGAGGTGATAACCCTGAAATATTTCAAATCGACCATCTAGAGATCACACCAACGCATTCACGATTATTTACCCATTGGTCAAATATCTACAATGCCATTTCTAAGGCTAATTTGGTCTTGGAGCGTATTGATGGGATTAATGATCCGTTACTTACCGAAACAAGACGCGGTCAAATTAAGGGTGAGGCTTATTTTTTGAGGTCTTACCATTATTTTACCTTGGTTAAACTTTGGGGTGATGTGCCTTTGATTTTAAGCACTGTAAATTCTGCCGATCCAGACGTCGTTAACACCCCAAGAACTGATATCTCAGAGATCTATGCACAAATCACTGCCGATATAGAATTAGCAGCTTCACTCCTGCCAGATGTTTACGGCGATGATCCCAATATTAATAAAGCAAGAGCAACCGCTGGCGCTTGTCACGCTTTGGCAGCAAAAGTTTTTGCGCAGCAACCAGTGCCAGATTATCAGGCGGTTTTAGAACATATCAATGCGGTAGAGAGTAGTGCTGCTAATTATACGCTTATTGCTTATCCGCAACTTTTTAACGGTAACTACAATAATGCCGAATCCATTATTGAAGTTCAATACCTAGGCGGAAATGAAGGTAATTACGGTCCGCAGTTATTGCTTCCACCTTCAATTAGCGGCGATACCTGGCGAAAATTTGTAACACCATCGGTAGATTTGATCAATGCTTTTGATGCCGAAGGCGATACGGTAAGAAAAAATGCTTCCATATTATTTGAATCTGTGCAGTGGGTTGATGAATTTTGGGGCAATAGCCCAGGCAGTTCGATTCCGTTTAGTTATAAATGGAAAAATGCCGATGGCTTCGCAAGCTCAGATAGACAGTATCTTTTGCGATTAGGTGATATCGTGTTGTTAAAGGCTGAGGCACTCAATGAACTCAATCAGTTGGGCGCAGCAATTACCCAAGTCAATCGCATTAGAAATCGCGCTCAATTGCCAGATCTTACGGCTGCGCAGAGTAACTCGCAGCAAACACTGCGCACTGCTATCCTGAAAGAGCGACGCTTAGAACTATTTCAAGAAGGCCAGCGTTGGGACGATTTAGCACGATATGATGTTTTGGTCTCAACAATGAATAACCTTACCGAAATCGATTTAAGAAACGGAAGCCCAGTCAATTACAATATGACCGAAGCAAAAATACTATTACCAATTCCGCAGCAGGAATTGGATAGAAATCCAGCCTTGGTTCAAAACCCTTTATAAAAAATTAGCTATGAAAACAAAATATATTAATTACGTCCTATGCATGTCGTTGGCCTTTATGGCCATGACATCATGCGACAATGAAGACAACCTAGAGCCAGAAGGCAATTGGTCACTAAGCTCGCCAACTATTTTGGCTCCAGCAAGCAGTGAGACTATTATTTTAGACGAAGTAACACCTAATGAAACCATAACATTTAGTTGGGAAGCGGCAGTATCGTCTGCAGATTATGCGGTAACGTATGAGATTTTAATTGATACCTTGGGTACGACAGATTTTAGTACGCCTATTTTTTCTTCGGAATCTTCTAATAACGGTACCGATACGTCTGTTTCAATTAGTTATAGTACCATAGACGAAGTTTTGGCGTTTTCAGGTTTCCCTGCAAATACCGAAGCTAATGTGACATTTGCCATTAGAGCAAACAGTTTGAGTAAATCTAACCAAACCATTAGCACATTAAACGTAGTTCGGTTTGAAACAGAAGCTGTGGCCGCACGCTTATTCATTTCTGGAACAGCCACCGAGAACAATAATGTACTTGCAGAAGCTATCGCTCTCAAACGTTTAACAGATGCCAACGGCACACCTTCTAATAGCCATGAAGTCTATACCAGTTTGCTGGCTGGCGAAAGTTATAAATTCTACAGTGAACGGTCATTGCCTGCCCTGCAATACGGAGGTTCAGATGGGACACTTGAGCAATTTGGAGATAGCATTGTAGCCGAAAATGACGGTCAATATAGAATTAGAGTAAATCTAGACACGAACACTTACGAACTATTGCAAATTAATTTTTGGAGTATGGTAGGCACACCAGTTATAGGTGGTTGGGGAGGAGACGAACCACTAAATTATCAAGGAAACGGTATTTGGAGCGCATCTATCAATCTTTTAGAGACAGGTGGATTTGCTTTTAGAGCCAACGGCGACTGGGCGTATTTGTTAAAACGATCTGTGGGATCAGCAAATTCTCTGGTATTAGAGAGCGATGCAGCAAGCCAAGGGGTTACGGTTGAAGACATCCCAAATAATCAAACGGGATTATATATTGTGACCTTAGACCTTTCCGCAGAAAATTATAATTACTCATTTGAAGAAGATGATACAGTTGTCACCCCAATTGCAACGCCTGAGCAGTTGTTTCTATTTGAAAACGGAAGTATGATTACCGAGTTTTCTAAAAGTGGTGATGTGTTTAGTAGTAACGTCTTTATACCAATGCAGGCAAGCAGTACGTACACGCTAAACAGTGCAATGGATGGTTCGGGAGTTTCGTATTCGGTCAACGGTAACTTAGCTAATAGTGCCACACCAGATGGGGATAGTGTTTCAGACGGCATAACATTATTTGAAAATAACAACCCATTCTCCTTGGTTGCCGATCGAGCATTGCGATTCAGTATTGATTTTAGTATCCCTCAGTTGAGCTGGACGTACTATAATTTTAAATTATTTCATTGGCAGATTTGGGATAACAGAGTAGAAAACCCAATGACCTACGTGCATCCAAACACCTACACTATAACGACTGATCTCACAGCAGGTTATGATACCAAGTTTATTAGTCCGTGGGATTTTGACTTCGGAAGCGATTCACCAACCTCATCTACAGGAAATCTAATCAATTCGGGCGGTTCCAACCTCTTGAATATTAATACAGACGGAACGTATACTGTCACCATTTCACTAGCCGAAGATTATCAAACGGGTACTTACGAATTTGTACAATAACCCCAATTAAAATCATAATCAATGAAATTGCTTAATATAAATAATATGAAATTCTTGATAGTCATTTTGTTCATTGCTGCTGCACAATCGTGTAATGACGATGAAACCCCAAACTATGCGCCACCAGAACAAGCAGATGTTGCGGTCAATTTTTACTTGACCACACCAGACCAATCAAGTCTTATCGCGCTCCAGGATACCAATATTTTTCCTCTTGCTTCAAATAATAATAGCACTATTGCGGTCAATGAAAACCAACAATTCCAAGTGATTGATGGTTTTGGGTTTTCGCTAACGGGTGGCAGCGCACAGGTCATTAATAATATGGCATCTGCCCAACGCAGTAGTTTGTTGAATGAGCTCTTTGGAAATGGTCAAGACGACATTGCTGCATCCTATCTCAGAATAAGCATTGGAGCGTCAGATTTGGATGCTACTGTATTTAGCTACAACGACTTGCCTTCTGGGCAAACCGATCCTAACCTTGATAATTTTTCAATCGGTCCCGATATGGCGAATCTAATTCCAGTGTTAACTGAAATTATTGCTATAAATCCTGATCTTAAAATTCTTGGATCACCATGGTCGGCACCAACATGGATGAAAACCAATGGCGCGACTATAGGTGGTGAATTGAAACCAGAATTTTACAGCGTGTATGCCGACTACTTTGTAAAATATGTGCAAGCCATGCAAGCACAAGGCATCACGATAGATGCGATAACTGTACAAAATGAACCTGAGAATCCTTTCAATAATCCAAGTATGGTCATGACTGCTGGACAGCAAGCTAATTTCATTGGCAACCATTTAGGACCAGCATTCACTGCAGCCAGCATCACAACAAAAATCATAGCTTTTGACCATAATCCCGATAATACGAATTTTCCCATCGCAGTACTTAATGATGACACTGCAAATGCATTTATTGATGGGTCTGCATTTCATTTATATGCCGGCCAGATCAATAATTTGAGTTTGGTTAAAAATGCACATCCTGATAAGAACATTTACTTTACCGAGCAATGGATTCAAGCACCGGGAAACTTTGAAGAGGATATTAGATGGCATTTTAGAGAACTCATTATTGGCGCCACACGAAATTGGAGCAAGAATGTGTTGGAGTGGAATCTTGCTGCGAATCCAAATAACGGCCCTTTTACCGATGGTGGCTGTACACAATGTTTGGGCGCTGTAACTATAGATGGTAATAATGTTACGCGTAATTCGGCATACTATATTATTGGCCAGGCAGCCAAATTTGTACCTGTAAATTCAATCCGAATAGAATCTAATTATATCACAGATCTTCCTAATGTAGCATTTTTAACGCCTAACGATGAGATTGTGGTCATTGTATTAAACAACACAGATACTCAAAAAACCTTTAACATCAATGTCCAATCAGAACCTATCACAACCATACTACCAGCAGGATCGGTTGGCACCTATGTTTGGTAATCTCAATCTATAAAACATGTTCAAAACAACTTATTATATACTCGTCTTTATGTTGTGCTTATGGTCTTGTCAAAAGTCGGCTGACACCAATAATTTAGCGCTCCACGATGCTTCGGAAGATGTAGAAAACACAATGGATAAAATTTCTTATTTGGGAAAGGAAGTCAAGGTTTTTACTACTGCGGAAGGTACCGATAAAAAATTATCCTTAGATACTCAACATACGTTTGAACCGGCAGTCCAACCCTTAGAAACTGAAGTGGCAATTTTTGTAAATCCCGAAAAAACCTTTCAAGAGTTTTTGGGAATAGGAGGCGCTATTACAGATGCGTCGGCAGAGGTGTTTTCAAAATTGAGTAGCGATAAACAAGAGGAATTGTTAAAAGCCTATTACTCTGAAGACGGTATTAATTATAACATTATTAGAACTAGTATCCATAGTAGTGATTTTGGTTTGGGAAGTTTCACTTATATCGAAGAAGGCGATAAGGAATTACGCACTTTTTCCGTAGAAAAAGATAAGGAGAAACGCATCCCCATGATCAAAAGAGCGTCTGCGCTTATCAATGAAGATTTGGTGTTTTATGCAAGTCCATGGAGTCCGCCAGCATTTATGAAAACCAATAACCAGATGCTACAAGGCGGGAAACTACTGCCAGAATATTACCAAACTTGGGCTGATTATTTTGTAAAGTTTATTGAGGCTTATGAAGCTGAGGGTATCCCGGTTTGGGGTGTGACCATTCAAAATGAGCCTATGGCAACCCAACGTTGGGAATCCTGTATTTATTCCGCAGAAAATGAACGCGATTTTCTCAAAAACAACTTAGGTCCTACTTTTGAGAAAAACGGGTTTGGGGATAAAAAGATTGTCGTTTGGGATCATAACAGAGACCTTATTTCACATCGTGCCAATGTGATCTTTCAAGACGAAGAAGCTGCAAAATATGCCTGGGGCATTGGGTTTCATTGGTACGAAACCTGGACTGGTGCCGAACCAAATTACAATAATCTCAAAAATATTAACGAGTCATTTCCAACGAAAAACTTATTGTTTACCGAGGGCTGCCAAGAAAAGTTTGATGCGCAACATTACCAACGTTGGTCAAATGCAGAGCGTTACGGTAATGCGATGATCAATGATTTTAATAGTGGTACGGTTGGTTGGACCGATTGGAATATCCTTTTGAATGAAAATGGAGGTCCCAATCATGTCCAAAATTTCTGCTTTGCACCTATCCATGCCGACACAAAAAATAATGAGCTTATTTACACGCCCAGTTATTATTACATAGGTCATTTTTCAAAGTTCATTACACCCAAGGCTAAACGAATAAGCACAACTGCCAGTAGAAGCACCTTAGAGAGCACCTCCTTTCAAAATACCGATGGTAGGATCACAACAGTGGTCATGAACACCACCGAAGACGCTATTGCCTATACACTAATTAGTGCAGATGGCGAGGTTAAACTCAGTATTCCTGCGCACGCCATACAATCCATAATTTATTAATCTTAAATACTTAAACCATGAAAAAAAATTACACAAAAACCACTCTATTTCTGATCTTAACACTCACCATGAGTGCGATGTCCTTTGCTCAAATCATAGCAGATGGGACCTATAAAATATTCAATGGCGTTAATGCCGAAGTTATGAGCATCAATACGATTGCTCCAGGAGATGCTGGTAATCCAAACAATCTCATTATTGGTCGTGCAATCATGGCTGTGCCAGACGCTATGGACGATTTACAACTTTGGGATTTTACCCACCAAGGGGCAGATATTTACAAAATTGAAAACGTAGGAGACAACACGGTTTTAGGTATTAAAGACGGTTGGTGCGGTCAATTTGGAGATGTTCAAGTTGGTTTTGATGATAGTAGTCCTTATGTACTTTTCAAAGTATCTGCAGCCGATGCGGCAGGTACCTATGTATTCGAAATTGCTTTTGATGGTGACTGTAACTTTGGCTCTACCAACACACCTATTAAAACGTTTGATGTTGATGGCGGCAATTCGGGAGCTAAAATCCAGACCTTCGACATCAGCACTGGCAACCCAAATCAACAGTTTGAGATTGTAACACCATCAAGTTTAGGTTTAGCCTCTCAGGCATCTCTGTCTTATGAACTTATATACAATAGTGATTTAAGAACCGTGAAGTGGGATACAGAAGAGGTTATAAATTCAATCAACGTTTTTGATGTGAGTGGTAAACTTATTAAGGCAGTTACTAACTTGAATTCTGAAACTTCAGAAATTGATGTTACTGGTATGCCAAATGGGTTATACTTTTTCAAAGTAGAATCAAATAGTAACACAATATCAAAAAAAGTATTGATTTTTTAATCAAAATAATTTTCTGGCGGTTCTGCTTCAAGGCTAGTCAGTTTAAAGAACTTTTAATTTTTAGCTGAAGTGTTGAAAGTTTAAGACTCAGCCAAGATATTTAAAACATATTGGATTGTCTCATGCAGGTGCAACTGTGGCGTTTAATTGACCACGGTTGTATCTGCTTTTTTAAAACAAGATCGAATGAGATTTCTTATTTCGATCCTATTATTTAAAGAAATAGAAGTCAATAAGTTAACCGTGAAATGAAAAAAAATCTAATTTATCTGCTATTTTTTATACCGAGTGTATGTTTAGGCCAGACTAAAAAAGAAAGGATCAAGGTAGTGCTGTTAGCTGGTCAATCCAACATGAACGGGTTTGGATATAATCAAGATTTACCCAAAGATTTAAACAAAACTTTTGAGGACGTTTATATATTCCACGGAAATTCGAAGGAAGACGAAAATCCCGATGGAGGCAGAGGTATTTGGGAACAATTAAAACCTGGCCATGGTGCTGGAAGTTCTTCAACTGACAAGGAAAATTACTTGTCGGATAGATTTGGCATCGAACTGTCTTTCGCCAAACGCCTAAAAGAACGTTATCCAAATGAAAAGATTGCCCTAATCAAATATGCCCGAGAAGGCACATCTATTGATAGTTTGGCAGCCTCACATTTTGGCTCTTGGGATATGGATTATACGGGAGAAACAGGAATCAATCAATACGACCACTGTTTGACTACAATTAAAAGTGCATTTAAAATAAGGGATATTGATGGCAACGGTATCGACGATGAGCTTACTCCAATTGGAATTATTTGGATGCAAGGAGAATCTGATGCGTCCTTTACAGAGTCGATAGCCTTAGATTATTTTGACAATCTTAGCACTATAATCAATTTATTGAGAGCAAGTTTACGTCTTGATGATTTACCTGTGGTGATTGGTAAAATTTCTGATTCTCAAATTGACAGCAGCAACGGTAGGGTTTGGCAGTATGGTGAATTAGTGCAATATGCCCAAGAAAAATTTGTAAAATACGACCAGCATGCATCTATTGTAAGGTCAACAAAGTACTACAATTATTCTGACCCTTTTCATTACGATAGCGACGGCTTTATCGATTTGGGTGTGCAGTTTGCCAATGCTATGTTCGAGCTGATGGACCATTGATTTTTGGATAGCTTAATAAATATTGGTCATTTACTTTTGATGATATTTTTGATCGCAGAGGTCATAATTTAAAAGAAATGCGATATGTAGTTTGGCAACCACATCTTCTTTAGATGTCATTATGAAAAGCCTATTCTTTGATTTTCAGTTTTAAGAATTGTCAAAATAAATTAAGTACGTTTTTTATGTCATCTCGTTTAGATGAAATAGAGGTATGACTTAAATGCTTAAACTTTTCATGGAAGATTCTAAATTGACCACGGTAATAACTGGATGGCCATTTTCGATCATTTAATATCCCATTTAAAACTCTTTACGCGTTGTATTTTGACCTCTAAACAGATCATGTTAACTATTTTTTAACATTTTTTTACGTCTTGTTTTGCACCATTATGCGCTTATCGTATATTGGCATTCTAAACTAATATAATCTGCTAAAATGAAAAAATTTTTAATGTTATTGATTGCTTTACCTTTACTGTTCCATAGTTGCGCTACAGTTTTAAACGGCAAAGTTCAAAAGAATGTTCAAGTCCAAACAGGTAATGCTAACTCTGTTGTTTATGTTAACGGTACCAAACAAGGATCAGGCAATACTGTTAAATCCAAGATGAAACGAGATGCTAACGTTAAGCAAATCAGGATAGAAACAGAAGGTTTTAAAGATCAATACATTATTCATTATCAAAATCAAAAATCACCTCTCTATATTATGTCTTGGGTTCCATTTGGAGTTTTATTTTACCCTCCATTTGTGGATTATGGGGTAAAAAGTTTTGATTACAAAAAGGATGTCTCGGTCAATGAAAAGCTCATTGCTATCCAAGAAAAAGATGCTGATGATAAATATCTTTTCGTTTCTAATACAGCATTTGATATTGATGAAAAAGATTTAAAAATTAGAAAAATTCGTCACAGATCTCTAAAGAAAAACAAAAAAAATAAATTCAAAGATGTCAACTCTAATTCTGAAACTGTAAATTTTGACAATTCGATATTTACGAGCGCTCTTAATGAAATTTTGGTTCAATATAAATATACTGATACCACCAACACGATTTTTAAAAGCAAAACGAATTCGGCATATTTAAGTGCGACGGTCAAAAAAGTAGATTTGCAACATGTCTACCAAACTGCGGCTAAAAATTACATGAGTTTCTTGAAATCTGAGTTAGAAATAGAATGGGATTTTCAGGATGTATACGGTCAATCTCAGTATACGCGTAATTATAATACAACCTCTGGTGAATTTTCTTATGACTACAATAAAGATAACACAGTTATACTTTCTGTGAAGGATGCCATTTCTGCCTCTTTTCTTGAATTTATATCTGATTCCAAGGTCAAGGCTTTACTAAAAAAAGGTTCTGATAGTGAAGCCAAGCTCGATCTATTAGTATTGAAGAAAGGCGAATTAGTTACAGATTTATCGCAAGCAATAGAGTCTTCTGTGACGGTAAAAGTAAATGAAGGTCATGGTAGCGGACTTAAGATAAGCAGTGATGGTTATGTCATTACCAACTTTCACGTTGTGGCGAAATCAAAAGATGATATCACGCTTATCTTAAAAGACGGCACAGAGGTCAAAGCTGAACTGATTCGTCAAAATGAGCAATTAGATTTGGCTTTATTAAAGGTTAATGCAACATTCGATAGGCACTTTAATATTCCTAACTTAAAAAATTACGCGGTTGGTGAAGATATTTTTGCTGTTGGTACACCAAAAACTATAGAGTTAGGACAGACTTTAAGCAAGGGTATTATTTCTGGAGAGAGAACTAATACTGAAGTCCAGTTAATACAAACAGACGCTAGCGTGAATGGAGGAAATAGTGGAGGTCCATTAATCAATGAAGGTGGTCAATTATTGGGTGTTGTGAATTCAAAGTTATCAGGTTTTGGTATTGAGGGCTTAGGATTTGCCATTCCTGCTGAATTGATTTTAGAGGGTCTGGCGATTACAATAGAATAACACGTCTTGATACAAAAACATGTACCATATTAAGCTATAAATTAGATAAAAGCTCACAAATCTATTTGACCTTAAAATTTAGATTTTTGAGCTTTATTTAAATTTGATCTATAATTTGCATTGAGATCTAAAGTTTCCGAAGAAAAACATGTTCATATGGCCTTTGTCCAAGGGCATTTATTCGAACTAATACTAATTTGACATTGCGAACATTGGCTTTAAACTTTTATACATAAACTCCAGCAACGTCCTGAGCGCCAAATGTTGATATTGAATAGATCATGGTTAGTCAAAGGTGCTATTCAGTTTTTCGAGTTCTGTCTTTAATACATCAAGACTCACTTCCTCAAAATCAAAATTCATTTTAGGATTTGCCTCAGTAATAGTTTCGATGGCATCGTAAAAAAGTTTTCCCTCCTTACGTTTGATGGCGACCAATATGATGTTTTCATTGGCGCCAACGGCTCGAAAATCATAGCTAGTATTGGTATGCCAACTTGGTAAAATAGAGTTATAAGATTTAAATACCATACTCACGATAGCATTTTCAGCATTTGGGATGTTGAGTTTGTAGTCAATACGTTTTGTTCTTCCGTTGATAAAACGGTCGCAGTTGATCCAGCCTAAATTTGAGGATTTTAAGACGTAATAACCAAGGTCTTGAGAAGATATAAGTTGATCGTTTGGATCTTCAAGTCGAGACTCAAACTCATCAATAGTTAATGTTTCGTTACCTGCATAAAAAAGCTGTTTTGGCGCAATTTTCATTACTCTAGTTGTTGTTGGGATTTTGATAGAATCCCAAGGCACTCTTATCACGTGCCCACCTCTGGTTACAGAATCTTGTTTTAGTATCTTAAATGGGCTATTGTTCATTTCAAATAACGGTTTTCTGAGCATTACGGCATCTTTTGATGACCTATTTTTTGAGGTCAATTTGTAATTTCTAATTAATTTTTTTGTTTTATATCGTTTCCAATTGGCAATAAAGATCGAGTCAACATCAAGGTCATTATCGTGCATTATTGCTCTAATATCTTCTGCAATCCCTCGTTTAAGTTCATATGTTGTGTCTATTTCGGTTGGTGGCTTATATGTAACCATGGTGGCTGTAGATCCATAAGGAGCAGTTTGTTTTGCAGCATTTTCCGTGGCGAAACTAATGGGTAATGAGTAAGGTACAGTCACGGTTTTGCCGCGTTGTTTTCCTGGAATCATCTTTGGTAACAGCGCGATTACTCGATCTGCTTCCGCACTCAATCTGGGGTGTGGAGATCTTGATTGGATATAGCCTATATCACCTTTATTGTCTATTCTAAAAACCGATAAAATACGCTGCCTCCCAACTAGGCCTAGATTATAGGCTACATCGGTATTAAAGTTTTTAATAATAAACGTTGAGATCTTATCGCTCGTGCATTTTTTTCTAGCGGTACTTGTAATTTCATTTTCGCATCCAGGAAATAATGGGACCTCTTCCACGATATTAAAAGGCACTTGTATGTTGGGTTCTAACACTTTAGATTTTTTTAAATCATCAACGTTTTGAAGGTTCCAGTTTATCGTTTTATCGTCCCAAGCTCCCAAAAATAGTTGCATATCTTCTCTTTTGTTTGTCTTCGGAAATGAGATCTCAATAGCCCTATCGTCTTTCAATTTTAAATCTGTTGTGCCTTGCTTGGCTTCCAAGAATAACATGCCTCCAGTTTCTAGGAGTTGTCCATTAGAAACGGTGGAAAGATTCGCCAGCAACATATCTGATAATTTATAATATTCGGTCACTTTTAAGTCTGTCGTTCCTGTGGTGGTTTTTCCCGTTTTAGGATTTACGAATGATCCTTTCGATATTTTTAAAATCGTTCCTTCATTACAGGTTAAGATCGTATCATTTTTAGTTGTAATTCGTAGAATTTGATGTTCTTTTTGAAACGGATTATAATTTATTTTCGCTATCAATTTTTCCTCGGAAACGGGAGTAGAATCAAGTAGCATTCTGTTTGTAGATTTCGTTTTATTGATAGTGTCAATTTTGGGTTCAGTATCTGAAAACGTAACTTTTTCAATATTTTTTGTTGTATCTATGGGTACGAAATTTGTGGGTTGAGAGTTTAAAGTTGGCTTCCTTTCCGAAGCATTAAAAGCTAACGTATACAAAACCGCCAAGGCTCCAATAACGAGTACAGAAACTGCTGAAATTTTCAACCATTTTTCTCTGCGATAAGAATGTTTTGCATTACGGATATCAGTTTTAATTGTTATACGTTCCAAGCCATGCACAAAAACGACATGCGCTTCGTAAATAGCATTAAATTCTAAGTCCTTTTAAAGCTTAGATTCAAAATCTACTCGTGCCTCTTTTGAAAGTGAATTCTTGATATAGTCATTTATGAGTTTTATATGTTGAATGTTAGTTTCCATGTGTTTCTGCTTTTCAATATGCACTCTAACGTTTAGGAGCGGGAGGATTGAACCGATTGCAATTTGGTTTGATAGATGGTCTTCGCTTTTTGTAAGCACTTGTACTTTTGGTTTTTTGCAATTTTTGAAGATTTAAATTGCATGACCTTCGCAATATCTTTAAACGACATGGTTTTATGGTAAAACAGTTGTAGCAGTTGTTGACATCGTTCACCTAGTTCTAAAAAAGCACGTTCAGCGAGTTGATATTTTTTTTCTTCAATGACCTCTTGAAAAATTTGAACCTCTTGCGCATTGAGTTCTTGTAATTGCTGTTTGGTATGGCTTTTTTGAAGGTCTGACCAGACAAACCGAGATACCGAATAGATATAAGTGTAAAACGAAGCGGTCAACTTAAAATTTGAAGTTTTGAGATTTCGGTAGAGGATAATGAGCGCTTCTTGAAACACGTCATTGGCATCTGCCTTACTGCCTCCTTTTGAGAGAATCAATTTCTCAATTCTAGGATAGAGCCCATATAACCTTTTAAAGGCCTTTTCACGTTGGCCATTTTTAAAGAGCAGTAAAATATCTTGATCACTCATGCAGTGTTTGTTGATCCAATCAAACATTTTAATTTAACCAGTTTTACTTATTAATGGTCAAAACTTGAAAAGGTCTCCTAAGTTTTTTGAGAATTTTGCAACTATAATACCAAATTTAAAAAAAGGTCTACTTATTATTGTGACTACGGTTTCTATTATGATAATTATTGATGACGTAATGATATCATTGAACAAGATGGGTTTGTGATTCTCGGCTTAATTGTAATGGTTATATTTATCTATATAGGGTGTAGAGAGAAATGCGATGTTAAGACTATTTCAAAAAAAATGAATAAATACGAAAATGAACAGTCATTCGTCCTTAAAACCCACGTTCCTTTTGAATTTGTTCGTAAGCATTTTGAACTTGTCTAAATTTTTCTTCGGCTCCTTTTTGATGCGCTTCTCCTAAATGGATCACTTTATCAGGATGGTATTTTTTCGCCATGGTTCGGTAGGCTTTTTTAATATCTTCAGTTGTGGCTTCCTTGGTAATTTCAAGAATTTTATATGCGTTGTCACTGCTGTCATAGAACATGGCTTTAATGCTTCCGTAGTCGCGCGAGCTTATGCCCAAGTAGCCTGCGATCATGTAGATTTGAGAGACTTCATCTGCGGTAACCATCCCGTCTGCTTTTGCGATTCCGAAGAGAAAATGAAGCAACTGCAAGCGTGATGAATGGTCCATCATCGTACGTATTTGAAGACAGACTTTACGCGTTGGGATATCCTGTTTGCTAATATTTTTGAACAATCTAAACGCATGGTTGGCACGCTCTTTACCATACATGCTCACAAATTGCTGCCGTACGTAATCCAATTCACTTTGCTGTTGCTTGCCATCGGCTTTGATCACGACAGAGGCTAAAATCAAAAGGCTTACCTCAAAATCTCCCGATTGGGTTTGAGGTTGAGCTTGGGTAGTGTTTCTCGACGTATATTGACCGTAGCGACCTCTTTGTTTGGGTTTCCCATCGCCTAATAAAAATCCACCACCTTCTGTGGCACCATCAATTAAACTACCTAGGGCGAGACCGATAATAGCTCCAATGGGTCCACCAAACGACCAACCCAGGGCACCACCAATCCATTTTGCAAAACTCATTTTTTTATGTTTATATGAATTTCAAAGATACTGAACTCATCTTGACTTTTTATCCCAAGCCGAAAAGTTTAGTTGTTGTGTCGTAATGAAGTGATTTTTCTTAGCATAGCATCTAACGGATTTTTATAGTTATGTTCGGGATAGTAGCGAGCCACTCAACCGCATTACAAGCATAGAAAAGCTGAATGATACCATTTAAACAGCTAACCAAATAGCGTGTTTATCCTGTGAAATTTATGTATCTTTGTTGTCTTCAATAATAATCTGAAAAATAGAAATATATGTATCCAGCAGAATTAGTAAAACCAATGCGCGAGGATTTGACCAAGGTCGGTTTTCAAGAATTACATACCGCAGGAGATGTTGAAGCTGCCTTGAAAAAAGAAGGTACTGCCTTAGTAGTAGTGAATTCAGTTTGTGGCTGTGCCGCTGCTAACGCACGTCCAGGAGCAAGTCAAAGTTTAAAAAACGCAAAACGTCCAGATCATATCTTTACGGTATTTGCAGGAGTTGATAAAGAGGCTGTTGATGCCGCAAGAGGTCATATGGTACCATTTCCACCAAGTTCTCCATGTATCGCATTGTTCAAAGATGGTGAGCTAGTGCACATGTTAGAGCGTCACCACATTGAAGGTCGTCCTGCAGAACTTATTGCAGAAAACTTGATGGACGCCTACAATGGTCACTGTTAAGAAGCCAAAAAAACGCAACATTTTAAAATTAGAAAACCACGATTTAGTCGTGGTTTTTTTGTGTATATAACGCATTAAATTACTTTTGCGATATGAGAAAACTATTGGCATATCCCTTAACGGTAACATATCTGTTGGTCTTTAGCATGTGCTTGTTATTTTTTCATC
This sequence comes from uncultured Flavobacteriaceae bacterium, assembly GCA_963715465.1. GTDB lineage: Bacteria > Bacteroidota > Bacteroidia > Flavobacteriales > Flavobacteriaceae > Psychroserpens. The sequence goes on from OY970246.1 coordinate 577,985, forward strand.
CCATTCAATGGTTTTGTTTTAATGTGCTGGGCTATCAACCGCATAAAAAAAGTGTAGATCTGTTGCAACTCTGTTTGGTGCGGTGTTTACATATTTTAGGCACCCGCATTACTTGGGACAATCCTCATGACCTTCCTACCGATCAACCTTTAGTGGTCGTGTCTAATCATCAAAGTATGTACGATATTTCACCTATTATGTGGTATATGCGCAAACATCATATCAAATTTGTGTCTAAAAAGGAATTAGGTAAGGGCATCCCGAGCGTGTCTTATAATTTGCGTCACGGTGGTTCGGTATTGATAGATCGTAAAAATCCTAGGCAATCGTTATCGGCCATTATGACCTTTGGTGAATATATAGAGAACACCAATCGAGCGGCCGTTATTTTTCCAGAAGGTACCCGAAGTAAAGATGGTCATCCCAAACCATTTAAAACAAGAGGACTGGAAATTTTGGTCAAAAAAGTGCCTTCAGGCTTGATGGTTCCTGTAACGGTCAATAATTCCTGGAAAATGTTGCGCTACGGAAAATTCCCGATGGGCATAGGAAATCATATCAAATTTACAGTTCATAAGCCTTTAGAAATTGCTACCTTTACTGATAAAAAGGCGTTAATAGCACAAGTAGAGCAAACTATTATTGATGCCATTGATATTAATTAACTCATATTATTATGTCGTTGAAAAATGTTCGTTTAGAAGTGATGCAGCATCTAGAAAAGGATGTCGATCAACTTATAAAAAAATACCTTATTCCTGCGGAAACGATTTGGCAACCAACCGATTTTTTGCCAAACTCTGAAACCGATAGTTTTTTTGATGAGGTCAAGGAAATTCGTGAACTATCCAAAGAGTTACCTTATGATTTTTGGGTCGTTTTAGTAGGTGATATGATTACTGAAGAGGCGCTGCCAACTTATGAATCCTGGTTGATGGATGTGGAAGGTGTTGGCCAAACCGAACGCAATAGCTGGTCTAAATGGGTAAGACATTGGACATCTGAAGAAAACCGCCATGGTGATGTCCTCAATAAATACCTCTACCTCTCAGGTAGAGTCAATATGCGTGAAATTGAAAAAACAACGCAATATCTTATTGCCGACGGTTTCGATATAGGTACCGATCGTGATCCCTACAAAAATTTTGTGTATACCAGTTTTCAGGAGCTAGCCACTTATATTTCCCATAATCGAGTTGCCAAAATGGCAAAGGAAAAAGGCAATAAGCAGCTCGCTAAAATGTGTAAGATCATTTCTGGAGATGAGATGAGACACCATCACGCCTATGCCGAATTTGTAGAGCGTATTTTTGCCGTTGATCCCAATCAAATGATGTTGGCATTTCAATACATGATGAAACAAAAGATCGCCATGCCAGCCCATTTTTTAAGAGAATCTGGTGGTAAGATCAGTACAGCTTTTGAAGAGTTTTCAAATACCGCGCAGCGTATTGGTGTATATACGTCTGCCGATTATGTGGATATCTTACAAAAATTGATTGATAGGTGGGATATTGGTACTATCAATAATCTTTCTGATGATGCTGAAAAAGCGCGTGATTATTTGATGAAATTACCTTCTAGAATGTTACGTCTTGCGGAGCGATTGACAATTCCAGAAAATTCCTATCAATTTAAATGGGTAGAGCCTGCCCGTTTAAAATAATTTTTCGATGCCTCATATTTCCGCAGATATTGTAGAAAAGACAAAACGCTTTGTTCAAGAGGAACTTAAAGATGCCGAAGGTGGCCACGATTGGTTTCATATTGAGCGGGTGTACAATAACGCCATGCTTATTTCCAAAGGTGAAAATATCGATGCTTTAGTCGTTGCCCTAGGTGCCTTACTTCATGATATTGCCGACAGTAAATTTCACGATGGTGATGAAACCGTTGGACCAAGAAAGGCGCGAACGTTTTTATTTGAACACAATGCAGATGCTGCGGTGATTGAGCATGTGGTCAAGATCATTGAAAATATTTCGTTTAAAGGCGGCAATGACGCACAAAAATTCCGGTCTATAGAGCTTGATGTCGTTCAGGATGCCGATAGGTTAGATGCTTTGGGAGCTATTGGGATTGCGCGCACTTTTAATTATGGTGGCTTTAAAAACAGAGCTCTATTTGATCCTTCCGTAGCACCTAATTTAAAGATGACCAATGCGGAATATAAGGCATCAACAGCGCCAACGATTAATCATTTCTATGAAAAATTACTGCTCTTGAAAGATCGTATGCATACTAAGACCGGTAAAAAGATAGCTTTAGAAAGGCACAATTATATGGAACAGTTCCTAAAACAGTTTTATGCGGAATGGGAAGGGAAGGCTTAATTAATTTTCCTTAGCAATTTCCAAAGCCGTGATCTTGTACATGATGATTGCCAATTCTTCACCGTAATGGATAATAGCTTCGGCGCTTAAATTTTTATTGGCGTTTACTTCGTTAAGAATCTGTTCTTCCTTTTTTTGATAATACGCAAGAGTTGCATCTATTTTATCGTCCATAGCTATATATTATTTAACCATTAGTGTGAGTTCGCCTCGATACTTTGAGGCGCTTTTGGCTGTAAATTCTTTAAACAGTTTGTTAAAATGGGAAAAATTATTGAAACCGCATTCAAAGGCCACATCGGCAATACTCATCTGGCTTTCAGAAAGTAGTTTGGTTGCATGAACAATACGATATTCATTGACAAGTTTGGTAAAGGTTTTTCCTGTGGCTTTTTTAAAATACCTACAAAATGATGGTACGGTCATACTTACTTTTTCTGAAATTTCATCGAGTGAAATATGGTTCTGAAAATTTGAGTTGATATGCTTGTAAATTATATCAATTTTTGTACTATCCTGGAGTTCAGTTTCAAAAACAAAACCATCGGCATTTAAAATCTCGTAGTCTTTAACTTCAGAAAGTCTATGAAGTATCTTAAGCAGCAATATCATACGCTCAAAGCCCTCTACAGTATCTAGTTTTTGTATACGTTTGCCAAGACGACGTTTCGTTTCGGGTTTAAAGAGAATGCCGTTTTTTGCCCGTTCAAATAGGGCTTTAATACTGCCCATCTCAGGAATATCAAAAAAATTGACGCCTAAAAAGTCAGGTTTGAATTGTACTAATACTTCAGAGCCATATTGTGTAAGGCGATCTGTGAATCCATTATGCGGTAAATTGGACCCTATTAATATGAGCTGACTGTTATTAAAATAGGAGAGATGATTCCCTATATGGCGTTTTCCTTGGCCTTTATTGACATAAACCAGTTCTATTTCTGGGTGAAAATGCCAAAAAGGCTTACTACCGTTATTTTCGGAGGTACTCTTTTTTACAAAAACAGAGCTACCAAAATTCGGACTTATTTTTTCTAAAGTGGGCTTTCTATGGATCATAATGCACTTGCGATGCAAATTTAAGGTATTTGACAACTATATTATATTCAAAATTATCTTAAAAGTATGCTATATTAACTTTAACATTAATTTATCAGGTTTAATGGTGTTAATATAACATATAAATATGCCAAATCTGTTGTTTTTAAACCCTCAATTTCGATATACATTTGTACCGTTAATAATTAAAAAACCTATGATTATGAAAACAATTAAAACAATAATTCTTGTAGCCCTAATATTTAGTTTAGGAACAAGTTTTGCGAGCGGTAAAACCATTAGTGTTTTTGACGGATTTGTCACACCAATAGAGTTTCTCAACGTTAAAAAAGGACATCAACTCATTATAAAAGATAGTAATGACAATGTTGTGTATACAGAAAATATTCAAAACAGCGGTACATACACAAAAGGATTTGACTTTGCAGAGTTACAAAACGGTACCTACTCAGTAGAGTTGGTTAAAGATTTTGAAATCATCATAAAGCCTTTTGTAATTAAAGAAGGTCGAGTAATGTTTCTTACCGATTTAGAAACAAAACTGTTTAAGCCGCACGCAAGATTGAAAAATAACAAATTGATGGTATCTCAATTGGTATTGAACAATGAGCCATTGAAAATTGAATTGTACTATAATGATACCATCATTTATAAAGAAGATATCAATGGAGACAAGAATTTAAATCGTATTTACCGTTTATCTGAAACTGAAAAAGGATATTATAATATTGTGATGGTTTCTGGAGGTCGTGTATTTAGCGAAACCTATAAGATGTAAAAATTTGCTATTGAAAAAGAATGAAAAGCACTTCGAAAGAGGTGCTTTTTTGCGTTCTATTGGCGCTTTAACCTTTTTATGAACCTTTTGACGAAAAATCTGCTAACGACTTGAAACACTTACGATGACTAGCTATAAACATATAAAAGCTATTAATCATGAAACAAATTTTACAACTTTCACTGTTGCTCTTTTGGAGTGCGATAGTGATGGCCCAAACCACTTGGACAGGTTCAGGTGGAGACACCAATTGGGGCAATGCCAACAATTGGAGCACAAATGCGGTACCCACCAGTACCGATGACGTCATAATCCCCACGGGATTTACGGTGACACTAAACGTCACTGGAAATGTGAGGTCTATTGCCATTCAAGGCAATTCTCTATTTGAGATGAATACCAATTTTACCTTTGCTCAAAACTCCTCATTTGGATCCAACACATCGGTGGACTGGAGCGCAGGAACTATAAACGGTTCTGGAAGCACTTTGAACAATCAAGGAGAGATTAATTTGTTAACGACAGCAAATAAGCAATTGTCTGGAGCTACAACCTTAGAGAATGAGGGTGTGTTCAATATTGCGTCCAGTGGCGATTTGTTTTTACAAAGTTCAGGTACTGTGCTTAGCAATTTTGCAGGAGGCGTAATCGATATGCAGGCAGATGCAGGCAATATTACCACCTCAACGGGTTTGAGTGAACTGAACAATGCTGGTATGATCAAGAAGACCACATCAGATGGAGAAGCGCAGATTTTGGTTATTCTCAATAATAACGATGGCACCATACAAGTAGAGCAAGGTATAATCGGCAAATTAAATAATGCAATTTAGCAAATTAAATAATGCTGTTTTTTATCCAATTGCAATAATGTTGAAATATCAATTAATCATCGTTTAAATGACAATTAAACCATTGCAATCGCATTTGGTTGGCTATCTGTGCTATCATCATTGGTGGTACACTCATACCGCATATATAGCGTATATTTAAACCACAAAAATTATAGTCGGCAGGGAATCCCGATATACGTCTATACTCAAGATCGTTTAGGTTTCTGACTTCATCATAGTAAATTGTAGTTCCATTACTCGTTAATGCTCCTGGCACTATATCATCATATATTATTGAAGTACTAAAAAAAGCATTGTAAGTATTCTTCTTTCGGTATTTAGCATCCGCAAATTTCAAGCTCTCATCTCCATACTCGACAAATGGCCAACGAACTTTTATCGATGGCCATAACGGCTTATGGGTGTTACTTCCAGTATCTACTATATCTTTGAAATACGTTGGTGTAGTATTGAATTGTAACCTTAATTGAGGATAGTTTAAATCTCGCCTTCTAGCAACAAAAAACAAACGTTCGCGAGATTGTGGAACTCCCATAGTTGCACTATTTAGCATAAACATCTGCACGTCATAACCTGCAGATTCCAATCGATCATAAACCTCAATCGCATAACCTTTAGCGCGTCCTGCGACCAATCCTGGTACATTTTCAAGTATCGCAGTCTTTGGTCTTAATCTGGCTATGGTATCGCAATATACAAATACCAAGTCATCAAGTGTTTGCATTACTTGTCCTTCTTTGAAGACTTTTTCTTTACCCCAAGTAGCCTCGCGTTTTCCGCACATCGAAAACGTAGTGCATGGAGGTGATCCATCCAATATATCTAAATTGAACAACTCATTTGGCAAATCTTTTCTTTTGTTAAACTCCCTAATGTCTTCAAGATAAAAATGTTTCGGATTATGATTATTCCGGTATAAAATTTCCAAGCGCTTATCTATTTCGACACCACCTAAATGATCAAAGCCTGCTAATTTATAACCCATCGTTGAGCCACCGCCACATACAAATGTGCCGAATACTTTTAAGCCGCTAGGCTTTGGATAAGCTTCTGCTTGATTCCAATCTATTGATAATTTTTTCATACTGTTTTTTGATTAATTCTATACTTAACTCACGGTTGACGAATGGTCTTTGCTTTTTTCTTTGTCTCATATCACCCTATTTAAACAACATAATATCCGTATAGCTTGAGGCATAGTTGACATTACCTGATACTTCTTTCCTTGTTGCATTCGCGAAGAGATTTGAAGTAACGGTTTGATCACCTATCCACTCACAAAGCTCAATGATGGATGATTTATTTGATGTGAAATAAAAATAGCGCTGGCCATTCATTACAGTCAACACATCAAGATAGTCCCTTAGCTTCCAATAATTCTTATAAGTCTTAGAGCTAGTCTGCAGATATGGAGGATCAATTAAAAACACCACATCATCTTCCTTAGCATATTGATCAAATAGCACTTTGTAGTCCTGGCTCACTACTTCAAGGCCTTCTAAATATCCTGTAGCGTCGAAATCGGAAACTCGAACCCGATTATAAATTCCGCATTTTTTCATCTCATCTATATCTAAAGCGTGCTTTCCACTAAAAAGAAGCGATCCTGATAATGTGATGAAATCTACATAGCCGAATTTTTTCTCGTGTTCACTAATTGTAGATATTATGTGATCTTTCATTTTGCCGTCTACACGCTTTTTAGAGGGCCAATCCTGCAGTAGCTTTCTAAGATTAACTAATAGGATATTTGTCTCAGGAATTGCGTTTATACGCTGCCTAAAATTGTCATAGTCATTAAAAATAACTTTCGCCTCTGGATACTTAGCTTTGACTGTGTGTGATAAAAGTCCACTCCCTCCAAAGAGATCTATGTAGACTGCTTTTGGCGAATAACCATCTAAGGCCTCATTAAAATCTTTGACAAATCGTCGTTTTTGACCCATAAATGGCAATGGTGATGTTTTGTAGGTTTTTTTGTTCATAACTTTACTGTTCGATTTTTGATTAATAGATTTGATGATTTCTATATTTGCAGTTCTCACTCCTTAAAAAAAAATGCACGCGAAATACAGATGACTACATGTCCTCCGTAACTTTCGGGTGCATTTTATAAAGGGAGTGAGATTCTTTTTAAAATCGGAGGACTTTTATAATGCCTCGTACTGTGCCTTGATAGCACTAAAATTATTTAGATCATTAGTAACATCTTCTTCTAAGCGAGCTTTTAAATCGAGTTCAACTGACAAGGCTTTAAGTTTTAATCTCAAATCTGATTTTGATTTAGCTCTCAGTGATGTAGCATAAGCTGCATCATCCTTAATTATCTCATTATTTGCTTCGTCATATGTAGAAATTGGATTGATTGAAATATCATTGATAAATTCATTGTACTTTTCAACAGTTATTTCTGTAAAACTCTCTGGCACAACATTGTTTGAAAATCTCGAGATTGCTTGTATCTCTCCTGATTTATGCTTTATTCCATATTTCATACTCCTATAATTGTTATTCTTGGTGCTACCAAGATATTAGTATCACTTTCTGTATCGACATAGAATCTTACATCGATACTATTGATTGTTCGGTTGGTGACCCAAAAATGAATGCCGTTGACACTAACAACGTCAAAAGCTCCAAATAATACTATGTAATTTGTATTGGGTAAATCATCAAATGTTAGCGTTAAATTGGTTAATTGTGGTGTTGGGCTTCCATTGAGGGTGATTCCTGTAAATTCACCATTAGCACTGCTAGAAACGCCATTTGTTGGATTAAAGTAAACTGTAAATCCTCCGTCTTTTAAAAACTTTAATCGGTTTTCGTTTAAAGTCCTAACATTATCAATTCTCTTTAAGCTAGTAAGCGCAAAACTATCTACAACTCCAGTATCGCCCGGATCACCAATTTTTGCGATCCTTCTTGCCCATACTGGCAATATGGTACTAAAGCTGTCATCCTCTGTGGTGTCATAACCTTCAGATACTTCGGTTTCAACTATAACAACGGTTGCACCTTGAGCACTTGCGACAAATGGCAATAATTCACCGTTATAAACGATAGTACCTGCGCTAACAACGCCGTTGTCTTCTACAAGCCCAGCAATAATGACATTATCACCAACAGCTTTAACTAAACCGTTGATGGCTTCGACGCTTTGATTTTCAAAAAAATTGAGCCATTCTCTTGACAGCGGATAGCCTTCCGCAGCATTTATTATTCTATCCATTCTATTCGGTATTGCTTAGCGAAGAGCTTGTAATAATCTATTTGGGCTCTAAGCTGAATTAAAAATTTATTTAGTAACAAGTTATTTGGATTTTGAAACTCTATGGGTATATGAACCGTAAAATCGGCACCATCTGCAGTATTGAATGATGATCTTAACGCGTTCTTTGCTGGTGTGTAAAGACCAACTTCCTTTTCAGCATTTTCATTATACAACCTTACGGCATCCCGTCGCTGTACATTTAGTATATAAATACGACGTTGGGCATTGTCGAACTTATCGTTAAGCACTTTTTGTAAGCGTGTCACAGATCCATTATGTGACACCCGGTAAATGGCATCGTCCTTATCAACAATAAACTTTTCATAATTTGTCACTGAGGGTTTGATCAACCCTCCTAAATAAGCAATCATTTTAGGTTTGCGTAGAAAAGTTGGCAACACTAATCTTAGAGCATTGAGATGTTGAACGATATAGACGTTATTAAAAGTCATTAGCTTTCTATAAAATTAAATAGGGACACCGCATTATCTAGTTTAAAGTAGCCACTATCAGGCTGTCTAAACTTGCTAAAAGTACCAACGTTAGATACATTTGGGGTGTCGTAGGAGAAGCCGGCATATTTGGAGGCAGCCAAAGTTATAAATGGATCTTCGACGCCTTCTACGCTCTCTAAAACATTAGTTAACTTTACAAGGTTAAGTTGACCATCAAAATCAACACTTTTTAAATAGTTGGTTATAGCATTTTGCACCGGTGTATCGTTCGTGCCATCAAGTCGCTTACCTTCATTGTCCAGGATCAAAGCATTAAAATGTATATCGATTTCAAGCTTTAGATCGTCGGCAACTGTTGATGTAGCTATAACATACACCCCAGCTGCTCCCATAAGTTCAATATATTGCTGAAACCCATTAAGTTGCTGTGAAGTAAGCGGTTCAAGCTCTCCATTGATTAAAGTGGCCACTTTGATACGTAATGATCCTACGCCACTTATGATAGCCTGCACTACGCTTGCTTTATTCACTATTTTAGAAGCTGCTATGGCCTGTTCTTCTTGTGGAGTGGTGGGAAGGTCATAAATACCAAATTCTGGCAGTTCATAACCGTGTTGGTACAACAATGATGTGGCCACGTACCAACTGCGTGTAAATGGTCGAGTTTCGGCGATACGTTGCTCTATGTCGGCGCGCTCAATATCCATGAGCTTTTCTGATGTCCAAATCATAAATGCCGTGACCCACAAGAATAAGCGCCATTGGCTCACCTTGCTTTGGCTGGTAAGGTTCTGCAGGGATGCCTGTTCATTGTTTGTAAGTATTTCGAGGGCATTTAATTCTGCACTCGCTGTAATGGCGTCGAGGCCGTCCTGTTGTATGTCGTTAATTGTTCTTGCCATTTTTTACTTTTTGCCGTATTTCAAATTCTATTTTCTCTAGACATGTGATTACAAACACTTTCATTTCTAGTTTTGTTTTCTTAAATCGGATCCCCTCTTCATTATAATTTTCAAAGTAGAATAGCGAACATAAAATGCTTAAATGGGGTCTATGGCCAATTGGCCATAAGTTTAAAAACATCTGAATGTTTGGTTTTTTATGATCATAAAATCGAAACTTCGTGAAGTATTTCTCTTGAAACTTCATGAGAATATTTGTGCAATTTTGAATGTGATTTTTTGAGATCATATTATTACTTCATTACTAAAAACTCTTCGATTTTCATCGGTTTCAAGACCACTGCCATTCCAATAGATATCGCAGGTGGCGAGTCTTATTTTTAATCCACTTAAATCACCATAATCTGAAAGATCCAAAGTGTCACCGCTAGTGTTTATTTCTCCAACGGGATAGTACTTCGTAAAGCCATCACCAGTATCTAAATAGACCTCATAAAAACCGATTCCGTTCGAGCTGTTTGGTGTGGTGAAATTGAAAGTCACTATTCCGTTATTTTGTAGTACAGTCAAGTTGTTGACAGCATCAGGAATTGTAAAGTTTGTTATATAAACAACGGTGCCAACGTTTCTGTTTAGATACTCTTGAATATCACCGTCTGGCTGACCACCGTTATTAGTTGCATTTTCAATAGGTGTATAGAGGACTGAATTAGCCCCTCCGCTAGCAAAACCAAAAGTTGAATTATTTCCAGATATAGTTCCTATATTAATCTCAGGAAAATAAAACCTACAATTATTCGCCGCTCCCTGACCGTATCTTCTTGGCGTAATGTCATTTTCTCCTAGTCTTCTATATTTAAAAGTTTGAACACCTCTATTAAACTGATGTTGACTTGAGGTGCCTGCAAAGCCTTTTTGAACCCAGAACATCTTTAAAGATTTATGACCGCTAAAACAATTATTTCCACGTTGCGCCACATTATCACCTATATGAATGAAATGCTTAAGATCGTTTTGTTCAATATTTTCGCTAACATCGCCTTTAAACGAGGCTATTTTTAAAAATTCAATGTAAAAGCTTATATTATCACCTTCAACTGTATAATTTAAAATATTGACAGCATCATTGGGTTCTAAAAAAGAGTTTTCGAAATCTTCTTTTGTAGGGTGATTGGTTGCAATACCACCTACAAATGTATTTGGGGCAAAATCTACAACCAAACTCGAAACATGATGCATCACAGCTCTACTCATAACGTCATATTATCAATGGTTACTTTCAGTTTTAATGTGCCATTTGTTGTTGTCCAGTAGGTGATCGCATAAAAAGCCTCAGCCACTTGATCACGATCTTGGTTTTTTCGATTTGTAAAGTTTGCAGGTTCTGTCACAGCAAAGTCACCTTTGATCACCATCGTAACTGTTTTGCTTTTCAATGGCCCTAGATTTGGAGGTGTGATCACTAATGTGCCATTAGCCGTAAATGTTAAATCGGCGTGTGAGACCTGCGTAAAGTTTACTGCGACGTTGCCATTAGCATTACCAACTTCTAGAACATTACCAATAACGGCCTCTTCAGCTGGCGGCACGATGAGTGTTGGTGCTATGCTAAATTTAAAGGCCTTGACCCAATTATTATTGATCAATGACCATTTCTCCAATAATTGATCGTTAAGATTGGTATCTGCAGTATCACCATTTTCGGGGTTTGGTATTTCAGCAGCTGTAGGAGCAACATTTTCAATTGTATTTGCTCTAAATAAAGGTGTATGATTGCCATCGTTATTTTGAGCTGCCTCTAGAGCTGCGACTTTTACGCCAAGCTCAGAGATAGAGTTGTAACCATCAACGGCATACTGCGTTCGTAGATTAAGCTCTTTAACCAGAGCCGCACCCTCCTCAATGGAGTACTCTTGGTTGTTAAAATCTCTAATATTCTGTTGGTTCATAATTACTCAAATAATCCGGTTTCAAAAAGTCCTGCTTCAAATAGTGTTTCGGCAAGCGCTGGAGGTTCATTAAATGCCGTTGCAGGCTTAATCAAGTTGCGACGGTAATAATCTTGTATCGTTTCATTGGTGATCGTTGAAGTTGCATTTACGGTTGTGCCAGGTAACAAAAACCCTGTGATCGTAAAATCGTTGAGTACGGCCAGTTCCATAAGGCTCTCAATGTCGCCAGTTTCCTGTATTGCGATATCCATAAAACTCTGTTGTGATTTTGAGATTACGGCACCATCGGCAATAAGATTGATTTGTAATGGTGCTTCAGCTCCAAAGCCACCAAGATCACTGTTTAGGTTTGTTGCTGGTATGATATTATTTTCAGCATAGTATGTTGAGATCTTAATATTCTCTTTAGGGCTTTCTAATAGCCTCAAATTGTTACCAACACTTAAAGTTTCAGTAAAAGAAATATCATTGCCCAAAAGCAAATCAAAGAGCGCCTCAATGTTGCCGTAGGATTGTACGGTAACATCAAGTTGGGTTTGATCACTTTTTATGGTCAATATTTTTGTCATCTCAAGTTTATAGATTTCTTGTAAACGTTACTTTAAGTTTGTTGCCATTGATTGTGGTTGGCGTATGCGGTTCACCGGGCTCATAAATCAAGCTCTCTCCTTCTTTGAAGATCTCATCGGTCTCAAGCTCATAGAGATCACCGTCCAGTACGAGAACGGTCTCTTCACAATCTTCGTGACGGTGCCATGAAAACTCACTACCCGGTTCCATCGTCGTTAAAAAGACAATGCGGTTATCACTATGCCAAATCAAAACAGCTTTTATACCGGGAAAAATATCAATCCACACGTCTTTTGGGAAGGCTTCAAGATCTTTCCAATTCACTGCGTCCTCAACTACACCGTGAAACTTTTTGAGCACCAACTTTAGCCCAGAGCTACATAACAAGGCTCCCTTGTAAGCTTCGTTACGTAGGTTGCGCAGCTTATCAAGGTTGTTTCTATATTCGTTGCTTTCGGCGTCTTTTATCATGGTTTCTGTGCATAATGGCTTCTTAGATCATTGGCCAGTTCTCTAAATTTATTGGCGATATCAATGACCTGTTGATTGGCTCCCTTAACTTCATTTGTGGCATCAATTCTCGCTTGCTCCAATTTTTCAAATAAATAGCGTCGTTCTTCAACGCGGGCTTTGGTCATGGCCTCGATCTCCTTGCGGTGAATATCATTTAAGCATGCCATATCATTTTTATTGGTGACATAGAGCTTGTAGATGACATAGGCAAATACGATCACAAAGGTTCCAATGACACCATACTCCAAAATAGGCCTCAAAATATCATCTGAAGACGCTGGTGTAAAATCCTGAAGTATGATTAAAAATTTCATCTTAAATTATTTGTGATTGCACTATTGTACCACCATTACTAGTTGCGCCCGTAACTTGACCTTGCTTGACGTAAAAGTCGATTGACTCAGACATTAACGTTGCCAACTGTTCGGCAATCACAGCTACATTATTTGTAGGACTGGGATTGCTAAAAATACTGGTCATCCCTACCTTCAATTGCACTTTTAATTGTATTTTGTTTAAGGCCATATCAGTCTTGTAAAATGATGTTTAAACGCGGTTTAATTACAGTTGCAACTTGATTTTTAATCAAGGTGATAGCAGGAACATTTGGTGTTACACCAATGGCCACGACCACCGCACTCAATTGATCGCACAATTCGCCAAACTTGTCCATATAATCATTAAGAACTACTTTTAAATTCTCATCGTTTCGCTGTATCTTATAGCCATTGGCATCTATCAACCATTGCGTTGTACCAATTTTACCGGTCATACTTTCTACTTGAGAATATTTAGAAACATAAAGCTGTTGGAGATCCTCATTGATGGGCTCTACCAAAACAGTACTTCCCTTGGCAGGAAAGACATAGTGCTTTTGATCGTTGCCATTGATAATCGCAGATAGCCTTACATCGGTATATTCAAGATCCTCATCCTTTACCGTACAAATACCATTAGCCTTATCAACCTCTAGTACAGTGGCGATAAAACAGCTCACTTCGCGTTTCTTCAAATTCTCAAAGGCGGCCTGTATGTCGTGCTCCCAACTCATAATTTACCACCAGTATTGACTTTGCGACGTGCGCCGTTTAAACCAAAAGAGGTCACAACCTTTGTTATGAAATAACTGCCCTCCCTATTTTGATGGATGTTATCTAAAAATTTCGCCTTCATGCCACGAGTGGCATAGGGTATTAGAAAGCTGGTCACATCGCCATCAAAGCCATCGTATTTTAATCGTGATATTTCAGATTCTGCAAGCTCTTTTAATTTGGATTCGTCACTGATCACTGAGGTATGAAATGTCCTCAGCTCACCATCTGGATCACCAACTTCTATTTGTTTTTTCTCGTTGTCCTTACCTATGTAAGTGTATCTAATCTTGATACGACGCTCATCGCTGGTCTTATACTCTAAATTGTTTTCAACTAAATTATAGTTGAGATCATATATAACCTCTTCGCCAATGTTGGTCAACTGCTGTAGACCTACATATAATTTGTTCTCGTCGTTAATAAAAACGCTCAAGCTCATGTTCTTTTTTATGGCTTGAAGTACCTGGGCACCGTTCGCATTTTTGATGATGTATTTATCAAGCTGTATGTCAGGAATATTATCGGCCAACGTTACTATCGTGCCGTTTACCACTTCCTGCAGGACTTCTTTTAAGGTCGTCCCATCATTCCAGGCTTTAGTTATATTCTTGCGCCTTAACAACCAAATATTATCCTCACAATGAATTTCTAACGGAAAAGTGGGTCTTATCTTCTTTACAAATCCAACAAACTCTTCACCTTCATAGTCATCTTTATATGCCAGAGTGACTCTAACGGCATCACCAACCTTGATCGCCTCTTCAGTAAAAAATGAACTGTTATTTTGTCTCACCTTAAATCTTGTTGGCAATTGGATCACACAGGTATCACCTAGTTCATCAACCGATTTCACGATCTCAACATCATGTATCGCTTTAAAGCTGTAATTCCCAATTGATATGTTACCTTCCAGTACAAACATTTAATTCAGTAGATTAACGGTTGCTTGATTATTTAAATCGGCATAGAAATCCTGATCAGATACTGCAGTCATGATATAACGTTGCGCCCCGGGATAACCAACCATTTCATCATATTGTATGTCTTTTATCACAACTTTTCTAATGCCGAAGAGTTCAAAAAACTTACTATCAATAACTTCAATTGCAGCGTTTATATTAAACAGCCTATCAAGCTCTTCAACTTGAGTAGCCGGGTACGCTTCGGGATCGTTCTCATCAAAGCACACACCTCTAAAACTAATTTGATAATCGTCTGTCGTGATATATTCTTTGACCGTCCCTTTGCGCTCGGTACCAACCGTAGCTGTCTCGACGATGGTCTTAGATAGTGAAAGCGCTACCAATGGTTCATTTGGCAGTAAAAATTGTTCGCCCTGGTATGCGAATTTCACGCGCATGAAATACGGATTACCATTGACCCTTGAGGCATTAATGTTTTTAAGATCTGGCAACACAAACAGCTTAGAATCTTGATCCCTGAAGGACGGAAAAAACGGTCCCACATAATCAAAATGTGCTTTTTTAATAAGTTGCTTTATGTCGAAATCTGCCATATCTATTGCTTGTTCTAGCTTGTTTGCATTTGGTTTACACTGTTCACGCTTCTTAGTAAGATCTCCTGGACCTTTTCGCCCAATTTGTCCAGACCCTTTTCCACAGAGGCGACGTGGATCTCTGTTTTGTCCTGTAGCTTACCAATTGTTACCGTTATATTGGTCATTTTAGAGCCACCAGACACGATACTATCACCTTTTGAAGCTCTCTTTTTCTTTTTGTCCTTTTCGGCCTGGCTTTCCATTAAGGAGTCAAATACACTTGAAGGACTGGCTTTTACAAAATCGGTTGCCTTAGCTTTTTCGCCAACCTTGTCTGCAGTAGTTTTTGGCGTATCGATAGCGAGTCCTTTGTTGTAACCAGTGCTAAAGGTTTTTGCTGCCTCGATACCGTCCTTAATTAATTTGGATCCAGAACCAACGCCCATGAGATCACCAACAGCTTTTTTACCAATTTCAAAGGCATCTTTAAAATCACCGGTAAAAAATGCGTAAAGCGCCTGGCCTATTCCCGTAATGCCTTTGAGAAGTTCTGTAAATCGGTTAATGACAAAATTTTTGATCACATCGCCAAACCCCTTCATGACCTCCCATATGCCCATCACGCCACCACGCAGCCAATCAAACTTATTCCAGAGTAACGCAACAATGGCTATTAGCGCTCCAATGGCGATGATCACCAACGATATTGGGTTCATTGACATGACGAAGTTTAAGGCCGTTTGCGCAGCGGTTAATGCTCCAGTTGCCGTAACAGCCAACCATGCAATCAAATTATAGCCTCCCAATGCAATTGTAGAAGCGATCAAACTGGCATTTGATATCAAATAAGCCAAGCCAAGAGCCGACACTATTGCGGTCATGGCAATTAAAACGGGTGTGTTTTGTGTTACTGCTTGATAGATGTCTCGAAGAGCTCTCCCAAACGGTAAAATGTTATTTACTACGGAAATTCCAATGTCAAGCATTGGCGATATCCAGTTTGAAAACTTTTCGCCAATAATGGAAATTGTGTGCTGAAATTTACCCATTAAAGTGCTCCATTTTCCACCTGCAGATTCAGACATTTTTTCGGTCATTCCATAATACCGACCACCCTCAGAAGTTGCGAGTCGAAATGCTTCCTCAACCATTCCTGCACTGATGGCGCCTTTTTCCATTTGGTCTTTTAAGTGACCCATCGACAAACCGGTGTTTTCTGAAATGATCTGTAAAGGGTTAAAGCCTGTGTTGATCAGCTGAAGTAGATCCTGACCCATCAATCGTCCAGTGGCTTGAATTTGAGAATACACTAAGGATAGGCTCCCGAGTTTTTGCTCATTGCCCATGGCGACATCACCTAGCATTGTCATGTTGCCCATGATTTTTTCCTGGACAATACCAAAACCAAGCATGGTTTCAGATGACTTTATAATGGCAGCGTTTGAAAATGGTGTAAAATTGGCATACTCGTTCAATTCTTTGAGCATAGCTGTTCCTCGCTCAACGCTACCGAGCAATACCTCAAACTTGACTTTGGTTTGCTCAAGCTCGACACCCTTAAAGAATAGTGCTGAAGCAGCTGTTAATACACCAAAGCCAATGGCCAATCCTCCAACTACGCCAATCAAACGCGAAAATCCCGAAGCGTATCGGGAGTTTGCGTTGTTACCTCGGTTGATTTTGTTGGTTGTTTCACCTACCGAATTACCAATGCGACGTATGCCAGAACTGGCATAATCTTTCATCTTGATTATAAAGGCGTAGGCGTTCATGATTAGGGGTCTGAGGCTTTTCTTTCTTGGGTTCTAATGAAATGCAAATTTTGCAGATCTTCAGCCCAATCCTCGTCGCTCAATAAAGAGGGACGAGGATTGTGCATGTAATATTTTAGATAGGCATCAAATAACCTAATATCTAAATGTTCTGCCAATTGAATGGCCGATGCGTCGTCTGCATCTATGATGGCATCGGCGAGCGCTTTTTTAATGTGGCTACCTTTTGGTACTGCAAATCCTCCATTGCTTGGTATAACGGAAATCTATACGTCGGGTTCATCCTGTCGTTAAATGCATCATCCTTTTTGGTACATACCAAGTCAAATAGTTTTTCTTGCGTCACAAACGGTTTACCACTTGGGTTCTTTTTTTCTGCCAGGCGAAGATCTTCACGGGTGATCTTTCTAATGGTACATGATGCGTTGGATATAACAATTTGAGCATCGCCGTTTTCCAGTGTATTGACAACTGGATCATCATAATTAAAGAAATCAACTAACGCTCTTCGTGCAGGATTAAAGTAATCGTCAATCGCTTTGATCTCGGTATCGCCACCTACAAAGAGCGCATCTAACATCGCTTCACCAAAAGCTACATCACCGCCTTTTTGCATGGCCGTAAATGATCTTTTAAAATCTGCCATATTGGGCGAACGCAAATACGCGATCTTATCACCAACTGGTAGATCATATATGTCACCGTGTTTCTCGTGCAGTTCTTTTAAGTCTTTTTTGTTCATTGCTTCTGTGTTTTGAGGGATTAATACTGATGTTAATGTGATCATCAACATCATCATTGTTAAAAAATTTTTCATCTTTATTTTGGGTTTTTGGTTACTACTGTTGAGGCTTCACATTAAGGAACACAAAAGGTAGCTCCACCAGCATGTTTTTATCGCCCTGGCTAAACGCCTTTTTGATCTCTGTCCATTCGCAACCAACCAAAATATCGGTTACGGTTTGCCCGCCATCATGAGGTTTGTATGTTGCAATGACCTCAAAATTCAATTTTAGCAAATCATTATCTGGAGCATCACGTACCATGGCTTCCAGTTCTGATTGCCAAATGGTGATCTTACCTTCAAACTCCTTATTGCCTCTAATGATCTTGTGGGGTTTGTTGCCTCTTCCGTAGAGTCGATCCTTATCCTGCTTTTCGGTATATTCAAGCCCGGTAACACCGTCAAGAATGCGCCCTCCTAATGCAATTGATAGATCGGCCCATGAATATTCTGAACTATTAAATACTGCCATCTTTAAGCGTTTATTTGAGTTGTAAAGCCAATATTGACTTCAATGTTTTTTGCATAGCCAACTGGCTGTAGGTTGATCAACATGACCAATCTATCAGTTTGAAGGATGTTTTGGTTTTCATCGATAAAGACCGATACTCCAGATAGTTTGCCCTCATCGACCATCAAGCCACTAATTTGTGTCTCCACTTTTGATTGCCATGATTTGATGATTGCTGGGTGTATTTGTCCAGCCTCGGTCAACGGTACCTCGTCGCCAAGCTCCTCGACCATTTGATCGTAAGCAATGATAACCGCCTCATCCATAACAAAACCACGACCAAGCGCACTAAAATCATTTTGTAAAGACGTGAGTGTAACATCATCACTAAAGTAGTATCCTGATCGCCCTATAAAGGTTCTCAAAAAGATATAGTGCTTATCGTGAATGGAATCCCAAGCATCTGATAAGGACTCAATCGTCTCACCGTTGGTAAAATAGCCTGCGATCTCTTCAACCGGACCATCTTTTACACGTCCAATATTACGCTGGGATGGTATGGCTGCCAATCTACCAAGTGCCAATCCAATAGCAGCTTCATTAGAACCATCAACGTTGGCAATCAACATGGCCACCTTATTAAAGTTCGATTCGTTGTAGTTAGCCAAATCTGCAGGTACACCAGTGAATAGATTTCCAGATACGAGCACTCTTATGGGCATGTATTTGGTCTCAAAGTATTCGGCAAGCTCTTGAGCTTTGATCACGGCAAGTTTAGAATCTTCATCGATACCATCGACGATCGTTTCGGTACCTGCAGTTTTTCTGACCAATCCAAGTACCCTGATTTCTCCAGCGGCATCGGTGATCAATTTTTTTGCATAGGACTCATTGACATCTGCCATATCCTCCATGGTTGTTGCATCACTTACGAGCATTAACCAAAGTTCGGTACCAGTGCCAGCTTCGCCATAAAAGCTTTTGATTTGGGCGTGTGCAAAATTGTTGGTTCCAACCTCCTCAATACCCAATGCCTCAGCTTCAGCTAGACTAAATATTTGATAGGATTGACCGAGCGTGACATTATCGGCAACTGTAGCGCCAGTAATAACAATGCCCGGTGTTTTTTCGATAGCAGGGGCCAAACGGTTAAGACCGTTTGAAGCGATGTTAAATGTGATAGTAGGTAAAGGCATGGGCTTATATGATATTAAGTTTTATGATCACTACACCAACACCGAGGCCAGCAAAAAATGACATGGCAATCATCACAATGTATTTAAAGGTGTAGACTTTTTCGATTTTCTCTTTGGCTTGTTTTTCGATTTCAACCGTGTACTTTTCCTGCTCAAGCTCATGTTTGATCTGGGCGCGCAATTGTAAGGAATCGCACTTTGCACTTACAATGATGGTATCGCGTTCTATACGCACACTTGCCGTAGCGTTTCCGTTTTTTTGAGTATAGGTCTTGGGTACAAAAACCGTATTGGTATTCTCCCGGCATTTTTTATCCAGGGCGATAGGAATCTTGAGCTCGGTCATGCTTGCTGGCGTGAACAATAATGTATCGCGAAATGTGGTGACACTTTTCTGTTTAAGCTCAGATACAGAGGTATCCTTTGTCACAACCTGCCGTGTCGTACGGCAGGAAGTCACAAAAGAAAACACAAGACAAATCAAAATAATTGATAGCTGCTTCTTAAACATTTTGATATTCTATTTTTGCATCATAGCAAGGGCATTCTTTCATGCGCTCATTAGATTCTATGATTCCGTTTTTGTTCCTGTCAATTGAAAAATCCCTATGGCCGCTTACATCGGCACATGGGTACTTTTTCTTTAATTTTATGACCAGCAAAAGCAATTCATACTTTTGCCTTTTGGTACGCGTGTCCTTCGCTTTACCGCTTTTATCAAGTCCTCCAACATAAACAACATGTATGCTATCATGGTTGTGGCCACGAACTCCAGCTCCATTTTTGGCGTCTGGCCGTCCTTTTTCTACCGTACCATCGAGCCTTACTACATAGTGGTACCCAATGCCTGACCAACCCCTGTCTTTATGCCAACGGTCAATATCCGCTGCCTTAAAATCCTGATGTTCTCTGGTTGCGGTGCAGTGTATCACTATGTGATTAATGGCTCTCAATATCTAAAGTGTTATGCGGCTTCGTTCAACTCTTCGATGCGCTTCTCAATAGCTTCGATCGCTGTTGATCTTGGATCGGTTGAGGCTTTCTCTTCCTCTACGTAACCTTCAAGTTCCTTAACGTCAGTCATATCAGGAAGCTCTTCCTTTATGGTCTTAACGCTGGCCTTCAAAAAATCCGATTTAACGAAGTTAGTATCGTCATCGCTTGATTTTTCAACCGTTGAATCGGTATAGCGGTTCACTGTTGTTTCTTTCAGTGTTCTACTGTGTGTGCGTGCATCTGAACGCTTTTCGAATAAAAATCCATCTGAAGTACCGAAGATCTCGCTAACTTCAGAATTGCGCCCAAGATAGTTTTGGGCGCGCTCCTGTTGTGTCAATTTTCCCATGTGATTGTTTGTGATTTAGATTATATAATTGCACCCAAATATTTAGGGCTGTTTGCTCTAATCTTGCCCACCAATGCACGCTGAGCGTAAGACAGTGTGTCTGCCTGAATGCCCGAATCTCTAAGATTCTCGTACATCTCGGTGTCGCCAAAACATCTAAAGACCTCCTCAGTTACCCATGCGAATGAGCAACGAACGTCTCCAGCATCTTGAGTTGCGCCATAAGGTTTCTTGACGCCTGCAGCTGTGAATAGTGGGTTTTTGCTGTAACCGTAGATCTTGAAGCCAAAAAGATCGGCACCTTTATCGCTCTTGATCTCTTTGTACAGCTTGTAATCCTCCTTACGAATGCGTGCCATATGCTTAGGATCTAAGCAAATGTTCATCGTACCATCAACATCGAGACTTCCAAAAAAGGCCTCAAGATCAATGACCGCATCAATAATACTGTCATTACCTACGCCAATGAGCTTATTAAAGGCATCATCAACACCAGTGGCCCATGCAAAGGCTGCTCGTTTACCGAGGTTTTTTGCCAACGATGTACGGTGTCGTCTTTGTACACTCTCACGCTTATTGTATGAGAGTTCAATCTCTTGTAAATCGCGGTGTCTCGTTTGTGCTGTCGAGTAGGTTTTTAACAGCACCTCATTAGGAATATCATCGATATTCGCGAACGGTAATGGGTCTTCATTTCCAGAAAAATAATCCTCATAGACGTCTGGCTCAATGCCTGCCTCATTAAGGTGTAATTTATTGTTTTCTACATACTCAGACATATCTGTCGAAGCGTAAACAAATGAATGGTCTGGAATTGGGTTTTCCTTAATTCCAGATACCCATACTTCTTTTTGCAATCCTGCCATGTTGATAGGTTTAAATTAAACGTTTAGTTATTTGGGGTGTATCGTTTGCCCTCACCAAATGCTTTGGTTAATTGGGCGTATTTTTTGGGATCTTCCTCTCTAATCTTAGAAAGTTTGGCGACATCATGCTTTTGCAAATAATCAAAGCATTCTTGATCTGCAGCCGATGGTCCAGGAGTTCCCTTCTTACTACCAAGCACCACTTCTTTGACCGCCTTATGAGTGGCATCGATAATATCTTCAGCTTTAGCATCGGCGATCATTTTGGTAAGCACCACTGTTTGTTCTTCACGGTCATGTTCCAATGCCTTTAAGGTTCCTTGCTTAAATGCCTCATCGATCAAACCAAGCTCAATCGCAGAATCAACTAGAACTTCATCTGCCTTTACTTCAATGTCCTTGATTTTATTCTCAAGCACTTTTTTTGCTGCTTCAGCATTGTTCTTGGCCAATGTAATTTTTTCAATTTTCGTTTTGATAACGGCTTCAGAGACGTTTTCGTCAAGGCCTAATGAAAGGGCGATAGTTTTTAAACTCATGTCGGTATTTGTTTTTTGTTCGATTTTTCTTAATTGTACAGGTTCACCATTACGGCTCAACTTTAAGGCATTGTCATTACCACCAATATCCACGATTGAAATTTCAACCAGTTTGCATTTGGTAACGGTCTCATGACTTTGTCCAGGAAGCATCAATGCCTCATCAAGTGACGTTTCAATAACATCAGCATAAATCGAGCACATCTTTATGTATCCTCGTTCTACCTTTCCAGCCAGTTTTTTAGCGTACTTATCCTCTTCGTCAAATTCAATCTCAGCAAAAAGCTGATTGTCCTTTTTATAGAGTTTTAAAGCTCTACCAACGACCTGATTCGGATTCCGAGCGCGTTCATGCAAATACAAAACGACTGGATTACGCTCATACTGATTGGTATCAATACCTGCAGTAAGGATGCGATATCCATATTCATTTACATTTTCATCACTAACTAAGAAGGTATGCGTCATGGTTTAACCTGTTTTTAATCAAGGCTAGAGATGACAAAATTGAATGAAAATGAGACTTGAAAAAAATGAAATCCCAAGGTTTGGGGCTATACGCCCAAGCCTTGTATCAAATCAATACAAGGCTTGGAAAAACTATTCATGAACATCATTCAACCCTCTAATTTTGTCGGTATGACCGACATACTTTTAGACGAAAATAATGACATGGCCATCGTTGATGGCGACTTCGTTATTGGGCGATCAGACGAGCAGAACCAACACCTTATAATCGCAAGCAATAAAGGTGAATGGAAAGCGCATCCCGAAGTGGGCGTGGGCATACAAAATATGCTCAATAGTGATGAGTACACCGAAATATTAATAGAGATCAAAAAGCAGTTGCAGTATGACGGCATGTTGATCAAGAACGTAAGCTATGGCAACGACGGAAAATTAATCGTTGACGGCGAATACAGATAATTATGGGCAACAAAAGAGGCAGGATGAGCGCGATTGAGCGCGATTATAAAATGAGCCAGGGGAGGCAATTGTTTTCTATGAATTTTTCGATACCCAATATATCGCAAATTATAGGGGTTGGCGAAAAAACGTTAAGGGATTGGCGCGATACAGATAATTGGGCAGAAGCTAAGGATCTAGCATCACTCAAGCCATCAACAATTAAGGACATGACCTTAAAATGTGCATTGGCTATCCAAAAAGGGGAAGAGCTGCCTTATAGTGCCGATACTATATCGAAGATCGTTGCAGCCTTTGATCGTATCAATGACAACCGAAAAGTCGCTGTTTACAGTATGGAGACCATTGATGGGTTTTGCGATTATAAAATTCAACAGGCTGCCAAAAGCAAGGGCAAAAAGCGTGATGCCATTCTCGAACAGATAAAAGATTATCGCGTTGAATTTGACAAGTATATAACCTACTTACTTCAAGATGACTAAAACAGAACTCAAAGAAGCCAAGGAGAAATACTTTAGGCTCTCTAAACAAATCCAGACCATGACATCGGTTGGTCTTATCAAAGAGACAAGCGATGAACAGGAAGCGCGTATCAAGCGATTGCTCAAGCCAGAAAATTACGTAGAGTTCTTTGATTTTTATTTTGGCGTGAACTCGGGCATGGGCTTTGCAGATGCACCGAGCTCTTGGTTTCATTTGGAGAGTTATCTCACGGTTTTTGAAAACCCAAAAATTAACCAACAGCGGCGGTTTTTTCGTGGAGGTGCAAAATCAACACATACAAATGTTGGTAATACATCGCATTTAAAGGAAAACAAAATGTTGTATTTCGGGGTGCTCATTGGCCGTACCCAAGATATGAGTAATAAGTTATTGTCCAACCTGCAGGTGCAACTGGATAACAACGAAAAGTACATCAAGGATTTTGGTACGCAAAAAACCTATGGGTCATGGAGTGATGGCGAATTTGAATGTACCGACGGTACTTTCTTTAAAGCCTTGGGATTGAACCAACCCTTTAGGGGATTGAACCATAATGGGATGCGTCCTGACTTTGCATCAATGGATGATCTTGAAGATCGTAAGGCAGCCCGTAATATTGAGCTCACCAAAGAGAATGTGCGCAAGCTCACTGGCGATCTAGGGAAGGCTGGACAAAGGGGTCGCTTTCGCAGGATCATGAGCAATAACTATGTGGTCAAAAATGGGATCGTTGATGGTTATGCCAAAAAATACGAGAAGTCAGATAATTTTGAGATCATGACCATTAACCTATGTGATGCCGATTTTAATCCGTCCTGGCACGAGCGCTACACTAAGGAAGAGTGCATCGAGATCGTGAACGATGATGACTATCACACTTCCCAAAGGGAAGATTTCAATAACCCGGTTGAAGAGGGCAAACGTATTAAAGAGGAGTGGATCAAGTTTAAGACCACCCATGGCAATAAGATTCACAACGGCCTAATCTCTTTTTGGGATTTAAGTTATACCGATGATGGCGACTTTAAGGCAGGTGCCGTTTTATCTATTGAAAAGGGTCGCGCTCACGTTTTGGAAATCTTTAATAGGCAATGTACCCGACCTGAAGCCATGGCCACTCATTATGAATGGCAAAAGAAATATAACGAAAAGGGCATGAGCATCATTAGTTATTATGATGCCACGGCAGCTCAAGAAGCCGTTTATGAACCCGATTGGCTAATTGCCTGTGAAGAGAACAATGCTATGGATATCCCTTTTCCTGATCATGCCTCAGGTGATAAACACGAGCGTATTGATGCTACATTGACCGGTGCATTTTCTAGAGGTTTGATCACATTTGATGACCGCTTACGAGACAGTAAGGATATGGACGATGCCCTTAATCATATTTTGGCGTTTGAAAAAAAGTGCAGAACGCCAGATGATATTCTTGACGTTATAGAAAATTGCGTAAGAAAAGGGCGTGTGCTCTTTGGTTATTCCCAAACCGATGAGCGCCCAAAACCAAAGATTGGCAAATACAAAAAGAAACGCAGATTATGACCCCAAGAAAAGAACTTTTTATATCTATTAAACAGGTATTAAATACTATTGAAGCTCTAGAGCTGTGTGACTTTTTTAGAGGTCAATTTGATGACAGTGAAAGGCAACCCAATCTATTTACGGCGGCTTTGATTAGAATTGGCAGGATCACCTATGAAACCATGACCGAGCATAACCAGGAGGGCAATTGTACGGTTGACATCATATTATATTGCAAGGACGGCTGGATGGATCAACACCAAACAACGGCAGATCCCGAACATGGTTTTATGGAGATTGACCTGCAGGATGCCATTGTCGAAAAATTACAGTTCCTCCAGGGCGAACAATTTAAACCGCTCCAGCAAACTGAAGATGATACCGAGGAGATCTCAATTAAAGGCATCATGAGCTTTAAGAGCAGCTTTACCACGCGTATCTATCGCAAGGTGAAGCCGAAATATTCTAACGTATCAATTACTTTAAATCAAGAATAATGGCATTTCTAACAAAAGCAGAATTAAAGACCAAATCAACAACGCAAATCATTGATATCATCACCGCTAACAATGAGCCAACCGTAGAGGAGATCATTACTGAAAGTATCGACGTGATGCACAATTGCCTTTTTCAATATTATAATACTGATGCGATTTTTGCAGCTGAAGGTACTGACCGTTCAAAAATCGTTTTGAAGTACCTGAAGGCGATCGTGATCAAGGAGATCTACGACATACGCAGTACTGGAATCTCTGAGGGCATGCAGAACAATTATGATGAGGCCATGAACTGGTTGGATAAAGTTTCCGAAGGAAAAAAGAAAGCCGATCTACCACCAAAACAGACCGATACCGATGGTGATGGTACACCCGATGAGAATGTCCCGTTCATGAAATTGGGAAGCCGTAAGAACTATCCAAATCGCTTTTAATGGCCGACGGTAACCTGAAGGACTTGCAGCGTATGTTGAATAGGCTCGCAAAAGATTTGCCCATTGAGACTGCCAAAATTATAGAGGTAGAAGGTTTGGGCTTTATCAATAAGAACTTTAGGGACCAGGGCTTCAATACAGGATCGGGTGTCAAAACATGGGATGATCGTAAGACCAAGGATAAAGCGGGACGAAACATCACGCATTATAGAACCAACCGACGTGGACGTGCCGGAACGCTTAATAAATACGGTCGTAAAATAGAAGGACGTGCCATTTTGGTTGGCCACAAAACGGGAGGCGATAAGCTCAAGAACAGCTTTAGGGCAAGACGAAGCTTGAGCATGGTGAAGTTTATCACCTATAAGGATTACGCCAAGACACATAATGAGGGATTGGGACATCATCCCGAACGTCGATTTATGGGACCATCGGCATACTTGGATAAAAAAATAGCTAAGAAATTGACGCGTCGTCTGGACCGTCGCTTTAAATAACCAAATCATGAGCAAAGATAAAAAGGCGACTATGCCTAACATTGAGAGTGAAATCAACTTTAGTGGCAACGCTTTAAAAAAGGCGGTGAGCTTGAGCAGTAGTGATCAAAAGAAGATCAAAAAGATTACCAATGTCATGGTAGATGTTATTAGGCGCCAACGGCGTTTATGGCGTATGGAGGTGAGCAATTGGCAACATGGACGATTTGCGCGCTACAATAGCGATATACCACGCACCTTCCCGATGCAGGAAGTCAATGACGATGTTATGCTCGACGGTCATCTAACAGGGATTACCGAGAACCGTACCTTGAGAACTACGAACAAAGACTACATTTTTAGTATTGATGGCAAAAAGGACGATACCCTTACTGAGCTTATAAAGGCCAAAAAATGGTTTGAATACTTGATCGAGCACGCACACAAATCTACCTACTATGGGTATTCATTGATTTGGGTTGAAGCCTTCAAAAAAGGGGAGATCTTGAAACTACAATTGATCCCACGTGGTTTGGTGATCCCTGAGCATAACGTATTGCTCTACGATCTATCTGCAGTAAATGGTATTGATTACAGCGAGATCAAGGATGTATTGCTCTACGCGCAGTTTTATGATCATATTGGCCTTTTGGAAAAGGCGGCACCTTTTGCCATACTGAAACGTCACTCGTGGGGAAGTTGGGACGAGTTTGAAGAACTCTTTGGTGTACCGATCAGGATTGCGAAGATCGCCTCCAGTAGTGAGACGGTAAAAAATGAGGTGGCCGAGTGGCTTGAGGAAATGGGATCGGCGGCTTACGGTGTATTCCCAACGGGTACCGAAGTTGATATCGT
Organism: uncultured Flavobacteriaceae bacterium; assembly: GCA_963715465.1. Classification (GTDB taxonomy): domain Bacteria; phylum Bacteroidota; class Bacteroidia; order Flavobacteriales; family Flavobacteriaceae; genus Psychroserpens. The sequence goes on from OY970246.1 coordinate 605,410, forward strand.
CGAGAACTCCAAACAGGATGCCTTCAACGTGTTCTATAAAAAGATCGAGGCGCTCGATAAGGAAATGAGTAAGTTGGTGCTGCACCAAACGATGACTACGGAAAATGGAAGCAGTAAGGCTCAAGGTGGCGTGCATGAAAATACACTTGGTGAAATTGTGGCTGCCGATGAAAAACGAATGCTTGCATTTTTGAATGACGATCTGGTACCATGCATGCGCAAGTTGGGGTACAACATTCCCGAGAATGCCAAAATTACGGTGGAGGCTACCAAAGATCCTACCGAGCAAATTAAGATCGATGGCGAATTTATGCGTAACGGCTATATCTTAAAACAAAGCTATATTGAAGATGTTTACGGTACCGAGATTGAGAGCATGCCAAGCACAAAAGATCCTGAGCCCACGGGAAAGGATTAAGCCTACTTAAACTGCATTATCGCAGTCATTGTTGTGCTACTGAAAAAACAACAGTAAAGCTCAATAAGGACAAAAGTTTAAGCAGGCTGATCAACCGGTACATTAAGAAGCTGTTTGAAGACCGAGAAGTATCTGAAGACGATCAACAAAAACTTTGGCAGTACTATTATGACCGTTTAACCGAAGGCCTTGATATAGGGTACTCACCGGAACTAGAAACTTACAATGCAGAACTGGCGACGTCTCTAAAGGACGATATTGCACGTTTTAGCGCATTTAAGGAGACCAGCTTTAGAAAAGAGATTGAAGGCCTATTGATAAAAAACGGAAAAGTCGTGCCATGGGCTGAGTTTAAAAAGCTTGCACTGGAAGTCTCTGGACTTTACAATTTGAACTGGCTCGAGACCGAGTATCGCCATACGATTGCTACGGCGAACATGGCGGCGAAATGGGAAGACTTTAAACGAAATGTAGATTTGTATCCCAATCTTCGCTATGAAGCTGTAAACGATAAGCGTACGCGCGACAAACATCGCGAGCTTGACGGCTTGGTTGCACCACTCAACCACCCTATCTGGAAAAAGATCTATCCTCCATTAGACTTTGGTTGCAGATGTAATGCCACCCAAACCGATGATGACGTTAGCAAAGATTTGACAGATCCTAAAATAAAGGACGGTTTTGAAAACAATGCCGCCATTAGTGGCAAGGTATTTGGCGAAATACCGTATGAAAAAAGTTTGGGTGATAGCGCTATTGCTGAGGCAAACGCCAATTTTAAAAAATTTAGAGGTGCAGCATAAAAAAAGCCCAGACAAAGGTCTGGGCTTTTTAGCTAAAAATTAGAAGATATATTCAAAATGCAAAGTTCATTTGATCTGGATCGCCGTTAGCTTCATCGCCATAAATGCCCTCACCTTTTAGTATGGCCTCTACAGTTCTTGTAGACAGGTACATTTGTTTGGCTACATCGGCAACCACGGCATCAACCCGCCACTTGTCGTTTTTGGCTGATATTTTATCGAAAAGGGTTCTTACCTTTTCATTGCGACGTTGGAGGCGTTGGCTACGGGACATATACAAATATCTAATTTTAGGTTGAGATTTGCAAATTTAAGAATGAGTTACTTAGATTGTATTTCCTGCTCTACGGCTTTTAAAGCATAGTTAAGAGCTGAGAAGCTCTCATCATCATAAAAGCCATAATGCTCTATTAAGTATTCTTTCGCTTTTAAAAGATACTCTTTACGTATTGTAGGCTGTAAATATGGATCTGCCAATTGCTTTCCGATCGAGGTGTTTGGCGTTTCGACATTAAACTTTTTGGCGGCACGATAGTACATCCTGCTTATCCATAACGCCAAGGTTTTTTTATTGCCAATGTGCTTGTGTAAGGTTTCTGACTTATCAAAAAATGATTTGTATTGATCAAGCGTGCCACGTCTATCAATTTTATTGTATAGATCTACAACCTCTTGCTTTAAGGCAGTTGTGTCGATTTGAATTTCTGTTTGTGCATTGAGATGTATAGAGATCAATGCCATTGTTAATAATATTAGTTTTTTCATTGTGATTTTTTTTGAAATATAGTTAAAATTGCGCAATATTACTCGCGTTGCTGCGTCATACTGCTCTCAACTCCTATTAAACCAGATGCTGCGCACCGTGGTTTAATATTAGTTATAAACAAGTTGCCTAATTTATAGCACCAAAGTGTGTCATTATTGCCAAAGGGTGTTGTTCTCTAAAGTCTATTTCTGTACCATCATCAAACTTACACATACAATTATCTTTGCTAATTAAGTCAGTAAATTTATCGTAGTTTTCTTTTTCAAACGGCAACCAGTGTATAACATCGGTTATAATTAATTGCTTGTTCTCGCTTTCTAAACAACTAAGTAATTCATCTAGTCCATTTAAAAACTCTCTACCTAATTGCAACTCTCGTGCTTTATTCCAAATCTCTGTATTTTCCATTTTCTATTTATTTTATTTTGTTAATATTTTAATCGCAAAAAATCATAACCATATACGTTAATCTTTAATCCAATCAGAATATCACTGGCATCTCACTATAAAGCCCGGCAAGCCCTTTTGCGGCTTTACGCTTGTAATGTTCGGTCTTGCACTTGTGGTGACAGTATTGCCGGGTATCCTGGTCTAAAAAGGCGTTTTCTGGACTATTTGAACGTGTGCTTGGTAATAGCGCTACATTGCACACGTGGCAGGTTTTGTTGGTGAATAGATTCATGATTACTTAACTGCCTTTTCCCAATAGATAATGCTTTGCTGGAGAAGATCCTCAAGGTGCATTACAGCGCGATGTTCGTCTTTAATATCACCAATAGTATGCAACATGAGGTGCAAGGTTTGACCACAACCTGCCATGAACGCATTTTTGGTTTCTTTGCGTTGTATGGGATGCATTTTAGATTCAACGAGCTTGACTTTGTTGAGATATTTTTTGTACTGGATTTCTAGGTCGAGATCTTTCATTTTTAGCTTGAGCGCCTCGTTCTCGCAACGCTTCTTGAATTCCTGCATCTTATCATACAGGGCCGATGCAGATACTAACAAATTGTTCTTGTACCAGGAGCCGTTAAGATTTTTGATGTAACCCTGATTTTTCATCCAGGCTATAAAGTTTTTGGTGTTTTGTTTTTGGTTCATTTTGTGGGTATATTATTTAAATGGTGGTAATGACTCTAAAATATCTTCGTCATTTGAGATAAGATATTTGATATTATCGATTTCCTCTTTTAGATTTTCGATTTCAGTTTTTCGACATTCGATATCTTCCACGATCTGTTTGCGTTGGTAGTTTTGATTTGCACATTCCTCACATATCTGTCGCGTGTTGTCATGGTTGCCTGCTCCTTCATTAAGATCAAACCATACACCGCAAGAACATAGTGTTGGCATTTCCATTTCAGCGCTCATAAAATTCTGCTAATTCGTTAATATCGTTAGCGGCAGATCTAATTTTACCGTTGTCAGTTTTGTCTTTGTCAAAGTCGATATGAATGTGACTTTCCTCAAGGTTCATCTTGAAATTTATAGCTCCACAATTGACTAGTAAATTTCCGATCGCATTTCCAAATGCTTCACTTGCTTTTTGATCTAATTTTTCCATAATAAATTTTTGTTAATGTGCCTCTTCGCTTTCACGATCTGGCGTTGTTTTATTGTTTTTAATGATTAATTCTAAAGTTTCGACGGTTTGTTCGATTTGATCGCGTTTGCCTTTTAAACTGGCTATTTTGTTGTCTATGGATAAGATATCCTCGTTCCAACAATCAATATTGTGCTGAAGGTCTTTTTCTAGGTTCATAAAAGATGATATAAGTGATAGATGGTTATAACAATAAAGATGATGGCAGCAAGAATTCTACATAATTTGTCAAAGTCATCATCTGGATCTTGATCGGGTTGCGGTGTGAAATACATAATTTGTTTATTTAATTTTCCAATCGTTAGTGTATGCTTCTTGGTTAAGATAGCTAGTAGGATAGAGCATTTGTTGATTTGGGTACTGTTTGAGATAGGCTTTATATTTTGGGATGTTGATAAACACCTTGATACGTTCGGACTTGCTCATGCGCTCCCAAATGTTGCGAGCCATTTTCTTTTTGCCGACCTTGTTATCATAGATCATCCAAAAATTATCAAAGCTGAGATCAAAATCACCAACGGTGATCTCTAGATGCTTTCGTTGTTTGACAATCCATTCCTCTTTCATCAAGATCTCAGAGCTTGGAAAATTACCTTGACGGAACAGCCAGGTCTTTTGCTTTTCTGACAGATTGCCTTCCAAGAGATTAAACGATGAAAAATCACCGTTTAAATGGTAATTAAACTCCCAAATCTTGTCGGTCTCTCTAAACTTGACGGTATATGTGGTTAACATGTTTTTTGATCTAACTGATTAATAAGTGCGCTAATGAGTGATTTGTGATAGAGATTATCCATCCCATCTACAACCGTTTCAAGCAATATTTGAAGTGCCCAGGCCTCATGAAACCGAAGCGACATTTTAATACGTTTTTTTGTATCGAACAGGGATTGGTTCTGGACACGACTGCTATACTTTTTTTGAAACTTCTCGGCAATGCCATACGAAATTGACAAAACCACCTTGTGTTCTTTATTATTGATGATTGGTAGTTCATAGACCCGTTGCGTTTGCTTATTTAAAGCCACGAGCGTATCGTTACTAATATTGATCTCGACTTTCATTTAGTGTACTATGTTGTGTTTTAAAATCGATACTAAGGGTTAGATCTGTTTGTCCTGTAAGAATGAGCTCTATAGATTTATTGAGTGTATGCAAACGCTTCATCTCGTGGTGAAGGCGATCATGCCACTCGTAATCTAAATTTGCAGATCTGTAGAATTCCCAATACGATTCTATTTGAAATTTATTATCATTATATAGCTGTTGGAGGTTTAGCACTCTACTGTTTTACTGAGTGTTTTACCGCACATGTCACAAACGATATTGGTCACTTCGCAAGTCACAGCAGATTGCACCACCACTGTTGACCTTTCGCCATCGTGCGGACATTCTATGACCGCATAATTATCGTAAAAATCTGCCTCGGGATCATTGCTATAACAGCGCTCAGACAGCAGCCATAGAATAAGACCCATGACAACCATGAATGTTAAAATCGCTCCAATTACTATGATAAAATCAACCATGCGTAGGAATTTTAAAAGCGGTTCTTGGTTTTTTGGCATTTTGTGTTGCTTGCATCCTAATGAGGTTATAGGCTCCAAAGCATAAAATGATCATAATGATGATTTGTTTTGTGTGTTTTGCTTTCATGATTTTGCGTGTTTTTTGGTGATCATGTTGCTAAGTGCGTTGATGATCTTGTTAAGGTCCTTAGACTTTAGATCTCCCAAATGCTTTACCTGCTCTTTGATGGGGCTCTTATCTGAATTTAACCATGTAAGCACGGCGTCTCTATTGGCAATATCCATCGCCTTTGATGGGTGAGGTATGGACCATCCAAATTGAATGGCATATGATAAGATTGTTGAGTGCTGGTGGTTCTTGCTGTCAAACCAATGACCGCGCTTTCTTTTTACTTCTACTTTTTTAGTATGAAGGTTTTGCCTTGCTGTATCCATATTGCTCCTTGTCTTATTTGTTTTCGTTCTAATTTTTTAGCCGTTTCCAAAGCTGCAAGTGCTTTTGATCTTGCAGCTTTAGAGTTGTGGCTTAATTCGTTATCATCAATGGGTGTCATTCGATTTAGGGGCGTTTAAATGATTGTTGAGTGCTTCGGTCTCATTATTGGTGAGCTCTATTTTAGCTATCCAATTGCCGTCCTGGTTTAGGTACACCAGTTTATCGTTTACTAGAATTTTATCGTCTGCTATGGGTTGAATGTCTGGATTCATTATTTTCTCCCTTGTTTTTCTACCAAGTCTTTGAATGATCGCTTTTCAGATTCAAAGCAACCTTCGTTAACTAAGGAATCATCACGCTCTTCGATCGTTATTCTATAAATAACAGCGATCCATACAATAATTATTAAAACGGCCCATGAACCCCATAGCCAACTTGGAGCATTCCAATAACTCAATGCAATAACATGCACTAAGGTTGATGTCAATGGAAATTTAGCCGGAATGTATTTTGTTGGAATTACTTTTTGCTTTTTCATTTTACACCGAGAATCTAAAAGTTAATTTTTTACTCATGTTGTCGACCATGATGTACTTCCATCCACTCACGTACATGCCATTTTGGGTACGTATTTGGGCATTAAAAATAATATCGATACCGTCATCAAACTCTTCATCATTAAACTCCTCGCGCAACTTGCTGAGCTCAATAATTCGGGATGGGTTTAGCATTTTGGTTTTGGGATTGATCTTGAGATAAGTTTCAACCGCCTTTGCGAGCTTCTTGGTATTATCTCCAGAGTTGGCATCGGACAATGAAGCCATGTAGTCCTTTATTTTCTGTACGCCTATGGTCTCGGTACCATCAAATTTGATTGATACATTGTAACCAATGGTGATGCTGGACGAGCCATCTTCTAGGGTCGAAGTATGACTATCTTGCGGATCTGCACCATAGATCTCCTGTTTGAGTTCCTTTACTGGTTCATAATCATTGAAGAGATGAATAATAATATCTTCGGTAGCCTTATTGTGATTGACCAATGCATCGATATTACGATTAACGAACTCATGCGTTAATGACTTATACGCCTTACGGTCGTCCTTTTTCTTTTGCTTTTCAGCTTTAGCCTCAGCTTCAAGCTGTGCCATTAATTCCGCTTTTTGGTCTGCGGAAAGTGCTTTGATGTCTAATGTTTCTGTACTCATTTATCTAAGTGTTAATTGTTTAATTTTTGGACTAGCATATCTGCTATTGCCACGGTTTCTTTTTCTGTTTGTTGAGGCGTTATCTGACAAATGAAACGTTTGATTGAGAATAGATTATTTCCCCTATCATGACCTTCGATAATGTCATATTTGCCTCTTTTGTCTGGGCCTTCTTTGATGAACAGTGTTTTCTGATTAGCCATTTAGTTCTTTATTATGGTTTATAAATTTGATTTTTAGTCCTGATCCGCTTCGTGATACTTCAATACCCTTGAAGCCATTGTTCGATGCGAGCGTATCGAGATCGGCATACTGATCGGAATTAAGCGATCCTTTGTGGTTAATTCGCAGACTGTTAATTCTAGTGTCGTCGGTTTTAATTCCGAAGCTAAAACCATCGCCAATAATTGCCTTGATGTTCTTGATTATGATCTCGGTAATTGTCTTTGAATGATCGATACTTTCTTGTAGATCCATTTTGGGCTTGGCATCATGAAATTTCTTCATTCGATCACTCATGTTAGTCATTTTGTTCAAGGTGATCGCTTCGAGAGCCATGTTTTCAAAGTTCTCTTCAGATTTGAATAAATGCCTTAGTCCTTCGACTATCGACTTTGAAGATCCTGAGACCTCAAAGTTGATCTTGCCATCCTTGATCTGGATGTCGATGTTTGCGAATTGTTTTGTGTCTGTGTTCATTGTGTTTAATTGAGTTACTATTAGTGTTTAGATTTAATTTTGGACATGATATCAACGCATCGTCCTTTGCGCATTAAGATGATATACTCACTATCTATTTGCATGATTGGCAGTAGGCGCTTAAAGGTTACGATGGTGTCATTTGCACCAACAACGATAGCATTATCGAGTACCGATGAGATTTTAACCGTTCTTCTAGTTCCGCAGGACGTGATGGCGATCGCCACAATAATGCATAGGAGTATCTTTGAAATTCTCATGATCAATTTTCGTTTATAATATTAAGGCCCTCGTTAGCCTTTTGGATAAGAGGCTTTGAAAATCGATTGAAGATTTTTCCTGTTGAAAACTTGTAAGCACGACGATACGCCGTAGGGTCCTTTAACGGCAGCTCCACGAGACCTTCAAGGAACTCACGCTCAAGTTTTGACATTTCGGCCTTCCACCAATTGAATAGCGCAGGACTTGTTAAGTGCTTTTGAAGCGTTCGTTTGTTTGCCGTTCGGTTTGAGCACCACGTGAAGTAGGTGTTGAGCATCAAATTTTCGTATTGATCGGGCGTGAACTTCAGGAGTTTAATAATTCTGGCTTGTGTTTTCATCTTAACCTTTTTTTACTAGTTTTAAATTTCGTTCTTCGTGTTTTTTGGCTACGATTATCAAGGGTTTAGTCTCATCGCCATCACACCTACTTTTCAACACATAGGCGGCAAAGTCTTTTACTAAAATTCGATTTTGGCAATCGTAGTAAATTTCTTCGGCAACCGTTCCTTTTGGTAATCCTGCCTTGATATGGCTCAAAAAGATAAATAGGGTGTTGTTATACGTTTCTATGAGTTTGAAATAATCTGCGATAGTTTTTCCGCGGAAAAAATACTGAGCCGAATCTATGATTACCACTTTGGGCTGACGCTTCATTTTTAATCGTTCAAACATCTGATCATAATCCTCCTTGACAAATCGAAATCTTGATTTAACAGCTATCATTTGATTAAGCTCTAGTGAACGCTTAAAACTCGCTCTGATGCCTTCCTCAGCACTATTGTAAAGCACAACTTCAACTGGGCTGATGGCTTTGCTCATCTTAAGGGCGTAAGTGGTTTTACCCGCGCCCGAATCTCCCATTACTATTACTGATCCGCTTATTTCCATTACTCCCAAGTGTCTTTTCCATTCGCCATCCAGTTCTAACATCTTGAATTTTCGCTTCGCAATGTCTGAATAGCTGTAAGCTTTTTTAACCATTAAGCTGCTTCTTAATTTGATCTCTAACTTTACGAAGGCTACCTTTGGTTTTTGCATACATCTGTAGTGCAGTCAACTTTGAGCCATTTGCCTTAGCAATTTGGGCTACTTGGCGTAAATGAAATTCATTTAAAGCCTCCTTGCCTTCTGGACTCACTCTTTTATAATCGTTGCCGAAACGGTCTAGAATTTCGGTATATCCAACCTTTTTAAGATCCCGCTGCCTCGTTATTTTATGCTCTAACCCATCGGCTCCCATCATGAACCAGGCGCAGGTATATTCAGTAGCATTCCACAGGGCCTTCAGCTCTAGAAACGCTTCATATCGTAGATCGCCAGCCTCATCTACAATGATCAATGGATTTTCAATTCCGTTTAGGTAGTAAACTAGATCCTCATAGACATCGGCATATCGGCCTGTATGATCAATACCGAATTCTTGAGCAATTTTTCTAACGAACTTTTGTTTAGATTTTACTTGAGAACAGTCAATCCATACAGCATTTCTATGATGCTGAACGTAGGCCCTTGCCGTGTGTGATTTACCAATACCGGCAAGATCACATACCATTGCAGAAATGGAGCGTTTTTGGCACACCTTTAATTGCTCGTAGATGTAGGTGTATGTTTCGGTTTGTACAGTTTCCCAACGCATTTGAGATTGCTGCTCAACTTTCATTAACCTTGCAAGGGTAATCCATTTTGCATCTGATATAACACCCTCAATTTCACCTGATTTGATGCGCGAATATTGTGCTGGATTGATACCTAGCTTTCTTGCATGTTTGGCGTCACTGTCATACAGTTTACGAGCCTTGCTAATAGCGTCTATTGTGTGTCTTTTGATTTTAATTTCCATTGTGTGTAAATGTTATAGTTCTTCTAGTGCGCGACGTCTAATGGCGTCCATATCGTTTGCGTCGTAATCGTCGTAGTCGTCATCATTGAATGCCTCACCAACATCGAGTGTTGGTATGATGATTGGCTCGTCATCTTCTATTACAGCTCGTTTTTTCATTATTGTGAGTTTTGATAATTGCTCTGAAGTATCATCTTTGATCTTCTTATCGAAGCTGCTGATGTATTTGGTAGCATCCTTGTAGCCTTGAACATCATCGTCTGTCCATTCTGCATTTGCTTCATTAAATGTTGGAGCAGGCTTACATTCGCAAATCAGTTGATCGTTTTGATAGATAAATACCTCGTCGACCTCGTTCTCCTCATTTGGTAAGTAATAAGCAGTAACATTAAGATCGTTGTTGGCGAGCCTGTCTAGCACATGCGGACTCTCAAGTTGGTATTTACCATATTGTACAACGACATACTGATTTCTGCGTATTGAAGTGTCTCTTTTTAGACCTACATAGCGTGCAAGTTGTGCGCGGTCAAGATCTGGGAGATCTGGATTGACATTTTGGATAAATACATCCAATCGTGATAGGCCCTTAAATTGCTTTTGATCTGGATGCAGCTCGTTATTATATTCGATTTGCTCCTGAAGCTCTTGAGCGACAATTTCTTTATACGAGGCTTTTGCGAACTTGTAGTTGTCGTTCTCTTCATCAAAAATCTTTTGTCTAGTGATACGGTTGCTCGCGCGTCTTGAATAATGACGGCCAACATTTTGATTGTTATCCTTTTCAACACCGTATTTTTTAGCGCCAATAAAACGTTCTGCGCGCTTTTCTTGGGAATTGGTAGGATTACACCATCTTACAAAAGGAAACATGTTACCCGCCTTCATAAGGCCGTCTCTAAAGTCTTTTACTAAGTGATGCTCAACCTCCATTTGCATTGGTACACCAAGGCCTAGATTTGTTGTAAATCTGAACATGTCACGAATACAGTCCAGGTACAGTTCATGATCCTTGGTTTTGCTGTGTGATTTACCGATCATTGCGGTTGACATTGTATCGTATGCGTAATATGCCTTGACCTTGGTACCATCATTGAGTTTGGTGTGCATAATGTCGCGATCATCAAGCGATATCTTCGACATACTGAATTGCGCTTTGGTACGATTAACGTGCGGACGTTCTTTGTGATGAAAATCGAAGGAACCGTCTCTGTATTTCTTGATCAATAATTGATTTTTCGGTTTATTTAAGATGTTGCGAACTGTTGACTCTGAAATTTCTATCGGCAATCCGTTTTTGTAGAAATCCATACGTTCCATAACCTCGCCTGTTTGGATGTCAAGGACATCGATGTTACCGTTTATGAAATCGATGTAATCCTCATGGGTTGAATTGGCGTAGGGCTTGTTTGGCAGGCAGTATAGGCTGACTATTAATTTTTCTACGAGATCGTTTGCTTTTAGAGCATTTTTCTTGCCTTCGTTTCCGTGGATGAACGCCCAGTAGTCCTCTTCGAGATATTTATCAAATTTTGATCGCAGTGATCGTGGGTTACCAGGCAAATTAAATGGCCAACGATCGGAATCCAACATATTTACAGCTTCAGCTATATTTTGCCACATCTTAGTTTTTTTACGACCAAAGGCTCGCGCAAAAGCGGCATTATCGCTTATTACTTCACGAATAGCATTAAAAACCATTACACCCGAAGCGCGCTCACGTTGCTCAGCTGTTGTCAAAGCCTTGCCGTTTGGTTTGCGATGTTGGGCAAAAAAGCGGTTGGCTTCGATATCTGGAAGTAGGTAATCTTCAAGAATGTTTCTAACGACGACTTCTTTAGGGTCGCCGAGCTCCTCTACACATTTTCGCTTGATATCAATTGGCAGATCGTAAAAACTTACATATGCTTCATTTCCTGGACCACGACCTTCTTTGGTACGAATGAGTTTGCGTCGTTTACAGTGTGATTTATATGTATTGTAAGTGATCAAATTCCATTCTTTATATAGAAGTTTGGCGGGTATTGATAATATGTGATTTTGATGTGCGTACATAATTTTAGTATAGTAGTTCCCGCCGTGGTGTCGAAACCACGCTGAGCCGTGGCGGGATTTTGCTATATTTACAGTCTCACTTATAAATAATAGCCATGTTAAAATCTTACATTTTTCGTGTCAGAATACTTCACCATGACACTAGTTTGTCCTTAAAAGAAATAACCCAACAAGTTTCTCCTTGTCTGGACCACCTTGATTACTTGAAGGGATCCTTTGACCGTTCTCCAAGCACAAAAACGTTCCATCAGCCTGACGCTTCCAATGGTAATGACTGGTGGGAAGTGATCGGTGTCGTAATGATTTCAGTCGGTAAGGATCGTGGGGAGTACTTATTGAATCTTTACGATTCAATATCTCAATTGATTTCCTTACAGCTGCCTCATCTCGAAATTGAGTTTGAGACAAACATTTTAAGTTTTTCATGATTTATTATATTTTGTTCCCGCCGTGGTGTCGAAACCACGCTAAGCCGTGGCGGGAGGTCGCTATTAATCGGGTGGGAGTGAGAGTTCGTTAACGAGCTTTCGATTAGTTTTTAATTCTTCTTCCAATAATTCTAATGCGCGAATCCTAATAGCTTTAGCGATTTTGGAATTATTGAAATATTTAAGTGCAGTTCTAATTGTTTGCTTTGAGACTTGTGAAAATTCCGTTTGAAGGATTTTATGGTGTTTTGTACCTAAATTGATGCCTTGCATAGTTTTATTTATATGTTTGTTATAGTAAATACATTTATCATATATTGATTACAAATATAGTTGATAATTTTCAACTAATAAACAATTTAGAATATAATTTTCAACAATTATGGAAAACATAACGGATCGTATATTGCTAATCGCTAAAAATGAAGGTATTAGAATAACAAGTTTAGAGAGATCAATTGGAGCAAGTAAAGGCGTTTTAAGCAGAGCGATTCAGAATAGAACTGATATTCAGAGTAAATGGATTGTGATAATCGTTGAAAAATATCCCCATTATAGCTCAAAATGGTTATTAACTGGTGAAGGATCAATGTTAGTTAGTGATCAAAAGAAAAATAAGAATTTAATCCCCCTTTATGATGAAGTATCAACTATAGGAGGATCTGATATAGTTGCAGAAGATCAGGCGGTATATAAATCAAATATTAAAATTGATGCTGGTGATTGGTTTCATGGAGCAACGGCTGCAATAAGACATTACGGTGATAGTATGGTTGAATACCAAAGTGGGTGCATACTTGCAATTCGAGAACTGCAGGACAAAACTGAAATTATACCAGGAAGAAACTACGTAATTGAAACAAATGAAAGAAGGATAACAAAGCGCGTATCCGAACCAGATGAGAATCACTTGAATTGTCATAGTACGAATGGTGAAACTTATCCTAATGGTGAAATGGTTCACGGACCAATTAAGATTAAAAAGGAAGATATACGTAGAATATCAAAAGTGATGGGTGCTATAAATTATGAAGAAAGTACAGGAATCGTTAGTGTTCTATAACAACAAGTACAATCAAAAATATTCAAAATAACATAAACCACTGTTTAATAGGTTTTTAATCATTGAATATCTTAATTATTAAGATCGTTACACCTAGTTTATAAATCGTTTTTATGTAGTTAGACTTAGCTTATATGTCATTACACCCATTTTATAAACCATCTTAAATAGTATTTTTGCATCCCTATTCGCACCCCTATTTGCATCCCTATCGCAATAAAATGTATTTTTCACTAAAATTTAAATATTGAAATTACTTGATCTATTCGACCACCAAAAGAGCATCATTTTGGTGGTTGCAGAAACACAAAAAAACCGCATTATTGCGCGTTATAAGCAACATTGCGGTCATTAATGGATAGTTTATAACCCGATACTGTATATTTGCTGTCAGAATCGGTATTTAATTATAACTTAAAGGGTAGTTAAACTACATAAAACGGTAATTAATGCATTATTTAATTATCAATACAAATTAGATAGAAAACGCCCACAAAGCCCTATTTTATTGAAGTTTTAGGCAAAAATATAAGACTATCTCTTCGTATTATTTATTGTGTGGGTTATAAAGGCACATTATCCTTACAAAGCGCAACTAAGAATTTAATAGATGGCAACTATAATGTATTTGCGGGAGCTACTATGGACTGGGACACAACAATTAATCCATCGGGCTCTTTACAAGGCACTATTGATGGAAATCTCAACTGGAACACTACGGTGAATATCCCAGTTGGAGAAACTGCTGCTTTCAATTTTTCAGCTGACGAAAATTTCAATTGGACCTCAGGCATCCTATCAGGAGGAGGCACATTGACGAATACCAATGTGTTGAAACTAGTAGGAACTGCAAATAAAATTATTCAGGGTGCTACCACTTTAGAAAATCAGGGCACATTGATATTTACTTCTGCAGGGGATTTATTTTTACAAAATGTTGGAACTGTGCTCAACAATCCTACAGGAGGCATTATAGATTTGCAGGCAGATTCGGGCAATATTACAACATCGACCGGTCTTAGCGTTTTAAACAATTCTGGTTTGATAAAGAAGACCACATCAGAGGGAGAAGCTGCGATTACTGTTATTCTCAACAATAACGATGGCACCATACAGGTAGAACAAGGCATATTGTCTTTGCAAAGTGCAGCGAAGAACTTAACAGATGGGAACTATAACGTATCTGCTGGTGCCATCATGGATTGGGATACGACCATCAACCCAACGGGTTCATTGGAAGGTGATATTGATGGAAATCTCAACTGGAACAACACGGTCAATGTTGTAGAGGGCACCTTTGCAGCTTTTAATTTTTCAGCTGACGAAAATTTCAATTGGACTTCAGGTACTTTATCAGGTGGCGGTACTTTGACCAACACCAATGTGCTAAAACTGGTAGGAACTGCAAATAAAATCATTCAGGGTGCTACCACTTTAGAAAATGAGGGCACGTTGATATTTACTTCTGCCGGTGATTTATTTTTACAAAATGTTGGAACTGTGCTTAACAATCCAGTAGGAGGTACAATAGATATGCAGGCAGATTCGGGGAATATTAGTACATCGACTGGTCTTAGCGTTTTAAACAATGCTGGTTTAATAAAGAAGACCACATCAGATGGAGAAGCTGCGATTACCGTAATCCTTAACAATAACGATGGTACATTACAGGTAGAACAAGGTGTATTGTCTTTGCAAAGTGCAGCGAAGAACTTAACAGATGGGAATTATAATGTTTCCGCAGGAGCCATTATGGACTGGGATACAACCATTAATCCCTCGGGTTCTTTGGAAGGTGCAATTGCAGGAAATCTCAATTGGAACAGTACGGTCAATGTTGTTGATGGTACCTTTGCAGCCTTCAATTTTTCGGCCGATGAAAATTTTAATTGGACTACCGGTACCTTATCAGGAGGTGGCACATTGACAAATACCAATGTCTTAAAACTGGTAGGTACTGCAAATAAATTCATACAAGGAGCAACTACCTTAGAAAATCAGGGCACATTTATTTTTACTTCGGGAGGCGATCTGTTTTTACAAGGTGAGGGCGTTGAATTGAACAATACTGAAAACGGTATTATAGATATGCAGGCAGATAGTGGTAATATCACAACATCCACAGGTTTGAGTGTTCTAAATAATGCAGGTGTAATACAAAGAACAACAACTACTGGATTGGCAACAATTACTGTAGAACTCAATAACTCTGGTATAATAGATGTGCAATCAGGTGAATTGGAAAAAGCAGGTAGTAGTTTATTCACAAACCAAGAAACAGGAATCGTCAAAGGCATCGGTATTTTCGATTTACCTGCGCTTACCAGTTATACTAATAACGGAACATTTGCGCCTGGAGGTGCTCCAGGCACTTTGAGTGTGCAAGGCGATTTTAAATCGGCTTCTACATCGGTTTTGGATGTTGAACTAAACGGATTAACGCCAGATACAGAGCATGACGTACTCGCTATCACAGGTAACAACAATGTCTTCGATGGCGATGTCAATGTTACCTTGGGCTTTGCGCCCGAGGTTGGCAATGCTTTTATTGTAGCGACAACGAGTGGGACGATCATTACTAAAAGTTTGACCACACCATTCACTTCCGATTTTGAAGGCAAACAATACACATTTAACGTAACCTATCCGGGAGATAACTCGGTGCGATTAGCAGTGTCCGCAATATTGGACATTCAACCTCCAACGGTCATCACTCAAAACATCACTGTTGAATTGGATGCCTCTGGGAATGCTACTATTTTAACTTCGGAAATTGATAATGGCTCAACCGATAATTGCGCACCAACCAATGAACTTCAGTTTGAATTGGATATCGATACATTTACCTGTGCAGATTTAGGGAACAACACCGTACAGTTAACCGTTACCGATAATGACGGAAATTTTGCTGCCGAAATGGCAACCGTTACGGTTGAAGATAATTTAGCACCAACCGTTGTCGTGCAAAACATTGCTGTTGAATTAGATAGCTCTGGAAACGCTTCTATCAATCCGAGTGATATAGACAATGGCTATACAGATAATTGTGCCATTCAAACCTTAAGCCTTGACATCATGGACTTCGACGAAGATGATGAAGGCGAAAATACGGTCATGCTTACGGTTACCGATACTTCTGGTAATTCAAGTACGGCATCTGCTACCGTAACAGTTAGCGTTGGAGATGGTGGAATTGTGGATACAGATGAAGATACTATTGAAGATAGTATGGATAATTGCCCAAACACACCAAACCAAGACCAAGCCGATACCGACATGGATGGTATCGGGAATGTTTGTGATGATACGCCTAATGGCGATGACGACAATGATGGTGTTGACAACAACGACGATATCTGCCCAGGTTCTGATGACAACATCGATACCGATAATGACGGAACTCCTGACGGTTGCGACGATACGCCAAACGGTGATGATGACAATGATGGCGTAGATAATGAAGCTGATGTATGTCCAGGATTTGATGACAATATAGATACCGACGAAGATGGCACACCAGATGGTTGCGACGACTCTAACGATAATGATTTAGATGAAGATGGCATCGATAACCCTGATGACAACTGCCCAAACACACCGAACCCTGATCAAGAGGACGACGATATGGATGGTATTGGAAACGTTTGTGACGATACCCCAAACGGTGATGACGACAATGATGGTGTTGACAACAACGACGACATCTGCCCTGGTTTTGATGACAATATCGATACCGATGGCGACGGAATTCCAGATGGTTGTGAGGAAAATTCCAGCTGTGATTATGATACCGAAGCACCTGTAGCCATTTGTCAAAATATAACTTTAGCGTTAGATGAGAATGGAATGGCAACTCTCGGTGCAACAGGATCAGGGGCTCCAATTACATCTACCTCAGGGATGTTGGATGATGCCGACCCTACTTATAACCGCGTTTTCGGTTCTCCGGAAAACTGTACACTAAGTAACACAGGTACCAATGTCTTTTACGAGACTTTTAACTTTACAATTGATCAGGCAGACGTATATACCTTTGCAGGTACTGGTGCTGGAGATTTGACTGCTTCCCTATACGGTGGTGGCTTTGACCCCTTGAATGCATGTGCTAACTTATTGGCATATAATGATGATGGAAACTTTAATGGTTCCTTAGACCCATTAATCATGATTCAATTAGATTTAGTTCCTGGTGTTTACACTTTGGTTATGGCTACGTTCCAAAACGGAGTAGTAAGCGATTATACGTTCGACTTTAGCAGCGATAATGGAGGTAACATTCTTGGATCTGGCGCAACAACCTCACCTATTGACGGTGGATCCACCGATAACTGTGATGGTCAAAACCTGACCTTCTCTCACAATATCACCGATTTTACATGTGATAATCTTGGTGAGAACGTAGTCACTTTAACAGTCACCGACGCTAGTGGTAATTCTGATACTTGTACAGCTACGGTCACCATTATTGATGATCAAGCGCCTACAGTTGACGATACGACCACACCTGATATTGAAGCAGAATGCAACGTTACATTAACAGCGCCAACTACACAGGATAATTGTGCAGGTCAAATAACGGCTACTACAGAAGATGCACTAGAATATACAGAGATTGGAGACTACACCGTGACTTGGACGTTTGATGATGGCAATGGAAACGTTTCTTTATCGATGCAAAACATAGCCATTATTGAAGGACCAAATTGTCCTATAGTTGGAGCGCCTACTGCTAGGATAAGCCCAATACTTGAATGTGTTAGACAAGACGCTAACGGTGGCTTTATAGCTGTTTTTGGCTATGATAATGACAATGACGTTACGGTGAGTATCCCGGTTGGTGCCGACAATAAGTTGACGCCAAACGACAATAACGATTTGCTCGTAACCGAGTTCCTTTCGGGACGGCAGGTAGCCGTATTTGAAGTGCCATTTGATGGTGGTAACTTAGTCTGGTCACTACGAGGTCCTGATGGAAACAATAGAACTGCAACCGCCTCAGAAAACTCACAATTATGTGAGATAGAGGCCGAGGGATGTTATGCGATGGAGGTCATTTCTTATGAGCCAACGCAACAATCAAATGGGAACGCTATTGCCCAAGATCGATCAAATCCACAAACAGCCTTGGGAGAACCAGATAGGGCTAATGCACCTGGCGGCTTCGTTTCCTTGGGGGTCGAGGGTAGAATTACCCTTAAGTTTGCTGGAGCAGTTTACGATGCTCCAGGTCCTGACATTGCAGTATTTGAGACTAGTTTTAGTAATAACAATCCTGAAAGTGCTCTCGTTGAGGTATCGCAAGACGGTATTGAGTGGGTCTTTGCTACTGAACTTATTTCAGATGGAACGTTAGACATTGGCGGTCTTCAGCTAGATTATGTGTCACAAATAAGGATTACCGATCTAGGCCAGACCAGCGGTGATGGCTACGACGTAGATGGTGTTGAGGCCATAAATGGTTGTGAGGATCTTCCGTCTCAAGGTGATGTTTGTTATGGTGCTTTTGTAGTAGAGAATAGCTATATGCCAGGAAACAAAAAGAACGGAAACCCAATTACTGACCCGATGCGCACAGATCCTGCCAAGGCTTTGGGAGCACCACAAAATGACGACACTTTTAATTTTGTGTCATTGGGATATGGCGGAGAGATCACCATCGGCTTTGATGGCGCGGTTTTAAATCAGGATGGCGATGATATAGAGATCGTCGAGACCACATTTGGATCTAGTAATTTTGAATCTTATCCAGAGGCTGCCGAAGTTTATGTATCACAAGACGGATTTAACTTTTACAGTGTTGGTACAGTACTAACGGGTGAAAGCGCTAGATTTGATATTACTAATGCATCGGTATCATTGGCCTACATCACACAAGTGAAACTTGTTGATGTTACACCTGCTGGTTCACCTTCAACCGATGGTTTCGACCTTGACGGGATCATCTCACTTTCGGGATGTACGATATTGGAAGAGCCAAACACCTGTTTCAGCGAGATCGTTAACGGTAGTTTCGAGGATGACAATACCTTTGTTGGACCTTGGAAATATGTTGACGAGAGTAATGTGCCTGGCTGGGCCACTACCTCACCTACGGGCACTATTGAGATCCAACGCAGCGGGATGGTCAATGGCAATGCATCCAGTACGGGCGATTTTCATTTTGAGCTCAACGGTGATGCACTTAATACCATTTATCAAGAGATCTGTACAACTCCGGGAGCTAATATCAAATTGAGTTTCTCACATAAAAAGCGACTCAACTCGGGTGTGGATATGATGGAAATTTACTTCGGAAACAGCCTTACTGACATTGAATCTCAAACAGCATACCCATTTATCGCTGCTGCTGGTGCTGGATGGGAAGCTAAGCAAGTGGTGTATGAAGTACCTTTGGGTCAAGAATCGACCTTTGTGTATTTCAAGGCCATTAGTGGTACTTCAAGTACGATAGGGAACCTGTTGGATGACATCTCGGTAAGTGTGACCAGTGATTTCCCAACGGATGCCCAAGAACTACTTGCGGCACTTGATGTAAATGAGCATACTGCGCTGCGAACAGAAGTGTCTATATTCCCTGTTCCTGCGAGCGATGTGCTTAATCTGAAAATATCTGGACATGGCATTGGTTCGGTCTCCTATGAGATCATATCCTCAATAGGTAGATCCCTCAAAAAAGAGAATATCAATGCTATTTCAAAGGATAACACCTTTGTTGCTGATATTTCATATTTGGCAGATGGCACCTACTTCCTGCTACTAAATATCGATGGGACTTTAGTAACAAAGACATTTATAAAGTCAGAAAAATAGAAATAGTCATTATAGATCAATAAAAAGCCAGCTCATTTGAGCTGGCTTTTTTCTTATTTAGGCACTCGTTTTTGACCCAATTTGATATAGGATAATTTGGAATCTGTTCAAAATCATAACAAAGAGGTACTATAATAAATTCGAATACATGTGCTGTTGTAATAATCTTTAGAGTAACATTTCAAATAAGCAATGAAATTAGTGCTTTGGGAGTATACTAAGATTGATTTAGCGTAATAGTCTTTTTAGAGTAGGTGTAAATTTATCAACCTGTCACATGTGATCGGCTTAATTGCTATGCTGTAATTTAGTATTTCAAACTTTTTTCTAGGGATAATTACAAATTTCAAGAGATGCTGTAATTGTTTACTACAAATTTCTTTCAAAATAGTATCTTTGAGCTTTCATCAAAACATCCAAGAGAGATTTTATGTGTCTAATATATTGCGTCGTACATAATGGTCTTAAAACTAAGAGAATGGTAATGCAAACACTTAAGTTTAGTGTACTTCAGATAGTATTATTTTTGGCATGTACGTTTGCTCAGAGTTCTTTAGCCCAAGAATTAAAAACGTATCGCGGAGCCTATCAGATTGGTGACTATACAGGCATTGCTAATTTTGAATATCACATTAAAAATAAGGATACCATTTTTAATGGTAAATTTTCCTTCGGAAACGTTATCGAAAATGATATCAAGGCGAATACCAAGCCTGTTATTGTTAGTGGTAGTTTCAAAAACAACCAACCTGACGGTAAGTGGAAATTTCAGCTTGGAAATTTTAGCAATAGTGGCAAGAAAACAATGGTCAATTACCAATATGTAAATGAGATCAATGGCGTACAAAAATCAATTATTGTAAATCTTAAGGAAGGAGAACCTTCCGGAAAATGGCTCATACAGATCGATAGTTTAAAAAATTCAGAAGCTATTAAGACCTTATTCAAAAGTGATTTTGATTATAGCAATGGCATTCCGCAGAAAACCTTTAGAATTGAAAACCATACCGAATATATGGTGGGCAGACTATTAAAAAATGCCGTGGCTCATGACGTCTGGTCGCTTTATACCAAAGAAGGTGTTGGAGAATTGGAAAATTGGTACTTTAATGAAGGCAAGCTCGAAAAACTCACCATAAAAGATAAGGAACAGACCAAACAAATCAAACTTGATTACGGCAATGCCAACACAACGGCTACCATTAGTTTAGATGAACACTACATAGATATTATGGAGCTACGGTTGCAACGTCAAGATACTACTCATGTCTTTGACCACGGCATGAGTACGCTGCTAAAAAAAGATTCTAAAAATTACGAACTGGTGGTCGCTTTTTTCAATGATCTTGGCACTCCTCTAGTGGTACAGGGTTTTAGGGTTATTGTTCCTGAATTTACCCTAACACCATCCCAAATAAGCACGCTTACAGCTATAGAGAACAATTACAAGCAGTCAGATACTTTGATTCATGCTATATTGAGCGATTCACAGCTTAATATATTAAAGCTGTCTGATGCTGACACAAAATTTCTTTACGAGGTAAGTTCGAAGATAAATGAAGCCTATTTAAAACCCATGGGCAAATTACTCACCTATAAAAATGAGGACGTTATTCAACATATTGAGCCCAAGGATTTGGTAAAAGGATTATGGCCAGACGGTTTTCCAGGAGAAATGATTACAGTCATTGATTCTTTGGGTAATGAAAAACCTTATAGTCTAGATAAATCCTATTTCACTACTTTAAAAGACGATTTTAGCGGTGTGTTGGAGTTGTCAAACTTTACGGTAATCGTTTCCCAAAAGCTTCAATCTCAATTAGAACAAAAACTGTCTACAAATAAACGAGAGACAGCCTTTCTTGTGCAAGAAAAACAAA
The DNA here is from genome assembly GCA_963715465.1 of uncultured Flavobacteriaceae bacterium. GTDB lineage: Bacteria > Bacteroidota > Bacteroidia > Flavobacteriales > Flavobacteriaceae > Psychroserpens. Next base: position 627,208 of record OY970246.1, read on the forward strand.
TGATTGCGCAATCCACTAGTCTTAAAACGCACATTGATTCATTAAATAACAATCTACCAACAGTTATTGAAAAAACACTCTTGAGCTTAAACACCTTCGCTAATTTACAACTGGCTTCATATTCTAAAATGAAGGAGGACACTAATAAATTACAACAGAGCCAAAAACTTACAGCATGTTTCAAAAATGCTAAATTCTTGGCAAATACTATAATAAATCTACCAGCGCAAGAGACAGTTATTGAAGAAGCATATAAAGATCAAGTTTGGAACCCTTTTACAGCGACCCTCATGGATGAGGACATTAAGAAGCGAATTACAAAAGCCTATAAAAAACAAGTGGTGCCTTTTTATTTGAATGAAATAGCTCAAAATCTTAGCTGTGAAACTATTACCGAAACAACCACGAACTTACAAGAGCTTCACGACAGGATGTTAGCCTTGAAAGATGAGGATACTAAAAAATTAGAGCGTAAATTAAAACGTGCCGATGACCCAATGGAGGTTTTGCAACTTTTCAGACTTTAGACAGCGATAACTATGATACAACTTTTAAATGTTGCTAAGCTCATTGTAGCACTTCTTTTTATTCTATCGTCTATCGCTGTAAGCGCCCAAGAAGACGAAGTGATTTTGCCAGAGTCATCAGAATATAAAAAACCAAAAACTAAGTATTGGTTCAATACCTACGGAAATATTAGAATTTCAAAACGGTTATTCTGGATTGCACAAACCCATTTTAGATTTGAAGAAAAAGATGATACGCCCTATGTAGGTCAAATTGCCCAAATTTACAACCGTCACGCTATTGGCTATATCTATAACAAAAAGTTCAATTTGAGTCTGGGTGGCGTACTGCGATTAAACTTCAATACAAGTGACAATTCTGAAGCAGAAACAATGATCCCTGAGTTTAGGATTTGGCACCAATATCAGTTCGCGGTCCCAGTTTGGAGCGCTATGGCTTACCATCGTTTAAGGATTGAGCATCGTTGGTCTAAGAGTTTTGGAGAAGACGATGATTACATATTTAGAAATCGCTGGCGCTATATGTTTAGACTAAAAATCCCGCTCAATACCCCAAAACTTCAAACCAAAACAATTTACATTGCTCCAGAATCTGAATTGATCATGCAAAGCGGTAAACCTGTGGTTGGCAGCGCGATGGAAGATCTGCGATTGAATACGACTGTAGGCTATATCATCAACCCGCGATTAACCGTTGCCGCAGGGTTTATGTATTCCTTTGGTCAAACTCTAGAGAACGCTGGTGTTTATAACCAAAATTATACCGTTAGAATGCACGTTTACTTCTCTCCAGATATAAGACGTGTAAAAAATAAACTACCCGAAATTCACTTTAGGGATTAAAATCATCAATTCACTATGGGCGCAAACAAGAATAATAATATACGCAATGTCGTATTCTTAATTTTGGTATTAGGCTGTGCTTTTTTGGGGTACAAAACGATAACCCTTAGTCAAACTATAGACGAACTAAAGGCGAGACCTTTAGATAGTAACACGAATGCAAGTACCGCTAAATCCTTGGCTAAGGCCGATTCCCTTTTGGTAAGCGGTAATTATACCGAGGCCATTACTCAATACGATAACTTGCAGTCTACGTCCTCATTAAATGTAGAGCTTCGCAAAACCATGTCTAATAAATTGTTTGAAATGCAACAACTGGTAAAACAGACGCAAGTGGTAACGACATCAAACGACATCGAAATCGATGATACTTCTAATACCATTGCAGAAACTCCAACCGCAAAAACAATTGACTCTCTTAGTTTTGCGCTCGAGAAGGCCGAAATGCAAATCAATAGCGTGAAGCAGCAAATACAGCAAAAGACTTTTGGTAAGTACATGACTTTTAAAAGTAGTAAAGGGAATAGGTTGCATTTTGTTGGCGAAGTGAAAAACGAAAAGGCCAATGGGTTTGGTATTGCGATTTTAGATTCTGGTAGTCGTTATGAAGGCGAATGGCAAAACAACCAACGTCATGGAGAAGGCACATTTTATTGGATTGATGGTGAGCATTATGAAGGCACTTATAAAAATGACCTAAGAAGCGGTCAAGGAATCTATTATTGGACCAATGGTGAAAAGTTTATCGGCGAATGGAATGACGATAAACGTAATGGCAGAGGCACGTTTTACGATAAAGACGGAAACGTATTGACTAGCGGAATCTGGAACGACGATAAATTGGTCGAGGAGGACAAGTAAGTTTATTTTTATAAAAGTTCATTCCTTAGGATTATTGCGATTGAATTTCTTCGGAAACATAAAAGGCAAAAAGTTTTGTCTAATATATGGTTGAATTAAAAGTCGTTAATTATCAAGAGCGTTCTCTTTTTTTATGGCGTTTTTTCAATAAAAACACGATCACCAAAACAAGCAACACGACGGCTAAAATCCACCAGAATATAGAAATAGTTGCTGTATTTAAATCAATAGGATGGGTGTCGCCAATAAGTACCAATCCGGCCCAATATTGAGGTGCTAGCATTCTGCCATTTGCGCTGGCCAAATAGTCTAGTTTTGCTTCTCTCAGCGCTTCATCTTTTGGTAATCCATCTTTTAGATAGCCGTAAAAGTGCTCAATGATTTGCGCGCTCGATTGTTCATCAATTTTCCAAAGACTGGTCAAGATGCTCTCGCTACCAGCGTAATTGAAGGCATGCGCTAATGAAATCATCCCTTCGCCAGCTTGATAGGTTGGTTTTCCGGTTTCGCAAGCGGTAAGGATCGCTAAATTTGATGATAAGTTGGTATTGTAAATTTCGTAGGTATAGAGATAATTATCATCGGTATTGGTCGAGTCCATTGATTTTGCAAACACCAATCGCGACAATTCGGGAGAAATGTTATTGGATTCTGCATGGGTCCCAATGTGGATTATTTTGTGCTCTTTGGCGCTGTTCTTAAAAATTTCCTCGGTGGATTTTTCATTAAGAAACGAGTTACCATTAAAAAGGCGCGATGATTTTTCAGACAAGGTTCTTGTAAATGGTTGTGGTAAAAGCGTCAAATATGCTATATCCAAATTCAATGAATCCTTTATTGAAATCTGATAATCTGCTTTCATCTGGTCGTTGAATTCTGGAACAAAAGACACAAAATTATCATCATAGCCAACTGCCTGGCTTCCCTTTCCAGTAAGCAATAAACTATAATTATAAGACATCATATATTTTGAAAGCAGACTATGGGTTGCCATCTCCGAAAATGTATTGATTTTTTTAAACGTCAAAGTCTCAAAGCTCAAATTAAAAAGTTGTTTGTCGGGAATGATGACCACACGTTCTGTTGTAATGGTTTTTTCAAAAGGCTTCCAAAGTTGTCTGTAAAGGTCGTTTAAAATAGTACTTGACTTTTTTAGATCAAAATGATTTTCATTTAATTTGCTAATGTTTTCATTCAAACGTTCGGTATCTAATTTGATAAATTTCTTTTCGGTTTTAGTAAGAATGCAGACATATAAAGAAGCATCAATATAGAGATAACGTACTATAGTCGTTCCGTCCTGAATGTTTTTTTGTAGATGGTCGGTAGGCTCTTCTATAGTGGCATACCGCATTTTGTAATAATTGGGATACTCGCTTTTTAGGGTGTCCAAAAAGTCCTTCCAGTTCTTTTCGGTGTTCATGAATGTTTTAATGTTTTCAGAATCATTTAAAGAAGAAGATAGTTTACTTTTTATGGCTGTTTCTCGTTCCAAAACTGATTTGGGAATGTCCTTGAATGTGATATTATGTCTTAAATTTAGTCTTGCTCTAATACGATGGTAAATACTCGACTCATGTAATTCGATGATTTTGTCCAGATATTTTGGGTCATTGGTGCTTTGGTACAATTCTAAAGTCAATTTTTTAGAGAAATCAGAAATCATATGATACCCTGATAACAGAATAGTAATGTCTTCGCTCTTATAAACGGTTGTCTTACGCTCTTCGAGAATAGCGGTTGCTTGTTGCAAATCTTCCAAGAGACGCTTTAGAAAATCGTCGCTCTTGGTGTCGTCCAAATGATATTCAGCCGATGCTTTCAAGAGAATCAATTGTGGTTTGTTGAATTCTATTTGTTTGCTATCGGCCGTAGTAGATTGCCCTTTTAAATATTGATTTGCTTTTTCTGTCCAAATGAGGGTTTGCTCATAATTTTTTAACTCATAGTTGATTTCAGCTAAATTCAATAATTGCTTTAATAATGAAAAATTACCGTCGCCACCATTCTCAACAACGTAATTATAGGTATTGATGGACGCTTCTAAGGCTTTTTGCGGTTCGCCATGTTTGGCCATGAAAAGTGATTTATTTCTCAAAAAGGATAGAAACTCAGTATCATATTCATTATTTAAGGACTTTTTGAATAAAATCTCACTTTGCTCATAAGTCTCTTTTGCCAATTCGATGTTACCTTGCGCTGCATAGACTTCAGCCATGGCATGCAATCCTGCAGCCTGCCAATACGAATTTTCATTTTTCTTGACCAAATCACCCACGCCTTTTTTCAAATTTAGTAACGCTTCGTCATAGTTTTGCATCGATAATTGGACTTGTCCTATCTGGATAAGGGTTGTAATCACTTCAGAATCGGTAGGTTCTTTTAACAAATTCTTTTTTGCGTATGAGTACTTTAATAAATCGTAAGCCTTGTTCAAATTGCCTTGCTCACTGTAAAAAACCGCCATATTGGAAATAGCGCGCGCCTGAAATCGTTTGGCTTTTGAAACGGTGTTTTCGTCCTTGTAGTTATTGATAACCTTTTCATAATTTAGAATCACATCGTTCTGTATGTCTACAGCTTCGGCCAGATTGCCTTGGGTATATTCTAAAAGGGAAATATTCGATTTAATGACTGTTGCCAAATATAGATTGTAAATTGGGTCGCCTTTTGCCGTAGCGATGGTTTTAACGGCCTTGTCATAATAATATTTGGCACTGTCAAGTTTTGAGGTCATCCACATGGTGGCACCAACGGCATTGTAGCCATCAGATAATTGGCCTTTATCCGTTTTAGAATACGATTCAAAATGTTTCAGCGCTTTTTGGAAATATGCTTTGGAATCTTTTATTTTTCCCAAGGATAGGAGTGTTGCCCCTACATTGTATTCTACTTTACCGATATCTTCTCGAGTGGCGTCTTTTAATGCTCCAACGATTTTAAGAGCTACCTGCGTCAATTCTAAAGATTTATTGTAGTTGCCTAATTCATCGTAGAAGTCAGCGAGCTTTAGAAGTGATTTGTAATGGGTTTTCTTATCATTGGTTTTGGAAGTAATACTAGTATAAAAGGCATCCGCTTTTATACTTGCTTTTTTCGCATTGGATTTCAGTAATTCTATCTTGCCAACGTAATAAGGATAGAGATATAACGAATCGGGAATAGAATTGGACTCTATATAAGCAAGTTGTTCTTGCAGTGTCGTCTCGGCCTGCTTAATTTGTTTATCGATAATGAGAGAATCGATGATTTTTATATCAAGATAGCTTTTATCTTGGGAGAAACCTACCAACACCAAAGCAAGTGAAAAAAGAACGCTTATGCAATGGGCAGTTTTCATAATTAGAATATGTTAATCATTAAGTTTTTTTAAAATCTCTTTCGCTTTTTCTTCGCTGCTGTCACTGAAGTTTTTCTTTGCCATCTCTACATTATTTGCTTTGAGATACCCCAAACCCAAATAATAATAAGCCTCATTTCTAAAGCGACTTTGAGAATCTTTGGTTACGCTTTTAAGGTAATCGATTGCCAACGGTTCTTTTTTATTGGCAAGCTGCGCGACACCCAAAAAATAATTTAATGTGTCATTTTCAGGTTGGTTTTTTTGAAGCACCTCCCATTTTGCAATTGCTTTTTCATAATCACCTTGCTTATAATTCACCATCGCATCATAAAACGCATAATCATTTGATGTGCTCATCGTAGTTGGTAACCCTGGATCTGGACTAAAATAGTCGGCATATAATCTTTCGTTTTGGGGCACACTGTAAACCCAAAGTAGAGCAACTGCCAATAAAATAACTGCGGCCGATACATATATTTTTAAATTAGGAAACGTAAAAGAACCTCTTTTTTCTTCGGAAATCCCTTCGGGCAATCCCTCATGAAAAACATCCAATTGTTCTTTCAATGATTGGTTTTCGATACCAAGAATTAAAGTCTGGATATCTTCAACTTGAGTTTGAAATACGTCATCGTTCTCAAGTCGATATTCAAAATCCAGTCGTTCTTGCCTACTCATGGTGTCATGATAATACCGCTCTACGCTTTCGAGTAATTCTTGTGATATGTTGTTGTTGTTCACTGTTTATGATTTTGGGCTAATGCGATTTGACGTAATTTTTCCATACATCGATATTTTTTATTGCGAACCGAACTTTCTTCAAGATTAAGTTCAGTAGCCATATCACGCAATGATTTTTTTTCAAAATAAAATGTTCTCAATAAGTCTTTACATGGTTGACCCAAATTCATAAATGCCTTCATGGCAATTGTAAGTTTTTGTTCGTAACCATCGTCTTGCTCCTCCTCTTGTTTTAAATACAATTCACGTTCTTCCGAAAGCGATTGGGTGGTTTTAAAACGTTTTGACCGCAATACATCCATCCATTTGTTTTTTGCAATTTGATACAAGTAGCCTTGTAAAGCGGTGTCATTTTGCGGCACAAACGCCCCATTTCTTATACTATTCCACATGCTTATAAAAGCGTCTTGGTAAATGTCTTTTGCATGCTCTTGAGAACCGCTATTTTTTAAAACCAATCGTTCTATTTTTGCATAATTTTCAACATAAAAAGCCTTTAAAGCCATTGAATTATTGTCTTTAATAGCGGTAATAAGTTGCAGTTGGTGCGTAATTTTATAAGCGTCCCTCATGTTAATAGCTAATCGTGAGGAATATACAATTATTTCATTTTACTACAAATACAGAGCTATAAAATCAAATTTTTACCGTTGAGTTACTAATTATACTTAGTTTGGAATATAGCATTTTTACCAAACCAACCACAACCTACAACCATTAAAAACAAACCAGACCAACGCACGATGTTAAATGAATTTGAGGGATTATCCATCTTAAACTCAAATACAGTTTTCCCGAAGGAATCCTTATCAACTTTTATGGAGTGAGCGGTATCAGGAAACTTGATCATTAAGGTTTGCTGGAGATTTCCTCCAAATTCTGGCGGACTAGAGATTATCATATAATTGCGCTCTGTAAGCGCCGTTAATTGGGCGTCTTTCTTGTCGGTGTCCATAATCCAGCGGCCACGTTTATCAATTCTACACACACCATAAGCGATTAAACTTAAATTGAAGGATCGGCTCATATCATCTTTTTCTAAATTAAAATCATCTAGAATAAAAGCAGGCATACTGCGTTTCATATCTCTCTTCAATGCCGAGGGGTTTGCGCCATAAGTCCCATTCCACTGTTGCCATTGTGATGCGTTCATGGTCATCGATATATGTAGTTTGGCGTTACCAATTTCGTCTAAGACCATTTCTATTTTTTGACTGGCCTGTTGCGAATTAGCTACAGCCGATATGAGTATAAAAATAGTCGTCACGTATAGTGTTAATATGTTTTTCATAATTTAAAGTTTATTTAATGCTATTATAAACGCGGTTGATGAGTCCTGAGTTTTGATTGTATACATATTCTGGAGCGCCTACGGCCACCACTCTTATACCGTTGTTAATTCTAATCACTTTCCCAATCCAGTTGAATGTTCCATCCATGGAATACGTTTGGCCAGAAATCGAATTACCATTGATTTGATACTGTAATTCCATACCATAACCAAGGAAATATTGATTTATGGCAGACATGGCTTGTTGTGAATTTGAAACAGGAATATCATAAATGCTCACCGTTGTCATTTGATCTGGAGCTAAAACCTGAGCCGTCAAAATTGGTATCTGAGGAACTGGGCGCATCATTGTTTGCCATCCACTGGGAATAGAAAATGATAGACTGTTGTTAGAAACAATGACAGGCTCTGGGATATTTATATTATTATCTATCGCTTTTTTGACGTTATCTTTAGTGATTACCGATGTCTCTCCAGACCATGACGATACAATATCGTCGACTTTATGTCTCATAAAATCATTGTCTTTTAGATCCATTGCAGTCGCACCATCTTGATTGAGTGCATGGATATCTACCGCTACATATCGCGAATCTCCATTATTTTGGTTTTGGATAAATTCATGTAATTGTTTTTGACCTTGTTCGAAAGCTTTTTCTGCGGAAGAAACACCACCTAGTCCTTCTCCACCAATTCCCGTCGCTTCAATGGCATAATACTGGCCATTCATTTTAAAGCCAGGATAAGCGTGGCCAGGAATTAAATAAATTATAGGATCTATTCCAGCGGCTGAAAGGACACTCGCGTAAAACGCACTCAGCTCTATACATAATCCCGTATTTCCAGTAATAACCTCACGTGGTAATCTTAAATGCTGTATTGTAGATTGTACATCATCTGTAGATTGTGGGATGCCTTTTGTCCCACTGTAAACCATGTGCGATTTTAATGTTGCTTCATAGATACCGGCTAGAAACTTTATGCCATCTTCTGGGTTTCTAGAAACCGTGGCTTGCTCACCCTTCATAAATTTTTCTTGAAGATTTTGAGTATAATATTTTACGACGGGATCATTGGGTGTAACAAAACAGGCCAATAAATCGTCGTTATCAAACATATCTGCCCAAGTACTGATTTCCTCTTTTTTGATTCCCGTATAAACGTATTCATTTCTATTGGTGAGTTTAAAAGAAAACTCTTCTTCAATAATATCATCTTCGTCAGCGCCATCCCAAGTGATTTCTATTTGCGCTTTCTCCATTGACTCTGTGGTCTTTTGGGTGATATTATCTTTAAATTTTGGATAGCAAGGAATGACCAAGGTCTGCCCAGGAAACATTTCACCAGATACGGTAAGTTCTGTCCAATCAATATAATCTGGAACGCGATACTTTACGGTCACATCCTCTAAAGTAGAATTAGTGTTATTTGTGATTTTTGCTTTAAAGAGGTAATATTTCCCATTGAGCGCATCGGCATTCGCATAAACGCGATGTGCCGCTGGCATTATAAAAGCAGTTTTGTCTATTTCGACATCTAATTCTCCATGAGTTGAATTGGATATAAAGAAACTTCCGCCAAAGCACAGCGCCCCAATTATAAAGATTACTAAAGGAATATGTTTTGAGTTCATTTTAAAATACGTTTAAGATTAATACCTCTATATAGGTACATCATTAAACTTTTAAAATGTCATCACAGTTTTAAGAATTTATTTTAGAATGCTTGTATTTTTCGCTAAGCCTTGTAATCATTTCGGCAGTCATTTTCTCTAAGTCGAAATGATGAGCCCAGTTCCAGTCGGTTCTAGCGCTAGAATCATCAATAGAACTTGGCCAGCTATCGGCTATGGCCTGTCTAAAATCGGGAGCATAAGACATGTCAAAATCAGAAATATGTTTTTTAATAGCTTCGGAAATTTCAGAAGGCGTAAAACTTATGGCCGATAAATTATAGGAGGACCTAATTTTGATGGTTTCCGCAGGAGCTTCCATAATATCCAACGTTGCCCGAATAGCGTCTTCCATAAACATCATCGGGAGTTCGGTGTCTTTAGATAAAAAAGAGGTATAACGTTTATCCAAGATGGCCTTGTGATAAATTTCTACAGCATAATCGGTAGTGCCGCCTCCAGGCATCGTTTTCCAACTAATAATCCCAGGATAGCGTAAACTTCGTACATCAACACCATACTTATTATGGTAATACTCGCACCAGCGTTCACCAACTTGCTTGGTAATACCGTAAACCGTTGTAGGTTCCATAATGGTATGTTGAGGCGTACGTTTTGATGGGGTTGTCGGACCAAATACCGCAATACTTGATGGCCAGAAGATATGCTTAATGATGTTGTCTTTGGCAAGGTTTAACACATGAAACAATGAATCCATGTTTAAATCCCAAGCCTTGACAGGGAATTTTTCCCCAGTAGCACTCAGCATGGCAGCCATTAAATAAATGGTATCAATGTCATGCTTTTTTACACAATTTAAGATAGACTCATAATCTTGTGCATCTACGATTTCAAATATACCAGAGTTAACAAGATCTGTGTTTTTATCATTGATATCTGCAGCAACGACGCGCTCAGGCCCATGAACGTCTCTCAGTTTTAAGGTGAGCTCAGATCCAATTTGTCCGCCAGCACCAATGATTAAAATTTTCGGCATAGGTATGTGTAAAAATGAATTTCAAAAATAGCAAGAATTGATAGGACTAAAAACTTAATACGATAAAATTAACAAGGTATTATTTTATGTTAATTGCCCTTAAAACTTGGGTGCTTTACTTATATTTACCCCAAATTTCTAGTAGTTTATGACGCGCTTTTTTACGGTTTTTTTTCTATGTTTTTGTTTGTTTTTTACGACGTGTAAAGACGGTGATGTTTCCGAAGTAAAAACAGAGACGCAAGCGCAAATTGATGCGAGAACCATTTACCAAAAAGATATCGAAAAATTAAAATATACCGATTTTAGATTAAGTCAAGAGTCTCAAAAAGCAGTGACCGATTGGCAGAAATTTCAAGAACTTAATGTGCAACTAGATCTTTTGAAAACGGGCGATCTTACTTTTTTTAATGGCGATCGCATGTTGTTGAAAACGTTTTTAACAGAATTAAGAGCCGAAATGCCGGCTGTACTGCGAACCAATGAAATATTAGCTAGAATTACGGCCTTTGAAACTAAGGCGCAAAAATTGAACAGTCTCTTAACCATTAATAATATTTCAAAAGACGAACAGCTGCAAAGTATAAAAGAGCTGCTCATCACCCTGTCTAATGTGAACCTTCAAATCAATAAAAAATTTGAGTTTGACAAGAACAATATTTTCAAACCAGATTAAGCGAGTTGTAATATAAATACATTTATATGTATTATTTGTAACAAATTCAAAATTTGAGCTCCTAACACTCATAATTACAATCAAATTTAATTTCAAAAAACTATATGAAAACCCATTTTAAAAGTATTTTGGTCGTTTCTGTTTTAGGTCTTTTAGCATTCTCAGGATGTAAGGAAGAACCAAAAGAGGAAGTCGCCATGGTCGAAAAAATTCCAGGAATCAACTTAGAGTTGATGGATAGGGAGGTTAGCCCAAAAGATGATTTTTACAATTACGTTAATGGTAATTGGGTTAAATCTACAACAATTCCAGATGATGAAACGAGTTGGGGCGGTTTTGGAGTCTTAAGCAAAGCCACACGAGATGATGTGTTGGCGATCGTAAAAGGCGCTAAAGAATTAAACGCTTACGAGGCAGGTTCTGACCAAAAAAAAGCCTTATTGATCTTTGAATCAGAATTAGATACGGTCGCTAGAAATAATGCTGGCATTGAGCCGTTAAAGCCATTATTAGCTGCGATTGATGGCATCAATAACTTGACCGATATGCAAACGGTTTACGCAACGACCTTGGGCGTTGATGCACCTTTTGCGGGTATTGGCGCAAGCCCAGATCTAAGTGATAGTAGCATGAATGTGGCTTGGTTAGGTCCAGGTGGTTTAGGTCTTAATCGGGATTATTATCTCGATCAAGACGAGAAAACTAAAACTATAAGGTCGCAATATGAAGATCATATCTCTAGAATGTTGCAGTTTATAGACTATGATGAAACTAAGGCTAGAGTTGCGGCTAAAAAGATCATTGCTTTAGAAACGCAATTGGCCGAGCCAAAATTAGATAAGATTGAAAGTAGGGATATTCGTAACTATAACAATCCAACCTCGATGGCCGATCTTCAAAAAATGACGCCAGCCATAGATTGGAACAAACTAATTACTGATCTAGGCATCAAAAAAGACATCGATACGGTGTTGGTAATGCAACCAAAATACATGAAAGCCCTTAATGGTTTTTTAAAATCAACACCTATTGAGGACATTAAAACCTTAATGGTTTGGAGTACTTTAAATAGTAATGCTGGATTTTTGACTACTGAAATTGATCAAGCCAATTGGGATTTTTATGCAAAAACTTTAAATGGCGCTAAGGAAAGACGTACTGCCGAAGAACGTGCTCTAGGGACCGTTAATGGAAGCGTAGGCGAGGCGATTGGTCAACTTTATGTCGAGGCTAAGTTCCCGCCAGAAGCGAAAGAAAAAGCCGAAAAAATGATCGCTAATGTGATCAAGGCGTTTCAAAACCGAATTCAAAAACTAGATTGGATGAGTGATGAAACTAAATCAAAAGCGGTGGAGAAACTAGATAAATTTACCGTGAAGATTGCTTATCCCGATCAATGGAAAGACTATTCAGACATGATGGTTAAAGAAGGCAACAGCTACGCCGAAAACATGATGGCAGTTAGCGATTGGGCAAACAAGGATAATCTTAATGAGATTAATGAGCCTGTTGACAAGACCGAATGGGGAATGGCTCCACAAACCGTGAATGCTTACTTTAACCCGTTAAACAATGAAATCGTATTTCCAGCGGCAATCTTACAACCACCTTTCTATAATTATACTGCTGATGATGCCGTCAATTATGGTGGAATTGGCGCTGTCATTGGACACGAGATTTCTCACGCCTTTGACGATTCTGGATCACGTTTTGATGGCGACGGAAACTTAAAAAACTGGTGGACTGATCAAGATCTCGAAGAATTCACAAAGCGTGGCGATAAATTGGCAGAGCAATACAGCGCCATTGAAGTCATGGATAGTGTCAACATCAACGGAAAATATACGCTTGGTGAAAACATTGGTGATCTTGGTGGTGTTTTGGGAGCTTACGATGGACTTCAATTACATTTTGAGGAGACAGGAAGACCAGAAGATATAGATGGTTTCACGGCCGAACAACGTTTCTTCATGTCATGGGCAACTGTTTGGAGAACATTGACCAGAGAAGACCGACTGCGTTTTCTTATCAAGAATGATACGCACTCTCCTGGAAAAGTACGAGCCACGCAACCTTTAAAAAATATCGATGCCTTCTATGACGCGTTCGATATCAAAGAAGGCGACGCCATGTGGTTAGCGCCCGAAGATCGTGTTAGGATTTGGTAAATAGTACCTAAACATTTGAACTAAAAAAAAGCACCCTGTTTTGGGTGCTTTTTTATATTTTTAGACACGTCTAGTTTAGTTTTTTGACGCTGGCTTCTCGGTTTTTTTTGCGACAAGAGCATCTTTACTTAATTTCGCCAAGTTAAAATTGGCATCCATGGCGATAGCCTCATCAAGCATGGTAATGGCTTTATCTAGATTATCGGTTGGATTCATGTTGAACAAGACCAATGATTTTAAATAAGTCAAAGCGGCTTTGAGGGACACTTCATACGGGCGTTGTGTCTCGTAAAACCCGCGTTTCATGTCAGGTTTTACATTGGTCAAGCCAAAATCAATACTGGCTTTAGCGCCAGCCAAATCTTGCAATTGTAGCTTAAGATCTGCAATCTCATAAGCCAAATAGGCGTTTGAATCTCTTTTAAATAATTCTTCATAAAACACAAGTGCACGTTCAGGTTGGTTGACGCCTTTTAGGGCAATGGCTTTTACTTCGGTGTTGAGGTCAGAGTCTGTCGCAACTTTATCAATACCAATGGTATTGAGAGCTTCTAGGTTTCTACCTTCGGAAACATAAATATAAGCTAAGGTGTCCATTCGTTTTTGATCTGGCTTGATCACATTGAGGTGCGTCATGGCATTGATGACACCTTGAACATCACCTTGACCTTTCATCTCCACATAGTAACTTTCAAAATGTTTTAAAAGTTCAGATTTTGTTTGTGCGGTTGCACTTAAGGTTGTGATGACGGTTAAAAGAAGTACTAGTTTTTTCATTTTAATTCATTGATTTGTTGAGAACTGATCTTGACTTTTTCTATGTTCTAAAAAATGGCTGAAATTCGCTTATGTTCCGGCAATTTTCTTATTGGTAGCGATGCTATGAATTTCAAAAATAGGCTCATCTCAACAAATTGTATCTTATTTTCGGTTAAAAACAAGAAGTTAAGATGAGTTCTGCGCCAAAACTAAAGAAATAAGTTGTATCGCATCTTAAATTTCTGCTAATTGTTAAAGTTTTACATGGAACTCGTAATTCAAAAGCTGTACCAATTTTGAAGAATCAATACATTTACCTTGATTTATTGAGGTCAAATCAAAGTCGGGTAGTGGTAATCCCATACGTTTGCATGCTGCAGTGTAATAGTCTTTTTTAGTTGGATGAGGCGTAGTTACGGCATTAAAGGTCTCGTTCCAAATCTCGTGTTTTAATAGTTTTAAAATGATGGCGATGCAGTCCTCTCGATGAATGAGATTAACGGGAGCTTCAGGGTTTTTGATATTGGTTTTGCCAGAGAGGTATTTGGCTGGATGGCGATTTTCGGCAAGGAGTCCGCCAAATCGTAAAACTGTCGTTTCGAAGTTTTTGTTAGTCATGAACAAACGTTCAACCTTTAACAATTGTAACGCAGTTTGGGATGTTGAGGTGGCTGACGTTTCAGTAATAATAGGACACGTTTTCGTATCGTCATAGACTGAGGTGGACCCAATAAATAAAACACGCTTCACTGTAGATTGTTGGATCTGCTCTATAAAAAACATCATCTTTTGTACATACTCACTTTCAGGGGCTTTACGCAAACCTGGAGGAATATTCACGATAAGCGTAATGCAATTTAAAAGACAGTTTTTGAGATCGCCAACTACGCCTTCCGCAGAAAAACGGATTAAAAACGGATGGATACCAGCATCTCGTAGTATTGCAATTTTCTCTTCGGAAGTCGTTGTACCATGAACCTCATGGCCTAGTTTGATAAGCATTTTAGCTAAGGGGAACCCTAACCAACCACAACCGATAACGCAAATTTTTGATTTCAATATTTTCAATATTTAGAAGCAATATAATTTACAAAGATATACTTTACGAAGCATTTTGGTAGAAGTCACTTATTTTAAGTAACTTTAAGTACAATCTAAATATTTAAAAATCATGGGTATTAAAAGTTTTCAAGGCGCTAGAAAGCAACAGCAAAATGTAACAGAGGTCAATGCTTCTAAGGTAAGTGATTTCATGACAAGAGAGTTGATCACATTTCAACCCGAACAACTCATTGAGGAAGTGATCCAGTCGCTCATCAAAAATAAGATTTCTGGAGGTCCAGTGGTCAATGCTAACAATGAATTGGTAGGTATCATCTCAGAAGGCGATTGTCTCAAGGATATTAGTGAAAGTCGATACCATAATTTACCAATGCAGCAGCATATTGTTGAACAGCGTATGGCGAAACACGTCGAAACTATTGATGGTAACATGAATGTGTTTGATGCAGCCAATAAATTTTTGGAGTCTAAAATTCGTCGGTTTCCAATCGTTGAAAACGGAAAGTTAATAGGTCAAATAAGCCAAAAGGATATTTTAAAGGCAGCACTTGACTTGAAGGGTCAGAATTGGAAATAAAATTACAGTATCAATATTGAATATCAAAATCAGGGAATTCCCTGATTTTTTTATTTCAGGTATTTACCTTAGTGATATGGTATTGATATTTAGCAGCTTGCAATTGTTATTAATCAATACTGTAAAATCATGAAAACGTCTCTGTTATTTATCATTCTCATCATTATCAATACCACCGCTATTGTTTCACAGCCTATAACCAACCTTATACAGGGTATTAATATTTGGTGGTTTTTGGGCTTAGAGATTTGTCTTGTTATTGGTTATTTTATCAATAAAGCCCTTAAGGAATTACAAACGCATTGTGAAATTGATTGTAATAATTTAAAACTGTTCATAGTTAGAGTAAAACCAGATACCAAATGAGACTAGGGAAATTAAGTATGAACTTAATAGAGCGTAGTTTTTACAAGCAGCGGGACATAACATTTTATAGTAAATGTCAACAACAAGTACTTGCGAAGCGATTTTTTCCATCGTACATGACAAAAATTAAGTATGTCGTAAATGCACTCTATGATATTCACCCTAGACTATCTTTTTTGTTGATTATCAAACTACTTTCCGTAGCCATTAGGGGAAAGTTATCTAGAAATGCCAAAGTGTTCTACAAAAGCGGTTTGAAGAAACAATTTATTGTAGAGGGCTCTACATTTTTTACATATACCTACGGAAACGGACCACTTATTTTAATGCTACACGGTTGGTGCAGTAATGGGGCAAGGTGGAGGGTTTATGTTAAAGATTTAGTTAATTCTGGATATAGAGTCGTAGTGGTAGATGCCCCAGGTCATGGTGCTGCTCCTGGTCGATTTTTATCTGTTTTTCATTATACCAAAGGCATCAAGGTTATCTTAGAATCAGAAACTAAATGGCACACCATAATTACGCACTCTATTGCAGGTCTTTGTGCCATGGCTGCCCTTGGAAAATCTGATAAAAAGCACCATCCCTCAAAATTTATCATGATGAATACTTTTGCAGATGTTACTAAAATTTTTGAAACGTTTTCGTGCTGTCTGGGTATTTCTAGGAAAGTTGTTGAAGGGGCAATAGATATGATGTCAAAGTCTCTCGAATTTCCTATCCATGAACTTAATATTGCTAAGCATTACCAAAAGATCAATGCAAAATGCTTGCTTATTTATGATACTGATGATAAGGTGGTGCCGAGGTGTGAGGCAGATTATCTCATAAATGAGATGAAGTCTTTAACTGTTGTAAAAACTGAAGGATTAGGCCATAATTTGAAATCTCATGACGTGGTAAAGCAGGTCTTGACTTTTGTGAATCGTAAAATGTATGACACCTTATCTCTAGAGAAAATTGCCCTCTGTAAATAATTGAGAATAGATTGTTTTTCTCGGGGAATTCCCTGAGTTTTTATTATGGGGACTTACCCTTAAAAGTATACAAGTGATTAGACGTAATTTGGTATGTTAATTAAAGTATTCAAATTATGAAATCCTCGCCATTAGCAATATTGCTCTTCCTTTTTACAATAAGTACTCATTATGCTCAAGTAGGTGTTGGCACTACAAATCCTGAGGCCAGATTAGACATTCGATCTTCAAACCAAAATGAGCCAAATAACACAGATGGTATTCTCATCCCAAAAATCAACAATTTCCCAACTACAAATCCAACAGCTGCCCAAGATGGGATGATGGTTTATGTTACAGGAAGTGGTACTCCTACAAAAGGATTTTATTATTGGGATCAGGCTATTACTAATTGGGTATTGGTAAATAATAATAATTCTGGTTGGTCAAAAACTGGAGATGCAGGGACAAATTCTACAATAAATTTTATTTGTACGACTGATGCACAGGATTTAAGTTTTAGAACAAATAATGCTGAGAAAATGCGTTTGACTGGGAAAGGGCAGTTGGAGTTTTTGAATATAGGGAATTCGGTTTTTATTGGTGAAGGTGCAGGTGAGAATGATGATTTAACAGATAATTATAATACGTTTGTTGGTTACCAATCTGGTAATGCTAATGTGACAGGTAGTTATAACAATTTTTTCGGTTGGTTTTCTGGTAGTAATAATAGTACTGGAATTGGTAACAGTTTTTATGGAGATGATTCTGGATTGAATAATACAACTGGTAATTCTAATAGTTTTTTCGGAGGATTATCAGGAAGCAATAATATTTCAGGTAGTCAAAATAGTTTTTTTGGTTCTGGATCTGGCACTAGTAATACAACAGGAAACTCTAATAGTTTTTTTGGTAGGTTTGCGGGTCAATTTAACACGACAGGAGGATTTAACAGTTTTTTCGGAAGGTCATCTGGGCTATTCAACTTAACTGGTAATCAAAATGTTGCTATTGGGTCTTTTGCATTACTCAATAATGAATCAGGCCATAATAATATTGCTATTGGAGAAAATGCATTAAGTAGAAATGAGTTAGGGAGTTTCAATGTCGCTATTGGTAAATTTGCAGGAAGAGGCTCATTCATTTCTTCTAAATCAAGATGTGTTTTTATTGGCCATGAAGCAGGATACAATGAAGACAACGATGATAGATTATATATTGAGAGCTCACATTCTCCAAATCCATTAATCTATGGTGAGTTTGATAATGATATCTTGGGTTTTAATGCAAGTGTTGGTATTGGCACACAAATTCCCACACATCAACTACAACTTTCTACCAACTCTGCTGCAAAACCAACATCTGGACTTTGGGATATTACTTCAGATAAACGACTAAAAAAAGACATCCTACCTTTTGGCGATGGTCTAGAAACTCTAAAACAAATCAATCCAGTTTGGTTTACCTATAATGGTTTAGCAGAAATGCCAATAGAAACAGGAGTTGGCACCATTGCGCAAGACTTACAAGAGGTTGCACCTTATTTAATAAAAGATTGGGTTTATACTGCGGAAGATGGTACAACTGAAACATATTTAGGTGTCAACTATGGTCCGCTCACATTTATAATGGTAAACGCTATTAAGGAGCAAGCAGAAGAAATAGAGCAATTAAAATTACAATTGGAAGCACGACAAAATGACTTTGACGAAAAAATGAGATCACTAGAAGAGCGCATATCAAACCTTGAAAATTAATGTCTATCTTAAGAACTTATAAACCAGCAATTTTGAAACAACTAATCTTATCTTTTTTTGTGTCTATTGTTTCTGTACTTGGGTCTGCTCAGACTAAAGAGATTGATAGTTTGTTAAAACAAGCGAAAACAAGCGAAAACATAGCAGATAAGGTAAACAGTTACGATAAATTATCATGGGCATTAATAGATATAGATCTAGAGCAAGCTTTTGCTTTTAATGATAGTGCATATAACATTTCAAAAACAGAGAACTATGACAAGGGTGTTACCAAATCTTTGGATAATTATATTGTTTTACACAGAGCTAGAGGGAATTACGACAAAGCCTTAGAATATTTAGATACTTACGATAAGCTTATTAGTGGTGATACACTCAACGAAGCAGGTGCAGCATTTCAAAGAGGAGTTTTAAATAGTATTACAGGCAATTATGATGAAAGTTTAGAAAGCTATCAAAAAGCGCTTAATTTTTATGAACTATTGAAAAACGATAGAGGTATGGGTATTACCTACAATACAATAGGAATGACATATTCAAACATAGAACGTTACGATGAAGCCATTAAAAACTTTGATAAATCGATAGAAAAATTAATTAACACAACACATATTAATAATTTAGCGAGCACGTATCTCAATCTAGCCAATGTTTACGACTATAAAGATGAAGATAATAAGGCATTAGAATACTATAATAAATCTATTGTTTTAAGTGAAAAAACCTCTAATATTAGGAGAATAGCTCTAAATAAACAAAATATATCGTCAATTTATAAACAACAAAAGTTATATGATAAGGCTATTACTTATGCAAAAGAAGCTTATAATACGTTAAAAGAAAACAATTACGAGGGTGAATTAACTGGTGCCGCAGCAAACTTAGGTGATATTTATACACTTATGGGTAATTATCAGAAAAGTGAACAGATTTTGTTAGAGCAATTAGATACAATAAAAGGATCTGCAGCAGATCAACAAAATTTATATTTTAATTTATCTAAACTTTATGAAGCTTCCAATCAAAACCAAAAAGCTTTAGAGTTTCATAAAAAGTTTAAAAAGGTTTCAGATAAAAGAATTAATGAAAATGGATTAAAAAATCTAGACGAACTTCAAATAAAATATAATACCGAAAAAAAAGATAAAACCATATTAAAAAACGAATTACAATTACAGAAATCCCACGCAAAAGCCCGCTTAATGACGATCCTAATTATCTCCCTATTATTAGCCTCAATACTGTTATGGTTTACATTTCAGCAGCGACAAAAACGAATTCAACAACAGTTAATTGCTATAAAAAAAGAACAAGAAGTCTTAACCCTAGAGTCCCTTATTGAAGGCGAGGAGAAAGAACGTTTGCGTATTGCTAAAGAATTACACGATGGCGTTAACGGCGATTTGTCTGCCATAAAATACAAGCTATCATCACTCTTAAAAATGAACAATGAGGTCATCAATGAGGCAGTCTCCATGATTGATAATTCTTGTAAACAAGTACGAGCCATTTCACACAATTTAGTACCACCATCGCTTAAAGATTTTAATTTAATTGAAGCCATTAACAATTATTGCGACAACATGAATGGCACTCATAAAGCAGAAATCAGCTTTCAGCAAATTGGAGATAGTATTGATTTGCATAAGAAAGTAGAGGTTAATATTTTCAGGATTATTCAAGAATTGGTGACTAATGCTATAAAACATTCCGAAGCAAAAATAATTGATGTACAAATTAGTAATCTTAATGATACTCTTTTGGTTACGGTTGAGGATAATGGTAAAGGTTATGAAATTAAAGATGACACTCAAACAGGAATTGGTTTAAATAATATTAAATCTCGCGTAGAATATCTAAATGCAAATTTAGATATTATTACTTCTGAAAATGGAACATCAAATACTATAGAGATTGATTTAAAAAAGATAAATGATAACTAAAATTGCCATTACAGACGATCATGAAATGATTAGAAACGGGATTGATTCTCTACTAGAAAATCATCCAGATATTTTAATTATTGGCAAATATAGTAATGCTTTAGAAACGATTTCTGCATTAAAACAATCACAACCAGATGTGTTATTATTAGACATCAATTTACCAGACATCAACGGCATAGATTTATGTAAAGCGCTTTTAAAAGAGTACAAAGATTTAAAAATTATCGCACTCAGTAATTTTGATGAAACGTCATTTGTAAAACGTATTTTAAAACATGGAGCTTCGGGTTATTTATTAAAAAACACAAGTACAGAAGAACTTATTAGCGCTATTGAAACAGTTTTAAAAGGGGAGCAATATCTACAAAAAGACATTCAGGAAAAATTAATGAATCGATCTATTGGTCAACAGAAAAAAAACACGCTACATATTAAATTAACGCGTCGAGAAAAAGAAGTTTTACAATGTATTTATGAAGAATTAACAACCCAGCAAACTGCAGATCAACTATTTATTAGTCCGAAAACAGTCGAGACGCATCGCATGAATTTAATGAGTAAACTGGGTGCTAAAAATAGTGTAGGTATCATTAAAGCAGCATTGTCAAGAGCGCTATTAGACGCCTAATTTAGCTATCAATAGCACTCTTGAAACTGCAAATAAATTGATCACAAATGTTGATAAGCCAAATCAAATTTGAATTTAAAGAGCCTCGTTTACAATGGTGATCATTACATAAGAGCTTTAAAACGAAATCAATTCAGTATCAAAATCGCCTATAAAAATGTTGAGTTGACCTGAGGTGGTATTTGGCATGTTAGCCTCACCCCCAAAATCCCTTACCGAAAAGAAAAATGTAGTTGAAATATTCTCACCATTTGGTCTAAAAGTACCCACCAAAATATTTCCTGTTAAGGGAGCTGATTGATCACCTACCCAATCTGCAAAAAAGCTCAACCCAGATAATTCCTGCGTCCATGGAGCTGCTGGAAAGGGTGGATCATTGTCATATTCGATGTAATTGGCATCATAACGCAGTAGCGTACTTTGTACACCGCCCAGATCTGCACTGGAGAAGATCATGTCATAATCGACATCTTCCCTTAGATTGAGCTGTAAATTGGAAAAATCATCATCTTGGGTAAAGGTACGGTCAAAGCCGTCTCCAGTGACTTTAAATGAAAATGTGGGTGGGTCGTTGTCAACTTCGGGTATATCGGTATCGCAAGCCGTGAGTGTCAAAAACAATAGAGCAAGTGTTGAAAATTTAAAATATGTCATCTTTAAAAGTTTTAGATAAAAATTAGACCGCAACGCTTAAATTTAAGAGCACTGCGGTCTGAGACTAACTATTTTTGCTTTAAACCATAGTAGGCCATGACGTCATGATAATTGGTGATGTCAACATTAGCATGCTCTAGTTCGAGTAATACGTTCTCTTTTGAGGAGTTGCCTGGGCTTGCAAATCTGCCCTCCATAGTAGATGAGCTTTCAATAATGATGACTTTAAGTGCTTGAAGATCACCTGCAGTAAGATTGTAAGAGGTTCCATCATTTTGCACAAAGTCCATGATATAAAACCCTTCTAAAATTGCGACTGAAATATTAAAATCAATGATATCCGGATCTTCAACGGCTGGAAGTGGAAAGAAAACATTAGCAGATTTAACATAACCCAATATCACATCATTGTCTAAAACATCTTGTGTGATCTCGGGAACGTTTTGCTCGTGAAATGTACCACTTTCTGTAGATATATCATAGGTTAAAACCTGCACGTTCGCATTTCCGTCGGCAACATTTATACCGTCAGTTCCAGCAGGACCTTGCTCACCAGGAGCGCCATCACTGCCATCTTCGGCAGAACAAGAGAGGGCAAATACAGCAACAAGTGCCATTAAAAAAAGTTTCGTGTTTAAAATTGCATGTTTCATAATTGTAATGTTTTAATTGTTTATAAATGTTTGTTTTTAAGCGGAAATAGTAATCGTTGTTTAGTCATTAGCCTTCAGCTAGAAGAATGCTGTTATGCCGATATTGAGAAAAATAGAGGAGAGACTTTGTTTAAAATCTGATGGAGCGTCTTCTGGATTGATATCTTCCCAAGAGTAATTGATAGAGGGCTCTACAGCAATATGGTCGCCAAGAAAAAGCGCATAGCCTGCACCAATACGAAACCCGAACGAATTAGATTTCATATCTCCATCAAGTCCTGGTATCGTGTCACCACCAAATTTGGTATTTGTAAAGCCGATACCTACGGCTGCCTCGGCAAATAGATTATTTTCAAAATAATAACGTGCCAATGGCGTGATGCCAAAACCTGTAGTGGTGACTTCTTGTTCTCCAAAAAGATCATCGGTAGTTTCATTATTACTGCTAATGACCAGACCAAGACCAATAGCGAGATTATCCATAATAAAATAACCTGCTCGGGGCACAAAATCAATAGAAAATGAATTGGATGAGTCATCGCCTACTTTATTGGTGGTCGAAAAAATACTAGCACTGCCATTTGCAAAATAACTGCCCTTGGTTTTGGCGTTAAATTCGCCTTCCTGTGCCTGTAATAAGCAAGAGGTTAAGACTAGTAAAAAAATTGAGAGTGTTGTTTTCATAATTTAAATGGTTTTAATGTGAGTTGATTGTAGTGAATTCGTGATTATTGAATTTGTTGTAGAATACTTTTGGAGACGAGGTTTCCGTTTGATTTTTTGGTCTCCTCTTTAACCATCCCAACACCTTCTGAAATCCATTGTGTGGTGTAATACGTTTTTGATAACCCTACCTTTATGGTATTGGTAAACGTAATGACATAGCAGTCAAAAGTACCCGCAGGAACAGTAATAGATTCTTGCCGCTCTATTTTTCTATTGGTCATGGTTACTGTCGTACTCATATTGATAAGTCCCGCATCTACCTTCATAAAGACCTCTCCATCAGGCAAGGTTTGACCTATAGAAAGCGTACTGGGAAAGCTAATACCATCACCGCTAATGGTATATTCCATATTTTGGTATTGTTCCATCATGGCACCTGAAACCAAAGCTTCAGGTTCTAGAGTCGTTGATCCTCCTTCACATTTCACTTTGAAAGTTCCTGAGAAAATGGCTTTGCCATTATCATCTTTCAAGGTTGAACTTAAGGTCATTTGGTTGGCAGATGCTTCCGTTATCTTAAATTCTGAAATAGTAGAAAGCCGATCGCGTCTATCAAACTGATGAATGGTGAATGTCGTTCCTGTTTCCGAAGGATAAAAAGGAGAACAATTATTTTGAGCAGTTATTTGAAGTGTTACTGCTATGATGCAAATGGTTAATAGTGTTTTCATGGTTTTGTTTTAGTTAATTAATGGTCTCTCTTCATATTCTATAGTATAAGAGGCATCTTCATTGCCCATTGGATCAATCCATTGTGCAAAAACGATATTGTTATTGGCATCTCTTGTATTGTCAACGGTATACGTAATTCCATTAAAGGGAAATTCGAATTCAGTGATTTCATGCGTTGCGAAGAAATAGGAATATATAGGAACAATATCTGCTGTAATAAATAGTGCGGGCTGGAATTTTAAATGGGTAAAAGGGCCTGAATTGTTGGAATAGGTGATGGGTGAACCATAAAGTTCGAGAACTTGGTTTTGTGGATTTAGTTTAATAATGGCACTATTCGTACTATAGGTTCCGTTCGTGTAACTTACGGGAATGATGTCACTAGAGATTTCATCGGTTTCGGTCAAACTTGTTACGATCTCGCCATCGTAGGTCGTACTAATAACGGTGCTTGTACCGTTTAATCTGGTTTCAGCGATAAGCCCATTGGCGTAATACGCAAAACTTAAACTGAATAGATCTGATGTTATCAATGCTATTTGATTTTTGTTATCGTAGGTAAATTCTATGTCTAGAGTTGTTCCACCATCTTCAAGAATAATCTTGGTTGGAAAAAAGCCAAGTTCTGGTTCTTGATTGCCATTATCATCATCATTATTGCAACTAGTGAGCGAGAACAGGATTAATAGCAAAAGGCTTGTCATACTATATTTCATGATTTTGGATTTTAAAGTTTTATAAATTCAACACGTCTATTTTGTGCTTTTCCTTCTTCGGAAGTATTTTTGGCAACGGGACTATTTTCTCCCTTACCTTCCGTTTGCATACGCTTTTCGGCGATGCCATATTGAAAATGCATGGCGTTTTTAACCGAAGCTGCTCGCTTTTGGGACAAGGTCAAATTACTACTGTCATCTCCATCACTATCGGTATGACCTATAATAGCGATGTTGACTTCTGGATTTTCTTCTAAAACAGAGGCGATCTCGCGTATGATCGCAAAAGAGGAGGGTACTATTTTATCGCTCCCCGATTCAAACTGAATGGCATTGGTGGAAAGCTTACCCTCTGTTAATAATTTACTGCGGTTGTCCTCACCCGCCTTGGCCATTTTAAAGTTGGCGATATATACTTCGTCTTTACCAAATTCATCACGTAGGGATAGAGTTTGCAGTTTAAAGGTCATGTTACCTTCTGGCACCAATCTTGGAATGTCAATCAATTTATTATCGTTCATCCAAACCCGCATACGGGATTTGTTTACCGCAATAGAAATATGGGATTGCCCATTGATGGCGTCTCGATAATCCTTGCCAATTTTATTCCTAAAAATGCGTTTTCTGTTTTCATTTTTTTCAACCACTCCTTGTGATTCTATAAACTGTGAAGGCGATAGTTCTACCATGGCAAATGATTTTGGTTTGCTAAAGCGCTCAGTATCCTCTAGCAGTATGTTGATTCTAGAGCTAGAACTCGTTTTTTTGTCAAGACCAGTTACCAAAAGATCAAATTCTATGGTGTAATCTTCTGGTGGTGCTTTGTCGAGAATAGGCACATAGGTAGAATTCCCTCCTAGCCGCAACCATTTAACACCATCAATGATCACAAGTTCTCCGCTACCGTTAGTATCCCAATTTGCAGGAAAGTCTCCTGGATTCTCTTTAGCAAAACGGTCGTCAAAGATGCTTACGTTTCCTGGTTCAAAATCTGGCGCTCTTTTTACCTCTAGGCTTTTACTTTCTTGGTCTGTTGGCAGCACATCGGGTAAATTATCGTCGCTTGATTTTTTGTTTTTATGCTTTCTGTTTTTACGCTTGTCTTTCTTTTTATCAAAGACACTGTCCAAGGCTTTGTCAGTTTTCTTTTCGGTTTCGTCTTCAACCCGTTTTTCGACGGTACGTTCTACGGCTTTTTCAGCTTTTTTAACAAGTTTTCTAAAAACCTGCGCTTGTGCTATTGATGAACCGGTAAAAACAATCAATATTATTAGTAATCTTATCGTATTCATAGCTCTAGTTTTTGAGTTTTTCTTTTTGTGCCTGTTCTAATTGTCTTGCAAATACTTGCCCTAAGGAGTCTTTTTGTTTCTGGGTAAGTGTTTTAGATTGCAGGATGTATTGATGTCGCAATTCTGTTTTTTGCTCTGGAGGCAGATCCATCTTTTCTAAGAACTCTAAATAGCCAATAGATTTGCCATCGGGATTTCCACTAAGATCTGAACCAAAGAGCTTGGTCATGCTCTTGGTTTGTAAGTCCAGATAATTATCGTTGGTTTTTTTGGTTGTCGTTTCTTTTTTTTCGTCCTTCTTCTTAGTTTGGGAGAATGAAAGTTGCATTGCAACAAGGGCAAATACTAATAAAATGAGTTTTGAAGTTTTCATAGTCTGTAATTTTTAAGTGATTGATTATTTGCGCAACATACTGCTCAAAAGCACTCTATTAGGAGAGTAAAATGAATGGTCACGTTTTCGCTACTGTCGTATGAGAAAATTATTGGCAGTTATATAAACGATTATTTCGATTCTGTTTTTTATGTTAGAAATGATTTATGGTGTTACATCTTTAAAACTTCTAATTTTTCCTACTATTGGCCATACGCCTCCAGCAACGCCTTCACGTCCTCCAAACAGCCAAACCTCATCTGCATAATTAAGTGCTGTGTGGTCATAAAGCCCAATAGCAGAAGTTATTGGTGTATATTCAAACCAGTTTTCCATATCGTTGCTGTACCAAAGATTACCTTCAGGAGCAGTACCAAAACCACCACTTACCCAAACGCGGTTGTTATGAATTGTTGCCGTATGTGAATATCTAGGCGTGAATATGGTTGGTGTGGTCACTTGACTCCAGGTGATACCGTCACTGCTTTTCCATATTTCGTTAAAGCGGGTACTGGTATGACGACCGCCCAAAACATAGAGTTCATTATTAAATACCACCGCTTTAAAATCTTCTCTGGATGGAAATGCGTTACTCGTTTCCTCTACCCACAATACACCATCTGCAGACGACCACACCTCTACTGCACTTATGCCGTCTTTAATAAGATAGAGCCTGTTGTTAAAGACTGCCACGCTGTGAAAGGCGGCTGAAAGAAATGCTGGAGAATCGGTTGCCAAAATCCACGTCTCTCCATCATCGGAAAAGTAAACATCTCCTAAAAACGTATCGGTATTGTCTATACCACCTATCAACCACATTTTGCCATCAAAAACGGTGAGGGTGTGATTGGAGCGTGGCTCAAATTGAGCTTCGGTAACAGATACCCAGGCGATTCCATTGGAGCTTTTCCAAACGTCCCAAGATCTTCCAGTATTGTAATCATTGTAGCCACCTGTTGACCACACAAAACCATTAAACTCTGCCATGGCATTTTCGGCAAAATCGCCCATTTGGTCTTGTTGGGTATGTTCAGTGAACTCAACTATTATTTCTGGAATAGGGTCGTTACTAACGGTATCATCATCTGAATCACAACTACATAAAATGACCATTGAAAATATTGCGCAATACCTAATGATTGTTTTCATTTTTTTCTGAATTTAATGTTCTTAATAAGTTTGTTTTTGTTCATGATCTTTAATAAATAAACACCTGCTTTGAGATTATTAATGTTGATGTAAATATGATTAGTAGGTGTCTTGGGAAGTTGGCCTTCTAGATGTTCTCCCTTGTTTTTCATATTGACCACTACTAAAAAAATGAACAATTCAAATTGTGTCTGGTACAAATGTATAAGGAAGCATGGCGTAAGGTTTGAACGTATGTAACAAAGCCTTGAACTTATGTAACATTAGTATTAAAACATTAAAAATGAGTATATTATAAAATAATATAATTAGAAAAAGGATGAAATTGTACTTCGGAAAGGTTTAGGAATTGGAATAGTCTGATGGCGAACTACCAAATTGTGCTTTAAAGCAACGTGTGAAATAAGAGTGATTATTGAAACCGACAGAGTAGCCAACTTCAGATATATTGATATCTGATTTCTTAAGGAGTTCGGCGGCAAGTTTGAGACGTTGGCTGCGAATAAACTCGGTTGTGGAAAGACCAGTGATTGCTTTGAGTTTTCTGTGCAATTGCATTCGACTTATATGTAATGAGGCCGCAAATTTTTCAGCATTAAAATCAGATTCTACCAAATTATCATTGATCACCGTTTGAAGGTTATTTAAAAACCGTTCATCATAAGAGCTTACTGCAATATCCTTTGGAGATAAGATTACCTCTTGACTAAAACGCTCCTGGAGTTTGCGTTGGTTGTCGAGGAGGTTATAGATTTTTGCCTTAAGAATATTGGTATTAAACGGTTTTGAAATATAAGCATCTGCACCTATTTCCAAACCAATGAGTTCATCTTCTTCGCCTGCTTTTGCAGTGAGCATAACAACGGGAATGTGGGAGGTAGCATCATGAACTTTGCAATTTTTGGTCATTTCAAGCCCGTCATATTCTGGCATCATAAGGTCGGTAATAATGATATCTGGTACTAATTTTAAGGCCTTTTCAAAACCTACTTTACCGTTTGCGGCGGTATGTATATCAAAATCTTTTGCGAATAGTGAGGCGATATAGTGTCGTAGGTCTTCGTTGTCTTCAACTATTAAAAGTATTGGTTTTTCAATATCGCTGCTATGTTCTAAAATATCAATAGAATCTGGAATAATTATATCTTGAGATGTGTTCGTGATTTCATGATAGAGTTCCTTTTGAGATCTGGATTTGATTTCTGAATCATTATAAGACGCTCTTATAACGGGAATAGAAATGGTAAATCGCGTCACAGGGTGATCGCTTTCAGCAATAATGGTTCCTTTGTGCAGTTCAACCAATTCTTTTGTCAAGGCTAGACCTACTCCAGATCCAACTGTGTTTTCATCAATACGATGAAAACGACTAAAAATTAAATTTAGGTTGTCTTTTGATATTGATGCGCCACCGTTTTCAACATAAAGATTGAGCTTGTCATCTAATATTTCCGAAGAAACAGTAATAAGTTCCCCCTGAGGGCTAAATTTTAACGCATTGAAAATTAGATTGGACAGTATTTTTTCGATCACATCGGTATCAATGTAGTACAGGCCTCTAGGGACTTTACTCTCAAATACAAAGGTTTGCTTCTTTTTTTTTGCTTCATACTCGTAAGATGCGCAGATGGCTTTTAGAAAATCCAAAAGTTCTTTTTCTACAACCTTTAGTTGGTAATGCCCAGACTCCAACTTCGATAAATCTAAAATTTGATTAATAAGTGCTAAAAGTCTATTAGAATTCTTCTTGGCGATGTTGAGGTTTCGTTTTTCGGTTGGGTTTAAGTTGTCCCTTTGGAGCTGCTCGTCAATAGGACCATTAATAAGCGTTAATGGTGTGCGAAACTCATGCGATATATTGGTAAAGAAATTTGATTTGGCCTCGTCAAGTTTTTTCAGGCCTTCCTTTTCCCTGCGCTCATTGTCCAGTTCAAACTTGGTGCTGACTTGTTTTTCTAAATTCAATTTATAATTGTAGTTTACAATGCCCCAAAAAATGAATATTTCAATGACTACGGTATTCAAGAAGTAAAATATACTTCCATAAATTATGGCCATGATATTGCCAGCGATAAGTAAAAAACTGCCTAGAAGCACGACAGTATAAACCACATTTGGTTTT
Source organism: uncultured Flavobacteriaceae bacterium (assembly GCA_963715465.1). GTDB lineage: Bacteria > Bacteroidota > Bacteroidia > Flavobacteriales > Flavobacteriaceae > Psychroserpens. The sequence continues at coordinate 656,735 of OY970246.1, forward strand.
CGTTTAATTGCCAAATAGACAAATAGACCAAAACTTATAACTCCAAAAAGGTATCTAAACCACTTAAAAGCGCTTACAGTAAAATTGTTGTAGGGATTGATAATTAGTAAGAACAGGTATATGACTATAAAAACAAAAATTAAATAAAGGAGTGCAGACGTAAACATATGAAACTTAGGTTTACTTTTCTTTAGGTCTAAAATTTCAATGAAAAAATAGAGATAGAGTCCAGAGGCGGCCAATGTTCCTGTTTTATTCGTAAGGTGGACAGTTATGGGGTCTAAGGCATTAAGGATATTATAAATAAATGGAATGTATGGCGCAAAAATTAGTAAGGTAAAAAAGAGATAAAAACAGTAGTTAAGAAAGTTTTTGTCTTTTGTTAGATAATAACTTATGAAGAAAAGTAAAGAGGACATCAACAAGATACCACAGTATAAAATATGATATCGGGTCAGTGAATTTTCGGCTGTGTTAAGCCTTACTAAGCTCTCGTGATTTGTGATCATAAAGTAAGGGTTGTTGGCTATATTCTTAAATCCTGTATCGGAAATAGGCATTTTTTTAATATAAAACGGTTTAGAAAAATCTAGTGAATCCATTGGAAAGTAAAAGTTGGAGGCCTCAAAGATGTCGTAGCTGATTGGTCTGCCAGTACGAGCTAGTTTTCCAGTTTTAATTTGTTTATAATGATTTTTATATGGCGCATAAATTGTTGCTCTATCTGAGTATATTGTAGAAATCAAAAATTTATCGGCATAGATTTTTGGCTCAAGTTTGAATTTATACCAATAAAATCCGCTTTGCGGCGTAATATCATGAGTTTTGTTTTTGAATTTTACTTTTTGAATGTCATCAAACGTTAGTTTTCTGGAAGTATCTCTTAAGATTAAAACGTCTTCGCCATTGTAAGACATACTGTCTATTTCCATAATTTTAATGGGAACCATATTCGCGTTTTGTGCCGCGGCAGTACTGCTGATCGCATGAATAATGACAGCAAAGAAGGATAAGAGAATAATTCTAATTTTTGAGGAATAACTAAACAGTCTTGCCATGTTTTGCCTAAGTTAAAAGTTTAGAAGTCTTAGAATGATTTAAGCGAAACAAATTAAAATCACTAGTAGTTGAGGTGTAACTGGCTGAAATATAGTGTATTTATTACATGATACAAAATGAAATATTTTTGAAATTTAAAACGTTTTAGAGACATTTAATATCATGCTAAAAGTTGTTATGAACTCATCGCAATTTTTTTTAAAGCAGATTTCTGATATACTACAATGGTGTTATAATCTAGCTTTAGATTGACGGTTGTCTTTTTGTTCATTTAAAGTTTGATCGTTGGGGTAGGGCTAAAATAATAGGAATCGATTCAGAAAAAAATCATTTAATTTGCAGATGTTTACGAGCAAATAAATTAAGTTTAAAAGTCTACTGTTACGACGATTCACCGCGAGGCAAAAAAAGTACATTCAACGTGCTCGTTTTACCAATGCATAGTAATCTCCATCAAGCGGCAAATACCCTTGATCATAAACAAAATAGTACACTGTCCCTGCTTTTGTGGTATAGATACTCGTGAAGTAATTAAAATCAAAACCTTTTTCGATTAATCTTGCGCGAGAAGTCTTTGTTTTTTGCTCTGGGTTGAGAGCTTCAAGGATACGGTAGTTTTTTCGTAGTCTATTATTGGTATTTCTAATTAGATTTCGATGATCTTTATTGATGTTATTATTGTAGGCGTTTCTGCAGGCATCGCAACAAAATTTTTTATCGATTCGCCCGACAATTTTTTCGCCACATTCTGGACATTGTTTTTGCATATTTAGAGATTATAGTCTATTAAAGATAAGTAATATTTATAAAGATTGTGAAATAACGAGTGTATTAGTTCCATTCACATTGTCATAAATTTCTACGTTATAGACTTTTGTTTTTAGATATTCAACTACGAACTGTACGGCACTGACGCGTTTTTTTTCTACGGAAGCATTGAATAGAATAATACCATTAAGCGATTTTGAGGCAACGACTGACTCCCAAAACTTTAATTCTAAAAATACCTTCGGAATTTGAATATCTATAAAAAGATCGATAATAATCAAGTCGAATGTTTCAGAATTTAGCATCAAAAATTGGGCAGCATCTTGACAGATGATTTTGAGACTTTTGTCCTCATTGAGTAGAAATTCAGTTTTTGCAATATCAATAATGACGGGATCGATATCAACGGCTATAATTGATTTTTGATACTTAAAATCTTGCCTCAGCGTTTTAATAACGCTTCCGCCTCCTAAACCCAAAAGTAATACTGAATTGACTTTCGCCAAATCAATTTGATCCAACCCAAATTTTAAAACCGTTTGTAAAGCGCCATAACTATAATTAGCATTTTTTGAGTTTAAACGTTTTTTACAACCGTCATCTATAAGCTCTAAGGTTCCCGAGAACTTTGACTGAAATGTTTTTTTAGTGGGTTGCATTGGCCTTGACCTCCTGTAATTGTTGATAAAGATAGGGTATTTGCACTAAGCCATAACCGACAACAAACGACAACAATCATTTACAAACGAATTTAAATACGTAACAACCGAATAACATTTGAAGCCTGTCTCATATTTGCAGTGTTGAATCAATGAAGGTTCAATAGTATTAACTGTTTAACATAAAAAAAATTAAAATCATGAACACACTTAGAAACAAAGTACAGTTGATTGGAAGATTAGGTCAAGATCCAGAAATCAAAAGTTTTCCCGATGGAAACAAAGCGGCCAGCTTTTCATTGGCAACAGATGATAGCTACAAAGACAAAGCTGGCAACAAGGTAGAGCGAACTCAATGGCATAATATAGTAGTGCGTGGAGGACTCGTAAAAGTCGTTGAGGAGTATGTGACTAAAGGAAAGGAAATTGCTATAGAAGGCAAGCTTACCAGCAGGTCGTGGGACGATAAAGATGGTTCTAAGCGTTATATAACTGAAGTTCTTTGCAATGAATTATTGATGCTAAGTAAATAACCAAGTGTTGTTTTCAAATGAAAAAACCCACAATAATATGTTGTGGGTTTTTTTATATAAAATGATTTCAAACTTACTGTTTTACAATCTTTTTGGTAATCGATACTCCAGATGCTGCATCTTCGACTTGCATGAAGTACATAGATGTCTTCAATTGAGAGATATCTAGATCTATCATATTGTTTGTGCTATTAGTTTGTTTTTCAAAAACAATGCGTCCATTTATATCAAAAATTGAAATATTAAAATCGCGATCACTTAAGTTATTTGGTAGTGTTATTCTAATAGCATCATTAAATGGATTAGGGGAAACTGATAAGCTTTCTAGTGTTGATTCAGCTACACTCAAAGAATTACAAACAGTCCATCCAAATTCCTCAAAAAGGGCTCTTGTTATTGGACCCGTATTATGGTTTGCTTGACCATTTCCTATTGATGGAGTCATTAATGAATTAACATTGCTATTAGGAAATACGTTATTATCCCAATGACTGTAACTTGATCCTCCGTTAAACGTACTAGGCGCCCAAATTTGAGGCTTTACGCCACCGTTAGCGGCCGTTGCCAAGGGGCTATTTATAAATAAGTCACCGCTTCTTAGGGCGTCGGCTAAAAACCCCGAGTTATTAGGAAAAATAGTCAGGGCATTGCCTGATCCCGTTTCTGTATAATTGTCATAAGGTGAAAGCGAACCTGAGTTTAAAATTGTGCCTTCTCCATTTGATATAGTACCAAATCCTAGAAAGCCTAGACCATGACCAAGTTCGTGTAATACAACTGAGACGAAATCAAATTGGCTATTAGGTGGATTTGCGTTAGTCCCGTAATACCAATTAACTTGACTATTAAAATTACAGCTAATGTCAATAGAATTAGCGCCACCTATTTCGGCTCCAGTTATTTTTTCAGCGAGTGCCCTTGGATAAACTGTATTTGCTAACCCTCCGCTTAATGAGAAAAAGCCTGTAGGTCCAGCACTACCTAAAGTTCCCGAAGGCAGCGCATCGGTAAAGTTAGCGTTGATTGTAATAGGCACTGACGATGTTAACGTTTGTGCCCAAATATCTACAGCATACTGAAATGCAGCTTGGGCTTGAGGATTAGAATCAAAACCATTGTATATTACATTAATAGTTGAACATAATGCACCCCTAGCTTCACCAAAAACATTTAAGGCACTAGGGATTGAAATTTGCTCATTGTTGATATCAAAAACTTTTGGCATTTCGCAAACGCTGTGATCCAAATAGTAAGGGCCTCCAGTAACTTCAATTTGCGAAAAACAAAATGTAGAACAGGCTACGCATACGGCTGTAAGAAGCAGTTGCTTCCTTAAAAGTTTAATGGTTTTTAAAGTAGATTTGCGTTTCATAAAACAATTTTTTTTAACGAATTTTAGGCTAAAATACAAAATATGATGCTTATTTATTCCATTCTTCCAAAAAATATAATGGCTAGACTGTAAACAGCATTAAGATGTTTTAACTAGCTAATTATCTTAATTTGGTGTTAAAATGCTAATTTAAAATTAATAGTGAATTTTTAAGGTGAAGTAAATGCATCAACTCATTTTTTTAATAACCGCTCATATGTAGTCATTTTAAAATCGATTGTTCCAGTTTACTTAAGACACTATTGGCATGCTAATCTGGATTATATTTGGTCATTCTAGAATGAAATCTCTGATAATTACACTAATCAAGAGTAATTATTTTTTCTTCAGAAATAAAAGCACCATCGTTAGCAAAGCCTTCAATAAAGAGTTTAATTTGATCATTTTGTGTATTTAGAATTTTAACATTGAGCTTTCCGTTTTTAGTGATTTTTCCGTTAGGAAACCAACCAATTACACCATAATTTTGATAAAAATCGTTTTGATATGTGCTGTATATTGGAGTATAGAATTTTTTAGTTGCAGCAAATGCCAACGGTGGTATTAGTTGTTGATCAATATCATTTTTAACATTATAGCGTTTAAGTCTTAATTGTGGATCTGTGAAAATTTTAATGACGCCGCTTCCGCCTCTTATACCTTCTCCTAATCCTGATTTATCAATGATGATGTAATCTACAGTCCCCATGTCTAATGAAGTAAGAATACTAAAATCATTTAAAAGTTGTTTATCAAGATAAATTATTGGTCTATTTGAACCAAAAGAAGTGGTTCTCGTATTCGTAATACTTAAGGAATTACCTAGCTCAATAACGTTAAATCCTTTCGTGCTAATATAATTACCAAATGAAGTATAAGAATCCCGTTGTATATCTGTTAAAAAATCTACTGTACCAAAGGCTCTATTTTTAATTCGCTCAATACGCTCTTCATCTTTTTTCGCTTTAATTAAAACGGCATCCAACACCTCAATTTCTCTCCAAGAATCTTTTAGAATGAATTCATTTGAACCGTAAAGCGCAGAAATATTTGCGCTATAACCCAATGGAGTAAATTCAGTATCAAGTGCGGGAATTTTAGAAGGTGTAAATTGAGCATAAAGACTGGGCTTAAAAGCTTTATCTCTTTTTCCAATCGCTCCAATACTAATAATCTCATCATCAAATGGTAACAAGCCTTTAATTTCAAAGTAATTTTCTCCATCAGGAACTTCCGTCATTATCGTAGATGAGTTTTTTAACGGATAAATAATGAATTCATTAGCTTTCGTTTTATTTAAATTTGCCTTAAGACTAATTCCATTTTCAAATGGGTAATTAGCCTCAGGCCCTTTCTTAAAAATGCTGTTCCAATTGTAGCTACTCCATCCTTGAGTTAATAACAAATTATCTAATGCAAGCTTCTTTTTTCTATCAATATTTGTAAAGTAATATTTTGCATTTTCAATATACCCCGTAACATATGGCTGTAAATAAGTTTGAGAAATTATATTGTGGTGCGCGTTGTACGATTTAGTTCCTGCAGGTAACACAGATACGCTTAAATTATTAAATTTGGTTTGGTCAATTCCTTTTATAGAAATTGAAACCACCAACGAGTCTGTGGTTTTCTCTACGCTTGCCTTTCCCGAAACAACAATTCTTACACCGTCATATTTAAAGAATAAACGTTCTAATATTGGTGAATCATCTTCATCAAATAAGGTGATGATATTTATACCAGTAAATAAACTTGAATAAGTTATAAGCTTAGTAATTTCTGTATTATTTTCAAAACTTAGATCAAACATCTTTAGCTGACTTCCATTACTAATTGATAATTTAAATTTTTTTTTTGCGATTTTTAGTAATGTTTTATCATTAGTTCGAAATACTAATGCAATTTTATTACCCATGTCGGTTAAACTTACATTTATTCCTCTTGACTCGGCCCTTTCCAACGTAACAGCAGTTTCTATTTTAGAATTTAATTTTACAGTGTACGATTTGCCTTGCTCAGGTATAAGGATAAATTTTCCTATACCTAAATCACTAGTTTTAAAATTAGAAACTTCAACATTATCCATATCATATACATTTCCAGTTAAGTTAGGCACTCCCAAGCCATCTTGATCTTTAACAACTACGCCAATCGTGTTTTTCACGTTCAAAATAAGATGACCTCCTTCTGGTAAAAATTGTGCATCTATTGTACTATTTATCTTGTTATCACTAGTATCGTAATCGTCTGGATTAATGATTTTGAGATTCTGAATATAAAAATTTTGCTCATCGAAGTTTTTCATCCAATTGGTATAGGCTTTAAAGACATAGTTGCCTGTTGAAAAAAGACTGTCAACTGTAAATATTCCGCTTGCTATTCCTTCAGAACTTAAAACCATTTTATTTTTAATGATCTTACCAGTCTCATCTTCTAAGGAGCAATACACATTGGTGGTGACATTAGATATCTTTTTGGTATACTTATCAAAGCTATAAATTGTAAAACCTAAACTTTCTCCGCTTATAAGTGTAGACTTATTTAAATGACCAAATATTATTTCTCGAGGAAGTTTGCTGTAATCTTTATAGGCATTCAATATAGAACTGTCATTCGTTTGGGAAACCACATTAAAAATATTCGCTAGACACAGCAACAAAACTAAATTTTTTAAGCAGTTTAGTTGGGTAGATTGATGCATTTTATGTGATTTAAAAGTATAGAAATTATACTATAATTATGACCTCAAAGCTAAATTATTAATATTGAAAGCTAAGTCTATTTTAGATTTTTTTAAGAGTTTAAAATCTAACAGATTTATAATAAAACGAACAGATCAATACATCATTGTCAGTGCGCGGTATTTATATTACCAATTTCGTAAAAACATGGTTTTTCTCATATAAATATGACAGCTTCACTACCTTTATAAAAAAGAACTACCATGCCAACACAGCCAAAGCTTACGAGATTCAATCAAAACGTAAAGTCAAAATATCAAATCTACAATAGTATTTTTATGACCTTGCCGTTTGATTCCATAACAAAAACGGGAGTTCTTCTGCCTTTATTTCATGAAACTTGTCAAAAAGGCTTTCAGGCAGGTGAGAATCCTACAACAATTGTTGAGACCTTTTTTAAGAAATATCAGGCGAGACGTTCTACAGAGAGTCAAATCAATCTGTTGTTTCGGTTTATTCAATATATAGAGCGGCAAGTTGTGCTGTTTGATGCCATTGAAGATGCCGCATTCCCCATTGTCAATAATATGGATGGGATTGGGACCTTGAGAAGTTTAAAAGAGTCGGCAAGTTCAGAAAATAAACTTGAAGAGCTCCAGCATTATCTCGAAGAATTTAAAGTGAGAATCGTATTGACTGCACATCCAACCCAATTTTATCCAGGCAGTGTGCTCGGGATTATTACAGATCTCGCTGAGGCCATCAAGAAAAACGATTTATTGACTATTAATGATCTTTTGGCGCAACTCGGGAAAACACCGTTTTTTAAACACGAAAAACCAACACCCTACGATGAAGCGGTGAGTTTGATCTGGTATTTGGAGCACGTGTTTTATTATTCCTTCGGAAGTATTTACGATTACATTCAGCAAAATATTTTCGACGGAAAACACATTGACAACGACATCATCAACATCGGGTTTTGGCCAGGTGGTGATCGCGACGGGAATCCTTTTGTAACTCCAGAAATCACCCTGAAAGTAGCCTCAAGACTTAGAGAAACTATCTTTAAAAATTACTTTAGAGACGTGAGACGTTTAAAACGGAAGCTCACTTTCAATAATGTTGAAGAGCGTATGTCTAAACTAGAATCCCAATTATACTTAGCCTTCACAATTTCCGAAGAAACAACGCTCACACTAGATCATTTTGTTTCCGAATTAAAAGATATTAAGAACATCATCATAAAAGATCACCAGTCACTATATGTAAATGAACTTAATAGCTTGATCAATAAAACCCATCTGTTCGGTTTTCACTTCGGAATCTTGGATATTCGTCAAGACAGTCGTGCCCATGCCGCTGTATTTAATGCGATGGTAGATAAGGTGATCGCGTCTGGAAGCTCTATTTTTCCTGAGAACTATCAAGAACTTACTGAAAAAGAGCAAGTAAAAATTCTTTCAAACATCGAAGGATCAGTAGACATGTCATTATTTGAAGATGAGGACGTGCTAAAAACTTTAAATACCATGAAAGCCATTAAAACCATTCAAAAAACGAATGGGGAAAAGGCTGCCAATCGCTACATCATTAGTAATAACCAAACTACGCTGCATGTCATGCAACTGTTTGCCATGCTTAAATTGGTAGCATTTCAAGATGACTTAACAGTTGATATCGGACCCTTGTTTGAAACCATTACCGATTTAGAAAATGCGCCAACGGTCATGGAAGATTTATACACCAATCCAGAGTACGCCAAACATTTGAAAAAGCGTGGCAATAGGCAAACCATTATGCTAGGATTTAGCGATGGCACCAAAGATGGTGGCTATTTAATGGCGAACTGGGCCATATTTAAGGCCAAGGAGCATCTCACCAGAGTGTCTCGAAAGTACGATGTAACTGTGATTTTCTTTGATGGTAGAGGCGGGCCACCTGCAAGGGGTGGCGGAAAAACACATCAGTTCTACGCATCCTTAGGCCCAACAATTGAAGATAAAGAAGTGCAATTGACGATTCAAGGGCAGACCATCAGCTCCAATTTCGGGACAATGGATTCCTCGCAATATAATTTGGAGCAATTGATCAGTTCTGGGATTTTAAATCGCTTAAACGATACCAATACGGCTATGCTAAAGGAGCATACTGTAGTGATGGATGATTTGGCAGCCTTGAGCTATAAAACCTATTCAGAGTTCAAAAACCACCCCATGTTTGTGCCGTATTTAGAGCGCATGAGCACCCTAAAATATTACGCCAAAACCAATATTGGAAGTCGACCATCCAAACGAGGTAACTCTAATAAACTTATTTTTGAAGACCTTCGCGCCATTCCATTTGTAGGCAGTTGGAGTCAGTTAAAGCAAAACGTACCAGGCTTTTTTGGCGTGGGCACTGCACTCAAGCATTATGAGGATAATGATGAATTTGACAAGGTCAAAGAGTTATATAACAGCTCTAACTTCTTTAAAACCTTGGTTGAAAATAGCATGATGTCTCTATCAAAATCGTTTTTTGATCTTACAAAATATATGGCCGACAATGAAGAGTTTGGTGAGTTTTGGACCATTATTTATACCGAATATGAAACCTCAAAACGCCTGCTCTTAAAACTAACAGATTCTAAAGAGCTTATGGAAGAAGAGCCAGCAGGAAAGGCTTCTATTGATTTACGGGAAGCGATCGTGTTGCCGTTGTTGACCATTCAGCAATATGCCTTGAAGAAAATTCAAGAGCTAGAAAGCGCTGAGGTTCGGGATGAAAAACAAATTGCGATTTTTGAGAAGATCGTAACCCGTTCTCTCTTCGGAAATATTAATGCGAGTCGTAATTCGGCTTAAAAGAGAATTTTATCCTTGATGTGATTCTTGAATCTTTTTTTTGTTAAACGTGATTTGACATTTGAAAGAGCATAAACTGCTTACAGCAAAGGATTTAATTTAGGAAACATTATTTTTCATTATTACAGACTTTAAAAATCATTATCAATACATAAACATAATATTGGTCATAATATGAGAAACATTATTATGATAATTTTACTGCTTTCTTTAAATGCATGTCATCTATTTAAAGAAAATGGAATTGAATTTACGATTGAAAATAAATCCGATTCTCCAATTGAGAAAGTGAAATTCTCAACGTCTGAAAAGCTTGCGTTCATGAAATTTGACAAAATTGAACCGAATCAAAGCATTGTCGACTTTTTATCAATGACAAATAACAAAAACGATGGAAGTTACACTCTTGAATTCACTCGCGCTAACGGCATTAAAGAATCAAAAAGATTCGGATATTATACAAATGGTGGATCACTCGATCGTTGGGTTGAATTTAAAATTAAAAACGACACAATAACTCGTAAATTCAGCGGACCTGAATACTAAAAAATAAAGAACATTCCTAAATTTATGATGATGGTAGAGAAATCATCAACGTTGGCAATATCTTTAGTTTTCCGTAGAAAGGTTAATAATGAACTTTGGCTATAAGAGTTGGAATAGTGGTTTTGTTCACCTTTTAAAGACACCGCTCCTCTCAAAAGAAAATATGCTGCGCCAATCGAAACGTATTGGCATGCGCTTCAACAATGGTTTTGATATCTGGGCTATAGCCTCCTCCCATACTGCACATCACAGGAATTTGAGCCGCTTTACAGGTTTCTAGCACAAAGCGATCACGTTGTTTACAACCTTCAATGGATAAGCCCAACTTCCCTAATTTATCACTAGCGATAACATCAACGCCACACAAATAATAAATAAAATCAGGTCGTTGCGACGCAATTAACTTTGGAAGCGTTTCGTGAAGAAGACCAAGATACATCTCATCGTTAGCATCGTTTTCTAAAGCGATATCAAGGTCGCTCACTTCTTTTTTAAACGGATAGTTACTCTTGCCGTGCATTGAAAATGTAAAGACCGATGGGTCACCCGAGAAAATTTCCGCAGTGCCATTGCCTTGATGCACATCGAGATCTACAATAAGTATGTTTTTTGCCAAGCCTTTTTCCTGTAAATATAGCGCGCCAATGGCTTGGTCATTGAGCAAACAAAAGGCTTCACCATGGTCGGTATAAGCATGGTGTGTTCCGCCAGCAATGTTCATAGCAACACCATAATTTAAGGCAAACTCGCTTGCCTTGATGGTGCCATCGGCAATAATGACCTCACGATTAACCAAAATGTCACTTAGTGGGAATCCAATTTTTCGGGCAGCGCGTTTCTCTAAAGTAAGATGTTTAAGATCATTATAATACGCTTCGGTGTGTACATTAAGAATATACTTATCATTTGGTGTTTTTGGTTCAAAAAAATTGTCTTGAGTACAGGTGCCTTCGTAAATTAATTGCTCTGGCAACAACTCGTACTTCAACATAGGGAAACGATGACCTTTTGGTAATGGATGTTTATAAATGGGGTGGAAGGCGATTTTGAGCATACCTCACAAAGATAGGCATAACATAAAAAAAGCAAACTGTTATAAGTCTGCTTTTTCTTGAAAATATGTGATTTTAAAATTAGTTTTGTTGCGCCTCTTTTTCGGCATTTTCAATCATTTGTTGATTAGGTAAAATGGCGACATTGACCCGTCTATTTTTCGCCCTTCCTTCTGCAGTGGTATTATCATACTTAGGTTGGGTTTCTCCAAACCAGTTGGTTGTAAATCGACCGCTACTTAATCCTTTATTGGTTAGGTAATTGGTCACTGCATTTGCTCGGTTTTTAGATAAGGTCATATTGTACGATTCATCGCCTACACTATCGGTATGGCCAACAACCAAAATATTAGTGTCAGGATATTCTTGAAAGACGCCAGCTAATTTATTTAAGGTCGTTTGCGAGGCTGTGTTGATATTTGACTTGTTAGTATCAAAATACACACCACTGTTTTCATCAAAAGTGACCACAATACCGTCATCAACACGCTCTACGGTTGCTCCAGGAATTTCTTCTTCAATTTTTTGAGCTTGTTTATCCATTTTATTTCCTATCAAAATTCCAGCACCTCCGCCAACAACACCACCAATGACGGCTCCAAGTTCTCCGTTTCCACCTTTTCCAACATTGTTTCCAATGATTGCGCCTAGAATTGCACCTCCTGTTGCACCAATCACGGCACCTTTTTGTTTATTATTGGCATTATCGACTGCTTTGCAATTAATGAGGCTCAATGCTAATATTAATGAAAAAAAGCTTACTGCTATTTTATTTGAATATCGTTTCATAATTATTGGGTTTTTGTAAAGTTCATGAAAATTGTGAAGGGTTCTCCGTCAACCTTAAGACTTTGTTGCCATTGCATATCGGTATCAGATAAGGACGAAAGATTAAGTCTAAAACCTGCGTTGGATTCCGATTTACCTTTCTCGTCAGTCGGTTTTAGTAGAAAATCATACAATCCTGTGACCTCGTCAACTTCTTGAATGGTAAAGTTGAAATAGCGTCCACCAGTGATGCAATCACTTTTTGTTATGGTGTAAATTCCCGTATTGTTGTTCGGGATAAATTGCCAATCACTACCTTCAAAACATGCTTTTGAAACATCGTTTAACAAGGTTACATCATAAGTTCCAGCCTTACTATAGGTAACGGTATTTAAGGTCCAGTTTCCTTTGATGACTTTTTTAGAGGTTCTCACGGTCTTTGAAGTTCCGCAAGACATCAAGGTTATTACGAATAGAAAAAGAAGTGTTTTTTTCATAACTAAAAATTTTTATAAATGTAATGTTAGAACTGATTGTAGTTTAGTGCAAAGCCTAAAATAATTACTCCAAAACCTTTTAATGTAGGCAGTGGTTTTCTAAAACTACGAGATCGATAATTACCTGTAAGTCTAAGTAACGACATAATTACAAATAAAACCAAAAAGGTAAACCCTCTATGTTTTAATAGAATGAAGTTTCAACTGAATCCGTTTTCTAGCCACATCAACCTCCAGGACTTTTACCACGATTTGTTCATGTAAATGCACGTGCTCGTTGACATCCTTTACAAAACGATCCGAAAGATTAGAGACATGAATCAAACCGCTCTCTTTGATACCCACATCTACAAAACAGCCAAAAGCCGTAATATTATTAACGATTCCTGGTAATACTTGACCCTCTTTTAAATCGGTAATAGATTTTATAGAGTGGTTAAAAGCAAATACCTTCGCTTGAGTTCTAATATCTAAACCTGGTTTCTCTAGTTCTTTTTTAATATCCTCTAGAGTCAAAACACCAATTTTAGGAGTCACATAATTTTTTAGATCTATTTTTTGAAGAACCGTTTTGTTTCCTATTAATTCGGAAACTGTAACCTTTCCGTCTTTCGCCATTTGTTCTACAATAGCATAGCGTTCGGGATGTACGGCTGAATCATCTAACGGATTCTCACCCTCCTTGATTTTTAAAAACCCAGCACCTTGCTCAAATGCTTTCTCTCCTAATCTCGGTACGTTTTTAATCTCGTTTCTGTTTTTGAAAGCGCCTTTTTTACTGCGGAAGGTCACTATGTTTTCGGCAAGTTTTGGGCCGATGCCAGAGACATAACTCAATAAACTATGACTAGCGGTATTGATATTGACGCCAATCGTATTGACACATGCTTCTACTACATGATCCAGCTCTTTTTTTAGCTTGGTTTGGTCAACGTCATGTTGGTATTGACCAACACCAATAGATTTAGCATCGATTTTTACAAGTTCTGCCAAGGGATCCTGTAAACGTCGTCCAATAGAAACCGCCCCACGAACTGTTACATCATAATTGGGGAATTCATCCCGAGCAATTTTTGATGCCGAATATATACTCGCGCCAGCTTCACTCACCACGAAGACTTGAACATCGGTATTAAATTTCGTTTTTCTAATGAGTGCCTCAGTTTCTCTTGATGCGGTTCCGTTGCCAATGGCAATAGCTTCAATATTATGCGCTTCGGTTAAAAAGCTAATTTTTTTCATAGCACCAATCTCATCGTTTTTTGGTGCATGTGGATATATGTTTTCATTGTGTTTTAAATCTCCTTTTTCATCTAAACACACAATTTTACAACCCGACTTAAATCCGGGATCAATAGCCAAAACACGTTTTTCGCCCAAAGGAGATCCTAAAAGTAATTGTTTTAGGTTTTTAGCAAATATCCAAATCGCAGCGTCATCGGCCTTTTCTTTAGCATTCTGTAAGGCTTCATTGCTTAATGATGGAAAGAGTAAACGCTTATAAGCATCTTCAATGGCAAGTTTAATTTGAGTGGCACAAGCATTTTTGCTAGTGATTATTTTGTTTTCAATACGGCTTAAAATCCGTTGGTCATCAATGCCTATTTTGACACGAATAAACCCTTCGTTTTCTGCTCTTAATATGGCCAATAAGCGATGAGATGGTATGCTGCTGAGTGCTTCCTCCCAATCAAAATAGTCACGGTAAGTCTGCGCTTTTTCTTCTGAAACTTTAGACTTTACAACCTTGGTCACGATCAAGGCATGTCGAGAAAGTTCATTTCTAAGACTGGATCGAACATCAAGGCGTTCGTTGACCCATTCGGCAATAATATGTCTGGCTCCTTCTAGAGCGTCTTCCGAAGTAGAAATAGAATCTTTTACATAAGCTCTAGCCATCTGCGTTAGGTTGTCAACACGTTGTAACATGATGGTTTCTGCCAAGGGTTCGAGTCCGTTTTGACGCGCAGTTTCAGCTTTTGTTTTTCTACTTTTTTTATACGGAAGATAAAGATCCTCTAGCGTTACCGAATCTTGGCAAGCATTCACCTTTGCTTTTAATTCCGAAGTTAAAACCTCTTGCTCCTTTAACGCTTTTAGAATGGTTTTCTTTCGTTTTTCTAATGTTTCAAATTGTTCTTTAAATTTTACGATCTCTCCAATTTGAACTTCATCCAGATTTCCCGTAGCCTCTTTTCTATATCTTGATATAAATGGGATGGTGCAGTCTTGATTAAGTAACCCGACGGTATTTTTTATTGAAGATTTTGATAAGTTGGTAAAAGAGCTGATATAGCTTAACAGCAGGTTCATATAGTTTAAATTTGAATATAAATGTAGCTACTGGAAATCTTATCAAGATAACCAAAAACATAGCGACCATCTAATTTGAAAACAGACTGTAGCGGTGCTTTTGCAAGATCGTTTTGATCTATATAGTTTTGAATTCTATCAAAACCATTCAGCGGAATGTCACCATCAATGTGATTAAATTGTGAGTCGAAAAGACATTCTATTCTAGTCGATTTGGTATGGGTGTACGATTGAAAGGCAGACGTGAGCAACGCATTGGCCGCACCAGCAACGAGTGCCCCAACAAGACCTGCTCCTCCATATATAAAAAAAACGGTACCATTCTCAAAGCTTTCGCTACAGCCTATGGTGATAATAAATTTTCCATCTTGCTCGTAAGCAAACGTACTTACAGTAGAGTTTGATAATTTTCTTAAAAATTGTGCAGTTCGGTCTAGTTCTCTATAATTTGTGAAATCGCCGCCTTCTAAAATAATGGGAGAATTTTTAAAACTTATGGATTGATCTCTTTCTATATGGAGTGTTTTTACTAATGTCTTGCCATCTAACTCATAAATATCGTAGACTAAGCGATCTCTGGTGACGTACATATTGAAAAAGTAATTGCCATAGATGAAAGAATTGGTTTTACTACCACGCTCTGTTTTCTCAAAGTTTTTATTGTCTATGGTGTCATACGTGTAAGAAGCATCTTTAATATCAATAGTTATAATTCCCGTATAATTATCAAACGTATTAAAGGTGATCGTAATGGTGCCATCACGAAAGTAAATCTTATTTTTTGCCGATGCCAACTCAAGCGAGCTTGGCTCACCTGCACTAATACTAAAGGTGTCTACTGGCATTTGCATACCTTGAATAACGGTATGCAAATGCGTTTCCATACCATTGTATTTTAAGAAACGTTCTTTGGAAAGATCTATAGCTTTGACCGTAAATGATCCGTCGGGTTTTAAATTATACATATTTAAAATCGACGTGTTTCTAATGGATGTCAGGAAAAACACCTGATTATTGGCCTCAAACGATTCAATAAAAGATTCCTTCTTAAATTTGATGCCAATGTTGTCGTTTGAGCTAAACTCTAACGTATCGAAATTAAAAGTCAGTGCGCTAAACTTCCGGCTAGATGTGTTTTTGAAGTAAAGCGTATAACTGTTATTGGTTTTACTACAGCCTAAGAAATTATCAGAATATTTAGGCAGATCGTTGAATATTAAATTTGAAATTAAATTTTGGTCTTTATCAAAAAGATTGGCTTCTAAATAACCAGAGTATTTGACAAAACTTGCAAAATTACCGTTGCTTTCATCAACCACGTTGATAATATCCCGAGGTTTTTTATCATCTACACTTTGGCTTAATGGCACTTTGAGCCACATTTTTTCATTTTGGGCACAAACATTTAGATTGATAACAAGAAATAAGAAAACAGTTATTGATTTCATATCAACTAATTTGTGAGCCACTTTCAACCGTTGTATCTGGATTTACAAATACCAATGTACCATCATCAGCCGTTTCGGTCATTAAAATCATACCTTCACTTTCTACGCCACGTAACGCTCTTGGTGCTAGATTGACCAAAACGGTTACTTGTTTGCCAACGACTTCCTCTGGCGTAAAACTCTCTGCAATACCCGAAACAATGGTTCGCGTGTCAATACCTGTATCCACTTTTAAGATGAGCAGCTTTTTGGTTTTAGGCATTTTTTCTGCTTCGATGATCGTGCCAACGCGCATATCCAATTTAGTAAAATCGTCAAAGGTGATGGTTTCTTTTTGAGGTTCGATCGTTTTGTTTGCCGCCTCGTTGGCTTTCTTGCTTGCTTCTAGTTTTTCCAATTGCTGCTCGATTTGTTTATCTTCTATTTTACTAAATAGTAATTCACCTTTACCAATGCGATGTCCTGAGGGGAGCAATACTTTTTTAGTAGCAATAGTGCTCCAGGTGTTTTCTTCGGAAACTTTAGCCTCTGAAAGCATACCTTTTAATTTGATTGAAGTAAACGGTAAGAACGGTTCGCTCAATGTAGCCAGCGCACTTGCAATTTGAAGAGCGACAAACATGATGGTTTTGGTGCGGGTTTCATCAGTTTTGACGAGTTTCCATGGTTCTTCATCGGCTAGGTATTTGTTACCCAAACGCGCGAGGTTCATCAGTTCTTGGCTGGCCTCTCTAAAGCGGTAACGTTCAATTGAGCTTTCGATGACTGCTGGATAGGCTTTAATTGCGGCTAAAGTTTCTGTATCAACTTCTGAAAATTCTGAAGCTTCTGGAACCACCCCATCGTAGTATTTATGGGTCAGCACGACGACTCGATTGATAAAGTTTCCGAAGATAGCCACCAACTCATTGTTATTTCTCGCCTGAAAGTCTTTCCACGTAAAATCGTTATCCTTACTTTCTGGAGCATTGGCGGTCAACGCATAACGCAGCACATCTTGTTCATTAGGAAAATCCTCAAGATAATCTGGCAACCAAACCGCCCAATTTTTGGAAGTCGACAATTTGTTGCCCTCAAGATTCAAAAACTCGTTGGCTGGCACGTTATCTGGTAAAATATACGAGCCCTCGGCCTTGAGCATCGCTGGGAAAATAATACAGTGAAATACAATGTTATCCTTGCCTATAAAATGGACTAATTTGGTGTGTTCATCTTTCCAATAGGGCTCCCAATCCTTGCCTTCTCGTGCAGCCCATTCCTTGGTTGCCGAAATGTAACCAATGGGCGCATCAAACCATACATATAACACTTTGCCTTCTCCACCTGGAATTGGCACGGGAATTCCCCAATCCAAATCCCGAGTTACAGCTCTTGGTCGCAATCCGTCATCAATCCATGATTTCACTTGCCCGTAAACATTGGGTTTCCAATCTTTCTTATGGCCTTTTAAGATCCATTCTTTGAGAAAGGCTTCGTGCTTGTTCAAGGGTAAAAACCAGTGCTTGGTTTCTTTTAGGGTTGGTACATTACCTGTGATGGCCGATTTAGGATTGATAAGATCGGTTGCATTTAAGGAGGTGCCGCAGTTTTCACATTGATCACCATATGCTTCTTCATTACCACATTTTGGGCAGGTTCCAGTAACAAACCGATCGGCTAAAAATTGATTGGCCTCTTCATCGTAAAGCTGTTCGGTAACTTCTTCTACAAATTCGTGTTTATTGTAGAGGGTCATAAAAAATTCGGAAGCAGTATCATGATGGGTTTTGGCCGACGTTCTTGAATAGTTATCAAAGGTAATCCCAAAGTCTTCAAACGATTTTTTAATAATCGCGTGATATTTATCAACGATATCTTGAGGTGTAACCCCTTCCTTTTTTGCTTTTATGGTAATGGGAACACCGTGCTCATCGCTTCCACAAATAAAAGCCACATCATTGCCGGTTAGTCTTTTATAGCGTGCGTAAATATCGGCAGGAACATACACACCAGCCAAATGACCAATATGGATGGGGCCATTGGTATATGGTAAAGCTGCGGTTATTGTATATCGTTTTGAAGCACTCATATTAACAGATTTTTTATCTCAGGTCGAGCGCAGTCGAGACCTAATTTGCAACTTCTCGACTGCGCTCGAGGGGATAGAATAATGAAATTGTAATTAAAGAAATGTAAGGCACAAAAGTACACATTTTACAAGGGATTTAGAAAAAAAATGTACATTTACAGAAAGCTGTTTTTATGATTTTGAGACGAGATTTTTTAATATTAATTGTGATGCTCCCGCTCATAATACAAACTGGTGTGAATGCTCAAAATACAAAAGAAAATTTTACTGAAATGACATCAAAAATCATCCAACCACCATTTTTAAAAGCAGGCGATACAGTCGCCATCGTAGCACCATCTGGTATTTTGAAAAATCGAGAACGTGAAGTACAGCAAGCCGTAGATGTATTGAAAAGTTGGGGTTTGCATGCGGTTGTTGGGAAACATGTATTTAGTAAAGCCGACCATTTTGCGGGTACCGATGATGAACGCTGTGAGGATTTACAAAACGCTATGGATGATCCTAAAATAAGCGCCATTTGGTGCGCAAGAGGCGGTTATGGAACGGTGAGGATTTTGGATAAACTTAACTATACGACTTTTAAAAAACGCCCAAAATGGCTCATTGGCTACAGTGATATTACTGCGCTGCATAATCAAATTCACAATGAAGGCATTCAATCGATGCACGCCTTGATGTGTGTAAGTTTGACTAAAGATTTAAGTGACATCGAAGGATCAATTGAGTCGTTCAAATCGGCATTATTTGGGAATCCGGTGAATTACGATTTAGATTATTCAACCTATAATAAAACGGGAGAGGCGTCTGGACAACTGGTAGGTGGAAATCTAACGATTTTACACACCATGTTGGGTTCAAAAGAAAGCATTGATACGACTGGAAAAATTTTATTTATCGAAGAGATTGGAGAATATAAATATCATATTGATCGCATGTTACAAAGTTTGAAGCGTGCAGGTTATTTTGACAATTGCGCTGGTGTTCTGGTAGGTGATATGAGTAAAATGCGCAAGAATACGACGCCCTGGGGAACTTCGGTAGAACAGCTCATTTTAGATGCCTTATCAGATTATGATTTTCCCATAGCCTTTGGGATGCCAGCTGGCCATGAAAAGGATAATCGCGCTATGATCTTTGGCAAAATGATCAAACTTACCGTTTCAAAAGACAAATCATTAGTGCAATTTTTAGAATAACCGTTTCTGAAAAAAGAAAAATAAAAGACTTCCTAAGCTGTAGAGCATTATATCGATAATATCAAAGGTGTAGCGGGTGCTTAATTTAGGCATTAGCCATTCAAAATGAATTGCGAAATAAACTGTTAGAAAAAAAATCGCTGTCATAGGTAGATAAAGTGTTGTAGACGTTTTTATACGGCGTACAACAACCAAACACAGACTTAAAGCAATAGGCATGCATAAAAAGTCATTCACATAGAAGGATATCCAATTGGGCAGTGCAAGGTGTAATCGTTGTGCGATGTAAATGGATAACGCTACCAAAATACTTATAATAAAAAGGGGGTGTTTAAGAATGATCATGCGGCAACCGCAGTAATAAGCCAAGCAATAAACATCCCAACAGCCATGATCCCAACCCAAATAGAATGCGTTATTTTGACAAAAACACGAACAATCAAAAAGCGATGATCCTTGTATTTCTCGTAAAATGATGGCGATTCTTCCTTTTGAATGCGCTCACGTTCACGTCTTGCCTTGTTTTCTTTAGCGACATCTAATTCGCGTTTTTTTTCATACGACAGTAGCGTATCGCAATGTTTACAATAGTCCCTGTTTTTATTATAGGCGCCGCAATTAGGGCATTTAATTAGACTAGCCATGTCAAGTTTTTAATAAATTACAAAGATAGAGAGAATTGAAAGATTATTGAAATCTTTGGCTTTTTCAAGGAAATAATAGAAAATAGTCGCTATTTTAGTGTTGTTAAAAATAGTCTTGTTGATGTAGATCTAAACCCAACAATATATTTACATCCAAACACCAAACATCAAATTTTGGCAAACCACAACGAATTAGGTAAAAAAGGAGAACTGTTAGCGGTTGATTTTCTGCTGAAAGAAGGTTACAGTATCATTGCACTTAATTATCTGTATCAAAAAGCTGAAGTCGATATCATTGCCCAGAAAGAGGACATTCTTGCGGTTGTAGAAGTCAAAACTAGAACGAGTGCCGATTTTGGTGATCCACAACAATTTTTAAAACCGAAGCAAATGCAACGCATCATTAAGGCGGTTGATTTTTTTGTAAACGATAATGAGATGAATGTTGAGGTACGCTTTGATATTATAGCAATCGTCATGAATAAAAAGGGAACCTCCTTGGAGCATTTGGAGAACGCTTTTTATCACTTCTAATACTAGCGAAAGCAGGTATTGCGTCAATCAATTTTTTCAATAGAATTGTTTCCGAAGAACATCAATGTAGTCATGACCAAAAACATAAGATTAAAGATCATTTTTAATCAATTTTTATTGGCTTAAACTAAGATAATCATTCAAACAGAGGATATTTCAATATTTTTGAAATGTAGTGTTTACCTATAAAAATTCATCTCATCCATATACGCCCAAACATGTTCTGGTAACATGGGTCTTACGTTTTTTCCTGCTTTGATGGAATGTCTTATGAATGTTGAGGACAGTTCCATGATAGGTGCATCGACTTTATGAATCTTTGGATGATCTTTAAATTGTGTTTCCATAGCACCTTCCGAAATTCGTGGATAGACATAAATCTCATGGTGTTCAAGAATAAGTTCGTAATTTTTCCACTTGTGAAAACTTTTTAAATTATCCTCTCCCATAATTAACGCAAACTCATGATCGGGATGCTTTTCTTGAAGATACGTTAATGTATTTATGGTATAGTTGGGTTGTGGTAAATTGAATTCGATATCGCTGGGTTCGAGTTTGAAGTAGTCTTCGGTAGCGCGATGCACCATGTCGTAGCGTTGTCGATTGTCTAATAAGGAGCTTTTCTTTTTAAACGGACTATGAGGCGTCACCACAAACCAGATTTTATCGAGATCGCTGTACTCTGCCAAATGATTGGCAATCGTTAAATGACCAACATGAATGGGATTGAAGGTGCCAAAATAGAGTCCGATTTTCATGAGCTATCGTTTAATAAAATCGGCCACAAGATTGTAGGCATCTTCTAAGGCAACGTCTAGATCTTTGTTGAGTACAATTTGATCAAATAAAGGTGCTGTCGCTAATTCGGCAGGTGCTTTTGCTACGCGCATACTAATTTTATCGGCACTTTCCTCGCCGCGTTCTTTCAAACGGATGATGAGTTCGTTAAGGTCTGGTGGTTTTACAAAAATGGCTAAGGTTTCCTGCGGAAATTTCTTTTTAACTCGAAGTCCGCCAGAGACATCAATATCAAAAATAACATTCTTCCCTTTTCCCCAAATACGTTCCACTTCAGTTTTTAAGGTTCCGTAGAAATTATCGCGATACACTTCTTCCCATTCCAAAAATTCATCGTTCTTGATGCGGTTCTTAAAATCTTTGACATCTAAAAAATAATAATCTTTGCCATGTACTTCGTTGCCACGTTTTTTGCGTGATGTTGCTGAAATAGAAAACTCCAAATTGAGTTCTTTTTGTTTTAGCAAATGTCTTACTATCGTGGTTTTTCCAGAACCTGATGGTGCCGAAAACACGATTAATTTTCCTCTTTGACTGTTTTTTATTTTTGACACGCCTATATTTTTTACCTAATACACAACACTAAACTAAAGCACATTGAGCAATTGCTCCTTGATCTTCTCCAACTCATCTTTCATTTGAACGACCAGTTTTTGCATTGGCGCATGATTTGATTTTGAACCTATCGTGTTAATCTCACGTCCCATTTCCTGGGAAATAAACCCTAATTTTTTTCCGTTGGAATCATCAGATTTTACAGCTTTTATAAAATAATCCAAATGGTTTTTCAATCGGACTTTCTCCTCGGTGATATCAAATTTTTCGATGTAGTAGACGAGTTCTTGCTCAAAACGATTTTCGTCTACTTTTTCCTTGATATCGGCAATGCCTTTGGTCAACCGTTCACGAACGCCTTCAATACGATCGGGATCCATAGCAATCACCTCGTCAAGTAATTGTGAGATGTTTTTTACGCGTTCGGTAAAATCGGCTTCAAGACTTTGACCTTCATCAAGTCGGTATTGTTCTATTTTTTCAAGACTGGAATCAATTTCCTTGGCAATTTCATGCCATTCGTCTTCGTCCATTTCCTCACGTTCGGTGGTCATCGCATCTGGCATGCGCACAGCCATTTTTAAATATTCGGTTTCATCACCAGTATTGATAACTTCCTTAAGTTGTTTGATGTATTGCTTAACAACGGCATTGTTGATTTGGGTTGAGGTTTCTTCGCCAGTAATTTCCATATACAACGAAAAGTCGACCTTACCTCGTATTAACTTTGAGGCAATTAATTTTCTAATAGGCAATTCCTTCTCACGATACATGGACGGCATGCGTGTGTTAAGGTCTAGATTTTTGCTGTTGAGCGACTTTATTTCAATCGAAATTTTTTTGGTAGGAAGCTGTAATACAGATTTTCCATAACCTGTCATTGATTGTATCATGAACGAATTTTAAATGTTGGGCAAAGGTAGTGAAAATCATAAAGTCGAAAGATATTCCGTAGAAAAAACAATAACTTTACGACCTCAAATTTATGATGATGTACAAAAAAGATTTCGAAATACGATGGAGTGATGTTGATGGCAATGGCCACTTAGCAAACTCGGCCTACTTAAATTTTATGAGCCACACGCGCGTAGGGTTTTTAAATGAAAACGGATTTTCAATGAAAACGCTCATCGACCATGGCATTGGTCCAGTGGTCTTTTCTGAACAAATTTATTATTTCAAAGAATCATTTTTAAGTCAAACGTTAACCGTGACGCTTGGAGTTTCAGGTTTAAGTGACGACGGGATGTTCTTTAAATTTGAACATAACTTTTATAATCAAAAAGGAAATCATGTCGCCACTTGCGATATTTTAGGCGCGTGGATGAATTTGAAGACGCGAGGCTTAATGGCGCTCCCTGAGCATTTAAAAGAACTCGTTATGGAATTTCCAAAGTCTCCCAATTTTAAAAGGCTTACTAAAGAAGATACGCGTAAATCAGGCAAAGTCCCAAAAGATTTAAACCTGTAGTTTCGGTTTTTTTGTGACCAAATAAACACCTGTAAAGATTAATAACATCGCAATGATCTTCACTGGGCTCACCACATCAACACCCATTGAAATTGCAAACACGCCCGCAATAACCGGTTGTAAATAAATAAAAACGCCCACAGTGGAGGCCTTGAGGGATTTTAGTGCCAAAGGATTCAAAATATAGGTGCCAAATGTGGCACCAATTACTACAAACAATACCGACAACCAAGCGTAAGATGTAAAAGTTTGCCATTTTACCTCTATGGCTTCCGTATAGCCAAAAGGTAACACCAAAAAGAACCCGAACAAAAACAACCATTTGATAAAGGTAAATGGATGGTATTTTGCCGTGAGTTTTTTGATGATAATGATGTAGATACTATAGGAAATGGCATTGAGAAAAATAAAGGTATTGCCAAGAAGTACATTATCGCCAACACGCGTAGATTTGCCAAGAACCGTTAATAAGATCCCACCACAAAATCCTAAGAATACACCTGCGATTTTTAGTTTCGTTATGTTTTCAGAAAGAAAAACCGACGATAAAACTAAAATGAGTATTGGCGTAATCGTGACAATGACCGAGGCGTGAATGGGTGTCGTCAATTCCAACCCCTTCAAAAATAGCATCATATTAATGGCAACGCCAAAAACGGCGCCTAAAAAGAAAGTGAAATAATCCTTTTTAGCAATGACTTCCTTTTTAAAAAAGAGGCCGAAAATCCAAAATAACACACAAGCTCCTCCAACCCGAAATAAGGTGAGCCCAAAGGTGCCTACATAACCTTCATTTACGACGAATTTGGCAAAAGTATAGTTAAGACCATAAAGGACTTGAACCATAAACAGGGCGATGATGGCAAATTTTCTGCTATTCATCAGCGTGGATAAACGCTTTGGCAGCTGCAACTGTTTTTGAGCTGTTACCTACAAAAATTTGATCATTATAGACCAAAACGGGACGGCTTAAAAATGTATAATGCTCAAGTAGATATGTTTTAAAATCTACTTCGGAAAGCTGCTGATCTTTCAACCCTTTTTCTTTATAAAGTTTGGCGCGCTTACTAAATAATGCTTCGTAGCCTCCCGCACGTTGAGCAAGTTCGTCGATTTGTTGTTCGGTAATAGGTTTTGATTTAATGTCTTGTAGCATGACGTCTTCAGGTAATTCTAAGTCTTTAATAACGCGAGCGCACGTGCTGCAGCTTTTAAGGTGGTATAATTTTTTCATGCGAATATGTTAACGTCTTGAGGTTCGCCAAGACCATAATTAGATAGGCGACTTGTTGCAAAGTAAACCGATTTAAAAAGAAAATTAGTTACTTTTAAAAAAAATTTAGAGATATGAATTGGGCATTCGATATTACCTTAAAAAATAGAGCGGTTTTAAAATCGTTTATAGAAAGTTATGATTTAGCAGATTTGAATAAAATCCCAAAAGGCTTTAATAACAACATTATTTGGAACATCGCTCACGTCATTGCAGTCCAGCAATCTTTGGTATACAAATTATCAGGGTTGCCTACAATTATTTCAGAAGAAATGATAGACATGTTCAAAAAAGGGACAAAGCCTGAACGCGATCTCACCCAAGCCGAAGTAGATCAAATCAAAAATTTGCTTTTTTCGACCATTGAAAAAACGAAAGAGGATTATGAAAATGGAATTTTCAGAAATTATCATACCTATACCGTAACCACAAAAAGTACGCTCACCAACGTTATAGAAGCTATTGAATTCAATAATTTTCACGAGGGCATTCATTTAGGTTATATTCTTGCCCTTAAAAAATCAGTTTAGATTATGGATTATTACGCGATCGCATCTATACTAATCGTTATTTCGGCGCTCTTTGGGTATGTGAATGTCAAATTTTTGAAGTTGCCAATTACAATAGGTCTCATGCTCATTACCATTGTGGCCACGATCATTGTGGTTGCTATTGGACAGTTTGATGACACGCTATTGTTGCGTGAAAAAGAACTTATTTCCCAAATCGATTTTAAAACGGTGTTGTTGGATATCATGCTGAGTTTCTTGCTCTTTGCAGGAGCGTTACATACCAATTTCAATCAGTTGAAAATACAGCGTGCACCCGTATTAGTATTTGCAACCCTAGGCGTGTTAGTTTCGACGTTTTTAGTGGGCATACTCATGCACTACATGTTCTTGGTGTTTGGATATCATATTGAATTTATTTATTGTTTATTATTTGGAGCATTAATTTCACCAACCGATCCTATTGCCGTTTTAGGAATTCTTAAAAAGGCAGGCGCTCCAAAGAAATTGGAAACTAAAATAGTTGGAGAATCTTTGTTCAATGATGGTGTTGGGGTAGTTGTGTTTCTTACCATTTTCGCGATTGCCGCAAAACCAGACGCCGCCATTGAGGTGAATGAAATAGCCAAACTGTTTGGTCAGGAAGTGCTTGGAGGTATTGCTTTAGGGCTCGTTTTGGGATATATAACTTACAAGCTAATGAAGTCTATTGACAATTATGAAGTGGAAGTGATTATCACGCTCGCCACAGTAATGGGCGGAAGTTTATTGGCGCATCACTGGCATTTATCGGCACCTTTGGCCATGGTAACTGCAGGTTTAATGGTGGGAAATGACACTGTAAGAGATACTGCCATGTCTGAAATTACCGAAACTTACGTTGATAAATTTTGGGAACTCGTAGATGTATTGCTCAACACCGTACTTTTTGTTATGATCGGGATGGAAATGCTGGTTCTTTCTTTTGAGCTTAATTATATCATTGCGGGAATTATTGCAGTGCCCCTCGTACTGTTGTGCCGATATTTATCGTTATGGCTCCCGATCAAATTCTTCGACAAGAAATTACAGTTTGTGAAACATACCAATTTGATTATGACTTGGGGAGGTTTGAGAGGTGGGATTTCAATTGCCTTGGCATTAACACTTACAGAAGATATGCATCGTGAATTATTTTTGGTCATAACCTATGTCATAGTCGTATTTTCGATAATTGGTCAAGGTTTGACCGTTGAGCCTATCATCAAACGATTGTCAAAAGGAGCAGATTAGCGAATTTTTAAAAAGTCGTTTACCACATCATAAGGGATAGTAAACTCAATAATACCTTGTGAATAAGACGCAATTTCGTACGGGTTGTATAGAATAATCAAACCTTCATCATCGTAGCCCAAGGTCTCTGGAAGCTGAAAATCCTTTCCGAAGAACATATCTTCCATAGGTTCATTATCTGACGCTGTTTGGAGTTTAGCATTAAGCTTTTTTTGAATAACTTCGGAAAATTGCTTGTTTGTGTTTACGAGTTCTATATTTTTGTACAGAGCGCCTGTTTCAGGATTAAAATTAAAAAATCGCACATTGGTATTTCCGTGTGCGCCACCAGTATCTAGGTAAGAACTGATTGCAATACAAATGATTTCAGGCGAGCGATGTGTTACTTCGCCATCAATTAAAACTTCCCATTTCATTTCCGAATCTAAAAAATCAGATTTAAACTTAATGTAATCGGTATTGAACTGTCTAATCGCGTCATCAATAGAAAGTACAGTTGAAGAATCATCTGATAAATTCATCTGGCTCGCAATATAATTGTTGATTATGGTATTGATGCGATCTGCAATGGCTTTGTTTCCCTCAGCTTTCGGAATATTTATCGCGATTTCGGCATCTTTTGAGGTTTCTATTTGCTGCTCTGTAAACTCAAGTTCCACCTCTTTTTTACAAGAGAAAAAGGTAATCAAGAGAATAAGAATGAGACTGGTTTTTTTCAAGGTTAATGGGATTCTGTTAAACATTCACTAAAGGTATTACTTAGATTTGAATACGGTAAATTAAATCTTAAATTTGTTAAAATTGGTAAATTGCGAGAATAATTACGATTCTTTACCGACTTAAATTTATTAAAAACAGTCTATGAAATTTAATACAAAAACTATTCATGGTGGTCAAAAGCCAGATCCTGCTTACGGGAGTGTGATGCCACCAATTTATCAAACGTCAACATTCGCACAATCAACGCCTGGCGGTCATAAAGGATTTGAGTACTCTCGCAGTGGAAATCCAACTCGAAGTGCTCTCGAGAACTCATTCGCAAGCATTGAAAACGGAAACCATGGTTTAGCTTTTGGTTCTGGTTTAGCAGCTATTGATGCTGTTATTAAATTATTCGAACCAGGAGACGAGGTGATTTCTACCAATGATTTATATGGCGGAACATACAGATTATTCACGAGTATCTTTAAAAAGTTTGGCATCAAGTTTCACTTTATTGGAATGGAAAATGCGACTAAAATTGAAGATTATATTAATGAGAACACAAAATTAATTTGGGTAGAAACACCAACCAACCCAATGATGAATGTTATTGATATCAAAGCTACAGCGGCTATTGCCAAAAAGCATAAGGTTTTATTAGCGGTAGACAATACCTTTGCGACGCCTTACTTACAGCGTCCTTTAGATTTGGGTGCTGATATTGTAATGCATTCTGCCACTAAATATTTAGGCGGTCATAGCGATTTGGTTATGGGAGCATTGGTTGTGAAAGACAAGGATTTGGCCGATAGGTTGTATTTTATCCAAAATGCAAGTGGTGCCGTATGTGGACCTCAAGATAGTTTTTTAGCGTTGAGAGGTATCAAAACATTACACGTAAGGATG
Source organism: uncultured Flavobacteriaceae bacterium (assembly GCA_963715465.1). Classification (GTDB taxonomy): domain Bacteria; phylum Bacteroidota; class Bacteroidia; order Flavobacteriales; family Flavobacteriaceae; genus Psychroserpens. The sequence continues at coordinate 685,208 of OY970246.1, forward strand.
CAGCGTCATTGTGAGAATGGAAAAGCAGTTGCTGAGTATCTCGCAAAACATCCAAAAATTGAAAACGTATACTGGCCTGGTTTTGAAAGTCATCCTAATCATCAAATTGCGAAAGAACAAATGGATGATTTTGGCGGAATGGTCTCATTTACAACTAAAGGTAATAATTACGAGCAGGCGATTAAAATCGTCGAAAACCTAAAAGTGTTCACTTTAGCCGAATCTTTAGGCGGTGTAGAATCGTTAGCCGGTCATCCAGCGAGTATGACTCATGCCAGTATTCCTAAGGAAGAAAGAGAAAAAACAGGCGTCGTAGATTCGCTTATCAGATTAAGTGTTGGGATAGAGGACGAGGACGATCTCCTTGCCGATCTAAAACAAGCTATTGGATAGTTGATCAAAGTAAAATTAATAGAGTAAAAAAGAAGACCAAACGTAATTGTTTGGTCTTCTTTTTTATATGTGTTATTTGATAATTAGTTGTTATTCAAATAATGAATGTAGCCAACGTTGATCCACATGAGCCAATCGTTTGATTTGTTTGATTTTAAATTATGGTCAAGTCCATCAACTCTATCATCCATAAAAAACTGCCATTTCAAATCTAAAACAAGATCTGATAGCGTTGTTAATTTGTAACGAGTACCAACGCTTCCAACAATAGAAAATACAGTACTGGATTCATTAAACAGAAAGGGGTCTTCATTAAAATTAGGATCTGTCGCTGCCACCCAAGAATCAAAAAAGTTGTTTGAATTGTTGATGTCGCCATCACCAAAGGTTGTCGCCACACTTGGATTGGTCACCGTAAACTGCACACCTAGACTTATATAGGGCGCAAAAGAGTAATCCATAGCCTCAAATTGACGAATGCTCAATGGGAAAAATTCTAATTGAGAACCAATATTTATGTTTTGAGCAGAGCCTGAATGACGTCTTAATTTTTCGTAAGCGTCACTTCTACGATCTTCATCGACCCATTGGCCAAAATGATCTAAATTTATTTTATTATATGACAATTCATTTCGCACCTTGAAATGGTAATTAAAATAATTTGCTCCATTTTTTGCGCTGTACTGTCTTCTGTAAGTAAAGTTAATGTAGTGTACAAGGCCAATCCCAAAACCTGTATTACCAGCATTGGTTTCAAAATCTTGACGCTCTCCAAAATCAGATTGAAAAGCCACTGGACCCGCAACAATACCGATTTCATTTGTAAAGCCAAATTGAGCGAAGCTTTCATTTATACCCAATAAAAACACAAAGAGTATTAATGTTAATGATTTATTATTAAGCATCATAGCGTATAAGTTAACTTAGGGCCTTTTTATTAACAAATATATAAAAACTGCAAAGACTACCAAATAAATAGATGTAATGTGAGAATATTCTAGCATCATAGAGATTTTACATTTTTGCTTTGCCCAAGCTCCATTGAGAATATGAAAAAAAAAGTACAAACATTTTAAAGATAATGTATCTTTGTTTGACAAAAATCAACTTAGATTAATAATACTTTAATACATGAAAGATAAAATTGAAGCTTTTTTGAAACTTGTAAAAGACAAAAACAGTCACGAAACTGAGTTTTTACAAGCTGTGCACGAAGTTGCAGAAACGGTAATTCCTTTTATTGAGGAGAACCCAAAGTATCAAGGTAAAATGCTTTTAGAGCGCATGGTAGAGCCAGAGCGTACTATTATTTTTAGAGTGCCGTGGATTGATGATGAAGGGAAGACACAAGTTAATAGAGCATTTAGAGTAGAATTTAATTCAGCTATTGGGCCCTATAAAGGCGGTTTACGTTTTCATCCGTCGGTCAATTTAAGTATTCTTAAATTCTTAGGTTTTGAGCAAGTCTTTAAAAACTCACTAACGACACTTCCCATGGGAGGCGGTAAAGGAGGCGCCGATTTCAACCCAAAAGGGAAGAGTGATAACGAAGTCATGCGATTTTGTCAGTCCTTTATGAGCGAATTGTTTAGGCATATTGGTGCAAATACCGATGTTCCTGCTGGTGATATTGGAGTAGGAGGTCGTGAAATAGGCTATATGTTTGGTCAATATAAAAGGCTTCGCAATGAATTTACAGGTGTCTTAACTGGAAAAGGACCATCTTATGGTGGTTCAATCATGAGACCAGAAGCTACAGGATATGGTTGCGTTTATTTTGCACAAAATATGCTAGCAACAAAAGACGATTCTATCAAAGACAAGACAGTGGTCATTTCAGGTTCTGGGAATGTGGCGCAGTATGCTGCTGAAAAAGCTGTACAACTTGGCGCAAAGGTATTAACGATGTCAGATTCGGGAGGATATATTCATGATGCCCATGGTATAGATGCAGATAAACTAGCTTTTATAATGGATCTTAAAAATGTAAAGCGAGGTCGCATTAGTGAGTACGTAGATCAATACCCATCTGCAACGTATCATGAAGGTGAACGCCCTTGGGCAGTTAATTGTGATATCGCATTACCTTGTGCGACGCAAAATGAGTTAAATGAAGATGAGGCTAAGCAACTTATAGACAATAACATTCTTGTGGTTGCTGAAGGGGCAAACATGCCAACGACCCCAGAAGCTATAACAGCGTTTCAAAATGCTAAAGTGATGTTCTCACCAGGTAAAGCATCTAATGCTGGAGGTGTGGCAACATCAGGATTAGAAATGAGCCAGAATTCTTTACGATTAAGTTGGACAAGAGAAGAGGTAGATGCCAAACTGCATAAAATTATGGATGACATTCATGAATCTTGTGTCACTTATGGTACACGTACCGATGGTTATGTAGACTATGTTAAAGGAGCAAATGTTGCGGGCTTTGTTAAAATTGCCGATGCAATGCTTGCACAAGGTGTTGTATAAATACTAGTTTAAAAAAGAATATCAAGGCTTTCAGTTAGTAACTGGAAGCTTTTTTTATTTCGACCGTTTATATGATATCTCTTAAAATGTCGTTAGATATAAATATATTTGACAAAAATAAACAGCATGTTCAAGAGCGTAGTGGTTCTCCTTTTAGTTTTAGTTTCATTTAAGGGGAGCTCTCAAGATTTTTCCGCACTTTGGAAAGGTTATTTTTCGTACACAGAAATCAAGGATATTACCCAAGGAAACGATAAGATTTATGCCGCTTCGGCTAATGCTATATTTACTTATGATGTTTTTTCCAACCAAATTGAAACGCTCACAACGATCAACGGTTTATCTGGCGGTAATATTTCTACCATAAAATATAGTGAAGATTTTGAATTATTAATCATTGGCTACGAAACTGGTTTGATGGAAATTGTTCAAGATGGAAATACCGAAATTTTATCGGTAGTGGACATTTTAGAAAAACAATCTATTTCCCCATCACTCAAAAGAATAAACCATTTTAACGAAGTTAACGGGACTATTTACATATCGACAGATTATGGCATATCGGTTTACGATTTAAGTCAGCTTCAATTTGGCGACACCTACTTTATAGGCGATGGTGGCAGTCAAATTAATGTGAGCCAAACCGCTGTCTTTAATGGCGGCATTTATGCGGCTTGTGGTTCTAATAGTGGTTTGAGACGTGCTGCTGTGGATAATCCAAACCTTATTGATTTTATGCAATGGTCGGTTGTTAATCCCGGAAATTTTAGTGGTATTCAAAACACAGGGAGCAAACTTTACACGTTACAATCTAACAACGTTCTTCATGAAATTGTCAACGATAACCTAAATACAATTTTAACTTTTCCAAGCCTACCAGTCGACTTTAGGGCTGTTGATAATAATTTGCTAGTAACACTCAACGAGATTGTTTTTCTTTACGATCAAAATATATTAGAAATTCAAACAATCGTGACAAATCAAGATTTGGATACGAATTTTACTTGTGCCACATTATTGGAAGGAGATATTTATGCAGGAACCAATTCTGTTGGGGTCGTGACCGCACTCGAAAACTCAGTCGAACAATTTCAATTTATCGCACCTCAAGGGCCTTTGAGCAATAATGCTTTCAAAATTAAAGCAGGGAATGATAAGTTATGGGTTACTTATGGAGATTATACCGTTTCATTCAATCCAGGGCCTGTAAGAGAAAGAGGGATCAGTATCTTAAGAAATGAGGATTGGAACAATATTCTTTTTGATAGTCTATTGACAGCAAGAAACCTTGTTGATGTTGCTATCAATCCGTTTAATCCTTCACAAGTATATATTAGCTCATTTTTCGATGGTATTTTAGAGATGTTCGATGAACAGGCCATTGCCGTTCTCGATGAAAATAATAGCGGTCTAGAGACCATACCAAGTACTACACAAATTCGTCAAGCTGCCTCCACATTTGATAATGATGGCATCCTTTGGACCATGACTTCAAAAATTGAACGCCCACTAAAGTCGTATGATCCATCGACCGATCAATGGCAAGCATATAGTTTTGCGGAGTTGATTACCGATTTTATAGACGACGAAGAAGGTTTTGCTGATATAGAAATTGGTACAGGAAATATAAAATGGATTGCTAGTTATCGAAATGGAGTCATAGGTTACGATAGTGAAACCAGCATGATTAATAATGTTTTTAATGAAGAACAAAACATGCCTACAGCGATTGTTAGGTCCATTGCCTTAGATAGTAGAAATCAACTCTGGATAGGTACGGCCTCAGGCCTGAGAGTACTCTTTAATACTTCAAATTTTATTGACGATCCAGCCCCAAGGGTAAATGAGATTGTAATCCTAGAAGATGGGATACCAAGTGAGCTTCTTGCAGATCAATTTATAACAGATATCAAAGTGGATGGGTCTGACAATAAATGGGTGGGCACTTTAGATTCTGGTATTTTTTACTTTTCACCAGACGGACAAGAAACAATCTTTCAGTTTACAACCAATAATTCTCCGCTTCCCTCAAATGCCATTAATGACATTTCTATCGATCCCGAGTCTGGTGAAGTCTTTATAGCTACAGATAGAGGATTGGTTTCGTTTTCCTCAGGAGGTACAAAGCCTAGTGAGTCGCTCGAGGATGCCTATGTCTATCCAAACCCAGTGCGTCCAGAGTATAATATCCTAGGGTTTGATAATTTAAGCGATATTAATAATGGAGTAAAAGTTACCGGATTAACAGAAGATGTCAACATTAAAATTACAGATATCGAGGGTAACTTGGTTGCCGAAGCACAATCTGGAATCAACCAACGTTCGTCGGCATCTAATTATAATTTCGCTATTGATGGAGGGATTGGTATTTGGAATGGGAAAAACTTTAGAGGCAACGTCGTCGCCTCTGGAGTGTACTTGTTTTTAATTTCCGATTTAGACTCTTTTGAAACCAAGGTTTTAAAAGTGCTTATTGTTAGATAAGAGACCTCAAAAATGCTTATAAAAACTAAAGTTATTGTCTTATCCAAATTGAGATATCGTGATAACGATCTTATCGTTAAATGCTTCACGTCACACCGAGGCGTCGTAAGTTATATTTTACGTGGCGCTTTAAATAGTAAAAGAGGGAACTCTAAAATTGCCTATTTTCAGTTATTGTCACAACTTCAAATTGAAGAACAGTACAGGCAAAACCAATCTTTACAAACCATAAAAGAGGTAAGACTGGATTACAACTACACCACGCTTCATACCAATTTGCTTAAAAGCGCTATCGCTATGTTTTTAGCTGAAATGTTAGCGTCGGTATTACGTGAAGAAGAACAAAATGAGCTGCTTTACGATTATATAGAAACGACCTTTAGATGGTTAGATACCAAAGACGAGTTCTCAAACTTCCATTTGTTGTTTTTACTTAATCTCACCAAACATCTCGGCTTTTATCCCGATACTTCAGATACCAATCAAATGTATTTCAACCTAAGCAACGGTCTATTTGAAGCACACAAAAAAGAGACCTACAGTATTTCTGGAGAAAATTTAAGCATCCTAAAACAACTTTTGGGCATAACCTTTGATGCGCTAGAGGATATAAAATTGAATTCAAAACAAAGACAATCTTTTCTCGCCATGTTACTCATATATTTTGAATTACATTTGGGCAGTTTTAGAAAACCAAAGTCTCTGCAAATTTTCAATCAAGTATTTAATTAAGTTGTATGAAGTTTACGCTTGCCATTTTTTTTATTGGTGCTCTTATATGTTGTAATGCGCAAACTGTCAAGGTTTTGGAAGCATCTACAAAAACCCCCATCCCTGGCGTGACCTTATTCAATGCTAAAAAAGACCTATCGGTTGTTACGAATTTTGATGGTGAAGCACCATTGGATCAATTTTCAAATGATGAGATCATCTATTTTCAAAATAGTCTTTATGTTAAAACGTCGCTTAAGAAATCGACCATTCAAAAAAACAATTATACGGTTTATTTAAAACCGAGTATTGAAGGTTTAGATCAAATCGTAATTTCAGCCTCTAAATTTGAGCAGAGTAAACGAGATATTCCTCAAACCATTGTTAATATCAATGCAGAAGATATTCAGTTCGAGAACCCTCAAACAAGTGCCGACCTTCTCGAAAGTACAGGTAATGTATACATTCAAAAAAGTCAGTTAGGAGGCGGCAGCCCAATGATTAGGGGTTTTTCAACGAACCGATTACTAATTACCGTAGATGGTGTGAGAATGAATAACGCCACATTTAGAGGTGGAAATCTTCAGAACGTCATTGCCATTGATCCCTTTGCTGTACAAAATACCGAAATCACCTTAGGCGCAGGATCTGTAGTTTATGGAAGTGATGCTATTGGTGGTGTCATGAGTTTTTACACCAAAAAACCACAACTATCTTATAAAGATTCACTCTACTTTAATGCCAATATCGCCACAAGATATGCTTCGGCAAACCACGAAAAAACAGGCCATTTGGATGTGAATTTCGGTTTAAAAAAATGGGCATTTCTTACTAGTGTTAGTTATACCAATTTTGACGATCTGCGCATGGGAAGTTATGGTCCTGATGATTATTTAAGACCAGAATATGTAGAGACCAACAATGGTATTGATGTGATTGTGCCCAACGAGGATGCGCTCGTTCAAAAACCAACGGGCTATGACCAAATCAATGTTCTTCAAAAAATACGCTATGAACCTATGGAGGATTTGAGTTTCGATCTCGGACTTTATTATTCTACAACTTCAGAGATTTCCAGATACGATAGGTTAATAAGATACCAAGGCGATACCTTGCGCAGTGCCGAATGGGATTATGGCCCGCAAGAATGGTTTATGGGAGATCTTCAAGTGACCAAATTAAGTAGTATTTCAAATTTATACGATAAAATTCAAGCGATGGCTGCCTATCAAAACTTTAAGGAGAGTCGTTTTGACCGTGATTTTCAGTCGAGTATTAGAAACATAAGGGAAGAATCCGTAGATGCGTTGTCCTTTAATTTAGACTTAGAAAAAGGACTCGGTTTGCGAAGTACGCTATATTATGGGATGGAATATGTCTACAATCTCGTATCTTCAATTGGTGAAGAAGAAAATATTTCCGAAGACACCATCATACCAACCGTTTCTAGATATCCCGATGGCTCGACGTGGCAATCGGCTGCGGTGTATGCGAGTTTTAAGTATAAACCAAACCCTAAATTTACGTTTCAATCAGGATTGCGCTACAATCACGTGAATTCAAATGCTGACTTTACAGCAAATAACGAATTTTTAAATTTACCATTTGATAGTACGACGCTTAATGCAGGAGCTTTGACTGGAACGGCTGGTGTGAGTTGGATTCCAAACGAGATCATGCAATGGAAACTCAATGCATCTACGGCTTTTAGAGCACCAAATATTGATGATATAGGCAAGGTATTCGATTCTGAACCTGGATCGGTTGTCGTCCCTAATCAAAACCTTAGACCCGAATATGCCTATGGTGGTGAGCTGGGTTTGAGACTCAATATTGATGATATTTTGGTGATTGATCTGGCGACTTATTACACCTTTTTGGATGATGCGCTGATTCGTCGGGATTTTACTTTAAATGGTGCTTTGGAAATAGAATATGATGGCGAATTAAGTAACGTACAAGCCATCCAAAATGCCTCACAGGAGTGGATCTACGGATTTGAAACCGGAGTTCAACTCAATTTTTCTAAACAATTAAAGCTAAGGTCACAATATAACGTCATTGGCGGCACTGAAGATGATAACGGGATTGAAGTACCCGTACGACACATCGCCCCAAATTTTGGAAACACTCATTTTATTTGGCAAACCAATAACTTTCAACTTGATGCCTTTGCTGAGTATAACAACGAATTGTCTTACAATCAATTGGCGCCTTCTGAGCAATCTAAGGATTTTATTTACGCACTCGACGAAAACGGTTTGCCGTATTCACCATCGTGGTACACGCTCAATTTGAGAACACAATATCAAATTAGTGATGCGGCAACTATTACAGCGTCTTTAGAAAATATTACAGACCAACGGTATCAACCCTATTCATCTGGGATTGCGGCTCCAGGTCGAAACCTTATTCTTTCCCTTCGCTATAGTCTATAAAAAAGAGGCTTCATGTTTTGAAACCTCTCTTTTGTTTTTAAGTACTATAAACGCTTAATGTATTTTCATCGCTTTTTTTGTAATGACCTGGCCATTTGATAATGTCACTCTTGCAAAATAAGCAGATTGGGGCAATCGCGAGAGGTCGTAAGTTTCAGTGCTTTGTTGTCCTTTCAGTTTGTAGATTGTCCTGCCCAGAATATCTAAGATATCAATATGTTTGATCGTTAGGTTGTTTTCTACGGAAAATTTCACATCACCATTATTAAGTTCGATGATGGTAAGTCCGTTCTTGGTAATTTCATTGTCTGCTGCGGAAAGCGTCTGAGATTGGAATACGATTTCGAACCTATCGTTAAATTCTCCAGTTTCCGAAGTGAAAATATAATCGTTTGCAGAAAGATCATGAACAATACCAGAAAGATAGTCTCTTACAAAAATCGTGTTATCGGTCATAAAAACACCTTCTAAACTGGCGATCGACAAGGTATATAACGTCGCAACATCAATAGTGGTATAGAACCCTAAAGGAATAACTTCAGCTAGCGATAAACTGCTTGGTGCTTTTCCTTGAATAGCATACTTTCTTTGATCTGCGGCGTCTATCAATGAATAAATTATCGAATTTGTATTGGCCGACAAGTTTTTGTGAGCGTCGTAATACATACCGTCATCATCGTTAGTAGCGCCATCAACATAACCTACTAAGATTTGATTGAACACCCCATTATCTGAAGTCAAATTAATTTTAATTTTATTAGCGGCTTCGGTAGTATTTGTTCTAAAAAACTGAGCATTGTTACCAGTAACACGCATCTCATTGTTAAATATAATATTAGTGGTCTCTATCATATCACCAATAGCACCAATAGATGTAGAAGGCGCACCATCATCCATGGCTATAAAAAAGCCTTGACCCGATGGTATGTAGCGATCTGGTGTCAAACCGTCGCCTCCTGGCAATTCACCTGTTCCATTAATTATCGCGTAGTCACTTTGGGAGTAATTAAGTCCTTCATTACCATTGGTGTCTGCATCTGCTGGAGTATTATGTGACCAAAAGAAAATAGCGCCATTTGAAGCTCCGATAGTTTGATCGATACTTGCATTTTCAGCTAGAAATAAATCGGCGTCAATGGCAGAAGGATAGGGATTGCCAATAAAATTCCAGTTATTATCGGCACCTTCATTATCGTTTCTGTAAATAGGGACTGTAATTTCACCGGTATTAAAAGGACCATTAAAAGCGTATTTATATCGCGCAGGGTTGATAAATAAAAACGATCTTAAAGTAGAGGCGTAACCAACTCCAGGAACCATGATATCAGTATTATTGGTTACAGCTTCCCAATCATTGCCATTATCATCAATATCATCTTGGCCTGCAATCACTGCATTGTCATTAGCGGTTTCTTGGGTTGAGTCTCTAAAATTTTGTGCATTAAACAGGTATCTGCGGTTGGGCGATGATTCGTCAAGACCATCTCCAATAGTTTCACCCGCTACTGGCGAAGACCAATAGGTGTACTCTTGATATGTGTTTAGTACGGCCGTTTTCTTTTCAACGGTAATTTTTGATCTATCGGTGAGCACGTCGCCATTTACTAGTGCAGAGTCATCTACTTGTACAAACGACGCATCGGTTTCCATGATGATCGCTCCATTTACAGTAACGTTATTTTGTACCAGCACATAGGTGTTATCCCTAATTGTCAAAGTGTGATCGGTATCGATAATTAATTGACAGGCTTCAAAACTCGTCTGCCCTGCGATATTGGTATCGTAATCTGCCTCAATCACGACGAACTTACTTGATGTTGGAGCAGAAGACCAAGAGCCATTCCAAATGGCACGCTCGGCTTCTAATTTCACGGCGCGACTTGCCTTGTAGCAGGATGCTGTATTTTCTCTCACCTGACAATAGAATTGGTAGTCCAAATACGGCAATCCATTAGCAATGTCTAAGGTTGGGTTGATTGAAACGTTATTAAAATCTGATGTTGCGGGAACTTCAATAAATGAAGTTGTATTTGGGGCTAAATAATACCATTGGTAAGCAAGACCAGCACCTCCTGATACACCTTGAGTGCCAGAAACAGATAATTGGACTGAAGATGTACAATTGAATAATGGCGAATTTAATACAGATACAGAAGGAGGAACACCCAATGAGAAATTATAAGACCCAAAGTTACTGTAATCTGAATCTTCACAAGTTGACCATTCTACTTGATCAAAATCGTTAATATCAAAAGTCGTAGATGGTAAATTGGTAGCATCGTTTCTCCTGCTAAAACTAACACCATCTCCATCAGCCACTAAACCATTTGCCCAGTTGTTACTATTCTCTTGACCAAAAACGTCAACTGCGACGTTAGCGTTCAAAAGCTGAATCATGTCAGAGCTGTTAAGGTCAAAATTTATACCTCCAGCACTTGAAAAAGATTGGTCAATAGTTCCGGAGGCGAGCCCGTTGCTTTGTAGGTCACAAGTTGTTGAGCCAATACTTACTACAAATACGTCATTAGGCGCAATACTTCCAGATAAAGCAAGTTGATTGCTGAGATTTGGAGCTGCTCCATTATTGGTCACTAAAAGGCTATAGCCCGAGAGTGATTTCGTGACGCCTGTACCATTATAGATCTCAACAATTGATGAACTTCCAGAGGTGGCGTCAGAGATTTGACTAAAAAATAATTCATCAACAGTGGTTGAAGCCGTTTCAGTTTCGCAGCCATTGATGACATTGTTTATAACCGTGAATGGATTAATAGATGAACATCCTGTAGAAAATAAGACAGAGAGATTTCCAGATGTCGCATTCGTAGGGACTAAAACTTTTAATGCCGTAGCAGATGATGAGACCGTTGGCATTGCTAAGCCATTGATGCTAGCAGTTGCTCCAGCTAAATTATTCGCTGAAGTTATCGTGACTTCAGTATTTTCAGGACCTGAGGTTGGCCAGAGTGAACTGGTTAGCGTTGTACTACAAACGGCATTTCCTCTGATGTCAAATTCATACGGATCTTCATTGCTATCATTGTTTTGAATTCGAACGGTGGCATTTCTCTGGCCATCTGCGGTTGGTGAGAATACAATTCTAAATTCAGAATTTGAAGAGGCATTGATTGCAGCAGACGAAGGTTGTATTGTAACATTAAAATCGCTTGCATTAGCTCCAATAATTTCAACTCTTGGTGAGCCTGTCAAGTTTAGGGTAGACGCGCCAATATTCTCAATAAAATAAGATTTAGGCGCACTTGTTGAGAGTACATTCTGAGCTCCAAAAAGTGTATTATTTAATCCGTACGGCGCATCAAAGCCGTTTTCTATTGAAATATTATTGCCTTTAACATTAATTTCAGCGTTTACAGGCTGTAAGATATTAATGGTATAATCTTCAACTTCTCCGTCAAATCCTTGTTTACACGGTGTTGGAAGATCTGATGGGAAATCTGAATCAAAATATTGAGTAGAAATTCGCATTCTTGTAGCTGCAATTACTGCATTGGTTGGAACTTCAATCGCCAATGGACTTTCATCGGTGGAGCCGTCTACAACATCGAAAGCATTACCTAATTCATACAATTCACTAGTCTCAAAGGTTCCATTATTATTCCAATCGATCCAAGCTCGTGTTACAGTCTCAAAAGCGCCATCTGTATTTACTCTGACATCTAGATTATAAAATTCACCTAATGTTAGGTTCGTTGACACAGATGTAAAATCTGAATAGGCATTATCAGTGTTATCTGAGGAGTTATCAATCGTGTTGAACTCAACATTATTAATAAGCGTATTAAAACCATCACCTCCATCCCCAAAAGAAGCACAATAAGTCAAAGAAGGCACAGCACAAATTTCTACTCCTTCAGACCAATTAGACCCTCGTCTAATAAACACCTTAAAGCAATAATTCGTGCCATTTGCAAGACCATTTAAGGCTTTTGAACTCACTGTGCTCATTGTAGAGTATATAATACTGTTAGGCGTTGTGTAGTTCACATCTGTATTTGGATAGGTTCCAGAGGGCGTAAACGCAACAGTTCCTGTGTTAGCCACTATAATTAATTGGTCAAAGCACGACGTAGGTAATGGGTTGTTCCAGTTTAAATTGACTTGGTTGGTAAGCGGTGTTGCGACCAAATTTCTAACATCACCCTGTGCGATTTCATTGGTGACCCGACTACCTAGAGTCGTTCCACTGGCATATCCTGTGAGCGTTTCGCCAACATAAGCGTAGACCGTAAGAAAGTAATTGGCATCTTCGGTCAAACCAGTTATTATGGCTGTGGTCGCATTTCCTTTATATACAACTCGTCCCAAAGTAGCAGGCGTCTCAATGGCTGCTGCGGAAAAATCAGAATTTGCAGTATAGGTATTGGCATCTGTTTTTGTTCCTGAAGGGTTATCTGCACCATCCCTTGCAAAAATTATATAACCTGTAGGTGTTGGCCCTGTTGCTGGTGGATTCCAATCTATAGTCACCGCGTTATCTGTAAAACAGCCTCTTGTACCGGTCACGTTATTTGGTGGGTCATTAGTTAATGTTAACGTCGCAGCATTAGAAATGGTAGACCCACAACCGTTCGTAACCACACATCGGTATTGATTGCTTTGCATTGAACCATCGGTGGCACCTGTATTATAAGTAGAGTTTGTTGCCGTTGCTCCAGCAGCATTCACCCAAGTAGAGCCGCCGTTTGTAGAGACCTGCCACTGGTAGGTTGGAGAATTTGTTGCCGTTACGCTAAAGGTCGCCGCAGCCGGAATAACCCGAGTGGCATTGACTGGTTGGGCTGTAATGCTTGGCGCTTGATTGATAACCACAGCATAACTCGCTGCTCCACTAGACCAGCATGATGTGGCCGTTAAAAATGTTCTTACGTAATATGTGCCTGTTGTTGTAACCGCCAGTGAACTTGCTGCATTGTTTGCTGTTGACGTTCCTGTTGGCGAGGTTTGCCAGTAATTTACGGTGCCAGTGGGCGCAGATCCTGTATAAATCAATGTTGTGCTGTTACAGGCTGGTGTACCTCCTGTTATTGCTGCGGAAGGATCAGGTGGAGGTGTACAGGATGCAATTCCATTTATTACAATGTTATCAAGCCCAAATGCTTCATAATTTGCATTAGAATCACATACAATTCTAATATTTAAATTAGAACCAGACCCAGTAAAGTTGTTTGAACGAATAGTTTGTAATGCGTAAGTTAATACTGTGCCATTTGCAGTATTAGTTCCTCCTGCTGAATTGCCAGTAAGTACAAGAGGATTATTAGTCCCGTTATTGTGACTGAACGAGTAAATTGTATTCCAGCTTCCACCATCAAAATTATATTCTACTCTTAATTCATCAGCATCATCCCAATCGTTTGGTACAGCTCCAAAGTCAATACTCAATTCTAAATTAGAAAATCCTGATACATTAATACTGTTTAAACTCAGAATACCTGGGTCGCTGCTATTAATTGTATTTGGATTTGAACCTACAAACATCCAACTTCCCGAAACATTTGTGTAAGGGCCTACTGACCCTTCATAAATAGAAGCATCTCCTGGCATTGCTCTGTGGAAATATTGATCTCCGGGATCGGCTGAAGGAAGTTGAGACGGCGTATGAGAATATCCTAATAAATTAGTTTCAAAATCAATTGTTGCAATTTGCCCATAACCACAAAAAACAAAACACAAAAAGGCACTAAAAACGAGGGAGTAATTTTTTATCATAGGGATTAATTAATAAGCATCCTGTTGTTAAACAAGCGTGGGAATTTACGCAAAAATACTTAAAAGTGAGCCGTTTAGAATTCAGGATTTATTAACAAATTGTTATATTTTTGCACATGCATGCACCAAAAACCTATACTGTCGATGAAGCGCAAAAGCGCCTAGAGCACTACTGTGCCTATCAAGAGCGTTGCCATAAAGAGGTGAATCAAAAATTATACGATATGCGAATGATCCCAGAAGCAAGGGATCAAATCATCGTGCACTTACTACAGCATAATTTTTTAAATGAAGAACGGTTTGCCCAGGCTTTTGTACGCGGAAAATTCAGAATAAAAAAATGGGGGAAACAACGCTTGCAAATTGAATTACGACAAAAAGATATTTCTAAAACGATTATCGCAACAGCCTTAAAGGAAATACCAGACCATGAGTATTATGAATCCTTTCATGCGCTTGCCGAAAAAAAATTCGAAAATATTAGAGAAACAAACCCGCAAAAGAAACGAAAAAAGTTAGCCGACTATCTCTTTTATCGTGGGTGGGAAAGCCATTTGGTGTACGATAAGATTCGGGAATTGATACCCTATTAAAAAGGAACTCAAAAACTAAAAACTTCGTTGTAATTACTTTTTTATAAGTTCGTTATGTTGAATTCGTTTTGGTATGACAAGAAATGCAAACCCAAAAGCGATATTAACCTTAAAAGCGATCTAAAGCGCAAGACTACAAATTAAAGGAAGCGCCAATATTAATAGTGAATTGATTGTTGATGGTATAGCCTAACTGCGAGTCATCATTGTCGTATTTTGCCAAAGGAAAGGCCGCTTCTGTATACACACCAAAACCATTGGTGAAGAAATAACGCGCACCAAGATGACCGCCAAAGTTTTTTAGACTTAAACTTAATCCAGGGTACACATCAAGGTTTTGGTCAATATTCAAAACGTTGCCCAAGTTGGCATTAAAACGCGCTTTTAAATCGAAACGTTCTCCAAAATCGGCATCTAATCGTTCATCAATGCCCAAGACATAAGACGATGATACACCTACCGAAATATTTTCTCCTAAACCACGATCATAGGTGACGTTGATGCCTGTAGCCTCATCTTGAAGGCTTGCTCCAACTTGAAATTTTTGATCACCTTTGCCAGAATAGGCTTGTGCATTGACAAATGAAACGGATAGTAAAATGAGAACTAGAAGTATATTTTTCATGTGTTGTATCTTAAATTATAGACTGCAAATATAGGAACTCCTCTAGACATTTTGTTTTTATGCTGAAAAGTTTGGCTTTTTAAAGCTACAAATTCAGTTAATGAACCCATAACGTCAATAAAGACCAAAGCAAACCAAAAAAAGACCTTAGAGAACAGACTAATGCCTTTAATCAAGACTACATTTTTAATGATACAAGCGACATCACCATAATAGTTATGATGACGTCACATATCTAAATGAATCTACTTTAAACCTTTATGCGTTCTCGTAATAGCTTGATCGTTTTTCCAATTGATCCAATCCTGACCTTTAAATTTACGCATCATGGCATCAAAATGGCGCATGATCAAGACGTTATAAAATGCCTTACCAAGATTTTTGGGATGCCTAGCTATGGCGCGAAGGCTCATTGAAAACCCAGGAGAACTATATTTCATGTAATGCCAATAGCCTTCGGGCATATAGAGAATATCACCATGATTTAATTCGCATTGCCAACCTTTGGCATATTGTAACGCAGGCCATTTTTTTAAATCGGGATTGGAGAAATCGATATCCTCGCGTACAATCAATGAATGCGGAATTTTATACAAGTACTTGTTCTGACTTTGATCAAAGAGAATGCACTGTTTTTCACCTTCAAAATGAAAATGGAAAATGTTTGCCAAATCAATATCATAGTGCATGAAGGTATGCGAATTGGTTCCACCGAAAAAAAGCATCGGTAAGGTTTTCATTAATTTCAATCCAAAATCGGGAAAGGTATAATCTTTCTGAAGTTGTGGTATTTCCTTGAGGATATTCCAAAGAAAAATTCGGTATTTAGTGGGCTCGCTCTTAAGGAGATCAACGTACTCGCTCATCTTCATCTCAGCATGCGGCTCATTAAAACCATCTTCATGGCTAACTGGGCGATCATCATACAGTGGCACAACCTTATCACCAGCAATGTCTTTCATGTAGTCTAAGCTCCACTTTTTGTAGGCTGGCCAATCTTTTATAAATCCCTCGATCACCACAGGTTGTTGAG
The DNA here is from genome assembly GCA_963715465.1 of uncultured Flavobacteriaceae bacterium. Taxonomy (GTDB): domain Bacteria; phylum Bacteroidota; class Bacteroidia; order Flavobacteriales; family Flavobacteriaceae; genus Psychroserpens. The sequence continues at coordinate 701,690 of OY970246.1, forward strand.
GCTTAAAGTAGTTAGTGATAAAGTCCTCCTTCTTAATGGTTTTAACACGAGGAATATCTTGAAGATTCAGTTTCAAAAATGAATAGCTTTAGTTTTCAAAGTTAAGTAAACGTTACCAAACCTATGTTATTGTATATTAAAAGTTATACGCTTTAATGTGCCTAAGGTTTTCGAAGTTGTTACATTTCCGAATAAAAAAAGAACGTTTTAATGTTTCGTTCCTTTTGTTCGATAGCCCTTAGAATTAGATCTAAATATAAGATATGGCAACCCGATGGTAACCGCTATACTGATGACATAAACTTCAATTTCGGGATTGTCGAGAACTAAAGAAGCGATATAACCTAAGAGGATACAGCCTGCCATACCAAAAAACACGAAGCCAAATAGGTTTCCAATCTTTTTGATATTGTATTCTGCTTGCTCCTCATCGGTCATCGTATTATAACCCGCAATCAAGCCATATAATTTTAGATATTTTATGACATAGCCTATGGCGATAAATAGTAAAGCGATGATAATACTCATTTATTTAAGAGATTTAGCGTGTTGTTTCGCCTCTTCATTACGTTCAATTTTATGTTCTGGGCGCGTCCATTTTGGTTTTTCACCTAAAGCCTGAAATTGTGAATCTTTGGCCTCTACCGTTATTGGCTGCATTTTTTTGATGAAGGGTTTTTGCGCATTCAAACCTAATAATTTAAATAGTTCCATATCATCGGCCACATCTGGATTGGGCGTGGTCAATAATTTATCGCCTGCAAATATAGAATTGGCACCAGCAAAAAAGCACATGGCTTGGCCTTCGTGGCTCATTTCGGTACGACCAGCACTAAGACGCACTTGGGTTTCGGGCATTACAATACGTGTGGTCGCGACCATTCTTACCATATCCCAAATAGAAACAGGTGATTGGTCTTCGAGCGGTGTGCCCTCTACAGCCACTAGAGCATTGATAGGCACCGACTCTGGTTGCGGGTTAAGCGTTGACAAGGCGACGAGCATTCCTGCGCGATCCTCGGCCGCTTCTCCCATACCAATGATACCACCAGAACAAACCGTGACATTGGTTTTACGAACATTATCGATGGTTTGCAAACGATCTTCATATCCACGAGTTGAAATGACTTCTTTGTAGTATTCTTCGGAAGAGTCTAAATTATGGTTGTAGGCGTAAAGACCGGCCTCAGCCAAACGATGCGCTTGATTTTCGGTAATCATGCCCAAGGTACAACAAACTTCCATATCCAGTTTATTGATGGTTCTAACCATGTCTAGAACTTGGTCAAATTCTTCACCATCCTTGACATTTCGCCATGCTGCGCCCATGCACACGCGGGAACTCCCTGAGGATTTAGCGCGCAGCGCCTGGGCTTTCACCTGCTGAACCGTCATGAGATCATTACCCTCAACATTGGTATGGTATCTCGCTGCTTGCGGACAATACCCACAATCCTCGGGACAACCACCAGTTTTTATAGATAACAGCGTCGACACTTGAACCGTATTAGGGTCATGCTGCTGGCGATGAATTGTAGCCGCATCATATAATAATGTCATTAACGGTTTATTATAGATGTCTAAAATTTCGTCTTTTGTCCAGTTGTGTCTTGTATCTGTCATAAAAATAAAAGGGCTTGTGAGAATCAAAAATACTTATTTTACACCCATAAATTCGTCAAAAAGCGCATAAAATTTCTCAGGTTCTTCTAGGTATGGATTATGGCCGCTTTGCTCAAACATTTCAAACTGCGCTTGCGGCATGAAGGTTTTGTATTGAACTGCAAATTCTGGTGTTGAGACGCCATCATAACGACCTGCTATAATAAGTGTTTTGGCTGTTATATCTTTGAGTTGCCGTCTATAGTCTTGGTTGATCATGCTTCCAGAGACATCAAAATCACCGTCTTCTCCTATGATAGCAGTGTAAACATCATTAGCCCAGCCTCTGTATGTCGTCTTCGGACCTTTTGATTGTAGCGACGTGTCGTGATAGTAGACATATTTCGTAGGAAAAGCGCCATATACGGTTTTCAAAGGTTCTTGACTGGAGAGGTAGCCCAATTTCCGAAGTGAATCTACGGCAACCCATCGCTCGGGAAAATGTGTTCTTGCATAATGGTTATAGCTATCGCAATTGGCCTGCCACATGGCTCCAGAATGAAAGCCGTTGATGAGTACCATGTTATGAACATTGTCTTTATACTTGATGGCGTAGGCTTGCGCCGGAACGGTACCGTAGGAATGACCAACAAGTGATATTTTTTCAAATCCCATCAAGACGCGAAGCTTCTCGATGACCTCCACATCCTGCGCTACACTATATTCTGAAACATTTTTTGCATCATCACTTTTACCTCTTCCCAACCAATCGAAAAAGATGACCATATGGCTCTTGTAATAATGGCCAAAAGCGCCTTGCATATAATCGTGGGAGTTTCCTGGGCCGCCAGGTAAGAAAAAAATAGGTCTGCCCTCACCAAGAATCTCAACATTTATGTTATAACCGTCTACCTTGTAAATTTCAGATTTGAATTTCTCGAAAATATTAGGATCGGTTTGAGCGTTCAAGTGACATATTGGAACACATACGAAAATACAAAGGCGAAGGATATAATTCATTGTAGATGATTTATTGTAAATATAAAGATAAGCTCTTAAATCAAAACCTTATCAAATGCTAGATTTTGATTCTCAAACAAACGGAATAATTCCTTCGAATTATAGTTAATTTACTTATGTTTGATGCTTAAATCTTAAATAACTAACATGAAAAAATTATTAGTATTATCAATGACGGCTTTGTTTTTAACAAGTTGTGGCGCAGTAGGTTATGTTTCAACACCTTCAGAGTATGTAACAGCAGGTAAAGAAGTAAGCGTTACTAAGAAAAACACAAACTTCTTCGGTTTTAATCCGATGGATGCTCAAAAAGTGTCAAAAGCGTCTCTTAAAGAATTAGAGGGTAAATGTACAAATGGTGTTACGAATGTAACAACAACGGTATCTGCGACAGCATTTATTTTGTATTTCGAAAAACTTGAAATGACTGCAAACTGCAAATAAACTTAGTTTATTTTATAAAAAAGAGGCTTCAATTAATTTTGAAGCCTCTTTTGATTTTGAACTCATCTTGACTTTTTGTTTTTAACCGAAAATGAGATAAACTTTGGTCAGATGAAACTATTTTTGAAAATCATAGCATCGCTACGAGTGAAAAAATTGTTGAAATATGAGCGAATTTTAGTCATTTTTTAGGAAATAGAAAAAGTCAAGATGAGTTCTTTTATAAAAAGTCATACATTAGCTTTTGTTGTCTTTTTTCTTCGGAAGAATTTCAGCATCTTCAACATCTGCCTTGTCTTTACCTTTTAAATATTCGGGCAAATCCATTCCCGCCATATTGAACATTTCTTGAAGGGGAGGCACCGATTTGTACATGCCAGATAAGAAATTTGCCGTTGAGGATTTCCCGTCTTCGCCTTTTGCACCACTATCCCAAACCGTGACTTTATCAATTTTGATATTTTTGATGGCATCTGCCTGTGTTTTGACCAGTTCTGGAAGTTTATCGGCAATTAATAATAATACTGCATCTCGACTATTATTTCCAGCAGCCCTTACGATTTCCTGCAATCCAGCGGCTTGTTTGGTTAAGACCTCAAATTGACCTTGTGCCTCGGCCTGCGCTTTAAATAAGATCGCATCGGCTTGCCCTTTAGCGAGTCGTCTTGTGCGTTCTGCTTCTGCTTCTGCATCAATTTCAGCTTTTTGTTTATCAATTTGGGCAGGTACAATAATATCGGCCATTTGAGAAGAACGCTCACGTTCGGCTCTGGCAGTTTCAGCCTCTTGTTCAGCAGCATAGGATTCTTGTAAGGCTTTCGCGCTTTGTACTTTTTCCGAAGCATTAGCGACACGCTCAGCTTCTGCCTCACGTTGACGACGCAGCGAATCGGAATTAGCAACTGCAATCTTCGCTGTATTCTCACCTTCAACCGCTTGAGCATTGGCAGCAGCAACTTGGGTTCGCTCATCTTGAACGGCATTGGCTTCACCAATAGATCCATCTCTGGTTTTCTCTGCAACCGATTTACGTGCTGCGTTGATCGCATGGGCAGCAGCTTCTTTACCAAGGGCTTCAATATAGCCAGATTCATCAACAATATCGGTTATGTTCACGTTGATCAATTTAAGGCCAACTTTTTTCAATTCGGTTTCTACACTTTCAGAAATATTGGTTAAAAATTTATCACGATCATTATTGATTTCCTCAATATCCATTGAGGCGACCACCAAACGTAATTGTCCGAAAATAATTTCCTGTGCTAAATCCTGAATTTCATTTTGTCCTAAACCTAACAAACGTTCCGCAGCATTTTGCATCACGCCAGGTTCGGTAGAAACACCAATGGTAAATCGAGATGGCACGTTGACACGAATATTCTGTTTTGATAGGGCATTTACCAAATTCACCTCAATAGAAATTGGCGTGAGTTCTAAAAATTCAAAATCTTGAATCACGGGAAATATAAAGGCTGCACCACCATGGATACATTTAGCCGATTGCCCGCCACCTACTTTTCCGTAGACCACAAGAATACGGTCGGAAGGACAACGTTTATAGCGTTTTATTAGAATAATGATAAAGACAAATATGATCAATACCGCAATAAGGATCACAATTGGAAAGCCTAGATCAAAGTTTTGTTGGGTGAGAAGGAAGTTCATAGGAATCATTTTTTATAGGTTCTATTGGTTTTTTGGTTGGTTCTACGATAAGAATGCCGTTACTGGTCACATCGATTACCTCGATGAGCGTTCCCGATTGTAGCTCGAATAAAGAATCAGAAAGCGCATCAAGCTCTCGCAAAGAGCCTTGAACATTAACATTTACTTTGCCCATTCTTGAGCGATTGGCTCCTACAGGAATGTAGATTTCGCCAATGGCACCAATGGCGTTTTTATAGACTAGAGTACCAGAATCGGCTAATTTGCGCATCGAGAAAAACATAAATGCCATGATGGCCATCATAAAAAGTCCGGCAATAAAAGACACCATCACACTAATGGGTTTTGATAATCCAGCATTGAGACATGCCACGCCTGTCCAGCCAAAAATGGTAAAAAAGCCTACAAGGTTTTTAAAGGTAATAAATTGAAACCCGATGCCTGCATCACCATCAACGTCACTATCTATGCCGTCCAGATCGTCTCCACCGTCAACTCCTGCAAAAGTAGTGACGATGACGAATAGAAAGGCGAGTGAGCCAACGAGCGCAATAATCCAAAAAAACTGGGTAAAACCATCTAAAGCTGAAAACCATTCCATAGTCTATTCGGGTTAAAAATTAGAATTTAAAGATAAGACCTTTATAACTGTCTTACAATTTTATGTGTGTTGTTATTTTGAGAGTAAAATAGACACGGCATTTCCACCAAAACCCACCGCGTTTACAAGAATGTAACGTATTTGTTTTGGAGCTTCGTGATCTAAATATGGCACTGAAATAAACTTCTGATGTTGTAACATGAGCACTGCCATTTCAATATTTAGAAGTCCAGAAGCACCAAGGCTGTGACCAATCTTCCATTTATTAGTAGTGAGGACAGGCCTTTTGTTACAAAAAATCGTTTCAATCGCATTTATTTCTGCCTGATCTCCTTTGATAGTTCCAGGGGTGTGCGTGATAATGATATCGACCAGATCAGATTTAAAACCGTCCAAAGCCATTGCCATCGAGCGCTGGAAACAAATCGCATCGGTAGATAGTGAGGCATTGTGTTCTAAGATTTCGGTAGCATACCCAATCCCTATAATTTTTACTAAAGCGTTTTGGGAAATTCCCGATTCTAAACATGCCATCGCAGCACCTTCCCCAAGAATCATAGTGTTTTCAGTCTTATTGAGCTTGAGAGCTTGACATGGAAAATTTTTAATGTAGTCAGGTTGAGCACAGTCGAGACCTTTTAAAACCTCTTGACTTTGCTCAAGATGAGTTTTCGAAGAAGTATCTGTACGTGTACGTGCATAAATCTTTAAAGCTTGCATTTGTGCAACCGTAAATGCTGTTAAAGGCGCTTCACTGCCACCAACCAAAAATTTATCGCACATTCCAGAATTGATCCAAGCGATGCCGTTGAGCATTGCATGTAAGGCTGTCGAACAGGTAATAGAATGCGAGATTTCTGGTCCTTTGGTTTGTAAATCGTGCGCCACCCAAGAAGAAATATTTCCTAAGGTTGTGGTTGGCGAGCTTAGTGTTTCTGCTTTTTTATTCTGAAGAAAAGCTTTGTGGTAGCTTTCAAAAAGTGCTGTTGCTCCTCTTGATGAGCCTATGTTAATTCCGAAATTGTCGTTAAGTGACCATCCAGCATTCTCAATCGCTTGACGCGACGCAAATAGGGCGTAAAGCACAGAATTGTCCAAGGCCTTATATTTGAGGTTGGATTGCCTTAATAGATCAATATCTTCTTGTAATCGCAGCGGAAGTTTAGCGACAAGGACACCGTCTTTTTCAGTAAAGCAATGGGCGTCTGTTTGGTAGCATTTCCAGACAGCTTCTGAAGTGTTTCCTAAAGGCGAAATTGAGCCAATTGAGGTTATAGAAATTGGGTGTTGCAATGAGGTTGGTTTTTAGGCAAAGATATTTAATCTTGTTTAATTATACGGCAAGGTTCTGGTGCTGAATTTAGTTGAGTACTTGGCCTTGTAGGGGTAAGTAGAAAATTATTGGCTTTTTTCAAGAGACCTTTCAAGTTTTAAAAACCTAAAAGGTCCAATTAGTTGTCTAGACAATTTCCAAAGCAGCTTCAATGACTTGATATATTTTTTCAAGGTGTTTTGAAGACATAACATAAGGCACTTGTATATAGATAGTATTTCCTAATGGTCTTAAAAACACGCCACGATCCATAAAGAATGTAAGAAGTTTATCTCTCAAATCACCATAGCGCTCGGTTTTGGTATTTAAATCTAAAGCGAAAATAACACCTATGTACCGCGTCGATTTTACTTTGGGATGATTTTGAATACGTTGGGCAAATGCGGCATGTGACGCTGCAATATGTTTTATGTTTTGCTGAATGTCTTTGGAAGTCAACAGTTCTATTCCAGCAATTGCCGTTGCGCAAGCAATAGGATTTGCCGAATACGTATGGCAATGAAAAAAGCCTTTCGCCATATCATTGCTTAAAAAAGCATCGTAAATCGCATGTGTGCAAGATGTGATCGCCATAGGAATGAGGCCAGCGGTTAAGGCCTTGCTCAAACAAATAATATCAGGTTTGGTGTCGATATGATCTGAGGCAAAATACCGTCCAGTCTTTCCAAAGCCGGTCATGACTTCATCGGCAATAGTCAAAATGCCTTCAGTTTTACAACAGTGAAGAATAGCGTTCAAACCTTGGGCATCGTGAATTTTCATGCCCGCAGCACCTTGCACCAAAGGTTCGTAAATAAAGCCAGCAATGTCATGTTGTGCATTATAGTCTTTTATTAAATCGAGAATGTGTTCGGTATTGGAGCCGTTTGGTGTTGGAATGCGCTTCACGTTAATTAAAAACGCTTCAAACGGACCATTATATACCGACAATCCTGATACGCTCATAGCACCAAAGGTATCGCCATGAAATCCGTTTTCAAAGGCAATAAATGTAGATCGCTTATCGTCGCCATTAAAATGAAATTGCAAGGCCATTTTTATGGCAGCTTCAACGGCTGTTGAGCCGTTGTCATTAAAAAAGATCTTGTGTTGTCCTTTGGGAAGTATTTTTACAAGCGCTTCAGAAAGTTGAATGGCAGGCTCATGTGTAAAATCACTGAACATAATTTGATCCAATTGCTGCATTTGGGCATACGTTTTGTCAATGATATAATCGTTGCAATGGCCATACATACACGTGTACCAAGACGAAATGGCGTCAATATAGGTGTTGCCATCTTCATCGGTGAGAATACAGCCTTTGGCCTTCACGATAGCCAAGCTTTCTGGATGAAGCTGGTGTTGCTTCAAGGGATGCCAAAGGTGTTTTTTATCTCTCTGTTTTAGGGTCATACATATGTCCTGCGAGAGCAGGAATCTCTTTTCATTAAACTTATGTTGTTCTAGACTTCACAAGCTCGATAGCTATCGGGACTATGAGGTCTGTTTACCTTTATAATATATCAAAAACTAACTGTTTGGTGGTTTTTCTATTGAAGCTTATTGAAAAAAGCCATGAGATTCCTGCGAATGCAGGAATTCTTCAGCATACTCCAAAACCACATTCTTATCAAAATAAGGTTCCTCATCAATGCGACCTATCGCCTTCACGTTTGTCATGTTGGTTATGATATCTTCAGTCGTTTCATGTTTGTTACCACTAAAAATAAGGGCGACGTCAAAACCTTTTTCTTGTAATAGTTTGAGCGTTAAAAGGGTATGGTTGATGCTGCCCAAGTAATGTCTCGACACGACAATGACCTTATAATTGGGTTTGATAAGGTCTAAAATGGTCTGTTGGGAATTGAGCGGGACTAGAAGTCCGCCAGCACCTTCAATTACCAAATTGTTTTTGGTCTTTGGTGGTTTGATCTGTTTGAGATCGATCGTGATGCCATCGATAGTTGCAGCAGCATGCGGACTCATTGGCGTTTTCAGCGCATAACTATTTTTATGGAATGTTGTGGTGGTATTTGAGACCAACCCCTTCACTTTGTCGGCATCGCCCTGATCTAAATCACCAGCTTGAATGGGTTTCCAATAATCGGCTTTTAACGCTTCGGTAATGATTGCAGACGCTATGGTTTTACCAACATCTGTACCAATTCCCGTAATAAAATAAGTGTTCATCGTATCGATTTGCTTTAGGTTGTTTTGGGAGATTGATTTGTGGTGAGGTCTTCTTTAGAAAATTCGGTCTTGCAGGTTTCGCACTTGTATTTGTAACGTGTATGAAACGGAAGTGCCCCAAATATAATCCCAACTAAAAAGGCGAAAAATGATTTGAAATCGGTGATGGTTGAAAATAGTTCGACCTTTTTACTATCACAATTAGGACAGCTAATTTGATTACCGTCATCATCAATTGAATATTGGTTGATCGTACTTAAAATATGTTGCGCTTTCATGGCATCCTTAGCGAGAACTTTCAGTTTGACGCCGCCAATGGCATTGCTTACCAAAGGATCGGTATCAATCGTGAGATGGTCTTGTAAAAACACTTCAATACCATCGGCTTCTAAACGTCCTTTCATGATTTGAGCCTCTGTGGTGTACTGGTATCGCGCTATAGTTTTAAAGGTATTGCTCATAATTTCCCATGAAAATAGGAATCTTTTAAATTAGAAATGAAAACATTAAAAAGCAAAGGTATGAAGTAACTCTAACACTTTCGTGATTTCTTTTTTGGTGTTATAACTGTGCAAACAAAACCGAAGACGCTCTTTTGTTTTGGGAACTGTAGGCGAAAGGATGGCCTTGACATCAAATCCTTCATGTTGTAATAGTTCGGAAATGTGCTTGACGTGATCATTACCGCAGATAATACAACAGTGAATTGCGGTCTGGCTTTCGATAAAGCCCTTTTTTTCTTCGGAAATTTTATCATACTGAAACGTCATCAGGTTAAGTCGTTTTACTTCCGCAGAAAAAAAAGCGATATTTTGCTGAAGCAATTGTGATTGCGTTGTGTTTTTCAACTCTTGATAACCAGCTTTGATCGTTGCTAAACTATGAGGCGGTAAAGCCGTTGTATAGATAAAAGGTCTTGAGAAATTGATGAGAAAATCCTTAAGTGATGCGCTGCCCAAAATAGCGGCACCATGTGAGCCCAGCGCTTTTCCAAAGGTTATGATTCGGGTAAAAACATGAGTTTCAAGGTTGAGGTGGTTGATGAGTCCGTTGCCTTGTTCTCCAAAGATTCCAACCGCATGCGCTTCGTCGATGATAATATGGGCGTTGTAGGTGTTACCAAGTTTTACAAGTGTTTTTAAATCGGGAGAATCCCCATCCATTGAAAATACCGATTCTGTAACAAGATACACCTCGGCAGGCGCAGTGTCCAGATTTTTGCTCGTTTGCAAGAGATGTGTTAATCGTTCTTCTAAATCGCCGAGGTCATTGTGCCTAAATTTAAACGCTTTGGCATGGCTCATTGAAATACCATCCCGAATGGAGGCGTGGCAATATTCATCGTATAAAATAATATCATTGCGTTGCGGCACGCTAGAAAAAAAACCAAGATTGGCATCATACCCAGAGTTGAAGATCAATGCCGTTTCCGCTTTGTGGAATTTACTGATAAGGTTCTCAACGTCTTTGTATAGATTGTGGTTTCCTGATAATAAACGAGAGCCTGTTGATCCGTTATGACCAAGGTGATGAGTTTCTAGATAGTGTTGTGCATTCTTAAAAATTGACTCCGATTTTGAAAATCCTAAATAATCATTTGAAGAGAAGTCAACGAGATCGTTAGGTGCGCCAAGCTGTCTTAAGGCGTTATCCTGTTTGCGCTGGTCGAGTTTATGTTGTAGTTTTTGTGGAAGCATCGTTTACTATGAGTCTAAATATACAAGGTCTCCCTGTTCTCTAAGCGCATTTTTATCGACCCATTTAAAGTTACCTGGTTTGGTAGCGTCTAACAAATCAATCATCAAGGCATCGGCAATATGCGATGCCACATCAAAAGCATCTTTGATGTCTTTGGTTTTATAAACGGTCATTTTTTTATTGGTCTCGTAAAAAATGTTGAGAATGAGTACGGGAAAGCTGTTTGTCGTTTCGGCAGTCAAGGCTCTTACTGTAATGTCTTCGGTAGTGTTGAATACTGAAATATACTCTAGATGTCCCAACGGTTTCCATGAGCCAAATTTGAGATTTAAAATTGAGGTTATTTCTCTATAGGTTTTAGCCTCTAAGTTGAGTTCAGATCCTTCTGTCTTTAGCATCATTGCGCCAAACAGAAGTAAAACAAATGTGAGGTAATTGAGAGTGATTAGGCCTAAGATTCCCACTAAGAGAGAGGAAAAACCGAGAGTCATTTTCCATATAGGAATTTTTCTAACATAAGTAATTGTAGCATCCATACTGCAAATATAGAGAATGAGTTGTTGATGTTTAATTATGATGTGCTGCTTCTTCCAGTTGCTAAGGAAATTAAAGGTAAAGCCTGATTGGATCGCGCTAAAAATTGGATGAAGTGAGATTTATATGTATTTGAAAAAGCCTTTTAATAGATGCCAGGTTTGTTCAATATTCTAAAGGCTGTTGTTTGAACGTTAACCTTATTTCGCGCTAACGGTTGTAGTGGAAATCCTTTTGCTTTTTTGCAAAAGATTGTAGCGGAAAACGTGACGAACCGTAGCTTTTGCGGAGGTTGGTAGCGCCCAAAACCATAAATACATTTTGATTTTTCTTGTACCTGCAAAATCTATAATTTGCAACCTAATTTTTACCATGTATCAGCTATTTCTTTAGCCTCTTCCTGAGTATGAAAGTCTCCTTTTTCATATCCTCAACGGCTTTGTCAATCTCTTTATTATATTGATCTAAAGTAATTCTTTGTGAGTCTTCTATTTCTGTTTTTAAAGTAGACTCAAGTTTTTTAAAAGAGGTTCATTGACTTTAGATAAGCGCTGTATAAATTTGTATTTCCGTGCTTCTAAATCCATAGTGTCCTATGTTGTTATTTAATAAAGATTCTATATCGTCTCTGTATATGGCTCGTAGCGTGCAAATAAGCTATTTTTATTCGGTTGAGCACAAGACCGGTTTTTAAATTTTTACTATTTATCTCTTTAATAGAAAATCGTCCACCGAAGGACTACTGCTACTACTTCAATAAATAAAGACTACAGTAAATTTAAAAATTTGGCGACTTCGCAAATATGCCTTGACTGCGTTTAAGCAACTTATTAGCTATTAGCTGTATGTGTTTGTTGTGTGCGGTTTATTATTTTGCTATTCTTTTTTTTAAGTCCATTCTTTCGTGTAAAACCCTTGTTATTTCTACATAATTTTGATTTAGCGTTCTGTAGAATATTATATGTCGATTTGATTTCATTCCCAAAAGTTGTTTTGATATTCCCTTATAGTTTTTTCCTAAATTTGGATTATCAGCAATTTCTTGACAATTATAAATCAGTTCGTCATAATATTTATCAGCTTGATTTTCCGACCAAATCTCAAACGTATATTCCCAAATTTTTGATAAATCAGCAACTGCCTTATTGGTTAATTTATATTCAGCCATTTGAATGCTTTTTCGCTTTAAGAGATTCAAGATGCATTTTCGGGTCGAAATCGTGCGCTATTCCGCTGTCAATTCCTTCCTGAATTGCTTTTTTCAGAGCAATCACTTTGCTTTCTTCTTCTTCCAAGAGTCTCAATCCAGCACGAATAACTTCGCTGACATTTTTAAAACGTCCTGTGCTTACGCTACTTTGCACAAATTGGTCAAAATAATTTCCGAGTGATATTGATGTGTTTTTGTTCATTTAAATACTAATTTTACTCAAATATACCAAAAATTGGTATATTGGCAAAATTTTCTTAAATTGCACACACCTCTTTATAATTTTAGAATGTAAACTGGAAATAGATCAGTAGAAGCATATACGTCTTAAGATTATCATAATCATGTGTTTACTGCCGTCTATTCGCTAAAAGTGGAGGCGGTTCTCCCGTAAATGGGTTCCATCTACTAATGGTCTTGGCCTCCATTCCTGCCGCATTGATGACAGCTCTATCGCCATAACGCTCGCGCATTTTGTCTATGGCTTGGCTAAGGTGCAGCAGTTTTTCATCGTCTTCGAATAAATGAATTTGATGACCACCTTCTACCAAATGGCTAAATTTTACACCTATCAATCGCACCAATAACCTGCGGTTGTAGAGTTTTTGATACAAGTCTAAAACTATAGGAATAATATTATGATCCATCGCACTGTATGGGATGCGTTGCTGTTGCGTATAAGTTTGAAAATCGGAATATCGAATCTTAAACGTCACACAAGCCGTCAATTTATTGCCACGACGAAGTTGATAGGCCAAATTTTCGGCCATGGCAATGACGATACCTTTAAGTTTTGAGACATCGGTAGTATCCTTATTAAAGGTGCGTTCTGTAGAAATCGACTTGCGTTCGTGGTATTGCACCACAGGGCTGTTGTCAATCCCGTTCGCTTTGTGCCATATGGAGAGTCCGTTTTTGCCCAACACCTTATGCATCAACTCCATTGGCATGTCTTGTACTGTTTGAATACGTTTCACGCCCAAATCGCACAACGCTTTATAAGTTACATTACCAACCATGGGTATTTTTCTTACTGAAAGTGGTGCCAAAAACGGTTTTTCGGTTCCTGAAAGGATCCTGATTTCATTATTTGGTTTGGCCTCGCCTGTTGCTATTTTAGAGACGGTTTTATTGAGTGATAAGCCGAATGAAATGGGCAATCCCGTTTCTTTGATAATGCGTTGGCGCAACTCTGAAGCCAATTGATGACATCCAAAAAACTTATCCATTCCCGTAAGATCGATGTAGAATTCATCAATAGAGGTTTTTTCGTATAAAGGCACAGCTTCCTTGATGACCTCAGTAACATTTTGCGAGAATTTAGTATATATGCCAGAGTTTCCTCTCAAGACGATAGCCTCGGGACACAGTTGTTTTGCCAGGCGCATTGGCATAGCAGAATGAATCCCAAACCGCCTAGCTTCATAACTACAAGAGGCCACGACACCACGATCACTCGTACCTCCAATAAGCACAGGTTTTCCGTTGAGTTTACTGTCGAGCAGGCGTTCACAAGACACAAAAAACGTGTCTAAATCCATATGTACTATTGAGCGGTTAGTGTTCATATTTGTTTGATGTTTTACGAGATTGACATCTCGAAATTTGGGATATTAATGTTTTAGCGTGCTGCTTAATTTTCTCTTCGGAAGGAAAACAGCTTTGGTTTAGGACTTGGTTCTAGTCAAATCCAGAGGGTGTCCTTGACTCCAAAAGCGGAACAGATTTGCTATTGTTCTGATGGTCCCGAAAGCTTTTTTTATTTTGAAATGTGGGATTTGCCGATTTGACCGAGTAACGCGGATCCTCAACAATCGCCAAGCGTTCTAACTCTGAAACTTCTACAGTCACACAATTAAACTCGACCATGACCTTGCCCGTGATTTTATAAATACCTTTTCCCCTAAACGGATATTTCGCAGCAATAGGCGGAAAGTGAACCGTGTCCAGAAAATCACCATCACGATCTATGAATGTTCCAAAATGCATCTGTTTTCCTTTTTTGGTCTTGGTGTTTTTTGTGGCGATTAAATACCCTTCAATCCTGATGGGTTTTCCATCAAACTTCTCCAAATGTCTCGCACGTAAATTCCCTGTCGCTTCTGTGGTTAAGAGTAAAAACGGGTTGCACAGCGGGAAACCCAATAATTCTAGTTCATCAAAGGCATTTTCTAAATCGGTACTCGATAAACGCGGTGTTTTATAGCTTACTTTTTCAGTTTTAAAAAGCGTCATGATGTGCTCTTGAACCACGGTTTTACTAATTTTCAAATGTGCTTCCCAAAGTAATTCACGCTTATTCACTCCTGTAAAACGGAAGGCATTAATTTTGATTAAAATGGAAATTTGTTCTATAGAAATGGGCACACGTTCTATAAAATCGTCCAGAGATGTAAAGTTTCCGTAGTGATGGCGCTCATTGAGAATACGATCTATCGTTTTAGATTCAAAAGATTGTAAAAACATAAACCCAAGATAAATGATTTGGCCCTTGATAATGGCCTGCACAAATGAGCGGTTAACGCAAGGTGCTTCAATAGTGCCCTTGTGCATTCTGGCTTCGTGAACGTAAAGCTCGGTACTGTAAAAACCACCAAAATTATTGATGGTCGCCACCATATATTCTAAAGGATAATAGGCTTTTAAAAACAGACTTTGATAACTTTCTACGGCGTACGACGCAGAGTGGCCCTTGGCAAAGGCATAGCCAGCAAAACTTTCAATTTGGCGCCAAACATCGGCAACGACCTCATATACTTCACCTCGTTTTGCGCAATTGTCAAAAAACTTTTGCTTTACTTTTAAGAATTCTTCGCGCGACCTGAATTTTCCAGACATACCGCGACGCAACATATCAGATTCGCCCAAGTCTAAACCTCCAAAAATATGAGCAACCTTAATAACATCTTCTTGATAAACCATCACGCCGTACGTTTCGGGCATTACGCTATTTAGCACAGGATGCGCCTCTTGTCGTTTTTCGGGATGGCGGTGTCGTAAAATATATTCCCGCATCATCCCACTATTGGAGACACCTGGTCTAATAATGGAGCTTGCTGCCACTAGTCCTAAGTAATTATCAACCTGTAGTTTTTTGAGCAGCATGCGCATGGCTGGAGATTCGACGTAAAAACAACCAATGGCTTTAGCATTCCGCAGTAAATTTTTTATACGTTCATCTTGCTTAAATCTTTTAATATCGTGAATATCGATAGGTGGTTGTTTAGTATAATTAGCATCAATAATCTCTACAGCTTCCTTGATTTTTCCTAAACCACGCTGACTCAAAATATCAAATTTATAGAGACCAATGTCTTCTGCAACCACCATATCAAACTGTGTGGTCGCGAAACCCTTTGGAGGCATAAATGTCGCGCAGTAGTTATGAATGGGTGCTTCTGAAATTAAAATACCACCAGCATGGATGCCCAAATAATTAGGAAATCCTTGAATATAGGTGCTGTATTTTATAACGAGCTGTGATAATTTATCGAGCTGGTTGATGTTGTGTTTGCCTCGGGTAAGCCGATCCATTTCTGATTTTGGTAGGCCAAACACCTTGCCCAATTCCCGTACCGACGCTTTAAATTTAAAGGTGTTATACACGGTAATGAGCGCAGTATGTTTAAAAGTTTTGAAAATATAGTTGGTAATATCATCGCGATCTCTCCATGAAAAATCGATGTCAAAATCGGGCGGATTTTGCCGAAATAAATTGATAAAGCGCTCAAAATACAGGTCGAGTTCTATAGGGTCAACATCGGTGATTCGCAACAAATATGCAATAATACTATTGGCACCACTACCGCGACCTACGTAGTAATAGTCTTTGCTGCGAGCGTATTCTAAGATCTTCCAATTGATCAAAAAGTAGGATACAAATTTTTTCTCCTTGATAAGACCGAGTTCCTTTTTAATCCTATCGTAGACGTTTTGCTCGACATCTTTTCCGTAGCGATAATCAATACCGTCGTAAGTTAGTTTTTCGAGCATTTCATAATCTGAAGTCTCGTTTTTGGTCAGGTATTTTTGATTTTTAGAGATGGATGTGTCAAAATTAAAATCAATGGTACAGCTTTTTAAAAGTCGCTTGGTGTTTTTAATAAGCTCAGGAAACTCTTGGTATAGGTTAAAAATATCTTCGGAAGGCAACATCATATCGTTGAGGTCGCCTTCTTCAGATTTTGGTAATTTGCTTAGCAGGCAGTTGTTATCAATCGCTCTCAATAAGCGATGCGTGTTGAATCCTTTTTTATTCTGAAATGTTACTGTCTTGAGAATGACGAGTTTGTTTTGACGTACGTTCCAAGCCGAGAATTTCAAAACGTTAAGATCTTTGGGTGAAATCCCTAAATACTCGTTGGGTTTGAGTGTGTACTGTTTTCCGCTTTGATACGGATAAATAATATAGCAATCAGAAATCTCTTGTTCTGGTCGTGCAGGAATTTTTAAGGTATGGTCATGTAGAAATTTGGATAGATATGCATTGCTATTTTTAAAGCCAACATTGTTCTTGGCAATGAGAATAAATTGCTGTTGTGCACCATTTCTAAAATCTACGCCAAGCACAGGTTTGATTTTATACTTAGGTGATAATCGAACAAAATCCAAACAGGCAGAAGTATTGTTGATATCGGTAAGTGCTAAAGTCTTTACATTATACTTTGAAGCCATTTCAAGCAACTGCTCTGTAGCAATTGTGCCATAACGTAAACTGTAATATGTATGTGTATTGAGGTACATGATTTTTTATGTTTCCGAAGAAAAAAGTATCGGATCAACAAAATTAACTACTATATGTAGTTTTAGTTGCTTATATTTGTAGTAAGTAATGTTAAAGTTGAAGGATTATTTTGAAAAATATACAAGCAAATGTTAAACACCTCAGGTCATTAAAGGGCTTATCGCAAGAACGCTTTGCAGATGAGTTGGGTTGGTCGCGATCTATGGTTGGGTCTTATGAAGAGGGTAGGAGCGAACCGCCAATTGACCGTTTGATCGATCTCTCTAATTATTTTAATATCCCTATTGATATTATGGTAAAAAATGATTTGAGGCAGGCAACCGATACGTCGTTTATCCAAATTGGGAGTCAGCGGGTGCTATTTCCAATTACGGTGAGCGATACCAATGAAGATCTTATTGAGATCATTCCGTCAAAGGCCTCGGCCGGTTATTTGTCGGGTTATGATGATCCCGAGTATATTGAGCAACTGCAAAAAATAAAATTACCGTTTTTACCCACGGGAACCCATCGTGCGTTTCCTATAAAGGGAGATTCTATGTTGCCAGTGAAAGATGGTGCTTTTATTGTGGCTAAGTTTGTGGAGTCGATTGATGATGTCAAAAATGGACGCACTTATATTGTTTTGACCAAAGATGATGGATTGGTGTACAAACGTCTTTTCATACCAGAAAATGATGTTACGAACCTGTTGTTGAGTTCAGATAATAAAGCTTACGAACCGTATTTGATTTCTAAAGACATTATTTTAGAAATTTGGGAATTTACCTGTTGCATCAATACACAAGAATACGATGAAAAGGAACTAAAAATGAGCAATATCATGGCGATGTTTCAAGAATTACGCGTGGAGCTGGAGGCAGTTAAGACTATGTAGTTTTTTTAGTCGCAGTCGTAGTTACCGTTTTTAGTACAAATTATAAGTTTTATAAATTAACCTAATGCCTTTATATAATGACACCTAAAAACCAAGATACTTTGACCATATTTTCACCAGAGGCTATAGAGGATGCAGCAGCACAATTTTTTGATGCGGGTATTTCCGCAGGGTTTCCATCACCAGCAGAAGATTTTAGTGAGCATCGCCTGTCTTTAGATCAAGAGCTGGTCAAAAATAAGGACACGACATTTTATGCACGTGTAAGCGGACAATCTATGATTGGCGCAGGTCTGGATGACAGTGATCTGTTAGTGATCGATCGTAGTTTGGAGCCTACCAATAACAAAATAGCGGTTTGTTTTCTAGACGGTGAGTTTACGGTAAAACGTTTGCGTGTTTCTGATAATCAAATGTGGTTACAGCCTGAAAATCCAGATTACCCTATCATCAATATTACTAAGGATAATAACTTTTTGATTTGGGGCATAGTGACTAACGTGATTAAAAAGGTATAAAGAATAAAAACGCCAAATATGATATTCGGCGTTTTTTAGAGTTTAAATTTTTTGGTGTTTTACTGTTTGATGATCTTTTTCACTGTGACAACATCATTTGTAGTTGTTAATTCAATGAAGTAAAGCCCTTGATTGAGTTGTGAGCAATCTATTGTATTGTTTGTGACATTTCCGAAGCTAATACGCTGTCCGCTGATGTTGGTGATTTTGTACTGTTTTATTGGCAATTCAGTTGAAATAAATAGCTCATCTTTTACAGGAACAGGGAAGATCTTAAGCTCATTTAGTTTATAGTCATTAACCGATAAGGTTTGTTGCAATGCTGAAAAGGCGTTTGCTCTTCCAGCGCCATAAAACTGATCCCATCCAGGTGTATCTTCTGAATCACCTACTTGATCATCGGCTGAATCTCTCAAAATTGTTCTAATCTCGTCTACAGAAAGGTTAGGGTTTAAAGCAAGCATCAACGAAGCAATTCCAGCAACTAAAGGTGCTGCTTGAGAGGTTCCGCCCCAATATGAATTATAATTTGTATTAGAAGTATGTGACAGCCCATAGGTGTAATTTCCAGGCGCAATCAAATCAATATGATTTCCGTAGTTACTTCCGCTCGTTGGGCTCCAAAAAAATGGTGCGGTTCTAGTATCATCAGGGTCGGTGGCTCCAACTGCAATAGTATTGGCATATGCTGCTGGGTAGTATGGTGAATTATTATTGAAATTCATCATTGAGACGAAAACGGAGACATTATTGTCATAAGCATAATTGATGGCATCTTCCATGGAGGCAGAAAACCCACTACCACCGACCGACATATTAATGATTTTAGCACCATTGTCTACGGCGTAGTAGATACCAGCCGTCCACCATGAGTAAAAGCCAGAATTGGTATTGTCTAAAATTTTAATGGGCATAAGTTTGCACTGCCAGTTTACTCCTGCATAGCCTACACTATTATTACCATTTGCCACGGTAATCCCCGAAACATTAGAGCCATGTCCATGATCATCGGTTGGATCATTATCTGCATTAGCAAAATCCCAACCATCATTATCATCAATAAGACCATTATTATCTGTATCAGTGCCATCAAACGCTTCGTTGGGGTTTGTCCAGAGCCTGCCCGCAAATTCGGGATGCTGCATTCTAATTCCAGAATCTAGAATAGCGACGATTAGATTTGAGTCGCCCGTAGTTAAGTCCCAGGCTTGATCCATATCTACATCGGCATCAATTGTGCTGTTAGACAATGTGAATGAACCATCATTTTTTAAGCCCCATTGTCTGTTAAAATAAAAATCGGTTGGTGTAGTATCGAAAGGCAGTCCCATTTGTCCTGCTCCGTAACCTAAATAGTCAGGTTCTACATAGTTAAAGAGATTGGTAGCTTTAAGTTGGTTAATGACTTCATCTACGGGAATAGGATTGTCAAAGTTCAATACCAATGGACGATTATTTAGTTGCTCATATTTAGTGATATCACCATCTAAGGTTTGAATGGAGCTAAGTTGAAATTCAGAAACAAGAAACTGCAATGCATCGATATTTCTAATTTGATCTATTTGAACAAAAGTTTCAGTGTTATTTAAAGCAGCCACAATGCGATTGTTGGAAAATTCATTAGTTTGTGAGAAGTGAGCCAGTGAACTCAGTAGTATTGTGGTTAAGAGTAATTTTGCTTTCATTAGATTTCTGTTTTAGTTAGTATCCATTATACAATCGATAAAGTGTTTAAATGTCATCATTAGAACTACTGAAAAACGATGTTTAAACCATTACGACAGTTTTATAAGTTAATGATTTCCAGTTTTTTATAATAAAAATAAGCAAAAAAAAGCATCTTTTTTTAAAAGATGCTTTTTTATTTTATGATTTATAAAATTGTTAATCGGTTAGGATAATCACTTTATTATCCTTCATTTCTATAGTACCACTTGAAATATGCAAAACCCATTTGCCGTCTTCCTGTGAGAATTTATTATCGTGACCTTCGGCAATGGAGGGATTTCCACTAAATTTCACTTTGCCTTTTTCAAGCGTTGAAACAATTGCTGTATGGTTATTCAGCATTTGAAACTCGCCATTTACACCTGGGACGGTGACACTTTCGACCGTTCCGGTGACTAAAGTCGCTTCTGGTGATACAATTTCTAAATACATATTTTTAGTCTTCAGTTTGTAGTCTATAGTCTTCAGTCACTGCATACTGCCGACTGTAGACTGTGGACTAAAATTTAAGCTTCAGCTAACATTTTTTCTCCAGCTTCAACTGCTTCTTCAATCGTGCCTTTAAGATTGAATGCAGCTTCTGGTAGGTGATCTAGTTCGCCATCCATAATCATGTTAAATCCTTTTATGGTTTCTTTGATATCGACAAGTACTCCAGGAATTCCTGTAAACTGCTCAGCAACGTGAAATGGTTGAGATAGGAAACGTTGTACACGTCTTGCTCTACCTACGGCCATTTTATCTTCTTCAGATAATTCTTCCATCCCTAAGATGGCAATGATATCTTGTAATTCTTTATAGCGTTGTAAAAGCTCTTTTACTTTTTGTGCACAGTCATAGTGCTCTGCTCCTAAAATATCGGCTGTTAAAATTCTTGACGTAGAATCAAGAGGATCTACTGCAGGATAAATACCGAGCTCAGCAATCTTACGAGATAATACTGTTGTTGCATCTAAGTGAGCAAAGGTTGTAGCAGGAGCAGGATCTGTTAAATCATCTGCGGGTACGTATACCGCTTGTACAGATGTAATAGATCCTTTCTTGGTTGAGGTAATACGTTCTTGCATCGCACCCATTTCGGTAGCTAATGTAGGTTGATAACCTACTGCAGAAGGCATACGACCTAATAGTGCAGATACTTCAGATCCAGCTTGTGTAAAACGGAAAATATTATCTACGAAGAAGAGAACGTCTTTTCCTTGCCCATCACCAGCGCCATCTCTAAAATATTCAGCTATCGTTAATCCTGAAAGTGCTACACGAGCACGAGCTCCAGGAGGCTCATTCATTTGTCCAAAAACGAAAGTCGCTTTAGATTCTTTCATGGCAGCCTTATCAACTTTAGATAAATCCCATCCACCGTCTTCCATAGAGTGCATAAAGTCATCTCCATATTTGATAATACCAGACTCTAACATTTCACGAAGTAAATCGTTACCCTCACGTGTACGCTCACCTACACCAGCGAATACTGAAAGTCCGCCATGTCCTTTTGCAATATTGTTGATCAACTCTTGAATCAATACCGTTTTACCAACACCAGCACCACCAAATAGTCCAATCTTTCCACCTTTAGCATAAGGCTCAATTAAATCTATGACTTTGATACCTGTAAATAATACTTCGGTAGACGTTGACAAATCTTCAAATTTAGGCGCTTGTCTGTGAATAGGTAAACCATGATCACCAGCTTTAGGTAAATCTCCAATTCCATCAATAGCATCTCCAATCACATTAAAAAGACGGCCGTAAATATCACCGCCAATTGGCATTTGAATAGGAGAACCCGTTGCAACAACTTCAGTTCCTCGACTTAATCCATCAGATGAATCCATGGCGATGGTACGTACCGAATCTTCACCAATATGAGATTGTACTTCGAGTACTAAGATTGAGCCATCGGCTTTCTTAATTTCTAAAGAATCGTAGATTTTTGGAAGTTCAGCACCAGCTCCGAATTCAACATCGATAACTGGACCTACTATTTGCGCAACTTTACCTGTAACTTTTGACATTACTTATGTGTTTAATGTTTAGATATTTCAATTGAAAAACAGTGGTTTCCAGTTAAGGTCAAGCACTGCATTTTCGCGCTGCAAAGATATATCTTTTAATTTAAAACAAAAGTAAATAATATGGCTTTTTTGTATACAAAAAACACCTTCAATGTAAGATTACAAATGAAGGTGTCTTATTCTATTTTTGAAATAACTTAATCTATATACAAACCAGTATAATCGACAGGATTGACCGTTGGCAAGTTTGAGCCGTATTTTTCATTGATAAGATCAATCATTTGATTAGCGATGACGGCATAACCTCTTGGAGATGGATGTATGCCATCTAGAGAAAAGGTACCACCAGTAACATAATCGGCTGTTAAGAAGGCACCTCCTGCTTGAAATCCATTGGTAGCAACACCGTTAAAAAAGGTGTTAACATCAAAGAGAGCAAGATCGTTTTGAACGGCCAAGTCATTTATTATTTGATTAAATATAAGGGTTGCATTTTGGATCTCATCTAATTCTGAAGGGATAACAACCCATTTATCTTCTAGAGGCAACGTTACACCTTCAGTAGAAAACTGAGCTGCAACTGTAGCTGAAAGACCTGCTGCGATTAGGGCATCGGCAGCATCTTGATTTACAGTACCAATTATAGAACTACTTGGTAAAACCAATAGATCATTTTCTGTTGCCTGGCGTGATTGTCCGTACAGATTAGCTAAAAGACCAGCCGCAAGCTGAACTACAGCTGGGTTACTGCCGTCTAGACCGAACTGACTAATAAATGCAGGAAATGTTGGGCTTGCTGATAGTGCTCCAAATATTTGAGGAGTAATACTTGTTAAACTTTCATCTCTTATTACAACAGGATTAGCTTGTGTTGTAGAAAATACAATGGCGCGACTAGGATCTATAGCTTGAAAAATAGGGTTTAAAGCTCCAAATACTGAGTTTAAAGTTGGTATCTGTGGCCCAAAGTTTGGATCAGCAGGACTCAATGGTGCGAATGGTACGGTTGTAAAATAAGGTGCATCGGTCACATTTGGGATATTTGCAATAATACCTTCTGCTCCAGTTGCGATCAATCCATCAACAATAGTGTTCATGGCAAAAGTAAAGGTCGCTAGATCTGTTATTGGATTACTACCGTCGCCACCAGAAGTCGCATAGCCTAAAACATCATTATTTCCTATCCACAGTGAAAAGAATGTTGGATTATTGGCAATTGCATCCTGAAGCACTGTTGCATTTGGTGTTGACGCTATTCTAATGAAATACGGATTTGCAGCAGCGGGAAAATTTGCAATATTACCATAGCCAGGCGCTAATAAATGAAAGCTTTTTGCTCCTGGAATACCCATATTATTATAAGGGCCTGCGACGACATTTGTGATATCGGTACTTGGTGTTCCACTAACTGCTCCTGGTGTTTGTGTGGAAGGATTGAAAACTAGTCTCGGACCTGCGATAGGCGTTCCGCCCAATAAGAGTCCGCCCACATTATCATCAACCAATGGCTGCGTAAAAGCACCTCCTCCTGCTAACGCAAATTGCTGTGACAGAATATTAGGGAATGATGACTCTTGACCTCTTTTAAATAAGGTGCCATCTGAAAACCCTGCTGTTAGCGAATTTCCAACGGCCACAAAACTTGAGAAATCTGCAGTTCCGCTAGTATACACAGGAACTGGTGGATTGGTTTGTGCGTCATCATTTAACGGGTCGGCAAGCGTGTCGTCATCACTCTCACAAGCAGTGAATGCGATGAATAGGATGGCTATTAGCCAAATATTATTTAATTTCATAGTTGTTTTTTTTATTGATTTATAGTCCATGACACAAAGTATTGAGCTCCTACTTGTCCTGCGCCAGGCGCACTAACGTAGTCATGTGAAAGGATATTTGCGCCACCTACTTTAAATACAGATTTGATTGATGGAACCGCATAATTGATTTGCGCATCTACGATGTTTCGCGCTGGTAAAATACCATCAGCAAAAGTGGACTCCCATAAATAGGAATCATTCCATCTCCAGTTTACATTAAATCCGAAATTATTAAATAGATCCGTTTTACCAAAAGAGGCTTTTACCTTATGTTCAGGAGTATTGAAACTTGTTTCAAAATCAGGGTCTTCGGTTTGATCAAAATCTAATTTAGCATAAGTATAGTTAATTCCAATATCGAAACCATTTAAGATTTTTGTTTCTAAACCGATAGAAGCACCGTAAGAATTAATTTCGGCATCAGTATTGGTGTAGGTTTGATAGGCTTGGAAATCTCCGTTTTGTAACGCCAATAGAGATAAAGAATTATCACCAACCTCACCATAAAGAGGAGCAAGCACCGTTCTATTCGAAATAAAATCTTCGTAAGCATTATAATAAACACTTAAATCAACAACAAATTGGTTGATTTTACCTCTATATCCAACCTCATAGGCAGTAACCTTTTCTGGTTTGACTAAACCAACATTTGCAGCTACTGGAGCTCCAGCGTTAACAGAAGATATGCTAAATGCATTATTGTAGGCATCTCCGCCGTCAAGTTGAACCGTACTGGCACCAACGATACCTTGTCCTGCGGTACTTAATTGAGAACTCGTGGCTGTATATCGGGTTAAGTTTTCAGGAGCTGAGCCAACAAGAATAGCACGACCTGCATTTAGACCGATGAATAAATCTTGAGTGGTAGGGTTTCTGAAGCCAGTTTGAAAAGATCCACGAATATTGTGTCTGTCGTTATCATCGGCAGTATAATTGAATGAGACTCTCGGTGAGACGAAACCATCAAAAAATTCAGACTTATCATATCTTATAGATCCCGTAAGTTTAAGTTTGTCGTCCATCAATTTCTTTTGAATTTGTGTGTAAGCCCCAAATTCATTGTACTCAATTGGACCGTCATTATCTGTATAAATAGTTCCTCCTGAATTTAAGGAGTATTGTCTCCACGATCCTCCAACTTGGATATCGGCAAAATCGACTAGATGACCAAAGTTATAATTTACATCACCATGATAGATTTTCGAATTATCTGTGAATTTAGAACCAGTGGTTAAATCACCATCTGCGGTGATTCTTTCTAATGTCTGGTCAAATGCAGCAGTTCCTGGTAAAAGTCTTCCAGTATCTGCAGCAGCTCTAGCCGCTAAATGAGCCGCATCGATTTGCGCTTCTGTTGGGTTGGCAAAAATGCCTTGACCAGCTAAGTTACCTATAAAGCCCTGAGCGTATTCTGTAAACCACTGTCGGTCACCTTTCCACGCTCTATTGATGTTGATTCCTGTAAATCGGGTATCATATGAATTACCTGCTTTCTCGGCTGTGGTGTAAATTCTGGCAAAGAAATTTTTATTTCGAACCTCTAATTTATGCTGTTGCATGAAGAAATCCTGAATAGCATATCTGTTTGCACCTTGATATATAGTGTTACCACGACCAAATTTAGAGTTCAAAATAATTTCAAAATCATTAGCCCATGGCTTGAAATGAAGCGCGAAATCAGCTTTTAAACTTTCGGCTTCATAATTCATAAGGTCTCTTTCTTCATAGCCAGTTCTGCTAACTACTGAAGAACCATAGTTTGTAAGTACAGGGATTGGTAAGGCTCCAGCTGCAAGCTCATCAAAATCTAAGGGTGTAGATACTTCGTCACCGTATATATTCAATCCATCAAATGAAGGATCTAAGCGCGTTTGACCTGGATTCTCGAAATCTCTATAATCTGTAGCAAACCATTCCGTTCCATTCAGAAAAGATACAGATGCTTTAGCCGCAAATTTATCTGAGAATGCTCTTGCTACTCTTACGCCGGCATCAACAAAATTATTGTCACCAGCATTATCACTGGATGTGATTCCTGTTTTTGCATAAAAGCTCACCCCTTGATGATCAAACGGGTTTTTACTGGTCATAAACATAATTCCATTAAATGCATTTGCGCCGTATAATGCTGAAGACGCGCCAGGAAGTAATTCAACACTATTTACATCAAGTTCTGACATACCTAATAAATTACCCAAAGCGAAGTTTAAAGCTGGAGAAGAATTGTCCATACCATCAACCAATTGCATAAAACGCGTGTTGGAAAATGCAGCAAACCCTCTTGTATTAACCGACTTAAATGTTAAACTACTCGTATTCATATCAACACCTTTCAAATTTTCAATACCATCGAAAAAAGAAGGTGCAGAGGTGTTTTTAATTTCTTTCAGGCCGAAACGCTCAACCGTTACTGGAGATTCAAAAATACGTTCTGGAGTTCTAGAGGCAGAAATAACGACCTCATCAAGGGACGTGCCTTCAACCATAGTGACATCAACCGTTTGAGGGTTGGTAGTAATCTCAACAGTTACACTGTCAAAACCAACACTGCTCACTTGAATTGAAAAGGGAGGTTCTTGATTTACTGATAAAGTAAAATTTCCGTCGTAATCGGTAATTGTACCCGTAGTTGTGCCAACAACGATTATATTGGCTCCCGGCAAGGGAATGCCGTTGTCGTCCATGACCTGACCTTTGACTGATGTTTGCGCAAAAGTCAATGCACAACAAAACAGTGTCATAATTTTTAAGAGTGTCTTCATTTTAGGGAATTAGTTAATTTTAGTAGAGCAATATAAATAATTAAATGATACTGAAATGAAAAATTTCACAAAAGTTATGCATGCATACTATTCATTTAACAATAAAATCGATTTAAAATTATTATTTCGCAAAAAAATAAGCTGAAAATGAATTTTTTACATTTCCAGCTTATTAATCGTACACGGTCTTTGTGTATTATTCTACAGTTACCGCTTTCGCTAGATTTCGCGGTTGATCAACATTTTTACCCAAAATGAGGGCAATGTGGTAGGATAGTAATTGCAAAGGTATTGTCGTTAATAAAGGCGTCAAAGATTCAATCGTTTCTGGTACTTCTATGACGTGATCGGCCAAACTTTTTACTTGTTCATCACCTTCGGTAACAATACCAATAATCTTACCTTTACGTGACTTAATTTCTTGAATATTGCTTACCACTTTTTCATAATGACCTTTCTTTGTTGCAATCACAACAATCGGCATGTTTTCATCAATAAGTGCGATGGGGCCATGTTTCATTTCGGCAGCAGGATAACCTTCAGCATGGATATAAGAGATTTCTTTAAGTTTTAAGGCGCCTTCGAGAGCAACTGGAAAATTATAGCCTCTTCCTAAATAAAGAAAGTTATGTACGTGTTTGTAAATAGCAGCAATAGTCTTAACGTAGGCATCAGATGTTAATGCCTTTTTGACTTTGTTGGGTATTAATTCTAGTTCAATAAGATGTTGTCTGTAGTCTGAGCTTGAAACCGTTCCTTTAGCTCTAGCCAATCTAAGGGCTATAAGTGTCAACACCGTAATTTGGGTCGTAAATGCCTTTGTTGAGGCAACGCCAATTTCTGGTCCAGCGTGGGTGTAAGCTCCAGCATGTGTTTCTCTAGCGATAGAGGATCCCACAACGTTACATACGCCAAAAACAAATGCGCCTTTTGATTTGGCCAATTTTATCGCAGCCAAGGTATCGGCAGTTTCACCAGATTGTGATATGGCGATAACCACATCGTTTTCGTTAATAATTGGATTTCTGTATCGAAATTCTGAAGCATATTCTACTTCTACTGGTATGCGTGCAAGATCTTCAAAAATATATTCGGCAACTAAACCAGCGTGCCATGAGGTTCCGCAGGCTACAATAATAATACGGTTAGCGTTCAAGAATTTTTTCATGTTATCCTCAATGCCGACCATTTTGATGATGCCGTCATTTGATAACAAACGACCTCTAAATGTATCAAGAATTGCACTAGGCTGCTCATAAATTTCCTTTAACATGAAATGCTCGTAGCCACCTTTTTCAATTTGCTCTAGGTTTAATTTTAGAGCTTGAACGTATGGCGCTACCAACGTGTCGTCTTTAATCTTTCTAATTTTAATACCCTTATCTCTTCGCACAATTGCCATTTCTTCATCTTCTAGGTAGATGGCGTTTTTTGTGTACTCTATAAACGGAGAAGCGTCACTTGCAATAAAAAACTCATCCTCTCCAATGCCTATTGCTAATGGACTTCCAAGTCTGGCAACGACAATTTCATTGGGCTTATTTTTATCGAAAACAGCTATCGCATATGCTCCTACGACTTGATTTAATGCAATTTGTACTGCTTTTCCTAGTTTGATGTTCTCATTCTTCTTTACATCTTCAATAAGATTCACCAACACTTCAGTATCAGTATCAGATTGAAACGTGTAACCTCTCTTTATCAATTCTTTTTTAAGAGATTCATAATTTTCTATAATCCCATTATGAATAATTACTAAATCGCCAGAGTTTGAATAATGCGGATGTGAATTAACATCATTAGGTACACCGTGAGTTGCCCAGCGTGTATGGCCAATACCTACGGTTCCAGCCGTAGATATTTCCTTCTCAAGTTTCGACTCCAGATCTGCTACTTTTCCCTTGGTTTTAGATAATTTAATATCGGTTCCGTCATACAGCGCAATACCTGCGCTGTCATAGCCTCTATATTCTAAACGTTTGAGTCCTTTTAAAATTATTGGGTAAGCTTCTCTATGTCCAATGTATCCGACAATTCCACACATGCTAAATTTAGTTGTTAGGTTCAGTAAAAATTATCTCCAAATATAGCTTTTTTTCTTGGTTGCCAGTGTTGTTGCCATATAGTACTGTTCCTCGTGGTGTTATAATGCTACTTACGGGAACAGTTTCATCTGACCCAGTAATATCTAAAACATCATATTGAAAAGTAGTGTTTTCTAAATTGACGTTACCAGAGACGGCTAAGCCTAGAGTCACGTTTGTAGAATCACTCAAAATTAAGTTATTCAAGTGCTCGGTTATTCTCATCTTATACTTAATACCATCTCCATCGCTTTCATCATCTGTGCGTTGCAAACGACCAAGGTGGTTGATGCGAGAAAATAGCGGAAAAGTGGTATTCGCGGCGTCCACGGCAAAATCTTCTAATACTATGTTGTTTTTGGCGTCATACAGATAAACCCTTTCTGGTTCACCACCATTAACAATGTCTTGATTGACGTAAAAAACAAGATTAGCTTCATTAATTAACCTTTTGCTTCTTATGAAATTTCCTTCAGAATCGGTTTCAACAAAACTATTCTTAAATGCTTCAAAAGTATTGTCCGCCGGATCGCTAGTGTCTAAGTCGTCACCATTAAATAATTTTATTTCAGCAACCGCGCCTTGCCCGCCTTTTAAATACAAGTTTTCATCTCCAGATATCGGATTTCCCTCTGGAATTGGAACGCTAAAATCATTTGTGAGGAAATTGACACGATTTCCAGAAAAGTTTAAAATATAGGTCGAGTTTAGTCTATCTCCTTCGGTAAATTCATTGTCTCTAGTGTAATAAAGAGTAATATTTGCGTTAGAACTGGCTATGTTAAAAAGTATCATATTTCCATTATTATTCAAAGGCTCAGCCTTAAAATAGATTCCTCTAAGATAGTTTCTAAAGTTGTTTAGATTGCTCAATTCTGGTTGACCTTCTTTATCCAGAATTTTATTCTGCCAATAAGATTTTTCAAGACTTAATCTTAAAGCAGGGGCAGTTAGACCAGTCAACTCACCCTCTTCATTTTTCAAACGCACTTGCTTATCGCTTGGGATAAACATGTTTAGATTCGTATTACCTGAAAGAACTGGAATTTCTTGACCTTCCAGTAAAGCAGAATTTATATTTTCTGAACCCGTTGACATGTTTGAATAGTAGAGTTGTCTTTCATTTATATTGTCCTCACTATTCGGGTTTATATCCCTTAGGAAGTAATTATTTTCAAAAACAGAAAGTTTGATCGCTGAGCTTCCAAAAATAGAATCTAATTCATAAATTGTTTCACCATTTTCTGTGACCTCTATGGGCGTGCTAAAATATGGAATTGTAAGTACTACTGAATCCAGAACAGTGTCTTGACCAAAATCGGGATCTACAGTGACTGGAATTAGTTGAGATACAATACTGGCTGTGGTTGTCCCATAAAGACTAGTTGGATTTTTATAAACACCTAGTATATTTACAGGGAGGTTGCTCGTTTGGACCGGATCTAATAGTTTTGTGTAAGCGATAACCTCGTAGTCTTCCGTATTTGTGTCAAAATGACTTGCGTTGTCATTGTTTATAATGTCAGATTCAATATCTGCAAAATCTTTATCACAAGCAATAAAGAGGCTTATCAAAAGCGTCAATATTGCCAAGTTTTTAAAGGCAATTTTTCTTTTTCTCATAACTTTTAGCTACTAATCTAGAACTTTTGTATTGTAAAATTCGGTGTAGTGGTCTGCAAATTCCTCTAAAGGAAAATAGTCTAAAACAGGTTTGTTGGACGCTGCCAGATGCGCTTCTAACTCATCGGGTAAATCGCTTGAGCCTTTTATTAAGGCATCAGAATTATCTATTGCGATTTTCATTAGATTATTATAAGAAGGCTTTTCTAGGTACTCTATTTTGTCTTCATCCACATTGTCAAATTTCACTTTATCAATCATATGCTTATCTAACGTTCCTTCGAAGCTTTGATTGTATATAGAGGTCACAATTTTACTTTCGGTAAATAGTGGCTCATTCTTGTAAAATTCTTTTAGGTACAGTGGCAGTAAAGAGGCAAGCCATCCATTAACATGAATGATGTCTGGAGCCCAATTCAATTTCTTAACTGTTTCGATAACACCTTTTGCGAAGAAAATAGCACGCTCATCATTATCAGCAAACAGTTTTCCATCTTCATCGGTGAGTGTGGCCTTTCTTTTAAAATATTCTTCATTATCAATAAAATATACCTGAATTCTTTCCTTCGGAATAGAAGCCACCTTGATAATTAATGGCATATCAAGATCATTGATAACTAAGTTAATTCCAGATAATCGAATAACCTCATGAAGTTGGTGTCTTCTCTCGTTGATGTTTCCAAATCGAGGCATAAATATTCGTATTTGCCCGCCTTGTTTGTTTACCATTTTAGGTGCTTCAAATGACATTGAAGAAATTTCTGTTTCTGGTAAATATGGTACAACCTCAGATGACACATACAATATTCTCTTATCTTTCATAGATCTGTCGTTTTTAGAATTAAAAATAAAAAACATGCAAAATTACAAAAATTTATGCAGATTGTCAGTAAAATATTAAGTTTGCACGCTGTTAAACTTTTGTTACCGTATGATTATTTTTGATGATAAAATAGACTTAATTGCCTTTGTTGATGGTCTCAAATTTAAGCAGAAAACTCTTGGTTTTGTCCCAACAATGGGTGCGCTTCACGAAGGGCACTCATCACTCATCACAAAAGGTTTAGAAGAGAATAATGTTGTGGTCGTTAGTATTTTTGTGAATCCAACACAGTTTGATAATACCGAAGATCTTGTGAAATACCCTAGAACACTAGATAGCGATGTGGCCTTGCTCGAGAATGTTTCCGAAGATAAAATTGTAGTATACGCTCCAACAGTTGAAGATATATATGGTGATGAAGTCTCATCAATTTCTTTTGACTTTGATGGTCTTGAGTATGAAATGGAGGGTAAGTTTAGGGACGGACACTTTGATGGCGTTGGCACCATTATCAAGAGGTTGTTTGAAATTATAAGGCCAGATAGAGCTTATTTTGGAGACAAAGACTTTCAACAATTAATGATCGTAAAAAAATTGGTTGAGAAGCTTGGGCTTCCAGTTACGGTCGTGGGTTGCGACATTTTTAGGGCTGCCGATGGATTAGCCATGAGTTCGCGTAACATGAGATTGAAGCCAGAGCATAGGGCAGCAGCACCTTTTATCTTCCAAACACTGAAAACTGCCAAAGAAAAGTTTGGCACAAAAAGTGCAAAGCACGTCAGAGAATGGGTGATAGAACAATTTGAGCGGCACCATTTGTTGGAATTAGAATATTTTATCATTGCTGATGCTAAAACGCTTCAAACTATAAAACGAAAATCAAATCAAAAATCATATCGAGCTTTTATAGCCGTTTATGCCAGTGATATTAGACTTATAGATAATATCGCACTAAATTAATTATCTTTGCCTCATGCAAATACAAGTAGTAAAATCTAAGATTCATAGAGTAAAAGTCACTGGTGCTGATCTCAATTACATTGGTAGTATCACTATCGATGAAGATTTGATGGAAGCCGCCAACATCATACAAGGAGAGAAAGTTCAAATTGTCAATAATGATAATGGCGAACGTTTAGAAACGTATTGCATTCCAGGCCCAAGGCATAGTGGTGAAATTACTTTAAATGGTGCAGCTGCTCGCAAGGTAGCGGTTGGAGATACACTTATCTTAATTACATACGCCTTTATGGAACTGGAAGAGGCGAAACGTTTCAAGCCATCTTTGGTGTTTCCTGACGAGACCACTAATCTTTTAAAATAATCCTTTGGATAAGAAGACAGGTAACATCCTTAAAATAATAGTGCCATTATTATTAGGAGTGGCTCTGGTGTGGTACTCGCTGTCCAAGATTTCAATTGATGAGCTTTTTACATATTTTAAAAGTGCTAATTACACCTATATAGGTATGGGTTTGATTTTTGGTTTTTTGAGCCATCTTTCAAGAGCCTACCGCTGGAAATTCATGATTGAACCGTTGGGATATACTCTAAGACTGCCAAATAGTATCATGGCCGTTTTCGCAACGTATCTCGTCAATTATACCATCCCAAGAGCAGGCGAAATTACTAGAGCGACCATTTTGGCCAATTACGAGGGCGTTCCTTTTGAAAAAGGCTTTGGAACCATCGTTGCTGAACGTATGGCAGATTTGACCATAATGCTTGGTATTATAATAGTTACCTTGTTCTTAGAATTTGATTTTATTTATCAGTTCTTTGCAGAACGTTTTGATCTCTATAAAATCATCATCGGCTTCACCTGTTTATTGGTGCTCGTGGTATTATTCCTTCTGTTTATCAAAAAGAGCCAATCGACATTTGCTCTTAAGGTGAGATCGTTTGTTGGTGGCTTGATCGAAGGAATTTTAACTATTGTTAAAATGAAGCATAAGTGGTCTTTTATTGCACATACCTTATTTATTTGGACAATGTACGTGCTTATGTTTTACATCACAACCTTAGCCATTCCAGAAACGTCTAGCTTACCGCTGGCTGCCATTTTAATTGGTTTTATTTCGGCGAGTTTTAGTATAGCTGCGACCAATGGCGGAATTGGATCCTACCCTGTAGCCGTCTATGCTGCGTTTTCAATTTTTGCGATTGCAAAAGAACCAAGCATGGCATTTGGTTGGATCATGTGGTCATCTCAAACCTTGATGGTAATCGTTTTAGGCGGCCTGTCTTTAATTTATTTACCAATCTATAATAGAACTAAATAATTTTTTACCTTGCTTTATCTAAATCATATCTTCAGATCATGAATAAATATATCTTAATTCTTTGTTGTTTCATCAGCCAACTAGCCATGGCACAGGTGCTTTATGAAACTATAGAATCTTCTAAATTGGGAGAGCCAAGGGAAATAAAAATCCAGCTTCCTAGAAATTATGATCCAGAAGGAGATATACTTTATCCTTTGATCATCGTTTTTGATGGAGACTATTTGTTCGAACCCATGATTGGTAATACCGATTATCATTCCTATTGGGGTGATATGCCAAAATCAATCGTAGTAGGCATAAATCAGGCTGATCGACGTAGTTCAGATTTGTCGTTCAGTAACGAAACCTATTTTCCATCAGATGAAGGAGGTGCTCAATTTTTTGAATTTGTTGGTCAAGAATTGGTGCCCTATATCAACGAAAAATATTTAACTTCAGATTTCCGAATTGTCGTAGGTCACGATCAAAGTGCTAATTTTCTCAACTATTACCTATTTAAGGATAAACCCTTATTTAGAGGCTACATTGCATTTAGCCCAGACCTATCTCCAGAAATGGGCGTGCGCTTACAGGAAAAATTAGCTGTTAGTGGGCTAGATACTTTTTATTATTTGGCAACAGCCGATAATGATGTTCAAAGTTTAAGAGATGAGATCTTAGTGTTTAACTCTAGTTTGAGTACCATCGAAAATCCAAAACTGCACTACCGTTTTGATGACTTTACAGATGCCGATCACTATTCTTTGGTTGGACTGGGAATCCCTAAGGCGATCAATGAGATTTTTGGATTGTACAAACCAATCAATAAAAAGGAGTACAGTGAAAAGGTGTTGACTTATGAGGGTACTCCTTTTGAATACCTCATGAAAAAATACGAGGACATTCAGTTTTTTTACGGATTTGAAAAGAAAGTCGTCGAGAATGACCTCAGAGCGATTTTAGCCGCTGGAAAGAAAAAGAACGATCTCGAAACACTTAAAGAATTATCCAAACTAGCACGTAAGGAATATTCAGAATCTATGATTAGTGCATATTACACGGGTCAATACTATGAGATGGATGGCAATATGAAAAAGGCACTCCAAAATTATCAATCAGGTCTACTCCTAAATGAATCTGAATTCATTTCAAAAGATATGCTTTTAGATAAAATTTATGATATTCAGGATCAAAACTAGAAAAATATAACCGTTCATCGAATAAATTAGTATTTTAACTTATTTTTTAGGTATATTTACCATCCCAAATTTAACCTACTTAAGATGAGAAATATCCTACTTTTTATCATCTCTACTTGTTTTTGTGCCCAAATGTCAGCACAAGTCATTTATGAGACGTTAGATTCTCGAAAGTTAAACGCTAAGCGAGATCTAAAAATTAAACTTCCAAAGAATTATGATCCTAATTCCGAATTAAAACATCCGGTAATCATTGTATTTGACGGTGAATACTTATTTGAGCCAGTAAATGGTCAAGTGAGTTTTCAAACCCATTTTGATGAAATGCCAGAATCGATAGTCGTTGGTGTCATTCAAGGCGAAGAACGATTTTATGACAGTTACTTCGATGAGGTTTCTGGGCTGCCGGTTGAATCGGGAGACCGTTTCTACAAATTCGTTGAACAAGAACTGCTACCTTACATAGATAATAATTACAACACCAGTAAGTTTAAGGTTGCTGTTGGCCATAATCTAATGGGCAATTTTATCAACGCCTTTTTATTTCACGAAGAACCCGTTTTTCAGGCCTACATTAACTTAAGTCCAGATTTTAAAGGCACCATGAGCCAAAATGTCGCTACTCGTCTAGAGTGGTTAGATAAAGACATCTTTTATTATATGGCGACGTCAGATGGTGATATTGCTCCAATTAGAGAGACGATTATTAACACCAACGATATTCTTAAAACTTACGAAAACCAACATCTCACGTACTATTTTGATGAACTCAAAGGTGATTCCCATTACCAATTGGTCACTGGCGCATTGTCAAAGGCTATGGACAGGATCTTCGAATTGTACAAACCACTCGATGATAAGGAAATAAAGGAAAAAGTTCTTCCGTATGAAGGCACATTAGACGATTATATTGTAGATCGATATGAACGTATTGATGATCTTTTCGGAATTTTTAAGCCTATTTCCGAAGTAGAGCTTCAGCAGTTGATTACGGTCGCCGAAGAACGTAAAGATTTAGAATCCGTTTACAAAATAGGAAAACTGGCCAATAAGCTTGATCCAAGTTCATCTTTCGGAACTTATTATATGGCACAATATGCCGAAAGACAAGGGAAAACAAAAAAAGCGGTGAAGCTTTATGAATCGGCAATGACCCTAAATGAAATGTCGCATATCAACAAGGAATTCATCATGTCACACGTAGAAAGTCTCAATGTGGTTGCAGATGATACAGAAACTGAAGACGATGGCGATGAAGAAAACTAAATATAGCATTTACTCGACCGATTATTTTTTTGAAGACCTCTACAATAAATGCAGGACATTTTTGGCGACAAATAGTTTGTCCACATTAGCAGCGATTAAAATGCTGTTTGTCATGACGTGGTTTAAGGATATCAATTAAAAAATCTTAATTTAGCTGAAATTTTAATTCAATAATTCCTGGGTCTCTGGAAAATGAATATGGCTAAATTAAAAACAACTTTTTTCTGTCAGAACTGTGGTTCGCAATATTCAAAATGGCAAGGACAATGCACCGCTTGTAAGGAATGGAATACCATTACTGAAGAGGTCATAGAAAAACCTGAAAAAAGTGACTGGAAGACACCAACAAATACATCGAAGCGCGTTTCAAGACCACTTAAGATTAATGAAATTGACGCTTCTCAAGAAGCGCGATTAAATGCCTCTGATGAAGAATTTAATCGCGTTCTTGGAGGTGGTTTAGTGCCAGGTTCATTAACGCTTCTAGGCGGTGAGCCAGGTATTGGCAAAAGCACATTACTGCTGCAAATCTCATTGAAGTTACCTTATAAAACGCTTTATATTTCGGGAGAGGAAAGCCAGAAACAAATTAAAATGCGCGCCGAACGTATCAATCCGAGTTCCAACAATTGTTACATTCTCACTGAAACAAAAACTCAAAATATCTTCAAACAAATTGAAGCCCTCGAACCAGATATTGTGGTTGTCGATTCTATCCAAACACTACACAGTGATTATATCGAATCTTCTCCTGGAAGCATCTCCCAAATCAAGGAATGTACGACAGAGCTTATCAAATTTGCCAAAGAAACCTCTACGCCAGTCATTTTGATTGGACACATTACCAAAGATGGTCACATTGCTGGACCTAAAATATTGGAGCATATGGTCGATACGGTCTTACAATTTGAAGGCGATCGCAATCATGTGTTTCGTATTTTGAGAGCCAATAAAAACCGTTTTGGATCGACCAATGAGCTGGGCATTTACGAAATGCAAGGCTCTGGATTACGGGAAATTTCTAATCCTTCGGAAATTTTAATTTCACAGAAAGATGAAGAATTATCAGGAAATGCTGTCTCAGCAACGCTAGAGGGTATGCGACCTTTGATGATTGAAGTTCAAGCCTTAGTAAGTACCGCAGTTTATGGCACACCGCAACGAAGTGCGACAGGTTTCAATGCCAAACGTCTCAACATGTTGCTTGCTGTTTTAGAAAAGCGGGCCGGATTTAAATTGGGCGCAAAAGATGTCTTTTTAAATATCACTGGCGGCATTACCGTTGATGATCCAGCCATAGATTTGGCT
Organism: uncultured Flavobacteriaceae bacterium; assembly: GCA_963715465.1. Taxonomy (GTDB): domain Bacteria; phylum Bacteroidota; class Bacteroidia; order Flavobacteriales; family Flavobacteriaceae; genus Psychroserpens. Next base: position 738,994 of record OY970246.1, read on the forward strand.
GTAGTGGCAGCAATTCTATCGTCTAATGAAGATGAAGCAATCCCAAAAGATTTTTGTTTTGCTGCAGAAGTGGGATTGTCTGGTGAAATAAGACCAGTGCAACGGGTTGAACAGCGTATTTCCGAAGCAGAAAAATTAGGATTTTCAACAATATTTGTATCTAAGTATAACAAGATCACGTTAAAAAATACAGCCATAAAAATTCAGTTGATTTCAAAAATTGAAGATGTCGTTGATTTTTTGATTTAGGAGATTTTGAAGTTTAGGTATTTAAATAAGGTTGCGTATTTATTTTTTCGAGTCACAAACAATTTTTATACTAAATGATTTACTTTAGAACTATGAAACATCACCTATTATTTTTGATGGTTGCCATACTGTCTTGTTCCTGCGGAAATAAAGTAGTCCAGTCAGAGGATGTACAACTAAAAACAATAGATACTTATATTGCTGAAGTTAACAGAAATTCAAACCTCACCTCTAATCTTACCGAAGGTGCGCTCACCGATCTAGAAGGGTTCAAGGATATTGGTACATTTAAATACACTGTTTATTTTGATGAACGTAGCAGAGAACTCTTCCGAATAAAAAATATTGAAATGGTAGATGAGACCATTGAAGAGAATTACTACTTTCAAAACCACGAACTTGTTTATGTGACCTCTGCTATTTCGGGAAAATGGGACAAAACAATGTACACCCAAGGTTTTAAAAAAGCCATATCAAGATCAAATATAAGTGACGATGAGGAAAAGCTGCTTTTAAAAAAAGCGAAACGTTTTAAAGATGCCCATTATCGCATTGATGATTAAACAGCCTAAACTAAATGGTGACGATTTAAAAGAGTTGCGGTCCTAGGATTGAACAGCAATCCATAAACATTTTAGAAAAAACCCAAACGCATGTTGAACTTGTTCGCTTTATTGGCCTTATAGGGTTTGATTTTTTAAAAAACGCTGCCCATACTCTTAGAAATGTCTATTTTCAATGTTGAGCGGCAGTGAGGCAGATCCTTGTTTCCTGATCCTCTTTTTTACCTACAACACCCTTTAATTTTATCAAAATTCCTTAATTTCGCGACTCGATACGAATAACACAATCATGAGCGCGAATTTTCCTGAATATAAAGGACTTGACTTACCAAAAGTAGCAGAAGACATTCTGCACTATTGGCAAGAAAACGATATTTTTCAAAAGAGTATTTCTACAAGAGAAGGGCACGAGCCGTTTGTTTTTTTTGAAGGACCACCTTCGGCAAATGGATTACCAGGTGTGCACCATGTTTTAGCACGAGCCATAAAGGATATTTTTCCGCGTTATAAAACCATGAAAGGCTTCCAGGTCAAACGAAAAGCAGGCTGGGATACACACGGTTTGCCAATTGAGTTAGGTGTTGAAAAAGAGCTTGGAATTACTAAAGAAGATATAGGTAAAACCATTTCTGTCGAAGATTATAATGCCGCGTGCCGTAAAGCCGTTATGCGGTATACCGATGTTTGGAACGACCTTACCCAAAAAATGGGCTATTGGGTAAATATGGATGATCCTTACATTACCTACGATCCTAAATATATGGAAAGCGTTTGGTGGTTGCTCAAAGAAATCTACAATAAAAAATTAATCTATAAAGGCTACACCATACAGCCGTATTCGCCAAAAGCGGGAACAGGATTAAGCTCACACGAGCTCAATCAACCTGGTACGTATCAAGATGTGACCGATACGACTGTGGTGGCGCAGTTTAAAAGTACGTTAACTGCCAATGTAGGAATAGAGAATTCAGTTTCTAAAGCCTTTGGATTGAAAGATCTGCCCTTTGGAGATGAGTTGCAACATGCATTTTTTATAGCCTGGACCACCACACCTTGGACCTTACCAAGCAACACCGCTTTAACCGTTGGGCCTAAGATAGACTATGTTCTTGTGGCTACTTACAACCAATATACTTTTGAAAAAATCTATGTGATTTTAGCCAAAAAATTAGTTGGTCATCAGTTCGGCGGAAAATTTAAATTGGTAAGCGATACTGCAGAATTGTTAGCTTATAATTCTGAAAATAAAAAAATACCTTATCAGATTATCAAAGAATGTAAAGGTTCAGATTTAGTAAATATATCTTACGAACAACTATTGCATTACGCACTTCCTAACGATAATCCGCAGGATGCCTTTAGGGTGATTTCTGGTGATTTCGTAACGACTGAGGATGGTACGGGAATCGTTCATACAGCGCCAACCTTTGGAGCCGATGATGCACTCGTGGCCAAACAAGCCTCGCCGAAAATTCCGCCATTATTGGTAAAAGACGATAATGGCAACCTTGTACCATTAGTCGATTTACAAGGTCGTTTTCGAGCAGAGGTGAAAGATGATTTGTATGGTTTTGCCGGAGAATATGTGAAATCTGAATATCTCAACGACAACGAATTGTCTACAGAATTTGAAAAGCAAAAAGTAGATCTTTCTTCTGTCATTGCGAATTTAAAAGAGTACTTAAGTGTCGACGAACGTTTAGCACTCAAATTAAAAAACGAGAACAAAGCCTTCAAGGTTGAAAAATATAAGCACAGTTACCCAAACTGCTGGCGTACCGATAAGCCAATTTTATACTATCCGTTAGATTCTTGGTTCATCAAAGTGACCGATGTCAAGGATAGAATGCATGAGCTTAATAAAACCATCAACTGGAAACCAGAATCTACGGGTACGGGTCGCTTCGGAAATTGGCTCGCCAATGCCAACGATTGGAACTTATCAAGATCGCGCTATTGGGGAATTCCCTTACCAATTTGGAGAACCGAAGATGGTACTGAAGAAATCTGCATCGGTTCAGTAGAAGAATTAAAGTCTGAAATGCAACGCGCTGTGAAAGCAGGCGTGATGAAAACTGATATTTTCGAAAGCTTTGAGGTTGGGAATCTTTCCGAAGAAAACTACGCCAAAATAGATTTACACAAGAATATTGTTGATGAGATTGTGTTAGTTTCTGAAAATGGACAACCCATGCATCGCGAAAGTGATTTGATAGATGTTTGGTTTGATTCTGGTTCAATGCCTTATGCTCAGTGGCATTATCCGTTTGAAATGCCTCCTAAATCCTCCCAAGGAGGACTTGTAAACACTCCTGTGTACCAAACTGCGCGTAAATCATCTTACACTTTAATAAATAAGTTAAAGCAAGAGCGCGTAAAAAATCCTACCGCAGCTGAGAAAATTCTTTGGGAGCAACTTAAAACGAAACAGTTAGGTGGTTATAAATTTAGAAGAGAACATATTATTGACAAGTACATTGTTGATTTTGTATGTTTAGCAAAAAATTTAGTAATTGAAGTAGATGGTGGTTATCACAATACTGCCGAAATGCAAGAAGCAGACAAATTTAGAACCGAAAATTTAGAAGAATTAGGTTTCAGGGTCGTCAGATTTACCAACGAGGAAGTTATAGGAGATATCGAAAGCGTATTAGAAAAAATAGAGCATGAGTTGCGCATGAGTTTTTCCCCCTTGGGGAAATTAAAAGGAGCTTTTCCAGCCGATTTCATCGCTGAAGGCGTCGATCAAACACGTGGATGGTTTTATACGTTGCACGCTATAGGGACAATGGTTTTTGATTCCGTAGCTTATAAAAATGTGGTATCGAACGGGCTCGTTTTAGACAAGAACGGACAAAAAATGTCTAAACGTTTGGGCAATGCGACCGATCCATTTACGACCTTAGATACCTATGGCGCTGATGCGACGCGTTGGTATATGATCATGAACGCCAACCCTTGGGATAATTTAAAGTTTGATTTAGAAGGGATTGAAGAGGTAAAGCGTAAGTTCTTCGGAACCTTATACAACACCTATTCCTTTTTTACATTGTACACCAATTTAGATAAATTCACCTATAGCGAAGCTGAAATTCCTTTAACAGAACGACCTGAAATTGACCATTGGATTTTATCTGAATTGCATACCCTCATTCAAAAGGTGGATGATTTTTATGCTGAATATGAACCCACGAAAGCTGCTCGGGCGATTTCAGAATTTACTCAGGATTATTTGAGTAATTGGTATGTGCGTTTAAGCAGAAGGCGTTTTTGGAAAGGTGATTATCAAACCGATAAAATTTCGGCTTACCAAACCCTATACACCTGTATGGAGACGATTGCGAAACTGGGAGCGCCAATTGCACCTTTCTTTATGGATCGTTTGTATTTGGATTTAAATTCGGTATCACAAAAAGAAACATTTGAAAGTGTACATTTGGCTGATTTTCCAAAGTCAAATAATGAATGTATCGATAAGGACTTAGAGCGTAAAATGGAAAGCGCCCAAACCATTTCATCTTTAGTATTGTCACTAAGAGCGAAAGAAAAGATAAAAGTGCGCCAACCCTTGCAAAAAATCATGATTCCTATTGATTCTGAAACACAAAAAGAACAAATTTTGGCAGTTGCAGAGTTGATCAAATCTGAAGTCAACGTTAAGGCTGTTGAGGTTTTGGAAGATGCATCAGATATTTTGGTAAAGCAAATCAAACCGAATTTTAAGGTTTTAGGACCTCGTTTTGGTCAGGATATGAAGTCTGTGGCACAAGCGATCAACGCTTTTTCTGCGGCAGATATTAAAAAAATAGAGCAAAATGGTGTTTTAGATGTTCAAGTGAATGGAAAAAGCATTACATTAGAACTGTCGGATGTCGAGATTATCTCCAAAGATATTGAAGGGTGGTTGGTAGCAAGTTCGGGTGCTTTAACGGTGGCTTTAGATGTAACGTTGACCGATGATTTAATGAAAGAGGGGATCGCGAGAGAGCTCGTTAATCGAATACAAAACTTGCGAAAAGATTCTGGATTTGAACTCACCGATAGAATCAGCGTTCAATTTCAAAGAGATGCGCAAATCGAAAATGCGATAGAGACCAATTTAGAGTATATAAAGACAGAGACATTGACCAATAAGTTGGAAATTGTGGATAACTTGAACAACGGTATAGAGATTGCTTTTGATAATGTAAATACGAAGTTGTTTATTCAAAAAATATAATATTATGGGAACAGAAAATACAGTACGATTTTCAGATAAGGAATTAGCAGAGTTTAAAGTGCTTATTCATGAAAAGATTGAAAAGGCGCAACATGATCTAGAGTTGATCAAAAGCGCTTATATGAATGATGGTGATAATGGTACAGATGACACCTCACCAACCTTTAAGGCTTTTGATGAAGGTAGCGCGGTGATGAGTAAAGAGTCTAATTCTCAATTAGCGATTAGACAAGAAAAATTTATTCGTGACCTCAAAAACGCTTTGATTAGAATTGAAAATAAGTCTTACGGCGTGTGCCGTGTGACAGGAAAATTGATCAATAAAAAAAGATTAGAATTAGTGCCTCATGCAACCTTGAGCATTGAAGCCAAAAACATGCAGTAATATATTTCCAATTCAATTGGGAATTAAGTTTTAGAAAAAAACGCTTCTTTTTTGGAGGCGTTTTTTATGCAACAGTGTCAAATGTACATTTGCAAGAATAGTACTATTTTTACATTATAAATTGAACATTAATAATCCAATCGAGATGTCTCTAAAATTAGAACATATCGCAAAAAAATTATTCGTGTAAACCTCAAATAGTCCCATTAATAAGGGAAACGCTATGTCTTTAAAAACGTCTACGCTCTTAATAATCGTCATCTTGCTCATTGATCAAATTAGTAAGTTTTACATCAAAACACATTTCGCCCTCAATGAAAAAATAGAGGTATTAAGCTGGTTTCAAATTGCCTTTGTTGAAAATGAAGGTATGGCTTGGGGAACAAAATTGAGCGATTTTATAGCTGTTATTTCTGATAGAACAGCGAAAGTAAGTTTGACTGTGTTTAGGATTTTTGCAGTAACAGGTATTATTTACTGGCTTAACAAATCAATAAAGACGCAAGGATCTAAGACATTGATTTTTGCTATTGCGTTGATCCTAGCTGGTGCTATTGGTAATATTATAGATTCGGTTTTCTACGGAATGATCTTTGACTCCAGTTTAGGACAAGTGGCCACCTTTTTGCCCGAACAAGGTTACGATACTATATTTCACGGTAAAGTTGTTGATATGCTACATTTTCCAATATGGAGCGGGAATTTACCCAATTGGATCCCGTTTTTTGGAGGAGATGCCTTTAGCTTTTTTGATCCCGTTTTTAATATTGCCGATATGGCGATTAGTACAGGGATTGGGATTTTAATTGTCTTTAACAAACGTGCTTTTGGATCAAGCACTTCTCATCAAGAGACTGAAAATCTCGACGATCAAAACTCATAAATTTTATCAGGTGTGACACAGTAGTCTAACGCCACATCACCCTCAAAAATATCGACGATAGCAGCCACGCTTTCAAAAAATGAGAGTCCAATTTTTATCGTTTCGGGTTTACATTCTGCTAAAAATATATCGTAAAATCCTTTGCCATAACCTACACGATGTCCAGATTTATTAAACGCCAATAATGGGATAAAAACAACTTCAATCATGTTTGGTGTAATAGGAATGCCGCCAACTGGCTCTGGGATATTGTGTTCGTTTATCTTGATTTTAGTACTATCGGTAAGTAAATAATGCGACATTGTCAAGGTCGAAAAATCACTTTTTGAGATCACGATATTTTTGTCTTTGCCAGAAAGGATATTCAGGATATAATCGGTATTCACTTCTTTATGTTGCGTAATAGAAAGAAACAAATGATAAAACTCAAGACTCCAGATCGGTAGATTTAGAAGTTGATTGGCAATGCGTAAACTTAAGGCCTCAATTTGTGCTTCGGAAAGATTTTTTCGAAGGATTTTATGAGCTTTTCGAAGTTCAGCTTTAGTCATTTTTTATTTGTTCTGTCTCAATTACAGTAGGTTTTACAAAATTTTCTATTTCAGTTGAGATGTGAAAAATGGCATCACCTTGATAGATGATAGGCGATTGGTTGATATTAAAAACGTAGCCTTCATTTTTGGCTTTTACGAAATGGTTAAAACTTCCGTAGGGATCAGTGATATGACCAAGTACATCATCTATGGCAACGTAAGTATTTATAGCTACAATTGGCTTGAACATTCCTGAGTGACTCGCACGAATCCACTTACTATCTGTAATAAAAACACAAGGATTTTTTGGCAGAGATACTTTAAATTTACGGTTGAGCATCTCAAGATGATCAAGAACACGCTTTGCACCATTAACACCGCTATTCGTAATAGCATTATCAATATGAAAGGATTTTCCACCTTCAAAAAGTAAGATCGGTATTCCTAGTTTATGGCAGGTATTTCTAAAGGATTTGCTCAAATTGTTGGAGTATAAAACAAATGGCGCTCCAAAAACCTTAGCGAGTTCTTTGAGTGTTGGTTCTTCATCAATGATTCGCACTTGAGCGGCGTTGAAGCGATCGGCACCTCCAGTATGGAAATCCATTACAAAGTCGGCATGCGGTAAAACCTCAGTGACTAATTTAAAAGCTACGCGACTGGCAAGAGAACCTCCTTGGATTCCTGGAAACACCCGGTTAAGATCTCGACCATCAGGAAACTCACGATCCATGTGTATAAAACCAAAAACGTTGATCACAGGAACACAAATAATCGTTCCTCGTTTTGGTTTATTGATCCCTTTTGAAATGATTTGGCGTACAATTTCAACACCGTTAATTTCATCTCCATGAATGCCAGCTGTGATCAAAACAGTAGGGCCAGGTTTTTTAGAACGCTCAATAATGATAGGAACGTCAATGGTATTTTGGGTATGCAATTTGGCAACGTTGAAACTCACTGTGGCACTTTCGCCCTTTTTGATTTTTGTGCCTAAAATATCTAGTACATCCTCTGTTTTTATTTTACTCATGAATAATTGTTGCTCCTCAATACGTTTATTCTAATTTACCTAACCTCTATACTTTCTTTTCTGTAATCTATATTCTTTTTTCTAAAAGCAGATTAAACATTTCGCTCAATATAGCGTATAATCGTTTTAGCAATATCTTTTTTAGTAGCCACCTCAATACCTTCAAGTCCTGGCGAAGAATTGACCTCTAATATTAATGGGCCTCGAGCAGATTGCAACATATCTACACCACAAATCCCTAAACCTAAAGATTTTGCAGCTTTCAGGGCCGCATTTTCTTCGTCATCGGTAAGCTGAATGATATTTGCGCTACCACCTCGATGGAGATTAGATCGAAATTCGCCTTCTTTTCCTTGACGCTTCATAGCGCCAACGATGTTGCCGTCAACAACAAAGGCTCGTAAGTCGGCACCTTTAGATTCTTTAATAAATTCTTGAACAATCACCCTTGCTTGTAGTCCGTTAAAGGCCTCTAGTACAGATTCTGCAGCATTATTGGTTTCAGCTAAAACAACACCTAATCCTTGTGTTCCCTCTAATAACTTTATCACCAAAGGAGCGCCACCCACATATTTGATAACTTCAGAAACGTCTTTGGTGTAATTAGAGAACACTGTTTTTGGCATCCCTAATCCTGCACGAGATAAGACTTGAAGACTTCGTAGTTTATCACGAGATCTTACTAGGGCTTGTGATTCAACCGTTGAAAACACCTTCATCATCTCAAATTGTCTCACGACAGCTGTACCGTAAAATGTAACAGATGCGCCAATTCTTGGGATGATAGCATCCACATTTTCAATAGGCTTTCCTTTATAGAGTACTGCTGGATTTTTCTTTTCAATAATAATCTCGCATTTTAGCGGATCGATAATTTCAACGGTATGCTTTCTTTGTTTTGCCGCTTCCACAAGTCGCTTTGTAGAGTATAACTGTGGATTTCTAGACAATATGACAATGTTCATAATTTTGGTTTGATTTTAATTAGTGCTATTGGGAGTTATCCCGGTTTTTATTTTGTTTTGAAAAGATAAGTCTTTTAAATTAACATCTACAATGAATTTTTTGGATAGAAATTTACGACCTATCAGTATCGGGTATTTCATATCGACACGATCACTCAACGTTAAATATATTTTATATTTTTTCCCAAAAAGAATGATAGACGTTTTTACTTTGTACCGTTGTTGAACAACACCATTACTGCTTTTTACCTTTGCGGTCGTAAAATTCTTAAAGACGATCTTTTTACCATTATAATTAGGATGTTCTTTATCATAGAACAAGCATTTGAGCGCAGCATCTTCTTCATAAAATTTATGGCAATGTATGGATGAGGTATAGGCTCCTGTATCAATCTTAATGTTGATATCGTTCAAATCCAGTGTGGGGAAATCTGCTTTATCGAGTCTTCCAATCGTTTTTTTAGGCATTCTTAATGTTGAGTTGAGTTGCAAGTTAATGAAATCTCTAGATGTCAAATACATTTCAGTACTAATTTTTCTGCGGAAGGCTAAGCAAATAAAATTGAAATCTTACCTTTACATCTATGCAAAAACCTGCTTTAGATATCCAAATTAAAACCTTACCACATCAGCCTGGTGTCTATCAATATTTTGATGCCGACGACAAGCTCATCTACGTTGGTAAAGCGAAGGATATCAAGAAGCGCGTGAGTTCTTATTTTACGAAAACCCACGACAACGGAAAGACGCGCGTTTTGGTTAGAAAAATAGCGAACATCAAGCATATCGTTGTTCAAACCGAGACTGATGCGCTTTTATTGGAGAACAATCTCATCAAGCAATACAAGCCAAAGTACAATGTATTGCTCAAGGATGATAAATCCTATCCTTGGATTTGTATTAAAAACGAACGTTTTCCCAGAGTATTTCCTACGCGTAGAATGTTTAAGGATGGTTCAGAATATTTCGGTCCCTATACCAGCATGAAAACGGTGTATACCTTACTCGATTTGATTAAGGGCATCTATAACATAAGAACCTGCAAGTATAACCTTTCCGAAGAAAAAATAGATGCAGGTAAATATAAAGTCTGTTTAGAATACCATTTGGGAAACTGTCAAGGGCCCTGTGAGGACTTACAATCTGAAGCCGATTACAACCGTCAAATTAGTGCGATTAGAGAAATCATCAAAGGAAATTTTAAAGATTCGCTCTCCCAATTTAAGATGCAAATGAAAACTTTGGCCGAGGACATGCAATTTGAAGATGCGCAGCGTATCAAAGAAAAAATTGAGGTGTTGGAGAAATATCAATCTAAATCGACCGTTGTAAACCCTAAGATTAGCAATGTTGATGTATTTAGTATTATGAGCGATAGTAGTTTTGCCTATGTTAATTTTTTACAACTATCCTATGGCAGCATTATCAGGTCGCATACCCTTGAGATTAAGAAAAAATTAGATGAGACCGATAAGGATTTGTTAGAACTTTCAATTATTGAGATCAGGCAGCGATTTAATAGTAACTCAAGAGAATTATATGTGCCATTTCATGTTGATCTAGGTGAAGATATTAAGGTGACCATCCCCAAGTTAGGTGATAAAAAACACATTTTAGATTTATCACTTCGGAATGCTAAGTATTACCGAATGGAGCGTTTCAAGCAAGTAAAAATCATAGATCCAGATCGTCATGCCAATCGTATTATGGCACAAATGAAAATTGATTTACGTTTAACCGAAGAACCTCGTCATATAGAATGTTTTGATAACTCTAACATTCAAGGAACAAATCCTGTTGCGGCTTGTGTGGTTTTTAAAGATGGAAAACCCAGTAAAAAAGATTACCGACACTTTAACATCAAAACGGTAGAAGGACCCGATGATTTTGCCTCAATGGAAGAGGTCGTTTATCGTCGTTACAAACGCTTATTGGATGAAGAGCAGCCCTTGCCGCAGTTGATTATTATTGACGGTGGAAAAGGCCAATTGTCATCATCTCTTAAAAGTTTGGATGTTTTAAACCTTCGGAATAAAATTGCGATCATCGGGATTGCAAAGCGTTTGGAAGAATTATTTTACCCAGACGATCCTATTCCGTTATATTTAGATAAGAAAAGCGAAACGCTCAAAATCATACAGCAATTGCGAAATGAAGCGCACCGATTTGGTATAGAACATCATCGAAATAGACGTAGCAAAGGCGCACTTACTACAGAGTTGGAAACGATTTCGGGTATTGGAGAGCAGACCGTTGTCGCATTGATGAAGAAATTTAAATCGGTCAAGCGTATTTCCGAAGCAAAAAAAGAAGATCTAGAAGCTGTTGTTGGATTATCTCGAGCACAAAAAATAATAGACTATTACGACAAAAAGTGAAACAGGGATTACTCATTATTATACTATGTTGTAGTGCTTTTTTGATGAGCGCACAGACCAATGATGAGGTAAATCGACCTAAAGTTGGTTTGGTATTGAGTGGAGGAGGTGCAAAAGGATTTGCGCATATTGGCGTTCTTAAAGTGATCGATAGCTTGAATATCAAAATTGACTATATCGCTGGAACGAGCATGGGAGCGATTGTTGGTTCTTTATATGCTTCGGGTTATTCGGCGCATCAACTTGATTCGATTTTTAGAGGTTTGGATTTTGAAAAAGTGATTAATGACGAATTACCTCGATCGGCAAAAACGTTTTATGAGCGTGATAATACCGAGAAATATGCCATTGTACTGCCGTTTGATAAATTTAAACTCAAGTTACCTTCCGCCTTATCTCGAGGCCAAAACGTGTTCAACTTATTGTCAAAATTAACCTTGCACGTCAACGCTATTGAAAAGTTTGAAAATCTACCAATTCCGTTTTTTTCGATCGCCACAAATGTTGAAACTGGTGAACAAGTTGTTTTAGATTCTGGAAGTCTACCTTTGAGCATAACGGCGAGTAGTGCATTTCCGTCTTTATTTCAACCTGTAAGTATTGGTGATCAGCTGTTAATTGATGGTGGAGTGATCAATAACTACCCCATTGACGAGCTCAAAGCAAAGGGAATGGACATCATTGTTGGTGTTGATGTTCAAGACGGCCTCGCATCAAGAAAGGATATGATATCAGCACCCGATGTGTTGCTACAGATCAATAATTTCAGAACGATAGCTGATATGAAATTGAAGTCCAAAAAGACCGATATATATATCAAGCCCGACATCAAGGATTTTACGGTAGTGTCCTTTAGTGAGGGCAAAAAAATTATTGAAAATGGAAAACTGGCTGCCTTAGAACGTATATCCCAATTATCTCAACTTCCAAAACATAGCGCAAGTACAAAACGCTCTGGACTCAATCTTAAAAATCGAGATAGTATTACCATTAATAATATAGATATTGATGGCAATGAGCGGTACACCAGATCTTATGTGTTGGGGAAATTAAAGATCAAGGGTGGGGAAAAAGCAAACTATCAAGACTTTAATAATGGCGTTAATAATTTGATCGCGACCAATAATTTTGAGTCCTTTCAATATAAGTTCATAAAATCTGAAAATAGGGAAGGTTATGACCTAAAAACCTCTATTAAAGAAAATGAGATTACCACATTTTTGAAGTTCGGGCTTCATTACGATGATCTTTATAAAAGCGCTTTATTGGCTAATTTCACAAAAAAAAGATTTCTATTTGATAATGACGTGGCATCATTAGATATAGGTCTGGGTGATAATGTGCGTTATAATTTTGAGTACTTAATTGATAAGGGGTTTTATTGGAGCATCGGTTTGCGATCACGTTACAATCAGTTTGAACGTGGTATTAATAGTGAGGTGTTATTAAATGACAATCAAATTGCAGCCGCTGGTGTCAATCAATTAAATGTTGAGTTGAGGGACCAAACCAATCAATTTTATCTACAAACGCTATTTAGAAAAGATTTTGCGCTCAGTTTGGGCGCAGAACATAAACGCTTAAAAATTAAATCGGAGACGATTACCATCAACACCACAACCGATGAGTTTCTTTTCGAAAATACCGATTATTTTAGTGTTTTTGGTCAATTAAAACTGGACACTTATGATGACAAATATTACCCAACATCGGGAGTTTACTTTAGCGGTGATTTTCACACCTATTTATTGGCTTCTGATTTCAACTCTGGTTTTGATGAGTTTTCTATCGTTAAAGCAGATATGGGCTATGCCTTTCATGTTTCAGATCGATTTTGCGTCAATTTACAAACAAGCGGAGGTTTTAAGATAGGCGATAATTCATCCAGTACACTTGATTTTGCATTGGGTGGTTACGGCAATAATTTTATAAATAATTTTGTACCATTTTTGGGTTATGATTTTTTAACCTTAACTGGGAATAGCTATGTTAAAGCCTATGCAAGCGCCAACTATGAGATTTTTAATAAGCACCATTTTTCTGTAGAAGCCAATTGGGCGAATATCGATAATGATATTTTTGAATCTGGCGAGTGGTTCACACTCCCAGATTATAGAGGCTATAGTTTAGGCTATGGTATTGAAACCTTTTTGGGACCGGTTCAAGCAAAATTTACCTATTCCCCAGAAACACGTCAAAGCATCTGGTTTTTTAATATTGGGTTTTGGTTTTGACGCTTCGCAAGTTTCCTGTCTCTTATGTAGTGTAATCATTTTTCATATAGATTTAGGCTTACTTTAAAAGTTTCTCCCCAAAAGTATCCCTAAAAAATCCTACATATTTGTATCTTTATATCAAGTCGAAAAGATGGAGTCTTTTTACTTCAAACTTTTTATATCGAAAATCTAATATTTGTAGCATATGCCTTTTTACCATAAATTAGGAAAGATTCCACCCAAACGTCACACCCAATTTCGAAAGGAAGACGGGAGTTTGTATTCTGAGCAATTGTTTGGCACCATCGGTTTTGATGGCATGTCTACCAATAGCTATCACGAGCAACGACCAACACAAGTTAAGTCAATCAATAAGCAATACAGCGTTGCGCCTAAAATCGCGAAAGCCAATCATATCCAATCGTATCGCTTTCGGGGCTTTCAAGTCAAACCAGAAAAGGATTATTTAGAAAGTCGAAAAGCCATCTTAACCAATAGCGATTGTACCATCATTTTAGCAGCACCAAAACAATCAACCCAAGATTATTTCTATAAAAACTCTGATGCCGACGAGCTCATTTTCGTCCACGAAGGCACCGGGAAATTAAGAACACACTTAGGGAATCTAGATTTCAAATATGGTGACTATTTGATCATTCCAAGAGGGATTATTTATAAAATGGACTTTGATACCGAAGACAACCGACTCTTTATCGTAGAGTCTCGCCGACCAATTTATACGCCAAAACGCTACCGAAACTGGTTTGGGCAACTCTTAGAGCATTCCCCATTTTGTGAGCGCGATTTACGTAGACCGCAAGAGCTGGAAACGCACAACGAGTCGGGAGAATTTCTCATGAAAGTCAAAAAACAAGGCGATATCTTTGAAATGGTCTATGCCTCGCATCCTTTTGATGTCGTGGGTTATGATGGTTACAACTATCCCTACGCTTTCTCCATTCACGATTTTGAGCCCATAACCGGCAGGATTCACCAACCACCTCCAGTGCACCAAACCTTTGAGACCGATGCCTTCGTGGTGTGCAGTTTCGTCCCGCGGTTGTACGATTACCATCCAGACAGTATTCCCGCGCCTTACAACCACAGCAATATCGATAGCGATGAGGTGTTGTATTACGTTGATGGCGATTTTATGAGCCGAAACGATATTGATAAAGGCCACATCAGTTTACATCCTGCCGGAATTCCGCACGGACCGCATCCAGGCGCTGCCGAACGTAGTATTGGCAAAGTCAAGACCGATGAATTGGCCGTGATGGTCGATACTTTTAAACCATTGCAGATTACAGAAGAAGCACTTAAAATAGCCGATGAGGATTATTTTAAGTCCTGGTTAGACCATTAGAAGTGTTTTTTGAAGCTATTTCCTGCTCTCCACTGTATCTTTTTTGAGAAAAACAAAAAAGGATGCCGTTGCGATCAGGGCTAAAACAAACAATAAGAATTCGTTGCAAAATACAACCGTGACGAATCACTAAATACAGATTAATATTATGGCAAAAGAAGTAAAAAATGTCAATTACGGCTTAGAAAAGATCTTTGAAGATGCGCAAGATTTCTTGCCTCTATTAGGTACCGATTATGTGGAGTTTTACGTCGGTAATGCAAAGCAATCGGCTCATTTTTATAAAACAGCATTTGGGTTTCAGTCCTTTGCTTATAAAGGTTTAGAAACAGGGTCAAGAGATCAGGTTAGTTATGTTTTAAAACAAGATAAGATCAGGTTGGTATTGACCACGCCGTTAACCAGCAGTTCACCAATAAATGATCACATTGTAAAGCATGGTGATGGTGTAAAAGTCGTAGCCCTTTGGGTAGACGATGCCAGAAAATCGTATGAGGAAACCACCAAACGTGGTGCAAAATCGTACATGGAGCCAACGGTAGAAACCGATGAACACGGCGAAGTGGTTAGAGCTGGAATTTACACCTATGGTGAAACGGTTCACATGTTCGTAGAACGTAAAAATTATAAAGGCACGTTTATGCCTGGCTTTATGACATGGGAATCAGATTATAATCCAGAACCTGTGGGGCTCAAATACATTGATCACATGGTTGGAAATGTAGGTTGGGGTCAAATGAACACGTGGGTCAAATGGTATGAAGATGTGATGGGGTTTGTAAACTTCCTGTCGTTTGATGACAAGCAAATCCATACCGAATATTCTGCCCTCATGAGTAAAGTGATGAGTAATGGTAATGGCCGCATTAAATTCCCTATCAACGAACCGGCAAAAGCTGCTAAAAAATCTCAAATTGAAGAGTATCTTGATTTTTATGAAGACTCTGGTGTACAACATATTGCTGTTGCCACCGATGATATCATAAAAACGGTCGCACAATTAAAGGCAAGAGGTGTAGAGTTCCTTCCACCACCACCACAAGCGTATTATGACGATATCCCAAGACGACTTGGGGTTCATATGGATATGATGAAAGAAGATATCAAAGAGCTTCAACGGTTATCTATTCTTGTCGATGCCGATGAAGAAGGCTATCTATTGCAAATTTTCACCAAGCCTGTAGAAGATCGACCAACCCTCTTTTTTGAGATCATTCAACGCATGGGAGCACAAGGCTTTGGTGCAGGAAACTTTAAAGCACTATTTGAATCTATAGAACGCGAACAAGCCAAACGAGGTACATTGTAAATTTAGTTTGCATGACGATATAACCTGTATGATTTTTAAAATTGTACAGGTTTTTTCAGTTTTCATTTTTCAGTTATAGTTGGCAGTCACAGTTGGCAGTCTCAGTTTACATTGAAATGATAGCTTGAAATCCGTTCTGTTTTATATCAGATCCTATTTCATTGCAAATCAGTGTAATATGCGTCTTTAAAAAGTTTTCAGTCGCAGTCAAAGTTGTGGTTTTCAGTATAGTTATAATTTGAAATCCGTTCTGTTTTATATCAGATCCTATTTCCGTGCAAATCAGTGTAATCTGTGTCTAAAAAGGTTTTCAGTAAAGTAATTTGAAATCTGTTCTGTTTTATAAGAGATCATGTTTGCGAGTAAATCAATGAAATTAGCGTCTAAAAAACAACTGTCAAAGACCAATCCTCAACCCAATCAAGTTTCCGAAGAAAAAAATAGTATAATTTTCAGAATACGTAACATAACTATAACCTCCTTATTCATCATGGTTTGAATTAAATTTATATTTTTGGAATAGTAATTGTAATTCTCCATATTGAACTGTAAAATGAATCTAAATACGATTCGTTTTTAATGATTACAACTATGAAAAATATACTACTTATAGTAAGTCTAATATGCTGTTTTCAGGTTTCTTTTGCCCAAAAGACATCTGCGTATCAGGATGGAGAATGGTTTAAATTTGAGATGAGTTACAGTAACTTTCTCAAGGCCGGGAATGCTACATTGGAAGTCAATGAAACCTCTTTAAACGGTAAGCCTGTTTATCATGTGGTTGGCAAGGGCTGGACGACAGGAGCCATCAAATGGTTTTTCAAAGTCAAGGATCGTTACGAAAGTTATATCGATAAAGAAACGGGAATGCCTCATAAATTTATTAGGAAAATTGATGAAGGTGGGCATACCAAAGACATTCAAATTAATTTTGACCATTATAAACAAGAAGCACTGGTTGAAAACAAAAAGCGTAAAACCGTTAAAACCGTTGCCACTGAAAAAGATGTGCAAGATATGGTCTCGGCATTTTATTATTTGCGCAACAACTACGATACCGATAAAATCAAGGTCGATGAAATTGTATCTTTAAACATGT
This sequence comes from uncultured Flavobacteriaceae bacterium, assembly GCA_963715465.1. Classification (GTDB taxonomy): domain Bacteria; phylum Bacteroidota; class Bacteroidia; order Flavobacteriales; family Flavobacteriaceae; genus Psychroserpens. Next base: position 756,192 of record OY970246.1, read on the forward strand.
TCTTTGATGAAGAAAACTATAATTTTAAGCTTAAATTTTTGGGTCGGGAAACTATTGATACAGAGTTTGGTCGCATTAAAACGTTGCGCTTTAGACCTTATGTTATGGCAGGTCGGGTATTTAAAGAACAAGAGAGTCTTACCCTATGGGTGAGTGCCGATGATAATAAAATTCCGTTAAAGATTAAAGCAGATTTGGCAGTTGGCTCATTGCAAGCTAACTTGGAGGCTTTTAAAGGATTGAAGCACTCGTTTCAAATAGAATTCGATTAATGCCTATGGACGACTTACATAAATTTGATGATATCGTAAAACAGCTTCAACAAAAGTATTTAGCGATAGATCAAGATACAGATGATCACCTCTTCGGCTTGCTTTACAGCAAGCCTATTACATATTGGGACTATATCCAGACCGATGCGTTGTTGAATCTTCAAATACAGCGAACCACACTGCCAGATGAAATGGTGTTTATCGCCTATCATCAAATTAATGAGCTTATTTTTAAGATGATTCTTTGGGAGATTCAGCAAGTTGCCGAAAAAGAAGACTTAAATGCTAAGTATTTTGAGGATAAAATTATGCGTGTAAGTCGGTATTTTGATATGCTAACCACCTCATTCAATATTATGAGAGAGGGCATGGAGATTGAACAATACATGAAGTTTAGATATACGTTGACGCCTGCTAGCGGATTTCAAAGCGCGCAATACCGAATGATTGAATTTGCTTCAACAGAGCTTATTAATCTTATCGATTACCGTTTTAGAAAAACCATCGATAGAAATACACCATTTGAGCACGCCTTTGAGCACTTGTATTGGCAAGCTGCTGGGAAAGATTATAAAACGGGCAAAAAATCAACACTTTTAGTAAATTTTGAAAAACGTTACAAGGGTGATTTCATTCGTTTTATGCAAACCTATAATACGAAAAACTTATGGTCACGTTTTAAGGAACTTCCAAAGAACGATCAAGAAAACCCAGATCTCGTAAAAGCCATGAGGCACTATGACCACACCGTTAATATCACTTGGGTTATGGCACATTATCATGCTGCAAAACATTACATTGAAAGTGGTACTGGTGATGGAGAGGCCACCGGAGGAAGCGACTGGAAAAAATATATGCATCCCAAATACCAAAAACGCATATTTTTTCCTGAACTTTGGACTCAAAACGAAATTAAAAACTGGGGAGAAAATTTATAATATTTTAGCTTAATGCAACCAAAACAATTAGTAAAAGTACTTTTAATTTGTCTTGGTTTTTTTTCATGTCAAGAGGACAAAAAAGAACCAATAGTAGAGCCTGTAAAAACCATCCTTGAACCCGAACCTGCAAAGGAGTTTGGTTTTATTCTTGACGACTTTATTGTGAAGAGAGATACCATCAAAAAAGGGGATAGCTTTGGTGAGATATTAGAGCGTTACAATATTGGTTATCCGCAAATTTTTAACATTGCCGAAAAAACCAAAGATACTTTTGATATAAGGCGACTTTCTATTGGTAGGCCTTACACGCTTTTATTTTCTGAAGCATCTCAAAAGGATAGTTTACCAAAACCTAATACGTTTATATTTCAGCCTGATGAAGAGCAATATGTAGTCATAAATTTAGGAGATTCCAGCCACGCCTACACACGCCGAAAACCAGTAAGTTATGTCGAAAAAATTGCCACAGGTGTCATAGAAAGTAGTATATCTAAAACTCTGGAAGATAAAGGATTAAGTCAGCGATTAGCCTATAAAATGGCCGATGAAATATACGCCTGGACTATAGATTTTAGACGACTGCAAAAAGGGGACCGATTTAAGGTTATTTATACCGATAAGTATATTGATGACACTGTCTATGTCGGTATTCAAGATGTAAAGGCCGCTTACTTTGAGCATAACGGTGATGCGTTATATGCATTTGAGTTTGAAACCGACTCAATCAATGGGATCATAGACTACTTTAATGAAGATGCCAAGAATTTGAGGCGTGCCTTTTTAAAAGCTCCCGTGCAGTTCAGTAGAATATCATCTCGGTATAATTTGAAACGGCGCATTGCGCATTATGGCTATCGCGTCAAAGCGCATCGAGGCACCGACTTCGCTGCTCCAAATGGCACTCCGATACTGGCTACTGCGAATGGAACAGTTTCAAAATCGAGTTCGTCTAGAGGCAATGGTAAATATGTAAAAATTAGACATAATGACACTTACAGCACGCAGTATTTGCACATGAGCAGAAGGGCTGTGAAAAAAGGACAATTTGTAAAACAAGGGGAGGTTATCGGTTATGTTGGTAATACAGGAAGTTCATCAGGAAACCATGTGTGCTATCGATTCTGGAAAAATGGGAAAGAAGTAGATCCATTTAAACAAAAACTTCCAGAGGCAAAACCAATTTCAGATAGCTTAAAAGTAAAATATTTAAGACATATACAACCTATTAAACAGCGTTTAGACGCCGTGATCTTTTTAGAGGTAGAACCAGAATATGAGGAAACTACCATGAAAACAGATCCAAATTCCTAATTAAAATATGGCATTAAAATCAATCAACCCAACCACTACAAAAGCTTGGAGTAAATTACAAGCGCATTTTAAAACGATAGAGCACAAGCATCTTAAGGATTTGTTTGCCGAGCATGACAATCGCGCCAAGAACATGACCATCAAATGGGATGATTTTTATGTTGATTATTCGAAGCATCGTATCTCTTCGGAAACTTTAGCGCTTTTGATAGATTTAGCAAATGAAGTCGATCTCAAAGACGCCATGTCTAAATATTTTGGTGGTGATGCTATCAATGAAACCGAAGGCAGAGAGGTTTTGCATACGGCATTAAGAAACCCAGAAACAGCTAAGGTAACAGTTGATGGGAGCAATGTGATGCCAGAGATCTTTGAAGTCAAGCATAAAATAAAAGATTTTTCAAATGCTGTGATCAATGGCGAAGTTAAAAGTTATACGAATAAATCATTTACCGATATTGTAAATATTGGAATTGGAGGCTCAGATTTAGGACCAGCCATGGTCGTAGATGCTTTGGCATATTACAAAAATCATCTAAAAACACATTTTGTAAGTAACGTCGATGGTGACCATGTCAATGAAGTGATCAAACATCTTAATCCTGAAACAACGCTTTTTGTTATTGTTTCAAAAACGTTTACCACACAAGAAACTCTATCTAATGCCAATACCATTAGAGAGTGGTTCTTAAAAGATGCGCCAAGAGATGCTGTGTCAAAACATTTTGTTGCCGTTTCTACAAATATCGAAAAAGTAAAAGCGTTTGGGATTGATGAAAATAATGTTTTTCCAATGTGGAATTGGGTCGGAGGACGCTTCTCCCTTTGGAGTGCCGTAGGTTTATCGATTAGCCTTTCGGTGGGGTTTGAAAATTTTGAGGGTTTACTTTTAGGAGCCCATAAAATGGATGAGCATTTTAGAACCGAAGATTTTGACAACAATATTCCAGTAATTACAGCGCTTTTGAGCGTTTGGTATAACAACTTTTTTCATGCTGAAAGTGAAGCGGTCATTTCCTATTCTCAATATTTAAATCAGTTTGCGACCTATCTTCAACAAGGTATTATGGAAAGTAACGGAAAGACTATTGATAGAAATGGAGACGCGATCACATATCAAACAGGAACAATTATTTGGGGAGAACCTGGCTCAAATTCTCAACATGCCTTTTTTCAGTTGATGCACCAAGGGTCAAAATTGATTCCTGCGGAATTTATTGGGTTCGCCTCGTCACTTCACGGTAATCAAGATCATCAAGACAAACTTATGTCTAACTTTTTTGCGCAAACTGAAGCCCTAATGAACGGAAAGTCTAAGGAAGCAGTTATTGCCGAACTGAAATCGCAGAAGCTTTCCGAAGAAAAAATCATGGAACTTGCACCATTTAAAGTCTTTGAAGGCAATAAGCCTACTACCACCATTTTGATTGAAAAACTAACTCCTGAAAGTCTAGGGAAATTGATTGCGCTGTATGAGCACAAAATCTTCGTCCAAGGCATTATCTGGAACATTTTTAGCTACGACCAATTTGGAGTAGAGCTAGGAAAACAACTCGCCAATTCTATTTTAAAAGAGCTGCAAGAAGAAAAAATGGTCAATGAACATGATGATTCGACAAAAAATCTGATAGCATTTTACAAAAATAGAGATTAACACCCATAAGTTTTATGTATTGGGATCACTGAATGTTAATTTTTAGCGAAATCTTTATAAATTCGATATTCTTAAATTTCTTAACATTAAGGTAATATAGGCCTATTGTAACAAGCGTATTTTTGCCGAAAATTAAAACGCTTTAAATTAATTTAAGATGAAAAACATTACTCAATTTTTATGCATGGCTTTACTGCTGGTTTCCTCAGCGGTCATGGCTCAAAGCACACTTACTGGTGTGGTATTGGCTGATGGCTTTCCTTTGCCAGGAGCTAATGTTCTTGTAAAAGGAACAACCAATGGTGTGAGTACCGATTTTGACGGTAAATTTACATTACAAGCAACCACAGACAGTGGTACAGTAGTGATCTCGTACGTAGGATATGAAAGTTTTACGATTAAATTTAATGGGTCCAAGGATTTAGGCACCATAAAACTTACAGGAGATAATTCTCTAGAAGAAGTAATTATTGTTGGTTCTGGAGTTATTGATATTGCCGAGGCAAGACAAACACCGGTTGCTGTATCTACGATTAGAGGTAAGGAAATTCAACTTAAAATTTCTGGAAATTCAGAATTTACGGAGTCTATGAAAAATACACCATCAGTGTATGTGTCTAACCAGGCTGGTGGATTTGGAGATAGCCGTATTTTCTTAAGAGGTTTTGATGACACCAACACGGCATTCTTATTAAACGGTCAACCTATCAATAGTGTTGAAGATGGTAGAATGTTTTGGTCTAACTGGGCTGGTATGGCAGATATTGCTAATGCCGTTCAAGTACAAAGAGGTTTAGGTTCTTCTAAGTTAGCCATTTCATCTGTTGGTGGAACGGTAAACATCGTGTCTAAAACTACCGATCAAAGAGAGGGCGGTTTTGCTAGAGTCATGGGCGGTAATGATAGCTTTATGAAAGCTACCTTAGCTTACAACTCTGGTCTTAACGATAAAGGTTGGGCATTCTCAGTATTAGTTGATCATTGGCAAGCACACCGTAAGTATTCTATTGGAACTGCTGGTCAAGGACAAAACTATTTGTTCTCTGTAGGATATAAGCCAAACGAAAAAAATACATTCAACTTTTTGTTAACAGGTGCGCCACAATACCACGATCAAAACTTTTCTAGTGATCTAGAAGATTATGAAATGTTTGGAGATAAGTATAATCCGAACACTGGTTTTAAAGATGGAGAGCGTTTTACTGAGAGACGTAACTACTACCATAAGCCAGTTGCCAACCTTAACTGGGATTTAGATATCAATGAGAATTTAGATTTGTCTACTGTGCTTTATGCATCTTGGGGACGTGGTGGCGGAACAGGAATGTTGGGTAACAGCTCGAATAGAGTTAGAAATGATATCGGTGAGGTAGATTTTGATCAAATCGTTGAGAATAATATTGCAGGTGCAGATGCCGATGGTTTTGCAGGATTTGGTAACGGTTTTGTGAGAAGGTCTTCGGTCAATAACCACAACTGGTATGGCTTATTGTCAAGCTTACAAATTGAATCTGGAGAAAACTGGTCATTCAATGTAGGTTTTGATGGTCGTTTGTACAAAGGTGATCACTGGAGACAACTAAATGACTTGATGGGTCTTAATGGTTATACTGATAACTTTAGAACAGACCGTCCAGATGATTACACGCTTACTGAAACGTTTGAAGCCGATCCTTGGTCTGCATTATTCAACATAGCAGATGAAGCTAATCGTACACAATTCGATTATTCAGAAAACATCAATTATATTGGTGGATTTGGTCAAGCAGAATATGCTACAGATGATTATTCTGTGTTTATTCAAGGCGCATTGTCGACACAGTCTTTCCAAAGAACAGGTCGTTTTGTAGGAACAGGAAATGGTTTGGGAGAATCTGAGAAAATTAATAAGGTAGGATACCAAATTAAAGGTGGAGCATCATATAATCTTAATGAGAATCACTCGGTATTTGTAAACGCTGGTACATTTTCGCGTCAGCCATTCTTAGATAATATCTTTGTAGATATTAGAAATTCTAATGATTTAGTTAGCCCAGATGTAGACAATGAAGAAATCGTTGGTTTAGAAGCTGGTTACAGATTTAAGAATAAGAATTTTAGATTTAATCTTGATGTGTACCGTACTGATTGGGGTAATAGATTCTTGAATTTTGGTACAGAGCTACCAGGTCCTGATGGTGTATTAGGTAATGATGATGATGTTTTCGGTACTTACAGATTTACAGATGTGACCCAAATTCACCAAGGGGTTGAATTTGATTTTGAATACAGACCTTTAGGTGGAGATTTCACCTTTAGAGGTTATGGTTCTCTTGGAAACTGGAAGTACGAAGGTTCAACACCATTCACATTGCAAAATGATGATACTGCTGAGTTTATTACAACAGACGGTGAAGTTGAATTGACAGATGTTAAAGTTGGTCAAGCGCCACAAACATCATTTGGTGCAGGTTTTGTATACAATATTACTAACGGTTTGTCTATCGATATGGATTACAACATCTTTGCAGACCTTTATGAGTTTGTTGATGTAGAAGATGTTGTCAATGCGGCTTTGGTTGGAGATAAGTACGAAGCTGAAAGACTACCAGCTTATACGTTAGCCGATGCAGGTTTGACATACCGTTTTGATCTTGGTGATAATACCATGACATTTAGAGCAAACGTTAACAACGTTTTCAATGCCGATTATATTGGCCAAAGTGATAACTTTGGAGTATTCTTAGGTATCGGAAGAACGTTTAATGCAAGTATGCGTTACAACTTCTAATTACACATTTAACATATCTAAAAAATGCCTATCGGTTTCGATAGGCATTTTTTTTTAGTTGTTAGAGAATGACTTATATGCCTAAAACCTCATTAGGTTACATCACGTTTGGAGATCTTATCGGTCTTTTAATAAATTAAGATGCTATCATTAGAAAGTACTCTTTCGTTTAAACCAAACTAAAACATATTATGTTGAGTTCGATTATGACATCATAAAAGAGTAATATCCTAATACCTAATACCTAATACCTAATAGCTAATACTTCCATTGCACAGTTTCCATGATGTGCTTAATATCATTTTTAAGATAGTCGGCAGCGGGTAAGATGGAATCGTAATTTGGCTTTGCATAGAAATATAAAGAGCCGTTTAAAAAGTGGTTGAGGCTATCGGTCACATAAAATTGGGATTGCGACGCTGCATTGCCACCCACTTCATAAAACATTCCGAAGACCTTTTTACTGGGATTCTCGTAAACGATGCTCTCAATCTCGTCGGCTTTCAACGTATGTTTCTGGGTTAAGTTTTGTGCATCTCGCAGTAACGAATCTAGATTGGTTGTTGTAACTTTTTTATAGGTAAGATAAATGGTGCCTTTCATATTGGGATAGATAATATTGGCGCCAGATGAATTGTTGATACCATCTAATTTAATATAATTAATATCGTTGGCATTGGTGTTTTTTTCAAATGTGAAGGGCAATTTTAAGTCAACCTTTGCGTACTCTGGTTTTTGATAGTCTAACCTTAGCATGGCCTTCGGTTTTGGTAGGGGGTCGCTTCCGCAGGAAAATAACGCCAAAGTTAAAGCCAGTAAAAGATAAGGTCTTAAAGTCATTAGTCTAAAATAGTAAACTTAAGTTGTTTGATGCGCTTTTTGTCAATCGCTTCTATAGTAAAAACGTAATTTTTGAAATTTATTTTACTTTGACGCCTTGGGAAGATTCCAGAAATCTCTAAAATAAATCCTGCAATAGTTTCTGCTTCACCTTTGTGTTCTTCAAAAACAGCGTTATCAGCAAATTTTACGATCTTATAAAAATCCTTGAGCGTTGTTTTGCCTTCAAACAGATAATTTTTATTGTCAATTTTGGTATAAACAATGTCGTCATCATCAAATTCGTCACTAATATCTCCAACGATTTCCTCGATAACATCTTCTAAAGAGACCACGCCAGAAGTTCCTCCGTACTCATCAACAACAATAGCGAGATGTACTTTTTTCTCCTGAAACTCCACCATTAAGTTATCTAGCTTTTTATTTTCTGGAACAAAAAACGGTTCTCGAAGCAATTTCGTCCATTCAAATTCTTTTCGTTCAATATGTGGCAGAAGATCTTTAATATATAAAATACCTATAACATTATCAATACTGTCTTTATAGACAGGAATTCGAGAATAGCCGTTATTGATGACCTCTAGTATGATCGCCTCGTATTTTGTATCTTCATTGAGGGCGAAGATGTCCATTCTAGGGCGCATGACTTGCTTTGTGTCCGTATTTCCGAAGGAAACAATACCACGTAAAATCTTATGTTCCTCAACGGTCGTATCGCCATCACTTGTTAGTTCAAGAGCCTGTGATAATTGATCTACGCTTAAATTGGATTTTTGCTTGCCTAATTTACTGTGAATACTCAGCGTAACGTGGCGCATTGGTAAACTTATAGGAGAAAAGATGACGTCTAACACTCTTAAGGGAACCGCCATAATTGAAGAGAACTTTACACGGTTTCTACTCGCATATATCTTAGGAACAATCTCCCCAAACAGTAATATTAGAAAAGTGATGACTACAACTTCCAATAAAAAGCGTACCCAATCTACATCAACGCTATGAAACAGAGTTTCACCGAGATAGGCGAACAAGATGACGATCCCTATATTGATAAAGTTATTGGCCACAAGAATCGTTGCCAATAGTTTTTTGGGCCGCTCTAGCAATTTGGCGATGATATTGAATTTTTTAGGGTTGTTGTCCAGACCAGAATCCAGATCAGACTTGACTAATGAGAACAGGGCAACCTCTGCTCCAGAAATAAGCGCAGAACAAAACAATAGTACAAAAAGTAAGAGCAATCCAAACACAAACGAAATGTTAGAACTGAGAAAGATGACTATTAATCGCGTGGGTTCGGGATCCAAGATAGATAATTTAGATGTTGATGAACGTAAGCTTTTCTTTTACGTTCAATATTAGTATTAAAACGGAAGATCATCAGGATCATCTGTTGCAGGTTGTGCCGCCGTATCGCTCGATGGTTTTTGAGTGGTTTGCTGTGAGTTCGGGCTAGGTGTGCTTCCCGCTTGACTCTCATTTTTGGTGGTCAAAAAGGTGAATTCGGTGCATTGAATTTCTGTAGAGTAGCGATCCATACCTTTGTCGTCCTGCCATTTTTTGGTCTTAAGTCGGCCTTCTATGTATACTTTATCGCCTTTTGCCAAGTATTTTTCGCAAATTTCTGCAGCCTTATTTCGCACCACGATATTGTGCCATTCGGTATTAGTGACACGCTCGTTGGTTTGTTTGCTCATATAAGTCTCGTTTGTGGCTAAAGGGAATCGACCAATACAATTGCCACCATCAAAATAATGCATTTTCACTTCATCTCCTAAATGCCCAATAAGCATTACTTTATTTAAAGTTCCAGACATAATTGTTTCTGTAATAAATTGTTTTTACGGTACGTATTTAGCAAAATCGATAAGCGTCAATCAATTATTTTCTCAAGTGCTCGCGCCTCAATTTTGGTAATTACAAGTTGCAAAATTAAGCAATTTGAAATCAAATAAGTATGATTAATAAAAGTATGAAAAAAAAGTGAGTTCTTTAGCTGGGGAATTGAAATTCCTCGATGAAATTTCCTATCAAAATTGGTGTTGGATATGTTTTTAATTCTGAAATAGGAATGCCTGGTTTAGGCAGCTTATTAAGCTCAATAATCCAAAATTTGGTATATAAATGTTGATGGGATAATTTATGAACGAGTTTTTTTGTATTGTATAGACTATACTCAAAAGCGTTATTCTTAAAATAAGACGCGATTTTGGGATGGGATTCAAACGTTTCTGGAGTAAGTTCGGTTGCGGTCTCAATGAGCGGAAACTGATACAGATTTTGCCAAATGCCTTTCGCACTGCGCTTCTCAAATAGCGTTTTTTTATCTTCGGAAATAAGCACTAAAAAATTAAAGTGCTTTTTGGTCACCTTTGTTTTCTTCAGTTTTACAGGAAGTGCATCAACTTTCCCTTTTTGAAGTGCAACACAACTTTCGTTTAAAGGGCAAACAATGCAATACGGGTTTTTAGGCTTGCATTGCATGGCGCCAAACTCCATAACAGCTTGGTTGTAATCTCCAGGTCGTTGCGTATCCATAATGGCTGTGGCAAGCGTTTTAAATTCTTTGATGCCTTGGCTACTATTTATGGGTGTTTCTATACCGTAGTAACGCGATAGTACGCGATACACATTACCATCAACAACGGCTGTTGGTTCTTCATAACAAATAGAGGCAATGGCACTTGCCGTGTAGTCGCCCACTCCTTTCAGTTTCAACAAGCCGCTGTAGGTTTTTGGGAAAACACCGTTTAATTCATTAGCGACGTACTTCGCAGAGGCGTGGAGATTTCGAGCCCTTGAATAATAGCCTAAGCCTTGCCATAGTTTTAAAACAGATTGCTCATCGGCATTAGCAAGATCAAAAACAGTTGGATAATGCTTAACAAAAGCTTCATAATAAGGTAAACCTTGTTTGATTTGCGTTTGTTGCATGATAATTTCCGACAACCAAATGTAATAGGGATATTTAGATGTTCTCCACGGAAGCTTTCTCTTATTTACTGAATACCAATGTGTTAAAGTTTTATTAAAATGCATCGAAAAGCTTTAGATAATTGCAAAAGTAAATGTTTACAAGGTTAAATTTTAATTAATTACGCTTGAAATATTGAAATTAAAATGACTATATTTGCATCCCTTATAATAATAGATAACCCTAAAAATTAATTACAATGACGAAAGCTGATATAGTAGCTAAAATTTCTGATAAATTAGGAATTGAAAAAGGAGATGTACAAGCAACAGTTGAAACTTTTATGGAAGAAGTTAAATCTTCATTAGAAGGAGGAGACAATGTATACCTGCGAGGTTTTGGAAGTTTTATCGTAAAAACGAGAGCTGAAAAAACGGGACGTAACATTTCAAAAAATACAACAATCAAGATCCCTGCACACAATATTCCTGCATTTAAACCTGCAAAAGTATTTGTTGAAGGTGTTAAGACCAATGTAGAGGTCAACTAAAAACACAGATACTGAACTAACTTCAGTATGAAACGAATTATTAATCTTAAAAAAACTTATTTATGCCAAGTGGTAAAAAAAGAAAAAGACACAAGGTAGCGACGCATAAGCGTAAAAAACGTAGACGCGCTAATCGTCACAAAAAGAAATAAATTGAAAAAGTAGTTTTTTAACTACTTTTTTGGTTTTTAAAACAACGTTCTTTGATATAAAATTCATGAGTTTGATCACATTTTACCTATGTGATACATGAATTTACCGGACAATCTTTTCCCGATCATCATCGGGTAGAGAAATCCTGTGTCAAAATAAAATCCATCTGTTTCGAAACTAATCGAAATAGATTAAAATTAACAACATGGAAAAAGAATTGATTATTAGATCGAGTTCTGATATTGTTGATTTTGCCTTATTAAAAGATGGAAAACTTATCGAGTTGCACAAGGATGAAGATGATAACAATTTTGCTGTTGGTGATATATTTATCGCCAAAACACGCAAATCTGTTCCTGGGCTAAATGCTGCATTTGTAAATGTAGGATATGAGAAAGATGCTTTTTTGCATTATCATGATTTAGGACCAAAATTACCTTCTCTTTTAAAATTCGTTAAACGTGTAAGCGCAGGTAGACATACCGATTTTTTACTGAAAAATTTTCAGTTTGAGAAAGACATTGATAAAAACGGAAGCATTGCTAACGTTATAAAGTCAAATCAATCTCTATTAGTACAAATTGTAAAAGAACCAATTTCAACCAAAGGACCACGCATAAGTAGCGAGTTGTCTGTAGCCGGTCGTTATATTGTTCTCGTACCCTTTTCAGACCGGATCTCAATTTCCCAAAAAATTGATTCCAAAGAAGAGAAAGAGCGCCTAAAGCGTTTGGTGAGAAGTATAACCCCTAAAGGTTTTGGCGTTATAATTCGTACAGTTGCAGAAGGCAAAATGGTTGCCGATCTCGACAAAGATTTACAGAATTTGCTGAATAGATGGACAGCAATGTGTAAAAAATTAAATAAAGCACATCATCCCAGTAAGGTGTTGAGTGAAATGAACAAGGCCTCTTCTATTTTAAGAGATATCTTTGACGATTCATTCTCAAGTATTACAGTAGATGACGAAGTGCTTTATGGACAGATTAAAGACTATGTGCAAGAAATTGCACCAACTAAAGAATCAATAGTGAAGATGTACAAAAACGGCGTACCACTCTATGAAAAGTATGGTATTGAGCGTCAAATCAAAACATCTTTTGGTCGCACAGTTTCTATGGCAAGAGGAGCTTATTTGGTAATAGAACATACCGAAGCGATGCATGTTATTGATGTCAATAGTGGAAACAGATCTAACAAAGAAAAAAATCAAGAGGATACTGCTCTAGAAGTTAATATGATCTCTGCACAAGAAATTGCTCGCCAGTTACGATTACGTGATATGGGAGGAATTATCGTGGTAGATTTTATTGATATGAAAAGTGCAGCTAACCGCAAAAAATTGTTCAATTATCTCAGTGATGAGATGAAAGATGACAAGGCAAAGCACAAAATTTTGCCACCCACTAAGTTTGGATTGATTCAAATCACCAGGCAACGTGTGCGTCCAGAACGCAACATCAAAACAAAAGAGGACAATCCCAATGGTATTGCAGGTGAAGAAATTGAAGCACCAATTAAAGTGATTCAACGTATTACCCAAGACCTTGAGCGACTCTTTAAAAAAGACTATAAAAAGATCACGCTCAATGCGCATCCCTTTATAGCAGCCTTTATAACCAAAGGGTTTCCATCAGTACGTTCTAAATGGTTTATGGAACATAAAAAATGGGTAAAAGTTTTACCTAGAGATGCTTACACATATCTTGAATACCATTTTTTGGATAAAAATGGTAAGGAAATCAAATAATATCTAAAACCCCTTTCTGCTGAGAAAGGGGTTTTTGTTTTTAATAAATTTTGATTTTTTCTTCGGAAATGTTCTTAACATTTATAGTCTTTAATTACTTTAATCTGCATGCCGTAAACTTTACACTTCTGTTTCAGCTCTAAGTTAAAACAATTAATCAAGGCGCAGGATTGGGAATATCTGCATGCACCTCATTGATTGCTTTTAAGATATCATCACTCAAAGTAATAGTAGCACTGTTAATGTTTTCTTCCAATTGATTCAAATTTGTTGCCCCAATAATATTACTCGTCATAAATGGTCTATCAGTAACAAAAGCCAATGACATTTGGGCAATGGTCATATCATGATCTTGAGCAATCTTCATGTAGCGTTTTGTAGCTTTGGTAGCATTATCATTGCTGTATCTTGCAAATCTTGGAAACAGTTTTAAACGTGAGTTATCAGCCGCAGTACCATTGATATACTTTCCTGATAGCACTCCAAATGCCATTGGCGAATAGGCCAACAATCCCATATTTTCACGTATTGCAATTTCGGCCATATCGCCTTCAAAGACTCGATTTAAGAGTGAGTATGCATTTTGTATGGTAATCATTCTAGGTAAATTATGGGTTTTTGACTCCTCCAAATAGCGCATCGCTCCCCATGCTTTTTCGTTAGAAATACCGACGTGTCGAATTTTACCAGATTTTACAATAGCATCTAAACTATGCAGTATCTCGTTAAAATTATCCTCCCATTTATCATTGGGATTATGACTGTAATCGCGTACGCCAAAGGTGTTTGTTTCGCGCTCAGGCCAATGTAATTGGTAAAGATCAATGTAGTCGGTCTTTAATCGTTTTAAACTATCGTTGACCGCATCGTTGAGTGCATCCTTGCTAAAGCCGTTAGTTCTAATATGGGATGTGTAATCGCCTGTACCAGCAATTTTGCTAGCTAAAACGACTTGATCACGGTTGCCTGTCTTTTCAAACCAGTTGCCAATGATACGTTCTGTCTCGGCGTAGGTTTCTTGAGTTGCTGGTACTGGATATAATTCGGCAGTATCAAAAAAATTAACGCCTTTATCCAGCGCTAAATCCATTTGGTCGAAACCTTCCTGTTGGGTATTCTGATTTCCCCAGGTCATTGTGCCTAAGCAAATTTTACTGACCTTAATATCTGTTTTTGGTAGTGTCGTGTATTTCATGTTAACTTCCCGTGACAACGGTCCCGAAGCTTCGGGATATTTTAATTAAACTTCTATTCACGTAAATATAACAAGACCTCACAGGTTTTTAAAACCTGTGAGGTCTAAATCTATGTTAAGGTTTACTTTATTACAGAGATTCCTGCTTCCGTAGGAATTAATTAAATCTCCTTCAGTAATTTTGAAATCTCATCTAGCTTAGGAGTCAAGATCACTTCAATACGACGATTTTTTGCTTTGCCTTCCGCAGTATCATTACTTCCAATAGGTGCAAATTCCCCACGTCCCGCAGCGGTCAAGTTTTCAGGATTTATCGTTGCGTTTTCTCTTAAAATGTTGACAATTGCCGTGGCACGTTTTGTGGATAAATCCCAGTTTCCGCTCAATTGATCGTTACCTTTATAAGGCACATTATCGGTATGACCTTCAATTAAAATTGCAATCTCAGGATTTAACGCTAACACCTCTCCCAGTTGCCGTACGGCTTGTCTTCCTTGAGATCCTACTGCCCAACTTCCAGATTCAAACAACAACTTGTTTTCCATCGAAACATAAACTTTACCATTACGTTGCTCAACGGTAAGACCTTTACCCTCAAAATTGGTCAAGGCTTTAGAAATAGCATCTTTTAGTTTGGTCATGGCGGCATCTTTAGAGGCGATAACGTTCTCTAATTCTGCCACACGTTTTGATCTCGATTCTAACTCTTTTTTAAGGGTTTCCAATCGGGCATTTTCAGCCGCTAGTGCTTGTTCTTTAGCTTCTAACTGCGCCAATAGTTCTCGATTCTTTTTAGCGTTTTCGGCAATAGACGCACTGCTGTTTTTTTCTAGGGCATCGTAAGATGCTTTCAAATTATTGAGATTGGATTGTGACGCCTCGTAATCACTTCGAAGCGCATTGCGTTCTTGCAGTGTTTTATCATAGTTCTGCTGAAGCTTCGCTAGAGCGTTTTCCGCAGCAATAAGTTCAGCGTTTAGATCACGATTGGTGTCGGCCAGTTTCCGATTCTCTTTTTTGACATTGGCGTATTTACTCTCGAGATCAGTGTAGATCTTTTTGGAGACGCAAGAGGTCGTTAAGGTTAAGATTAGCAATAAAAATAGCAATTTTTTAAACATAATGGATGTGTTTTGGTTTTTTAGATTTGGGTTAATGTTTAGGGTTATTTTAATGGTCTATTTACATTAATCTAGGCTTTACGCTTTTTAATTTTAGCCAACAGCCAACAGCCAACAGCCAACAGCCAACAGCTAAAAGCTAACTTCGACTAGTATCGGACAATGATCACTATGAACCGCTTCGGTAAGTATAACGCTTCTTTCAATTTTTTCTTGTAGTGGTGTGCTTACCATGGCATAATCCAATCGCCAACCTTTATTGTTTGCTCTAGAATTAGCACGATAGCTCCACCAAGAAAACTCCTGCTTTTCGGGATGTAAATAACGGTATGAATCTATAAATCCGCTATCAATAAAATGACCTAGCCATTCGCGCTCTTCGGGTAAAAATCCTGAGACACCTTTCATTTTTGGGTTATGGATGTCAATTGCTTCGTGACAAATGTTATAATCGCCTAAGACAATTAAATTTGGCCGTTCTTGGCGTAATTCATTCAAATAGTTATGAATACTATTCATATACTCAAATTTGTGTGCTAGTCTAGCGTCATTGGTACCAGAGGGTAAGTACATGCTCATAATGGATAAATCACCAAAATCGGCTCTAATATTGCGACCCTCAAAATCCATGGACTCGATACCTGTGCCATATTCAACGTGGTCGGGTTTTGTTTTACTTAAAATGGCCACACCACTATAGCCTTTTTTTTGTGCGCTAAACCAATAGTTATAGGTATAACCTGCGGTTTCAAGAGCCTCAAGATCAACTTGTTCTTCCATGGCTTTTATTTCTTGAAGGCAAATAACATCAGGATTGGCACTTTTAAGCCATTCGGCAAATCCTTTTTTCATGGCTGCACGAATGCCATTGACGTTGTAAGAAATAATTTTCATGTGTATTTTAAGTTAAAACGGTCCCGTAAGTTTGGGACTTTTATTTAGACATAGATTTTTAGCTAAATTAAATAATACTGTACTTTTACGCTATTATTTAACCGGGTTTTAAGGATAAAATAATTTCCGTATTTCGAAGTTTATATACTGAATGAGAATTGCTATATTGATTATAAGTTTGATGCTGTCTTTTTGTGCGTTTGCTCAAGATGAGACCACGAACTATAGACGCAAGAGCTTTGCTGTTCGAGATTCTATAAAAATTGATACGGTAAGTATTAACTCGAGTTGGTTTATTTTAAAACGAAAAGATAGAACAACGATAGATACCTCTTTTTACCAGGTAGATTTTGCAAAGGCCATACTCACTTTCAAGAAGCCTTTGGGCACAGATTCTATAGCTGTTGATTATTTACGTTATCCTGATTTTCTAACCCGAAAATATGCACAGCTCGACGAAAAAATCATCGTTCAAAATACCGATAATCTTCAAAAATTATATAAACTCAATCAATCTAATTTAGAGCGTAATTTTACACCTTTTGATGGCTTGACAACCACAGGAAGTATTTCTCGTGGTGTGACTCTGGGTAACAATCAAAACTCAGTACTGAACAGTGAATTAGATTTGCAAATTTCGGGAAAATTAAGTGATAAAGTGTCGCTTCGAGCGTCAATACAAGATGCTAATATCCCTTTGCAAGAAAGTGGCTATTCGCAACGTCTTGATGAATTTGATCAAGTTTTTATTGAGTTGTTTAGCGATTCTTGGAATATAAGGGCAGGCGATATCGATCTTGTCAATGATAATAGCTACTTCGCAAACTTCACAAAACGTGTTCAAGGCTTACAAGTGAGTGCTAATTTTGGCGGTGAGGATTCACAAACTACAGCGTTTGCCTCTGGCGCTTTGGTGAGAGGTCAATTTACAACCAGCCAATTTATTGCGCAAGAGGGTAATCAAGGCCCTTATAAACTTACAGGTCCCAATAGCGAATTATTTGTACTTATCGTGTCTGGAAGTGAAACGGTTTATGTCAACGGTTTGCCCATAGAGCGTGGCGAGAACAAAGATTATATTATTGATTATAATGCTGGTGAGATTATATTTAATTCAACTTTTCCTATTACTTCGGAAATGAGAATCACGGTCGATTATCAGTTTAGTGAACGTAATTTTTCGAGGTTTACGATTTATGGCGGCGGAACTTATGAATCTGAAAATCTAAAGCTTGGTGTTTCGGTTTATTCTGAAGCAGATGCAAAAAACCAGCCTTTACAGCAAAATTTATCTACAGAACAAGTGGAGATTCTATCCAATGCAGGCGACGATACGACGCAAATGGTAGCCCCATCAGATGTGTCTCAAGACTTTGATGAGAACCGAATTTTATACCGAAAAGAACTCGTCGATCAAACTGAAATATTTGTATTTTCAAATGATCCTGATGAAGAGCTTTTTAGCGTAAGATTCACTTTGGTAGGCGTAAACCAAGGCGACTATGTGATTGTCAACGGTAACGCGATAGAAAATATTTTTGAGTTTGTGGCACCAATTAATGGTATATCGCAAGGAAACTATGCACCAATTGTACGTCTCATTGCGCCAGAAAAATTGCAAGTTGCAGTTATGAACGGCTTGTATAAACCTACCGAGAATACCGATGTCCTTTTTGAAATCGCTGGAAGCAAAAACGATAATAATCTATTTTCGAGCGAAGATGACGATGATAATGACGGTTTTGCAGCTAAACTCAAAATCAACCAGCAACTTATAAAAACAGACAGCCTTTGGAACCTTAATGCCTATGTTGATGCCGATATCATCCAAAAAAACTTCACAACCATTCAACGTTTGTATCGCGCAGAGTTTAATCGGGATTGGAACCTTACCGATCCGTTAGGCAATCAAGCATTGTTGTCTTCTGGTGTAGATCTTATTCATCCAAAAAACGGACTCGCAAGCTACAAATTTGAACACTTAAACTATTCTGAAAATTTTAATGGCAATCGTCATAATCTGTTGGCAAACCTTCAGCTTAAAAAATTTAATATAGTTTCTAACTCAAGTTTCTTGTCCAATAAAAGTGCGATATCAACATCGACATTCGTGCGTTCATTTAATCGTTTAACGTATAATTTTAATAAGCAGTGGGTAGGAACTAAAATTGCTTTAGAGGACAGCGAGCAACGTGAACGCGACACCAATTTTTTGACCAATTTGAGCCAGCGGTTTACCAGCTATGAGGCTTTTACGGGTTATGGTGATAGCACAGGCGTTTTTGTAGAAGTGGGTTACAAGTATCGTGTCAATGATAGTTTGCGAGACAATGAAGTTAAACGTGTTAACACATCAAACACCTATTATTTGAAGTCTCAAATTATCCAAAACCAAACCACTAATTTAGGAATTTATGCTAATCTAAGAACATTAAAGAGTGAAGATGAAACGATCGACGATGAAAACTCATTAAACTCTAGATTAAATTTTAATCAGAAATTATTTAATAATCTTGTGCTGTTAAATACGGTTTACGAAACCAATTCGGGGACATTACCGCAGCAAGATTTCACTTATGTATCGGTTGAGTCTGGTCAAGGGTCATACACGTGGATCGATTATAATGAAAATGGGATACAAGAGCTCAACGAGTTTGAAATTGCCCAATTTGCAGATCAAGGCGATTTTATTCGAGTATTATTACCCAATCAAGTATTTCTAAAAACACACCAAAATCGCTTTAGTCAAACGCTTACCATAAACCCAAAACAGTGGATAGAGTCTGAAAATAAAGCAAAAAAGTTCTGGTCTCATTTTTATAACCAGACCTCATATTTGGTCGATAGAAAAAACAGAAGGGAAGGAGAAGCCTTTGATTTGAACCCATTCTCGTCTGATGATGACGATCAATTAGCCTTAAATAATAGCATTCGTAACGTACTGTTCTTTAATCGCGGTCAGCAAAATTACACAACCTCTTACACCTTCTTGGCCAACACAAGCCGAACAACCTTATCTATAGGTTTTCAAGAGAACAAATTGCAAAGCCATCAAGTACAGTTCAATCATAAATTTTGGACGAGTTGGTTGGTTACTTTACAATCTAGTTTAGAGAATAACGAAAGTTTGAGCGAGAATTTTGCGTCGAGAAACTTCAAACTGGATGAACGTAGATTTCAGCCAAAACTGTCTTATATTTTTAGCGAGAACGCCCAATTTGATGTGTTTTATCAATACACCATAAAAGACAATACTACGGGTGAGATGGAGCAATTGCTTCAAAATAATTACGGCTTATCGTTTACCTACAATAACTCCAATCAATTAGCATTGACAGGTGAGGTCAATTTTTTTAAGAATGAATTTACGGGCAATGCCAATACACCAGTGGCTTATCAAATTTTAGAAGGATTGCAACCAGGTAATAACTTTACATGGAGTTTATTAGCACAAAAAAAACTAACGAAATTTCTGGATTTAAATCTCAATTATTTCGGAAGAAAGACCGAAACCAGCAAAACCATTCACACAGGAACCGTCCAGTTAAAAGCCTATTTTTAGAGGTAAAAATAATATTTTTCTTACGCAACCTTTTCACTATAATTGCATCTCAATATCGGAACAATTGTTGTTGCGATTGCGACATTAACCTCAATTAAACTAATTATGAAAAACTTACTTTTATGTGCTGCTTGTTTACTTGTTTTTGCGTCTGGAGCCTTCGCTCAGAATGACTCTATACAAGATCCTTATAAAAAGGATAATGAAGTCAAATTGAATGGTGTGCTGTTGTTAATTGGTGCCTTAGAGCCAAGTTATGAACGAAATCTTAATGAGAGTTCCTCAGTTGGTATTTCTATGCTTATCCCTTTTGATGAAGATAATTTTGATACTGAGCTTAAGTTTTATGCATCACCTTATTACCGTATTTTCTTCGGAAAAAAGTATGCGGCAGGATTTTTTATTGAAGGATTTGGAATGGTGTCTTCTTATAACGAGCGCTTCGATAGTTTCGCAGAAAACGAGTTTGATCCAACCATAATGACAAGAGAAAACAAATTCACAAATTTTGCTTTAGGATTTGGACTTGGAGGAAAATGGGCAACTAAAAGTGGTTTTGTTTTTGAACTGAGTAGTGGTGTTGGTAGAAACATTATCAATAATTCCGAGAACAATGATGATTTCGATTTTGTGGGTAAATTTGGTTTTAATCTTGGTTATCGTTTTTGATTTAGATAAAAGATATTTAATAACAAAACTCCCATGTGAATGAACGCATGGGAGTTTTTATATTTCCGAAGACACGTAAAATGGCCTACATCTTTTGAAGCCAATGCTTGACATCCACTTCTTTTTTAATGATTGTTTTTAAATCTTCAATTTTGACGCGTTGCTGCTCCATAGTATCGCGATGACGAATGGTCACCGTATTATCTTCAAGCGTGTCATGATCTACAGTAATACAAAACGGTGTTCCGGCAGCATCTTGACGTCTGTAGCGACGGCCTACGGCATCTTTCTCATCATAATCAACGCTAAAATCCCATTTCAAATCCTCTATAATTTGTCGTGCTATCTCAGGCAAGCCATCTTTTTTTAAGAGTGGCAATACGGCTGCCTTTGTTGGTGCTAAAACTGCAGGAAGTTTTAAAACCGTTCTAGTGGTATTGTTATCTAATTCTTCTTCAACCAAAGCTGTAGAAAATATAGCGAGAAACATACGGTCTAAACCAATGGAGGTTTCTAAAACATAAGGTGTGTAGCTCTCTTTATCTTCATGGTCAAAATATTGAAGTTTCTTGCCTGAGAATTCTTCATGCTGTTTTAAATCGAAATCTGTTCGCGAATGTATACCTTCTAATTCTTTAAAGCCAAATGGGAATCTAAATTCAATATCGGTAGCGGCATCGGCATAATGCGCTAATTTCTCATGGTCATGAAAACGGTAGTTGTCACCGCCCAGGCCAAGCGATAAGTGCCACTTCATGCGGTGTTCTTTCCAGTGCTCGAACCATTCTTTTTGTGTTCCTGGTTTGATGAAAAATTGCATTTCCATTTGTTCAAACTCACGCATTCTAAAAATGAACTGTCGTGCGACAATTTCATTTCTAAAGGCCTTTCCGGTTTGTGCAATTCCAAATGGAATTTTCATACGTCCAGATTTTTGGACATTTAAGAAATTGACAAAAATACCCTGTGCTGTCTCAGGTCGTAAATACAAATCCATAGCGCTTTCTGCAGACGCACCAAGTTTTGTCCCAAACATGAGATTAAACTGCTTCACATCGGTCCAATTTCTAGAGCCTGTAAGTGGGTCGGCAATTTCTAATTCCTCGATGAGTGCTTTAACATCTGCTAGATCTTCTTTCTCTAACGATTGTCCCAAACGCTTTAGAATAGTATCTATTTTTTCTTGATAGCCAACAACACGGCCGTTTGTGGTTACAAATTCTTGTTTATTGAAAGCATCGCCAAAACGCTTTTCAGCTTTAGCGACTTCTTTATCTATTTTATTTTCAATTTTAGCGCAATAGTCTTCTACTAAAACATCGGCGCGATAGCGCTTTTTAGAATCTTTATTATCTATTAAAGGATCATTGAACGCATCAACGTGACCAGAGGCTTTCCAAGTTGTGGGATGCATGAAAATTGCAGCATCGATTCCAACGATATTTTCATTCATTTGCACCATGGCTTTCCACCAATAGTCACGAATGTTTTTCTTGAGTTCTGCACCGTTTTGAGCATAGTCATACACTGCACTTAATCCGTCGTAGATTTCGCTACTTTGAAATACGTAACCATACTCTTTTGCATGAGAGATTACTTTTTTAAATTGATCTTCGTTTGCCATAGTGCAAAAATAAAAAACCGCTTTGATTAACAGAGCGGTTTTTAAATTATTTATAGAGGTTGGTTACTTAAGTTGCACTTGTGTGCTGCCCAGTTTCTTGTCTTCATTGAAAATTGAAATATAATATGTACCGCTGGATAATGGGCGTTCGTCAATATCGCCATCGACATCTAGGCAAACCTCAAGAACGTCATTATTATATTGAATTAATTCTTTTGAGCTATAGATAAGCGATGAATTGCCAAAGTTGATCACACCTTGATCTGATACCACATTATTTTTTGGATTGAGTATCTGCACGTAAAGTTCTTTTTCTCCAGCTTCGGCTAGCGTATTTTCGGCAAGTGTAAAGCAGACTTCAATAGTATGTACACGCTTCGCTTTATTACTACTGCGTTTTTTTCCGAAGAAATTTTCAAACCCTTTGGCTCTAAACGAATTGGCAGTGAGTTGAGACCCTTTCTCGATATTTTTTTCTAGAAGTTTGTTCTCTTTGAGGAGTGAGACATTCGTCTTTTTTTGTTCTTCTAATTGATTGTATGCGACTTGTTTTTCTTCCTTAAGATATCGATTAACTTCTTCTAGGCTATCTACAGTTATGAATATAGACTTTGTTTTTTCTTTTAAAGCATACAATTGCTTTTTGAATTTTGATAGCGTCGAGAGGTCACTACGAAGGGACGTAAGCGAGTCTAACGTTGCTTTAGTTCGTGATTTTGCGTCTTCAAGTTGAGAAGATATCAGATCATTAGAAACTGAAACATCGTCATAGCGGGTTATCATTTGTGATAACTCACTTTGAACAAGTTTCTTTTCTTGTTCTAAAAATTGTTGATGCGCTACAATGGATTTATAACTCGTAAAACTAAATACGGTTAAAACGGTGACCGCAACTATTAAAGAACCAATAATTAATCTGTAGTTAAATGATTGAGGGTTAACTATCATTAATTTTATTGTTATTTTATCTTGCGAAACTAAAGAATATGTTAGAGAAGCATTATTTTAATCGTTGAAATGATAAAAAACTTGTTAAACTTATTTTTTCCGCCTATTTGTAGCGCTTGCGCTACACATTTGACAGACAACGAAGTGCAGGTCTGTACATCTTGTCGGCATAAATTACCGTTGACCAATTTTCATGAGGATTCAAATAATGCGGTTCATCAAATACTCTACGGAAGGGTGAAATTAGAACATGCTACTGCGTTGCTTCATTTTTCTAAAAAAGGGCTTGTTCAACAACTTATGCACAACTTAAAATATAGAGGTCAAGAGTCTATTGGCGAATTTTTAGGGCAATGGCTCGGTGAAGAGCTAAAATTGATAATGGCATATCATGACATTGATATTGTTGTTCCCGTGCCTTTGCACAAGTCGAAAATGAAATCAAGAGGTTACAACCAAGTGGATAAATTTGGTATGGCTTTAGCCAACGCGTTAGGTGCCAAATTTAACACCTCTGTGTTAGTGAAAACCACAAATACAGCTACTCAAGTCTTTAAGGATCGGTTAAAACGCAATGTCAATCGCACTCCTAATTTTAAAGTCATCAACACACATTTATTAGAACATCAACATGTGCTATTAGTGGATGATATTATTACAACTGGTGCGACAATTGAAGATTGTGCCAATTGTCTTTTCACTATTCCGGGTCTAAAGTTGAGCTTGGCAACGATGGCCATCACCGATTAAAACGGCGTTAATTGTTTTGACGGTAAAGGGCTTTATTGTTAATTTGCTAAAACTTGATTTGGGAATGCGAAAAAACGTTTTACAAAGTATCGTTATTATTGGTGTCATTGTAGCATTGATAAGCTGCGCCAATAGAGGTACTCCCGATGGTGGTCCCAAAGATGAGATCGCTCCAAGAATTGTAAGATCAAATCCAGAAAATTATACGACTAATTTTAAAGGAAAGGAAATTAGAGTCTATTTTGACGAGTATATCAAAGTTAAAAATTTACAAAAGCAACTTATTATTTCTCCTCCCATGTCTACCGAGCCAACGGTAACACCTTTAGGAACAGCAAGTAAATATATTAATATAATCATCAACGATACGCTTGATGAGAATACAACCTATGCGTTTAATTTCGGTCAAAGTATCGTAGATAACAATGAGGAGAACCCTTATGATTACTATAAATATGTGTTCTCTACGGGCGATTATATCGATTCATTATCTGTAAAAGGTCAAATTATTGATGCCGAAAAAAGAAAGCCAGATACGTTTGTTTCAGTCATGCTTTATGAAATCGATTCGACGTATACTGATTCAACGATTTATAAGCAAAAACCAAAATACATTACTAATACCTTAGATAGTTTAACCATGTTCAGTATTGATAATATCAAAGCTGGGACCTATAAATTGGTGGCATTAAAAGAAGAGAACGGTAATTACACGTTTCAGCAGAATACAGATAGAATTGGATTTTCCGAAGGTTTTGTAACGGTTCCGACCGATTCATTTTATACGATTAAACTATTCAAGGAAGCTGTAAATTTTGATGCGAAACGGCCTAAACAAGTAGCTGGTCAAAAAATTGCTTTTGGTTATGAAGGCGATTATAAGTCTATGGAAATCGAAATGTTGGGTGAAAAGCCCGAGGGTTTTGACACCAGAATTGTCAAAGATCCGACCTCAGATACTTTAATGTACTGGTACAAACCGAAAATTGAAAGAGACTCTGCTCAATTTGTAATTACAAACAAAACGTATGTTGATACGCTCGATCATCGCTTTAGGCAAATTGACAAGGATACGCTAGTGATCAAGGCAATATCGTCTAATACCCTTAATTTTACTGAAGATTTTGAGTTAACGGCAACCATACCGATTACCAAATTTGACCCTGCTTTCATCACGATTTTAGATAAAGATTCTACAAACGTGGACTTTAAGACAAGTTACGTCCCTATTGAAAACAAGGCTTCAATCGCGTTTGATAAAAGCGAGTCTGGCAGTTACAAGATTATTGCCTTGCCAGGCGCTATTGAGGATTTCTTCGGAAACATAAACGATACTTTAAGTTTTTCAGCAAGAACAAAAACATTTGCCGATTATTCTAACATGCGAATTACACTCAGAAATGTTACCTATCCTGTGATCGTACAATTGACCAATGAAAAAGAAGATGTTAAGTACGAGCAATTTGCCGATACCGAACGTTTGTTTGATTTCAGAAATTTAAACCCGGGCAAATATTATTTGAGAGTGATAATAGATGCCAATGGTAATAAGAAATGGGACCCAGGAGACTATTTAAGCCAGAGGCAGTCCGAGCGGATCGGGCATTATCCTGAACTTATTGACGGGAGAGCTGGTTGGGATCGTGTTATTGAACTTATTCTAGAGTAAACGAATCCTTATCATATAAAAAGCCAAGTTTTTCTCTTAATATCGTGACTTGGTTTTTATTTAAGGTTACTATGTCAATACCTTCACTATCGTCGATTAATTGGTCAATACGTTCTCCGAGCACATCATAAACGCCAGAATGTCCCGAGTACTCATAAGAATTTCCATCCAGTCCTACACGATTAACACCTACGCAATAGCTCATATTTTCAATGGCACGAGCTTTTAATAAGGTATCCCATGCCGAAACTCTAACTTTTGGCCAATTGGCAACATAAAGCAATAGATCGTAATCTTCGGTATTTCTTGACCAAACGGGAAACCGAAGATCGTAACAGATAAGCGGTTTAATTTTCCATCCTTTATAATCTATGGTTACAGAATTCTTTCCTGCGGTAAAAACGTTATGCTCTCCAGCAAGCGTAAAGGTATGTTTTTTGTCATAATGCTCAATAGTGCCATTAGGAAACACGAACAATAAACGATTGTAATACGAACCATTTTCGACAATAATGACACTTCCGGTTATGGCTGCCTTTTTTTGTTTGGCCAATCGTTGCATCCACGATACGGTATCACCTGTCATGGTTTCTGCAAGGTGTTGCGCAGTCATACTAAATCCTGTTGTGAATAGTTCTGGTAATACGATAAGATCAACAGGCTCAAGTATGGCAGTAAGTTTGTTGGTAAAATTAATGCGATTCTGTTCTGGGTTCTCCCAAACCAAATCAGACTGTATTATGGCAACTTTAAGGTCGTTCTGCATAGCATAAATTTAGAGATTAAAACAATGAAGTCCATTTTAGTCTGTTGTAATGACTTAAATGGACTTCATTGCTATGTAAAAATTAGAGTTACATTTTATTTTGTGCTTTTTCAAGATCCTCTTTCAAATCTTCAATTTTTTCTAGCCATTTTTCTTGATCATTAGGAGATAACTTTCCTTTTTTGAGCAGTTTTTTATATTTCTTTTTGGCGTCGTTAAGCTTCTTATTCGTTTTTTCGAAATGCTCTTGTGCCTTTTCTTTCTTCTTTAAGGCTTTTTCAGCACGTTTTTGCTCTTTTTCAGCCTTCTTCAACGCTTTTTCCGCTTTTACTCTTTCTTTTTCAAGTTGTTTAGCTTCTTTTTCAGCTTGTTGTTTCAGTACCGTTGCTTCGTTGATCAAACGAGCGGAATCCAAGATTGAAACCTTATTGTCTGTACTTAAATCGGCAGTAACATCCTGACCGTCAATAAAAATAGCGTCTTTTTTAACTTCGTAGGTTTTACCATCTTTAACAACAGTTTGTGCCTGTGTTGAAAATCCAATTACGAAAATGACCGCAGCAAAAATAATTTTTAAGTTCATTAAATGATTATTTAAGGTTGTCCATTCGTTTTTGAGCAGCATCTACTTCAGCTTGAATCTCAGCCAACTTTTCAGCCCAACTTGCTTCATCCCTTGGAGATAGTTTTCCTTTGTCTCTAAGATTTTTGTATTTCTCTTGTTGATCGGCTAAACGTTTTTTCGCTTTTAAGTAATCTTCACGTGCTTCTTCTTGAGCTTTGAGCTTACTTTCAAGATCTCTTTGCTTATCCTCTAAGTCTTCTTGCTTTTTTCTAGCTTGCTCTTGCGCTTTTTCTAAATCCTCCTGTTGCCTTTCTAGTTCTTTCTGTAAGCGTTCAGCTTCTTCTTGGGCCTCACGTTTTTTAGTAATGAGGGCTCTAATATTTTGCTTTTCATCATCAGTTAAGCTCTCTGAAACGTCAGCACCATTTGTTTTAAACGTTTTCCCCTTGACTTCATAAACGCTCCCATCCTCCATGATTACACTTTCGCTGCTTCCGCAGGAAAAAAGAAAACTAGAGATTAATGCTATTGTAAAAATTCGAATTTTCATGTATTTAGTTTTATAGATTCTCCATTAATAACTACAAAATTAGGTGATAAGTCACTTAAAATAAAGTTAAATTATATTGAGAATATCTGCTGCACTCTTAAGTGTTTCATCTGTCTTTGCAAAACAAAACCGTAAAACACTGTCATCCTGATTATTATCATTAAATACAGATAGAGGTATGGCAGCAATACCGTTTGTGATTGTCAATCGTTTTGCAAAGTCAACATCATATTCTTGGGTAATTTCTGAAAAATCCAAGACTTGATAATAGGTGCCTTGAGATGGTGTGTATTTAAATCTTGACGGTTCGATGAGTTCTAGAAACCTATCGCGTTTTTGTTGATAAAAATCTGAGATTTTAAGATAATGATCGGGTTTTGCTAAATAATTGGCTAGCGCTTTTTGAGTTGGATGATGCACAGAGAACACAATAAATTGGTGTATATTTCTATAGGCGTCCATAAGTTCAGCTGGAGCACAACAATAGCCTACTTTCCAGCCAGTATTGTGAAAGGTTTTACCAAAAGATGCGGTGATAAAACTACGTTGTTTTAACTCTGGAAACAGACAAACGCTTTGATGTTGCTCGCCATCAAAAATCATATGTTCGTAAACTTCATCACTCAATACAATAATATCTGTTCCAGAAGTTAACGTTTGAACTTTGACCATGTCAGCTTTACTCATCACAGTGCCACTCGGGTTGTGAGGCGTGTTGATAATGATCATCTTCGTATTGGCATTGATACTATTTTTAACGGTTTGCCAATTAATACGATACCGTGGAGCCTCTAGCGCTATGGCAATGACTTTGCCACCATTGACTTCAACCGCTGGTTCGTAGCAATCATAGGCTGGTTTAAAGATTATAACTTCGTCGTTGGGTTTTATAAATGTCGAAATAATGGTGAAAATAGCTTGGGTTGCGCCAGCGGTAACAGTGATTTCAGTTTCTGGATGATAAGAACTGTTGTAAAGCCTTTCAAATTTTTGCGAAATGGCTGTGCGTAATTCTATAATTCCTGCCATGGGCGCATATTGGTTATAACCAGAATTCATTGCTCTAGAAACACCATTAATAAGGCTTTGATCACTTTTGAAATTTGGGAAGCCTTGAGAAAGATTGATGGCGTTATGTTTATGAGCCAAAGCACTCATAATTGAGAAAATAGACGTTTTCGCGTGGGCAAGTTTTGGTGTGAATGGCATATAAAGAATTGAATTATAAAGATACTGTTTTTGTGCTTCGGAATTGTTTAGCGCTTTGTGATTACTGGACAATTAATTACGCACCATTGATGCCTCCAATGTCAATATAAACCATCACATCATTGATACAGGTTTTTAAATTGGTCTTAATTTCAGTTTCCCAAAATCGAAACACTGTAAAATCTAGATCTTCCAACTGCGCGTTAACTTCTCTATCGCGTTGCATGTTACGCTCAATTTTAGGGATCCAGAATTCGCGATTACTTTTAAGTGTTTTTTTTCGTTCGTCCCAATTGTAGCCATGCCAAAACTCACCATCTATAAATATAGCGAGCTTGTATTTTTTTATGGAAAGATCTGGTCGACCTGGAAGCGATTTTGAGTCCACTCTATACCGCACACCTTTTGCCCAAAGTGCTCTACGGAAAAGCATCTCAGGTTTCGTGTTTTTGCCACGAATCTTACTCATCATTTTGGAGCGTTTCTTGGTTGTGTAGAAACCGCTTTCCTCATTAAATCTGGGGACTTTTATTTTTTCTTCGGAATAAGCCATCGACACTTAAAATAAAGAATTGCCATATAGCCCTCAAGGTTTTAATAGTATTTTAGCATTTGTAGTTGCTGAATGTTCCCTCTATCTAATCACCAACTACGTCGGTATTCAATGTTTATTTTTTTATCACTTTTAGTTGCTCCAATATCCCATTGTGAGTTATCATTAATACGTAAATTCCTGATTTAAATCGACTCATGTCAATTTTAGATTCTAAAATGTTATTTTCTTCTTGTAAAACGGTTCCTGTTAACGTTGTAAGTTTTAATTCCATTTCTAGCTTCAACGCACTTTTTACGGTGAGTATGTCATTCACTGGATTGGGATAGACGAGAACAGTTTTTTCAAAGTCTTCAACGAATTTCATATCGCTATTTAAACCATTTCTTTCTTGAGCAATATCTAAAATTTCTAAAAGTCCCCCTGCCCAAAGAATGGATTTTTCAGCTAAAGTTTTAAAATTTTCATTGTTGCTATAATCTAATGAATTATGACCTAATGCAGTATAAAAAGATCTTCCACCATCATAGTTTTTGTACCAAGTGATAGGTCGAGCTGCGTCATAACTTTGGTTTCCGGTAGATCGCACTCTCAACAGGTCAATATTACCATCAAACAGATAGCCGCCATTAAGCTCCCAGTAATAGTATTCTTCATTTTTGTTCCATGTATTGCCCAAATGCTCAATCGCTGGATGATCTCCAACTACATCTATAGAGGCATTAAAGTTGTTGGCCGTGTGATTGGGGTTGGTTTGAACTATGGCACCAACTAGATCATTGTACCAAGGCCAGCTGCCGTCACGATAGGTATCTGTAGCGGCATGAAAGCCAACAAAACCTCCACCGTTTTGAATATAATTCTCTACGGCATCTTTCTCAGCACTTGTTAAAAGTCCGTTTCCTGAAGTATTCATCCAAACCATCACATCTACTGTAGCGAGATTTTGATCAGTAAAGATTGAACTGTTTTGTGAATTATCGACTGTCCAGTTATTGTTGTTGCCAAATGCTTCAATCATACTTATTCCTGCATTTATTGATCCGTGTCTAAAACCTGTAGTTTCATGGTAAACCAACACACGAAAATCGTCTTCAACCTCTGGTTCGATGGTAATTGAGATCGCTTCGTTTAATGGGCAACATGTTCCATTTTCGCCACCGTTGGTGACAATGAGCTGGTCTCCAAAGACTTTAGCTGATGGTGCTAATAAATTGGAAGGCAGTTCGCAAAGTTCAGCCCAACTATTGGTAGCAGGATTGTATTCGGTAACATCATCAAAGAAAAAGTTACCTCTGCGGCCACCAACGATTATAATTTTGTCATTGTGAACCATTGTTCCTGGCTCAAAATGAGAGCGCTCTGAAGGTAAATTCGCCTTCTCTGTCCAAACGTTTGTTTGTGGATTATAAACATGTAAAAAAGATTGATCACTAACACCATTGTCGTGACCAAACTGGCCGCCAATGGCATAGATCAATCCGTCAACTGCTGCAGCACTCAAATGATTTCTTGCTTCTGGCATAGGTGCTAGTGCTTGCCAACCCGATGCTTGGTCGTTTACATCGAGTACATAATGTTCTCCAACATCTGTTTTTCTATCTGGAAGTAAACCTCCAAAGAAATAAATTTTACCATTACTGTAAGCAGCGGCTCCAGAGCCTCTTGGGTTAGGTAACGATGGCCCAGCAGACCACGTATTGGTTACTGTATTGTATATCTGAACGAGGTTTGTTGCTACGCCTGGATGATTACCTGCGAATCCTGCTAAAATCCAAATCTCATCACCAACAGCTACCGCTCCCATGTGTGTTACCGGTGTGGGCATTGGAGCACCATTTGTCCAGCTATTTGTTGCAGGATCATAAATTTCAGTAGCTCCAGTGATTTGAAGACCCGAAAGGAATCCTGCTAGCGTGTACAATTTATCGTTAATTTTTACACTCTGTGATTCTACCTTGCTTAATGTTGAAGACGCAAGAGCGTTCCATGTACAATCTGTTGGGTCAACTACTAAACTGCCTGAACCAAAAACTTCTATTGCAGATAGTTTTGGTCTATTCACAGAAGCGCTGAACACCAAATCCAGAGACCCATCTGACACATTGGTAGTAAAGGTTTCAATACTAGCAGTCATAGGGTTAGCCTCAGCATTGAGATCTATATTTGTTAGAATAGACTGGCCCTCTAAAGTGACATCAAAAATACGTTTTCCAATGCCGCCTTGACCACCATTTGTAGCACCCCAATAAATTTCAGCAAAGTGTAAATTAATTGAGTAGTCTCCATTGGTTACTGGAATATTATAGGAGAACGACTGAAGGTTTGCTTTGGTACTTCGTTCTGTTTTATAGATTTCATCTTGGGTTGTATTAAAAATATCTGAAATGTTAGTGTTGGTATAGCTCTTTCCGTTTCCAGCAAAATAATCATCTGCGATAAAGACAGAATCATCGTAAGTAACCGTTGGGCCACCAGCATTGATTCTTACTACGGCTGGCAGTACAGGATCATTATCTACAATCTCAAAGTTGATGGTAAATGATTCTCCGGATGCACTAGAGCCATCATCACCAGCATAGGCGGTTGCGGTTATTGTGTTTAGCCCGAGGTCTGGAACCCATGCATTATAATTATCTCCTGTATTACCATGAATGGCATATACAGGATCATTATCAATTTGGTAAGCGATGTTATCTTGATAATCGAATACGACACTTTCGGTATGCGCTCCAACTTCAGCGCGGACGCTTAAATTTGAGGTGCCCAAGTCATCAAGAAGAAATACATCACCCTCATTGATCACTCCAATATCTTCATTTGTATCGGCATTGATTAAAACCAATGCATTTACAGTGGGTTTTTCTAATATGCTGATCGTGCATTGATCAAAAACACTACCATCACTAAAACTCGTCGTGAAGACCGTAATTTCACCAGACGACGCTGCGGTGAAAATGCCACTTATATAATCAACACTACTACCGTCACTAGCGGTAAAAGATACAAATTGATTTGTCGTATTTGCAGGTAAAATTTCGACGTCGAGGTCAACAATGTCACCAACAAAGACAGGTTCTGTTGGGCAATTAGTGATGGTTAACGACTCAATAATCACATCACCAGTATTGGTGGTAAGACTACCATTACCAAAAACCTCTAGCGCAGACAATTTAGGTTGATCAACAGAAGCACTAAATACAAGATCGAGTGACCCATCGACAACAGTTGTAGCAAAACTTTCAATAATCGCAGTCATTGGGCTTGTTTGAGCATTAAGATCTAGATTGTTTAAGATAGCCTGACCTTCTAAAGTCACATTGAAAATTCGTCTTCCAGTACCACTCGGACCTCCACCAGTCGCGCCCCAGTAAATCTCTGCAAAATGTAAATTAATAGAGTAGTGTCCATTAGTTACAGGAACACTGTATGTAAATGATTGAAGGTTGGCATTGGTGCTGCGCTCTGTTTTGTAAATAGCATCTTGGGTAGTGTTGATAATGTTTGAGATGCTATTGTTGGTATAGCTTTTTCCGTTTCCAGCAAAATAATCATCGGCAAGAAAAACGGAATCGTCGTAAGTTATAGTTGGTCCACCGGCATTTATTCTCACAATTACGGGTAGTGATTGAGTTGACTCTAAAATTTCAAAATTTACGGTGAGTGGTACGCCGGCTAATCCGCCACCATTATTTCCAGAATATGCGGTTGCTGTGAGACTATTAGCTCCCAAATCGGGTAACCACGCGTTGTAATTACTGCCACTATTTCCACCAATAGCATAGATGGCGTTATTTTCAATTTTATAGGATGCATTCCCTTGATATCCAAAAACCACACTTTCAGTATTTGCAGTAGTCTCGGCACGTATGTTTAAGTTTGATGTTCCAATATCGTCCAGAAAAAACACATCACCTTGGTTAATTTCTTCGATGTCCTGATTGGTATCGGCATTGACTAGAATAAGGCTTATTATCGAAGGTGCTGCTTGTTGCGCAGCACTTGACGTCTCATTTGCAAAGCCGTAAGAAGGCATAACAATTGCTGCGGAAAACATAAATAAAACAAGAAAGGAGCTTAGAGTAATTTGGTGTCGCATGATTTTTGGTTTTTTACATTTACCTAAAAATAAGGATATTATGTGCAAAATAACAGCTAATTAAAATATTTTAGACGAAATGAAGCTGATGCGCCGTAATTTATTATTGTTAATAGCAAAGTTTAAGGTTACAACATCTAATATAGGAACCGTTTGTTTTGAAAACCTTTAGGATATTTTATTCAATATAATATCATCGATAATCTTTAAATGATGATTGGTGTGCATATAAAGAAATCGGTAAATTCTTGGCGTATTTACATTACCAAACATGGGATGTTTGAAAAAGGCATTCTTATCTAAGCTTGCAATTGATTTAACGTTGTTTTTTGCCAATTCAATTTGCGAGATCAAATCTTGTTTTGCTATAACTTCTGGTGGCAACACATGTTTTGGAGCTTTTGCTTTTCCTCTGGGAAAGAAGCCAAGCGTAAAGAAGAGTTTCCCTAATAGACTAAAATTGTTGACATAGGATTTGGGGTCTGAATTTTGAATAGCTGTGGAAACGTTATTAATGACCTTAAGGCTATGGTCGATGTGCCAAGCGATATTACTCCTAGAGATTTTTGGATTGGAGATTGCCTGTTTTTCTAATAGAGATTCTAAGACGGTAATGCTGTGATTTAATTTTTTAACGCTCATAAGGTCAATTATGGTTACAGACTGGGAAATTACTATAAAGTTAATCGATTTTTCTGAAATGCCTCCTTCTATTAGTTAAAGGAGAGCTGGTGTTTCTTAAAATAGGCGACTCTAATTAAACATAATGGGTTATTTGAAATTATCCAAATTAGCGACGAGCTTAATTCTCGCCAAAACCACCAAAAGTTAGCGTGCAATAAGGATTGATGCGGCATCCTTTTTTGAGGCACGATAAAAAGATATAGCGGAAAGCCTGGTTGCTTTTGGTTGTGGTACCAAAAGCAAATTGCCCAAAATAAAAAAATCCCAAACATGAACGTTCAGGATTTTATCTTATATCAAAAGTGCAGCGCTCTTTTTCTAGTATCTGTAATGCTCAGGCTTGTATGGTCCTTCTGGAGTTACACCGATGTATTCGGCTTGATCGTTACGTAATTCAGTAAGTTCAACACCAATTTTCTCTAAGTGAAGTTTTGCCACTTTTTCATCTAAATGTTTTGGTAACATATAAACTTCATTTTTGTAAGCTGCGGCATTTTTCCAAAGCTCGATTTGTGCCAAGGTTTGGTTGGTAAATGAATTACTCATGACGAAACTTGGGTGACCTGTTGCACAACCTAAGTTTACTAAACGGCCTTCGGCCAAGATGATGACGTCTTTACCGTTGATGGTGTACTTATCCACTTGAGGCTTGATCGTATTTTTGGTATGACCGTGATTTTTATTTAACCAGCCCATATCAATTTCATTGTCAAAATGCCCAATGTTACATACAATTGCTTTGTCTTTCAACGCTTCAAAATGATGAGATTGAACGATATCTTTGTTTCCGGTTGTGGTGATCACGATATCAGAGTTACCAATGACGGTTTCTAATTTCTTGACTTCAAAACCATCCATAGCAGCTTGAAGCGCACAAATTGGATCGATTTCGGTTACGGTCACAATACTTCCTGCGCCTTTAAATGAAGCGGCAGTACCTTTACCAACATCGCCGTAACCACAAACGGTTACTCGTTTTCCGGCAAGCATTAAATCGGTAGCACGTCGAATCGCATCAACCGCACTTTCCTTACAACCATATTTATTATCAAATTTTGATTTTGTTACCGAGTCATTGATATTGATGGCAGGCATTGGCAATGTTCCTTTTTTAACACGCTCGTATAAACGGTGAACACCCGTTGTGGTTTCTTCAGATAAACCTTTGATCCCATCAGCAAGTTCAGGAAAACGGTCTAAAACCATATTTGTTAAATCACCACCATCATCTAAGATCATGTTTAATGGCTTACGATCTTCACCAAAAAACAAGGTTTGCTCGATACACCAATCAAATTCTTCCTCGCTCATCCCTTTCCAAGCATAAACAGAAATACCAGCATCTGCAATCGCCGCAGCAGCTTGATCTTGGGTAGAAAATATATTACAAGAACTCCAAGTGACTTCTGCGCCAAGAGCTGTTAAAGTTTCAATTAAAACGGCCGTTTGAATCGTCATGTGCAGACATCCTGCTATACGTGCGCCTTTTAGCGGTTGTTCATTTTTATACTCTTCACGAAGGCTCATTAATCCAGGCATTTCTGCCTCAGCCAATTCAATTTCTTTTCTTCCCCAAGCCGCAAGAGACATGTCTTTTACTTTATTAGGTACATAAGTCATAGTTTCATCCATTTGTTTAGTCTTTCTTGATTTTTAATGTGATTAGCCTTTGGCGTTAAAGCTTAAAATTGGTTAAATTCGCCTGTCTAAAAAATAACATTTCGCCTAAAGCGTTGCAAAGGTAACCATTAAGTTTCAGATAATTAAATGCCACTTTACAAAACTATCCACGTAAATTCCCAAACTGTTGTTAAAATCTGGAAGATTACGGAGTCTTACAATGACTTATACCGACCTCTACAATTAAAGCCCAATAGCTTAGAGCGTGTGCTTGGGATGAAAAGTGAATTGCACCAACGCGGTTTTTTGAGTGTGCGTTATCTATTGAGGGAATTTGGGTATACCGATCAAGATTTATTTTATGATGACTACGGAAAACCCCATTTAAAGGACGGTAAGCAGATTTCTATCACACATTCTTTTACGTTTTCGGGAGTAATTATTTCTTCTTCGGAAGTTGGTATCGATATCGAGAAGCAACGCGATAAGATTGCCGTTATTGCTAAGAAATTTGTGGATTATGAGTTCAATTATCTTGCCGAGGATGATGATGAATACGTGAAGAAATTGACTGTTATTTGGGGAATTAAGGAATCGCTGTACAAATTATTCGCGACGCCAGGTATGTTATTTAAGGCGCATTTTTTAGTAATTCCGTTTATGTTAGACGATGGAGAAACGGTAGCATGGATTGATTACAAGAATAAAAAATACAGATACAATTCGCATTTTTTAGAATTTGAAGGATTTACTTGTGCTTATGTGGTAGCTTAAGTACTTAATTTTAAAGCCAAGAGCCAAGAGCCAAGAGCCAGGAGCCAAGAGCCAAACAAAATAAGTTAAAATAGCGTGATGAACACACCATCAATTTATCAAGATATTATAAAAGCGGTTTCCGAAGAAAAAAAACTTTTGGCCGTACTTATAGATCCTGATAAATTTAAAATAGAGGCTGTTTCTAGATTTATTAAAAAGGTAAATAGAACTTTAATCACGCATGTTTTTGTGGGCGGAAGTACTGTTGATGAGTTTGCTACTGAAATTTTAGTGGCTAAGATTAAGGCGCATTCAACGTTACCAATCGTTATATTTCCAGGCGATGTCTCTCAAATCACAGATAATGCAGATGCACTGTTGTTCTTGTCCTTAATCTCAGGAACTAATCCAGATTATCTCATTGGAAAACATATTGAAGCTGTTTCAAAACTTAAAAACTCTAGTTTGGAAGTGATCCCAACAGGGTATGTATTGATTGAAAGTGGCGGGCAAACCTCGGTAGAAAAAGTAACACGAAGCAAACCTTTGCCGAGAGACGATAAGCAACGCATTGCAGATACTGCTAAAGCTGGAGAATTATTGGGCATGCAATTTATGTATCTTGAAGCTGGAAGCGGAGCTATGCATCCAATACCAGCAGAAATCATTAGCTTTGTAAAGCAAGAGTTGAACATCCCATTGATCGTAGGTGGCGGAATGCGATCGAGAAGCCAGATTATGAACGCTTACGAGTCTGGTGCCGATTTGATCGTTATTGGAACTGCGTTTGAAGAAGATGAGACATTTTTCGATCAATTACGAAAATAGATCTTTATGTTGTGTTTGTTTAGACATCACGCCAATTAACAGTTTTGTGATAACTAACAAGTTGTCGAATATTGAGAAAATAAAAAATTTTTGATGAACATTTCAGTAGAACTTACACTAACGCCGTTGCATGACGATTATGAGCCTGCCATTATTCACTTTATAAAAAAATTGCGTGCTTCAAAATTGACTGTTTTAGAAAATCCGCTGAGTACGCAGGTTTATGGCGACTACGATGAGGTGATGGCACTTTTAACCGTTGAAATTAAAGACGCTTTTGAACTTATAGAGAAAGGCTTGCTACTTATGAAAATCGTAAAATCTGATCGACACGATTATGAACCCCATTTTTGAGTTTTTCTTAGAACCTTATCAAAACGCCACTCAATTAGATATTATTCTAGAAATTTTAGTTTTTGTATTTGGGATTGCTAGTGTGGTTTTCGCAAAAAGAGAGCATATTTTAGTCTATCCTACGGGTCTGGTCGCTACGATCATCACAGTGTATTTATTATATAAAGCGGGATATTTAGGCGATATGATGATGAATTTTTACTACAGCGTTATGAGTATTTACGGCTGGTGGAATTGGTCACGAAAAAGAAAAGACAGGTACTTGGTTCCTATTTCAAGAACCACAAATAAACAAAAATGGATTGGAGTGTTATTGGCAATTATTACAATGCTCGTCACTTATACGGTTTATAGACTCTATGATTATGTTCTCGAAATCCCCAACTACATTGATATATTTACATCGGGATTGTTTTTTACTGCGATGTGGTATATGGCTACTAAAAAACTTGAAAACTGGACACTGTGGATCATTGGTGATTTAATCACAATTCCGCTTTATGCTTATCGCGGACTAGGAATTTTATCGCTACAATATTTAATATTTACCATTTTAGCCATACAAGGTTATTTAGCATGGAAGAAAAGCTTAGACAACAAACACATATCAACCCAAATTGTATAAAGATTGTTTTATATGGGCCAGAATCCACTGGAAAATCAACCTTGGCCAAGTCACTTGCGGCATACTACGATACCGTTTATGTTGAAGAATTTTCTCGTATTTATGCTGAAGCCAAGGCAAAGGAAAATTTAGAACTCACTAAAGATGACGTGTTGCCCATTGCAATTGGGCAATTATTTTTAGAGAATGAGCAACTCAAAAAAGCAAACAATCTTTTAATTTGTGATACAGATTTGTTGGAAACCAAGGTCTATTCAGAATGGTATTATGATGGATTTTGTCCTAAGCAAGTTGAAAAACACGCTTACCAAAATTCATACGATTTGTATTTTTTAACCTATATTAATACGCCCTGGGAAAAAGATGGTATTCGTGACCAACCTGAACAAAGACTACAAATTTTCAATAAATTTGAACATGAGCTCGTCGCTGCCAAAAAGAAATATGTCCTTCTTAAAGGAAGCTTTGAAAGCCGATTGAGTTGTTGCAAAACACACATTAACGAACTTTTAAAACATACTATATAAATTGAATTTTTCTGATAACGATATTAAGCAAATAGAAACTAAGGGTTTAACACTCCAGCGAGTTGAGCATCAAATGCAATTGTTTGAGGATGGGCTGCCTTTCTCTCATTTGGTTGCTGAGGCCAAAGTTGGCGATGGTATTTTAAGATTGGGTGAGCAGGAGACCAATAAGTATAGCTCTCTTTTTGAGACCAAAAAAAACTCCATTTCAATTTTGAAGTTTGTTCCAGCTTCTGGTGCTGCGACGCGAATGTTTAAATTTTTATTTACGTTTTTGGATGAATATAAATTAGAAAAAGAAACCATAAATGCCTACATCAATCGAAATAAAAGCAGGGATTTATCACTCTTTTTTATTGGTATTGAAAAGTTTCCTTTTTATCATATCGTGGCAAATAGATTAAAAAATGCCTATCCTGATCTAGAAAATCGGTCTATTAATGAGCAAGGTTTTCGATTTGTTCAAATGATGTTGGATGAGGATAAACTAGACTATGGCAACTTTCCAAAAGGCTTACTCCCTTTCCATGAATATAAAAATCAAGTCATTTCTACAGCTTTTGAAGAGCATTTATTCGAGTCTGCGCTATATTCTTCCAATAATGAAGCGACGCGACTGCACTTTACGATTTCAGAAAAACACAAACACAAATTCGATGAAGAGTTTGCGCGCATAAAGAAAAAAGTAGAGGATAAAACGGGTACTAAATTTAATATTTCCTTTTCATATCAAAAACAATCGACCGATACCATTGCGGTAACTCCAAGAAACAAGCCGTTTAGAGACGATGATGGCTCATTATTATTTAGACCTTCTGGCCATGGAGCTTTGATTGAGAACTTAAATGAATTAAATGCTGATATTATCTTTATCAAAAACATTGATAACGTCGTCACTTACAAGTACAAAGCTGAAGTAGCAAAGCATAAAAAAATATTGGCTGGTCTATTAATTAAAATTCAAGAGCAAGCGTTTAATTATCTTAAAGATCTTGATAAAAAGGATGTTTCCGAAGAAAAACTCAAGGAAATTGCCATGTTTTTGGAGAAAGACATGCACGTTAAGATGAGTGCTGAGTTTAAAAAATATTCGCGAAAGTATCAAATTGAATATGTCACTGAAAAATTAAATCGCCCGATTCGTATTTGCGGAATGGTCAAAAATGAGGGAGAACCTGGAGGCGGACCATTTTGGGTCAAGGATGAACAAGGGAGCGTGTCTCTTCAAATCGTTGAATCGGCACAAATCAATAAAAAAAGTAAAAAGCAAAAGGAAATTCTTAAAAACGCCACACATTTTAATCCGGTAGATGTGGTTTGTGGAACTAAAAATTATAAAGGTGAAACATTTGATCTTACCCAATTTGTCGATCAGAAAACCGCTTTTATTACCATGAAAACAAAAACAGGAAAAGACTTGAAAGCTTTGGAGCTACCTGGGCTATGGAACGGCAGTATGGCCAATTGGAATACGATTTTTGTTGAAGTGCCGCTCATTACTTTTAATCCTGTAAAAACGGTTAACGATTTGCTTAAAGCCCCACACCAAATCAAATAGTCATGTTGGATGATAAAGCATTAGTCAACGAATTAAATTTTAAGGCCATCAGGAGCTCTGGTGCTGGCGGGCAGCATGTTAACAAAACATCGTCAAAAGTCGAATTGACGTTCGACTTGGACAATTCACAAATACTTTCTGAAGCGCAAATCGCACTGCTCAAAACCAAATTAGAATCAAAGCTTACTAAAGACAATGTATTGATTATGCAATGTGGTGAAAGCCGCAGTCAGTTTAGAAATAAAGCGATTATTATAAAACGATTTATTGAACTTATTAGGGTGAATTTAATTGTTGAAAAAAAACGGCGATTTACAAAAGTGCCTCGGGCGGCAATA
Source organism: uncultured Flavobacteriaceae bacterium (assembly GCA_963715465.1). Taxonomy (GTDB): domain Bacteria; phylum Bacteroidota; class Bacteroidia; order Flavobacteriales; family Flavobacteriaceae; genus Psychroserpens. Next base: position 796,811 of record OY970246.1, read on the forward strand.
CGACGACGCTTGAAAATAAAACGCCAAAATTCGGAAAAGAAATCCAATCGAAGACCGCCTGAGATAGAGTAGCGCTTAAGTTCTCAGTCTCAGTCTCAGTCTCAGTTTTAGGGACTGTTCTAAGTGACGTTAGCAATGAAGACTGCAGAAAATCAAGAACGAAGCGCAGCACCTAAACTTTTAAAATTAGAACTACAAGGAATCTGATGGTGTCTGGGATATTAAGCATCGTAATATTGCAATATTACGATGCTATGTTTTTTAAAATAAAAATGGCAAAATATAATTCAATAACCATAAATCTAATTTACCTTTGCAGCGTTCTCAAAAAAGGGGTGCTCAACATATAGAGATTGAGATTGAGGATTAGAGATTTAAGAATTTACATTCATAAATCAATGATCGAAAATTGAAAATCGTTAATTTGGAGGGCTGAGATCATACCCATTGAACCTAGAACAGGTAATGCTGTTTAGGAAGCGAGCGTAAAGAGGACGGTCCAGAAGACCGTTTTAGCGAGTGCCATAGTAGAGCGCTAAACTTTACGTCAAATTTTTATTAACCATAAAGAATAATGACCTCTTTTTATTCGATTATTTATAGTCGAAATGAAAAACAATTTTCTTTTTTTAGCACTTTTAGTGCTGTCTTCAAGTGCTTTTGCACAAAACAATCAAAGATCTCAAGATTCTACAAAGACCGAAACACTAGACGAAGTTCTGGTCAATGCCGTAAGAGTTGATGCGACATCGCCAATTACGCATACAAATGTCACTAAAAAAGAGTTGGCCAAACGAAATTTAGGACAGGACATTCCTATACTTCTCAATTATTTGCCTTCGGTAGTGACGACAAGTGATGCTGGTGCTGGCGTTGGCTACACAGGTATTCGGGTACGTGGGATCAACGCGCAATCTACAAATGTCACAATTAATGGTATTCCCTACAACGATGCCGAATCTCTCGGGACGTTTTGGGTTAACTTGGGCGATTTTGCGTCTTCGGTAGAAAGTTTACAGTTGCAACGTGGTGTCGGGACGTCTACCAATGGTGCAGGTGCATTTGGTGCCAGCATCAATGTGTTGACCGATGCGGTTTCGAAAGAATCGAATGGAGAGATTTCTAATTCCTTCGGAAGTTTTAATACCAGAAAGCATACTGTAAAATTTAGTACAGGACTTATGTCTCTCAACGATGAAGATAATACTAAAGGCGTCGAAATTGCCGGTCGTTTGTCTAATATCAAGTCTGATGGGTATATTGATCGCGCGACTTCCGATTTAAAATCCTATTTCTTACAGGCGTCTTACGTCGATGACAATACCTTGATCAAAGCGATTACGTTTGGAGGGAGCGAACTAACGTATCAAGCTTATAATGGTATTGATGCCGAAACGTTAGCTACTGACCGTACATTCAATCCGTCTGGACTTTATTTTGATGACGACGGAGAACAGCAATTTTACGACAATGAAGTCGATGATTACAAGCAAGACCATTACCAATTGCACTGGAACGAGCGCTACAACAATATGTGGTCGACCACTGTGGGTTTAAATTATACCTACGGAAGAGGGTTTTTCGAGCAATATCGGGAGGATGAAGATTTTGCCGATTACAATTTAACTCCAATTGAGATTGCTGGCGAAACTATTGAAACGACCGATTTAATCAGACGACGTTGGTTAGACAACGATTTTTACGTGCTCAATGCGAGTGCCAATTATAAAGATGATGCGATTAATGTTTTCTTCGGAAGTTCATTTAGCTACTACGATGGCGATCATTATGGCGAGATCATTTGGTCAGAATTTGCCAGTGATAGTGAGATTAGAGATCGTTATTATGACGGAAACGGTAAGAAATCAGATTTTAGTACCTTCGCTAAAGCGACCTATCGCCTAAATGATAAAGTGAGCTTGTACGGTGACTTACAACTGCGTTTGGTCAATTATGAAACTTCTGGAATCAACTCAGATCGTTTACCATTTAATGTCGATGAAAATTACTCGTTTTTTAACCCAAAGGCAGGAATCACTTATACGGTAAATGGTAAAAACAGTTTGTATTTCTCTTATGCTAGGGCCAATCGTGAGCCTAATCGTGACGATTTTGAAAATAATACGGTCGTAAAACCAGAACAGCTTAATGATTTCGAATTGGGATGGCGGCACAACACACCAAAATTAAGACTCAATGTCAACGGTTATTATATGCTTTATAATGAGCAATTGGTATTAACTGGTCAAATTGATAATGTTGGTAACCCAATACGTACCAATAGCGGTGACAGTTACCGCTTAGGTATAGAAGTTGATGCAGCTGTTGCGATTACTGAGACCTTTTCAATACAACCAAATTTCACGATAAGTTCTAATAAGAATCAAGAAACGTTTGAATCTGTCAACGGTGTGGTAGAGAATTTAGGAAAAACCGACATTTCTTTTTCTCCAGAATTTATTGCAGCCAACGCGTTTGTGTTTCAGCCAAAAGCAGGTTTTCAAATGTCGCTGTTGAGTAAATTCGTAGGCGAGCAGTTTATGAGCAATACTGAAAATAAAGATTCTAAGCTAGAGAGTTACTTCGTGAATGATTTTAACATCAATTATGAATGGACGCCAAAATCAATATTTAAATCGGTCGTGATATCGGGATTGGTCAATAATATTTTTGGTGAAGAATATGTGTCTAATGGTTATTTTGGAACATTCGATTTTGAAGATGATACAAGTCCAACAGGAATAACTTCAGATTTCTTTGCTGGCTTTTATCCGCAAGCGACCACAAATTTTTTAGTAGGTTTGACTTTACGATTTTAAATTCCTGCGGCGGCAGGAATCTCTTTTGATCATTCTTTCATATTTATAAAACAGCGCAATCTAGATTTTGGATTGCGCTGTTTGTTTGAAAAAAGAACCGTGTTGATATTTGTGAAGGTTATCTTGAGATTATAAATGCTTTTTTTCCGATGTCTAAAATTTCCGAAGAAAAGTGGAATAAACGAATTGACGTATTCTTTAAGCTAAAATTTAGAAATCGAGCAGACTTAAAATAGTTTTTCATATAAACCAATAAATCAAAGCCTTATGTTAATTAACAGTGGTACTATTGATAAAAAGTTTTACTTTAATACCATAATTTATAAGCGTTAAGATGAAATCTATATTAGGTGTTTTCCTGATCTGTTCCATTGGTTTTGCACAAACTGAAACTGAGGCTATTAGTCCCAGTAAAAATATTGGTTTGTTGGGCTACCAATTTTATGATGGTGAGCTCGCGATGTTTCCGCTTGGAGAGTCTTTGTATTTACAAACAGGAATCTTCCAAATGAGAACCATGGATCTACTTGTTAATGAGATACCTCTATTGTTTAAAGTGCCAGTTGCTAAAGATTTTCACGCCTTTTTTGGAGCTAAGCTAAACATGATCAGAAACCCTGGCTTTTCTGAGTCAGCGTATGGACGACGTCCTGAACGGGATTTTGGCGCGTCGTTTGAAGCAGGATTACAATATGATGTCAACGATAGGATGATGTTAGAGCTGCGATATTCGGCTCCTGTTATTAAAAATAAGGGATTCTATCCAGAGGTGCCAAATATCGATGCTACACAAATGCTGCGCATAGGAACGGGATTTAAATTTTAATAACGATTTTGCTTTCAGTTTATAGTTCCGAAGCTATTAAAAACTACTAAATCAAATGACTCGGGAGTTTATGTATACCTAGTTTTAAACCTGCGTTAATTGCTAATAATCAAATTAGAGCCTGAAAGCGTGGCGCGATATTGCTGTAAACGGCATGGCACAGGTGAGTCGCTTACAGAAGCTCCAGTCACTAGCTCATAACTATTGCCATCGTCACAGCCACAAGTAACATTAATGCCATCTCTTTGCATAAATGAACATGCAGCGGGAGCATGACTGGGATCTGCGGCATCCCAGGCCACATAATTATCGTTGCCAGTATTGGTCACATATATACCAGCATTACCTTGATTAGGAATATATACAGAACTTAGGGAAAACATTAATTGGCTATATTCTGGGAGATTTAAATTTAGGCTAACATTGACACCTACATCAAATAAAAAATTACAATTATTGAGATTGTCGTCATTTTCACAGTTCACCAAAAATAGCAGCGATAATACGAATATTAGTTTTTTCATAGTATTTTTTTTGTTCGGCACAATCTCAACTTAAAAAAATCATGTATACTCATTTCAGGACCGCAATTTACAATATTTTAAAGGTTGAATTAATAATTTTGTATATTTGAAATACTGATCTCGTTATAACGGGATTTTTTCGTTAATCCCGAACTTCAATACTGCGCTTTGTCGATGTATGTTTCGGGATGTTTTAATGTAACGATGACCTATAGATTATTAAACGAATGAATTATGAGTAAAGTATCTTATTACACTCCAGAAGGATTAAAGAAGTTAAGAGACGAGTTAAGTCAATTAAAAGATATAGAACGCCCAAAGGCATCACAAGCCATTGGAGAAGCACGAGATAAAGGTGATTTGAGTGAAAATGCTGAATATGATGCTGCCAAAGAAGCCCAGGGCATGTTGGAAATGAAGATCTCAAAATTAGAGGAAACCTTGGCTGGAGCGCGTGTGATTGACGAATCACAAATGGATACCTCTAAAGCGTTGGTATTGTCTAAAGTGAAAATTAAAAATCAAGCTAATGGGACCGAATTGGTTTATACCTTGGTTGCCGATGGCGAAACAGATCTTGCTAAAGGTAAAATTTCTGTAAACTCTCCTATTGGAAAAGGGCTTTTAGGAAAATCTGTGGGTGAAGTTGCTGAAGTACAAGTGCCCAATGGCGTTATTAAATTTGATGTTTTAGAAATTTCAAGATAACCATTTTTAGATTTTAAATGTTTACAAGAAAATTCTGAATAAAAAGGTTCCTGCCAAAGAGGAATCTTTTTATATTTATACCAACCGCTAGTTGACAAATCGTGTAGGCTGTTTTTTTCTTCTCAAAAACATAATCGACCAACTGGACTTAATTTAATAAAAACGCAAGACTATAATGGCATCCATCTTCACAAAAATTATACATGGCGAAATCCCGTGTCATAAAGTCGCAGAGACCGATGACTATCTCGCGTTTTTAGACATCAATCCCAATGCAAAAGGCCATACACTTTGTATTCCAAAAAAAGAAATCGATAAGATTTTTGATCTTGATGAGGTCGCCTTTCATGGATTGATGGAATTCTCCCGGCACGTTGCCATCGCATTAGAAAAAGCAGTGCCATGTGAACGTGTTGGGATGACAGTTATTGGTCTAGAAGTACCGCACGCTCATGTGCATTTAATTCCGTTACAAACGATGGAAGATGCTCGTTTTATTAACAAAAAAAGTATGTCTTCGGAAGAGTTTGAAGCCACAGCCAAGACGATTTCTTCATTTCTTTAAGAGTTGTTTTTTAGTTTAAATGACCGTACTGTTTAGTAAAGATTAAAACGTTAGTTGCGACATACTAGAGCGTGATCAGTTCACGATGTAGCACAACATAACCTTTTATCCCTTATAGTTCTTCTGCAAAAACAATTTAGATCTACGTTTAAATGTATATTATGACGACGAAACAAACCTTTTACGCGTCTTAGTGTTAATTGTTGGATATGTATATGTCATGTAGTGGTGTGATTTTATGTTCTTCAAAGGCGTATTTTTAAATTTGAGACCATATATCAACTTAACAATACCATATCATGAAGAAAATTTACCTATTATTTACTTTGTTAACAATTTCTGTAGGATTTTCTCAAAATGCTCCAATAGATTTTGAAACTGGAGGTTTTGGTGCAGATTGGACTTGGTCCACGTTTGAGGCACCACCAGAGGCAAATGATCCTGTCTTTAGCGTAATCCCTAATCCTTACGTTGATGCCACGAATAATTCTCAAACCGTTGCTAAAATTGAAATTGGCTATTCTACAAATGAAGGTTGGGGAAGTGCCGGATGTGAAACCATGCATGGTGCAGATATTGGCTCATTTGCTGTCACTCCCAATAATAGTTTGGTAAGGATGTTGATCTATCAAGAGGGCTTTGCTGCACCTGTCGCATTGAAATTTGCAACACTCTCAAACGCTGCTTACGGCCAGGTTATTGTTAATAATACAATAGCAGATGCTTGGGTTGAAGTTGAATTTGATATGTCTATATGGATTGGAGGCTTGGCCAATGAAAATCCCGATCAACTCATCTTTTATCCAAGTCATGCCGCACGAACAACAGGTCACACGGTTTACTTTGACAATATTACATTTAGCGAGCCTACACCAGTGGCAACACCAATAACAGCTGCGCCTACCCCTACTCAAGATCCTGCAAACGTACTGTCTGTCTTTACTCAAATTACCGGAGCACCAACGCCTACATCACATTATACCGATGTTGCAAATTCAAATTTTAATCCCAATTGGGGATCAAATTCAGGAAATGTAGTGATTGAGCCATATGGAGGAGATTTAGGATTAAGGCATCCTAGTCTTGACTACCAAGGCATACTTATTGGAGGTGCAGGAAACTCTATAGACGTGTCCTCAATGCTGTTTTTGCATTTTGACTATTGGACCGATGGAGGCTCTTCCTTAAGGGTTTCTGTAGTTAGTGTTAGCGGAGAAGAATATGCTTATGATATAGATGCTTTAGGTGCGATACCACAACAACAATGGGTGGGGATTGATGTGCCGTTATCCTATTTAACCGATCAAAACCCGAATTTTGATTTTAATGTTAAGGAGTTAAAATTTGATCAAGGCGGATTTGAAACCTATCATTTTGATAACCTCTTTTTCACGACTGAAGCGACCCTAAATATAGAAGAGGTTACCAAAACCAATTTTGATGTGTATCCCAATCCATCCCAAGACCTCTGGGTGGTAAAGACAGCAAGTGCTGAAATGTCTTCCATCCTAATTTTGGATGTTTTAGGAAAAAGGGTCTTGTCGTTATCACCAAATACCATCAGTATTGAAATTGATGCATCACGTTTAAAAGCTGGATTGTATCTTGCAAAGATTAAAACCAATGCAGGAATCGAGACAGTGAAACTGATCAAAAATTAATTGATCTAAACGAATTGCCTTGATATGAAAGCGTGAAGTTTTTGATCACGCTCTTTTTCTATTTTATTAGAGATTAATGTATCTACGGAAGAGTTTGAGGCCACGGCAAGCAAATTTATGAGTTATTATAGTATGCCGGTAAATTTGTATTGATCTCTTCTTAAGAGAAAGATTAATGATGAGTACTCTAGCCGCGAGGTCGTCCAAGTATATGATCACGAATAAGTTGGTATTGAAAAGTATTTAGCCGATTTGCTTTGTGCTCTTTTTCGATTAAAACCGAAATGTCTTTAAAATACTGAGGTTGTGAGTGCCTGAAGATGAGCCACACATTTAATTCTTTACAATCCATACGATCATCACTAATCCATCCATAAGTTTGAGTAAGGTCAATTAGCTTTTCTGTATTAAAATTGTCTATTTTCCGCTGAAGCTGATTCATAGAATCTATTTGTGTTTTAGAAAAACTGCTTTTATGATCAGAAAAGCCGCTTGGCATCTTTGATCTATGCAGTTGGTCATTTTCGATCATTTTGGTGAGTTTTGAACACAGTTCTTTTGCATTCGGGATTGATTTTTGCGCCATACAGCAAACTGAGAAGAACAGAAAGACGTTTAGCATTACTAGTTTTTGGATAGCTTTAGATGTCTTCATATTTTTTACTGTTTTTGAAATTTCAATAGGTTCTGTTTAGCTTACCAATCGCAATGAAATTTGCATAATCGTGCCCTTGCCGATTTCCGAAGATAACACCTTGATTTTACCATTGTGATAATCCTCAACAATACGTTTTGCCAATGATAACCCTAATCCCCAACCACGTTTTTTGGTCGTGAAACCAGGTTTAAACACAGTATTAAAATTAGCTCGAGTCATGCCTTTTCCGCTATCTTTAATGGTAATGTGCACATATTTACCATCACTGGTGATCGCCAATTTTAGACTGCCCTTGCCTTTCATGGCATCAATACCATTTTTTACTAAATTTTCTATCGTCCAACTATACAGTTGTTTGTTGAGGTCTACATAGAGAATATCCTCTGGAACGCTCATTTCAAATTGGATCAATTTTGATGATCTGGCTTTCAAATACTCATAAGACTCTATGGTTTCTTCCACGATATCTGCTTTTTTTAGGGTGGGCATAGAGCCAATTTTACTAAAGCGATCGGTTATCATTTGTAATCTTGTAATGTCTTTTTCTATTTCAACTAGATACTCAGGGTTGACTTGCTCTCCTCGCAATATTTCGGTCCAGCCCACTAGAGACGATAATGGCGTGCCTATTTGGTGCGCGGTTTCTTTGGCCATACCGGTCCAGAGTTTATTTTGATCGGCCGTTTTTGAACTTTTATAAAAGAAGTAGGTGACGGCTGCAAATAATAGAATGATGAGCAATAAGGCTAGCGGGTAGTATTTAAGGTTATTCAATAACGGCGAATTGCCGTAGTACAGCGTCTGGTTTAAATTTTCAAGTACAACGGGCTCATTTTCTGAACTAAATTTCGAAACCAACGTCTCGTAGTTATCTGCGACGTAGGCCGAATCTCGTTTCATATCTTCAACGTTATTACTGTTGGAATAGGGCGTGATGTTTCTGGAGTTAACAATTTCAGTTTTATTCTGAAGTAAAAGCAAAGGCGTGGTCAAGGTAGAATCAAAAACAATGGCTTCTGCCACTTCATTGATATAGACATCATCAGATCCTGGCTCAATATCGTTGATGTTTTTTGAAAACTCCACATAAGCATTGGTCCAAATTTTCATTTTGGCAATTTCTTCCGATTTAAAATATTGAAAAAACACGTAGGTATTCCAAAGGATAAGCGAGATGATAATAAACGAAGCCGCGATGATGATCCATCGGGTAATATTTCGGTTGGTCGAAAAAGCCATACAGTCAAATTTGATTTTAAATATAAACGATTTATGTTGATAATATTGTTTCGTCTGGATGGGAATTCATTTTTATAAGCTATTCAATATGTTTACCTTTGCGACACAATTGAACGAAAAATGCCTTGAATTTTGCAATTTAGGGCTTAAACGACAACAAAATGACCTCTTTTAATCCAAAAGACATTTCAACTGGAGCATTGCATGGCTACTTATTAAGTTCGGTAGCGCCTAGGCCAATCGCTTTTGCAAGTACTATGGATGCAGAGGGCAGATCAAATTTGTCACCTTATAGTTTTTTCAATGTGTTTAGTTCTAATCCGCCCATTCTCATATTTTCTCCAGCCCGACGGGTCAGGGATAACACGGTAAAGCATACGTTGCTGAATGTTGAGGCGACCAGAGAAGTGGTGATCAATGTTGTTAATTATGATATTGTGCAACAAATGTCCTTGAGCAGCACAGAATATGCTGAAGGTGTGAACGAGTTTGAAAAGTCAGGCTTAACCATGTTAAAATCTGATGTCGTCAAACCGTTTAGAGTTGCAGAATCTCCAGTTCAATTTGAGTGCAAGGTCAACGAGATTATTCATTTAGGAACCGAAGGTGGTGCAGGAAACCTTGTGATTTGCGAAGTTGTAAAGCTTCATATTTCTAACGAAGTGTTGGATGAAAAAGGTATCATTGTACAAGAGAAATTAGATTTGGTATCTCGCGCAGGAGGGAGTTATTACAATAGAGCCAAAAAAGGCTTTTTTGAAATTCCTAAACCGTTATCTACTTTGGGGATTGGCGTAGATGCCATGCCAGACCAAGTTAAAAATAGCATGGTGCTTACGGGTAATGATCTTGGTATGTTGGGTAATGTCGAAGCCTTACCAAAGCAAAAAGAGATTGAAGAATTTATACAAAATGTGAGTGAGCGGTATCCTAATATTGGAAACATGTCCCCTCGAGAAAAACATAAAATCGCTAGAAACTATTTGAGTTATGGCGACGTTGATAGCGCTTGGAAACTCTTGTTATCATAATACAGAAACAATCGATAATTAAATTAAGTAATAGAACAATGGAAGTACAAGGAAAAATCAAAATGATAGGAGAAACTCAAACTTTTGGAAGTAATGGGTTTAGAAAAAGAGAATTGGTAGTAACGACAGAGGAGCAATATCCACAGCATATTTTGGTTGAATTTGTTCAAGATAAAACCGATTTATTAAACAGCTATAAAGTTGGACAGCCCGTAAAGGTCAATATCAATTTAAGAGGTAGAGAATGGGTCAACCCGCAAGGAGAGACCAAATATTTCAATTCGGTTCAAGGTTGGAGAATTGAAGCGGCTCAAGGAGCAGCAACTAATATGCCGCCAGAAGCTCCAAAAGAGGCTTTTGAACCAGCAACAAATTTAAACGAGGAAGATCACGACGATCTACCGTTTTAAACTTTTTTAGAACACAATATAAAAGCCTCAATCAATTTGGGGCTTTTTGTTTTTAAATTAGATGTATTTTTTAACCAAAACTATAGAATTCCCACCAGTAACCTCTGCCTCAAAAGAAGGCATTCTCGCTGTTGGTGGTGATTTATCTCCAGAGCGTTTGATCTTGGCGTATAAGAGTGGTATTTTTCCTTGGTTTGAAGATGAGCAGCCTATTGTCTGGTGGTCGCCAGATCCTCGATTTATAATGTTTCCGAAGCGGTTAAAAGTCTCAAAAAGTATGAAACAGGTGCTTCGCAATAAAAATTTTGAGGTGACGATCAATAAAGATTTTAACGCTGTTATTGACCAATGTTCTATGATTAATCGTCAAGGCCAAGACGGCACGTGGATCACAGAGCACATGAAAATGGCATATCTTAAATTGCACGCCATGGGTTATGCCAAATCGGTTGAAGTTTGGCAAGACGAGCAACTCGTTGGTGGTTTATATGGTATTGATTTGGATAATGGGATATTTTGTGGAGAGAGTATGTTCAGTTTGGTAAGTAATGCCAGTAAAGTGGGTTTTATTACATTTATTCAAAACGCCAATTATCGTTTAATTGACTGCCAAGTGTATACCAATCATCTCGCAAGTTTGGGGGCTGAGGATATGTCAAGAGCTGAATTTATGCGCTATTTAGGCTAAATCCTGAAGTCAATAGAGGTATTGAAAAAAAGTGTTTCCTCGGTTTTGATATTTAAGCGATCCAATCTCAGTTCGACACCAAATTCAATATTTAAATCTTCGGAAAGTAGAAGACCAACAGATGGCGACACCCGAAATTCAAGTTCGGGTTTATTGATTTTAGAGTTGGTCAACAATAGTTCATTGCCCAGCACAAAATAGGTTTCACCAACGTCTAATTTCAAACCTTGCAAAGGTCTATCAAGTGCTAACCGATATCGAAACCGAAATTCAGTAAAAGCATCATAAAAACGTTGCTCGCTTCTAAAGCGGTGCCCATAACGAAGGGTTTTAAAAATAGATTTTCGGTTAAACTGTTGTGTCAATCGTAATTCATTACTGGTATCTTCAAAAACATCTCGATTTCTATACATTAGGCCCAATCCTATACTATGTCTTAAGTCTAATTTGAAATTTGAGAAATGACTCACCTGCAATTGTCTAAGGGTGTAAGCCAGAGCCTCATTGGTATATACAAAAGCACGAGAACTTAACCCAAAATTGACGCTATAGGTTTTGTTGACCTTGTGCCGAAACGCAAATTCATGCTCGTGAAATGCTTCGGTATCTTGAGCGTGACCAAAAGCGGGAATACAAAAAATAAACAAGACCAGAACTCTAATACATGATATACTCATAACTGTCTGGTTGGATGGTTCTCGAATTCATAAATTCACCTTTAGAGTCAAAGGTCATTTCCTTGAGTTGCCAAACAGTATTTTGTTTTAGGGCTACAATAATTTCATAATTGCATTGCATTTGCATGCGATTCGTCACTACGGAATTTAAAAAGGGAATGACCGTTTGGTTAGGGTCAAAAATATACTGCTCTTGTATTTTTATAAAATTGAATTTTTGTGATTGCGCATTGAGGTAGTTTGATATGACCAATTTTACTAAATCTGGAATATCACGTTCTTTCACAGTTATCTCGATATCCTCCAATATTCCAAAATTGGAAAACTCCACACTGTGCCAATGGCGTCGAAATTTGAATTTACTCTCAAAACTGTGTTTGTCACCATCGGTTTCCTTGTAATACCGAATTCGTTTTGCATCTTCGGGCAAAGTCGATAACACCGTCACAATAGTTTGAGGCAATTCATCGACTTCAATGCGAGATTCCTTTTCTACTTTATTTTGCGCCGATAGGTCTAAGGCATAACATAAAATGACCGCTAAAATAAGGATATTTTTAAATGTCTTCATATCGATAACAGTTTAGTTCATGGTCATTTACTATTCCCACGGCTTGCATAAATGCATACATCACGGTTGAGCCTGTAAATTTGAATCCACGTTTTTTTAGATCTTTACTTATGAGATCGCTCAGCGCAGTAGTTGCGGGTGCTTTTTTATAATCTACGACCTTATTTGTAATCGGTTGGTTATTGACAAAACCCCAAATATAGTTTGAAAATGAATCAAACTCGTCTTGGATTTTTATAAATGCTTTCGCATTGGAAATGCTCGCGTTTATCTTTAATTTATTTCTTACAATACCTTTATCTAAGAGTAACATGTCAATCTTTTCTTGATTGTAATTGGCAATCTTCTTAAAGTCAAATTGATCAAAAGCCTCTCTAAAGTGTTCACGCTTTCTTAAAATTGTAATCCAACTCAATCCGGCCTGAAAGGTCTCTAAAATTAAAAACTCAAACAAGGTCGCGTCATCACGAACAGGAACGCCCCATTCTTCATCATGGTACGTTTCGTAAAGTGCATCGCCTTCACACCAACCACATCGCTTTTTTTTCATACTCTTTAAGTTCATGCCCAAAATAGTAAGTTTTTGGATAAAATAACGTCTTATTTGGAGATGATTTTGAACTCATCTTTACTTAAATTGTATTTATAAATCTTAATGACATTGAAAAATCCTTCCGTAGAAACTAGTATTACCCAAAGTTTAAAGACTGCCATATCTTACAATGACTATCGAGAGACTGTTGGGCAATTAGTTGAAAATAAATCCACATCAGGAAACGAAAAAACCGAAGCCCTAGCCAATTATACCATGCTCAACGACAGGCGCATGAAGCGTTGGGACAAGACGATAAAAATTTCCGAAGCCATACAAAAACGTATTTCCAATTTCTACGGAAATGTGACATGGTTGGTCATTACCGAAAGTTGGTGTGGCGATGCTGCTCATGTCATTCCAGCACTTCATAAAATAGCATCACGTTCTGAACACATCGATTTAAAACTCGTATTTAGAGATGAACATGAAACGTTGATGGATCATTTTTTGACCAATGGCGGTCGAGCAATTGCAAAAGTGATTATCATAGATAACGTGACTGGAAACGTGTTAAATACGTTTGGACCACGACCAAGTGAAGCGACACAATTGGTAAATGATTATAAAGCCAATCACGGCCAATTGACTCCACAATTTAAAGAAGATCTGCAGGGTTGGTACAATAAAAATAAGGGTCAAAATGTGATAGAAGATATGTTGGCGATAATGAATGTATAATTATTTGCCCTGAAAATAATAGGTGATCGAACCAATCTGACTCTTACGCTCAGCTGCGGAAAATTTAGCGTTCGAAGCATACTCTAAAGCGGTATCGATTAGGCATTGATTATCACTAGAAGACGAGGAGTTAATATAGGTATCGGTCACTTTTCCTTGGGCGTTTACTGTAATATTGACCACAATTTTTCCAGAAATCTCACATAAATAAACGGGAGGTGGTAATTTAATTTTGGTTCGTTTTGATAAAGAGAAAGACACGCTACTGGCAGCGTTTCCTTTTTCATTTTTGGCATCTTTTTTAGCCGAATGCATCGCTAGGATATCATTGGCTTTATCAAATGATTTGCGTTCATTCTCCTTAAGCGCGTAACTTTTAGAAGAATGTATAGACGAATTATTAGCTGTCATCACATCTTCGGGCTGCTCTGAAGTTGCTTCTAAAGGTTCTTCCGATGTTTCTTTACTATTGTTTTCAGGCTGATTGCTCATCGACTTGAAGTTGCGCATCATTTCCTTGAATTCTTCATCCTCGTTAAGGGCTTCGTTTGTTTTTGGATTGGTGTTATCGAGCGCCTCTTGAGCTTTTTGGCGCTCTTGCTCTATGATTTCTTCTTCAGTTTGGGGCTCGACTTCGTAGAAACTTTCGTTGATAAATTCAGCTTTTTTAGTAATGCTAAGGCCAAACAGCGACACGACCAAAATACCAGATATTAGTACGGTTAGGATAAACGCTTTATGTCGTTCAATGAAATTCAAGTAGGCAAAATTTTAAGTGGTCAAGTAACTTATATACGGTAAATTAACGAAAATAGTTTAAAAGAGCATGAACTCTAGAAAAATAGCAACACTTGATAACTTGTCATTTTGTTGATTTCCAAAGCGTCTTCTGCTAAAATCAAAACCCACTAGCCATGAGTTTCTAAAGTCATCGTCAAAAATACGATAGCCTAAGCCAACGGTGTAGAGCGTTCCGTTTTCAAAGGATTCTCCTAGATCAACTAATGTTCCGTAGCCGCCACGAACAAATAACACATCGTCAAAATCGACAATATTGTAAGTAAAATTCAAATAGACAGGAAAAAAATTTAACTCTTGATCTAAAAAATGATCATATTCGATATTGAGACCAATACTAGAGCGCTCATCAAATTGATAGCCAAGAGTATTGTTTATAAATAAGCCGTTCAGGTTGATAAACGTTTCGTCATCGTTGGTATTGGAGATGGTATAGTCGGCGTTTGTAGTTAGGGTCGCGGCGAAAGAGGCCTTGTAAAATATACCTTTGGTTTTGTCGTCTTCTTGTGCTGAAAGTAGGACTGTCAACAACAAGAAGCAAATTGATGCGAATGTCTTGATCATATTAAGTGTTTAGAACAATCTGTGCACCAAGAATTATTCCGAAGTTAAGGACGCAATAAAATCGCTTGGAGATACCGCATTTGCTACATCAAACTCACCAATTTTTGTACGTCGCAAAACCGAAAGATGTGCGCCAGAATCTAGTGCTTTACCAAAATCATGAGCTAAAGATCTTATATAGGTTCCTTTACTGCACACGATTCTAAACGAAATGTTGAGATCAGCAATTTTGGTGATTTCAAATTGGGAAACGTTCACCGTTCTTGAATTGATTTTGACCTCTTCACCAGCTCTAGCATATTCGTACAACCGTTTCCCGTCTTTTTTTAATGCGGAAAAGATGGGTGGAAATTGTTCAATGTCCCCTATAAATTGAGCGGTAGTCTCGTGAATTAATGCTTCGGAAATATGCTCGGTAGGAAAGGTTTGGTCTATTTCAGTTTCAAGATCGTAAGAGGGTGTGGTACTTCCCAAAACGAAAGTTCCCGTATATTCTTTGTCTTGTCCTTGAAACGTATCAATTTGCTTGGTCATTTTACCTGTACAAATAATTAAAAGACCAGTCGCTAAAGGATCGAGCGTTCCAGCGTGACCTACTTTTATTTTTTTGATCTTAAAGGCTTGTTTAATTTCCCATCTTAATTTATTAACTGCTTGAAATGAGGTCCAGGTCAACGGTTTGTCGATGAGCAATACTTGACCGGCTTGAAAGTCTTCCGCAGTCATAAATTATCTATTTAGTAAAGCAAAGGTGATGGCGATAATCCCAACAACCACGCAATAGATGGCAAAATAGGATAGCTTACTTTTTTTGACCAACGCAATCATCCAGGTACAAGCGAACAATCCCGAGATAAAAGCCGCTATAAAACCAATCCCTAAACTGGTCATGTTTGAACTTTCATAAGTTATATCGCCACTTATCAGGTCTTTGGCAATTTTTCCGAAGATCAAAGGCACCACCATTAAAAATGAAAACCGGGCTGCTTTGGTCTTGTCATTTCCTAGTAAGACCGATGTTGAAATCGTAGCACCCGATCTTGATATGCCAGGAAGCATAGCAATGGCTTGGGATATACCAATAATAAAGGCATTTGAAAAGGTGACTTTTTTTTGCGTGTCTTTGGCTCTATCGGCTAAAAATAAAAGTATCGCAGTCACAATGAGCATACAGCCTACTAACAAAATATTACCACCAAATAACTGTTCGAGTTGTTCTTCAAAAAATAATCCGACAATAACGGCTGGAACCATAGAAAGGGCAATCTTAGATATAAACTGTAAATCGTCGTTCCATTCAAACTTTAAAATGCCTTTGATGAGATCGAAAATATCTTTTCTAAAAATGACCATAGTACTCAATGCTGTTGCAAAATGAAGGACTACAGTAAATAACAGACTTTCCTTTGGCACAGATTTGTCGCCAAGAACGGCTTTGCCAAGTTCAAGATGACCGCTGGATGAGACAGGAAGAAATTCGGTTAAACCCTGTATAATGCCTAAAACTATTGAATCGATAATCTCCATTGGGCGAGGTGTTATAAATCAAATTTCTAATTCTAGAATAAGAAACCGACTTTGATTTTTAAGAGATTAAGATTTAGGTGTTGTTCCTTTATTGGGATTTAATAAAATGGCGTATACTTGAAATCCAAAACCAATAAGCACAAGCGTTGGCGCCAAACGAATACGTCTCCAGTGAAAGATACTTTCATCAAATACATTGGGATCATCGCTTCCGCCGCCAGACATTAAAATAAAACCAACGACAATAAACGCTAAGCCAATGAGCATAAACTTATAGTTCTTGTTGCCGAAAATAAATTCGCCTTTAGATTGGTCTTTACGTTTCTGTTCTCCCATAATAGTTTAAATTAAATATAAATTATCTCATCGCTTACAGCGCATTACAAGCTGTGAGTTGCGATGACGACAACGTAATTTAGTAGGTGCAAAGTAACAGTTTTATTTAAAACTTTTACGTTAAGAGACTGTAAATAAATGAGACGAGGCGTCTAACTTGTGATAGCTACAGTTGAAATCTCGAGTTTTCAAAATCAGGATTCAATTAATGCAAAGGAGTTTTGCTAACCCCTAATAATACAACTGGTCTGTCTTTAAATTCAAAAAACGCTGCGTCGCAATAAATGTGCTAATCCAAGTAATTAAAATACCGAGCATAAAAACGCCTCCAAATAACGCACCTATCAAAACAGGATTTTGAAGAAGTTGAAGTTCAGGGAACGTACGGTCGAGATAAAATAAAACTACAGCCATGCCTAAAAGCGCGACCACCGCACCAATGACACCCAATTGAATGCTCTTCATCACAAAAGGCCTTCTTATAAATCGTTTTGTGGCACCAACCATTTGCATGGTTTTAATGATAAATCGCTTGGAGTAGACGGCTAAACGTATCGAACTGTTGATTAATAACACCGCAATGAGCGTGAATAAGCCACTCAATATCAGTACCCAAAAGGTGATTTTCTTGACGTTATTGTTCATGATTTCCACCAGATCATTGTCGTAGGTGATGTCTTCAATAAACGATTTGTTTGATAATTCTTCGGTAATGCCATCTAAAGTTGCGTTGGTCACATAATCGGCTTTCAGATATACGTCAATCGAGTTTTGTAAAGGGTTCGCTCCCAAAAACTCCATAAAGTCTTCTCCAATATCTGTCTTCACGATTTGAGCTGCTTCTTCTTTTGAGACATACTTGGCATCTTTGGTATATTTGGCCATGGTCAAACTATTTTGAAGTTGCTTTACTTCAACGTCTTTTGCAGTATCATTTAAATAAATTGTGACCACGACTTGTTCTCTAAAATGATCGGCAACTTTCTTGGCATTGATAACCAATAAACCTAAGCTTCCCAATAAAAACAGCACCAAGGCGATACTGATTACTACAGAAAAATACGATGAAATTAATTTTCGTTTTTGATATCTGTCAAACGATGAACTCATAGAGGGTTTTTGGATTAATGGCGTAAAAATATAAAAGAATTCTGTTCCCTAGAGGTTTACAACGTTTAAACTTTCAACATTGTTATAATAAGTTTAAATTTGCGTGACAAATAGTGCACAAGGCCTTAAAGACGCAAAGTTTAACGCCTGTTATCGATGACACACTTGCGCAATTATTAGACAAAAAAACAACCATGAACTACCAATTCAACGATATAGAAAAAAAGTGGCAAGACTACTGGGCAAAACATCATACTTTTAAAGCTTCAAACACTAGTGACAAGCCCAAATATTATGTGTTGGATATGTTTCCTTATCCCAGTGGAGCAGGTTTACACGTTGGGCATCCATTGGGTTATATTGCCAGTGATATTTATGCGCGGTATAAACGTCATAAAGGATTTAATGTCTTGCATCCTCAAGGCTATGATAGTTTTGGTTTACCAGCCGAGCAATACGCCATTCAAACTGGTCAACATCCTGCCATAACGACCGAAACGAATATTAAAACCTACCGTCGTCAATTAGATCAAATCGGTTTTTCGTTTGATTGGAGCCGAGAGGTGCACACGAGCAGTCCAGAATATTATAAATGGACCCAATGGATTTTTATTCAGCTTTTTGAATCTTGGTACAATAATGAGACCAATCGCGCAGAGCCTATTGATACTTTAATTTCTATTTTTTCTTCGGAAGGTAATGCGAATGTCAATGCGGCATGTGATGATGATATCACGATTTTTTCTTCGGAAGAATGGACTCAATTTTCTTCGGAAAAGCAACAAGACATTTTATTAAAATACCGATTGACCTATTTAGCCGAAACCGAAGTCAATTGGTGCCCAGCATTGGGAACCGTTTTGGCAAATGACGAAATCGTAAATGGGGTTTCAGAACGTGGCGGACATCCAGTGGTAAGAAAAAAAATGACCCAGTGGAGCATGCGTATTTCAGCCTATGCCGAACGTTTGCTCCAAGGATTAGAAACAATTGATTGGACAGAATCGCTCAAAGAAAGTCAGCGTAATTGGATCGGAAAGTCGGTTGGAGCAGAAGTGTTTTTCCCCATCCTATCCTTCCCCAATGGGGAAGCGAAAGTAGGTACTTCCGATCGGGCTGGTTATATGACCGGCGGCAGTAATTCTTATCTTATTCTTGATAGAGCAAAACAGATGAGGAAAGCACCCACAGAAGCAGAGAAAATTCTTTGGGAGGAATTACGTAATAAAAAGCTAGATCATAAAATTAGACAACAACATCTCATAGATGACTTTATAGTTGATTTTGTATGTCTTGCAAAAGGATTGGTGATTGAAGTAGACGGGAACTATCACAATACTAAAGAGCAACAAGAATTAGATGCACAAAGAACAGAGCGACTAAATCGTGAAGGATTCGACGTCATAAGATTCACCAATGATGAAGTCAAACAAAACATAAGCTTGGTACTTCAAAAAATAAAATCTGAGCTCAACTCAAGAAAAAGCTATAAAGAAAACTTAAAAAAGAGTAGCCACATAAACCCAAAGAAGAGTAATCACACCATGTCTCCCTCTCCTAAGGAGAGGGCTGGGGTGAGGATATTCACAACCAGACCTGATACTATTTTTGGAGTGTCCTTTATGACCCTAGCTCCAGAACATGATTTAGTGTCTTTAATAACAACAGGTAACCAAAAAGCCGAAGTAGAAGCTTACATCGACGCAACAGCAAAGCGAAGTGAACGCGATCGTATGGCAGATGTGAAAACCATTTCTGGAGTATTTACTGGTGCTTATGCAGAACATCCGTTTACTAAAGAACCGATTCCAATTTGGATTGGAGATTATGTTTTAGCGGGCTACGGAACAGGAGCAGTCATGTCGGTACCATGCGGTGACCAGCGTGATTATGATTTTGCGAAGCATTTTAATATTCCTATTCTTGAAATATTTAAAGATGTTGATATTTCCGAAGAAGCCTACGGATCAAAAGACAATGTAAAAATTACAAATAGTGATTTCCTTAATGGATTAAATTATAAAAAAGCCAGCAAAACCGCCATTTACGAATTAGAAAAATTAGGACAAGGCGAGGGCAAAACCAATTACAGATTGCGAGATGCCGTATTTAGTAGGCAACGCTATTGGGGCGAACCATTTCCTGTATATTATGTCAATGGGAAACCGCAAATGATAGACAAAAAACATTTGCCTATCGTGTTGCCCGAAGTTGAAAAATACCTTCCTACCGAGGAAGGCGAACCACCTTTGGGTCGTGCCGATGTTTGGGCATGGTGTACTCAAAGTCATGCCGTTGTGAGCAACGACCTCATTAACAATACAACCGTTCATCCTTTAGAATTGAATACCATGCCAGGTTGGGCAGGGAGCTCGTGGTATTTCTTTAGATACATGGAGGAAAAAGCCAATCGAGATGAGATGTTTGCTACCGAAGATGCACTCAACTATTGGGAAAACGTCGATCTCTACATTGGAGGTAGTGAACACGCCACAGGGCATTTACTCTACTCACGGTTTTGGGTCAAGTTTATGAAGGATCGCGGTTTTGTGGGTGTGGAAGAGCCTTTTAAGAAGTTGATCAATCAAGGGATGATTCTTGGGACTAGTGCTTTTGTATACAGAGTTGTAATGGCTTCAATCGAAAGTAAAGATTTTTTGAAAGCTACAAATGTTTATTTATCTAAGTCCATATATTCTAAAATTGTTGAGGAAAAAGATTTCCGAAATGAGGAACTTATGCAAATAGCCCAGAAAAGTTTACAAAATATTTTGAGTATAGAAAGTCTGTCAAAATTAGTTGGTTTTACATTTAATCCAATCCATGTAAAAGTACAATATATCAATGCCTCTGATGAATTAGATATTAAAGGATTAAAAATTGACAGTGAATATGGAGAGGAATTTAAGAATGCAATTTTTATAGGAGAGAGTGGAAAAATAATCTTTGAAGATAATGATGTTTATAGAGTTGGAAGAGAAGTCGAAAAAATGTCCAAATCCAAATATAATGTCGTTAATCCAGATCAAATTGTAAAAGATTACGGCGCAGACAGCCTACGTCTTTATGAGATGTTCTTAGGGCCACTGGAACAAGCCAAACCTTGGAATACTGCCGGTATTACTGGTGTGCACGGTTTCCTAAAAAAACTATGGAAACTCTACCATCAAGGCGACAACGGAAGCTTTTACGTTTCGAGTGAGAATTTCCCTCCTTTGAAAGAGTTAGGGGAGGAATTAAAAACGTTACACAAAACCATCAAAAAAGTAGAAGCCGACATTGAGAATTTCTCATTTAATACCTCAGTGTCTACCTTTATGATTGCCGTAAATGAGTTGACCGCTCAAAAATGCACGAGCAGAGTCATTCTTGAACCTTTATTGATTATTCTCTCGCCTTATGCACCACACATTACCGAAGAATTATGGCAAAAGCTTGGTCATAACGAATCGATCTCAACGGCACCGTTTCCAAAGTTTGAAGAAAAGTATCTCATTGAAAGCAGCAAGAACTATCCCATCTCCTTTAACGGGAAAACGCGTTTTACCTTAGAATTGCCATTAGACTTAAGTAAGGATGAGATCGAAAAAGCAGTGATGAAAAACGACAAAACCATCGCACAATTAGAAGGACAAACACCTAAAAAAGTAATTGTGGTGCCTGGCAAGATTGTTAATATTGTGGGATAAAAAAGTCTTCTGTTTTCAGTTGGCAGTAATTTACTTATTAAAACCATGAAAAAATTAATAGTTGTTTTAGTACTTGTTTTTAGCGTGTCATGCGCAAAGCAGAACACCCAAACGGTCGAATTGTCTTGCGGCCAATGTCAATTTGGTCTAACATCACAAAAAGGCTGCGATTTGGCAGTTCGGTTTGAAGACAACGCCTATTTTGTAGATGGCGCAGACATTGATGATTTTGGAGATGCTCATGACGAGAATACAGGATTTTGCGAAGTGATTCGCACTGCTAAAGTTTCCGGAGAACTAAAAGACAATCGTTTTGAGGTTGAAACGATTGAATTGAAATAGATCATCCATGACATTCAAAATGCAAATCAGGAAATACGACAAGGTGCTCTCTTTCTTTTTTGTTGCAGCTCTCATAGGTTCTTTTTTGATTTGGAGTTTTGAAGCGCAATTTGACGAAGAAAAATGGCGAACTGATCCGTCGAGACGTTACAAGATAGCCGATGACATAATTGACAGCGATTTGCTCATAGGGATGTCAAAACTCGAAGTTATTGACCTTTTAGGCGAGCCAGTAGATCTTATCGAAACTGAAGTAGACCTGATCAATTATAAAATTGGAGCTCCGCCAAGTTTTTCAAAATCTGTAAATGAGCAGCTGGTTATTATTTTTGAAAACGCCAAAGTTGTTGAGGTATTTCGAATACGAACAGATGAGTGAACTGCCAAAGTTGCATGACCTTTAAATGGCTTACTTTTTGTTATCTTTATAAGTGCATCGAGTGATTATATTTCAGAAGAAATCAATCGACAAAAAACTAAAATTTTAAAATTATGAACGGAATGATGGGATATTATATACTAATTGGTGCCATTGCATTGGTAAGCTGGTTGGTAAGTAGACAACTAAAACAAAAATTTGCGAAGTACTCTAAAGTGCAATTGCGCAATGGTATGAGTGGTCGAGAGATTGCCGAACGCATGTTATCTGATAATGGTATTTCTGATGTTGAGGTGATTTCGGTCGCAGGACAACTTACCGATCATTATAATCCAAAAAACAAGACGGTTAACCTTAGTGAAGGTGTCTACAATCAACGTAACGCAGCAGCCGCAGCGGTCGCTGCTCATGAAGTTGGTCATGCCGTACAGCATGCGCAAGCGTATAGTGCGTTAGGGATGCGGTCGGCATTGGTGCCCATAGTAAGTGTGACTTCAGGCATGTCGCAATGGTTGGTTATTGGTGGTTTGATTCTTGGTGCTGCTGCCGGTGTTGGTTTAGGCTATTGGGTGGCTGTCGCGGGCTTGGTATTTATGGGTTTTGCAACATTATTCAGTTTTATTACCCTGCCCGTTGAATATGATGCCAGTAATCGCGCATTAGCTTGGTTGAAACGTGAAAATATGCTCACGCCAGAAGAATATAATGGATCTGAAGATGCTCTAAAATGGGCAGCAAGAACATATCTTGTTGCAGCAATAGGGGCTTTAGCGTCCTTGTTATATTGGGCACTGCAAGTTTTTGGAGGTAGAGATTAAGTCTCTTTTTGTGATATACTAAAAACCTCATAGCGATAACAGTGGTCGCTATGAGGTTTTTTTATGTTTCAGAATTTAGGTTTGATCCTTTTAATCTTAGCTGAACGTTTTTTAATCGTTGTACTCCAATTCTGAAAATGCGCCCGTTATTTCAACAACGCCACTATCTTCTGGTGAAATAGCCGTAATGTCAAAATTTCCAGAAATTAAACGAACTCCAGATTCTGTTGGATGGGCTCTATTTTCAGTAATTGTTACACTTCCTTCCGACGAAAAATAGGAGTTCATTGGCGATTGTTGTCTAAAAAGCGCGTAAGTTATGAAATCATTTGAGTCAACATTGTTCATTTCTTTTACTACGCCACTATCAAATCCGCCAGTAGCATTTAAAAACAATGTTATTTGTTCACCGTTAGAATCACCAATATCAATACTTAGTGTATTGTTGGCAGTTCCGGCAGTGATGATATAGACACCGAGATCAAAGTCGTAATTAGAGAAATTGCCGCCGTCAATGGTGGCCTGAAAGTCTGTTCCCGTTAAAGGAGAATCATCAGTGTTGCTGTTGTCGTCATCTTTGTCACAGGATACAAATAGTAGTGACATGATAAGCATGCAGTGTAGGATTTTCATAATAGTTGAGATTAAGTTAATAAAACATAGCATCCTTTAAAATTTGTGATGACTACATTTAGGTTAAGATTTAGGGTTATTCTAACGCTTTGATGCTTAGAATTATAGGCCAAAGTAGTAATTTTTTTTTAAATTGGTACTAACCAATCTTGTATTTTATTATTTTAGCAGGATAACCTAACTTTAATTCTATGGAAAAGTCAAATCAAAGTTCTTTCGAAAATACGCCTAGCACTAAGTTGTTAGTTAGTGCATTGACCGATGCCGATCGTGTTGCCTTTTATAAAAAAACCTATGCGCACGTTGCAGTAGGTGTTTTGGTATTTATCGTTTTTGAATGGTTGTTGCTGCAAAGTGACACCATTGTTAACTTCGCCTTATCCATGACTCAAGGTTGGCGTTGGCTGATTATGCTTGGTGGATTTATGTTTATCACTAATTATGCAGAAGGTATGGCGCTTAAAACTCAAGATAAGAATAAGCAATACCTTGCTTACGGACTTTATATCTTAGCCGAAGCCTTTATTTTTGTGCCTTTAATTTATATCGCAGCGATGTATATGGATTCTGGACCAGAGCTTTTAAATCAAGCAGCCATTGTTACCTTGGCATTATTTAGTGGTTTAACGGCCGTTGTTTTTGTTACTAAAAAGGACTTTTCATTTCTAAAAACTGGTTTGACTATTGGTTTTTTTATTGCTATAGGATTAATCTTAGCAGGATCATTATTTGGATTTAATCTAGGACTTTGGTTTTCGGTTGGGATGTGTTTATTGGCTGGAGGGGCGATTTTATATCAAACTTCTAATTTGATTCATAAATATGCTGAGGACGAATATATACCCGCAGCGCTTGGGCTTTTTGCATCCTTGATGCTGTTATTCTGGTATGTACTATCTATTTTTATGTCTAGAGACTAAAATGTTTGATAGTAATATAAATTTAAAGGCATTCTGAAAAGAGTGTCTTTTTTTATTTGTATTTCAATACCATCGTAATATTGCAATATTACGATGGTTAGCTTTTGTATAAAGTTGAATGTGTAAACTTAATATTAAAATGATTTTTCTTCGGAAGATCTATCGGCTTAAATCTTAATTTGCCGATCAATTTGTTGATTGAGTGAAATAAAGGTTTCTGTTCGTGAAACACCAGTAATCGATTGAATGTCTCGATTGAGTACATGCATTAAATGTTCATTGTCTTTACACAAAATTTTACAAAAGATACTCCAGTTCCCAGTTGTGTAATGGCATTCTAAAACTTCAGGGATTTTTTGTAATTGCCTTACCGCTTCTGGATTGCTCACAGCCTTATCTAAATAAATCCCGATAAAGGCCATCGTTGTATAGCCTAAAACTTTTGGGTTAATGACAAACTTAGAACCTGCAATTAGATTAGATTTTTCTAGCTTTCTAAGCCGTTGGTGAATCGCTGCACCAGAAATACCAACAGATCTGGCAATTTCTAAAATGGGTGTTCGTGCATCTCCCATCAAGGCACGCAATATTTTTTTATCAATGCCGTCAATAATGATGTTATTATTTTGTGTTTTCACAGGATACTTGTTTTTAGTTCTAACCGCAGTTTTACTGTAACAATCACATCTTCGCGTTAAGGATTGCAGTGGCATCCTTTTTTTGCTGCCGTATATGGCAAAAAAAGATATAACGGAAAGCCTGACTTTTTACGACCTTGCCAAGCGGTAAATGCGCTTAATAATTACCTTTTTTGTTAGGCAGGCGTAAAAAGAAACGCCATAATACGTTTAAACATTCAAGGGATTATACCCTAAATAGGGAACATCTTTCTCGGTAAATTCAATACCGAAGCCCTCTAGTTCTTTTAAAATAGGCTCATAAACCTCCTTTTTAATAGGAATTTGGACCCCTGGCGTGGTGATTTTTTCATTTAAAATGGCCAATGTCGCAATCGCCAATGGTAATCCCACCGTTTTTGCCATGGCAGTATATGTTTGATCGTCACCTATAGTCACCATAGTAGATTCAATTTGATGACGCTCTCCATTGAGTTCGTATCCAAACTTGTGGTACATCACAATCATATCGCGATCGGTTTCATGCAGCGTCCAGCTATCCATTAATATCTTCTGAAGTATTTCAGCAGGTGTCGCTCTTTTTAGGTCTACCATTTTTGTTTTGCTAAAAATGTCGAGCTCCTCAAGTTTATCCCAAACAATATCATCTTGGTCAATTTTGAGCGCGTGCCTAAATTTTAGTTCTACGGAATCGGTATGGCTATAAGGCAAAAATGCATTGACAAAATCACGATAGGTCATGTTCTCGCTATCGTCTATAGTGTAGCTATCATCGGTCATGCCTAATTGCACAAACATGTTCCAAGCACGACTAAAACCTACACGACGCATTGTACCTCGATAGAGCGTTTCAATGTCATCCAATCCATAGACCGACTGATATTTTAAGGAATCCCGGTTGGCGTAACCTTCAAATCTTCCATATCCGTCAATTTCTAAAAATTCTGTTCTTCTAAACAGTCTGTTATAAGGAATGTACTTATAAGAGCCTTCCTGTAAAAATTTTGCCGCACTACCTTGACCGGCTACAACAACATTTCTAGGGTTCCATGTAAATTTATAATTCCAAAGATTATCATCGCTTTCAGGCGCAACGAGTCCGCCAGTGAAGGATTCAAACAACACCATTTTTCCACCTTTTTCGCGAATTTGATCAATTACTTTCATGGCACTCATGTGGTCAATACCTGGATCAACTCCAATTTCGTTCATGAAAACTAAGCCCTTTTCTGTAACAGCCTTGTTAAGCTTTTGCATCTCTTCACTAATGTACGATGCGGTGACCATATTTTTACTAAATAAGATGCAATCTTTGGCGACTTCAATATGATATCGCGCTGGCAGCATAGACACAATAATATCGGCATTTTCAATAGCAGCTTGTCTTGAAGACTTGTCAAAAACATCTATGGCAATGGCATTGGCATTTTCATGATCACCAATAAGTTTCCTAGCATTTTGAATTTTTATGTCGCCAACAATGATATGAAGTTCTTCTTGTGTAGATTTATCTAATAAATATTTTATAAGGTATGACGTAGATTTTCCTGAACCTATGACTAAAATTTTTCGCATAATGGGTTGGGTTGAGTAATTTTGTTTTTATGAAGTCTTTAATATTTAATTAAATGGATGAAGCCTCCATTGAATTTTTTTATATAAACCTTCAAAAAATTTCAAGACGAATTTAGTAAATACAAAGGGTTATAAAAACCAAAAACCAATATATCTATGAACAAAACGATTCTAATTACTGGATGTATTTTAGGAATGATCGCAATAATTGTTGGTGCATTTGGAGCTCACAGCCTCAAGGTGTTGATTTCAAATGACGCCCAGATCACATTTGAAACAGGTGTAAGATATCAAATGTATCATGCGCTACTCTTGCTGTTTGTGGGACAAATGACACAGTTGGGCCTTAGGTCTAAAAAAGCAATATTCTATCTAGTGCTATTAGGAGTGTTATGCTTTTCAGGTTCTATTTATGGTCTGGCCACAAACATTCTTACAAGTTTTGATTTTAAGCAGATTGGTTTTATAACACCAATAGGAGGCGTGTTTTTAATTGCTGCATGGACGGTTTTATTGGTCGGTATTTTTAGGTCTAAAATCGATAAATCTTAAAATAAACAGTCATGTTTAAAATTATGTTTAGTTTTGCATTCTAAACTATAAAACCAAATTATGGTAGACCATACTCAAAATACGAAATCGATTTCGTTGGATGATTTAGGAATCAAACATGCGACGATTAATTATCAATTATCTTCAGATGAACTTCATGATCTCACCATTTCAAAAGGTCAGGGAGAAGAAGCCTCTTCAGGAGCTTTAGCGGTTAAAACAGGAGAGTTTACAGGCCGTTCTCCCCAAGATCGATTTATTGTTAAAGATGATATTACTAAAGACCGTGTTTGGTGGGGAAACATCAATATACCCTTTGAATCTGATCAGTTTCAGAAATTATACGATAAGGTAACAGCCTATCTTTCTGGTAAAGAAATTTATGTGAGAGATAGTTATGCCTGTGCTGATGAGAATTATAAATTGAATATTCGTGTGGTGAATGAGTATCCTTGGAGCAATATGTTTGCCTACAATATGTTTTTACGACCAACTGCCGAAGAACTTCACGGTTTTACACCAGAGTGGACCATTATCAATGCACCAGGTTTCATGGCAGATCCTGAGGTTGATGGGACACGACAACACAATTTTGCAATTTTAGATTTTACTCGGAAAATAGCATTGATTGGCGGTACAGGCTATACAGGGGAAATCAAGAAAGGTATTTTTTCTGCTTTGAATTTTATTCTGCCCGTGTTTAAGAACACCTTGCCCATGCACTGTAGTGCCAATGTTGGGAAAGATGGTGATACTGCCATTTTCTTCGGATTGTCAGGAACAGGAAAAACAACCTTATCTACAGATGCCGATCGTAGCTTAATTGGAGACGATGAACACGGATGGACCAATGACAATACTGTCTTTAATTTTGAAGGAGGTTGTTATGCGAAAGTGATCAATCTTTCAAGAGAGCAAGAGCCAGAAATTTATGATGCTATTAAAAAAGGAGCCATTCTTGAAAACGTCATTATGGATGATAAAGGTGTGGTCGATTTTAAAGACACATCGATTACCCAAAACACACGGGTGAGTTATCCCATTCACCATATTGAAAATATTCGAGTGCCTTCAAAAGGTGAAAACCCTAAGAATATATTCTTTCTTACGGCAGATGCTTTTGGCGTTTTGCCTCCAATTTCAAAATTGACGCCTAGTCAGGCAGCTTATCATTTTATTTCGGGCTATACCGCAAAAGTAGCAGGTACAGAAGCTGGAGTAGTAGAGCCAGTGCCAAGCTTTTCGGCGTGTTTTGGCGCTCCTTTTATGCCATTACACCCGACCAAGTATGCCGAAATGCTAAGTAAAAAAATGAAAGATTCTGGCGTGAATGTTTGGCTTGTCAATACGGGATGGACTGGCGGGCCTTATGGTGTTGGCACACGAATGAAATTGAAATATACACGAGCTATGATCAATGCTGTTCTTAATGGTGATTTAGAGTCATACACTTATGAGAAGTATCATATTCACTCCGTTTTTGGAGTAGCGCAACCAAGATCTTGTCCTGGCGTACCAAAAGAGGTGTTGAGCCCAAGAACAACTTGGAATGATGATGCTGCCTATTATAAGACAGCCTTCAAATTATCGAATGCTTTTAGAGAGAACTTCAAGAAGTTTGAGGAATTTGCTTCCGAAGAAATTAGAAGAGGTGGACCACAACGTTATGCGTTCTAAAGCTATTATAAAACTGAAAAAAGCGTCTCCATTTTAAATAGAGACGCTTTTTTATATGCTGAATACTGTAGTCTATTTTCCTTTATTGACTTTGTCAATATACTTTTCCAAAGCCATGGTCATTGAAGGCGTTTCGGGCGTTGGGGCCGAAATATCAACTCTTAAGCCTCTTGATTCTACAGCTTTAATGGTCGTATTGCCAAATACAGCGATACGCGTTTCATTTTGTTTAAATTCAGGGAAATTATGAAAAAGAGATTCTATGCCTGATGGGCTAAAAAATACCAAAATGTCATAATACACATTGGCCAAATCTGATAAATCACTAATAACAGTCTTGTAAAAAACCGACTGTTTCCACTTGATACCAAGCTCATTTAAGATTTCTGGAACTTCAGGCTTTAATTTATCTGTAGTTGGCAATAAAAACGATTCGTCCTTATACTTTTTTATCAATGGCGATAAGTCTGCAAAGGTGCGTTTTCCAACGTAAATCTTACGTTTTCTATAAACCACATACTTTTGAAGGTAGTAGGCAACAGCCTCAGACTGACAAAAATACTTCATCGAATCAGGAACTTTAAAACGCATTTCATCAGCCACTCTAAAGAAATGATCTACAGAGTTTCTGCTGGTCAATATAATAGATGTATAGTGAGAAAGATCAACCTTTTGGAGACGAACGTCTTTAGCTTCTACACCTTCAACATGAATAAATGGTCTGAAATCAATTTTTACTTTTTGCTTCTCTTGAAGATCGAAGTAGGGCGAATTTTCTATTTTAGGCTCTGGTTGAGATACTAAAATGGTCTTCACTTTAGTCATATTCATTAAAGTGTTTTAAGCGTTGAAATCTTTAATTAACTTGAACAAAATTAGATAGGGTCCAATTTCGAGTGCGCAAAGATACAAAATAAAATAGAATATGTTATTTAATAGCAGTTTTTGATAACTCTTAAACGAGGATAAAAATCCTAAGATATTGATAATAACGATAAGGGCCAAGATAGCATAAATTATGACTTTCGTTGGGTTAACGGTGTAAATGATCAAACAATTAATAGGCAATAGGATAAGACCTGTAAAATTTTTAAAGGTTGTTTTTTGAAACAGATAAGAGTCTACGAGCTCATCAATTTCAAATACACTTCCTATTAAGCGCTCCAACAACACTTTAATCAAAAACAGAAGGCCAATGCCAAATAGCAATTTAAAAAACAAATTGAGATTAAAGGACGAACCATCAACTAAGGTAGAATAACTTATAAATGCAAAAATTGAAATGCTTATAATACCGTTAAAAAATAATAGTGCGTCAAAACCATCAATAAATTTTTGGTCTCTTGCATAAATTTTAAGATACTTTGAATTGCCAACTACCGCGAGAAAATCTTTAAAACGGTGCGTAAAGACATACTTTGATACCGTGATACAAACAAGCCCCAATAATAAGAACAGGGTAAACCAATCATTCGAAATGACATCTCTAAGCATGCCTCAAAATTATGAAGAATATTTCACCAAACAGCCCACTAAGTGATTCAACTTCAATTTGGCTATCCAAGATTAACATTGTTTATGAAATTTACACAACTATTTCAATGAGAAATCATGTATTTTTGTCGGTAATTAACTAAAAAAAATGACGATATAATAGATGCCAGATGCTATTGTTATTATACCAACTTATAATGAAATAGAGAATATTCAAGCTATCATTAAAGCTGTTTTTATGCTTGATAAAAACTTCGATATTTTGGTGGTTGACGATAGCTCTCCAGATGGAACGGGTGAGACAGTGAAATCGCTTCAAAATAATTTTGAAGGGCGTCTCCATTTATTGTCGAGAACTAATAAAACAGGCTTGGGAACTGCTTACATAGCAGCTTTTAAATGGTGTTTGCAAAAAGATTATGCTTATATTTTTGAAATGGACGCCGATTTTTCGCACGACCCAAACGATCTCATCTATCTTTATAACGCTTGTGCTGTTGAAGGCGCAGATATGTCGATTGGCTCAAGGTATGTGAATGGTGTAAATGTTGTGAATTGGCCAATGAGTCGTGTATTGTTATCCTATGGCGCATCCAAATACGTGCGATTGATTACGCGCATGAAGATTTGCGATACAACGGCTGGATTTGTATGCTACAAACGTCATGTGCTGGAAACTATTGATTTGAGCAAAATTAAATTTGTAGGATATGCATTTCAAATAGAAATGAAATTTAAGGCGTATCTCAAAAAGTTTCAAATCGTTGAAGTGCCAGTGATTTTTACAGACAGAACAAAAGGAAAGTCAAAAATGAGCGGAGGTATTATATCTGAGGCTATATTTGGAGTGATTAATATGAAATTAAAAAGTTTATTTAGTAAATAAGATGCAAAACAAAACCGTACTTATTAAAAATGCCAAAATTGTAAATGAGGGAACAATTACTGAAGGCGATATATTAATTGAAGGCGAATATATCAAAGAGGTTGCAGACTCAATAAGTGCAAAATCTGCCGATATCACAATTATTGATGCAGAAGGGAACTATGTCTTTCCTGGATGTATTGATGACCAAGTTCATTTTAGAGAACCCGGACTAACCCATAAGGCGACTCTCGAAACAGAATCAAGAGCAGCACTTGCCGGAGGAATCACTTCCTTCATCGAAATGCCCAATACAGTCCCTCAAACGACAACTGTGGAGAAATTAGAGGAGAAATTCGAGATGGCGTCTAAGTCGTCTTATGCCAATTACTCGTTTATGTTTGGAGGTACAAATACTAATTTGGACGAAATACTTAAGGTTAATCCAAAAACCGTTGCAGGATTAAAGCTGTTCTTAGGTTCATCAACGGGCGATATGCTTGTTGACGATCCTGAGGTCTTAGAAAAAATCTTTAGAAGCACCAATATGGTCATTTCTGTGCATTGTGAGGATGAAGCAACAATTAAAAAGAATTTACAGGAGCATATAGATGAATTTGGAGACGATATTCCTATGGAGAAGCATCCTGTCATTCGAAGTGCGGAGGCCTGTTATTTGTCATCTTCAAAAGCCATTGCGCTCGCTAAAAAAACAGGAGCACGTCTACATGTGTTTCACTTATCAACAGGGAAAGAGACGAGTCTCTTCAGTAATAAAATCCCATTGAAAGATAAAAAAATCACTGCCGAAGTTTGCATTCATCATTTATGGTTTAGCGATGAAGATTATGCTAAGAAAGGAACGTTAATCAAATGGAACCCTGCAGTAAAATCGGCAAAGGATAGAGACCTACTTTGGAAAGCATTACTCGATGATCGTATAGATGTCATTGCTAGCGATCATGCGCCACATACCCTTGAAGAAAAAAATAACGTGTACACAAAAGCACCTTCTGGTGGACCGTTGGTGCAACATGCTTTAGTAGCGATGATCGAAATGTTTCATAAAGATAAAATTTCGCTTCCTAAAATTGCTGAAAAAATGGCACATAATCCAGCAATATTGTTTCAGGTTGAAAAGCGAGGCTATATAAAGGAAGGCTATTTTGCCGATGTGGTGATTGTTGATATCAACAGCCCATGGTCGGTCAAAAAAGAAAATATTCTTTATAAATGTGAATGGTCGCCATTTGATGGCACCACGTTTAAATCAAGGATCACGCATACATTCTTAAATGGTGCTTTAGTATATCATAACTTTAAGATTTTAGATGTGAAGGCTGCAAAACGCTTAACTTTCAATAGATGAGAAACGTTGCTATAATCCTTATTACTTTATTTTGTTTTGGGTGTAATTCAATCAATCGACCAAAAGAACCTGACAATTTGATCTCGCAAAATGACATGGCTAATATCTTATATGATGTGTACATTTTAAATGCGGCAAAAGGAGCCAACAAGAGTGTTCTCGAGGAAAATGGTATTTATCCAGAAGATTATATTTTTAAAAAATACGGTATTGATAGTTTACAGTTTGCTTTGAGCAATGAATACTACGGCTTTTATATTGATGAGTACGCAGCAATCGTTGATCGTGTTGAAGATAGAATCTATAAGGATAAGGAGTACTTTAAAGACATTGCAAAAAAAGAAGAACTAGAGAAGCAACGAAAACGTGATTCTGTAAGAGCGCTCAGTGATTCTTTAAGCGTTAAGGTTCTCAAAGTGCCAAAGCAACAAGAAAAGCGTGAGGATTATAAAGAGGATTCAGATGAATCTAACTGATAATACGCTATAACTTCGGAAATAGATTGCTCTATCGATTTAAACTCAAAATTTAAGTCTGTTTTCAGTTTAGAATTATCGTAGAGTGCCGTTTCTGAAAGTGACTTTGCCAATTGTTTTGAGAGTTTTCTGCGCTTTCCGAAGAGTTTATGATTGAGCCAATCCAGCCGCCAAGCCAACGATAATAAAAATGGTGCTGCTTCTTTTTGTGGCGCTTTTACTTGGAGTGCTTTTGCCACACGATCCTGAAAGGTCTTAAACGGTAAATTTTTAGAAATAAGAATATACCGTTCATTTTTTATATTGCTCTCCAAAAGTTGTATCATAATAGCCACGACATCCCAAATATCAACATAGGCCGAGGATCCCAAAGGATAGTATTTAAGACCATGATCAATTTGTCTAAACAGGCTGCCGCTCCCACCGCCTTTCCAAAATCCAGGACCTAAAATTATACCAGGATTAACGATTACGGCATCAACACCTTCTTGTGTACCTCTCCATATCTCAAGTTCGGCGCCGTACTTTGTAATGGCATAAACACTATTGTCATGCTCTGGGTTCCATTCGGTATGTTCTGTAATGAGCTCATCAATAGTCATTTCATGGCCTATGGCAGCAATAGAACTCACGTAGCAAATTTTCTGAACATTATTTGAGATGCATAAATTGACGATGTTTGCGGTACCTTTAATATTAACCTTTCGAAGTTCATGATATTTATCGGGTTCAAAACTTATAAAGGCAGCACAATGATAAACATGCAAAACCTGTTCAAAGGCAATCTCCAAGGCAGGAATATCGTTAATAGTCGCTTCGACCCACTCGATTTTATTATAGAGCGTCTCAACATCTTGCGTATAGTATGAGAAGACTTTTTTTACAGCTTCGAGTTTATGGGCGCGCCTATAAATAGCACGAACGGCATTATGCTTATTCACCAACTTAAACAATAAATGCGACCCTACTAAGCCAGTCCCTCCTGTTACTAAAATCATTTTGTAAAATTAGGCTTTTTTCTTTTGAGCTATAAATCTATATTTGCCAAAGATTACTAAAATAAGGATTATGATAAAGAATTTTGTTGAAGAGTTACAGTGGCGAGGAATGATTCATCAAACCATGCCAGGCGCTGAGGAACATCTTATGGAAGCGATGCGATCGGCATACGTTGGTTTTGATCCTACGGCAGATTCTTTGCACATTGGTAACCTCGTGCCTATAATGTTATTGGCGCATTTTCAACGTTGTGGTCATAAACCGGTGGCTTTAGTTGGTGGCGCGACTGGTATGATTGGTGATCCTTCTGGTAAGTCCAGCGAACGCAATTTATTGGATGAAAAGACCTTGCGTCACAATCAAGATGCCATTAAAAAACAATTATCTCATTTCTTGGATTTTGAGAATGACGTTCAAAACGCTGCAGAGCTTGTCAACAATTATGATTGGATGAAAGACTTTTCGTTCTTGGAGTTTATTCGGGATGTTGGTAAACACATCACTGTTAATTATATGATGGCAAAGGATTCTGTAAAAAACAGAATTTCTTCGGAATCGAGCGACGGCATGTCTTTCACTGAGTTCACCTATCAACTGGTTCAAGGCTATGACTTTTTACATTTGTACAACGCGAAAGATTGCTCCATACAGATGGGCGGAAGCGATCAATGGGGCAATATCACGACAGGAACCGAACTCATACGACGTGTTGCACAAGGTAAAGGTTTTGCAATTACGTGCCCATTGATTACGAAAAGTGACGGCTCTAAATTTGGAAAATCTGAGGGTAGTAACGTGTGGCTTGATGCTAACCGAACGTCACCCTATAAATTTTACCAATACTGGTTAAATTCTAGCGATGATGATGCCGAAAAGTACATCAAAATTTTTACGTTTTTAACAGAAGAAGAGATCAAAACCATCATTAAAGAACATCAAGATTCACCACATTTACGTTCGCTTCAAAAGCGTTTAGCTCAAGAAATTACAACGATGGTTCATTCTGAGTCTGATTTTAAAAATGCCGAAAGAGCGTCAAACATCTTATTTAGCAAATCGTTTAAAGTTGATATAAGGACCTTGGATGAAAAGACGTTTTTAGATGTGTTTGAAGGTGTACCGCAAGCAGAAATTTCTAGAGAGGAATTATCCCAATTGGATATGATTGGAGCTTTATCTGCCCAAACTAATTTCTTGGCGTCTAATAGCGATGCGCGTCGCGCATTAAATGAAAATGCAGTCTCGGTCAATAAGGAAAAAGTCACCGAAGACTACCAATTATCTGCTGAAGATTTAATTAATGACATCTACATTATCTTAAACAAGGGTAAGAAAAACACCTATATTATTAAAGTTTTATAAGAGGTACATCTTTATTTCGTTAAGTTTTCAAAACCATGAAAGTATCGAATGCTGATCATATTTCCTAAAAGTATGATATTCAAGCCTAACTGATAAAACTAATTATAGTGGTTTGTCTTTTGAAGTTTTCGAAACCATACAGGTATGATAACTTCTTGATTTTTTTCTTTCAGTACAAGATTCAAACGAAAATAATTCTATTTTTCAATGAGCAATTGATGTGAAAAATTAGTGATTATCCTGTAAGATTTTAAAACCTAGAGGGTACCCTAGATTGATTACATTTTCCCAAACTACGAGTCGTTAATTTAAATAATAAAACGAGTTTAGATCTGAAGGCGACATAACTACAGCATGAGCATCACTTTAGTATTGAAATCTGGCAGGTCTAACAAATAGAAGCTACTCACTTTCGATATAATATTTTAAGAGTAAGAATAGAGCAATCTTTCACCAAAAATTATTCTAGTAACCTAGGTATCGTTCATGTTTAAATACGTTAATTGTATATCATCGTAATATTGCAATATTACGATGATATAAAAATTCAGACCTTCGTTTGATGATTTTTGCCGTGACTGTCTATTGATATTGGATTTGTTTTTTCAGATATACTCAATAGAAAAACGTCCCGCAAAATTTGCAGGACGTTTAACATCAACCAATCAACTATTTTGAAGTAAACATTTCTTTTTCATAGAATCTTCATTCTAATTCATTACTTCCCAATTTTGGTCGGCTTTTTCTTGTAAACCTTTCACATTATTTTTTTTCCAAGATTTTAGTGTGTTATTAAACCATGAATTATAGAATAAATACAATTTCCCATCTCTAATTTCGAACGTTTCTGGATCAACGTCAACTTTCTTTGAGCTTTCTGCAATAGCATAAGCACAATAGCCTCCATACTGGGGGACATATTTATCAGGATTGCTTTCAAAGGTCTTTAAATTCTCTTCCGAAGCAAATTTAAACTGTACGCCATCGTGGGTCGCAGTAAATTTATTTTCGCCTTCTACGGCCTCATTGTCAAAATAAGCCACGACATCATAACCTTTGGCAACGAAGCCTTTTTTGGTGTTGTAGTCAACAGATTGCGCAAAACTCAAGAGTACTGCGAAACATAACCAAATCGTAAGTTGTTGTCTTTTCATACAGACTTAGTCGATAAACAATTATCAACTTTACAGCACCATCAAATTACAACCTCTTATATCGCTAGAATCAAATCTTCCAATAATTTCAAAACTGTGATCTATATAAACACGGCCTAAATCTTGAGTCGCGATAAATGCACATGAATTGATATTAGAAAGGTCAATGACGTTAATTCCGCCAGTTTTTCCCCGTTTTTGAAGGGTAAGCGCGTCTTCGGGATCTCGCGTAAGAACGCGCATCCAATTTGGGCATTTAAAGAGTCCATCACCATGCGAATAGGCTTGACTCAGCAATTCGGTCATACCATATTCGCTATGAATTTTAGAAACACCAAATCCTTGTTTTAAAATAGTTTGTAATTCATCACGTACCAATTCTTTTCTACGACCTTTCATGCCACCAGTTTCCATAACGATGGTATTCTTTAATTGAAATTGATGCGATTCTACTAAATCTAAGAGCGCAAAAGAGACACCGATGAGCATGATTTTTTTTCCTTCGGAATCTAAAGCGATCAGCTGCTTTTTTAGGGCTTCGAGGTTGTTGAGGTAAAATCCGCTTTCAGGCTGTCCAGATGCTTTGATCATATCATTGACCATATAAATAAGTGACGAACCCTCCCGTTCTAAGTAATTGGGTAACAAGGCTAAAATGGTATAATCTTTAATGTTTCCGTAGAATGTATTGAAACCTTGTCTAAAACTCTGCTCGTAAATTGAACGATCGGTCACGAAATGTTTACTTGTGATTGCTCCCGTCGTTCCGCTGCTTGAGAACACTTCTTCAACTGTAGAGGTCGAACATATGACCTTATGGCTTTTAAAAAACTGAATGGGTAGAAACGGAATATCCTCAATACGTTTAATATCACTTGGATGCTTATAGAGTAAATCACAAAAAGACCTATAGACGCCATTGTTTTTAAACTGAAATTTAAAAATGTCTAGCGCTGCATTATTAAAGTCTTCTTCTGAAGCGATTGAAAAAATCTCGTTGGTCTTGATCATTGTTGCAAACATATGCAAAAACAAAAAGCGCCCCGAGAATTATCGAGACGCTTTTATAAGTTATTTGCAAAATTGGTTTACTCAATCACTAATTTCTTAGTTACTGAAGTTCCATTTTGAGAAATCTTTACGATATAAAGTCCTGTATTTAATGCTGAAACATTAACACGATCATTAACTAAAGTTTCGTTGATCACTTGCTTGCCTAAAATATCATAAACCGCAACGTTTGTGCTGCTATCGCTAACGCTTGTGATGTTTACAAACCCAGTTGATGTTGGGTTAGGAAATATCTTGAATGTATTTGCGGTGAACCCATTAGTTGATAAGGTCGTAGGCGTGACATCTGCCCAAGTAGCACCTAATCGTAATTCATCAAAAAGAATGAAAGGGGTTTCTGTACTAGAATCTTGACGAATTACAAATTGATTAAGACTTGTTTGAGGAGTAGCATCAGTATCAGTTGCACTCGCTGCAGGAGCTGTACTACCAAATGAAGCAGCATCAGGATTTACCCATGTATTGATCACACCAGTAACGGTGTCATAGCTCATAACCACTAAAACAGTATCACCTTCTAATAATATAGTGCTATCAAGCGCTCCAGCAGTAGGTGCTGCATTTACATTTGAAATCCCGATTTGGTATTCACCAGCATTTACGCCAGGAACCGTCCATAATCGTGCATCAAAATCACCTAATATCGCAAAATAACCTGCTGATGTTATTGCCATATTATCTGATACATTCATCAAAAAAGAAGCGTAAAGTGTTCCGCCAACAATTGGGGTAAATTCAATAGCTGTATCGCTACCGCCACCGTCAAACGTAATATGATTTCCAGTTTGATTTCCAGCAGCAAAACCAGTGTATGTAAGACCTCCTGGGCCACCTATTAAAATTTCATCGGTAGAATCGGAAATATTAGACCAATCTGCCGTATCAATTAAATTAGACCCAACTGTATAGTCAAATCCTTCGTATAGCGGTAAAGGCAACTGAGGATCACAATCTGGGCTGTTGATATTTCGTGTAAAATCACAGCTGCTTTCTAAAGGATCACCTGTAAACGTCACCACAAAATCAGTGCCTTCTGTAACCCCTGTAATTAAGATAGTCCCATCTGCAACACTAGAAGGATTGTCACCACCAATAACGCCTACACCTCCAGTATCAACCGTATAAGCCGTAGTTGCTCCACCAGCATAATCAATGGTGACGTTGTATGTGTCTGTAGTTCCAGAAGTGACAGCATCACATGTCGTTACGATGGTGCCAACAAAAATATCACAAGGAAATGCGATGCTAAAATTGACCATATCTGAATCTAAAACACCGCCATCAACTAAATCTGCAGTTACAGAAAATGTATCCCCATCAACGGCTGGACCAACTTGAAACGGACTTGTAGCATTATTAACCACTTCTGGTGTCCCACCATTTTTTATTACGGTCATCGTCACAGTAGCACCTGGCGCATTTGCAGTCGTGAACACAACATCTACAGTCGTTGTTCCAGCGTCTAAAGCTTGATTGTCAAATGGAGATGAGATAGAAATCGTTGGATTTGTATTTGCAGTAGCCGTATACGTTCCAATAGGAAACGGTACATTACAAGCAGCATTTGTAGTGCCGCCTTCTAACTGATCAACACCACTGTAAGTCCAATTGGTAACTACAAAACTGTTCCCGTCAGGACCGCTGCCATCTACTCTATAAGCCCAGCCATCTAAATATTCCCATGGTTCTCCATTTCCGTCAACATCAATATCGCCAAAAACGTCTACGACTGTTCCATTTTGAAATAATTCAATGGCATCATCACCATTTATTCCCATTGAGCCATCGGTGTAGTCTGGATCAAAACCAAAAAAGGCATTAAAGTTTGGTGTTTCAGTAGCCACATATATGTAATCTCCTGCATCAGCACTTACAGCGGGAAATGTAAATTCTTCGCCATCAGTTCCTCCGCCATTATTCGCGCTACCAACAGCATAAATGCTCAAATCGGCGATATTGTTTACCACATAAAGCTCTATACCTTTTGGAGTACCTCCAGTTACAGGTCCATCATAGGCACCAGTTAATATTAAATCTTGCCCAAAGGACAACGTCGTTACTAGAACAGCAAGACATAAAAAGTAAATTTTTTTCATAATGTATTAGTTTAATGGTTTCAAAAATTAGCACACAAATATACTCGGTTTTTGTAGTTTTTAATAATATTCTTATCATAAAAACAGTAGTTTACAATATGATAACATTAAATAATAAGCTCTTAAAACTAGAAATTTGCACATGTCATTTAGGTTAACTTAATGTTATCAATTATGGGTATGGTTTGGTTTTTTGTGAATAAGCCTATCTTTACGTTGTTAAGCGTGTCAAACCATAATCCATGAAAAAAAGAGATATTAAGATTTTGCTAGTCGACGACGAACCAGATATTTTAGAAATTGTTGGTTATAATTTATCATCTGAGGGTTATAAAATAGTGACTGCAGAAAATGGCCTAGAGGCCGTCAAGAAAGCAAAAAAGGAGAGACCTCAACTCATTATATTAGACGTCATGATGCCCGAAATGGATGGCATTGAGGCTTGCGAGCAAATAAGAAAAATCCCTGATTTAAGTGAAACTATCATCGCTTTTCTAACGGCTAGAGGTGAAGATTATTCTCAAATGGCAGGTTTTGATGCTGGTGCAGATGATTATATTACCAAACCAATCAAGCCCAAGGTTTTGGTAAGCAAAGTCAAATCACTACTCAGACGCCTCAAGGATCAAGACCGGGTTGATGAGGTTTTAACTATTGGTAACTTAACTATTAATAGGGAAGAATACAAAATCACCATAAAAGGCAAAGAACTCGTACTGCCAAGAAAAGAGTTTGAATTGCTATCTTTGTTGGCAACAAAACCTAACAAAGTTTTTAAACGCGAAGAAATACTAGATAAAGTCTGGGGAAATGAAGTAGTAGTTGGTGGTAGAACGATTGATGTTCACATTAGAAAATTGCGCGAAAAAATTGGCGATAAAAAATTTAAGACGATCAAAGGTGTTGGGTATAAGTTTGTAGATTGATGCAAAACAAATTAAAGAAAACGTATAGGTTCGCTTTCAGGACGTCCTTATACATCACTATTTTTTTAACGCTCTTATCGAGTGTTTTTTTATTCGCCTTACATTCAGTGAGCATTCTTTACTTAGTATCTTTTGCGCTTTTTACCTATATCATTTCCTTTATAGTCATACAGTATCGTGTCGAGCGTTTTATTTACCGACGAGTTAAAAAAATCTACGACGATCTCACCCTTTTAGAATCTACCTCTCTTCGGAAACAGCCCATCACGACCGATATGGCGACACTTACAGAAGAAATAGACAAATACGCCAAAGACAAAAAGCTTGAAATAGAAACCTTAAAAGTAAGAGAAGAATATAGAAAAGAATTTCTTGGCAATGTATCCCATGAACTCAAAACCCCTTTATTCACGGTTCAAGGTTACTTGTTAACCCTATTGGATGGCGCCATTGATGATAAAAAAGTAAGTGAAAAGTATCTCAACAGAGCCAGCAAAGGTCTAGAACGTCTTATTTATATTGTCAAAGATCTGGACATGATTACCAAATTAGAAGTAGGCGATCTTCGCTTAACCATTGAAGTCTTTGACGTGGTCGAGCTTGTGGAAAGCGTTTTTGAACTCTTAGAAATGAAAGCCGCCAAAAAGA
Organism: uncultured Flavobacteriaceae bacterium; assembly: GCA_963715465.1. Classification (GTDB taxonomy): domain Bacteria; phylum Bacteroidota; class Bacteroidia; order Flavobacteriales; family Flavobacteriaceae; genus Psychroserpens. The sequence continues at coordinate 838,479 of OY970246.1, forward strand.
AGATCTCGCTCATTTTTGATATGGATTATACCGAGCCTATCATGGTTTTGGCCGATAAGGAGCGCATCCAGCAAGTGCTTACCAATCTTATTGTCAATTCTATTAAGTATGGTGAAGAACGTGGTACAACAGAAGTGAGTATCGAAAACCTCATTAAAAATAAAGTGATTGTTCGTGTGACCGATAATGGTGAAGGTATTTCTAAAGCAAACATTCCTCGATTATTTGAACGTTTTTTTCGGGTCGATAAAAGCGGTTCGCGTAAAGAAGGTGGCTCTGGTTTGGGACTTTCCATTGTTAAGCATATTATTGAAGCCCACGAAGAGAAAATCTATGTAGAAAGCGAAACAAGCGTAGGCAGTGAGTTCTCATTCACTTTAGAAAAGGCCAAATAAAGCCGCATAATTTAAGTCATGATCTACTGGGCTAAGCCCTTTTGTATTTGCGATGTCCTCTAAGCAACTTAAACTAAAATCACCTTGTTTGCAACTAGCCACATATCCTAATCTTGTCAAACGTTCAGCCAAATATTCTTGCTCAAATTGACCAGGCGTGGGAATAAAAAAAGCCTTTTTTCGCATTCTTGCTAAATCCATAATCGTCGTATATCCAGATCGAGAGACAATCAATTCACTTTCGTTTATGGCAGTCTCCAATTGGGAACTGGTCATATAATTATATACGGTCATATTCCTTTCTTCGGAAACTTTACAGACCTTTTCAACCACGCCTCTAACAAAGAGCACCTTGCCACCAAAGTTTTTAAATTCAGAACGTAATTTAGTTTCTATACACGTACGTTGAGGTTCAGGTCCTGAAATCAAAACCATAACGTTATATGTAATCGAGCACTCTGTTTGTTTAAACCTGCTCAAGCACCCAATAAACTTTACAGGCAATTCTGCGTTGCGGGTATGACTTAGCTTTCCGCTTAAATTCGTGTCGCCAACTGTATCTGGAACCCAACATTCATTAAAGCGTTTGATGATTCTTTGATGCAGCTTAGTGCTCAGCCAAGTCGTGTTTCCGCTTAAAACTTGAAGCTGATGCGTTATAAATACGCTAGGTAAGGTGTCATGGTATACGCCAAAACGATTATCAGAGATAATACCTTGAATATCATGTGACTTAATGATAGCCTTGACCATGTGGTTTTCAGCTTTAATCGCTTTCAATAGTTTAGGAGTACTCCAAAACATTTTTAATTTGAAAAACTTACCATTTTTTGGGTACGTGATATGATACGATGGCAGTGCAATATAGTCTAGATCAGGAAATTCCTTTATCAAAAGTTGTAAGGCTACGCCGTCACTGGCGATAATGGGTTCAAATTGATGTGTGATCAGCGCTCGAATTATAGGAATACATCGCGTAGCATGTCCCAATCCCCAATTTAATGGAGCGACGAGAATTCTTTTTTTTTGCTGAATTTTCACCTGCCTAGTATTCTTCAAATTTGGTCTCTTTTAATGAGTCTGTAAGTAAATCAAAGTTAAAGCTTAAAATGTTTCCTTAATTTTACGGCAGAATTAGTAAATATAACAAATAGTTAAATTTTTAAAGTGGGAAGTAAAAATAAACTTAAGCGATTTAAGGAGAATGAAACTTTTGACAATGTGTTTCAACCCAAACGTGAAGACTTAGTAGATGCCAAATACAAACTTCAAGGTCAGTGGAATAGCGTGGTGTTCAAAAACGACCATCCGTTGATTTTAGAATTGGGCTGTGGTCGTGGTGAATATACGATTGAGCTCGCTAAAAAATTTCCGCAGAAAAACTTTATTGGTATTGATATCAAAGGCGCACGATTTTGGAGAGGTGCGAAAACCGCTATTGATGAAAATTTGACTAATGTCGCTTTTTTGAGAACCCAAATTGAACTTGTCGATTTTGCTTTTGCCGAAAATGAAGTAGACGAAATCTGGATTACTTTTCCCGATCCTCAAATAAAATACAAACGCACAAAACATAGAATGACCAATTCAGGGTTTTTGAAACGTTATAAAACCGTTTTAAAACCAGATGGTATTGTTAATCTTAAAACCGATAGTGAATTTATGCATGGCTACACTTTAGGTCTTCTACATGGCGAAGGCCATGACGTGTTATATGCCAATCATAACGTTTATAAACAAGAGGGAAGTCCTGAGGAAGTCACGAGTATCCAAACCTATTACGAGTCGCAATATCTCGAACATGACAAAGCAATTACGTATATTAGATTCAAAATTAAGTAGATTTGAGTATCAGCGTCATTTTTTTTCTAGGATTTATCATAGCTCTTATTGGTGTGATTCCTCCCGGATTATTAAATATGACCGCAGCAAAAGTAAGTCTTAAAGAAGGATATGCTAGAGGGATTATTTTCTCGATCGGTGTTTGCGCAATCGTATTTCTACAAACATATATCGCTGCAATGTTCGCGCGCTATTTGAGCAATCACCCACACACCGTTGAGATTTTAAGACGTGTCGCTTTTGTAATTTTTGTACTCATCACAATCTACTACCTTTTTATTTCAAAAGAAAGCTCTAAGCCAAATGTTGAGACGCATTCTAGGAGTAAGCACAGTCGTTTTTTTCAAGGCGTGTTTTTATCTGCAATCAACGTGTTTCCTATTCCATATCAAGCGTACATGACGATATCTATCGCTGGGTTTGGGTGGTTTAGCTTTGAGGCAATGAATATTTTGACTTACTGTGCTGGTGCTGTGATGGGAACTTTTGTTATGCTTTACATGTATATCTTCTTTTTTGATAAGATCAAGAATAAAAGACTGACCTCTCAAAAAAACATGAATTATAGTATTGGGGTAATCACTGGGATTGTGGCCATTGTCACTTTAATAAATATTGTAATGGAGTCTTAAATAAAATGAAGCCAGAAACTCTTAATTTTTTTGATAAAGTGTATGAAGTGGCGCGACAAATTCCCTACGGAAGAGTAACGAGCTATGGCTCCATTGCAAATTATTTAGGTGCTAAACGAAGTTCTAGAATGGTGGGCTATGCTATGAATTGTTCTCACGGTAAAGATGTTCCTGCGCATCGTGTTGTCAATAGAATTGGTCTTCTCACTGGTAAACATCATTTTGAGGGCACTAACCTGATGCAGCAATTATTGGAAAGCGAAGGGATTATTATTATTGATAACCAAATTCAAGAATTTGAGTCTGTTTTTTGGGATCCTTCGCTAAGCTCTAAAGCGCAGTAAATCTCAATTTTTTTGCAAAACAAGATCAAATAAAAATCGTGCTCTTTTTATTGATAATAGAAGGCAATCTTGCCATAACAAATAGCAATATTAAGACTTTAAACTTCAACCTTTATTAAGTATCTTTGCTCTTAGAATGATTCTGAATAATAGAACCCAGACAAAAGAAATCCATTCGGAAACAATATGTTGAAATTCCGATTGTGTTTCCCGAATCCAAATCACATGAAATTAAATAAACAAGATATACTCAAAGCGCTCGAATCTATCTCTGCACCTGGTGAAGGACAAAATATGGTAGAGAGTGGAGCCATCACTAATATTGTTACTTTTGCCGATGAGGTTGTCGTGGATATTACAATTACAAATCCAAGTTTGCAAGCCAAGAAAAAAACTGAAGTCGAAATCATGAAAGCGATCCATGATCTCGTTTATGAAAAAGCAAAAATAAAGGTTAACGTAAAAGTAGATGCACCAACGCAATCTGCACCTAATGTTATTAAAGGAAAATCTATTCCTGGCATACAAAACATCGTTGCCGTTGCTTCAGGAAAAGGCGGTGTTGGCAAATCAACGGTGACCGCAAATATAGCCGTGACCTTGTCAAAAATGGGCTTTAAGGTTGGTATTTTAGATGCCGATATTTATGGGCCGTCCATGCCCATCATGTTTGATGTGGAATTAGAGCGACCAATTGCTGTCAATATTGACGGCAAGTCAAAAATGAAACCTGTAGAAAATTATGGCGTCAAGATTTTGTCCATTGGCTTTTTTACTAAACCAGATCAAGCGGTCGTATGGAGAGGTCCTATGGCCGCAAAAGCACTCAACCAAATGATTTTTGATGCGGCTTGGGGTGAACTCGATTTTATGTTAATCGATTTACCTCCAGGAACGGGCGATATTCACTTAAGCATTATGCAATCGCTTCCAATCACAGGGGCAGTTGTGGTAAGCACACCGCAAAATGTAGCTTTAGCCGATGCTAAAAAGGGCGTGGCCATGTTTCAGCAAGATAGTATTAATGTGCCGGTTTTGGGAATTATAGAAAATATGGCGTATTTCACACCAGAGGAATTGCCCGAAAACAAATATTACATTTTTGGTAAAGAAGGTGCCAAGCATTTGGCCGAAGATCTAAACGTGCCATTTTTAGGACAATTGCCATTGGTGCAAAGTATCAGGGAAGCAGGAGATGTTGGTCGTCCTGCAGCCTTGCAAACAGAAACGCCTTTAGAACAAGCCTTTGAAACAATCACTCAAAATGTTGTACAGGAAGTCGTGAGACGAAACGATGATTTACCACCAACAGAAGCTATTAAGATTACGACCATGGCTGGATGTTCAGCCGTTAAAAAATAATATGAATTCCAGGTCATTTTTTGTTGTACTGCAATCCAGTTCAAACAAAGAAAGAAAGGATAGGAACTATTTACATGAGTACAGAAGAACTTAGACTTAATGTCGAAAAAGCCTTAGACGAGATTCGTCCGTTTTTACAAAGCGATGGTGGCGATATCTCCTTACTGTCCATCGAGAACGGTAAGTTGGTGAAAGTACAATTGCAAGGGGCTTGCGTTGGGTGCAGTGTCAATCAAATGACGCTCAAATCGGGTGTTGAGATGACCATAAAAAAGCACGCTCCCCAAATAGAACAGGTGATTAATATTGAGGCTTAATTGGGCGTGACCGCAAGGGTCAGGCTCTCACTACTCGCTCTCTGCGAGGAGCTCAAACAGGCCGTTCCATCCTTCACGCAAACCGTTAAGCGACACTACCTTTAGATAGAAAATAACTAATTTGTCATTAAAAGGCAAAGTTGCATTAAAGAGATACCCATAGTTATGGGCGTTACTATGATTAAAACAGATATACTTATTATTGGAGCAGGACCCACCGGATTATTCACCGTTTTTGAAGCCGGACTCCTCAAACTAAAATGCCATTTAATTGATGCGTTACCGCAACCAGGCGGACAATGTTCAGAAATTTATCCTAAAAAGCCCATTTACGATGTGCCAGCCTATCCAGAAATCCTTGCAGGCGATCTTACCGATAAGTTACTAGAACAGTGTAAGCAATTTGAGCCAGGATTTACATTAGGAGAACGTGCCGAAACTATAGAGAAACAAGAGGATGGCAGTTTTATCGTGACCACAAACAAAGGAACGCAGCATCACGCGCCAGTTGTTGCCATTGCTGGCGGCCTGGGAAGTTTTGAGCCGCGCAAACCTTTAATTGATAATATTGCCCATTTTGAAGATGTTGGTGTCGAGTATATAATAAAAGATCCAGAGTTTTATAGAGATAAAGAGGTTGTCATTGCAGGTGGAGGAGATTCTGCTTTAGATTGGAGTATTTTTTTAAGCGATGTGGCCAGTAAAGTGACCTTGATCCATAGACGCAATGAATTTCGTGGGCATCTAGATTCCGTAGAAAAAGTGCAAGAACTAAAAGATGCAGGAAAAATAAACTTAATCACGCCAGCCGAAGTTGTCGGCATTGTTGGTGATGACCAAGTAAAATCAGTTGTTGTCAAACAAGCCCAGCATATTGAAAAGGAGTTTGAAATTGAGTGTGACCATTTTATACCACTTTTCGGTTTGTCTCCAAAATTAGGACCAATCGCAAATTGGGGCTTGGAGATCGAGAAAAATGCGATCGTCGTTAATAACGCCTTAGATTATCAAACCAATATTCCGGGAATTTTTGCGATTGGCGATGTCAATACCTATCCAGGGAAGTTAAAATTGATTTTATGTGGTTTTCACGAAGCTACACTTATGTGCCAGGCTGCTTATCAAATTATCAATCCAGGGAAACGTTTTGTATTGAAGTACACAACCGTTAGTGGTGTTGACGGTTTTGACGGAACGCGAAAAGAAGCACCGAAGGCTGTTGTTAAAGCGATTAATTGAGTTTTTTATAAAAAGTAATTAGAAATTAGTGATGAGTAATTGGTAAATAGTATTTATTCGAATGGCAATACAGAAATTTGAAGAGCTTTTAATTTGGCAGAAATCTCAAGATTTTTGTGTTTTAATTTATAAACACTTCGCAAATATTGGAGATTTTGCTTTCAGAGATGAAATAACAAGAGCTTCAGTATCTATTTCAAATAATGTTGCCGAAGGTTTTGATCGGAATACAAACCCTGTGACTTTAAACGATTTTTATTTTTTGCAACCGCATCTGCGAGTGAATTCAGATCAATGCAATATTTAACTGTCAGACTTAATTTTTCAGAAAAAGAAATTGCAGACAAATTGATCAGTAACTCAAATGAAATATCCAGAATGCTCTATGGCTTAATAAAATCTTTAAAATAGAAAATAACCACTAATTACTTTCTACTAGTTACTTTTCAAATGGAAAAAACCGACGTTAACATAAAAATAATAGACCGTGAAGGCGTTGCCCACAATGTAGCAGCTCCAATTGATATGGCTATGAACCTCATGGAAGTCGTTCGATCTTACGAGCTAGCTCCAGAAGGTACTATCGGTATTTGCGGTGGAATGGCGATGTGTGCCTCTTGTCAATGCTATGTACTTAGCAAAACCGAGTTGCCAGAAATGGAAGACGACGAAGAGGCGATGTTAAGCGAGGCATTTTATGTAAAGGATTCATCCCGTCTCGGTTGTCAAATTCAAATGACACTAGATATGGAAGGCCTAGAAGTAGAGCTTGCACCAGAATCATAATCATTGATTCAAAATTAAAAAAAATTAAAAAAATTGAAAATAGCCGTTGAGTTGGTATGCAAAAAGTAGTAGTCCAGCTACTATTAAATATGTGTTTACAGACTGATAAAAGGCTTTAAAACTACTTTGAGTTTTCCAATAGGTAATTAGCATGACGATAGGGATTAAAGCGATCACTTGACCTAATTCCACCCCAATATTAAAACTAAAGATCTTAGCTAGAAATAGTTCGTTACCTATATCAAAAGATTGGAGACGGGTTGAAAGGCCTAAGCCGTGAATGAGGCCAAAGATAAATACCATCATCAGTAGATTGGGCGATTTAAGTTTGATTTTTTGAAAGCCTCCTAGATTTTCAAAACCCTTATACACGACACTAAGTGCAATAATAGCATCTATAACATGCTCATTAATTGAGATATTTAAGTAAGTGGCGCCCAATAAGGTGATGCAATGCCCAACAGTAAATACACTTATAAACTTTACAATATCTTTAAAGCCATTGAGGTAAAATACAACTCCAATTATAAAGAGTATGTGGTCATAACCTGTAAGCATGTGTTTTGCACCTACATAAATATAAGATAATAAACCGCCAGAATTTAAAATCTCTTGATCTGCATCACTTACACCATGGGCTATTGCCAATGCAGGTAACAACAAAAAAATGATAACAACAATACGGCTCAATATAGAATTCAAAATTAATTTTTACGCTTAAACCAGAAAAACAAACCTACAATAAGTAATCCGCTTGCGATCCAATACACATAAGAAGGGATTTCGGTTTCGAGCTCGTGACTATGATCTTTAGTATCGTGCGCGTGCTGTATTTCGAATGTAAGTGTTGCCCAGTTTGACTCGTGAGTAAGTCCTTCTTCTTTAGTGGGTACAAGATGAATAGTGCGTAAATACCAAATACCATCTGCAGAAAGTTTTACATTCACTAGCCCATCATTATCAGTACGCAAGAGTTGACCATCAGTATGTTCATGCTCGTTGTCTTTCGTTTCTTCTGTATCATCATGACGGTGTACAGTATCATTTTGAGAATGAGTGTGAGCATTCTTTTGAGTGTCATGAGAATGTGTTTTATCATGTTCATCTATTTCAGCATGACTATGGTTTTGACTATCATCGTGAGAATGTTGTGCTTGGGCATCATGTGAATGACCGTGAGTCGATTCTTTAGCGTTATGAGCATGCTCATCGTTTTCGTCACCATGACTATGAGGTTGGTCACCGTCATGAGAATGCATCTGTTCAGTCGAGTGTGAGTGCTGATTTAGGGAGGGTCTGAAATTAGCATATACCAACTGATTGGCAAGCGGTTTGCCATCTCGTAATAAGAGTACACTTAGCGTATCACCAGTATGCGTTTCATAAGGATTACGCTTTGGAACAAATTCTATTGGGTAACCTAATACAGTATTCCAGTCACTTGTTCTTACATCACCTACTTGAAAAATAGCCTTGACATGCTTTGAGTATTTTTCTATGGCATCTTCTTCAAGTAATTGGTTATCCTCGCGATAGTCTAATAAATCGGTTACACCATCATGTTTAAGATACTTATTAAAGGCCTTTGCATCCATCTCTATTTGACGTGGTTTTGTGGATACACCTGCGACCCATGTCCCTTCATCTCCCGAAGTAAAATTGAGGGTGGTGATGCTGTCCTTTTCGGTCCATTGACTTTCGTCCAAGACATTGCGTTGGCCTTGACCTGTAAGACTAACATCAATCATGCGATCGCGATCAATGATATTTTCGCTTTTATCAAACGTTCCATTATACAAGTGAATGCTGCTTTTTTGCTGAGGCTCTAAAAAGAATGTTTCCAGCTTTAGGTACATATCGTGGCTGCAAAACACCAAAAAGCATAGCAGTAAAAATAGTTTGTTTTTCATAATATTCTTAACGAGATAGTTAGAATTCAAAAATAATAATCTCCAATTAAAAACGTACAGTTTTAACCTTTTAGTTGTGTCTTATCCAATATATCCTCAAAGAATTTTTTCAAGTGCCAAAGGCAGAAGACGTTCAACAAATTTTGTGTAAGCTGATTGAGAAGGATGCAAACCATCAGCTGCTACCAAAGATGGATCTTCCAAACCCATTCTGGTGATATCTGTTATATTTAAAAAACTGATATTTTCTTGAGAGCAATACGTTTCTATAAATGTATTGTAAACATCTATTTCTTGGGAAGTCTCAACAGGATTTCCATTATTTTGACCATAAGGTGTGAACGCATAATCGGGAATCGATAGTACGATAAGATTTGATTTATCGCCATTGGCAGCCATTATGGCTGTTTCGACAAGCTGTGGAAATTCAGTTTCATAAATCGAAAACGGCGCGTTTTGAAATTGGTTATTAACGCCAATCAGTAAGGTCACTAAATCATAGTCGGTCGTTAAAGTTTCCGAAGCAATACCAATTTGTAGATCGGTCGTAGTCCATCCCGTTTGGGCGATAACGGTCGATATGATATTACTGTTACTTATGATATGTGTCAAGCTATCATTTAATTGTTCTGGAAATCTACAGGTGTTACAAACACTTTGGCCTATAGTATAGCTATCGCCGAGTGACAGTATTTTATAGATTTGCAAGGGTTCAGGATCATCATCGTCATCAGGATCTGGGGTATTAGTATCCTCAGTATCTTGCGTGGACATGTCCATATCTGATGGATCATCGCTAGAACAGGATGCGAAGAGGATCAAGATTAAAAAGCTATACAAAATGGTTTTCATCAAAATAAAAATACGATTTATTATAAAAGTTGATATATCTTTTAGTGTAAAGCTTGTGTGTTTGAGTTATTAAATTAAAAAATTTCTTTTTTCAATCCTCAAAATCGAGTACAAAAAAACCTCTCACAATAGAGAGGCGTTTTTCTAATATTATAACGATATCAACCGCATAACTTTTAACGGGATTATTTAAAGGCGTTCAATCCAGTGATGTCTAAACCTGTGATCAATAAATGAATGTCGTGGGTGCCTTCGTAGGTGACGACGCTCTCCAGATTCATCATATGTCTCATAATACTATATTCGCCGCTTATACCCATACCGCCTAACATTTGTCTCGAGTCACGTGCGATGGTCAAGGCCATATCGACATTGTTACGTTTAGCCATTGATATTTGAGCAGAGGTAGCTGTACCGTTCTCGCGCATGACGCCCAATCTCCAGGCTAATAATTGTGCTTTCGTGATTTCGGTAATCATCTCGGCAAGTTTTTTTTGTTGTAATTGAAATTGACCAATAGGTTTTCCAAATTGCATACGCTGTTTGCTGTATCTCAAGGCTGTGTCATAACAGTCCATGGCTGCACCAATCGCTCCCCAGGCAATACCAAAACGAGCAGAATCCAAGCAACCTAATGGCGCTCCTAACCCAGATTTATTTGGTAATAAATTCTCTTTAGGCACTTTAACATTGTCAAATATAAGCTCACCAGTAGCAGAGGCTCTCAATGACCATTTGTTATGGGTTTCGGGAGTTGAAAAGCCTTCCATATCGCGTTCTACAATGAGACCGTGAATACGTCCTTCTTCACTTTTGGCCCAAACCACCGCGACGTTACAAAACGGAGAATTACTGATCCACATTTTTGCACCATTCAAAAGATAATGGTCACCCTTGTCCTTGAAATTGGTGGTCATGCCTCCCGGATTTGAACCATGATCGGGTTCGGTCAAACCAAAAGAACCCATCCATTCTCCAGAGGCTAATTTTGGAAGGTATTTTTTACGTTGTGCCTCGTTACCATATTTCCAAATAGGGTACATCACTAGAGATGATTGAACCGATGCTGTACTTCTTACGCCAGAGTCACCACGTTCAATTTCTTGCATAATCAAACCATATGAAATTTGATCCAGTCCTGCGCCACCATATTCTTCTGGGATATATGGCCCAAAAGCGCCAATATCTGCCAATCCTTTTATGATTTGCTTCGGAAATTCTCCACGTTGTGCATAGTCTTCGATGATTGGAGAAACGTCACGCTTTACCCAATCTCGGGCTGCGTCACGCACTAATTTATGTTCTTCGGTAAGGAGCTCATCCAAATTATAATAATCTGGAGCTTCGAATAAATCTGGTTTCATTATCTTAATTATTTTTAGTATTCCAAGATCAAAACGCTGCAAATTTTTAAAGATCGCTTCGGTTTTTCTTTGAATTACAAAGATAACGAAAACGTTTGCAGTGCGCAATTACATCTTCAAATAAAAATCTTTGGTAAGTTCAATATAGTCGTCGGTATAGTGATGACGTGCTGTTTCAATGATTAATTCTGAAGATATGACCTCTGCGCTCACCAATGAAAATTCAATAAGACTTCTTTTAATTTCTGCGGAAGGATTACCTCTAACATGTGTAATTCGCTTGGGAAACAAACCAACTCTAAACGCTAATTTTGTAAATCGAACTTCTTCGGAAAACGGAATAACGACCGAAAAAACCCCTTGCTCAGAAAGTAGATCAACCACAGATTCTAACAAATGCTTAAATGGCATAGCATCTTGAAATCGAGCGAGATCACGCTGGCTGTTGTCGGTTTTATAATCTTCGGAAAAGAATGGCGGATTACAAACAATCAAATCATAAGTATCATCAATCTCATTGACAAACTCTTCTAGCGAGGCATGATAGCAAAATAAGCGGTCGTTCCAACCCGATTGCTCAAAATTATCTACACATTGTTCGAAAGCCTGATCATCAATCTCAAGCGCTTCGATAATTTCTGCGTGACATCGTTGCGCCATCATGAGCGCCAAAATGCCGGTTCCTGCGCCAATATCCAATACCGAAAATGGATTCGTCTCAACCGACGTCCAAGCACCAAGCAAGACCCCATCGGTCCCAATTTTCATGGCGCATTGGTCTTGGCCAACCGAAAATTGCTTGAATTCAAAATTCTTATTCATGAGATCTAAAAGTTCGTTCCATTGGTAAGTATTTAGGACGGGATTATTCCTCTAAATATAAATCAATCAAACCTTCAGGTGTATCGACATGAATGACCTTATTTTTCTTGTCAACCTTCGAAATGAACTCGTCGTTCATTGGTATTAAAATTTCAATCCCATCCCTGTCAATTTCAAAAAGAGATTGCGCTGTAGAATCGTTGATGGCTTTGATGATGCCAACAAATCCAAAGTTCTTGTCTTCGACTTTATAACCTATGATTTCATGAAAATAAAACTTGTCCTCGTCAAGTTTTGGTAAAAACTCAAGCGGTAAATAAAGTCCGCTTTTCATAAGAGCGTCGGCATCGGCTTCAGTATCGACATCTTCAAACTTAACCCGAAGTAATTCTGATTTGTGCAGTTGCGACGCTTCAATAAAGAAAGGCACCAAATTATTGCGTACCTCTATAAATACCGAATCCATGTGTTCATAAAGTTCTGGCTCATCGGTATCTAGTTTGACGAGCAATTCACCCTTGAAACTGTATTTTTTTACGATTTTACCAAGAAAGAAGCAGTCTTTTTTATTCATAATCTAGATTAGTTACAAATTAGTGCAGTCAAAATTTCATGTTATAGTAATGCGAGGTCTCAACTGCGGTCGGCCTGACATCAAGGGAATTCAAAAAAAAACCCAGACCTTAAAAGTCTGGGTTTAAAAGTATAAAAAATAAATTTCTATTCTTCTTCATTTGTAGCGGCAACTTCACCTTCTGCTTTAGGCTCTTCAGTAGTTTCTTCAGTAACCTCAGCTTCTTCAACAACAGGAGCTGCAGCAGCGATTCTAGCTTCATTCACTGCTTTTTCGGCTGCTAAGGCATCAGCTTTCGCTTTGGCTTGAGCTTCAGATAAACCAGCTTCTTTAGTTTGTACCTTATCCGCTTTTTGTTCTAACCAAGCGTTGAATTTTTCGTCAGCTTGTTCTTCGGTCAAAGCGCCTTTAGCAACACCACCAGCTAGGTGGTTTTTAAGCATCGCACCTTTATAAGATAAAATAGCTCTGGCTGTGTCAGTTGGTTGAGCACCATTTTGTAACCATTGTACTGCTCCGTCAAGATTTAATTCTATCGTTGCAGGGTTTGTGTTTGGATTGTAAGCACCTAATTTCTCTAAGTATTTACCATCTCTTGTTGCTCTTGCATCTGCGGCAACAATCCAGTAATAAGGTTTTCCTTTTTTACCGTGTCTTTGTAATCTAATTTTTACAGGCATATGTTTAATTAATTTGCGAGGTACGCGATCTCTATTATTAATGAGGCGCAAAGATACTACAATTATTTAATTCACAATGTTTTATTTAACGTTAAGTAGGTGTGTGTTTCTAGTTCTCAATTTATTCATATAGAGATAGTGATGTATGATTCATGTTTTAAATGACGCCAGTTTTTAATCAGGTCAATTAAAAAGGGTTGCGAAAACATTATTTTGATAAAATTTATTCTAGAATAAAAGGTGAAAAAGTGCGTTTTGTAATGGGAATCCCAAACATTAAATGATATAATTATACTATATTTAACCCAAAAAAAATTTGCCTCATGTGAAGAGCAATAAAATCAAAGCAATGAAAAGAATAGCTATACTTTTAGTAACTGTTTTAACGTTAGTGAGTTGTGGTGATGAAGTTGAGTTCAATTCGCCCGGATTTCAAGGTGACAGAGAATACGGACTTTGGAAAGCGGAGTTTACAAGTGCCTCAATCAATGAAAATGGTTTCTTAACAATTACCGCTGGAAATAATGTGGAGACGGTATCCTTGACAATTCCTTCGGTAGCCGTTGGAACTTATGTTTTAGGCGATGTCGATTCTATGGAGGGGCGTTATGTAAGTGCAAACGGTACCATATTTTCCACAAATAATAGACCAGATCCTAGCGTTTCTATCTACCCTGAGTATGGTTTTGTAAAATTGGATGAGATTAGCAATAATACTTTTACGGGTACTTTTGAATTTTTAGCTTTCGATGAATCAGGATTAAATTCCATAAGCTATAATGTTGGTGTATTTTTCAGGGTGCCTTTAGTTTCGGGAGCTATACCAGCAGTAGTGATCACATGTGAAGACACCGAAGCATTGGTCACACAAACAAGAACGGCCTATTTAGCCTCTTTTGCGTCATCATTAGAGTATGTCGACCAAGCAGCCTTTTCTACAACATGTCAAGCGTATGACGACGCGCTTGCTGTTAAAGCCAGTTATTGTGGCGATGTTGACGGCGAGATTTCTGAAATTATATCGAGTTTAGAAGAATGCGAATTTCGATGTGAGTTTGCCGAACGAAACAGAACGAGCGCTCAAACAACTTTTGAAACTGCCACAATTGGTAATTATAGTGTTGAATGTGAAAATTATACATTTTATCTGCAAGAGTTTTTACAATTTTGTTCTGACGACGAGGACGGCAGCGCTCAAGCGATCCTTGATGATTTAGATTGTGGTGATAATGATACTGATGGCATACCAAACATTTTTGAAAATTTTAATGGTGATATTGATGGCAATTTAGATGATGATGATACTGATGGTGACGACATACCAAATTATCTAGATGACGATGATGATGGCGATGGCATTTTAACGATCAATGAAGCTAAGGATGAAAACGGTAATCCGATTGATTCTGACGGTGATGGTCAAGTAGACTACTTAGACGATGACGACGACGGCGATGGTATTTTAACTATAAACGAAGACGCCGACCCAAATGGCGATGGGAATCCAGATGATGCTTTAGATACCGATGGCGATGGTATTCCAGATTATCTTGACGATATGTAAGACATACATTATTTTTAATAATCTAGCCCAAGCCATCGTGCTTGGGTTTTTTGTTAAAATCTTTTAAGATTTTGTTAAAGGCGTTAAATTTTTTGATGGTTCACAGGTTTTTTAATATCCTCTTGGAGTGTGATGTGAAACAATACGCATCCCAAAAAAAAGTATTGAAATTTAAATGTAAAAGACAACATGAAGTATTCAGAAGAAATTTCAAATAAATTGAATCAACTACTAGTAAAAAATTATGATGCCGAAAAAGGATATCTTAACGCCTTGAATAATGTGGATAGCGATTAATTAAAAATGTTTTTTAAGCGTCGCGCATCAGAAAGAAGTGAATTTGCAAAAGAACTAAGAACTGAAATTTTACAATATGGAGAAATTCCAGAAGATTCAGGAACTTTTAAAGGATCAATGCATCGCAACTGGATGAGTTTAAAGGCGACGTTCAGTTCAAATAATGAAGCGGTTATACTAGAAGAAGCCATTCGTGGTGAAGAAGCTAGTTTAGAAGAATATAACGATTTGATAAAAGAACGAAACTTGCCGCCAAGTATAGATTCATTGTTGGTAAAACATAAACAGGCTATAGTATCGGCCATAAATACCGAGAAAGTTCATGAAGAACTTGTATCGTAATACCTATAAAACTAAATGGAAGTCAGCTTGAAAAAGCTGGCTTTTTTTTGTTTAAAACTGTTTATAACTTCGCCTAATAAAAAAATAGTTTCTTCGTAATTTTAGAGACTAAATTAATATTAAGGAAACCTATTTTGGGTAACCATTTTTTTCCCTTTGGGGACATTAAAAGGGACTATTTTTATGTATTTAATCTTCGATACCGAAACCACAGGATTACCAAAACGTTGGGATGCTCCAATCACAGATATCGATAACTGGCCAAGATGTATCCAGATTGCATGGCAATTGCATGACAAGATGGGCAACTGTATCGAGCATCAAGATTATTTGGTAAAACCAGATGGCTTTAACATTCCCTATGATGCCGAAAAAATTCATGGGATTTCTACGGAATTGGCTCAAGAACAGGGCGAGCCACTTTCTGAAGTTTTAGAGAAATTTAACGCAGCGCTGTCAAAGACCAAATTTGTAGTAGGTCAAAACGTGAAATTTGACCTCAATATTATGGGAGCCGAATTTGTAAGAGAAGCGGTCGTCAATCCCTTACAGGAACTGCCTGTTTTGGATACGTGTACAGAACATACCGCGCAGCTTTGTCAAATTCCGGGTGGACGTGGCGGGAAGTTTAAATTACCAACACTTACAGAGCTACATCAATTTTTATTTAGCAAACCGTTTTCTGAAGCACACAACGCAACTGCCGATGTGGAGGCAACGACGCGCTGCTTTTTTGAATTGATCCGTTTGGGAGAGTTTACCAAAGCGCAGTTAGATGTCGCACCCGATTATTTTCAGAATTTCAGGGAAGAACATCCACAAACCATTCAGCTTATTGGCCTAAAGCACATCAATCTTAAAAAGGAGAGTGCCAAGATCAATAAACGACTGCAAGCCTTACAGGTTGATGATATTTCCGAAGAAGACATTAAAGAGAATATCTCTGATCTTAAAGATGCAGAATTTGTTCATTTACACAATCACTCGCAGTTTTCGGTGTTGCAATCGACAATTAGTATTACCGATTTAGTTGCGGTCGCTGCAGAACATGATATGCCAGCCGTGGCGTTGACCGATCATGCCAATATGATGGGTGCTTTCCATTTTGTGAAAGCGGTGAGCAATCACAATAAAGGAATCCAATCTAAAATCAAGGAAGCCGATGAGAAAGGGGAAACGCATCATTTAAAAGAAATCAAACCCATTTTAGGGTGTGAGTTTTTTGTTTGTGAAAACCATACCGATAAAACCCGCAAGGACAATGGTTACCAAATTGTCTTGATTGCCAAGAATAAAAAAGGCTACCATAATTTGGCGAAATTATCGTCTCATGCCTTTGTTGACGGATTTTATTACCTCCCAAGAATCGATAAAAAACTTATCGAGCACTACAAAGAAGATTTAATTTGCCTTACCGGAAATCTCTACGGCGAAGTACCGAGTAAAATTTTGAATGTTGGCGAAAACCAAGCTGAAGAAGCACTTATTTGGTGGAAAGAGGCGTTTGGCGACGACTTGTACGTTGAATTGATGCGCCACAATCAAGAGGACGAAAATCGTGTAAATCCTGTACTTATAAGTCTCGCTCAAAAGCACGACGTGAAATTAATTGCGACTAACAATACCTATTACTGCAAACAAAATGATGCGAACGCCCACGATATTTTGTTGTGTGTAAAAGATGGCGAAAAGCAAGCGACACCAATTGGTCGCGGTCGAGGTTATCGTTATGGATTGCCAAACCAGGACTATTATTTTAAGTCTTCGGAAGAGATGAAGGCGCTTTTTAGGGATCTGCCCGAAGCGATTATAAACATTCAAGAGGTTGTTGACAAGGTCGAGCCTTTTGAGTTGGCACGTGATGTGTTGTTGCCAGCTTTTGATATCCCGAAAGAATTTGAGGATTTGGCCGATCTTGCCGATAGTGGAAAGCGCGGTGAGAATGCCTATCTACGTCATTTAACTTATGAAGGCGCCAAAAAACGCTATCCAGATCTTACCGATGAGATCAAGGAACGTCTCGATTTTGAGTTGAGTGTTATCGAGAATACTGGCTATCCAGGGTATTTTTTGATTGTTGAGGATTTTATTAGGGAAGCCCGAAATATGGATGTCTCGGTTGGTCCAGGTCGTGGGTCGGCAGCAGGCTCTGTGGTGGCTTATTGCTTGTGGATCACCAATATTGATCCGCTCAAGTACGATTTGCTTTTTGAGCGTTTTTTAAATCCAGATCGTGTGAGCATGCCAGATATTGATATTGATTTTGATGATGAGGGTCGAAGTCGCGTCATGGATTATGTGATCAACAAATATGGTAAAAATCAGGTGGCTCAAATTATTACCTACGGAACGATGGCCGCCAAATCCTCGATTCGTGACACCGCAAGAGTATTGGATCTGCCGTTGTTTGAAGCCGATCGTATTGCGAAGTTGATTCCTACGATGTCTAAACTGAATAAGATTTTTGGCCTTTCGGAAAAAGAATTGGGGAGTAAATTTAGAGCCGAAGATTTAGAGAAAGTCAACGAACTACTAAATATTGCCGATGGTGAAGGCTTAGATGCCGAAACCGTGAATTTGGCGAGATCGCTGGAAGGCTCTGTAAGAAATACGGGAATTCATGCTTGTGGCGTGATCATAACGCCAGATGATATTACGAAGTTCGTTCCGGTCGCTTTGGCAAAAGATTCAGATTTGTATGTTACACAGTTTGATAACTCGGTGGTTGAAGATGCTGGATTGCTTAAAATGGATTTCTTGGGCTTAAAAACCTTAACGCTAATTAAGGATACGGTTAAAATTGTCAAGGCAAAGCACGATATACTGTTAGATCCCGATACCTTTCCGTTAGATGACGAAAAAACCTATGAGTTGTTTCAAAAAGGTGAAACCGTAGGTGTGTTTCAGTATGAATCTCCAGGGATGCAAAAACATCTTAAGGACTTAAAGCCTACTGTTTTTGAGGATTTAATCGCGATGAACGCACTCTATCGTCCAGGACCTATGGAGTATATCCCGAGTTTCGTACGCCGTAAACATGGTGATGAGGATATTGAATATGATTTACCAGCTATGGAAGAGTATCTCAAGGAAACCTATGGGATTACCGTCTATCAAGAGCAAGTGATGTTGCTCTCTCAAAAGTTGGCCGACTTTACCAAAGGTGAGGCCGACGTCTTGAGAAAAGCAATGGGTAAGAAGCAAATTGCGGTTCTCGATAAAATGAAACCGAAATTTATTGAACAAGCCAGTGCTAAAGGCCATGATGCTGCAATTTTGGAAAAAGTCTGGAAAGATTGGGAAGCTTTTGCGAGTTATGCCTTTAACAAGTCTCATTCCACCTGTTACGCTTGGATTGCCTACCAGACTGCGTATTTAAAAGCCCATTATCCTGCGGAGTATATGGCAGCCGTTTTATCTAACAACATGAATGACATCAAGCAGGTCACCTTTTTCATGGAAGAATGTAAGCGTATGCGCTTGGATGTTTTAGGTCCAGATGTCAATGAGTCGTATTATAAGTTTTCGGTGAATCAAGATTATGCCGTTCGTTTTGGAATGGGAGCTATCAAAGGTGTTGGCCATGGCGCCGTAATGACGATTGTAGATAACCGGAAAAAGGATGGTCACTATAAATCGATTTTTGATCTCGCAAAACGAATTGATCTTAGGGCTGCCAATAAAAAAGCGTTTGAGAACTTGGCGTTGGCAGGTGGATTTGACGGATTTGGTGATACCCATCGCGCTCAGTATTTTCAAGATGAAGGCGATGGCATTACGTTTTTAGAGAAAGCCATTAAGTATGGCGCCAAACATCAAGAGAATGAAAATTCTGCCCAAGTGAGCTTATTTGGAGCGACAAGTGATGTACAAATTGCGGAGCCTATCGTACCACCTGCTGAAGAATGGGGAACGATGGAAAAACTCGCCCAAGAAAAAGAAGTGGTGGGCGTTTACATTTCTGGGCATCCTTTAGATGATTTTAAGGTGGAAATGAAAACCTTTTGTAATGGTAATCTGGCCATGTTTAATGAGCTTGATGCCTACGTCAATCGCGAGATCACTTTTGGAGGTGTCGTGACCGATGTGCAGCATCGGGTAAGTAAGCAAGGCAAAGGTTGGGCCATGTTTATGGTAGAGGATTATACCGATAGTTTTGAGTTTAGGATTTTTGGAGAGGAATATCTTAAATACCGTCACTTTTTGGTAAAAAACAGCTTTGTGTACGTGAAATCTTTTGTGAGAGAAGGATGGGTGAATCGTGACACAGGTAAAAAGAGTGACCCTAGGTTACAGTTTAATAGTTTCCAGCTGTTGCATGATGTGATGGATACCTATGCTAAAAAATTGTCCATACAGCTTAATATTGCCGATTTAGAAGCACAGCGCATAACCGTGTTGCAAGACTTGTTTAGAATACACCAAGGTGAAAAAGCACTTAGTTTTTTGATCTATGACCAAGACGATAAGATCAAGATCAATATGCCCAGTAGGAAGCAAAAAGTAAAAATCTCTCAAGAGTTGTTAGATGAATTGAGCTCAAATAATGTGAGGTTTAAGTTGAACGCTTAAAACAATGGTAAGTTAAATACTCACTAACTTAAGTCCTTAAAAATTAGTTGTGCAATCCCGTTTTGGTTGTTAGTTTGAGAGCAGTCGAGAACTTGTCATGGATTGGAAAGGATTTTTGATTTGGCTTAAATTACTACCTGTTTAGTATACAGTTGAATTTAAAAATAATTTCTGAGCTTGATTGAGAAATTGGTCATAAACATCATGGGAATAAAGCGCTACGGTGTTTAATAAAAGAGCGCAGTCTTAATTGAAGACTACGCTCTTTTAATAGATAATTTTAAAGACGTTTTTATTTCACAATAATTTGATGGTGTTCTACAGAACTATCCATATAGATCTTGAGAAGATATACACCAGGTGTCAATCTAGCCACAGAGAACTGCCCTTCATTTCGATTCATTTGTATGTTTTGTTTAGGCCTGCCTACAATATCAAACAACTCTGCCGTCACATTTTTATAATTTGAAAGTTTGGAGTCGGTATCCTCTAGGGTAATATTGACAATGTCCTCTGCAGGGTTGGGATATACCTTAAATGCTGTGGTGGGATTGCCAACCCTGGCACTACCGCAACTGGTAATATTGTAACTCAGGTTTTGCCATTGCGACCAACCACAGGCCGTTCGTGTACGTACTCTAAAATTAAAGACTTGGTTGTTACTGGGGTAAATCACGACATTACGGCTAGTTGGATCTTGTACATTTAGTATCCACTGCACACTAGACGTGAGTTTTTGCCATTGTATCTCCAAGATACCAGAATTGCTTGGACTATAATTTAATTCGAGACCAATATCACAATATTGCCCTCCCGATGAGAAATGCGGGATGGTATTAAGATTGATTTTGTTAACAGAGTTGACCGTTTTGGAGCCAAGATAGTATTGTCTTTCAAAAAAGGCATTACCACATGCAGCACTCGTAATGTTTACATAAATTGTAACAAAACCGCTAATACCAGGATTTCGTTTAACGATAACGACATTAGGACTCGGTGGATTATCTTCAATGTAGCCGCTTGCACCAGAAATGGCCCATTGGTAAGTGTCACCGCCAGCTGGAGCTGTCACAGTAAATTGACTGGCGCAAGTAGATACAAGACCTGAGCCAAATGATGCCGAGTCGCATACAAATGAACAATTATCTTGAACAGGAAATGTATTGCCCGGTTGGTTAGCCTCCAACTCAGCAGCTAACCAATTACCGTTTCTTTCTTCAAATGAGATGTGCTCATTATTAAAAGTCTGATCGGGCTGGTTATCAACAAAAAAAGCATCAAAGCCAGACTCTAAATTAGTGTCGGCTGGTATACCGCCAGAGTAGGATTTTAGATAATCATCTGGTGTTGGGTCATTGCCATTAGTTTTTGTGATGTCTAGAGCGCTTACTACAGGTACAAAGCCGTAGAAATCATTTATTACGTCCATTAAATCTGGTAATATAGGAATGTCATCAAACACAAAATCGCCATCTTCGTCAAAAAAATTTAATCTGCCACCAGAAAAAGTATCGAAAGGTAAAGCGTCTTGCGGCGCGTAATAACTGCGGTTGGTGATATCATGATAAACTGTTGGGCCTATCCATAATATCTTTTTTTCAAATCTAATTCTACCTCTATAAATTCGGTTTTCAGAGCCTTGAGTACCGTAAGAATTGAAATCAAAATTAGTTTGCCAACGGCTTCTGCCAGGTATCGCACCTGTTAACACAAGTCCCAAATCAAAAGTCACTACGCCAATACGAGGTGCTAAAAATGCATTCATCATATCCAAAAGAAAACCAGGATTGCTTCTAGAATCAATATCTATTAATTGTGCACCGGGCTCAAAGCCATTATCTGCACCGCATTCATTACCATTACTAATGGCGATATTTCTGGATTGGGTTGGCCAGCCCTCTGCGCTTAATGTTTGCTGCCATGCCAAATTCTCGCTTCTGGTTTGGGCATGTTGCCCAAATAGCGTGCTGTACGCCGACCAATAATTTAACTGTCTTGCAGCGGTTTGATCTTGTATACTGAGCAGCTGTGAGGGCGTAACAAAAGACGGTACAGAGGTATTTGCTCCAAAGACATTTAATAGATCACTACCAATTTGTGCCAGGCCATAACCAATGGGAACTAAAACTTCACCTGTAGCCCAAATTAATGGCGAACTTACATACTCCTCTTTCATATGAGCAGAAAAATGTTGAAATGCTAATGGTGTGTTAGCTCCCTGCATCGGGCTATCGTGAGCAATAAATAACCTCACATCATGATCTGGGGCATTTGGGTCGTTGGTTTGGGCATTTTCCATACGGGCTAGGGTATAGCGACCAATCACACCGCCCATGCTCTGGCCGAGCAATACATTAGGTTCGTTACCTACTTTTTGAGCATTGACCCATTCTATAACTTCCTCTAAAACCTTACTATTGTCACGCATGTCTGCCATACCCCGAACCCAGTCGATGTAGATAAGATCATATTGTTGAGAATTTCCCAATAACAATGGAGATAATTCTCCAGCTTCATCTTCGGTGTTAATATCTGCAATAAAATTTTGAAGTGTGGTTTCCCCTCCAAAATCATCGGGTGCGGTAAAGTTACCGGTATCCAAGCCTTCTGCAATAATGAGCGGTCTAGTAATAAAAGGTGAAACAGAATCTTGTCTACGTCTAATAGTCAGCCAAGCGGCACTAAAAAAGTTGCTGTCCTCGTGGATGTACACCCGTTCGTCATTTACAACAATAGCGCCTCGCGCTTGTTGCTGCTGTTGGTCTAACACGGGGTCATCTATTTTAAATTTACTGCGGCAATACAAGGTTTGGTTATTGTTTAGGGTCACCTTAAAAGTAAGGTCATGTATTTTGTTTTCAAAAAATTGAATTTGTATTGCAGTATTGAATGGTAAATTTTTGTAGCCTTGCCCATTGCCAGCATCTATCTGGATGTTTGTAATTTGGTTGCCCAAATTGCTCAAGAATAATTCATTTGGCAATTTAAAATAAATATCCTTACTGCGGCTATGCAGTATGGGCGGGGTAAGTGCAAAGGTCTTTTGGGTCAGGTAAGGATTCTGCCAAACACCGTTAACAAATTTATCGTAATATTTACTATTGCTTACCGTGATCCTGTTTTGATCTTGTGGGTTTGGATCAAAAATACTAGGTCCAAACGGCATTAATATGTGGCGATATGCATCTCCATCAAGTTTTTGATACTCGTAAAGCAGCCCCGTCAAAATATACACTCCAGTACTATCCTTGGTTGCGTTAAAACGTTCGCGCGCCCAATTATAGGCGTAACGGTCAAATAAAGGGGTATGAATGGTATCAGCACTAACCTTGGCCATAAAGAGCGTTTTGTAAATATCGCCCAAAATGTTGGCGTTGATATACGTCGTATCGGTCAATACGCCATTATACGCTTCAACATCGGTAAATTCCATAGCATAGTCCAATAATATGCCCGATTGAACTCTGCTTTTGTCAAGATTTTGGAAAATTGGATTGATGTTGTTTTTCCATTGGTTATCGATGTGGATTTGGGTAAACGCTAATGCAGGTAACATTAGTAAGAGAACATGAAGTTTTTTCATAATTTTGAAATGGTTTAAGGATTAATACTTGTGTGAGTCTTTATTCTAATTTAAAGCCCAGTTGCCGCTGGGCTTTTTTATTTACTGTGTAAAAAGACTGTCAAAGCGTCCTTCGGTTACAGTATATATTTTATCATTGATTGTATCTCGTATTTGAAAATTAAACGTGCCTGAAATAATGTTTTCTTCACTATCTATAAGAGATATGCTTACCAAACCAGAGTTTGATGTATCCGTTGTATTATCATTTAAGAATAATGGAGGTGCGTTATCAAAAGTAACTTCGGCATAGAAACTATTTTCATCACGTGTCAATAGTTGATACGAGGCATTTGATTCAATTTCTAAGGAGTTAGTAGCTAATGAAATTAATTTAGGTGTTTTATTGTTAAAGTTTGCAGTTATATTAAAAAAATACTCTCCATCCACCAATTGGTAAAAGCAATTAAAAAAACCAGAGTTATCAACAAAAGGTTCACCATTAACGAGACAGCCAAAAGTGCCTGCACCTGTTTGCGTAGCTGGCGGCAGGCAGTCAATACCTTGGCAGTTGTCGTCGTCATCGTTACAGCCCCCTAGCCCCCAAAGGGGGAATATAAGCAGTGCTATGTATATCGTTTTTTTCATGATTTGTTGATTTAGAGTTTATAGTCTATAAATTTAGGGTTTATTATTTACTTTATATTACGGTTTTTCCGTAGTTGATGTTATGAAATTGTTAAGTTGAGGTTTAATTTAAACTATTCGTAAACTCCATAGCATAGTCCAATAATATGCCCGATTGAACTCTGCTTTTGTCAAGATTTTGGAAAATTGGATTGATGTTGTTTTTCCATTGGTTATCGATGTGGATTTGGGTAAATGCTAATGCTGGTAACATTAGTAAGAGAATACGAAGTTTTTTCATAATTTTGAAATGGTTTAAGGATTAATACTTGTGTGAGTCTTTATTCTAATTTAAAGCCCAGTTGCCGCTGGGCTTTATTAGTTATTGAGTAAATTGTGCATCGAAACGTCCTTCCGTTATTTCATAAACTTTTCCATTATTTGGGTCAGTAACTGTAAATTCAAATATTGCAGAGACAATATTATTTTCAAAATCTAATAAAGTAAATTTTATAAGCCCTAAACTTTCTTCTGTTGTAGTAGCGCCCATGCAATTAGAACAGTTGAAAGAGACTCTACCATAAAAATTACCATCTTGCTGTGATTTTAAAAATAAATTAATGTTTGTCTCTATATTTTTTTTTTCTGAACCAATTCCTATTTGGTCTATAACACTATCCTGACGGCCTCTTATACCAAAATAATACTCTCCATCTACCAGTTGATAAAAGCAATTAAAAGAACCGCTGTTGTCCACAAAGGGTTTACCATTAACTAAACAGCCAAAAGTACCTTCACCAGTTTGCGTAGCTGGCGGCAGGCAGTCAATACCTTGGCAGTGATCGTCGTCCTCGTTACAGCCGCCTAGTCCCCAAAGGGGGAATAGAAGAAGTAATATGATATACATTGTATTTTTCATAATCTTTTGTTTGAGTTTATAGTCTATAAATTTAGAGATTATTATGCGTTATATGTTGAGGTTTTTTTTTGCAGTTGATTTGATCATTCTTTCGTTTCTCTAGACCAAAACCCGAATGTGTTTTATGGTTGCCGCTTTATTTAAGCCTTATTTTTTTATAACTATGTGTTATTGTCCTTTTTTTTACAAAATATACTCATTACAGAAGTCTCCCGCGCAAAGGATGGAGCAATTGTTGGAGCTCTCCCGATTTTTTTTCGGGAAGCGACTTGCGAGAGCCTGGTCTCGTTTCCTGCTAGCGACATCTTCGTTTTTTAACGGTGATTTTTCTTGCAGGAATAAAGAGATGCGCCCAAACCATCAAATTTAACACGTCTATATGGTCATAACCAAAACAAATACTGAGGCCGTAAGGTTTGGAGAATATTTTGACTAATTTTGTGTATTACATTAAAACGAAGTTGAATATAAACACGATATAATTATGGCATTAGAAATAACAGATGCAACATTTGAAGAAACAGTATTAAAGAGTGATAAACCGGTTGTAGTTGATTTTTGGGCTGCTTGGTGTGGACCATGTAGAATGGTTGGGCCAATCATCGATGAAATTAGTACAGAATATGATGGGAAAGCCATTGTAGGTAAGGTTGATGTTGATGCGAACCAAGAATTTGCAGCAAAATATGGCGTGCGAAACATCCCAACGGTTTTGGTTTTTAAAGATGGTGAGGTTGTAGGTCGTCAAGTAGGTGTCGCGCCTAAAAATGCGTACACAGAAGCGATCGATTCTTTATTATAGGGAGCGTATAAACTAAAACAAATCATAAAAGGTTTGCCATTGTGGTGAACCTTTTTTTATTTTTATCTAAATATTTAAGACTAAGACAAAATTGATATGAGCAAGCAAGCAAAAGCACAGGATATAATTGATAGTAAATTATTAGAGGAGCGCAAGGTGTTTCTATGGGGAATGGTCGATGATAAATCGGCAAAACATGTCATTGATCGCCTGTTGTACCTAGACGCTCTAGAAACAAAGGATATTCATTTGTATATTAATAGTCCGGGAGGTTACGTGACTTCGGGGTTTTCTATGTACGATTGCATACAGTCCTTAAATAGTGACGTATCGACGATTTGTACGGGTTTGGCAGCTTCAATGGGATCTATTTTATTGTCGGTTGGTACTAAGGGCAAACGGTTTATCCAACCACATGCGCGCGTGATGATTCACCAACCTAGCGGAGGAGCAAGAGGTCAGGCGAGTGATATAGAAATTACGGCGCAGGAAATCCTTAAAACGAAAGAGTTAAGTGCTAAGATTTTGGCTGAAAATTGTGGTCAGGACTTTGATCAGGTTATGAAAGATTTTAATCGTGACCATTGGATGGGCGCAGAGGAGTCTAAGGCTTACGGCATTGTAGATGGTATTATCTAATAATTTTTACTTCGGAAATTTTAAGATTTACGAAGCGCTAAATTTTTCTAAAATGCGTTAGTTGTTAAGCTAGCATCACTATTATAATGTACCTCCTCAACGTGTACTCGACTTTGTTAGAGTCTGTGGGAGCATTAAGAGCAAAAGATTCTAGTTTTCGCAGGAAATATATATGAACTTACAAGCAGAACTCAACAAGGCAGGAGGCTTTAAAAACCTCGAACTTCTTGCGAAGCAAGTGGTGGAGGGTTTTATTTCAGGTATGCATAAGAGTCCGTTTCACGGGTTCTCTGCAGAATTCGCCGAACATAAGATCTACAACCAAGGCGAAAGTACGCGCCATATTGACTGGAAGTTATTTGCAAAGACCGATAAGCTGTATACCAAACGCTATGATGATGAAACAAACTTGCGTTGTCATCTTATCATCGATAATAGTAGCTCGATGCATTTTCCCGAATTAAAGGAGTTTAGTATTTCGAAATTGAACAAGATTGGCTTTTCGGCTTTGGCATCGGCATCCTTGATGCATATTTTAAAAAAGCAGCGCGATGCAGTTGGACTCAGTATCTACAGTGAGGATTATGATTATTACGCGCCAGAAAAAGGAAGCGAGCGGCACCACCAAATGCTGTTGAGTCAATTGGCACAAACGGTAATCACCAAGCAAATAAACAAGCAAACCGAAACCTATAGGTATCTGCACCAAATTGCCGAAAAAATTCATAGACGATCGTTAATTTTCTTTTTTACAGATATGTTTCAAACATCAGATGGGAGTGATAAATTATTTGAGGCATTGCGCCATTTGAAGCATAATAAGCACGAAGTGGTTTTATTTCATGTGATGGATAAAGCCAAAGAATTAAGGTTTGATTTTGACAATACACCAAAACGTTTTATAGATGTAGAGACCAATGAATTTATCAATCTATATCCCAATACGGTAAAGGAGAGTTATGAACGTGCTGTGGATGATTACTTTAAGAGTATTAGATTAAAATGCCTACAATATCAAATCAAATACGTTGAGGCCGATATCAATAAACCCTTTGATACAATACTCACAACCTACATGGTAGAGCGTCAGAAATTTATTTAAATTTTGTCAAAAAAGGTGTTTAAATATTTGCAGTATTAAAAAACGAATGTATATTTGCCCTCGCTTGCATTAGCAGGTACGCAATAAAGCAACGGTCTGGTAGTTCAGTTGGTTAGAATGTCGCCCTGTCACGGCGAAGGTCGCGGGTTCGAGTCCCGTCCAGACCGCTACTATTGCAAAATTAAAGCTCTAAGAAATTAGGGTTTTTTTTTTAGCAATAGATTCCCGGTTTTATGGGAGTAAGGTGTTGTGTTGTTCCGAGTAAGATCGGAATGTAGTTGTAAGACACTCAATGTTGTTGAGTGCTTACCAATGAGAAGCTTTCCTTTTTTCTGAATAAGAAGATTGGGATGCTTTTTTGTTTTATCGCCTCTTGGTCTTATCCAGGTGTGTCTCAAGATTTATTTTTTAAGCTTTTATAATCAGTTAATCAACGGTTGGAAGACATGCGCATATCGTAACTTAATAGAAATAAAGAGATTCAAAAAGCTTCTAAAAACAACAATGAGAATTTCGGTTTAAGACTGTGGTAACCAAAACGTAGTGACGAATAGAAATTGATTTCGAAATGATTAAAAGAAGTAAGGTATAGCAATCACCATAAATCTCTATGGCCTTTGATATAGACGAACGATTATTTTATATTTTAACTAACAATGACAACATTAAACGTCATCTCAACGATTTGATTTGTGCTTTGGCTAGAATGTTTTGAAATTTGACACCTTTTAAAACTAATATCCTATATTTCAAATTAGTACATTTAATCACTACTGAAATGTTTTCTTTTTTTATGACCTAGCAATAATAACTATTAGCTCATAAATAATTGATGTTCTAATCTTTAAAAATTGTGTCAAATGAAATATAGATTCATTCTCCCTATTCTATATGATCTATTGTTATTTATGTTTTTTGGTCTTATTTTAATGTTGTTTCCTTGGGGAGGAATTAATGGTATTTATAATTCAGATGGAGTGGTGCATATAAATAGCGAAGGTGATGCTTTGCAGTTATATCGAAATGGAAAACCGTTTTATATTAAAGGGGCTTCGGGAGATTCTTATTTTGGAGAATTGTCAAATATGGGTGCCAATACAATTCGCGTCTATGACACTTTAAATTTGGCATCGGTATTGGATAATGCAGACAAAAATGGTTTGGCTGTGATTGTTGATATCCCTCTGCCGGAATATGATGAAAAATATTCGGAATATGATGATGATACTAAAAATGAAGCGCGTAAGACTAAGATTAAAAGTTTAGTTAGAACATTTAAGAATTATCCCGCATTACTTATTTGGAATTTAGGCAATGAAGTGCGCTATCCCATCACGTTGATACCAAATAAATTCATCAAAACCTACAATGATTTGATTGATATTATTCATGAAGAAGACCCTAATCATTTGGTTGGTACAACTGTTCAAAGAAGAATGGATATCATGGCTATTTCAAGACATTCTTCAAAATTAGATATCATAGGATATAATATTTTTGGAACTATTGGAAATCTAAAATCAAATATAGAATCATTGAACTCTATTTTAGAGAAGCCGTTTCCCTACTATATTAGCGAATGGGGTATTGATGGCTATTGGGAAACTGAGCAAACAACATGGGGAGCGAGTATAGAGCCAACAAGCACAAAGAAGATTGAACAACTTAGGTATAGATACAATAATTTTATTCGTAATGCAGGTGATGATTGTCAAGGATCATTAATCTTTTATTGGGGGCAAAAGCATGAGTGTACCAACACTTGGTTTAATGCTTATGGTCAACTCGGTGAGAAGTCTATAATGATTTCTATGCTTGAGATGTTATGGGCAAATAAAGAAGGGAATAGCAGTAAGATAGGTCTTGATTATATGTTATTAGATGAAAGGGGAGCTCAAAATAGCATTGTTCTAAATCCAAATAGTTTAATAAAAGCTGAATTGAAATTAAAAGAAACCTATGACGATAGTCTTAAAATTAGATGGGAATTGTATCACGATCACTGTAGTTTAGAAAGTATAAGTGATGACATTGGAAACCCAAAAAAGGTAGAAAATTTATTAACGCCTGAACACGGATTAAGTACAATGCTTAAAACTCCGCTTAAAGAAGGTCCTTATAGAATTTATGCATATCTAGAGAACAAAGATGGTCTCGTAGGTACATGCAATACGCCTTTTTATGTCTTAGATTCAAAGAATGAGCAATAAACCAACTATTAGCGAACCTACAAAAATAGAATTGTTGACGATACATCTAATGATTTTAGTTGGGTGTTTTTCTATAGTCAATTTCTTGTATTGGTTTTTACAGCCTGAATATAGATTATATCCGCTTCTATATTGGCTGTTATGCTTGACATTATTTTATGGCATTTTAAGAACACTGTACATATGGTATTATTATTGGAATATATCGATTCCTAAAATTCAAAGTTCAGAAAAAACATTCACTGTTGATATTTTGACTACCTTTTTTCCAGGTGAGCCTTATGAGATGATCCTAACAACGCTGCATGCAATTCAGAGAATATCTTATCCTCACACTACATATTTATGTGACGAATCAAATGATCCTTATTTAAAACAAATCTGTAAAAGTATAGGTGTAATTCACGTGACGAGAGATAATCGAATCGGTGCAAAAGCTGGAAATATTAATAATGCCCTAAAGATAGCAAAAGGAGAAATATGTGTAGTTCTCGATCCAGATCATGTGCCCAGTCCAGATTTCTTAGACCCGATAATGCCTTTTTTTAGCGATGCCGAAATTGGATTCGTACAGGTTGTTCAGTCTTATTATAATACAGATGATACTTTGGTAGCTCGAGGTGCGGCAGAGCAAACGTATCAGTTTTATGGTCCTATGATGATGACTATGAATTCATATGGTACTGTTAATGCCATAGGAGCCAATTGTACATTTAGAAGAAAAGCATTGAATAGTATAGGTGGTCATGCTGCAGGTTTGGCAGAAGATATGCATACTGCCATGCTTTTGCATTCCAAAGGTTGGAAATCGGTTTATATCCCGAAGGTTTTAGCAAAAGGACTTGTCCCTTCTAGCTTAACAGCTTTTTTTAAACAACAACTAAAATGGGCGAGAGGTACATTTGATCTTCTTTTCTTTGTCTACCCTAAGCTTTTTAC
Source organism: uncultured Flavobacteriaceae bacterium (assembly GCA_963715465.1). Lineage (GTDB taxonomy): Bacteria > Bacteroidota > Bacteroidia > Flavobacteriales > Flavobacteriaceae > Psychroserpens. Next base: position 869,173 of record OY970246.1, read on the forward strand.
AAGGTTCACACTAAGACAAAAGATTCATTACGGACTTCTTCCTCTTCATTATTTTATTGGAGTGCTCTATCTTGTCAATTTCTTGATTCCGATTTTATCTCTTTTTCTTTATAAAATGCCGTGGAGTGGCAATATTCTCTATTTTGGATTTATCATAATGCCCATAATTATGAGCAATTTTCTTTTAAGAGTTTATATTCAAAAATGGGTTATTGAGAAAAAGGAACGAGGATTTCACGTTATTGGAGGATTATTACAAATTACATCTTGGTGGTACTATTTTTTAGGATTTGTTTACACCATTTTAAGAAAGAAAATACCATATATACCAACACCTAAGCAAGGGGAGAACAGCTCCAACTATAAAATAATAATACCAAACTTAGTGATTGCTGTTCTATCAATTGCCGCAATAATTTATGGACTCCATAAAAACTTAACTCCGTTCTCTATTATAATGTCTGGATTTGCAGCATTGAATGCAGGTTTTATGATATTTAGCATATACTTAAGTAATCAAGAAACCAATAGAAATCAGATTCTTAGGGAAAAGCTACACCAAACTACCGTAACCTTTTTTGTGTCTCTAAAAGGATATTACCGTCAATTATCCAATTATTTATTTCATCTCATAAGACCCATCGCACTAAGTTTGCTTCTCATCATATTAAGTCTATCTATTTTTGCTCAAGTAGATTATACTAAAAGTCAGTGGGAAGATGTGAGTGAAAGCGTTATAGAAAGAACACCATTGCGATATTTAGGTATTTTTTACCCTGCTGAAGATAATGGCCTATCTAATTTAAAGCAAATTGCTAAATTGGAAAACAAAGAGAATATTAAGTTTGATATTGTATCTCTCTATGTTGCTTGGGGAGACAAAGAGCATATCGCCATAAATGATGAGCTAATTTCTGGAATTTATAAAAAAAATGCTATTCCGTTGATAAGTTGGGAGCCTTGGGCTTCTGATTTTTCGATGAACGACAGTCTTCCAGAATCAAATAAGGAAGATTATATACTTAAGCACATAGCCCATGGTAAGTATGACAATTATATTAAAAGCTACGCAAGGTATTTAAAATCATATGAAAAACCAGTTTTCCTTCGTTTTGCTCATGAATTTGATAATCCATTTTATCCTTGGTCAGAAACGGGACTAAATAGCCCGTTGCACTTTAAAGAAGCTTGGGTACATATATATAAAATGTTTAAAGACTGCGGTGCTGGTAATGTGTTCTGGATATGGAATCCATGGAAGGTAGAAAATATGAATAACTATTTTCCAGGGGATGCTTATGTTGACTGGGTTGGCATTACAGGATTAAATTATGGTCTGGTTAATGAAGAGAATCAGTTGTATTCTTTTGAGAGTCTTTACAGTCCGTTTCATGATGCATTAAAAACAGTAACAGACAAACCTGTAATGATTGCAGAGTTTGGATCATTAAATGCAGATGGTCATCAAGAAGAGTGGATAGAGAAAGGGCTTAGGTCAATTGATCAAAAATTTAAGGACGTAAATGCCGTTGTCCTGTTTAATAGCAATCTGGATAATAACATACCCAATACGCTTAAGGAGACTTCCAATAAACTAAATTGGACACTCAATTCTTATAGACCATTCCGCTTAAATTTTGCTCACGATTTGCCAGAGTATGTTTTTAATACATCGCTTAAACAAAAAGGAGCAAAGATTGATGATACGAGGAAGCAAAATAATAATGTGATTACGCAAATAGAGAAACCTATCACAGCAGTCGCTTATAAAAAAGGACATAACTGGATGTCCAATAATTATGTATTAAGTAGAGATGTTCTTGTTGAGGATTTTGGTCTAATGAAGGATATAGGTGTTAGTACCATAAAGTACGAGGGTATTAGTATTTACGATACGAATGTAGTCAATATTTCTCGCGAGATGGACATGTCCCTAATTTTTAGCTTCTGGATACCTGAGACCATCAACTTTGCAGAAGATGATGACATGAAACGTAGTTTAAGTAATGAGATTCTCGAAAAGGTTAAAGGTTTACTTGGTGAAACGCATATTAGATCATGGTATATAGATAACGACCTACAAGAATACCAAGATAAAGTATATCATGAACCAGTCTTGACTTTTCAAAAAATGGCTTATTTGAAATGGCTAAGACAATTAATTATAGATATAAAGAAAATCGATTCAATCCGGCCAGTTATCGCTAATGTAGAGCTTGATTTCGAAACCTTAGATAAAATCGATTATATGCGAGCGCTGGGAGTTAGCCCAGATATATACGGCTTTACTGTAACTGATAGCGATTTCTTAGAGACTTTTAATAATGACCCGAGAAGTGCGGCCATACAATATATCTTACAGGATGTTGATGCTAATTCATTTTTAGAGTTTAAACGCAGTTATAGAAAGGCATCAGTAATACTCGAGAACTGGCAAGATCAATGGGAAAATAATAGTGTTAGTTTTGATGGGTTGATTGATTTTAAAGGTAGAAAGAAAGCTAGCTACAATGAAATGCTTCAAGATATTTCTAGTACTATCACGTCTAAAAAAGAGAGTTCAATTAGAATATTGGTTCCGTCAATTTTATTATACCCTAAAGACGAAGTAACTTATAGTGCGGTAAGCTTACAAGACGGTAAGTGGATTTATCCAGATCCTGATACTAATGATGATTTATTTGAGTGGATTTTAATAAAAAAAGACCGTTATAATAATAGATTAGCTATTAAGGATCTAGGCACTGGTGTAGTTAAGAAAATTACGATTCCTAGCGATTACAGCAAATTTGAACTTATGCTAGTTTATAATAATATAAACGAGAGTACTGTTTATACCGATATAACAGATTTAAATACAAAAATAAACGATTAAAAAAATAAAGTATTTTCAGCAAGAGATTCCCGTTTTTATGGTAGTAAGGTGTTGTGTTGTTCCGAGTAAGATCGGAATGTAGTTGTAAGACACTCAATGTTGTTGAGTGCTTACCAATGAGAAGCTTTCCTTTTTTCTGAATAAGAAGATTGGGATGCTTTTTTGTTTTGTACTAAGACCATGAAGCATTAGACTTTTTAAGGTGTTTTGCTTTTAAAAAACTCAAAATTATACTTTAAGTTGTTCACAGCTTTCGAAAACGTCCTCCAAAACCACGCATGTATAGACATCATATCTAGATTTTTTATCTTTTGCTTATTTAGGCAATAGAAGGACAGGCTATTTTAATATTTAACAACTATAAAATTAGTTTAAACTAAACTTTTAGTTATATTTGCGTATTGAAAATTGAAAATACAGCTCATGAAACAACTCACCAAAGCCGAAGAAGAAATTATGCACATCTTATGGCAACTCGAAAAAGCCAATGTAGCCGCCATAATTGAAAAGCTCCCTGAGCCAAAACCTGCCTATAATACGGTATCCACAATTGTTAGAATACTAGAAAATAAAGGTTTTGTAGATTATGAAAAGCAAGGTAAAGGTCACATTTACTTTGCGCTGGTGAAAAAACAGGAGTATAGTAATCAATCCATAAATAATCTCGTTGACAACTATTTTCATGGCTCATTTAAAAGTATGGTGTCGTTTTTTGTGAAGAAAAATGACGTCGATTTAAAAGATATGGAGGCCATATTAAAGGATATCAATAACACTAAATAAACGCTATGTTACATTATGTTTTGCAGGTTATTGCGTTTCAGATCGTTTTTTTAATGGTCTACGATTTTTTTCTTCGGAAGGAGACGTTCTTTAATTTAAATCGCATTTATTTGTTAGCTACTGCGGTGCTTTCCGTCGTGATTCCTTTTATAAAGATCGACCAGATCAAAACGGTGGTTTCAAAAGATTTTGTGATTACATTGCCAGAGGTCATTCTTGGTGCGCCGTCTAACATAGCAAGCACTATCGATCCACAAATTGCCATGGAAGCTGGCATCAACCTAGCGCCTCAACCCATACCTTTTTGGACCATTATTTTCATTTCTGGCATCTGCTTGGCAGCTCTAGTGTTTATTATAAAAATGTCAAAATTACTGCTGCTCAGTTCTAAATTTCCTAAACAACAGCATGGAAAGGTCACGATCATTCATATTCATAATAGTACCAAGGCATTCTCATTTTTCAATATCGTTTTTTTAGGAGATAGTTTAAATGAGAACGATCAAGGTTCCATTTTACAGCATGAATTAGTGCACGTACAACAGCACCACTCGTTTGATCTTCTGCTTTTTGAACTCTTCAAAATTGTGTTCTGGTTCAATCCGTTGGTATATATCTATCAAAGCCGAATCGCGACCTTACATGAATATATCGCAGATTCTAAATCCATAAAACAGCAACCTAAAACCGATTACTACAATAAGTTATTGGCTCAAGTTTTCGAGACTCAAAAATTCTCATTCATCAATCCTTTTTTCAAACAATCACTAATCAAAAAACGAATCGTTATGTTAAGCAAATCAAGATCAAAGCACATTCAACTCACCAAATACGCACTTCTATTTCCTATCATATTGGCCATGTTACTTTACACCTCATCCTACGCTCAGGATACTATAGTGGAGACTTCGGAAACTTTAACGCAGGACTATCAAGCGTTATCAGATGATGAATTGAAGCAAAAGCTGCGTGAAGAGCTTACGCAAATGCAGCGGGACAGAACATCTTTCGACAAGCTATATCAACTTGCCAGTCACATCAATGATACCTATCTGCTTTCTCGCGTCGATTATTACCGATTGGAAATCTTTCTAGAAGACATGTCACAATCTAAGATTGATAGAGGATCAACCGAAGGAAAAGCTTCAAAAGGTGATGTCGAACAAGATGACCGCTTGGTTTCCCGAAATTTTAAAAACTATAAAGAGTATGTAACGTATAAAAATACAGCCGAAGCAAAAGCAAAATGGGAAAATAAGGATACAGATGGTGTTCTTAAATTATTTGTTGAGGACATTAGCACGATGACTTCCGAAGAAAAAGTTAGAAAAGAGAATAAACTTAATAAGTTAAAAACAGATCCATTTTATGATAAGCTCATAATTTCAGAATTATATGACCAAAACATTTTTTACTCTGAAACACCCAAGACCGTCACAGAAATTGAAATCATCAAAGAAACCAAAATAATCGATTCTTCTTCACAGGTACCATTTAATATTGTAGATGAGGTACCAATTTTTAAAGGCTGTGAGGATTTTGAAACCAATAAACAGCGTAAAGAATGCATGAGTACTAATATATCAAAGCATGTCGTTGAAAATTTTGATACTAAAATGGCAAAAGCACTTGGATTGACTGGGAGGCAACGCATTAACGTCACTTTCAAAATTGATAAAGAAGGTCATGTCATTGAGGTAAAATCAAGAGCGCCTCATCCTGCTTTAGAAGAAGAAGCCAAACGTGTGATCAATACGTTACCACCATTTATTGCTGGAAAACAAAAGGGTATAAATGTGATTGTGCCTTACAGCTTGCCAATTATATTTCAAGTCAATAGTGACCACGACCATCCTGAAAAGAAAAATTAAATGCGAGTATTTTGGGTTTTCATCATAGTGTTCTTCAGTATTTTTTCTGAAGCGCAACCGACGGTTTTACAAAAAGCGGATAGTTTATATGCCAACGGAAATTTCAGTAAAGCCATAGCGGTTTATAAAACACATAACGATCAATCCTTAGTTTATGAGCGTTTGGCAAAAGCCTACGTGGCTATCGGGAATTATGACTTAGGTCTGCAAAATTATGAGGCTAGTGTAAACAGTAATCCCGACAATGCCTTACTAATATATGACTACGCAAAGCTTTTGTCACGCACTAAAAACTATGAAAAAGCGACCCAATACTTCAACGACCTTGTATATATAGATTATAAAAATCCCAACTATCATTATGAGTTAGGTGTGGCGCTTGAAAAACGAAATGACTCAACGGCGATAAACCGGTTTCGATCTGCTTATGATTTAGACAATACTCATCAAAAGGCCATTTTTAAAATCGCTAAGCATTTTTTAATCAAACGAAAACACGAGCTGTCGCATCAATATATTGATAAAGGTCTGGAGAGCTATGAAAATAATCTCGAACTTATTAGCTTAAAGGCGCAAAATTATTACTACCAAGATGATTACAAAAATGCGAAAACTTGGTTGTTAAAGTTGATTGATCTAGGAGAGTCATCTGAGTTTATCCATGAAAAACTTAGCATCATCTATGCCGATTTCTCAGAGTATGAGCTGGCCATTGAGCAGCGAAAGTTGATGCTCAAAATAAATCCGTTAGACGCTAATTCAATGCTTCTCATTGGCTATTATTATGACAGTCTCAAAGATTACATCAAGGCCGAAGGCTATCTCAAGCAAGCACTTACATTAAAAGACGTCGTCTTAGATTATGAATATCAAAAACTGGGTACGGTTTTAAACCGTCAAGATAAGCATAAAGAGGCTATTGCGGCCTTTCAAAAATCACTAAAGGAAAATCCCGATAATATAAGTTCAGAATTTTATATCATTTCTACGAAGGACAAATTCTATGTAGATTTTGATAATAAAATCAACCTTTACGAAGATTTCAAGGCAAAATATCCCGATACGTTTTACGCACAATTTGCCGAGCGTCGCATAAAGGAGCTCAAAGAAGAAAAGTTTTTAAAGGCACAGGACTAAAGCTTAGGCATAGCTAAAAAAATTGTATTTTTCGGTTTCAGTTATAGGATCATGAACCGCTATTTGCTATTATTGTTTTTCTGTGCCTTTTGTTCTTGCGATTATTTCGACAAGAAAAAAGTCTATACTAAAGATCTACTCGAGGAAGAGCTGCAAGCATTCAATTGGAAAGATGTTGATGAATACCCAACATTTACGTCATGTGATTCCACTTCAGGAAAAATTGAGCAGAAACACTGTTTTGAAACGACCTTGCGACGTATTTTAAATACCAATCTCGCGAAGCATCACATCATGGTGACCTCAGAAATACATGATACCATCCACCTTAAGATAACGATAAATAATAAAGGTGTTTTTTTTATTGATTCTATCCAAAGTAGCGTAATGACAAAAAGTGAAATTCCGCAACTAGACAGTCTGTTAAGACATAGCCTAAGCAACTTGCCTAAAATCTATCCTGCCATAAAAAGAAGTCAGCAGGTAACAACCCAATTTAGTCTTCCTGTGATTATCAAAATAGAATAATCATGTTTCAAATTTTATAAATTGATCTTGTAACCTACGGTAAAGTTAGTTGAGAAATTACCTTTATTATCTAAAAATATAGCAAACAGTTCATTATAAGCGAGGGTGACAAAACTGTTTTCGGTCACGCGTATATCGGCTCCAATTCCAAAGATAAATGGAATGTCAAACGAGGTTTCATTAAATTCTTCGCTGATAATGCTGTCGTCCTCTATTGTGGTGACTTCAGCATTCGAAAAATTCAAGGTGGCAAATTTCATATTTCCGTAGAGACTATAACACTTTTTATTAATAGCTCTAAAACGATACCCCAAGGCAATTTCTGTGGTTGAATATTTAATATATTCTTGTTCCAAAACATGTTTAAACTGAAGAAAAAGCGCGTGTCTCGATGCCTCATTGATATCTAAAACCTCAAGTTCCCCTCCAAATAATGGCGTTGATTCATTATCGGGATTGGTAATAAATGGGCTGTTGGTGATCCCGCCAAATATGCCAACTCTTAGCTTAAGTCTTTTTTGGTTGGGCGCAACAACATAATCACTATTTTGTTGACCGTTATAAATGTCAATATAATCCTTGAGACTGGAACGGGTAAATTTGACATTAGAAGTTGGAACAGTAGCGTTGGTGAGGTCGCTAAGCGTCAATTTATAGTTGTTTTGATCGGTATCAAAAAGTTCGGTTAATTCACCATTTTCTTGTCTTACAAAAAACCGATAGTCCCTATTTACAATCGTCCAAAATAAATCGAGCTTACCATCGACGGCTTGTTTCAGTTCTAAAGGTTCACCATTAACAACCATAGTCTCTTGCGCTTTTGCAAACGAAAAGCAAACTAGAAGACAGAATATACAGGTAAATTTTTTCATTGTGATTGGGTTTCAAATTAGGTAAATCTAACAAAAATAAATGAGTCTAGCACTATTTCATAAAGGCTCTGTCTTTCCATCTGTAGCCTTTAAAAAGCGATGTAAAAGCGATGTAAACATTAAAAAAAGGGTAGAACAAACTAGAAAAAAAATAAGACGATAGATACCGTTCTTGACCAAAAAACCGAGCCGATTTAAACAATAGTAAAAAATCAATGAGGCATTTTACGGCAAAGGCATAAGCTAGAGTTTTTAAGCTAATCACCTGTAAAAGCCATAGCAAAGGCAAACAAACGAGCAAACTATTCATAAGTAACACTAAAAAGCCAGTGAGCTTCCCAAAGGCATTTTTATAATGCGTCGTTTTTGCTGCCCAACGCACGCGTTGCGACTTTAAAGCCTTAAAATTAGGCTGGGACGTAGTGGTGACGATAGCTTGATCATGTTTTACATAGAGCACAGCGCTTTGATCCCGTTTGACAGCTTTCTCCAACATAAAAATATCGTCGCCGCTGGCGATGTCAGTATTTCCATCAAAACCATTGAGGCTACGAAATATGTCTTTTGTATAAGCGAGATTAGCGCCATTGCATAAAAATGGTTTTCCAACTCCAAAACCACCAATAGTCGCACCTTGCAGACTCAGGATATCCAGCAATTGAAAGCGCTCAAAAAAGGAATTGGCCAAATTAAAGGTCACAGGTGCAACCAGCATCTTGGCATCTGTCGTACGAATAGCGTGATCAAAAACATCAAGCCAATAAACCGGTAATTCACAATCGGCATCTGTGGTGACAATCCAATCGTATTTTGCCAAATCTATAGCTTTGGTAATGGCATCTTTTTTTGGGGAATTGGTGATACGTTTATTTTTTACTACGGAAATATTAACGAATTTGAATTGGCGTACAAAATCAGAAATTATAGCGACCGAATTATCAGTAGATTCATCGTCCACGAACAGAATTTCAAATAACGGCATAGGGTATTCTAGCTGAGCGATCGATTTTAATAATTGCGGTAAATTTTCAGCTTCATTTCTAAAAGGAATAACAATAGAAAATTTTGTGGTTACCACAGCGTCTTTCAATTGAAGCACAGGAACTTTGTCAAACCCAATAACAAAACTGCCAATAAGTAAGACATAAGACAGTGTAATAATAAATATAATAATAAGCATTAATCGTCTGTTTTAGGAAGGTTGAAATTTAGCACATAATAACTGCCAAACACACTTGGGAGCACAAAATTTAGCACCCACATGATCATGACAATGCTCAATATGGTGAAAGCATTAATGCCAGCAAGCGAAAACAGATAAACGGCAACACTACCTTTTACCACAACATCAAAAATGAATATAGACGGAAGCACTGAAACCAATAGATACATAGTCGTGATAATAGTCATGGCTTCAAGATAGTTGAAGTCCACTCCAAAGAGAAGAAGCAGCACGTAAAATTGAAACGAGAAAATGGAGTATCTTATAAGGGACAATACTATGATATAAACGTGAAGGTTCAAGGATAAACTTAAAAAGAATACTTTCAATTTTTCTAAGGAAAATCCTTTGATTTTAAATTTAGTTTGTCTCAAGCCAAAAGCAACAAACGCTAAGATACTGACTACTATAATCATCAAATAACTCAATTTGGTCGTATTAATATTGAGGTCGTAACTTAGATACATTAACCACAAACCGATACTTCCAAAAACAAGTGTTGTCGCCATTTGGCTCACATTGCCTAATAAGTTAAGAAGCATAACTTGCTTACGTTGGCCGGCCCGAAAATAAATAGCTTTGGCGCCATATTCACCAATGCGATTTGGTGTTAAAAGAGACGCGGTCAATGCGGCCAAACTTTGTTCTAAAGCCTTTTTAATTGAAATTGATGTGATAGAACGCACCAGCGTTTGCCATTTGAGTATTTCAAAAAACCAATTAAACCCAGTTAAAAGGAGTAAAAAAATGATGGTTTTGAGTGAAAATACGTGACTTTCTTTTAAAAATGACCAAAACTGTTTGATATTGAATTCGGTATTATGAATTATTTTTTGATAGATGAGGTAAAATGCAGCAATGACAATACTTAATTTAATAAGTACAAAAAAGAATTGTTTAGTTTTGTAAGGAAGGCTGTCAAAATGCATAAAGCCACAATGAGTTCTTGGTACAAATTAAACCATTATAATGTTATGACCTCAAATTATCGACTTCAAAAACTGAGTATTTTAGTGTTCGTTGTGTTCTGCATCACGAATACTTACGGTCAAAAATCAACAAATACTTGGAAAGCCCAAATATCATTAGGAGTTAATAGCCCGTCGCAATCTGGTTTTGTCGAGGGTTTTGAAGCAAAGCCAGTCAATTTCCCAACGGTTAATCTTGGTGTTCAGCGTATGTTTACTAGACAATATGGCGCTAAATTAGACTTTGGGTTCAACCGGTTTTCAAGTAGTGATACTTCCGTAGAGTTTAAAACCAATTACACACGTCTCAACGTCCAATTTATATATGACCCTACTGAGTTGATAGGCTTTCTTCCGCAGCGCATCGGTATAGTCGCCCACGCAGGACCAGGGTATACATTTGTAAAACCTTTAGGTGATTTTGGAGATAACAACAACTCGTTTTTTAATGCGATGGGTGGTTTGGAGTTTCACTACGGAATAACAGAATACATGTCTGCCTTTGTCGATACCTCCTATATTTTAGGTTTTGGTAAAGATTTTGATCCGGTGACCGAAGGCTTTGGCTCCTTCAACGGAAACTTGCTCACGGTAAGTTTCGGACTCACATTTTCATTAAGCGGCTGTGAATACTGTAATCAATGAGCAACGAAAAAATAATATTGGGCATTGATCCAGGAACAACGATTATGGGTTTTGGGATCATTAAAGTCGTTGGGAAAAAGATGACCTTTTTACAATTGAATGAATTGGATTTAAAAAAATACTCCGATCATTATCTCAAGCTCAAACTTATTTTTGAGAGAACCGTTGAGCTTATCGACACCCACCATCCCGATGAAATCGCAATTGAAGCGCCTTTCTTTGGGAAAAACGTGCAGAGTATGCTCAAGCTTGGTCGTGCACAAGGGGTCGCCATGGCAGCTGGATTATCAAGAGAAGTACCTATTACCGAGTATGCACCAAAAAAAATTAAAATGGCGATCACTGGTAATGGTAATGCCAGCAAGGAACAAGTAGCAAGGATGCTTCAAAGTTTACTCGGCTTAAAAACCCTACCAAAAAATCTGGACTCTATGGATGGTTTGGCTGCTGCAGTATGTCATTTCTACAATCAAGGTCGCATTGAGATTGGTAAAAGCTATTCTGGTTGGGGTGCTTTTGTAAAACAAAATGAGGATCGGGTGAAGAAGTAGTTTTTTGAGATTAGTCGCAGTCGCAGTTTTCAGTGGTGCAATTATAATTGGGGGTTCATTTTCTTTTTCCTCCGTGAATCTCTGTGGTTCTCTGTGCAACTCTGTGTAATAACCATTATTTTTGCAGTTCCAACCACACCACCAAACGGAGACTGAAAACTAATATGAGCGGCATCTACATCCACATTCCATTTTGCAAACAAGCCTGTCATTACTGTGATTTTCATTTTTCGACCTCATTAAAAAAAAGAGATGAATTAGTCAAAGCTTTAGCCAAGGAGTTGGAAATGCGCAAATCTGAATTTCAAAACACGACGGTCGAAACCATTTATTTTGGTGGTGGCACGCCTTCTCTTTTAAGTGTCAAGGAACTTGAATTTTTGATTCAGCAGTTGTACGCGCATTATAACGTTTCCGAAGCCCCAGAAATTACCCTTGAAGCTAATCCTGATGATTTAATCGAAGCACAACGGTCGCCTCAAGCACATGCCAATGATCACAGCTCTAAATCCGTTTTTCAAGCGTACAGGCGTATTGGTATTAATCGTTTGTCAATTGGGATTCAATCCTTTTTTGAGGAGGATCTAAAATTGATGAATCGTGCGCACAATACCAAAGATGCTAAAACGTGTTTAGAGGAGGCGACACGCTATTTTGATAATATTTCTATCGATCTCATATACGGGATTCCAGGCTCTAGTAATGCCCAGTGGCTGGAGAATGTTAATTTAGCGCTCAGTTATAAAATCCCACATATTTCGAGTTATGCTCTCACGGTCGAACCAAAAACAGCATTAAAAACCTTTATTGACAAAGGAATTATTTCTAATGTTGATGACGCTTCGGCCGAGGCTCAATTTCAGATTTTAGTGAACACTCTAAAAGCTCACGGTTTTATACATTATGAATTATCTAACTTCGGAAGGGAGGGGTTTTTCAGTAGAAATAATTCGGCCTATTGGCAGGGAAAGTCGTATTTGGGCATTGGTCCCTCTGCTCATTCTTTTAATGGCAACGAGCGAAGCTGGAATATTAGAAACAACTCCAAATACATTGCTGCTATTGAGGCTGGCAAATTTCCGAAGGAAACCGAAGTTTTAAGCATCACCGATAAATACAACGAATATGTCATGACAGGTTTGCGAACTATTTGGGGTGTTTACATGCCGCATGTGGTGTCTCGATATGGCGAAGATTATAAATCCTATTTATTAGAACAGGCCGATACTTATATACAGCAACAATTATTGTATATTGAAAACGAAAGGCTCTTGGTTACTAAAAAAGGACAGTTTTTAAGTGATGGGATTGCAGCGAGCCTATTTCGACTGAACTGAATTTTATGATTACAACCATACACTACAACTCAAGAAAGCTGGTCATTGATTTGTCAAAACCCTTGGATATTTCTATTCCAATGCGAGCCTCAAAATCCAATGTAAATGCTTGGTATATCGATGAACCCAAGATAGAACCCGTACAATTTGACGAGAATATTATGACGGTTGCTCAAGGTGCCGCTGTGAATTTCAATACGATAGAATTTAATCCTCATGCTCATGGCACCCATACCGAATGCGTTGGTCATATTACCGAAGAATTTCATTCCGTCAATCAAAATTTAAAGCAGTTTTTCTTTGTAGCCGAAGTGGTTACCGTCGCTCCAGAGAAATTGATGAAAGATACCGTAATCTCAAAAAAACAGTTGCAGTTTGCCCTTGGAAATAAAAAGCGCGATGCCATTGTTATCAGAACCATCCCGAATTTAACCGATAAATTATCACGTCAACATTCTCACACCAATTGGACCTATTTAAAGCAAGATGCGGCAGAATTTCTAGTCAAGAAAGGCATAAAGCACTTGCTCATCGATTTGCCCAGTGTAGATCGTGAAGAGGATGGTGGTGAACTAAGAGCGCATAAGGCGTTTTGGAACTTTGAAGGGAAACTGCGAAAAGACGCCACAATCACTGAGCTTATTTATGTGCCCAATCATGTCGAGGATGGTGAGTATGTCCTCAACCTTCAAATTGCGCCTTTTGAAAATGATGCCTCGCCAAGTAAGCCCATTTTATTTAAGGTTTTTAAATAATATGGTATAGTTTTTTACGCCGAAATACAAAAAAACAGCTTTACATTTGAACGTCAATTACAATGTATTTCAAATCTTAAAGTATGACACATCACTATGGAAACATTTTTTATAATTATATTAAGCATTTTGGTAACCCTTGGAGTAGTGACTGTATTTAAGCAGTTTAAGCTCAAAAAACAAACCAATTCACAATCGGTTATTTTATTGGATAAGATCAAAAAGGTGTGCAAATTTATTACGGTCGAGGGCGATTTTGCCGAAATTTACCATTATGAAGATGTTAAGCAACGCTTTTTAAAATTGATTGTAAGCAAAAAGAAAGCCCTCGTCGTCATTAATGCGAAGGCTCATGTTGGATTCGATTTATCCAAAATTGAAATGGACTCAGATGTCAACACCAAAACAGTAACACTCTTTCATTTTCCACAACCTGAAGTATTGAGCATTGAGACCGATTTAAATTATTACGATAAGACCGACGGTATGTTCAATAAATTTGAAGCTAGAGATTTAACCGGTTTGCATAACGAAGCCAAATTGCATATCATGAACAAAGTTCCAGAAAGTGGGCTATATGACATCGCAAAACGAGAAGCTCTAGAATCGGTGCTACTCATCGAGGGCATTGTTGAAACCATTGGTTGGAAGCTTGATTATTCTGCTCTTAAAATGGAGGCGGAAGAGCAAAAAGTACTTAGGTAGCTACTGGTTGACTTCCGAAAAAAAGAGAGCAGGTTTTATTTAAAACGTACGTTTCCGAAGAAAAAAAAGAAAGCAATGAACATTGAACAGTTTAGAGACTATTGCTTGCATAAAAAGGCTGTGACAGAGCATTTTCCGTTTGATGAACATACGCTCGTGTTTAAAGTCGCGGGTAAAATGTTTGCTCTGGCAAACTTGAAAAAGTGGGAGGAAGGTGACGCTTTTATCAATTTAAAATGTGATCCTGATTATGCCTTAGAATTGAGAGAAAGCTACGCAAGTATCCAACCTGGTTACCACATGCACAAACAACAATGGAATAGCGTCTATCTGCACAACAACGACTTGCCTCCACAATTAATTACATCGCTCATTGATCACTCGCATGAGATGGTGATTAAGGGCATGACGAAAAAATTAAGGGATAGCTTGAAGGATTGAGCCAGATGCATTTCTAGATTAGGTTGAATTGTCCCAAAACGCTATCATTGCAAAAACATAATTTATGAGCGTTTTACAAACTCTACAAGACCGAAGTAATACCACCTGCGAGTTATGCACTAGCAAAAAGGATCTCAGGCAATATACAATCCCACCATCATTAAACGAAAATGTTGCGAACGATATTTTAGTTTGCAGCACTTGCTTAGATCAAATTGAAGGGAGAGAAGACATGGATCCCAACCATTGGCGTTGTCTCAATGACAGTATGTGGAGCGAACATGTCGCTGTTCAGATTATGGCTTGGCGCATCTTGCAGCGGTTACGAAAACAAGGCTGGCCTCAAGATCTATTGGATATGATGTATCTGGACGAGGAGGCTATGGCGTTGGCAAGAGCCACCGGCGAACATGAAGAAGAAGCCGATAGGATTATTCACCGTGACGCCAACGGTGTGATTTTGGAGTCGGGAGATGCGGTCGTGTTAGTCAAGGATTTAAAAGTTAAAGGGTCAAGTATGGTTGCCAAACAAGGTACTGCGGTTAGAAATATTCGTTTGGACCACGAAAATGCCGAGTATATTGAAGGCAAGGTCGATGGCCAACAAATCGTCATCATCACCCAATACGTCAAAAAATTGTAAGATCTTTTTTTTCTTCGGAAATATAAACACATAGACTGTTGCCTCAGATGTATTAAAAACATCTATAACTAAAACATAAATAGAACTCATTCGCTAAAAATCTAAAAATCAAATGAAACACATAAGCCTTATTTTAAGCATAAGTTTAATCGCTGTATGTGGTTTCAGTCAGGAAACATCTAAAAATGCATTATCTGGTTTAGATCAAATTATTGAGCGCTATGAAAAGAACGAGGGTTATGATCGTGACCAATATCCCTTAGGTCTGTTCACAAAAGCCTATTACCAATCGAAAGCAGAATTTGCTAAATTGCTACTAAAAGACTTATCTCAAATTGAAACCGCATCATTGGGCGAAACCGATCAAATTTCCGCAGCACTTCTAAAATTTGAACTTGAGGACGATATTAATTTCTATGAGTTTGAACGGTATTTAAATCCGTTGTTATCAGACACAGGCTTTCACAGCAATCTTACCTATGAGGTGCGACCGCTAAACAGTTACGATCAGGCAAAGCGATACTTAAACAAATTAAATAGTATTCCTGTTTTTGTAGATCAGCATTTGGTCAACCTACGTGAGGGCCTAAAAAAAGGCGTATCGCAACCACGCGTGATTTTTAAGGGTTATGAATCTACTTATAACGATCATATTGTTGACGATTATAAACTGAGTTACTATTATTCGCCCTTTGAAAATTTACCTTTAGATGTTAACGACATTCAGAAAGACTCGCTATTAGCTGCCGCGAGAATCGCCATAGAAACCAATGTGACACCACAATTTAAAAAAATCAAAACATTTTTTGAAACCGAGTATTTGCCAAAAACGCGAACCTCACTTGGTATTTCTGAAACGCCAAATGGAACGGCTAATTACCAAGACCGGATCAATTTTTATACGACAAGCACGCAATATTCCGCAGAGGATATTCATCAAATCGGACTCCAAGAGGTTGCCCGAATAAAAGCTCAAATGGAGCAGATCATTACCGACCTAAATTTTGAGGGAAGTTTCGCAGAGTTCTTTCATTTTCTAAGAACAGACGAACAGTTCTACGCCAAAACACCCGAAGAATTATTGATGATCGCTAGAGATATCGCTAAACGCGTCGATGCGCAATTGCCGAGGTTTTTTAGAACCTTACCTCGAAAACCTTACGGTGTGGCGCCTGTTCCTGATGCGATTGCTCCAAAATATACAGCAGGTCGTTATGTTGGAACGTATAAGGAAAGTACAGAGCCTGGCTATTATTGGGTCAATACTTATGACTTACCAAGTAGAACCTTATACACCTTACCTGCGTTGACCGTTCATGAGGCCGTACCTGGTCATCACTTACAGGGCAGTTTGAACAATGAGTTGGGTGATAGCATACCGCAGTTTAGAAAAAAATTATACCTATCGGCTTACGGTGAAGGTTGGGGTTTATATGCTGAATTTTTAGCAGATGAAATGGGCATGTACACCACGCCTTACGAGCAATTTGGAAAACTAACCTATGAAATGTGGCGCGCTTGCCGCTTGGTTGTCGATACAGGAATCCATGCAAAAGGCTGGACGCGAGATGAGGTGATTGCCTACATGTCGGCGAATACTGCGCTATCCATACATGAGATCAATACTGAAACCGATCGTTATATTTCGTGGCCAGGTCAAGCGTTATCCTATAAAATTGGAGAAATCAAAATAAGGGAGTTGCGACAAAAAGCTGAGAAGGAACTAGGTTCAAAATTTGATATACGAGACTTTCATGAGATTGTTTTAGAACAAGGCACAGTGACATTATCTATTCTTGAGAAGCGTATGATGGCTTATATCGAGAACAGAAAAGACAAGTAGGTTAATTTTCAATCCAGCTATCAATAATAGAATAGATCTTGGCCTGTGTCGTTTTCGAAAAACTTCTGATTCGGGTACTATGATCTCCTTTTGGCTGCACAAACTTATAAACTTCCCGTTCTTGGGATGTGTCGTTCAATTCAACCGCTGTGGCACTCCATGCATCGTATTCGCCATAAATAAAAATCATATTTTCAGCTTTAGTATCCAAGAATTGCTTTATCTCTTGCATGGGTTTGAGATCGTAATCTTTGGTGACGCCTTCAGGAAAAGCCCAATCAAATTTATAAATCTCCTCTGTATTTAGATAGGATTTAAAGGGTGCCGTTTCATAACCATAAATTCCTTGTTGCGTTAAGGCTGCCCAAAAGTAAGGTTGAAGGTTATTGACCGATTGCTCTTCAAAAAACCCGTAACCAACCACATCAATTAAATGCGCATAGATTTGCGTTACAGAGGCATCCTTTTCAGGAATACTAGCGACTGATGAGCCATACTGCCAGAACACAAACGAATATTCAAGAATGGTATATTCTAAAGCCTTTTCGGCTCCAATTTCCCAAGTCATATTTTTAGAATTGGCTGCATCTTTGAACTTTTGTAAAAGCGCTGTTTTATGTTCAAAACAGAGATTTTGGAAATCTTTTACAGCATCACGCTCCGCTTTGGTGGCGACCGTTTTTAAATGCGAATAGACTCTAGGGTCTTCACGTTGGTAGTTCAATGGTCCAACATAACAAACGCTAGCATCAACATCTTTGGGGAAAAATCGACGATGCGCCATCGTAGTTTGGCAACCTTTTGAGATTCCTGTGGTGATAAATTTTGCCTCAGGAAATAATGCGTTCCTAATAGCATTTATGATAATGGTTTGATCTTTTGCGGCGTTCTCAATGGTCAAGGTATTCCAATCTATAGTGTTTGGACGTGACCTATTAAAATAGCGATGTTCTATCACAAGTTCATTGGTGTTGTAATGCTTTGATAATTCGCCAGCTGCTCTTGAGCCTATGCCATAGCCTTTTAATTCTACAATAACGGGTAAGCTTATATCTTCAAGTCCTAAAAGTACGCGCTGGTTAAAGCTTCCTTTTGAAAGGTCATCATGATCTACAGGCTGGTTGAACTGTAGCTCGTAATAATGATCAAAGTGACTTGATGGCATTAATTTTTCTACGCTAATTACTTGAGGAATGGAGCTGAGTTTATCGAAGTTGGATATGGATTGCTTCGGAATTTCTGTAACTACCGTCTTTGTAGAATTGCAACTAAAAATAGAAACGGTCATCAAGACCATCAAAAAAATATGCTTTACTGTCATCGTCGTTAGGTTTTGTTAAGACATCTAAAATAAGCAATATATCAAGAGTGATCTTACTGTTCTTCACGTTATTTATATGTGGTGAGCAAGACCATTTCCGAAGAAAAAAAAGAGAACTTATAATCACTTATAAACGTGTTGTTTATCGATTAAAAAAGTCTCTTTGTTATGTAGAACTTTACAATGTCACCGTTGGTCGATTTTATAATGGAAACGTTTTCTTTATTTGGATCTTTAAGCTATCAACACACCACACGATAGTCAAATAACTAATTGCATTACCCTAAATTTCAATACAATGAACCTAGAAATCACTCAAGCCAATAACTTTTTTAAAGTCAAGGGCGCTTTACATAGACGTAATGTCCATGTATTTACTAAAGAATTTCAACACGTTTTTGAACGTGCCAATGCCATTACGGTGAGTATTGAGAATTTGATCAGTATTGATCGCCATGGTATTAAAGCTATTGCACAACTAAATGATGAGGCGCTGTCAAAAAATAAGCGCCTATCCATTATTGGGAGTGGTCCGAGTAGTTTATACCATCACTTCAAGACGGTATAGGCCTTTGCCTATTTGATAGCATACATAATCATTCCAATTAATTATTACTAGTTTTTGGCTTTAGGTGTCAACCTACATGCTACATGCTTCATTTTTCATCTCCAAATAGATAAACAGTTAATCTAACAATACCCAATTATGGCAATAGACGTAGAACGTTCAAATCATTATTTTAAAGTCAAGGGCGCTTTAGATAAGCACAGCATCACTGAATTTAAGCGGTATCTAAATGGTGTTTTCGAAACTTCAACCCCAATAACAATTTGTATTGAAGATGTGGTTTCCATAGATCAACATGGCGTCAATGCATTGACTGAGCTTTATAGAGAATCTATTGAAAAACAGAAGACAATATCTATTGTGGGATCGGGTTGTAAAGAGCTGTATCAACATTTTAGAACGCAGAACATACAAGCACTCGTTTCGTAACGTTTACAGTGCATTCTTTTGATGCTCAAAAAAGGCATCGGCCTGTAATTGCATTAATTCACGGGCTTTTTTACGCTTATAGTTATAAAGTTCGTCTTCTTCGGAAATATCACGGTAGATGTTATTGTTAAGTACCAGATCTGTTGTTAGCAAGATTTTCCGCTCATTTAGTTTTTGCTCAACCCAGGTTTTTATTGCAGTTTCTGCATCTTCAAGTTTATAATCATATTCACCTTTTGGTGATAGTAATTTGGCGAAAATCGGTGATGTTTCAACCGCTAAAAACAACAACAGTATAAAAAAGGACGGGAGCCATGGCAATTGACCTAAAGCGTTCACTCGAGCCATCAAGCCATCGAATCCGTCAATTATGGGCTGGGTCGTGCTTATTTGCGAGGCGTAGTCTAATTTTAATTGTGCGATTTGATTTTCGGCGATTTCAATTTTAGCTTTATTTTCAGACTTTAACAGCTGTAATGCTGCGAGTGCTGCATCGTGTTTGTCCCGTTTCTCTTTGTAGACTGGGCCTTTTCCTAAACGTTCGGTTCCTGCCGTACCTTCGGCTTCAGAAATATATATGGAATATAAGGCATTTACTTCGCTCTCTTTTGTATCGATTTGTGCTTGTAAGTCGCTTATGTCCTGTTCTAATTTAGAAAAGCCTGGCGCATATTGTTCAGCGATTTGGTTTTGATTGGCTAGCGTTAGCTCGTTTTTTTGTTCTAACAATACTTGGTTAATTTCCTTTTCAAAAATCTTTAATTCTAAAGGTTTTGAAATGACCACAGCAATAATAATGGCAAGTACTAATCGCGGTGAGGCTTGAAGTAGCTCGTTTGAAAATCGGTTTCTTTTTTTAATGGTCGATACAATAAAACGATCTAAATTAAAAATAAGCAATCCCCAAATCAAGCCAAAGCCTATTGCCATATAACCATTGTCAAATACGGTATACAGCGCATAACTGCAAGCAATAAAAGCCATGACTGCGGTGAAGAAGACTGTGGCGCCAATACCAGCGTACTTATTTTGTTCGCCGTTGGAACAATGTGATAAAATATCGATATCTGCTCCAGAACAGATAATAAAGAATTTTTTTAGCATGATGATTGATTTTTGATTGATGCTTAGATGTTGTCTAAGGTCTATAAGAACGCAGCCCTTGGTACTTTGTTACAAAATTTAACATAAAAACGCCTCATGCTTAGCGGCTTGTACTAAGTATGAGGCAATTTTAAGAGGTGTGGTTGATGTTTTGGGTTTTCTCTTTAAAATTTTAGGTCTTTAATTTTTAGTGCCCTTCGGCAAAGAGATGACGGTTGTGTTATGCTCCATTGAAGAGATGACTTTGGCATTCTTATGCTTTCGAACAAAACTTAATGCCTCTTTATATGTAATTTCGGTTTCGCCTAAAAAGAAGCGTGCATGATGTCTATTCATGACCTTAATGTGGCTGATGATATTAGCAGATGTAGGTTTGGATATACTGTTTGATTGCTTCGGAATGAAAGTGTCCTTCGTAATAAAGATTTTTGGATTTTTTGTTTTCGAATGTTTTACGAAAACGTTTAAATCGCTGTTTTTTTCTATTAGTTTAATGGCCTTAGATGAAGTAATTTCTCGACCTTCATTATAGAATGTTGCATCCTTTTTTGCCAATTCATTTACCAAATCCAATGCCGATATAGGCGCTACCGGTTCTATCGATTTTGGTGGAAGCGGGACATCAATTACAGTGTTCTTGCGATGCGGTTGATCGTCTTTAAATTCGGTAACGATTTTACTGTCACTAAATACTTTCGTGATGTATTGGCCAGGCACTACCTGCGACGCACTAACTTGGCTTTTACTTACTAGTTGTCCGTTTTTGTTAACTTCAAACCCTTCTCTATTATAATATCTCGTGTTGTTATTAATACTCACGCTATAATGTGGTATGCCATTAATTTTGACAAATCCGGTTTTTACAGTATCGCTATTGTAGCTGCTGGGTTCATAAACCTCGTCATTTACGATAAGATTTAAACGTTCTCCCGTATCATCGACTTGCATTGTACGCACCTTACGTTTGTAAGTTTTTTCATATCGCTCGATTTCTGCTTGCATTTCTTTTTGGTGCTCAGGTGAGGCATCGACTGGAATTGGTGGAGGAGGAGGCGGAATTAACGAGGTTTCTTTTTCTTCGGAATGTGGTGTGCTTGGAGCCTCAGGCGGTGGCGGGAAATTGGGAAATGGCTCTGCATCGGTCTTTTGGGCGTCGCTCAATTTTCCGTAGAGTTCATATAAACGCTCAACATCGTTTCGTTTGACCGTACGGTTATTGTTGTTTTGGTCGTTATAGGATTTGGCCAAGGCGTTGTATGCTGCCATTTGTTTTGGAGTCGCGATTTGTTGAAATGTTCTTTGTTTAATGGCGATCTTGGTTGAACTGCTCAAAGGTTTTACACCGTTTTTGTAATGGTCGTTATAATAGGCTTCGGAATACAAACTGATTTGATAAAAATGTTTGCCATAGTTGATGGCATTCTTCTCTAATTTACTTTCATAGAATAAGCTGAAATCTGATGCTGAAAACGAATCTAAAGTATTGTTTTCAATGCGGTTGCCATCATACCAAATGCCATAAGTTTTAGCATCTTTCCATCGTTCTAAATCTGAAGGTTGTGGCGAACGTTTGGATGGCACATTCACGGGAGGCAAGAGTGCTTTTTCTTCCGAAGATAATTCAGAGAAACGTTTTGTAGAGATCAATTTTTGATTAGCATCTAGAATTTGAAATTCGACATTGTTGTAGTGGGTTTTCAAATCACTTTCCGTCGCGGTTGAGGTTGGTGTTTGCTGAAATTCTCCTATACGGCTTGAGCACACCATCATCTTTTTGATGCCCGTTTTTCTCAGATCTTCGAGGAGTTTTTGTGAAATTTCGGGATCTGCATCTGGAAATAATTTAACCGAAACCTTTAGCTTCGGATTTTTTTTATACATAATTTTAATATCCTCTAACGTAATAACCTCGTCTTCTAATAGGAGTTGGTGCTGTTCATTTAGATAAAGTTCAATTTCATTGGTATCGATGATGGGTATTTCAAGGATAGAACGCTCTGCAAAACTGTAAAAGAGAACGGCGAGTACTGGCAAGAGCAATAAGCTTCGTAGCCAAATAGATCTTTTGGGTGTGTGTGTTTTCATAACTGTAAATCGTTTTTTGAGCACGCCTACAGCGTGCCAGGTGGATGAATAATTGATGGCATTTGCCAAGTCGTGGTGTTGGGCTTTTGATGAGAAAGCCAGTAAAATAGTTTGATATGTAGATGGTTGAATGCCTTTTTTTAAAACTGCTTGATCTGCTAAAAATTCGTGGTTTAATTTAATGTCTCGTTTTAATATGTAGAGAAGCGGGTTAAACCAAAAGATAATCTGTAAAATTTCAATACACATCACGTCAAGACTGTGTTTTTGACAGGCGTGCGTTTGTTCGTGTAGTAAGACTTCTTCTGGGATCTCACCGTTTTCAAATTTGTATTGGTTTATAAAGATATAGTGAAAAAAGGTATGGGGCGTTTTGAGATGATCGATCAACACATTGATAAAATTCCCAGATCTCACTTTGGGGTTTGAGTTGATGTCTGTGATAATGCGATACAGATTACGAAAAAATTTAATAGCGCATAATAACACGCCCAATCCATAAATTGACCATAGTAAAAGCTGAGTATAATTTATGTTTGTTTCCTGCGGAATCGTTTCAACAACGCTATAATCAATAGGCATATCAATCATTTGAAAGGTTTCGTATGATTGAACTTCAATATATTCAATAATAGAGAGTTTTGGGATCACGAGCGAGACCAAAATAGCACCCAATAAATAGAACCGTTTAAAAGTGTGCATGCTGGATCTCTCTAGAACTAATCTATAGAATACCATAAATACGGCAAGGCATGCGCTAAATTTTAAGATATAAATGAGCATACTATTTGTTTTTAATTTCCTTGTCTATTAATGTTTTTAAGTCCTCTAATTCTTCTTTAGAAAGATCTGTTTCTGTTGTAAAAAACGACGCAAATTGAGAAGCACTGTCATTAAAAAATGTTTTGATAAGTGTGTTTACATGTTTTGAGAAATAGTCTTTCTTTTTGACCAATGGGTAATATTCACGAGATTTTCCGTAGAGATTATAGTCCACAAAACCTTTGTTGATCATGCGCTTAAGAAGTGTTGCCACAGTGGTCGTTGCAGGTTTTGGATCGGGAAAGGCATCAAGCAAATCTTTCATAAAGGCTTTTTCTAGCTTCCAAAGGTGCTGCATGAGTTGTTCCTCTGTTTTTGATAATTGCATTGCTCTACATGTTTAGAATTAACTCTACAAATGTAGAGTAAAAATATGAAATCACAAAATCTTCCTCATTATTTTCTCTTAAATCTATTATCTTTGATGAAAATTAGTGCTGAATTACTTGTTATGAGAACGATTACAACTGTTGTTATTTTTTTGTGCGTCACTTCGTCTTATGGTCAAAATATTCAAGATATTATTGATCAGGTAGACCTTGGTAACTTAACGGTGACGCTTAATGAGTTTTCTGGTGAACAAACCACAACGGTAAACGGAAACACGGTTTCTATCATAGATCGACGCCAAGCGGTTAATGACATTGCTGCCGATTACTTGATTGAGCGCTTTCAAGAGCTCGATAATATTACCATTACCGATCAATCCTTTAATACCAACGGCAGAAACATCATCGCAACGCAACTCGGTAAAACAAATCCTGAAAATATATATATGATATGTGCGCATTATGATACGGTAACTAATTTTTGTGCCGATGATAATGCGAGTGGTACAGGAGCGATTTTAGAAATTGCCCGAATTTTATCGACGCAATGCCTTGATAATACTATTGTTTATGCCTTGTGGGATGAAGAGGAGATTGGTTTATTTGGATCGGCATTTTATGCCACACAAGCGCAAACTGATAACGATAACATTTTAGGGGTTTATAATATTGATATGATCGCTTATGATGGTGATGGCGACAACAGTTTTGATATTGATGTCAAGCAAGGTGATGCTGGATCAATTGCTATGGGAAATGCGATTATTAATGTATTAAATTCCTACACATTCAATTTAAATCATAATCTTATTAATCCCGGAACTGAGCAGAGTGATCATTCCAGTTTTTGGAATCGTGGCTTTCCAGCAGCATTGGTGGGAGAGGCTTGGTCAGAAAATGATCAAAACGATCAATACCATACGTCTGGCGATGTGGTAAGCAATTTGAATTTATCCTTTTATCATGAGATGGTGAAATTATCGGCCGCATATATGGCAACGGTTGGAGGCTTGGTCGCTGTAGATAATACGATTACGCTATCTACAACGGCATTAACATCAAACCAATCTACAGGAACCTATCAATGGGTCAATTGTGATACCAATACACCAATTGCTGGTGCCACCAATCAAACCTTTATGCCAAGTGTTAATGGCAATTATGCGGTTGAGGTAACCTCAGGAACATGTTTTGAAATTAGCAACTGTATTGCCTTTAATAGTTTGAGCTTAGCAACCTTTTTAGAGTCTGAAATTACCATTTTTCCAAATCCGGTGTCTGACGAACTGAAGATTGAGTCCCATACCGACTCTCAAGATTTAGAGTTAAAATTATACACTGTTTCAGGTAAATTAGTGTTTGATACCAGTTCTTCGGAAAATTTAATATCAATACATATGAAGTCATTTCCGCAAGGCACGTATTTTTTATCTGTCCGTTCTGATAAAAAATCAGGCACTTATAAAATTGTCAAGGAATAAACTATAGGTGATAAAAAAAAGCCTTCAACGTTGATCGTCGAAGGCTTTTTTTAGTAGTAAGAATTCCAGTATTACTGGGTATGCAGTTCTGTAAAGTATTTATAAAATAAAGGAATGGTTTCAATACCCTTAAAGTAATTCCACACTCCAAAATGCTCGTTTGGCGAATGGATCGCGTCACTATCCAATCCAAATCCCATCAAAATGGTTTTGCTTTTCAGCTCTTGTTCAAATAGCGAAACAATGGGTATACTACCACCACTTCTTTGTGGGATCGGGTTTTTTCCGAAGGTATCATGATAAGCCTTTGAAGCTGCTTGATACCCAATGCTATCGATTGGCGTGACGTAACCTTGTCCGCCGTGATGCGGTTTTACTTTCACCTTCACACCAGCAGGAGCAATACTTTCAAAATGGTTTTTGAACAATTCGGTAATTTCCTCCCAATCCTGATGTGGCACTAAACGCATCGAGATTTTAGCGTAAGCCTTGCTCGCGATCACTGTTTTCGCACCTTCACCAATGTATCCTCCCCAAATACCGTTGACATCTAAGGTTGGACGAATGGAATTGCGCTCGTTGGTAGAATAGCCTTTTTCGCCATAAACTGTATCGATACCAATAAACTCTTGATATTTTTCTACGGAAAAAGGCGCTTTGGCCATTTCGGCGCGTTCAGCTGCAGAGAGCTCTTCGACCTTATCGTAAAATTCAGGAATGGTAATATGATTATTCTCGTCGTGTAAGGACGCGATGATTTTGGTAAGGATGTTGATAGGGTTCGCTACAGCGCCTCCATATAATCCAGAATGTAAATCGCGATTAGGTCCAGTGACTTCAACTTCAACGTAACTCAAGCCGCGAAGACCAGTGGTAATTGATGGTACATCTTTGGCGATCATCCCAGTATCGGAGATTAAAATCACATCATTTTTAAGCTTTTCTTGGTGTTGCTTTACAAATTTTGAAAGGTTAACGCTACCCACTTCCTCTTCACCTTCAATCATAAATTTGACATTACAAGGCAACGAATCGGTTTTCGTCATCAGCTCCATAGCCTTGACGTGCATGTACATTTGACCTTTGTCATCGCAGGCGCCTCTCGCAAAGATGGCACCTTCTGGATGAATGTCTGTTTTTTTAATTACAGGCTCATAAGGTGGCGAATGCCATAATTCTACAGGATCGGCAGGTTGCACATCGTAATGGCCATACACTAAGACTGTGGGCAGATTCTTATCGATTATTTTTTCGCCATAAACGATAGGAAACCCTTCGGTCTCGCAAATCTCGACGTGATCGCAGCCTGCATCAATTAGGCTTTCCTTGATTACTTTAGATGTATGGATCACATTGTCCTTAAAGGCAGGATCTGCACTAACCGATGGTATTTTGAGAAGCTCAATAAGTTCGGCCAGAAAACGGTCTTTATGGTCAGTAATATAGGATTGTATGTGTTGCATTAGTGTTTTAATTTTGGTTCTTTCAAAAATACAAAATCGATAACAGTATTTTTCTTAAATAAAGTTAATTGAATATTCAAACAATTTTTTATATTTGCATCCCTTTTAAGGGTAATGCAGGCGTGGTGGAATTGGTAGACACGCTAGACTTAGGACATAGCGAAATATAAAGTGTTAAAATATTAAAATGCGGGCGTGGTGGAATTGGTAGACACGTCAGACTTAGGATCTGATGCCGCGAGGTGTGGGAGTTCGAGTCTCCCCGCCCGTACAAAAGCCGAAGAGAAATCTTCGGCTTTTTCCATTTAAAAAAATGTCGAAAAAAATGTCAGGTACAACATAGGTACAACATTTTGCTAATTTCAGGGCAACATTTGTATTGATGTCAAATATTTCTATTTGTTATTAAACCCTATTAATTTTCTGGTAAAATAATAAATTCTGCTAAATAGCAACCTTATTACTTCGTAAGGGGGAGTTTATTATCATACAATATGACCGCAATTTAAACTCGTAAAATACTTCCATCAAAAGACTACGGCATAAAGCCAATGCTCTTTCCAACGCTTATTTATTCCGTTTCCTTTTGAGCCAAGATTTTATCTTCCGTTTGGTTTCTGCTCAAATATTGTTTAATCTAAAATTTGAGTATTATGACAACAAAAGCGAGTACCACAAGAATGAGCGGTAAAAGAATTACGACCGCCAAGAAAGAAGTCAAAGAAAAATTGACACAAAAAGCGATTGGGCTTCAGATTGAGAACCTATCAATTGCAAAGGTCATTCCCGACCCGATGCAACCCAGAAAGACTTTTAATGAAGCACATCTGCAACAGCTTTCTGAAAGCGTCAAAAAGCACGGTGTTCTACAACCTATTACAGTTCGAAAATCTGGAAACGAATTTATCATCGTGATGGGCGAACGTAGGTATCGCGCAAGTAAGCTGGCCGACAAGAAAACTATTCCGTGTATTGTCAGGGAATATAAGAACAACGATGTTCTTGAAATTCAAATCATCGAAAATTTGCAAAGGCAGGATGTTGAACCTACCGAAGAAGCTGAGGCGATTGCTTACTTAAGCGAAAAATATGCGCCTACAGAAATTGCAAAGCGATTGGGAAGAACAGATAACTTTATCAGACAACGATTAAAGCTGGCTGGTTTGATTGAAGGTTTCAAACACTTCGTCCGTAATGGCGAAATGACGATTTCGTTAGGTGTGGGTGTTGCACTTTTCGAACCTGAAGAACAACAGATGATGTTGGAAACGATGGGCGAAGATTTTACTGCCCATCAGATAAACAGGATGATAAAAGACCAGACCTATGATTTAGAGAAAGCACCTTTTGAGGTAGCTGATAAAAAATTGGTTTTGAAAGCTGGCTCTTGTGTTGAATGTCCTTTCAATGCAGCTAATCAAGGCAATCTGTTCGGCGAAGGAAAAATGGTCTGTACGAAAGCAGCCTGTTTTGAAACGAAGAAAAGCAAATCGTTCTTGAAGCTGATTGAAAAGTCCAAGAAAGAGAATATCCTTTTAATCCCTGAAATACGACAGTATTGGGCAGATGACGAGAACAATCAGCTCATTATATCGCAATTAGAAAAGAACGGTTTGAAAGTCTATTTGCTGGATGATGTTGAAATCATAGAAAATCCGATAAAGCCAACAATTGAGGACATCAAGAAAGAATACCAACATTACGATTATTCCGAAGATGAATTCAAAGCAGAGCTAGATGAAGCCTTACAGCACTACGAAGAAGAATTGGAAAAACACAATTCAGCTAAAGAAAATGAATTTGTAAAAGGTATTGTGTTCCATTCTGAAACATACAGACACAAAGAAGTCTTTATTAAGATTCTTGAACAGTCTAAAAATGAATCGACAACGTATTCAGCACCTTTGGAAAACAGAAAAATGGCAGATTGCACACCTGAAGAACAGATAATTAAAATCAACGAAAGGGAAATCCGAAAGAAGCAAATAGAGAACAACAAGCAGTTTGAAGAAGTTGTTGAAATGATTAGAGACACCAAATACATTGATACGAAGAAAACACTTTCGGTGGATGAAATGGTAGCGTTCTCATTGACGTTATATGAAAACAATGTAGATTATGTTGGACGACAAAGATTCTTTTCAAATTTATTGGGCAATACATCAAAGATGACAGATGAAGAAATTGTTGAGAATTTCAAAAAGAAGTTTAAAAAGGAAATCTTTCACAAGCTGATACGTTATATACTAACGAAGCAAGTGCATTTTGGCGAAAGCAATCACGTTAATAATTTGACTAACATTTCATTCTACAATGCGATGCAAGGTTATTACAAGTCCAAGATTGATGGCATCGAAAAAGAATATGCCGAAAAAAGAAACAATCGTGAGGAACGTTTGAAAGAGCGAATAACAGTTCTTGAAAAGCAAATTCAAGGATTGAAACAGTAGCTTTTGTTGTTTGAAGAAGGATTGGCATTCGTGCTGGTCCTTCTTCTTTTTTTATAATAGACACTTGGTTAATATGGTCAAGGAATAGAGAGAATAATCAATCAATAGTTAGCGCAAAGGTAAACTCGTAAAATACACCCATCAAAAGACTACGGCATAAAGCCAACGCAACATCCTACGCTTATTTATTCCGTTTCCTTTTGAGCTGAGATTTTAGCTTCCGTTTGGGTACTGCTCAAATATTGTTTAATCTAAATTCAAAAGCTATGTATTTACAAAATTTGCAACAGGATGAAATCTTTGTTCCATCAGAAATGAAATCCTTAAAGACTCTGACCCAGATGGAATCCCGACGAGGGCTTGAAAATGTTATCATTTCAAATGGGAAGATTGTTAATGTAGTATCGAACAGTTACGGACACATTCCAAACCAATTGTTCTTCAAGAAAGCTGAAGAAATGTTGATGGATGCACAACTGAACTTTCACAAACGCACCATCAACAAAAATGATAGGTCGTTCATTACAGACTTTATCATAGACGATAAAAGTCAGTTTACCGTCAAGAACGATAAGGACGTGATACTGCCAATGCTTCGATTTAAGAACTCTTATGACGGTAGCGAAAAGACTTCTGGACACTTCGGATTTTATAGAGAATTATGTTCCAATGGGTTACACGTTTCGCAAGCTGAGATAGAGTTTTCGATAAAGCATAGTAAGAACAATACACACCTTATTATGCCGAGATTGAACAACCTGTTCGATAAGTTTCTGGACAATGAATTCTATACGATAACCAAGAAATTCGATAAGATGAAAGAGTTTAAACTTATCGATACACAGGAATTTGTAAAAGCAATTCTCGATAAAACGAAACTCTTTAGATATGAATGCAGCGACAAGAACAGCGACCCATCAAAAAAATCTCGTGAAGTCTTGGAAATTCTGAATTATGAAGCATTGTTGCTAAACGAAGAACCTAATTTATGGTTAGGTTATAACGCCTTCAATGCAGTATTGCATAATACTTTAAAGAAAAGCTTTGGCCAACAAGAACGATTGGACAAGAAATTGTTTGATGAAATTTATGAAATGGCCTAAAGCCAAAAGGTTCATCCAGTACCTTAAACTGGATTTTTTCTTTTGTTAAAGAGGTTGAAATATTCCAAATTTAGAAAAATTAAGAAATAATGGTATATTTGTAATCAATGCAAAAACCAAATAAAATAGCGGCATTTTTCTTTTTAGGCTTGTTTAGCCTAATGATGCTGCATCAGGTTTTTCCGCATTTGCACCATCAACACGAGGACGCACATTCCCATTCAGATATTGCCCATACTGGAGAACATCATCATCACGATGATGATTCCCACGATGAAGAATCCCCTTACGGTTTCCTTGGGTTATTTATGGATATGCACGTACATTCCACGGTTTCCAGCGATATTGTTGTACTTAAAAGGAATACGGTTGAGCGGCAGACTATCGTAGATGACAATGTTGTAATATATACTTCTGATTTTCAAGAATTTTATGTCGTTGATAGTAGGCAAAACAGTAAACCGCCAATTTATCACCCACCCAATAACTATTTTAATTCTTATCTCTCATCCCTCAATTTACGGGGCCCACCATCTTTAGGTTAATCATTTAGGAAAACCTACCGCTACGGAAGGAATCCTCTTATACATTAAGATTAAACCTAAAATTTCAAACAATGAATAAATACATCGTGTCCGCGATTTGCGGATGCCTGTTCTTTGCTAATGGTTTCTCACAGGATAAAAACATTGGGGAACTGCTTAATGAAATAGAACAGAATAACACAGAGTTGAAAGGCTATCAATCATTTATTGAAAGTCAGCAACTCGAAAACAGGAGCAACAATAATTTGCCCGACCCACAGCTTTCTGGCTTTTATTTGCCATTTGGCGACAATACAACTGGAGATTATACCGAATATCAACTATCGCAATCTTTTGAATTCCCAACGGTATATGCAGCACGTGGCAAATGGAACGAATCTAAATCGCAACAATTAACGGCTGCCTATGCTAACAGAAGACAGGAAGTCTTATTAAAAGCAAAGAACACGCTTTTAGAACTTGCTTTCTTGCAAAAGCGAAAAGCCATTGAAACGGAAAGAAAAACCCAGAGCAAACAGGTTTTTGACCAAATCCAAAAACTTTTTGATGCAGAACAAGTTGGGATTTTAGATTTGAATAAAGCAAAAATTGCTTGGATTCAAGAACAGTTTGTCGTGGAACAGATTGAAAGCGAAATCCAAATTTTGCTATCCAAACTTAAAACGTTGAATGGAGGCAATGTAATTGATGGTGTTACTTCAAGTATTGCATTTCCTATCGAAGTTGGTACGGTAGATAATCTTTGGCAGGAAAAATTAGCGAAAGACCCTTTACTACAAGAATTAAAGGCTAATGAATCTGCATCGCTTCAAAAAGTAAAACTGGAAAAAAACAGGGTGCTGCCAAACGTGGCACTTGGCTATAATTATCAAGGCGTTAGCGGTAGTAATTATTCTGGTTTTTATGGCGGTGTTTCAATTCCACTTTGGAGTAGTAAGAATAAGGTAAAAGCTGCCGAAGCAAATTTTGAGTATCAACAGTCCAACACGCAGGTAGTTACCACTTCGCTTTATACACAATTTCAAGAAACCTATAATCGATACGAATTGATGCTCGAAAAATTTAATGAGTATCAAACCACTATGAGCAATTTAAATAGCGAGCAACTGCTTTTTAAGGCTTATATGTTGGGCGAGTATTCGTTTATGGATTATTACGTGGAGCTTCAGTTTTATCGGAATGCATCAGATAAAATGCTGCAAATGGAAAAGGAACTGCAACTGCTTCAAGCACAATTATTAAAACATCAGTTATAAATTTTTAAACATACAATTATGAAATTTTCAAAATCAATATTCGCAATCGCAATCGCATCAACATTTTTAGTAACCTCTTGTCGAGAAACAAAAACCGAAAATACTGACGACCACGGTCACGAGCATAATGAGGATGGTAGTCATACGGAAGAAACCATAGAGCAAGAAGAGTTTAAAGTAGGAACTGATTCTATGGAAACAAAAACAGAGGAACACGGACACGACCACGATTCAGAAGGGAATCATACAGATGATGATTCAAAAACTCACAAACACGATGATGGCGCTGAACACCACGACCACTAAAAGCAAATAGATATAACGATATGAAATATATACTCATAGTGCTTGCCTTTTTGGCAATGTCTTGTAACAACAAGACAGAAGACGCACACGCACACAATCCCGATGGTAGCCACGAAGGAGAAGAAATTCCACGCTTGGACCACACCATTTGGACAGACAAAACAGAATTATTCGTAGAATTTCCAGCCTTAATCGTTGGAAATCCAAGCAGATTTGCAGCCCACTTTACGGTGTTGGACAAGCATCAGCCTGTTCGTGAAGGTTCGGTTACGGTTAGTTTGATTAAAGGCGATAATGGTATTCGCAATACTGCCGAAGCACCTTCATCGCCAGGCATATTCTCGCCTACCATTCAACCGAAAGAAGCGGGTAGTTACCAACTTGTTTTTGAATTGAAAACGCCAGACTATTCAGATAAAATAACGATTGACGATGTTACGGTTTATGCTAATGCAGACGAAGCCATAAAAGCTTTGGGTGCAGCCGAAGATGATGGGAGCATTTCGTTTTTGAAAGAACAAGCTTGGAAAATCGATTTTCAGACCGCACCTGTCGTTTCGGGTAAAATCTACGATGTCATCAACACCTCTGGTGTTTGGATGCCCTCGCCCGGTTCTGTAAAGTCCTTGGCGGCAAAATCCAATGGGGTGGTAGATTTTAAAGTTAGTAATCTCACGGAAGGCACAGCAGTAAAAAAAGGTCAGCTCTTAATGAGTTTGAACAGCCAAGGTTTGGCATCTAATAATTTAAGTACGGATATCGCT
Organism: uncultured Flavobacteriaceae bacterium; assembly: GCA_963715465.1. GTDB lineage: Bacteria > Bacteroidota > Bacteroidia > Flavobacteriales > Flavobacteriaceae > Psychroserpens. The sequence continues at coordinate 902,375 of OY970246.1, forward strand.
TCCGCGAAAGCGAAATACCAACAGGCCAAATCTGAATATGACAGAAAGAAAGAACTGTACGATTCTAAAATTGTCCCAAAATCTGAATTTGAAAAGGTGGAGAGCAATTTTGAAATCGCCAAAGCCAACTACCAATCATTGGTATCGGGCGTTTCGGGAGGTAGCAAACAAATTCGTGCACCTTTTGATGGCTTTATAAAATCCATTACGGTTTCCAATGGCGATTATGTGGCGCAAGGCGTGGCATTGGTAGCTATTGGCACACACCAATCCAAAGTATTGAAAACCCAGTTAGCACCCAATTACGGTCTTACGATGGAAAATGTACAGGGAATCTGGTATCAAACGAGCGACGGACAATGGGCAGATGTAACAGATGCGGAAGGCAAAATTCTCTCTATTGGTAAGGATGTGGAGCGTGAAAATCCATTGATTTCAGTTTTTGCACAAGTGAATGCAGATGTCGATATGCCAGAAGGAAGCTTAACACCTGTTCAAATTGCAATGGGAAATGCGACCCAAAATACTATGATTCCTGTTAATTCCTTATTGGAAGATTATGGAAGTTATTCCGTCATCGTACAGCTTTCAGGGGAAAGTTTTGAAAGACGGCCTGTAAAAATAGGAAAACGTAATGGCGAGAACGTAGAAATTATTCAAGGCTTACAAGTTGGCGAAGTGGTCGTGACAACCGGAGCATATCAAGTTAAAATGGCTTCAATGTCTGGTTCAACACCTGCACACGGTCACGAACATTAAAAACGAAGAGAAATGTTAAACAAAATATTATCAATTTCACTTCAAAACAGATTGCTCATTCTATTGGGAGCGGTTGCATTGAGTGTATTGGGCATTTACTATGCACGTACTATGAACGTCGATGTATTCCCAGACCTTACAGCGCCCACGGTAACAATTCTTACCGAAGCGCACGGAATGGAATCTGAAGAAGTAGAAAAATTAGTGACCTATCAACTGGAAACAGCCTTAAACGGTTCGCCAAATGTGAGACGAATCCGTTCATCATCAGCAGCGGGAGTTTCCATTGTTTGGATAGAATTTGAATGGGGAACCGATATTTATCGAGCGCGTCAAATTGTTAGTGAACGCATCCCGATGGTACGAGAAAATTTACCCGAAGGAATTGGCGCACCAACAATGGCACCTATTTCATCCATTATGGGCGAAATAATGTTATTGGGCGTAACGTCCGATAGTTTATCCCCTATGGAATTACGAACCTTATCAGATTGGACAATCAGACCACGCATAAAAGCGATTGGTGGTATCGCAAATGTGGTGGTTATCGGTGGCGATTATAAGCAATACCAAGTATTTGCCAATCCTGAAAAGATGAAGTATTACGATGTGAGCCTTGCTGAATTGGTAGAACACGTAAGGGAGGCAAACAAAAATGCACCTGGTGGTGTGATAAACCAATATGGAAATCAATACATCATAAAGGGAAGCGGTAGAGCCTATGCGCTGGAAGATTTACAAGAAGCTGTCCTAAAGCAAGTGAATGGTCAAACCATCAAAATAAAAGATGTGGCAACGGTTCAAATTGGCGCTGCCGATAAAATTGGCGATGGTTCATTAAATGCAAAACCTGCGGTTATTCTGACCATTTCCAAACAACCTGATGTCAACACATTGGAACTGACTGACCGATTGGATGAAGCGATTGCAGACTTGGAAACAACCTTGCCAAAAGGTGTTAACATCAAAAGTCAAATTTTTAGACAGTCCGATTTTATTGATGCTTCCATCAGTAATTTGAATCAAACTTTGTTGGAAGGTGCATTTTTTGTAATGATTATCCTGTTCATCTTTTTAATGAATTGGAGAACGACCTTAATTTCCTTGTTGGCGATTCCTATTTCTTTATTGGTGTCCATCATCATTTTAAAATGGTTGGGCTACACTATCAACACAATGAGTTTGGGCGGTATGGCCATTGCCATTGGTGCATTGGTGGATGATGCCATTATTGATGTGGAAAACGTGTATAAACGCTTGCGCGAAAATATCAGAAAACCCAAAGCGGAGCGGGAATCGACAATAAAAGTAGTGCGAGACGCTTCCGTAGAAATACGAAGCTCAATCATCATCGCAACCTTGATTATTATTGTGTCTTTTGTACCGTTATTCTTTTTAAGCGGAATGGAAGGTCGGTTGTTACAACCGTTGGGAATAGCATTTGTGACTTCGGTGTTGACCTCATTGATAGTCGCTGTGACGGTAACCCCTATTTTATGTTCCTATTTATTGAACAATGAAAAACTACTCAATAAACAAGCAGAAGGCACACGTGTAGAGCGTTGGTTACAGAAACATTATGGCAACCTCTTGGAACGTGCCACCAAAATACCTAAAACCATTATAGGCGTAACTGTCATTGCATTTGTATTAAGTCTATTGGTTGTAACGCAATTGGGAAGAAGTTTTCTGCCTGAATTTAATGAAGGCTCATTGGTAATTAGTGTAGTTGGTCCACCGGGAATGTCCTTGGAAGAAAGTAATAAGACTGGTAAATTGATAGAGACCATATTACTGGATATGCCAGAAGTGGAGGTCGTAACCCGAAGACAAGGTCGTGCCGAACTGGACGAACACGCACAAGGCGTTAATGCTTCGGAAATTGATGTTCCTTTTGTCCTCGAAGACAAAACCAAAGAAGAATTTTTTGAAGAAGTCCGAAATAAATTGAGCATCGCACCTGGTGTTAATATCACATTGGGACAACCCATCGCACACCGTATTGACCATATGCTTTCGGGTACACGTGCCAATATTGCCATTAAGATTTTTGGTTCAGATTTACAACGCTTGTTTGAAGTTGGTAAAAGCGTAGAGCAGAACATCAAAGATATTGATGGATTGGCAGATGTTGCGGTTGACCAACAAATTGAAGTGCCACAAATACGCATCAAGCCCAAACGTCAGATTCTATCGGCTTATGGAATGACAGTGGGCAATTTAATGGAACAAGTAGATATTGCTTTTGCAGGTGAAGAAGCAGGCGAGATTTATGAAGGACAACAATATTTTGATTTGGTGGTTCGCTACGAAAAACCCTTTAGGGATAATATTGAAAACATTGGAATTACCTTAATCAGTTTACCAAATGGTGGCCAAACCACTTTGGGCGAACTGGCAACCGTTCAGTCCGTGAGTAGTCCAAACACAATCAATCGTGAAGATGTGCAACGCAAAATCGTAGTGGCTGCCAATGTTCAAGGCAGGGATTTACGCGGTGCTGTAAACGAAATAAAGGAAGTGGTTGCCAACAATGTGAATATGCCAGAAGGCTACCGTGTACAATATGGCGGACAGTTTGAAAGTGAATCCAAAGCATCACAATTGCTTATGATAACTGCAATTATTGCCATAGCCATCATTTTCCTTTTGCTGTATTATGAATTTAAAGATGCAAAGTTGGCATTTGTCGTATTGATAAACCTGCCTTTGGCATTAATTGGTGGAATTTTGATTGTGTATTTCACATCAGGAATCATCAGTATCGCTGCGACCATAGGATTTATAAGTCTCTTTGGGATTGCTACTCGTAACGGTATTTTATTGGTATCACGATATGAAGATTTACGAAAAGAAGGAGTACAAGGGTTTCAGTTGATAAAGACAGGAGCTTTGGATAGATTAAATCCAATCTTAATGACAGCCTTTACAACAGGTTTAGCATTGATACCATTAGCATTAAAAGGTGGCGAACCCGGAAGTGAAATACAAAGCCCGATGGCAGTTGTAATTTTAGGCGGTTTGTTATCTGCGACTATATTGAACTTGGTGGTAATTCCTTGTGTATATCAATTGGTATTAAAAAAGGAAAAGTAAACAGTTCATTACGGTAATAGAAAAACCTTCTTATTCTGAATAAGGAGGTTTTTTATGCTATCATTTTTCCCATCTCCTTCCGTACATTTTTTTTGTATTTCGCAATAAAAGAGGGAAACACTTCATTCCCAATCTACACCTTTATTGTTAAGTCCGATTTAAATACTGCTTCTAATGATAGTTTTATTTGCTATTTTTCAAAGGCAATAATAATTTCAAATATTTACCACTTTATTGACATAGTGGCGATAATTAGTTTTCAAATATTCGCCACTTTTTTGTATGTTTGGCAAAGTTTTGATATTGTATTATGCCGAAAATTATAGAAAACAAGCTTATAGAAGCGTTTAAAGAGCAAAGTTCCTTTGATAGGGACGAACTATTTCAGTTCTATTTGGACTTTGAGCCGGATTTGAAGGATAGTACATTTAGTTGGCGCATTTACGACCTGAAGAAAAAAGACATCATCAAAACTATTGGTCGTGGGCTTTATGTTATATCCTATAAGCCAAAATATAAGCCAATGCTATCCGATAACGTTCTAAAAATAGTGCGTAAGACTAACGAACGTTTTGAGCAAATTCAATATGCAATATGGGAAAACCAATGGCTCAATGAATTTACGCAGCACCAAGTATCCAATCAAATGATTGTTGTGGAGGTGGAAAAGGAATTCACAGAATCACTTTATTATTATCTCAACGATTCGTTGAAAATGGATTTTTTCTTGAATCCCGATGACAAGGAAATTGAATTCTACATTTCCGAGAGTGCTGTCCCCGTGGTCATAAAACGTCTCGTCACCAGAGCACCGATAAGTAAATTGAAAGATAAAAAAAGTGTAGTTCCAGTCGCCACGCTTGAAAAAATAATGGTGGACTTGTTTGCAGATGAAAACCTGTTCCATTTTTACCAAGGCTCTGAACTCATAAACATTTATGAAAAGATACTTGAGCGATACAGCATTAATTTCACAAAACTTTTTAGTTATGCGAAAAGACGAAAGAAAGAACAGGAAATCAAGCAATTTATGAATAACCATATACCAAATATTTTAGAGGATATAATCAATGATTGAAAACAAAAGCTTCACAAAGGAATGGTTGGATGTTTTCCGAGCAAAAAAAGAACATAAAGGCATTAATGTGACCATTTTGGAAAAAATGGTTCACGCATTTTCATTATTGGAACATCTAAAAATAGAAGGACTTGATTTTGTTTTTAAAGGAGGAACATCACTGGTACTTTTACTTGAAGAAGGCAATCGGTTTTCAATAGATATCGATATTATTTCGAGTGTAGAGCGCAAATCATTGGAAAAAATTCTCGATGCGGTTGTTGCCAACTCACATTTTAAAAGCCACACTTTGAATGAACGCAGAAGCTACAAAGAAGGCGTGCCAAAAGCACATTATACTTTTGAATTTGATTCGGTTTACAACCCGAACGTTCCAGGAACAATTCTGCTTGACATTCTTTTTGACAGTCCGCATTATCCAGAACTTATAGAATCTGCGATAGAAGTATCTTGGCTTTCGGTCGCTGGAACTACAACGACGATTACAACACCATCGGTAAATTCCATCTGTGGCGATAAGCTTACTGCTTTTGCACCAGAAACTATCGGTATTCCATATTACAAACAAGACCAGCTTTTTGCAATGGAAATCTGCAAGCAGTTGTTTGATTTAGGTAAACTATTTGAAAACATTACCGATATAAGCATAGTGAAGAAAAGCTTTTCCTCTTTCGCGAAAGCTGAACTATCCTATAGAAGTTCTGATGAAAATTTCAACAAAAGAAATCTTACGGAAACAGAGGTGCTGTGGGATTCCATAAACACTTGCGCTATAATTTCAAAAAGGGAACGAAATTCCACCGCTGAAACAAAAAAGAAATTTGAAGATTTAAACCGTGGTATTCGCAGTTTTGGTAGTGCATTTCTAATGACGGGACATTTTAGGATAGAAGAAGCAATGGCAGCTTCGGCCAGAGTTGCTTATTTGAATGCAATCTTATTGCAACCAAAAATTATAGACATTGAATATTATGAGGGACAAGATATAAGCGAGCTTACTATTGAAAAAGCAGATTGGGCATACCTGAATAAATTGAAACGCCAGCCGGATAAGTCCATATTTTATTATTGGTACAAGGCGGTGGAATTGTTATAAATATGAAAAAAAGAAAAAGAGTTAAAACTAAAATGATTGAATTTAGAAACCCATACCATATTGAACCACCAGGGGCTTTACGTGAGATATTATCACATCCAGCAAATGAAACTGAAGTAATTGAACTTGCAGTATTTCAAGAACATCGGTATGCATTCTTCTACTGGAATAAATGGGTACGGAAAAACGAAGGTAATAATCCGCCTTGTCTAATTTCATTAGATTGGCACCAAGATTTATGCTATCCCTGTGAAACAGAAAGGAAATGGTTAGATAATTTGGATTTAGAAAGTGATGCGGAAGTATCTTTGTTTTCGTGGGCAAAACTCAATGGTCTTAATGATGGCCATATTTTAAGTGCAGCCTATCTCAATTTGATTGGAAATATATACGTGCATTGTAGACAAGGACTAGGTCAAGATACTTGGAAAGATGAAGAACTGATTGATACCTATGGAAACAGACACTTAATCAAAAAATTCAAAACGTATAAAGCCTTACAGGATGCACTATTGAATTCTTCAGAAACATCCGTGTTTTTTGATATTGATTTGGACTTCTTTTCAGTAAAGAATGGCTTAAGTGATGGTTCATTTGAATTTACTTATTTACAGGAAGAAGAAATACGAAAAATTTTAGACAAAGATAATCCATTGATAAATTGGATTTTTGAACGTATAAAAGGTTTCACAATTGCTACTGAACCAGAACATTGCGGTGGACTTTTAAGAAGTAATAAGTTTCTTAATTTAATTAGCGAAATCTATTTCAGTCCAGAATTGTTTGCCTCTAAATGTAATTGGAAATGGAAACCTAAATATTGATGATGAATTGAATCGACATTAATATTGCCATTCAGCCCATTCCCCTGCATTCCGCAAAAAGCTTTATTTCGGCAAATACGCTTCATTATAAAGGTCTTGGACACAACTTCAAATCTTCCGATTTCCATTGCTCTGAACCTGCCATAAAAATGGCAGAATCGCTTCATTCCCAATCTACATCTTTAAAGTCAAGTCCGCTTTAAGCCCTACTAAATAAGGATAATTTGTTTTCATAATCCAGTAAGCACATTCCCCTGCATTTCGCGAAAAGCTACATTCCGAGAAAAGAGCTTACCTAAAAAGGTCTTGGACACAATCCCAAATTTTGACTTTCCATTCCGTTAACCCGGTCCGCTGCGCTGGAACTGGACACTTCATTTCCTAGCCAAAATCGTGAATTAAGTCCGCTAAAATTGAGATAAATAATCAATCAATATCTGTGCAAAGGTAAACTCGTAAAATACACCCATCAAAAGACTACGGCATAAAGCCATCGCACCATCCTACGCTTATTTATTCCGTTTCCTTTTGAGCTGTGATTTTAGCTTCCGTTTGGGTAATGCTCAAATATTGTTTAACAAAAAATATAATATTATGAAACAATTATCTGTAAAACTCAGCATTTCATTAAAAGAAGCGGAAGAACATTATCAATTGAGTAGTGAAAATTACACAATTGATAGTGCAGAGACTCATTTAGCTTATTACAGAGATAAGCATCAGCTGTACTACCGAACACTTTTAAATCATTATTCAAACTAAAACCTCACATTATGGAAAATTTTAATTTTGTACAACTTGATTTTGGATTCGAGTGTGAACCCGAATCTACACAGAAAAAATCATCGAAATCAAACAAAAAGCGAAGTAACGATTTCGTTTTTAATTTTATGGATTGTCTCACCAGTCCCATCATTGTCTTTAAATCTGCTTGGAAAGATACAATACCAAGAGACATACTTAAAAACATAAAATTATCACGACTATTATGTTCAATGCAACAAGAAGAAATGGCATCGCTTACAGAAACTTTAGCATATATGATGCCCAGAACTTATGAAGCACCAATGCCTACCGAATGGGTAAATATTTATACTTGGCTAGGTCTTCAGTATGCAATTCAGTTTAAGAATAGTGGCCAATTGAATGCAATGACTGAAATCGCACCAAGCAAACTTTCAGAATATGAAATGGGACGTTTGAATAGTTTGAGAAGTTGGATTTATGATAAAAGAAGAAAGGCTTTAAAAGATAGATTAAAAATAGCTGAAAAATCAGAAACAAATATATTATCTGAAAATCAAAAAGTACTTTTTGAAGAGTGAGCTAACTATTCACCCTTTTATTTAATACGAGTTTCATAAGCCATTCAGCACATTCCCCTGCATTTCGCGAAAAGCTACATTTCGGGAAAAGAGCTTCACTACAAATATCTTGGACACAATCCCCAATTTCGACTTTCCATTCCGTTAACCCTTCCCGATTCTCTGGGAACGAACACTACATTTCCAAGCCAAAATCGTGAATAGCGTCCGCCAAATCGGAATTCCATTTAATGATTTGGTGTCGCTTCCTACGTTTTTATACTTCACAAAAGCTTTTAGACCTACATCCGCACCCTCGCTGTTATACCCTTTTTTTGCCAGCAAAATACCAACATTTTGAACTTGAACAGACTGCATAAACCGTTGCGCTGCGCTTCACTTTTTATAAGTCCTTATCAATTCAAAATATTGAAACTGTATCAGCAACAAAAAAAGGTAACAGCGAGGGCGCTATGGGAAGTAAATCTAAAATAAAACTTATGAAATCTTACAAAAACATACAAAAGGAAGCGACACCAAAAAAAACAAAAAAGGAAAACGCTCAAGATATAATAAGTAAATCACTTCAAAAAAATATAAACGCAAACTGTCTGAATGGTTCAGATAGCATTTTAATTAATCTTTAAATATTTTATTATGAGTACTTTAAAAAATCACGTACAGTTAATCGGAAACGTTGGACAAGAGCCAACAATCACGAACCTTGAAAGCGGAAAAAAAGTAGCCCGTTTTTCAATCGCAACAAACGAGTATTACAAGGATGCCAAAGGCGAAAAGCAAACCGAAACTAATTGGCATACCGTTGTAGCTTGGGGCAAGACTGCCGAAATTATTGAAAAATATGTTGATAAAGGCAAGGAAGTAGGTGTTACGGGAAAACTGAAATCCCGAAGCTACGAGGATAAAGAGGGTATCAAGCGATATGTTACCGAAATCGAAGCAAATGAAATCCTTTTGCTTGGAAGCAAAAATGATAAGTAATCATTGAAATTTTAGAGGGCGTACCTCTCAAACGTTGCGCCCTTTTTTATTAAAAACCTTTAAAACTTCTATTATGAAAACTATTAAAAATCACGTTCAGTTAATTGGAAACATTGGGCAAGACCCGCAAATTACAAATCTTGAAAATGGAAAAATTGTGGCGCAGTTCTCAATGGCAACAAATGAAAACTACAAGAATGCAAAAGGCGAAAAACAATCTGAAACCCATTGGCACAGTGTTGTGGCTTGGGGAAAATTGGCTTTAATCGTTGAGAAATACGCAATAGCGGGAAAACAAATTGCCATTGCGGGCAAATTGGCGCAACGCTCTTATGAAACCAACGAAGGCGAAAAACGATACTATACCGAAGTTGTAGCAAGGGAAATCCTTTTGCTTGGGTCTAAAAATGATAAGTAAACATAAAAATCAAAGAGGGCACAGATACCAGTTTTCAATTAGTTCGTGCCCTCTTTTAATTATTCACTTAAAATAAATGAACAATGAAAGCACAAGTTAACGAAATAAAAGAAGGATTGCAACATTTTCACGGTACGGAAATGTTCTATCAAATCCCATTATTAAGAACACGTTTTACGGACGGACTAAAATATCTTGCTAATGTAGCAGATTGTTTTTGGCTCATTACGGACACTTCCGTAATTGCAAAAAGTCTGATGAACCGAAGCGAATTTATAACCATCGATTTTAAAAGATTGTCCGAGGAAAAACAAGATTTTACAGGATATGAAGCTGAAATTATTTATACAGATGGCAACGACAATATTTTGGAAAAACACGGCTATCGGGCAACCGATTTTCCGCTCGATGAATTGCGGTTATTTTTTGTAAATGATACGCTGATGTTACCAAGCGAATATTAAAAATTCAGGCTATGGTTTATCTCAATTTTACAGACTTGAGCGAGGAGGCTCAAAACCGACTTTTAGAGGATTCTAAAAAAGACGTGGAACGAAAATTTGGCGATGATATTCGCAAATACGTAAGGGAAAATTACACCTGTTTTGAAACGATGATAGAGGAAGAAGCATTACGAAATTTATATTCCTATACGTTTGTATTCAACATCTAATTTTCTAAACTTTATAGTCAAGCACCTCTAAATTTTTGGAGGTGTTTTTGTATGCAATTAATTTCAAGTCGATAAAAAAGCGTATCTTTATTTCGCTGAAATTCGGCACACATAAATTCATATAGTTATCCCATTTTTAACTTTCGCTGATAACTGTATCTATCTATAATTTACATATAGGAATTTTCGAATTCCTAAAAGGCAATTGGCTTTTTAGCCAGATTGTATGAAATTTTTGTCACGCTTTGGCGTGACGAAAAGGAATAGCAAGAGGGTAACGGGCAGAGCCGCGTTACATATTCCTTTTAGCGTATAACCAATTGATTTTCAACAACTTGAAAATTAATGGATTATATATATTTCTTCGATTTGCGTCAAATGCCCTTGAACAACCTGTAAACAGGGATGGATTTACGTCAAATGCACAAAAAAAGCGAAAGAAAATGGATTCATTCATCACCATCAGGTTCAAAAGGAAAACTGCCAAACGTTTTCAGGAATTTTCAAAGACACACTTCAAGACCCATACCGAAACAATGGAAAATATCCTTGATTTTTTCTTCTATAACGAGATATCGCCAAAGGAAAAATTGGGTCCGACAGGGCGAACCATCGAAGCCAAACTATTAAAAAGAATCAATGCAGTCATCGCTATAATGCGTGATGTTGAAAAGACACAAACCAAACCCACGGTCGCAATGATTCAATCCCTTTTCGAGACAGAACAGCCAAACAAAAAACCGCTGATTTTAGAAAAGAAATATGCCGAAGAAAAAAAGGAAGTACGCTTTCGTGAAAAACAAAATCCAAGTAACCAACTGTAAATTTTTGAGCTATGTATATTACAATCTCACCTCAAAAAATAGGAGGTAATTATTCTAAAAGTTCGGCTGATTTTGTGGGTTATCTGGAGAAGGAAAACCAAGGACTGGAACAGCAGGATATGGAACATTTTTTTAACCAATACGGCGACGAGATTTCAGCAGAGGAAGTGGTCAAGGAAATTGATGGCAATACGGCAAAACTCGAAAAGCACGAACCACGGTTTTATTCCATTACCGTAAGCCCATCTAAATACGAACTGAAACGGTTGCAGAACCATAGTGAGGATTTGCAAAAATACACCCGTGAGATTATGAAGGATTATGTGGCTTCATTTAATCGCGAAATCAATGGGCGACCCATTACAATCGATGATATAAAATACTATGCTAAAATTGAACACCAAAGAGCCTTTAAAGGAACGGACTTTCAGATAAAAGAAAACCAACCGTATGCCACAAAAATACTTCAACTAAAAACTGAAATCCGAAATGTGCAAGATGGACGAGCAGAAGGGAATGTGAAAAAATTGGAAAAAGAAATAGGGAAACTCGAAAGAGAAGCCCCACACCAACAGAACGGAAAACGAATCGTACAAGGAATGCCAAAAGCAGGAAACCAAAGTCATATCCATATAATTGTGAGCCGTAAGGATGCTTCCAATAAATTCAGCTTGTCCCCAGGAAGTAAATACAAAGCTTCCGATGTTGAATTAAATGGTAAAACGGTAAAACGGGGATTTGACAGAGATGGATTTTTTACAAAAGCAGAAAAGACTTTCGATAGGACATTTGACTATCAAAGGAACTTCGCTGAAACTTATAAGGCAAGAAAGGATTTCATTAAGAATCCGAAAATCTATTTTGCTTCACTAATGAAATTGCCCACCAACGAAAAAGCATTGGCGTTCAAAATAATGGGGAAAAGCGGCATCCCAATGATGCCCAGTATTCCAGTCACACAGGCACAATTGGCGATGAAAATTTTTAATAGGCTACGACGTGGTGCAGAGGTGGCCATTAAATCAAGTTCCATCGGAATCTAATCTAATCTAAAACTATGCAAATGGACAATCTCGTAACGGTACTTTTTATTATTGGTTTGGCCAGTAGTGTTTTCTATGGAATATTTCGGATAAGCAGATATGCATTTGTCGTCAATTTTCTGCTGATTGGTGCTCTTGTGTATTATTTAAATGAACAATTACCATTGGTGCAAATAGCACTTTATTTTGTTTGTCCTCTGATATTAATTAATATAGGAATGTATGTTTTCTTGCATAAAACGGACACGCCTAAAAATGGAAATGCCAAATATCAGGTCAACTTTGCCACTACAAAAGGAAACTTTAAACTGGATAACATCAAACGAGGTGCATCCATAATCGGTTCTGCCGGAAGTGGAAAGACCGAGAGTGTTGTGTATGGATTCCTGAAACACTTTCAAAAAGAAGGATTTTGCGGAATTATTCACGATTACAAAGATTTTGAACTGACCGAAATGGCTTATCCACTCTTTAAGGATGGCGATATCCCATTTAAGGTCATTTCCTTTGATAAAATCATCCACAGGGTAAATCCTATTGCGCCACGTTATTTAGAGAACGAGGAAAGCGTAAATGAGGTGTCGAGGGTATTAATTGAAAACCTTCTGGAACAAAGGGAATCAGGAACAACTGGAACTACAAAATTCTTCAATGATGCTGCGGAAGGTTTGATTGGTGGATTGATTTGGAAACTAAAAACCACCTATCCACAATTCTGTACACTTCCACATTTAATCGCCATTTATCAATATTTGGACACAGAAAGCCTCATCCAGTTTTTGGAAACCAACACCACCTCAAGAGCAATGGCAGATGCTTTTATAAGCGGAAAAGATTCTGAAAGACAGACCGCAGGTGTAAAAAGCACTTTGGCCAATGCGCTGAAACGAATTAGCACACAGCGCATTTTTATGGCGTTGTCTGCGGATGAAGTACCCTTAAATATCAATTGCCCAGAAAATCCTTGTGTGATTTCGATAGTGAACAACCCCAAATTTGAAACATCTTATTCGCCTGTAATAGCGACCATCATTCACACCATTACAAAGCAAATGAGTGTTCGTAATAGCAAACCATCTTTTCTCTTGATGGAAGAAGCGCCTACGATACGATTGTTGAATATGCACCGTATTCCTGCTACACTTCGAAGCTATAATATTTCTACGATTTATGTGATGCAGGACAAAATCCAAAACGATATGATGTATGGAGATAAAGCAAGCAAAGCCATTTTGAGCAATTTGTCCTATCAGTTTTTCGGAAAGGTCAATGACCCAGACACAGCAAAATATTACGAACGCTTTTTTGAAATCATTAAAGACCCAACCAAAAGTATAAGCCGAGGACATAATCTTGATTTTGATACCCGTATCACGACTGGCGAAAAGGAAATACCTAAAATTCGGGCGGACGTTTTCTTTAGATTAAAACAAGGCGAGTTTATCACGTATGCCGATGGTAGGGATAAGAAGGTACAGTTTAAGTTAGCCGATATTCAAAGAGAGTTACCGAAAGAATCTAAGCAGTTTTCTCAAGCTGATTTGGAGGTTAATTTTGAACGGGTTTATGATGAGGCGCGGTCTATTTTTAAGTAAAGAACGCATTCACTGTTAATAGAATGTAGGTTCATTTCTGTTAAATTATCGAGATAATATTATCTTTATTGTCGATATAAAAAGTTGATGGGAATTTAAAAAACATTGAGAATTGAAGAAAATAGACCTACACATTCATACAGTACAATCTATCAGCGATAGAAACTTTACGTTCCATATAGAATCATTGAAGGAATATGTTAATAAGCTTGAAATCGATTGTATTGCGATTACCAATCACAACTTGTTTGATAAGACTCAATTCGAACATATTTGCCAAGAGTTAAATATTAAAATTTTTCCAGGTATAGAAATTGATTTGGAAGGTGGTCATTTACTTTTAATTTCAGAAAATGAAAATCTTGATGATTTTGCGCAAAAATGTCAAAAAATCCAAGCACTCATTACAACTAAAGATGATTCGATTAGCTACGAGCAGTTAATGGAAGTTTTCCCAGACCTCAAAAATTATCTGTTAATCCCGCATTATGATAAAAAACCAAATATCAAGCCTGAAACTATAAAAAAATTAGGAGATAACATTTTTGCTGGCGAAGTAACAAGTTTAAGAAAGTTCAAAACCTGCATTAAAGAAGCCGATAAATTAACACCAGTAATATTTAGTGATTGTCGGTTCGTCGAAAATATGACATCATATCCAACCAAACAAACTTTCATTGATGTTGAAGAAAACACACTTAATGCTATTAAAGGTTGCTTATATGACAAAGCAAAAGTTTTTCTTTCTAAAGATGACGGAAACGACTTTTTTCAAGCAACCGATGATGGGATAATCTTATCAACAGGATTGAATGTTATCGTTGGCGGACGTTCTTCAGGGAAAACATATACACTTGATAAAATCTGTCAGAACTTTGATAATGTCAAATATTTACGACAGTTTTCTCTGCTTCAAAATGATAAAGAAAACTTCAAAAAATTAGTTACTACAAGACATAGTTTAATAACCGAAAACTATTTGAAGGAGTTTAAAGATGTTGTATTATATGTAAATGATATCGACTTAAAATCCAATGAAGTTTCCCTCGAAAAATATTTGAGTTCTTTAAAGAAGTATGCTACTGAAAGTGATAGTTTAGACACGTTTTCCAAATGTAAATTATACAACGAAACAAAGTTTACATTGGACAGCTTAAATAACATTAAAAAATTGATTTCTGCAACTGAAACTTTGATAGAAGCCAATGAATATAAAACAATCGTCAACAAGCATATTAGCGATGAAATTTTGAAAAGCTTAATTGTTGACTTAATTGAAAAGCATAATGAGCTTTACCAAACTAACTTAAAAAAGGAATGGACAAATAGTCTAATTGAGACCATAAAAGAAAATTTGAGATTTCGCTCAACCACTACATCAATTGAAGAGGTTGATTTCTTACAAATTCAATTAGAGAAAATCAAAGTCCAGAAATTTAGGAATTTAGTAAAGAAAGTCCAAACCGAAAAGATAATAGACAGTAAGGAAATAAGGGGCTTTAAAGTCTTAGCCAAAACAAAAAAATATACTGGAGCAAGTCAATTAAAAAATAAAAGCAAAAGTAAATTAAGCTTTAGCGAGGCTTTCAACAATTATGATAATCCCTATGAGTTTTTAATTTCATTACAAAACATCGGAATTGAGGAAACTGAATATTATAAATACTTCGTGGCGATAGATTATAGAACTTTAAACAAACACGGTTACGAGGTTTCTGGTGGGGAGCGTTCTGAATTTAACCTGCTACACGAAATTAGTGATGCTTTAAAGCACGATTTGCTATTAATTGACGAACCTGAATCGTCATTTGATAATATTTTTCTTAAAAATGAAGTAAATGAGCTAATCAAACAAATTTCAACAGAAATTCCAGTAATTGTGGTAACACATAACAGTACGATAGGCGCGTCAATTAATCCGAATCATTTAGTTTTTACTCAAAAATTAGTCGATTCTGGTAATGTGGAATATAAGGTGTTTTTCGGACATCCGACAAGTAAGACATTGAAAAGTGTTGATGGAAAAATAATAAAAAATTTAGAGGTACTTCTAAACTGTCTCGAAGCAGGAGCGGAAGCATATAATCAAAGAAATACTGTAAGCTATGAAATACTTAAAGATTGAAGATAACAAGGCATTTTTTAGAAAGGATAAGACACAACCTGAAAATTGGAACGAAATTGATAAAATAGAAAAAGAGGATTTGATGAAGCTTTTAGATTTTGCGACAGAAGATGATTTTGAAATGGATGTTTATGACGAAGATGTTTTAGCCAATAAAGCACATCAAATAATTTATAAAAGCATTTACGAGAAGCTAAACATATTTCTGACTAACAAGGACAGATTTAAAGACCAAACCGAAAATGTTTACAAAGAAGCATTAGAAAAGTACCAATAAAAATGACCGAAACAAACCGCATAGAATATAAACGAGAATTGTCCGATGGACTCGAAAAAGAGGTCATTGCTTTCTTGAACTACCGTGAAGGTGGCATTATTCATATCGGCATCGATAAGGACGGAAATACTTACGGATTGGCAGATGCTGATGGCGACCAGTTGAAAATTAAAGATAGATTAAAGAACAATATCCGCCCTTCCGCACTCGGTCTGTTCGATATTGTGAGTGAGGAAAGAGACGGCAAGAACATTCTAAAAATCATTGTGGCCAGCGGTCCAGAAAAACCCTATCATCTAAAAAAATACGGGATGAGTGAAAAGGGCTGTTTCATTCGTTTGGGTTCAGCAGCTGAACCGATGCCACAAAAAATGATTGACGAGCTGTTTGCTAAACGTACCCGAAATTCCATTAGCAAGATTAAAGCAGGACGGCAGGATTTAAGCTTCGGACAGCTAAAAATTTACTACGAAGAATCTGGGTACACCCTTGGAAAAGCTTTTGCAAAGAACTTGGAACTACTTACTGAAGATGGTGCTTTTAATTATGCCGGTTATCTCTTGGCAGACAAAAATAACACTTCAATTAAGGTTGCCAAATATTCGGGCATAACCAGAACAGACTTAATAGAAAGCAACGAATATGGTCACGAATGTTTAGTTAAAGCTACTAAACAAGTGATAGATAAAATTGCGGTCGAGAACAGAACTACCACAAAAATTACAGCCAAAGAAAGACAACAAGCAAATCTTTGGCATCCCATCGCCTTGCGTGAAGCCATCATAAATGCGTTTGTGCATAATGATTACACAAATGAGATTACCCCAAAGTTTGAAATCTTTACCGATAGAATCGAAATCACATCGGCTGGTGGTCTTCCGGAAGGATTGAGCAAGCAAGAATTTTTTGAAGGCTTTTCAGTCCCACGAAACAAGGAACTGATGCGAATTTTTAAAGATTTAGAACTGGTTGAACAATTAGGTTCTGGCATTCCTCGTATTTTAGAACACTACGGAAAAGAGAGTTTTAGTTTTTCAGATAATTTCCTTAGAATGACTTTTAGTGCTAAAGAAGTTGCTGATGAATCTACTATTAGAGATGATGATAAAGAAGGTGGTGTAACAGGTGGTGCAATGGGTGGTGTATCAGGTGGTGCAATAGATGCTATAGATGCACTTACTAAAAGACAAAAAGAAGTACTTAAACTTATAGCAACCAATACTACTATTACTTATACTGAAATAGCTGAAGCTTTAGGCATCAATGAATCCCCTGTGGGCAAACATATAAACGCACTAAAAAATAAAGGTTTTTTAATACGTCACGGTGGCACGCAAGGCTATTGGGAAATTAATCTAGAGAAGAATTAAAAATTTGAAAATTATATTTTTGTGAGCAACCAAAAAGTCAAATGACCGAAATAAAAATCATTAAACATACAACCCCTAAGCATCTTGCAGAAACTTATTCCAAAATAAGTAACATAGAAGATGAACCTATAGCTTTATTGATTCCGAGTGATTTAGCACAATACCGTTTTGGATTATTGGCTGATATTTTAAAACTGATTATCACTATAAACAGTAACTGTGATATTAAAATTGTAAAACTTGATTTTGCTTCAAGTGAATTGGATAAATTCTATGAACAGGAATATAGCTACCCAATCGTTGCCTTGCTTTGGAATACTGCTGAATTTGTAGACAAAGATGGGAAAAATATTAAAAGCCTTCTAAGAGAAAAACAAAATGAATTTTTCATAAAGATGAACTCATTTGAAAAATTCAAAGGCAATAAGCACATCTGGGTTAATACAGACCATCTATCTAAAAGTAAAGGCTTAATTAGGCTTTTGGAAAACTCAAATGGCTTTAATGATGATGAAGAGAAGATTGCTAACACAGTTAAGAAGATACTCACAAAAAATATTCTGACTTTCAAAAAGCAAAATTTAATTGAAGTAGAAGATATCCTTGAAGATATAGGAGCAATCGTTTATGAATTAACAAAGAATACTTTCGAATGGGGAAGAACAGATTCAAACTCTGTAGAAATACCTTCAAGTGTTAGAGGTGCATATCTGCGTTTTCATATTAACAAAAAGGAAAAAATTACTGAAGAATATAAAAGCACACCAATAGCTACATTTTTCAACCATCAGAGTATAGAAAGGGAATATCTTAATCATCTAAAGCGGGTGTACTATTTGGAAATTTTAGTTTTTGATTCTGGGGTTGGTTTTATTGATAAGTTTCACCAAAAAGATAAAATCGATGATTTGAGTATCATAAAAAAGTGTCTTATTAAAAATCAAACTTCATCTACATCAAATTTGAAATCAAAAAAAGGAATTGGTTTAGATAGAATTCTGAGAATTTTAGATAAGAAAGGGTTTCTAAAAATCTCTACGGACAAGTATAATGTATATCGTGATTTGATTAAGGATAATTATGTTCCAGTCAAAAATAATAATCTTAAGGATTTAGTGATAGAAGATTGGAACCAAGATGGTTTTGAAAATCAAATTAAGGCTCAGGGTTCATACATAAGTATTTTATACCCATTCAAAAATTAAATTATGGGTAAATACTTTATATACAACGCCAAACTCGAAGACAAAAAGCATAAAAATGCTACGATAGTTTTCAACCCGGATATCGATTTTGATTTTAACACCTTGAAAAATGAGCTTACGGAATACTTCAGATATTTTCATCAAACAAGCACATTAGTTTTTTTACATTGCAAAGGGAATAAAAATGTAAAAAAAAATGTTGAAGCCAATTTAGAAGCCATTTTTAAAAGTATTCCAAAGGTTGAAGAATCTTCACTATCAGACAATATTTCATATATACCTTATGATAAAGATTCTTTCAGTTTTCCAAAGAGAGGATTTTTAGCAAAAAACAAGAAAGAAATATTGAACCAAGGTTTGGTTAAAATTTTTGAAGATAATGGTGGCTTGGTTGAAAGTAATGGAATTTCTCACCATTTTGTTTTTCCTTCTGGAAAGCATTCATCAAAATTTCTTAGAACTGCCAATGTTTTGGTCTTTAAAAGTCAAATTGACTTTATATCACTCAACACACTAAATCTGTTTAGTAAATTAGATTTCGATAATATATATTGTGATACTCTGTCTATTAATGTCATTGCATATTCAATGACTAAATATTTGAAAAGATATAATCAAGAAAAAGAAATTAATATTGAATCTTTTAAGTCATACGATGGCTTGTACAATAGCCAGTCCGTTTTTTATAACAATTCTATTTTTCTGATTTCTGCATCGACATCTGGTGGGCTCATAAATTATATTCAGAAGAATCATCCTGAAATAGGTTCTGACGAAATATGCACTTTATATTATATGCCAATTGATAAGGACTCACCTATAATTCAAGAAAGAGTTTTGTGTAATTTAGAGAGAAACGAAAAATTAAACTATGGCATTCCGTTATATGACCAATCAAAACCAAATGAAAAATGTAACTATTGTGTAAACCATTCTACACCTATCAGCATTATTGGAGATTCTTTTAATTTGGATGAACCAGTAATTTACCCTAGAAACATAAGTGCATCTAAGTATATTTCAAAATCCTTAAAAAACTTTGTAGACGTCTTTAAACACAACAACGAGTCCGGAACATCTCTTAAAGTTTCATATAGTGAGGATTCGACTTCAAGAAAAAAATACAATCTTTACATAGACTACGAGAACATCATTAGCAATATTACCAATGAAAGTTTCAAAAGTCACAAAAGCAAATTAGATGCTTACATAAATCAATATGTGCCAGCATCTATAAGCCACATAGTCCATCTCAATGATAAAGGTTCCGTGCTATTGTCACAGTACATTAAAGAGGAAATTAAAGATTTTGCTAAGAATAAAATCACTATAATAAATCAATCCGATTTAAAAGAAGATACTATAGCGAGTAGTTCTTCAGGCTCTATATTAATTGTGGGTTCTTGTATTTCAAATGGCAAAAATCTGCTTTATTTAAGTCGGTTTTTTCGGAACTATGAGAACATTAGGCTAATCTATTTTATTGGAATAAACCGAGTTAGCGACCCAAATAAATTTGCTGAGCTTAGAACCAATATCAAGTATGGTCTTTATGGTCCAGATAATAGTTCTTTGGTAGAGATTGAGACCATAAACTGCGATAATTCAAGTTCGAATACACCTTGGGAACAAGAACTCGATTATTTACAATCAGTTCAAGAAGAATTGGATGTGCCTTCAAAATTTATTAATGATAGGATTGATGTTTTGAGAGCATTTTCAGATTCTACAAATCGAGGTGGAAGCGAAAAAATCTTTTATTCAAGTATAGGAGGTAGTGAACTTGAAATAAGAAAAAACTCAGCTTTTTTTAACGATAATAAGTATTATCAAAATGTAACTCAATCTGACGTATATTTTACTATTTCCTGCGTTCTGAATAATATGCGTAATAATAATAAAGATGGGTTGTTTCAGACCAGTTTTGTGAAAAATGTTTTAGACCCTTTTGTTTTTAATCGTTTTAATGATGGAATAATTCAAGCATCTCTGTTGAGGGCTGCAAGAAATGAAGAATTAAATTATTCCTGCAGCAAAAAGATTTCTGCGGATATGCTTATGTTGTTAAAGACTTTTCTGAAATCAGTCGATGAGTATCAAGGCGAGGCTATATTAGAGTTTTTATACGCTTTAGCAATAGGGAAATTGAGATTATCCAAAGAACATTATAATGAGCTTATTATCGAACTAAATAATCATCCTAACCCAAAGTTTCAGATATTTAAAAATTCAATCGAACTAATCTTCAATGATAGTTTTTAATGAGAATTAAATTTTTGAAGTTTTCAGTAGAATCTTTTTTTAAAAAGGCGATTTATCCTTTGAACCTCTCGCATCCGCCAGCCACTTGCCATTTTGTTTGACCAGTTTAAAAACACCAGGTGTTTTATCGTAAGCTGTTGTATATTTTACCCAAGCCACGTCACCCATAATCGTATCCTGCAAAACAGTAAAGTTGGAATCATCCTTTACCGTAGCATTAAACATATTTATAGTATTCATATAGTTAGAATATGCTTGTGGTGTTGAGTTAGCTTTTAAAGCTTCCTCATCCTTTTCATAAAAACTTTCAATAACAATTTGGGCTGTGGCACTTGGCCCCGAAATTTTAGTTTCGGAATCAGCACAAGAAAGGAACAGTACTATGAGCGAGAAAACAACAATTTTTTTCATAACAGTATTAATTTGGGTTATTAATATATCTATGTGATAGTTTCATTTCTATATTTCGTTCGCCATCCTTTTCGTTCAATTCCAAAATTGCCCTGCGGTCATCGGATAATGAGAACTTGGGCATCACATATACAAAGCGAGCCATTTCATTTTCCTTAATCTTAGACGGCAGATTATATTTATATATCGGTTCTTGATAGAGCCGTTGCAACGATTTTCTTTTCCCTTTTTGTCTTGTTTCAATCGAAAGGTTCAAGAAATTCAAATCGTAATCCAACGAAGAATTATTTTCAATCTGGACAACGAAGTAAAGCTCTTCCTTGTCAAAAACGATATTCTCTACGGTCAGGATAATACCTTCGTTCCGTCTTTTAATTCGACCTATACGCTGTTTTCTATTGAGAAGATACGAGCAGAATTTTTGATAGTAATACGTTCTATTATCTACACGTTCTTCAGAAGATTCAGCAAGAATCGAATCGACTTTAATTGGTTTCTCATTCCCTATACTATTGGATAGCGGAATGAAATAATTGAGCTTAGATAGCTGTTTTTTATACCTTACAATATACGAAAAAATTGAACCA
Source organism: uncultured Flavobacteriaceae bacterium (assembly GCA_963715465.1). Taxonomy (GTDB): domain Bacteria; phylum Bacteroidota; class Bacteroidia; order Flavobacteriales; family Flavobacteriaceae; genus Psychroserpens. The sequence goes on from OY970246.1 coordinate 924,324, forward strand.
TTTCTGTTGACTACCAGCAAATTACTTTCTTTCCCGGGCTTTGCTTGAAGAAGCCCAAAATACTGTTCTTTTTCACGGTTGTAGGTAAATACAAAATTATCTGAACCGGTTATGCCTTGTCGTATGGGTTCTGGAAAGAATAGCGCAACATTTTTGGTGTCGTTGGCATAGATTGTATCAAGTGGTATTGGTTGCTGTTGTGCTTTCGCGAAAGCGGAAATTAACACCGTCAATATTAAAATAAATGTCTTCATAGTTTAGGTTTTAGAATTAATTTGTAATTGTTCAATACCGTAACTTTTACGTTACGGTTACTACGTCTAAGAACTTTTGTAATGCCACCTACTTGCGGAACGGTAGGTATGTTGATGTCGCCAATAATGTCGTCAAGAACTTCGGTGGTGGCTTCTGCTCTAAAATTGTTCTGTACGTAAATACCTTCACTACCATCAGATAAATCAAAAGCTTTGAGTTTTGTAGGATGATGCTTTATGTTTTCAATTTCAATGAGCGCACGATTAGGTTGAAAGCTTATAAAACCGAAAATAGGTGTGTTCTTTGGCATCAGCTTACCATTGATGGCAGCTGTTTTGGTAAGGCGCATTCGTAATCTGGTATTCGCTTTAACTATTTGGTCGCCATCTACTACTACGTAAATTGTTTCATCAGTATTACCGATGATTGAAAACTCGTTGGGTTTTGGCGATGCGGCAAAGAACAATTGATGTTCTAAGCCTAATTCTTTGGCTTCAATTTTTTGTTCTCTTTTTACTTCAGTAGAATCAATTTTTGATACCGCTTTGCGAACAGTTCTTTTCTGTCCTAAGTTTTGGTATCGTTTCGATGTATATTGAATTTTGCCAGCTTCATAGATGCTATCTACAATACGCTCTTTTTCGCGTTCTGGTAAATCTGGGTCGTAGAATCCCAAGGAATCAATGAGCTTTTCATCATAGATGCTGGGCGCGTTATTTTCACGAACTTTCTTTAAGTCATTTATAGCATCCAGTTTAGAGTCGTATTCTTTTTGGTTTTCCTCTAAATCAGGCACTAAGGTCTGTTTTAGGTTTTCAGTTTCAGTATCATCATCGCCTAATACCATTACAGAATAGGAAATCAGGAATATGAAAATCACAGCCAATACGGCAGCGAATACTATTTTATTCTTTTCAACTTTCATCGTTTAGTTTTTTTAAAGTGTTCTCGAAGTAATTTGTAATTAGAAGTCCGTGCGGATTGTTGGGAAAGTTTCGGTCAACCATAATCAGGTTTCCTGTTGAAACCAATTCGTAGGTGTCAATTATTGAACCTCTGTTAATTTCAAAAATGGTGGTGGTTGTAAAACTATATGAGCCATTATTTTCGTTTATCCTTGAGTCAATACTCAATACTTTTTGAACCAATGAATACTGAAGCAATCGGTTATAAACGCCATCAGCTTTCTTCTGACGGTAAAGATTGTCCACAGAACTATTGCCTAACCAAAGTGCTTTTTCCAAATTCCTTTCATAGTTACTGGCATCGATGTTATAGAAGTAGTTGTGGAACAGTTCTAAATGTGCCAGAGCTTCAACCCTAAAGTTTTCTTTTTGGGTCACGAGCTTCAGGGGAATTATACTGCCATCTGTATTGATGGCAAAAGCACTATTGAGCGCTTTTTGATTTGTATTGAATACCATCCAAACTGAAAAGGTACTGGACAGTAAGGCACAAACAACAACTGCCAAAACGATAAACCGATTCAATTTTAGGACGTTATAAATATTCTTGTATGGTGTTTTCATATTCTTATTTTTAATCTGCCTTAGGCAGTAAACAATCTGAGCGTAAAGGACGTTGCTCGTTTGTATAATTTGAATTTCAGGAAAACAATAAATGCAACAGAACCTAATTGAACAACAGGCGCAAAAAAGCCTTGACCTGTATCGGTACCAAATAAGTTGACCCAAAAATTGGTGTTGATTTCCGTATAAATAGCGTTAACAAATACATTGACTAAAAAGAATGCCGGCACTAACATATATACAGCAGCATACAACTTGAAGAATGTATAAGCAAGTGAACGGAATTTTTCAAATACTGCAAGGCTAATGACCAAAGGGAAGAACGCTTGCATTATCCCCAAAAGGAAAAAACGCTCTGCCAAAAACAACGGATAAATGAATAGGTCAAGAATCCAAAGTATAGTGCTTAGAATAAATGCCAATATCTTAAACCCATACAATGGTGTTACTAAAGCTTCGTATAAAAGGGTCATTGCTGAGCTTGCAGCATCAAAAAGACTTACGTCTTCCTCTAAAGGAATGTCCTGCATTTGTAATGGTAATAACGCAGGTGCTGTGCCCCTATACTGCCCCTCGATGGCTACCAATATCCCATCAAAGAACCCTAACACCTGCGTTGAGAAAATTACTAATATGACAATGGCAAAATTCTTCATCAAGTCCCCTGGACTCAATCCCCAAGTATAACCGTCTTTATCCGCAACACCTTCATTGTACTTTTTCAGGATGTTAACCAGAAAAAACAGGACAGCAAGCGTTTTCATTCCGGCAATAGTATATTGCGAGAAGCTGCTGTTCTGTATGGTCTGAAATACCGTATCGATGTATTCCAATCCAATCCCTAAAAGTATGGTTGCGGTCATTTTTAATATCCTGTTTCGCGGTTATTTACCTTATCCTGCATTTTTCTGAATGAAATGATATCACGATAGCGTTTTGTTTTTGTCGTGATGGTAGAAACCATTTGCTTTGATTCCAGTTCTTTTTCTTTCAAAATTGCGGCACGCTCTGCATCACTCATTTTTAGGTAATCGCTGGATAAAACTTCATCAATAAAATCTACCGTTTCTAATGAATTTTGGACTATTGCATCGAATGATTCCATAACTCTTGAAACTTCATTGGGTTTGATGTAGGGCGAGTTTAAAATGTCCTGTAAATCATTTTGCATTACATTGATAAGGCGCTGATTATTGTCTGCAATTTCTTGGACAGCGTTGAGTTGTTGAACTACGCTTGATACTTGCTCGATGGCTTCTTTAGCATCCTTTAGGAATTTTACAGACTTAATCATTTGAGCGGTCTGTTTACCTGATTCCAATAGTTGTTTTACCAAACTGATAAAATTGGTATTGTCATAAGTGGGCATTCCTTGTGCGGTAGCATTTCCCGACATAAATAAGGTCAAGGCTACTGTCATTACTAAAATTTTGATTTTTGTCTTCATAATATTATGTTTTAGATGTGAATTGAATTATTGCTTTTTCCATATCGTGATGCTCGTTGTAGAGCTTCATTATTTCTTCGTTTTCCTGTCCATCGGTCAGGTAAGCTGCATATACTTCCTTCGGAACTTCAAGACGGAATATGTTACTTTCCCTACCGATTTTAATAAACATTTCGGTGTACTTCCGTGGTCCGGAAAGGTTGTTTTTGATGGACTTTAATTGGTTTAAATCGTGGCTTGAAAGGTTGAGTCTTTTAACCAGTTCGTCATAACCTTTTTCATTGTTAAGGCTGTAAATGACCTGCGTATTTTCCAATATGCTGGCTGAAGTTGAATTGTTAGGCAATTGATTAATGGATTGTAGAATAATCCCAATCGCACCGTTTTGTTTACGTATGGCTTGATAGTAAAATTCTACGCTTTCCAGAACATTTTCAAACTTCAGTTGCTTGGCAAACTCGTCGAAAAGGATGATACCTTTTTCAGCCCTATTTTTCCAAATGGTTCTTTGGATGGCTGACTTAATCAGCTTCAACATTACGGACAAAATTTCCTTATTGTCTTTTACTTCATCCAGTTCAAAAACAATCAATCGTTTGTCCTCGATTTTGTAGGTTTGGTCTTCGCTCACTTCAAAGAGGAAGCTATATAGACCATCGCCGACATATTCGGACATTACGTGCAAGAAGCTCGTGACATTGAAGTAGTCGGGATGGATTTTTAAGGTGTTCAGAAGGTCTTCCTGATTCCTTTCTATAAAGCTGTAAAAACCATCTAAAGAGTGATTTTCTGGTCTGCTATCGTAGTAATGTTTAAGTATTTTTTTGACGGAAACTGATTGTGCTTTGGTCACTTTTAAATCTGAAGCGAAAAGTTCAAACAGGAAGACAGATAAATCTTCCAACCGTTCCGGTGTTAAATCTTTTACATCGCTGATGTAAAATGGGTTGATGCCCAAATTCTTTCCGCTTTCGTAACGAAGTACTGTATATTTTTCAGGATAGAGCTTTGCAAACTTGGTGTAAGAGCCACCTAAATCAATGATGACCAGACGAACACCACTTTCAAAATATTGGCGCAGTATATTATTGGCCAAAAAGGATTTTCCTTCGCCTGTGGGTGCAAAAATGGCAAAGTTTCTCGCTTTGATACGTTTCTTTTTTTCGTCCCAAACATCCTTCAGAACAGGAATGTTATGTTCGCGGTCATTAAAAATGATTCCAGTATTATCAGATTTGTAATTCGTGTTATTGATAAACAGACAAAGTGCGTGCTTTAAATCCGTTACGTATAAATCGTTATTCGAGAAGTTGGAAGAAAAACAGCAGTAGCTGTTTAGGATGTAATTCTTTCGTTCTTCACCTCTCGGATAGTATGGTATGATATCCAGTTCCTTAAACTCGGTCTTTATTTTTGAAGTTATTTTATCAAGCTCTTTATCTTCCTTCGCCCAATACACAATATTTAGATGACCACGCACAATACGTGCATTATCATCCGCATTGATTTGGTCAAGAATGTGTTGAATTTTACCAAGCACCACTTTATTCTGTGAACCGAAGTTGGAACTCTTATTCAGTTCCTCTATTTTCTTATCTAGCAGCTTGCGCCACTTCTGTTTATCATCCAAATAAACAATCTGGTTAACAATATGGTTTTCATTAAGCGTAAGCCCTAAGCCATCAATAAACCCTTGATGAAACACAAAATCGTCTGAAGTGAATTTCTCATTGGTTTTGCTACTCTGTACACTTTCGCCAAAGCACAGTTCGCTATTGATGGCAAGGGCATCAAAATAGTTTTCGCCTATATTGACGCTTTTTTTATCTAATAATATATCGGTATCAAAGCCTTCGTTGAACCCATTAAAATAGCCACTTGTGAGTTGCTGAATCTCTTCCGCCTTAAGCGGAATAAATTCCATTTTTCTGCTATTGTTTATAAAGGAAACTGAATCGCTTACAGAGTTGACAAAGCCCTTAATGTTGTCATCCAGTTCCTGTACAATTCCCTTTGAAACCTTTCGGAAAGGATTTACATATTTTGGATTGTTGAGCGCTTTGTTTTTGGTCAAGATGAAGAACAAATAGCATTTGTGTTCAATATGTCCGCGACCTTTAAAATGCTCGTGTGTGGCTTTTTCTAAAAAAGTATTATTCGGAAGTTGTTCCGAGGAATAGGTTTTTTTAAGGTAGATATCCTGTTTGTGAACTACAGTTCCCACAGGCAATGATTTTAGAGCCTGAAACCAAGCACCGTGCATATCCTCAAAGTCCTTTTCAGACAACGAATAAATTTCTGGCAAGTTACCTTCATAGCACAAGACCACGTTACCATTATTGGCAAAGACGATATTGTCCTGAATATCTGCAATGGGTTGATATGCTGACAGGTTAATCTTGTTCATAATCGAAGCCTGAATTTCTTTTGTTACTGATGATTCTTGGGAAGGCTTTCGCCATCTGAAATAGTTGTGGATTGTTTGTGATTCGGGTCAACGCAACGTAGAGAGCAGCATTAAAAATTAAGACACCTATAATTATCCCGAAACTGAATGAAAAAATGATAATCATTAAAGACCCAAGTATGGACATCATCATTAGCGCAAACAGGGAAATGGGCAGCCCAAAAATGACTGCCTTTTTCCTAATATTTCTATAGACCTCGAATTTCTTCATACAGCTTTAATAATAAAACCCTCGATGAGGGTTCATTAGACTACGATTCCAATTAGATAAGTAAATATTCCAACTACAGCACCCGCAATTAAGACGAATACCAGAACTCTAGTAATACCTTTTTTTAAATCTGCGTTCTCGCCAAAGAAGTGTCCTGCATTAAAAAGGAAACCAACTAAAAATATAACACCGAGTAAAATTGGAAAGATTGTTCTTATAGTATCACCTACATCATTAACGGAATCTTCAATGCCACCAATTTGGGCAAAAAGAGATGTTGAGAGAAGTGAAAGAAATACTGCGAAATAATTTGATTTTTTCATAACTGAAAAGTTTAAAAATTTGTGTTGTTTTCGTTATTGGAAAAATACATATATTTGTTTACAAATAACTGATAATCAAATAATTGTGAATAAAATATTATTTGATTTCGTTTGATTTTAATTGTTATTATTTGGTATCAAATTCTATGATTTTTGGAAGTTGAATTGTTAATAACCCAAAAATTGAAAATGAAAAAAGTGCTCAAAAACGTCAGTTTTGTGATTTTGCTCTTAAAAATGTGCATCATTTTTGGACAAGAAACGAGTACGCAAAAACGAATAATTATAGACGTTGGACACGGCGGAAAAGATTCTGGTGCAATTGGAATAAATGGCATCCAAGAAAAAGATGTTGTACTCAATATTGCAAATGCGATTTTGAAGCTAAATAATGAATTAGATAAGCCTCTGGATATTTATTTAACTAGATATAGCGATACACTTATCTCGCTATCGGATAGAACGAAGCTGGCCAAAACTCTTAAAGCTGATTTGTTTGTGTCGTTGCATTGCAATCATTCGGATAATCCGAATGCTAGAGGTGTGGAAGTTTATGTGGCAGATGCAGAATCCAAATATTCAGATGACTCTACCTGGTTGGCTTTTCAATTGCAAGCTGCACTTAATAAGAAATTGGGATTTGAAAGTAGGGGTGTGAAGTTTGCGAATTTTCAGGTACTACGAGGAACTATTAATTATTGTCCATCTGTCCTTTTGGAATCGGGGTTTTTGAGTAACAGGGATGAAAGTGGTTACTTAAATCGAAGAGGGAATTTAAAAATAGTAGCTAATCAAATATATAAATCGTTAAAAGAAGGATTATGAATGGATTTTTTAAAGAAATTGTTATGTGCCTCAGGTCTCTTATTTACTTATTATATGCCGAAGTTAAAGGTCTATTTAATAAAAATATGGATAACCGTAACTAAGGCAATCTCAATTAATTATCTTTATGGGGAATTTTGTTAAAAAAATGCCCTGATATAAAAATTGAACGAAAACAATAAAATAAATTTTGACTTTGTAAAAGAGATTAAAGAACCAGGTGTTTATCAGCTACTTTTCCCCAAGAAAGAAGTAGGGTTAGCGGTTATGGTTTTATTTCAAAAAATCGATGATAAATCACTTCCTGATGGGAAATTTATTGAGAAAGATTTGCACGATGCTTTCGCTCAAATAAGCAAAACGACTGAGAGATACCCAAAAGAAATCTATAGTGCGCACATTGAAGAACTTCAGGAATATTTTTTAGACTACAATCAAGAAACTCAAAAATATTATTTTAAGGATTATGCTTATAGGTTTTATGCTTATGCTAAAGAAACCTTAGAAGGTAATTTCAGCCCTACTCATATTGAGAAAATTTGCATTCTTCTTACAGCCTCACTAAGAAAAAGAGAAACTTTAGATGATTTAAAGTTTTGGCTTAAAACTGAATTTAAAAAATACGAACCCGATCTTAGAGAACAGGTAGATTTTTTAGATAGACAAATTATAGAATCAGTAAACAAGCTTAAGGATAATACGACAAATTCAGATAAGAAATTCATCGACCTTTTAGAAGAAGTAGAGCGCAATCTCGATAAGGCGCAAGACCAAAGTAAAGAATTAGCAGCGGCCTATTCTGAAACTAAAGTTATCCGCTCAATTTTAGAAAAGCGAGAGGACACAGATTCTGAAGCTGATGATTTAATTGTAGATGTACACTTTTTTATAAAGTATCTTAATGAAAGGCTAGATTCCATTGACAGGAAGTTAGATAGGATTCAGCCAAAAATTAGGCGATTATTTGCTATTTTAAATAGACCTCAATTTAATACTAAGGTTGAAAAGTTTCTATATTTTCTTTTAGATAAAAGTACAGTAGACAGTAAAAAGGCAACCTTATTGCCAGATAATGTTGCTAACCCTATCCTACATATAGATACACCAAATTTTACGATCGTTGAGCGAGAAAGGGAATTGTTTCCTTCAAAACCAAAGAAGAGAACTACCTATTCATCCAATACTGTAAAGATTGAGGAAAATACACAGAGCATCTTAAATGTGCTCAATCAGCAAGATTTAATCAGTAAGTGGGAAAAGCATATTATCGCTGAAATTGAATTGAGGGGAAGCATTGATTTATCAAAAACGTTTTTTCAGATAATGGAAGAAACCAATGATGGACAGATAGCAGTAAGCGCAATTTACAGTTCGATTCAGCACGCAAATAAGTCGAAGAATTTTAATTTTAAAATGAACAAGACCAAACAAACCAATACCAAAATAGAGCACATAAGTTTATGGAAGATGAACATACAGAAGACATAAGGGTACGGTTTTTAAACCACCCAGATACTCAAGATTTATTTGCATCTCTCGATTATATGCTTAAAGATGGTGTGCATTTTCAAAGGGAAGGCAGCCAAGCTAAATACTACAACTATATCTATTCTAATGAGGATAGCTTAAGAGCATATTATCAATATCTGTTTAGTGTTGAGTTAACTTTTGGTGGTACTGAAGCGAGTGGTTATTATTTTTTGGATTTCATAGGTTCTACAAGAGGTAAAATCGATGCTAGTCACAGACATCATATGAAAAGTGAATACGTCATTATTGGATTTATTATCTACAAGATTTTCTTTATCGATAATCAAATTGATGTGGTTTCAGTAAAAGACCTTCAGAAAAAGATAAGAATAGATTACGAAGGTTTAAAACCAGGTATTTACAGACTAATTGCAAAATCTAGAAACACAAACCCAGGAAACCTTAACGATGATGCTATTGATGCAACTGTAGAATCAGCACTTAGGGAATTTAAAAAAATAGGTTGGGTTACACTTAATGATGATGATTTTGATTTGCTTCCAGCTTTCGACAGGCTCATCGCCATACACGAAGACTTGATAAATAATCTGGACGAAACATTAAATGAATTGAGATGAAACGATATCCTAGAATAAAAAGATTATCCACTTTAGGTATAGTGCATCATCAATCGTTTGATTATGAGTTTAATCCATTTAGAACAGATTTTGTAGGCGAAGGTGGTTCAGGTAAAAGTATGATTGCCGATATTTTGCAACTTATTTTTGTGGGTTCTGGTGCATTTCATTCCCCAACCGATAGTAGTGAGCCAAGACAGCCCAAAACGATGGTTTTGAGAACTGCTGGAAATGGTACAGATATGGGTTACGCATTTATCAATGTTGAGCTCGGTAAAGATGAATTTGTAATTATTGGTATTTACTTAGAAAGCACAGGAAGTTCACAATCGTTTGTAATACAGCAAGGCGATAATTTTGAGCCAGAGAGCGAACTAATTGCTTTTAATCAACCAATTGGTTTTTTAGATTTTCTAAAAGATAACAGCATCTTACCTATTGATGATTTAAAGAATCATATTTTCGATTCTAAAAGGTTAGTCTGCGAATCGTGGTCTAGACTGGGAAAGTTTCATAAACTTTTATTTGAAAATTTTATCATTCCCGTTGATTTATCTATCAACCAAGAATCCTTGAAAAGTTACGCGAAAATTATACAAGCATTTTCTAGAGAATCACTCGATATTAAAAAGAGTGAACGCATTCAAGAGTTTCTCTTCGGAAATGATAAAGAAAAAGAACTAAAGCAAGAGTTTGATAAAGCTGTAGAAGAGCTAAGTGGCGATATTAAGCAGTTTGAATCTAATAGAGAAGAAATAGATTTACTAACTCATAAGCAGACAGAATTGCAAGAACTTCTCAATCTCAAAAAAGAGCGAGACAAGGCCAATACAAATTATCTGACTACAAAATATCAGTATTTAAATCAGCAGATAGCATTGTCTAATATCAAGATGTGCAAAAAGTTAGATGCATTTTATGATAATCGAAATACATTAAGCGGGCTGAAAGATTTTGCAGAAGCCAAAGTTGAAGAACTGAAGTTAAACGTATCAGCTTTAGATGAAGCGTTTGAAAAAGCTTTGGCAATTAAAATGTTGTGGCAGGGTAAAAGTGATAACCTGAAGAAGTATTTTTCTTGGATGGAATATTTTGAAAAAACAGGGCAAGAACTATCAGAACACTATCACAACTACCATAAAAACAAACAGGATATTGAGCGAATAAAATATTTTAAATCTCAATTAAAGGAAAAAGGAATTAATCCTTTCTTTGGGAAAAACAATAAGCTGAATAAAAACACATTACTAACTATTGGCGAAACAGTAAGTAGTTTAGAAACTTCTCTTGAAGAAAAAAGAAAACTAAAAGTCCTTAATAATCTAGACGATAAAGCTTCCCTTGCACATTGGGCATTAAATCTTAAAAGAAAACTGACCTTGCAAGAGGAAAGTGTGGTTCACAAATATCAAAACGATAATATTACCACCAAAGAACCAACAAACGGAATTAATTCAAGATACATTCCTGAGCCAAAACTGTTAATTCAAAATCTACAAATCACAAAAGATGAAGCTAATGGATTTTGGCTGGATTTAAATGGTATACGAGAATACATACCGTATGTAAAAGAGCCAATATTCGATACAGGGAATTCAGATAAAATAAAGGACTATTTCACGAGCCAAAAAGCGACTTTAGATAATGACATTAAACTATTAGATCTTGAACTTAAAAATTGGAAAACGTTAAAAGAATTACTTAACAGTCTTGATAATCCTTCTGAGTATCTTTTATCTTGGGAATCAAAAGATGTAAATTCTAATTTTGATAAACACGATTTATTCGATGAAACTTCTGATGCCATTAGCCAATATTTAAAATTACTGGATGAAGATGAGCAGATAGATAAAGGGTTAAAAAAGGCAAGAAAAACATATAAGCTTGCCGACGATAATAGGTCTGATAATTCTGCGCTCATAAAAGGATTAACAACGAGTTCCAAAAAAATTGTCATTACAGATATAGATGAAGAGATTCTTCTACTATTAAAAAAGTATACATACGAGATTAAAGAATCGAATGACTTAGAAGCCATAAAATCAAAAATTAACGCTTCAGAGGATTTGTATAGTTCTTTCCTTTCTATCTTAAATGAAACATCTAGAAAAGAGGTTGCTGCAGAGGATTTAAAATTTGAAGATAAAGAGATAGATGTATTTAAAGTTGATTTAGAAAAATTGATTAATAACAATCCTGATTTTACTTCAGAAATTGAAATATCAGAAACAAGTATAAAATCAGAATTTTTAGAAGAACAGCACGGTTGTTATTCTGAATCTGAAAAACAATATGGTATTAGATATGATTTGATTGTAAAAGAATTTTTAAAGCAAAAAGAAAAGCGATACTTGGGGGAAGATGATTTTAAACAGATTTGTGCGGAAATATTACCGCCAGATATTTTTTCAGAAAAGGATTTAGAAGATGACGAGATAATTCCACGCATTAAGCAATTGCTCGATGCAATTAATATCAAAAACAAAAAATTGAATATTAGAAAACTTCAAAAGTTGACGAGCATTATAGATAAAGTCAATAACGAGGTTAGTGAACAGATATATTACTCAAAGAAAATTAGAGATTTTATAGACTCAGACGATAAAACAATTACTGGTGGTCATAGAGCCAAATTATCCATTTACTATGAAGGTAGTTATCCAAGAACTTGGATGGAAGAGTTTATTGAGGAAATCAAAAAGGATATTAAATTTTCTAGTGAAGGCAATTTATTTGATGCTTTACAAGGTATTTCAAATGAATTGGAAAAATTCACCTCTTTGGAAGAAAAAATGCAGGAAGCGTTTTACAAATGCGGTGGCTCTAGAAATTTGAAACCTAAAATTTGGGAATTGCTCAATCCTAAATCTTATTACGGACTAAATTTTACAATTCAATCCGTTCACGGAAAAAAGAATCCTGGAAGTACAAGTCAAACTTATGCAGCAATTGCCCTTTTGTGTATTTCTAGGCTCTCATTAATTAATAGAGAAGCCAAAGATAAGGTAAGGGATGGAATTCGATTTATGCCAATAGATGAAGCAGCTGGACTAGGAAGTAATTTTGATATGCTTTATGATATTGCAAAAGCGAATGATTACCAGATTATATCGCTATCAATTCAACCATATAAAGTTGATATGCAAAATCAGTATATCTATTTGCTTCATAATAATTTGGAAGAATCGGATAAAGTAAATTATGAGCCAGTTCCAATATTTGGGGATTTTGATAAGAATACAAACTAATTAGAAAGCTGCTAGTTCGCAGATATCAAAAATGAAAAAAAGTGTTGAATGGAAATATTTAATTGGTCTTAACCAGTTGTACAAGAATGATAAAACTAATCTTAAGATTGAGAATAATAGTTTTATTAAGCAAGTGCTGATTAAGCAGAAAAAATTAATAAAACCCAAAATGGGCAATCCTAAAATTTTGGAAGCAAAATATGGCTTTAAGGAATATTACGAAGAAGAATTTTTGGACTATTTTCAATACTATTCTAAGTTTTTTGAAAAAGCTGGATTAGAAAGTAACGCTCACAAAACGTACAACGATGATGACTTAAAAAGTTTGGCCTTTATATATTATCAAAAAGACGAACTTAAAAAGCACTTAACAACTGAATATACCTTTTCAGCAAGAGTTTTCAAAGGTAAAGGTGCAAAATACCTAACAAATAAACCCAGCTTACGTAATGCCGTATTACAGCTTTTAGAGATTGAGGAATTCCCAGAGAAAGACCCAAAAAACAGTCAATGGCGCTTTGTTGTAGATTGCGAAAATCCTAAGTTGGTTGTTATTTGCGAAAATATAGCTTGCCTAAAAGTGCCCTACGAATACAAACAGAACAACATAGAATTATGGTATGTAGGTGGTAACAATACAAATCCTTTAAAAGACATTCCTACCAAAAAAATAGAACTGCCTTTGTTTTACTTTTGCGATTGGGACCATCACGGATTATCCATTTTTTCTAGAATAAAAGGCATCTTTAAAGAAAAAGGAAAGGAAATTACATTGATTGAGCCCAATACATTAGATGATGCACTACCTGTAAATTCACCACATCATAAAAGTAAATGGCGTAAAAAGGAATTTTCAGGTTTAAAAAGTAAGGACTTTTCTGAGCAACAACAAGAAACAATCAAGAGCTTAATTCAAGATGACACTTGGGTAGAGGAAGAATCAATGAACTTGGTAGAGCTTCTTTCTATTATAAATGAAATTTAAAGAACTAATAAATATTGAGATTTGGTAGAGATAGAAAAAATAGATTCAAAACTTGTTTTAAAATACTATTCCGATTATGAGCCTACAGTATGGCTAGATAAGAAATTAGAAACAGAGCTTCCATTCAAAATTAAGCATATTTTCAATGTAAATAGTAAATCACTTCTCAAAAAGGTTGAAAATGAATATGAAGAATCTGAATACTTTTTTGAGGTTGGGGAATTGATGGATGACTACTATGGGGTGTATAGAGAAGTTTTAGGACTTGCTAATACTTTTTTCTTTCATAAATCTTTGGATATAAATCTCGATTATTTTTTTGTAAAATCTAAATCCTCACTTCTACTACAAATAGATAAACATTTAAAAGAGGATATCTATATTGGTGGTCCTAGAGAAACAATATTACCAATTGAAGAGTTTGAAAACCTTATCAAAGTGTTTCCTACTACACACGAAATTAGCCTATATCGTCAAGCGAAAGTCACATCAATCTTAAAGAATTATTTTGACCATATTTTGGATAAGGAAGAGTCTTATCAAAACTATTTAAACAAGAAAACACCCACTTATGGTAGCAACTTAAGAAAAACATTTCGAGAAGCCGATATTATCAAATATCAAACGCTTTTAGAAAAATTAATAGATATGCTTTCCAATGAAATCAAGTACTCAGAAAATCAATGGCAAGCAGAAATAATTGAAATAATATTATTGCTCTTTCCTAAGTATATTGCTGTATTTGACGAAGTAAGATTTAAGGATATCTATAATAATAAGACCAGAAGATTAGATTATGGATTAATCGACTTTATGGGAAATCTAGATATTGTGGAAATAAAAATTCCTTTTGATAAAAATATAGTGTCGGCTAATCCATACAGAGATAATCACATACCTAACAGAGACCTATCAGGAACAATAATGCAAATTGAGAAATATATTTTCTATTTAAATAAAACAGGAACGGCAGGCGAAAAGAGATTAACGGAAAAGTACAAAAGTCGACTTCCTGAAAATTTAAAAATAAAGATTACAAATCCAAATGGGATGATTATTATGGGAAGAGATAATAACCTAACGGAAAGTCAACTTTCAGATTTTGAGATAATCAAAAGGAAGTATAAAAACATAATAGATATTTTTACATATGACGATTTGATACGTAGAATGGAAATTATGTTAGCACAACTAAAACGTATATGATACTTGGGGAATTGAAGAATTTATTCTTGTTCAATGAGAGTATTAAGAGTGTGCATCCTATTTTGTTCAGTTGTACCTGTTATATGATGAAAAAAACCTGGATTATGGTTATCAGATTTAGAAATAACCTTCAAGTACAGCTGAAGATTACTTTTTTGCAAATCATTTAATTTTTCAAACTCTGTAATTATTAGTTCTTCAGAATGATTATTTATAAAGCTATGGTATTTAGAAGTTAAGCCTACAATGATATCGGAAAGCTGAATCATAACTTCTGATTTTGAATCTTTAAATACATAGTTTTTTAAAGTTCTTTTTCCATCAATAAGATTGAAGTCACCGATAATTTTTTGGATGGCATCCTCATTATCGAATGTATGGGTAGAGTTTTTAAACATATAAACCTGCTTTATGTAAAACTGGTAAAATTCTTCTATTAGCATATTATCTTTTTCTCCTCCTAGAAACGGCATTTTTTGTTTCTTACCTGAAAAGTCAAGTATTTCTTTAAGAATTTTTAAGCTCTTCTGATTTTTGATTTTTTCGTTGTTACAATTTGCTATAGCTATAATTTCTGCTATAAATTCAGGAATATCTTCCTGACTTATATTCGGATAATTAAATTTAAAAAATAGAGCTCTAGTATCATCTAAGTGCTCTCTAAGCACTTGATGCATAGTGTTTTTTAGTTCTGCAACAAATTGAGGACCACGTTCAAGCAATTCCTTGCGATTCATAATTGCAGAATCTACTATATCTACTATGGAATAATATAACAGATTGATGTTGGACAAATGGACTAATATATCTTCATCATCTATAAATTGTAAATAGGTATTTATTTTTTGAGAGTTTAAACAGTTTATAAAATCGCCACTAGCTAAATGTGTGAACTTTAACTCCTTTACATTTTTTTGCAATTTTAAAGAATCCTTAAGCTTTTTGAAGTTGAATACATTCCCGTCATCTACTATCCCACCTAAAACAAAACTACCAGTGATTAAAGTATTAAAATCTGCTTCTCTTGTATATAGTTTTCTCGGATTATTGGATTCATCATAGAAAAAATGATATTTTCCATCAAAGTTGATATGTGGTGCAAGTGATTTCTGATTGTCTCTTATTTCGTTTATAGGAAAATCCATTATGATTTTTTTATTTGGTAATTGTGTTGTAATTCATTGAAGCATAAGGATGAAAATCTGGTGTATAACTTACTAGTTCTCCATCTATAAACTTATGATGACCTATGTTTGGAAAGTATTCCATATCAATAGGGTGCTTTGCTTTTGGATTATGAAATAAGTTTAAACCTTCTCGCCAGTTTTCTTTTGTTTCTTCTGATACTTGATATTTAAATGACATCGGCTCCAAACTTTTTGGGTCTTTATGAACACAATCTCCAATACGCATAACTATTTGACCTTCTTCGGCAAAACCTGCTTGCATCCCCATACGCGTAAATTTTGCGAGAGTACCTGTAGCAGAGAATAATATAGCGCTTACATTTTCTGTTTCAGGTTGGTCGAAAAAACCTGTAGGGATTATTTCTCCCGAAGGCTTTGTGTAATTATTTGCTTTTACAGACTTAACTATATTTTTACCATTTTCATCTTTCTCAATTATTTGCTTATGGCCATATAAATATTCAGTTAGAGCGACAAAAGACCATATCATTGAGGCATCACTGTGGAAATCTGCAATAGCAAATACGAGAGGTTTATTTTTTACGTGGTCAAGTTTCCAATATTCTTTTTTAAGTTTTGAATAGAGCGCACTACCATAGCGTAGTGGCGTTTCATTTTCTAGTTTTTCTTCAATGTCTTGCAAAGTGGTGGAAGGTGGTTGTATATGTACTAATTTAGGTGGGTCGTTTTTACGTCCTAAAATAACAGCTTCTACAGCAATAGTTAAATCATCCTTTTTAATCAAGAAATCGGGTCTATTAAACTCTCTTAACATTTCAAATTCTAACTCTATAAAAGAAGCAAAGAGATAAAGCTCCCACAAACGAGCATCAAAACCATTTATAGATTGAAACTGCTCCACAAAATTTCCGTCTATGTCATCTAAATGATTTGATATTTCAATAATAGCTTGTTTTGAAGCCTTTGAACCCTTATTGTTTTTAAGATTATTGAAATACGGATGAAGTTTTTCTGGTGGTTGGTTTACCTCGAATAGTTTAAGTCCTTTAGGTGGTCCGCCTTGTTCTACAATAGTCAGATTTTGAGAACTATGCCATTTCATTGAATTGGTTAGAGCTGTTATGCATTTTTCTTCGGTAGTGTAATCTGTTTTTATTTCAAAAGCCCGGAATTGCCGATTTTCATCCCGCGCCATTAGTATGTAATTATAATCTTGGTCCGTATAGTCAAGAATAACAACTCCTAAAAGTGTATTGGAATCATTGGTATAATAGTGTAGTTCTTTGGCAAGAAAATTTATAAAAGGATGCCTCGTAAAAAGCATAAAAATATCGAAGCGATTTTTATTGATTTCTATAATCTTAATAGGTGTTATTTTTTTCATACGCATTGGTTCAAGATATTGAAAGTCAAATTGTAATATCCAAAATTCTTTTAAAATCAACTAAAAAAAATCACATTACTTCCGTTTATCCCCAGCTGTCTTATTAAAAGCAATCAAATTAAACAGCTCACGCATTCTGCTACGCACACGATTTCCGTAGCGTTCTTCCAGTTCTTCAGCGTTCAGATTAGTGGTGGCGTGGGTTTTAATTTTCTTTTTGGTTTGCAGATATAATTCGTAACGAGACAAGAGCACTTCGCCCATTACGTTCAGATCCTTGCCATAAAACCTTCCAGCAGGCTCGACCCCTAAATCATCAAAGCAGAAAAATTTTGTATTACCATATTCCTCGATAGTCTTAAATCCCAAGTGATTAAAACTAAACGCTACATTTCGGCAGGGAATCATTTCATATGGTCGTTGCATTGGCACAATGTATCGCAGTAGTTTCATCAAAGTGGTCTTTCCACACCCTACAGGCCCTGAAAGAAGTATGCCCTTGTCAGGATCGATATCATCTTTCAGACAATTTTCTTCATCATTGATGAAATAATGGCATAGTTTGCGGATGATAACCGTGTCCTCATCATAGATTCTAAATTGTTTGCCAAAGAGCAACTTTCCCTTTGCATCCAAGTAAATCAAGATTTTGTCAAAATCGTAGAGAACGCTTTTACCATCAAACTTTCCGAGCGAGTATTCCACGCCACCTTCGGTAATTTTAGAGGGGTTGTCCATAATCTTTGTTTTTAGTGGTTCGCAAGTTGTCCTTGATTTGGGACGCTTGTTTTTTGTTTGGTTTGTTTTCCTCGGCATATAATTCTGTTCTGTCCATCCAGTTTGTGGCCAAGGCACGCCAATCTCTAATTTCATTTCCATCACTCGTTTTCCAGTTCCGAGTTTCGTAATGCTCGAAGAATTTTTTTCCTTCATCGGCAATAAAACCTTTTTCAATAAAAAAATCAATAACGGCCTGCCAGCCCTTTGGTTGTTTTATATTGTTTATTTGTTTGGTATTGTTTATAGTAGATACCAATGCTTGTCCACTGGTGGGATGGTGCAAGTCCACAACTTGTCCATTTTTGGGATGGTGGTGTCCCTCAAGCGGTACACCTCTGGGATGGTACTGTTCCGCAAGTTGTTCTAATATGGGATTGTACTGTCCCGAAACAGGTTCATCACTTGTCCCAATTATGGACATCTTGATTTTACTGCCCTTGTATGGATTGTTGGATGGGAAATAGCATAGGTAAAGCCACGAGTCTAAATCTGTAACGCATCGATGATACGTGGATTTTGAGCCTATTTTGGCAGCTCGCATCAAATCCCTTCGATTCACATAAAATTCATCTGCAAACCGACTACTATTCCATTCCTGAAATAGCGCCATATACAGGGTTATGTGCGTGGGATTTAGGCGGTCATCGAAATAGAATTTTTCAAATGCCGCATTAAGTAGCTTTATGTAGTTCATCGCTTAAGAATTTAAACCGTGCTGTACACGATTTGATGTCATCACGCCTTGAATTTCCTCGGTATCGTAGTAGATAATGCCCCCAACTTTTGTGTATGGCAATGTTCCGTTTATGCGAAGATTCTGTAATGTCCCTGGACTGACTTGAAGCAAATCCATTACTTCGGAAGATTTTAGATATTTCTTAAGTTTTCCAGTTGCTTGTTTAGATAGAAGATTCTTAATGTCATCGAGCAATTCCATTTTGAATTCTCGAAGGTCGTCGGTGGTAATAATATTTGCTGGCATAATAGAACGATTTTAAAGAAAGGGACTATCGTTTCGATTTCAACTAATTTGATAGCCCCTGATCTGATTTGACTTTCGTTCTACAAATTTGGGATGGTTTATTGGATTTTATTCCCCAGTACGACCGTACTACGGTCAAAATTTAACATCTTGAAATTTGGTGTGTTTTGATAGGTTTTGAAAGCATTTTTGTAAATCGACACTATCAAATCGAACTAAATTTTATGAAAAACAAGTGCAGAATTGAATTACCGTAGGTCAACCGTACTACGGTCTTTTTTTAACAGTTGAAATAGAAAAGCATAATGAAAAAATATTGAAGGTCTATTCCTCGCTTTTATCCATTTCAATGAGTAGTGATGTAGAGAGTTCGTCGAGAAAAAGTGTTCTACTGTTTTTCCTGTTTTTGATGTCGTGATAGGTTTTGTAGATGTCCTTTGGCTCAATATTAAAAAGCTGTTGTAACTTTTTTGAAACTTGCATTATACCCTGATTTTCCTGTTTGCCCAATCCTTTCGCACACAATGCGTAAACCAGTTCCACGTAGTCTGTATTAGAAAAAGGCCAGTCCATCTTTTCAATTGGTTTAATGGTGGACAATTTCCCATTTAATCCTTTATGAACTTTATGCTTTTTTTCATCTAAATAGGTCACTAAAAAATCATACGCCTTGTATTTGCCCAAAAGCATATCTCTTGGTGTACAAAATTCTGGGTCTTGAAAATAGAATTTTGAGGTAGTTATATGAAATGTTTCCATAGAATCCCTCGTATAATATTCCTCGTCAAAATGGGTCGCGCCAGAATTAACGTAACGGCCAAAATCCATATTGTAAAGAAAAAAGCGATTGACCTTATTGATTTTCTTTTTGATGGATTTTAACTGCGAATGTTTATCCCCTTTAGGAAATTGAATTTCAAAAGAATGGATTTCTGAAAAGTAGATGAGTTTGATGAGAGGAATCTGTTTGGTTTCTTTGAAGAATTCTATTTCTTCCTTGGTAGTTTTAAATTCATTATTGAGGATTTCTTTTTTGTAAGTACTTAAAACTTTGCGACACAGTTTTATAGAACGATACGCCCGTTCTAAAATATTTTCATATTGAAATTTTATTTCATCCAGGTCCTGAAGTAGTTTTTTTGATAGTATTTGAGAATTCATAAGCAGGCAATTTTTGTTTGGAAACCATAGGAATGGGATTTAGTTGGTAAGGTTGCGTTTTTGTTTTCATTGTCCTGCAAAATTTATGTAATGACTGCTCTAAATAATAAAATTTGTGGCTCATTAGTAGAATTTATGGAACTGTCTGTAAGTTAACTTTACGTAGTAATTATACAAGGAAAACTTTCCGTAATTAAATACGGAATACACCGTATTTTTCTACGGACATTTTGTGAAACACTTTAAATTCAATGCTTTTCAGGTTGAATACGATTACATCTTTTTCTTACGAAATCGCTTCAAGAATTCACGTCTGTTCTTAACGCCTGTCTTTTTGAAGATATTGGATGCGTGTTTTGATACTGTACTTTCAGCAATGAATAAATCTTTAGCAATATTTCGGTAGCTTAATTCACTTAAAATGGAAAGTGCTATCTCAATTTCTCGTCTTGTTAAATCTTCATAAAAGATTTTACTCTCTATCGCTTCATCTTTCTGTTTTTTCTTAAGAGCAAACACCTCGTACATTCGGTTATTATTTTCTATGAAATATAAATACCTATCTACTTCAATTGTGGTTATGGCATAAAAAGCCAAGTTCATCACGGTAAAGGTTATCCATTGGTAATCGCCAATAACTGTGCAAATAGGTAACAATGCAATACTACTTACACTTACTATAGAAAGTCTATTCCGTCTCAAAATAAAGGCATTTGGATTATTTGGATTGGAAATCCTTCTGTAAAAAATGAACAGAAATATAATGGCAGCTATTGATATTGGTATGGTAAATAGGAATCTGGCAGAGTCTAAAGACCCTGTAACAAAATACGGAATTAAAAAAAGAATGATATAACTAACGCTCGTGAATATAGCAAGATTACGAATGGAAGAATTATACTTCAGAACAACAATATCATATTCCTTATAGAGATAATATACAATGAAGACACATAGCGTTATTGCCACGCTATACGTTATGATGTATTGAATAATAAAAGGCCCAGGAAAATTATCTGTTGGAAGAAATCCACCAGTTGCATTATAGATGACGAATAGTAAACCGAGAATTAGAAAACGCTTAAAGCTACTATGCGTTTTCTTTCCTGAAAAGTAAAGTGTAAACAATACAATGACCGTATCTATTATTAGATAGAAGAACGTTGTCCAATGTATCGAAGTTCCAAACATTTATATTCCTACTCATTGCGCTCAAATTTGTTGGTTTCTAAATTTTTGGAAACATTATTCCAAAGAAAAATTTGTCCGTTCATAGCAATATAAACATCCGGTTTTAGAAGCTGTAATGAGCTTATTGCATACCCTAAATTGAAAGGTGCATCTGTATCTGCAGATGAACCCAAAATGAAAGACCCAACTAAAACAATTGTCTTATTCAAATTGAGCTTTCCTATATATTTTGCGGTATCTTCCATTGTGAAAGTGCCGTGAGTAATTAGAATGTTAGTCGCACTAGTTTCTTTTATCTTGCGAACAAGCAATTCCCTATCCTTTTCCGTTATTGCTCTACTGTCTTTTTTAAAGATACTTTCAATTTCATATTCAAAATCTACATTTGCCCTATCGAGAAAATCCCCAATAGATATATTCGTTTTTTTGATTCCCTTATCATCTACATAATCTAACCCTTCAATAGTTCCGCCTGTAGTTAATATTTTAATCATTAAAATAGTTTTTTTAAGTTTTCGCAAAAGTTAGATTTTCCTTTATAAAGTTAGCAGAAGTTTTTGATTATCTAAAATTTGCAAATTTATTTTTATGAATTTAGAATTGTCACCTAAAAATTTATCATACCATTTTTAGTTATTTACTACGTTTTATCTTTTATTTTCATTAAGGGTAGAACAAATCCCATTGAAACCAAAGCAACCAATCCAGCAATGATAAAAGGGTAATAAAACCCACCTGCTACTAACCACGTTCCTACAACAGGACCTAAAATCTGACCTACGCTACCTGTTGAGCTTTGTATGGATATATTTCTACCTGTATTTTCTTTAGATGTCAATGATACTGCTGATAACAAGTTTGGCGTTACCAAAGCACCACCAGCAGCAAACATAATGATTAATCCATATACCAAAATTTCATTATTAAAAAATGGAAAGGCTATTAAGGATAATCCAGATATAAATAGCCCTAGAGCAATTTGTTTCTTTGTGGATAAAAACCTCTCTCCGTAAGTAGCGAACACGGGTTGTAAAACAGCCATTATTGAACCACATAGCATAAATCCAATACCGACTTGATTACTGTTAAACCCTAATTCATCTTTACCATAGATTGAAAAAACAGTTTCAAACAAGGTCACTACAAATTGAATGACAAAGGATAATACCAGTAATACGATAAAATATTTAGTAAATGTGAAACGCAAGCTTACTTTTTTTGTAGTGAACTTATCTACACGAGCGGTGTTCTTTAGCCATTTCATCACAACGAAAAGGACAATTAATCCTAGTATGGCAACGAATAAAAAGGGGACTGAAAATCGGTCTAAATGCAGCAGACCTATAGAATATCTTATATGAATGTCAGTTTGGGATAAAAAGCCACCAATGACAGGGCCGAAAATAACCCCAGAGCTAATGGCAACGCCAGACCAAGCCATTATTTTTGTTCTCCGTTTTTCAGAAGTAATATCGCTTAAATATGCGTTGCTAACTGGAATAACTGAAGACGTGAAAATACCACCAAAGATTCGAGCGATATAGAGCATTGTCAAGGATGTGGCCAGACCAGTAAGTAATTGCATAATTACAAAACCGATTAGTCCACAAATAATAATGGGTTTACGACCGTATTTGTCTGAAAGCTTTCCCCAAACCACCACAAATAATAACTGAAAAAATGGATAAATGCTCGTAAGCAATCCAATATGGAAATTGATAAGGTCAGTATCAAGATTGTCCTTTAACGCTAATCGTTCGGTATAGTAGGGAAGGGTAGGTAATAAAATACCATAGCCCAACATCACTACAAATAAACTCAACAGGATTAAAAATATCCTGTTGAGTTTTTCTTTTCTTTCCATTTATTTTTTACCAATTTTCCGTTTCAATAATTGCGCATTAATGGCCACTATAATGGTACTCAAACTCATTAATACAGCTCCTACTGCTGGCCCTAAAACAAAGCCTGAAGAATATAGTACACCAGCCGCTAGTGGAATCGCTATTACATTATAACCTGTTGCCCAGATTAGATTTTGAATCATTTTATTATAGGTCGCCTTTCCAAATAATATTAAGTTGGCAATATCTTGTGGATTGCTATTTACCAAAATAATATCTGCGGTTTCCGCCGCCACATCTGTTCCAGAACCTACTGCAATACCCACGTTTGCCTGTGCTAAAGCGGGGGCGTCGTTTACCCCATCTCCTGTCATTGCCACAAATTCGTCCTTCCCTTGCAATTCTTTAACGATTTCTACTTTTTGGTGGGGTAACACTTCTGCATAATAGCCATCTAGGCCAAGCTTATCGCTAACTGCTTTAGCTGTTTGTTCATTATCGCCTGTAGCCATCAAGACTTTGATATTGTTCTTTTTGAATATTCTAATAGCTTCGGCAGATTCTGGTCTTATTTCATCAGCAAGGGCAATGTATCCTGCTAGCTGTCCATCAATTAATATGAATACAACAGTTTCAGCAGCATCACTATACGCATCTTCAGGAATAGTAATTTTTTCATCCCTTAAATAACCAGGACTAACCACTTTTACTTGTTTGCCTTCTACATTTGCCTCTACGCCTTTACCAGTAATTGCATTGAAGTTTTCGGGTTTTGGGATGGTAATATTGTCTTCTTTAACTCTCTTAATAATACCTACAGCAATAGGATGTTCTGAACTCTGTTCCAAAGCACTGGACAGTCGTAAAATTTCTTCGGTTGAATACGCTTCATTTACAGATTCGATGCGTGTCACGCCAAAATCCCCTTTGGTTAGCGTTCCCGTTTTATCAAAAAGCAGGACTGAAATTTTACGTGATTCTTCAAATGCAGTTCTATTACGAATCAACAATCCGTTTTGTGCAGATACCGATGTAGAGATTGCAACTACCAATGGTATGGCAAGTCCTAAAGCGTGTGGACAGGCAATGACCATAACTGTAACCATTCTTTCTAAAGCATAGACAAATGGAAAGCCTAAAATCAACCAAACTGCTAACGTACCAAAACCAATAGCCAGCGCAATATAGGTCAGCCATTTTGCAGCCCTATCGGAAAGGTTTTGCATTTTGGACTTGGTCTTTTGTGCTTCCTCCACCATTGTGATAACTTTGTTGAGATAGCTGTCTTTACCCGTATGCTCTACTTTTACTTTTATACTACCATTGCCGTTTACCGAACCTCCAATTACTTTATCATTTTCATCTTTTTTTACAGGTTTTGACTCTCCCGTCAACATAGACTCGTTTAAATAGCTTGAGCCTTCAATAATAATTCCATCGGCAGGAACTTTCTCTCCCGGCTTTACCAATATTACATCATCTTTTAATAAATCTTCGAGTGAAATATCTTCAATAGTGTCGCCATTCACTCTGTGAGCTTCGGCCGGCATCATACTTACTAAAAGTTGTAAAGCTTTTGATGCACCGAGGACACTTTTCATTTCTATCCAATGACCTACAAGCATAATTGCGATTAGAGTTGCCAGTTCCCAAAAGAAATCAACACCTTCTAAACCAAAAACGGTTGCAGAACTATAGAAATAAGCGACACTTATTGCCATAGAAATTAGCGTCATCATTCCTGGTGCACCATTCTTTACTTCGGAAACAAAACCCTTAAGAAAAGGCCAGCCACCATAGAAATATACAATGGTAGAGAGTGCAAACAGTACATAAGGATTTCCTGGAAGTAAGAACTCATATCCAAAAAAATCTTGAATCATTGGCGAGAAGAACAAGATTGGAATTGTTAGGACTAGCGTTACCCAGAACCGTTTTCTAAAGTCTGCAATCATCATTTTATGATGATCGTGACCCATTTGTCCGTGACCCGGATTATGACCAGAATGGTCTCCACCACCCTTTTTCATTTTGGAATGATCCATTTTTGAATGGTCTTCTTTGTTGTGTTTCATTTTTGAATGATCCATTTTTGAATGGTCCATTTTGTCGTGATTGTGATTTTCCATTATAGTATTGTTTAAGTGTTATCGTAATTTCTTTCTCATTGCTTCCGAGATATTTTCGGCATAGACGCCATAGGCATCTACCAAAAGACCCTTAATCCCATTTTTGGATGAAATGGCATAAAGGACGCTGTTGTCATCGGTACTGCTCATACCTTCAAAACGGTGCATCTCATCAACATCAAAATCTTCTGGATGTAATTTCAATTTTAAGGCATTGCATTCCAGATGTTCAGTCTTTAAATTAAAATCGACGGTATATCCTTTTTTCTGTAAATGCGCCATAGTTTCTGAAAGTGTATCGTAATTTTTCATTTGTTTTTATTTATAAGTCACTGTAAAATAACTGTTATCTGCTTCGGTAAATTTCTGAAAGGTCAATAAACCTTTTCCATTTAATTTCTCGTTAACCTTATAGTCGAGTTGCTTAATGCGAATTCCCCAAGCATAGGCCTTAATATTGATTTTTGAATTAATATTATTTTTGTTGCTCTCTAGTTTTCGATCATAAATCTTTATGATACTTTTTGAACCAAAAAAGTTTAATAAGCCCGAGTCAAAACTCATTTCCAGTTCTATATCTTCCAAGTTTTCTAAATCATACAGCTCTTTAAAATTTATAGAAGTGGTATTGATTTCTGTTTCTTTTGATTTTGGGTTTGAAAATGGAAATGCCATTACCATCACACTGGCTTCATTTGGCTTACAGCGATAGGTCGTTGTATATTTGTCGGTGGATTTTTTGTCTTTGTCAAATAATTCTGTGATTACCTCAATTTCAAAATATCCATTTTTCTCTATTGTTTTACCAGCATCAAAAGTTTGCTTGTTGAGAAAAGCACCTTCTTCATCAAAATTCTCCCTAACGACAAGTCTATTAGAAATCTGCCCAATAAGCATTTCATTTTGTCCAGTCATTGTAATGCTGAATAATATGACTAGTACTATGAAAACTCGTTTTCTCATATATGATGCATTAATTTCATTACTTCTTTTGCCAGTATATCGCTTAAATCAATAGCATTTGAAGGGTGTGGAATGGTATTGCAGGTCACTATTTTTTCTACTCCTGAATCCAACAAATCCTGATAGGCATTACCTGAAAATACTGCGTGAATACCAACACATATAGGCGGCTTCATTCCAGCCTTTTTTAAATGCTTTACCGTTTCAATCATTGTACGTGCAGTTGAAATGATGTCATCCACTAAAATGGGTGTGGCATTCTTGTATTTTTCTACATCTGGAACAGAGACTTCCACATTACGGTCGCCGTGACGCACTTTTTGTAATACCGTAAATGGTGCTCCTGCTTTTTTTGCAACTTCAGAAACCCATTGTTCACTTTCTGAATCTGGGCCAATAAGTACTGGGTTTTCGATGTTTTCCTTTATCCAATCTGAAATAGCATCAGCTGCGTGAATGACTTTATTAGGAATTTGATATACTTCCCCTAAAGAGCTAATTCTATGTAGATGTGGGTCAACCGTGGTAATGCTATCGGCAAAACCTGAAATCAGTTTTCCGAAAAAACCAGAAGTAACACCTTCGCCTTCATTGAAAATTTTGTCCTGTCGCATATAGGCGAGATAGGGTGCTACCAAGCACGTACACATTGCTCCTAATGATTTGGCAGTATGACTTAAAAAATAAAGTGGCAACAATTTTTCGTCTGGTTCGTGCAAGGTACAGACAAGTACAACGCATTTACCTTTTACGTCAGATAAGATACGTGTATAGGATTCTCCATCAGGAAAGTTTCGCAAGGTTGCTTTTCCAATTTCAGCATCCATTTTTTTTGCCATAAGTGCCGTAAGGTCTTCGTTTCCGGGAAGGCTGAATAATATTGTTTTCATCGTGTCTGTTTTTAAGTAATAGTTAAGATGTTGTTGTGGTAATTTTTATATTCCAAAGCATAGTTGAGTTCGCCTTTGGATTCTGCATATATGGTATATAACAATTGGTCTATTTCGATTTTTTCATTTAAATGGACATTCAAAAGAATCCCTGCCGATTTAGACTGCGGTGCACCGGAAAGCTTGGCGAGTTTTGCAATCTTTCTATTGTCTATGCGCTTTAAAATCCCAAAGGTTTCTGCTCTAATTTCGGTTTTATAGGGTGCTAAAACAGGTTTTGAAAAGCGACCTTGCGCATTACAAATAGCAAGGAATTTTTTATAAGCCTGACCAGATGTGAGAATTTGATGTGCGGTTTCTAACCCTTTCCCTTTTTCTACTTTGCCAGAAAGCTCAATTAGTTCAGCGGCTAAAAGCAATGCTCTTTCTGTTAGGTCTTTTGGTGCATCTGCTTCATTTTTCAAAACTTTTAAAATATCAATGGCTTCTAAAGTGGGGCCGATACCCCTTCCGACAGGTTGTGAGCCATCTGTAATGACAACTTTTACATTCAAGCCAACAGATGTCCCAACGGTTTCCATATGATTTTTTAGTTTTTGAGCCATTTCGGTACTACGAACCTTGGCGGTTTCACCCACGGGAATATCAATGACAACGTGTGTGGAACCTGCCGCAGCTTTTTTCGAAAGTACCGAAGCGATAAGCTGCCCTTCGCTATCAATATCCAAGGCTTTTTCAATTTTAATCAGCACATCATCCGCTGGGCTTAATTGTGCTGTTCCACCCCACACAATACACCCACCTTCTTTTTCCACTACGTACTTTATTTCTTCTAAAGAAAGTGTCACATTGGTCAATAATTCCATAGTATCTGCTGTGCCTGCTGGCGAAGTAATGGCTCGTGATGAAGTTTTTGGCATTGTAAGCCCATAAGCAGCGACAATGGCAACCACTAATGGTGTGGTTCTATTCCCAGGTAATCCACCAATACAATGCTTATCTACCACAATTTCTTTGTCCCAATTCAGTTGTTCACCAGAGGCTATCATTGCTTTGGTAAGGTCAGATATTTCATCAATATCCAATCGGTCACCAGCACAGGCTGTAATAAATGCCGAAAGATGGATATTGGAATAATCGCCTTCAACTATATCAGTAATGATTTCATTAAAGGCTGAATAATCCAGTTTTTGATTATAGATTTTCGCCCTGACGTGACTTAAAGATTCAATAGGTTCTAAATGTGAAACATACAAAGTGTCATTGTCTGAAACATTTAGCTTTTTTGCAGCTGCATCTGATAGTCCAATTTCGTTGGGCAACAGCATATCTGAATTTATAATGTTGAGGCTTGCTACAATTGAATGGGTTGCCTTTGATATCCTTATTCTTGTGAGTGCTTCAAAACCTTCGGAAATACATACGTGACAATCTTCCCTCATATAGACCACGTTTTCGTTTTGGGTATAAATGCCGAGATGTTTATATTTTAGGATATTTGAGTGTTTTGCCATAGCTTTCATTTTTTGTGATTTTTACAACCTATTTAATTTCTTCGATGCTATAAAGCTGTGGGATTTCAGCATCCCAATCGTAAGTTTCCATTATGCCTTTCTGTAATGCTTCTGCACTTTCTTTTTCTCCGTGCACAATAAAAATTCGCGCTGGCTTATTTTTTATTTTGCTCATCCAATCAATTAATTCAGCGTGGTCTGCGTGTGCAGAGAGGCCTTGAATTTCGGCTACTTCCATTTGAAGGGATACCGTTTTCCCATACACTTTTAATTCTTTTTCGCCTTCCAATAGCTTTCTTCCACGAGTGCCTTCAGCTTGATATCCTACAAAAAGCAAAGTGTTGTTCGGGTTTTGTGCCTGTGTTTCAAGGTAATTGAGCATTCTTCCACCAGTAAGCATTCCACTTCCTGCAATTACGATTTTTGGTTTGTCGTCTGTTCGTAACTCCATAGTTTCCCGATAACTGCTTACTACCGTGAAATGTGAACACATTTCATCACATTCATTGTCTTCCAACCTGTGCCAATCCCTTGTGCGATGAAACAATTCCAATACACTCGCACCCATTGGGCTGTCCATTATCATTTGTACTTTGGGTATTTTCTTCTCCTTTAATAACTTCCAAAAAATCAGCATCATCAGTTGGGCACGTTCTACTGAAAAGCTTGGGACAAATAGGCTTCCGCCTCTATTAATAGTGTCGTTGACTAATTTTTCAATCTGCGGAAGTGCTTCCGCTTCGTCAGGATGAAACCTTCCTCCATAAGTGGATTCAATGAAAAGCACATCCGCTTTTTTTGGTTTTAGGGGTGGATAAAGCAATAAATCATTGGTTCTTCCAATATCTCCTGAAAAGACGAAACGCTTTCCGTGTACATCCAACTCAATGTAAGTTGCACCCAGAATATGTCCGTTATATTGAAAACGAGCTCTAATACCATCAAATAACGGAATCCATTGGGATTGTGGAACGTTCTTAAAATGTGGGACGGTTTTTTCAACATCCTTTAAATCATACAATGGTTCAGCAGGACTGTGTTTGGAATAGCCTTCTTTGTTAGCACGTTCGGCTTCCTGTTCTTGAATTTTTGCACTATCATTCAAAATGATTTTAGCAATATCCAACGTGGGATTGGTGCCATAAATAGGTCCTTTGAACCCTTGCTTGACTAATCGCGGTAGATAGCCTGTGTGGTCTAAATGGCCGTGAGTAAGCAATACCATATCAATTTCTGAAACTTCCACGGGTGGGTATTCCCAGTTTTTGAGCCGTAATTCCTTTAACCCTTGAAAAAGTCCGCAGTCTATCAGTATTTTTTTATCTCCTGTATCCACTAAATATTTTGAGCCAGTTACTGTACCTGCCGCTCCTAAAAAGTGGATGTTTATTTTATTGTTTTTCATCTTTATAGTATTTATTTAGTTTCCACCACAACAGGAAGGTGTGTTTCCTTTATCTTGGTTTGATTTGCTCAATTCCGCTATTTCATTATATAGATTACGGGAATCCTCTTTAATAAGAAGCGCCAATTTCTTTACGGATTTAGGTTCAAAGTTTACCATCCCCAATAATATTTCAAGGGCTTCTTCAAGTAGTTTTGAATCATCTTCCAGTGCTTGGTAAAATGGCTCTAAATCTATACTGTTCGGTTTTTGTAGTTCATCTGTTTTCATAAGTTTTGTTTTAAGGTTGTTGAACTTTTATATTAATAATCCTTACGTGCTTTTACATAGCGCTTCTGAATCTTCTAAAATCTTTTTGTGTCTTTTTTTATCAATTCCTATCTGTTCCAATAACGCAGGTTTTTTGTGAAGCTCTTTGCAGAGCACGATGCCTGTATCCAATAACTTTGTTTTTTCGGCTTTGGTCAGGGTAGTCAATGCCGTTAAAGGGTGTAGTCCCAACTTGTCTATTCTGTCTTTTAAACCGTTTCCCATCGGGTAATCCCAACTCGTCAATAATAATCCTACGCATTTACCATATTGCACAGCATCGGTGGTAAATCGTGTATTGGTATATACACCTCCCTTATGAAGTTTAGTTTCGTGCCCTTTTTGATGTTCCCATTTTGCTTTTACATCCAAAAATCTAGACTGGATATAGAGCGGAATTTTTACATTACAAGTCCTTCCTTGATCACTATGGTATTTACATTCAATCATATAATGTTGGTTATCTTTTTGCGCTATCACATCTATTTCGTGCTGAACGCAATCACCTTGAACTATAACACCAACCTGTGTTGAAAATCCTTCGTGTGCCAATAGTTTGCCTACTAACTTTTCAAAAGGAAAACCAGAAGGACCTAATTCCATCAATGCTTTTTTGAGCTTATACTTTGAGGCACTTACACGTGATTTCCCTTTAAGTATTTTAAATGCCATCTGGTAGATTTTTTTAGTGGTAATACCTTCATATATTTTGTTTTCAACTTGCTCAACAATTTGCTGAATTAATTCTTCACTAGCTTGTGCACGTCTTAAGGAATTGATAAGTTTATCCACATCAAAAGGAACCACGTCGCCAGAATATTTCACTATGTTGATTGAATCTTTCATTTTTTAATATGTATGGTCATCACAGGTAGTTCTGAATGATTGGTTACACCCTCGGCAATACTTTTTGAAAATAAGCTCAAAAACCCTGTTTTTCCGTGAGTACTCATTGCAATCAAATCTGCGGGCTGATGTTTTAGAAATGTATTGATTCCTTCTTCTACCGATGATTCGTTGTGAACGTTCATAGAAAAGTTTTTTAAGGCGGGAAACTTTTCAAGAAATTGCTTGACAGGGTTTAATCCAGCGTTGATATTATTAAAGTCTGTTTCTGTGTTGATTCGTAACAAATGAATTTTAGCATCGCATTTTTCAGCTATGGAAAGCACAGCTTGAAACGGATGACTCACATCTTCTTCAAAAGAAGAGACAAATAGAATATTCTTAAAAGGAAACGTTACTTCCTCTTCTTTGACCACGATAATTGGGGCATTAGCCTTTCGAACAATCTTCTCGACATTACTACCTGTTATCTCCCTCACACGACCTTTAGTACCACTACTTCCTGTAATGATGAAATCGTGATGAAAATGACCAGAATGCTCCAAAATATCTTTTTGTCCTGAATCGAACTGAAGAAAGGTTCGGCATTTAAGACCTTCGTGTTCTGCTATTTTTTCGAGTTCACGTAAATTAGCCTTTGCAGTACCTATTTGCTTTAAGGTTTCTGGATAAAGCTTTTCTTTAAGCTTATCGAGTTTTACCCAATCCACAGGTGTTGTCATTTGATGTAGAAAGTGTATTTCTGCATTGTATGTTTTTGCCATTTTTATAGCAAGATGTGCAGCTTTAGTGCAGTTTTCAGAGAAATCGGTGGGTACGAGTATATTTTTCATAATTTTTGAATTTTATATTCTTCTGTTATTGTGCTGTGTAACCACCATCTATTAACAATTCAGAACCGGTCATAAATTTTGATTCATCCGAAGCTAGATAAACGACACCATAACCTATGTCATCTGGTTCTCCAAGGTGTCCAACTGGATGTAGACTTTCTAACTGCTTTTTGCCCTCCTCCACATCACCTTGGGCTTTTAGGAAATTTTCTACCATTGGTGTCCATATATAGGCTGGATGAATGGAATTGACACGGATGCCATAACCCTGTTTCGCGCAATGAAGTGCAGCAGACTTGGTAAATAAAGTTATACCACCCTTACTTGCGTTATATGCAGCTAAATTGGGATCGCCAATAAGGCCTTCAATTGAAGAAAAGTTAATGATTGAGCCACCTTCTCCGCTTTCTTTTATAGCCTTAATACCGTATTGGGTACCTAGGAAACTGCCATCTAAATTGATGCTTAAAAGTTTTTTCCAGTCTGCAAGCGTGATATCTTCCACGTTTTTACCGATTGCTATACCAGCAGCATTAGCCAGGATATTTAGCTTGCCAAAGGTTTTGAGCGTAGTCTCGATTACCTTTTTCCATTGATCTTCTTTGGATACATCTTGTTTTATAAATATGGCTTCCCCGCCATCGTTCTTGATTAGTTGGACTACTTTATTTCCGTTTTCTTCATCCAAATCTGTTATTACTATTTTTGCTCCTTCGCGTGCCAATAAAATAGCACTTGATTTTCCTAATCCAGAGGCACCTCCTGTGACAATGGCTACTTTATTTTTTACTCGATCCATAATTTTAAGATTTAAGTGTTACTACTAATTTTTGTTTCTTAATCAAGAAACTTCGTTTCCTGAAACTTTGCCTTTTTCAAAACAGTCTAGATTATATATCGTGGTTTCAGCAATATTTGTCAATGCTGTATCGGTCAAAAAAGCTTGATGACTAGTTATCAAAACATTGTTAAATGTCATTAAACGGGCAATTACATCGTCTTGTAAAATATCTTCGGAATGGTCTTCAAAAAATAACCCTTCTTCTTCCTCATACACATCAATGCCGAAATAGCCAATTTTTTTAGTTTTCAATCCTTCGATGACTGCTTTAGTATCTACCAATCCTCCACGACTTGTATTGATAAGCATTACGCCTTGTTTCATCAATGAAATATGCTTGGCATCAATCAAATGTTTTGTTGAAGTCGTTAATGGTACGTGCAAGCTTATAATATCAGACTGTTTGCAGATGGTTTCACAGTCGGTATAGCTTACGTTATAAGAATTGATTAGATTTTCATCTTCAATGACATCTTGAACAAGTATTTTACAACCAAAACCGTGTAGTATTTTTACCAATACAGATCCAATTTTTCCAGTACCTATGACACCGACGGTTTTCCCGTTAAGGTCAAAACCTGTAAGACCGTTCAATGAAAAATTCTGGTCACGTACCCTGTTGTGAGCTTTAATCAATTTTCGGTTTAGGGCGAGTATTAGCGCCATTGTATGTTCTGCAATAGCGTAAGGGGAATAGGCAGGAACACGAGCCACTTTTATACCCAGTTCGGTAGCTTTTTCGATAGATACATTGTTATACCCAGCGGTACGAAGAGCAATATATTGTACTCCCGATTCCTTGAATTTTTCAAGCACTTGAGTAGAGGCATCATCACTTGTAAATAAACTGATGGCCTCGGTGCCCTGCGCCAAAGAAGCAGTTTTTTCCGTCAACCGTAGCTCAAGTAGGTTTAACTCGTGCTTACCTTTATTTGCAGCTAACAAATGAGATTCTTCAAACTTATGTGTACTGAATATGGTTGTTTTCATCTTACTTTTTTTAATTTCCTAATTGTATTAATATATAGGCTATGCCAACGACAACGACACTTCCAAAAATGAGCATTACCAGTTTCCCCGTTTTTTTGGAACCTTTGAAATAGGTAATACCCAGCTTCACAATCATATTACTTATGGTTGCGGTAATAATGACATTGGTTGCGAGGGCGAGTTTGTCTTCCAAAGAACCGAATTTTGCCATACTAATAGTTATCGCATCGGTATCTGCCAATCCTGCAATTAGGGCTGAATAGTATAAACCGCTTTCGCCAAAAAACTGGTTTCCATAAAAAACTGCAAATAGGATAACCACATAAATACCACCAAAGCCAAGAGCGTTCAATATATTAAGTGGGTTGCCAAGGTCAATTGCTGTCTTTGAGACTTCAGTATTCTTTCTAATAAATAGAATGGCACTTATCAAACAGATAAGTGTCAGGATAATAAAGGGAACGGCCAAATAAGAAAGTATGGCACTATTAAAAATATAGGCTAAGATGGCAAGTCTTGGGAACATTATGGCGGACGCTATAATGATACCCGCAGCATATTCTTTTGAAAGTTCTGGCGATTCCTTACTTCGGGAAGCATATATCCAAGCTACAGCGGTACTTGAAATTAATCCGCCTAAAATGGCAGTGAGCAGAATACCACGTTTAGAACCTACATATTTAACAAGAAAGTAGCCGATGAAGTTCAGAAAAGAGACAATTACTATAATTGCTCCAATCTCAAAAGGGTTAAGCAATCCTTCTGGACCATAGTCTTGATTCGGTAAGAAAGGTAAAATCAAAAGCGCAATAATTGAAAACTTAATAAAAGCAAAAAGCTCTTCTGAAGTAATATTTTTAATGAAGGTATTAAAGGTTGTTTTCAATGATAACAACGTAACTATAATTACCGCAGTAGCAACTGCTTCCTTATGCAAATGATTGGCGACCATAACACCCAAAATCAACGTAGCGAATAATGCTATATTGGTGGTAATACCAGTCATTATGTGCTTTTGCACTATGGAAAGATGACTCAAAGACAGAAACAAAAGAAATGCCGCTGCAATTATAATGACCAACCAAGGCGTATAGACTGTGGAAAGATTGCCCAAGATAAAACCAATAATAGCGACAATAGGGAAGGTTCTTATTCCTGCAAAACCTTGTTCTTCCTTCAGTTTATCGTATTCACGTTCCAAACCCAGAATAAGGCCAATGCCCAGACTGATGAGTAGTCCGAGGATAAAAGGGTTGATATTTTTAAAGGCTTCTATCATTTTTACTTTCCAAATAGTTCTAAAAGTTCGTATAATTCATTATTTACTTGATGTTGCTTGACCACCTCTTTAAAAGAGGTTAGATGCAATTGATTATTTAAGATTCCTACCATTACATTTTTTTTACCTTGTAAAAGTGTTTTTACAGTCGCCACTCCAAGTCTAATGCCTAACATTCTATCTAAAGCTGACGGATTTCCACCTCGCTGTACGTGCCCAAGCTTCGTAATCCGTAAATCGACATTAGGATTAACTTCCTTTATTTTTGAGGAAACCAGTTCAGCGCCTATTTCATCACCTTCAGAAACCACGACAAGGAAGGCATCGTCACTATCGTAATTTTTAACCTTATCCAATAGATAAATAAAGTCTTTCCCGCTTTCTGGAATTAGGATGGCATCTGCGCCTACCATTAATCCTGAATGAATAGCGATGTAGCCTGAATCCCTTCCCATTACTTCAACAATAAATACGCGGTTATGGGATTCGGCAGTATCCTTTATTTTGTCAATATTTTCAATGGCGGTGTTTACTGCGGAATCAAAACCAAGGGTGTAATCAGTACCTGAAATATCGTTGTCGATGGTACCAGGAATACCTATGAATGGGATATCGCATATTTCTGAAAAAGCTAGTAGTCCTTTGAATGTACCATCGCCACCAATAGCAACTAAAGCATCTATACTATTTGCTTTTAGAGTTTGCAATGCTTTTTTACGACCTTCCAATTCCAAAAATCGTTTGCTTCGTGCTGTTTTTAGAATAGTACCGCCTTTTTGAGTTATCTTCTTTAGTTCGTGGGATTTTAAGGGTATCAAATCACCATCAATCAACCCTTCATACCCTTTTTTAAAACCACTTACTTTTATTCCTTTTGCTTCAGCAGATTTGGCAATGGCGTATAGGGCAGTATTCATCCCAGGGCTATCGCCTCCAGATGTAAATACGCCTATATGTTCAATTTTATTAGTGC
Source organism: uncultured Flavobacteriaceae bacterium (assembly GCA_963715465.1). GTDB lineage: Bacteria > Bacteroidota > Bacteroidia > Flavobacteriales > Flavobacteriaceae > Psychroserpens. The sequence goes on from OY970246.1 coordinate 960,390, forward strand.
TCATTAGATATGGTTTTTTGTAATTTTTTATCTGAAACAGAAAAATCTTGGATGGTCTTCCATACGAATTTTGCTTCTTTCAGAAAGAACTGATGGTCTCCTTCAGATGAAGTAATTAGTTGTGCGTTTTTAAATTCCTTTGATAATTTTAAGGCATTTTCTAAAGGTGCAGTGGTGTCTTTTTCTCCGTGAATAAAAAGCACGTCTTTATCCTTAATTTTCTTTGCAATCGCATATAAATCTGTTTTCAAGATGACCTTTGTAAGTGAATAATAATAACTCTGCCAATGATGCTTTTTTGCATCTTCATAAACATCATCTGTGAGGTTGTCAGGTTTGAATGCACTCGACATAAAAATGGGATGAATCATACAAATGTATTTCGAGAATTTGCTTGTTGAAATCCTATCCACAAAGGAATGCGACGACATAATTTCTTTAAATTCATCAGCGTTTTTATAAACAGGTAGGCTTATAAAAATTCCTGCCTTGAACCAAGTGGGTTGCTTTTCCAATAGCGCCATTGAAATTATAGCTCCCATAGAATGTCCTGCAATAATGGTTTTTCCATCATTGAATCCTTCTTTTTTAAGAATCAACTCAATAGCAGTTAATTGTATAGAAAGGGAATAATCACTTTGTGGTTTTGGCGAATCACCAAAACCTAGCAGGTCGACTAAAAGTAGCTTATGTGTAGTTGTAATACTTTCTAAATTGCGTTTCCAATAATGCAATGAGCCTGTTAAACCGTGCAACAAAACAAGTTTGTTTTCTCCTGAGCCTATTATTTCATAATTCAACAGTGTTTCTTTGGCATCATAAGCTGGTTGCTTACCAATTTTGTAATGCTGATAGCTTGCTATAGCTACAACAGGAAGAATGAACACTATGGATATGAGTAGTAATGTCATTGTTTTGAAATTGATTTATTATCCGTTTTCTCACTAACCAAGATTGGGGTTTTACCATAGAATCTATTGAAAACCATACAGGCAGTCAAATCACCAGTTACATTTACCGCAGTCCTAAACATCCCCAAGAGTCTCTCTACACCAATAATAATAATGATGCCTTCAGCGGGTATGCCGACACTTCCCAAAACAGAAGCGAGTATAACCACACCGCCTCCAGGAATGGCTGGTGTGCCAATGGAAGCAGCTACTATGGTTACGATGACCACTATAATATTGAGTAAGCTCATTTCCAGTCCATAGGCTTGGGCTATAAAAAGAGTCGTTATAGTTTGATAGAGCGCCGTTCCATCCATATTGACGGTTGCGCCAATAGGTATAATAAAATTGCTAATGCTCTTATCCACTTTCAGTTCTTCTTCCGCTGTTTTTAGTGATAAGGGCATTACAGCCGCAGAGCTCGTGGTTGAAAAGGCCAATAGTTGAACATCCCTTATTTTTTTTAGGAAATGCAATGGGTTTGTTTTTCCAAGAAGGACAACCAGTCCTAAATAGAAAAACACCAGTAACAATAGACCGAGTAACACCACCACAACATAGTAGGCTAGACCTGAAAGAGAGCTCAAACCAACACTAGAAGTAAGCTGCGCCATAAGTCCAAAAACAGCAACAGGAACCAATAGCATAGACCATTTTACCACCGTCATACAGACTTCCTGAATGGCACTTAAGAGTACCTTTACTGGGCGCAGTAAAGCTGCATCAAGTGACAACACAGCCACACCAATAATAATTGTGAAAATCACAATACTTAACATATCGGCATTTACCATAGACGCCAAAGGGTTTTCGGGAAGCAGGTTTGAAATGGCATCTGGAATATTTTCAAGCCCAAAAGAAAGTTCGGTATCCTCCGTAGAGGTGGTCATTATTTCGTTATGTTCGGATAGCGATTGTTGATGCAAAAAACGACCAGGTCTAAAAAGTTGTGATAGTATAACACCGAGACTTACCGAAACTATGGTAGTGCCCAGAAAATATAATAATACGCCACCACCTAATTTTTTCAAACTATCCTTGTCATTACTGGCGATTCCTGTGATGATTGAAGCCACAATCAATGGAATCATAATCATTTGAACCAGCTTTAGAAAGAGTACGCCTGGCAATGCCAGCCAATTTCCTAAACCATCAGCTGTTTCTTTGGTAATCCAACCATTTTGAGGACTTAACAACAACCCAAATCCAACACCTAAAAACAAGGCAATAATAACCTTAAGCCATAAGCGGCTTTCTACCAGTTTTACCAGATAGTGATTTAGTGACTTAAGTGATTTTACTTCTGTTTCGAACATTCTTTATTTTGTTATGCAATACTAATTTTATGGTCTAAATAAACTTTTTGAACGGATTGTAATACTTCCACACCTTCACCGAAGGGCTTTTGAAACGCCTTTCTTCCCATAATCAGCCCAGAACCGCCAGCTCTTTTATTAATTACTGCTGTAGTAATCGCTTCCACTAAATCAGACTCTCCTTTAGAGCCACCACCGGAATTAATTAATCCGATTTTCCCCATATAGCAATTAGCCACTTGCAACCTGCATAGGTCAATGGGATGTTTTGTTGTCAGCGTTTCATACATTTCATCATCATATTTTCCAAATCCTATCTCCCTAAAACCAAAATTGTTTGTTGGCAATTTTTGTTTGATGATATCAGCTTGAATAGTAACACCCAAATGATTGGCCTGTCCAGTTACATCGGCAGCGGCGTGATAATCTTCTTTTTCGGTTTTAAAAGCTTCGTTTCGGGTATAGCACCATAAAATGGTAGCCATACCTAAATTATGGGCTTCTTCAAAAGCTTCAGCTATTTCTTTAAGCTGTCTGTTACTTTCTTCGGAACCAAAATAGATAGTTGCACCGACGGCAACTGCTCCCATATCCCACGCAGCTTTTACTTTGCCAAATAAGGTTTGGTCATATTTATTGGGATAGGTAAGTAGTTCGTTGTGGTTAATCTTTACGATAAAGGGAATTTTATGGGCATATTTTCTAGCGTTCAATCCCAATACACCAAAGGTGGAAGCCACGCCATTACAACCTGCTTCCATCGCTAATTTTATAATATTCTCTGGGTCAAAATAATCCGGATTTTTATAGAAAGAAAAAGCTGCACTATGCTCGATACCTTGGTCTACAGGCAGGATGCTCAAGTAGCCTGTACCACCAAGATTTCCGTGGTTATACAATTGTGAAAGACTTCGTAGTACCTGCGGATTTCTATTACTTTGAGTAAATACCCTGTCTAGGCTTGTCTTACTAGGTGTTTGCAATTCGTCCTTGGTTATTTTTTCACAAACGTGATTCAAATAGAAGGACGCTTTTTCACCTAATAGTTCTGTAATATTTATATTTGTTTTCATTGGAATAAGATTTAATGAATTCCTAAACTTTCATTTGTTTTGGCGATGGATTTGGCACCATCTGTTTCAATTCCAGTAAGTGCTCTGATGGCATCAATCGTTTCTGGGATTACAATGGCTTGGTTATCGACCACGTAGGCATAAAAAAGTTCATCTCCCACTACCTTCAGCATATCTTCCCAAAGGGCTACTTCGTACATATCGCCCCAAGGTCTTCCCATATCCAAGAACATTTCTTTAATGGTGTTGTTTGAAACCAGGCCTTGGTCATATTGAATTAGTTTGATACGACTAGACGTTTTAAAAGCATTTAAGACTTCTTCTTTCGAGACTTGCTTTTTTAACTTCACGTTCCAATAGTGCATATGGCTTAATGTTTCTGGAACTTTTACTGCTGAAGTGATGACGTCCAAATCAGGATCTACGCTTTTAGCGTCAGGACCTTGATGGCTTGGAATATCTCTTTCTGGAACCATTGTGTTCATAATTCCGCCCAAATGACTTTCCCAAGGATCTGTAGCTCTTCTTAAAAGTGTACCTCTGGCATAATCCAATAAATCAGCTCTTTTTAAAGCGGTCAATGTTCTTAAGATAGAGGTCGTGTTGCAAGAAACAACCCTTGTGGCATCTAGATTTAGAGCTGATTGATAATTATTTTCAGCACTAAAAGAATGGCCTGTGGTTTCGTGTTTTTCGCCTCCGTGCAAAATAAATTTGATGTTTTGTTCTTTATAAATTGCGACATTTTGAGCCGCAATCTTTTTAGGGGTACAATCCACGACGAGGTCTGATTTCTTTAGAAGATCCTGCATATTTCCTTTTACTGAAATACCTTCAGATTTCATTTTGTCTTCTGCTTCTTGAGTTGCTGCGTAGATATCGTACTTTTTTCTCACGGCATTTTGAATGCGCCAATCGCTTATGATATCACACACGCCCGAAAGCTTCATATCGTCCTGTAGATTGATGGCATCGGCCACCCTTTTTCCAATGACTCCGTATCCTATAACTGCTATATTTTTCATATAAATTGTTTTTATTAATTATGATTTGTTGTTTTTTTTAGTTTTCATTCCCATCGGCATATTGCCTTCATCATCTGTATGCGAAATCATAAAAAGACGTTCCGCAACAAGAATCAGGATAATTCCAATTGCTGCTACGATGAGCACCATTGGATCATTAAGATATTTTATATATAGAAAGGCTGCCAGTACTACAGTGTCCATTGCAATAGCTATTAACGGAATGATGGGTTTAAATTTTACCTCGTCTTTTAGGTGGCGAAAAAGTCCCCAATGGATAGCTATATCCATAATAAGGTAGAAAATAGCTCCTATTGAAGCGATTCTTGTTAAGTCGAAAAGGGCAGTGAGTAAAATGGCAAGGGCAACCGTGAATATGAGCGCTGGATTTTTAAAATTACCCATCTTTTTTAAAGAGGGTACCTGTTTCATATTACTTAACATCCCCAATAAGCGCGATGCCGAAAATACACTGGCGATAACCCCTGAAAAGGTTGCTACAATAGCGATTGCTATAGTAACCCATAAACCCCATTCCCCAAAAACAGGTTCGGCTGCTGCTGCCAAAGCATAATCTTTTGCCTTTATTATTTCAGGGATGCTTAAACCGCCTGCAACAGCAAGGGCCAAGGCCACATAGATAAGTGTGCAGATAAGAATAGAAATCACAATGGATCTTCCAAGGTTTTTGTGTGGATTTTTGATATCTCCACCTTGATTCGTGATTGTTGTGAACCCTTTATAGGCAAGAATTGACAATGCCAATGCCGCTACAAAGCTTAGCCCTTGTGGTAGCGTTTCGGTATTTTGTGGGATATAGTCTCCTGTAATATCTGCAAATCCAGAAGCTACTAAACCTGCAATGGCGAGCAATGCAATACCACCTACTTTAATAATTGCTGTAAATGTGGCCGTTGCTCCAATCACTTTATTTCCTAGAATATTTATGACATACGCTGTTACCAAAAGTAGAATACCAAGAATGGATGCATAACCAGCATAACTTTCTGGGAATAATCGAAGGGTATATGCGCCAAAGGTTCCCGCGACCAAACTTTGTGCAACGACCATTGAAACATACATTAGTAAAGAATAGACACCTGTGGTCGTTCCAGGTCCATAGGATTTATTGAAAAACTTAACCACACCCCCAGATGACGGAAAGGCATTTGAGAACTTCACATAAGAATATGAACTAAAACCTACCACGATAGCACCTGCAATAAAAGCAATCGGAAATAAATCGCCTACCAATTCAGCTATTTGTCCCATAAGTACAAATATGCCAGCACCTATCATTACACCTGTACCAAGAGAGATGGAACCTATTAGGGAAAGCTTATCGTTTTCATTTGTGGTGTTTTTCATTTGTAAATTATTTCTTTGTGTTATTAATTGAAGATTTTGGTTCAAAATTTCTAATAATTAGGCGATTGCTCTTTTCATAAGTGAAATAGCTTACCGCCCAATTAAAACCAACCATCAATCTATTTCTAAATCCGCTTATGGATAATAAGTGTACAATTGACCACAGCAACCAAGCGAAATAGCCTGCAAATTTAAATTTGCCTAAATCGGCAACCGCTCTGCGTTTTCCTACTGTTGCTAATGAGCCTTTGTCTTTATATTCAAAAGGGTTTACGCCCTCATTCTTAATAATTTTCAATAATATATTACCCAAATACTTACCTTGCTGAATAGCTGTTTGTGCTACTTGCGGATGCCCCTTTGGCGTTTCTTCTGTAATTACAGCCGCTATGTCGCCTATGGCAAAAATGTTGTCATAGCCTTCTACCATTAAAAATGAGTCGGTTTTTAAGCGATTGCCCCTAACCACGTGTTTTTCATCAATACCTTTTGGGAACTGTCCTTTAACACCCGCCGTCCAGATTAGGTTTTTGGCTAAAATGGTTTTTCCACTTTTGGTTGTTACTATTGAGCCGTCATAATCGCTTACCGATTCATTGAATAGTACCTTTACATCCAAGTCCTTCAAATATTTCAGGGTTTTCGTAGATGCTTTTTCAGACATCGTACTTAACAATTCATCAATGGCCTCTATCAAATAAATGTTCATAATGGAAGAAGGGTACTCGGGATAATCCTTAGGAAGAATGTATTTACAGAATTCAGCCAAAGCTCCTGCCATTTCCACGCCAGCTGGACCACCTCCAACGATGACGAAATTTGTTAAGGCATCACGTTCTTTGTCATCACAAGTGATTGCAGCTTGTTCTAAATTTTGCAGCATCATATGACGAATATTTAGAGAATCGCGAATGTCCTTCATCCCAAGACTATGGGACTCGACATTGTCCATACCAAAAAAATTAGTAGTTGTTCCCGTTGCCAATACGAGATAGTCGAAATGAACGCTTCCCTTATTGGTTATAATGGTGTTTGTAGAAGGTTGGATTTCTTCCACTTCAGCCAAACGAAACAATACGTTTTTATAGCCATTGATTTGTTTTCTAAATGGAAAAACAATACTGTCAGGCTCCAAAGCACTCGTTGCCACCTGATAAAATAATGGCTGAAACTGGTGGAAGTTATTTTTATCGAACAATACTACCTGCACCTCTTTATGTTTTAATTTTTCAACCAATGCCAAACCTGCAAACCCACCACCTATAATAACAACACGAGGTAAATTAGTATCTGGAAGGCAGATTTCATCTGTTATCTTGCAAGCAGATTCTGTAATAGCAGTATTTGAATGGTTGACGTTCATATTTAGTTTTTATATCATTGGTATTAGCCATAGATTATTTTGCATCCTTGTCTTTCAAAATCATTACTGAACATTTGGCGTGGGTTGCTAAATATTGTGAAACAGAACCCAATAAAAGACGTGAAAATGCCCCTTGACCTTGTGACCCGACCACGATTAAATCTGCTCCGAACGATTCTGCTTTTTCTAAAATTTCTTTTTTTGGAAGACCGCTGATAACACTTGTTGTGATATTAAGCGATTCATTTTCTTCTTTTAATATCTTGATGGCTTCGGAAATAATTTTATCCCCTATTATTTGTGCATTTTTTATAGCTTCATCAGGGTATTTGTAAAGTGTTGCTGTTGTTGAATGTAACCCAGATGTTGGCAACGCACGATACTCATAAACATTTATGATGCAAACTTCACTTTCCTTAGGTAAAGGTATTTTTGCAAGTTCCTTAATGGCAACCTTGCTAAAATCCGAGCCATCTATTGCTAATATTATTTTCATAATTTGAATGTTTTTAAAGATTAGATTGCTTGAAGCTCATTTACAAATGCTTAAGCATTTTCTTTTTCTTTTACAATTAATACCGAGCATTTGGCGTGTGTTGCTAGATATTGTGAAACAGAACCTAATAAAAGACGTGAAAATGCTCCTTGCCCTTGCGAACCGACTACAATTAAATCGGCATCAAAAGATTCCGCTTTTTCCAAAATTTCTCTTTTTGGAAGACCGCTGATTACATTTGTTGTTATAAGAAGTGAGCTATTTTTTTCTTTCAATACTTTACCAGCTTCGGAAACAATCTTTTTCCCTATTTTTTCAGCATTGGCTATAAATTCTTGATAATACACGTCAAGAGTTACTGTTGTGGATATGAGTTCTGGGGTTGACATCGCAGGATGTTCATAAACGTTTATTATACTAATTTCACTGCCCTGTGGTAATGGAAATTTTGCAAGTTTCTTAATGGCAACCTTGCTAAAATCCGAGCCATCTACTGCTAATACTATTTTCATAATTTGAATGTTTTATTGATTAAATATCCTATGCTTTATTCTTTTTTATATAGGTTTAAATTGATTACTTGTTTTATTTGATTTTATGAGTTTCCGCCAATAGATGTGTTCATATAATCCAGACCAGAACATCCCAAAAGTGAAGGCGAATAATAATTCTTCAATAGGAATGCCCAAGACAAGAATATGGGTCAGGTTGTCAAGATTCCAGTACAACTCCACATATTGAGGATAAAACGGAAGGATGCTCCCGAAATAAATGAAGTACAATACCGTAAACAGAATTCCCCCAACCCAAATTTTTACTTTCAAATCTGGACGACAATAAAGTGTCGCTAATCCACCTATGAACAACCCTATAATGCCGCAATAAATGTGGTTGAGTGACGTAAATAGCGACAGAAGAATGAATAGGATAACTGGTGTAAAAAGAATATAAATATGCAGGCGATGTTTGTTATGATTTCGTTCGCTATGTGGTATCTCGGCAAGGCCTCTTTTAAAAATAATGTTGTAGAGTACGGTGCCAATTCCGCCTATGGCGAAAGAAAAGATTAAGCTCTCAATGTCAAAGCCTATTTTTTCTGCCAAATCAAATAGGGAAGGTGGCATCCAATATTCTGGAACAAACAGCGGTTCTGTTAAACCAAAGGGCATAGTGATGAGGCTCATTTTGAGCATTTCTTTCCTATACCCCTCTTTTGACAAATAGATTATTGCCCAAAGTGCAAGAATAATTAGAGACCATATGAACCAGACATATTGCATAAATGCTAAATAGTATTTCTATTTTTTAATTTTTATTTGGGCATTATAAAATGCTCCAATACAAGCCCCTATTAACCACCAAAGGATAAAAGTTTGTACTATTCCCATTAACACTTCTAAAGGTGGTACATCCATTCTAATGATACTGGTAGTATCCAAGCCGTGCAAAAGGCTATTGAAAAAGGTAATTGATCCTTCTTGTCCTGCTGTTAACATTACAATCATACAACCCAAATAAATTAAGGTTCCTGTTAGACCGAAAGCAAAACCGAGTTTTTTTATGTTTAATCGATACATAGTTTTATAATTTTGAGTTAGTTTTCTGATTTTAGAATCTTTATAGATTCTTCATAATCTTCCTTGGATATTTCACCTTTTGCAAAGCGTTTTTTAAGAATATCCATTGGGTTGTCCTTCTTTGTTTTTTGATAGGGGATATCTGCTGGGATAAAGAATATCCAAGCAATTAAGATGACCCATATAATCCACCATATAAGGTGCATACCTCCAAAATGTCCGTCGTAAAAATGCATAATATTTGTTTTTAGTTGTTATTGATTTATTTCTGTAATTGTATAGCCATTGAGCTCATCGAGTTGCTTTTGTATTTCGGCAACCGAGAGCGCTTCGTTCATAGTGATAATCGTAGCTCCTTTTGGCGCCAAAAAAATCTCTGCCTTTTCGATGTTGGGGTGTGCTTCCAGTGTTTTCTTAACGCTTGCTACACATCCACCACAACTGATTCCGTTTATTTGAAATTTTTGTTTCATTGCATTTAGATTTTAATGATGTTGATGCCCTTTTTGATTTTCTTTTTTATCCTTCTTATTTAAGTTCTCATCGGATAATCCGTGAGTATGGTTTCCGTGCCGCATTGGCATCATTAAGTGTATGGCGAACATTATTATTATAAATGTAAAAAGCCAAGTTCCACTTCCCATTCCAAGGGAAGGCGCTAAAAAGATGAACAGTAGTGGCAGTCCACAACCGATGACCATCCATATCCAGTGATGTTTCATTTTATTAGTTTTAGATGTTATTATTGATTTATTTTTTTCAATGACCACGTATTGTTTTTGCCACTAACCAGAACTAAACTTGCAGAGATTAGCTTGGATGTAATTGCAGGTGGGTTTTTATCGTTCTTATCTTTAGGCGATATGTGAATGGCCAATTGAGTTAGATGGTCAATGGTCTTTCCCTGTTTATCTATAATTACTTCAAAATAATGGTAGCTAACCACGTCTTTATTGAAAATGTCATTGTAACCAATGGTTTCTTTATGAACTGTTAGTGCTAATGCCTTATCATATTCGAAATTGGTGGCATTTAAGAATTGTGGTGTAATGACAGTTTTTCCAGTTTTATCGATATAGCCATAATATAGTACACCATCTTTTTGATGCGCAATTAGGCATTTTTCGTTACTGAATATGGGATAAGTTTCGTTATCTGTTTTGGTCAGTATCAAATCGTTTCGAAAATCAACGATTATTTTACCCTCTTGGTCAATAAAACCCCATTCGTTCCCTTTCTTAATGGCAGCTACGTCATTATGAAAAGGCGAGACGTATTCTAAATCTTCCAATGTTTGTGCAATTCCTAAAAAGGGAATTAATACTAATGTGATGAGAAATTTTTTCATTTTTATTTGATTTAATTTGTTAAAATTACTGGTTATACAAATCCTATGTCTGCATAACTTTCGTTGTTATTTATATAATTTCATCGTAAAAATTTCGTTTCCAATTTTCTGTATTTTTATAGTCGGTCATACTCATTCCAACCACTTCTTTAAACTGTCTGGACAGATGGTTGATACTGCTATAGTCCAATAAGTATCCTATTTCTGAAAAGGAATGTTGTTTAAGCTGAATGAGTTCTTTAACTTTCTCAATCTTCAATTTGATAAAGTACTTTTCAATGGTTGTCTGTTCATTGGCAGAAAATAATTTGCTCAATGTCTTATAATCCCTGTGAAGACTGGATGCTAATAGTTCAGATATTTTTACCTTAATATATAATGGTAGTTCTTGCAATTGTTCGATTAAAATCAGTTTAATTCTTTCTACAAGCATTTCTTCTTCGCTCTGGACAATTTCAAAATCATTGGCGTGAAGTACCGTTGTTACTGCATTAACAATTTCATTGTTGGTTTTTTTTGGTGCTTCTACCAATAGTCTTCCCAATTCCAATGAAAGTACAGTTACTCCAAGTTCTTGTAATTCCTGCATAATTACTTTTAAACAGCGGTTACAGACCATATTCTTAATCCAAAATTCCTTTGGTTTGCTCATAGTATATAATGTATTGTCATTGAGTTTTAACTCAATGGTTTGAAAGGTTAAGACCTAACAGGGTTAATGGTGTATGGTATTGTTGGGAATAGAGTACAACAAATGTTAGCCAGAAGTGAAACTGTGGCTATAGAAGTATTGCAGATTATATTCAATCTGCGATGTGCAAATTCAAATCAAAAATGTCTCGTTGAGAATTATAATATCTGTAGATAATAAAGGCGGCCTATAGGTTTTAAAAGAAATGACGTTTTCTTCTAGCCCCTCGAACAGATTAATATAAGTATTAAAAAAAGTATTTAAGAAAACTAAAGTCTCAATCTCTAAAATTGTATTGGACTTCTTAAAGGTGTCATCTCCTTCTTTTACAATGGTCTGATTATCGCAACAATCCTTCTCTTGTATGGAAGTACATTGCTTGGAATTATTATCTTTTTTTTGTGCATTCTCCATACAAGATTCTGCCTTACTAAAAAAAGCCATATCCACCAATTTATTACAGCAAAAGTGCATATCCACCGTGAAGGAAGAAGTAGAAAACAGTATAAAAACTGTTAAAAAAAAGGACAGTATTTTAGTAAAAAAAGACTTCACGCTATAAATTTACGGAATTTTTGTTTAGCATTAACGATTTCTTGTAGGTTAAACACTATTGATTAATAATATCATTTTCAGATAATTATGAATTGATTCCAAATTAATTAATGCGAAGATAATTTTAAAGGTTCAACAGGAATATGACTTTTGTCATCTTTTATAGATTACTTGATTGCTACAGAAAATTTTATTTTTACTGAACTCATTCCAAACCTTGTTGTCTCTAAAATAAATTTAGGATTGGTGTAATATGATAATGAAATGTTTTCGATTTTAAAGTATTTTTAATAGGACTAAAATTTGATTAAGGTGTAATAATTGAGATGTCATAATTTTGAAATAATCCAGACGCAATAACTCCAACGATATTCTTTATATCTTTTTCAAATGTCCTTTCTATTTTTTTAAATTTTACGTCAAGAATAAAATTTCCATTTTCTGTTATTACAGGACCATCTTTTTTTGTGGCCATTCTTAAATCCATTGTTACTATATCCATTTTAACTAGTGAATGGCGTACATAGTTTATAGCCTCAGGGATTACTTCTATTGGCACTTTAAACTTTTCTCCTAAATGAGTGACCATCTTTGATTTGTCTACAATAATATAATTTTTATTGCTCGACATTAATAACAATTTTTCCCTAAACATAGCACCACCACGTCCCTTTATTAAATTGTTGTTTACATCCACTTCATCAGCACCATCAAAGTACCAATCTGGTCTCTCTTGCTGAAGTGTTGTTAGTGTGAGACCCAAATATGTGCACGCTAATTCTATCTCATAAGAAGTGGGAATAACTTTTATTGTCAATTGCTCTTCTTTTACTTTTTGAGCAATATGCTTCAAGGCTAAAAATGCTGTAGAGCCCGAACCTATACCTATGGCTTGACTGTCTTGAACCAATTTTGAGATTTTCTTTGCAACTATCTCTTTTTGGTCCATATTTGATATTTCTTGCCCCCAGTTAAAATTTTCACTTATGTTATTCTTCCAGATCATTTTAATAAAACTTTGATTATTATTAATTTAACAATCCCAAAGGTAAGGTCTATTCAATAAAATTGTGTCTTTTGTCATCTTTAGTATATTTTCCTAAAACCCATACGCAACAGAAAAATTTATCCCAAAAGGATGGCCAGGACGTAAACCTGCTGGCACACGAGATACAGCATATTTTGTATTAAATAGGTTTATGATGTTTGTTGATAGCGTAAAATTTTCATTAAGAAAATATCGAGCAGATAAGTCAACTATGAAGTTAGAATCCACTTTAAAATTTTCAGGAATAGATCCTGAACCAGCTTTAGTTCTAAATGCTCCAGTATATCGTGAATTTAGGTTTACTTCAAATTTCTTATGCTCTAGCCCAAAAGTTGCATTTAATTGATTTTTTGCGATGTATGGTATTTCGTCCCCTTTGGTCACCACTCCATAAATATCCTCGTTGCTATCGAAACTGGTCAGAAATTCGGTATCCGTGAGGGTATAGGAAACCGACACAGGAAGTTTAAATTTTTCTGACTTATTATATAATAGGTTGTAATTCAGTAAAAATTCAATACCGCTTACGCGCACTTCACCTGCATTAAACTGGTCAAGACTTCCCGTACCACCTGTAGCAGCCAAATCACTTCCCAGTAGGTTTTGATAGTCATTGTAGAACCCAACAAGTTCCCCTTGTAGCCCTTTAACGCTAAATCGGGTTCCTACTTCGTAATTAATACTTTCTTCAGCATTTTGCCCTGGTGTATTGCTTGGTGGGGAAAACCCTTTGTGTACACCACCAAAAACTGAAAAATCGTTACTAAATCTGTAGTTTGCGCCTAAACCAGGAATCCAAACGTTTACCTTGTTTTCGCGAATGGATAAATCTTGACTAGTCCTGGAAGGGTCATTGGTGCCATAGTCCATTCGGGTTAGAGTTATATTCTCATAGCGTAAGCCAGGTGTTAGGGTCAAGTTCTCAACTTTTATGTTGTATAAGAGGTGTGCAGCGAGAGCTTTTGCACCACTTATGCGGTTAGCGTCAGACCCTTTTTCGCCTACTGTCGTACGTATTAATTCATTGTTCAAGAATGCATACCTGTCCACCCATTGAAATCTGCCCTCATCATCCTCGTGGTAGCGTATTCCGGCTTCTAAAGTTTGTAACCAATCAGAACCCCATCGTAATTTGGCAATGGATTGAACACCATTTGAAGTGTATGCTCTGTTATTTGCCTTTACGCCCATAGCATCTTCTTCGGTGTTTTCGTTTCCTAAAATGGTTTGGTATTCTAATGGGAAATTCTGTGGCGATGAAAGGATATTACTAATGCTCACTCTTTCGCCTAAATTTACATCATCCAATTTGTACCAATTACGTTTGAATTTATTCAAGTAACCGGTAGTGCTTATGTCTAATGATGATGATAATCGGATAAAATGGGTAAGTTGGTATTGTTGATGCTCGGCATTCATTACATCCTCTGAAGAAGCTCTGTATCTTCTAAAGGTATTTTCTTGAAAATCTTCATCTGTCAAACCTAAGTAAGTTTCGTTTGCCTCTTCTTCGGAATACTGAATTTTAAACGTTAATGACTGATACGTTTTTGCGTCTAAATTTGAGTTAACCCTAAACTTGGCCAAATAATCAGATTTGTTAAATCCTGTATTGCCACCACCGTCAAGATTTTTAAAACCATCAGAATTATAATTAAAATAATCCGTTACAAATCCAAAATTTTTATAGCTATCACCAATTGTTAATTGAGTACTTCTTGAATCGTAATTTCCTGCAGCAATGGAAGCCCTTCCAGAGAATTTGTTTGGAATTCGGGAAGATATCATATTAATGGCGCCACCAGTGGTATTGGGCCCGTATTGAATTTGACTACTTCCTTTTAAAACTTCTACGGCCTGCATACGACCAATGGTAGGAAAATAATAGGCGGCAGGTGCGCTATAAGGTGCAGGGGCAATGAGCACACCATCTTCCATTAAATTGATTTTTGCACTACGCTCAGGCGATGTACCTCGCAAACTTATATTTGGGCGTAGTCCGAAGCCATCTTCTTCATAAATGTTAATTCCTGGAACTGTTTGTAATACCCTGTTGATGTTAGTATAAGAGAATTTTTTTAAGTCTTCTTCGGAAATATAGTTTGCAGAACCCGTTTTGTTTTTAACCTCAAACCTACTACCGAGTATAGTATTTCCAGAGACTATCACCTCTTTTAACTGTTCCGTTTTTTGTTGGATAGTATCTTTTTTTTGGGGATTAGTTTGTGCCCATATATTTGGGAATTGCAAGATAAGTATTAGAATAAAGAGAATTCGCATTTGCTTTAAATTATTTAGAATGAATATAAATAAAGAACAAATTTAGTGGTCTTTTTCAATTAAACAAATATTATTTAGAATAATTCTTAATAATAAGATTTAAGCAATTTAGACTCAATAATTTATAATTTGTAATGGATTAAATGCAGTACAAATCTTCAAGTGCAATTTTAATTTTTTGTTAAATAAAGAAATTCTGCTAAAAATTTAATACCTTTGTAAAATTAATGAAGAAGGTTTTTTATAAAATATCATCCGCTTCCTTGGCACTTATTGTGTTGTTGTCAACTGTTTCTTTTACTGTTGATAGTCATTACTGTGGCGATACTTTAGTGGATTCTTCTTTATTCGGTCACGTCGAAACGTGCGGTATGGAAGTTCAACAACAATCCCCGTCATCAGAGTGTGATATTTCAAAAAAAGATTGCTGTAGTGATGAACAAGTGATTGTTGATGGTCAAGATACTTTAAAAACATCGTTCGACAAATTAGATAAAGACCAACAACTATTTGTTGCTGCTTTTATCCATACCTATACAAATTTATTTTTCGAATCTCAAGAAGATTTAAATTCATATAGAGATTATACACCTCCTCCCTTGGTCAGGGATATTCAAGTTTTAGACCAGACTTTCCTTATTTGATTTTTAAGTAATTAGAACTGTAGTCCTGCATTAATTTGTTTTGGACATTTCTGCTTGTTTGTCACTTTTAAACAAGATTTATAATTACTTAATAATCATTTCTATGCTGAATAAAAGCATCAAATTTCTAATTGAAAATAAACTCGTCGCAGTTTTAATGCTCATCCTATTTATAGGTTGGGGCGTTGTAAACGCACCTTTTAGTTGGGACACCGGTTTTTTACCATCTAATCCTGTTGCAGTAGATGCTATTCCAGATATAGGAGAAAATCAACAAATTGTTTTTACCAAGTGGCAAGGTCGCTCACCACAAGATATTGAAGACCAAATTACCTATCCACTTACTACTTCGCTTCTGGGTATTCCTGGTGTAAAGACCATTCGTAGTTCCTCTATGTTTGGGTTTTCCAGTATCTATATCATCTTTGAAGAAGATATTGAATTCTATTGGTCACGTAGTCGGATTTTAGAGAAACTAAATTCACTGCCAGCCAACCTATTACCAGATGGCGTAAATCCATCTTTAGGACCCGATGCCACAGGTTTAGGTCAAATATATTGGTACACATTAGAAGGGCGTGATGAAGAAGGAAATGTAACTGGCGGCTGGGATTTACAGGAGCTGCGTAGTATTCAAGATTACTATGTAAAATACGGATTGTCATCGGCAAGTGGTGTTTCAGAAGTCGCTTCAATTGGTGGTTATGTTCAGGAATACCAAGTTGATGTTGATCCTGAAAAAATGCGCCAATACACTATTAGCTTAAGCGATGTTGTAAAAGCAGTAAAGGAAAGCAACCAAGATATTGGGGCGCAGACACTGGAAATAAATCAAGCAGAATATTTAGTTCGTGGTTTGGGTTATGTAAAAGCTGTGGCTGATATTGAAAATGCAGTAGTTGCTTCAGAAAATTTTACTTCTATACGAATCAAGGATATCGCAAAAGTAAATTTAGGACCACAAACCAGACGTGGTATTCTGGATAAGGAAGGTGCTGAAGTTGTGGGTGGTGTCGTTGTGGCTCGTTACGGTGCAAACCCAATGGAAGTAATTAATAATGTGAAAGACCAAATAGCTGAACTTTCAACAGGATTACCGAGCAAAGTCTTAGCTGATGGGCGCACTTCACAAGTAACTATTGTTCCATTTTATGACCGTACAGAACTCATTCAAGAAACACTTCATACGCTGAATGAAGCCCTTACACTTGAAATTCTAATTACAATTTTGGTCATCATTGTGATGGTGTTCAACCTGCGCGCGTCTATTCTTATTTCAGGATTATTGCCTGTTGCTGTGTTGATGGTGTTTATTGCTATGAAACTATTCAATGTAGATGCAAATATTGTTGCCCTTTCAGGTATTGCAATAGCCATTGGTACAATGGTGGATGTGGGCGTTATACTTGCCGAAAATATGATTCGGCATTTGGAAGATGAAAAATTACGCTTTAAAGAAAGTGGAATAGAATACACTACAGATGAAATTATCTATAATGCTACTGCCGAAGTTTCTGGAGCTATTTTAACAGCGGTTCTTACAACTATTATAAGCTTCATACCAGTATTTACACTAATAGGGGCTGAAGGGAAACTATTTAGACCACTGGCATTTACTAAAACAATGGCACTTTCTGCGGCCTTGGTTATTGCACTTTTCTTGATACCACCATTTGCCGCATTCTTGTTTAGGAAAACGAATATTAGAGAACGTTCTAAATATATTCTCAACGGTTTGCTTATTATTCTTGGCATCACTGCCATTGTTTACGGCTATTGGTTAGGGCTTATCTTAATAGCCTATGGCGTTGTTGCGCTATTGAGCGTAAGAGATATTATAACAACTAAAAGAGCTAATTTATTTCACATAATTATTTCCTGCATTGCTATTGTGTTCTTGCTTGCTGAATATTGGCGACCGCTCGGTTTTGATCGGAGCATCTTAATGAACTTGATTTTTGTAGCGATTATCTGTTTTGGATTACTGGGGGTGTTTTCAATTTTCCAAAGGTATTATGACAATATATTACGTTGGGCACTTCAAAACCGATTACTGTTTTTAATCATTCCAACAACGGTGTTTATTTTAGGAGTGGTTATAATGCGAAATACTGGTAAAGAATTTATGCCATCGCTCAACGAAGGTTCATTTCTTTTAATGCCTACATCTTTACCACATTCTGGTGTAGAAGAAAATAAGCGTGTACTGCAACAACTCGATATGGCGGTTGCCACGATTCCAGAAATAGAAACAGTAGTAGGAAAATCAGGTCGAACAGAATCCGCGCTCGACCCTGCACCATTATCGATGTATGAAAATATGATTCAGTATAAATCTGAATATATGCGGAATGAATCAGGAGAACGACAACGTTATCAATTGAATGATGATGGATTGTTTGTACTGAAAAATAATAAATTCATTATCAATCCAAATAACGAAATCAATGATGATGCAAACTACGAAGCATCTCAGCTTAAAACCAATGCAACTAATGAAGATTTAATTCCAGATGATGATGGGGAATACTACCGTAACTGGAGACCAGAAATAAACAGTCCTGATGATATATGGAATGAAATAGTTAAGGTCACTAAATTTCCTGGAGTTACCTCTGCACCGAAACTACAACCTATCGAGACAAGATTGGTAATGCTTCAAACTGGAATGCGAGCACCGATGGGTATCAAAGTAAAAGGGCCTGATTTAAAAACCATAGAAGCTTTTGGCTTGCAATTGGAAGGTCTTTTGAAACAAGCCGAAGGTGTAAAAGAACAAGCTGTTTTTGCCGACCGTATTGTAGGTAAACCTTATTTACTCATTGATATAAAAAGAGAGCAACTGGCGCGATACGGAATTTCAATTATGGATGTTCAAGAAGTACTTCAAGTAGCCGTAGGCGGTATGCCACTTACCCAAACAGTAGAAGGTCGTGAGCGTTATGGTGTTCGTGTTCGCTACCCAAGAGAGTTGCGTGGTAACCCAGAAGACCTTAAAAATATTTATGTACCTGTGGAAAAAGGAAGTCCTGTTCCTTTAGGAGAGTTGGTGGATATTCGCTATGAACAAGGTCCGCAAGTAATTAAAAGTGAAGACACCTTCCTTGTGGGTTATGTGCTTTTTGATAAGCTAGATGGTTTTGCCGAGGTAGATGTGGTTGAAAATGCGCAGGCTTTGTTTAAAAAGAAAATTGAGGCTGGCGAGTTAATCGTTCCTAAAGGAATCAGTTATAAATTTACAGGTACCTACGAAAATCAATTACGAGCGGAGAAAACACTTTCTGTTGTAGTGCCACTCGCACTTCTTATTATTTTCTTGATTCTATATTTCCAGTTCAAATCAGTCAGCACATCGCTTATGGTATTTTCAGGAATTACTATAGCCTTTGCTGGTGGTTTCATTATGATCTGGTTGTACGGCCAAGATTGGTTCTTCAATTTTAATCTTTTCGGGGAAAATATGCGAGATCTGTTCAATATGAAAACTATCAATTTAAGTGTGGCGGTTTGGGTAGGTTTTATTGCACTTTTTGGCATTGCTACAGATGATGGCGTGGTAATGGCCACCTACCTCACGCAGACTTTTGACAGAGAAGAACCAACAGACAAAAAGGGGATTCGAATGGCAACTCTTGAAGCTGCAGGCAAGAGGATAAGACCTTGTTTAATGACAACCGTAACTACCATTCTGGCACTATTACCCATACTCACTTCTACAGGAAAAGGAAGTGATATAATGATACCTATGGCCATCCCAATTTTTGGTGGGATGATTATCGATATTACCTCTTATTTCTTGTTACCAGTGCTATTTAGCTGGAAGAAAGAATTTCAATTAAAACGAGCTACAAAATGAGATATATAATTTTAATAGTACTTGTTTTTTTCGCTTTCGCGGAAGTAAATGCACAAGATTTAGCATCCTATATTCAGGAAGCCGAAAAGAATAATCCAGAAATTCAAGCTTTTGAATTGCGCTACAACATAGCGGAAGAAAAGGTAAATGAAGCTGATTGGTTACCAAATACAGAGATTGGCGTAGGCTACTTTGTGAGCGAACCAGAAACCCGAACAGGGGCGCAACGTGCACGTTTTTCAGTAAAACAAATGTTGCCTTGGTTTGGAACCATATCAGCAAGGGAAAACTATGCTTCATCAATGGCCGAAGCCCAATTTGTTGATATAGCGATTGCAAAAAGAAAACTTTCGTTATCAGTATCCCAATCCTATTATAAACTCTATGCCATAAGTGCAAAACAGGGTATTCTGGATGAGAATATAGAACTTCTGGAAACATATGAACGCCTTGCATTAACCTCTGTAGAAGTAGGTAAGGCATCTGCGGTTGATGTGCTTCGCCTTCAGATAAGACAGAACGAGTTGATTCAGCAGAAAGAAGTGCTGGAACAAGATTATTTGGCGGAGCAAGCGCTCTTTAATAATCTTTTGAATCGTGATGAAAATATTGCCGTAGAGGTCGTAAAGCAGATGATAATTCCCGAAGAAGATGTGTTTATTTTGACTGACAATCTACAGCTTAACCCAGAACTTATTAAATACGATAAATTATATGAATCTATCGAAGAAGCCGAATTATTAAACCAAAAAGAGAGTGCGCCCAATATCGGTTTTGGTTTGGACTATGTGCCTGTATCAGAACGTCCAGATATGAATTTTTCCGATAATGGTAAAGACATTGTGATGCCTATGGTTTCTATTTCAATTCCCATTTTCAATAATAAATATAAGTCAGTGACAAAGCAAAATGAATTGAAACAATTGGAAATAAAATCACAGAAAGAAGAGAGGCTCAATAACCTTGAAACACGTCTTGCACAAGCTATTTATAATAGAAATACAATGAGAATTAAGTTTGATGTACAAACAGACAATTTAAAGCAGGCGAATGACGCCGAAGAAATTCTCATTAAGAATTACGAAACCGGAACTATAGATTTTAACGATGTGCTCGATGTACAAGAATTGCAGTTAAGGTTTCAAATCAATTTAATCGAATCTAATAGAGGGTATTATACAGAATATGCCATCATAAATTATTTGACAAAATGAAAACAATAAAAATTATTACGCTATTACTTTTCACAACTTCAATTTTTGCCCAAGTAGGCACAAACGGAAATGATAGAAAGGAAGATGGGCGACCTGTTAAGGAGTATAACCTTACCATTGAAGAAAACGAAATGACACTTGGAGGTGTTACTGCCAATGCAATGACCATCAATGGAGGTATCCCTGGGCCTGTTTTGGAATTTAATGAAGGAGACCTTGCTATAATCAACGTAACCAATAAAATGGATGAAGAAACTTCAGTGCATTGGCACGGATTGATACTTCCCAATTTTTACGACGGGGTTCCATATTTAACTACCCCACCGATTGAGCCAGGAACAACCTTCCAATACAGGATTCCAATCAACCAATCGGGAACATATTGGTACCATTCCCACACAATGCTACAAGAACAAAAAGGTGTTTATGGGTCTATTATCATTCATCCAAAAGAGAAAACCTTGGAATATGATAAAGATTTAGTCGTGGTATTATCAGATTGGACCAATGAAAAACCAATGAATGTATTACGAAACCTTAAAAGAGGTAACGAGTGGTATCAAGTTAAAAAAGGCACAGCAGTGCCATTAAGTAGGGTCATTTCAGAAGGTGCCTTTGGTGCTCAACTTAAATTTTGGAGAGACCGTATGGAAGGGGCTGATATTGCAGACATTTATTATCCCGCATTTTTGTCCAACGGTAAAAAACTGGCAGAGTATCCAGAATTTACGGCTGGCGAAAAAGTAAGGCTTCGCTTCATTAACGCATCGGCTTCTACCTATTATTGGATGGACTTTGGCGGAGGTAACCCAATGTTGGTTTCCAGTGATGGTGTTGACGTGCAACCCGTTTCCAAAAGCAGATTTCTCTTTGGCATAGCCGAAACGTATGATGTAATTGTAACTATTCCAGAAGGAACTATTGAAATTACCGCAACCGCTCAAGATGGTTCAGGTCATACCTCTATACAGTTAGGTAATGGCACTCTTTACCCAGCCAAAAGAATTGATAGACCTGATAAGGTAGCGATGATGAAGCAAATGGCTAAAATGGATATGAAAATGGGAGCACCTGCAATGGTTGGAAACAAGAAGAAGAATACACCCGAAGTTTTAATGCAGAAGTACGGAATGAAGATGAATATGAAGGACGGCGAGATGAAAATGGGTAACGATAAGATGTCGATGAAAGATGGCAAAATGAATGACCAAATGGATATGAAGATGGATGATACAATGGGAATGAAAAAAGACTCGATGTCAATGAGCCATAATGGAGCATCAAATAAAATGGAAGGTCATATGCACAATATGCCAATGATGCAGAAGGATTCTACTTCTTTTGATTATGAGGAGCGAAAGACATACTTCAACTATGATTTTTTAGAGGCAAAAGAAAAAACTGAATTCAAGGCAGATTTACCGGTAAATGAACTGCTACTTAACCTAACAGGCAATATGAATCGCTATGTATGGAGTATGAATGGTGTGCCATTATCAGAAACCGATAAGATAAATATAAAAGGAGGCGAGGTAACGAGAATTACATTAAATAACCTGACTATGATGCACCATCCAATGCACTTGCACGGTCATTACTTCAGGGTCATCAATGAAAAAGGAGAACGCTCACCATTAAAGCATACAGTGAACGTACCACCAATGCAGAAAGTTATTATTGAATTTTATAACGAAGAGTATGGCGATTGGTTCTTTCATTGTCACGTACTGTACCATATGATGGGTGGTATGGCAAGAGTGTTTAGTTACGATACCCCAAGGGATGATAGAATGAAAGATTATCCAGTTCAGAAACTTATCGATGAGACAGACCATTATTATTCGTGGGGATTGGCTCGTCTAGGTTCAAATTTTAATGAACTCTTTTTAACGTCGAGCAATATCCGAAATGAATTTGGTTTGAGAGCAGAGTTCGATTACGACCAAAATCTTGAAGCCGAAATAAGTTATAATAGGTACCTGAACGATTGGGTACGTGTTTATGCAGGAGTAAATACCGAAACGTCAACACCAGATTCTTACGATACATTTAATACCGTAGGATTGGTTGGTGTAAAATATTTTACACCTTATAGATTTAATGTAGATGTGAGTATGGACCATCAGCTACGCCCAAGAATACGTTTAGACAGAGAATTATTGATTTTTCCAAGAATTTTTCTGGAAGGCGAATACGAATACAGAGCAGATTTTGGATGGGTCAATGATTTAGAGAATAACAAATCATTTGAAAGTGAAACACAATGGTTAGTAGGGGTTGCATACATTCTTTCTCGAAATTTTTCAATCCAAGGCAACTATAACAACCGATATGGTTGGGGTGGCGGACTATTAGCACGATTTTAAATAACTAAAAAATAAAAAGATGAACTATTATTTTAATAAAACAGTCAATGGAACTTTTGAAGAGGTCATCGAGAAAGTGACACAAGGATTAAAGGAAGAAGGTTTTGGAATCCTTACAGAAATTGATGTAACAGAAACCCTAAAGAAAAAACTGGATATAGACTTTAAAAAGTATAGGATCCTTGGTGCTTGTAATCCGCCCTATGCACATAAAGCTTTGCAAGCAGAAGATAAAATTGGAACAATGTTGCCCTGCAATGTCATAGTACAGGAAATTGAAAAAGGCGTCATTGAAGTTGCAGCTGTAAACCCAATGGCATCAATGCAGGCTGTGGAAAACGAAAAACTGAATGATGTTGCTAGTGAAATAACATCAATGTTGGAAAACGTCATTGAAAAATTATAAGACACCTATCAAAAATCAGTAATAATAATTAATAAACATAAACTTAAATTAAAACAAAATGAGCAAATTAAAATCAACATTAGGTATAGTTGCGATAGCATTTATAACCTTAACAGTAATGTCTTGTAAAGACAACAACAAAGAACAAAATAGCACTGATGGAGACCATTCAGAAATGAACCACGATAACAGTGATGGTCATCACGACGGCGAAAAGAAGGAAATGGCAATGAATGGAGATGGTAATTCACAAGCAGTATTAAATGACTACTTCAATCTTAAAGATGCCTTGGTTGCAGATGACAATGGCAAAGCCAAAGAACTAGGGGCAGCCCTCGCAACATCCTTAGGAAATTTTGACGCCTCACAATATACCGATACCCAGCAATCAGAATTAAAGGATATTGTTGAGGATGCAGTTGAACACGCAGAACACATTTCAGAAAGTGATATAGCACACCAGCGCGAACATTTTAAAGTTTTAAGTAAAGATGTGATAGATCTGGTTGCTATAACAGGAGCAGAGATGAAGCTTTACGAGCAGTTTTGCCCTATGTATGATGGCGGTACAGCTTGGCTAAGTACTAAAGAGGAAGTGCGCAATCCATACTATGGTAGTCAAATGTTAAAATGTGGCAAAGTACAACGTGAAATTAACTAAATGAAAATTGTAAAGATTATAGCAATAATACTACTGGTAGCGTTCGTGGGAATTCAATTTATTCCCACTACACGCAATCAGAGTGATACTGTACCGTCAACTGATTTTATGTTAGTCCATAATGTTCCTGAAACTATTCAAAAAAAGTTACAGGTATCCTGCTATGATTGCCACAGCAATAATACTCAATACCCTTGGTATAATAAGATTCAATCTGTTGCTTGGTTTTTGGAAGACCATATTAAAGAAGGAAAAGCCGAACTTAATTTCAACGAATGGGATTCATTATCTAGCAGAAGAAAAGCAAGTAAATTAAGGTCTATTATCAAGCAGATTGAAAATGGCGAAATGCCTTTGGATTCTTACACTTTGATACATAGTGAGGCAACATTTACAGAAGCTGAAGCAGAAGAGTTAATCAATTTTATCACACAATTAAAAGATAGTTTATAAACAATAATTTAAAAGTAATTAAAATGAAAAATTTAAAAATGAGTATTGTAGCAATGCTATTGTTAGCAGTTTCTTTTACCAATGCACAGGAAAAAGAAAAAATGAACCACGATCACGGAGATATGAAAATGGACCATAGCAAAATGATGAATAAAAATAGTGACGCAAAAGCAGAAGCTATTTTAAGTGATTACTTTAATTTAAAAGATGCTTTAGTTGCGGACGATACAAAAAAGGCAGCACAAGCAGGAACAAAATTGGTAGCCACTCTTAAAGCATTTGATATGGGTAGTTATACAAAGGAACAACAAAAAGAGCTGGCCGATATCATAGAAGATGCTACCGAGCACGCAGAACATATTTCTGAAAGTGCGATAGACCACCAACGCGAGCACTTTAAAACGTTAAGTAAGGATATTACTGATATGGTAGCTATTACGGGTACAAAAAGCACGTTATACGAGCAATTTTGCCCAATGTATGATAAGGGTAGTGCGTGGTTGAGTACAAGTAAAGAAGTGAAAAATCCATATTACGGCAGTAGAATGCTTAAATGCGGAAAAGTTCAAAAGACTATTCAATAGATAATCCTTTGTTTAAAAAATATTTTCAATGTTCTGGTTTATTAGTTAACAGAAGGTTGTAAAATGATAAAGATATCTGAATAGTTTTTAAGTCCTGTCCTGGGAAGGAAAACAATGTTGATGGTTAGTGTTAGTTCCTTCCCTAGTCAGGCACAACGAATTTTGAAAAAGAAAAGTTGATTTGGTTAATAGCAGCCTGCACGTGGGAGAGAGATTAAATCCCTAAAATAATAACATCTCTCTTCCTATGTCAGGCAATTAAAAATTTATGATGAAGAGAAGTTTAGTGAAGAGTACTTGATTGTGAGGGGTAAACATTTTGGTTGGTTTATTGGTTAATAAAGGTTGCCTCTCATATTCAAGTATTATTTAAAGGATTTTGCATATAAAAAAGGATGATATAACAATGAAAGAGTGTTGCAAAGACGGGTGTCAAAATACAACTGAAAAGTCTGTAGTTAGAAAATGGTTCAATTACATAATATATACCATACTAATCTTAATAGTTGGTGGTGCTTTGGCGCTTCAATTATTTAGTTAAGGAAATAAATTGAAAATGACTAAAGTGAACACAATAGAAAAATCTGAAAGAATTGGCTTTTACAAGCAACTGTTTAAAAAGGTATTGCTTACTGCAAGTATAGTGATTGCTCTATCGTTAAGTTATATACTATGGGTAGGTGTAGATTCCGCCAGCCAATTTTTACCCTTTATAATTATTGGTTTGGCTTTGGTCAAAACCATTTTTATCGTAAGGCTCACTTTTATACAGTTAAGTAAAATAATAGGCGAAAGTCATCAGCTAACCCACGTTCTTACTTTATTTGGGGTATTGATTATTTTGATTGTCCTTTCGTTTTCAGCAGATTATCACGCTTTATATACTTTGAACCCTGAAAATTTTAAATCGAGTACAGCGTTCAATAGCTCATTTTCATTACAGTTTTTTGAGTTTTTATATTTTAGCTTAATTACTTTTTCATCGGTTGGCTTCGGAGATATTGTACCATTGAATATTGCAGGTAAACTATTGGTAATGATGGAAGTTTTCTTGAGCTTTTTGGTATTGGTATTTGGTATTGCAAACATTAATAGAATTCACGTTAACAAATAACCCCTTTAAAACTATAAATATGAAAGTACTTAAAATTATTACACTCGTAACTGTTCTCATTTCAACAGTCAGCATTACCAATGCACAGAATGATAAAGATTCTACGGATAAAGAAGGCGTAATCTCTGTAATGAAGTCATATAAGGATGCATTACAAAATTTAACGACCGAGGGGACATTTGAACTATTTACAGAAGATTCAAAAGTATTTGAATCTGGAGGTGTAGAAGGTTCTTATGCACACTATATAGAGCATCATTTGGGACCAGAATTGGGACACTTTAAAAGCTTCACATTTTCAGATTATGAAATCGATGTTCAGGTTGATGGCACTTATGCCTTTACAACAGAAACGTATATCTATACCATTGTATTAAAAACCAATGAGGAAGGCGAAAGTAGAACTATAGCTAAGAAAGGAGTTGCAACTTCCATTCTAAAGAAAATGGATGAAAAATGGAAAATTATTAAAACACATTCTTCTACCAGAAATAAAAAATAAAATCATATGAAACTACGAATTCTTTTTACTCTATTATTTTGTTCAACTCTTTTTACGTCTTGTAAGCAAGATAAAAAAGAAACCAAAATAATTCCGGAACAACCACAAAATGAAACTACATCAAAGCCGTCAAAGAAAATATTAAGTCCACATACTTCAACTATGGCAATGATAGGCGATGCTCATATTCATATCGACTATTCATCACCTGGAGTTAGAAATAGAATGATCTTTGGTGGATTGTTGGCTTACGATCAGGTGTGGCAAGCTGGCGCACATAATGCAACTTGGATAGAAACCAATAAAGATTTAACCATTGAAGGAAAAGAGTTGAAAGCTGGCAAATACGGATTCTTTGTAATTCCTAATGAGGAAGAATGGACAATCATTTTCAACACCAATTGGGATCAACACGGTAAAGATGAATATGACGACAAAGATGATGTATTACAATTTAAAGTAACCCCTAAAATTTCCGAAGAAGTTCAGGAGCATTTAGAATATAAAATAACCAAGACCAATAATACATCAGGCACTATTAGTATGAGTTGGGAAAAGGTTGCCATTGAT
This sequence comes from uncultured Flavobacteriaceae bacterium, assembly GCA_963715465.1. Classification (GTDB taxonomy): domain Bacteria; phylum Bacteroidota; class Bacteroidia; order Flavobacteriales; family Flavobacteriaceae; genus Psychroserpens. Next base: position 987,850 of record OY970246.1, read on the forward strand.
TTTCCATTTGAAGTAACTAACTAATGGTTAAAAGAAAGACAGCATTAAAAATTAGAAAAGCGCATCGCTATTTGGGCCTCTTTTTAGGCGTCCAATTTTTGATGTGGACTATTAGTGGAATGTACTTTAGTTGGACGGATATTGATGAGATTCACGGTGACCATTTCAAAAAAGAAAATCCTGAGCAAGCCGCATTTGCTGATTTGTTGGGAAGTTCTCAATTAGGTCTTCAAGAGCCTATTAGGTCCCTAGAGCTTCTTGAAATAGCAGACACACCTTACTATTGGATTAATGAAACAACACTTTATAATGCACTTACAGGAACAAAAAAAAATGAACTCACAGAACAGGAAGCAATTAAAGTAGCAGAGCGCTATATGTTGTCTGACCTAGAATTTGACCAAATACAAAGAATTGAAACTGTAGGCGATCATCACGAGTATCGCGGAAGACCATTGCCAGCTTATGAGATTTCATATAAAACTGATGAAAATCTTAAAGCTTATGTGGCAATTGAAAATGGAGCTTTTCAGACAGTACGTCATCAAGATTGGCGCTGGTTTGACTTTCTCTGGATGACACACACTATGGATTATCAAGGGCGAGATAATTTTAATACAATAGTTCTAAGAGCTTTTTCACTTTTAGGATTAATAACAGTACTCAGTGGGTTTTTACTTTGGTTTACAAGCTCGCCTACTGTTAGAAAAATAAAAAAAGTAAATAATTAAAACCATTAACAAATGAACACACAAACACAAAACCACGAAGAAATGAAAAAAGGAAATTACACAAAATTTGTATTGATGCTCGCTGCATCTTTTATAGCAATGTACATCACAATGTATTTGAATACGTATGCCATAGATCACGTGTATTTCAGTCTAACACGCTTTTATATGAGTTGCTTGGGTATTGCTGCAATGGCAATTATAATGTTTGTAGCTATGCGTAATATGTATCAAAACAAAAAGAAGAATATAGCCATTGTTTTGGGTAGTATAGTGCTATTTGTTGGTGCATTAGGATTGGTGCGTGATCAGAAGTCGACTGTAGGAGACGTATTGTGGATGAAAGCAATGATTCCTCACCACTCAATTGCTATTTTGACTAGCGAGCGTGCCGATATTCAAGACCCAGAAGTTAAAAAGTTAGCTGAAGATATTATCAAAGCACAAAGGAAAGAGATAGCAGATATGAAACGTATGATTAATCGTTTACAAAATGAAAAATAGAAAATTATGAATAAAAACATCATTTACATAGGTGTTGCTTTGGTTGTTGGTCTTTTAGGCGGATTTCTGCTATTCGGTGGAGGTTCTGCGGATAAGGCAAATAATGCAAAAGACACTCACGAACATTCAGAAGAAATTGCTTCTAATCAAATGTGGACGTGTTCTATGCATCCACAGATTATGCAACCAGAACCTGGGGATTGTCCCATTTGTGGAATGGATTTAATTCCAGCGGAAACTAGTGCTGAAGGACTTAATGCCAATGAAATAAAAATGTCAGATAACGCAATGGCGCTGGCCAATATCCAAACGTCACTTGTAGGACAAGGACAAATGGGAAGTAATTCCCTTAAACTATCAGGTAAGATTAAAGCTAATGAAGAGTCAAATGCTGTACAGGTCACGTATTTTGGAGGAAGAATAGAAAAACTATACGTTAATTCTACAGGAGAGCGTGTTGGCGCAGGACAACGTTTGGCAACTATTTATTCGCCAGAATTGGTTGCGGCACAGCAAGAACTACTTACCGCATCATCCTTGAAAGAATCGCAACCAGAATTGTATAAGGCTGTTAGAAACAAACTGAAACTTTGGAAACTTTCAGAAAAGCAAATCAACGCTATAGAAGCTGCTGGAAAAGTGCAAGAAAACTTTCCGGTTTTTGCAACAGTATCAGGAACAGTAACAATGAAAATGGTAGAAGAAGGAGATTATCTAAAGCAAGGACAACCCTTATACAAAATTGCAAATCTAAATACAGTATGGGCTGAATTTGATGCTTATGAAAATCAAATTTCATCCTTAAAAGAAGGGCAAACTATTAAAGTGACCACAAATGCTTATCGCAATGAGGTTTTTGATGCAAAAGTCTCATTCATCGACCCCTTATTAAATTCTGCGACTAGAACGGTGGTTGTAAGAGCGGTCTTGCAAAATAAGAAAGACCTCTTTAAACCGGGAATGTTTGTGGAAGGTATAATTGAGGGTACGCAAACAAGCACCGAGAATACCGTTTCCGTACCGTCAACCGCTGTTATGTGGACAGGAGAACGCTCTGTAGTCTATGTCAAAACAAACCCTAATGAAGCTATTTTCAAAATGAGGGAAGTTTTATTGGGCAATGCCAATGGCGATACTTACACCATCCTTGAAGGTTTAAAGAATGGAGATGAAGTGGTAACTAACGGAACGTTTACCGTGGATGCCGCTGCACAGTTACAAGGCAAAAAAAGTATGATGAATGCATCTGGTGGTAAAACAATGACAGGCCACGAAGGGCATTTGGGAATGCAAGAAGATAATTCTGGAGAAAATACAAATGAAGCCAACCATTCTCAAATGAAAGAAAGGATTGAAGTTTCAAACAAATTTCAGAATCAGTTAAAACAGGTTTTTGATGATTATATCCTTTTAAAAGATGCTTTGGTAAATGATGACGCTAAAGGTGCTCAACAGGCAGGAAAACAAATAAACCAATCCTTGAAAAAAGTGGATATGAAATTATTATCTGATGAAAAAGCACATAACCATTGGATGACCATTCAGAAAGAACTAAAGACCTCGGCTAATACTATTGAGAACGATTCAGATATAGCAACACAAAGAGCACATTTTAAACATCTTTCTGCGCATATGATAAGTAGCGTGCAACTTTTTGGGGTTAACGAAAATGTATATATCCAGTTTTGTCCAATGGCCGATAACAATAAGGGAGCTTATTGGATAAGTTTGGAAAAAGAGGTGCGAAACCCATATTATGGAGAGGCTATGTTAACCTGTGGCGAAGTAAAAGCAACTTTACAATAAAGCGAATTATGGATTAATCAAGTAATCTGAATAAGACCATAAATTAATTTTGGTTTTATCACGGCGAACGGTAATGAGTGAAAGCAGAAGAAATAGAAGAAAAAATGACAGAAAGAAACATCAGCCTAAAAGTGATATTCCAAAAAAAGATAAAATTATAGCTTTAGTTGTGATAGTATTGATTTTTGTAGTTGCTGCAATAGCTGCTGTTTATTATTCTCTATACAAATCTGGATTAAAATTATTTTGAAACAAGTACTATATGAATGAGATTATCCATATTAAGAATATGGTCTGCCCAAGATGTATCTCGGCGGTATCCAATATTTTGGAACAACTTGAGATACTGTATGTTTCTATAAAATTGGGGGAGGTTAAATTAGTTTCTTCATTAAGTGTCCAGACCAAAAATGGTCTTTCCAAAGCGCTTCAAAATTCAGGTTTTAGTTTGATTGACGACCGCAAAAGTCAACTTATTGAACAAATGAAAACATTGGTTGTAGATAAAATCCATCATTCTTCTGAAGGATTGGATTTTAAATGGGCAGATTATATAGGCGAAAATATTCATCTCGATTATAAATATTTAAGTTCACTATTCTCATCAGTAGAAAGTATCACATTTGAGCAATACATCATCAATCAAAAAATTGAGCGTATAAAAGAACTCATCATTTATGATGAATTAACCTTGAGTGAGATAGCTTTTAAACTTCATTATAGTAGTGTCGCGTATTTAAGCAATCAGTTTAAAAAGGTTACAGGAATGACACCTACACAGTTTAAAAAAAGCACAAATCAGAATCGTAAATATTTGGATAAAATATGATGTTAAATTCTGTTAATCCGAAAATTCTACAAATTATTCGGCATATTCTATAATAATAAATAATGCAGTTTATATTAAATTGTCTTTAGTAATATCCGCTATTGTAGTGGACTATTTTTAACAATTTAAATTCTAAAATATTTATGAAAAATTCAAAATTAATCGAAGCTTTAAACAATTGTGTAACACATTGTAATCATTGTGCAGATGCCTGTCTTGACGAAGGCGACATCAAGATGATGGTAGATTGTATAAGAACTGATAGGGCTTGTGCTGAAATCTGTAGAGCAACAGCAAATTTGCTTGCGTCAAATTATAAAGATGTAAGAGGTATGGTAGAGCAATGCCGTGATATCTGTAAAAAATGTGCTGATGTATGTGCCAAGCACGACCACAAACATTGTCAACAATGTGCAGATGCCTGTAGAAAATGTGAGGAAGCTTGTGAGGAATATTTAAAATAATACATCTCACATTTGTTAAGCATTAAGAGGTTTTTTCACCTCAAAATCCGAAAGGCCACAACTGGTATTGTGGTCTTTTTGTTATATTAAATTGGGGGGATAAGTTACCTTGTTTTTAAAGGGAACTCGATTAGTTTCAAAATAACAACCGTTATCAAGGTAAATCTACAAGTTAGTCAGCCAATAAAAATCTGTTTTAGAAACCAAACAAAGGAAATTACTATATATATTGTTTTTTTATGGAACGATATGTTGTCCACCATTTCGAGAAAATAAAAGATTATCAACATCATCTTTGCACAACCTGTGCATCGATTAATTTGTATATTTGTAAAACTTTATGAAAATAATCTTTTCCATATCAATGTCATTATTATTCTTTTTTCAGGGAATTAGCATTGATATGGACTTTTGTGGACCAATTAAAGAAATTTCAAGCATTATTACCCATTATCAAGACCATAAAGTTTATGGAGACTCTTTCCTTGATTATGTAGTGGAAGATTACATTGACAATGATGCAAAAAATGAAGGGCATCATAATAACCCAGATAAGGAGAATACACCAGTTCATTCCCATAATCAATGTTGTCATCCTTTATTATTAATTATTGCGAACAACAATTCGGCTTTAACCAATCGACTAAAGTTTGAAGATAAAAAACAGTTTAACTTACATAAAGTAAACTTCACTTCCAGATATCTGGAATCGCTTTTCCAACCCCCTAAAGTATAATTCAGTTTTTTTTAGGATAGCTATATCCTACCGTGATGCTTTTCAAAGTAAGTATCGCATCATAAACGCATTGCATCTCTTTGCATTGCGATGTTTAAACTGAATTAATACTTTTTCTATGATTAACAAAATCATTTCATTTTCCATTAATAACAAGTTTATTATTGGGCTCTTTATAGTGGCTCTTGTGGGTACGGGCATTTGGTCTATGGCCACTATAAATCTGGGTTCTGTACCCGATATTACCAACAACCAAGTACAGGTTATTACAGTTGCCCCAAATTTAGGTACTGAAGACATTGAACAATTTGTAACCTATCCGGTAGAATTGGCAATGGCAAATCTTCCTGATGTTATCGAACTGCGTTCGGTGTCTCGTTTTGGATTGTCAGTTGTTACCATTGTCTTTGAGGACGAGGCAGGCACATATCTTCCCCGGCAATTGGTGCAAGAGAAATTAACCGAAGTTGCTGAAGAAATCCCCGAAGGCTTCGGCACGCCATTTATGGCTCCAATTACCACAGGTTTGGGAGAAATCTACCAATATAGCCTAAAAGTTAAAGAAGGCTACGAAGAGAAATACGATGCAATGGAGCTTCGTACCATCCAAGATTGGATTGTAAAACGCCAAATGGCATTAGTCCCCGGAGTTGTCGAGGTAAATGCTTTTGGAGGATTTGTGAAGCAATATGAAGTAGCCATAAACCCCAATAAGCTAAAAAGTTTTGGCATTACAATGAATCAGGTTTTTGAAGCTCTTAAAGTGAACAATGCCAATACTGGTGGTGCTTATATTGAAAAAAACCACCAAGCCAATTTTATCCGCGGCGAAGGTTTGGCACGTAGCATTGAAGACTTGGAAAATACAGTCGTAACCACACAAAACGGTAGTCCTGTTTTAATAAGGGATGTCGCTGAAAAAGTGGGTTACGGCAATCAAGTGCGCTATGGCGCTTTTACCCAAGATGGTCACGAATCTGTTGGTGGACAAATTTTGATGCTAAAAAGCGAAAGTCCAGGCAATGTTATAGATAACGTGCAAAAACGTATCGATGAAATTCAAAAATCACTTCCAGAAGGTGTTTATATAGAACCATTTTTAAGCCGAAGTGAATTGATAGCAAGAACCACAAGCACCGTAGAAAAAAACCTAATAGAAGGTTCCCTAATTGTGATTTTTGTTTTGGTTTTGCTTTTGGGGAGTTTCCGTGGTGGCTTGATTACCGCTTCGGTAATCCCTTTATCATTGCTCTTCGCATTTATTTTGATGAAACAATTCGGTGTATGGGCTAACCTAATGTCATTGGGTGCAATCGACTTTGGAATCATCGTAGATGGTGCAGTAATCATTGTAGAAGGAATGGTGTTTCACATTCATCAACGGATGAAAAAATCAACAAAGGTCATTGGTCAAGCTGAAATGGATGAAATAGCCTATGAATCGGCAAGTACGATGATGAATTCGGCGTTTTTTGGACAACTTATTATCCTTATTGTATTTACACCGATTCTCTTTTTGACGGGTGTAGAAGGAAAAATGTTCCGTCCAATGGCATTTACTTTTGGATTTGCCGTTTTAGGAGCGATTATCCTTTGTCTTACTTACGTCCCAATGATTTCTGCAATGTTCCTTAAACCTACTAAAAATCAGAATAGTTGGTTTGCCAAATTTGAAAATAAGATTGATAGGTTCAGTGATAAAATAATGTCCGGTTTAAACAGAGCTTATGTACCATTGCTCAATTTCGCACTTCGCTTTCGAGCCGGTGTCGTGATTGGCGCAGTTGCTCTATTACTGATTGCAGGATTTATTTTCAGCAATATGGGTGGCGAATTCATACCTAAATTTGATGAGGGCGATATTGCTTTTCAAGCGTTGATAAAACCGGGGAGCAGTCTTACAGAATCCATTGAGGCTTCAAAAAAACTTCAAAATTTAATCAATGAATTTCCAGAAGTAAAAACGGTAGTTTCAAGGATTGGTGTGGCCGAAATACCAACAGACCCAATGCCTATGGACATTGCGGATAGTTACATTATTCTTGAAAAAGATAAGAGTAAATGGACTTCCGCAGATAGCAAAGAAGAACTCATAGAAAAAATTCAAGAAAAAATTTCAGTAGTTCCCGGCGTAAATTTCGTGTTTACGCAACCCGTGGAACTTCGTTTTAACGAATTGCTTACTGGGGTTCGTGAGGACGTAGCAATCAAATTGTACGGAGAAGATTTGGATGTGCTGGCAGACAAGGTACAGGAAATCGCCGCAGTCATCAGAACCGTTCCTGGAGCGGCTGACCTTAATGTGGAGGCTACAAGTGGTTTACCACAAATGACGGTGGTATATAACCGTGCAAAAATGGCCCAATATGGTGTAACCGTTGACAAGTTGAACGATTATGTAAGTGCTTCATTTGCAGGCGAAAAGGCAAGTGTGATTTTTGAAGGCGAAAAACGGTTCGATGTGGTCATTCGTTTGGCAAAGGAATTTAGACAGGACATCAACAGCCTTAAAAATCTTTATATCGATTTGCCAAACGGAGCGCAAGTGCCTTTAAAGGAGGTTGCAGATATCAGCTATAAGCCCGGGCCAATGCAGATTTCAAGGGACAATACCTCTCGTCGTATTTCGGTTGGTGTCAATGTTCGTGGGCGCGATGTAAAATCGATGGTCGAGGAAATTCAGCAAAAATTGGAAACGGACGTGAAACTGCCACCAGGTTATTTTGTAACCTACGGAGGTTCGTTCGAAAACCTTCAACGTGCTTCAGACCGATTGATGATTGTAGTGCCTATCGCACTTTTCCTAATATTCATATTACTCTATTTTGCCTTGAGCTCGTTTTCACAGTCCTTAATGATTTATATGGCAGTGCCTTTGGCAGCCATTGGCGGCGTGTTTGCCCTTTGGATAAGGGGAATGCCTTTTAGTATTTCCGCAGGGGTAGGTTTTATCGTGCTCTTTGGAGTAGCCGTTTTGAACGGATTGGTATTGATAAACAAATTCAATGAACTAAAAGAAAGTGGAATGACAGACTTAAAAAAACGAATATACGAGGCAACGCACGAACGCTTACGTCCAATTTTGCTTACTGCAACGGCGGCCATAATGGGCTTTATCCCAATGGCGATTTCTACCTCTGGCGGTGCAGAAGTGCAGCGTCCATTGGCAACGGTGGTTATTGGTGGGTTGATAACAGCAACGTTCTTAACGCTTGTGGTCCTTCCAGTATTATACTATTGGCTCGAATCGAGAAAGGAACGAAAGAATTCTGATGGAGGTGTAAGCTATGTCAACAAATCAACGAACATTGTAACCGTATTATTGATGGTTGGTGGCTTGATGGCTTCTGGAACTGCTTTTGCCCAAGACACTAATCAAGATGGTACAATTCCAAAAACCTTGACTGTAGATGAGGCCATTGCTATGGCAAAACAGAATTATCCATCGCTTAAGGAAAGTCAGGCATTTATTGAACGGGAAAAAGCCCTAAAAGGAACAAGTTTTGACCTTGGTAGCACACAAGTTTTCACGGGCAAAGAGGAATTTGGTAATAATCTTCCTGGAGTACAGACTACTATTGGCGTGCAACAGGGCAATATTGATTTGCTTTCTGGATTTTCAAAATCGAAGTTTTACAAAGAGCGTATTACCTTGGGAGAAAAGTTTTATGTGGCCAATGAACAGCAGTTGGTGCGTAATGTGATGCAGGCGTATGACCAAATTAATTATTATAAAGCACAGTTGCGTTTTGCAGACCAATTGGACAGTATTTATGCCAATTTTAAAACCGCCGCCCAGCTTCGGTTTGATACCGGAGAAACAGGTAAGTTGGAATATATTTCAGCCTCTTCCGAATTTCTACAGATTCAGGTCTTAAAACAGCAGGCCTATGATGATATTGAAATTGCCAAACGTGCCTTAAAACAATATTTGGGAACGGATGAGACCATCGAGACGGTAGATGGCTTTTACGAACCATTGGATTTTATGGCGACATTGGATTCAACTTCGGTTGCCAATAACCCAATGTTGCAATATGCCTTGCAAAATGCCGAAGTAAGTAAAGCAAATGTGGGCGTTGAGAAATCGCAATTCCTACCAAAATTCAATTTATCCTATGGCAGGCAGGTTGTGGATGATGTTTCAGGGTTTAATACCTATCAGGCAGGTATTAGTATACCGTTGTGGTTTTTTCCGCAGAAAGCAAGGGTTAAGGCAGCCAAGGCGGACGCATTGGTAGCAGAGAGTCAATATTTGGAGCAAAAAGCGGTTACAGAAAGTCGGGTTTCACAATTGACCAAATCACTCGAAAAAACAAAGAAGATTTTGCAATATTACGAAGAAGGTGCACTATTGTTGGCAGAAGAACAAATTACCACAGCGCAATTGGCATCAAAGGAAGGCGAAATAGAATACGTCAATTATATCACGATTCTCAACAGTGCCATCCGTATTAAACAAAACCATTTACAATACATCAATCAGTATAACCAGCAGACCATTGATATGCAATATCAACTGGGCAATTTATAACCTTAAAAAAAGAGAAATGAAGAATATACTATTAGTAAGTACCATATTATTTACACTTATGTTTATGAGTTGTAACGATGCCCAAAAATCTGAACTTGGACATAACGAAGCTGAAGGCGTATCAAAAACCAATGAAGTTGGAGAAGATGCACACGGCGAAGAAGGCCACGATGAAGGAGAGGAAGAAGGTGGTCACAGCGAGGAAGAAGGCGTTGTAGAACTTACAAAGCAACAAGCTGAAACCATCGGTTTGGAAATGAAATCTTTGGAGGAACGGAATTTAGGGAACAACATTAAGGTAACAGGTACGCTGGAACTTTTCCCACAGGATAAGGCGAACATCAGTCCGTTTGTTGGTGGAAATGTGAGTTCCATAAAAGTAATACCTGGAGATAACGTAAAGAAAGGTCAGGTACTGGCATATATAGAACACCCAGATATCATTGCAATGCAACAGGAATATCAGGAAAAAAATGACGAACTGGTCTTTTTGAAACAGGATTTTGAGCGTAAGCAGACCCTTTATGATAAAGGTGTTTCTTCTGGCAAGGAATTTCAGATGGCGCAGTCAAAATTTCGTTCCACTACATCCAGTGTCAATGGTTTGCGGTCCCAATTGAGACTGTTGGGCATTAATGCCGATAAAGTGGCAGAAGGTCAAATATATTCCGCTGTTCCCATTACCACACCCATAAGTGGCTATGTGGATGAAGTAATGATTAGCCTTGGCGATTACGTGGCGCAACAATCCAAAATGTTCTCAATAAGCGATAATTCAAAAATTTATGTCAACTTCAAAGTATATGAGAAGGACATAAAGCAAATCAAGAAAGGGCAACAGATATATTTTTCAACAGCCTCTCGTCCAGATGAACTGCTTAAGGCAACCGTTCGGTCTGTTGGTAAAACCTTCAACACCGACCCAAAAGCTCTGGAAGTTCTGGCAGATATTGAAAACAAGGATAAAAACCTATTGCCGGGTATGTACGTGGAAGGGCGAATAGTGCAAGGCGAGAAAAAAGGTTTTGCCGTACCGGAAGCTGCCATTATAAAAGAAGGCGAGCAATCCTTTATTTTCATTTTGGATGAAGATGAAGAAATGGAAGCGGGCAAAATGAAATTCAAAATGATACCCGTAACGGTTGGTATTACTGATTTAGGCTTTGTTGAAGTCAATCTTCCTGCCGAAGTTTCAAAGGATGCCAAAGTTGTCATAAACGGAGCTTATAACCTCTCTTCGGAAATGGTTAAAGGCGAACTGGAACACGGACATTAATTCAATAATAATCAAAGATTTTGATTCCGAGTTTGTTTATCGTCTTAATTAGTTAGTTAAAAATTAGATAACAGGCTCGGTTCAAAATCGATAAAAATAAATAATTATGAAGGAAATAAAAGCATTTATAAAACCGAACCGAATCCAAAGAGTCATTGAAGCACTATCAGATAATGGATTTGAAAGTATGACCCTTTCACAAGCAGAAGGCACTGGCGCATTCAAGTCAAAAGGTGCAAGACCGTCGCTGGATTTTCACGTGACAGATAGTCCAGTGGTTAAGTTGGAACTGGTCTGCCAAAATGAGGAAGCCCAAGCGGCCATTGAAACAATTATAGCCAACGCTAAAACCGACGGGCCTGGAGATGGTATTATTTATATAGCAAATATTGAAGATGCCTTTCAGATTAAAACTGGAGATTCCTTAAAACGGTACGACCTATAAAACACTTTAGTACAAATGGAAAAAATAGTCCAACTACTTGAAAGCAAAGGAATACGACCTACGGCTATGCGCCTTATGACCTATAAGCGGTTGGCAGAGTTGAATGTGGCCATCAGCCTTGGCGACTTGGAAAAAGATTTTAAGGTCAGTGAAAGAAGTACCCTATTTAGGACTATGAAAGCGTTTGAAGAAAAAGGTATTGTGCATCAAATTGAGGATGGGACAGGAGTTATAAAATACGCCCTCTGCGAAGTGAATTGTGAGTGCGAGGTCGGCAACGACCTTCATTTGCACTTTCATTGCAACAATTGTAATGAAACGGTCTGTTTGACAGAACATAAAATCCCTCACATCAACTTACCTGATGGTTATATTACCGAGGATATCAACTTGGTGGTAAAGGGCATTTGCGAAAAATGCAGTGGCAATTTGGATTAAACGTTTGGTTTTTAAATTCAATTATTATTTATAAATAGTGAGCAATGATATCAATCTATAAAAAAGAAGCTACTGTATATATGGTGGCAGAGAATAAGCTGGATGCCAAGGATTATGAAAACTTGATACCGGTCTTAACAGAACATATAACTGCATATCAGGAAGTTTCTTGGTATATTGAAATGAAAAATTTTGAAGGCTGGACGGCAAGTGCCTATTGGAAGGGAATTGAATTAAATCTTCCAAGTCAAGAACATTTAAAACGGGTCGCATTAGTAGGAAGTGTTAAATGGCAAGAGCAGTTCATAGAAGTGTTGTTGCCTTTTTCCAAGGCTCATATCAAATTTTTTAAGCCCGCAGAAAAAGACAATGCCAAAGAATGGATAGAAAAAAATAGTAAAAAATGAAAAAACTACAACTAAAAATCCCAGTCATCCTTCCGCAAGTTCCAAACGAAAAAGATACTTGTGTTGAAAGGCTTATTCAAGAATTACAGGCCAAAGAGGGCATCGAAAAAGTGCACGTTGCCAATGCAAACGGAGATGATGTGCCACAGCTCTGTTTTCATTATGACCCCGATATCATTTCTATAGACCGCATTCAATCCCTAGCCGAACGGACAGGTGCCGAGATTACCGAAAAGTACGGGCATTTGCTCATTGAGGTTAAAGGAATCAGACATACAAGACAAGCTCGTTCCATCGAGAAAAGCCTTTTGGCAATCAATGGGGTTTTGGAGGCTTCCGTTTCAGGCTCTGGAATGGTACGACTTGAATTTGATAAAAAGCAAACAAATTTTGATGAAATAAGTAAACAAATTGAAAAAGAAGACCTTCAGATTCAAAGGAGTGCTTCAAACGAAAATGATTACACCAAAGCATCCAAAAAACAGGAGCGTTCAAAGAAGGAAGAGACTAAAGAGCAAACTTCCACAGAGGGACACGAGCACAAAGAAGGCGAGACCCACGAGGAAGGAGAAGAGCACGCCCACGGTGGGGTTTTCGGTAAAAATACGGAGCTTATTTTTTCCATTATCTGTGGGGCACTTCTCGGAATAGGTTTCGGCCTTTCCTATGTAGAATCCATCCCAGATTGGGTCAGTCTTTCTTTATACATCGGTGCTTACTTTTTTGGAGGGTACTTTACGGCGAAAGAGGCCATACAGACCGTGGCCAAAGGTGGTTTTGAAATCGACTTCTTGATGTTGGTTGCCGCCATCGGTGCCGCTGCTCTGGGCGAATGGGCAGAAGGTGCCTTGTTGCTGTTCCTGTTTAGTTTGGGGCACGCCCTTGAACATTATGCAATGGAAAAGGCTCGAAAGTCCATTGCGGCACTGGCAGACCTTGCGCCAAAAACAGCATTGCTTAAAAAAGATGGTAAGACAGAAGAAGTTGGAATTGAAAAATTGGGCATTGGCGATATTATAGTGGTCAAGCCCAACAGTAAAATATCTGCCGATGGTGTTGTGGTCAACGGAAAAAGCAGCGTAAACCAAGCACCTATTACCGGGGAAAGTGTGCCCGTGGACAAACTTCCCGTGGAAGATACGAGCAGGGACTATTCGGCAGACGATGATATAAAGGACGAAAACCGCGTGTTCGCTGGAACTATCAACGGTAATAGCACGTTGGAAATAAAGGTAATCAAAGAAGCCAAAGACTCTACCCTGTCCCGACTGGTCAAACTGGTCAACGAAGCGCAGACCCAGAAATCCCCTACCCAACTGTTGACCGATAAGTTTGAAAAATACTTTGTACCATCCGTACTGATACTGGTTGGTATCCTGCTCTTTGCCTTTCTGGTCATTGACGAACCGTTTAGTGTCAGCTTTTACCGTGCAATGGCGGTATTGGTAGCTGCAAGTCCCTGTGCACTCGCCATTTCAACACCAAGCGCCGTATTGAGCGGTGTGGCAAGGGCAGCTCGTGGCGGGGTACTTATTAAAGGTGGGCGACCTCTGGAAGACTTGGGCGAATTGACCGCCCTTGCATTTGACAAAACAGGTACGCTTACAGAAGGCAAGCCCAAACTTACCGAAGTGGTACCATTGGGGAATATTGAAGAAAATGAACTATTAAAAATAGCCGTTGCTGTTGAAAACTTGAGCGACCACCCTTTGGCAAAAGCCGTCGTAAGGGATGGGAAAGAGCGTCTGAAAGGTACTGAAATTATCGATGCGTCAGATTTGGAAGCAGTTCTCGGAAAAGGTATCAAAGCTTCTTTGGGAAATGATAAAATCTATATTGGAAACCTTGACTTGTATGAAGACCTCGATGAAGCAAAACCATCCGAAGATATATCGAATAAAGTAAAAGAACTTGAAAGCGGCGGAAACACGACGATGCTCATAAGAAGGAACAAAGAATATATCGGTATCATCGCCCTGATGGACACCCCACGGGAAGCGGCCAAGGAAACACTTAAAAAATTAAAGGAAATCGGTATCAAGCGGATGATAATGCTAACCGGGGATAATCAAAAGGTTGCCGACGCCGTCGCTAAAGAAATTGGGTTGACCGATGCCTGGGGAAGCCTGTTACCGGAGGAAAAGGTTGATGCCATTAAAAAATTGAAAGAACAGGAATCCAAAGTTGCAATGGTAGGAGACGGTGTGAACGATGCGCCCGCGATGGCAAACAGTACCGTAGGTATTGCAATGGGTGCAGCGGGCAGTGATGTGGCTTTAGAAACCGCGGATGTTGCCCTAATGGCCGATAAATTGGAAACCCTGCCCTTTGCTATTGGCTTAAGTAGGAAAGCAAAGGCCATAATCAAGCAGAACCTTTGGGTAAGCCTTGGGGTTGTGGCACTTCTGATACCGGCCACCATTTTGAGCTGGGCAAACATAGGAATAGCCGTGGCATTTCACGAGGGGTCTACCTTGGTAGTAGTGGCCAATGCGCTGCGCCTTTTGGCTTATAAAAAGGATTAGAAAAATTGGGACATAGAAGAACCTGGTTTTTTGAAAGAATATTAAATGACAAAGACGGAAAAAACATTATTGGCTAAAGGGATTCGACCTACTAAAATGAGGTCGAAGATATACAAGTTCCTAAAAAGGAAACAAAGTGCCGTGTCCTTTTCCGATTTGAAAAAGGCCTTTGTTCAAAAGAGCGAAACCAATAAAACAGCAAACAGAACGACCTTTTATCGAAACCTCAAGATTTTCGAGGATAAAGGGCTGATTCATCAGATTAATGATGGGGTCGGAGTGGTAAAATATGCGATTTCTGATGAAAACGCCAAAGGTAAATACGGTACAGATTTACATCTGCACTTTCATTGTACCGATTGTACGAAAACAATCTGTTTACCAAATAAAATATCGGAAGAAAGCTTGCCAGACGATTATGAAGTGAATGATGTAAATCTGGTATTGAAAGGAATATGTGAAAAATGCAGAAAAAAATAACAGGTGGGAGTTCCAGAACTCTGAACCCTTGCGCCCAATGGTCTGGTTCAGGTTTCTTCCACCTTCTTTAACTTAAAAAATATAATGGCAGAACTAAAAAAATCCTTGGGTACGCTTCGACTTACCTTTTATGGCGTTGGCACCATTGTGGGTGCAGGTATTTATACTGTGATTGGCGCGGCTGCCGGACAGGCAGGAACGGACATTTGGTTGAGCTTTATTTTTGCGGCAGTTGCAGCCAGTATTTCTGCAATGTCCTATGCCGAATTATCATCTACCTACCCAAATGCTGGTGCAGAATTTATATTTGTAAGGAAAGCATTTCCAAAAATAGACATTCCTTCCTTTCTTACTGGTTGGACCGTTGCTTTCCATAGTTCGGCAACAATTGCGGCGGTACTGCTGGCATTTTCGGGATATTTTAATACGTTTTTTGAAGTGCCGGGATTATTGATTAGTTATGGTTTACTGTTGCTGCTTGCTTTGATAAGTGTTACAGGTATAAAGAAGTCTTCAACAGCTAATATCATTATGGTCAGTATTCAATTGTTGGGTTTGCTCATTCTTATCTTTATAGGTCTTAAAGAAACAGGCTTGCCCAAAGCTGAAATCTTTCAAATAAAGTCATTTTCTGGAACACTTGCAGCCACGGCGACTTTGTTTTTTGTCTATACAGGTTTTGAGCATATGGCATCGTTAGGTTCAGAAGTTAAAAATCCAGGAAAGACGATTCCTCGTGCCTTTTTATTAACAATGATAATTACAACCATCTTCTATTTGCTCATTTCATTTACGGTACTCAACATTGCCGACCCTTTAGCTATTTCAAAGGTAGATTCGCCATTGTCCTTGGCGGCATCGAATCTTAACTCTTGGCTACCAGTGGTTTTGGCAGTTGCAGCCTTATTTGCCACGGCCAATGCTGCGTTTAGCGGTATTATTTCCATAAGCAGGTTGTTGTTCGGAATGGCAAGCGTAGGCGAGCTTCCAAAATTTATGACCAAAGTAAATGCACAAAAAGTACCTTGGGTAACCACATTTGTGGTTATGGCTGCGGTAGGTTGTTTTTTGCTATTGGGAGATATAAAAATTGTAGCGGGTATGTCTTCTTTAGGCGCACTTCTTGTGTTTGTAGCCGTAAATATTGCACTCATTGTTCTGCGTTTTAAAGAACCAACACAGAACAGACCTTTCAGAGTGCCATTGTCTATTGGCAAAGTTCCAATACTGCCCATTTTGGCCATATTGGTTAGCCTAACTCTAATTATTCAGTATGATGGATTGGTTTACGCTGCCTTTGTAGGAGCGATAATAGTGGGAATAATACTCGATTATTTTTTGGATAAAAGACCAAGAAAAGAGGTAGATGGCAAAGAAGAAAACGAATTGTTTAATCACTAATACATTTTTTATGGACTGGACATTTGAAGAATTTAGAGCAGAGCTTGACACCCTTAATCCATCGGTAAGGAAAAAGGCAATCGAAATTGCGAAAGAATTAATCGAAAAGGAAGGCTTTTCAAGAGAAAAGGCCATCAAAAAAGCAGTTGTAATGGCTGAAGAATGGTTTTACGATTTAGAAGGATAATAATTAATTAAAAATTATATAAAATGTTACAAATAATCGAATTAAAAGAAAAAAATATTGTTGCAACAAAAGCTTCGGGCAAATTGAGAAAAGAAGATATAGAAAAAATCCATCCACTTATCCACGCCATACTGGACAAGGGAATGAAAGTCCGTTGGTATTTTGAGATGGAAAACTTTACAGGTTGGGATTTACCTGGTTTATGGGAAGACCTGAAAATGGACACAGCCCACGCCACGGACTATGAAAAGATTGCTATGGTTGGAGATAAAAAATGGCAGAATTGGATAACCCAATTTATGAAGCCTTTTACGAACGCCGAAATTAAGTATTTCAATATAGACCAAAAGGAAGATGCCAAAAATTGGATTGAGAGCCAGTAAGCTTACTTCCGTAAAAGACAGACGATGAATAAAAAAAGCATTCTTATTACCATTTTAATTGGGTTTGCCATAGGTGTTTTTATCCTTCAACCTTTTGGGATAACAATTTTCACGTTTAGCAGCCAGAATTACGAAATCAATTGGTGGCAATATTTAATAAATAATTTCATTGAAATTTTAAATATCAATGGGAATCAAATTTTTGAGAACACTCTGTTTGGCTTATTAGGTGCAAGTGTTGCGCTGATTTATTATTTCGGTAAAAGAGAAAAGGATATAGATAACAAGTAGCGGTAAATCGTTATAGGAATGAGCGAAATTTTTTATTTAAATAAGTTAAGTGAAAAATTAATTAATAGCAGGCAGCTTTTATGATGCTTCTTAAAGCAAAATGATTAATAGCATTAAAAGCAAAAGTAGAAGCTTCTTTTTTAAATTATACAAGTAAAGATGGGCATTATGAATATTAAACATTGTTTTTTAATAATCTTGTTGGTTAGTTATTATAAGGTAAATGCCCAAAAAGTTTATACAACTGAAGAAGGTCATATTATGATGATGACTTTGGTTGATGATAAACCCATCAAGGCAGAAAGCCATAAATTGGCACTATATCTTGATTATGATTCCAAAGTGGTCAATGGTGTACTCGACCTTAAGACTTTATCAACAGATAGTCCTAAAATCAAAGCCCTTTTAGAACAGCGGGAAGACCCTTTAATACTACGGTTTACTGGCACAGTTCCATCACAAGATTTTTTATCAAAACGGCACGACCCTATCAACTTTAATTGGCTGATAGATTTTACTTATCAAGGGAAATCCTTTAAATCACAATTTAAAGCAACCCTTACCCATATAGAACAAGGAGTAAGTATGTCCTGTCTGATAAGCGCAACCGGACAATTAATGGTTTCAAATACTGGTTTGGATTCCTTAATAGAGGGTATCGATGATACCATAGAGGTGCAGTTTGCCCAAATGGTGTTGAGATTGGAATAACCATAGATTTAAATGAAATTATAATCGAATTAATGAAAAAAAAGAAACTGAATTTAAGAGATTTGAATAAAACTTCATCAGATACTCACAAGCGCAATGATGGCCACAACCATAGCAGTCCGGAAAACATAGAGAAATTCAAAACCTATTTGCCAGCAATTTTCAGCTTTGTAATGCTCATTGTGGGCATTGCGTTTGATTATTTTGAAACCTTCCCCTATTTTTCGGGCTGGATACGTATCGTCTGGTATGCAGTCGCATACCTTCCAGTAGGTTTTCCTGTAATAAAGGAAGGTTGGAAAAGCATCAAAAATGGCGATTTTTTTACCGAGTTTTTATTGATGTCCATCGCAACCATAGGTGCATTCGCCATTGGCGAATATCCCGAAGGTGTGGCAGTAATGTTGTTTTATGCTGTAGGCGAATTGTTCCAAAGTGCCGCCGTTAAAAAAGCCAAGGGAAGCATCAAGGCATTACTGGATGTAAGACCTAATGAAGCCTTGGTCTATAGGAACAACAATTATGTTTCTGTAAATCCCGAAACCGTTGCTATTGGCGAAAAAATACAAGTCCGTGTGGGCGAAAAAATCCCTTTGGACGGTATTTTATTGTCCGAAAAAGGCTCGTTCAATACCGCAGCATTAACGGGCGAAAGCAAACCCGATACCATTGCAAAAGGCGAAAAAGTTTTTGCAGGAAGCATCAATCTGGATGGCGTTATTGAAATTGAAACTACCAAAGAATTTAAGGATAGTTCCATTGCAAGAATTCTTGATATGGTGCAAAACGCCACCGCACGGAAATCAAAAACCGAATTGTTCATTAGAAAGTTCGCAAGAATCTATACACCAATCGTTGTCTTTCTTGCGATTGGATTGACGTTTATACCCTACTTTTTTGTGGACGATTATGTCTTTAGCGATTGGTTGTACAGAGCATTGATTTTCTTGGTTATTTCCTGTCCTTGTGCATTGGTTATCTCTATTCCGTTGGGTTATTTCGGTGGATTGGGAGCAGCTTCAAAAAATGGGATTCTCTTTAAGGGAGCTTCCTTTTTGGACGAAATGACAAAGGTAACTACGGTTGTAATGGACAAAACCGGAACCGTGACCAAAGGTGTTTTTAAAATCAAAGAAATAAAAGCCATTGGCTGGAAAGAACCTGAATTTATGAAATACCTAATGGCGATGGAAGAACAATCCACTCATCCCATTGCCAAGGCAATTATGGAATATAAAGCCGATGGCGAAGATTTTCAGGCAACAGAAGTAACCGAAGTCGCAGGAAAAGGATTAAAGGGAATGGTCAATGGCAAAACTGTTTTAGTTGGGAATAAACCATTGATGATTTCAAATAATATCGAAGTTCCATCTGAAACCGACAACATTGTAGAATCCATTGTGATGGTTTCCATTGAAAGCAAATTCGCTGGCTATGTCATCATTGCAGACGAATTGAAAGAAGATGCCCACGAAGCCATCAAACAAATTAGAGAATCTGGAATTTCCAAAATCATAATGCTTTCTGGAGACAAGGATTCCATAACCCAACAAGTGGCAAAAGAAATGGGCGTTGATTGGGCAAAAGGTGGATTGTTGCCAGAAGATAAATTAGCCGAAGTGGAAAAACTGATGGCCGAAACGGACAACAAAGTGGCATTTATTGGCGATGGCATCAACGATGCACCAGTATTGGCGGCAAGTGATGTTGGTATTGCAATGGGTGGCTTGGGAAGTGATGTAGCGATTGAAACAGCAGATGTTATTATCCAAACAGACCAGCCTTCCAAAATAGCAAGAGCCATAAAAATAGGCCGTTCCACTCGAAAAATTGTCTGGCAGAATATCGGTTTGGCATTTGGTGTAAAGGCTGTAGTTTTGGTTTTAGGTGCAGGTGGTTTGGCGACAATGTGGGAAGCTGTTTTTGCGGATGTTGGTGTGGCTTTATTGGCAATATTGAATGCCGTTAGGCTGCAGAGGATGACGTGGAAGTAATCAAAAGCGATGTATCAAAAGCAAAGAAATAAAAGAAATAAGAAGGTCAGTAAATTATCAAATAACAATACCACAAAAAAAGATAAAATAATTTGGATTAGTATTGTAATCATTGTTATCGTGTTAATCTGCTTTGTACTGTTCTTAAAATTCCTAAAGTACTTTATCTATATTTAGATGCAATGCTTTTGCAATAAATGAAACGAATTCAGCAAATTCTACAAATCATTCGGCATATAACGTAATACATTAAAGTCCTTTAATCCTGAAATTTGTACTGTACAAATAAGAATGCGATTATGGAAACTATCAACATATTTGAAACCAAAGAAAAGAACCATAAACAGGAAATAAAAGAATCATTCCCTGTTACAGGAATGACCTGCGCATCGTGTGCATCAAGCGTTGAATCTGTATTAAAACACACAGATGGCGTATTTGATGCAAGCGTCAATTTCGCTAATAGTTCTGTTCTTGTGGAATACGACAAAGAGTTGAGTCCTAATCAACTTCAAAATGCACTTCGCGAAGTGGGTTATGACATTATCATTGATGCGGAGAATCCTTCAGAAGTACAACAAGAATTACAGCAAAAACATTATCAAGATATAAAAAACCGTACTATCTGGTCGGCCATACTTACCCTTCCCATTTTTGTATTAGGAATGTTTTTTATGCAATGGGAACCAGGTAAGTGGATTTCTTTGGTGTTAACTTTTCCAATTCTTTTTTGGTTCGGTCGTAGCTTTTTCATCAATGCTTTCAAGCAAGCCAAACACGGTAAAGCAAATATGGATACGCTTGTAGCCTTGAGTACAGGAATCGCTTTTCTGTTTAGTGTGTTCAACACTTTTTTTCCTGAATTTTGGTTGAGTCGTGGTATCGAGCCTCACGTTTATTATGAGGCGGCAACGGTAATTATAACTTTTATTTCCTTGGGGAAACTATTGGAGGAAAAGGCAAAGTCAAATACATCTTCAGCCATTAAAAAGCTGATGGGATTACAGCCTAAAACGCTGAAAATTATTGAGAATGGGGAAGAAAAGGAAATTCCTATTTCGTCTGTTCAAGTAGGTCAAACTATTTTGGTACGTCCGGGAGAAAAGATTCCTGTGGATGGAAAAGTTTCTAAAGGAAGCTCGTATGTAGATGAAAGTATGATTACGGGAGAACCTGTTCCAGTTGAAAAAACAAAGGATGAAAAAGTGTTTGCAGGTACTGTAAATCAAAAAGGGAGTTTTCAATTTACTGCCGAAAAAGTAGGCGGAGAAACCTTGTTGTCACAAATCATTAAAATGGTTCAGGAAGCGCAAGGAAGCAAGGCACCAGTTCAAAAACTGGTTGATAAAATTGCGGGCATATTTGTACCCGTAGTAATGGGGATTTCCATCGTCACCTTTATAGTATGGATGTCAGTTGGAGGCGATAATGCATTTTCGCAGGCCCTTTTAACTTCTGTAGCCGTATTGGTTATCGCTTGTCCCTGTGCCTTGGGATTGGCAACACCTACCGCAATTATGGTGGGAATTGGTAAAGGCGCAGAAAACAATATTCTCATAAAAGATGCCGAAAGTTTGGAACTCGGATATAAAGTGAACGCTGTTATTCTTGATAAAACTGGCACGATTACCGAAGGAAAACCTTTAGTAACTGATATACTTTGGAAGGATAAACTTGAAAATCAAAATGAATACAAGCAATTTCTTTTAGCTATCGAAACACAATCAGAACATCCTTTGGCAGAAGCGGTAGTCAACCACTTAAAAGATGAAAATATTGAAAAAGCAGAAATTACTTCCTTCGAAAGCATTACAGGAAAAGGTGTAAAAGCTCAAACAGAAAATGGTTCAAAATACTATGTTGGAAATCATAAGCTAATGGTTGAAAAGAATATTCAAATCGACGCTTCCCTAATGCAAACGGCAGAAAGTCTCGAAGAGCAGGCTAAAACGGTTATATTCTTTGGCAATGAAAAACAAGTTCTTGCCATACTCGCCATTGCTGACAAGATTAAGGAAACTTCAAAAAAAGCCATAGCAACGCTTCAAGAAAGAGGCATCGAAGTCTATATGCTTACTGGAGATAATAATAAAACCGCATCAGCTGTCGCAAAACAGGTGGGAATATCCAAATACCAAGGAGAAGTGATGCCTTCAGAGAAAGCAGCTTTTGTTGAAAAATTGCAGGCTGATGGAAAGATAGTAGCTATGGTTGGCGATGGCATAAACGATTCCCACGCTTTAGCACAGGCTAATGTGAGTATTGCAATGGGTAAAGGTTCGGACATAGCAATGGATGTAGCAAAAATGACATTGATAACGTCAGATTTACAATCCATTCCCAAAGCGTTGGAACTATCAAAAAGAACCGTGTTGGGCATACGTCAGAATCTATTTTGGGCATTCATTTATAATCTAATTGGTATTCCAATTGCAGCAGGCGTTTTGTATCCCGTAAATGGATTTTTATTGGACCCAATGATTGCAGGAATGGCAATGGCTTTTAGTAGCGTATCAGTAGTTCTAAATAGCTTAAGGCTTAAACGAGTAAAACTTTAATATTAATTATAAATTCAAATACTATGAAAACTTTAAAATTTAAAACAAATATCAATTGTGGTGGGTGTGTATCAAAAGTAACCCCGTTTTTAAACAAGCAAGAAGGTGTAGAAAGTTGGGAAGTGGATACCACTAATCCTGATAAAATCCTAACTATTGAAAGTGATGGTGCTACCGAAGAAGATGTAAAGGCTACATTGCAAAAAGTAGGGTTCAAGGCTGAATCTGTAGATTAATACTTGCGTTTTAATATGGTTTATATTTTAATTTTTGTGGTGATTCTTTTGTTTGCTATTCATTTTTATCGAAAAGCAAAAAGACAAACCGTAAAGCCATTTCCAGAGCATTGGCACAAATTATTAATGGATAATGTTCTGTTTTATAGAAATCTCTCTAAAAATAAGCAGCTTATTTTTCAACAAAAAATGATGCAGTTTTTAAGTGAGGTGTATATCGATGGTGTGCAGTTTGAATTAGAAGAATTGGACAAAATTTTAATTGCAGCAAGTGCAGTAATCCCTGTTTTTGGCTTTAAAGAATGGCATTACACTAATTTAAGTGGCATCCTTTTATATCCAGATTATTTTAATGAGGATATGCAATTTAGTAACACAGATAATTCACGCAATATTGGTGGAATAGTGGGGAATGGAAGGTTCGAGAAACAAATGATACTTTCCAAAAAGGCATTATATCACGGTTTTAAAAACACAACCGATAAAAGTAATACTGGCATACACGAATTTGTGCACCTTATTGATAAATTGGATGATAGAACAGACGGTGTGCCAGAACGGTTATTAGAACATCAATATGCGATACCTTGGTTAAATTTAATCCATAAAGAAATGGAAGCGATAAATGATAATCATTCTGATATCCGAAAATATGGAGGTACCAATCAGGCTGAATTCTTTGCCGTTGCTTCTGAATATTTTTTTGAACGTCCTAAATTACTTAAAAAGAAGCACCCTGACTTATATAAAATGTTAGTGAAGTGTTTCAATCAAAAAATGACGGATGCTACTTAACAATGTAAAACCTTAAAATAGATAGAATAAGAACGGAATGGCTATAAATTATTATTGAACTTTAAGACGAACATCTGTTCCAAAATATATTAAAATTTGGATGTGTGACTTACGGAGTTAAATAGCAACTCATAATAAAATCATAAAGTTAATTCAATAGAAATTCAAGCCGATATACCGATTGTTTTATTTAGTACATTTACGTGATTATTTAAGTATGGCAAAGCAGTTTAAAATAGTGGTTATGTTTATTGCCCTTGGCATATTTTTAGTGCCAACGAGCGTATTTGCGCATATTGATTATTCCCACCAGTCAGAAAAAAACTGTTGTTCAGATAACACTGATAATTCTCAAAGTGATTGTTGCAAAAACCATAAAAAGCAGGAAGACGGTAATAAAGTCTGTAACGGAACTTGCGGTAATCTCGCCTGTCATTGTCCATCCTCTACACCATTACCAATAAATTATTATTCAACTGCGGAAGAAATTAATTCTGTTGCTTTTGCTGACTTCAAAATCCTGTGGAACTATGCAAAACAGCAGCCAAAACCAGTCTATTTTCAGATTTGGTCTCCACCAAAATTAAGTTAGTACACCTACCTTGACAGCCAAAGCTATGTCAGATTGAAAACGAACACCTTGTTTTCAAAATTCAAACGTTTCAAATATTTTAAATCTTTTATAAATGAAATCAATATTCAACATATTGATAGTGCTTTCGGTGGTGCTATCAACAACTTCGGGCTTCGCCCAAATAAAAAACCCTAAAACGGAAACAATAAAAATTCTCGGTAACTGCGATACGTGCAAAACGGCTATAGAAAATGCGGGAAATCTTAAAAATGTAGCCAGCGTTATCTGGAACAAAGACAGCAAAGTGGCCGAAATAACTTTCGATTTCAAAAAAACAAATCGTGATGAAATATTAAAACGCATCGCGTTGGCAGGTTATGACAATGACGAATATTTAGCGCCAGATGCTGCGTATGCACAACTTGCGGAATGTTGTAAATACCAAAGACAGAAAAAAGAGCCAGTAATGGCTATGGACGACACTAAATTGGAGATGGAAATGTCTGAATCAAAAATGGATATGACTATGCCCTCTGCTGAAAAACAAACAGATATGGTTATGTATGAAATGATGGAAACCAATCCATTGGACGCTTTGTTTAACAATTATTTTGCCGTAAAAGATGCCTTGGTAAAAACCAATCCTACAATCGCTGCCGCCAAATCATTGGAATTGTTAACCGCATTAAAGGACCTAAAAATAGAATCGCTAAAAGCAGAAGAGCAAACCTCGGTCACCAAGGTGATGCCTTCATTGATGGATGCAGCAAAAAGTATTTCGGCAACTAAGGATATTGTAAAACAACGTGAAAAATTCAAAGCGCTGTCAAAAAATATGCACGAGCTCATTCCTTTTTACCAGGCCAATGAAACCCTTTATTACCAGTACTGCCCTATGCAGGATGCCCATTGGTTGAGCAAGGAAAAGACAGTAAAGAATCCCTATTACGGGTCGCAGATGTTAAGCTGTGGCTCTGTTGTGGAAACCATCAAAAACAAAAATTAAAGTTCATTAAAAATCTAATTTTTGACATCAAAATGAAAAAAATAATCATAATTCTTCTGTTTTTCGGAACGCTTGCCCTACAGGCACAAAATATAGTTCGCTATGACCTTTTCGTACGCGATACCATTGTCAATTTTACAGGCAAGGAAAAGCGCGCCATTGCCGTAAATGGACAGATACCAATGCCAACGCTCACGTTTACGGAAGGCGACATTGCCGAAATTTATGTTCACAATGAGTTGGATGAAGAAACGGCCCTTCACTGGCACGGTCTGTTTTTGCCCAATAAGGAAGATGGCGTTCCCTATCTGACCCAAATGCCGATTCCACCGCACACCGTTCATAAATACACCTTCCCCATCATACAGCACGGAACCCATTGGTACCATAGCCATTTTGGGCTACAGGAACAGATAGGGATGTACGGCTCTATGATTTTGAATAAAAGACCAGATGACAAGACCTTCAGAAAAGGCATTGACGATTTGCCCACCATTCCCATAGTATTGAGCGAATGGACAGATTTGAAACCCGAAAACGTACACAGAATGCTCCACAATGCATCCGATTGGTTTGCTATAAAAAAGGGCACTACCCAAAGTTATACAGAAGCCATAAAAACAGGACATTTTAAAACCAAGCTTCATAACGAGTGGAAGCGTATGAATGCTATGGACGTAAGCGACGTTTATTATGAGAAATTTCTAATCAATGGTAAAAGTGAAAATGAGGACACATCCCTGAAAGGCTTAAAAGCCGGTGATAAGGTACGCCTGCGAATTTCAAACGGAGGTGCTTCAAGCTATTTTTGGCTTACCTATGCCGGCGGAAAAATAACCGTGGTCGCCAATGATGGCAACGATGTGGAGCCTGTGGAGGTGGATAGAATGCTCATTGCGGTTTCTGAAACCTATGACGTAGTGGTCACCATTCCTGCGGACCATACGGCCTTTGAGTTTTTGGCAACACCGGAAGACCGCACCAAATCGGCATCCATCTATTTGGGCGAAGGCATCAAGCAGCTTACTTCGCCACTTCCAAAATTAAAATATTTTGAAGGGATGGAAATGATGAACGGAATGATGAAAATGAATGGCGACCTCGACCAAATGGGAATGAATATGAGTATGCAGCAAATGGATATGAACGTGGTAATGTATCCTGAAATAACAGGTCCTGCGGATAACGGAAAAAGCAACAAGATGGAAATGGGAGACGAAGAGCCTGCTGGTCATAAAATGGACGAAATGGATGGAATGAAAGAAATGGATGGAATGAAGATGAACGAAGATATGTACAACAGCAATGAGCTTTCAGACATTACTACGCTCAACTACGCTATGCTAAAGTCCCCTTCTGTAACTACACTTCCAGATGATGCACCAGTAAAAGAACTTCATTTTACCCTAACGGGCAATATGAACCGTTACGTTTGGAGTTTGGACAACAAAGTGATTTCCGAGAGTGATAAAATCCTGATTAAAAAGGGCGAAAAAGTACGGATTACAATGTACAACAATTCGATGATGCGCCACCCGATGCACTTGCACGGTCACGATTTCAGATTACTTAATGGTCAAGACGAGTATGCACCTCTAAAAAATGTGGTGGATATTATGCCAATGGAAACCGATGTCATCGAGTTTGAAGCAAATGTAGAAGGCGATTGGTTTTTTCATTGCCACATACTGTACCATATGATGAGCGGTATGGGCAGGGTTTTTAGTTATGAAAACCAAGAACCCAATCCATTGATTCCAAATCCGGACCTTGCATTAAGAAAACTAAAAGGCGACGATAGGAATTTTCATTTTATGGCAGAAAATGATTTTGCGACCAATGGAAATGATGGAGAATTGATGTTTCAAAGTACAAGATGGAGTTTTGGCACCGAATGGCGTTTAGGTTATAATGAAATGCACGGTTATGAAACAGAAACCCATATAGGAAGATATATTGGAAAAATGCAATGGTTGATGCCATTTGTAGGTTTTGACTGGCGCTATAGAAAATTAGGACATAACGAGGTTGAGGAAAACCTCTTTGGTCAAAAGAACACCAAAGATAAGCGTGCATTAGTTAGTGTAGGGGTCAATTATACCCTACCGATGTTGGTAATGGCACAGGCCGAACTATTTACAGATGGCAATTTTAGATTGCAATTTGAGCGAAATGATATTCCCCTCACACAAAGACTGCGTATGAAACTTATGTGGAATACAGACAAGGAATATATGGGAGGGTTACGATATATTGCAACCCGTAATTTAGGGATTACAGCGCATTACGATAGCGATATGGGTTTTGGAGCAGGACTTAATTTAAATTATTAATCGAAAATGAACGAGGATTAAATTTATAGAAAATAGGCACATCAGCTATAATTATTTGATGTGCCTATTTTGTCGTAGATTCATTCTCTGACAAATCCTTCAAAATGTGATATTTAAAAATCACCGAAGACTCTAATTAGAAGTTTACAACACTGTCTAATGCATCATCAGCTTCTCTATGTATAAAGTTAGATTGATAGTTCAAGGTGGTTTTTAAATCACTGTGGCGATATAATTTTTGAAGCATTAAAGGATGTATTGCATCCCCAGCAATATTCCCAAAGCTATGACGTGCTATGTGCATTGTTATATGCTTATTGATTTTCGCCTTTTTAGAGATTGATTTTAAATTGTCATTAAACTTTTTAGTAGCTGTTTTCCTTTTATTATAAACATCTTTAGCATCATCGAGATTGGCTTTTTTCAATTCAGGGAACACAAAATCATCTTCACTTCTTTTATCATCTTTATATTGGTCTAAAATCTTTAGTACTTTTTCAGGAATTTTTAATGATAGAAGTTTTGCGTTTTTATGCATTCTATAATGCAGCCTGTTATCATAAATATCTGACCATTTGGTTCGTAGAACATCAGAAACCCGCATACCAGCAAAATTGAAACTAAAAAGCCAGACATTTCTAGTATGCATTTCAGAAGGTTTAAGATTTATCAAATTTTCAATGTGTTGAATCTCTAAAATATTTAGTCCTACTTTGGTAGTTTCAGGAAATTTGATTTTTATTTTATCACCACCGAAGGGGTATAATTCTCTGCTTACAATTTTGTATTTAATTGCTCTGTTAAATAATAGCCTTACAAATACCAAAATGTTCATTATTGAGGTTTCAGACAGGGAGTACTTAACTTTTAAAGCTAACATCAGTTTTTTAAGAAAACGTTCATCAATTTCTTGAAAAGACAATTGTTTCGAATTGTGATATTTTATAATGAAGCTCAACCACGCTTTATCAGTAGATAAACGATTTAGCTTTTCTGTACTTTCTAAATCGTCAAGATGTTCTTGTGCTAATTCAAAGAATGTAGCATTGATACCGGAGGAATATATTTCCTTCTTAATTTGATTGGCAGAAGCATCTTTATGTTCGGATTGAAGTGTAATAAGAGCATTGTTTAATTCAGAAAGTTTCAAGGATAACAAATTGTTCAAGGTTTTGAAATTTATGTGTGATTTCTTAACCCGAATATTCTTTTCATCCCAATCTTCCAATTCAATGTAGTGACCTATATATTGGTATGTTGAGCGACGATTTTTTGTAATACGTATGGCAAGAGGATACAAGCCTTCTTTATTAGGCTTTTTGCGAAGAACTATTTTAGCGTTTGATGACATAATTGACCTGTTTTGCGTACGAAAGCCAAATCAGGTACAACATAGGTACAACATTCAATTTTGAATGTTTAGTTTACCAAGAAGTTTTCCTAAAGATACAAATTTATTAGTTTCTCTGGGTACAACATAGGTACAACAAATGTTGAAATCAATTGATATTAGATGATATCAAAGAAAATGACATATTATATAATCAATTGAAAATGAGTGGCTTTGGTGCTGTTTGGGCAAATGTACGCTAGACTTAGGATCTAGTGCCGCAAGGTGTGAGAGTTCGAGTCTCTCCGCCTGTACTTCATAAAAAAAAAGCTAACTCAAATGAGTTGGCTTTTTTGTTTTAAGCTTTATTGGGATTATCTCAATATGATATTGTGAGAGTTCGTCCCGATTATCTGGACTTTGCACGTAACTATGAAACAGCCCTTTTTCACGTGACGACATCATACACCACAATATTGGCAGTATTACACGGTTTAAAATAAAGGCTACATCATTTTGAACATTATTAAATAAATAACAAAGTAAAGAGACGTTACACTTAATCTTTGAAATAAAATTGAAACCAATTACAGATAACGTGGTATAACGTTGATGATTAATATAATGGTAGTCACATACCTAAAAATTCACCAAATTTTAATTTTAACGATCTTGGTTTTAATTAATGTAATAATGATTATTCTCTAAAAAAGTGGTGTCACTAAAAAGCACCTCCACCATCATCGTCTTCGTCGTCATTACAAACAACACCATGAGCAATGATATAGATCTCTCCTGATAAGCCATTGATGGTGTAGACATCATTTTCAACACTATCAAGTTCGTGTTGATAAGGAAATTGTCCTGGAGCAACAGTTAGTTTTCCATTAGAACCAGTAGGATAAGGTTCATTGCCTATGTAGAGATGGGTTTCGTTGAGAACATAATCTTCGAACATTACAAATTCTATATCTGCTGTTCCAATTTCTTGATTGTAAGTTATATTCAAATTCCCAACTAAAGTTCCTTTTTCTAAATCACATTGGCCTGCACCTGAGTACAGTTCAAAAGAATAACCACCTGATTCTATTGGTCCAATAGTCCAACCCCAACGATTGAAGCCATCGTCTAAAAAACAGGTTGAAATAGAGTCTGGAGCCTTTGCAAAAAGTGTTTCACATTCGTCTTCATCTTCAGCATTGTTCTGTAATTGGTCATTCTGGCTATGTAATAATGAATTGTTTGGCTGCAATGTTTCAACTTCGCACGAGAACATAAGCAATAAGCTAAATACCAATAGTTTGTATATATTTTTCATAGTAAATTTGGGTTTTACAATGGTAAGGTACAGGTCTTATTCTAATTTTAAAATTTTTTTCGATGAACTACTCTAAACATTTTAAACAGATTTTTAATGATTACATTTAGGTCATTGATTAATTAAGTTAAAAAGGTGGTTATCAAGAACACTTAGAATATCATCAAATAATAAGGCATAGCAACGGGTATAATCTATTGCTAATGCTCTACATACTCGGAAGACCTTACGAATTTTCCTCTGGTTTGTTTTTGTCGAGTAACGTTCTATTAGTCAATGCAATTAATGGTAAACAAATGTGCTATACCTAATGCTAGAAACAGAAAGAATATTATTAAGACCCATTGAGTTCGAAGATAGTGAACAGGTCTTTCGTTACAGATCAGATTCTGAAACAAATAAATACCAAGGATTTGTCCCCAAACTAATAGAAGAAGTTAATCAGTTTATTACTAAAAATCCAACCGAAATAAATCAAATAGGATCATGGTTTCAATTAGTAATTATTGAAAAAGCTTCTCATAATATTATTGGTGATATTGGCATTCACTTTATTGGAGAAGACGGTTATCAGAGTGAACTAGGATGTACATTATGTAAAGAAAAACAAGGAAAAGGGTTTGCTTTAGAAGCAATGCATATAACTATGGAATATTTATTCAACTCTTTGAACAAACATAAAATTATTGGCTCTGTAGATCCAATGAATAAAAATTCTATAAACCTTTTAAAAAGATTAAACTTTAGAAAAGAAGCCCATTTTAAAAAAAGTTTATTAATCAATGGAGAATGGGTCGATGATATGACCTATGCTATATTAAAAAGCGACTGGAACCATACCAAAGAATTATTGATCTGAAAAATATCAAAGCGAGTGTCTTGTTCAATGAAATGACAGGCTTTAAGATTATTGTATCTTTAAAACTTCTATGCTCAGACTTAAAATGAGTTCAATGACCCAACTATAAACCAACTGCGTTCTCACATAAAACAATTAAACGATGTCTCCTAAACATACCATTTACGATGTAATGAATCATTCTTATTATTTAATAATAACTAGGTTTATTGCTGCTAGCAAATTTAAAATCGCCAGGTCTAGCGTGAGAAAGGCATTAGAAGAAATAAATGGTGTTTTTGATTTTACTAAGCTCCCAGAGCTTCTAAGCGTTTTCTTTTCAGATTTATTAGTGATTCAAATCGATTCTGAAATCGATATTCATGAAGGTATCATTACACCTTGTTTGCTTATTAAGAATCAAGATCATCAGACTCATATGTATGTAGTTCTTAATATCGAAAAGGAAAACGTTCTAATCTTTGATGAACATAAAAAAGATTATTCTATAAGTATAGAAAAATTTCAACACCTCTTAAATGGGTCAACTGCTATTCTTAAAGAAAACGAATCATATCATCCTTCTAAAAAATTATTGGAGGCATACCATAAAGAGCAGGAAGACGATAAAACATACTTAGAAAACATAAAAGTGATAGATGATTTTCTGTCGAAAAAAGAATGTGAGGATATTGTAAAGTTTTATGAAGACCATAATTTGTTTCAACGAAGTAGAGTAGCAGGCAACAGTTCTACTTCAAAATTGTCAGATTATAGAACAAGCAGTTCTGCGATGATGGAGATGGGTCAAACGATGTCATTTGTTAACGATTTAAAGCAGAAGATTGTGAGTCTCTTAGGATGTGAAATTAATGATATTGTAAGCTTACAATGTGTGCGGTATTATGAATCTGAAGGTTTTAAACCTCATTTTGACTCTTACGTCAAAAAACGAAGATTAACTTGTCTTTTATATCTAAATGAAGGTTTTTTGGGAGGTGAAACATACTTCCCTGAAATTCATTTTGGTGTAACTCCAAAAACAGGAAGATTGCTTGTATTTCAAAATTTAGATAAGTACGACACTATTATTACGCAATCGTTTCATCAAGGTTCTCCAGTCATTAAGGGAAAAAAATATGCCTGCAATATTTGGATTGAAAATTAAATTTTTAATACTTAGGCCAACAATGTCTACCCAACCTCAATAAATGAGCAACCATCGATATGAATGAGGAGATTAAGGCAATATAAAAATAGGACATGAATAACAAAAGACCTCTTAAACTGTAGATTTCAATTTTTTTGTGAGGTCATCATCTCATGGCAGCAGTATATTAAGGAAAGAGACGTTGTAAATTTTAATAAACATCTTAAATAATAATCCTTTCGAATAGTGAACGCACTTCATCCTCGCCATACCGTTTCTCTAAGCGTCGAATAGTAAAATGCGCCTTTGCCATATTTTGAAAATGTTCGATATAAACATAGTTTAATGCGCCTCCGCCTACTGCTCCGATAACGGGAACGGCTCTCGCAATAAATTTTTCAGAAATTTGAATAGTCAAGCGGGTCGCAATAAGACCAATCATCATCAATACGGGATTGGCATTGGTCATCATGATTTTTCCTAGACCTTGAATACCATGTTTACTTAAATAAGCGCTCGCACTTCTTGCTGCAGTTACCATAGCGATACGTGTGGCATAATAGGACGTCTCGGTTGGGTTTTGTCCTTTTGTATCGGTGCCCAGAGCGAATACTTGTAGACACGCTAATTGGGTATCCACATCATAAATATCTTCACCTTCGCTTCTGGCAATTTCAAGAATAGAGCGCATCATCATTCGCGTTGAAAAATACAGTTCAGTAATAAAAACAGAGGTCCCGATAAAATTAAATGAGCCAAATAGTCCGCTTCCAACACCCGAGGCACCAACTAGTAATCGGTAACTTAAATCAGACGATTTTTTGAAGGTTTTATCATTTTCAATGGTAGAAATATTGCTTTTTAAGATTTTGAACAGAATGTTTGTAATGTTTTTAGACAACCATTCTTGTTGGTTTTCTGGTAAGGCGCTTATTCCAGATTCAATTTTACTACCCACTTTATTCAAGTTAGACATGACCACACCAACATTTTCAATAGCATTTTTGGCGTCTCTTAATTCTACCAATTCTTCATCGTTTAAGGTCATTGTAACATCAGCAGGTGGTTGATTTTCGGAAATTTTGTTCATGACTTTAATTTTTTTGATAAGATAATCTTAATTGAAAAATACCAATAGCGCAAATGGAATTAAAATTAGTTCATGAGACGTAGCGCATTCATTTAAAGTAGACGCGTTGTGAATTTTAATTGGATTAATGCAGTCTAAATTAAATTATAAACTAAGATTTAAAATATGATCTTTAGAGATCTGTGTCATCAATTTACTAACAATTCTAGAGGTGTCGTAATTGTTAGTCTGCTTATTTAAATGTCCCAAAATGTCGTTTTCATTTGAAATCACCTCGTCTTTATCGATAAATCCGAAACCTTCATAAATCCCATTCAGCGTATAAACAAAGCCATCTTCATGCATGGTTCTCCCTTTCAATTTATAGATGCTGTGGGTCTTTTTATGTTTAAACTGAAAAAAAGCAATAGCAAACCTTTTATTATAATTGGCAATCAATTCTGAAAGATCACAAACACAGGCTAAGCAGTCTTTGGTCACTTTGCTACATGGGCCTTTTACAGTTTCAATGCCGCAGTGCTTTCGGCATAAATTGTAAGTGTCACAAAAATCAATTAATGCGTTCTTTACCGAAGTTCGGTTGAAATAGCGCTCTGGCAGGTTATCAATATGCGCTTTTCTAACAATTTTTAAATTGTTAATACCTTTTGCCGTACAACCTTTATTAATAACAAAAGGAGCCGCATCATGCAGTTGTTGCTTATTGTAAATGGGTTGAATACTTTTAATTCGCTGTGACTCTAAGAGCTGCGCGATGACATCGTTTCCAGTGTATTCGACATCAATTTCTTTTACTTCGGAATAACTTATGGTGCTACTGGTAGATTGCTGAGAGAAATGACTTTGTAATCGCTTCCTAATATTTTTGGCTTTGCCCACATAAATGATCTCCTCGTCAGCGTTCAAGAAATAATACACACCTGGTGCTTGTTTATAGCTAGACCAGTCTAATTTATGATCTGTTATTATTTTTGAGGTTTCATCGGCCAATAGTTGAGCATAATTTGTTTTGTACGCGTACATTGATTGTACATAAGTTTTGGCATAATCTATACTTTGAAATGGAAAGTGAAAGGTAGATTTTACATAGGTGTCGATGGTTTTTTTACGGTCTTCGACACGATTCCATAAAAAAATGGGCTTAATTTCAAAATTATAACCAATCGTTTTAAATTGGGATTTTAATAGATTGAATTGTTTGGGATCTGAAAACACCAATGGAGTCATATTAATTTCTTCTATTAAATCATCGGCAATATCAAGAAATGGACTGGCACTAGCAATCTCCAATCGATCTAGTTTTTGCTGGGTGAATACGCTTTTGGAAACGCTAACAGAAGGACTAAAATTAAATACCGAGATACCAGCACCATCATTATTTAGTGTAATGATACGAAAAGGAATCTCGATTTTTTTTCCAGATATGATGGTTTGTAGATAAATAAAAATCATGAACGCAAAAATATGGATTTTACATACGCTTCAAAAGGACTTGTCTCTCTCAATATTAAAATTAATTTTCCGAAGAAATCAACATAAATCGACCATTGAAGAAATCAAAACGTTAAGAATAAAAATCACAATTTTAAAGTGTTTGCCATTTAGGAGAAAAATAGGTGGTACGTCCTCCAACTTTTATTTTTTCAATCTCAACACCTGTATGAAAGCATTTAGCTCCCTCTTTACGATTATGTATGAAAAAATAATCTGGAAAATCTACATAATGCGCATCGTATTTTATGGCAACTTCAATGACGTTTTTCATGGCTTTAAAAACGGCTTCAACGTCATCATCACTCATGTTTTCAACCTTTTTCTGCGGGTGTATTTTGGCTTGGTATAAAATATCATCTGCCATCCAATTTCCAACACCAGCGGCAACACTTTGATCCATGATCACTTTTTTAATATCGGTTTTTCTGGTGCTTAATGATGCTTTGAAATCTGCTAAGCTCAAATCTCTGGCGTCGACACTTAAGTTATGCTCAGATTTATAATCTTTGATAGAGTCAATCAAATTCCACCATCCAAATTTGCGTTTGTTCTCAAAAGCGAAATGAAAGCCATTTTCAAAAGTAAGAACAATATGACCAAATTTAGGGCGATCATCCTGCTCTTTATAGTAAGTGGGCCGTCCGGTCATTCCAAAATGGATGACTAATGTTTTTTCTCCCGACGTTTTAACAAATAAGTACTTTCCAATGCGTTGTATGTCTACGAGTTGCTTTCCAAGAAGATGTTTTTCAAAAATTGATAATGACTGTTTTAATAATCGTTTATCGCGACATTGAAATTTGGTGATGGTTTTATGAAGGCATGTGCTGTCCATGTAAACTTTGTACCCATGAACTTCTGGTAACTCTGGCATAGTCTTTTTTATAAAGATATTAAAAATGATTATTTATAAATCACATCATTAGTATCAATTTAAAAACCAATCGGGTTAAGTTGAAAACACGCTATTAATTAACTTACTCAAAAATCAAATTATGGAAAAGCTAGATAAAATTAAAGACATGAAGAATAACGAAAGCCACGAGTCTGTTCCTACAGATATGCATGCGGATGGTGTTCATTTCAATACAAATGTATTAGCGGCCAAGCGGAGTGAATCTGCCAGATCTGAAGACGATTCTTCAGATATGGATGAGAGCTTAGACTCTAAGTCAAATAATGAAGATGATAAAGTCAAACATTCAAATGACTCTAAAAAATCAAAAGAGGAAATTATAAAAGATATGGATGGCGGCTATAATAGGGATGCGCCTATTAACGATAAGCAAAAATCATAATCGTATATTTTATTTTAAACAAACCCATAATTATCAATATTATGGGTTTTTTAATTTTAAAGAATGCTTTTGAGAGGTTCACGATTTCCGAAGAAAAAACACTTAATTACGGTTAACATAGAAGTTTTAATGATTTGGCATTGTTTGTTAGATTGGTTTTATGTTACTTATAAATAATACCTCAGTGGATTTTGTCAAATACAACGCGTCATAACTCAAAATTTTTAAGGTTTTAGGTCTGCAATCATAATTAATTTTTAAATTTAGGGCAATTTGCCAATATCGAATACGCTAAGACCATCTCCCTAAAATGTCTTGCTGGTGAATTTGGAAATAATTCTAAAACCTAATAATCTTTTAACTTAATTTAAATAACCACGATTTAATTTGAAACTATATATTGGGAAAGCGATAATAGCGATTATGATGTTGTCATTTTTAGGTGCGTTTTCACAGGAAACGAGTCTTGAGCATGATGAGGCCTATAAATCATTTACAATCATCACCGATTCAATGGAGCGTATTCTGCGTCAAGATGATATTCAGGAATTTGAGCGTAATAGTTTTACTAACGATCAAATACAAGACTATTTAACCCTTCATTTTAAAAGAATTGATCTGCTACCAAAAATCAAAGGAAATTATAGAGAGCGTTTAGAATCGTATTTTTTTTCTGGTAATTTTTTTATGCAAACAGGGTTTATCAATCAGGCCAATAAGAGTTATAAAGATTTTTTAAGATATTATAAGGCGTACGATCATAATTTCACAAATGATGAAAAGCTCAGCTTTATGAAGATGTTAGCGGTCTCATATAATTCGCTTGCAGAAAATTATGCAAAGATGAGCATGATAGATAGCACAAAATTAATGATACAGGCCAGTATTGATCTCACTAAGCCAATTAAAACCGTATATTATCCGTCATCTATAAACAATTATGGATTACATCTTTATCTTCACCAGAATAATTTAGTGGCTGCGCAGGATCAGTTTAAAAAGGCATATGAAATTACTTCATCCAATTTTCCTGAACATACGCTTATCGGTAGTATAAGAGATAATATTGCCGATATTCTGGTAGATCAGGATAGTTTATCTTCGGCTCTGCCACTATATATCGAAAATTTTGAATTTTATCAACATGCGATAAATGAAGTCACTCACAAAAAAGATATAGCGCGTTTAGTAAGTGCCGGTTCACAAACGATTGAAACACTCATAAAATTGGGACGATTGGAAGATGCCCGACGTTATTACGATGCCATGAGTCGTTTAATGTCTGATGCTGAAATAAAAAGAGCGTTAAGTATTCGATCTGTTTTAGAATTTCTGAACGTAGAAGAAATTCTTGAACTTAAGTCTAAAAATGTACAGGGAGCATACCAAACGTTGCAGCGTATACAGCAAATAAATGACAGTCTTAAAACAGCTAATGCTGCCGTAGAAAGTACATGGAGAAAAGAATTGAACGAAATAAATTTGGACAGAGTAGCTCTAAATTTTGAAATAGACAAAATACAAAGCGATAATCAGTTGAGGCGAGAACGCTCAAAGCTGTGGATCATTTCTTTAGTAGCGTTTATCATGATTGTTATACTGCTGTCCTTGTTTTTAAATCGGAAACAACGTTTGCAAAATGCCAGAAATGAACGCATCATTGCTGAGCAAGAATTGGAAAACTCAAAATTAAAGGTGCAGCAGTTAAATGCCGAAATTATATCAAAAGAAAGAGACCTTACTGATTTTGCAATTAATCTTACCCAGAATCGTGACTGGACGCGAAAAATATCCTCAAAGCTTAAGCAAGTTAATGCCTTAGATAGCAAGGAGCAAAAGGCCATGCTTAAAAAAATAGATCTCGACATAGCCAATAAAATAACCTATGACGAAGACACCAAATTGTTTTTTGATCGTTTAGACACCTTAAGTGATAACTTTTATAAGAAGCTAAACAAGCGCTTTCCTAAATTAAGTAAAAATGAAATAAGACTATGCTCTTTAATTCGTCTTAAAATTGAAAGCCGTAGTATTGCAACGCTACAAAATATTACTCTATCGTCTCTAAATACAAGTCGTTATAGGTTGAGAAAAAAACTTGAACTTTCTGCGGAAGTTGACTTAGACGATTTTATTCAAAATTTTTAACTTTCTATTATTGAGATGATTACATACAGATATGATCATCTGTCTATCTCTTGTCTATCTTAAGTAGATCATCTGTCTATTGCAATATTTCAATTTTTGAGCCGCTTTTCTATAGTTTTGAATTGTTGAAAGTGATGTCACACATTGGCCTTCAATTTTAAAAGTTCAAAAAATTAAATCCATTAAAACTATAGTATTATGAAAAATTATCTTTTTGGTCTCTGCATCCTAGGTTTGACCAACCTAGCATTTTGTCAAAATGATATTGCAATGTCTTATCCATCTGTAGGGAATACTTATGACATGTATTTTAATGACAGCGCCATTAGCAAGAGCGCCATTAAAAATTATGTTTATCTCAATGAGACATCAAGCGTAAATTTGGCCAGTAGAATTGAGCAATTTCATAAGATAGTAGCAAATTACGATGTCAAGACCGAAAGTTGTTATGTCGCCAATAAAAAAGCTAAATATAAGGTTGATTTTAAAGAGACATTCAATAAAATCACAGCTACTTTTGACGAAAACGGAACGATTTTGTCCACCAAAGAAGTGTACACTAACGTAAGATTACCAATAGCCTTAAGTCAGAGCATATCAAAATCGTATCCTAATTGGACGATAGACCACGTAGAATGTCACATATTATATGATGGCGACAATTCTTCACCTACGTATAAGGTGAGACTTAAAAACGGGTCTCAGCACAAGAATATAGCCTTCTTATAATTGATTAATAGTAGCTAAGTTTAGGGCAGCACCAAGTTTTGGAGCTGCTCTTTTTTTTCTTCGGAAATATAATATACCCGTTGATAGGTCTTTGCGCTTTTGCTCGAAATTTTGCAAGTATTCCTTAACGACTAATTATTTTCAATTTATGATTGATCAACTTAGAGCTCTATATAACAAACGATCGATTGTATAGATGTATGACTAAACTGAAAAAGAGGCTGTCTAAAAAGGCAGTCTCTTTTTTTGTTTTAAATTTTCAGATAAGTATAGGTTTTCGTATCTTAAAGGTATGAAAAGCAACGTTATATGGAAGACCAATAGTCAGACTCAATTTAGTCTTCTCCCAACCAATTATGATGATTTTGTACCAGAGCATCATCCAGTCCGTATCGTCAACAGTATTTTAGACCAGATAGATATTAGTTCCATAGAGCGTAGTTATAAAGGAGGTGGTACCTCAAGTTATCATCCAAGAGATCTACTGAAAATCTTAATCTACGCTTATCTTCGCAATCTGTATTCCTCTCGTAAAATAGAGCAAGCCCTAGGGGAGAACGTTCATTTTATGTGGCTCAGTGGCTGCATACAACCAGATCACAATACCATAAGCAATTTTCGTTCAGGAAAACTCAAGGGAAAGTTTAAAAATATATTTAATCAAGTGGTCATCCTTTTGGCAGAACAAGGTTATTTAAGTTTGAAAGATATTTATGTTGATGGCACTAAGATTGAGGCGAACGCCAACCGCTACACTTTTGTGTGGGGCAAAAGCATCAAGACTTCACGGAAGCGTATCGAAAAACAACTGAAAGATTTATGGAGCTATGTAGAGACCGTATATGCTGGGGAAGAACAAAAACCCAACGAGCCCAATAATTTTAAAGCGATAGATCCAAACGAGGTATCTCAGACAATCGATAAGATCAACCAAGCACTTCAGGGAAAGGACATCGATAAAAAGGTAAAGCAAAAGCTTGATTATGCCAAGAAAAACTGGCCGAAAAATATCAGCAAGTATAATATGCACGAGCAGCAAATGGGTGGGCGCAACTCTATGAGCAAGACAGATCCCGATGCTACTTTTATGCGAATGAAAGAAGACCACATGCTAAACGGCCAACTAAAGCCAGGCTACAATTTACAAGCAGGCACCAATAACCAATTTATAGCAAATTATACGCTTGCACAGACTACCGCAGACACTACGACACTTATAGGCCACACCGAAGATTTTATAAAAAATTATGGCAAACCACCTGAGATGCTCACAGCAGATGCAGGCTATGGAAGCGATGAGAACTATACCTATCTTGAGGATAACAACATCGAAGCTTTTGTAAAGTACAGTTATTTCCACAAGGAGCAGTTAGATGAAAAACGGGGTAAGTTCAAAAAGCCATTTGCAGCAGACAAGCTGTTTTACAACAATGGCACGGACACTTACTATTGTCCCATGGGACAGCCCATGGAAAACATAGGTAGCTATGTAAGAAAAACAGCTACTGGATACGAGCAAAAAATAGACAGGTACCAAGCAAAAAATTGTGTATGATGCCAACTTAGAAGCTTATGCCATAGATCAAAGAGCAATCGCATCGTAGAGAGAAACCACAAATTGGTAAGGCTCAAAGCAAAAGCAAGACAAAACTTATTGAGTCCAGAGGGAATTGCCCATAGAAAACAACGATGCTGGGATGTTGAGGCGGTCTTTGGTAACATAAAACACAATATGAACTTCAAAAGGTTTATGTTAAGAGGTCTTGAAAAAGTAGAAACGGAAATAGGACTAATTGCAATGGCTCATAATCTTAAGAAAGTGAGTCTAGCGATGTAAGAATCGCTTTGACCAATTTTAATTAGTATCTAATTAACTCATTAAAAAAGTAACTTCGTAGAATACCAAAAAGACACAAAATTAAAAGACTGTCTAAATAGTTTTTAGACAGTCTCTTTTAAGGCTAATTCAAATCACCAATTAATCTATATTAAAGTTTAATGAGCTTAGAGGTTGAAGTTTCACCGTTAGAATTTTCAATCTTCACCAAGTATATGCTCGGTGTCAAATCTGAAATATCATAACGATCAGTTTCTGTATAACCTTCATCAAAAGATTTTACGAGTTTACCGGTTATATCAAAAATTTGCAGTGATTTTAAAACCTTGTTTGTTTCAAATGTATCATTTACAGGATTTGGATATATGCGAAATGTACGCTCGGCATTAAGACTTTCGGTACTTAACGTTGCTGGTTGATTTCCAAAGATTCTAAATTGACCTGCTGGTATATTTACATTGGTACCGCTAAACGTCGTATTTCCAGTATTGTCCATCAAGTCAAACCAAGTGCCGCCAGTTGGAAAATTAGTGCTTAGGTTTCTCGTAACAAGATCAAAATTGGCTAATACAATTACATTTCTTAGCGACGTACTAGGAATAGAGGTGTCAAAAATATCTATTCTAGGCGTCAGATTTCCAGAGGTTATAGTATAATCACCTTCAAATACGGCTTCATTTATTTTAAGAGCATTTAAGCGCGCCCAGTCCGTATAAATTTGATTTCTATTTGTATCGCCTAGCCAGTTCTCAACCCATTGCGGTTGCGGTTTAGTATCTAATTTGCAGCCGTCATTTTCAACCGTACCATCATTACAAGTGAAAATTGAATTATCCATTCCTAACTCGCCAAAATGCCAAATCATTTTTGGCCCAGGAATAGTTAAAGAAACAGCTCCTAATGCCGACATTCTTGATAGTGCCGTATTTAGATCTCTCACATTATGTGATCCATTAGTATCGTTACCAAACTCAACATTTCTATACATCAAACGCTCTTCATCATGGCTCTCAGGATAACCTAACAATCTCGGTGCATTAAATCCGCGGCTTTGATGCCCAATTCTATTTATATTATTGTCACTGTTGTACCCCATGGTCAATTGACTGTATTGATCGGTCATCTTACCCCACATCATAATGCCTTTGCTTACTGGGTCATCAAGTCTATAGTTGGCCCATTGTTGCTCCTCATTATCATTTCCTAAATGTTCGAAAATCACGTAATGTGTATTGTCTAAAGACCATGAATAATCAGCATACGTTCGTAATACATCGATGCGATCCTGTTGATATTCGTTGGTACAACCAAAATTTCCATCAAAGGTACCGTTACCGCAATTTTGGGTAAAGCCTTTTGTTAGATCCCAACGGAAACCGTCAATATTATATTCTTCAACCCATTGTTTGATGACACGTCTGGTGTATTCTTGGACTAAAGGTTGCTGATGATTAAAGTCATTACCTACATTAAATGAGTGGGTAGGAAATTGATTAAAATATGGGCTGTCTGCTGCTGGTCCTCCCCAACCGTCACCGTCTGGATCATCCATCCACATGCGCACCATTGGATTTCTTCCAAAGGCATGATTTAAAACTACATCTAAAATGATTGCAATATCGTTTTGGTGGCATAAATCTATAAACTCCTTAAGTTTATCTGGAGAGCCATAAAATTTATCCAAAGCCATGTGAAATGAGGTATTATAGCCCCAGCTTTCGTTACCTTCATACTCCATTACTGGCATGAGGTGAATAGCGTTGATATTTAAGTTTTTGAAATAATCAATACGGTCTATAAGATCTTGATAGTTTCTATTAGCATCAAAATCCCTGACTAACACTTCATAAATAATGAGGTCTTCTTTTTTAGCCTTTTGGAAATTTGGAACCTGCCAAGGATAAGGCGTCTGCCCTGTTTGCAAAACTGTTACCTCACGTTCTTGACCTGCTGGGTATTCGTAAGCTTCACCTGCTCCCAATCCAGAAAATGAATTAGACGGAATAAAAGGATCATCAAATGGAGAAAGAACTAAAGTTGAATATGGATCGGCAGTTTTAACCAAAGCAGGTGAATTCATAATAGGATTAGTGTCAAAAACCCAGTATTGATACGTTTCGACCTGACCAGGAGTTAAACCAGTCAATTCTAACCAGTATCGCCCTGTGGCTGGATCTCTTTTCATAACATCGGCATTAGTTGGTGCGTAGTTATTAAAGCTTCCAGCGATCTGGATAAATTCTTTTCCAGGTGCAGTAACTGCCAATGTGGCTCTAGTTGCATCAGCACCATAAGTAATACCATCTTCTATACCAGAGGGAATAGCTTCTTCAATAACCGTAGGAGCAACAATGATGTCAAAAGTAGCCTGTCCAGTTTCCGAAGAACCAGGAGGCGTTCCAACAAATTTTACAGTGCCACTTTCAGTTATATTGGAAATGGTTGTATTGCAATTAGGAAAGCCGCAAGAACCAGTTATAATAGATACATCATTATAAAAGACCTCAAACGTACCTTGTACGGTGGCACTTCCTTGAAATATTATGGTTGCACTAAGTGATACATTATCTCCAGAATTGACGACAATGGTATCTCCAGTAGGCTGCGTAAGATTGATAAGTACACTACCTATTGGTAGAATAAAATCGGCGCAGCCATCATCCTTAAGTTCTTGAGAACCATCTTCATTTCTAAAAACAATTCCAATTTGTGTAGCAGCATCAGCTTGTGCAGGAGTAAGTTCGTAATAAATTTCAGGTGTAATGGTTATACTGTAAGT
Organism: uncultured Flavobacteriaceae bacterium; assembly: GCA_963715465.1. Lineage (GTDB taxonomy): Bacteria > Bacteroidota > Bacteroidia > Flavobacteriales > Flavobacteriaceae > Psychroserpens. The sequence continues at coordinate 1,031,505 of OY970246.1, forward strand.
GCCATCACCGTTATCGGTCATCTGGCCAATACCATCATCGTCGCCAAAATTACCTATGACATTAAATCCAAATGCGTTTGAATTATTTCCAATACCAGAGTGCATATATACTTTGTTTGGATTGTTCAAACCGTTGCAATTGGTATCTGTGGTATTATTTATATCTACTGTTATTGTTACGGGTTGATCAATTTCAATAGCGCCAACACTCAAACTAATTTGTGCAAATGCATTTACGCTAAGAAGAGAGATCAAAATGGGTATTAGTCTTTTCATAGTATATTTTTTTTGAAAAAAAAGGCTATGCATTACACATAGCCTTTTTTATTTTATTAATTGTTATTCAACAGTAATCGTCAAATTCCCAGTATCTATTGTAACTGTATAAGTTCCTGGTGTACCAACAAACTCGAAGTTACTATCGCCATCCATGGCGTTGACCAAATCACTATCAATGGCATATCCATTATTTTCGTAGGTAGGATAGTTGATTCCTGTGCTCCAATCAGTATTTACGGTAAAGAACCTAAACGCATCGTTTGCGAGCTCAACCTGACCAGAGTAGACACCAGCTCCTACGCAAGGTAAAATTACAGGTGAGTCCCATGACCATCCGGCATCTACGACACCAGCACCAACCATAAATAATTCTGGAAACTCGCATTGTATTTGTTCAGGACCTAACGTAATGGTTTTATTGATATCATCAACGGTCAAGAAATAAGTTCCTGGCGTACCATCGAATGAAAAATTTGAATCACCATCCATGGCGTTACTAAAATTTGAATCTATGGTATAGCCATTATCTGCGTATCCAGGATAATTTGTGCCGGTCGACCAATCGGTAATTACCGTAAAAAATCTAAAGGCATCATTTTGTAATGCTACATTACCAGAATAGGTGCCATTTCCAGTACAAGGCAAGGCAACAGGTGAATCCCAAGACCATCCAGCATCAACGATACCAGCACCTACTAACCATAATTGGTCAAAATTACAATTTGGACCAACAACTGGAGGGCCTAAAGTAATCGTTTTGGCATCAGTATTGATTTGAATAAAATACTCTCCTGGAGTACCTGTAAATTGGAAGTTGCTATCACCATCCATGGCATTTTCTAAATTGCTATCAATAGTATAGCCTGCACCTTCATAAAAAGGATAGTTTCTTCCTGTGTCCCAATCGTTATTTACGGTGAAAAATCTAAAGGCATCGTTAATAAGACTAATGTTACCAGAATAGGTATTACCTTGTAAAGGTAGTTCAATAGGAGTGTCCCAAGACCATCCAGCGTCTACTGCTCCTGCGCCAACAACAAATAATATAGGAGCAAGCTCTACGCTGTAAGGAGTAACTGAAATCGTAACTGGGTCAGAGAAACGCTCCATATTCCCACCATCCATTTCAATAGTAGCTTTGATTCTAATGTCTAAACTTCCAACTTCCTCAGCAGTGAGTCCGGCATCAAGCAGAATTTCATTAAATATTTCATGGGTAAAAGACTCAGGAGAGTCTACTAATTCGGCATTATCATTCACCTCTTGTTCTGTTATGGTTACTGGACTGTCAAAATTTGTGTCAGATTCAGCAAATTGGATAGCGTAGACTACATCAACAGAACTATTATCGCCAAAATCTGGATCATCCCAAATAATATTAATCGCTTCATCATTGGGTGTAGTTTCAAGCAATACAACGGAGAAAGTACTATCTGGACTAGAAATTTCTGGTGCAGCTTCAGAGAAAGAAGACACACTAAAACTCACCGCGTTAGAGACCATTGTTCCTGATACTACACGCATAAATACTGCAAACGGTTCGAAAGCGTCAGCGCCTTCATCAAGTAAAATACTATTAAATTCACCAACAGTCATGGTAAATCGATCCGTTGTTGAAGAGCCTATAACGGTTGGTTCCTCAAATAAGCTATTTGGCGCTACCTCTACCATATAACTGTCACTTGACGTCAATTGATCATTCCAAACAATCGTAAATGCTTCGTTATTTGGTAAATTATAATTGAGATTTATGTTGGATATCGAAGGCTGTAGGAGTGTAAATGATGCCTCAGGCTGAGTGATCTCAATACTTTCTTCAGTTTCGCAGGCTGCAAATACTAAGAAAAAACTTAGTAGTGCGGCACTTATTTTATTAATTTTCATAGTGTTCATTTTTTTTATAAGTTAAGTGGAATCATGATATAATCCCCAGTGAGGTCGCTAAACCAAACTTCATAATCATCTTGCACAATTACAGGAATGCTTTCACCGCCTTCGGTCGCGACACCGGAAAACGATGTCGATCCAGCCCATGTCGTTCCTGCATTGGTGGCGATTTGTAAATCTCCTGGTTGGAGATTAACGCTAGTAATATACCACAAATGAGTGTCAAAACTAGATTGCGTAAACGCAGTATCAGAGCCTAAAGCTGTACCTTGCAAGGTCATACTCGTAAAATCTGTCGCACCTGCCGTATTATATGGTGTTAAACTATATAGATCTGAGGAGAAGTTGATCGTAAAAGTATAGAAACCGTCTGCTAGAACTCCAAATCTTCCTGGATCGTTATCTTGGGTTTCAGGATTACCAGCTATCTCGCCTGAAGCTTCTATGGCATCGCTTCCTTCGGGAGCAGGAATTCCCCATTGTGGCTGCCACTGACCTCTTACTTCAAGAATTTTAAATCGACCGTCATCAGTACCACCACCGCCTTTAGTAAAGAAACCTGTATATGTATAAAGGTTGTTGTTTTCAGCATCTCTAAATAAGGGCGGATTGTTATTATTATTCTCCCAGTTTGCCGACGTTCCATTTCCTACTAAATAAAAATCTTCAAACACGTAATTGAAATAAGGTTGCACTTCAAAATTAATCGTATTAGAATTTACGGGTATTCCATTTTGAGTTCCGATAGAGGTTACTATTCTCGCGTACAATGTGCTAAATTCAAATGGAGCTAAACCAGCAGCACCTGATGATGAGTTTAACTCGTTTACAGAAAGCGTTGCCGATGTTGTTCCTACAACACTAGTAGCAATTATGGGATTTGTAAAAGCTTCATCAGACGATAAAACTACCGAGTAATTCTCAGAGGCTGGCTGTCCAAAATCAGCTTCATTCCAGTTGAAAGTCACTGCTGGATTTCCAGGGTTTGACGCATCTAGCTCAATTATGGTTATTGGAAGCTCAGACAGTGTAATCGGATCTGCTGGTGTCGCCGTAAAGGTCTCAGTGTCATCTTCACATGAAGTCGAGAAGAAACCAAGGGACAATATAGTCAACACTAAAATTTTATTTTTTAATATCTTTTTCATTGTGTTACGTTTTTTAATATCCTGGATTTTGAGTGAGGTTAGGGTTCGACGATAAACTTAAGTTAGGAATAGGGTAAATATCTAAATTTGCTGGGATAGCAATACCGTTACTACCATTACCTTTCCAAGCCCAATTGTAATTTCCACCAGTATAAAGACCGTAGCGAATCAAATCTTGTCGCCTATGCGCTTCCCAGTGAAGTTCTCTTGAGCGTTCATCTAAAATGAAAGGAAGCGTAAGATCATTTGTAGATATCAAATTCGGGTTATTGGCACGTATTCTCAAAGCATTAACAAGTTCAACAGCTGTGGATGCAGACCCACCACCACCGCGAAGGTGCGCCTCAGCGTACATTAAATGTACATCGGCTAATCTAAATAACGGAAAGTCAACATCAACAAAAACTTGGTCAATACCAGATGCTCCCGTTGTGGTAACATTGGCATACTTTTGAATGATAAAACCAGAATCTCTATCCGCAATATCAGTGATGCCAATATTTCTATCTTCTGAAATAATGGTATTTCTGTCATCATCAATAAAGTTACCTCCTTGCCATAATTCGGCAAATTCACGTCTCACTCTAAGGGCGCCTCCCCATCCTGCTGGTTCAACACCTACTTCTTCGCCATTAGCTTCTAAGCTTCCAACAGAACCATTGACCATTACTGTCGTAGGACCAAAATTTTGTGTCGTAAAACCATCAGAAACAATAGGGAATATAATTTCATTAATAGCAGAATTGGTGTTATTATCTGCCAAAAAGTTATGTCTGTAACTATCGGCCAAGCTATATCCAGAGTTAAGTAACTCTTCGCATACAGTCAAACAATCTGTATATCTGTCTGAACCAACATAAACCTGAGCATTAAGATAAATTTTAGCCAGAATCATTTTGGCAACACCACGATCTGCTCTTCCATACTGGTTGTCACCAGCAGGAATTAAATTAGGCTGAATAGCAATAAGTTCACTTTCAATAAACTCAAAAAGTTCTGCGCGTTCTGCAACGGGAAGTATCGTATTAAGTTCATCTTCTTCAGTAGCAAAGTTGGCTTTTCCAAACAGATCCATCATATAATAATAAGATAAAGCTCTTAATAATCTGGCTTCGGCACGAAAGGCTACAATATTGTCGCGAGTTCCTTGAGAAACATTACGGCTATCTAGTTTTGCATCTGTTGTTTCGCGTAAAAAATCGTTAGCAAATGCAATCGTAAGCTGTGTTCTACTGAACATTCCCAAAATTAGAGGATTTTGAGCCGTCCAGGTATTACGTTGTATTTCACGTGTTCCTGCATCGTTTTCATAAGACCAAATCATTTGATCTGCCGATAGGGTTTGCATATACAACAATACACGGCCAAATTGGCTCGTACCCGCATCAATACCTTGAATGTTTGATGAAGTTGGGCCTTCTGTTCCAGTTAAGGCAAGATTGGCGTAAACGCCAGCAATAACTTGCTCATAAGCAGACTCGTTCTCAAAGAGTTCACTGCTCAAAATACTTTCGTCATCATTTGGAGTGATGTTTAGGTCATCTTCACAAGAGAAGACGGCAAACAACATTAAAAATGAGAGGACGCTAATTTGTTTCATTTTTCTTTTCATAGTAATTAAAATTTAATATTAGCACCTAACAATATATTGCGAGGTCTTGGATAGATAGAGTTATCGATACCAGCATCGAACACTTCTGGATCCAGACCACTATATTCTGTAATTAAAAATACATTTTGCATACCTGTCCAAATGCGAACAGATTTGATTGAACTAGAAAGCTCTTTAAACGTATAACCTAAGGTGATGTTGTCCATTTTAAGAAATGAGGCATTTTCAACGTAAGCATCAGACAAAATAACATCGGCCGTTCTTTGAAAATCATTTTCAAGCACACTCGTTGGAATATTACCTAAGACCTGATTATCTTGCAATAATTCATACTGTGCGCGAGCCGAGTTAACATTATTATAAACATAGTTACCAATATTAGCCCTCATATTGAAAGCAAAATCAATGTTTTTGTAGCTAAGGCTAGTTTGAAATCCTAAGTTAACATCGGCGTCAGGGTTTTCTTTAATATAACGGTCACTATCATTAACAATATTATCTCCGTTTAAATCTGCATAAGCACCCTCAATCGCATTACCTTGCGGATCATATAATTGTTTAAATACGTAAAATGAGTTAGGTGTTTGGTTTTCTCTCAGGATTTGAACCTGACCACCTGTACCTCCGCCAATACCCCCTTGAATAATATCAATATTGCTTGGAAGCGATGTGACTTCTCTATCAATAAATGAAGCGTTGAAGTTAAAATTAAGATTAAGGTTTTCGGTTCTTATAGCATCAATATCTGCATTAAATTCTAAACCTCTAATGGTAAATTCTCCAATGTTTTGTACGATTCTATTGGTAAAATTACTACCGTCCACCACTGGCGCATCTAGCAGTAAATCTGTAGAATTCTTTTGATATGCGTTGATACTACCAGAAATTCTATTATTGAAAAGACCATAATCTATACCAACTTCAATAGTTCTTGTTTCTTCCCATTTGATATCTGGATTACGGGGTGAAGGAATTAAAGAGCGTATCACTCCATTATTAAATTGGTATTGTGAATTTTCATTACCACGTCTAAATTGACTTAAAAAAATAGACCTATCTGTTATATCTTGTTGACCAGTAAATCCGTAACTAGCTCTTAACTTTAATTGGGAAATTGTTTTTGAATTTTTGAGAAAATCTTCCTCGCTTATTTGCCATGCTGCGGCTATTGAACCAAAGTTACCGAATTGGTTGTCTTCGCTAAAACGAGATGTTCCATCTCGTCTATAGGTTCCTGTAAGCAAGTACTTATCAAAAAAGGTAAGATTAGCTCTTGCAATGTATCCTAAGTTAACAATATCTGGATCTGCAAAACTATCACCAACACTCAGTGGGTCAAATCTATTGCCAGTGGTATAGCCGTCATAAGTAAAAATTTGGTATGAATATCCTGCGGTTAGATCTGTAGCTAAGTCTCCAAATTCTTTTTTGAAATTAAAATACCCGTCCAAAGAACGGTTCACCCTAATTTGGAATTCTCGTGAGCGATTCGCCGCAACTTCATTGTTGGTTGCAAAAACCGCTTGGTTGTTTTGAAATCCTGATGTTTGATCAAAACCAAGATTGAGAACAGCTCTTAATTCTGGTAAAAAGTGAAACTTATAATCAAAGTTCAGGTTTCCGAAGAAACGCTCAGCATCACCACGATTATCTGTTTGAAGTAATGCTGCCACAGGATTAGTGGTGCCGTTCAATAAAAGATCACCATTTCTATGCTGATAAAAACCCCCAAATGGTGATTCATCGTCGAACACTGGTTGGGTAGGATCATATCGCAATGCCGCGCCAATTTGACCATCATCTGCAAATCGGTTATCCTCAAAAGCCAAATTAGCATTGAGATTGATTTTTAAATGATTATCAAAAAAGGTCGGATTTAATGCTAATGATAGATTTCGTCTTTCAAACTCAGACGTTAATAGTACACCGTCTGTATTGGTTAGGCCAAAGGAAAATCGGGCAGGTAGAACATCAAAAAGTGAGCCTCTAACCGTCAAGTTATGAATAGAAGAAACTGTTTCTCTATATATTTCGTCTTGCCAATTAGTAGACGCCTCACCTAATAAATCGGTGTTTAAGGTTGTGCCGTTTATAGGCTGTGAATTTACCAGATCTCTAAACGCATCTGCCGAAAACACATCAATTTGGTCATCAATTTGACCAAATGTGTACTGTAGGTCATAATCTGCGCTAAACTCAGACCGTCCTTTTTTTGTTACAATGATAATCACACCGTTAGATGCACGTGACCCATAAATAGCCGTAGCAGATGCGTCTTTTAATACCGTGAAAGATTCAATATCATTTGGGTTAATATTGGCAAGTATACTTCTAGAACCGCCAATATTATCGTTAGTTATTGGAAGTCCATCAATAACTATCAATGGGTTGTTGGAAGCATTAATTGATGAACCACCTCTAATTCGTATTTCAGATCCTGATCCTGGCGCTCCACTCGTGTTTACAGAAACTCCTGCAACTCGACCTTGAAGTAAGTTTTCTGGAGTTACAATATTACCTTTAGTAAAGTCTTCGGCGGTTACAGATTCAATTGATCCGGTGGCATCTTTCTTAGTGGTAGTACCATAACCAATAATAACAACCTCATCAAGTTGGCCAGCATCTTCAGATAAACTAACATCTAATGGCGATTGACCTGTAAACGTGATTTCTTTGGCAGAATAGCCCAAATATGAAAATACCAATATATCACCTTGACTTGCTTGGATAGAATAATTTCCATCAAAATCTGTAGAGGCTCCCGTGGTTGTTCCTTTAATAAGGATGTTAACACCGGGAAGCGGTATTGCGTTAGCTTCATCTGTCACTGTGCCCGAAACAGGAGTTTGTCCAAACATCACTGCAGGCAGTAAAAATGCTAATAAGAATAAGCTATTTAAAAATGTCTTCATAAAAAATTTTTAACGTTAATTGCTTTGGTTGATTTGTTTATATTTTCACTTCTGGGTTAAATCTATGTAAATTTTAAATGTATTTTTTGTTAACCCTTTATATTTCAGCAACGCAAACGTTTTCGTGTTAAGAACTTTCTTTAATTTAACAGTCTATCAGTCAAATTGGTCTAAAATTATGGTTTTGATAATTAAAATATATATTTGTTGTCATCTTCGGAATTTTAAATTAACAAATTTTCAATAAAAACCCAAGTAATCAGAATCTTTTAATCATGATTATTCAAATTAGTTTCTACTTAAAACCCTTCTAAATGAGACGAAAAGTAACGCTTAAACAAATTGCAAAAGAACTCGATGTTTCAATATCTACGGTTTCAAAAGCCCTTCGAAATAGTATCGAAATAAGCGAAGATACGCGGCAAAAAGTGCAAGCTTTTGCCAAATTATATAATTATAGACCCAATAATATTGCATTGAGTTTGAAAAACCGGAAAACGAAAACAATTGGTATTTTAATTCCTGAAATTGTTCACCACTTTTTCTCTAAAGTCATTACGGGTATTGAGCTCGTCGCCAATAAAAGAGGATATAACGTCATCATTGGGTTGTCTAATGAATCCTTTGATAAAGAGGTTATTAATATGCAAATGTTGGCCAATGGAAGTATCGACGGATTTATTCTTTCAATTTCGAAAGAAACCCTTCAACAGCAGGACTATCATCACTTTACAGAGACCATTAATCAAGGCATGCCCATCGTTATGTTTGATCGTGTGGTCAATGAAATAGCCTGTGATAAAGTGATCGTTGATGATGTGAGAGGTGCAAAACAAGCCGTTGAGAAATTGATTTCTACGGGTTGTAAACATATTGCTATCATTACCACCAAGGATTATGTTAGCGTCGGAAAGCTTAGAACTCAGGGCTATTTAGAAACATTAGACAATCATAAAATCCATCCGCAATCGTCACTCATTTTAAAGGTTGATGACAAGCTATTGTCTGAAAATCACCTCGATGCGCTCGAAAAAGAAATTGAACAATTATTTAAATCCAACCCACATATCGACGGGATTTTTGCCGTGAATGAGCTGTACGCGGTTACGGCAATGAAGGTTGCTAGAAAACTAGGGTTGTCCATTCCGGAAGCCTTACAGGTGGTGAGTTTTACTGATGGTGTCCTGTCTAAGCACTCCACACCAAGTTTAACCACAGTGAAACAACATGGCCAAAAAATAGGCGAAAAAGCTGCCGAATTACTCATCAATAGGTTAGAGCTAGAAGATACCGCTGAAGAGCAAGAAGAGGTGTATGAAACCATTATCATCGAAACAGATCTTGTAGAACGAGAATCTACCAAATAATAGATTTAACATGGTATAAATAAAAACTTTATTATATTTACACCTGAATCAAAACTTATATTTTCACTTCTACACATAAGTTTTGATGAGTTTTATCGCTTGTCAATAGTATTAATCAATACATACTATTATGAAAAAGCGCACCCTAGGGTTTTGGGAAATCTGGAACATGAGTTTTGGTTTTCTTGGGATTCAATTTGGTTTTGCACTACAAGGAGGCTTTATGTCTCGAATTTTTCAAACATTAGGAGCAGCAAAGGATGACATTCCATTATTATGGATTGCAGCGCCATTAACCGGCTTAATTGTACAACCAATTATTGGTTATATGAGTGATCGAACTTGGCATCCTAAATTAGGAAGACGACGCCCATATTTTTTAATTGGAGCCATATTAAGTTCGCTTGCCCTGTTTTTTGTGCCTTACTCACCAGCATTATGGATCGCAGCTGGATTTTTATGGATTCTCGACGCCTCGATTAATGTGTCAATGGAACCTTTTAGAGCTTTGGTTGCCGATAAACTGACAGAGTCTCAACGCACTTATGGTTTCGTAGTACAGACCTTAATCATTGGTATTGGAACATGGATTGCCAGTAATTTACCATGGATGGTCTCTCAATTTGGGGTGAGTGATTCAGCAGATTCTGGAGTCATAACAGATTCTGTAAAAATTGCGTTTGCCATTGGTGCATTCGTGTTTTTGGCCAGTATTTTATACACCATTTTTACAACTTCGGAATATCCTCCAGAAGACATGGAAGAGTTCGAACGTGAAAAGGCGAAAAAGAACCAATTTATTCCAGACATTCTAAATAATATTGGTAATATGCCGCTCACTATGAAGAAATTGGGTGTTGTGCAGTTTTTCTCTTGGTTTGCTTTTTTTACAATGTGGAGTTTGGCTAATCCTGCATTGACCGAACACGTATTTAACACACCTGCGCCAGTTCAATCGGCTTATGACATGACGATTTCCGCTCAAGCAGAAGCGTTTAATATCGCCAATACAGCATTTCAGAAGTCTTCAAATTTAGTAGGCTCTGCAATGGGTATTTACGGATTGTCATCAATGGCATTCGCATTGTTACTAGTTTTATATACGTCCAAAAAGAACATCAACCGAAAGTTTGTTCATATGTTCTCTCTTATTTTAGGAGGTCTTGGTTTTATATTGATGTATTACGCCTCGCCCGAAAACTTAAAATGGTGCTTTGTACTTATTGGTATTGCTTGGGGTAGTATTCTCTCCATGCCTTACGCTATGTTGTCAAGTTCTGTAGATCCAAAAAAAATGGGCATGTTCATGGGTATTTTTAATATGTTCATCGTGATTCCTCAAATTATTGCCGCTTTAGGTGGGATTAATTTTGTGTCTGCTCTCCTAGGGGAAGAGGCAATTAACGCCATGACTATTGCAGGTATAAGTTTAATTTTAGCCGGACTTTGTAATCTATTGATCACCAATAAACAAGCTATTTCATATCAACCCGCATTATCCCAAATAAATGAGTAAAAAAGGATTCATATTTGACCTAGATGGCGTTATCGTAGATACTGCTAAATACCACTTCTTGGCTTGGCAAAGGCTAGCCAAAACAATTGGTGTTGATTTTTCCGAAGTACAAAACGAGCAACTTAAAGGCGTTAGCCGAGTACGTTCTCTTGAAAAGATTTTGGCGTGGGGAGATAAAACGCTCTCCAAAACCGAGTTTGAAAGACTCATGAACTTAAAAAATGAAGATTATCTAAGTCATGTAAATGACATGGAAGATTCTGAAATTCTTCCAGATGTCACAAAAACACTCGATTTCTTGATAGAAAAAAATCAGGCCATTGCTTTGGGTTCAGCAAGTAAAAACGCGACACCAATCTTAGAAAAAGTGCATTTGTTAGATAAATTTGAAGTTATCGTTGATGGAAACGATGTTTCAAAAGCAAAACCAGATCCTGAGGTGTTTCTCATTGGCGCAAATTTGTTAAAATTAAAACCTGAGGATTGTATTGTTTTTGAAGATTCAGTAGCTGGCGTTCAAGCTGCAAATACAGCAAATATGATATCCATTGGGATTGGAGAAGACGATGTGCTGCACGAAGCCGATTACATTTTTAAGGATTTTACTGAAATGTCACAAGAATTTCTTGAAGGGCTTATTTCAGGAGATAAAACAAAACAAATAACAAAGAATTTACCGATCAACAACTGATTTTTAAATACTATGAACAATATATATATAAAACCAAATAACTGGTCCATCATCGAAGAAGGTTTCGAGCCTAATCGCGTAAAATCTTCAGAGAGTTTAATGAGTTTAGGAAATGGCGCGATGGGGCAGCGTGCCAATTTTGAAGAGCATTATTCTGGCGAGACGTTTCAAGGCAGTTACGTCGCAGGGGTTTATTATCCAGATAAAACCAGAGTGGGTTGGTGGAAAAATGGCTACCCAGAATATTTTGCCAAAGTCCTAAATGCACCAAACTGGATTGGGATTAATGTCTCTGTAAATGGTGAAGTCTTAGATTTAGCCAAATGCAATAAAATCAAGAAATTTCGTCGAGAGCTTAATATGAAAGAAGGTTGGCTGTCAAGAAGTTTTATTGCCACACTTCAAAATTTTATAGAAGTTAAGGTAGAAACCAAACGTTTTTTAAGTTTAGACTTTGATGAAGTTGGTGCCATAGAATACAACGTGACTCCACTAAATAATGATGCTCAAATTGAGTTTTCACCTTATTTGGATAATGGTATTACCAATGAAGATTCTAATTGGGACGATACGTTTTGGGATGTGTTGAGCGTCAACCACGACGATGAGCAAGCTTTTATTGTATCAAAAACGATGAAGACCCATTTTTACGTGTGTACGTCCATGCAAACGCAGGTATCTTTAAATGGTTCGGTTTTAAAACAAGACAAAACAGTCAATGATGGTATTAATAAGATTGCATTTACCTATAAAAATCAGGTCATAAAAGGCGATACCATCACGTTGACAAAATATGGTGGTTACACGTCAGACCGTAACCATGATAAAAACGAACTGATTTCGGTATCTAAAAAAACATTGGCCAAAGTATCAAACATGGGATTCGAGGCGCTCCTAGAGCTTCAGAAAAAGTCTTGGGCAAAAATTTGGGATAAAGCAGACATTACTATTGACGGTGACGTTGCTGCACAACAAGGCATTCGGTTTAATATCTTTCAACTCAATCAAACCTACTCAGGTAATGATGCGCGTTTAAATATTGGACCAAAAGGGTTTACAGGTGAGAAATACGGCGGAAGTACGTATTGGGATACCGAGGCGTATTGCATCCCGTTTTACATGGCGACCAAAGACCAAGATGTTGCGAAGAGCTTATTGGAATACCGCTATAACCACCTCGAGAAAGCGATTGAAAATGCTGAAAAATTAGGTTTCACAAATGGTGCAGCATTATATCCTATGGTGACCATGAACGGTGAAGAATGCCACAACGAATGGGAAATTACCTTTGAGGAAATCCATCGTAATGGTGCCATCGCATTTGCAATTTTCAACTATTATAGATACACAGGAGATTTTAGCTATATTCCAGAAAAAGGGCTAGAGGTCTTAATAGGTATCGCTAGATTCTGGCATCAGCGTGCAACCTATTCCGAAGCAAAAGATAAATACGTGATCCTTGGTGTAACAGGCCCAAACGAATACGAAAATAACGTTAATAACAACTGGTACACAAATTACATCGCAAAATGGTGTATCAATTATGCTTTAAAAAGTATCGATAAAGTAAAAGAAGGTTATGCCGATGATTACGCAAGAATCGTTGGTAAAACAAAAATTACAGATAATGAACTGGATCGTTGGAAGGTTACTGCAGACGGCATGTATTTCCCGTTTTCCGAAGAAAACAACGTGTTTTTGCAACAAGATGGCTTTCTGGACAAAGACTTGGTTACAGTCGCTAACTTACCAAAATCGCAACGTCCAATCAATCAAAAATGGTCTTGGGATCGTATTTTACGTTCGCCATATATCAAGCAAGCCGATACCTTGCAAGGATTTTATTTCTTTGAGGATCATTTTTCTACGGAAGAATTAGAGCGTCATTTCGATTTCTATGAACCTTTTACGGTTCACGAAAGTTCATTGTCGCCATGCGTACACAGCATTCAGGCCGCGAAATTGGATCGAATGGACCAAGCCTATGAATTCTATCTGCGTACCTCAAGATTAGATCTTGACGATTACAACCATGAAGTTGAAGAAGGCCTTCACATCACCTCAATGGCAGGAACTTGGATGAGTATTGTTGAAGGTTTTGGTGGTATGCGCGTCATTAATGACCAACTGTCTTTTAACCCAAAAATTCCGCAACAATGGGATGGCTATTCTTTTAAGGTCAATTTTAGAAATCAAATTATCAAAGTGAATGTTTGCAGAGGGCATACACATTTTGAATTAGAAGGTGCTCAGGATCTAGAAATTTTGGTAAATGGCAAGCCCGTATTAATAACACCAAATAATTTAGTAAAAGTTTAATTACGGGTAGCGTTGTAAAGTCAGGTCATATGAAAAAAAAGATATACTTAGGGTTCTTATTCATAAGCGTCATTGGTGTGTCTTATGGTCAGGATTCTGCGGAAACGAGCGAAAACGATAATCTAAAGTCTGAAAGTAGTTTTAAAACAGATATAGATCTTGTTGAGCCGCCAAATTGGTGGGTCGGGTTTAAAGACCAGACGCTACAGCTCTTGGTAAAGCATCAAGATATTGGCAACTTTATACCGCAAATAAACCATCCAGACATTACCATAGAAAAGGTAAGCCGAGGCGATAATAGTAATAATTACTTATTTATTGATTTGCGTATTGCTGAAGGAACGTCTGCCGGTCAATTCAATATTCTGTTTGAAAACGATAAGGCCCAAGATCTCGTGCATACTTACCAATTAAAATCACGTGCAACGTCTTCCAAGGATTACATAGGCTTTAACAGTAGTGATGCTATATATTTAATCACTCCCGATCGGTTTGCGAATGCCAACACATTAAATGATATTCCCATTACTGTCAAAGGTGAGCAAGATTTATTAGAAAAAACCATTGATAGAACCGATGATTATGCACGTCATGGTGGCGATATTGAAGGCATTACCACGCATCTTGATTATATTTCCAGCTTAGGATTTACAGCTATTTGGCCGCAACCTCTGCTCACAAATAATATGAAAAGTGGTTCGTACCATGGTTACGCCGTTACCGATTTATACCAAATAGATCCACGATTTGGAACGCTTGACGATTATCAAAAATTATCCCAGAAAGCTCAAAATAAAGGCATTAAGCTCATCATGGATCAAGTGGCCAATCATTGTGGTCTTGAACACTGGTGGATGAAAGATTTACCGTTCACAGACTGGGTGAATCTACAAGCAAATTATGAAAAGCACATTGCCAATTGGAACAATGATGTGACCATCAACTCCAACCATAGACGTACTACAAATCAAGACCGATATACATCCAAGTACGATAGCGATGCCAACTCGCAAGGTTGGTTTGTATCGACAATGCCAGATTTAAATCAGCGTAATCCATTTATGGCAACCTACATCATTCAAAATAGTATTTGGTGGATAGAAACAGCTCAATTAAATGGGATTCGTCAAGATACCTACCCGTATCCCGATAAAGATTTTATGAGCGATTGGGCAGGAGCAATCATGACCGAATATCCTAACTTTAGTATCGTCGGTGAGGAGTGGAGTTACAACCCCTTGCTCATAGGCTATTGGCAAAAAGGGGCAAATAATAAAGATGGCTATGACTCCAATTTGAAATCGACCATGGATTTTGCCATGCAAGCAAAAGTGGTTGAGGCCTTAAACGAAGACGAATCTTGGGACACTGGTCTTGTAAAAATCTATGAAGGTCTAGCCAATGATTTTCATTATGCGAGTCCAAAGGATATGATGGTTTTCCCTGATAATCACGATATGAGTCGCATTTTCACCCAGCTTAAAGGGGATGTAATCAATACAAAAATGGCATTGGCTACCTATGCCATGATACCGAGAATTTTACAATTGTATTATGGTACCGAAATTTTAATGAATGATTTTGAAAAACCAGGCGACCATGGTTTGATTAGAACAGATTATCCTGGAGGATGGCAAGATGACTCCGTCAATGCTTTTACTGGCGAGGGATTATCTAGCGAGCAAAAAGACATGCAATCCTTTGTCAAAAAATTACTCAATTATAGAAAGGGAAGTAAGGCGATCCATGAAGGTAAAGCCATTCATTTTGCGCCATCAAATGGAGTTTATGTTTTGTTTAGAGTGAAAGAAGACGAAACTGTGGTGCTTATCTTGAATAAAAATGATACACCAACTTCAGTTGATTTAAAACGTTTTGCTGAAATTGGCTTGAACGGAAAATCGTTACAAAATATGATGACTGGAGATAATTTACAATGGAACGATTCTATAAAATTAAATAAAAAAGGAGTTGTCATTTTAACAACAAAAATCTAGACCAGACCCCACAGGTTTCAAAAATCTTGTGGGTATGAAGATAAAGAATGAAAAACTATTTATTATACATATCACTATTTCTATCAGTTTCTTTAACTGCCCAAAACGCAAATCGCAAATTTTTGAGCGCGAATAAAACTAATAATGACATAGAAATTAAGGTCAGCGACGGCATGTATAACATTCAATTTTTTACTTCGGAAATCGTCGAGACCACATTTATTCCGTCAGGGGAAATCAAATCTAATACGTCACATGCTGTTATTTTAAAACCTAATTTTTCAGACTTTAATTTTTCCGAAGATGAACAAAAAGTGAGTCTTCAAACTGACGATTTAGAAGTTAAGATTTCTAAAAACCCGTTTCAAATCTCATATCTCTTTCAAGGGAAACCTGTTATATCAGAAAAGGCAGGATATATCAAAAACGATAGCCTAGAAACCATACAGTTCAATCTCGATAAAACTGAAGTCTTGTACGGTGGAGGCGCAAGAGCTTTGGGTATGAATCGTCGTGGTAATCGATTACAACTGTATAATCGAGCGCATTACGGCTATGAAACCCGTGCCGAGCTCATGAATTTTACGCTTCCCATCGTGATGTCTTCCAACAAGTATATGGTTCATTTTGATAATGCGCCTATCGGATTTCTGGATTTTGATAGTCAAGCCGATAATACGCTCACTTACGAAACCATTTCTGGGCGTAAAACCTATCAAGTTATTATTGGTAATTCATGGTATGATATTATCGATAATTATACCGATTTAACTGGAAAACAACCCATGCTGCCACGTTGGGCTTTAGGGAATTTTTCGAGCCGATTTGGGTACCATTCCCAAAAGGAAGTATTAAAAACCATCGATAAATTTAGAGAGGAAGACATCCCAGTTGACGCCATTATTTTGGATTTGTATTGGTTTGGCAAAGAGATCAAAGGCACCATGGGAAATTTAGCGTTTGATCGGGATTCATTTCCCAATCCTGAGCAAATGATTAAGGATTTAAAGTCGAAACATGTAGAAACTATTTTAATCACCGAGCCTTTTGTCTTGACAACGTCGAGCCGCTGGGAAGAAGCGGTTAAAAAGGACATTCTGGCAAAAGACTCCATTGGAAATCCCTTTGTGTATGATTTTTACTTCGGAAACACGGGACTAATAGATATCTACAGCGATAAAGGACAATCGTGGTTCAAGACCATTTATAAGGACTTATCTAAACTTGGTGTTCACGGATTTTGGGGTGATCTCGGTGAGCCCGAAGTACATCCCTCAGCAATGATCCACGCAACAGGAACAGCAGATGAAGTTCATAATATTTACGGTCACGAATGGGCTAAACTCGTGCAAGAGGCCAGCCTAAAGGCCAATCCAAAAAAACGGCCGTTTATCTTGATGCGTGCCGGCTATTCTGGATCACAACGCTACGGGATGGTGCCATGGTCGGGCGATGTCAACCGAACTTGGGGCGGATTACAATCCCAACCAGAAATCGCCCTGCAAATGGGCATGCAAGGTTTGGGATATATGCACAGTGATCTTGGCGGCTTTGCAGGTAATAATCTCGATGATGAGTTATATGCGAGATGGTTGCAATACGGCGTTTTCCAGCCTATTTATCGTCCGCATGCGCAAGAAGATGTGGCAAGTGAACCCGTTTTTAGAAGTGACAACGCAAAAGCGCTAGCAAAACAAGCTATTGAGTTACGTTACAAAATGCTACCATACAATTACAATTTAATGTTTGAAAACAACCAAACAGGAATACCATTAATGCGACCATTATTTTTTGAAGAGCCTGATAATCCAAAACTGTTTGATTATTCTGAAGCATATCTCTGGGGAAAAGACATCTTAGTCGCTCCAATTTTAAATGCCGGGCAAACTTCTAAAGAGGTCTACTTTCCGAAGAACTCAAACTGGTTTGATTTTTATACAGATGAGAAAATCGAAGGTGGACAAACAAAAACCGTTCAAACTAAAGACAACTCGATCCCAACGTTCGTAAGAGGTGGAAGTTTTATACCAATGGCAAAATTGGCTGAATCAACTAAACTTTTAGATCAAGACTATTTAGAATTGCATTATTTTTTTGATGATACAGTGAATGAAACTGAAAGCGAATTTTACAACGATAATAATGATGTTGATGCTCTTGATAAGGGTCTTTACGAGGTCATTGAATATGAAGCGAATTACAAAGGCAACAAATTAAATTTTGAGTTTGAATTAGAAAACGGAACTGATTTCAATCAAACCGATAAAAATATAGAGCTGATCGTTCATAATATCGAAACACAGCCAAAACGGATCAAGATCAATGGAAAGAAGGTACCAGTAAAATGGGATTCAATATCAAAAAGACTCACCATTCAAGTACTATGGAAAACCACTTCCGAAGCTAAAGAAATTACAATTAAATTAAATAAAACATCCAAATGAAACACCCTAAATATATTGTTTTAGCGCTAATATGCTTTTGCGTTTTAGGATGTAAAGACAATCAAAAACCAGTGCAAGAACCAATACAAAAACAACTAGAATTGAAGAAAAAAGAAGTCGTGTATCAAGTATTTACAAGACTTTTTGGTAATACGAATATCACAAACAAACCTTGGGGAACTTTGAAGGAAAACGGCGTAGGTAAGTTTAGTGATTTTACAGATAAAGCGCTTAAAGAAATCAAGGATTTAGGTGTGACGCATATTTGGTACACAGGAGTTCCGCATCATGATGTGATTACAAATTATAAAGAATATGGGATTTCAAATGACGATCCAGACATTGTAAAAGGACGTGCAGGTTCACCCTACGCAGTTAAAGATTATTATAATGTCAATCCCGATTTGGCAGATAACGTAGAGAATCGCCTCCAAGAATTTGAAGCCCTAATTGAACGTTCGCATAAAGCAGGTTTAAAAGTGATTATTGATATTGTTCCTAATCATGTTGCTAGAAATTATCAAAGTCTATCGAATCCTGAGGGAGCATCCGATTTTGGTGCCGAAGATGACACTACCGTCGCCTATGATGTGAACAATAATTTTTATTATAATCCTGGCGAAGTATTTAAGGTTCCAGAATGGAAAAATGGTTACCAGCCTTTAGGTGGCGAAAATCACCCAATGGCAGATGGAAAATTTAAAGAAGTTCCAGCAAAATGGACAGGAAATGGGTCGAGAGCTGTACAACCAGACATGAACGATTGGTACGAGACCATAAAGGTTAATTATGGTGTTTCTCCCGATGGAAAGAAAGATTTTGATGAGTTACCAGATCAGTTTAGCTCTGAAGATTATAAAGCACATTTAGAATTTTGGAAGGATAAAACCATCCCTAGTTCTTGGAAAAAATTTAAGGATATCGCTATGTATTGGACGGTAAAAGGTGTTGATGGCTTTCGCTATGACATGGCAGAAATGGTTCCCGTTGAATTTTGGAGCTACATGAATTCCCATATTAAAACCGAAAATCCCGATGCCTTTTTGTTAGCTGAGGTCTACAATCCGAGTTTGTATAGAGACTATATCAGAAAAGGAAAAATGGATTATCTCTACGATAAAGTGCAATTGTACGATACCATAAAACACGTGATGCAAGGTCATGGTAAAACGGATAATATTCCGCCAATACAGGACGATTTAAAAGATATTGAGCATCACATGTTGCATTTTTTAGAGAACCATGACGAGCAACGTATTGCGAGCCCAGAGTTTGCAGGCAGCGCACTAAAAGGAAAGCCAGCAATGGTAGTTTCGACGACGATTAGTACAGCGCCAACGATGGTGTACTTTGGGCAAGAATTTGGTGAGCCAGGCACCGAAGATCTTGGGTTTGGTGATCCATCACGGACCTCTATTTTTGACTACGGAAGTGTGCCGTCTATGGTAAGATGGGTGAATAACAAACAATTTAATGGCGGTCAATCGACTTCGGAAGAAAAAGAACTTCGGGATTTTTATAAGCGTTTATTGAATTTTACCATTAACAGCGAAGCATTAGCGGGCAATTATCAAGATCTGCACCAATTTAACCGAAACAATACTGAAAATTACAATGACAAGACCCTAGCATTTGCACGTTGGAGCGATAATGAACAGCTACTCGTAATTTCTAATTTTGATGCTGAAAACACTCAAGACTTTACTTTGAAAGTTCCTGAAGGCCTCATTAAAACTTGGAATTTAGACAACCAATCCTATACATTATCTGACGAATTATATGACGAATACAAAACAGAATTAGAAGTTGCCAATGGCCAAGGTCTAGCGAAGATTACCTTAAAGCCATTACAATCATTAATACTTAAATTAAAAGAATGATAAAAAGGACGTTCACTTTCATAATTGGAATTTCTACTTTTTTGTGCTGTGAGCAGCATAGAGACGCGCAATTGAATGAAGTCAAAACTGAAACTTCAATAATGGAAGAGGCATCATTTCAACCGACAGAGTACGTTAAGATAGAACATCCTGAATGGAGTAAAAATGCAACTATTTATCAATTAAATACGCGGCAATTTTCAGAAGAAGGAACGTTTAAGGCTGCCCAGAACGAATTACCTCGACTCAAGGATTTGGGCGTTGATATTATATGGCTCATGCCCATCCATGAAATTGGACAAAAAAACAGAAAGGGAAGTTTGGGCAGTCCGTATTCAGTGAAAGATTATTATAGCGTAAACCCAGAATTTGGCGATCTGCAAGATCTCAAGAATTTTGTCAAAGCCGCCCACGACATGAAGATGTACGTGATTTTAGATTGGGTCGCCAATCATACCTCGTGGGATAATGAATTGGTTGCGCAACATCCAGATTGGTACGATAAGGATTATAAAGACGATTTTCGTCCAACGCCTTGGTGGGACTGGAGCGATATTATCGACTTAGATTTTCAGAAGCCAGAAGTGCGACAATATATGACCAAAGCACTTACCTACTGGGTAAAAGAAGCCAATATTGATGGGTATCGCTGCGATGTGGCAGGATTTGTTCCCGTTGAGTTTTGGAATCATGTACGACAAGAACTAGACGCCATAAAGCCCGTTTTTATGCTGGCCGAGTGGGAATCTCGTGACTTGCATGCTGAGGCTTTTGATATGACTTATGCGTGGAGTTGGAATGAGGCCGTACACAAAATCTGTAAGGGTCAAGCCGATGTTAACGCGCTCTATATTTATTATTCGTGGAATGAAAGTGCATTTCCATACAACAGTATGCGTATGACTTTTGTGAGCAATCACGATAAAAATGCTTGGGAAGGCACCATGTACGAACAATTTGGCGAAGGTCTTGAAACAGCAATTGCGCTCTCGGTAATTGGTGAAGGCATGCCCTTGATTTATAACGGTCAAGAAGCAGGAAACGCAAAACGATTAGAGTTTTTCGAGAAAGATCCTATCCAATGGCAAGCGCATCGCATTGGAAAATTATATGAAAATTTATTCGCCTTGATGAAAAATAATACGGCGTTATGGCATGCCAAATGGGGAGCAACAATGATCAAGGTGCCTAATAATGCTGAAAGCGAAGTCTTAAGTTTTGTGCGTCAAAATGAAAAGGATAAAGTGTTCGCCGTGTTTAATTTTTCCGATCAACCCAAGACTGTAACATTCAAAGAGAGGTTGTATCATGGCAATTATTCGGTCTTCCAAAGTAACGAGCAAATCATTATGGATGATAGTTCTTCCGTAGTATTAAAACCTTGGGAATATAAAATATTTATTAAAAAATAAAAGTAGTAAACCAAAATAGAAGCGCAATTATGAAAAAAGGTACACTCCTAATAGTAATTATCTTGTCTGGCTTAGCTTGCAAGAACGAACCAAAAGAAACGATTGATGCAGAACAAGAATCTGCGCCATTTGTTTGGGAGGCTGCTAATATCTACTTTTTGTTGACCGATCGATTCAATAATGCCGACGAATCTAATGATATCAATTTTAATAGAACCAAAGAAACCGGAGTTTTAAGAGGTTTCAAGGGAGGGGATCTAAAAGGCGTAACCCAGAAAATTGAGGAAGGCTATTTTAGCGATCTCGGTATCAATGCGATTTGGATGACTCCCATAGTGGAGCAAATCCATGGAGGAACCGATGAAGGTACTGGCCTCACATACGGTTTTCACGGCTATTGGGCAAAAGATTGGACTGCTATTGACCCAAACTTTGGTACCAAAGACGATCTAAAAGAACTCGTTGATGCGGCTCATGCAAAAGGCATTAGAGTGTTGCTAGACGCAGTCATTAACCACACTGGTCCAGTGACCGATAAAGATGCAGTTTGGCCTAGCGAATGGGTGAGAACCGAGCCTAAATGTCAATACGATACTTACGAAAACACAATCACCTGTACGCTCGTTGAAAACCTACCAGACATCAAGACCGAAAGCAACGAAGTCGTCGATTTACCGCCACAATTGGTCGAAAAATGGAAGGCAGAAGGTAGATATGAAGATGAAATGGCCGAATTAGATACTTTTTTTAAAGACTCAGGTTTTCCCAGAGCACCACGATTTTACATCATGAAATGGTTATCTGATTATATCACAGATTATGGCATTGACGGCTACAGAGTCGACACCGTCAAGCATACCGAAGAATTTGTTTGGCAAGAATTTAGGACGGTCTGCAACGGCGCGTTTTCGGCATATAAAAAGAACAATCCAGATAAGGTGCTTGATGACAATCGTTTTTATCTCGTTGGTGAAGTGTATAACTACGGAATTTCCTCAGGAAAAGCTTTCGATTTCGGTGATAAAAAAGTCAACTATTTTGATGGTGCATTCAACAGTTTGATCAATTTTGAATTGAAATGGAACGTCGCCCAACAACCAAAGGACGAGGTGTTTAGTCGGTACTCAAAATTACTCGAAACAGATCTAAAAGATTACAGTGTACTCAATTATTTAAGCTCCCATGATGACGGTCAGCCGTTTGATCCCAATCGCGAAAAGCCTTATGAAACCGCCACGATGTTACTCTTAACACCTGGAGCATCGCAAGTCTATTATGGTGACGAATCGGCTAGAAGCTTAGTTGTCGAAAATACCGTTGGTGATGCCACCTTGCGATCTATGATGAATTGGGACGATATACAAAACGACCCTAAAACAAAAGTCGTTTTGGAGCACTGGCAAAAATTAGGTCAGTTTAGAGCAAACCATCCAGCCGTTGGTGCTGGGATGCATCAAATGATTACACAAACACCTTATGTGTTTTCTCGTAATTATAACTACGGAAATTTTAAAGATGTGGTGGTGGTTGCTATGGATTTAGACGCTGGTAAAAAGACCTTAAATGTAAAAGACGTTTTTGAAGATGGAGTCATACTTCATGATGCCTATTCTAATCAGGACGTGACGGTTAAAAATGGAAACGTAACATTAGAATCTAAATTTGATTTGGTGTTACTAGAACTAAAATAATTAAAATGGAGACCTCACAGGTTTCGAAAACCGGTGAGGTCTACTCGAAAAAACAAGAAAGAATGAAATACATCATCGTACTTATGGCGGCACTGTTTTTATCCTGTAACGCTTCCGAAGAACAAAGAGAGACCAGAGCAGTTTCTCCAAACGGGACAATTAAAGTCAATTTTGATGTTTCCGAAGCAGGCCAACCTTATTATACGGTTACTCGAAATGATAAAGTGGTGATTGACACCTCTTACCTAGGTTTTGAGTTTAAGAACGCCACGGCTTTTGATAAAAATTTCAGCGTCAAAAATTCTGAATCCAAAACACACAACGAAACCTGGCAAATGCCTTGGGGCGAACAGTTGGATGTGGTCAATCATTACAATGAATTTCGGGTAATGCTTCAAGAAAACGTGGCTCCAAAGCGTTTGCTGAATATCGTTTTTAAGGTCTATGACGACGGGATCGGGTTTAGGTATGAATTTCCAGAACAGGAGCAATTAAGTGAGGTCGAAATTACAGAGGAGCACACGCAGTTTAACTTGACCGAGGATTATAAAACCTTTTGGATTCCTGGCGATTGGGATATCTACGAGCATTTGTACAGTACAACCAAATTATCTGAAATTAATGCCATTGCTTATTCAAATCACGTCAATTTAGCGCAGACCTATATTCCAGAAAATGCAGTCAATACACCCGTCACTATGGTTGGTAACTATGGCTTGCATTTAAGTTTTCATGAAGCCGCTCTGGTTGATTATTCTGGGATGACCCTAAAGGTAGATCCCGATAACTTGAATCTTGAAAGTCATTTGGTAGGCTCCAAAAACAACGATTATAAAGTGAAACGAGCCTTGCCATTCCATACACCATGGCGAACCATTCAAATTACCGATAATGCACCAGATCTTATCACATCAAATCTTATCGTGAATTTAAACGAGTCTAATGTGCTAGGCGATGTATCTTGGTTTAAACCTATGAAATATACTGGTGTATGGTGGGAAATGCACTTGGGAAAATCCTCTTGGGACTATGGGTTGGAAATGGTCGATGGCACATGGACCGATACTGGAAAAGCGCACGGCAGACATGGTGCAACGACCGAAAACGTAAAACGTTTTATTGATTTTTCAGCAAAAAATAATATTAAGGGAGTTTTGGTCGAGGGCTGGAATACAGGCTGGGAACGTTGGATCGGGTTTGAAGATCGAGAAGGTGTTTTTGATTTTGTAACCACTTATCCCGATTATGATCTTGACGAGGTGGTGCGCTACGGAAATGAGAAGGGTGTTGAAATTATTATGCACCACGAGACTTCGGCAGCCACCGAAACGTACACCAAGCAGCAAGATGCCGCTTTTGCCCTGATGCAGAAACATGGTATTCATACTGTAAAAACGGGCTATGTTGGTAAAATTCTTCCTAAAGGGGAATATCACCATGGTCAATATATGGTGAATCACTACAATAATACAGTTGAAAAAGCGGCTAAATATGAAGTCGCCATTAATGCGCACGAACCCATAAAGCCAACGGGATTGAGACGCACCTACCCCAATACCATCTCCAGAGAAGGGTTACGCGGACAAGAATTCAACGCTTGGGCGGATGACGGTGGGAATCCGCCAGAACATTTACCAATCGTTGCATTTACCAGAATGTTGGCTGGGCCTATCGATTTTACACCAGGAATTTTCAACATCAAATTTGACGAATTCAAAAAAGAAAACCAGGTGAATACCACACTGGCGCAGCAGTTGGCTTTGTATGTGGTAATTTATAGCCCTGTTCAAATGGCTGCCGATCTGGTAGAGCATTACGAAGCTAACCCAGAACCTTTTCAATTTATAAAGGATGTTGGTGTCGATTGGCAAACCACCAAAGTGTTGAACGGTGAAGTAGGAGAGTACGTCACAATTGCGAGACAAGAACGTGAAACAGGCAATTGGTTTTTAGGCAGTATTACCGACGAAAACTCTAGATCTTTTGAAGTCGATTTTAGTTTTTTAGATGACAATCAAGAGTATACCGCAACAATTTATAAAGACGGTCAAGATGCACACTGGGATAAAAATCCTTTAGCATTGGATATTGAAACTATAACCCTCACAAACACATCAACGCTCACTTTGAATCTTGCCGAAGGTGGAGGAGTGGCGATGAGTATTATTAAAAACAACAAGTAAATCTTTCTCCCTATGAAATATTTAATACTAATTTTAACATTTTTTTTGTCATTTAATTTCAGTTTTTCTCAGGTGGGCGTTGGAACTTCAGATCCTAAAAGCACTCTGGATATTGAGGCGTCTTCAAGAATTGCGCCATCAAATGAAGATGGTATTTTAATTCCAAGAGCCGATGAATTTCCCGCTAGCATACCTGGAGCTGACCAAGATGGTATGTTGCTTTTTATTACGGGTAGTGGTACTCCATTGAAAGGCTTTTATTATTGGGATCATGATATCCTTAGTTGGGTAGCGTTAAATGATAATTCATCTGTGGTACGAGCTAAACTTTCTGCTAACACAACAATTAATCAAGGTTCTTCTGGAAGTAATGCAAATGTTATAGGTTGGAATAAAGTTGTATTCGATTTAGAAACTGAGGATGTTAATGCAGAATATGACAATACGACTGGACGGTTTACGGCAAAAAAAACGGGGTTGTATACGGTGACTGCCTCAATCGTATCAACATTCAACGCTACAGATCAGCCAACTCCCGTAGGAATCGCAATTTATAAAAATGGTAACCGTTGGCAAAAACTAGATTATTTTAATACGTTTTTTACAGATGTCAGTAGAACTATAACTACCAATATTGATTTGGTCGTGGGTGAATATATCGAAATCTATCTAGGCTTTCCTGAAACTTTTGCAGACTTCAATAGTATGGCAGAAGATAAATCTAGACTAATCATTACCAGTCAAGATTAAATGACTTTATTGATGAACTAAAGAACCCAAAAAAGATACTAAAACGATGACTATTTTAATACTAGATTCAATCTTCGTATCTTAGCTTTTCATTATAATCCTAATTTTGGACATCAACGACAACATAGAGTCTCCTTTTACGTTAAAGCTTAGCTTCAATAAACTTTTGGAGCATTATGACGTATTGTCTAAAAGTGATGACCAGTTCTTAGCCGCAAAAGCATCTAGAGTATTAAAAACGGCAGAGCAATTTCCCATATTAAGAGCAGGATTCTCAGATACTCAGGTTTTGAAAGACCGCGAGAAAGAAATCAAAATATTACTTCAAGATGCGTTTAGTCCAATCCTTACAAAAAACGAAATCAAGACAGTATCGTTGCCCTTCAATAATTTAGTGTTTAACTCCTCAGAGCGTTTTAAATCCATTGTCAAAACGGCAGGCGAAGATTTTGTTTTAGAGATCAAAAACATGCCAGGTGATGATATCTACATCATTGCGTGCACCATTATCCTATCGGCTTGTTACGACTATGACGTGAGTTTTAAGCGTCCATTTCACTATGAAATTCCAGATGCCAAAGGGATCATGCAATATTATAAAATCTTGTACAATGGCGATTTTACTGAAATCATACCTTCTGAAAGTGCCCCAAAAATAACGTTGGCAGATGTCGATGAGTTGCTCGATAATTTTGAAAATATCAAAATATGGAAAGAAAAATTTCCACCAAACAGCTATACCTTCAAAGGTTTTGTTATTTCAAATATTTTCAATATCACCGATGACGAATCGATATCAAACATCAAGTCAAGTCTTATAGGCGACGAAAAGCGTAAGGATGTTGGGTTCATGAAAAATTTTCAAGAGATTTTCCAATCCTTATTAGGGCTTAAAGACATTAAGGTAGGATTTTCCATTTACAATGAGCAAGAGGGTACATTTGAGCGGGTTTATGGTGTAGGGATGAACAGCTTTTTGCTTGACGATTTAAATGAAAGCAAATGCATGGATGTTTTATGTAGCCTATCGTATAAGACGCTAATTATAGACAAAAAATTCTATGCCGTTTCTGATGTTGATAAATATTATAAACTCTCAAAGGGTAAATCTCCTCAATACAAAACCTTAAAAGGACAAGATATTAAAAGTGCAATTTTGGCACCTATTGCAAACGATGAAGGGTTGATGGGTGTTTTAGAGATCGTATCGCATAAGCCAAAAGTCTTAAATAGCATCAATGCTAATAAATTAGTCGATATCATGCCGTTCATTGTGTCTGCGGTAGAACGTTCTAAAAAAGAAGAGGAGCACTTGATCCAATCGATAATCCAGACTGAATGTACCTCCATTCACCCGAGTGTGCAATGGCGATTTGAAAAGGAAGCTAGGCAGTTTATAAAAGATCAACTAAATGGCATTGAACCAAATTTCAAGAAAATAGCCTTCGAGAATATTTATCCGTTATTTGGACAAATAGATATTAAGGGTTCATCGGAAGCTAGAAATATAGCAACCAAAAAGGATATAGCCATTCAATTAAAATTGATCAAGAAAATTTTATTAAAGGCCAACGGCATTGAAAAATTGCACATATATGATCAGTATTTATATCAGATTAATCAATATCTTGAGACACTGACTTCAAATTTTCAAGTCGACAGCGAGCAACAAATTTCGACATTTGTAAAACAAGATATAGAGCCATTGCTAGACCATTTCGTGAATTCTGAAATACTTAAAGACGACGTGAGCGCCTATTTAGCTAGGATTGATAAAAAATTCGAAGTGCTGTACGACCATAGAAAACAGTATGATGATACGTTAACCTTGATCAATAAGGAGATGGCCTCCCTTTTAGACAAAAATCAAATTGAGGCGCAAGCGATGTATCCGCATTACTTTGAGCGTTTCAAGACCGATGGTGTTGAGCATATCATGTACATTGGCGAGTCACTCACTAAGGCAGATAGTTATAATCCGATCTATTTATACAATTTAAGGTTGTGGCAACTGCAGATCATGTGTGTGATGGAAAACTCCTATTATCTCATGCAACCTCAATTTCCCATTAAATTAGATGTGGCGTCCATGATCTTAGTCTTTAATCATCCATTTTCTATAAGTTTTAGAATGGATGAAAAGCAATTTGATGTTGATGGCACTTACAATGCGCGCTATGAGATTGTGAAAAAACGAGTAGATAAGGCAAACATCAAAGGCACCAATGAGCGTATTACCCAAAAAGGCAAACTCAGCATTATCTATTCCCAAAAAGAAGATGAGATAGAATATTTGAAATACATCGATTTTTTGCAGTCAAAACATATGTTAGATACCGATGTCGAAATTCTAGAACTTGAAGATTTACAAGCCGTAACTGGTCTTAAAGCGATAAGAGTAAGTGTACTTTACCATAAAGAAAAAGACGATAGAACATTTTACACCTACCAAGACCTAATGCAAGAGATTAAGCAGTAATGCACAGTCTAGACATATAGGCGCTTATTCATTGGCTCTATTATTTGTGTCTGTTTATCATTTTCTAAAACATCTTGAATATCTACACCAGGATTATTTTTAACTGCAATCCCAAAGGCAATGAGAGATACAATAATACCGATCATAAAAACAGTGTAAGTAATTCTCAAAATTCTGTATTTGCGTTCTAAAACCTTACCCAGAAAGTATAAATCTTTTGTGAGTGCTTTGTAGATATAGTCTTTATCGTTGACCAATTCTCGAATGGCCCATTCAAATTCTTCTAATTTCATTTTGTGAAAATTTCCGAAGAAACTTAAGTTTACATTTTGATTCCTAACATCCTCCTTGGTAAACTCGCCGCTCGTCACATTGGGACGCGTGGCAATAATAGACATCACCATAGAAATAACACTAAAGAGGGTAAAAATGACGACGGGATACGTAAGGTAGGGATTAGTGTCTAATTTGGAGATCAAATTAGCCAAGACAACCGATATGATAATGGCGTTGACCGATAATAGAATGTTGGCCTTTGTATCGGCTATATCACTCAACTTGATGTGGTTTCTTAAAGCGGTTCTAAAAAAGGTTTGTACACCACGTTCAGGACTTTCATTCTTGTACTGCACTTTATATTTGGCTTTCATCTCCTCTTTTTTTATCTTGCTTTTTGCCTTTTTCTTAGACTTTAAAAGAGAAGCTAAATTTTTACCTTTTTGTTCCTGCCAGTGGTTAGAGGCGACTTCAGAATAAAACGTATGATTACTAATAAAAGCAATGTTGTTCTGGAGCCAAGCGCGTTTTGACATGACTTTGTTCAAGGTAAGCTCCCATTCCTTTCGAAGTAGAGAAGAGTACTCTTTGTAGTTTTTACTCGCCACATGTCCGCAATCTGCATCTTTAATAAGACGCTCTAATTCAGTATCTGGCGCTTTTCCAACTTTGGTGGCCATGATGATCCCGTTTATTATATCGATATCGTTTTGATCGATCTCTTGCGTCTCTAAAAATTTTGAAGCAATCTTTACGCTTTCCTCTTCATGGCCTTCAATGGTTTTGGTAAAACCCGTATCATGAAACCACGCTGCCGTTAATAAGCAGGCTTGGTCATGTTCATTCAAATCGCTCAATTCAATGAGCTCCTTAGCGCTGTCAACTACCCGTTTCGTGTGTCCCAAATTATGATACACATAATCAGCACCTAAATGTTTGGTTAAATAACCAATTACATATTCTTCTGCTTTCGAAATGAGTTTCTCCATAACTACGATTTGTTTATGTGGTAAAAGTAATAAACTTTAACGAATGCATAATTTTAAGTTTATAAAGTCACATGGTATGAGTAAGCTAAAATCGTGTTAAAAATTGAGATTAGACATGATGCCGTTACAAAATCAGTTAAATTTTTTTTGTAACTTCTTTAACTTTATTAATGATGTTAAGGTTTAATAAATTTTTACTGCACAATTAGTCATGAGCCCCAGTCCAACAAGTACATTTACAGATCAACTTCCCGAAGATCCAATAACAGAGAATTACAAACGCCAAGTGCGTGAAGCCTGTTTTTCCTATGTAACTCCAAAGCAGACCAAATCACCAAAAATGCTTCATGTCTCTTCGGAAATGGCCTCGGCCTTAGGAATTTCACAAACTGAAATTGAAAGCGATAATTTCACACAAATATTTACGGGAAATAAAGTCTTGAAAAATACTACGCCTTATGCGATGTGTTATGGCGGACATCAATTTGGAAATTGGGCAGGACAGCTTGGAGACGGTAGAGCCATCAATTTGTTTGAAATTGAGCAAAAAAACAAAAAATGGTGTATTCAACTCAAAGGTGCCGGCGAAACACCCTATTCCCGAGGTGCCGATGGTCTAGCCGTCTTGCGTTCTTCAATTCGTGAATATCTGTGTAGCGAGGCCATGTATCATTTAGGAGTGCCCACGACCAGAGCACTGTCCCTGGCGCTTTCTGGCGATCAAGTCATGCGTGATATGCTCTATGATGGCAACCCTGCACTAGAACTTGGAGCGATTGTAACCCGTGTGTCACCATCATTTTTGCGGTTTGGAAGCTTTGAGATTTTTGCGGCACGTCAAGATCATAAAACGCTCAAAACGCTCGTTGATTATACAATAACTCACCATTTTCCGCACTTGGGAACACCTTCGAAAGTGAGCTACATTCAATTTTTTGCCGAAGTGTCAGAACGTACATTAAACATGATCGTGCATTGGCAACGCGTAGGCTTTGTTCATGGTGTGATGAATACCGATAATATGTCAATCTTAGGGTTGACCATTGATTATGGGCCGTATGGTTGGCTCGAAGGTTTCGATTTTGGCTGGACACCAAATACAACCGATAGCCAGAATAAAAGATACCGATACGGTAACCAGCCCAACATTGGGCTTTGGAATTTATACCAACTCGCCAACGCCTTATATCCGCTCATTGAGGACGTGAAGCCTTTAGAGACGATTTTAGAAAGCTATAAAACCGATTTTGAAAAAAAATCATTAGCGATGATGCGATCTAAGTTAGGTATAGAGATGTATGAATCAACCGATGCGAAACTCATTCAAGATCTAGAAGATGCCCTCTTGATTACTGAAACTGATATGACCATGTTTTATCGCAAGTTGAGTCGCTTTAAAAAAGGATATGCTTCGGAAGGTTTAGAGATCATAAAAGATGCGTTTTATAAGTCAAAAGCGCTTTCAGATAAAGTCATTCAACAATGGAATGTATGGTTTGAGCATTACGATGAGAGGCTCAAAATTGAAAATCGTACTGACGCTGAACGCTTAGAAAAAATGAATGCTGTCAACCCAAAATATGTGCTTAGAAATTATATGTCCCAATTGGCAATTGATGATGCCAATAAAGGCGATTATCAATTGATTGATGAGTTATTTCAGTTATTAAAAAAACCTTACGATGAGCAGCCAGAATATGAGAAATGGTTTGCCAAACGTCCAGATTGGGCCAGGGATAAAGTGGGCTGCTCCATGCTATCCTGTAGCTCTTGATGTAAAACTAGTAACTAGGATTAAAACTCACTTTTTTTCTGAGGAAAAGTTACTATCAAAAACAAACGAAATAAGAAAAAATAGACCCAATAAAAAACACATATTATGAAAGCCATTTGGAACGATAAGATTATTGCAGAAAGTGATCAAACTGTTGTCATTGAGAACAACCATTACTTTCCGCCAACAAGTATCAAATCAGAGTTTTTTAAACCAAGTGATACCCATACCACATGCCCATGGAAAGGTGAAGCCTCCTACTATACCATCGAGGTCGACGGCAAACAAAATCCTGATGCGGCTTGGTACTATCCTAAAACTCTAGAGCGTGCTCAATCCATAAAAGATCATGTGGCATTTTGGCGTGGCGTTGAGGTTATTAAGTGATGGACAATACTGAAAAAGTAGGTTTTGGTGGCGGTTGCCATTGGTGCACCGAAGCGATATTTCAATCCTTGAAGGGGGTTGTTTGTGTAGATCAAGGTTACATCGCGTCAAACGGTGCTTTCTCAAGTTTCTCAGAGGCGGTTATTGTTACTTTTAATCCCGATTGCGTTAAATTGTCCTTATTAATTGAAATACATTTAGGCACACATAAAAGCACAAAAAACCATTCTATGCGCGAAAAATATCGGTCGGCGATTTATACATTTTCAGATGCACAACATTATAAGGCTCAGAGCATATTGAATTACTTAAGCACACTTGCCAAAACCCATTATATCACGCAAATTTTAAACTTTAGAGCATTCAAGCCCTCACGAGAAAGTCTTTTGGATTACTATTATACCAATCCTAAAAAGCCATTTTGTGAAACGTTTATCAACCCAAAATTACAGTGGCTTATAAAAGCACATTCTGAAATTTTAAATTATGAAAAATTAAGTCATTTTGAGTCTAACCAAACGACATAAAATAACCATCGGCAAATTTTAGCGATATGTTCTTAACAGCAGAACACCGTCAAATTTTTAATAAAAAACAATGACCTTAAAAGCGTTATTTTTAAATACGAGACAACGATTTATATCTATTTGTCAGCCCTTGCAAACTGAGGATTATTCAGTTCAACCTGAAATCTTTGTGTCACCTCCAAAATGGCACTTGGCGCATAGTACTTGGTTTTTCGAGCAATTCGTGCTATGTGAATTTAAAGCTAGCTATAAATGCTATGACGAGGATTTTGCGTATTTATTCAATAGCTATTACAACAATGCTGGAACACGTGTACTACGTCCAAACCGCGGTTTGATGACACGTCCCACCGTTGATGAAGTTTACAAGTACCGAAGTTATATTGATGAGCACATGCTTGATTTTTTGAGTGAAGATTTGACTAATGAGGTTAAAGCTGTAATTCATTTAGGAATTCAACATGAGCAGCAACACCAAGAGCTTTTCTATTATGACATTAAATATATACTAGGACATCAACCCACGTTTCCAAAACTTAAAAATGCTATTGATCTAGCCGAAATTGACCAACCTGCAAAGTGGATAAAAATTGAAGAAGGACTTTATGACATAGGTTATGAAGGTGACGGTTTTTGTTATGATAATGAACTTGGCCGCCATAAGGCTTTTCTCCAAGATTTTGAAATTGCCGATCAACTCGTCACGAATGAAGAGTACATCGGTTTTATAAATGACGGTGGCTACAAAAATTTTAATTTATGGCATGCCGAAGGTTGGGATTTTATTCAGAAAAACGATACGAACGCTCCCGAATATTGGCATCAAGTTGACGGCATATGGCATCAGTACACCTTAAGTGGTTTTCAAAAAGTGAACGGTAAACAGCCTGTAAGTCAGCTCAGCTTTTATGAAGCATACGCTTTTGCCGAATGGAAAGGCATGCGCTTACCAACCGAATTTGAATGGGAAGTGGCTTCAAATCAATTTCAATATGGTCAACTTTGGGAGTGGACAAACAGTGCCTACTTACCATACCCTAACTTTGCAAAGGCACCAGGTGCTTTAGGAGAGTATAATGGTAAATTTATGATTAATCAAATGGTGCTTCGAGGTGCTTCTGTAGCAACAGTAGAAGCACACAGCAGACCAACCTACCGAAATTTTTTTCATCCAGAAATGAGATGGCAATTTTCAGGAATAAGACTTGTAAAATAATATGAATACCTCATTTGCCCAAGACATAACAAAAGGACTTTCTGCGGAAAAAAAACATTTGTCGTCCAAATATTTCTATGATGATAATGGTAGTCGCATTTTTCAAGAAATCATGCAGATGCCAGAATATTATTTAACCGACTCTGAATTCGAAATTCTTTCCTTACAAGCCAAGCAAATTGTTGAGGCTTTAAAGTTTGATGTTTCTTTTAACATCATTGAACTTGGTGCAGGAGATGGCTTTAAAACGTTTAAGTTACTAGAGTATTTGGTGTCCAATACAATCGCATTTAATTATGTGCCTATTGATATTTCTCAGGAGGCTATCACAATACTTTCAGAAAAATTACAAGAGAGACTTCCAGAGCTATCGATAAAACCACGAGTTGGTGATTATTTTGAGATTTTGAAGGAAGCTGCTAAAAACGATGTGCCAAGTTTACTCCTTTTTTTAGGTGGGAACATAGGTAACTATTCCGAAGAAAAAGCCATTGAACTCTTGTCACTTTTCAATAAAAACATGAAGGTTAATGATAAGCTACTCATTGGGATGGATTTGAAGAAAAATCCAATTACAATACACAATGCATATTACGATCATGCTAGTATTACCAAAAGGTTTAACCTAAATTTACTCATAAGGATCAATCGAGAGTTTGATGCCGATTTTAGAATTGACGATTTCGACTTCTACTGTCATTATGATCCTTCAATAGGCGAGGTGAAAAGCTATATAGTGAGTTTGAAAGCGCAAACGGTTCAAATAAAAGATTTGGATTTAACCATAAAATTTGATCAAAATGAACTCATCTGGACTGAGCTTTCTAAAAAGTATTCACGTCCCGAGATTGAAGTTCTTGCCCAAAAATCTAACTTCACCGTTATAGAACATTTTCTTGACTGTAAGTATTATTTTACAGATAGCTTATGGGAAAAGTTAAAATAAGAATTAATATCTTTATAAAAATGTGAAGGACTCAACTTAAAAAACGTTCTTTTGCAACTCAAAATTTTGAAATGACATATATTAAACGATTAGCTGTCTTGCTGGTTTTGGCAGTTTTTATAAACGCTTGTGCCACCTACAGAGCTCAATACAAGGAAGAAACTACAAAAACGGTAGAACGTCCCAATAAACCTATAGATAAAACATTTTATTTGGTAGGTGATGCAGGAACATCGCCACAAGGTGGAATGTCGAAAGCACTAACGGCTTTTCATAATCATATAGAAAACAAAAACACGAAAAATGATTATGCCATATTTCTTGGAGATAATATCTATCCTGAAGGATTACCAAAAAAGGATGAAAAGGGTAGGTCAAAAGCTGAAAATGCGCTCGATGGTCAAATAAAATCTGTCGAGAATTTTAAAGGAGAAATTGTTTTTATTCCAGGTAATCATGATTGGTACAGTGACGGCTTAAAAGGCTTAAAACGACAAGAAAAGTATATTGAGGATGCGCTCGGTAAAAATACGTTTCAGCCAGAGAATGGTTGCCCTTTGGAGAGTATTGATGTTAGTGAGACCATACAATTAATAGCTATTGACACACAATGGTATCTTGAAAACTGGAACGAAAACCCAACTATCAATGATGAATGCGAAATAAAAACAAGAAATCGGTTTTTTCTTGAAATAGAGGGTGAGTTAAAAAAAGCCCAGAACAAAACGATTGTTTTTGCCATGCATCATCCTATGTACACCAATGGCGTACACGGTGGTTTTTATGCTGCTAAGAAGCATTTGTACCCGACGCAAAAAAATCTACCGTTGCCAATTTTAGCATCGCTTGCAGCTCAAATTAGAACGCAAGGCGGTGTGTCTATTCAAGACCGTTATAATGAGCGCTACAATAAGCTCATGAACCGACTGGAAACACTAGCGTATGAATCTGATAATTTGGTATTTGTTTCTGGACATGAGCACACGCTTCAGTATATCGAAAATGATCGCGTGAAACAAATCGTTTCAGGATCGGGCGCAAAGCAATCTTATGCAACGTTAAGTAATAACGGGTTATTCTCTTACGGCGGCCAGGGTTTCGCAGAGTTAACCATTTATAAAGATGGTAGCAGTTGGGTCACGATCTATGGTGAAGAAAACGATCAGCCAAAGCGATTGTTTGCGCAACAAGTCTACGAACCTATAAAAGATTACGATGTTTCACAATTACCCGATAGTTTTCCTAAAACTATCGAAACGTCTGTGTACACAAAAGAAGAAACCGATAAATCAAATTTTTTCAAATCAGTCTGGGGAGATCACTATCGCGATGTATATAGTACAAATATAACAGCGCAAGTGGCGACATTAGATACACTTTACGGTGGGTTGGAAGTGGTTAGGGCTGGTGGAGGTCACCAAACAAGATCGTTACGATTAAAAACTAAAGACGGTCGAGAGCTCAATATGCGGGCTTTGCGAAAAAGTGCAACCCAATATTTGCAGACCGTTTTATTTAAGGATAATTATATTCAGGATGAGTTCGAGAAAACGGCTGTTGAAAGTTTGATCCAAGACTTTTACACTGCCGCTCATCCCTACGCTTTTAAAGTGATTCCAGATTTATCTGACGCTGCGGAAGTGTATCATACCAATCCGAACATTTATTTTATTCCGAAGCATAAGCATCTAGGGAAATATAATAATGATTATGGTGGAGAACTTTATATGATTGAAGAGCGGCCCGAAGACAATTATACCGATGAGAGAAACTTTGGTTATGCCGATGATATTGAAAGCACCCACGATATTATTGAAAAAGTTCGTGAAGATGAGAAGTATAAAATTGACGATAACTCTTACATACGAGCACGTTTGTTTGACATGCTCATTGGGGATTGGGACCGTCACCAAGACCAATGGCGATGGGCACAATTTAACCAAGATAATGGCGACAAGTTGTTTAGACCAATCCCAAGAGATCGGGATCAAGTATTTTCAAATTTTGATGGCGCACTTTTGGATGTCATGCGCATCATTTCTGGGTCTACAAAACAACTTCAAGTGTACGATGGTAAGCTTGATGATATTGAATGGATGAATGCGGCCGGAGTTAAATTAGATCGGGTGATGATTCAACAGTCTACTATAGACCAGTGGATCAAACACGCCACGTTTTTACAGGAAAACATTACAGATGAAGTCATCAATAATGCCTTCTTGAAGGTTCCCGAAGGCGCTCAGGATGAAACGCTCGCAGATATCAAAGAAAAATTGAAGGAAAGACGGTCTAATTTATTGGATATTGCCACGAGATATTATAAGTTTTTAAATGAGTTGGCAATCTTAACGGGAACCGACAAAGACGATTATATTGAAGTCATAAGAATTGGTGATAACGAAACACAGGTCAAGATTTCTAGAATAAAAGATGGAGAGAAAGGCGAAGTGATCGTAGATAAAATTTTTAATAAGGATATCACAAAGGAACTCTGGATTTATGGATTAGATGATAAAGATGTGTTTGAGGTCACAGGAAAGGCTAGTAATCTCATTTTTACAAGACTTATTGGTGGACAAGAGAACGATACCTATATTATAAAAGCAGGTCGTCGCGTAAAAGTTTACGACCATGAGAGTAAAAAGAATACCATACAAGAAAATAAAGGCGCAACCATTAGATTGACCGATGTTTATGCCCTTAATCTTTTTGATTATCAAAAAAATATCGTTAGGGCAAGTGTTATTGCACCTGCCATTGGTTTTAACCCAGATGATGGCGTGTCTTTAGGAATACAGTATGTAATGACAAAAAAAGGGTTTCAAAGAAATCCATATTCACAACAACATCGTTTTAGAGGCGGATATTTTTTTGCGACTAACGGATTTTCATTGGGTTATGATGGAGAATTTGCAAATATTATGAACGATTGGAATTTACACTTAGGTGGTCAATTCACATCGGCCAATTTCACTAATAACTTTTTTGGCTTCGGAAACGAAACCGTAAATCTTGATGATGATTTAGACTTTGATTACAATAGGGTAAGAACCAGTATTTATATGGCTAAAGCGGGAATTCTTAAAAAAGGAAATTTTGGTAGTGATTATGGATTTAGAACTATTTTTGAGGCTATTGAAATTGATGATTCATCTGGAAGATTTATCACAGATATCATTCCTGCGAGTAACGAGAGTTTTTATGAAAGACGTTTATTTGGAGCTATTGAAGCCGAGTATAACTATGAAAGTTTTGATAATAAATTGAATCCGTCACGTGGGATGACCTTCCTCTTAAATATTGGTGGAAAGACTGAATTTAAGGATACTAAAAACACATATGGCTATCTTAATTCTAATCTAGGGTTTTACAATGCCCTAAGTCGCGACCGTAAGTTGACACTCAAAACCGATGCACGATTGCAAGTAAGGGTTGGAGATGATCTTATTTTTTATCAAGCCGCTAATATTGGTGGTCGTAATGGATTGAGAGGGTATCGAAACGAACGTTTTACAGGTCAGAATTCTTTCGTTGGAAGTTCTGACGTACGGTATAGTTTCGATTCTTTTAAAACAAGAACACTGCCTTTACAATTTGGTATTTTTGGTGGTTTTGATGTGGGGCGTGTGTGGCTTAAGGACGATAATTCTAATAAGTGGCACAATGATTATGGTGGTGGCTTTTGGGTTACGGCTGCCGAGAGTCTCTCAGGAACTTTTAATCTATTTCAAAGTACCGAAGGCTTGCGATTTACGTTCGGTTTTGGTTTAAATTTTTAAACATATAGCGTGAAAGGTTTTTTGTACAACATTTATAATTATTCAAAGAAATTAGAAAGTAATATTGCATTTTATCCATCGCTCATTAGTGCTTTTGGGCTGCTTTTTGCATTTTTTATGATCTATTTAGAAAGCAGGGGGATTTCAAAATACCTTATAGAGCATGCACCAATTCTCGTGGTCAACAATACCGAAACAGCACGAAGTCTTTTAACGACTTTTGTAGGTGGTCTCATTTCCATCATGGTATTCAGTTTTTCATTAGTAATGATTTTACTAAATCAGGCGTCAAGCAATTTCTCACCGCGCTTACTGCCAGGTCTAATTTCAAATCGCAGACATCAAATTATTTTAGGGATTTATAATTCTACATTATTATACTGCATTTTTACACTTGTATCAATTACACCCGATGGTGATAAATACCAAATGCCTGGTTTCTCAGTGTTATTGGGCATTATTTTTATGACCCTTAGTTTGGGGGCATTTATTTATTTTATTCATTCTATTTCTCAGGCCATACAGGTCAATACCATTATGGATAAAATTTTCAAGACCTCTAAAGAGCGCTTGGAGAAACTTATTGAGGCAGAAAAAGACTTAAACACCAATTTTGAAGATACCTCAGAGTGGAAAAATTTAAAGACAGATCGCTCTGGCTATATGCAAGATGTGAACTTGGTTGCTTTGGTAGAAATCGCAAAAGAGCATCATCTTAAGGTTGAAATTGTTCCTATTAAAGGGGCATATCTGTTGAAAGGAATACCAATTATAAAGTACAAAGGAGATTTTGAGGATGAGGTAAAGCAAGATATACTTAATTGCATTACATTTTCTAAAAATGAGCTCGTTGAGGACAATTATGTGTTAGCTTTTAAGCAAATAACCGAAATTGCCCTAAAAGCAATGTCTCCAGGTATTAACGATCCAGGGACATGTATTAATGCGATAGATTACTTAACAGAGTTGTTTGCATTGCGCATGACTAAAAAGGACAAGAGTTATTATTTTGATGATGACGATGAGCCCATTATCTATATAAAAACAATTGATTTTGATCAGCTTATATATAATGTTATGGCAGCGCTAAGAAACTATTGTAAGCACGACATAATCATTGTTCAAAAATTATTTATAATGCTGCAATATTTACTGCAAAGCCCAAATGCCCTAAGAGATAATTATAAGGAAACAATCATAAAGGAGATTAACAATCTTAAGGAAGACGCTCTAAAAAATCTTGAAAATGAGGCCGACTTAAATGTTGTCAAAACCTATTTGAAAAAATTAGAAGATGTGAATCCCTCAGATTATGCGTTTAACTCATAGTTTGAGCATATATAGCTTTCCGCCACTGTGCTTATTCTTTTCATCAGTAACCAGAACCGTAGCATCGTCGTAGAAATTTACACCCTCCTTTTGTGAATTGTGATCAAAGCTCATCGCGGTGATCTTGCCGTTAAAAAAATTATCTTCAGTAAAATTGGTCAAGCTCCAAAGCCGCTCATGATTTAATAAAATTACGGTTTTACCATCATCACTAATATCTGCCGCCGTCACTTTACTACGTTTTTCCTTTAGTTTTACTTCGGAAATATAAGTCGCCACATGATGTCCTGTTTCATTTGGAATTCTAAAGAGTTTCGTTTTCTTATTGTTTTTGCTGAAGATATAAAAGGTGTTATTCAGAATAAAAAAAGATTCAAAATCTTCAGACTTGGTTTTTTTTGGTAACTCAAAGGTGATAATCTCTGCTTTCATAGAAAGACTTCCGCTTGCTGGCTGTTTTATCTTGTATATTGAAAAATCTGTCCTACGCCTGGCGTTGTTGCCAAAATCTCCAATGTAGAGGTTTCCGTCGCGATCAGACGTCAAATCCTCCCAATCTATATTTTGAGCATTTTCAATTTCGATAGTCTTAGATAGGGAACCATCATTTCCAATCGCATAAAGGTTATTCTTGTTTCCCGCATCTTCAATGACCCAGATCAGGTTGGAGCTTTTTATAGTCTCAACCGCCGAAACTTCTTTTAAGCTCGATGGTAAATCAACAATTGCATTGAGCTTTCTGGTTTGACAGGAGGTTGTAAAAATAAAGCTAAAAAAGAAAAGAATATTTAAGTACGTAGGCATAATATATATATTGCTTTGAAAAATAAATCGTTTTCTTCGGAAAGTAAAATCTTATCTCTTAAAGATTCTATAAATAAAGATAAAGCAATGGGTCTAAAATTAAATTTTATACTTTTATAAATTATGAATAGACCTTTAAAATTCGGTCATCGAGGAGCTAAAGCATACGTTGCAGAAAATACACTAGCATCAATTGAAAAAGCTTTGGAAATGGGTGTGGACGGTATTGAAATTGACGTGCACCAATGCGCTTCAGGGGAACTCGTCGTTTTTCATGATTTTACCATGGATCGCATGACCAATGGTTTTGGAGAAATTTCTAAGCATACTTTAAAGCAGCTTAAACTATTGAAGGTCGATGAACAGTTTTCAATACCAACTTTAGATAGCGTTTTAGATATTATTGATCGACGATGTATTCTCAATATAGAATTAAAAGGAAAAAACACCGCGACATTGGCAGCTCAAATGACCAATACATACATCACCAATAAAGGCTGGGATAATGAACATTTTATTCTATCCAGCTTCCAACATCAAGAATTGGAGACCGTCTTCAAAATAAATCCTAAATTGCGCTTAGGCGTACTCACAAAAGATAGTGTGACCAATGCAATGGACTTTGCAAAAACCATTAAAGCCTACGCCATACATCCCAATAGTGCTTTGCTAACAAAAGCTAATGTAGCCTTAGCTAAAAACGAGGGTTATAAGGTCATCACATGGACGGTCAATGACCAAGACACCATGGCAAGAATGACTAGTTACGGTGTTGATGCCATAATTTCAGATAATCCAGATAAACTATGAAAACTTACGATGTCATTATAGTTGGTGGTGGAGCGGCAGGTTTTTTTGCCGCCATCAATTGCGCTGAGCAAAACCCAAGTCTCAGTATAGCCATAATTGAACGTGGAAAAGAAGGTTTACAAAAAGTAAGAATTTCTGGTGGTGGGCGCTGTAATGTCACGCATGCCGAATTTATACCCTCAGAGCTAGTGCTCAATTATCCAAGAGGCGAAAAAGAATTGTTGGGACCCTTTCATCAATTTATGACTGGCGATACGATTACATGGTTTGAACAACGTGGTGTAGAGCTTAAAATTGAAGAGGATGGTAGAATGTTTCCCGTTTCAAATAGTTCTCAAACCATTATTGATTGTTTTCTTGGAGAGGCCGAAAAATATAAGATTGACATATTATATAACTATTCCTTGAAATCGATCGTTCACAAAGAGCAAGAATGGATCCTTGAGACCTCCCAAGGTGTTTTAGAAACACAAAAAGTAATGTTAGCCACTGGGAGTAATCCGAAAATTTGGAAACTTTTAGAGCATTTAGGGCATACAATTACGAAGCCTGTACCGTCGCTTTTTACATTTGATATTAAAGATGAGCGCATCAAGGATATTCCTGGAGTTGTTGCATTAGATACGTCTATTAAGGTCGTGGATTCAGATTTGTATAGTGAAGGGCCTTTGCTCATCACCCACGTTGGGATGAGCGCTCCCGCTATTTTAAAGCTTTCTGCATTTGGAGCGGTTGAGTTGGCAGAGCGCCATTATAACTTTCAAATTGAAGTTAATTTTGTGAAGACCACGTTAGTTAATTGTATCGAGGTGCTCAAACTTTTAAAACAAGGCTTGGCAAAGAAAACAGTATTTAAGTCGGCTCAATTTGACATGCCAAAACGATTGTGGCAAAAACTGGTCTTGGCTTCGCATTTAAATAAAGACACACGCTGGGCAGATCTCAAGAAGGCACAACTTGAAGATTTGGCGGCTCAATTGACGCAAGCCGTTTTTCAAGTGACAGGAAAGAGTACGTTTAAAGATGAATTTACCACTGCAGGAGGCATAAATTTAAAAGAGGTCAATTTTAAGACGTTCGAAAGTAAGCTTTACGAAAATCTCTATTTCGCAGGAGAAATCTTAAATATTGATGCTGTAACTGGTGGGTTTAATTTTCAGAACGCTTGGTCTGGAGCATATATCGCCTCGTGTGCTATTGCTGCAAGTGGCGAGTAGCATGAGCATAGGATAATATAATTTTTCTAAACTCTTCAAAGTTATAAGGCTTGGTGATGACTTGATTAATACCAGCACGCTCCGCTTTTTCTTCGATTTCATTGGAGTTTAAGGCTGTAAGTGCCAAAATAGGTACGTCAGGATTAAACATTCTAATATGTCTGGTAACTTCAAATCCATCCATATCTGGCATGTTGATGTCCATTAATATGATGTCAAAATTCTTTTGCTTTACAATGGAGATGCTTTGCCTGCCATTAGCTATTGTTTCGCAAGTATGACCTTTGATGCGTTCAATATTTTTTTGGGTTATTAGGAGATTGATCTTATTGTCGTCTACTATAAGAACATGTGATTCTATATCGTCTTCTGTGTTGATATTTATAGACTCTTCTTTCTGAGCCTTTGATAGTTTAAAGGTCGCGTCAAAAAAGAACGTCGAGCCTACTCCAACTTCAGAAATGAAATCAATATCGGTATTATGGCTTTTAAGCAATGTTTTAACGATATATAGACCAAGACCTGAGCCTCGACTATTTTGGTCTAAAAATGTTTTATTCTCAAAAGCATTAAAAATCAATGAGCGGTTTTCTGGTGCGATTCCTATTCCCGTATCTGTTATTTCAAACAACAAGGTAACATCATCATTGGTTCTACTTTTCTCTTTGACGCTTATAGAGACTGAGCCTTCCTTCGTGTAACGTATACCATTATAGGCTAGATTAATTAGAATTTGGCTAAAAGCTACTTTGTCAATTAAAATATATTCACTGTCTTTAGAATGTTCTATATGCGTGAAGAATTTTAGCCCTTTGCTGCGTGCAGCAATTTCAACACTACTTGTGACATGATGAATAAGATGATTCATCTTATCAGGTTTTAAACGCAAACTTTTATCCTCAAATCTTAATTTAGTAGCTTGTAATACATTATTAATTAAAATCGAAATGTAATTACTTGAAGAGATAAGTGACTTTATATAGGATTCCTTTTTATGATCATCGTCCTCTTGTTCAATAAGTGTTGCGAGTCCGCTAATACCATAAATAGGAGTGCGAAGCTCATGGCTCAATACCGAAAAGAATTCTAGACGTTCTTTATCAATTTCCAAGAGTTTATTGTTACTCTTTTGAAGTTTAGAGT
Organism: uncultured Flavobacteriaceae bacterium; assembly: GCA_963715465.1. GTDB lineage: Bacteria > Bacteroidota > Bacteroidia > Flavobacteriales > Flavobacteriaceae > Psychroserpens. The sequence goes on from OY970246.1 coordinate 1,075,269, forward strand.
TAATAGCGCTAATATTTTTTCTGGCCTTATAGTAATTAAAGAACAAGATAAGGCACAAAAGTAGTATTGCACCTAAAATCACGAGTGCTATCAAAAATTTTCTTGAGTTTTCAGCGGTACTAATGCGTGTCTTTTCGGCCGATTGAAGTTGCTGTTCTGTGGTGATAATTTTAAAGATAAGTTCACCATTGTTTTTGTTTCTCTCTTCAAAATTCTTAAGGGCGTCATATTTGTAAATATCAGACTTAAGCAAATAGCTCGTGGCCGAATCTAATTTCTTTTCAACATCCCTGTAGTATAAAAATTTGTAGTAATTAAAGGTGGCGAGTTTTCTATACTTATCATGCTCCTTGACCAATGAATTTGCGAGATCCTCTTCGTCAATAGTGAACAGTAGATCAAAACTTTCTCTTTTAAAATCACCCAATTTCACCCTTACCAAGGCATTATGGTGTTTATAATACAAGAGCATGCGCTGTTTCCAATTGAGATCCTTATTGGGTTTTGACCAGTTGAGGTTGTCTAAATTGGTCGTGTCTAATTTTGCTAGACCGTAGATGGAGGTTTTAAACAAGCTATCATTTTCGTAATTATAATAGTGCTTTTTAATTTTATTTTCTAAATGGATAAATTGAAATTCACTATTAAGCTTGGTAGATAACCGTTGGGCTATAGGATAAAGACTATCAAATTTTTTATAATACTTTGCATTAGAATAAGCTGTGGTGAGTCCGGCCAAGACCATATCTCTACTTTGGTCTAATTGGAGCGAGTCATAAATTGAATACGCTCTTCGGTAATAATCCTCGGCATTTTTGTAATTTCCCATTTCGGCTAGAACGTTTCCCAGATTAAAATAGGTTTCAGCCTCAGAAGACTTTAGGTTATTAGTCTTAGCAAAAGCTAAAGACTCATTTAAAAAAACAGTAGCTTTATATAAGCTGTCATTTTCAATAAGATGATCTAAATACGCACTGTTAAAATCAGTTGACTTTGAATTTTTTAGTGTGTTTTCTTGCGATGTTACACTATTTGAGAAAAATAGAAGTAAAGTAACAACAGCGCGTGTATAATATCGTATTTGAGGTTGCATTATAAGTAGGTGTCTTGCATTTGGGTATGTGTAAAGTTACAATTTTTTTAAATATGACTATTTTATGTACTGGATTCAATTGACGCTGACGACATAATATACGATATATGAGGGATTACTTTAATTTCTGAATACGTTTAAACCCAACCTTTAAAGGCTCACTTCATCTCAATGACTTAGTGGATTAACGTGCTATTAATCAAATGGTTGAGGGATAAATCATTGTATAAGGACGCATTTTTAAATCAATTGACTAAAAGCCAATATAGAAATTAGACCGATGAAGATCGACCTCCAATAGTATCCAAAATAAAGTTTAAGAATAAGAAACCATATGGCCTTGTTACGAGGAATTGATGTTGGAAGCCATAAAAAAATCCCGATGGCAGCGCTTAGAGATGTATTGACCAAAGTAGGTTTTGAAAACGTACTAACGTATATACAAAGTGGGAATGTGATTTTAAGGTCTTCGGAAACTAACACGTCTTTAATAGAGCAAAGCATCAAAAAAGCCATAGCGTATCATTTTGGTTTTGACGTACCTGTTATTGTAAAAACGACAGAAGAATTAGCGCGTATTTTGGAGGCTTGTCCATTTTCCGAAGAAAAAAAGACATCGAGCTATTTTATAGTATTGAGCGCTGTACCAGCAAGCTATTGTGTTGATGAGGTCAAACACATTAAGTACAACGATGAAGAATTTGAGATCTTAGGTGATTGTCTCTATTTTTATACCGCAAATGGTTACGGTCGCACTAAATTTAACATAAAAACGTTTGAGAAAAAATTAAAGGTAAAGGCCACCTCCAGAAACTATAAAACAATGGTAAAATTGCTGGCTATATCTTCGGAAATTTAAAAAACGAATAGATATTTCCTATTTTTACAACCAATAAGGCAGTAACCTTTTAGAAGTCTGGATTACACAGCCTTTATTTCAGAATAAATACGTATGACCGAAGAAAATTTCATCCCAAAAGCCTACTGCAAAACAATAGAAAACGGTAGCTTTTCATGGGCATCGCCTAGCAATATTGCACTTGTTAAATATTGGGGTAAAAAAGACCATCAAATTCCCGAAAACCCGTCCATAAGTTTCACCTTAGATTATTGTAAAACAGCGACTACATTGAGTTTTTCAAAAAAGGAAACTTCAGAAGATTATGCGTTTGAGATATTTTTAGATGGTGAGAAGAAGGAAGACTTTAAGCCTAAAATTAATACATTTTTTAAGCGTATCGAGGTCTACCTACCCTTTTTAAAAACATATCAATTTAAGATTGAAACATCAAATTCTTTTCCGCATAGCTCAGGTATTGCATCGTCGGCATCTGGTATGAGCGCTTTGGCCTTATGCTTGGTGAGTTTGGATAATGCAATGAGCACTGTTAAAATGTCTCAAGATGAGTTCAATCAAAAAGCATCTTTTTTATCACGCTTAGGGTCTGGAAGCGCTTGCAGGAGTATTGAAGGTGATTTGGTCGTTTGGGGAGAGCATGCCCAGATTAATGGGAGCTCCAATCTCTTTGGAATTAAGTACGAGCATGAAGTGCATCCTGTTTTTAAGAAATTTCAAGACACCATTTTGTTAGTTGATAAAGGCGAAAAGCAGGTGAGCAGTACGGTTGGTCATAACTTAATGCACGACCACCCTTTTGCAAAACGTCGATTTGAACAAGCACACGATAACATCTCAAAACTTATGTCTGCATTTAAAACTGGTGATATCAATACATTTATCGATATTGTAGAAAGTGAAGCTCTTACCTTACATGCCATGATGATGACCAGCATGCCGTATTTTATTTTGATGAAACCAAATACCTTGGAGATCATCAATAAAATCTGGGCTTACAGAGCAAACAGCGAATCAAAAATTTGTTTCACGTTAGATGCTGGTGCAAATGTTCATGTCTTATATCCAGAACGAGAAAAAGAAAGTGCTTTAAAATTCATAAAGCATGAATTGATTGAGCATTGCCAAAATGAACACTATATCACTGATCAAATAGGCTTTGGGGCTAAAGCGATTATTAATTGACAATTAATAATGTATAATGACATGAGTATGGCGAAGCTATTCTTAAATTGGTATCTAGTTTTCAGGTGTTATGAAAGAAAATATTATTAAACATAAAAGTTTTGATTACGCCGTACAAATTGTGAATTTATACAAATGGTTGGCCTACGATAAAAAAGAGTTCGTGATGTCTCGTCAATTATTGAAGTCTGGAACGAGCATTGGAGCAAATATACGAGAAGCAGAATTTGCCCAAAGTAAAGCTGACTTCATTAGCAAGATGTCCATTAGTTTGAAAGAAGCAAACGAGACAGATTATTGGTTAGATTTATTACATGCAACACATTACATAAATGACGAAAAATTTGATCACTACAAGCTGATGTCACAAGAGGTTTTGAGATTATTAATAAGTATTGTAAAGTCATCTAAAGAATAATTGTTAACTTTACATTTTGAATTTTTCATTGATTTTATGAAAGGACCGCTTTTTTACTCAAAAATTTTACTCTTTGGTGAGTATGGAATTATAAAAGATTCCAAAGGCTTATCAATTCCCTATAACTTTTATAATGGTGCGTTAAAGACAGATGAGAATCCGTCGGAAATCGCCATAAAATCAAATGAAAGTCTAAAGCGCTTTGTCTCTTATTTGAGAGATATAAATCCCGATTTAGTAGCTTTTGATATCGATACTTTGCTCAATGACGTTGAAGCTGGGATGTATTTTGACTCTTCAATCCCGCAAGGGTATGGTGTTGGTAGTAGTGGTGCTTTAGTTGCTGCAATTTACGACCAATACGCTTACGATAAGATTACGGTTCTAGAAAATTTAACTCGTGAGAAGCTACTCAAACTAAAAATGATTTTCTCTGAAATGGAATCATTTTTCCACGGAAAATCCTCAGGATTAGATCCGTTGAACAGCTATTTGAGCATTCCAATTTTAATAAATTCTAAGGATAATATTGAAGCGACCGGAATTCCTGCACAACAAGCCGATGGCAAAGGTGCTGTGTTTTTGATCGATTCTGGTACTGTAGGTGAAACAGCGCCTATGGTAAGCATTTTTATGGAAAGTATGAAGCAAGAAGGCTTTAGAAGTATGATCAAAGATCAATTTACTAAACATACCGATGCTTGTGTTGATGACTTCCTAAAAGGTGATATCAAATCTTTATTTAAAAACACCAAACAGTTATCAAAAGTGGTTTTGAATCATTTTAAACCAATGATCCCCAAGCAGTTTCATGAACTTTGGAAAAAAGGACTTGAGACCAATGAGTATTATTTAAAGTTATGTGGCTCTGGTGGTGGTGGTTATATTTTAGGATTTACCCAAGATATAGAAACTGCAAAACAAGCGCTAAAAGATTATAAGTTGGAAGTGGTGTATAACTTCTAAATTTCAGATTTACATTTTGGCGCATATGAACAGGCGTCAACTAAACTCTTAAAGTAGGCATGTTATTCAATTCTTTAGAGTTTGCGGTATTTCTTCCATTAATTTTTCTACTGTATTGGTTTCTTGTCCCTAAACGGGCACGCTATCAAAATATCCTACTCTTAATCTCAAGTTATATCTTCTATGGTTGGTGGGATTGGCGATTTTTAATTCTTATTTTTTGTAGTTCGATCCTCGATTATGCAATCGGCATTCAGCTTCAGCAAAATACTAGAAAAAAAGAGCGAAAGGCCCTACTTTGGCTAAGTATTACGGTCAATATTGGCGTACTCGTCCTATTTAAATATTACAATTTTTTTGCTGAAAGTTTTGTAGATGCGTTTACATTATTTGGTGCATCAATGAGCATCGATAGCTTAGACATTATTTTACCAGTTGGGATTAGCTTTTATACGTTTCAAAGTTTGAGTTATAGTATTGATGTTTACCAACGGCGATTAGAACCAACACAAGATTGGTTGTCATTTTTATGTTACGTGAGTTTCTTTCCTCAGTTGGTCGCAGGACCAATTGAACGCGCAAAAAATTTATTGCCTCAATTCTATAAACTTCGTAAATTTAATTATTCACAGGCAAGCGATGGCATGAGACAAATGCTATGGGGCTTTTTTAAGAAAATGGTCGTTGCCGATAACTGTGCGAGATATGTCAACCTGATTTTTGATGGTGCAAATGAGTTGTCAGGAAGCACCTTGCTTTTAGGTGCTCTTTTATTCTCGTTTCAAATCTATTGCGATTTTTCAGGATATTCAGATATTGCCATAGGAAGCGCGAAGCTGTTTGGCTTCGATTTCAAACAGAATTTTGCAGTGCCCTATTTTTCAAGAAATATAGCCGAATTTTGGAGACGTTGGCATATGTCATTGTCTACTTGGTTTAGAGATTATTTCTACATCCCGCTTGGCGGAAGTCAAGGATCTACAATTTATGTACTAAGAAATATCTTCATCATTTTTATGGTGAGCGGTTTTTGGCATGGTGCCAATTGGACGTTTGTATTTTGGGGATTTACGCACGCATTGTTTTTTGTGCCGCTATTTTTATTTAAGACCAATCGAAACTATTTAGATATTGCAGGGCAAGATCGCATGCTTCCGTCGCTAAAAGAATTGTGCTCCATACTATTTACATTCACACTGGTCACGCTAGCTTGGGTGTTTTTTAGAGCCGAAACAATTTCCGAAGCATTTGCATATTTAAAAACCATCGCCTCGCCATCATTATTGTCTCAACCATCGTTTATATTTGAATCTAAAATGGTCTTTAGCCTATTTTTTATTGCTATGCTCGTAGTAATGGATTGGCTCGGTCGAGAATATGAACATAGTCTAATCTATATTCATAAAAAACTGTCCAAACCATTACGCTATGGATTTTACTATCTTCTGGCAATGATCATATTTTTATTTGGTGTGAAAGATGAACCGTTTATTTATTTTCAATTTTAAATATTAGGATTTGAACAAATTTATAATCAAAATAGCCGTGTTTGGTGTTGTGATCCTGTTATCAATAGCTTTCGTATTTTCGTTGGCCGATGGACAGTCTGATTTGTTTTATAAACGATTCACATCAACCAAGCAAACCTCATTGTTGATTGGTTCCTCAAGAATTGCCCAAGCCTTAATGCCATCAGTCATAAATAAAGAATTAAAAAATGTGACGACTTATAATTACGGTTTTACCTATAATTTGAGTCCTTACGGTTTAGCCTATTTAAATAACATAAAGAAGAAACTGGATACCTCTGTAAGCGATCAAATTTTCATTTTAGATGTGAATCCTTGGGGGTTGGTTAGTAATAGTGACGATCCAAATAATGCAGCCTTGTTTTCTGAGAGAGGTGAATTTATCGAAACATTGACCATGGTAAATTCAAACCCAAATTATGAATACTTAATAGATAGCTACGCCGAACCTTTTGTGAAGCTCTTGCATAATAACACAAATTTTAGGGTTGAGGATGACGGTTACTTGATGTTGTTAAAAACGTTTTCTACGGAAGAGTTAGAGGCAAATAAAGATCAAGTCATTATTAATTTTACTGAGCTGCTTGACGAACTTCAATTTTCAAAATTAAGACTGTCGTATTTGAAAGAAACGATTTCCTATTTAAAAAACTATGGCGAGGTCTATTTGGTGAGACTGCCCATTAGTGCAGAATTATTAGAAATTGAAAATACAATAAGTCCAGATTTTGATGGTCTTCTATTCAAGTTATCTGCCGAATCAAACGTCACCTATCTCAATTATTTAGATAAGTCTAAGCGTTATAATTATATTGATGGGCATCATTTGTCACCCGAATCGGCTAAAGTTCTATCTTTAGACCTTGCCAAGCATATCAAACAACTCAAACACCAATAATAAGCGATGTTCTCAAGAAAGCAAAAACTGATTTTACTGAAGTTTTTCAGTATGTTTTCTGTGGTTCGTGGGTATAACATTCTCATTGTTGTAATCGCTCAATACTTGACGTCGGTTTATATATTGGCTCACGATAAACCGCTACGAGATGTTCTTTTTGATCTCAATTTGTTAATGTTGGTGCTTGCATCGGCAGCAACTATAGCGGCAGGATATATTATCAATAATTTTTATGATTCTGAAAAAGATCAGATCAATAGACCTGTAAAATCAAAATTAGACCGGCTCATCAGTCAAAATACGAAGCTGTCTTTTTATTTTGTTCTTAATTTTTCCGCAGTCGTCATGGCGAGTTATGTATCTTTTAATGCGGTCATATTTTTTTCGATGTATATCTTCGGGATATGGTTATACTCACACAAGCTCAAAAAGTTACCCTTTATTGGAAACCTAACTTCGGCAGTACTCGCTATCCTGCCTTTTTTCGCCATCTTTTTATACTATGGTAATTTTGAATCGGTCATTTTTGTTCATGCCGTATTTTTGTTCCTCATGATTTCAATGCGTGAGCTCACAAAAGACCTTGAAAATATGAAAGGGGATTTGCTGCTTGGATACAAAACGATTCCTGTGGTTTATGGCGAAAAGGCCTCAAAAATAATGTTGACAGCACTTATTGTACTTACCAGTGTGCCCGTATTTTTACTTCTGAAATATTATGATATTGGCTATATGTATCTGTTTTTCTATCTCTCTGCGTTGTTACTGGTTGCCTTTCTAGCAATACTCTGGAAATCTAAAACAAAGATCCATTACTTGATCCTCCATAATATCTTGAAATTTATCATCGTTGCGGGTGTGTTCTGTATCGTCCTCATTAATGTTAATGTTGTTTTAAATCATATCTAATGTCTCATACGCTTAAAGTTGCCTTAGCTCAAATATCACCTGTTTGGCTTGATAAAAATAAGACCTTGCAGAAGGTAAAAGATGCCATCGTTGAAGCTGCTAAAGAAGGCGTCGAGCTCATCGTTTTTGGAGAGGCTCTTGTTCCTGGATACCCCTTTTGGTTGGCATTGACAGGAGGCGCAGAGTGGAATACCAAAATTAATAAAGAACTCCATGCGCATTATGTTCGTAATGCAATAACCATAGAAAAAGGAGATTTAGAAGGCATTTGTAAATTGGCTAATGAACACCAAATGGCCATTTACTTAGGGATTATCGAGCGACCTCAAGATCGTGGTGCACATAGTATTTATGCGTCTTTAGTTTATATTGATAGTCAAGGTGAGATTCAATCGGTTCATCGTAAACTCCAGCCAACCTATGATGAGCGTTTGACATGGTCACCTGGAGATGGCAATGGATTAAAAGTTCATGCGCTCAAGGATTTTACGGTCGGTGGTCTCAACTGCTGGGAGAATTGGATGCCGTTGCCACGCGCTGCGCTTTACGGATTAGGAGAAAATTTACACGTGGCGGTCTGGCCAGGAAGCGATCATAATACAAAGGATATTACACGTTTTATAGCAAGAGAGTCTCGGTCTTTCGTGATCTCTGTATCTTGTTTAATGACTTCAAAAGATTTCCCAAAAGACACACCACACCGAGAATTGATTTTGGAAAAAGCACCCAAAATACTAGCCAATGGCGGAAGCTGCGTTGCTGGGCCAGAAGGCGAATGGATCGTGGAACCTGTCTTGCACAAAGAAGGTTTGATTTACCAAACACTCGATTTTAATCGCGTACTGGAAGAACGACAAAACTTTGATCCTGTTGGTCATTATTCGCGACCAGATGTCACGCAACTTACGGTAAATAGGGAGCGTCAAACAACCACTAAATTCATAGATTAGTTCAACTATTATAGTACCTTTGCAAAAATTTAGAAATTATGGGTAGACATCAAGAACGTAGCGGAAAAAGCAAGTCAACAGGATCTGGACGAGGCAATAGCAAGCCTATGAATAAAAAGTCAGGTCGCGGAGACGAAGCTGGAAAAAGCAAAAGTTTTGCACGTGGTAATGCGCCTATTAAGAAGAAGGCAGTTGCAACGCCAAAAGCCTCTAATCCTGATGAGATTCGTCTAAATAAATACATTGCCAACTCTGGTATATGTTCCCGAAGAGATGCCGATATGCATATTTCCGTAGGAAGTGTGAGCGTTAATGGAAAAATTGTAACCGAAATGGGCTATAAAGTGCGTCTGGAAGACGAAGTGCGTTTTGATGGCGCCAGAATCAATCCTGAGAAAAAGGAATATGTCTTATTAAATAAGCCTAAAGGATTTGCAACCACGACCAGTGATAGTAAAGGCCGTACGGTTATGGATTTAGTAGCCAATGCATCTAATGCACGTATCAAGCCAATTGGTCGCTTGGGTCGAAATTCTACTGGATTATTATTGTTTACCAATGATGATCTTATTGTAAAAAAATTTACAAGTTCTAAAACAGGCGTCTCAAGATTATTCCAAATTGAATTGGATAAAAACTTGAAGTTTGATGATTTTAAAAAGATTCAAGAAGGTTTCAAAATTGAAGGGAAACTAATTTCTGTAGAAGAGATAAGCTATATTGAAGGAGAATCTAAAAATAAAATCGGACTTAAAATCAAGAACACAGGAAATAGTATTCTACATACCATTTTTGATGATTTAAAGTATGAGATCATTAGAGTTGATTGCGTTCAGATTGGTCATTTAACCAAAAAGGATTTACCTCGTGGCCATTGGAAACATTTAACCAAGCAAGAAGTAAATACGCTACAAATGCTATAACACTTGCATTTAGAAGTTTATAGATTTAAAGACAATTATCTCAAGCCTTGATTTTACTGCAGGTTGAAGAAATTACTTGAAGAAAAATTGAGCAGCTTTTCACACTTGAATAAGCATGAAATAGCGAAAATAAAACGCTCAACTCGATGTATTTTCTGTTAAAGTGCATGTTTTTCTCGATGAAGTGTCATGTTTTGTAAAAAAATCGTGTATATTGTACGACCCAAAACATCATACTTAACATGAAGCATTTGAATAAAGCAATTCTCATTTTTATATGTTTTGCATCAATTTCCGTACATAGTCAAAGAACCAAAACAGACTTAGACCTGGATGATAGTCTAAATGACACTATAAAAGAGCTTCTTCCAAAAATTTCACAAGACTCCACTAATGCTGAAGTTAACGCTCATGTTAAGGCCATGATTGAATGGATGACGTCTGAGCATTATAAATCAAGTTATGTCGCTACCTTAATATATGCGGAGACAGGCCTTAAACTAGCAGAAAAAACGGGTAATCCTGACTTTGTTTACGAAACTAGAACCATTGTGGGAAATACGATGTTGCGCGTCAATGACACCGTAGGCGCTAAACACTTATTCTTAAAATCACTTGCAGAGGCCAAAGCATCTAAAGACAGTTCGGCCATCTTGAACTCAACTGGAAACTTGGCCCACATTTATTATTACAATTCAGAATATAAATACAAGACTGCTGAAACCTATTTGGAAAGTATAGAAATCGCAGAATTATTAAAAGACACTCTGCGATTGTTTAAGATCCATCATAATCTAGCTCGAATTTATAATGAGCTAGACCAGCCAGAGAACACGCCTTACCACTTAGAGAAATCTGAAACCTATGTAACGCAACTTGGAAATCCTCCTCATTATCTAGCAAGCCACTTACATAATCAAGGTCGACATTATCTGCTTTTAAATCAGCCTGATAAAGCCATAGGGAAATTTGAGCAAACCATTGCGCTCTGTGAGAACACCGATTTTGTGGATGCTTTGATAGAAGGTTATCAAGGTTATAAGGAGGCTCTTGAACTAAAAAAAGATTATAAAGGGATTTATGAAGTAAACCAAAAGTTAGAGGTCTATGAGGCGAATAAGCATAAAGACGAAGCAAAAAATATTACCGATGCTGTTTCTGCCAAGCTAAACGTAGAGCGTTATAAAGATCAAATTAAGTCTAAAGAACTTGAGAAACAAATTTTTAAGCACAATGCAGAAAGTAAGAATAATCAGTTTTTATTAGTATTGGGTTTGGTTGTGTTTTTAGTTATTATTTTACTGGTTATTTACATTGCATACAAAAAGCGTAAGGGCTTGGTAAAAGATCTTAGAGCTAAAAACAAACAATATCTTATCGCTAAAGAAAATAGCGAACAGCTTACTAGAGCCAAGGCAAAATTTTTCGCAACGGTAAGCCATGAATTGAGAACACCACTTTACGGGGTAATTGGTTTGAGTTCTATTTTATTAGAAAACAATGATCTCAAGAAGCATGAGAATGATTTAAAATCATTAAAATTTTCAGCAAATTATTTATTAGCGCTTATAAACGATCTCTTACATATCAATAAAATTGAGAATAATAGTTTTACAGATGAGGCCATAACATTTAATTTGAGAGATTTATCTTCAACCATTATTTCATCTTTTGAATATATACGACTGCAGCACGAGAATACGATTGAGATCAATATTGATCCCAATGTTCCAGTTTTGCTAAAAGGTAATTCAGTGCGATTATCGCAGATTTTGATGAACTTGGTAGGAAATGCATGTAAATTCACTGAAAAAGGAACGATTAGTTTAGATGTCAAAACACTAGACCAATCAGACGAAAAAGTAAAACTTCAATTCATGGTAAGTGATACAGGACCTGGAATTGAGCACAACAAGTTATCAGAAATTTTTACTGAGTTTAGTCAAATTGACTCAAATCTAGGATCAAAAATGTATCAAGGAACAGGTCTCGGTTTACCAATCGTAAAAAAATTAGTAGAACAAGGTAATGGATCCATAACCGTGGCTAGCGACATTGGTAAAGGGACGGCTTTTAAATTTGATCTTGAGATTTCAATAGCACCTGCTTCCGAAGAGCAACTTTCTGCACCCATTGTAGATTTCAAGCAATTAGATAAGAAATGCATACTTATTGTTGAGGACAACCGCATCAATCAAACGGTCACTAAAAAAATCCTTGAAAGAGCGAATGTGAATTGTGATATCGCGCAAAATGGTGAAGAAGCCGTACATATGGTTAGGAAAAACCACTATGATTTGGTTTTAATGGATATTAACATGCCTCTAAAAAACGGCATTGAGGCCACCCATGAGATCAGAACGTTTAATGACATGGTGCCAATTATTGCATTAACGGCCGTAGAGATCGAAGAGCAAAAACATCGTATTTTTGAATGTGGTATGAACGACATCATTCTCAAGCCCTACGATATAGATCTGTTTAGACAGACTTTAGTTGAAAACTTAGTGACCGATAAAAGGGAAGTCTTAAAAAAACTTGGTTAACCAATACTATTAGTCGCTCACTTTAAAGGTGTAAGTTGCTATAAGATCATTGGCTGCAAATACGTGCAGATCATAAAAACCGCCAAATCTAAACTGATACTCCAGCCCAACTAATTGACCGTCGTTGAGCGTTAACCTTGGCGTTACGGTTTTACGTTCATAGCCATCATCAATTTCAAATCGTAGATCTTGGGCGTTCAAAGACAAGTCCAACTCATATTTAAAATTTATTGTCTCATACTTGTTGACAAGGTTATGCAGCTTGATGGGTGCTAGGTGTAAGCTCAGATTTCGATAGGCTTTTCCGTAAAGAATGGGGCCATTCTTAAACGTCTCAAACGACGGAAAACGTTCCTTCAGAAGCCACCACTGTTTTTCAACGGGATAATGATTAACCGCAAACAAACGAGGATCGGCCAAAAAGAAACCTTCAATATAGTCTAGTTTTTTTAATTTTGATACAGGGTTCTCTAATCCGCTCGCCCAAGTAGGGTCACTTAAGTACCATTTGCCCTCTATTTTTGTAGCGTTCCATGAATGATTTGGTGTTTCTAGGTCTGCCATTTTAGTGGTACTCGTTCGACCATAGCCATGGATCATCTCACATTCTAAATTTGCTAAGTTTGATAGCGTTTTGAGAAGATAAGCATAACCGGTACAAATCGTTTTTTTATTTTTTAAGAGCTTTATAAGAACGGTTTTAGTAACCGTTTGGTTCCATGCCTGAAGTTTAACAGTATCGGTTTTTAGCTTCTCTCGCTTTCTTTTGTTCTTGGCGTAGAGGCCGTAATCATTGTTAATATTCGTACAAACCCACATGTAAATAGCTCTAAATCGTTCAACATCGGTATCAAGATTTGTTGTGAGTTTGTGAGCAAGTTCTGGCAGATTGTCTAAATCTTCGTTTTTGTAACCTAATGCAATACTATCTGCCTTATGAAAATCGATGTGATCAAAATCGGCTTTTTGAGCATAAGCTTGTGTTGAAAATAAGATAATAAGTAAGAAACCTGATAGTTTCATTTAAATGCGAACACCAAAGAATTAATGATTACGCTTAGAAGAGTAGGGCTCATTAGATTCTAAGGCTCCTAGAATTTCAACGAGATCTGTTTCTAATACCACTTTTAGAAAGTTCATATTTTTTTGAATTTTGACCTCTTTCATCTCATATCCTAAAAAGCTAAAGACTAAAACATCGCCTGCTTTTAATGCCTTCGGAAATGTGAACGCTCCGTTGTCGTCAGTAACAACGCCAACGGTACTATTGCCTTTTAGAGTAACACTAGCGCCAAGCAAAGGGCCATTTTCATCGCTAACGTTGCCTTTGACGGTAAAATCCTGACGAGATTCATTAGAAACTGGTGTCGTGTTTTTTTGCGCATGTATGGGGTGATACGACAATAAGGCGATCATGAGTACTGTAATAGCGCTTAAAGTTTTCCGTGGTAATGTAAAAGATGTTTTCATATATAAAAGTATTTTTTTCAAATGTATATGTTTCATTCAATAGCTTCAAGTTGTATTTAGTATCGGCAGTAGTTTGAGACGCGAAAACCAAGTTTGAATGAGTAACATATAAAATTAAAGATAATTTCTTTACAAGGCTTGGAATTTTCAGTAAAAATACACTTCAAAAAAAACTTAAAAATGAATTGCATATTAAAAAATAAAGTACATTTGCGTCGCTTTTAAAGTCAATATCGTCTTTTGAGCCAAACATTTAACTGTATAGATTGAAACACGTTTTTAAGTTTGGGCTGTCGATAATTAAAGGTTCGTCGCCAAAAGTGAATCACAGATTATTAGGCAATCGAATTTTTAAGTCAATCTCTACATGCTACATTGTTATGAGCCAGCATCTGTTTGGCTTTATACCTACAACCCACCCACAAATTCAGATTTGATTTTATAATTTAATATGATCTTAATGCTGAATTAAATATTCAGTTCATACCTTTAAATTTTAAACCTAAATAATGAACACGAAGTATATTGATTTGGTGAATCAAACCTTTGATTTTCCTCAAGAAGAATTCAAACTTGAAAACAAAACCTTGACATTCCATGATATTGATTTAATGAAGTTGGTTGAACAATACGGAGCTCCCTTGAAATTCACGTATCTCCCTCAGATTTCAAATAATATCAATCGTGCAAAAAAGTGGTTTGCCGATGCGATTGAAAAACATAATTACAAGGGAAAATATAACTACTGCTATTGTACTAAAAGCTCGCATTTTAAGCATGTTTTAGACGAAGCGTTGACCAATGATATTCACATAGAGACCTCCTCGGCATTTGATATCGATATCGTTGAGCGCCTTAAAGCCGAAGGTAAAATTACCGATAAGACTTTTGTAATTAGCAACGGATTTAAAAGAGCGCAATACGTCACCAACATAGCAAGACTGATTAATAATGGTCATAAAAATGCAATTCCTATCATTGACAATTATGAGGAAATCGATTTATTGTCTTCGGAAATAAAAGGAAAATTTAATGTAGGGATCCGTATCGCTTCGGAAGAAGAGCCAAAATTTGAATTTTACACCTCTAGATTAGGTATTGGCTATAAAACTATAGTGCCATTTTATAAGAGTCAAATTCAGAATAATAAGAAAGTAGAGCTCAAAATGCTACACTTTTTCATCAATACAGGAATTCGTGATAACGCCTACTATTGGAACGAGCTTAACAAATGCCTCAAGGTCTACACTAATCTTAAAAAGATCTGTCCTACCTTAAATAGTCTAAATATTGGAGGTGGCTTCCCAATTAAAAACTCCTTGGTTTACGATTTCGACTATCAATATATGGTTGACGAGATCGTGCTGCAAATCAAAACGGTTTGTGAGCAGGAAGATGTTGATGTACCCAATATTTTTACAGAATTTGGCAGTTTTACGGTAGGTGAAAGTGGTGGTGCCATTTATGAGATCTTGTATCAAAAGCAGCAAAATGACCGTGAGAAGTGGAATATGATCAATTCATCGTTCATCACCACATTACCAGATACTTGGGCGATTAATAAACGCTTTATCATGTTGCCAATTAATCGTTGGCACGATAGTTACGAACGCGTTCTTTTGGGCGGATTGACGTGTGACAGCGATGATTACTATAACAGCGAGCAGCACATGAATGCCATTTACCTCCCAAAGTATAATAAAGACAAACCCTTGTATATTGGTTTCTTTAATACGGGAGCTTATCAAGAAACTATTGGCGGCTTTGGAGGCCTACAACATTGTTTGATCCCTTCACCTAAGCACATTTTAATAGATCGAGATGAAGATGGTAAGATTAGAACAAAATTATTTGCCGAACAACAGAAAAGCGAAGACTTGCTTAAAATTTTAGGCTATAATGGCGAAAGCGAGAATAATTGATACTTTTAATACTAACGTGATTTGATCACAAACTTATTAACACACTTATAACATAATCACTATTAAAAATGAGCAATACAACGTACGCTGGAATAGAAGACCAATATTCAAAATTAGAAACTTCTAAAATTGTATTAATCCCTGTGCCTTATGATGGTACAAGTACTTGGCAAAAAGGAGCAGACAAAGGTCCTGATGCATTTTTAAATGCTTCGGAAAATATGGAGCTCTATGATATTGAGACCGAAACCGAAGTCTACAAGCAAGGTGTTTTTCTTACCGATGCCATAACTGAAAATTCATCACCAGAAAAGGTGGTTGATGAGGTACATCAAATCACTAAAAAGTACATCAAACGCAATAAGTTTGTAACGGCATTTGGTGGAGAGCATTCCATTTCTATAGGCTCTATTAGAGCATTTAACGAATGTTTTGATGATCTAACCGTTTTGCAAATTGATGCGCATGCCGACTTGCGTAAAGAATACCACGGCAGTACGTGTAACCATGCTTGTGCGCTATATGAAGCGAGTCAAACAACCAATTTAATTCAAGTTGGGATTCGCAGTATGGATGTGATGGAAACAACCGTAATGGATGCAGAAAAAACATATTTTGCTCATGAAATGGCAGAAGATGATGCTTGGATGGACTCGGCAATCGATCAAATGACCGATAATGTTTACATTACCTTTGATCTCGATGCGTTAGATCCTTCGATCATGCCATCAACAGGAACACCAGAACCAGGCGGATTACTTTGGTACGAGACACTTGAGTTTTTACGTCAGGTTTTTGAAGAAAAAAATGTGGTTGGATTTGATATTGTAGAACTTTGTCCAAACCCGAAAGAGAAATCCTCAGATTTCCTCGCCGCCAAATTGTATTATAAAATGCTGACGTATAAGTTTTTAAACGAGGACGTTGCCGATGATTTCGATAATAAATTTAATGAATCAAAAGGAAACATCAATAAGGTTTCCAAATTTAACACAGACGATGACAACGAATAAAGGACAGATATCACAATTTATAGAAAAGTATTATTTACACTTTAATGCAGCAGCTTTGGTTGATGCGGCAAAAGGGTATGAAGATCAGTTAAATGCTGGGGCAAAAATGTTGGTCTCCTTGGCAGGAGCGATGAGTACTGCGGAACTAGGAAAGATCTTTGCCGAGATGATTCGTCAAGATAAAGTTCAAATAATATCCTGTACTGGCGCAAATCTTGAAGAGGATATCATGAACTTGGTAGCGCATTCGCATTACAAACGAGTACCAAACTATCGTGATCTTACTCCTCAAGACGAGTGGGAATTATTAGAAAAAGGTCTAAATCGTGTGACCGATACCTGCATTCCTGAAGAGGAAGCTTTCCGAAGAATTCAAGAACATATTGTGAAAATATGGATGGATGCTGAAGCTAAAAGTGAACGCTATTTACCTCATGAATATATGTACAAATTGTTGCTATCTGGCGTATTGGAAGAGCATTATGAAATCGATTTGAAAGATTCATGGATGTATGCAGCTGCCGAAAAAAACTTACCTATTGTTTGTCCAGGATGGGAAGACAGTACGATGGGAAACATTTTTGCAAGCTACGTGCTTAAAGATGAATTAAAGGCAACAACCATGAAATCTGGGATTGAGTACATGACGTTTTTAGCCGATTGGTACACCGATAATTCTAAAAACGGTATCGGTTTCTTTCAAATAGGTGGTGGTATTGCAGGCGACTTTCCAATTTGTGTGGTGCCTATGTTATACCAAGATATGGAACGTACCGAAACGCCGTTCTGGAGTTATTTCTGTCAGATAAGTGATTCGACCACAAGTTATGGGTCTTACTCTGGTGCAGTTCCTAATGAGAAAATTACTTGGGGAAAATTGGATATCAATACCCCAAAATTTATTATTGAAAGTGATGCGACAATTGTTGCGCCTTTAATTTTTGCTTACCTCCTTGACATGTAATGGAAGATCAAAAGATTGAAAATATAGAATTAAAATACTTGACGGTTGATGATTTCGAAGAATTGAAGTCGGCGACGTTAGAGTCGTATGGTGGTGTTTTGGATTCCTTTTGGAAGAAACAGCATATTGAACGATTAACAACTATTTTTCCTAAGGGTCAAGTGGTTATTAAAATTAATGGAGTACTCGCAGGCTGTGCGTTGTCGCTAATTGTAGATTTTGATAAAATCGATGATAACCATACCTATGCTGATATTATTAAAGGAGATAAATTTAATAACCACAATAGTGATGGTGATATTCTTTATGGAATAGACGTTTTTATTAAACCAGAATTTAGAGGTCTTCGACTGGGAAGACGCCTATACGACTATAGAAAAGAGCTCTGTGAAAATTTAAATCTTAAAGGCATCGTTTTTGGCGGTAGAATGCCCAATTACCATAAATTCCAAAATGATTTAACGCCTAAAGAATACATTCAAAAAGTTAGGCATAAGGAAATTCATGATCCTGTGTTGAATTTTCAAATCTCCAATGATTTTCACCCGGTACGTGTGATCAAAGGCTATCTGCAGGGCGATACTGCCTCAAATGAATACGCGGTTTTAATGGAATGGGATAATATCTATTACACCAAAAAAAGCAGAAAAGCCAGTACCATCAAAACTATTGTGCGTTTGGGCCTTATTCAATGGCAAATGCGAACGTATAATAGTTTGGAGGAATTGATGCAGCAGGTAGAATATTTTGTGGATAGTGTATCGGCATACCGATCAGATTTTGCACTGTTTCCAGAGTTTTTCAATGCCCCATTGATGGCAAAATTCAACCACATGCATGAGCCAGATGCCATAAGGGAACTTGCCAAATACACACCGCTCATTGTTGAAAAAATGCAGCAGTTGTCCATATCCTATAATATCAACATCATTACTGGAAGTATGCCAGAATTAATTGGTGATACGCTGTACAATGTTGGTTATCTATGTCGTAGAGATGGAAGTTTAGAACGTTATGAGAAAATTCATGTAACGCCAGATGAAGCAAAAGTTTGGGGCATGCAACGCGGCAATAAACTACAAACATTTGAAACAGATGCTGGAAAAATAGGAATTTTAATTTGTTACGATTCTGAATTTCCTGAATTATCCCGATTGTTATCAGATGAAGGTATGGATATTTTGTTCATTCCGTTTTTAACCGATACACAAAACGGCTACTCTAGAGTACGCTTATGTGCACAGGCACGCGCCATTGAAAACGAATGTTATGTCGCGATTGCAGGTAGCGTCGGCAATCTGCCAAACGTGAACAATATGGATATCCAATACGCGCAATCTGCCGTATTTACACCATGTGACTTTTCATTTCCTAGTAATGGCATAAAGGCAGAAGCAACGACAAATACCGAAATGATATTAGTTGCAGATATTGACTTAAGCTTATTGAGAGAACTACACTCCTTTGGCGCCGTTAAAAATCTTAAGGACCGAAGAAAAGATTTCTATGACGTAATACGTGTACAAGAATAAATAGTATATTTAAAAAAAATTAGCTCCAAAAAATTATTTAGAGAAATGAAAAATAAAGACGCAAACTTGAAACGAGTTATCGTTGATTTTAAAAAGTTGACACCCGAAATCTTATCGCTTTTGGTCGAAAAATATCCCGACGGTTATGATGATGATCAAATTATTTCATTTAAAAACGCCAATAATGAGATTGTTGAGGCCGTAGAAGTAACGACTAAAGATACCAAGTATCTCGTGAAAGTAAGTACGAAACTTGAGATGACTATGGAGAACTACGATGAAGATGACTATGAAGATTTTGAAGATGATGATCCAGATGCGGTTCAAGATCCAGATCTAGAGGTTGACGAAGAAATGATGGGCGAAGACGACGACTAAATGTTTTTCTTCTTTTAAGTTCAGTAAATTATGTCAATATGTTAATGTTCAGTTCGGTTTCATCTAAGCTTAGGCTTTAAAACGTATATATTCTATTCCACACGTAAATCACTGTTTTGAATTTACTAAAAGCGCTCTCGGACTTGAAGTGGCATTTTTCCGAAGAAAACAATCATATAGTTAACTTTTAAATTTTTAGTATGAAAACAAAATCAGTTTTTTTGGTGAGCTTTTTATTGGTGACGTTTGTAGCGCTAACTTCAATGGATACCTTACAAAAACAGGAAACATTTGAAGGTGTGTACGATGGTCAAGAAGATTATGGTTACAACTTTATCGGGACTTACGAAGGAGAAGATGAGGAGTACACCATGACCTTTCAAAATATTGATGCGTCAGTATTGTCCTCTTTTGATCTAAAATCTGAAAAGTTAGTAGGTTCTAAATTTTCGGTAACGTACACAATTAAAGTCGAGTCTGTGAAAGATGAAGATGGTTATGAAGACGAGATTGAAACTTACACCATCATAGCTTTAAAGAAATTATAAGTATTAAATCCTTCCAGGTTTATGAAGCCAGCTCACTAGAGTTGGCTTTTCTTTTTTGCTGAAATCGTTTAAAAAAGAACACTTCCCAAATGAATACAACATAAACGATAGCGTATTCTAAAGCAATTATCCAAAGGTTCTCTGATTTATCTGCCTGATTGGGATTGAGGTAGGCTAAATAACTCAGGATAATAACAAAACTCCAAACTAAAGGAAATTTATAATTGGTGAATACGCTTAATATTAAAAGCGTGGCGAGATACCATGGGTGGATCGTGGTGCTCAAAAATAAGAAGATGCCAAATGCAAATAGCATGTTTGTAATTAACTGTTTTGTATCTGGTGTTCTCCGTAAGAATGCCAAGCCCATCACAAACAGAAATACAAGAATAGATAAGATTTTTCCAATTATAGCGATCTCATTATATCCTGTCAACCAATAACCGATTGCTCGAGCCAAATAATAAATACTTGCATTAAACTCGAAATTATTGAACCACAGCGCTACTGTTTGGGCGTAGTTATTAACAAATTCCGAAGAGAAAAAAGGCGCGAATAATAGAAGGGTTGTTATGCCTACAATAACGTAAAAAGATAGAAGGGTTTTCATCCCTTTTAAGACTGAAAATTTAGTTTTTTTGTTGGTGATGTCAATGCTCGTTGTCGCACTATTTGTAACAAAACACCTGTACAGCAAGGGCAAAAACAATAAAGGAATCAACTTCACAGATATGGAACACGCAAAAATAACCGCTGCCCATTTCCATTTTCCGCAGTGTAGGAGATATAAACTCCAAATCAAAAAGAAAATCATTACGCCTTCAAAGTGCAGGTTTCCGGTTAGTTCAATTATAATAAAGGGGTTGAGAAGATACCAAAAGATGTTCCTTTCAGAAAGATTAAGCTGTTGCAATAATTTCCTTCCGAAGAAAAACGTCCCAAAATCTGCAGCTATAATAATAACCCGGAAAACAATAGCAGAGCCAAGAATGCTTTGTCCAGAACATAACGCTGCTATGGTAAAACAAAACTGTTTTATGGGCGGATAATTGGAAAAATGGCTCCCATTAAGTTGTCCCATCCCTTCATATAGTTCCATAGCTTGTGCAATGGGTAATTTTCCGATAGATATAAATGATTCTGGTGTAAATAGGTACGGATTAAAACCTTGCAACAGCATGCGGCCGTCCCAAATAAAGCGATAAAAATCTTGGGACAAATTGGGGATTGCGAGTATAAATATCGCGCGACTCAAAAATGCAATTACGGTAAGAAATTTAAAGTTGGTCTTGGCGTATGTCATCAGTAAAAGAAAGACGAGCCATAATAAAGTATATAAAATAATTAGGGTTGGGTAGTCTGTTCTTACGAGTTGGTAAGCAAATAAATAATAGGTGATAAGGCTAACGATAAAAAGGCACAAAGGAATTCGATAATGCTTCCAAAACTGCATGCGCTTATACTTTAGACGTCAAGGATTTAAAAAACACATACCCAAAACCAATGACCAACATTAAGTGAAACGGAAACAATCCAAAATCGCCGCCTTGATCGCCAACAACGAAAGCACTATACAATCCAAAACCAAAGTAAAGCATTAAAATACCTTCAATAATCACGTGAGGCGATAACTTCTTTCTTAAGTATTTGTTGCCTTTCCAGGAATCCTTCAACGTACTAATATTAAATTTGGGTGTACGAACAAAGTCACTGCGCTTGCCTGCATGCCCCTCTAAAACTGCAATAGAATTATGAAGGGAGAACCCCATCGCAATAGAGAAGAACGTAAAGAACATCCCAATATAACCAAAGAATTTTTTGAAACCACTGCCATAAATTTCCTTATACATGAACCAATAGCACACGAAAAAAATCACTGTACTCATCACGAAAAAGCTCATAAAGTAAAAGTAGAATCGTAAATGTGCATACTCATTTTTAATGTATAGCATGGGGATGCTCAAAACCGCAACGATAAGCACGTTTAAAAACATGGTACTGTTGAGTAAATGTAATAAGCCGTGAATTTTAGTCTTAAATGAAATGGCATCAGATGTAATGACACGCCATTGCATTTTTCTAAAGTTTTCTGCGCCACCTTTATTCCATCTAAATTGTTGTGAGCGCGCGGCACTGATCACTACAGGTAATTCGGCAGGTGTTTCGACATCCTCTAAATATTTAAATTTCCAGTTTTTTAATTGTGCTCTATAACTAAGATCGAGATCTTCGGTAAGTGTATCGCCTTCCCAGTTCCCAGCGTCTAGAA
Source organism: uncultured Flavobacteriaceae bacterium (assembly GCA_963715465.1). Lineage (GTDB taxonomy): Bacteria > Bacteroidota > Bacteroidia > Flavobacteriales > Flavobacteriaceae > Psychroserpens. The sequence continues at coordinate 1,097,638 of OY970246.1, forward strand.
TACAGGCTTTGCGCCAAATTCCAGCCGTACCATTAAAGTTAATGAAATGACCTTTGCTGTTACGACCTACTTGTTCTAAAGTAAAATGGGCATCTAGAGCAAATGCCTGAATTTTAGTCAAAATCGAATAATTTCTATTAATATGTCCCCAGCGTGTTTGTACGACGCCAATTTTGGGATCCTTAAAATATGGGATGGTGCGTTTTAGCCAATTTTTCTTCGGAAGGAAATCGGCATCAAAAATGGCGATATAGTCACCTTTTGCGATTTTTAACCCTTCTTTTAAGGCGCCAGCTTTAAATCCAGATCGATCGGTTCTTATAATGTGCTTGATATCAAGTCCCGTAGCAGCAAGGTTTTTAATTTGCTCGCGGGTCGTTTTGACAGTTTCATCGGTTGAATCATCTAAAACCTGAATCTCTAATTTATGTTTTGGGTATTCGAGAAGTGCGATGTTATCTAATAGACGTTCCATCACGTACATTTCATTAAAAACAGGAAGCTGGATCGTCACAAACGGCACTTCATCAGGATTGGATAAATCAAAGATTTCACAATCTGTGGTTTTTTTCTTTGAAGATAGGTAGTTGACGAGTAAGTTGAGTTGCGCCAAAGCATACATGAAAATGAGCAATATGGCAATGGTATAAATGACTATGATGATGGTTTCAAAAATCATTTCATCTTTTGTTTTTATTAAGCTTTTAAAGGCTTTGTGGAATCTACTGAAAGGGAAAAACACATAGCAAAAGAGCTAAATTTGATTTACTTCTTAACGCTATATGTAAAGATCCAACCTAAGATTTTTACGCCTGCAAATATAGCACCTTTTACCGTACCTGAAACTTTTGAGACACCTATTCTATTTCTGTAGTTTACAGCGACTTCGGTGTAGGTTAATCTTTGGCGCAATGCCTTTAGTTGCATCTCTATGGTCCAGCCGTAGGTTTTGTCTTGCATACCCAGTTGAACGAGCTTTTTGTATTTGATGGCACGAAACGGACCCAAATCAGTGAATTTTGAATTGAAAAACAAGCTCATGAGCGTTGTTGCCAGCCAATTACCAAAAATTTGTGGTATGGTCATCGCTCCTTTTTCACGTAACTGTTTCACGCGTGCGCCAATAACAAAGTCGGTGTTATGATGAATGATAGGCTCAACGATTTTAGTGAGTTCTTCAGGATAATCGCTATAATCACCATCTAAAAAAACGACAATTTCAGGTTGTTTTGATGAGTCAAGATTGGCAATATAGTCCAATCCCTTCAAGCAGGCGTAACCATAGCCTTTATGCATTTCGGTAAGCACGGTAGCGCCAGCTCGTTTGGCATTGCGCTCAGTAGCGTCTGTAGAATTATTGCTCACCACAATGACCTCATTCACTATCGATGGGATAGCGTTGATCACAAGTGCAATAGAATTTTCCTCGTTAAAGGCAGGGATGATGACTTTAATAGTGGTCATTAAACGACGTTAAATTTGATATGAAATGATTCTGCATTATAATACTGTATGTTTTTCTTTCCTCGGAAATATTAGTTTTTTAAGGACCGTTCGCGGTTTACTATAGTGCTTCAATAAATCCTATTTCAGAAATAAAAATAAATACAGAAATTTTTTAAATGCCAGCAAAGCTGAACGTCACGGCTGAGGACTCATTATTTTTGATTCACCAAATCCATTAAGTCTACGTCGTTTCCCAAGAGGATTTCTGTAGGATTGATACGGCCTTTTTCTGGACCATTTTCTAATTTTAAAACACCACGAGGGCACACCGCACTGCAAACGCCACAGCCTACACAGCTAGAGCGAATGATATTCTCTCCTTTTTGCGCATAAGCTCGCACGTCAATACCCATTTCACAGTAGGTAGAGCAATTTCCGCAGGAAATACATTGCCCGCCATTAGTGGTAATTCGAAATCTAGATTTAAAACGTTGCACAAAGCCTAAATAGGCAGCCAGTGGACAGCCAAAACGGCACCATACACGATTTCCAAAAATAGGATAAAATCCAGTGCCAATAACGCCTGCGAAAATGGAACCTATAATCAAACTATATAGACTTTGAACTGTTGAGGTCTTTATTCCCAAAACCGTTCCTGTTTCAGTAAAAAAACTATACAAGGTCATAGCGGTCATCACCACAACAATAAGCAAAACCGAATGCACTAAATAACGCTCTACCTTCCATGCGAATAAGGACTTATCTGAATGTTGCCTATAAGGATCGCCAAGTGTTTCGGCGAGACCACCACAGCCGCAAACCCAAGAGCAGTACCATCGTTTTCCGAAGAAATATACCATTATTGGTACAATTAACAGAGTTAGTACGATTCCCCATACCAAAATAAAAATACCAATACCTCCATTATTGATAAGCTCCTTTAAATTCCATTGAAAAAAGAAATCGTAATCTAAAGGGAATGCATTTTTAAAATCATAATAAGGCATTTGTAATCTCACCATGATTTCAGGTATAAGAAATGCAAATACGATTTGAAAAAATAAAACTGAAGTGGTCCTAAATACTTGATAGATATTATGGCGGTATTTAATGTACATTCTAACAGCCATAACGGTCATCACGGTGCAATACATAAAACCATAGACGAACCAATGACCCGCAGGATTTCCGCTTAAAAACTCACTGATTGGGTCCACCAAAAATGTCCAGTTTACGGCATATTCTGATTTGAAATAGAGCACCAAATAAAACGATACTAAAAAGATAAAAACTAGCCATCCAATCCAACCACGATTGGTGGCGCTTTGATGATAAATCCCATCGTTTTTAATGCCTTTTTCGCCCAGTAATATGACGTTTGGTAAGATGAATAGCAATGCGCCGATAATGCCCAGTCCAAAAGTGAGCATCCACATCAATCCTTTATTGTTCTCGATAAATCCTTTCGCAGAGGTTTTGCCAATTACAGCAGCCATATCGCTAGCACTCGTGTATATTTTTTTATCCCATTCTTTATTTTCGGTATGCGTACTATTGGCTTTGTCTAGCGCACTGGATATTTTTGGAGATAGCGATTGCATGCCATTAAAGTCTTTACCAACAATATTGGAGTGCATCGCATTTATAAAGACGTCACTTTTAATGTGTTGATCTTTTACGATTTTTTCAAAGCTAGCGTTATCTAAATTATAGGTACCCAATAAGGGCAATGCGGTAAAAATCGCTAATCCTATTAGGAAAATGACCAATCCTGTGTGTTTTATTGCTTTCATTTTTATATATAAGTTTTAAACCGAAAAAACGATCGATTCAGGCCTTGCTGAAGATGCGTTTCCAACTTTTTTTGTGAGCTTTGAAATTGGTATTAAACTGACTATTAAATTCTGATAAAATATCATTTTCATAAGTCTTATAAAATTCGGGATCAAAATTGGCGTCCTTTAAGTAGCTTATAACGTGATCAACGTTTCGTTTTTCAGTGAGCCATTGGTCAAAAATCTCATGGCGCATTCGTATGCCGAAGGTGTTAATTCCTAAAAATAGTTTGGTGTCTTTATGAAATGCGACGGTAATACATAGGTTTTCTTTCGGGTGTTTCCAGTGGAAATGGTGTTCATAATCTGGTCGTCCCTTTCTGCCAAAAACCCAACCATAGGTTTGATATTCAATGTCTAAAAATTTTGCAGAGTTGAACCAATGACCGGGATTATAAGCGATCCTATTTCCGCAGATGGTCTGCGCTAGAGTTTCTCCCATCATGCGACCTGTATACCAAACTGCTTCAATGGGACGTCTGTTTCCAATGGGCTCATGTTGCTCGGCACAATCGCCAATGGCAAAAACATCTGGAACATTAGTTTCTAAAAAGCGATTCACTTTAACGCCTTTGTCGGTCTCAATACCAGAGCTTTTAAGAAAATCGATATTTGGAGTTACACCAGCGGTTAAGCCAACTACATTGCAAGATAATTCTTCACCTGTTTCTTCGATGATCACAGATTTGACGTTTCCGTGGTCATCACTTTTAATTTCCTTGAGATTTGTAGATAATCGTAAATCGATATGATGGTCTTTGATATGAGTATTGATCATTTGACTTTCACCCTCAGGCAAAACACCGTTCCAAAAACTGTCTTCTCTTACTAAAAACGTGACCGGAATATCTCTCGATTTGAGCATTTCTGCCAATTCAATACCAATGAGTCCGCCACCAACAATCACCGCGCGTTTGCAAACCTCTTTGTTGGGTGCAATTAATTCGAGTTGTTCTAGATCTTGTTTATGATACATACCCAAAACACCTTTTAGTTCCTGTCCAGGCCATCCAAATTTATTGGGTTTGCTGCCAGTAGCGATGATAAGTTTATCATACTCAAGCTCTCCTCCTTCAGCAAAATGAAGCGTTTTAGTTGCGGTTTCTATATGTTTGACGAAGCCTTTTTTCAATGCTATGCGGTTCTTTTTCCAAAACCAGTCTTCATACGGTTGGGTGTGCTCAAACTTCATATGTCCCATATAGACATACATTAAGGCGGTTCGTGAAAAGAAGTAGTCTGTTTCCGTAGAGACAATCGTAATTTTTTTGTCTGAAAGTTTTCGAACGTGCCGTGCTAGCGTAACGCCAGAGATGCCGTTACCAATAATGACAATATGCTCCATGTTTTATGCCCGATGGTTGGGTAATTTTTGGTGGTTAGTTGCGCTATTTGTCGTAGATTTTGTTAAAACCTTAAGCACTGAAAGTAATTTATTTAAATTTAGACAATAATTTAAGTATGAAGCAGATTTTTTATAGCCTTTTGGGTTTTTTGCTGGTATGTTGCGCAGCAAGACCTTTGAAGATTGAAAAGGTTAATGGTGTGAGTTTTGTGGCAAGTCGTGATACCATTGATAGTGCCAATGTAGCTCCACTAGTAAAAATCAATGCAAACTATGCTGCTATAATGCCTTTTGGATTTGTTAAGAATCTTGATCATCCAGACCTTGTTCACAATACAAATAGGCAGTGGTTTGGTGAAACAAGAGCAGGAGCGAAGCAATACATTGAAACGTTGCAAAAGGATGGGATAAAGATCATGATCAAACCGCAAATCTGGGTTTGGAAAGGCGAGTTTACAGGAAAAATCATGATGGCTTCTGAAGAGAGTTGGAAGGCGCTTGAAACTTCATATTCTAATTTTATACTGGAATATGCTGTATTGGCAGATGAGGTCTCTGCTGAAATTCTTTGTATAGGGACCGAACTTGAACTATTTATAAAACACCGACCACAATACTGGACCGAACTGATTGCTGAAATTAGAAACATCTATAACGGAAAACTAACCTACGCTGCCAATTGGGATGAGTTTAAACGTACACCTTTTTGGGAACAATTAGATTATATAGGTATTGATGCCTATTTTCCTGTGAGTAACTCTAAAACGCCAACAGTTGAGGAGTGCAATGCAGGATGGTTCAAACATAAACAAACGATCAAAGACTTAGCTACCACGCTAGGTAAACCAGTTTTATTCACAGAATATGGTTACCGCAGCGTCGATTATTCAGGGAAAGAGCCCTGGGTGTTTGATCGAAGTATGAATCAAGTCAATTTACAGGCTCAGGTAAATACGACCAAAGCATTATACGATACCTTTTGGGGTGAAGATTGGTTTGCTGGTGGCTTTGTTTGGAAATGGTTTCATGATCATAAAGACTCTGGCGGTAGCGATAATCATCAATTTACACCTCAAAACAAGCCCGTTGAAAAGCTCATTGAAGCACATTATGAGTTATATAACTAATCATCAACGTAAGGTTATTATAGATTTACGACTCACATAATCATAGCTTTTGGATGAACAACGCTCTAGCTATCTTACGCTTTTTTCGAGAATTTTTTTTTGAGATCTAACATGTTAGATTGTTAAAACTTGGTGAGCTTAGATAGTGGCCATGTAAAGCTCAATTACATTAAGAGCTATTTTTTTTACTAACAGAACTTCAAATTTTAAGTTGATTTCAGGTTTAAATATTAAAGATCTCAGAGATACTACCTAACCATGATTAATAATTTTACACTTTAATGAAGAAAATAGTGACGGCCTGTATTTTTATTGTTTTAATGAGTTTAGGTGCTTCGTCGCAAGATAAAATAATCGCAGTCGTTAGTATTGAAGGAAATGATCGCACTCGCACGAACTTTTTAAAGCGTTTGGCTTTTGTAAAAGAAGGTGCAATTTTAGATTCGGTTAGAATCGCATCAGATGTGAGACGTTTTAAGTTATTGCCTGCTGTCGCTAGTGCCGATTACAAAATTAATAATTTGGGTGATGGCGAATTTGAGATTATCTATACTATTGTAGAAAATTTTGCTATTATTCCAGGCTTAAATATTTCTAATGCGCCCAACGGCGACTTTGCATTTAGAACTTCTATTTTCGATTTTAATTTTTTAGGTAGAAATCAAATTATTGGTGGTTTTTACAGTAGAAATGTGTTTGATTCCTTTGGTGTATATTGGGAAGCTCCTAATTTATTGACGCGCAAATTGGGCATTGGACTTAATTATCAAAATAATGTGCTCTTAGAGCCTATTTTTTTTGATAACGATGCTACCGTGAATTATAAATTTAACACTAGAGCCGTCGAGATTAAAATGCAATATGAACACAATTTTCACAATCGCTTTGAACTAGGCCTTAACATTTCAGCACAAGAGTACGATTTTGATAACGGTGATGAGCCGCTTGAAGCGCCACTGAGTTTAGGTATTGATACGGTCGCTGTAATTGGCGAATACGAGTATAATGGTATCAATATAGACTACCAATACCAAAGCGGCTTTAGAAGCATACTTAGCTATAATGTTCTCCTAGGTTCTAACGGCGATAATGATTTACTTCGTAATGCATTTATTGGACGAAATGATTTTGAATATTTTAAGCGTGTTGGTGAACGCGGTAACTGGGCCAATCGATTAAGTGTGGCTTATGCTTCAAACAGTACTACACCATTTGCTGCACTCATTGTAGATAATCAATTAAATATTAGAGGCGTAGGTAATTCGGTTGATAGAGGCAGTGCGGCTGTTGTATTTAATACTGAGTATCGATACACATTGTATGAAAAAGGCTGGTTTGTGTTGCAAAGCAATGTGTTTGTTGATACAGGAATATGGCAAGATCCAGGCGGAAATTTAGGCGATTTGGTGAGCGCGTCTAACAACAGGGTTTATCCTGGTGGTGGCATTCGTTTTATTCATAAGCGTATTTTCAATGCTGTTTTTCGACTGGATTATGGTATTGGATTAGGTGATAATGCCACTAGTGGTATTGTTTTCGGGATTGGTCAGTACTTTTAATGAGACCCAAAACAAACAAGAGCTCTGCTCGCTGGTTGTTTTGCTGGTCGAATTAAATCCCGTTGTATAACGGGATCTAGGAAAATTTTAATGGTTTGCCTAATATTTAAGGCTATTATCAGGTTTCTTGCACAAGAGTTCTGCTTGCAGGTTGTTTTGCTGGTCGAATTGAATTAAGCTGGAGAGTTAGGTCTTAGGAATTTTTCTGGTTTTCAGTAATTTTCGATTCTGAAATTGTTGTCAATAAGAACTGTACGCAGATGATCTTAGTTTTTATATTTCCGAAGAAACGCTTAAAGGTATGCTTTGAAATATACTAAATTTGTACAAAAACACGATATGAGCATTTATGCAATTGGTGATATTCACGGCGGACTCAAAGGTCTTACTCAATTATTGGATCGTATGCCGTTTACCCAAGAGGACACTCTAATCTTTTTAGGGGATTATGTTGATGGTTGGAGTGAATCTGCTCAAGTGATCGATTTTTTAATTGATTTTTCTAAAACGACCGATTGTATTTTTATTAAAGGAAATCATGATGTCTGGTGTGAAGATTGGCTGCGCTCTGGCAGAGGAGATGCCGTTTGGTTAGCTCACGGTGGGCAAGGTACAGTAGAGAGCTATGTGAACTATTCCGCAGTAGAAAAAAAGAAGCACTTTTATTTTTTTGCAGATATGCCACTGTTTCATATTGATGAGCGAGATCGATTATTTGTTCATGCAGGTTTTACCTCTGAAAAAGGCGTGGTATATGAAGTTCACAAGGAGAATTTTTACTTTGATAGAACGCTTTTAGAGATGGCAATGACAGCAGAAAAAAATGTTTCTAATACGTCTATGTTGTCATCTAACCGACTAAAATACTACAAAGAAATTTATATTGGTCATACGCCAACTATTAATTTTAATGTTGACAAACCAATCAATGTCATGAATCTGTGGGATATTGATACAGGCGCGGCGTTTACTGGAAAACTATCTGCTATTGATATTGAGACTAAAAAAGTGTTTCAAAGCGAGCCATTACTAAAATTATATCCCAATGAGTTAGGGAGAAATAAAGCTTAGATTACTCAAAACAATAATCAAATATATTTTAATCAATATATGCAATCATCATAGTATAAATCTTACACATCTAATCTATTTCGAGAGATTATTTTAAGGATTAAAATAATGATAATCAATGAGTTGTGATACTTTAAATTAGTATTTAATACGAGTTTCAAATATGTTATAAAATTTAGCGTTTATATAACTATAATCAGGCATAAATGATAAGCTTTTATCTATATTTGCACCCAAATCTAAAAAAAACAATTATGAAAATTTTTAAATTATTTTTCGTCGCAGCGGTTTTGTTAACAATGACTGCCTGCGGAAACGATGACGATGGTGGATCGTCGGAAATCGAATTAACTAACGCTACTTTAGCAGGAACTTATGATATTACGTTTTTAGAAGGTTCTTCACAAACAAGTCTTACATCAAGTACAGGAACTACAGTTGTATCTAGCACAGAAACTTATTCAGGTAGTGTGTTTTCCGATGCTGTTTTAAGGCTTAATGCATCTGGTACATATAGTGTTGCTGGTGATTACGTTTTAACTAGTATAGTTACTGAAACTGGTATGGACTCTGAAACAGTCGAGGATATCGTGACGCTTAATGACTCAGGATCGTTTACTGTTAATAATGAAGAAAGAACGATTAGTTTTGATGGCGAAGTAAGTGATATTTTACTTTTTGATGGTACAAACTTACGTTTAGGTAGTACTTTTATTGAAGTTGAAGGTAACGAAACTGAAACTTCTGAAGAGGAATTGCGTTTGGTAAAACAAGAATAATTTTCAATTCAATACTATTTAAAGCTACCAGCGATGGTAGCTTTTTTATTTGCGTATAAATTAACAAACATGTTTTTTGTAATATGCCAGTAATTCTTCGGCAGTTGCACCAAACCACTTCTTGACGTAGATGGTCCAGAAATGATATTGAAGCGTCCAAACGCCATGTTGGCGATACAGTCGTGCTGAAGTTTTGAGCTTTTTATTGATCACGACAAACTGTTGTCGCGCAAAAAGTTCGTTGATTAAAATATTGTCCTCATAAATAATGTAGTTCTCGTCATAACCACCAATCTCATCAAAAAGCTCACGTGTAATAAACTGGCTTTGGTCACCACCACGACAAGCTCTCCATGAAAACTGGGTAAGCCAGCTCGCTAAACGTAACCACCAATGATCACTATCAAATTGCATCCTGAAACAGCCTGCGGGATTTCCTTTTTTTACTTCGGAAATAATAAGTGCATCAAAATGTTTAGGCGGAAAAGAATCGGCATGAAGAAAATATAAGATGTCACCTTTGGCATGTTCAGCCCCTTTATTCAATTGTTTTGCTCTTCCTTTTTCCGAAGAAATCAATTGAATTTGTGTGTTTATTTTCTTTGAATCTGGCGTTTTCTGGCGCGTTAAAACTTCAGTTTCAGAATTTGATAATACCTGAGTAGCATGAAAAAAGTTATGAGTTGGAGTTTCCGAAGGTATCGTAGAAAAACGTCTTACAATGTCCTGAGAGCCATCATTGCTGCCGCCATCTACAATAATAATTTGAGAAACGTTTGTCATCGACGAATTATCGAGCAAATGTTTAATAAGCTCACCAATGGTTTTTGCTTCGTTTAAAATAGGTATAATTATACTGATCATGTATTATCTAAACAATAAGACCGAACTTAGTTTTGTTCGTTAAGGCTCCAATCATAATCGGTATAATCAATATTCGCATCTTTAGAAATTTTCGTTTTGCCATATTGGTTTATATATTCTGTTAAGCTTCCATTTTCGGTAAAATCATTTTTATACCATTTGAAGATTTCAGAAATTTTCGGATTATTTGCTGACAGTTTATTTTTCTCGGTATTATTGATAAATTCAACAGTAGCGCGCTCCATTAATTCTTGAACGTTTTTAGCAGTGTAAGCTGTATTCAATAATTTCGGACAAGAAAACGAGGCGCAGTTAATGGCAAAATGAATTTTAGGTTCGTTCATTTTTCGAAGAATTCCGTTTTCAATATCGGCTAATGAATAGTCTTCATCACCAATCTTTAATCGGTTTTTCAACCAAGGGTTTTTTATATCCTTGATACTTTTTAATGGGTAATTGTCAATAATCAATTTTATGGTATTGGCATTATACACATTGATAAAATAGGCCAACTGCTCATTAACGCTCCAGTTTTCGGCTGGAATTTTTGAGGCCAAATAGTCAATGTATGCGTTCAAATTGGTGCTTTCGGTTTTAAATCCCTTATAATTGACGTCACCATTGTTGGCGACATATTTTTTTAATAAGGCATCCCAAGCGCTATGATTTACAGTTTCATTTTTAGACATCTCCTTCGTCATTTCATCAGAACTCGTTTCGATAACTGCGGAATCGTTAGCGTCGTCATTTGATGATTCACTTATGTTTTCTTTAGTTGTCGTCTCATCTTTGACCTCCTTTATTGGAAGTCCTTTTGCTGAAAAACAACTGTAACTGCTAATGATGATGGCAAGTAGTACAATTTTTTTGAGATAGTTCATGGTGTTAGGTTTTGATGGTTACGAACACTTACGACAATTTATTCGCCTTGGTTTTAAGTGGATATAACTCTTGGTTAAAAAAATCTTTTGGGAATTGTTCATCACCTTCAAAACCGAGTTCTATATCTCTTCCACTATGCGGAACGTAGTCGGTTTTAAATAGATAATCCCAAATGCTTAAGGTTAGTCCGTAATTGACCCCAAACCTAACATGTTCAGGCATTTCTTTGGCGTGGTGCCAAATGTGCATTTTCGGATTATTAAAAACGTATTTCAACTTTCCGTAGTCCCAACCTAAGTTGGCGTGGTTAAGATGACCAATGGCAATAGAAAAGAAATAGACGATGGCGACGTCTTGTGCGTCAAAGCCACCAATGATTGCAATTGGGATGTAGAGTAGGGATTTATAAACCACAGGCTCCATCCAATGGTAGCGTAAATGGGCTGCAAAACCCATTTCTTTGACTGAGTGATGAACTTTGTGAAAATTCCACAACCAAGGTATACGATGCAGTAGGCGATGGGTGTTCCATTGTACAAAGTCGCTGATGATAAAAAAGATACATAATCCTAGCCAACGAGAGAGATCATCAACATCAAAGAGTTGAAAGCTAGAGGTTGTTAATCCGATGGTTTTTAGAACGTCGTTTAAAAATTCGGCCGCTGTGTTGGACAGTGCGATGAGTATTATGAGATTAAGAAGAAAAAAATTGAAGAACATATAAAACGTATCTAGCCAAAAATCTTTTCTAAATAATCGTTGGTCTTTCCGCCAAGGAAAAAGTGCTTCCAACAACCAAACGATAAGAGAGATTGCAATGAGGCCATAAAAATAGTTGTCCCAATTATTTTGAAGTAGAAGTTCATTCTTCAAATAATTCCAGTAACCGGAGTAAGAGTTTTTTATAAGGTCTATGTATTTTTCCATCTTTAATTCCTGCGAAGGAAGGAATCTCTTATTTGTTTAATGTAATTATATTTCTCTTTTAGTTTAAAGACCTTTCAGGTTTCAAAAACCTGAAAGGTCTAAATCGTTAATCTTCTAAAATTAAGCTTTCAATATCAAATTGAATTTTTTTTGAATTATGAACAAAAATAAAATTCTCTGTACTATCAAAATATTTATCTACGTAATTTAAATCTGTAATATCTTTTTTACTGATTATTAAACTCTTATAGGAGGAATGTTCATAATTTCTATAATCGTCGATTACATTGTGCTTCTCAGGATTATGATGTACATATAAGATTAAGTTTTTAAAATAGTTTTCGTTCTCAATTTCAATTCGTTTAAATGGTTTTTGAAATAAGCTACCACTTCTATTGAAACGTTTATTAATAGCTTTTGTATAAGCATTCATCAAGTTTGATAAGGCTTGATATGGTTTTTGAATATCATCATTAATTCTCAATACCAAATGAAAATGATTGGGTAGTAAGCAATAAGCGTAAATTTTTAAAATTGGTAAAAGATGTTTTTTCAGGAGTTGCTTAAAATATTGATAATTATCATCTTCAAAATAAATGTTCTGCTTGTTATTTCCACGATTGTATATATGGTAATATTTGCCAGATTGTAGTTTTTCCATAGTGTTACTGCTTCCAGACCTTTCAGGTTTTTAAAACCTGAAAGGTCTTTTTAAGTTTTTTTAATTATTACGATTCCTTCAGCTAACTAAACTTTTATCTGCTCACGCTGCGTTAGCGATAGTAGCGGCATCCTTTTTTGTTTTTCTCAAAAAAGATATAACGGATAGCGCGACCCTTGTGGTAACGCCCAAAAAAAATTATAACTCCTTAATTAATTCCGTAAATAACGTAATCATATCTGGCTCAGCTTTTCCAGCCATAGCAATAATTTCACTAATGTCAACAGGTTTTAGATTTTCTGGATCACATTCATCTGTTAAAACTGACACTGCAGCTACTTTTAAATTCAAATGATTGGCAACGATAATTTCGGGAACGGTACTCATCCCAACAGCATCTGCGCCAATGATTTTAAGCATGCGATATTCTGCTCTGGTTTCCAATTGCGGACCAACAACACTTGCGTAAACCCCTTCATGTAATTTGATGTTGTTTGCTTTTGCAATCGATTTGAATTTAGCGTTAAGTTCGAGGTCATAAGGCGCACTCATATCTGTAAAACGTTCACCTAATTCTTCAACACCTCTAAAAGCTAGAGGAGAGCCACCTTGTAGATTGATGTGATCGTCAATGAGCATTAGTTCGCCTTTTTTGAAGTCTAAATTAATAGCTCCAGATGCGTTAGAAACTAACAACGTTTTGATACCTAATTGTTTCATCACACGAACAGGATAGGTAACATCTTGCAGCGAATAGCCTTCATAAATATGAAAACGACCTTGCATGACAATCACTTTTTTACTTGCTAGATGTCCATAAATTAATTTGCCCTTATGAAACTCAACAGTAGCGGTTGGAAAGTTTGGGATTTGATCGTAACTCGCTTCTGCCAAAACTTCAATGTGGTCTGTTAATTGGCCCAAACCAGTTCCTAAAATAATACCAATTTCTGGCGTCTCAAAACCCTTAGATTTTAAATAGTCGACGGTTTCGTTTATAAGTTTAATCATAGTCATTTCATGGGAAATTAGAAATTCATTTTAAATTTTATAAAATGGTTTTAACACATTGTAATGTTTCATGTCATCAAACGTGTCGATATCGTTGAGCGGTTTTAGCAAAGATACGTCCTTGTTTTTTAAATTCGCTAATGTATCGTTTCTAACCGTTTCAGTTCCCCAAGCTTTATTTTTAAAAATTGCTGAATGTAATGTTTTCATGCCTAAAAGATAATAACCTCCATCTTCCGCAGGGCCTAAAACGACATCATGGATATCTAATTTTGAAATTGCTTCTTCGATAATCGTTGTGGTTAAATCTAATAAGTCGCTACCTACAATGATCACTTTTTCGTAACCAGAATGTAATAACGCTTCAAATGCATGATGCATGCGTTCTCCTAAATCATTTCCTTTTTGAAGTTTTTTCTTGAAATGTGCTGCACTCCAAATATCGTCATGATTGATTTCTTCGGAATAAAAAACATAGCGATCTGCACTTATTTGTTTTGTAATATTTGCGGTATGTTGCAACAAATACTTATAAATATCTAAAGCAGACTGATCTCCCAAAGTTTTTGCTAGGCGTGTTTTGCATTTCCCTAATTCTGGATTTCTAGTGAAGATTATTAAAGCAGTTTTCAAGATTTCAATTCTTAATTTTTAGTTATTTTCTAAAGTCTTAATAAATTATCTAAGCTTTTTATTCTATTTATAAGAGTAATCACATAACAGTTTCCTCTTCGGGGATTAAGGGGCTACAACAGTTTCCCCTTGAGGGTTTAAGGGGCTTTTTCAGGGTACACCTTCTTCCCATTTGTCAACCATTTACTCCATGATTTTGAAAACGCATGAATACTATCGGTTTTTCTGTCTTCGGAATTATAAACGTCAAAGTCGTTATTTTTCCATTCAAAAATACCGCCATATAAATTACTTACATCTGTATAGCCCGCTTTTTTTAATTTGTTAGCAATGGTTTCAGATCTAATACCAAGTGAGCAATAGACGACGATAGCTTGATTTTTATCTTTTAGTTCTTCTGAAATTTTAGCAAGATCAAAATGATCATAACCCACAAAGACCGCATTTTTTAAATGGCTAACTTCATACTCCTGAAGTTCTCGCGCATCCAAAATAACAGCCTTAGTTTTTGGCATGGCCAGTTCTTGTACCGAAATATAAGGGATATCATTGTGGTTGTAACGATTTAACAGATCGCCAAGAGATGCCTGTGCTTGAAGCGACAGCGACACTATTCCAAAGCCTATAAAAAATAATACTCTCATCTTATGATTGTCTTATAATTGAATCCCAAAACCTTGTAAGCCACTTTCAACCTGTGGTAAAATTTCGGTATTGTCCCAAATGCCTGTTACGATTGTTCTAGCGTATTCTTTAGGCAGTAATCCGTTGTTCATCAAATTACTTGTTAACTTATAATTGTAATCTAACGTATAATGTTTATAAGTAAAGCTGTCGTTTGCATCGTTCAAAATCATGTACCACACGCTTGGATTCCCATCATTTGCGGGCATGCCAATGACACCAGGATTTAACCATAAGTGGTCATCGTGTTGATGGTTAAAAGGTAATCCGCAGTGACCTGCAATGATCACATCACTTTTGGTCGTTTCAAAGCTGGGTTGCTTACGATCCCAAGGTGTAGACTTATAGATAAACTCTGAAGTATTGGCGTAAGATCCATGAACGATGGTCGTGCGTTTGCCAGCATAATCGAATGTGATATGATCTGGAATTGTTTCTATAAAGGCTAATGAGCTCTTAGATAATTTACTCTGCGCAAACGGATACCATTGTTGGGAAAAACCATCACAACGCGAGCCTTTTCTAAAATCACAACCGCAATCTTCAGCACCTTCACGTAATTGAATTTCAACGTTGCCAGCAATACTTTTAGCATTCCATAGTTTAAATAATTGAACCGTTTCTTCAGGTTGTGCGCAATAGCCAACAATATCACCTGTACACAAACAGTTTTCTGCGGAAATTTGCTCGCGTTCAGCTACCTGCTTCAAAGCTTCAAGCGCTTGTAAATTGCTATACACGCCTCCAAAGAGAAGTACTTTCCCTTTTAGAGTTCCTAAATCTTCTATTTTTTTGTTCATAGCATTTTCCACGAAAGTGGAAATCTTATTTTTTAATATTCAAATATTTCGGCACTAAATACAACACAACACAACTCAATATTCCCCAAACATTCACCCAAAGCAAATCGGCATATTTGCCTTTAGTAAAAATTAGAGACTCAGGAAATATCCCGAATACTAACATGAAACCAAAAACGAGTCCGCAAATAACGCTTAAATAAAAACTGATTTTTGGAACATTCATATTCCAGAATACAAATACAGGCGTTAATCCAATAACCATGGTTCCAGAAATGGTTGTGGCAGATAAAATTTCAGCATCTAAAAACACGGGTAATGTACCTAAAATAGCAATTACTGCCATACTCATTCTACCAAAAGTTAAATTTTTTCCCATCTTTAAATCAACTGCTAGTAACTTAGAAAACGATGAAAATGTAGAGTCTAAGGTTGATGCTGCTGATGTAATCATAATAAAATTAATAACAAATAATATGACAACACCAAAGGCTTTTCCAACTTCAACAGCTGCCTGACCTTCCATGCCTTGCGTTTGCGCATAAACACCAATCAAACTGAATAATACAATACAGATTGCTCCCAAAACACTAGCTAATAAAAAACTGCGTCGTGTTACTTTTGGAGAGGTAATAAACGCACGATCTGTCAAAACAGGATCATGAAACGGATAACTAAAGGATTGTATAATCGCTGCAAAAAACAAGTTTAAACCTAGCTCAAAACTCCATGTTCCTGAAGCAGTGATGTCTTGAACTTCGAAACTTTCCGTAGAAAAAATAGTGCCTAAAATAACAATCAACAATACCGAAAATAATACCATTTGAATCACATCTGTAAATATCGAACTACTCAAACCGCCTTTTATCGCATAGGCTAAGGTCAATACAGTAAAGACAATGATGGCTAGATAATACGACTGACTTCCAGTTTCTCCAAAGTAACTTCCAATGACCATTGTGTTACTCCAAACCTCATTAAATAAACGAATAGCAATCAAAATTGAAAAAATGGCCATAGCACCTTTTCCAAATTTTGAAGTCAAAAATTCATGAATACTTTTAAAGCCACCTTTGGTTCGCATTTGGTAAATTAATATACCAGCAACTGCGAATGATAAATAGTAACCAGCATACGCGACACCACCAACAATCCCATAATCTAGGCCTAAGTTTGCTGCATTGGTAATGCTTTTAGCAAAAATCCATGAGATAATTAAGCTACCAGTTAACACCAAAGTACTAGGTGCTTTACGATTGCTCACCGCTTTAAAAAACTGATCTCGCGTTTTTGCTAAAGGTGACAAGAAAAACAGTATCAAACTTGATACGATAATTAGTGTCCATTGCCAGTGTATTGTTTCCATATTATTTACTCATCCCACCAAACTGGAACGTTAATACTATTATCATTAGTTGCTGTAGCAGCTTGCGTATAATTTTCATTATTCAAAGCCTCTTCTTCGGCAGGATAAGGCATACGAACAGGAATTAAATCATTATTAAAACTTGCTGAAATCGTCCGTAATTCAGGAAATCCAGTTCTGCGATATTCTATCCAACCTTCATAACCATTGATGACGTTGGCAATCCATTTTTGAGTCACGATTTGTTGCACAGGTGTTGTTCCTGCTGCATTGAACGCTGCGTTACTTGTTAAATAATCTGATGGTAAATCGGTATTCCAATACTCAAAAGCTAAAGTGACGCCTGTTTCATATAAATTTTGTGCATCTGCTGTAATCAAGTTTCTTGCTGCTGCTTCGGCTAAAGCAAATTGTACTTCCCAAGCGGTTATAAAATTAGCATCAAGCGTTGAGGTGTCTTCTCTAAATGATGTTCCTGCTAATGAAAAATCTGCTAAAGCGACAGATGTTTCCGAAGGGTCGATTCCGTTTAGTAAACCATTAAATTCTCCGGTTGTTGAATTTGAAAACGGTCTAAAAAATGTTTCGATTCTTGTGTCATTTAAGTCGGTTAGAATAGCATCCATCGTTTCAGACAGTACAAAATTATTGAAATCACCAACACGCAATTGTGCCAATCTAAAACTGTTAGGATCTGTATTCGTAAAATTGAAAATCGCATTTTGTGCGTTTGATGTGATATAATTGCCTTCATTAAATAGTGTTTGAAGTGCTGCGGAAACATTAACTTGATTAGAAATACGAAGTAAATGTTTAATCTTGAGGGAATTTGCAAAACGCACCCAAGCACTTAAATCGCCATTAAACAGAATATCACCTTCCAACGGAATCACATCGCTGTAAGCGTTGATAGCAGCAATACCTTTATCAAGGTTATCTAAAATTCCGTTTTCATTTTGATAAATATCTTCTTGTAAATCGTAAGCAGGCGTTACAGTCCCATTGACACCATTAAAGGCCTCGAAATAGGGAACGTCACCAAACAAATCGGTCAAGCCTGCAGACATATATGCTTTTAAAATCAACGCTGGACCTTCATAAACTGCAAAAGTCTCCACAGTTCTTGATTGATTTAAAATAATTTCATTATCACGAAGGTTGGTGTGAAATATTGGCCAAGGATTTCCTCCCAATTGTGGTGATTTTAATGCATGACGGTCAAATAGATTAAAATCTAAGGCAGTTCTATGTTGTGATAATAAATCACCTGCCACGAAACCCTCGTAGCTCATATTTTCTCCGAAATCATATATGACTTGACGTAATAATAAACTGGGTTGTACAGATACTGGCGAATTAGGATTTGTATTGATCTCCTCGAAGTCTTTGGTGCAACTCGTCATAATTAGAAGTGCAAAAAGTATTAATAGGTAACCTGGAAGGTTTCTAAAACCTGACAGCTTTTTTTGAATGTATATTTTGTTTTTCATTTTTATATATTATTTCCAGACCTGCTAGGTTTTAAAAACCTGCAAGGTCCTTGTCTGTTAATTCATGAGATTCCCACTTTCGTGGGAACTAAAAGTTAAATCCAGCTTTAAATCCGATACTTCGGGTTGTTGCATAACTCATATCTTCAACACCACTAACAAAGCCATTGCCTTGCACAGCGAGTTGTTCTGGATCAAAATGCGGATTTTCAGTAATCACAAATAGGTTATTACCAATAAGTGACAAGCTTAAATCTGCACCTTCTTTTAGACCTAGAAATCCATCTTTTAATTTAAAGTCATAACCAATAGAAAACTGACGAAGCTTTAAAAACGATGCATCATACACATTATTTTCTTCATGGTTTCTATCGTAAAATTGTCTGTAATAACTTTCTGCGGAAACGGAAACCGTATTCGGTTGTCCTGTATTTTGATTAACACCTTGTGCAATAATGCCTTCATCTGGTCTAAATGCAGTTTCTGCCAATTGACCTCCAACGTTTCCTAAGGCACGTGTTCGTGATACGACTTCTCCACCTTGTCTCCAATCAAATAAGAAACCTAAATTCCAGTTTTTATAGCTGAAACTGTTGTTCCATCCTAAAGTGAAATCCGGATTGTAATTTCCTATTTTTTGAAGATTGTTGTCCGCGATAAATCGACCTTCATCAGTGATTATAAAATCGCCATTATCGTTTCTCAAGTAGCCTGTTCCGTAGATATCACCAATGCGTCCACCTTCTTCCACTTGAAACCAAACCGTCTGGTTGGCACTATCGTAAATTCTACTGTATGCTAATGTGAGACGACCATCTTCTTGTGGTAAATCTTTGATAGTGGCACGACTTGTCGCAAAATTGAATAGTGTGTTCCATCTAAAGTCTTGAGTTCTAATTGGTGTAATGCCCAAAATAATTTCAACACCTTGCGCATTTACTTTTCCGCCATTAACCACTTGCTGATTATATCCAGAAGACACTGCAATTGGCAACGAGATAATTTGATCTTTAGTTGTTGCATTATAATAGGTGAAGTCAAAAGTCAAACGGTCTTTGAAAAAACGTAAATCGGTTCCTATTTCAAAAGAGGTGGTTTGTTCTGGTCTTAAGTTGGAGTTTGGGATGAAATTTTGATCACTAAATGTTGGCTGACCATTAAAAGGCGTTTGCGATACAAAAGCGCCTGAGGTTTGATATGCTCCAGTGTCATTACCCACTTGCGCAACACTTGCTCGTAGTTTGGCAAATGAAAATACTTCAGGTAACTCCGTAAAATTGGATAACACAAAACTTGTGGATACAGAAGGATAGAAAAACGACGTGCCATCAACAGAAAAGGGCGTTGCTAAAGCACTGGACCAGTCATTTCGACCAGTGATATCTAAAAACAGAAAGTCTTTATACCCAAATTTTGCAATGCCATATAGTGAGTTGATTCGTTTTCTACTTTCAAATTGAAACGCCTCAATTGGAGATGCTGCATTATTTAAACTGAATATTCCAGGTTGTGCTAAGTTGACCGTTTGTAACTGTTTAGTTGATGCGTTTTGATCTAGACGATTTCCGCCTAAAGACACATCAAAAGAAATATCACCAAATTGCTTATTATAATTAACTAAAAAATCGGTATTGACTTCTCTAAACGTCACATCATGTTCGGCATAACCACCATTTTGAAAACGGTTGCTACTAAAACTCCGACGCAATTGTCTGGTTTCACTACTGTAATCCATTCCTGTTCTAAGCGACACACTTAAATTATCGGTAAAATTATGGTGAACCCTAATATTTCCGAAGACACGATCACGCTCAAATGAGTTTCTATTTTCTTCAAGAATAAAAAACGGATTATCAAAAAAGGTATAGTTAAACGAGTACTGTTGCACACCTTCTAAACCAGGCTGCCAGTACTGTCGTAAGCTATCGATGTTTAATGAACGTGGTCCCCAAGCAACGAGTGAATAATTGGCATTTTCACTACCATAACCGTTTGATGGCCTGTTGTCACTACTAGAATTTACGTAATTTATAGAAGTATTAATTTCGGTGTTATCACTCGGGTTGAAATTCAATTTTGCAGCCATTGTTTGCCTGTCGAGATTCACACCCGGAATGATGGATTCACTCCGTAAATCGGTAAATGATAAACGGTAGTTTCCAGTATCAAATCCGTTAGAAATGGATAAATTATTAATCGTCGTCACACCAGTTTCGTAGAAATCCTTCAGATTATCTGGATTTGATCTAAACTCCGTTGGTGTAATCGGGATTCCAGAATATAATGAGGTATCACCACCACGAACAAAATTACCATTTCCTAAATCTACCGGACTATCAAATTGAGGAATCAAAATCCCAGCATCTAGTCGTGGTCCCCAGGAATAGGTGATGTTGTCGCTGGTTCCTCCTCCTAATCCGTCAACATATTCAAACGCTCCAGATTGGCCTTGACCAAATTCGTTTTGAAAATCTGGCAAACGAAACGCAGAATCCACAAAAAGTGAGGTGTTAAAACTAATGCCCAATCCTTTTTTATTGCGACCATCTTTGGTTTTAATCACGATAACTCCGTTGGAAGCTCGCGTTCCATAAAGTGCAGCTGCATTGGCACCTTTTAAAACAGTAACCGATTCTATGTCGTCTGGATTGACTTCCATAGCGCCATTACCGAAGTCGATTTCCTGAAAACCTGCAGCAGCTTCATTGGTGAAATTAAAAACCGTTTCATTATTTATTGGAGTGCCATCTACAATAAACAACGGATTGTTATTAGAAAACGACGACTCACCACGTATCGTGATTTTTGAAGACGATCCCACACCAGTTGCGCCTTGAGAAACTGTTACACCAGCTAATTTCCCTGCGATATTATCAAGAAAGTTGACGGTTTTGACTTCAGTCAAGGTTTCAGAATTTAGTTCTTGAACGACGTAGCCCAATTCTTTAGATTCACGCTCTAAACCTAAAGCGGTTATGACCACTTCATCCAAAGCAGCAGTATCTTCCTCTAATAAAATGTTGATTATTGTGTCGTCGCCAACGATTACCGTTTGTGTTTTGTAACCCAAATAAGAAAATTTAAGCTCATTAAAAGTTGACGAGACTTCAATTTTATAGTTGCCATTTTCATCAGAAATAGTGCCTTGGTTTGTGTTCGATGAAATATTGACATAAGCTAATGGTTGTGCATCTTCAGCACTCGTAATTGTGCCGGTAATTGTGATTTGTGCATAGCTATAACACGATAGAAATAGCATGATGCATATGTAAATGTGCTTCATATATTGCCCACGAAAGCGGGTGAATTTTTAATTAAAGTGTTGGGAGTTCTAGACCTTACAGGTTTTTAAACCCGATTGCTATCGGGACTGTGAGTTCTTTTCAATTAATTATGAAGCAAAAAAGGAGAACCCTTATTGAAAAGAAGTTTTTGAATATAAAGATCTATAGAAATGGAAGCGTAACTAAGAATTTCTTTTTCTACGGAAATGCAACGTTGTAAGAGTTTTTGGACAGCTCTTGAAATCGTCTTAAAGCTTTCAAGAATGAGGTTCACATCTGAAACTGTATCAATATCTGAAAGTACTTCTAGATAACATAAATTTATGTTTTTAGAAATTATTACTTTGGAGATACTTCGCCTTAAAGCTGACGTCTGCCATGGTAATTTTAAAAAGGTATTTGTATTAAAATGTGATTTTTTCAATCCCATTAAATAGAAACCACCGTCTTTTGAAGGTCCTAAAACAATCTCATTCTGTTTAAGATTATCAACCGCTTTTAAAATGTGTCGCGACTGTAAATGTGGTGTGTCATTACCAATAGTAATAACATTTTCAAAGCCTTTATCGTAGATAGATTGGATAGCATTGGTGAAACGCTCGCCAAAAGAATTACCGATTTGATTTTTTTCCGAAGATAAAAAATAAGGTAAGCCAGTTTTCTCAACAACCTTTAAAGTTTGAGCATTAAGTGCATCAAACAATTGCTCTGACGCTTGAAACGGTTTTTGGGTCGCTTCAAATTCTGCAGAGTTTGCGAATATTAATATGGCTGTTTTAGTACTCAATATTTTTATTTATCCTGCAAGGTTTTTCATCCCGAAACTTCGGGAGTAGGCGTTGTTAGTTATTTTATTTTTTCGCCACGAATGCACGAATGATTTTGTTTTTTATTTTCCCCTTTGGGGAAATGTCCAGAGGACAAAGGGGCTTTTACGCCACAACACCTTGACAGCTACTTCCTGCGCCAGCAGTGCAACCATAACAATGTTGTGAAATGACGATATGACGTCCTTCTAACAATTCCTCGTTAAATTGAGAAATATGCTTAGACTTACTATTTACTGGTAATTCTAACATTTGATTAAAATCGCAATCAAATAAATAGCCATCCCAACTAATGGAGAGCGTATTGGTGCACATCACATTGGCAACAGCAGCAGGATTATAGGCATCAACGAGTTGATACATATACTCTTCATAATTTTCTGAAGCAATTAAATAATCTAGAAAACGTGCTATTGGTAAATTAGTAATGGCAAAAAGACTGTGAAATTTAATTCCGAAATCTTCCATTAAGGCTTTTTTGAAATCCTTTTCCATTGCAGCTTGATCACCAGGTAAAAAGGCTCCTGACGGATTATAAACCAAATCCAAACGCAAGTCACTATCTGGCATTCCGTAGCCAACAGCGTTGAGTTCTTGTAGCGCTTTAATAGACATGTCAAACACCCCTTCGCCACGCTGTTTGTCAGTTTTTCCACGTGTCCAATGCGGCATTGAACTCACGACATGAACATTGTGTTTTTTGAAAAATTCTGGTAAATCGTAAAATTTTTTGTTGGCTCTAATGATGGTTAAGTTAGAACGTACGATAAAATCTTTGATGCCTACTTTCGCAGCTTCTTCGACAAACCATCTAAAATCTGGGTTCATTTCTGGTGCGCCTCCAGTTAAATCAAGCGTATGTGGTCCAGAGGTTTTTATAACTTCCAAACACTGTTTCATGGTCTCACGAGTCATGATTTCCTTTCGGTCTGGACCTGCATCAACGTGACAGTGGTCACAAACTTGATTACACATGTAACCCACGTTGATTTGTAGAATTTCTAATTTTTTTGCTTTCAGCGGAAATTGGTTCGTCTCAGAAATTTTAGCCTTGAATGTTGGTAATTCTCCGTTTTGGAAAATACCATTAGATAAAATTTCTAATTGCCTATTACTTTGCGCTAAATCGCTTCCTTTTTTTTGTAGGGATTGGGTCTTTACTTTCGTCATTTAGATATTTGTCAATTTTGGATTACTAATTTTCCCCTTTTGGGGAAATGTCCGAAGGACAAAGGGGCTTAACCGTCTAATTTATTTACTTTATTCATCATTTGGACGCCATGCACCAAGGTTGCACCACTTTTAATTGCAGCACCAACGTGTATGGCTTCCATCATTTCTTCTTTAGTAACTCCTCTTTGCAGTCCATCTTTGGTGTAGGCATCAATGCAATAAGGACATTGCTCTGTATGAGCAACAGCCAATGCAATCAGTGATTTTTCACGAGCAGTGAGTGCACCTTCTTCAAAAACTTTTCCGTAGTATTCAAAGAATTTGTTGCCGAGTTCTTCTCCCCATTCGGTGATTTTACTAAACTTTCTAAGGTCTGCTGGATCGTAATATGTTTTTGACATTCTAAATATGATTTTAATTACTTACGATAAAAGTCGAAGTGTAGTTTTAGGTCGAAATTAGGAATAAAACATGACAAACCATACAAAAATTATTAATGGTTAAGGATCAGTTATTTAAGTGAAATCTATGTTTTAATAATCAGTTTTGTCCTGCTTATCAGTCCAATTATTAAAAGGCTCCATCGCGATATCGTGGGCAACTTGAATAAAAGGGATCTTTCGCTCTTCGTACGGTAACGGGATTTCATCGTAAATAAATTGATCGTCAAATCCTACATTGGCAGCATCAACTTGTGTACTACCGTAATATACTTTTTCAAGTCGCGACCAATAAATGGCTCCCAAGCACATAGGGCAAGGTTCACATGAGGTATATAATTCGCAGCCCTCTAGTTGAAAACTATCTAAATTTTTACAAGCATCACGAATGGCCATGACTTCGCCATGAGCGGTAGGATCATTGGTTGATGTTACTTTGTTATTGCCGCGTCCTACGATTTTACCGTCTTTAACAATGACGCAACCAAAGGGTCCACCTTCGTTATTGTTCATTCCTTTTAGTGCTGCGTCAACAGCTTCTTTCATAAATTGTTCTTTGGTCATTTTCATTTTGCTTTTAGCCTTTGGCTTGTGACCGTTGGCTAGATTATCTTATATTTTTTTAGCTAACAGCTAACAGCTAACAGCCTACAACTAACAGCTAATGGCTAAAACGAATACCCAATGGCAAAATTGAGTACAGGCTCATCAAATCTAAAGTCAAACCGTTCTCCTTCTGGTAATGAGGGATCATGAAAAGGAGCTGCCAAATCAAATCGAATTACGAATCCTTGAACGTCGATGCGCAATCCAAATCCAGTCCCTATACCTAATTCTCTAATAAAATCTGAAGAAAATTTATCTGTTGCTACACCATCAACTTCAAATGCTGGATTTCCTTTCGAATTCCAGACATTTCCTGCGTCTACAAAAAGCGCCCCTTTAAAAAAGGAATAGATAGGAAACCGATATTCTACATTAGCCTCTAATCTAATATTTCCTGTTTGATCGAAAAATGAGCCGTCACTACTAGAATTGTCATCACCGCTAAACGTTCCTGGACCCAAAGACCGTATTCTAAATGCACGCACGCTGTAAGGTCCTCCAGAAAAATACTGTTTTACAAAAGGGATCACTTCTGAATTGCCATAGGGTAGACCATAACCTGCGAAAAGCCTTGTAGCAATCGTGTGATCCTTGTTTTTTCCGAAGTTAAGATGAAGGCGGGCGTCAACATCGGCCTTGGCATATTGCGCATATTCTAGACCAAGAAATGATTTAGGCTCGCCTGTCTCATCTTCTTTACCCAAGAGACCAATGGAGTTTCCAGCCAAATCTAAGGTCGAGTTTAAAAAAAACTGTTTTGATTTATTGGCGTCTACCATGCCATTATACGTAAATGAAACAGTAATTCCCGAAATAAATTGCTGCTCAAAACTGCGGCGTAGGAACGGATTTTCATCCAATATCGTTTCAAATTCATCACTCGTTTTATTTAGGCTGGTATAGTCTACTGAAATTGGGTTGACCTCATACGTAATATAACGATTGGCATTCCACAGGTAACCAAATCGGGCGCTACCTGTTGTGAGCGTATATAACTGACTTCGCTGCAAAAAGCTAACGCCTAAACTAGTGATGGTCTTAGGAATTGAATATTCAAAAAAATCATCGTCAATTTTAAAAGGTGAAATAACCCTTGGGAAAATTAATTCACCTTTTAATCCGTATTCTAAACTGCTCAAACCTGCGTTTTCGCCACTGGCAATCTGAGTTTCATAACCTATATTCGTACTAATGTTTAAAGTTTCTCCGCCATTAAAAAGATTACGGTTGCTATAGGTAAATGCTAAATTAGGACCTGCAAAATTATTTGACTTGGTCACTGCTTGTAATTCGGCACGAAATGCTCTTTTGGTCAATGGTGACAAATAAATATTAGCTTCGAGGGCTCCTAATGAATCTGTTAGGGACGAATCAATTTCTTTGTATTCAATATTTATGTATTTATAAGCACCAATGGTTGATAGCCGTCTCGAAGTGTTTTTAGATGTTTGCGGACTATAATAATCGCCTTCTTCTATCGTGATGAATTTATCTAAATGCTTCGGTTTAAAGTATAACGGATTCTGTAAATAGTTTTTATTATTAAAACGTTTAGGTTCTAGGGCGCTGGTATCTTTAAGTTCGTGGTCTGGAAACACATTAATTTTCTGGACGATGTAAGGCACAATGGCCTTATCGGGTACTTGAGCTTTCAAATTGAGAAACAAATCAAATCTCTTGTTGTTGTATTGATTTGTGTCTGCTTCAAAAATGAAGAAGTCTGGATTCAAATTATAGAATCCTTTTGATTTTAATTCAGCATCAATACGCTGGCGTTCTAATTTAAGATTGGATAAATCAAAGCGCATATTTTTTGAAAACGGCGAATTATCGGTTTCTTCTTTTACATAGTCGTATAAAGGCGATGGTATTGAATCTAACTGAAAGCGTTCCATTTTATAGGCCGCAGGAACTTTGAGATTATATGTGACTGAGGCCTCCTGCTCTTTTTCATCAAAAGATGAAGATGCTGAACTGTAGAAAAATCCATTATTTTCAAGTCGATTTCTCAAAATATCCTCAACTTCGAAAGTTTCAACGTCTGATTGGTAGACTGGTTTCTCACCAAGCTTTTTGTAAAGCCAACGGTTAATGAAGCTTGGGTTTTCTTTCTGGTTTTTGTAATAAAAATAAAGCCCTGGCTGCATGCCCAAAACCTTGGAGTTTGGCTGAGGTCTCAACACGGTCTCCAATTCGGCTTTCAATAGATCTACATCTTGAACAGAGTGATCTGCGTCTATTTTAATGGTGGCACCTGTATATAGTCGTTTGCCCTCGGGAATGTATGTCTTGATACTGCATGAGTATAGAACAATTCCAAATAAAAAGAGATAGAGGCTATGTTTTAATGTTTTGTTCAAGATCAATTCTTTTTCTGTTCAATACTTTTGTCGGTTGCTTCTTCTTTAGCTTTTATTTTGGCCTCTGCGGCTTTTTGGTCAGCTTCTAATTTCTCTTTCTTTTCACTTTGTGATCTCAAAATAGCGTCCCAAAGTTCATCAAAATGATTAAATTCTTGGGTAAAAATTAAGGCAATTCCACTTACGATAGTTTGGCCGTCAATCACATTTTCAAATTCACTTTTTCGAAAACCTTTTAAACGGTATCGTCCATCTTGGGAAACCATGTATTCTAAACTCACATTACCAACCAAGGGCGTTGATTCGCCATTGGCACTGCTGCCTTGAATATCGACCTCGCTGCCCACTCGAACGGTAAGTCTATCATTAAATAATTTTTTCTGGGCCGCCACATCCAATTGGGTGCGTTCGGTTGCGCTTTCTCCTTGATAGTCGGTGTAGCTGTTAAGGCCAAAATCGAGCTCAATGCCAGAGCTGCCTAATAATTTATCTGAAAATGAATTAAGCTGTTCTGAAACGGCATCATTTAGGTTGTCTCTGGCAACGGTTGCAAATCCTCCTGAACTTCCGTCACTTCCAGAATCTGGATAAAAACGATTTAATACCAATAATGAAAAAACTTGTTTGTTCAATTCGCCCTCTTGAGCATTGACTTGTTGCACTCTGCCATAGACTTGGCCTCCAATAGACCCTTGAACCTCTTCGGGCATATCTAAACCGAAGGAAATTTCTGGCGACAATAACTCACCATCGATATTAAGGTACACATTGAAGGGTAAAACCTGGCGAAATTTATTTTTTACCGAAGGATCTGCTCCCGAAATCTGAGGAGCCATTAAAGACGATGCCGACGTTTCTAAATTATAAATAGCACGAACATCAAGTTTGGCATCAAACGGATCTCCAGACCAAGTAACACGGCTCCCTTTGGCGATTAAAAATTTTCTGTTCACTAGATTATAAAGATTGAGCTCATAATGACCATCTTCGATTTCATAACCTCCAGTAAGTGAGATTCTTCCGTTTGGAAGCATGTTGAAAAGTAATTCACCTTCTCCAGACGCTCTAAAATTATCGCCAGTTTCTTCATCAATAACGACGGTTACTGCGGCATCTTTTCCAATTTTTATTCGTGTTGAAATATCGAACCCTTTGATGGTTGCTGTTTGTTCTTCGGTTTGCGTAAGAATCGCATTTGGATTTTCGCGGTTGACAAAGACCACAACGCCGTCACGTTCTTCAATACTTGCATAAGTAGCAGGCATGACATAAGTTACGTCTGTGTCAGCACCTACGGTGACATCGGCATTTAGCTTAGGGATTTGTAAATCGCCCGTAAGTTTGGCATCAGCATTAAAACTTGCTTTTCCGTAGAAATCGGCATTATCCTCTTGCGTAGCATTAAGAACTTGAAAATTATTAGCTTTTAAATCCAGATTGAAGGTTGGGTTGATAAAACTTTCGGTACCAATCTCCCCAGATAATACCATTTTGTTGTTGTTCTCATCTAGAATCGTGAAATTTGACATAGAAAGACCTTCATTGTTGGCATTGAGCGTTTCATTTGGCATCGTGAACTTGGTATTGAGTTTAGCGATATTAAATTGAGCGTCTTCAAAGTTCAATGTGCCGTCATATTGTGGTTCACTAGTTGTACCTGTTACCTTAAATTTTCCATTAAAACTACCATCGGCATCTTTAACTTCACCCAAACTGAGCGTATTGAGTGCCTTCATTTTAAACTCATTGATGTTTAGGTCGAGATTGAGATTGGCAGCTGTAGTTGTGGTCGTGTAATCACCAACCAAATCAAGATTGATATCGCCACCTTTGAGTCCTGCGTTAAAGGCATACTCTGTATCAGAAAGTGAATTTCCGTTTAGGCTAAGTGTACCTAGATCAGTCTTTAGAACGGTGAAATTAGAAATACTTAAATCGGCCAGAAGTCCAGTTTTTCCAAAAGGATCTTCAAGAATAAAATCACCATTGAGTTGACCTGTCGCTAATTTAGAATCGGGATTTAAATAATTAAAGACCTCGCTAATTTTGAAATTATCGTAGGTTATGGCAACATGGGTTTTCGAGATATTCGATAATTTATCGGTAACTTCAATAGATTGATTGTCTTTGGTAATCTTAAAATCAGTAAACTCTAAGTTGTTATCGGTCAGTATGATGTCGTTCGTGGTCGGGATGGCCCATTTGTGTTTGTTCAATATCAAACTGTCCGGATTAACGCTAAATATAAGACGTTCGCGATTTCCCGTAATTTTTGTATTGACATTCATTAATCGTTCACCGTCGTGATATCCCAAGAAATTCAACGATAGTTCACTATTCGCTTGATTGCCTGTAATAATAGTTTTAGGGATGTCTAAAGGACCAGCCTTAATATTTTTAAAGCCCAAATTAAAGTTAAAATTCTCTTTATCGGTATCCATCGAAAACGATAAACTATCCAATTCATTGCCGCCGTAATTAATATGCGGTGCCGTAATATTAACTTTGAGTACACGCGCTTTTTCCTTAAAATCCACTGAAATATTTATGGTATCCAGATCTTTTACATTTACTAAAAACACGTCATTTAATAAAGGTGATTGCGCAATTTTACCTTCCAACGTTAAGTTCACAGGATCAGTTATCGTATCTGAAATTTTATCATCTCTATAAAAATAACTCAATACATGACGTTCTAAAGCTTTACTAAAGGTTTGCGGGTCGCTATTAGATTTTAAATTGATATTTAGCATCTTATTAGCAATCGAGACCGATGTCGTGTCCTTTCTCACATGTGCTAGAGCATCTAGATTGCCAAGTAAATAGGTTTTATTGTCATACACAATTACGCCGTCATCCACAATTGCCGTCGCATCGTAAGCCTCTGGAGTACCTTTAAAATCGGCATAAATATTCATTCCCGTTTTAACACTGCGTTTCATCAAGCCTAAGGCCTGTAAATTTGCTCCTATGACGTTAATTTCAACTGTAGCTTCAGGGGCAATAGAATCTAAAACGACAAAGGCATCGAGATTGATATTGAGATTGTCATCCTTATATTTTGAAACGACATTACCATTACCATTTTTAATATTTCCTTTAAGATTGAGATCCTTAATGGCATACTCATTGAGCTGAAATTTAGAAACCGTAGCATCCAAAGTGGCATCAAGCGTGTTGATCGTTGTGCCACTTCCTTGGGACGTTACCGACAAACTTAATGCGCCAAGTTGTGGATTGTTTAACAACTCATTTATTTTGTATTCTTCTATGGATAAGGCTACATCGTAGGCAATCGTATCTGTATTTTTAAAACTGCCATCTATTGTGGCGATGCCTTGTGTGGTTGTTAATGTCGCTGTCGCGGAAATATTAGAGGGATTGCCATTGAGGCTGCCTGCAAGTACAACTTTTGCTGGTAAACTTACTCCTAAATCAGTTTCATTAACAAACAGAATAGCGTCTGAACGTTTTGTTTCTGCGGAAAACTGCGGAATGTCAAATTCAACCGTCTCAGGGTTTGTGATGTTTTTAAGTATTCCATTGGCAGAAATACGAGTCGCTTCTCCCCAAAAAATATTCACATTTGGCAGGCTAACCGATGCTAAAGTTCCAGCGGCATTAATTTGCCCCGTAAATTGATTTTTGCTCAGACCCAAGAGATACTCATTTTCTTTTAGCTCAGGTTGAAATTTAAAGGCCTCTTGCAATGAGAATCTAAATGACGGAAAATTGAGGTCAACCTCAGTCTTTTCGGGTGCGTTGATGAGTTTATCTATAGAGTCGTATTCTAAATTGACAAATCCACTTACCATATTCTCATTGAGCTGAAATTTAAGGTCTCTCAAACGTGTTTCAGTCTCAGTTACGTTAAGTTTAAAGGCGAGTTGCTTAATGTTCAAATTTGAAATTTCATCTACAAACAGTTCATTTAAGTCTATACCTGCCTGTTTATCTTTTAATAAAATATTTTCAGCTTTTAAAGTCAGATTTGTGAGCGCAAGCGCATTGGGATTAAAACGGTCTTTTTCTGGTTTAGCATTGCCAACTTGATAATTGATATCATTATTTTCTAGATCAACTTTTAAAATGTTGATTTTAAATTGAGGCCAATCAAACGCCACAATATCTGCTTTGGCCTCGTCTTTTGTTTTTTCGACTGTTTTTGCAATACCGTTATTTTCGGTTTCAGTACGAATTAGAATATTTGAATTTTTTAGCCGAATGATATTCAGGTTAATATCATTTTCGGCTAAATTGATTTTTGGGATTTCTGTGTAAAATTCGGTAATATTTAAATCTGCAATAATCTCATCGGGTTGCGATTCATAATAAGCAACTACATTATTGAGCGCTATGCTTTCCGAAGAGAATGTAGGTAATGGCACATCGCTATTGGTAGTGTCGATAGCGACTGGTTTTTGTATAAATTTAATTTTTGAGTTGTTCAATTCAATTTCCGAAGCATCAAAAACCATAGCTTCAAGATCGGTGTTTTCCATGTCTGCCTTGAGTTGGCCAATTTGAAATCGACTGTCAATCCCTATAATAGCATCGTTAAAAACGAGATCAATATCGGTGAGATTTAAGTTTCCAATAACTAAATTGAGTGGCGTGGAGGTGGTGTCTTGAGCAACGGTTGTAGAATCGGCCGTGACAAATGCATCAATCAAAAATTGAAAATTATAGCCAGAAATACTATCTTTTCTAATGATATTGGCGCGCAGCCCATCCCAATCTAATGCTTCTACGCCAATAGCGTCACCGTTAATCATTTTCCAAAGCGGGATATTGGCTTCCAAAGATTTTGAGTACACTAAGGTGTCTCCTTGTTTATCCTCTAAGAAGAGTCCGTCAAGTTGTAAATCACCGTCAAAAGTGATGAACAATTTTTCAATCGCCACTTTAGTATTGGTCTTGTTTGAAACAAACTTGACCGCCTTATTTACTATTATATCTTGTCCCCAAGGACTTCTAATAAATAAAACAACCAAAAAAAGAAAACACAGGATGCCAAGAAGTACACGTAAAACCCTGCGCAACCAACGGAATTTCCTAGGCGTTTTTGATGTTGTAGATGGTATGTCTTCAGTATCGATCAAGGCTCAAATTTAACGCATTAAAAGTATGATAATTACATCTATTACAACGTATGTTAACTGTTTTGATGTGTTATGTTTTTCTTAAAAATACCGTATTAAGAATTCGTTAGCATTACGAAAGAGGAGACGGTCTATTATTTCTTGAGCTGAAATCTGATTTCGTACCTGCAAGTTGCGCTTGTATTTTAGGAGATAATCTTCGGCTTTTTCGATGAGGTAGGGTTTGATGTCTTTGATATTCTCTGCGGTCCAAAGTCCTTTTATGGGATTGACGATCCCATCAAAATCTGAGCCTATGGTCACGGTTCCCCAACAAAAAAGATTATTTTGGTTCAGCAATTCGGCAATATGTCTTACTTGTCTCCAGATCAAATCAGACTTATTTACGTAGCGTCTTTTTGTACTTGGCCAATAGATTTTTGAGCTTTGAATTGCTTTTTTATTGGCGATGCGACGCTCGTCAAGTTGGAGTCCGAAAACACCATTTGATTTTGCAATTCGTAAAATTTCAGAATCATAAAAATTGATATCATCGCCTCGAAAATACTGACTCTGTTTGGAGTCTTGCTCCTCAGGTTCTGTAATAGAGCGTTTTCCATTTGCTGCGCCATGACTCACGATAATTGGGATGTCTTGATCGGCATAATCTGTTTCTAAAAGATTATAGTATGCAGTTCTTGATGATCGACTCATGTGTTTGACATCGATGAGGATGCGTTTGTTCTTGGTATTGTCCAACAGATTTTTAATGACTTTAAAACCAAGATCAGTAATTCCAGAGTCTAAGCCACGGTTTTGATTGTCTTTAATGATTCTAATATTTATACTTCTTGCATGACCGCAGATCTCATTGTAAAAATGATGCGCCAAAGTGATAAAAAACGGTTTGTAATCCCAATTTTTTACGCTTTCAATGTTTTTCAAAACTGTTGTGGCTTCCGCAGTATTTTTGTCTTTATGTAATCCAGTTTCAAAAGCATGAGCACCTTCTATGGTCGGCACAATGCTAATTATTTTTCTTTTAGCTGTGGATGTTTTCAGGTGAGTTGATATTTCCGCATAATTGCTAACCAAGCGATAGGTATAGGTGACGCCTTCGATAATTTGGGCAAAATTATGAAGTTGCTTGTAAAATTCGTACTCGTCATTTAAATCTTGAAAGTAGCTGTTATGATTTCTAAGATTATCAATGCGTTTCTGGCTAATGCCAGACGCCAAATTGACCAATAAATCTGGCAAAAACTTAACGCCTAATATATTTTTGCTTAAAAGTGTTTTTCAAAAGGATATAAGGAAATAACCACGATGTTACAATTCGCTTTCGCGAGAGCCGTGAGATCGGTTTGCGTGAATTTTGTAAGTGTGAGCAGTTTATTGAACTGTTTTTCAATAAAATTTGGTGGACTATAATGCCAAATGGAGTTTTTGCGACCGCTATTACTGTTGTTTTGTTTGGGCGGACTGTATTTGAAACTCTTTCCATAGGGCTTCAAAGATGGATGGCAATGCAGGTCAATATATGAATTACTCATTGGTAAGAAGATGTCTTTGGAAAAGATAAATAATTTAGTTTAGTAAGTAGTTGTGAATTATCGATTTAACAGAATATCCCGTCATGTTAAATTTATATTAAATAGTAAAGTTGAAACATCTAAACCTAAGATCACCCGTATATACTTTATAAACCAATAAATAATCAAATACTTATGAAACTTAAAACAACTAAAATATTTGGAACGTTGATGTGCTTAATGTTACTGACGTTGACCGCATGTGACGACGGAAAGAAAGAGAAAGAAGCTGAGCGCATGAAGATGGAAACTGAAAAAATGGAAATGCAAGAAAAGGCCGAGAAAGAAAAAATGGTCATGGAAGAGCAGAAAATGGCCGAGGAGAAAAAAATGGCCATGGAGAACAGTATAGCAGGTAAAGCTATGGCAACTGAAGATTTATCTACATTGGTGGCCGCCTTGAAAGCGGCAGATTTGGCTGGGATGTTATCTGAACCAGGAAATTATACAGTGTTCGCTCCCTCAAACCAAGCATTTTCTAAATTGCCTAAGGGAACTGTAGAGACGTTATTGAAACCTGAAAATAAAGACCAATTACAGTCGGTTCTTCAATACCACGTTGTTTCTGGAAAAATCACTTCCGATAAATTAGCTGAAGCTATCAAGGGAGCTAAAGGGAGCTATACGTTCAATACCGTTAAAGGAGAAGAATTAACGGCAATGATGAGCGGAGACCAATATGTGATTAAGGATGCTAGCGGTAAAAAAGCGCAAGTGATTCAAGGTAATGTTGAAGCTTCAAACGGAATAGTATACATTATAGACACGGTCTTGATGGCTAAAAAATAAGAGATTTTAAATTTTGCTTTAAAAAAAAGACACATAAAATTGTGTCTTTTTTTTCTTCTCTAATCTTAAATTTTTGAGGTTTTATGTGTAATAAGTTTAGAACCTATGCTCTAAATTATGACAGTTTTTTTGACCATATCTCAGCATATTTGGTTTGTATAATTTGATCTACTGGCTTGCGATTGATCTTGCTTTCAAGCCATGAAATAATATCGAGATAAAGAAAAGCACGACGCTCAAATGGATGATCTTCAAATTGCTTTAAAGTTGCATGTAAATTTATAAAGGCATTTTTGAGTTCGTGTGGATAAATGTCCTGTAAACCTTTAATAAATTTAATCATTTCTTTTTGTACTTCGTGGAGATCGTTCATCTTGATCAAAAACTTATAAGTGCTCCTCAATAGCGAGTCTAGATGGTAATCTAAACCAGCTTCGTAGTGTGCCACAAGATTTAGAACGCGTGAAAAGCACAAAAGATCTTCGCGCATTGAGAGTGATTTATTAGAAATGATCTTATCTAAATATTTAATACATTCCTTATTGTTTCCAGCACCAAAATGTAAACTGGCAAATTTGTAATAAAAGATCATTTTATGGTGCTCGTCGATCTTCGTGCGATATTGAGTCAATGTTTTTTCAATCTTCGGAATCAAATCTAAACCTTCTTTAAAACTCCCGTCAATGAAGTGTTTATTAATATCGTGAAAATTTGAATATAAAAAACTGATAGATTGAATGTTTTCATCCTTCGGAAACGAGCTATCCTGAATAGCGGATTTAAATTGTTCAAAAACCTCCAAAAATTTTGGCTTATTTCTCATAAAGAAAATAGATTCTAAAAGATAATTATTGCCTTTTAGAAAGAACACTGGATTTAACTGAATCATATTGGGGTTCTCATAAAACAAATCGACCCATTTAGAGGCATATTTATAACAGTTTTTAAAATCTTGCAGTAAAAAATTATACCATAGATTGGCATTATAAAGCCACAGTTTTTCCCTAAAACCCAGTTGTTGTATTTTATATTTTGGTAGGCGCGCTTTAAAATAACGCTTCACTTCTTCGCTCTCATCCTTGCTTTTTACGTAGCCCGTTTTAAGGATGGTACTATATAGTTGAAGCGAAAGGTTAGAAAGTTTGCTTGCAATAACATTAAGGGAACTTAATTCTTTAGCTTGTATCGTCAGTTCGTCGGCTCTTGTGTTGATACTTCTCGTAATATACTGTGCTTCAATGATTTTTTCAAGCTCTACGATTTCAAAGGCTAAATTTTTTTCTTCATTTTGAATAGCTACATCCTTGGCCTTATCGAGAATTTTCAAGCTTTGTTTATAGAGGCCTTTATGGTATAATATAGAAGCGAAATCTAGCTGCTCTCGTATTTGAGACCTAATATTTTGATGGGACGGGTTGAGTTTCAAGCTAATCAAAATCTGCTTGTACAAGTGCAATTTTACATTGGCCAATTGTTGTTTTTTGACAATACCGCTTTTTAGAATGACAATCTCGTCATAGCTATCGGTCTTGTCAAGAAGATTGAAAAGATTTAAATATTTAGAGTCTGAATTTACCCCCAAACGACCAACATATAATTTGAATTGTCGCTTTTCAGATTTTGAAAGCGACTTTATTAATAAAAACAAATTATCTTTTTGGTTCTTAGTCATCAAACGAATGTTGGTTTAATAAGTTGAAAAACAGTTATTTAGTTATCAAATAGACGTTTGAACATCGTAAATTTAGCGTAAGCGCCATCTTTTTAACAATTTGAAAATATACATTCGTAAGACAATAAAAAAATATAGTTCCATAAATGTCAGATTCCAACGTAAAAATATTCGATACAACATTACGCGATGGCGAGCAAGTTCCAGGGTGTAAACTCAATACCGAGCAAAAATTGATCATCGCCGAGCAGTTGGATATTTTAGGCGTTGATGTCATTGAAGCGGGTTTCCCAGTATCCAGTCCAGGAGATTTTAAATCGGTTGAGGCCATTTCAAAATTGATCAACAATGCGACCGTTTGTGGATTAACACGTGCTGTTGAAAATGATATTAAAGTTGCTGCTCAGGCTTTGGCTCAAGCTAGATATCCCAGAATCCATACGGGAATTGGGACATCAGATTCGCATATCAAACACAAATTCAAGAGCAATAGAGAAGCGATTATTGAGCGTGCAGTAAGTGCTGTAAAATATTCTAAGTCATTTGTTGAGGATGTTGAGTTTTATGCAGAAGATGCAGGACGAACTGATAATGAATTTCTTGCAAGGATCTGTGAAGCCGTCATCAAGGCTGGTGCGACAGTACTCAATATTCCAGATACAACAGGGTATTGTTTACCGAGCGAGTATGGTGCAAAAATCAAATACTTAAAAGAAAATGTTAAGGGTATTGAAAAGGCGATATTATCTTGTCACTGCCATAACGACCTTGGTCTAGCGACAGCAAATTCTATAGAAGGTGTTATTAATGGGGCACGACAAATTGAGTGCACCATCAATGGAATTGGAGAACGCGCAGGAAATACAGCCTTGGAGGAAGTGGTTATGGTGTTAAAACAGCATCCATATCTCAATCTAGACACCAATATCAATACGTCTATGCTTTATGGTATGAGTCAATTGGTAAGTGATAGTATGGGTATTTATACCCAACCCAATAAGGCGATTGTTGGTGCTAACGCCTTTGCACATAGCTCTGGTATTCATCAAGATGGTGTGATCAAGAACCGTGAAACCTATGAGATTATTAATCCTAAGGATGTTGGTGTGACAGATTCTGCTATTGTATTAACGGCAAGGAGTGGAAGGGCAGCTTTGGCATATCGCGCTAAGAATGTAGGTTATGAATTAACTAAAATTCAATTGGATGATGTGTATGCAAATTTCTTGAATTTTGCCGACCAGAAAAAAGAGGTGAATGATCACGATATTCATCAAATTATTGAGACTAGTAAAGTATATCAACAAATCATTTCAGCATAATTTGAAATTAAATTTGATGTAATAAAACGTTTTTCGCTTGCGCGGAAAGTAAATATGACAGAAAACAAAACACTATTTGATAAAGTTTGGGACGCTCATGTGGTAGATGCTATTGAACATGGGCCACAAGTTTTATATATAGATAAGCATTTAATTCATGAGGTTACAAGTCCGCAGGCATTCAACGAATTAAAAGAGCGACAAATTGATGTATTTAGACCAGATCAAATTGTGGCCACAGCAGATCATAATACGCCTACAACAAATCAACATTTGCCAATAAAAGATGCGCTATCAAGGCATCAATTAGAACAATTGTCTGAAAATTGTAAGGCAAACCACATTACATTATATGAGTTAGGTCATGAGTATAATGGTATTGTTCACGTAATGGCTCCTGAGTTGGGGATTACACAACCTGGTATGACTATGGTTTGTGGAGATAGTCATACTTCAACTCATGGAGCATTCGGGGCAATCGCGTTTGGTATAGGAACAAGTCAAGTGGCTCAAGTGTTTGCGAGTCAATGTTTGTTGCTTACCAAACCTAAAAGTTTAAGAGTAACGGTTAATGGCAACCTTAAGGGTGGCGTCTTGTCAAAAGACGTCATCCTTTATATTATTTCCAAACTCGGCACTAATTCAGGAACAGGCTATTTTTGTGAATACGCAGGAAATGTTTTTGAGGAGATGAGCATGGAAGGTCGAATGACCGTTTGTAATATGAGTATAGAAATGGGTGCTCGAGGTGGCATGATCGCCCCAGACGAAACAACTTACGCATATATAAAAGGAAGAGAATTCGCACCTAAAGATGCCGAATTTGACAAAAAATTGGCCTATTGGAAAACCCTTCCAACCGATGAAGGCGCAACGTTTGATAAAGAGTATGTTTTTGATGCTGAAGATATTGAGCCTATGATTACCTACGGAACCAATCCTGGTATGGGTATCAAAATTTCTGAAGCCATCCCAAATGAAACCAATGCCTCATTTCAGAAGTCATTGGAATATATGAATTTTAAGGCTGGTGAAAGTCTCATTAACACACCGATTAATTTCGTTTTTATAGGCAGTTGTACCAATTCAAGAATCGAAGATTTTAGAGTAGCAGCCAATTATATAAAGGGTAAGAAAAAATCAAAAAACGTTACCGCTTGGCTTGTGCCAGGAAGTAAACAAGTGGAAGCACAAATTATACACGAGGGTTTGAATCTCGTTTTTGAAGATGCAGGTTTTGAATTGCGTCAACCAGGTTGCTCAGCATGTTTGGCGATGAATGATGATAAAATACCGCAAGGAGAATATTGCGTATCAACCTCCAATAGAAATTTCGAGGGACGCCAAGGCCAAGGCGCACGAACCATATTAGCCAGTCCGTTAGTTGCTGCAGCCACTGCCGTTGCTGGAAAAATTGTTGATATTTCTAAGCAATTAAATTAAGGATTGAGACAAATAAATCTCTCGCCTTTCTAAAGGTCAATGATGTGCCTGCAAAGTTTTTAAAATCTGGTAGGTGTCAATAATAAATATTTAATTAAAACGAGTTACTCACTTTCGTGGGCAGAATCATGGAAAAATTCACGACACTTACATCAACTGCGATTCCTTTAGATATTGCCAACGTTGATACCGATCAAATTATACCGGCTCGTTTTTTAAAGGCAACAGATAAAAAGGGCTTTGGTAACAATGTGTTTAGGGATTGGCGCTTTAATAAGGACAATTCAATAAACGCCGAGTTTGTGTTGAACAATCCAATTTATAAGGGCAAAATTTTAGTTGCCGGAGATAATTTTGGTTGTGGGTCAAGTCGTGAGCATGCAGCTTGGGCTTTAGTGGGTTACGGATTTAAGGTCATCGTCTCCAGTTTTTTTGCCGATATTTTTAAAGGGAATGCTTTAAATAACGGGTTGTTACCTGTTCAAGTTTCCGAAGTGTTTCTGAAAGAATTATTGACTGCAATTAAGGCAAATCCAGAGCTTGAAATAACCGTGAACCTAATAGAGCAAACGATTGGTATTGAAGGTAAAGTTTCCGAAGCATTTGAGATAGATGCCTATAAGAAAACCTGTATGATCAATGGTTATGATGATATCGATTATTTATTGAGTAAGAGGGACAAAATTGAAGCATTTGAGCTTAAAAAGGCAAATGCCTAAATGTTATGCTGAAGGTTGGTAACTTTTGAATCGAATTTTGGTCTAAGAATTTATAGGTCAACAGTTTCAAGAAAAAATGCTATTCCCATTCTCATTCAGAATTATAAAAATTAATCCGTTCCTACGGATCTAAATTAGTCTATAAATGAAATTAAAAATTGCAGTACTGCCAGGAGATGGCGTTGGTCCAGAAGTGACAAATCAAGCTGTAAAAGTATTAAAAGCGATTGCTTCAGAATTTGATCACACCTTCAGTTTCAAAACTGCCGATGTGGGTGCCGTTGCGATCGACAACCATAACGATCCGTTGCCAAAAGCGACTTTGAGTTTATGTAAATCAACCGATGCCATTTTATTTGGTGCCATTGGTCATCCAAAATATGATAACGATCCTTCAGCAAAAGTGAGACCAGAACAGGGCTTACTAAAATTGCGCAAGGAGTTGGGTCTGTTTGCGAACATTAGACCAGTACAAGCATATAAATCGCTATTAGATAAATCGCCGCTCAAAAAAGCAATTATTGATGGTGTTGACATTAGTATTTATCGCGAATTAACCGGTGGCATTTACTTTGGAACAAAAACCGTGAGCGACGATGGTAATACGGCATCAGATTTATGTCAATACACGCGCAAAGAAATTGAACGCATCGCGCATTTAGCGTTTAAGGCAGCTGGAGCTCGACGAAATAAGGTGACTTTAGTAGATAAGGCTAATGTTTTGGAAAGTTCACGATTATGGCGTAAGGTGGTCACAGAGATTGCTGAAGACTACAAGGACGTCAAATTGGAGTTTTTATTTGTTGATAATGCTGCCATGCAAATGATCTTAAACCCAAAACAATTTGATGTAATTCTAACCGAAAATATGTTTGGCGATATCATAAGTGATGAAGCTAGTGTCATTGGTGGCTCTATCGGGCTTTTGGCGTCTGCTTCGGTTGGAGAAAAATATGCGATGTTTGAACCAATACATGGGTCTTATCCCCAAGCGGAAGGAAAGGGCATTGCCAATCCTATCGCCTCGATATTATCGGCTGCGATGTTGCTGGATCATTTTGGACTCAATAACGAAGCCGAATTAATAAGAATTGCCGTTGATAAATCTTTAAAACTTCAAATTACAACACCCGATATCAATGCCAATTTTGATTCGATCACGACGACGAATGTTGGTGATTTTGTCGAAGATTTTATTTTTAATCCCAAAGACAGTAACCGTAATTTCAAGAATATTCATCTAGGCCAATCTACGATCATTTAAGAGATAGAGCACATCTGTCTGTTTAGGAATATAAAAAACGCTTACTTTCTATTAAAGTTAAGCGTTTTTTTTGGCCATTCCTTGAACCCAAAAGAAAACCCTCCAAAATTTCTTTAAGAGGGTTCGCTTGCTATTAATCAAAATCCAGATAAAAAATTGCTATCGCTCATTCAATCTAAAGTCTGGGTACGCATCCATACCGTGTTCATGAGCATCAAGTCCTTCCAGCTCTTCTTTTTCAGAAACTCTTATGCCTACCGTTTTCTTCAATATAAAAATGATGACAAATGATGAAATAATACAGAAACCAGCATAAGCTAAAACGCCATAGAGTTGAGGTAAAAACGATAAACTATTCGCGGCTTCAGATGATGTGGCTACAACACTTCCACTAGCATTTAAAAACTCGCCTGCATCATTTGTTAAAGCGCTAAATCCAAAAATACCAACAGCTAATGTTCCCCAAATACCACAAACTAGGTGAACAGCTATTGCTCCAACTGGATCATCTAATTTTAATTTATCAATAAAGCTTACTGCAAATACAATGAGCAGTCCTGCAATTGCTCCAATGATGATAGCATTTGTTGGAGACATCACATCTGCTCCAGCAGTAATACCAACTAATCCACCAAGAATACCGTTTAAAAACATTGTTAAATCTAAATTTTTATACATGACAGTAGATGCAATGGCAGCAACGACTCCTCCTGCTGCAGCAGCTAAACAGGTTGTGACTAATACTAAAGAGGTCAATTCTGGATCTGCAGATAAAACTGATCCTCCATTAAATCCAAACCAGCCTAACCATAAAATCAATACACCAGCAGTTGCTAGCGGAATGTTATGTCCAGGAATTGCCTGAGGTTTTCCGTCCTTGTATTTTCCAATTCTTGCACCTAATAGGCAAATAGCAACTAAAGCTGCCCAACCACCAACAGAATGTACTAATGTAGAACCTGCAAAATCGTAAAAGCCTAGTTTGTCTAAAAATCCGCCTCCCCATTTCCATGATCCTGCAATTGGATAAATTAATCCAACATAGATAACCGTAAAAATCATGAATGGTCCAATTTTCATGCGCTCAGCAACTGCTCCAGAAACTATTGTAGCTGCTGTTGCTGCAAACATGCCTTGAAATAAGAAATCTGTCCAATACGTATAACCGCCATTGTAGGCGAGATCTAAAGCTCCATCAGCCATTGGTGCGTCTAAACCAAATCCTGCGAATCCTAAAAAGCCATTAAAATCTCCTGGATACATAAGGTTAAAACCGACCAAACAATAGAGTAAGAGCCCCATGGTGATTATAAAAATATTTTTAAATAAGATGTTAATTGTATTTTTTTGACGTGTCAATCCGATTTCTAGAAATGCAAATCCCAAGTGCATAAAGAAAACGAGCGCTGTACAGATCATCATCCATACATTATTTGTTGTAAGTAATTCCATGTGTTTTTTATTTTAAAGTGTTTCCTCCTTTTTCTCCTGTTCGTATTCTATAAACTTCATCAATATGCGAGACAAAGATTTTGCCATCACCAACATCACCCGTAGCGCCTGCATCAATAATAGCTTTGATGGTAACCTCCTCAAAATCATCATTGACGACAATGGAGAGGTAGCGACGTTGAATGTCGCTTGTGCTATAAGACACACCTCTATAGACATGACCTTCTTTTTCGTTACCTAATCCGGTAACATCCCAATAGGAGAAAAAATTTACACCCACTTCGTGTAGTGCGGTTTTTACTGCGGAAAATTTAGATTTCCGTATGATTGCTTCAACTTTTTTCATTTGAAATTTGTTTTTGGTTCCGTATAAGCAGAACACTGAGTTAATGGATTTTTAATTGAATTTGTAAACGGCTGCAATAAGAAATGATGCCAAGCTTTTGGAAGGCTCTAGATCATTGTCAAAATACGTGTCTTCCGACCAGCTGTCTAATCGAATTTCTGGAATGATCGTTAAGTCCTCAATGGTGTAATTGGCAGATAATGTTGCCGCAAAAACAGTATCGTCATCAAGATCCTCTTGATGAAAACCGAAGTATTCAGCTCTGAGTCCGAGAGCCAATTTTTCTGAAAGTGTATATTGAGGATACAGAGCAGCACCATAAAATCCGCTACCATCGGTATCATTGTATGTGGCGTTGATTCCTAAGAAAAAAGAATCTCCTAGATCGGTTCCGCCTGTATAATCCACCTGAAACGTTGCCTCGCTATTGCCAGTTTGATTTCCGTAGAGAAAATTTAAGAACTGACTTTTATAGCCTAATTGTGCTCCTGCCGTATAGCTTCCATCAAGATTGATATCTGTGAAATCGGTACTGTTCATAATGGCGAGCATTAATGAGAAGTCATCAGATAATGCGATATCTGCTTTTAATCCAGAATGTGAGAACGGCCCATTTGAAAACATATACGAGGTACTGTAATTAAAGTTTCCAACGGGAGAAATCACTTCATAGCCTAAAAAGGTGTTGAAGTTTCCTAACGTAAATTTTAGCTTATCGGTCACTTGGTAGTAAGCATAAAGTTGATTGACGATGTTGCTCGATCCTGTAGACAGGAATACGGCATCTTCACCTCTTGGACCAAAAACTAAATCGGCCACGAAGCCAACTTTGCTGCCCTCATAAGAGATAATGGCGTTTGCCATGCCAAGGCTAAAGCCGCTGCGATCTGCAAAAGAAGTGCCTGGGTTTAGAAAAAAGGTGCCTTCCTCGTCTTCGAATGCCTCGTTCGGTCCAGTGAGATTGGTTCTAAAATAAGCGTCAACACTTCCCGATATAGAGAATTTTTTGTCAGGAGTTTCTTCTTGTGTGTCTTGAGCTGCCAATGCTACAAATACTAGTA
Organism: uncultured Flavobacteriaceae bacterium; assembly: GCA_963715465.1. Lineage (GTDB taxonomy): Bacteria > Bacteroidota > Bacteroidia > Flavobacteriales > Flavobacteriaceae > Psychroserpens. The sequence goes on from OY970246.1 coordinate 1,141,549, forward strand.
AAAAAGTGATTGTAATTAAATGTTTCATAAAGATTGGTGTGTTAGTTAATTCTCTCAAATCTATACAAAAAGAATATAGACCCTATAAAAAAAGGGGTCTTATAGTTTATTTTTACGAATACAATATTATTAACCCTTATTACTTAGGGGTAAAAATAATATCATGTTACTATTTTGTTAAATCGATAATACTGTGTTTGCAGAAAATCGCTAATATTGGATTGTTTATTGAATAATCCATAATAATTGATCCTCAACGAAAACGTTTTCGCAATAAAGTGCACTTTTTGTTAAATATTTTTCATTATAGATTTAACAGTGAGGTAACATATCTATTGTATTAAGTGTAATTAAAAAGCATGTTTTTGTGAATTATTGAAAAGTGTTTCTGCTTTTTTTTATATCGGGAATTAGCAGTTATCTTGGGAGAACCATACGGTTTTACAGACCATAAAATATTTTGAATTATGCTAAAGAAACAAGGGCTCTATCTGCCAGAATTTGAACACGATAATTGCGGTGCCGGTTTTATATGTAGCCTGACAGGAAAGCGATCTAATGATATCATTCATAAAGCACTTGAGATTTTAGTAAAGCTAGAGCATAGAGGGGCTGTAAGTTCTGATGGCGTGACGGGCGATGGTGCTGGGATTTTGATCGATGTGCCGCACAAGTTCTTCAAGATATTTTGTGATTTTGAGCTGCCCGAAGCAGGTGACTATGCAGTGAGTAACGTGTTTCTTCCGAAGAAAGAAAACCAACGTCAATACTGCATCGATGTTTTTGAGGCTGAAATTAAAAATCAAGGCCTTCATCTTATTGGCTGGAGAGATGTACCCGTAAACAGTTTGGTCTTAGGTGATATCGCTAAAGTGACCGAACCGTTTGTTAGGCAAGTGTTTGTAGGAAAAGCTAATGCTGAGCAAACTGAAAGAGATTTTAATTTAAAATTGTTCGCAGCTCGTAAAATCGCTGAACATAAAATTTATGACTCTAAATTATCTGAGGCTAAATTCTTTTATCTCCCAAGTCTTTCTACTAGGATCATCATATTTAAGGGTTTATTAAAGCCAGAACATATTAATGAGTACTATCTAGACTTGTTTAATTCGGCTCTTGATACACGATTAGCTTTGGTGCATCAAAGATTTTCTACCAACACGTTCCCTACTTGGGATTTGGCACAACCGTTTAGATACATTTGTCACAATGGAGAGATCAATACCTTGAGAGGTAATATATCTCGTATGTTCTCCCGTGAAGAAATCATGAAGAGTGATGCGTTTGGAGATGATATCAAAAAAATTATTCCTACGATTTTAAGAGGAAAATCAGATTCGGCAACACTGGATATGGTGGTTGAGTTGTTGCTCATGTCGGGCCGTTCTTTACCAGAAGCTATGATGATGTTGGTGCCAGAGGCCTGGGAGAAAAACCTCACGATGTCTGATGCAAAACGTGCGTTTTATGAGTACAACTCGTGTTTGATGGAGCCGTGGGACGGTCCAGCGTCAATCCCTTTTACCGATGGTAATTTTATAGGTGCCGTCTTAGATAGAAATGGATTGCGTCCTTCGAGATATACTGTTACCAAATTAGGAAATGTGATCATGTCTTCGGAAACTGGAGTCGTGGATATAAAGCCAGAAAATGTAGAGTATCATGGCCGATTGGAACCAGGAAAAATGTTTCTGGTCGATATGAACGAAGGCAGAATTGTTAACGATGAAGAAATCAAGGCAGACATTGCATCGCGTCATCCTTACCGGAAATGGCTCGACGAAAACTTGGTACACTTACGGGATATTTCAGCAAAAGAAGGTCATATTCCTTATGACGAAATTGATTTAAAGACACGTGAAATCGTTTTTGGCTACACCGAAGAAGATTTAAATACCATCATTAGGCCGATGGCGCAATTAGGAAAAGAACCTATCGGGTCTATGGGAAGTGATACGCCTATTGCCATTTTATCAGAAAGACCACAACTCATCTATAACTATTTCAAGCAGTTATTTGCGCAAGTCACCAATCCGCCACTAGATGGGATTCGTGAAGAACTTATAACAGATATAAGTTTAACCTTGGGAAGTGATGTTAATTTATTTGATATCAATGCCGACCATTGTAAAAAACTAAAAATCCAAAATCCAGTCATATCTAAACATGATTTAGATAAGATTAGGGATTATGATACCAATCCAGACTTTAAGGTCGAATCGATTTCGATGTTATACGAAGTGAATCGTGGCTTAAACGAGTTGGAAGTCGCTCTCGAGAACTTAGTGACCAAAGCATCGAAAGCTGTAGATCGTGGTGCAAATATTATTATACTTTCAGATCGCTTTGTTGATAAAAACCATGCGCCAATTCCTGCGTTATTAGCCTGTTCTTATTTAAATCATGCCTTACATAAATTAAAAAAACGGTCAAGGATCAGTTTGATTATAGAATCTGCCGAGCCGCGTGAGGTCCATCATTTTGCCTTGCTATTCGGTTTTGGCGCAAGTGCTGTAAACCCCTATATCGTTAATGAAATTGTACAAGAGCAAATCAATTCTAAAGACGTTACCGATTTAGAATACCTTACTGCTATTAAAAATTATAACAAAGCTGTAGGAAAAGGAATTTTAAAAGTAATGAACAAGATTGGGATTTCAACCTTGAATTCGTATCGAGGATCCCAATTGTTTGAGTGTATTGGCATCAATACCGCAACGGTAGAAAAGTACTTTCCAAATACGCCAACACGTATTCAAGGAATCGGACTAAGAGAAATAGAACAAGAAATTGTAAAACGTCATAAAAGAGCCTTTCAGAAAAATGTTTCTAATGTTGATATTGAAGTTGGAGGCGATTATAGATGGCGTCGCGGACAAGAAAAACACATGTTTAATCCGTTAACGGTTGCAAAACTGCAGGAGTCTGTGCGTACCAATAAAGCGTCGACATTTACAGAGTATTCAGATTTGGTCAATGATCAGTCTAAAAGTTTAATGACCATAAGAGGGCTGTTTGAGTTTGACCAATTTGACCCAATTCCGCTAGAAGAGGTCGAGCCCTGGACCGAAATTGTAAAACGCTTTAAAACTGGAGCGATGTCTTACGGCTCCATTAGTAAGGAGGCACACGAGAATTTAGCGGTCGCCATGAATAGAATTGGAGGAAAATCTAATTCTGGCGAAGGAGGCGAAGACCAAGAACGCTTTTATAAGAGTTCTCAAGGCGATTGGAAAAACTCTGCGATCAAGCAAGTGGCTTCCGGCCGATTTGGAGTCACCTCAAATTACTTGACCAGCGCGAGTGAAATTCAAATTAAAATAGCACAAGGTGCAAAACCAGGTGAAGGCGGACAATTACCTGGCCCAAAAGTGAATAAGGAGATTGCTAAAACTCGAAACTCCACACCCTACGTAGGTCTTATTTCGCCGCCACCACACCACGATATTTATTCTATCGAAGATTTATCACAGCTCATTTATGACGTGAAATCTGCAAATCGCGAAGCACGAATTAATGTGAAATTAGTTTCAGAAATTGGTGTAGGCACAGTAGCTGCAGGAGTTGCTAAAGCCAAAGCCGATGTGATTTTAGTTGCAGGTTTTGATGGCGGCACAGGAGCAACACCGTTAACATCCCAAAAACATGCTGGCTTACCTTGGGAATTGGGAATTGCCGAAGCGCAACAAACTTTAGTGATGAATGATTTAAGAAATCGCATTGTTTTGGAGTGTGACGGACAATTAAAAACGGGTCGTGATGTGGCGATTGCCTGTTTGTTGGGTGCAGAAGAATTTGGTTTTGCAACAGCACCTCTGGTCGCTTCGGGATGTATTATGATGCGCGTTTGCCATTTAAATACCTGTCCAGTCGGGATTGCAACCCAGAATCCAGAGTTGCGTAAAAAGTTCAAGGGGAAACCAGAACATGTGGTCAATTACATGTATTTCGTCGCTCAAGAACTACGCGAGATTATGGCGAAATTAGGATTTAGAACAGTCAATGAAATGGTGGGTCAAGTGCAAAAATTGAATCGTAGTAAAGCCATCGATCATTATAAAGCTGCTGGTATTGATCTCACGCCAATTCTTCATAAAGTTGAAGTTTCCGAAGGAACAAAATTATACAATACAAAACAGCAAGATCATAATTTGGAGGCGCATCTTGATTTCAAGATCATCAAACAGGCGCATCAAGCCTTGTTTAGAAGGCAACGCACGCATTTAGATATGCCAATTACGAATATTGATCGAGCGGTTGGAGCCATTGTGAGTAACGAAATCTCAAAAATCTATGGAGCCGACGGTCTGCCAGAAGACACCATTAATATTGACTTTAATGGTTCGGCAGGTCAAAGTTTTGGTGCATTTACAACTAAGGGCGTAAGCATGACGGTTCATGGTAATACCAATGATTACCTTGGAAAAGGCTTGTCTGGCGGTAAATTAATCATCAAAGTTCCTGCAAAATGTACCATCGTTCCTGAGGATAATATTATTACTGGAAATGTAACTTTATATGGCGCCACGGCTGGCGAAGTCTATATTAATGGAAAGGCTGGTGAGCGTTTTTGCGTAAGAAATTCTGGGGCTAAAGCGGTTGTAGAAGGTATTGGTGACCATGGTTGCGAATATATGACGGGCGGCATTGCCGTGATTTTGGGAGACGTTGGTCGTAATTTTGGGGCTGGAATGAGTGGCGGCATCGCTTACGTTTTGGATCACGACGGAAATTTCAAAACACAGTGTAATTCTGAAGATTTAAATATAGATCCAATTTCTTCGGAAGAGGATGCACTTCAGTTAAAGCAACTTATTGAAAACCATTATGTGGCAACCACGAGTCCGTTGGCAAAACGAATATTGGCAGACTGGGAGACTTATCTTCCGAAGTTTAAAAAAGTATTGCCGGAAGAATACCGCCAAGCCTTATTACGATTAGAACAAGAAGAATTAGAAACAGCTTAGAATGGGAAAGATAACAGGATTTTTAGAGCATAAGCGTCAAGACGAGCAGTATATCGCACCAGAAAAGCGCATAGAAAATTATAAGGAATTTACGATTCCCTTAGAGGAAGAAAAATTGAAAGATCAAGGTGCGCGTTGCATGGACTGCGGAATTCCGTTTTGCCATAGTGGTTGTCCGCTTGGTAATCTCATTCCAGATTTCAACGATAAGGTATACCGAGGAAAGTGGAAGGAAGCTGCCGAAATTTTGCATAAAACCAATAATTTCCCTGAGTTTACAGGTCGTTTATGTCCTGCGCCTTGCGAGGAAGCTTGCGTTTTAGGCATCAATGAAGATCCAGTCACGATTGAGAATATTGAGAAAAATATTGTTGAACAAGCCTTTTCTGAAGGTTGGATTGTAGCAAGCCCACCTCAAATAAGAACCGATAAAACAGTGGCTGTAATTGGATCTGGACCTGCAGGACTAGCAGCTGCACAACAGTTAAATAGAGCAGGACATACTGTTACCGTTTTTGAACGTGATGACAAAGTTGGCGGACTCTTGCGTTACGGCATTCCAGATTTTAAAATGGAAAAAAATGTCATTGATCGACGTGTCAACGTATTAAGAGACGAGGGCATTATCTTTAAAACCAATGCTCATGTTGGAGATAACGTTGATGCCAAGCAGTTGCAACAAGATTTTGATGCGATTGTCTTGTGTGGTGGCGCTACGGTAAGACGACATATCCCCATTCCTGGAGCAGACCTGAAAGGGGTGACTCAGGCTATGGATTTCTTAAAACCAAATAATCAATATGTGGACGGTTTGATTACGTTTGAAGATATAATTTCCGCAAAAGGAAAAAATGTAGTGGTCATTGGAGGAGGAGACACAGGATCTGATTGCATAGGGACTTCGAACCGTCATGGCGCAAAATTGGTCACTAATTTTGAGATTTTAAGTAAGCCCACCGAAGGTCGTCCAGCGCATCAACCTTGGCCGTATTGGCCTATGAAACTAAAAACGACATCGTCTCACCAGGAAGGTGTAGAGCGGTTTTTTAGTATTTCTACTAAGGAATTTATTGGCGATGACCACGGAAATTTAAGGGCATTGAAAACAGTGGAAGTAGAATGGATCTTTACGCCTGGCGAGCGACCGCAGCTTACAGAAGTTCCAGGTACCGAAAAAGAATGGGAATGTGAATTAGCCTTATTGGCTTTGGGATTTACAGGGGCTGAAAAAACCTTAGCCGATCAATTTGGATTGAACATGGATTTTAGAACCAATATTGAGGCGACGACCAAAAATTATGCGACCAATGTTTCAGGAATTTTTGCTGCTGGCGATATTAGAAGAGGACAATCGTTGATTGTTTGGGCAATTTCCGAAGGAAGGCAAGCCGCCCATCATGTGGATGCTTATTTAATGGGCGAGTCGCAATTGCCTTTAAAGGATGGTAATGATTTGCCGAGGATTTAAACATTATAACCACTTTGCGAGGGTATGAAATAGTGTCTTTTTAATAATGGGTTTATGTAAAAAATCTACGCAACCTTTATCGAAACATTCATTTTTTTCATCGATGAGTGTGTGTGCACTTTGCATGATAACTTTAGTATCAGGATCCTTTTTAAGGATTTCAGATAGAACTTTAATTCCAGAAATTTTTGGCATTCTAATGTCTAATAATACTAAATCAATTTCGTTTTTATTGCTTTCGTATAAATCCAATGCCTCTTGACCATTGTCTGCAAAAATTAAATTCACCGAATGTTCTTCCAAAAACCGTTTGAAAAGTAACTGGATGATCTTACTATCTTCGGCAATTAATAGTTTTTTATTTTTAATGTTTTCAAAATTAGTTTTTTTTGAAATATTATCTCTAAAACTGCTGCTTGAAATATTTAAGGGGACTGTGAAGTAGAAGTTACTCCCTTTCATATATTCAGACTCAACCCAAATCTCTCCACCCATTAGTTCAATAAAGCTTTTACAAATAGAAAGCCCTAAGCCTGTACCTCCAAAATCAACGTTTTTGTTGTGATTAACTTGTTTGAATCGATCGAAGATAGTACTCTGGTGTTTTTCGGGTATGCCTATTCCTTCATCTTTTACATAAAATTTGATAATGTCCTTTTGAACATTAAATCCAAATTTAATTTCACCATGCGTAGAGAATTTAATGGCGTTATTTAACAAATTAGCAAGTACTTGTTCTAATCTTGAAGGGTCAGTACTAATAATCAAGGATTCATAATCTTTTGGGATATGACATGACACAGTTACCCCTTCTTTGCTCTTATACAGTTTAACGTGATTGTAATTGGTATGAAGATCCTTTAGAAGTTCTGAAATATTGCAGTCCTCATAGACAATATCAATTTTGTTCGATTCAATTTTGGTGATATCAATAATATCGTCAATGAGATTAATTAATTTTTTAGAATTATTATCGATGATTTTTAGAAATTTATTACGTTCGTCTTCCTCAAGATGACTATCTTTTAATAATTCTGAAAAACCTATTATGCTCGTAACTGGCGTCCTTATTTCATGACTCATATTAGCCAAGAAATAATCTTTATGGGTATTTGCTATTACCGCTTCTTTTTTTGCTGCTAGTAAATCAAATTCTGCTTTTTTGCGTAGAGTAATATCTTGAGCAGATCCTCTCAAGGTAGGACTAGAAGCGATTATATCTTGATATATTTCTCCTTTGACCCAAATCCAACCCTCCTGACCGTTTTCATTGGTCATCTCCAGTTCAAGTTCGTAAGGTGTTCCTGTTTCCAATGTTAAGTCAATGGCCTTGGTAAGCGTTTTCCAGTCTTGCTCTGAAAAATATGACGAATGCTCTTGGTAAGTGGGTGGTGATGAGTTGAAGTTTCTACCATAGATTCTATACAATTCTTTTGACCAGGATACTTTTCCAGTATTAATGTCTAAAACCCAGCTGCCAACATTGGTAAGTTCTTGTATACGCTCTAGTTCTGCTTCACTTTTTATTAGGTCTTGATTTTTTAAATGTAATTCCGTCACATCAGTAAAAGTTGAAGCAAATTCATTTTTGTAAGAAGAGAATGTGTTAATTAAGTAATGCTTACCATCATCTGTAGCGTATTGCTTAACATTATTACCCTTTCCTGTCATAGCTACTTGGCTGAACGTTTCGAATAGATCATTGAACGTTTGCTTTGTCTTTTCTCCTAATGCTGTTAAATCGTTGCCAATTAGATCTTGCCTACTAATTTTAAATTGTTTTTCAAATGCTTGATTGACGTCTATGATCTCCCAATTTATTGGTCGCTTTTGTTTATTGGTTATAATTCTACCATGAATAAACCCCTCCGTTAAACTTGTGAAAAGTTTCTTGTATTTTTTCTCAGTAACATTTAGTTGTTTTTCTTTCTCCTTGAGCTTGTTTATGTTATCAAAGGTGACAATTACGCCAGCATCGGCCTCATCGGTAGTAATAAATGGGCTTATGCGCATCAAATAATAATTACCGATCTTATCGTTCACTTGATCCTCAATAGTTTCTAAATATTTTAAGGATTTTTTACTGTCATTAATAATTCTTGTTCTAGTACTATTATCAAAATTTGAAGTAAAGTTATCTATAGTTCGGCCAAGATCAGAATCATTTAAGTTGAATATAGATTTTATTGCAGGCGTAAATTTTCTAATTGAAAGATGTTCATCTAAAAACAGCGTAGCAATTTTAGTATTGTCAAATAGATTAGTAATGTCATTGTTTAAATTTTTCAGATCTATGTTTTTTTCATACATCTCAGAGTTTACCGAGAAAAGTTCTTCATTGGTACTTTGCAACTCTTCATTTGTACTTTGAAGTTCCTCATTCGAAGACATTAATTCTTCATTCGAGGATTGAAGTTCTTCATTACTGGTTTCTAACTCCTCGACTGTGTGTTGGAGTTTGCTACTTGTAACTTTTAACTGACTTTCAAGATCTTCAATCTGTTGGTTTACAAGAGTACTGTTGTTTAATGCTCTGGCCTCTATAAAATCATCTTTAGTTTTTTCTCTGTCTTCACTAAATTCGATTAAAAGGCAATTTTTTAAAAAGATATTATCTGTAATATGGCTAATTTTTACGTCAAATACATAGTGTTCATCCTTGTTAGAATTTAGACCACTTAACTTAATTGGTTTTTCGGCATTTTTAGCCAAACTTATCCCATTACGAAGGGCTATTGATGCCTCTTCAGAAATCACTTTTAAGAGGTTTCTCTCAAACATGCCTTCATTGTACTGTAAACGTTTAGCAGCTTCACCTTTAATAAAAAGGATGTTATAATGTTTATCTATAAAAATAGACGATGGTGCATATTTATTACTTAATACTTTATGAAATATGTCCTCTGTTAAAGTAGAATTGTTTGCCGAAGGAAATGTAAGAGAACTTCCTTTGAAATACTGTGGTGTATTAAATTTTTGAACAGTTTGATTCGTTGTTCTATTTGCTTTTTTTTCAACGATACTTTGATAGATTTTGCTTTTAGCGTCAATGGTTTTGTAATATTTAGAGAAGTATCCTAAAGATTCGCTTTTGCCAAGAAATAAATAGCCAAAGCTATTCAATCCAAATTGAAAACTCTGCATGACTCGTTCTTGAATATTTTTGTCTAAGTAAATAAGTAGATTTCTACAAGAAATTAAATCTAATTTTATAAAAGGAGGATCTTTAATAATATTATGGTGTGAGAATAGAATTTTCTCTCTGAGCCTTTTTATTATTTTAATTTTTGATGGACTCTTATCTACATATTTATCAAAAAATTTTTTATTTATTTCTGAAACGACATTTATAGGGTACTCCCCTAGATTTGCAATAGCTAAAGATCGATCATCGACATCTGTTGCAAAAATCTTAAAATCTATATCTATTTCATTAGTTGAAATATAATGATCTAATAACATAGCGAATGAATACGCCTCTTCACCTGTTGAACAACCAGGCAACCATATTCTAAGCGTGTCACTTCTGTCTTGTTCTGAAAATAATTCAGGAATAATATTGTGCTCTATAAAATCAAACGCTTCGGTATCTCTGAAAAAATGTGTTACTCCAATTAAGAAATCGTTTTTTAGGGCGATCAGTTCCTCTTTATCTTTGACTAATAATTTATAGTAATCATGACTTTTAATTAATTTATTGATTTGCATCCGTTTCTCAATTCTTCGGATTAGGGTATTCTTCTTGTATTCTCTAAAGTCAATGCCAGAATATTTAAAAACTAAGTTTAGTATATTGTTTAGATCGCTTTTATCTGGTTCAATATTGGTATCATCAATTGTTGAAAATATTATTGATAATTCCCCATTTGAAAGATAATTGATCATGTTCTCAGGTGGTTTTATAAAATCATACATACCAGTTTCGATGGCCGCATTTGGCATACCATCGAATTGCGCAGTATTTGGATCTTGAACAATTACAGTACCACCGTAAGACTTAACTGTTCGTATGCCTCTAGATCCGTCAGATCCCGTACCGCTTAAAATAATACCTACAGCATTTTCATTAAATTCTTCACCAAGGGTATGAAAAAATATATCAATAGGAAGATTGAGGGCGTTTCTTGGTCCTTTTTCTAAGAGGTAAAGCATGTTCTCTTTAACATGAACATTTTTCTTACTTGTATTGAGATAGATGCAATTGGGCTTGATGGCCATTTTATCTTGCGCAGTATACACCAGCATATCAGTATGCTTTGCTAAAAGTTCTGGCATTAAACTTTTAAAATCAGGAGATAGATGTTGTATGATAATAAAGGTCATACCAGTATTATTCGGGATATGGTCAAACAACTTTTGAATTGCATCTAAGCCACCCGCAGAGGCTCCAATACCAACGACTTTCAAACTTTCGCTCATAAAATAAATTTTACCAAAATAATAATTTCGCCTCAAACAAAAAGTGATTCAAACCGTTTGAGTTAACATTTTTGTATTTGTTATAAATTTTAATCAGAGCCTTATTTTGTTGATGCCGATAATGAATTAGTTATAAGTATATTATCATTTTTGGATGCTTTCAAATTAAAAAATCACGGTTGTGCTTAATTAAACGAATGCTTTCTAAAAATTTTGAAATAAGAATTTGTTTGAGTAGAAGATTTATTAATAATAATCCAATTTGTATGTCGCCCCCAGGTACCTTAGGCATCAAAGCATCGTCTATTATTAATATGTAGTTGAGAACAAATATTTCAACCGCTTGGCTTAGACAGGGAATTTAGCCCTTATATCCTCCAAACATAGATTATGGATACTACCAATGTGTGAATGTTCTTTTCCTAAGTCGGGTTTGTAAGTCCCATCCTGAACTTCGCCACCTACTTTTTGATAGGCTTCTCTAAATGGCATGCCTTCAACGACCAAATTATTGATGCTATCTACTGTAAATAAATAGTGATATTTCTCATCGCTAAGGTCAATATCCTTTATAATAATTTGTTTGATGGCGTAGTTGAAAATGTCTAAAATATCTTTAACATCTTCAAAAGCATTGATGCTATTTTCTTTCAATAATTGAAAATCGCGATGATAACCACTAGGTAAGTTATTTGTGATTAATAACATTTCGGTATGTAATGCTTGAATTTTGTTGCACTTGCCTCGAATTAGCTCGAATACATCAGGATTCTTTTTGTGCGGCATGATGCTGCTCCCGGTGGTCAATGCATCTGGAAACGTAATAAACCCAAAATTCTGACTCATGTATAAACAGATATCCATCGCAAAACGCGCCATGGTATTGCATAATCCGCCTAAAGCACTGGCTATGGCGCGCTCACTTTTTCCGCGGCTTAGTTGTGCAGCGACCACGTTATATTTCAACGTTGAAAAGCCTAGTTCTTTTGTGGTGATATTTCTGTCAATGGGAAAAGAACTGCCGTAACCAGCAGCAGAGCCCAACGGATTCTGATCTACAATTTTAGAAACGGCATTTAGGACGTAGACATCGTCAATTAATAATTCGGCATAGGCAGAAAACCAGAGTCCGAAGGAGGAAGGCATGGCGACTTGCAAATGGGTGTAACCCGGCAATAATTGTGCTTTGTGAGTTTCTGCCAAGCCTAAAAGCGTATCGAAAAATATCCTAGTTTTGGTATTTATAATTTCAAGATTCTCTTTGTAATAGAGTTGAAGAGCCACTAAAACCTGATCGTTTCTGGAGCGCGCTGTGTGGATTTTCTTACCGACTTCACCTAAAGTTTGAGTTAGTTCGTGTTCTATTTTAGAGTGTACATCTTCAAAAGTATCTTCAATTTCGAAAGTGCCATCATCGATAGAATCGGCTAAGATTTTTAAGCCCGATTGTAATTGTTCTAATTCTTCCGAAGAAATAATCCCAATAGAGGCGAGCATGACCGCATGTGCGCGAGAAGCCTCAACATCATATTTGGCAATATATATATCCATGTCCCTGTCATTACCAACAGTGAACTGTTCTATTTTTTTATCGATTGAAAATCCTTTGTCCCACAACTTCATAAAAATTTTTTCGAAGGCAGGAATCTCTGCCTTCATTTTTTAGTTAAAAATTCAATTATTTTGTTCTTGTTTTTTTCTTAGTTATTTAGACCTGTCAGGTTTTTAAAACCTGAAAGTCTGTTTCAATTTACCCTTTATAATACCTTTTCTAATAACTCAATGTATATGTTTATGCCCTCTTCAATTTCAGCGAGATAAATAAATTCATCGGCTGTATGCGAACGTGTACTATCGCCAGGTCCTAATTTTAATGACGGACAAGTTAAAACGGCTTGATCTGATAGCGTTGGCGAACCATAAGTTGTTCTTCCAAGCGCAATGCCAGCTTTGACTAGGTCGTGTTCCATTGGGATTGATGACGAATTTAACCTCAAACTCCGAGGCACGATACTTGCGCACGGCGAATTTTCGGTCAGTATATCGGCTATGTCTTGATTAGAATAGGAATCGTTCACGCGTACATCTACCACCAATTCTACTTCCGAAGGTATGGCATTATGCTGTTGTCCCGCATTAATTTGAGTAACGGTCATTTTCACATCGCCCAACACTGGCGACGTTCTTTCAAATTTGAAAACTTTAAACCATTTTAAAACAGCAATCGTATTGTAAATCGCATTATCGTCATTGGGATGTGCGGCATGACTCGCCGTGCCTTTTACTTTAGCATCAAAAACAACTAAGCCTTTTTCGGCAATCGCTAAATGCATTAATGTGGGCTCACCAACAATGGCAACGTCTATTTTTGGAAGGATGGAGAGTATGCTGTTCAAGCCGTTTTTACCGCTGCTTTCTTCTTCCGCAGAAGCGACGATTACCAAATTATAATTTAAATGTTCTCTATCGTAAAAATGCGCAAATGTCGCTAATAGAGATACCAAACAACCGCCAGCATCATTACTGCCTAAGCCGTATAGTTTTCCATCTTCAACAATTGCTGTAAATGGGTCTTTGGTATAGCCTTTATTTGGTTTTACGGTATCGTGATGCGAGTTTAATAAGAGCGTTGGTTTGGTTGCGTCAAAATGCTTATTGGTTGCCCAAACATTATTGTTATCGCGGTTGAATGGGATGTTGTGTGTTGTAAACCAATCTTCAATTAACAAGGCTGTTTTGTCTTCTTCCGAAGAAAAAGATTCAGTCTCTATGAGCCTTTTTAATAAGGTTATGGCCTCAATGGTTAAGCTTTCTATCATTTTTTTATGGTTGTAAAAAGTGAATGCTTTTCAAATAGCATATTTGGTTTTCCGATGCAAACTTTGGAAACGTTATGGTTTATGGCATGAAAACAATTGTTGAGTTTGGGCAACATACCTTCTGAAATTGTTCCGTTGGCAACCAAGGTTTTGTAGATTTTAGAGGTTATAATCTTTACGACGGAATTCGCTTCGGAAATATGATGTAATACACCATTCTTTTCAAAACAGAAATACAGTTCTGTTTTTAAATGTTTGGCAAAACCTATCGCTAATTCCGAAGCAATGGTATCTGCATTAGTATTTAATAATTGGCCTTTCTCGTTATGAGTAATTGCGCAAAAAACAGGAATAATGTTATTGTCTAAAAGTAATTTCAATGTCTTTGTATTTACTTTTTTGATGTCACCCGCGAATCCATAATCAAATGGTTTGTTTGGTCTTTTTTCTGAAACAATAGTATTTCCATCTGCGCCTGAAAATCCAATGGCATTGCAATTATTGGCTTGCAATTGCGCAACGATATTTTTATTGATTTTACCTGCGTAAACCATTGTAATAATATCTAAGGTGACTTGGTCTGTAATACGTCTGCCCTCATTCATTTTTACGGGAATATTCATTTGTTCGGCTAATTGCGTCGCTAATTTTCCACCACCATGAACTAATAGTTTAGGACCTTTTAGCTTCGCAAAATGATTTAAGAAGTCTGTCAATGCATTTGCATCGTCAATGATGTGTCCTCCTATTTTTATTATTTTCATTTTATGTTCTCGTTTGCTTGCCGTTAGGAAAGCGTTTGTCTTTTAAGTTGGTTTTTTAGACTTAAAAGACCTCACAGGTTTTTAAAAGCTGTGAGGTCTTGCGCTTAATTTATAAATTTTCCAATAATTTTTTCAACACCACTTGAGCTGCAAACGTTCTATTATTCGCTTGCCGAATCACAACAGATTGCGCACTATCCAAAATAGCATCTTCTACTACCACATTTCGTCTAACAGGTAAACAATGCATCAATTTAGCCTTGCCTAACTTGGCTTTGGTCATCATCCACTTCTCATCTGTATTTAAGATTTGACCGTAATTATTGTAGCTGCTCCAATTTTTGACATAGATAAAATCGGCATCTTTTAAAGCTTCTTCTTGATTATAATGAATTGGTGTGTTTTTGGTGATTTTAGGATCTAACTCATAACCTTCAGGATGCGTAATCGTGACATCGACTTCCAAATACTGCATCATCTCTACAAACGAATTCGCGACGGCGTGCGGCAGAGCTTTGGGATGTGGCGCCCAAGACAGCACTACTTTTGGTTTTTTATGTTCTGTTAATTCTGAAATGGTAATGGCATCGGCCAAGGCTTGTAATGGATGGGCAGTTGCAGATTCCATATTAATAATAGGCACTGTTGCATACTTTTTGAAGCTGGTCATTACGATTTCCGATTCATCTGCCTCTCGATTTTTTAATTTAGGAAATGCTCTAATCGCAATAATATCGGCATATTGAGAAATAACTTTTGCGGCCTCTTTAATGTGTTCTGTTGTGTCCATATTCATGACTGTGCCATCTTCAAACTCCAGATTCCAGACATCATTTACATTCAAGACCATGACTTCCATACCTAAGTTTTTCGCAGCTTTTTCGGTGCTTAATCGCGTTCTCAAACTCGAATTGAAAAATAACATTACTAAGGTTTTGTGTTTTCCAATTTCAGAATATCCAAAAGGATTCATTTTTAATAAAATGGCGTCCTTTATGGTTTCTGAAAGATTTGAAATATCGTTTATGCTTGTATAGTTTTTCATATTCATTACCCACGACAGTAGGAATCTATTTTTTAGTCTCGCGTCTTGCTTCCTAATGGACGCGAAAAGGAGAATCTTATTTAGTTAAATTTATCTTCTTGTAGAACCTGTTCTAGAGCTACAAAAAACAAATCAATATGCTCTCTTTTGACGGTCAAAGGTGGTAGCACCCGTATCACATTTGGGTTTTTTGCGCCACCTGTAAATATATGATGCTCATAAATTAATGTTTTTCTTAATTCTGAAATTGGAAAATCGAATTCCAGTCCCAGCATTAATCCGCGACCTTTTATGGTCTTAAGATGAGGTAAATCTTTGGCTTTGTCTTGAAAATAGTCAGAAATGTCTAAAGCATTCTGCATACAATGTTCTTCCTCTAAAACTCGTAAAACCGACAAGGTTGCTGCACATGCCAAGTGGTTGCCGCCAAAAGTGGTACCTAATAGCCCGAAAGTTGCTTTGATGGAGGGATGAATCAAAATACCACCCACAGGAAAACCATTTCCCATACCTTTAGCGATAGAGATAATATCTGGTGCGATGCCGTGCTTTTGAAATGCAAAAAAGTCGCCCGTCCTGCCAAAACCAGACTGGACTTCATCTGCAATAAATGCAGTGTCGTATTGTTTACAGAGTTTGTCTAGTCCTTGATAGAACTCAGAGGTACTTTGATCTAATCCTCCAACGCCTTGAATGCATTCAATTATGACCGCACAGGTTTCATTCTGTTTTAAAATGGTTTCAACAGATGCTAAATCGCCCAAATCTACAAAGTCTACTTTTTGCTGCGCATTTAGAGGCGCCACCACTTTTGGGTTATCGGTTGCAGCAACAGCAGCAGAGGTTCTTCCGTGGAAAGAATTTTTAAACGCCAATATTTTATGTTTTCCATTATGAAAAGAAGCTAGTTTTAGAGCGTTTTCGTTGGCCTCGGCTCCAGAGCTACACATAAATAATTGATAATCGTCGCAATTGGATTGTACTGCGAGTTTTTCGGCTAGCGCGGTTTGTAACGGGTTTTGTATGGCGTTGCTATAAAAACCGAGCTTGTTAATTTGCTCCCTAATTGCAGAGACGTATTTTGGATGTGAATGCCCGATAGAAATGACCGCATGACCGCCATACAAATCTAAATACCTAATGCCTTTTTCATCATAAACGTAAACGTCCTTTGCGCTCACAGGCGTGACATTATATAAAGGGTAAACGTTGAAAAGACTCATATTTTGAAATGTATATCGGCAAATAATTTAAAAATCTTAAAAGTGTATTTAGTAATGATCATTATGACTTGAAGGGTCCTAAAACCTTAAAGAATAATTAAATTTGTTTCTTTTTAATCGTGTTAATTTTATCAAACGAGGCGACCATACCTTGAATTAATGATGAACTCAATCCTTGGTGTTCCATTTCATTTAAACCCGTAATTGTACAGCCTTGAGGTGTGGTGACTCTATCAATTTCCTCTTCAGGATGATTACCGCTGGTAATTAATAAACTCGCAGCGCCTTCACTGGTGTACATCGCCAATTGTTGAGCTTCTTTGGCATCAAAACCTAACTGGATTGCTGCTTGTGTTGTGGCGCGAATTAATCGCATCCAAAATGCAATCCCGCTTGCGCAAACTACTGTGGCAGCTTGCATTTGTGTTTCGGGTATCGCTAAGGTATGACCTAATCTATTAAAAATAGCCTCCGCAATTTGTATTCGTTTCTTTCCTTTTTCATTGCTACATAAACAGGTCATCGATTTGCCAACGGCTATTGCCGTGTTCGGCATGGCTCTAACGATAAATTGATCGCTTCCAACCTGCGCTTCGATTTTCGAGATTTCGAAACCAGTAATGGTAGAAATCAAAACGTGTTGCTCTGTTAAATGCGGTTTCAAGTCATTTAAAATACCTTCAAAATGTGCTGGTTGAACCGCAAAAATTAAAATGTCAGAGTGTTTTACGGCTTCGATATTATCAGTGCTTAAGACGACGTTTTTGTATCCTTCAAGATCTTTAATATCCTCTAAATTTCGTTTGGTCAAATAAAGCGTCGTTATCGCATTGTTAGTGATTAATCCTTTTGCGATAGACTTGCCTAAGTTTCCTGTTCCTATGATTGCTATTTTCATTTTGTCAATTTTATTGTCTTTTTTTTTGGCGTTACCCAAGGGTCGCGCTTTCCATTGTATCTTTTTAGTGATTAGTGCTATAAAAATTTGTTCATGCTTCACAAATTTACGCGCACTAACAACTAAAAAGGATGCCATTTCAATCGCTAACGCAGCACGCTTGCGCTAAAAATAATTCGCCTTCAATTGTAAGCCCTCAGTCTCTTCAAAACCACACATTAAATTCATGTTTTGAATGGCTTGGCCCGCAGCGCCTTTTAGTAAATTATCAATGACACTAGTGATTAATAATGTGTTATGGTGTGTATGTAAATGAATGATGCACTTATTGGTATTCACCACTTGCTTGAGATGAATGTCCTCATCAGAAACAAATGTAAATGCCGCATCACGATAAAAGTTTTTGTATAATTTGTTTGCTTCTTCGAGCGTACCTTCAAATTTGGTGTAAGCGGTTACAAAAATACCACGTGAGAAATTGCCTCTGTTTGGTATAAAATAAAGTTCAGAATTAAAGTTGTTTTGCATCTGCTTTATGGTTTGATTGATCTCGCCTAAATGCTGATGTGTAAATGCTTTATAATGCGAAAAATTATTATCTCTCCAAGTAAAATTTGTAGTTCTGGATAATGCTGTTCCTGCGCCTGTTGCGCCTGTGACGGCATTGATGTGAACGTCGTGCTTAATGAGGTTTGAACCGGTTAAGGGCAACAAAGCCAATTGAATTGCCGTTGCAAAACAACCCGGATTTGCGATGTGTTTAGCCTTTATAATATTGCGCTTTTGTAACTCGGGTAAACCATAAATGAAGTTTTTACCATTAAAATTTCTGTCGGCTTCCAATCGAAAATCAGCACTTAAATCAATGATTTTTGTATGGTCTGAAAAGGTATGTTGCTTCAAAAATAATTTGGAATTGCCATGACCTAAACAAAGAAATAGTACATTGACATTTGGGTTGATGTCATTTGAAAATGCCAATTCAGTTGTGCCCATTAAATCCTGATGAATCTTGTAGACTTTGTTTCCAGCATTTGAAGTGCTGTAAATGAAATCGATTTCAACTTCGGAATGATGAATCAATAATCGAATTAATTCACCTGCCGTAAATCCAGCTCCTCCAATAATGCCTATAAGCGGTTTATTCATATTCATATCACTTTTAGACCTGCTAGGTTTAAAAAACCTGCCAGGTCAACTAACTATTTACGTGTTGATAAATCTTGTTTTGATTGCCTAAGATTTTAATAAATCCTTTGGCTCCATCGGCCGACCATCCTTTATTCTCCTCACCATAACTGCCAAACCTGGCATTCATCAAATCGTGCTTGGACGAAATGCCATTTAGACTAAAGTGGTAAGGTTTCAAGGTTGCAGTAACATCACCAGAAACCTTGTCCTGGCTATTTTCTAAGAACGCTTCCATATCTCGCATTACGGGATCCAAATATTGACCTTCGTGTAAATGCATGCCGTAGAAACTAGATAAATAGTCCTTGTGTTGCAATTGCCATTTGGTTAAAACGTGTTTCTCTAATAAATGATGTGCTTTGATCGTGATTAAGGCTGCTGCAGCTTCAAAACCAACACGTCCTTTAATGCCAACGATCGTATCGCCAACGTGGATATCTCTGCCAATGGCATAAGCTGAGGCTTTATCATTGAGTAAGGCGATGTTATGCTCGGGAGATCCTAGTGATCCATTTAAAGCGACCAATTCTCCTTTTTTGAAAGTCAAGACAATCTGTTCTTTGCCCTTTTTTGATAGCTGTGATGGGTAAGCAGATTCTGGCAATGGCAAGTCTGAAGTTAAGGTTTCTTCACCACCAACGCTCGTTCCCCAAAGTCCTTTGTTGACTGAGTATTTTGCTTTGTTCCAAGACATATCAATACCATTTTCAACTAAATAATCAATCTCTTGTTGTCGGGTCAATTTACCATCTCTAATGGGTGTAATAATTTCAATGGGTGGCGCTAACGTTTGAAAAATCATGTCAAAACGTACTTGGTCATTGCCTGCGCCAGTGCTGCCGTGAGCAATATATTGTGCTCCTATGTTTTTGGCATATTGAACGATTTCTATGGCTTGAATGATGCGTTCTGCACTAACAGACAATGGATAGGTGTTGTTCTTTAGCACATTTCCGAAGATCAAATACTTGATCACTTTATTATAGTACGAAGCGACGGCATTGATATTTTTGTAGGTTGACACGCCCATCTTGTAAGCGTTACTTTCTATAGTTTTTATGTCTTCCGAAGTAAAACCACCAGTATTTACGCTTACGGCATGAACGTCATAACCTGCTTTGCTCAAACTTACTGCGCAGTACGAGGTATCCAAGCCACCACTATAAGCAATGACTAATTTTCCTGATGTATGTTCATTTTTCATTTTTCTCTTGTTTTAGAAACATGGATTGCTTGATGTTTTTCAATCTTGTCCATACTTTTTTGTCAATATTTTTTTCTTTCGGTATTGTATCATCAGTTTTATCAGGCTCGTAAAGCATGCCAGTGCATAAGCACATTTTTTGTTCGGTTCGGGTTAATACATCAAAGTTTTTACAAGTTTGACACCCCTTCCAAAAGGATTGGTCATCGGTCAATTCTGAAAACGTGACGGGTTTGTAGCCGAGTTCACTATTCATTTTCATGACCGCTAAACCTGTGGTGATGCTAAATACTTTAGAATTGGGAAATTTGGCGCGAGAATGGTCAAAAATCACCTTTTTTATTTTTTTAGCCAGTCCTTGATTTCTAAAATCTGGGTGTACGATGAGCCCAGAATTTGCCACGAATTTTCCATGGCTCCAGGCTTCGATGTAACAAAATCCAGCAAATCTATTGCCTTCTAGAGCAATGACTGCATTGCCGTTTTGCATTTTAGTGATGATGTAGTCAGGCTGGCGTTTTGCAATGCCTGTACCTCTAACTTGTGCGGCTTGCTCGATGGTTTGACAGATGATATCTGCGTAGATACTATGTGATTTATCGGCAATGATAATTTCCATGCTATTGACCTTAAGAGTGGTTGTCTTTTATTGAAACTTAGATATTTGTTTGAACGTAGAACCAGGACGCACCTGTAATTCTGAAATGAGCTAGACACCCAAAGGGCGAGGTCGAAAAATATAATCACGTGTAAGTCTCTTATCTAGTAAGATACTTCGAGATTGAAACGGAAATGTAAAGTTTAAATGATACACAATGAAAGGATAGATTAATAGAGAATTTTAGCCGAACAGTAGAGTTAGCGTTGGCGTTTTGTCAAGTACAGACCCATGGGTCTTGGAGCTCTATATTTTTTTAGTAGTGCAATCATAAGACTAAACTAAAGATTATATTTTTAATGGCATGAGCGCAATCATGCTATTCTCAAAGAATTATGACATTCTAAAAAATACCTGAAAAAATTACAAATATCTCATTTTTAATAGGTTTAGACTAGAATATGGTTCTCAAAACAAATCAGCATTTATCTATACCAAGAACTGAAACAGGTCAGGTTTGTCATTAAGATAATCGCCATAAAAATTATTTAATTTCATTTTAGTGATCAACGGTTCTAAATCTTTTGGTGATTTCAATTCTAAACCAACAACGGCGACATCATTTTCACGATTTGCTTTTTTGGTGTATTCAAAGTGTGTGATATCATCTGTAGGGCCTAAAATATCGACAACAAATTCTCGCAGTGCGCCAGCGCGCTGAGGAAATTTAATTATAAAGTAGTGTTTTAGATTGGCGTACAATAGTGCACGCTCCTTAATTTCTGCAGTACGCGTAATATCATTATTACCACCACTTACGATACAAACGACATTTTTTCCCTTAATTTCCTCTGAGTAATGCTCTAAAGCGGCAATGCTCATGGCTCCTGCAGGCTCGACGACCATAGCCTCCTTATTATAAAGATCTAATATAGTTTGGCACACATGACCTTCATCGACCGTAATGACATCGTCTAAGTTGGTTTTTACAATTTCAAAATTCAAATCACCTACACGTTTTACGGCTGCACCATCCACAAAATTTTCAATGTGACGTAAGGCGGTATTTCGATTGTTTTTAATTGACAATGACATTGATGGTGCCCCTTTGGGCTCGACACCGATAATTTTAGTCTGTGGCGATAATTCCTTAAAAACCGAGGATAATCCAGCTGATAGACCGCCACCACCAACGGGTACAAAAACATAATGGATGGGATGTTGTAGTGCTTGATCAATTATTTCCAATCCCACAGTGGCTTGACCTTCTATAACTTTTTCATCATTGAACGAATTGATGAACGTTTTGTTCAATTTTTCACATTGGTTCATCGCTGCAAAATAAGCGTCATCGTAAGAATCTCCCTCTAGGATGACCTCTATATAATCTTCGCCAAAAAATTGTACCTGTTCAATTTTTTGCTTTGGTGTTGGCGAAGGCATAAAAATAGTACCTTGTATTTTTAGTAATTTACAGGAAAGTGCGACGCCTTGAGCATGATTTCCTGCGCTGGCACAAACAATTCCATTTTCAATGTCTGAAGCCGTTAGCGATGACATTTTATTATAGGCGCCTCTTATTTTGTAAGAGCGTACTTGTTGCAAATCTTCACGTTTTAGCAAAATATTACAGCTATAGCGTTTTGAATATTGCATGTTAGTTATTAATGGCGTGACTGCGGCAATACCTCTTAAAGTTTCAGCCGCAGCTTCTACGGCTTGTAACGTTGGTCTGTAAATTGTTGTTGTGTCTTCCATCTTTAGTTCCCGTAAAAACGGGAATCTCCTTTTTTAATTTATGTCTCTCTTGCTATGTGATACTTGCTATTTTTTTGTGACTGATACCTCCCGCATTAGCGATTACTCATCCAGATTATTCTGGAAGAAATCGTAATTGGTTCGCAGTTGAACGGCCTGTTTGAGCTCCTTTTTGTTTTTCTCAAAAAAAGCGGGTAGTGAAAGCGCGACCATAGACCAAGCTAAAGAGCGAGGCAAGGATAATACCCAAATAATTAATGTCTCATTGGTCATTCAAACACTAGTTTCTATGTAAACGGCGCGATAAGATCGTTTGTTATTTACGCTAACACCGAATCCTTAGTCTTCACATCTGATTTGATCACCTTCATCGCTTTCATTGCTGCTCTCAACCGTTTGCCGACTGCTTCAATAGGATGATGTCGAATGGCGTCGTTAACGGCAATGAATTCAATATTATCTACGCCATTGTTGTTTGAGAACGATTTGCCTATGATCGAGGTATCCACAGATTTCATGAAATCTGTCAATAATGGCTTGCAGGCATGGTCAAATAAATAACAACCATATTCGGCCGTGTCAGAAATCACACGGTTCATTTCAAATAGTTTTTTCCTGGCGATGGTATTGGCGATCAATGGTAATTCGTGCAGCGATTCATAATAGGCAGAATCTTCAACAATACCTGCACTTACCATAGTCTCGAAAGCTAATTCGACACCAGATTTCACAAAGGCAACTAATAACACGCCGTGATCAAAATACTCTTGTTCGCTGATGTGTTTGGAGGTTAACTCGGTTTTTTCAAAGGCCGTTTCACCAGTTGCAGCGCGCCATTTTAATAAGTTAACGTCATCATTTGCCCAGTCTTCCATCATTGTTTTTGAGAAATGACCAGAGATGATATCATCCATGTGTTTTTCAAACAACGGACGCATAATATCCTTTAATTCTTCGGACAGTTGATACGCTTTAATTTTTGACGGATTAGAAAGACGATCCATCATGTTAACGATTCCGCCATGTTTTAAGGCTTCAGTAATCGTCTCCCAACCAAATTGTATTAATTTTGCCGCATAACCTGCCTCAATACCTTCTTCAACCATTTTGTCAAATGATAATATCGCACCTGTTTGCAATAAGCCACATAAAATGGTTTGTTCTCCCATTAAATCGCTTTTTACTTCAGCAATAAACGAAGATTCCAAAACACCAGCGCGATGACCACCCGTGGCTGCAGCATAGGCTTTTGCTTGCGTCCAGCCTTTGCCTTCTGGATCATTTTCTGGATGCACAGCGGTGAGGGTTGGAACTCCAAATCCACGTTTATATTCTTCACGAACTTCGGTTCCTGGACATTTTGGAGCAACCATAATTACGGTGAGATCTTCACGTATCTTTGTGCCTTCTTCAACAATATTAAAGCCATGTGAGTAACTGAGCGTTGCACCTTTTTTCATGAGTGGCATCACCGCTTTGACTACATTAGTGTGTTGTTTATCTGGTGTTAAGTTTAACACTAAATCTGCGGTTGGGATTAACTCTTCATAAGTGCCCACTGTAAAGTCATTGGACGATGCGTTTTTGAATGAATCGCGCTTTTCATCAATAGCGGTTTGGCGCAAAGCATATGCAATATCCAAACCAGAATCCCTCATGTTCAATCCTTGATTTAACCCTTGAGCACCACAGCCCACGATTACAATTTTCTTTCCTTTTAATGCGTTTACGCCATCTTCAAATTCTGAAGCGTCCATAAAACGACATTGTCCCAATTGTTCTAATTGTGCTCTTAGTGGTAATGTGTTGAAATAATTTGACATTTTTTTGTATTTATGATTTAGAACCAAGTCATCTTGATTAAGGTTAGTTTCTTTAACCTTTTAAGTCTTGTTTTTTTGGTCTATTTTCTATGATTTACCTTCCTTGTTCTTTTTTTACTAATGCTGTAACTCAGCAAGCATTGTAGAAATCTTCATCTCGTCTTTAGTAATGGCAATGCGTCCCGATCGTGAATATTGCATGATACCAAAGGCGCTTAGCTCTCGATGTAAAAGATCTATTTCCTCTTTTCTGCCTGACTTTTCAATTACGAAAAACTGTTTGTTTACGGTGACAATTCTGGCGTTGCTGTCTTTGATGATGTTCTGGATTTGGCGCTCGTCAAAAAGTAAATCAGATTTCATTTTGAAAATACAGGATTCTTGATAAATAGTTTGTTCTTCGGTATGATAAAATGCTTTGATGACCTCGACTTGCTTTTCGATTTGACCAATGATTTTTTTCATGCGTTCTTCGGAAAGCTTCACGACTATTGTCCATTTGGAGACATTTTCAATTTCAGAAACTGATGAATTGATACTTTCTATATTGATATGACGTCTCTGAAAAATTGCCGAAATACGGTTTAACAATCCAATGTTATTTTCCGTATAAATAGTTACTGTATATATAATTTCTTCACTCATTATTAATTTGTTTTTGGCCAACAAAAAGGAACGTGTCACAGTTCTTAATATCAGTTTTCAACTAACGTTTAAGATCTCAAGTCTCACATGATTTTTGTCCTACGTTTTAAGCCTTTTGTTTTACTCCAATCGCATTTCAGAAACACTTGCTCCTGTTGGAATCATAGGAAAAACATTTCCTTCTTTTTCAACTCTAACTTCTAAAAAGTACGGACCACTGCTCTCAATCATTTCTTTGACCGCAGCCTTTAAATCTTCTCTTTTTGTGACTTTTTTGGCATCGATATAATACCCTTTGGCAATCGCTACAAAATCTGGATTCACCATTTCGGTAGAGGCATAGCGTTTATCAAAAAACAGTTGTTGCCATTGGCGCACCATTCCGAGGAATTCATTATTTAAAACGACAATTTTAACAGGTGTTTTCTGCTGAAAAATCGTCCCTAATTCTTGTATCGTCATTTGATAACCACCATCACCAATAATAGCAACGACTTCACGATCTGGTGCAGCCATTTTTGCGCCAATTGCCGCTGGTAATGCAAAACCCATAGTGCCCAATCCACCTGAAGTGATATTGCTTTTTGTGGTATTGAAATCGGCATAACGACACGCAATCATTTGGTGTTGCCCAACATCACTTACAATAGCAGCTTCGCCTTTGGTTTGAATATTTATTTCCTTGATGACTTCGGCCATGGTCAACCCCTCTTTGGTAGGGTATAAGTCATTTTTTATGACTTTTTCATATTCAATTTCGTAGAGGTCCTTAAATTTTTGATGCCATTCTTGATGCGAATTCTCTTTGAGTAAAGGTAATAGTGATTTTAAGCTTGCTTTGGCATCTCCTAAAACGGCAACATCGGTTTTTACATTTTTATCAATTTCGGCTGGATCAATTTCAAAATGGATCACTTTAGCCTGTTTAGCGTAGCTGTCTAAATTTCCGGTCACGCGATCATCAAAGCGCATTCCGATTGCAATTAGCACATCGCACTCATTGGTTAATACATTAGGGCCGTAGTTACCGTGCATGCCTACCATGCCAACATTTAATGGATGAGAGGTGGGTACTGCTGAGGCTCCTAAAATGGTCCAAGCGGATGGGATTCCAGATTTTTCAATAACGGCTTTAAATTCGTTTTCGGCTTGACCTAAGATTACACCTTGGCCCCAAACGATGAGCGGTTTTTTTGCTGAATTCATCAAAGCGGCAGCCGCTTTTAAGGCCGATTCATCAGTTTTAGGAACGGGTACATAGCTTCGTATTCCCGTACATTTTTCATATTTAAAATCGAACTCCTCAAATTGCGCATCTTTTGTAATGTCAATAAGAACAGGGCCTGGCCTTCCGCTTCGAGCGATGTAAAAGGCTTTTGCCATGACTTCAGGAATTTGCGATGCCTTTGTGATTTGACAGTTCCATTTGGTGACTGGAGTTGAGATTCCTACAATATCGGTTTCTTGAAACGCGTCACTTCCTAATAAGTGCGATCCTACTTGACCAGTAATACAAACCATGGGCGTAGAATCTATTTGCGCATCTGCAATTCCTGTAATGAGATTTGTTGCTCCAGGACCAGAGGTGGCCATAGCGACACCCACTTTACCTGAAATTCGAGCATACCCTTGAGCGGAGTGTGTGGCGCCTTGTTCATGACGTGTCAATACATGATGAATTTGATCCTGGTATTTATAAAGTTCATCATACACTGGCATAATCGCGCCTCCTGGATAGCCGTACAAAATATCTACGCCTTCGGCCAATAGGCATTTTATGATCGCTTCACTGCCCGCAATACGTTGGGTAGTTTGTGTACCTTTTGATTTAACTTCTATGGTTTGAGTGTCTTTCATTGAAAACTTGTTTTCATTCCTTTAAAAAAAAAGGAATCTCAATATTCTTTTTATGTCGTCCCTAATCTTCCAAAGCAGCGAATTGTTGGGTGATTATTTTTTTGGTTATTTTATTTCTTTCTCTGTTACTTTCTGTTTTTTTCGAAATTCTGAAAAAGCTGAGCGTGACGTTTTTATTTTTACTCTATTTCGATTTCTTTTAATTGCTAACATTATGCATTTTTATGCAATGTTTCATTTTCTAAATTGGGATATTCCTGCTTTCACAGGAATTCGTTAGAATTCATCTGTGACGCAGCCTTTGCTTGCTGAAGACACAGTTTTGGCATATTTATATAGAACACCACGTTCAAACTTTAGATCGGGAGCTTTCCATTGTTCGCGTCGTTTTTGCAAAATATCTTCGGAAACTTCCATAGAAATAGAATTGGTTTCAGCATCAATAGTGATAATGTCGCCATCCTCTATGAAGGCAATGTTTCCGCCTTCTTGTGCTTCGGGAGTGATATGCCCAACGACAAACCCGTGTGTGCCACCTGAAAATCTACCATCTGTTATTAAAGCGACATCTTTTCCTAAGCCAGCTCCCATAATGGCTGCCGTAGGTTTTAGCATTTCGGGCATACCTGGCCCGCCTTTTGGGCCTTCATAACGTATCACGACGACGTCACCTTTCTCAACTTTTCCGTCGCGAATCCCATCGTTTGCGTCGTACTCGCCTTCAAAAACTTTTGCTTTTCCTTTAAAGCTTAATCCTTCTTTTCCTGTTATTTTTGCGACGCTTCCTTCGGTTGCTATATTTCCGTAAAGCATCCTGAGATGTCCAGATATTTTTATTGGGTTTTCAATGGGCTTGATAACGTTTTGTCCTTTGGTTAAATCGGCCACATCCAATAAATTTTCAGCAATCGTTTTACCAGTTACCGTTAAGCAATCGCCGTGAAGCATACCTTTTTTTAGAAGATATTTTAAGACTGCAGGAATACCGCCAATAGCGTGAATATCTTCCATGAGGTATTGTCCGCTAGGTTTTAAATCGGCTAAAAACGGTGTATTATCGCTAATGTCTTGAAAGTCTTTAAGGGTGAAATCTATTTGGGCAGCACGTGCGATGGCTAAAAAGTGCAATACAGCGTTGGTAGAGCCGCCTAGAATAGTGACTAACCGAACCGCGTTTTCGATAGACTTTCGTGTAATAATATCTGAGGGTTTAATATCATTTTCTAACAGAAGTTTAAGGGCTTCGCCAGCTTTTATCGATTCTGTTTTTTTAGCGTCGCTTAAGGCCGGATTTGAAGAATTGAACGGCAATGCCATTCCCAAAGCTTCAATAGCTGAGGCCATGGTATTCGCGGTATACATGCCGCCACAAGCACCAGCGCCTGGACAAGCTTTTTCGACAATATTTTGATACTCGTTTTCGGTCATTGTCCCAGCAACCTTGCTTCCCCAAGCCTCAAATGCAGAAACTACATCAAGTTTTTTTCCGTTGTGACAGCCAGAATCAATCGTTCCGCCATACACCAAAATACTTGGACGATCCAAACGTATCATCGCCATAAGTGCTCCAGGCATGTTTTTGTCACAGCCTACAACGGTTATTAAACCATCGTAACTCATGGCTTGTACGACAGTTTCCATAGAATCGGCAATAATATCGCGCGATGGTAAAGAGTAGCGCATGCCAGGTGTCCCCATTGAAATACCATCGCTTACGCCAATGGTGTTAAAAATGAGTCCAATAATGTCTTCATTTTTCGTGCCTTCCTTTACCAATTTTGCAAGATCATTAAGATGCATGTTACAGGGATTGCCCTCATAACCTGTGCTCGCAATCCCGACGATGGGTTTGAAAAAATCGTCTTTGGTCAGTCCAATAGCATGAAGCATCGCTTGTGCTGCTGGTTGTGTAGGATCTTGAGTAACGGTTTTACTGTATTTATTTAATGAACCCATATATGATTTGCTGCTTGATTGGCAAGGTTTAAAACTACACAATATGTTGGTATTGTTATATCTATCGTTGACTATTCAGCTAAATTCAATAGAACACGGATGCTGTTATTAATATGATTATCAATTATTTAGTTATTGAAATAATATGATGTTCAGAAAGTTGAAGTATTTTTAATTTTTGTAATACTGAAATTTAAGACGTATTAGAAATTTTCAAAATTAGAGATACTTAAATATTTGTATCTTTGTATTACACATGAAACAAGTTTCCCATAAAATAGTATCCATACTAATGGCATTTGTAGTGTTGTTCTCAACGCTGTCATTTACTATGACTATGCATTATTGTGGTGAAAATTTGGTTGAAACTGCTTTCTTTAAGAAGGCAAAAGGCTGTGGTATGGATATGGAAAAACCGTCCTTTGAGGGTTGTTCCGCAGCCAAAAAAAACTGTTGTAATGATGAGCAATTATTTGTCGATGGTCAAGATGAATTGCAGCTTCAAGTTGACAAAATCTCATTTGAACAACAGCAATTTCTCGTGTCATTTTTCTATGCTTATTCTAGTCTTTTCGGTGGTGTTGAAACCGATGAAATCTCATTTTTAGAATATCCACCGCCACTTATCGTCAGGCAGCTCTACAAGCTAGACGAGACCTATTTAATTTGATTCTTAGTAGTTAGTTGTAATGTAAAATCTTTTGCATTATGGCGTTTTTGTGTTTAGTATCGTTTCTAAAATGATTCTAAGGCACATGCATCAATACGTTGTACTCACTACTCAAAATCTCTTAAAATGCTCAATAAAAGCATCAAATATTTAATAGAAAACAAGCTTGTTGCTGTCTTGTTACTCATTCTCTTTGTGGGTTGGGGAACTATTAATGCGCCTTTCAATTGGGATATACCATTTTTACCAAGTAATCCCGTTGCTGTAGATGCTATCCCAGATATTGGTGAAAACCAACAAATTATATTTACTAAATGGGATGGTCGTTCACCACAAGATATTGAGGATCAGATCACCTATCCTTTAACGACGTCCTTGTTAGGTATTCCTGGTGTGAAAACGATTCGTAGTTCATCAATGTTTGGTTTTTCTAGCATCTACATCATTTTTGAAGAAGATATCGAGTTTTATTGGAGTCGCAGTCGTATCCTAGAAAAATTGAATTCTCTGCCCACTGGATTATTACCAGAAGAAGTCAATCCTGCGTTAGGGCCAGATGCCACGGGACTTGGGCAAATTTTCTGGTATACGCTAGAAGGTAGAGATGAAGATGGAAATGTTACAGGTGGATGGGATTTACAAGAGTTAAGAAGCATTCAAGATTATTACGTCAAATATAGTTTATCCTCTGCCAGTGGAGTGTCGGAAGTTGCTTCTATTGGTGGTTACGTACAAGAATATCAAATCGACGTGAATCCAGAGCTAATGCGTCAATATAATATAGACCTTAACCAAGTTGTTAAGGCGGTTAAGGAAAGCAATAAAGACATTGGTGCACAAACTTTAGAGATCAATAAAGCAGAATATCTGGTGCGAGGTTTGGGGTATGTAAAGTCCATTTCCGATATCGAAAAGGCGGTCGTGACCGCCAAAGATTACACGTCTATCAAAATTAACGATATCGCCAAAGTCTCTTTAGGCCCAGCGGCGCGTCGTGGTTTGTTGGATAAAGAAGGTGCTGAGGTCGTAGGTGGAGTTGTCGTTGCAAGATATGGTGCTAATCCCATGGAAGTCATCACCAATGTTAAAGCGCAAATTGAAGACCTTAAGGGAGGCTTGCCAACGAAGGTTTTAGCAGACGGTCGAACCTCACAACTTACCATAGTTCCATTCTACGATAGAACAGAACTCATTGAAGAAACCTTGGACACGCTAAGCGAGGCATTGACGTTAGAAATACTGATAACCATTTTAGTCATCATCGTAATGGTTTTTAATCTAAGAGCTTCGATTTTAATTTCTGGCTTATTGCCAGTCGCTGTATTAATGGTGTTTGTGGCCATGAAATTATTTGGTGTTGATGCGAATATCGTGGCATTATCTGGAATAGCCATTGCAATTGGTACCATGGTGGATGTTGGTGTGATCTTGGCTGAAAATATGATTCGACATCTCGATGATGATACCTTGCGTTTAAATGAAGATGGTACAGCGCGAACCACAAATGAAGTCATTTATAATGCTACCTCAGAAGTTTCGGGAGCAATTTTAACAGCTGTATTGACCACTATTATTAGTTTTATTCCTGTTTTTACTATGATTGGTGCCGAAGGAAAGTTATTTAGACCTTTGGCGTTTACCAAAACAGCGGCACTGACTGCGTCTTTAATTATAGCTCTGTTTTTAATTCCGCCATTTGCGGCATACTTGTTTAAAAAATCTGTACTTAAAAAATCGTTTAGACAGATCTTAAATTACATTATCGTTGCCGTAGGAATTACGGTAGTTATTTATGGTTATTGGCTAGGTGTCATTTTAATTGCCTTCGGGATAGTTGGTTTGTTGGTTGTAATGGGCAAGCTTGAAAAGAAGCGTGTCAATTTGATTAACATCATTATTTCTTCGGGAGCTATTATATTTTTACTGGCAGAGTATTGGAGACCCTTAGGTTTCGACCGAAGCATCTTTATCAACCTGATTTTTGTAGCGCTTATTTGCTTTGGAGTTTTAGCTCTATTTTCAGTCTTGGGACGTTTTTATTCCCAAATTTTGAAATGGGCCTTAGCGCACAAATTAGTATTTATTATAATTCCGACGACGATCTTAATTTTTGGCGCTTGGATTATGGCGACCACTGGAAAAGAATTCATGCCATCCTTGAATGAGGGCTCTTTTCTGCTCATGCCAACCTCAATGCCTCATGCTGGTGTTGAGGAGAATAAACGCGTGCTTCAACAATTGGACATGGCGGTTGCCACCATTCCAGAAATTGAAACGGTCGTTGGAAAAGCAGGTAGAACTGAATCTGCCTTAGATCTTGCGCCTTTATCAATGTACGAAAATATCATTCAGTACAAATCGGAGTATATGCGTAATTCCAAAGGAAAACGGCAACGCTATAAAGTGAATGAGGATGGGTTTTTTATGTTGAAGGATGGAACGCTTTGCAACGATGGATCTGTTCAGGACACTGAAAAACCCTCACAGGTTTCGAAAACCTGTAAGGTCTCGAAAGCCCAGCTCATCGAAGACAACGATGGAGAATTCTATCGTAACTGGCGACCAGAAATTAATTCACCAGACGATATTTGGAACGAGATCGTACGCGTTACCAAATTGCCAGGAGTTACTTCGGCACCAAAACTACAACCCATCGAAACCCGACTGGTCATGTTACAAACAGGAATGCGTGCACCAATGGGAATCAAAGTCAAAGGACAAGATTTAAAACAAATTGAAGCTTTTGGAGTGCAATTGGAAACCTTATTGAAAGACGCTGAAGGTGTTAAACAAGAGGCTGTTTTTGCCGACCGTATTGTAGGTAAACCCTATTTGCTAATTGATATTGATCGCGAAAAAATTGCACGTTACGGTATTTCTGTTGACGATGTACAAAACGTTTTAAAAGTTGCTGTTGGCGGCATGATTTTGACCCAGACCGTAGAAGGTCGAGAACGTTACGGCGTTCGGGTGCGCTACCCAAGAGAATTACGTGCCAACCCTACAGATTTACAACAAATTTACGTACCAGTTTCAAAAGGAAGTCCAGTGCCATTAAGTGAATTGGCAACTATTAAATATGAACAGGGACCACAAGTGATTAAAAGTGAAGATACCTTTTTAGTGGGTTATGTGTTATTTGATAAATTAGATGGTTATGCAGAGGTAGATGTGGTTGAGAATGCACAAGCTTTATTTCAGGAGAAGATAGATTCGGGCGAGTTGATTGTTCCAAAAGGCATCAGCTATAAATTTACAGGGACTTATGAAAATCAATTACGAGCCGAAAAAACATTGGCTGTCGTGGTGCCTTTGGCACTTGCAATCATATTCTTGATTTTATATTTTCAGTTTAAATCGGTGTCAACATCCTTGATGGTTTTTACAGGAATCACCGTGGCTTTTGCAGGAGGTTTTATTATGATTTGGCTCTATGGACAAGATTGGTTTTTTAATTTTAGTCTGTTTGGTGAGAACATGAGAGATTTGTTCAATATGAAAACTATCAATTTAAGTGTAGCGGTTTGGGTTGGTTTTATTGCGCTTTTCGGAATTGCCACCGATGATGGTGTCGTTATGGCTACATATTTAACCCAGACATTTGATCGCGAAAAACCTACAGATAAAGAGAGTATTAGAGCATCTGCTTTGGAAGCAGCAGAAAAGAGAATCCGACCTTGTTTAATGACAACAGTTACGACAATTTTAGCGCTATTGCCAGTATTGACGTCGACAGGTAAAGGAAGCGATATAATGATGCCGATGGCGATCCCAATTTTTGGGGGAATGGTGATTGATATTACGTCTTATTTTATTGTACCTGTATTGTATAGTTGGCGTGAAGAATTCAGGTTAAAGCGAGGTAAAAAAGAAGATCAAAAAAAGCATAGACTAAATAAAGCATAATGAAAGATCAATATACATTCAGCATTATTAAATACACTTTGATTATTGGTTCTTACTTCTTTTCTATAAACGGAAACAGTCAAGGATTAGAATCGCTAGTGGAAATAGCCATAAATAACAATCCCGAAATTCAAAAATTTGAACTGCAATATAGTATCGCCACCGAAAAAGTGAACGAAGTCAACACCTTACCGAACACCGAATTTGGAGTAGGTTATTTTGTTAGCGAACCCGAAACAAGAACAGGTGCTCAACGCTTTAGGGTGTCTGCAAAACAAATGATGCCCTGGTTCAATACCATAACTGCTCGAGAAAATTATGTGAGTTCCTTGGCAGATGCGAAATATGAAGACATCGTTATTGCCAAGCGACAACTGCTCACTTCGGTCTCACAATCATACTATAAGTTATACGCCAATACAGCGCGACAAAAGGTCTTGCTCGAAAATATAGAGCTACTTGAAACCTATGAAACATTGGCATTAACCTCGGTTGAGGTTGGAAAAGCATCGGCAGTAGATGTGCTGCGATTGCAAATAAGACAGAACGAATTGCAACAGGTACTGGATGTTTTAAAACAACAATTTTTAACAGAACAAACGACGATTAATAAGCTCTTAAATAGGGATAAGAATTTGGAGGTAAGTATGATAAGTGAGTGGATCTTGCCTTCGAAAGATTTTGAAATCGATACTCAAAACTTGAATCTTCATCCCGAACTGTTGAAGTATGACAAGCTTTATAAATCGGTAGAGCAATCTGAAATATTGAACCAAAAAGAAAGCAATCCTATGATTGGGTTTGGATTGGATTATATCGCGGTTTCCGAAAGGCCAGAGATGAATTTTAGCGATAATGGTAAGGATATTATTATGCCAATGGTAAGTGTAACAATTCCAATTTTTAATAAGTCATATAGTTCAAAAACCAAACAGAATAAATTACAGCAACAAGAACTATTAGCTCAAAAACAAGAACGCCAAAATACGCTAGAAACCATTTTAGATAAAGCAATAAATGATAGAATCACTGCAAGAATAGTTTATACCACCCAAACCAAAAACTTAAAGCAAGCCAAAGATGCAGAAGAGATTCTTATTAAAAGTTACGAAACAGGAACCATTGATTTTAATGATGTTTTGGACATTCAGGAATTACAGCTAAAATTTCAAATCGATCAAATAAAATCAGTTAAAAGGTATTATGTACAAACTACGATCATTAATTATTTAACGCAGCAATAAAATGAAACACACCTATAAAATTACAGGAATGACCTGCAATAACTGCAAAGCTTCCGTAGAAAAACATCTAGGAAACATAGATCACGTGACCAACGTGACAGTTAATCTCGACGAAGGCGAAGCAGAGCTAACCATGGATGAGCATGTTGAAACCAGAATATTAAAACACGCCTTGCCAGAAAAGTACAGCTTAACCGAAAAGCAAGAAAGAAACGTATTTGCATCGTCAAACGCATCAGCGATTCCAGCGGAAGAGGAAAAGACCAAATTGCAACAATTAAAACCATTGTTACTCATTATCTTTTATATCGCAACAGCAAGTATTTTGTTACATTACGACAACTGGAGTTGGAAAGATTTTATGCTCGATTTTATGGGCTTATTTTATATCGTTTTTAGTTTCTTCAAAATGCTGGATTTAAAGGGCTTTCCAGAATCCTTCAGCATGTATGATCCGTTGGCAAAACAAGTGCCGGCCTATGGGAAACTTTATCCTTTTATAGAAACCGCTTTAGGTATTATGTTTTTGATGCGTTTTCAGGTCAACATAGCGCTTATTGTGACGCTTGTCGTATTAGGAGTCACAACTATTGGTGTCACAAAAACCTTACTCGATAAAAAAGCCATTCAATGTGCCTGTTTAGGAACTGCCCTTAAATTACCAATGACCGAAGCTACATTTATTGAAAATGCGATAATGATCGTTATGGCAAGTTTAATGTTAATCTTTTAAAATCAACAAATTATGCAATCACAAGAACACACGAATCACAAGAAAGGGCTTAGCAACTACACAAAATTCTTTTTAATGCTAGGCTGCTCATTTATAGCTATGTATATTACAATGTATTTAAATACCTATGCCATAGATCACGCCTATTTTAGCATGACCCGTTTTTATATGGTCTGCTTAGGCATTTCAACAATGGCAGTAATTATGTGGTTTTTTATGCGAAATATGTATAACAACAAAAAGAAGAATATCGGTATTTTAGTCGGTAGTCTAGTGCTATTTGTTGGCGCATTGGGCTTGGTTAGAGCTCAAGCGCCAATTGTAGGCGATATGTTATGGTTAAAAGGCATGATTCCGCATCACTCAATTGCTATTTTAACCAGTGAACGCGCCGATATTAAGGATCCAGAAGTTAGAAAATTGGCCGACGATATCATCAAAGCGCAACGCAAGGAAATTGAAGAAATGAAGGCGATGATAAAGCGGTTGGAGGACAATAAGTAGTTTTTGGGCGCTCGAGCGGGCTTTTCGTTGCAATCTTTTTTTCGTACCTCAAAAAAGGATTTTCACTGCAATCCCTAGCGCAGAGCTCGTCCTAACTTACCAGTTATTGCGATAGAAGGAGTTCACTTAAAATCTCGATCTTGCCAACGTCAATTTTAAAAAAATTATAATTATGAAAAAGTACATCACATATAGCGCCATTTTAATCCTTGGTTTAGTTTTGGGCTGGTTGGTTTTTAGCAGGTCATCGTCTAAAGACCAAAAGCACGATCACAATAGCGTTTCACAAACCAACCAAATGTGGACCTGCTCTATGCATCCACAAATTATGAAGGCAGAAGCAGGTGATTGTCCTATTTGTGGTATGGATTTAATTCCAGCAGAGAGCAATAGCGAAGGTTTATTAGCAGATCAATTTCAACTCACCGAAAACGCTATGGCTTTGGCCAACATCCAGACAAGCATGGTTGGTAAAGGCATGGCGGACACTAATGGTATTCAGCTTTCAGGAAAAATAGCCGAAAATGAGAAAAATAACGAAGTACAAGTCAGCTATTTTGCAGGTCGTATAGAACGTCTCAATGTAAATTCTACAGGTGAATCGATCAACAAAGGACAATTATTGGCAACCGTTTACTCACCCCAATTATATGCGGCCCAACAAGAACTTATCACAGCAGCATCTTTAAAAGAAACGCAACCTGCATTGTATAGAGCAGTGCGCAATAAGTTGAAACTTTGGAAATTGTCTGATAGTCAAATCAATCAAATTGAAACGTCTGGTAAGGTCAGGGAAAATTTTCCGGTGTACGCAACCGTTTCGGGAACCGTCACCGAAAAGATGGTCAATCAAGGTGATTATGTCAACCAAGGACAACCACTCTTAAAAATTGCAAACCTCAATACCGTTTGGGCAAATTTTGATGTCTATGAGAATCAAATTGATCAATTTAAGACAGGACAAGATGTGATCGTGACCACCAATGCCTATCCAAATAAAGAATTTAAAGGCACTGTCAATTTTATAGATCCAATTTTAAACACGCAGACGAGAACCGTTACGTTGAGAGTGATCTTAAATAACAAAGACGATCTGTTTAAGCCAGGTATGTTTGTAAAAGGAAACATAGAAGGATCTCTAGCAACAAACGATAAAGTCATTACTATTCCTGCCTCTGCGGTAATGTGGACGGGAGAACGCTCTGTAGTCTATCTCAAAACCGAACCCAATCGACCTGTATTTGAAATGAGAGACGTGGTTTTAGGTAATCAAATAGGTACAGATTATGAAATATTAGAAGGCTTGGCAGATAGTGATGAAATCGTCACCAATGGCACGTTTACAGTAGACGCAGCAGCACAGTTGGGAGGTAAAAAATCCATGATGAACCAAAAAGAGCGTCAGGTATTAGATGCTACAAACGGCACTCAGCCTTCAATGAAATTGAATCTTCCCCAAGAATTTCAAAAAGAGTTCCAAATACTTTTAGAGCCGTACTTAAAGTTGAAAGACGCTTTTGTTGCAAGTGATGCCAATAAAGTGGCAACTATTTCGAAAGCAATGTTCAAGACCATTCAAAGTATCAAAACAAACGGGTTAGAACAAATGGAACTTTCACATTTCAATGAGCTAAAAGACATGTTGCAGATGATTTCCGAAGAAAAAAATATTGAAAAGCAACGTGCCCATTTTGTGACATTCAACGAAAATATTGTGGCTGTGATATCTCATCTTGATATTTTAGAGAAGGAGCTTCACGTTCAAAAATGTCCCATGGCAAATAACAACAAAGGCGCAGTTTGGCTCAGTGACAAAAAAGAAATCAGAAACCCTTACTACGGTGAGGCGATGCTTACTTGCGGCGAAGTAAAGCAAACACTTAAATAATAAAAATCAATTAATAATTAAATATGTATCCAATGAAATTTTTAGAGAAAA
The DNA here is from genome assembly GCA_963715465.1 of uncultured Flavobacteriaceae bacterium. Taxonomy (GTDB): domain Bacteria; phylum Bacteroidota; class Bacteroidia; order Flavobacteriales; family Flavobacteriaceae; genus Psychroserpens. Next base: position 1,179,180 of record OY970246.1, read on the forward strand.
AACACAAAATCAATATGATGAACGACCTTAGTAAAAGAGCTATTTTAAGTTTAGCTCTGGTTTTTGCACTTGGATTAACAAGTTGTAAAAACGAAGAAAAAGCAAAGACAGAAACAGAAACTGAAACAAATGACGTGTCTAAGGAAGTGGCAATGGCCGAAATATCATTTGGTGTTAGAGGCAACTGTGGGATGTGTAAAACAACCATAGAAAAAGCAGCGAATGGCGTCAATGGTGTCACAAATGCAACTTGGGATGTTGATAAAAAGAAAATTGACGTATCATTTGATGATTCTAAAACAGATGCCATGTCGATTCATAAAGCGATCGCGGCTTCTGGTTATGATACAGAAAAGGCCGCTGGAGATCTAGAGGCTTATAATGATCTGCCTGGATGCTGCAAGTATGATCACGATATGGAGATGAATCAATAAATTTCTATCAACTATTTTAGCTAAAAAGCCAGTCTGAAAATGATTGGCTTTTTGCTTTTTATAAATCTCGTACAATAATCACGACAAATAGGGCGCAATGTTTTCAGGATTGATACTAAGTTTATAAAAACCCTTAGCAAAAAATTGATTGGTTTTAATTTTCAGAATAAGAGCGTTCGTCGACAGTATTTGAATTAAACCTAAAAATTCACATAAAGCATATAGCTCTTAAAGCCTTAAAGCCTTAAAAAAATTAGTTATAATTAGTTACTATGAATAATAACAACCATTTCTCAATTAAGATGCTTCTAGTTTTAGTACTTATAGTTTCAGTAGAAACAACGTATGCTCAAACCTAGACGAAACAGGAGTTAACTGATTTTTCAAAAAAGAGCTACCTTATTATTTAATCCATAAAAACAATTATTTCATGACTAGTGCCTAGCGATTGTTTAATCAATTGAAATACTGCCATCGCAAAAATCACATAACTAATTCAATTCTCACACAACTTTTTAGAACGATCTGTAATTGTTGCTCCATTATAGAATCTACTAATTTTTGCGCAATAGCGTTTGTAGAGAAAATGCAATTTTTTTAGTGTAATAAAAATCTTATCCTATTGATCCCTCGGTATCTTTAATTTTTGCTGTAACCCCGAAGTTTCGAAAGAACCATAGACAAGATTAATCTTAAAACCAAAAAACCCGATTCAAATGAATCGGGTTTTTGATGGTGGTGCCTCCAGGAATCGAACCAGGGACACAAGGATTTTCAGTCCTTTGCTCTACCAACTGAGCTAAGGCACCAATTGCTTGTTTAAGCGGTGGCAAATATAACTCCATTTTTAATAATCGCAAAAAGAAACACTTAAAATTTAAGCTATTATTTTATCAGATCCCTAAATGACTGGATTTTATGATTATAATGTTATAATTTGGTTAATGACTAGTTCTGTGTATGTTCTCATTTTGTAGCTTTAACCCTTTGGTTAAATTATGAATTTAATTATTGATGTTGGTAATACAAGTGTTAAGTTTGCTATCTTTAAGGATAGCGAACTTAGTTATAAAAGCACAGCAGATCTAATTGACTTTGATCGCACTTTAGGCAATATTTTTAATGAATTCTCGGAAATCGAGCAAGCTATTATATCTTCCGTAGGAAATTTTAATAAAGGCCATCTTGAGAATTTAAAACATAAAGTAAACGTCATTGAGCTTTCAAATCAAGTAAAGCTTCCATTTAAAAACCAATATACAACACCCAACACCCTGGGCGCAGATCGAATCGCCTTAGTCAGTGCTTCCGTAGAAAAATTTCCAAATCAAAATGTTCTTATTATCGATGCAGGAACTTGTATTACCTATGATTTTGTGAATAAGGATAACACGTATTTAGGAGGTGCTATTTCTCCAGGAATAAGATTACGATACAAAAGCTTGCATGATTTAACAGCTAATTTACCATTATTAGAAACAGAACAACCCACTGATATTACAGGGAATTCTACACAAAATTCGATACACTCAGGTGTGATATTTGGTATAATTAAAGAAATTGATGGCGTAATTGATACCTACCTGCAAAATTATCCAGGTTTAACAGTTATTTTAACAGGTGGTGATACCAAATTTTTGTCAAACCAATTAAAAAATAGCATATTTGCCAATTCAAATTTTCTTTTAGAAGGTTTGAATTTTATTTTAGAATATAACTTATAATAATGATAAAGAAACTTCTTGTAGTTTTCATCGCTTTTTCAGCATTACAATCCTATAGCCAAGAGGGTACGGCGTCACCATATTCTTTCTACGGAATAGGAAGTTTGAAATTTAAGGGTACCGTCGAAAATAGGAGTATGGGAGGTTTGAGTATTTATACCGATAGTGTACATGTCAACTTAAGAAATCCCGCGGCTTATGTTGCACCTAACCTTAAGTTATGGAATGAGGAAAGTCGTCCAGTAAAGTTTTCGGTTGGAGGCAGTAGTTCGAGCACGACTTTGAAAGCTAATTCTGGCGAAGCTGAGGTAAGTACGACCACATTTGATTATTTGGCACTATCACTGCCGCTTGGTGACTTTGGTTTTGGTTTCGGATTGGTGCCATATACGTCTGTTGGTTATGACCTAGAAAGCTTGAATGATAATGATTTAGTTGAAAATCGATACGCTGGTGAAGGTGGACTTAACAGAGCATTTATTGGTTTAGGTTATAAAATCACAGATAAATTGAGTATTGGTGTAGATGTCAACTATAACTTCGGAAACATCCAAAATAGTGTTATCGAGTTCAATTATGATGAGGAAAACATTCCGAGACAATACCAAACAAGAGAAAGTAATCGATCAGATTTAAGTGGACTCAATTTCAACATCGGTCTTACGTACAAGACAATGATTACAGATGAGCTTGAACTTCAAGCTGGAGCAACCTATTCGCCAGTGAGTGATCTATCCTCTATAAATGAGCGTACTTTTGCCACCATCTTAATAAATTTTACCAATGGTCAAGAATTCGTGGTTAATGAGCTAGATGCCGATTTAGCCTCCCGAGGTTTAGAAGAAACCGATCTAAGATTACCATCAAGGTTTTCAATTGGTGGCGGTATAGGCAAACCAAGACATTGGTTTCTTGGCGCAGAATTTACAACACAGAACACGAGTGAATTTTCAAATCCAATCGTGTCTATAGAGGACGCTAATTTTGTAAATGCTAGAAATGTTTCTATTGGCGGATTTTATATTCCAGATTTTAAATCATTTTCAAGTTATTGGAAACGTTCAACTTACAGAGCTGGTATACACTTCGAGAACACAGGGTTAGAAATTAACAACCAACCTATAAACGAGTTTGGCATATCTTTTGGAGTAGGCTTACCAATCGGACAAGTATTCTCAAATGCCAATCTTGGTTTTGAGTTTGGAAGACGAGGAACAACAGACGAAAATTTAATTCAAGAAAACTTTTTTAACTTAAGCGTCAGTTTATCTTTAAACGATAGATGGTTCCAAAAAAGAAAATATAACTAACATAATTTACACATAACATGAAAACTAAAATTGCATTAATCATAGCGGCAGTATTTATGGCAACTAACTTTAGTTTTGCTCAGCAAGATGAAGAATGTATGCTCAATTTAACCTTAATGAATGATTTTGTTAAGAGTAAAAAATATGATGAAGCTTATGAGCCTTGGATGAAGGTGAGAAATAAATGTCCAAAATTTAATCTATCCATCTACAAATACGGAGAGAAGATTTTAGATCATAAAATTGAAAATTCAGAAGGTGCTGCTAAAGTTGATTTTGTAAGTGACTATATGAAACTTCTCGATGGAGGTGCAGAGCATTTTTCAAGCAAGTACAGCGCAGGAGAAGTTATGGAGCAAAAAGCGCTCTTAAAATACGAGAACCAAAAGGAGCTCGGTCTTACCGATATGCAAATTTATGAAGCCTTTGATGAGCTTTACCAAAAATATCCTAAAGACTTCACGAGCACAAAAGGACTGTATGTTTACTTCACAAAAACAGTTGATGTTTTTAAAGACGGAAAGTTTGAGCTTCAAAAAGTTTTTGATAAGTACGATGATGTGAACGAATTGATCGAAAACTTAAATGAAGGCTACACAAAGTCTGTTAATACATTAATCGAAAAAGAAGAAGGTGGTACCGATCTTGGAAAAAAAGAAGATAAGTACAAAACATACTACTTAGCTAAATTAGAAGCTAACGATAAAATTACAGGAAGTTTAGATACCTACTTAGGTCAATTAGCAAACTGTGAGAATTTGATCCCATTGTACAAAAAAGATTTTCCTACCTACAAAAATGATGCTGTTTGGTTGAAGAGATCTGTAAGTAGAATGTATAACAAAGAGTGTACTGATGATCCATTATATATCGAATTAGTAAAGGCTTATGATGCCACTGCACCATCTGCCGATACAAAATACTTTGTAGCAACAATATTATATAAGGAAGGTAAAAATCAAGAAGCTGATAAATACATCAAGCAAGCTTATGATTTAGAAACCGACTCTTTTAAGAAATCAAAATTAGCTAAAAAGATTGCGAACGGTTTTAAAAGAAGAGGAAGCTATGGTGCGGCAAGACAATATTACAGAGAAGTGTTGTCATTGAATCCTTCAGATGGAACACCTCACCTACAAATTGCAGCCATGTACGCAAAAAGTGCTAACAGCTGTGGAGACGATAACTTTAGCAAGAGAGCCGTATTCTGGTATGCAGCTCAAGAAGCTAGAAAAGCAGGACAAATAGATCCAAATTTGAGATCTAATGCAGCACAGGCAGCAGCATCTTATGAAGCTAATGCACCAACAACTGCAGAAATCTTTTCAAAAGGTAATCAAGGGCAAACCATCTCAATAGGATGTTGGATTGGTGGAAGCGTTAAAGTTCCAAACTTGTAAATGAAAATAAAGAGTTTATATAAATATACTTACATAGTCACAGCGATCGTTGTGACTATGTTTTTTTCATGTAAGAACAATTTTAAGGCGGTTCAAAATATTGGCGTGCTTCAAAACCAACCTATTGGTGAAGCTAAAAACATCAATCTCAAATATACCGAGGCACCAGACTCAATTGGTCGGGTGATTGCGAATCTAGAAAGCCCTAAGATGTTGGATTATTCAAATCGAGATTTCGCATTTTCAGAATTTCCAGATGGGCTGCGTCTGTATCTTTACGATGAAAATAATCAAAAAAATACAGTGCTTGCCGATTATGGAATTGTCTATAATGAAACCGATTTGATAGACCTCCAAGGCAATGTTGTTTTAATTACACCACAAAACGATAGCTTGTTTGCCGAGCAATTATATTATGATCAAAAGCGCGAATGGCTCTTCACTAACCTGCCAGTGCGCCTAAAATCGGCTACTGCCAATAATGGCAATGGTGATATTTTTGATTCAGATACAAAATTTAAAAACTATACCATTCTAGATGGTCGTGGCGATATGTATTTAAAAGAGTGAACCAAAGGAGATAGTTGGCAAAACATAGTTATATTTACTGCGGAAACCTAAATGATATAAAATATCTGTAATTTTGAAATCAAGACATTCCATCTAAAGTTTAATACACCCATAGCATAAGTCTCATGAAAATTCTTCAGTTTTTTCAATACGTTTACCTTTTTTTTGCAGTACTTTTTATCTACGACGGGATCACGAATCTAAGCGTTGATGGAACAAGAGCGCTCATATCATTTGTATTCGCGGCATTGGCAATATTCATGTTTTTCTTCAGAAAAAAATTTAGAAAGAAATTTGAAAACGAAAAGAAAAACTAACTATGGATTTTAGCATAGTCATCATCATTCTTATGTTATTGCTTTCGGCTTTTTTCTCCGGAATGGAAATCGCCTACGTGTCTTCCAATAAAATCCACATTGAAATTGAAAAAAAGCAAGATGATTTTTTAGCCAGGATACTTACCAAATTAACCGAAAAACCCTCTAAATTCATTGCGACCATGCTTATTGGAAACAATATAGCGCTCGTTGTTTATGGCTTTGTCATGGGTGACGTTTTGGTTGCGTGGTTTCAGTCGATGTTACCCTCACAGTACCAATTAGTGAATTATGTTTTATATGATTTGAGTCTGTTGACGCAAACAATCATATCAACAATAGTAATTCTAATCACTGCGGAATTTCTACCAAAAGTGTTTTTTCAAATTTATGCGAATTCATTTTTAAAGATTTTTGCATTTCCAGCCTACATTTTCTTTTTGTTGTTCTGGTTTTTATCGTCATTCATCATTTGGGTCTCAGATAAAATCCTGAAACGTTTCTTTAAAACTGAAGGTGATGATATCCAATTGGCCATGACCAAGATAGAACTTGGCAATTACATTAGCGAGCAAATGGAATCTGTTGAGGAGCACGACGAGGTCGATAGTGAAATCCAGATTTTTCAAAATGCCCTAGAATTTGCCGAAGTAAAAGCACGTGAGGTGATGGTGCCAAGAACCGAGATTTCGGCCGTTGAAGTCAATAATAGTATTCAAAATATTAGCGCTATGTTCATTGAGTCGGGATTGTCAAAGATCTTGGTATACAAAGATAACATCGATGATATTTTAGGCTATGTGCACTCATTTGATTTATTCAAAAAGCCTAAAACAATCAAATCTATTGTAAAACCTGTAGTTTACGTTCCTGCGACAATGTTGGTCAAGGATGTACTTAATATTTTGACTAAAAAACGAAAAAGTATGGCGGTCGTAATTGATGAGTATGGCGGCACGGCTGGTATCATGACCATCGAGGATATCGTAGAGGAACTTGTTGGAGAGATAGAAGATGAGCACGATAGTTTTGAGCTTATTGAAGAAAAGATAAGTGATGTTCGTTTCAAGTTCTCCGCAAGATTGGAAGTGGATTATATCAATGAGACCTACAAATTGGATTTGCCAGAGCATGAGGCTTATGAAACGATTGCAGGTTTGATCGTGAATGAGACCGAAGGTATTCCGCAGGAAAAAGACGAAGTCATTATCGGCAAGATCAAGTTCACGATTTTAGAAGTCTCATCCAATAAAATTGACATTGTCTCAATAGATGTCATCGACGAAGATTAGAAGCAAATCTCTAAATCCCTTCTATAAAATTATTTATTCACATCTCTTAAGTGTCGGCAATTTCAGGATATTCAGCTAGACCCATTAAAATTAGGGAATAAAAACATACATCTCCTTTCATTATTTAATAGAAAATGGTATTTTCGCCCACTTATTATTCAGAAATCGACAAGACTTTTTAATACATTTTAGAAGGTTCTATTTTTACTGGCACTTTTTGCGGTCGAAAGAAAAGGTTACGATGATTTCTACATAAATTTAAATACTAAAAATGGCAGTTTTAAATAAGATTAGACAACGATCTTTGTTTTTGATATTAATCATAGCATTAGCGTTATTTTCATTTGTACTTACAGATTTGTTTAGAAACAGTGATGCTCTTTTTGGCGGATCACAAGATGTTGTGGCCACTGTAAACGGAAACAACATCAGTAGATTGGAATTCATGAATAGAGTAGAGAACATGCAAAGACAATCTCCTGGCATGTCATCTACACAAACTATGAATCGCGTTTATGATCAAGAGGTGCGTCGTGCTGTAATGAACACACAATTTGAAGAATTAGGTCTTAGCGTGGAGCAAGAGCAAATGAAAGATTTGTTGAAGCAAAACTTTGCTAGCTATCCTGAGTTTCAAAACGAAGCTGGTTTATTTGATGAGAGTAAATTGACTGAGTTTGTGGCAAACTTAAAATCATTAAATGGAGAAAGAGCACCTTTAGGAACCTTTCAATTAAATTATAGCGATTGGGTTAACAACGAAAATTCTATTGCTGTTGGCGCCAAAGAAACTGCTTATTTCAATATGGTGAAAGCCGGCATCAATGCAACTTTGAATGAAGCAGAAGTTGATTATCTATTAGAGAACTCAACTAGAGATCTAAAATACGTTCAAATTCCTTACACAACGATTGCCGACAGCTTAGTTGAAGTTACTAAGGGAGATATCAAGTCATATATTAATGACAATAAAAAGAAGTTTAAAGTCGATGCTTCCCGTGATATTGTTTATGTTGAATTTAAAGAAGCAGCAAGTCTCGAAGATGAAGAAAACTTGATGAACAGTTTTGACAGACTGCAAAATGGTAAGCTAGAGTTCAATGCGACTACAAATGACACGTTGAGGGTAACACCTTTTGCACAAGTTCAAGAAGATGACCTAGAGAACTATGTGAATTACATTGCAGAGTCTGATGAAAATTATAACGATGCATTTGTGAAGAAATCGGCGTTGCCAGCTACAGTCGCTGACACAGTATACAATCTTAATGTAGGTGATGTTTATGGACCGTATAAAGATAACGGGATGATGAAGCTAACAAAGATGGTAGCTCAAAAAACACTTCCAGATTCTGCTAAAGTGCGTCACATCTTGATTCCGTTTTTAGGATCAAACAGAGCGGCTCCCGAAGTAACATTAACAGAGGCTGAAGCCAAGTCGCTAGCCGATAGTGTTGCTGCAGTCGTTAGAGTTACACCGTCCAAGTTTCCTGATTTCGTAACGTCTTTATCGTCAGATCAAGGTAGTGTTGATAAAGGTGGTGTTTACGACTATCACCCAAGTACACAAATGGTAAAACCTTTTAGTGACTTTGAATTTCAAAATGAAGTTGGTGAAATAGGAGTAGTCAAAACACAATTTGGGTTTCATGTGATCGAGATCTTAGGTCAAAAGGGATCGTCTAAAGCTGTTAAGGTGGCGACTATTTCAAAACCAATCGAGGCGTCTACCGAAACGATTGATAATGTCTTTACTGATGCTTCAAAATTCGAGATTGCGTTACAAGAGGGAGATTTCCAAGCGGTATCAAAAGAACGCGATTTAGATGTGAAACCAGTAAATGGTATAAAAGTATTGGATGAAAATATTCCAGGTTTAGGCGCACAGCGACCTATTGTACGTTGGGCTTTTGAAGACGGCACGAAGGTAGGAGACTACAAACGTTTTTCTGTTCCTGGTGGAGGTTACGCTGTTGTTCAACTCGTAAAGGCGACTAAAGAAGGTTTAATGGATCCTGAAAACGCTTCTGTTTCTGCGCTTACCGCCATTAGAAAAGAGAAAAAAGCCGAAATGATCCGCACCAAAGTTTCTGGAACGACGATAGACGAAGTTGCAAAAAATCAAGGCCAGTCTGCAAGGACCGCGGCTGCTGTTAATATGAAAAACCCAACGCTGTCTGGATCTGGTTTAGAGCCAAAAGTTGTTGGTGTTGCGTTCTCTTTAAATGAAGGAGAAACGTCTGGTTTAATAAACGGCAACAAAGGTGTGTTTATGGTGACGGTAACCAAAATTGAAGAATCTTCAAAATTAGATAACTACCAAGCCATTGCAAATCGCATGAGCACTGAGCGCTCTGCGCAATCACAGACTAAGGTTTACAACGCTTTAAAGGAAACTGCAGATATAGAAGATAATAGAGCTACCTTTTACTAAGGTCTTTGGTAGTACTAAAACATAAAAAAAAGCCTCACAATTGTGAGGCTTTTTTTAGATTTTTACCATAGCATCGTACCTTAAAATAGTATCATAACCCTTATCTTTAAAATAGATTTTAGGGTTTTCTGCTGAGGCCACCATGACAAAATCGCCTCCCCAAGCACCAAGACTTTTTATAGCGCCATTAAAATCACTAAATAGACGCTGTTTAACGGGTTGTTGTTTTATGATTTCTGAAATAAGCAATTCATGGTCTTCCATCAATTTTTGAAATTCTTGCAGTGTCTCGCATGTAATCATGTTTTGCGTAATGGCACTAACTATTGAAATGGAAGATGTCAAATCTTCAGTATTTTCTCTGTATTGCGCAATGCCTTCTCGGCTATTTTGTTTTTGATTGAGATGCACGAAATAAAGTTGGTTCTTAAAGGAAGGATCAAAACCGACTTTGTTAATAGTAGGCGTCTTAGAGTTTAGAATAGACAGTTGAAAGGTCAAACTTGTGTCCTCGTTAGCGCAGGCAATGTCATACCCGCTTCCCCCAAAGGTTAAATTTAAAAGTTGGTAGGCGTCAACATTTGCCCAGCGCGCTATATTCGATATCAATGTTGAGGATGTTCCCAGTCCCCAATTTTTTGGAAATTCGAGTTTGGTAGTGACATCATAACCTTGAAGGCCTGATAGAAAATTAGGATTAAGTTGTTTTGCCACCAAAAGAATGTGCAACAAGCGTTCTGAAATTGAATCACTTTTAGAAGCTATTGAGCTTCGTGCAATTGATGTTTGTTCGTCTCGATTGTTTTGTTTTAATTGAAATTTTGCCTCAAACCAAACCAAATCATGTTCGTCCAAGCTCTTCCATTTCAATATTCCGGTTTTACCTTTTTTGATGGTTAATGATTGTCCGTAGACGGTCGGCACAGCCAATGCAATCGCACCATCAAGAACCACGTATTCTCCAGTAAGTAATAATTTGCCATTGCTATGAAAACTTTTCATCTACGCTGTTCTTGTTATTAGTTTTAGATTTATTTATACCGAATCAAGCACGATCATTGAATGCATTTAAAATGAACTCTAAGGTTTATTTCCGATGACTTTCTAATGCCTTCATAACGCTACTATGTGTAACGGTATGCGTTTTAAAATGTTTGACCAACGTCGTTTTTTCTTCGGAAGTCGCCTCAAATTGATTTAGAATATTCATGAGGTGCATTTTCATATGGCCTTCTTGAATTCCTGTTGTGGTTAATGACTTTACGGCACCAAAGTTTTGTGCCAACCCAGCAACAGCAACTATTTTCATAAGCTCTTTAGCGGAAGGCTCTCCCAATAACTCTAAGGCGAATTTCACCATAGGGTGTAACTTGGTTAGTCCGCCAACAGTACCTAAGGCCAAGGGGATTTCCATCCAAAAGGTGAACATGTCATTTTCAATTTTGGCGTGTGTTAAACTGCTGTAACGTCCATCTTTAGAGGCAAAAGCATGAATTCCAGCTTCTACGGCTCTAAAATCATTGCCAGTAGCCAGTACTACAGCGTCAATACCATTCATAATACCTTTATTGTGCGTTACGGCTCTGTAGGGTTCAACTTCTGCAATACGGACGGCTTGAACAAATTTCTCTGCAAATTCCATTGGGGAAGCAGAACCATTTTCACCTAATTCCTCAACCTTGCAACTAACTTCAGCTCTTACCAAACAGTTGGGCACATAATTGGATAATATGGACATGATGACATTGAGTTGTCCATCCAAATGTATTGAGGCTTCTCGTTTTAAGGTTGTGGCAAACTGTTCAAGACAGGTATTGATAAAATTTGCACCCATTGCATCTACGGTTTCAAACGTCGCATGCAATTGAAAATAGTGGTCTAAAAGAAAGGTCTTGTCTCTAAGTTGTATGTCTAAAATCCCGCCACCGCGTTTTTCCATATTTTTGGTGAGGTCTTTGGAGTCTATAATTAACGTCGTTTTGATAACGTTTTCAAACAATTTTTTTAAGTCTTCTGGATGACCTTCAAATGTGAAATGGACCTGACCAATTTTTTCAGTAGAAATGACTTCAGCCTTAAAACCACCGCGATCTAACCAAAACTTCGCTGCTTTACTCGCTGCGGCCACAACCGAACTTTCCTCAATGGCCATTGGTATGGTGTAAACGGTATCATTGATTAAAAAATTGGGGGCAACACCCAAGGGTAAATAGTAATTACTAATGGTGTTCTCTATAAATTCGTCGTGGAGCTGTTGTAATTTAGAATCGGTATTCCAATATTGTTTTAGTAGTGTTTTAGCTGAATTTGAATCGGTAAAATACGTATGGACCAACCAATCTATTTTTTCTATTTTAGATAGCTTTGAAAATCCAGTGATCGTTTTTTGCATGTGCTATAATTTATGATCTACCCATTTTAAGGATGGAGATATATGTAAAATACAAAGATACTATTCTCGGTATTATTATTGTTGCCTTATAAGAATATTGCAGATTTAACGACCTATCATAACGATTTTTTGCATAATTTTTAGTAAACTTGACAAAATTTTATTGAAATATCATTGACGTAAAAGGCTTCATGTTGACCTAGAGCTATTTGCCTGTATTTGCTGAAATAGTATTTCTTTTTAAGTCTATTTTAAAAGGTTTAATCCCAGTTTAACCGAACAAAAATTTTAAAGAATTATTTATGAATAAACTCAAATTGCTTGTCCTTCTTGTATGTTTTGTTAGTCACCTACTTTCAGCTCAAAACAAAGATATTACACTTGAAGAAATTTGGAACGGTACTTTTAAAACTGAAAGCTTAGAGGCATTGCACTCTATGAAAAACGGAAAGGAATATTCAGTTTTAAATACAAAAGATAAGACTTCACAAATTGATATTTACGATTACAAAACCTTGAAAAAAGTAAAAACCTTGGTGAGCTCTAAAGAACTGAATGCGATAGATTTGTTTTCAAACTATACCTTCAGCGAAGACGAATCTAAAGTGCTTTTGGCTACAAATGTTGAGTCTATTTACAGACGGTCTTCTCTAGGACAATATTATGTGCTCAACATAAAATCAAATCAGGGGGCTTTAGTTTCCGAAGAAAAAATTCAAGAGCCTACCTTTTCACCAGACGGAACTAAAATTGCTTACGGGCTGAACAACAATCTTTTTATAAAGAATTTGACCACTAAAGTCACTCAGCAAATCACCTTTGATGGCGAGAAAAACAAAATTATTAACGGCATTACCGATTGGGTTTATGAAGAGGAGTTTGGTTTCGTGAGAGCTTTTGAATGGAATGCCGATAGCAACCAACTTGCTTTTATTCGTTTTGATGAAACCGAAGTTCCTGAATTTTCCATGGATATTTATGGAGACGATTTATACCCAAAACAGCAAATATTCAAGTACCCAAAAGCTGGTGAGAAAAATTCGGTAGTGTCCTTGCATATCTTTAATCTAGATTCTAAAACGGTGAGTGAATTTAGTCCGTTAAAAAATTATAATGATTTTTATATCCCTAGAATTAAATGGACTAATGATCCTAATATTTTGAGTGCGCAATACATGAACCGCCATCAAAATGAATTGGATTTATGGATGATTGATTCAAGAGCAAGAAAGGGAGAATTGGTTTTGACCGAAACCGATGAGGCTTACGTTGAAGTGACGTCTAACTTAACCTTCTTAAAAGATAATAGTTTTATTTGGACCAGTGAAAAAGATGGTTTCAACCATATTTACCAGTATGACCGTAAGGGTAAACTTTTAAATCAAGTGACTTCAGGATCATGGGAAGTGACCAATTATTATGGGTATAATGAGAAAACGAAGCGTATTTTTTATCAATCTACCGAAGAAGGTTCTATCAACCGCAGTATCTATTCAATAGGATCAAATGGTAAGGATAAAACACAATTAACAATGCGTATTGGAACAAATTCGGCATCGTTTAGCGCAGATTACACATATTTCATAAACACATACTCCAACGCAACGATCCCTCCTACTTACAACTTGCTTAATGCAAAAACGGGTAATTTGGTCAAGGAAATAAAAAATAATGAGACCTTATCTAAGTTACTTGTTTCGTACAAAATGTCTCCTAAAGAATTTTCGACGCTTTCTATAAACGGTAATGATCTTAATATGTGGATGATCAAGCCAGCTAATTTTGACGCGTCTAAAACCTATCCGCTATTCATGTTTCAGTATTCGGGACCAGGTTCGCAACAAGTTGCCAATAGATGGAATGGTAGTAATGATTATTGGCACCAGCATTTAGCGCAGCAAGGCTATATTGTGGTTTGTGTCGATGGTCGTGGTACTGGATTTAAAGGCGCCGCGTTTAAAAAGGTGACTCAAAACGAATTGGGTAAGTATGAAGTTGAAGATCAAATCACTGCTGCACAGACATTGGCTAAATTACCGTATATTGATGCACAGAATATTGGGATATGGGGTTGGAGCTTCGGTGGGTTTATGAGTAGTAACGTTTTATGTAAAGGCAACGATACGTTTTCTATGGCCATTGCAGTAGCGCCTGTAACGAGTTGGAGGTTTTATGACACAATTTATACCGAACGTTATATGATGACGCCTCAGGAAAACCCAACAGGTTATGACGACAATTCGCCTATTACCCATGTTGATAAACTAAAAGGCGATTTTTTATTGGTGCATGGATCTGGGGATGATAATGTACATGTGCAAAATTCAATGCGAATGAATGATGCCTTAGTGCAAGCAAACAAACCTTTTGATCAAATGATTTATACTGATAAAAAACATGGTATCAAAGCCGGAGAAAACACGAGGTTGCATTTGTATGAAAAAATGACCCGATTTGTGCATGAGACTTTAGGAAAAGATAGATAATTGAATTAAACTTTTGGCTAAGTTCATTAAAGACATAACTACTAACTAATACACAAAAAATTATGGCAAACGCAACGCAACTTGATGATCAAAAACAAATTTTTGGACATCCGGTGGGATTATATGTTTTGTTCTTTGTAGAAATGTGGGAACGCTTTTCATACTATGGCATGCGAGCAATCTTGACACTTTTCTTAGCTGCTCCTATCATCATGGGTGACCCACAATCAGGATACGGTTGGTCAAATGCAGAAACACTTTCGTTTTATGGGACATATACCATGTTTGTTTACTTAACGTCTATACCTGGAGGCTGGATCGCAGATAAGTTTATCGGTCAGAAAAGAGCCGTCATGGTAGGTGGCTTGTTGTTGTGTGTTGGACATGGTATTTTAGCTGTAGATGCGCAATGGGCATTTTTTACAGGTTTGGTCTTCATTGTGATTGGAGTAGGGTTTTTAAAGCCAAATATTTCAACTATGGTTGGTGGCTTGTATAAGTCTGGAGATGATAGACGAGATAAAGGATTTTATATTTTTTACATCGGTATAAATTTAGGTGCATTTTTAGGCGCTTTAATTGTAGGAGCTGTCGCAGCAAAATGGGGTTGGCATTATGGGTTCGGTCTTGCTGGAATAGGAATGGCACTCGGTCAAATCATGTACATGTTCGGGCTCAAGCACCTCAAGGGTGTAGGAGATTATCTAGGTAGTAAGGATTCTCCTGATAAGGATATATTAAAAAAACCATTAACGAAAGTAGAGAAAGATAGAATGTTAGTGATGTTCTTATCGTTCTTGATCATTATCGTTTTTTGGGGTGCATTTGAGCAAGCTGGTGGTTTAATGAGCTTATACACCGAGCAAAAAACAGATAGGATGCTTTCTTTTTCTTTACCATTAATAGGCAATGAGATTCCTGCCGCTGTATTTCAATCTATCAACGCTTTCTTTATTATAGTTCTAGGTACGGCAATTGGTGGATTTTGGTATAAATGGGGTAAAAAAGGTAAGGAGTCCTCATCTTTGTTTAAAATGGCAATAGGAGTTATTATCATGGCATTTGGATTTTTCTTCATGAGCAAGGCAGCTACAGAAGTGGTAATGGATGGTGATCAGATTGTTGAGAAATCTGCAATGATTTGGTTAGTCTTGGCATATTTATTTCATACGATAGGCGAATTATGTGCTTCTCCTGTTGCATTATCTTTTATTACTAAATTAGCACCTTTGAAATATGCCTCTTTTATGATGGGAGCATATTTCGCCGCGACAGGGTTAGGGAACAAACTAGCTGGTCTCGTTGGAGAAATGTCAGAAGGTGCTGGTGAGTTTCAAATTTTCACGGGCATAGCCATCTTTTGCACGGTTTTTGGTATTTTGATAATTGCGATCTTAAAACCACTAAAACGTCTAACACATGGTGCCGAGGATTTCAACATTCAGAAGTTAGAACAAGAACAATACGAGCTTGCCGATCCAGACATTCAAAACTAATACTTACAAAACCCTTGCAAATACAACCTTGCAAGGGTTTCTTTTTTTCCTAACTAATTTTTCAAAACATGAGCACAGATATCGAAAATCTATTTAAAGACAAGGTCATTGGTCATCCAGCAGGATTATTCGTAATCTTTTTTACCGAAATGTGGGAGCGTTTCTCATTCTACGGAATGCGAATCTTACTCATCTTATTTCTAACGGCACCAATATTAAGCGATAATCCAGGTTGGGAATGGCCTCGTGAAAATGCATTGGCACTCATAGGAACTTACGGGTCACTTTTATATCTAACGCCTATTTTGGGCGGTTGGATTGCCGATAAGATTACTGGATATCGTGTTGCGGTTGTCATTGGATGTTTGATCATGACTTTAGGTCACGCTGCCATGGCTATTGAAACAACGACGTCGTTCTATTTAGGTCTTGGTTTATTGATTTTAGGGACAGGATTTTTCAAACCTAATATGACCTCGATGATCTCTGATATGTACAAAGGGAAGGAGTCTAAAAAAGATGGTGCCTATACCATTTATTATATGGGCGTAAATGCGGGTGCCTTCTTCGGAATGATGCTCTGTGGGTACCTCGCCGAAAACAAAGGCTGGAGTTATGGTTTTGGATTGGCAGGTATATTTATGCTTTTGGGCCTCATTCAATTTTGGTTGGCCAAAGATCTTTTTGGAAACATAGGTGGAAAACCATCTGGTGTTTATGAAGTTGAATTACCTCAAAATATAAACGAAGAACATCCAAAAGAACATGAAACCAACGTTCCTCCAACTGAAAAACTAAACCCATTTACAACGTTCGATAAAATCCTAATAGTGTTGTCATCAGCAGGTGGTCTTTTGTATTTATTCAATGATCCTTTAGAAAAAATAGGCGATACAAGTTTGGCTCCGTTTACAGTAGGTAGTCTGAGCGGTTCAAACTTTATTGTCTTAGCGGCTCTCGTACTGTTTTTAATCTTATTGATTACCAGAATTTCTCGCTACGTGCCAATCGTGAGAGATCGTATTATTGCAGTGTCTATATTTGGTGTTTTTACGGTGTTTTTCTTTGCGTTTTTTGAGCAGTCTTTAGGGTCTATGACTTTATTTGCAAGGGATTATACCGACAGATCATTAGTTGGTAATTCTGCCATGATCTTTAAAATCGTAGATCTTTTATTAACGACGATACCATTGATCATTATTACATGGGTTTTGGTGTTGTTAACCAAGAAGACCTATAAAAAAATCGGACTTTCAAACGTAGTTCTTGCTATTGCCTTCGCGGGTTTATGGTTCTTGGTCATTTATAGACTGATGGATAAATTCTCTCAAGATGGTAACGAAGTAGATGCGACTTGGTTCGGGATTTTAAACTCGTTCTTTATTATAACCCTAGCACCATTTTTCTCAAGATGGTGGGAAAGTAAATATAACCCTAGTGCAGCTATGAAATACGGGATCGGACTTGTATTATTAGGTCTTGGCTTTGCATTTCTATCTTATGGAACGGGCGATATCCCGCAAGGCGCAAAAACAGCTTCAGTGAGTATGATCTTTTTGATCTTGGCATATCTCTTTCATACCATGGGAGAACTTTGTATTTCTCCAGTAGGATTATCATATCTCAGTAAATTAGTGCCAGGTCGTATGATTGGTTTTATGTTTGGGATTTGGTATTTGGCCATTGCGGTAGGACAAAAAGCAGCGGGAACCATGGGAGGGATGATCGATGATATTAGCGAGCGGTATTCATTGAGTACATTCTTTTTGATTTTTACACTCATTCCAATCGGTGTTGGTGTCATTTCGATTATATTAAATCCATTGCTCAAACGCTTGATGCACGGTGTTCGATAGTTTTAAGAATCGTTAAATTAAACCAAATTAATCCCTAGTTGGAGCATTTTTTGTAAGTTCGGAATAACTTTTGTTAATTAACATTTGTGTTACACGAGCAATACAAAATATATATCTTCATGATATGGTTTAAAGACCATTATGAAGTCCCAAATAATTCAATAATAAAATCATGAAAAAAACAATCATACTATTTGCACTCGCATTGATAGCGTCAATCTCTGTCAGTGCTCAAGAAATCAATTGGATGACCTTTGATGAAGCGTTGGCTGCTCAGAAAAAAAATCCAAAAAAGATTATGATGGACGTCTATACCAATTGGTGTGGCCCATGTAAAATGCTAGATAAGAATACCTTTCATAATAGAGATGTAGTTGATTATGTTAACAAAAATTATTATGCGGTAAAGTTCAATGCTGAAGGCAATGCAACAGTAAACTATAAGGGTAAAACGCTCACCAATCCAAATTACAAAGAAGCACTCAAAAACAGAAGAAATGGCTCTCACGAATTGTCGAGTCTATTGGGCGTTAGGGCATACCCTACCATTGTGTATTTTGATGAGCAAGGTGAGAAAATTCAACCCATAAGTGGTTACATGAAACCACGGCAAATTGAGCTCTACTTAAAGTTGTTTCATACCAATAAATATAAAGAGATCAAGACACAAGAAGCTTTTAATGCGTATTATAACGCCTTCAAGCCAGAATTTAGCGAGTAACACTATTGATCAATTTATAATAAAAGCTCCGTTTTTACCAGTTTGGTGAAAAGGGAGTTTTCTTTTTAAACACGTGGCTTCCCACCGTTTGATATAAGATTTGTAGTTGCTGCCATCTGCAATAATTATTTTGGGATGAATGGAGTCAATAACGCGGTCGAGATTGATACGTGGCGAATTTCTCAATAACACAATATCTGGCTTAAACGATTTTGTGTTGTAAACGCCAAGACTATCAATCATCAATATAATGTTATCCTGAAATAGATAAACCGATTTTAAACTATCTGTTTCAATATGTTTAATAAAATGAGCAGTGGCAAACGTTTTTAGCATTCTATCTTCGGAAACTTTAAAACTATCCTGTGAGTGAGCCACTTTCAAATAGTGATTAGATTTTAGTCCGATCAGTGTTTTTCTACTGTTATGAAAAATGGTCAAGGAGGAACTTCGATGCTTATAATCGGAATACATCCAGGCACCTTGAACCAAAAGAATGGCTATCAAGAAAAGCGATACCCTTCTAAAATTGAACTTTTTAAATACTGCGATGCTTGTAAGGATCAAAAAATAACAAACAAGCACATGTTCAAGATCAAATGAAATAGCTTTCAGAACAAACACATCTTGTTGCGCTACCCAATTGACGACTAAATTCATAAGGCTTATTATGTTTCCGTAGAGTGTGGCGAAAAATTGAGGTAAAACATTACAAAGTGCTAATACGATAATCAATATGCCAAAGCCAAGAATGAATCCCAAAAACGGAATGATCGCTAAATTAGTGACGAAAAACAGGCCAGGAAATTGATGAAAATAGTAAAGACTAATGGGAACAACACCAAATTGAGCTGCAATGGTAACAGTAAAAATCTGCCAAACATAATCGATGGCCTTCCAATTCGGTTTCCATAATTTGTACAGTAAAGGTTGTATCGAAACAATGGAAAGAACTGCCATATAACTCATTTGAAATCCAACATCAAAAAGAAACATGGGTTGACATAGCAATAATAAAAATATAGAAATAGCCAGCGTGTTATAAATATTGGTCGGTCGTTTCCAATTCATGGCAATGGCGACAATACTAAACATAGTCACCGCACGCGTTACAGATGCTGATAGGCCAGCAATAACTGCAAATGCCCAAAGTAATAGAACGATCAAAATCACTTTGATAATTTTGCCATGTCTTATAGTCTCGATCGGTTTTAAAAGAATGTTTAATAAGATGAGAACAATACCAACATGCAAGCCAGACACAGCCAAGATATGGATGGCACCAGCATCAACATATTGCTTATAAATAGCGTTGCCCATATCTTGGCGCTGTCCCAACAGTATAGCGTTAATGATGGCCAATTCAGCTGGCTTGAAATTGTAAATCTTGAGATTATCATTGATAAGTTCGCGTAGGTCATTGGCATAACCTTTCAAGCTTCGCTGCTGTGTGTCTAGTTTTAAGATTGTTTTAGACGTTGCTAAAAGTTGATGAAAGATGTATCGTTTTTCGAGATAAGCGTTATAGTCAAATTGATAAGGATTCAATGGTGCTTTGACCACTTCAAAAGTAGTGCTACTGGCCAATATATCGTCAACTCGAAATTTTGGCATCAAAATATCATTATGAATGTTTAATAAGAGTTTTCCTGAAACTCTTTGATTTTCTGCGGAAATGAGATCAACAATATATTTATCATGATAGAAACTTGGTTTTAACCGTTCTCGAACTTTAAATATCAATAATTGTGGAGTTTCAGTAGATGTATTTATGACGTGGGTGTAGTGTGTCTCTTGATTTTTTTGATTGTGAAAGGTATTGGTGAGAACTCCAAGACTCATCAACATAAGATATGATGTAAGGCCAAACCAAATCGTTTTTTGAAATTGACTTCTAGCAATAACGTAACACAAAACAAACAAACTAAGTACGGCAAGAGTGCTATAGATGGCTGTTGTAAATGGTAATTGAAAATAGTGGGATAAAAGAATGCCCAGCATAAGACATGCTGTAAACTTAATAATTGTAAAATTGAGAGGCTTCACACCTCAAATGTAGTAAATAATCTATATATCGCAAATAGTCTACATCACACGTCTTGCTTGAACGTAGGCCAAGTACCAATAACGTTCAGATAATTTTGAGGTGATGACGCCTCTGCTAGTCGTAGAGTGTATAAATTCGACGTAGCCAGGTCTGCTGTTTGTAACGATCCCAACATGGTTCACGCTTCGATTATTTTTACTAGTGGCAAAAAACAGGAGATCGCCTTCTTGAACGTCTTTGACATCGATCCAATCACCACGCGTAGATAAGTCTCCAGTAGTTCGAGGTAGAGTGACATTTTCTTTACTAAAAGCCGTGACCACTAATCCAGAGCAATCCATGCCGCGCTTGGTCGTGCCTCCATACTTATAGCGTGTACCCTCAAACGTTTGTGCGTAATCAATAATGTTTTTTAATTTCTTTTGAAGAGATATTTTTTGATGCTGTCGCCGTTCTGTTAGTAGTTTTAGTCGTTCTACTTTTTCGTGTTACTACGTTTTTTGAGGAATTACAACTTGTAAAACTGATCATTAAAACTAAAAGGAAGATGATTTTTTTCATGATGACTGGGGACAATTTGTGCTAAAAGTAAAAATTATAGAAAGTTTCGTGTAGAGATAACGTTTGGGTTATTAACAATCTTATCTACAAACTCTCAAATATCAACTTTGCCGTTTTATCACTAGCACCTTTTCCGCCTAATTTTTTTTCTAGATCGTAATAATCAATGAATAATTTCGTGCGTTGGTCCTCATCCAAGATCAGTTCGAGTTCCTTTTTAAGACGTTTTTTATTGAGGTCGCTTTGAATTAATTCGGTCACCACCTCACGATCCATAATTAGATTGACGAGTGAGATAAATTTTAAGGTAATAATTTGTTTTGCAATTTGGTATGAAATGGCATTCGCCTTATAGCAAACCACCTGCGGAACTTTAAACAATGCCGTTTCTAAAGTCGCAGTACCAGAAGTGACCAAGGCTGCGGTTGACACACTTAATAAATCATAGGTTTTATTCGAAATAAAAGCAACATTGTCTTGTTTGATAAAGGACTGATAGAAGCTAAAGTCTTGACTTGGTGCGCCTGCGATAACAAATTGGTACTTTGGAAAATCATCAACTAAACTCAACATCACACCAAGCATTTTTGTAATTTCTTGAGTTCTACTTCCAGGCAGTAGGGCGATTATTGGTTTTTCTGAAAGTTGATGGGTAGTTCTAAATTTAAATTCATTCACCTGAGTACGATCGGCTATCGCATCGATTAACGGATGTCCAACAAAATTAACCGAATATTCATATTGATCGTAAAATTCTTTTTCAAACGGAAGAATGACATACATCGCATCAATATCACGTTTAATTTTTTTTACGCGACCAGCTCTAGAGGCCCAAACTTGGGGTGAAATATAGTAGTGCGTTTTAAACGCTTTTTGTTTTGCCCACTGAGCAATGCGAAGATTAAATCCAGAATTATCGATAAAAATGATGACGTCGGGATTAAAACTTTCAATATCGTCTTTACAAAATGTTATAAGCCCTAAGATTTTCCGAAGATTGAAAAGGACTTCAGCAAAACCCATAAACGAACGCTCCTTGTAATGTTTCACCAAAGTACCACCAACAGCTTGCATGAGATCGCCTCCCCAAAATCTAAAGTCGGCAGCAACATCTAGCCTTTGCAATGCTTTCATCAAATTAGATCCATGTAAATCTCCAGAGGCCTCGCCAGCAATGATGTAATATTTCATAGAATTTATGAATGAGCTATCCTTTTAAAATTTCAGACTAATAAAAAACATAGAACGGTATCTGTTTTAAACAAATCTAACGATTAAAGTCAATAGGGCTACAAAAATAGTCGCTATAAGAACGCCTTTGGCTCTAGAATCTTTCTGTTGATTTAAAAATAGAAAAAACGCACCCAAGTTCAAAATGGCACCCATACTTACTAATTTGGTAAGCACTCCACCGCGAATAGCTGTGTCTAAAGAGTCCACAATAGAACTCTCTTTTCCGAAGATCAATAAAGTAATGATTAAACCTATCGCACTTGCCAAAACTCCTACGACAATACCAATGATGATGTCTTTATTTTTCACTAAAATCCCAAGTGTTTAATGATTGAATGCTATGGTGATTGGTCAAATCAAATTGCACAGGTACTACTGATACATAGCCGTTTGCCAATGCCCATTCGTCTGTGTCCTCGCCATTATCCAAATTAATAAATTTACCAGTAAGCCAATAATAATCCTTCCCAAAAGGGTTTTGTCTTTTGTCGAATTCTTCTTCCCAATTAGCGAGCGCTTGTCTACAAACTTTTATACCTTTAATGTCTTTTTTTGGCAAATTTGGGAAGTTCACGTTCAATACGGTTCGGCTATCCAAACCATGTTTGAGAACTTGTAATGCAATGGATTTCACGTATGACTTACAATGTTCAAAATTAGCACTCCATTGGTAATCGCACAACGAAAATCCTATCGCAGGAATATCTTCAATACCTGCTTCAATAGCGGCACTCATTGTTCCCGAATAAATGACATTAATAGAGGAGTTTGAGCCATGATTAATACCAGATACGCACAGGTCTGGCCTGCGTTTTAAAATTTCCTTGACACCGAGTTTGACGCAATCGGCAGGTGTGCCAGAGCAGCTGTATTCATCTTGATCACCGTCGTCTATGGTCACTTTTTCAATATGAAGAGTAGAATTAATGGTAATGGCATGACCCATTCCACTTTGAGGGCTATCTGGCGCAACAACCACAACGTCACCAATACTGGTCATGACCGAGATGAGCGCTCTTATTCCAGGCGCTGTAATTCCATCATCATTAGTGACTAAAATAAGAGGTTTTTTTGACATAAAAAATCAAGCGTTAAAGAGCTGCAAAAATAGGGAAACAGGCATTAAAATCCTACAATTAGCGGTTTAACAAAAAATTATTAGCCTCGTTTTTTATTGGCACGGTTTTTTCTTTTACTTTAGTAGAAATTATGTAATAGATCTACAACGATTATTGACACAAAATTTTAAGAGTGTTAAAATCGTTTTACATTTTAAAATATGAGAAATATGATGAAAAGGAATTATAAATTGTTGCTCCTCGTAGTACTGTTAGCCTTCGCTTCTTGCAGTTTTACAACTAAAAAATTCGAAGACCCTGATAAAGATAAACTCTTAATTCAATTAATTACATACGTACTTGATCAAGGTCATTTTAATCCACAAACGATCAATGATGATTTTTCTTCGGAAGTATTTAGCGATTACCTAGAACAATTAGATCCATTTAAGAGATATTTTTATGCCTCAGATATCAAAGAGTTCGAGGCTTACAAATTAGAATTAGATGATCAAATTAATGCTTATGATCTTAGTTTTTTCAACTTAACGCATGACCGATTGTTAAAACGTATTGAAGAATCTAAGGCCATGTACAAAGAAGTGCTCACTGAACCTTTTGATTTTTCGGCGGTTGAAGAATTTTCAACAGACTACGAAAAGCTTCAGTATGTTGATTCAAAAAAAGATATGAAAGAGCGTTGGAGAACACAGCTCAAATTTTCAACTATTGCAAATTATGACGACTTGTTGAGTGATCAAGAAAATGCTGCTGATAAAACGTCGGGCATTAAAACCGATAGTGAATTAGAGATAGAGGCTAGAGGTGTTACCCAAAGATCGTTGGACGAACTTTATGACTTTATTGATGATAGGCAGCGTAAAGATTGGTTTTCAGTATACATCAATGCCATCGTAGAAGAATTTGATCCACATACCTTTTACTTTGCACCAGAAGATAAAGATCGTTTTGATGTTGCCATGTCTGGTAACTTCGAAGGGATTGGTGCAAGACTTCAGAAAAAAATGGATGCCACAATTGTAAATGAAATCATTAGTGGCGGTCCAGCTTGGAGGCAAAACCAATTGGAAGTTGGGGATCAAATTATGAAAGTGCGCCAAGAAGATGAAGAAAAAGGAATTAATATTGTTGGGATGCGGCTTGATGATGCGATAAAATTTATTAAAGGTCCTAAAGGCACTAATGTTACATTAACTTTGAAAAAAGTAGATGGTACTGTTGAAGACATCACAATTACTAGAGACATTGTAGAATTAGAAGAAACGTATGCAAAATCATCTACCGTTATTAAAGATGATAAAAAATTCGGTGTTATTAATTTACCGAAGTTTTACGTTGATTTTGAGGATTATAACAAGCGAAATGCTGCCTCAGATCTTAAGATTGAAATCGAAAGATTAAAAGAAGAAGGTGTAGAAGGCTTGGTTTTGGATCTTAGAAATAATGGTGGTGGATCACTTCAAACCGTTGTAGACATGGGAGGTTTATTTATAGACGAAGGTCCAATTGTACAAGTGAAAACGGCAGGAGAACCAAAGGAGGTATTGCGAGATAAAGATAAATCTATTGTTTGGGATGGTCCTTTAGTGATTCTTGTTAATGAATTGTCTGCATCTGCTTCAGAAATTTTAGCGGCTGCTATGCAAGATTATAAACGAGCCATTGTTATTGGAAGTAAGCAGACTTACGGTAAGGGCACTGTGCAGAATGTATTGGATTTAAACCGAATGGTTAGACAAAACAGCAATGGAGACATGGGAGCTTTAAAGTTCACCACTCAAAAGTTTTACAGAATTAATGGAGGATCTACCCAACTCGAAGGTGTTAAGAGTGATGTGGTCGTCCCAGACCGTTACAGCTATATTGATATTGGTGAAAAAGATCAAGAGAACCCACTAGAATGGGATAAGATTGGTGCTGTTGATTATAAGTTATGGAGCAGTTATTACGACTATGATACGACAATTGCGAAGAGCAAGGAGCGTATGAAAAATAATGAACAGCTCAAGTTGATTGACGACAATGCCCAATGGGTCAAGAAAATAAGAGATCGAGAAGTCTACTCTTTAAATTACGAAGATTACAAGAAAGCATTGAGTATTAATGAGGAAGAATCTAAGCGTTTTGAAAAGCTTTCAGATTATAAATCTAACCTAACATTTGCATCACTTCCTTATGAAATGAGATTGATGGATCAAGATTCGGTATTGAAAGAAAAGCGTGATCGCTGGCATACAAGTTTGAGCAAAGATGTCTATATCGAAGAAGCATTGAATGTGCTCAATGATTTAAAAACGACTTATGATGTCAAGAAGGTAGCGACTTCGGTCAAAAATTAAAATGAGTATGAGTAGTGGCTCATTATCACAATTAGCGCTCCAAAAGTTTAAAAAGAACTTTTGGGGCGTTTTAAGTTTTTGGATCATCGTGGCCATTGGTTTGGTGGCATTATTTGCATATGCTATTGCGCCAGACAATTCAAGAAATGCCAATCAAATGCATTTATCCATTCATTCCCAAAGACCTGGCTTTAAAGTGCACATGTTAAACGTTCCTTCGGAAATTAGACAGCATGAAAACGTATTTTCTGAACTATTTTTTGGCAGTGCTAACGCAGATTTAGAGATTCCTATTTCTAAATACAGCATAGAAAAAGACACCTTGTTCTATACTGAATATGCTTCAGATGGATTGATAGGCATCGAAAAAGCATTAAATATTAAGACGTTCCCTGAGAAAGATTATAAGTCTCATATCCAGCAAAAAACATTTCTTTTCGGAACCGATAAATATGGAAGAGACCTGCTGAGCCGCGTATTAATTGGTTCAAGGATTTCATTTTCCATTGGTTTCGTAGCCGTTTTTATATCGTTGATCATTGGTATTTTTATGGGTAGTATGGCTGCTTACTACGGCGGAAAAGTGGATGCTTTTATTATGTGGGTTATCAATGTGACATGGTCAATTCCTACACTGCTATTGGTCATTGCAATTACTCTAGCGCTTGGTAAGGGGTTTTGGCAGGTGTTTATTGCTGTTGGTTTAACAATGTGGGTTGAAGTGGCAAGAGTTGTACGTGGACAGATTATAAGTGCAAAAGAAATGCAATACGTTACTGCGGCAAGAGCATTGGGTTTTAATGATTATAGAATTATCACGCGTCATATTTTACCAAATATCATGGCGCCAATCATCGTGATATCTGCGGCTAATTTTGCGGCAGCTATTCTTATTGAAAGTGGGCTGAGTTTTTTAGGAATTGGAGCGCAACCACCAATGGCAAGTTGGGGCGCTATGATCAAGGACCATTATAATTACATCATCTTAGGAAAACCATACTTGGCTTTAATTCCTGGATTATGCATTATGATTTTGGTGATGGCCTTTATGTTGATTGGAAATTCGTTGAGGGATGCTTTAGACGTAAAGTCTCAAGTTTAGCGCATTGCTGCAATTTCTTCATTTGTATCGCTAATAAACTGCAATACTTCATCGCGACCTACGGCTTTAGATGATGAGGTCACAAAATAGTTGGGAACTTCTTCCCATGTTTTAAGCAATTCTTTACAATAAGCTGCGACGTTGCGCTCAATAGCCATTGGTTTCAATTTATCGGCTTTTGTGAAAATTATTGAAAACGGAATTTGACTTACACCTAAATATTCCATAAACTCTAGATCGATCCCTTGTGGCTCGTGTCTAATATCTACCAGAATAAAAGCCGATACCAATTGTTTCCTTTTCTCAAAATAGTCGGTAATAAATTTTTGGAATTTCTTTTTTGCAGATTTTGAAACACGTGCGTACCCATAACCTGGTAAATCGACCAAAAACCACGACTTATTGATGAGAAAATGATTAATTAGCTGGGTTTTTCCTGGTCTTCCAGATGTTTTGGCTAAATTTTTATGGTTGGTGAGCATGTTGATGAGTGACGATTTTCCAACGTTACTTCTCCCAATAAAGGCATATTCGGGAACGTGGTCTTTCGGGCATTTATCAACATCAGAATTACTGATAATAAACTCGGCAGTTTTAATAACCATGATGGCTTTTGGTTTTTAGTCGCTAGAATTAGAGCTTTTTGTCGGTTAGCCAGGCATCAAGAATTCTGTTGAACTCAGCAGGATGTTCCATCATAGCAGCATGGCCACACTTATCAATCCAGAACAGATCAGAATTTGGTAACAGCTCATTAAATTCTGTAGCCACCTCAGGAGGTGTGACCGTATCATTTTTACCCCAAATAATACAAACGGGCAAGGTCATATTTGGTAAATCTTTAGACATATTATGACGAATCGCACTTTTGGCGATTGCCAATGTTTTAATTAGTTTATTACGATCATTAACCGTTTCGTAAACTTCATCTACAATGTCTTTGGTAGCGACTGCTGGATCATAAAATACATCCTGCGCTTTTTTCTTGATAACCTCATAGTCACCGCGTTTTGTATAGCCTCCACCCATAGCGCTTTCATAAAGTCCAGAGCTGCCCGTAATGATAAGCGCTTTTATAGTGTCTGGATATAGTTTTGTATGGTATAGACCAATGTGTCCACCTAGAGAGTTTCCGAGTAAAATAACCTCGTCAAGTTCTTTAAACTTAATGAAATCATGGAGGTATTTTGCAAAACTCTTAACGTTAGTTTTAAGAAGAGTCATCGTGTAGATGGGGAGCTCGGGAATAAGGACCTTATATCCCCTTTCGCTAAAGTGAGTCGTAACAGCGTCAAAATTACTCAGCCCACCCATCAAACCATGGAGAACAATCAATGGTGTGCCTTCTCCAACTTCAATATAACTAAAGTCTTTCTCTTTCTTTAATGAGTGCGCCATGTAGTATTTAGTGGTTTTCGTCAAAAACAAATATAGGTAATTCCATCAAAACAATACCATATAATTTCCATCCGCAATTAGAATGCTGTTTGAAGATGTTAACAATAAAAACTAGATATTAAACCAACAAATTAGTCCTCTACAAGTAAAGCGATTGCGTTGGTTTTAGCTGAAATATTAACCCTTCAAAATCTACAGTTCCATTAATTTATCAACAAATGTGGGGTATAGTGGTAAATAGTGGTATAATTTTCAATATATTTGAATCATAATCGTTACTAATAGTAAATCTATCATTTTGAGCCCTTTAATAGGAACATACGAGTGTAAAGTAGATGCCAAAGGTCGGCTGATGCTGCCTGCTGCAATTAAAAAGCAGTTGCTCCCTATTTTGCAAAACGGTTTTGTTTTAAAGCGTGCGGTATTTCAACCTTGTTTAGAGTTATATCCTATGAGTGAATGGGAAGTTCTCATGCAAAAGGTGAACAAGCTCAATAGGTTCAAAAAGAAGAACAATGATTTTATTCGTCGCTTTACAGCTGGCTTAAAACAAGTTGAAGTTGATGCTGCCGGACGATTATTAATCCCGAAAGATCTTGTTGCTTTTTCAGGAATCACCAAGGATATCGTGGTGGCTTCGGCAATTAACATTGTTGAGATTTGGGATAAGGATGCTTATGAAAAAGCTATCGATGATGCTACTGGCGATTTTGCTGATTTAGCTGAAGATGTAATGGGACAAGATGACGAAGATGGACTATCATAATCCGGTATTGCTTAAGGAGTCCGTTGAAGGTTTACAAATTAAACCAGACGGAATTTACGTAGATGTCACCTTTGGAGGTGGAGGTCATAGCAAAGAAATACTTAAGCATCTTGGGCCCAGCGGGAAATTATTTGCTTTTGATCAGGATCAAGACGCTCTTTTAAATACGATTGATGATGACCGTTTTACGTTGATCAATGAAAACTTTAGACATGTTAGACGTTTTTTAAGGTTTTATGGCGCGAAACAAGTTGATGGCGTTTTGGCAGATTTTGGAGTGTCCTCACACCAATTTGATGTTGCTCAACGCGGATTCTCAACACGTTTTGAGGCCGATCTTGATATGAGAATGAATCAAGAAGATAAGGTGTCTGCATACCATGTTATAAATGAATATGAGGACGAGGAGATTAAGCGTGTGCTTTTTGAGTATGGCGAATTGAGACAGGCTCCAGCAATGGCGAAGGCAATTGTTGAATCGCGTCGCGACGGTGTGCTTAAAACAAGCGAGCAATTAAAAACAGCCTTAGATAAGTTTTTGAATCACCAAAAGGAAAATAAAGTACTTGCTCAAATTTATCAGGCTATTAGAATTGAGGTTAATCAAGAGATTGAGGCGCTTAAGGAGTTTTTGCAACAAACACCAGAGATTTTAGTCAAAGGTGGGCGATTAAGTATGATATCGTATCATTCTTTAGAAGATCGGTTAGTGAAGCGTTTTGTTAGAAATGGCTTATTTGAAGGTGAACCCGAGCGTGATGTCTTCGGAAATTTCGAAGTACCGCTTAAAAAAGTTGGTGGATTGATTGTTCCAACTTCCGAAGAAATAAAAATAAACAATAGAGCCAGAAGTGCAAAGCTTCGTATTGCTGAAAAGCTATAGATAAAATTTAACAGTCTTATTTCTTCCCTCTGGGAAGATGTTTGAAGGACAGATGGGACACAGATGGGATATGAAAACAAACATTTACAGCATATTGCGAGGTAAGTTTTTAGTGAGTGATGATTCCTTTAAAAATTGGAGGATTATCATTTTTATATCAGTATTAGCAATAATCATGATAGCAAGCTCGCACAGTGCCGATCAAAAGGTGTATGAGATTGCAAGGCTCAAAAATGATGCAAAGGATCTAAGATCGCAAATGGTTGATGGTCGAAAGAAATTAATGAGACTGAAAATGGAATCGGCCATCATCAAAAAAGTAGAAACAAAAGGAATTGTGATTTCAGAAATTCCACCAAAAAAGATAATAGTTAAAAAACAGCAGTGACAAGTGGCAACGACCGAAACTAACATATTAAACCGATTGTATTTTGTGGCTGGCAGTATGTTTGTCTTCGCAATTGCCGTGGTGTTTAAGCTGTGTACGATTCAGTTTGTTCAGGGCGACCAATATCGAGATTTAGCCGAACAGCGCACTATTAAAAATGTAGAGATTCCTGCAAATAGAGGTAACGTTTATTCTGCCGATGGTAGTTTACTGGCGACATCCATTCCAAAGTACGACATTCGAATTGACGCTATTCAGCCTAGACAAGAGGTTTTTAATGAACTCATAAAACCTTTGTCAGATTCACTTTCAAAATTTACTGGTAAATCGTCAAGCTATCATCAAAAAGTCATCAAAAAAGCACGACTTGACAAGAACCGTTATTTCTTATTGGCACGAAATATTGGTTATTCAGATTATATCAGATTACGAAATTTCCCAATGTTGAAGCTGGGTGCCATTAAAGGTGGGCTCATTGTCGAGCAAACCACACGTCGAGAACATCCAATGGGAGGCATCGCCGAGCGTACCATAGGTTATGAGAGAAAAGATGCAGATGGAAATGTAACGCGACCAGGTATTGATGGCGCTTTTGGCGCAAAATATTTAAGTGGTGTCAATGGACAACGTCTCAAACAAAAAATTGGTAATGGCCAATGGAAACCTATCGTTGACTATGATCAGGTAGAGCCACAAGACGGCTATGATGTGTATACCACCATTGATGTCAATATTCAAGATATCGCTCACCATTCGTTGTTGGGGCAATTAGAACTGTATCAAGCCGATCATGGTTGCGCAGTGGTGATGGAAGTGGCAACCGGCGAAATTCGTGCCATCTCAAATTTAGGGCGCAACAGGGATGGTAATTATTATGAGCGCCTCAATTATGCTGTAGGCGAAAGTCATGAGCCTGGATCAACGTTTAAGGTCATGGCGTTTATGGCGGCTTTAGAAGATAAAGTGATAGATACCTCTTATGTTGTTGATACGGGTAATGGCTCAAAACGACTCTACGGAAGAACGATTAGTGACTCTCGAGGGCACGGAGAAATTTCGGCAGCAAGAGCCTTGGAGGTGTCATCAAATATTGGTTTGGCCACAATCATAAATGACCATTATGCCAACCAGCCTAAAAAATTTATAAATCGTCTCAAAAGCTGGAATCTACATAACACACTAGGAGTTTCAATTATTGGTGAAGGCAAGCCGGTGATTCCAGAGCCAGGAGATGCTATTTGGAGTAGAAATGCACTGCCTTCAATGGCCTACGGTTACAATTTACAAATGACGCCTTTGCAAACCTTATCATTTTATAATGCTATTGCGAATCATGGTGAAATGGTGAAACCGCGATTTATTAAGGCGGTCAAGGAATTTGATAGAGAGATTGAGGTTTTTGATAAAAAGGTGATCAACCAAAAAATCTGTTCAGATAAAACGTTATTGGAGATTAAAGAGATTTTAAAAAACGTCGTGGTAAGAGGAACTGGCAGTCGAATGTATTCTGAAAATTTTTCGATGGCTGGAAAAACAGGAACCGCAAGAACCGATTATAATAATTATGAAGAATGGCGTAAGGACAGAAAATACGTGTCTTCTTTTGCAGGTTACTTTCCTGCCGACAATCCTAAATATTCGTGCATCGTCGTCATTCATCAACCAAGCACAAAAGTAGGATTTTATGGTGCCGATGTCTCTGGGCCAGTCTTTAAGCGAATTGCTCAAAAAATATATACAGAAACACCGCTAATTGATCAGGTTGAATCTATTGAAGTAGTAGATAAAAAGGTTGAGGAGTCATTTGAATCTTTTTATAAAACGGCACAACTTTATAAAACTATCATGCCAAACGTCGTCGGTCTTCCCGCTATGGATGCGCTGGCATTACTAGAAAACATGGGCCTCAAAGTTAAAATGGAAGGTGTTGGCAAAATTAAGTCACAGTCTGTTAACAGTGGCGTGAAAGTAAAACGTAATCAAGTCATTCTTTTAGGAACGTAATGCAAAATTTGAAAGACATATTATATAAGGTTAACATCAACGCTGTTGTGGGAAGTACTAGCATTGACGTTAATAACCTGCATTTTGACTCTCGTGAGATTTCGAATAACGATGTCTTTGTTGCTATTCGAGGGAATAGTGTTGACGGTCACGACTATATAGAAACCGCAATCAATAAAGGAGCAACCGCAGTAATTTGCGAGGAGATACCTTCTCAATTGCGCGATGCGACTACCTACGTTGAAGTTGAAAATACAAGTCAGGCGCTAGCGTTTTTGGCGGCTAATTTCTACGGAAATCCTTCGGAAAACTTAAGATTGGTAGGCGTTACTGGAACTAATGGAAAAACGACCATTGTAACCCTATTGTATCAATTATTTAAAAAAGCGGGTTATAAGGTGGGCTTGTTATCAACCGTAAAAATTATGGTAGATACTATCGAATATAAAGCAACGCATACCACTCCAGATTCCTTGTCTATCAATAAGTATTTAAAACTAATGAATGATGTGGGCGTTGAGTTTTGTTTTATGGAAGTGAGCTCACATGGCATTCATCAACATCGTACTGACGGTTTACATTTTGAAGGAGGCATATTCACCAACATTACGCACGATCACTTAGACTATCATAACACCTTCGCCGAATATCGTGATGTCAAAAAATCCTTCTTTGATCATTTACCTAAAACAGCTTTTGCTTTGGTCAATATTGATGACAAAAACGGCCTGGTGATGATGCAAAACACAAAGGCTAAAAAGTACACGTATGCCCTTAAAACCTATGCCGATTATAAGGCTCAGATTTTGGAAAATGAATTTAGTGGCTTGTTGTTAAAACTTAATGACAGTGAATTGTGGACCAAACTTATCGGGAGTTTCAATGCTTACAATGTAACGGCAATTTATGGTGCTGCGGAACTTTTAGGCCTTGAAAAAGTTGAAGTATTAAGACTCATTAGCAGTCTTGAAAGTGTGAGCGGACGGTTTCAATATCTAATTTCCGAAGAAAAAGTAACCGCAATCGTAGATTATGCACATACTCCAGATGCGCTCAAAAATGTACTAGAGACCATTAACACCATTCGCACCAAAAACGAAGAACTTATTACTGTTGTTGGATGTGGAGGAGATCGCGATAAAACCAAACGTCCAAAAATGGGACATATCGCTTCGGCATTGAGTACAAAAGTGATTTTCACAAGCGATAACCCACGCAGCGAGGTTCCTGAAACAATTATTGAAGAGATTGAAACAGGCGTTGAGCCGCAAAATTTTAAAAGGACCATGTCTATTGTAGATAGACGTCAAGCCATCAAAACCGCATGTCAATTGGCAAAACCCAATGACATCATTTTAATTGCGGGCAAAGGGCATGAAGCCTATCAAGAAGTAAAAGGACAGCGCACAGATTTTGATGATTATAAGATCGTTAAGGAATTTTTGAAGCAGTTACAGAAATGAGCATTAACGATATGATAACGCTCCAAATATTAGATAATTAAGATGTTGTATTACCTATTTGAATATTTAGAACAGCAGTTTCAGTTTCCTGGAGCTTCGCTTTTTGGGTTCATCACATTTAGAGCTGCGGTGGCTATTATCTTATCACTTTTAATTTCAACGATTTTCGGAAAACGAATTATTGCCTTTCTTCAAAAACAACAAGTTGGTGAGACCATAAGGGATTTAGGACTTGAAGGTCAGGTTGAAAAAGCAGGCACACCAACCATGGGTGGCATTATTATCATTTTAGCGACATTAATACCGGTGCTTTTACTATCAAAGTTAGAAAACATTTATATCATTTTATTGATCGTCACGACGCTATGGATGGGGACTATTGGCTTTATCGACGATTACATTAAAAAATTTAAGAATAATAAAGAAGGCTTAAAAGGAAAATTTAAAGTTTTGGGTCAGGTTGGTCTCGGTATTATCGTTGGGGCAACCATGTATTTTCACGAAGATATAACCATAAAGGAGCAATTACCCCAAGAACAACAACAGGTATTATTGGCGCAAAATCCAAACATGTCGCGCTCTGACCTTTTTTATGAGGAAGAAAAATCGACCAAGACCACGATTCCTTTTGTGAAGGGAAATGAGTTTGATTATGATGATTTAATGACGTGGATAAGTCCAGAATTAGCACAATACGGTTGGATTATTTTTATTCTAGTCACAATTGTTATTGTTACAGGTGTATCAAATGGCGCCAATCTTACAGATGGTATCGACGGATTAGCAGCGGGAACAAGCGCGATCATCGTGCTCACATTGGGGATTTTTGCCTGGGTTTCGGGTAACCTGATTTTTTCAGATTATCTCGATATCATGTACATCCCGCGAGTCGAGGAGATCACTATTTATATTGCAGCATTTGTTGGTGCCCTCATTGGTTTTTTATGGTACAATACATATCCAGCTCAGGTATTTATGGGAGATACAGGAAGTTTGACCATTGGCGGTATTATCGCGGTAATCGCAATTGCGGTAAGAAAGGAGTGGTTGATTCCTGTACTATGCGGAATTTTTGTTGCTGAAAACCTTTCGGTCATCATGCAGGTGAGCTATTTCAAATACACAAGGAAGAAGTATGGAGAAGGACGACGCATTTTTAAAATGTCACCCTTACACCACCATTACCAAAAATCAGGTTACCACGAGAGCAAGATCGTCACACGGTTTTGGATTATTGGAATATTGCTGGCCATTATTTCCATAGTGACCTTAAAAATTAGGTAGTAAATTCCTGCGAAAGCTGGAATCTCAACATTGAAGTAGTAGGTCATAGAAAAGAAAATGAAAAATATAACAACTAAAAGCAGAGTGGTAAGTCCTTACCCTTTGGGGAAGGATTTAGGATGGGGAATTTAGTCATACTAGGAGGAGGAGAAAGTGGTGTGGGCACAGCGCTTTTGGGGAAGAAAAAAGGGTACGATGTTTTTGTTTCCGATAAGGGAATCATTAATGACACCTACAAACAAGTTCTTACACATAATGAGATTGAATTTGAGGATGGCAAACATTCCGAAGAAAAAATTATGGAAGCTGATCTGGTGATGAAAAGTCCGGGAATTCCTGATAAAGTGCCGTTGATTCAAACTATCAAGGCAAAACAAATCGCCATCGTTTCTGAAATTGAGTTTGCTTCAAAATTTACAGCGGCAACGATTGTTGGGATCACAGGAAGCAACGGTAAAACAACCACAGCGAGCTTAACCCATCATGTGTTAAGGCAGGAGTTGAGCGTAGGTTTGGCAGGGAATATTGGAGATAGTTTTGCAAAGCAAATTTTGGAGCATGATTATCCAAACTATGTGTTGGAGATTAGCAGTTTTCAGTTGGATGATATTGCCAACTTCAAACCACATATCGCTGTGCTTACGAATATAAGTCCAGATCATTTAGATCGATATGACTATAACTTTGAAAAGTATATCGCTGCAAAATTTAGGATAGCAGAGAATCAAACAAAGGACGATTATTTTATTTATGATGGCGATGATGAAGTCATTGTAAACTGGTTAGAAAATCATCCTGTTCAATCCACATTATTGCCGTTTTCACTCACAAGAGTGGTTGAGAATGGTGCTTATTTAGACAACGATAATATTAAAATAACAATAGATAACAAACATATAATTATGCCAACAGCAAATTTAGCATTAGAGGGAAAACACAATATTAAAAATGCAATGGCTGCTTCGACAGTAGCGCATTTACTGAAAATTAGAAAGCAGACGATCAGAGAGAGTTTAGAGAATTTTCAGGGTGTTGAACACCGATTGGAACATGTACTTAAAATTAATAAAGTACAATATATCAATGATTCAAAAGCGACCAATGTGAATGCAACTTACTATGCTTTAGAGAGTATGGATGCCGCGACGGTTTGGATTGTTGGTGGTGTTGATAAGGGTAATAATTATCAAGAGCTATTTCAATTTGTGAACGAAAAGGTGAAGGCCATTATTTGTTTGGGTGTTGATAATGGGAAGTTGATGAAAAACTTTGGAGGTATGGTTGACATCATCGTAGAGACGCAATTTATGAGCGAAGCCGTGAAGATCGCTTATAAAATTGCCGAAGCTGGTGAAAACGTATTGTTATCGCCTGCATGTGCGAGTTTTGATTTATTTGAAAATTACGAAGATCGAGGTCGTCAGTTTAAAGATGCCGTAAGAAATCTTTAAAGCGCTTTGCGAAGACCAGAATATCAGAGGTGTAAAAATTATCTTAACAATGTTTTCCCTTTGGAAAATCTAGAATTCAACGAATCAAAAAAATAAAATAATAATCATTAAGTTAAATGTCCGAAGGACAAATGGGTAACATATTCAAAAACATAAAAGGAGATCGATTAATTTGGGCAATTGCAGCATTATTGGCAATTTTCTCATTTCTTCCTGTATATAGTGCAGCCAGTAATTTGGCATACGTTGGAGGGACAGGAAATACCTTTACCTTTTTTTTAAAGCATTTTATGCATCTGTTTTTGGGGTTTGCGATCATGTACGGGGTTCATAAAATTCCGTATCGCTATTTCAGAGGGTTGTCAATGGTGATGATTCCAATTGTGTTGGTATTGTTAGTCATTACAATGCTTCAGGGTACAACGATTGATGGTGCTAACGCGAGCCGGTGGATTCAAATTCCATTTGTTGGGATGTCGTTTCAAACATCGACGTTGGCTGCTGTTGTGCTTATGGTCTATGTGGCACGATACTTATCAAAAATTCAAGATCGAAAGGGCACATTTGTAGAAACCTTATTGCCGCTTTGGGCACCAGTCTTTTTTATACTCATATTGATACTGCCAGCTAATTTTTCAACAACAGCAATTATGTTTTTAATGGTCATGATGCTAACCTTTATTGGAGGTTATCCCATACGGTATTTAGCGTTAATTATTGGTGGAGGCATTATCGCACTGACCTTGTTTGTTTTGGTAGCGAAGGCGTTTCCAGATGCAATGAACAATAGAGTAGATACATGGACCAGTAGAATTGAGAATTTTGTCAATGGCGAAGATACCGAAGCCGATTATCAAATAGAAAATGCAAAGATAGCAATTGCCTCTGGCGGAATCCAAGGTAAAGGACCTGGTAAAAGTACCCAAAAGAATGTGTTGCCTCAATCCTCGTCCGATTTTATTTTTGCCATTATTATAGAAGAATACGGTTTGATTGGAGGCTCATTTTTACTGCTTCTGTATTCGTGGTTTTTGTTCAGGATTGTAATTGTCTCTCAAAAAGCAGATACGGTGTTTGGCAAGCTCTTGGTTTTAGGAGTTGGTCTGCCCATTATTTTTCAGGCATTAATAAACATGGCGGTTGCTGTAGAATTATTTCCAGTTACAGGACAAACCTTGCCATTAATTAGTAGTGGAGGGACGTCAATTTGGATGACCTGCTTGGCTATTGGGATCATTTTAAGCGTCAGCGCGAGACGAGAGCAAATAAAAGAAGAAGAGATCAATGAGGATAATCCCTTAGAGATTTTGAGCGAAGCTATTTGAATAGTAGGTAGTAGGTAGAAGACAGTAGTTAGTAGTAGTAATTAGTGAAACGTATAACGCAAGAATACATAGGTGTCAAATACAAAACATTATAAAATTATTTTATCAGGTGGCGGAACAGGTGGTCACATCTATCCTGCAATCGCCATTGCTGATGAATTGAAATCGCGTTTTCCAAATGCTGAATTTTTGTTTGTGGGTGCGTCTGACCGTATGGAAATGGAAAAAGTGCCACAAGCTGGCTATGCGATTAAAGGGCTTTGGATTTCTGGGATACAGCG
Source organism: uncultured Flavobacteriaceae bacterium (assembly GCA_963715465.1). Taxonomy (GTDB): domain Bacteria; phylum Bacteroidota; class Bacteroidia; order Flavobacteriales; family Flavobacteriaceae; genus Psychroserpens. The sequence goes on from OY970246.1 coordinate 1,217,216, forward strand.
AAAATTGACCATGAAAAACCTGATGTTCCCGTTGAAATTGGCAAGCAGCTTGCTAGTATCGCGTAAAATCATTAATAACTTTAAACCTGATGTGGTCATAGGGACCGGTGGTTTTGCTAGCGGACCGCTTTTAAAGACAGCGGTTTCTAAAGGTGTTCCAAGTTTGATACAAGAGCAAAATTCGTATCCAGGAATTACGAATAAACTGTTGTCTAAAAGTGTAGATACGATTTGTGTGGCTTATGAGGGCTTAGAGAAGTTCTTTCCGAAGGAAAAAATCATACTTACAGGAAACCCGATTCGTAAAGATCTTTTAACTGCTGGAGATAAGCATATTGCCGGTAAAGATGCGTTTAAGTTAATTCATAGTAAGCATACTTTATTAGTTTTGGGAGGCAGTTTGGGCGCCAAACGGGTTAACGAGTTGATTGAAGAAAAGTTAGATTTTTTTGAAACTCTTAATGTTCAAGTGATTTGGCAATGCGGTAAGTTGTACTATCAGCAATACAAGCATTACAATGATTTAGAATTTATTCAAGTTCATGCGTTTTTAAATAACATGGATATGGCCTATGCCGCAGCCGATGTGATTATATCGAGAGCTGGAGCGAGTTCGGTTTCTGAACTTTGTGTCGTTGGAAAACCTGTAATCTTTATTCCATCACCAAATGTGGCTGAAGATCATCAAACCAAAAACGCCAAAGCAATCACCGAAAAAGATGCTGCGATAATGATAAAGGAATCTCATTTAGATGCTGAATTTGAAACACAATTCAAAGTCTTGATAGAGTCCTTAGAAAAACGTCTGGAATTAGGAAAAAACATTAAAAAACTGGCTTTGGTAAATGCTACAAAAGATATCGCTGATCAGGTTGAGAAACTTTTGAAAAAGAAGATGTAACTAATAAGGGCTTCGATGAGTCCAAAATATTAGCTAAATAATGAATTTAGAACATAAAAATAGTGTGTATTTTATTGGGATTGGCGGCATAGGTATGTCGGCTATTGCACGCTATTTTGTGGCTAAAGGTCTGGTTGTTGGGGGTTATGACAAAACGAAAACAGGTATTACAATCGCGCTTGTAGATTTAGGCGTAGCCATTCATTTTGAAGAGGATGTCAAGAACATTGATACACAGTTCTTGAATGCTGAAACAACGTTGGTCGTCTATACACCGGCCATTTCAAAAGACCACAAGGAACTTCAATACTTTCAAAACAATGGGTTTAAGGTGCTTAAACGGTCTCAGATTTTAGGAGAAATTACCAAGCACAGTTTTTGTTTGGCGGTTGCTGGTACCCACGGAAAAACGACTACCACCAGTATTTTGGGACATTTGTTGAATGAGTGCAATGTCAAGGTTACGGCATTTCTCGGCGGAATAAGTGAGAATTACAACTCCAATCTCATCTTAAACGGAACAGAAGTGACCGTTGTTGAGGCCGATGAGTTTGACCGTTCCTTTTTAACGCTATCGCCAGATTTTGCTTGTATCACCTCTATGGATGCCGATCATTTGGATATTTATGGTGATGCTTCTGAATTGATAAAAACCTTTGAAGAATTTTCAGAAAAATTAAAGCCTAACGGAAAGCTGTTCGTTAAAAACGGACTCCCTATCCAAGGGATTACTTATGGGATTGAAGATGATTCAGATTATTCCGTAGAACACATAAAAATCATAAATGGAAGCTACCAGTTTGATGTAAAAACACCAACAGGACGTCTTGAAAACGTCAAATTTAACCTGCCTGGTAGACATAATTTGTCTAATGCCCTAATAGCGCTGGCGATGTCTCTAGAATATGGGCTCCCTCATCCCGAACTCGCCAAAGCCTTAGCATCATATAAAGGCGTTAAACGACGATTTACCTATCATATCAAAACGAATGATTTGGTGTATATCGATGATTATGCCCATCATCCCGAAGAAATTAATGCGGTACATCAGGCGGTAAGAGAGATGTATCCAGGGAAAATGGTTTTGGCTATTTTTCAACCCCATTTATTTAGTCGCACCAAGGATTTTGCTGAAGAGTTTGCAGTAAGTTTAGCGCAATTTGACACTTTGTTTTTATTGGATATTTATCCAGCGAGAGAGTTGCCTATGCAAGGTGTAACGTCACAATGGTTGCTAGAAAAAATTGAACATAAGAATAAAAAATTAGTTCAAAAAAAGGAACTAATTGAAGCGATTCTACAAGAAGATGCACCTATTATTTTGACCATTGGCGCTGGTGATATTGGAGAAGAAGTGAAACATATTAAAAAAGCCTTGAGTCTTGCATATTAATTGGAACTACATGAAGGTGTTATTGTTGCTAGTTTTAGTAGGGTTTTTGTATGCGTTTTCGGCAAAAAGAAATTCAGTTAGAAAAGTGGCGCAGCCCGACATTAAGTTTGTTGGAGATGATAACTTGTTCGTTACACATGAAACTGTTAGTAAATTGTTAATACAAAATCAAGCGAGTGTTGCTAATACGCCTAAAGATATTATAGATTTGAATGCTTTAGAATCTGCCCTGAACTCTAATCCATTGATCAAGCAAACGCAAGTATTTATGGCCGTTGATGGCTTAATCACCGCTCAAATTGAACAGAAAAAACCTATTGCAAGAGTTAGTACCAATGCGTCGTATTATATTGATGAGAAAGGATCGTATATGCCATTATCAACAAATTATACTGCGCGTGTCCCACTGGTTACTGGTCATGTAGAAAAAAATGCCCTAGTCAATGTGCATGCTATTGCAGCTAAGATTCAAAGCGATGCATTTTTAAAAATGCATGTGGTTGAGATTCGTCAAAATATTGATAAAACTATTGATCTAAAGTTGAGATCCCATGATTTTAAGATCCACTTGGGAACATTAGAGGCGATGGACAAAAAAATAAATAATCTAAAAGCTTTTTATAAAAAGGCCATGAAAGATGATGTGCTAGATGACTATCAGCTAGTGAATTTAAAATTTGATAAGCAAGTAATTTGCACGAAAATATAAACGATGGAAAATACTAAAATTTCAGTAGGACTAGATATTGGAACCACAAAGATTGTGGCGATGATTGGTCGTAAAAATGAATATGGGAAGGCCGAGATTTTAGGGATTGGAAAATCTAAAAGTTTAGGCGTGCATAGAGGTGTGGTGAATAATATCACTCAAACCATACAATCAATACAACAGGCGGTACAAGAAGCAGAGGCAGAAGCAGACGTGAAAATTGAAGATGTTACTGTGGGTATTGCGGGTCAACATATTAGAAGTTTACAGCACAGTGATTACATCACTAGAGCAAATTCTGATTTGGTTATCGATGAAGACGATATCGATCGTTTAATCAACCAAGTTCATAAATTGGTCATGCTACCCGGTGAAGAGATCATACATGTGCTGCCCCAAGAGTATAAAATTGACGGTCAAGCCGAAATTAAAGAACCAATTGGCATGTATGGTGGACGATTAGAAGCTAATTTTCACGTCGTTGTTGGTCAAGTATCGTCGATTAGAAATATTGGACGATGTGTAAAAAGCTCAGGTTTAGAGCTTGAGGGGATTACTCTGGAACCACTCGCATCGGCAAACGCCGTATTGAGTCAAGAGGAAAAAGAAGCAGGTGTTGCATTAATTGACATAGGTGGCGGAACGACAGATCTTGCTGTGTTTAAAGATGGCATTATACGTCATACGGCAGTGATCCCGTTTGGAGGGAATGTAGTCACCGAAGATATCAAAGAAGGTTGTTCTATCATTGAAAAGCAAGCCGAACTATTGAAAATAAAGTTTGGATCGGCTTGGCCTGGAGAAAACAAGGACAATGAAATCGTATCAATTCCAGGACTTCGCGGACGAGATCCAAAAGAAATTACGCTCAAAAATTTATCAAAGATTATCCATGCGCGCGTTGTAGAAATTATTGAGCAGGTTTACGTCGAAATTAAAAATTACGGTCATGAAGAGCAAAAGAAGAAATTAATTGCTGGGATTGTATTGACAGGTGGCGGGAGTCAACTAAAACATTTGAAACAATTGGTTGAGTACATTACAGGGATGGATACTAGAATTGGCTATCCTAATGAACACTTGGCGGGAGATAGTGATAATGATATTGCAAGCCCGCTGTATGCAACTGCAGTTGGATTAGTGATGGACGGACTCAAGCGCCAGGAACGCAAGCGCATTGAGAAGGAAATTGAGGCCTTAGAGGACGTTGCTACAGAGGTTTCAGAAGAAACAATAGAACACGAAGAAGCGGTTATACAGCCACCAAAGAAAGAACGAAAATCGTTTTTAGATAAATTAACTGAACGCGTTAAGGATTTTTTAGACAATGCCGAATAAGCTTTCGGCTCATTTGTGACAAGTTTAAAAACCTGTCAAATAAATAAAGGTAGAGACAATGTAAGCGTTGTCCAATAATAAAAGATAGGATGAGTTGCAGCTTATCCACACTAATAAAAAGTAATTATATGAGCAACAACAATGAATTAGGCAATATTGCTTTCGATTTACCAAAAAACCAATCTAATGTCATCAAAGTTATTGGCGTGGGTGGAGGTGGAAGTAACGCGATTAATCACATGTTTTTACAAGGGATTAAAGGTGTTGATTTCGTGATCTGTAATACAGATTCCCAAGCGCTTCAAAACAGCGGTGTACCCAATAAAATTCAGCTTGGTGTCAATCTAACCGAAGGGTTGGGCGCTGGTGCTAATCCAGAAGTGGGTGAGCAAGCTGCCATTGAAAGCTTAGAGGATTTACGCCGTATGTTAGATACCAATACAAAAATGGTATTTATCACAGCCGGAATGGGTGGAGGTACAGGAACTGGAGCTGCTCCAGTAATTGCTAAACTTGCCAAGGAGTTGGATATTTTAACGGTTGGGATTGTTACAATGCCTTTTCAGTTTGAAGGAAAAACGAGAAATGAACAAGCCGCCAGAGGTATTGATACATTGCGTTCACACGTTGACTCTTTAGTAGTAATCAACAATAACAAGCTCCGTGAGGTTTATGGTAATCTAGGCTTCAAAGCTGGTTTCTCTAAAGCAGATGAGGTTCTTTCTACAGCGTCTAGAGGAATTGCTGAGGTAATCACGCATCATTACACGCAAAATATTGATTTACGTGATGCTAAAACGGTGTTGAGCAATAGCGGAACAGCTATCATGGGATCTTCGACATCTTCTGGAAAAACTAGAGCACAGGAAGCGATTATGAAAGCCTTAGATTCTCCATTGTTAAATGACAACAAAATTACGGGTGCCAAAAATGTACTATTGTTGATTGTTTCGGGATCTCAAGAAATCACTATTGATGAAATTGGCGAGATTAATGATCATATACAGCAAGAAGCAGGTCATGGTGCAAACATCATAATGGGTGTTGGTGAAGATGAATCTTTACAAGAATCAATCTCTGTAACGATTATTGCGACGGGTTTTGACTTAGACCAGCAACACGAAATTTCAAATACTGAGCAAAAAAAAGTGGTACACGCTCTAGAGGATGAACGTCACGATGAGGTTCATGTCAAAGAGAGTGATCCTGCGATTATTAGACCAGATATTATTCTAGAAAAGGAAGAGGATAAAACCGCGAAGGTTGTGGTGCACACATTGCTTGATGAAGATGAGAGTCCCTCAGGTATTGAAAACCGTTTTGAGACTAATTTAATTACAACGACCGATATAATTAGAAATATTAATGTCGTCGATCAAGAGGTTCTAGACCATATTTATGACGAAGACGATTTTATAATTACACCTGCTGTAACTGCAAAAGAGGTTTCTACGGAAGATGTTGAAGAGGAACAGATTACACTGTCATTTGATATGCCAATTTCTTCTCATACTTCGGAAATTGAAGATGAAGAGACCAATGATATTGAGGAAACTACAGTTTTTACTTTAGATGAAAATGTCAATGATTTTGAAGTTAAGGAACATATCGAAATTATCCCAGTGACCGAAGCTAATGAAGACGGTGAGAAGCGTTATGCGTTGGATGACTTCATGACTTACGAATCTGCTATGAATGACAATGACTCTAAAACGAAGGTACAGCAAGAGGTTGAGGAAGAAATAGTTTTTGAGAAGAAAACAATTGTTCCTAAAGTTTCCGAAGAAAACGTAGAAGAGGAAATTGACCCTATGAACAGTCCGATTTCAGAAATACTCAAAGAAAGAGCCGATGAGCGACGACGTAAAATGAAAGATTTTAACTATAAGTTCAACACTGCCAAAATAGATGAAATCGAAAAGGAGCCGGCTTACAAGAGGCAAGGTGTCAATTTAGAGGATGCACAGCACTCTTCTGAAACTAATGCGTCAAGAACGTCGGTATCTACCGATGAGAATGACGATATTCAATTGAGAAGTAACAATTCGTTTTTACACGATAATGTAGATTAATAGTCAACCTATAGTAGTGTATCGCAAATTAAGGAGCCCGAAATATTCAATTGAATGTTTCGGGTTTATTTATGGTGCAATGGCATTAAGATTAGGTTAAAATCTCATATCTTCGCAACTCAAATTAGATAAAGTGCTATGAGTTTACAAACCGATGTAATGACAGCTATGAAAACGGCAATGAAAGCGAAGGATCAAACGGCTTTAGCAGCATTGCGAGCTATAAAATCTGAGCTATTATTAGCACAAACTTCGGGAGACAGTGGAGAACTTACCGAAGACGAAGAGATTAAGATTTTATCGAAGTTAGTGAAGCAGCGCAAAGATAGTGCAGCCATCTATTTAGAACAAGATAGAAAAGATTTGGCGTTGCCTGAAATAGATCAAGCTGAGGTGATCAGTCAGTTTTTACCAGAAGCCTTATCTGAGGAAGAAATTGAAAAAGTAGTGGTGATGACTATAGATTCGGTTGGTGCAGAGGGCATGAAAGATATGGGTAAAGTGATGGGTATTGTGAGCAAGGAGCTTGCAGGTCAAGCTGATGGTAAGACTATTTCAGCAATTGTAAAACGAAAGTTAGCTTAATAGTAATAGTAGTGTTCTTGTTTTTGCAGGAATTAACGGCCACGTGGCGCAACTGAATAGCGCATCAGATTTCGGCTCTGAGGGTTGGGGGTTTGAATCCCTTCGTGGTCACGAATAAATAGAATGTCCCGAAGACAATGTCTGAGCTTGCTCAAGCATTTTCTTTGGGACATTCTATTTTCAAAGCGGAGCTTTGAGGGATGCGCGCAGCGAATCCCATTAATTTTGTCGACAATGTCTGAGCTTGCTCAAGCATTTTCTCCGGGACATTCTATTTTCAAAGCGGAGCTTTGAGGGATGCGCGCAGCGAATCCCATTTGTGATATTTAATCGTTGCACTTATACTTAATTTTCTAAAAGCTTATCATTTTTTCAGTAATATGCGCATTTGATTTATAACATTTAGTAATGGGAGTAATGCCATTACTCAGTAGGTAAATACTGGTTAACCTCTTTTTATTTCTTTATCAAGATCTTTTTGCTTTGCTGACAAACATTTCTAAACAATCTGGCTAAGCATAAGAACCACCTTATGATGTTTAGCCGATTTTTATTTCTGTCCAAGCTTCTTGTACCTTTGAGACTTTTGGTAGAAACGACTATTGTCAATTATTTTTAAATACAATTGCATATCGTCTTTATTGTGTCCTAAATGCTCTTCATATTCAGAAAATAAACAAAAGGAAAATTATAACAGATCTTTTTTTATTTTAAGAAAACAATGGCAGCAACATAGAGGTTTATTTTTGAATATTTAAAAAGTACCAGTTTAGAGTTTGTTTCAAAAAATAGCTTTACATAAGAGGGATAAGAAATCCATTATAAAATTTATCTTTATAACTTAATTATCTATAGTCATATAGTCATTCTTCTGGATTGCATTGTGTAGGTAGATGTTCAATCAAGCGAAATGGAATACTATTATAAAGATGGCTACGAGAGTGAGTTCAGCCTTGTCGATGCCTCAGAAATAAAATTCAATGCCAATAGCATAAATAATACCTGTTATAAAATTATTTGGGCTAAAGACGACGAGATATCCCTGAGTGTTGATGGTTGTCGAATACTTCTAAAAAAAGGGCAACTATTATTTACTACACCCTTTAATGATTTAGACCTCGAAGTAGAGAATACCAAAATTGTTATCTATTCTTTTAACCGAGCGTTTTACTGTATTAGGGATCACGATGCCGAAGTATCCTGTAACGGCTTTTTATTCCTTGGTTCTTCAATGCCTATTATAGTTGGTCTTACAACCAAAGAGGAAAAGAGTTTTAATCTATTGTATGAATTTTTTGTAGAAGAATTTGAGACCATTGATCACATTCAAGGTGAAATGCTCATTGTATTATTAAAGCGTCTTTTAATTAAATCAGTTAGAATAGCCCGCAAAATTCTTCCTAAAGAAGATATGCCTAAGGGGAAACTTGACGTTATTAGAAAATTTAATCTATTAGTTGAAGAACATTTTAGAGAAAAGCATAAAGTCTCTGAATATGCTTACATTTTAAATATTTCACCAAAGTCTTTATCTAATGTATTTTTGAGATATTACAACTTATCCCCTTTAAAAGTGATAAGCGAACGTATTTGTTTAGAAGGCGAAAGGCTTATACGATTTTCTGATAAAAATATGAGTGAGATTGCTTATTCGCTTGGTTTTAATGAAGCTTCGCACTTTTCAAAGTTCTTCAAGAAACATACTGGTAAATCGCCTAAGCAATATAGAACAGATTATTCAAATTGAGTAAAAGTTTGTCCCAATAAAATAATGTTTGTGTGCATAGCTTGATATCCAATATATCTTCGAGGTATCGTAATAAACCTTTATTTGCTTTCAAGATAAATCTGTTATATCAGGAACTCAGACAGGAGCATTGAGCTACAGATGTGGAATGAAAGCAACCGGGATTTAAAAATTATATAACCTCAATCCTTGTTTCTGGATTTTTCTAATGTACGTATGTTGTTTTTACTACCATGACAACTATTGATAAAGTTGTTTCTTACGATTCCGTAAACTCATATCTTGGAGCGCTATATTATTTCTTTCCCTACCTATAAAGCGCTCAAATTGTTCCAGTTATACTGTCAATATTCCGAAATTGATTCTGAGTAAAATGTATAAGCTTAAAGGAAAATAGACCATTTGATGGCTTGTACCATTATTCTAATTTGCAATCAGATAAAAGACCATTCAGGATACTGGCTGTCTCAAATCTATAGTATAGAAAGAGATTTTACCTAACTACTATATGAGTAGTGTCTTGTATATATAAACCTCTTTTATCATATAAACTGCAAATAATATAATTTGATGTCAGACTTACTTGATAATATAGAAAACCTAGTGTACGATTTGTTTCAGGAGAATAGTAAGCACCTACCCTATCACAATTACGATAATACGATACGTGTGGTAAACTACGTCAAACTACTAGCTCAAGAAGAGAACATCAATCAAATAGATACAGAAGCTCTAATAATTGCAGCATACTTTCACAATGTAGCATACCAAGCCGATGCTGAACATCACGAAGATTTAGCAGCAGATAAATGCAGTTTCTATCTACAAGAACAAGGTAAGAATGCAGAGTTTATAGATAAGGTAAAAGCAATTATCCTGTCTGCAGATCCAAAAAAAGTATTTACTACGAACTTAGACAGACTTTTAAATGATGCCATAAACGGACATCTTTCCCATAAAAATTTTGTCAACTATTCTGACCTTTTAAGACGTGAAAAAGAGATTTTAGAAAATGATAAAATAGAGGTAGATACTTGGAACGATAAAAATATAAAGTATTTAGAAAAGCATCGATTTTTTACAGACTATGCTAAAGAACACTGGCAACCACTAAAAGAAAAATTGATATTCAGTCTCTATAAGGAACGTGATAAAAGTGCAGTAAAAAAAGTAAAAAAAGAAGTTCCTGAGAAAGGTATTGAAACAGCCTTTAGAGTTGCCTTAAAAAACCATATGAAATTAAGTGATATTGCTGATGCTAAGGCAAATATCCTTTTATCAGTTAATGCTATAATAATTTCAGTTGCATTGTCTACGCTTATCCCAAAGCTAGATAATCCATCAAATGCCCACTTAATCTGGCCAGCTATATCGTTAATCGGTTTCAGTGTTGTGGCAATTATATTTTCGATTTTTTCAACCAGACCTAAGGTCACAAAAGGTACGTTTACCAGGGAAGATATTAAAAATAGAAAGGTCAACTTATTGTTTTTTGGGAATTTTCACAGTGTCTCATTAGATGATTTTAAACACGGGATGCACGCCATGATGGAAGACAAAGAGTACTTGTACGATTCACTCATATCTGACCTTTATTTTCTGGGGAAAGTGCTTCACAAAAAGTACAATTTACTACGCATTACCTATAATATTTTTCTTGTAGGTCTCATTATTTCAATAACGGTGTTTGCGGTAATGCTTAATCAAGCTGTATAGTTATGAAAAAATATGCTTTATACTTTATGCCAGACATTAGTGGATTTACAAACTTTGTGACATCCACAGAGATTGAGCACAGTAAACACATCATTTCTGAATTATTAGAAATATTAATCGACAATAATGTTATAGGCTTAAAGCTTGTAGAAATTGAAGGCGATGCATTGTTTATGTATGCCACAGAGTTTCCTGAATTTTCGGATTTAGTAGCGCAATCTAAAAAGATGCTCGATGCATTTTCACAGCACGTACAACGATACAATACCAGCCGGATTTGTGAATGTGGCGCTTGTGTTTCTGCCCAAGATTTACAGGTCAAGTTTTTGATACATTACGGAGAGATTTCATTTATAAGAGTAAAAAACATTGTTAAGCCTTACGGGGCAGATGTTATTAAAATACATAGGCTGTTAAAAAACAGCATTCCTTCAGATCAGTATTTGCTCATATCGCAATCCACCTTAAATTTTTATCAGAAAGGAAAAGATGCGATTCCAGAATTTACTATCAATCACGATGTTTATGATTATGGAACATCGCAATATGCCTACACAAAATTAGAGTCGTTTGTTAAACTGAAAGACCCTGAAATAAAAATTACAGTTAAACCCAGCCGTAATCCTGAAATTTATTTTGATTTAGAAGTAACAAGCGATTTAGATACTGCTATTAATTACATCGCTGATTTACGCCGCCGAAGCGAATGGTATAAGTTAGTGAATAGTTTAGAATTTGACGATTTAAGAATCAATCAAGCTGGAACAGTACACCAGTGTATTGTAGGTACAAACGTTTTTAATGTTGAGACCCTAAAGTGGAAATTAAATAAAGATGAACGTGGTTATGGAGAACGTACTTTTGATATACCTAACATAGCTACCTATCAACAATACATTACCCTAAGTCAAAATCAAGATACTGTTCATATCAAGCTGGAGGTGTTTTTGGATTTTGAGGAAGGATTTGAAAATAGAAACGAGGTTATAATGGATATCACTAACGCTTGGACACAAAGTTTAGATATTTTAAAAGTCAAACTTAATACTGTAGCGAGTGAGTTTGATGAAGAATAGATTAGTCATACTATTTGTTTAGTTCGCTTTCGCGAAAGCGCACCCACAATGTAATAATAGCATAAAATTTAGAGATAATAACGCAGTCAATTAAGTCGAAGTAAAAGGCGATAACGCTATTGATTTTAGAGCTGGCATCCGTTTAAAAATATAATTACTAACCTTTGAAACACCAACTAAAATGTACAAATTTCATAAAATAGCCGTGCTCATTACGTTTGGCTTATTAGCATCCTGTGCAACCTACACGATGCAAGTAGATAGCACAAATGCGACAAAAAGTAACGCTTCAGATAAGGCGCTTTCACATACGTTTTACCTTGTGGGAAATGCGGGACATCAAAAGGAGGCAGCAACTCAAAACAAGGTGTTACTTGAATTAAAAAACAAGTTGCAATCTGAGTCAAAGGATGCTTCTATTTTATTTTTAGGAGATAATATGTCGTCTAACGGATTTCCTAAAAAGAAGATTCCCAGCTATGCATCGAGCATTGCAAACTTGCAGTCTCAAATAGATGTAGTTAACGGTTTTAAGGGAAGTACGCTATTTATTCCTGGTAATCAAGACTGGTATAGTGAAGATGGTTTACAAGGCTTAAAGCGACAAGAGAAATTTATAGAAGAGCAACTGAAAAAATCTTCTTTTTTGCCTAATAACGGTTGTCCTATAGACAAGATTGACATCAGCGATGACATTGTTTTAATCGTGATTGACACCCAGTGGTATCTTGAAGATTGGAACGAGCATCCTACCATAAACGACGATTGTGAAATCAAGACAAGAGCAAAGTTTTTTGATGAATTTGAAGGTTTAGTAAAAAAGAATCGTGATAAAACAACCCTCGTTGCATTGCACCACCCTATGTTTTCAAATGGCCCTCACGGTGGTCAATATTCGGCTAGAGAGCATTTATTGCCACTTCCTATTGTAGGATCATTAAAAAATCTAATACGTAAAACTGGAGGTGTTTCTACTCAAGATATTCAGAATAAAAATTATCAAAAGCTGCGTAACCGTATTGTGACCATTTCGCAGGAATCAAAAAAGGTAATTTTTGTTTCAGGACACGAGCACAGTTTACAGTTTATAAAGCAAGATAACCTACCACAGATTATCAGTGGAGCTTCCGCCAACGCAACGGCCACTAAAAAAACAGAAAACGGTATTTTTTCATACGGAGGTTTGGGTTATGCAAAGTTAGAAGTGTTTACGGATGGTTCATCAGAAGTTAGTTTTTATAGTGTTGATGATTCAGGAAGCAAAGAAATATTCGCATCAGAAGTCCTTAAAAAGGATCGTGAAATTGAGTTGAAAGATTATCCAGCGGTAACAGAAAAAAGCGCAATATCTTCCGTTTACACGAAAGATGAAACCGATAAATCAGGTTTTTTCAAATATTTGTGGGGAGACCGCTACAGAAAGTATTACAGTCAAGGGATTGAAGCGCCCATAGTAGATTTGGACACCTTATATGGTGGTTTAACGCCCATAAGAAAAGGGGGTGGACACCAATCTAAATCGGTTCGTTTAGAGACTAAAGACGGGAAGGAATATGTAATGAGAGCCATTAGAAAAAGTGCCACACAATACATACAGGCGGTTGTTTATAAAGATAAATATGTAGAAGGCCAGTTCGATAACACCTACGCCGAATCTCAATTACTGGATATTTACACCGCATCCCATCCTTACGCGCCGTTTACCATTGGTGCGTTGTCAGATGCTGTTGGGGTCTATCATTCTAACCCAACCTTATACTACATCCCAAAGCAAAATGCACTTAAAGAGTTTAATGAAGAATTTGGAGACGAATTATATATGATTGAGGAGCGTGCAGCATCGGGTCACGGTGATTTAGATAGCTTCGGAAATTCTAATACCTTGATTAGTACAGATGATTTGATCAAAAAATTACGCAAAAGTGGAAACAATTATTTAGACCAAGATGCATTTGTTAAAGCACGTTTGTTTGATATGCTTATTGGTGATTGGGACAGACACGAAGACCAGTGGCGCTGGGCCAAGTTTGAGATGGAAGATGGTAAAAATATGTACCGCCCAGTTCCCAGAGATAGAGACCAGGCATTTTCTCTAATGAATGATGGCGCACTTTTAAATTTGGTTACCGCCGTTTCACCACCATTACGATTGTTTCATAAATATGAAGAGGAATTAAAAAGTCCAAAGTGGTTTAATGTAGAGCCTTTCCCTCTGGATGTCTTTTTGTTATGTCAGGCAGATAAAAGTGTATGGGATAATCAGGTAAAATATATTCAAAGCAACCTTACGGATGAGGCCATTGATGAAGCGTTCAAATTGTTCCCAAAAGAAGTACAAGATGAAACCATTGATGAGATTAAAAGAAAGCTACAAGGCAGACGCGCAAATCTTCAAAAGATATCAGATACGTACTTTAAATACATCAATAAGTATGTTACCATTAGAGGAACAGATAAACCAGATTATTTTGAGATAGAAGCATTGCCCAACCATAAAACGAGTATTAAGATTTACGCTATAAAGGACGGAGAGAAAGACCAATTACTGCACGACCGTGTTCACTTTGATGAAGATTCTAAAGAAATTTGGGTTTATGGATTAGATGGCAAAGACATATTCAACGTTAAGGGTAAACAGCACATTAAATTAAGGATTATAGGTGGTCAAAACAACGATACGTACACTGTTGAGAACGGCTCTAAAGTCCACATTTACGATCATAAAACTAAAAAGAACGACTTTGAGTCGGCAAAAAAAGCTAACATCCATAAAACCGATGAATATGCTGTAAATACTTATGATTACAAGAAGCATAAATTTAACTCAAATCAACTTATCCCTGCAATAGGTGTAAATCCTGATGATGGATTAAGTGTCGGTTTTACAGATATTTATACACAAAACGGTTTTATTAGAAATCCATTTACATCACAACATAAATTGAGTGTTAATTATCATTTTAGTACGAGTGGATTTAATGTAAGATATGGCGGTGAGTTTGCAAAGGTTATAGGGAATGCAAACTTAATTGTAGAAGGAATTTTTACGGATTCTAATTTTGCAGATAACTTTTTTGGTATTGGAAATGAAACTGTATTTGATGATGAAAACAACGATTTGGAGTTCTACCGTATCCGTCAATCAACTTATGGCGGTGCATTAGGATTTCAGTATCGCGGTAAACACGGTTCTACTTCTTTTATCAAGGCAACTTATGAGAGTGTAGAGTTAGAAGATACGCCAGATAGAATCTTAACCGATCAATTAGGTTTGACCAAAGAAAATTCAACCTTTTTTGAGAGGAAGAACTTTGTTGGCGCGACAGCTAATTATAGTTTTGAAAATTATAATGACAAGGCATATCCAACATTAGGAATGCACTTTGAGCTTGAGTCAAGTTTCAAGGTAAATATCGATGATTCTGATAGAACCGTATTTTCCTTAAAACCAAGTATAGGTTTTATCAGGAACCTGACTAAAGACCATAAACTCGTGTTAGCCACAAAGGTTGCCTCTCACATTAACTTTGGAGACCAAGACGATTTAGAGATTTATCAAACAGCCAGACTTGGTGGGGTTGATGGTTTAAGAGGGTTTAATAACGAGCGTTTTTCTGGTAAAACTAGCTTGTATTCTTCTTCAGATTTAAGGTTCAATTTTAGAGAATTAAAATCAGGTTTCTTACCCTTAAATATCGGCTTTTTTGGAGGCTTTGATGTAGGGAGAGTTTGGATCGAAAATGACACTTCTGATATATGGAATACCTCTGCCGGAGGTGGATTTTGGCTTACCATAGCAGAACAGTTGTCTGGTCAACTGGGATATTTCGCTTCGGAAGATGGAGGGATATTAACCTTTAAACTTGGTTTTGGGATCTAGATAAAAGAAAATTTATACTCAGGTAAATTAAATTTTTGTTTAAGAATTTCATTGATATAACCGTATTTGCAGACTCTAGTTTCCAAAGTGAAATATTAGAACTTGGCATTAGAGCTATTTGTTCTTTAGTGAGTATGCCTTGTAAAGTTAGAGAAGAGTTATATGTTTAATTGATGTATGGTAGGAAACTCTCTTCATTCTTCAGTGATTGGAAGAACAAAATTATAGTTATTTGGAATTATACAAAGACTTTATTTTGGGCAACTTCCCTTATATGGGATACTTTATTGTAAAAGGATTGCAGAGATAGCACTGTAAATCCAGTAAATCTAGGTCTAAACTTATAGTTTTAGTAAGTAAAGCTTGCCTATGTAGCTGTTATAACATTTTAATAGGAATTTTATCACCATAAATTAACAAAATTATCAGTTTGTAAAGACGAGTTTAGTAAACTGAAAAATTGAAACGCAGACTAACAAAATGCCAATAACCCTATTAACGCGTGTGGTTATGTTTTTCATTTTTACCTTCAATATATTACTGAATCTTCCATAGCCATACAATGTAATCACTTTACCAAAAAATACACCCGATAAGAATACGGCTAATAACAGATGGTCTACATTTACAGTTAAATAAATCATTTTTTTGTTTAAAAACGAAATGACTAAAATCCAATAAATCAATACTGTCGGATTTATAAGCCCGAGTATAAACCCAAGCATTTGCTTTGAAAGATTGTAGCGTCTTTTAATTATGATGCATTCTTCATTTTCGTCTTTAACACATTCCTTTCTTCCTATCACAAGAATAATCCCGACACCTAACAAAAGCACGGCTATGGTATATTGTAGCCAGATATTCATGGTTATAAAATTTTCAATCTGCATATTAAAACCAATGGCTATAACTACTAAGATTAGTTCGGCAAGTGCCGCTGTATAAACGATTTTTAAGGCGTTTTTTAAATTCTCTTTTATAGTGGTATTAATAACAGCAACGTTAGTTGTACCCAAAGGTAATGCACCAATGATGGCTGCTAAAAGCCCAATAAAAAAATAAGTGATTATAGTCATAGGTAGAAAAATAGTTATTTCTTAAAACCGAAGTAATACTAATATTTATTGTGAGCTTTTTAAGGGTAATTAATTATCGAACTTTAATTTTTCCCAATGTTTATCTGCCTTGGCTTTTAGGATATTTGGCGATTCTTCTAACCAAGACTCTAGGGCATTACTTCCCCACGAATTATAAAATAGAAATAATTTACCATCTCTTATCTCAAAAGTTTCAGGATCAACATCTACTTTTTTGCCTTTTGCTCCCAATGCATAAGCACAATAGCCTCCATATTGAGGGATATATTTTGTAGGATTTGTTTTAAACGTTTCTAAATTATGCTGTGAAGAAAACTTATAGTTTACACCATCGTGTTTAGCGACGTATTTAGAATTACCTTCCGTAGCCTTATTGCTAAAATAAGCGACAACATCAAAACCATCAATAGCGACACCTTTACTCGTATTATAATCAATTTTTTGAGCGTTTAAGGTATAACTTAAAACAGCAAATACTAGTACTACTACTTTTCTCATAATTTAATAAATTTTAGATGTTTTATTTAGTTCTGTGATATTAGAGATGTCGATTTTTATAACATACCAATCTTCCATTCGCTCTACAATACCTTTAATTGTAGCTGGTTTTCCTATATATGGTAGTATGTCGTGATTAATTGGTTCACCTTTAAGATTGGTCAGTAAAAAGTACTGAGACAAATTATTTTTATCGGTTGTGGCTAGTACAGGCGGAATACCACCAGAAATACAACGAACAGCACAACTCCTGTGAATTTTTCCTTTTCCAGGCTTCATGACACCAAAGTAACATTTAGGGTCAATAATTTCACCTTCAAGTGTCATTGTACTAATCATTTCTTTTTGTGGTAATCTATTTTTAGAAGTACTACTTAAGGTCACTTTTTCATCATCCGTAATCTGAATTAGAGTTTTGCCGTTGTAATAAATTAAATTACCCTCTATACTTAGGGTTTTTCCGTTCAGGTCTTTAACCTCTTTTCTAATTTTTTCCAGAAAGGGATTAGCGCTCGATTTTCCAAAGCCTAAAAGCAACACATTTTTAAAGGTGTTTTCTGCAATTTGTACGCGTAACATTGGGTAAGGTTTTTCATGAAAGCTTCCTGTTATCTTTGTTTCACTTAGCAACTCGAAGGTTGAATTTTTAAAGGGCTTTTGAGAAAAACTAAATAAAATAGCTGAAACTATTATAAGTAATACAGCAGATAAGGCAAACCACTTTAAAGTTTGCTTTGTTTTAGTACCTAAACTACCATCTATATAAGAAACATAAAATTCATTTTTATTTTTCATAACTTAATAATTACAAGGTTTAACTTCAGTTCCTTCTTCAAAGGCGGTTGGATTAATATAAACGAGTTCACCCTCTAATTTTAATTGATAGGTTGCGACTTTCTCTGTAAATGGCGGTGGCGACTGCCCATTGTGCGGCAAGTACTGATAACCATGCCAAGGGCAGGTAATACAGCCATCTATGATTTTTCCTTCGCCTAATGGACCGCCTTGGTGTTTACACACATTATGAATGGCAGATAATTTACCATCATATTTAAAAATCGCCACCCGTTCATTAGTTACAGTAAAAATTTTAGCACGGTCTTCTTCTATTTCTGAAATATTACAAACCTGTAACCAGCCGTCTTTATCAGTAGCTTTATTTATATCTATTTTACGTTCTTTAAAAGCAGTTATTAAATGAAGGCTGGAAACTATTGCAAAACCTACAATCATAATACCGATTGTAAATAGAGAGGTTTCTTGTTGAAAAGCGCCTAAAAACACATGAGCGATAATTAACGTATAAGCCACATAAACCATCATGTGCAGGCGTTTCCACACTTTTGCCGAAAGATTTGCAAGAAAAAAATCATGGCTCGTGGACGCCATTACAAATAGGATGAGCAATGCAAAAAACCCTAAAATCTGAAATGGAAAGTTTGAAATAGATCCATAATCCATGTTTGAAGTAAATAATGAATATATTGGATTAACATCACCTAAAGCATGGAACTGAAACATGGAAAAACCACCGTGAATTAATGCTGCCAAAAACATACTCACCCCTAAATGTCTGCGATTGTATAGAATAGGCAGAAAATTGGTGTTTAATCTTGCTAAAGGACCAATACTTAAAATAATATGAAGCATGATTATTGCTAATGAGCCAAACGCTCTAATAACCAAGGTTTCTATACTGCTCTCAGAATTGAAAACGATTGTAATAACAGCGAACAGAATAATATAAAGCAATATGCAGGCTACGATTATTTTATTGTAGGTTTTCTTATGTTTATTCCAAAGTACTAATTTATAATCTAGTCCCATTACAATGCTAGTTTAGTGATATCTACTTGTTTTAAGTCGTCATAAATAATGATGCCTTTTGGTAGATTGTTAATTTTAAAAGTGTAAATCCCAGTGGTTGTTATCTGTCCGATGATAGTCGATTTATTACCTTTTCCATCCATTTCATACACAACAGATGCTGAATTTTTAAGCGTTGATTTTAAAATGATTTCTATTTGGTTTTCAAAAACAGAAACTTTAATAACATCATTTTCAGCCATATTCAGGCTTGAGTTTTTAGACTCTTTAATGGTTGTTAATGTTTGGTTATTAGAAGAAAATACATCTAAGTCCTTAATAGATAATGCTATAATTATTGGAATTATAATAACAAGTAATAGCCAGATATATTTATGCGCTTTTCTTAATCCTGAGGTCATATTAATTAGTTTTGGATTTTAATAATTTTCCTATTAAAAAAGGCCATGTCGCGATGACGCCTGGAAGTAATAATACTCGGACTTTCTTCTTAGTATCCTGCATTAAGGGGTCTATTTTGGTTGCACCGATAAATAGAAAATAGACTCCAAAAAGTAATCCTATTAAGAAATAGATTCCAAGGCAGGATAATAAAATATTGATTATTGTAAGCATTTCTTATGATTTAATATTAATATACTTTCCGATAAAAACACCAATAACAGTGGCTAAATAAAACTGTCCGATAATATTTAGAATCATTGTTAATGACTGAGCAGATGCGGTTAAAGGGGTCACATCACCATACCCAACTGTGGTAATACTTATAAAGCTAAAATAGTAAAATGTATAGCCAGACGAGTTAATTGGCAATTGAAACGAATTGGAATCTAAGAGGTGCGTTGCTTCAAACAGAATACCTCCTAAAATGCCTAAATAAAGAAATCCTAATAAAGGCCCTAAGATAAAACGGAGATTCACCATTTTCATTTTGGTTAATTGCTTAACAAGTAATACACAAAAATTAGTAAATAGCAGAAATGACATGAATAAACGTCCTGATTTTAGTGAATTTGTGTCTGGACACATGTATTCACTCCAAATAAAAATTAGAGTTAGAAGCCCCAATATGTAGGTTGGTAATTTAGCTTTTAAACTAGTCGCCAATAGAGAACTTGTGCTAATTATTATGCTATAATTAACAACGACAATGAATCCTGGATGCCATCCAGTCACACTAATGTGAATTGGTGTCAATAGAAAATTAAACACACTTATTAAAACAATAAGATATTTATAATTTTCTAAAAAGGCTCTTGTCGTTTTCATTTGTATTTCCAATTCCTTGTGTTAAACGCCACGTTTAAATTTTAATAGTAGTGTTTAAATGAAGTTGGCATCAGCCATAATCTCTAAAACAGCGGCATTGGGTTGTGAATACAGTTCTTTGAATGCGCTTTCTAGATCACCTTGCTTTGTAACACGTTTTCCCCAGGCACCACAAGATATAGCGAATTCGGAAAAGTTAGGATTGGATAAGGTCGTCTGCCAAACATCAAACTCACCAGCGCGTTGCTCTTTAGATATTTTTCCAAGTTCATTATTATTAATAATAATCAGTTTTACAGGCATCTTATATTTTACAAGGATTGTAATTTCCGCTAAATATTGGCAAATGCCACCATCTCCAGCAACTGCAATTACAGGTCTTGAGTCTCCAACTGCCGCCCAGGCACCAATTGCTGCTGGCAAAGCAAAACCTATAGAGCCTAAATACCCAGACATTAAGAAATCTTGGTTTGTAGGTTCAAAATAACGACCAAAGGAATACGCATTATTTCCAACATCTACGCACATTACCGCGTTTTCGGGCGTGAGTTTATTCATGGCTTCAAATATGGCGATAGAACTAATACCTTTGTCTGAGGTTTCTAATAAACGCTTTTGTTTTTCTGCTTTCCAAATTACCCAACGTTCGGCGATTTCATTCGTTTGATCTTCTGTATTAATTTGTCCTTTTAATTCTGAATTAAAAATATCTAAAGTCCTAGAGATTTCTCCCCAAACGGCAACTTCAACCTGATGAAATTTACTTAAAGCTAAAGGGTCAAAATCTATTTGAATGATCGGCTTTTTTGGTGTGATACCTGTATGACTAGAAAATGAGGCACCGAAGACAATCAATAAATCAGCTTCATTCATAAACCAAGACGCTATGGGTGTGCCGCTTCGACCTAGAACACCGCCACCAAGCGGGTGGCTATCTGCAATTAATCCTTTGCCTTTAAATGTAGTAACTACGGCCGCGTTGAGACGTTCAGCAAATTTAACAACCGCTTTTTTATGTCCTTTCGCACCATGTCCCATAATAATAACGGGGCGTTTTGCTTTTTTAATTAATGCAATAGCATCATTCACCGCGTCTATCGGCGGTGCAATATCTAAAGATGTGATTCTATTTTTAGGACTTTGTGCTTTCGAATTTGATTTTGCTTTTGTCTCCTGCACCTCATCGGGAAAGGTCAGGTGAGAGACATCACGTTTTAAAATGGCGTGCTTTATGGCTAAAGTCATTAGTTCTGCATGTTGGCTATCGCTTTGTACACGTTGATTAAACGCTGCAACCGAATTAAATCCTTGTACCAAATCGACTTCCTGAAAATTTCCTGTACCCACCACTTGAGTCTTCACTTGCCCTGTTAATGCTAAAATTGGTGCACGATCTACTTTGGCATCCCAAAGGCCAGTGTACATATTAGTAGCTCCAGGACCTGCAATAGAAAAGCAGGCTGCTGGTTTTCCCGTTAGTTTTCCATAAGCCGAAGCCGCAAAAGACGCCGCACCTTCATGACGGATACCATAAAAATTAAGATTTCCTTTTTCTTCTTGTCGTCTCATGGCATCGGCAAAACCAAGATTGGAATGTCCAACCATGCCAAAAACTTTATTAACACCCCAATTTACCATAGTTTCGACCATAATATCAGAAACAGTAGTGTCGTGAGGAACTTCTTCTTCAACACCAACAAAAATAGACTCGTTTTCTTCTTTAACAGCAAATGTTTCAATACCAAAATCGTCGTGACCACCAGGAGCTAAACCCGTGCAAGGGTCGTAATCCCAACCGTGCCATGGACAACGCAACATGCCGTTTTCAATAGAGCCTTCGCCCAACGGACCACCTTGATGTGGACAACGATTGTCTAAAGCAGAAAATTTACCTTTATAATGCGTTAAACAAATCCCTTTATGGTTAGCTGTAACTGTTTTTACGCGACCTTCTGGAAGCTCTTTTTTGTTGCTTAGTACTTTGTGCCAAATGAGTTTTTTATCCATTAGTTTTGTTTTAATAGTTTTGAAACCAGTTTTTCTATACTTAAACCTTGTGCAATAATTGAAAAAACGACCACGACATAAGTGGCATATAAAATAATAGTTTTTACATCACCGTCTGGAAGCGATAATGCCAAGGCAATTGAAATCCCACCACGTAATCCAGCCCAAGTTAATATTAGGGTTTCTTTTGTATTTGATTTCTGTGCCGATTTAATAAATAGGTTAGAAAATAAGATGCTTAAATATCTTGAAAGAAGGACTAAAAAAATAGAAGCAATACCTAGAATTAAATGATAGATATTAAAATCTAGGGTAATCATTACAATGCCGATAAGTACAAAAAGAACGGCATTTAAGATTTCGTCTAAAATTTTCCAGAACATCGTAATATGAGTTTTTATATCTTCTGAAACGCCTTTAGCATGCAAATTTTGTCCAATAATAAGACCAGCAACAACCATTGCAATAGCACCAGAAACATGAAGTATGTCTGAAAGCACATAACCTCCAAGTACAATTGCTAGTGAAATATGTACAGCAATAATGGGCTGTTTATGAATGCTCTTGATCGCTATTTTTCCGAGATGTCCTAAAATAAATCCCATTAAAAAGCCACCGCCTGCTTCTTTACCAAATTCTGATGCTATATGCGCTACGTCAAATTCGTGCATCAAAGTAGCTAAAGAAAGTATGGATATAAATACAACAATACCAACACCATCGTTAAATAAAGATTCGCCAATAATTTTTGTTTCTATATGTTTTGGTGCACCTGCTTTTTTAAGGAGTGCCAAGACAGCAACAGGATCTGTAGGCGAAATTAATGCTCCAAATACTAAACTGTATAAATAGCTTATATCTAAGCCTATTAGCGAGGCAACGTAGTAAAATGTAGTGCCAATAATAACTGTTGAGACCAAAACCCCAAATGTGGCATAAATAAATACAGTATTCTTTTGTTCTAGTAAGCCTTTTAAATTAACGTGTATGGCACCTGCGAAGAGTAAAATACCCAATAGAAAATCGAATAAAATGGTTTTAAAATCAATTTGTCTTGCATATACTGTAACTTGATTAAAGTAAGATTCATCTATAAAATAACTCGCTGCAAATAATAGGGATACCGCCATTGACAGAATCATAACTCCAATAGTTTCTGGAAGTTTTAAGAATTTTGCGTTTAGATAACTTAAAAGCCCGGCAAGTGATGTAATACCAACAAAGATTTCGAACATAATTAGTAGATTCCTGCGTAATTAATTCCAGATAACTTGTGCATATCAATATTAAACGTTGATAGGTCATCGTGATTAAACTTTGAAATATCATCGTATCCACAAGCTCTAGCAACTACTTTAATCAAATCATTTGTAGCGTCAAAATAGTTGTATAATTGCTTCGCAGATTCATTAATAATTATGCGGCTACGAAGCGATTCTTTCTGGGTGGCAATCCCAACAGGACAATTGTTAGAGCCACAAGCACGCATGCCCAAGCAACCAATGGCTTGTAGAGCCGAATTAGAAACGGCAATTGCATCTGCACCAAGCATCATTGCTTTGGCAAAATCTTCGGCAACTCGTAAACCACCTGTAATAATTAGAGTGACATGGATAGCTCCAATTGTATCAAGGTATTTTCTGGCCCTAGCTAAAGCAGGAATTGTTGGTACATTAATATGATCTCTCAGAATCGTTGGCGCAGAGCCTGTGCCGCCACCACGACCATCGAGTATAATGTAATCTACACCAGCATCAACCGCAAACTGAATATCTTTTTCTATATGGCTTGCCGCAATTTTAAAACCAATAGGAATGCCACCAGTATGTGCTCTTACCTTATCTCCAAAATCCTTAAAATCTTGAACGCTATGAAAATTAGGATTTGCAGCAGGTGAAATAGCGGTTTCACCCACTTTTAAACCTCTTACGTCTGCAATTTCTTTAGTGACTTTATTTCCTGGTAGGTGACCTCCAGTTCCCGTTTTAGCGCCTTGACCACCTTTAAAATGAAACGCCTGAACGTTGTCTAATTTATCCCAAGAAAATCCGAATTGAGCAGACGCCAACTCATAAAAATATTTAGAATTACTCGCTTGTTCTTCTGGAAGCATACCGCCTTCGCCAGAACAAATTCCCGTTCCTGCAAGTTGGGCACCTTTGCTCAACGCTATTTTAGCTTCGCGCGATAAAGCTCCAAAACTCATGTCACTTACAAAAAGTGGTATATCGAGTTCTAAAGGTTTTTTAGCATTTGGTCCAATAACTACTTTTGTTGCTACAGCTTCATGATCTAATAAAGGTCTGGTAGCTAATTGTGCTGGTAAAAATTGAATGTCATTCCATTTTGGTAAGGTATTTCTATCGACTCCCATTGACGCAGAAGGCCCGTGATGACCGTAGTTTTTTAAGCCATTTTTAGCCAATTCTTTTATGTAACCCGTATAAGGCTCAGAATCTTCTGGATGTGTATCTGCATAAGCACCCAAATATTCGTTACGATTAAAAGGTTGCGGATGGTTGGATTCAAATTCAATAACTTCATTTTCATCTATTAAAAGCGAATCACCTTCAATGTATTCTTTAAATTTATGTAATACTTCTTTGTTATTATATTCCGAAACGCCTGTATCTACTCGATAATCCCAACCATGAACACCACACATTAAATTATGACCATCTACATAACCGTCGGACATTAAAGCACCGCGATGTAAACATCTTCCATAGAGAACAGAGATACCTGTGGCGTGTTTGGTAATGACTAAATCGGTATTTTTTACTAAGGCGTGAGTAGGTTGATTGTTTTGAAGTGCAGAAATTTTGGCAATCTCAATTTTGTTGGTCATGGTTTTGATTGGTTTAGTTGTTGCTCTAAAAATAAAAGAGACGAAAGGTCACCCGATCGCCTCTTCTTATAGAGCTCGTTTAAACTTTTTC
The DNA here is from genome assembly GCA_963715465.1 of uncultured Flavobacteriaceae bacterium. Lineage (GTDB taxonomy): Bacteria > Bacteroidota > Bacteroidia > Flavobacteriales > Flavobacteriaceae > Psychroserpens. The sequence continues at coordinate 1,242,270 of OY970246.1, forward strand.
ACTTAAATCAAAAAGTTTAAATGAGTTCATATAAAAAAAGGGAAATTCTACATATGGTAGTAGCGTTCTCTGTAAATTTGACCGTCTTTCCATTCAGTTCTTACCACTTGTTCTGAAACGAATGTGCTTCCATCCTTCATTTTCAAAGTCATTACGGCATCATAAAAACTAAAGTTACCTTGTACGGCGTACGCACCTATCTCATAACCTATAAATTCTTCAAGTTTATTATCGATTAGGTCGTTCTCAACATCAAGGGTTAATTTCTTACCTGCTTTTGGTTCATCATTACCTTCTTGGATGATGACATCATCACGAAAGTAAGTTTCCATAGCTTCGATAAATTGTCCAGCTCTCAAAAGGCTGTGTATATGTTTTAAGTTCTTTTCAATGGTTTGCTCAGTAGCTGTCATATTATATTTGTATTAATTATTTTTATTTGTACAAAAATCATAGTTTTAATGAAAACTGGGAATACACAAAATTCCTATTTGTTTGTATTTTTTACTCATATCAACATTGGGTTATAATCTGAAACTGTATGAATTGAAGAAATTATTCATTAGTTAAGATATTTGATATTGATATGATTAGACGAATATCTGTACTTAAAAAGTTCGAACTCTGACCTGTTGAGTTCATGACACTTAAGAAACCACATTCTTTTATTGAATGTGGTTTCTTATTTGCTGCATTGAGAAGAAGAGGGTCTTAAGTCGCTTCGATAGTCCCGTTCTTGAAAAAATCTATTTGCTATGTTTTGTATAATTGAGATGTAAAGGTCTCAGTTCACTCAAGGGCTAAGAATATACTTTTTCTTTTTCAAGGTGAAGAATAGGCGGCGCGCAGCAACCAATTGTTGTAGTATTCAGATTATAATATGATTAAAAATGATATCACTGGGCGGTTTTATATTTAGTAACCAGCGGTATTTTTGATGTAACTAAAACTTTACTGTAAGTCTTCGTTTCAGAAGAGATTGCAATAAACGACTGTCATTATTACGTTTTCTTATCCCTTATTTATAAATATCCAACAACCGTGTCTGCTCTGTAATTGCAATTGTAAACTCAGATTTTAATTGTGATACTAAGTCTTTCACCTTTGGAGAGTTATCAATATTCGTAACGCCTTGACCAGCAGACCAAATGGTCGCCCAGGCTTTTGCTTCATCTTTATGAGCGGTTAACTCTTCTCCAAAATCTACTTTTTTCGATCGCGACAACATAGCTTCAGTAATGCCCATCGCTTTTAAACTTGGCGCTAAGAAGTTTGCGGCAACTCCCGAGATAGCCGCAGTATAAACAATATCGCTCGCCCCACAACCAATAATCATATCGCGATATTCCTGCGGTGCTTTGCTTTCTTCGGTATTGATAAAACGAGTTCCCATATACGCCAGATCTGCCCCCATTTGCATGGCAGATGCGATATCTCGTCCTGTACTGATACAGCCTGAAAGTAAAATTGTTTTCTTAAAGAATTTTTTTATTTCTGAAACTAAAGGCATCGGATTTATGGTGCCTGCATGACCTCCAGCACCAGCCGCAACTAGAATTAGGCCGTCAACACCAGCTTCACTAGCCTTTTCAGCATGTCGTTTTTTTATGACGTCGTGAAATACCAATCCGCCATAACTATGGATCGCATCAATTAATTGTGAAACAGCGCCTAGAGAGGTGATGACCAATGGAACTTTATGTTTGACACAAATGGCTAAATCGGCTTCAAGTCTCGGGTTCGTATTGTGCACAATAAGGTTGACTCCAAATGGAGCTGCTTTTGTACCAGTTGCTTTTTCGAAATTGGTAAGAGCTGTTTTTATTTCAATGATCCACTCTTCAAAACCTTCCGAAGTTCGTTGATTTAAGGCAGGAAAAGTGCCTACGATACCATTCTTACAACATTCAATGACCAAATGAGGTCCAGATATTAAAAACATTGGAGCGGCAATTGCTGGAAGAGAGAGGTTCTTGATAAATGGTGCTTTACTCATAGAATTTAGGTTATAGCTTGAGATAATTTTTGGATATGAAGATAGTTATATAATTTGAAAGCACATATTGCAGCCAAAGGTTTTAACGGATCATAGTTGTAATGACGTTATCTTCCGAAGAAATATTAATACTGTTCAAACCAATCGAAATGATGTGATGTAATATCAGATTTATTGTCATTGATATGGTCTACAAAATGTCTAGCAATAGACGATAAATTTTTGGAGCGTAACCAAATGAGATTCCAGTTGGTAATCATTGGTAGGCCTTTCATGGGTATGACTTGTAGATCACCATTATTGAGCTCGCTTTTAAGACCTATAAGCGGGATGATGGAAAATCCCATACCTGCAATAATAGCTTGTTTAACGGCTTCGTTGGATTTTAACTCCATCTTTTTATAGGTGGAAATTTTATTGGAAGCAATGAAGTGTTCCATTTGAGCGCGTGTTGCAGAGCCCTGTTCTCTATAAATAAGCGGGAGTTTCTCAAATGCCGCTTTGGTAATGTTTTGATTCTTGCATCTGTATTGTTTTCCGCCAACTAAATAGAGCTTGTTTTCCATAAGTTCAATGCGATCAATTTTTAAATGCTTCGGAATAACAGATACCATCGCAAAATCCACCACATTATTTTCTAAAGAAGTCACAACTTCTGCTTTATTGGTAACGTCAATATTGAGCTCTACTCCTTCGTGTTTATCCATAAAATCAATCAAAAAATGAGGCATGACATACTTGGCCGTGGATACTATAGCTATTTTTAGCATCCCAGATAATTTGCCTTGAAACGATAACGCTTTATAATTGATCGCATTGACCTCGCTTAAAATATTTTCGGCTGCTATGGCGATTTCCTCCCCAAAATCGGTGATGTAGATCTTACGCCCAACGACCTCAAATAATGGAATATCAAACTGACCCTGAAATTTTTTGAGCTGTATCGAAACAGCAGGTTGGGTAAGAAATAGTTCTTCGGAAGCTTTTGTGACGCTTCTAAGTTTCGCCACCTTATAAAAAATTTCTAATTGATGTAAAGTATAATGCATAACTGATAGTAATACGTAACAAGATAAATATAAAGATTTACTAATGATTTATTTCTGAAAAGTTTTAAGAATATCAGCAATTTGGAAGTTCTCTTTTTTTATATTTAGTGATGTTATTGTCTCAAGTCCAAACTCAAGAGCCGTCTCCAGATGTTCTTTCTGCATTGACTGTTATTTTGGTTATTATAATCGTGATCATCTTAGGTCTGAGGTTATTTAATCTTATTGAACGTGCTTATGCACTTAAATATAAACGGCCGTTGTTCGTTCATTTCAAACTTTTAAATAGGCGATTAGACCTTCAAAAATGCGAAACACTCGAAACTAATTTCGAATTTTATAAGATCTTGAGCTTTGCTGAAAAACAGCGCTTTGAACATCGTGTTGCCGTGTTTTTAAAAGAAAAGCAATTTTTAGGACGTGACGGACTAGAAATCACGACTGAAATGCAGCTATCAGTAGCAGCTACAGCTACAATGCTTACGTTCGGATTTAGGAATTATCACATCAACTTGATTGACAAGATTATTATCTATCCGTCGGCATTTTTTTCAAATACCAACGCGGTGCTTCACAAAGGTGAATTTAATCCGAAGTTAAAAGCATTGGTATTATCATGGGAGCATTATATAGAAGGGTACGCTATAAAAAATGATAATATTAATCTTGGCATTCACGAGTTTACTCATGCCATTCATTTAAACAGTCTTAAGAATAACGATATTAGTTCTACAATATTTAAACGAGCATTTAAAGATCTCACTAAAATGTTAGCTAGCGATAAAGATTTGAGACAGCGATTGATTGCGTCTGCTTATTTCAGGTCTTATGCTTTCACCAATCAATATGAATTTGTGGCGGTTATCGTTGAGACATTTATTGAGACACCAAATGACTTTAAACAACAATTCCCTAGAATTTATGAAAAAACTAGGGAAATGCTAAATTTTAATTTTGCGAGGTATTAATTACAATCTAAATACTGCTTGCAAATTATATTGAAAGTGGTTATTGTCAAATCTTCTGTTATCGGCATTGACTGCAAATTTTCCAGTAGCTTGAGCCTTTATACCTATAGATCGTGTCGCATTCAACCAAAAGACCGAACCAACTGATAAATTACCAGAGGTGTTTAATTCATCCATAGTAAAAATACCGACTCCAGTTCCAACATAGAGATCTAGCCATCGTGCATCAAACAAGTAATCTGAATAGTACCATTTTACACTTGTATTGGTAGAAAAATAAAAAATGTCATCTTCAGGAATGCCATTATCAAAAAACTCTCCTGCGGGAAAACCATTGAATGTAATATCTTGTTCAATAGAAAAGTCATTTGACCAACGATGTTCTATTGCCAAGGCAAGTGGTTGTCTAAACGCAAATTCATCTACACGTTCAAAAGGATTTCTGGTTCCTAAGCTACCTACTACATTGACGCCTGCACTCAGTAGCCAACCGCCTTCGCTATTACGAAATGCTCGTTTGGTCAAACCAGATTGAGCACCAACCATGGTGCTAAACAATAATACTATAACAACGATTATTTTATTCATGACTAAATTTTGCTCAAAAATAGCTAATTAGTTGAAATTAAAAAATAATTAAGGGCTTACTTTTAACATAATTTTATTTTTTATGATATGGGTCCTGTAGCTCTTGTTCATAATTAAGAGATTAATCCTTTCCGATATTACATAAAATAACGATCTCCACTTATTAAAAAAGGCATAAAGTCTGTAATGTTCAATTCTAAATTTATAGTCATTTGAAATCTTTGAACTATATAATTTTAAGGGTTTTGACTCAGACATGTGAAACAGCAATTGAAATTTTGAAATATAATCGCAATTATATTTATGATCAGGTAAATGATCTTGCTCTTCTAGCGAAAGGCATGCGCTATCATAAAAATGTTTTAAATCCCATAGTTTATAGCGATAGCCATGCGAACTAATCTGCAATGACAAAATATTGGCAATATTTAAATAGTAGTTGCTTGGTATATTAAATTGATTTATAACTGTAGTGCTGTTTAAAAATTTCGTCTCATTAATATAGCCTTTGTAATTAGAATTCAATATACTGGTGTGTAGTTCTATAGCCGCAAGTCTTTCAGGATGTATTTGTCTGGGATAATGCCTAAAGTGCTTTACTTCATAGTTAAATGTAATCAGTTTGTCATAGCCAGCTTTTTTTAGAAGGGTAAATGCTAATGCTATTTGATTTCTAGATACTAAAATATCAATATCACCAACCATTCTCTCTGCGATATCTTTATAAAAGTTACCCGTGATAAGCGCAGCGCCTTTAAGAAGGGCGTAATTAATTCGATGCTTATCAAAGAGACGAGTCACATGTTTTAACTCATCAATTATGGTAAGGTTGCGATTTCGATTAATGGCGGTTAGCTCTTGAAGGTACTTATTTAAATCTTTCGGGATAAAATCTAGCAACTGTCTTTGCTGAAGTCGACAATAACATGCGGTAAGAATGAGATGATCACTGGCAATTGCAACAAAATTATCCCAGTCTATAGTGGTGGTTTGAATTTTATGCTGCAATTTTTCCGAAGAAAAATCAAAACTTAAAGTCTCAACAATAAAATCTAAAGATTGTTTATATGTGTGTTTTTTTTTAGGCAAGTTTTTGTTTAAATCTAAAACAAAAATAGTAAAACATTAGATTATTGGTCAAAGAGCATAGTAAATTTGTCAATAGCATATGTGTTGTCGCTATAGTTGAGCTGGTAGCATTCAATGTTTTTGAGCCAGGTCATGAATAAATTGGCGTGGTCCTCTTTTGGAGAAATCCAAGATTCTGGAATTAGCGTTTCTAAAATTTTATCTAAAGCAATGCTTTCAAGTTTCGAAGGTTTTAACGCATCGTATTTAACAAGTACAATTTTATTGCAAGGTAAAAAGGCTTTGCTCTCATTTAAGTCTGAAGTAGGAGCCACATATTTAACATTGATATTTTTTTGACTATTCACTTTTGTTTCCAAGTCCTTGAAATTTCGGATATAGCTGTCAAGCGCTTTAAAAGCCCCTTTTTTAATCGATATTGCCGCAGGATAACTGTACAAATTCAAATCTTTGTATAGTGGTGTAAAATCATCTGAGAGAAGATCAAATCCATTAGCCATTAAAAGCGCAGCAAGTGTGCTCTTGCCATTTCCAGAATTACCTACAATCATTATAGACTCTTCTCCATTGTTGACCGTAGAGGCATGAAAAGTGGCAATCCAGTCGTTAATACATTTATTATGAATACTATTGGATAGTTCAAGGGCGAATTGGCCTTGGAGAAAATGATAATTGGACGTCGCATAAGTCCCAACATGATTATTGTTCTTAAACAAATGCAAATTGCTATTCGTTTTAAACATATCGAAAGTGACAGCACTGTGTGCAGATTCTCCGCAAGATTGATGTGCGATTTTTGGGTGGATAAGACTCTTGATGATACTTGATTCGTACCTTATTTTTAGAATAATACCTTGAAAATCATAAAAATTCGTAATGCTATTTTTGGGAATTTTTGCTATTGTCTTCGATTTAACCTCTTCGCTGACTACAGTATTCATATCCTGCAAAAAGAGATCAATATCAGTACATAAAGTTTTGGCTTTTTGATCCTTAATTTTTTTTATTTTAATTAAGCCATTTATGAAGATTTGTTCAGATTCAGAACTTAAAAAAAGAGTAATAAGATTGCGTTGAGTTTTTGATATAACGACATATCTATTAGATCTATGAAACCATAAAATTGAGTCTTTATGATTTATAGAGTAGCTAAACTTCGGAGCTAGATCCGTTTTCAAGATAAAATACTAATTAACTAAAAGGATCCCCTCCAGCATCTGGTGGAGGTGGAGATTGTGCTTGTGATTTTTGAGGATTTAGAACCAGAAAAGTACCCATTGCAGTAAGTGCAGCGTACTTACCCATTTTTTTAATGGCTTCCTTACGGGTTATTTGGTTGTTAGGCGTATTTCTTTTCATCAGTTATTCTTAATTGGCATCAAAAATAATAAAATAAATATTATTTCCTCATGATTTCGCTTTAATTTGATATAAAACTATTTAATAATTATTTTTTGAGTTTTAATTCTGTCTAATTCTTTGAGATTTACAATATAAATGCCTGCCTGGATAAAATTAACAGGCATCCTATGTATAGATAAAGTTGAATCAAGGTTTACTTTATGTATTAATCGACCACTAATGTCATATAGCTCTAAGGTGCTAAATTCTTTAATTCTACCGTTAACTACAATATCTTGTGTTTGATTGGAGACGTAAATAAAGCTACTATCAAAAGTATCTGGCGTTGTTGATAATGATTCACTCTCAAATCTCAAGAAGAAACGCCCAGTTCCTAATAAGTTGGTATTTGGCGTTAGCTCATAATCTACTGTATTGAGTAATGTTGAAGTGTTAGTAATAACATCATCAAGATATACGTTCACCGTATTAGGTATTGTAGAGTTATCTATTGTGAATGTTAGTAGTTCTCCTTGACTGGCATTTACACCTAGCGGTATGATTACATTATCATAATCGGTTTGTCCTACTGCCTGAATGCCAAAAGGAACGTTCATGTTTTCTTCAACTAAATGAGAGTAGATTGAAAAAGCTGGAGCAGTACCATCAAAAAGTGAGGCATCATAACCAGCGTCTAAACCAACTGTTGAAAATTCTGAAAAATAAATGTCGGTAGAAAAATTACTTGTAGTTGTATAAAGTTCTAATTTGAGATGTGTTGTGGCGTTGGTTTCACGTCCTAGTATAAAGTCATCTGTACTGCCAGGTAATCGCATTGCCGGTGTAAATTGGACATTGCCGCCTGTGGCGTTTGAAGCTACAAAAAACCCTTGCCCAGGAGCCATATTATATGGTGTTATGTTATTTATGATCGTATACTTACCAGCAGACGAACTGTCTGTGTCGTCGCTATAACCGTAAATGGCAGTTGCTGTATCTTCTAAAATGGACGCGTTAACGCTAATAAATTGCTGGGCATCCAAGTAAGACGGATAAGGATTACCTATTAAATTAAATTTGTTTCCTCCAGCTGGTGCATTGATGTTTTGTGTGATAGTGCCAGTTTCAACAGCTCCGGTGAAGGTAAACGTACCACCATCGGTAGAGCCGCTGCGGTAACCAATACCAGTAGCGATGATGATTCCATCATCTACAGTTTCTTCAAAAAGGACAAAGGTGTTATTACTGCTATTATCGTAGGGACCAAAGAGATAAAAGGAACCTTCTCCATTAACAGTTCCAGTTGGAATATTACTATTCAACGCTCTCAAATCTCCAAAGGTCATGCCTGCTAAAGGCGAACTGATTAAATCATTTCCACCAGTTGAAGCTCCGCCGCTTGCGGCTGTGTTAATATGACGGTTGTAGGAAATTGTGCCATCATTTGTTGAACTGTTTACGATAAGACTAGAGTATGATGTACTTGTTGATTCTAAAATTAGATTACCATTAATGCTAATGTTTAGCGCATTTGCTGTAATCCCAAAACCCTCTGTAATACGCAGCGTACCGTTTGTAATTATCAATTGATCATTTAACACACGTGAGATGCCAACCGTAACTATACCAGCATGGTCTATTTCAAGATCTTCAGGTCCATTAGTATTGGGAAATATACGCTCATCTATTTCGATATTAGTACTTCCTGAAATACGCAGTTTACCAGTTGTCCCATAAGTTATATTACCGCCAATAGTCAATGAAGCATCTGAGTCAATTGTGAGCGTTCCATTGACGGTGAGTGTTCTTCCAGATGGAATTATGAGTATGCCTCCAGAATTTATCGTTAAATCGTTTACAGAAATATCATCGGTGCTATTAAGACTAAAACTAGCATTATTATTTATAATAATTTCTGAAGACGCTAAATCAACGCTAGAACTCAATGAACCACTGTTTATAGTAGTTAATCCAGTGTAGGTTTGAGACCCAAATAAGCTCAAAGTTCCATTGCCATTTTTGATAATATTTCCTGCTCCTGAAATAGTGCTTTGAAAGCGTTCACCATTCCAACCACTTAAAGTTAAAGTTCCTGTTCCCAGAGCAATTGATCCCGAATTTGAATTGGCCGTTTCTGAAACTGAACTTACCGTTATACTTTGGTCATTTAAATCGAATATGGCACCATTGGAAATTGTCACTGCTGTCATGTCTGACAAATCGCCACCAACCATAATTCTAAAAGTGCCAGCTTCCACAGCAGTACCTCCTGTATAACTCATGGCACCAGCAATTTCAATAATCGAATTTTGCTTAAGCGCAATTCCACCTGTGCCTTGTAGATTTCCAGATAATCGTAACGTATTGTTATTATTACCAAAGACATCTATAAAATTACCGTTGTTAAATATATCACTTGTAAATATTAAATCACCGTCAATAGGATTAAGTTCTGTAACACCATCTAAAATGTCTATAGAATTATTAAAGGTGTGCACGGCAGTGCTCTGGTTTTGTATTTTTGAAGGGCCGCCATTTTGATGACGCATCTCGAGCGTCATTCCAGTAAGCGTACGACTTTGGTTAGCACCTGATTCAAAAAATAGTTCCTTAGCTCTATAGTTCCTGCCATTTAAAGTCATTGTAAGATTATTATTATGGCCAATTCGAATTAGATTAGATACTGTATTGTTATTGTCAGGATCACCTTGATTACCCCCATAAAACCAAGGCAGAGAACCATCTCCCCAATTACCGGTTGAAACTTCCCCTCTGCTAAATGCAAGTTGCTGGGCGTTAAACTTTGAAACACACATCATAACTGTGAATAAACAGAGAAATAACAGCTTATTATTATTTTTAAAACTACATGCTTCCATAACACTAAAATTTAACGATTTCATAATATTGATATTTTCAAATGTAGAAATTAACTTGAATTACTAAAATCCGCAAACGTTTTCGTGTTGATAAATACTTGATTTACGGTATATATTTTACGAAAATCACAAGGTTTCAAGCTGGTATTTAAAACATCGATTTAGTTGATAACATCGATTTGCCAATGTTACAGCCGAAATTTTAGATAGTGAATATTGGTATTTTGATGTCAGAACTATCTACTTTTTATGAAACTTAGGGGTATTCTAATTAAGACTAATGTTCAAACAAAAAAATCGCACAGGTTTTTAAACCGCACGATTTTAATCTAAATAATGTCTAAGGAGGCTGCCTCGGTCTTTCTGCTTTATCTCTCTTTTGAAGCGATCAGAAATGCGATTTCTACTATTTTGTGTGAGTTAAATTTTTTATGCTGCCTAATGTCACCTCCAACGGTTGATCTATCTAGTATAGGCAGTAGCATTGGCAGACATTGAAAATTGAACATAAAACGCACCTAAAAAAATCAGATGCGTTATTGTTCATGTGGATCTAAGTTAGTCAATCACCAATTTCTGAACTTTCTCTTGACCTGAATTCTCAATTTTCACGATATATATCCCAGTATCAACGTATTCAACATTAACGCTGTTCTCGAGGATGGTATGATCTAGATCAGTCGTTAAGACCAAGCGTCCTTGAATATCATAAATACTGCAAGTTGTGGCTGCAAAAAGTTGTCCGCTTATAACAATGGTCTCACTTGCTTTAGAGGCATATATGTTGAGTTGGTTAAGCACGTCGTCATTTGTTGATAGCGCTTCATCGCTATATTTTAGGAAAAATCGTCCAGTTCCAGCTTGGATATTATCTAAGGTCAGCGTGTAGTTGGTGCTGCTTATCAATGTTGATGTATTGGCTACAGTGTCGTCTAGGTAGATCTCAATGCTTTCAGATAAATTTGATTCTATAATGCTAAAGGTTATTTGTTGACCTTGAGCAGCATGAACACCTAGAGGAATAGTTACTGTATTCAAATCGGCTGTTCCTAAAGACTGAATTGCCATTGCAATGCCTTCATTCTCTTCAACTAAATGAGAATAGATATACAGATCAGGTAAGACACTATCAAAAATAGCCGCATCGTATCCTGGGTCCAAACCTAACGACGAATTACTGTTAAAATAGAAATCTGTTGTAAAAGTACTAGCATCATTTTCTAATTGAAGCACTACATGTTGATTGTTTTCTACTCGCGCAGGTATAAAATCGTTACCACCATCTACATTTCTCATGTCGGTTGTGAATTCTACTAAGGATATACCATCGGCAGCGACAAAAAAGCCTTGTCCAGGAGCCATATTATAAGCGTCTGAATTCAAGTTTATAACTGTATAGCCATCTTGAGAATCACCGTCGTAGCCATATATTGCAACATTATTAGCTGGCAAATTTGAGGTATTCACCGTTAAAAATTCTGAGCTACTAATGTATGATGAATAGGGGTTGCCAATTAAATTCCATGGGCTCATGGCTCCTAAATCTATTGCTACGGAAACATCAGCGGTTTCAACATCTCCAGTAAAAGTGAGTGGGCCAGCAGGATTTGATCCGGTACGATACCCAACACCTGGTACGATAACAGACGCATCGTCAGAAGCATTATAATTGACAAAAACATTATTGTCAATATCAAAAGGTCCAAATAAGAATGATGGAACACCAGCGATAGTTCCCGATGGCAAATTGGCATTCTCAGGATGTGCTCTAAACATGCCAAAGGTCTGGCTTAAACTCGTGACAGGCGCAGCCAACAAATCATTTTCTCCAGTTGTTGATCCAGGCACAAAAATGTTAGTATGTCTTCTATAAATAACTTCTCCCACCGAAGCTCCTTCCACAATTAAACTTGAAAACGCTGTAGACATAGAATTCATGTCAAGGCGACCATTATCATTGATCAGGTTGTTTTTTACTGAAATACTTTCATTGGCATCAATCGTAAGATTACCATTGGTAAACAAGGTAAGATCGTTGCCAACGGTAAAATCTTCAGTTAATGACTGTGCACCGTTTGTCAAATCTAATGTCGCATTTTCTATAATGACGTTATCGGGTACACCAAGACCAGTTGCCAGGCCATCGGTCCATTCATTGAATCGACTAAACGTATTCGCTATGTTTCTATATTCTAGGGTTGAACCAATGCCGTACGTTGGGACGATGTTGGTAAAACCTCCATTTGATATGATGAGTTTCCCATTTACGGTCAAACTCCCAGTACCTGAAATACCATCCAAATTGGCATTATTGTTTTCGTCGGAAATGCTCAAGGTTTGACCAGCATTCACTGTAAAGATGCCTGCGCCGTTAATATCAATTTTTGTGGCGTTAAAGTCCATATCTAAAGTCACATCATTTAAGATCACTAGCTCGTCTTCGCCAAGTGGTGGGTTACCATTTGCCCATGTCGATGCATCCGACCATAGACCGTCGTTTGTTGACAATGCAATACCACCTTGAAGCCCACTATTGACTTCAAAATAAGTAACCATGCCTGAAGGTCCTTGACCTGGATTATTGATAGCATCATTGATCCCAATGGCCTCATTAGAACGAAATGCTGTATCACTAATAAGCGTTGCGAGAATATTAAAACTCTGTCCGCCAGGTGCTGTAGCAATCTCAGTAAAATTAATATCAAACGTCAGAATATCTCCATTAACTGTGAGGTTTGCTCCATCAATAAAGGTATGGCTAGATCCAGAGCCTTCATTGATTTCGAACAAGTTAGCATTAGATCCATCAATGGTGATGGCATAGTTGGCGCTAAATCCAGGAGGAAATAAAAGTGTAGCCCTGTCGGTTCCATTAAATCCAGAAATCGCAACGCGACCAGGATCGCCGTTATCAAATAGGTTTGCTGTTGTCGTTACGCCACTATTTGGATCACTATCAATATAAATGACAACGATATTACTGTCAAAACTGGTGTCTGCACCCTTTGTTAGCGTAAAGTCAATTTCTGTCGTTGCTGGTAAGGCACATACTTCAAGCGTACTGCTTCCTAACAGTCCTGAGCCACCAAAACCGGTTCTCCCGTTTCCTGGAAAGGTGTTGCAGGTAGGGGATGTGCCACAATTTGCTGTATGTGAGCCTAAATTAGAAACATCGTCTTGACCAAAAGAAGTCCATTCCGTTTCTAATGTTGAAAATTCACATGGTGGATTTGATGGATCGATAGCCACTCCCTCACAAACTGAGGCGCTTCGTACAAGTGTTTCATTTTGTAAATTATTAGAAGCAGAACTGAAAGAAGATCCAGGATCACAACCTAAATTACCTATGATATCTATTACAACGCCATTGTTTTTTAGAACAATAGTATCATCACCATTGTAATTACATACACTAGAATTAAAAGTCGTACCAGTATAAATCGTAGCGCTCGAGTTTTGGAGTACGATAACATTTCCATCGGCTAAAGTTGTTGGAAAGCCGGAAGTAAAATCTTCAGTATTGTTTGGGCCTGTGCCACTAGCATATAATTCAACAGAATAGTTTTCTAAAGATACATCCGCTCCAGTACCATTATAAATTTCTAAATATTTGTTATTGCTACTTCCTTCAATATATTCAGAAAAGAACAAATCGGTTGCACCTGCACCAGTTGCAGCCATTGGCGTCACATCAAAACCCGAACTGGTATCATTTGACAAATTACTTTCGATAGTTGACAGTGTAAATGCAGTACCTATGGTATCAAAACTAAGATTGTCAAATGTTGCTACACCAAGAACAGCCGTTTCAGCCACAGAGGCTGTCACAGCAAAAATACCGGACGTATTTGACGTTAAGGTCACAGTGTCTTCAAAATCTAAATCGGTATTTAATTCATCATCAATAGCAACGACCGTTGGTGATGGAGCCATTAATGCATTAACTTCAACGTTGGTGGTATTGGCATCAAAAAAGAGATTGGTTGCCGTCACCTCAATACGGTTATCATCTCCATCAAAAGAAGTTTGGGCACCTCCAGCATTAGTGGTTGCGAAGGTCGAACCGTTTTCATCTGCCGTCGCTGAGGTTATTGTTAGCTGAATTTGTTCATTATCCGTGACAGAACTTGCATCAAATGTTGCATAAATGCTCAACGTTCGTATACCATCGTCTGGGACTTCTATAGACAATCCAGTAAATGTTGTCGTACTTGTAACGGTAATGGTTTCGCCCAAATTAGAATCGGGTAAAATCAATGGGTCAATAATCGCTAAGGCGGCAATATTATCTGCACCAATAACATCAAACGTTAACTCTGTGAGTGTGGTTGATACCTCGTCAGAATCGGCAGGAGCAGGTCCAGCGTCTCTAATGGTAAATTCACCAATTTTAATAGCATTCGTTTCATCGAGACCACTTGTTGCTAGAAAATTGATGTATTCGATGTTGTCTGGCTCGTCATAATTGGCCTCTACAATGTCAGCTGTTGCAGAATTTGGTTCATCTGTACAGGTGATGTCAAAGCTAATTGCTGTTTCATCTCCAGTGGCACATGAATTAGAACTGTCTGAATCAAATTCTAAAAATATATTTCCACTAATAGCAATGAAGGTTAATCCTGTGATGTCACCGCCACCATCAACGTCACTATTATATAGGACTGTCGCTGAATTATCTATTCCGTCATAAATAATCAAATCGTCATAAGTGCCAGTTCCAAAAGGTTCTAACGAACCAGAGGTAAATTCTAGTAATAATGGGTCGCCATTGGCAGAGCTATAATCTAAAGTAAAGGTCTCGTTATTTGCATAGCAAAAACCGTCGGTAATGCCTGGGCCAGCACAATCAATAGGGCCGAAAGGCGTCGTCGCTTCAGTATCAATACCACTGGAATAGTCAGTTCCATCGTAAGAATACGCTCTGTAAAAATAAGTTGTATTTTCAATAAGCCCCGTATGGTTCAATACACCGTTGCCGTTACCTACAAATAGAATCTCGTCATCACCAAAATTGTTGCCAACGGTTGGTGAGCCCGATGGCGTATCAAAATTGCTATCAAAATTAAATACAATCACCACATCATTCGCAGCTGCATTATCATCGTAATCAAGATCAATTTGAGTTGCTGAAATAGGATTTGCAGAAAATGCGTCTGGGTTGGCTGGGCCTGATAAAATGACTGTTCCTTCAAGTTTAAGGTCTCTTAGTCTCACATCCCTTCCAGACGTACCATTGCTTGAAATTCTTATTTTTACTGAGTTAGTAAGGCTGTTAATTGTAAATGTTCCACCGTCTATATAAGTACTACTTGAAGGTGTATTAGAAATTTCAACTTGGCTGTATGTCGACCCGCCGTCATCTGATATTTCTATTCTTGCGGGATTAGCACCTCCCGACCCGAAAGTTGCTAATCTTAAAGAAAATTCTGCATTAGAAAAATTAGATAAATCATAAGTGTCTGTGATGATAAAGTCATTTGTAGAACCGTCTTCTACTAACCAATATGAATTTCGATCAATAGGTTGAGACGTGACATTATTTGCAAACGTCCATCCAGATGGCTCTGAGCCTCCTCCAGATTCATCAAACAAGACTGTCTGCCCAAATCCAAAATTTCCAAATAAAAGTAAAGTAATAATCAAGTAAATGTATCTCATAATTGTGCTGTTATATTATTCTAAGTAAACGTTAATCCATTAAGATTTGGGCTTACAAAGATAGAAAATGTTTAAGCTGTTAATGTTAAGTAAGATGCACAAAACCTAAAAGAGGCGGTCCACATGTGGTGATTTTAATAATCGGTACTGGCTTCTTGAAATGCAGACGTTTTGAGCATTGGCTTAATTAAGTTATTGATATTTAATAAATTATATTTTTTGTGGTTTTCAACATTGTTTGATTGTAACGCCTTCCGTAGTGAAAAAACAGTTAATTTTAGCCTTGTTTGATGTCCAGAAATTTTAGACCAACTACCTGAAATTTCGTTAAGTAACTTATAGTATCAAGTGCATAGCGCTCGACTTAGTCTCATTTTGAATGTTTCTTAACATTGAATTTACATTGAGCTTTTGATGTTATGCGGTGGGACTAATATAAACTTCCAAATTCTTAAGGATTCAACGCCTAAAGGTAAAATCGATTTATATAGGCCTCTTGTCATAAAAGTTCGATTTGGCCTCACAAGTTTTATTTTTTCTCTTAGATTTGCAACTTCTTATAAACCATAGCTATAATCTATAGCACAACCTTATATTTATGAATAAAGTTGCATTCATTACAGGAGTGACGGGTCAGGATGGCGCCTACCTCAGCGAGTTTTTACTCAAAAAAGGATATGAAGTTCACGGTTTAAAACGCCGTTCCTCCCTTTTTAATACCGATAGAATTGATCACTTGTATCAAGATCCTCACGTAGAGCATCAAAATTTTTATTTGCATTTTGGGGATATGACCGATAGTACCAATCTTATTAGGTTAATAAAAGAAATACAACCCGATGAGATATACAATCTTGCCGCCATGAGCCATGTAGCGGTCTCGTTTGAGGTTCCCGAATATACGGGTAATGCAGATGGTTTAGGGACTTTACGAATTTTAGATGCAGTGAGGCTTTTAGGTTTAGAGCAAAAAACACGAATTTACCAAGCGTCAACGTCTGAGTTGTACGGCAAGGTTCAAGAAGTACCACAATCGGAGACAACACCGTTTTATCCGCGATCTCCTTATGCCGTGGCCAAGATGTATGCGTTTTGGATTACTGTAAATTATAGAGAGGCGTACAATATGTATGCTTGTAACGGTATTTTATTCAATCACGAATCGCCAATTAGAGGCGAAACGTTCGTGACTCGAAAAATAACACGTGCCGTGTCTAGAATAGCACTAGGTTTACAAGATAAATTTTACTTAGGTAATCTAGACGCACAACGTGATTGGGGACATGCCAAGGATTATGTAAGAATGATGTGGATGATTCTTCAGGCCGATGAAGCCGAAGATTGGGTCATAGCAACTGGAAAAACAACACCAATTAGAGATTTCGTTCATATGAGTTTTGCTGAAATAGGTGTAGATCTTGAATTTAAGGGAGAAGGTGTTGATGAAAAGGCTTACGTAAAAGCATGTCATCATCCTGAATATCAATTAGAGATCGGTAAAGAGGTCTTGGCGGTTGATGAGAAATATTTTAGACCAACTGAAGTGGAGCTGCTCATTGGGGATGCCAGTAAAGCTAAGAATAAATTGGGTTGGGAATGTAAATATTCACTAGACGATCTCGTTAAGGATATGATGCAAAGCGATTTAAAGCTTATGAAACAACAGCTGTATTTAGAGGAAGGCGGATATAAAACCATGAATTATTTTGAGTAAGACAATCACAACACATTCAAAGATATATATCGCTGGCCATAGAGGTATGGTCGGCTCTGCAGTTTGGCGAGCTTTAACTGCAGAAGGGTACACCAACATTATGGGTAGAACCAGCAAAGAGCTCGACTTGCGAAACCAACAACATGTTCTGGATTTTATAAACACCGAACGACCAGACATCATCATTGATGCCGCGGCGCGTGTGGGAGGAATTCTTGCCAATTCACTAAGTCCCTATCCGTTTTTGATGGAGAACCTTCAAATTCAGAACAATTTAATCGACGCAGCCCATAAAGCTGAAACTGCAAAATTTGTTTTTTTAGGTAGTTCATGTATCTATCCTAAATTTGCACCTCAACCCCTTAAAGAAGAACATTTACTAACAGATAGTTTAGAACCTACCAACCAATGGTATGCGATAGCTAAAATTGCAGGCGTGAAGGCCTGTGAAGCGATACGCGAGCAATATGGAAAGGATTTCGTGAGTCTCATGCCCACAAATCTTTATGGGCCAAATGATAATTTCGATTTAGAGACCTCTCATGTGCTGCCGGCTATGATGCGTAAATTTCATGAATCAAAATCTAGCGGTGAACCCGTAAAGCTTTGGGGAAGCGGGACGCCAATGCGTGAATTTTTGCATGTTGATGACTTGGCTCGAGCTGTATTATTTGCAGTGAAAAATAAACTCCCTGATTATCTCTACAACGTGGGCACGGGAACCGATGTCACAATAAAAACTTTAGCGGAAACCATTCAAAATACGGTTGGACATCAAGGTGTGATTGAGTGGGATACCACCAAACCCGATGGAACACCAAGAAAATTAATGGACAGTTCCAAACTGAGAAGCTTAGGTTGGGCACCCGCATTCGATTTAGAATCCGGAATTAAAGACACATATAAATGGTTTACATCCCACCAAGATGATTATAAGACAATTAGTCTATAGTCGTTAGGTGATTAAATTATTCAGATAAACTGTTTTTAAGATAGGTTACATCAAATGATGACTTCCAATTTATGAAAATAAGTAAAAGACATCTAGCCAAAACAATCACGTGGCGCATTCTAGGAACAATAGATACTTTACTCTTAGCATGGTTCATTTCTGATGATTTAAGTACGGGCGTACAAATAGGATCATTAGAACTAATCACCAAAATGATCTTGTATTATGTGCACGAACGGATTTGGTTTAAATCTAAAATAAAATCATCAAATAAACGTCACATTTTAAAAACGTTCTCTTGGCGTGGCGTAGGAACAGTTGATACAATTATATTGGGTTGGCTTGTTACAGGTAACCCGTTAACTGGACTCAAAATTGGAGGTGCAGAGGTCATAACCAAAATGATTTTGTACTTTGCGCACGAAAAATTATGGTATCGTATAAATTTTGGTCTAGACCGCAGAAATAAAAGAAAGCAACTGAATAATTTGAAAAAATCAAGGGAATTATGAGCTTAAATACCATAAGACATGATTACAAGATCACAAAAGCTGATAGAGAAAAACGAAATGGGCATCCTGCCCTCTTATTGTGGTTTACAGGCTTATCAGGTTCGGGGAAATCCACCCTAGCGAATTTAGTAGAAGTTGCCTTGCACAAACTAAATATAGCCACGTTCAGCTTAGATGGTGATAACATACGACAAGGCATTAATAAAGATTTAAGTTTCGCACCAGAGGATCGTACTGAAAACATTAGGCGTATTGCCGAAATCGCCAAGCTTATGGTTGATGCTGGTGTCTTGACGTTAGCGGCGTTTGTATCGCCTTATATCAAGGATAGGGAAAATATCAAAACCATTGTCGGAGAAGCTAACGTTATTGAAATTTATGTCAATACGTCTTTAGCCGAATGTGAGCGCAGAGATGTGAAAGGCTTATATAAAAAGGCCCGATCTGGAGAAATCAAAAATATGACAGGCATCTCGGCACCTTATGAGGCTCCCGAGCATCCTGATTTAGAGCTAATCACCGACCATCAATCCATTGAAGAGTCAGTCCAAATAATAGTAGACTTTATTGTCAAAAAATTAAAATAAAATTATGAGCAATTACGTCATAAACCATTTAAAAGAATTAGAGTCGGAAGCAATCTTTGTAATTCGTGAAATCGCTGCGCAATTTGAAAATCCAGTGTTGCTGTTTTCAGGAGGTAAGGATTCCATTTTGCTTACGCATCTTGCTAAAAAAGCATTTTATCCTGCAAAAATTCCGTTTCCATTAATCCATATTGATACGGGGCATAATTTTCCAGAGACTATTGCCTTTAGAGATGCTTTGGTTGAAAAATTAGGCGTTAATCTAATCGTAGGCTCTGTGCAAGAAGCCATTGACTCGGGTCGGGCAAAAGAGGAAACAGGAGCAGATGCTTCTCGTAATTCTTTACAAATCGTCTCTCTATTAGATACTCTTGAAGCACATAAGGTTGATGCTGCTATGGGTGGCGCAAGACGTGACGAAGAAAAAGCACGCGCAAAAGAGCGTTTTTTCTCGCATCGTGATGAATTTGGGCAATGGGATCCAAAGAACCAACGTCCAGAGTTATGGAATCTTTTTAATGGCAGAAAAAATTATGGTGAGCACTTTAGAGTGTTTCCAATTTCAAATTGGACAGAAATGGACGTTTGGGAATATATTAAATTGGAGAACATCGACTTACCAATGCTTTATTTTTCGCATCAAAGGGATTGCGTTGTTCGAGATGGTGTAATCTTGGCAAATTCAGAATTTATAAAACTAAAGGATAACGAGACGGTTGAGAATATGACGATTCGGTACCGTACTTGTGGCGATATGCCAATTACGGGAGCTGTAGAATCTGAGGCAGATACCTTAGATAAAATCATTGACGAAATTGCAACGACAAGAACTACAGAGCGTGGAGGTCGAGCCGACGATAAACGAGCAGAAACAGCTATGGAAGATCGTAAGAAGCAAGGGTATTTTTAAAATAAGAGCAAAGAGCAAAGAGCAAAGAACAAAGAACAAAGAGCAAAGAGCAAAGAGAAAAGAATAAAAACAAAGACATAAGACAAAAGGTGAATACTTAATAATTAGTGAGATTTAAGCTAGGTGATGTTACATCTAAGTAAGCTTAACGGCTTAGCGTCTTTGCGAGAAAAGAACAAATAGAAAAGAACCAAGAACCAAGAGTAAAGACATAAGACAAAAAAGACCTAAGACGTAAGACAAAAGAGAATACTTAATTAGATTTATTTACATCCGATTAAGCTTAGCGCCTTTGCGGCTTTGCGGGAGAAATAGCCAACAGCAAACACATACATTAAACAATAACATGGAATATCAAGATATAGAATTATTACGTTTTACCACCGCAGGTAGTGTAGATGATGGGAAAAGCACATTAATTGGACGTTTGTTATATGATAGTAAATCCATTTTTCAGGATCAATTAGATGCCGTTGAAGCCTCTAGTAAAAGTAAAGGTTTCGATTATGTCGATTTGTCTCTGCTTACAGATGGATTAAAATCAGAACGTGAGCAAGGCATAACCATTGATGTCGCCTATCGTTATTTTGCGACACCAAAACGTAAATTTATTATTGCAGATACGCCAGGTCATATTCAGTATACGCGTAACATGGTAACTGGAGCTTCCACAGCCAATTTAGCAATCATTCTTATTGATGCTAGAAAAGGCATGTTGGAGCAAACACACCGTCATGCATTTATAGCGTCGTTGTTGAGAATTCCTCATGCCATCGTATGCGTTAACAAAATGGATTTGGTAGACTACAGTCAAGAGACTTATAACAATATCGTAAAGGACTTTAAAGCATTTTCTTCCAAGTTGGGTATTAATGATATTCAGTTTATTCCTATTTCAGCATTAAACGGAGACAATGTGGTTAATCGTTCCGAAAATATGGATTGGTATGGTGGAAGCACGTTAATGTATCATTTAGAAACCGTACATATTTCTAGTGACCATAATTTAATTGATTGCCGTTTTCCAATTCAATCAGTCATTCGACCACATACTTTAGACAATCAGGATTATCGAGGTTTTGCAGGTCGCATTGATGGAGGTGTTTTTAAACCTGGCGATAAAGTAAAATCACTGCCTTCTGGCTTTGTATCAACCATAAAGACGATTGAGCTTAATGGTGAGCAAATTGATGAGGCATTTGCACCAATGTCCGTTACCATGACTTTAGAGGATGAGATTGACAATAGTCGTGGCGATATGATTGTTAGAGAAAACAACGTACCAGAAATAGGTCAAGATATTGAAGTCCTGGTGACATGGATGAGTACAAATGCCATTCGAGCTCGTACAAAAGTTGTGGTGAAACATACTACAAATGAGTCTGTTGGTATGGTGAAAGAGCTCAAATATAAAATTGATATCAACACACTGCATCGCATTGAAAATATTGAAACTGTTGAGATGAATGATATCGCAAGACTTTCTATTAGAACCGCTAAACCTATGTTTTATGATGCTTACAAGAAAAATCGTCAAACGGGAAGTATCATTATTATTGATGAACAAACCAATGAAACTATTGGCGCAGGAATGATAATCTAAACCTAGTATGAATAAAAATTTAGAAACAGCCATTGTTGCGGCTCTCGAAGGTGGAAAAGCGATTTTAGAGATTTACAAATCCGATGATTTTGAAATAGAACTCAAAGGAGACAATTCGCCACTTACCAAAGCCGATTTGGCCGCTCACGATGTGATTATGTCGCATTTGAGGGCGACCGATATTCCAGTACTTTCCGAAGAAGGCAAATCAATACCATACGATACACGAAAAGATTGGAAACAGTTATGGATCGTAGATCCTATCGATGGCACTAAAGAGTTTATAAAACGCAACGGTGAATTTACGGTGAATATCGCGCTTATAGAAAACCAAAAAACAGTGCTCGGTGTTATTTATGTGCCAGTTCTTGGTGATCTTTATTTTTCGTCTACGGAAACTGGAGCGTTCAAGGTTTCTATTGATCTTGAAAACTATTCGTTAGATTCGATACAAAACCAAGCAAAAAAAATCCCTTTAAAAAGAGACGATAAAACCTTTACGGTTGTGGCAAGTCGTTCTCATATGTCTACCGAAACTCAAACTTATGTGGAGTCCATGAAAGAAAAACATGGTGCCGTCAATTTAATTTCTAAAGGCAGTAGCTTAAAGCTTTGTATGGTTGCCGAAGGTCTAGCAGATTGCTATCCAAGATTTGCACCAACTATGGAATGGGACACGGCGGCAGGACAAGCGATTTGCGAACACGCAGGGTTTCAAGTGATGGATTGGGACACCAAAGCACCAATGCTGTATAACAGAAAAGAGCTGTTGAATGCTTGGTTTTTGGTTGCCGATAAAACGTAGATGAGAACGAACTCCCTGTACTTTTCAGAGTTATTTTGATGGCAAAATGAATAGGGCCCTGGCCTAGAAAAAAAACCTAAATTTTTATCGATAACGAAAGTAAAAGGCGTTAGAGAAATCTAATTAAGCGAAAATACGTGATGTCTTGATCTTGTTATATTAAAAGATCAAATAATTGTTTTCTACGGAAACTTGAAACTAAGGATGTATTATAATTTTAAATGTTTTCTAAGGTGATAAGCAGTCTGGATGAAAGGATAAATATAGAACCAACAAATTAGCAATAGGTGTGAAGAAATAGAGTGGTAGTAAGACGAACAGTTAGAAAGTCTATTTCGTTAATTTGCTCTTTAAAATCTTGGTAAGACGCATGAAATCAAAGAAAAACTGGTACGTTTTAATGACCAAACCCAAATCTGAAAAAAAAGTAGCCGAGCGGCTAAAGCGAATGGGTGTCCAAGTCTATTGTCCAATGAAAATCGAAGTAAGGCAGTGGAGTGATCGAAAAAAGAAAGTTGAGGTGCCCGTTTTACCTTCCACTGTTTTTGTCAAATTGGAAGATAGCAATAGATCTATCGTTTTTAATGTTCCTGGTGCAGTGCGCTATTTATTTTGGTTGGGACAGGCAGCCATTGTTCCCAGTCATGAAATAGAGATACTTGAGGCGGCTATACAGTCAGCATTTCAGATTGTAGACGTTCAAGAAATTAGGCCAGGAGACACAATTGAGATTAAAGGCTTGGGTGTTCTAGATAAACAAAAAGGAACGGTGAAGTATATTTCGGGAAATCAATGTTGGGTGGTGCTGAATAGCTTAGGCTATGTGGTAAAAATGGATTTAAAGTAGTAATGTCCGCTTTAGATTACTACGGTTCTATCATAATTATTGTATTTTCACCCCCCAATAAAAACGCTCGTTTTTGAGTTTAAAAAAATAGTTTAAGTTTTTGATTTTAAACATATTATAAATTATAATGTGATTAAAAACGGCGAAGCCATATTTAAAAGAGACCTTTCAAAAAGTTTGTTTCTGGTCGTCATTTTTGAATTCGTTGCTTTTTTAGCAACCTAAAATACTTTAAATGAAAAATACTTTGATTTTTTCTTCGAGGACTTAAAATGAAAAATTACGATTATAAATCTAGTATAATGACACAGAAAATTAAAAACATTTGCTGCATTGGTGCAGGTTACGTAGGAGGACCAACTATGGCGGTTATTGCACAAAAGTGCCCAGAAATTAATGTAACCGTTGTTGATATTAATGAGAAACGAATTGCGGCTTGGAACGACGAGAACGTGGAGAATATTCCTATTTATGAACCTGGACTCCCAGAAGTCGTGAAAGAAGCGCGTGGGAGAAATCTCTTTTTTTCTACGGAAGTAGATGCGGCAATTGAAAAGGCAGAAATGATTTTTATTTCAGTAAATACACCTACCAAAACGTACGGTATTGGTAAGGGTATGGCTGCCGATTTAAAATGGATTGAACTCTGCGCAAGACAAATTGCAAGAGTATCGGTTACCGATAAAATAGTCGTAGAAAAATCAACGCTGCCTGTAAGAACTGCGGAGGCTCTAAAAAGTATCTTGGAAAATACAGGTAATGGAGTTAAGTTTCAAATTCTTTCTAATCCTGAATTTTTAGCTGAAGGTACTGCGATTGAAGATTTGATGGCACCCGATCGTGTATTGATTGGTGGTGACATTGATACGGTAGAAGGCAAAGAAGCTGTACAAACCTTGGTCGATGTCTATGCCCATTGGGTCAATAGAGATAATATTTTAACGACAAATGTTTGGTCCTCAGAATTATCAAAATTAACTGCAAATGCATTTCTTGCTCAGCGCGTTTCCAGTATAAACGCATTGAGTGAACTTTGTGAAAAAACAGGAGCCGACGTTACTGAGGTGGCTAGAGCCATTGGAATGGATTCTCGTATTGGATCGAAATTCTTAAAATCTTCTGTAGGTTTTGGAGGATCATGCTTTCAAAAAGACATTTTGAATCTCGTGTATATCGCAAAATCATTTGGTTTAGATGAAGTAGCCGATTATTGGGAACAGGTTATTATAATGAATGACCATCAAAAGCGACGTTTTGCTGCTAATATAGTTCAAACCTTATTTAATACGGTTTCAGGTAAAAAAATCACTTTATTAGGTTGGGCTTTTAAAAAGGACACTAATGACACGAGAGAATCAGCAGCCATTGCCGTGGCAGATCATTTACTTTATGAACAGTCCAATGTTGTGATATATGATCCGAAAGTCACCTCTGAGCAGATTTACACAGATATGGTTTACGTGAACAGTCGTAGTGAGGAAGAGAATCGAGATCTATTAACTGTTGCCATTGACCCTTATGAGGCATGTCAAAACTCTCATGCCATCGCTATACTTACCGAATGGGACGAATTTAAAACCTATGATTGGCAAAAGATATATGATCATATGCTAAAACCGGCATTTGTCTTTGACGGACGGAATATTTTGGATACAAAACAGTTAAATCAGATTGGATTTGTACCTCACGGAATTGGTATCGCCGCAAATTAATATTTATGAAATTAATGTATTGCTAAGTTTTATGTTCTTACACTTATATTTTTTATGAATTATACACAAATGAAGAGGGCAAGCGTAAAAGTTTTTCATGCCATTAAAATCAATAGAAAACCTTTAATTTTTTGTATATCCTTTCAAAGAACCGGTACTACTTCTGTTGGTCAATTTTTTAAAGATCATGATTTTAGAGTAGCCACATCTTATATCTCTCGCACCTATAACTGGACTTCAAAATGGTTTAATGGTGATTACGAAAGTATTTTTAATTCCTTGGAGTTTAGATCACATCAGGTATTTGAAGATGATCCTTGGTGGTGCTTACAATTTTATAAAGTCTTATATCATCGATTTCCAAACTCAAAATTTATACTATTAGAACGTGATGCCGATAAGTGGTTCGATTCAATGGTAACACACTCAAGTGGTAAAACTTTAGGAAATACTTTTATTCATTCACATCTTTATAGACGAGAAAGGGAATATTATGATTTGTCTGATAATTCCAGTAATTACACACAAAAAACAGATAATTTGCTTCAACTAACAGAACGTCACAGATTGCATTATACAGACTTGTATAAGCTACGAATTAAGGAGATAAAAGAGTATTTTGATTTTTTTGATAAAGACAGATTATTTTATGGAAATCTTGAGGATTCTGAAAAATGGGAGAAAATTGGGTCTTACTGCGGATTTAGCGTTGATCCCAACTATGAGGTTCATATAAGGTCAGAAATTCCTAAATGATTAATATGGTACAAATAAATCATATTGAGCTAATAATGTTTGTAAATGTTGGAGTTGATATTGTATTCTTTAAACATGTGTAACTTTTAGAAATGTCAGATAATTTAGGGGCAAAATCATCGTCTGCTTTTGGCTGGGCCTTGGGTGGTCAGTTTTCTAATCAAATTATCGGTTTTATTATTACCCTTACACTTGCAAGGTTACTGACGCCTGAAGAGTTTGGTCTCGCCAGCCTAGTTATGGTCGTTAATCTTTTTGGTCAGATATTTATAGATGCAGGTATTTCTTCAGGCCTAATTAGGAAAAAAAAACTTAACGATACTGAAGTATCCAGTTTTTTCTTTCTCAATATTTTTATAGGTTTAGTACTTATGTTTTTGGTTTTCTTGACCAGTTCCTTAATAGCTGGGCTTTTTGAAAGTAAAAATTTGGGACCACTCTTGAAACTTAGTTCTATTCAGTTTTTCATTAGTTCTTTAGGATTGATGCCCACGATATTTTTGAAAAGAGATATAAACTTCCGATTTTTGTCCCAATTAGATGTGGGAGTCAACGTCTCTTCTGGGATCATAACAATAATTTTAGCATATTTGGGTTTTGGGGTGTATAGTCTTATTTTTAGAAGCATTGTAAGTGGGGTTACCAGTGTGTTCTTTCTTTGGCGTAAAACTACATGGCGACCATCATGGGTATTTTCATATGAGAGTATTAAACCAACTTTAAATTATAGTACGGGTATTTTAGGTCTCGAGATAGTGGGTACTGCTTTTAGTAATTTTAGCATAATACTTATTGGAAAGTTCTTTTCAGTATCCACAATTGGGATTTATAATAGAGCGGCCAATACTAGGGGGTTGATTTTAAAGAACTTTGGTCCACTTTTTAATAGAGTTTTTTTTCCAGTTCTATCCAAAATACAAGATGATGATTTAAGATTACAATCCTATTATCTCAAAGCGATAAAAATGGTGTCTTTACTAACGGTTTTTGCCATGGGTATCTTGTTTTTGTTCTCTGATACGTTAATTTATTATCTATATGGTGAGCAATGGATGGCATCGGCTCCCATGCTTAAAATTTTGGCACTTGCAGGGTTGGTATTACCAGTAAGCAACATAAATATGAGCCTTTTTATGGTAAAGGGGAAATCTAGGTTTCTTATGACGTTTACGATGTGTAAACATATCTTCGCCGCAATAGTTATGATCGTAACAATCAAATTTGGAATGAATTGTTTTTTGTACGGTTTGGTAGGTATAGCATTTTCTTATTTTTTTATAAATATGATTGCGGTCAATAAAAAACTAAATTTCCCAATAGTGCCTCAACTAACCGCTTTGACATCAAAATTAATTCCAGCCTTTATATTAGTTATAATCATCGAGTCTTTAATTCTGCCTAGTGAGGTGTCATTGATGCATGCCTTAATTATCTCTCCTTTATTTGCCATTATTTATTTCGTCACGGTTTTATTAATGGATAGAGAATTATTTGATATGATTGAAAGAATAATTAGTCCAAAATTAAATTTTCTATTCATTAAGATGAGGGTGATTTTGTCTAGCAAAAATCATAAATTGTGAAGATTCAGATAAATAATATTTTACCAATCGTTGATTTTGGAAAAAATACAGATAAAACAATTTTCTTGTCATCTTCTGCTCGTTCAGGAAGCACTTTTTTTGCTAACCTTCTAAATTACGAAAATGACTATCGAATACTTTTTGAGCCCTTAAGTAAAGAACATGTGCAAAGAACAAGTAAACTGAATTTTCCGAGTTATCTTGATAAAAATAATAGTAAGAAAAAGTTCATAGATTTTTTTAACCATATTTTGACAGGTCAAATATCAAATCATTGGATTGATAGAGAGAATCAAGCAGGGTTTTATACCAAAAGACTAATTAAAGAAGTCAGGTCGAATATGTTATTGCCATGGATACGTGAAAATTTTCCAGAAATTAAATGCATTTTACTTATAAGAAATCCATTATCTGTTATAACATCGTGGGATGCAATGAAATTCGAGGATGGTTTTCAATTACGAGAAATAATTTTAAGCCAGAAATCCTTATTGAGTGTCATTCCTGAATATATTATTGATTCCTATAAGAAGGAAAATGATGCGTTTTTATTAAGTTTATACTATTGGTGTATAAGTAATTCAATTCCTTTTAAGCAGTGTGATAATAATAGTTACCTCATTGTCAAATATGAAGATTTAGTCTTAAGGAGAGAATCAACTATAAATGACATCAAGAATTTTACCGGGATTGATATAAAGGCTATTTCGGAAGTCAAATTTAATAAGTCCTCATCATCTTCTGACTATGAAAAATCCGATCCGATAATACGCATTAACAAATTGAAGGATTCTCTTAAAAAAGAAACACTCGCAGAGGCACAAAAAATAATGGAACTTTTCGAAATTGGCCATATTTATAATTTAAAAACTGAAAATTGATACCTGTAACCCAACCTTTTTTACCTCCAAAAAATGAGTTGTACGCTTTATTAGATGAAGTCTATGACAGAAACTGGCTCACCAATAATGGTCCTTTAGTTAACCTGCTGGAAGAAGACATTCCCAAATATCTAAACTATAAAGGTCATTTTAGTTATGTAAACAACGGTACGATTGCGCTACAAATCGCCATAAAAGCGTTGGAGCTTCAAGGAGAAATCATTACGACGCCCTTTTCATATGTAGCCACTACAAGTTGTATAGTTTGGGAGGGGTGCCAACCCGTATTCGTAGATATAGACAAAGCAACTTGTAATATTGACCCAAAATTGATTGAAGCCGCCATCACTTCAAAAACGTCTGCTATTTTGGCAACCCATGTGTATGGAAATCCATGCGATGTGGAAGCAATTGCAACAATTGCCAAAAAGCATAATCTAAGGGTCATTTATGATGCCGCCCATTGTTTTGGGACGACCTATAAAGGAACATCCATTTTTGAATATGGTGATATCAGTACCACAAGCTTTCATGCTACCAAATTATTTCATACCGTAGAAGGTGGAGGCGTTTTTACTAATGATAAAGAGTTGGCGCATAAAATAGGCTATATGCGTAATTTTGGACATAACGGCCAAGAAGCATTTTGGGGTGTTGGTATCAACGGTAAGAACTCTGAGTTTCACGCCGCTATGGGCATTGCGAATCTTAAACATGCACCTAACATCCTTGCAAAACGGAAACAACAATGGTTATTATATAGAGAGGGTTTAGGTAAGCATATCAAAGTGTTGGAGCTTATTGATGAATCCGGGTTTAACTTCGCCTATTTCCCTATATTCTTCTCTTCTGAAGCGGAATTGTTAGAAAAGAAAAAAGTGCTGGAGGCCAATCAAATTTATTGCAGACGTTATTTTTATCCGAGTTTAAACACCTTAGAATATACCGACCAGCGTGAGCCCTTTGAAATTGCAGAACAGGTGGCTCTAACGGTATTGACCTTGCCACTCTATGATAATTTAAGCGCTGAAAATCAATTATTAATCATAAAGAATATTCTCAAGTGAAAAAAACAAATGTGGTGATATTTTGTGCAGGACCTCAATCAAGGGTCATTATTGATATCTTACGAGACTATCCTGAATATACAATTGTTGGCCTCATAGATTCGGTACAAGCCATAGATAGTGAGTTTTACGGTCATAAAGTGATTGGGAGACAGAATGAATTAAAAACTTTGTGTGCTAAGTATGATTTTCAGTCTGGTATTGTAGGTTTAGGTGATAATTATTTGAGAGAAAAAGTAGTCTTAGAGATATTACAACAAAATGTAAATTTTAATTTTATTAATGCCATTTCTAAATTTGCATACATAAGTCCAACCTCAAAAATAGGTGTAGGTAATGTGCTGATGCCAGGGGTTATGGTGAATTCTGAAGCTATAATCTCCAATCACTGTGGAATGTTCACAAATAGTTCTTTAGAACATAATTGTTTTATGAATAATTTTTCATCCTTATCGGCAGGCGTCACCACTGGCGGTTATGTTAATTTAAGTAAGTATTCCGCAATAGCATTGGGAGTAACTGTTCTTGATAGAATTTCGATTGGAGAAAATGTCGTTGTTGGCAGTGGCTCTTTAGTTACAAAGGATTTGGAACCTCACGGTCTTTATTATGGTGTTCCTGCAAAGCGTATTAGAGATCGTAAACCCGCAGAAAGATTTTTGAAATAATGAAAGATCTAAAAGTATCTATTTGCGTGATTACCTATAATCAGGAACATTATATACAAAAATGCTTGGATAACATCATTGGTCAGCAGACCAATTTTGATTTTGAAATTGTTATTGGTGAAGATTGCTCTCCAGATAATACGGCTTCCATTGTAAAGGATTATGCACATTCAAATGCAAATATTAATTTTTTAGACAACTTAAAAAATCTTGGCGCAGTCGCTAATTTTATTAGAACTTTACAGTCATGTCGAGGGCAGTACATCGCTTTCTGTGAGGGTGATGATTATTGGATTGATGAAAACAAACTTCAAAAACAAGTTGATTTTTTAGAACAAAATCCAGAATATGGTGGTGTTTGCACCAACAATCGTTGGTATTTAGAGAGTGATGAAATATTTAAGGATAGCATATTAAAGGAAGAAAAAATTACGTTTGAAGATTTGTGCAGTTCCAACAAGATCAATTCACAAACTATACTTTTTAGAAAGGAATTAGCTCTAGATCTTGAGTGGATGACACCTCTCAAAATTGGTGATTGGGCCTTACATTTACAAGTAACTAATCAGAAACCATATTATCGCCTTCCAGATATTACAACAGTATATCGCGTTCATGAAGGTGGCGTGCATTCTTTATTAAAAAAAGAGCATAAATTGCGTAATAGATTAAGCGTATTGATAGTGGTTTTGAAAGGTGTGAAATTGAATGAAAATCGAAAGGAATTATTAAGGTTATCCGTTAGAAACTTATTGAAAAAACTAATTAGCTACAATCCTGAAGACGTTACTATCCTTCGTAAACAATATTACGAATACGGTGGAAAATTATTCAACAAAACACTTATCAAAAGTTATATCAAATGACATATACTGAAATTTTTGTAGGTCAAAAAGCAAAAGTCGTCCATAAAATAACAGCTAAGGACATTGAAAAATTTGCCGAGTTAACGGGTGATGACAATCGTCTGCATGTCGATGCCTCTTTTGCTAAAAAGACCGTTTTTAAGAAACAAGTGGCGCATGGCATGTTGGGCGCATCGTTTATCTCAACGGTAATCGGCACGAAATTGCCAGGTGATGGTGCGCTTTGGTTTTCACAAAGTTTGGAGTTTTTACTTCCAGTGCGCATTGGTGATACCATCACAGTCATTGCAGAAGTCACAAAAAAGAATGATCGCGAAGAAAGTATCGAGCTTTCTACAGTGATTTTTAACCAGAACAAGCAAAAGGTGACTACGGGAAACGCCAAGGTCAAAATCATTCCTTTTGAAAAAACCGAAGTAGATGAATCTTCCGAAGAAAAAACGGACACGAAGATAGCTTTGGTAGTAGGTGCTTCCGGAGGCATAGGTTTAGATACCACGAAGCAATTATTGGATGCAGGATTTAGCGTCCTTGGGCATTACAATAGCAATAAATCAGGATTACATGCTTTAAAGCAAAGTCTAGAAAAACCAGAACGTTTGATGTTGATGCAAAGCGATTTGACTTCAGACACAGGCGTCGCACAACTAATAGAAACCATAAATCGCTATACCGATCGGTTGGATGCCTTCGTTTATACCTCGAGTCCTTCCATTCCTAATATTGATTTTCAACAATTGGATTGGAATGATTTTACCTCTCAAATAAAATTGCATGTTGAAATTCCTTTTTTGCTGACTCAAAAATTGGAAAGTCACCTCGCCCATGGAAAAGCAGGAGTCGTTTTCATAACGACGCAATCCATTGAGCAGCCTTTTACAAAATTGACCCATTATACAACTGCAAAAGCAGCATTGCAAGGTTTGACAAAATCGTTAGCGACAGATTTAGCAAGTAAGAAAATTAGAGTCAACGCCGTCTCTCCAAGTATTGCAGATACGGATTTGAATGCCGATTTACCGAATAAATTTAAACTACTAACCGCCGCAAAAACGCCACTCAAACGCCTCGCAGCACCCAATGATATTGCCCAAGCTATCGTGTTTTTGGCAGATTCTTCAAAAAGCGGATTTATAACGGGTGAAACCATCCGCATCAATGGTGGACAAATCATGTGGTAATCTTAATCAAAGAAAAGTATACCCTTAATGAATAGTTTTTTAGAGCTCTTAAAAGCCAATGCACAACTCAAGCACCAACCACAACCTTATCAGGTTGAATTGCTTGTACTGAATAATATCACCACCAATCCCATCAAGGACTATTTGGAATACAACGGCGCCTTAAACAACATGAAGTTGGATGTGACATTTGGCGATTACGATAACATCACCCAAAATGCTCAAGAATTTGATGTAGATGATAAAACAGTTCTTGTTTTTTGGGAAGTGGCAAACTGTTTACACGGATTGGAATATAAAATTGAAACGTTTTCTGAAGCTCATTTAGAAGCCCTTGAGCAAAAAATCCAAACAGAACTAAAACTGACGTTTGAGGCGCTCTCAAAAGCGTCGTTAATCATTATGAATCGGTTTACGGCCTTGCCATTTAGTGTCTTACAGACTCAAAACGGCGCATTAGAATTATTGGCAAATCGCTTAAACCGCTTTTGTGAACAATATGCTCCTAAATCCATCAAATGGATCAACATTGATAAATGCATCGCAAAGTCTGGGATTGACCATACGATTGATTACAAGGGCTATCTTAAAAACAAACTGCTGTACAAACACGATTTCTATTGGAACTATGTGCAATTGATTCAGCCTTATTTTAATGCGCTTACTGGTCAGGTAAAAAAATTACTAGCGCTCGATTGTGACAACACCTTATGGCAAGGCGTTTTGGGTGAGGATGGGGTAGAACACATCGCCATGGATGAGAATACCTATAAAGGTCAACCCTTTGCAGCTGCGCAGTATAGAGCGATGGCCTTGGGAAAAAAAGGTGTGCTTCTGGCTTTGGCTAGTAAAAATAACGCTGCTGATGTAGATGCGGTGCTGAAGCATCATGCTTATTTGGCGCTGAAAGAAGATGGTCTGGTGGCAAAAAAAGTCAATTGGAAATCAAAAGGTGAAAATCTGAAACACTTAGCCAATGAGCTCAATATAGGTATCGATTCCTTTGTGTTTATAGACGATAGCGACTTTGAGGTACAACTTATGCGCGACCAATTCAAGTCGGTAACAACCGTTCAAGTGCCCAAAAATGCTGTGCAGTATTATCTGGAGCAACAAGGATGGGCCAATCATTTTGTTCAATTGAATGAAAGCCAGGAAGATGCTAAAAAATTAGAGCAATATAAACAAAATGTAGAGCGTGCCAGTGCTGAACATAAGTTTGAGGATTTCGAAGGATTTCTACAGTCATTGGATTTGGAGTTGACCATTTATAAAAACGATGTGACACTCATTGCCCGTATGGCACAAATGACCCAAAAGACCAACCAATTTAATTTGACAACGCCAAGATATACTGAAGCCCAAATGGAACAGTTTGTCAGCAGCGATGCTTATGATTGCTTTGCCTTTGGCGTTAAGGATAAGTTTGGCGATAGCGGTATTACTGGACTTTGCATTGTCAATTATGCTGAAGATAACTCTGCAAACATCGACACCTTGTTGATGAGTTGTCGCATTTTGGGCAGGACTATTGAGTATCAGTTTTTGGAAGAGGTTTTAAAACAGGTTTTTTCAAAGACAGAGCTCATAAAAGCGCACTATATTATGACAAAGAAAAATTCTCAAGTCGCCGAGTTTTATGACAAAATCGAATTTAACCGCATTGAAGAGAATGAAAAACATAAAACGTATGCTAAAGAAAAAAGTAGCTTTGTAGCTTCTGAATCCCATAATTATATAAAAGTAAATTATGCCTAATATTGAAGATAAATTAAAAGAAATTATGGGGTTGGTATTTGACGTGCCAACCTCAGATATTGACAACACCACAGGCCCTGATGATCTCGATAATTGGGATTCAATAGGAACAATCAATCTTATTACTGCTTTGGAAACCGAGTTTGACATTGAGTTTGAAGAAGAGGAACTCTTGGAGATGCTCAATTTTCAGCTGATTAAAATGAATATAGAAGAAAAGTTGGAAGGGTAGTGTCAGTCAAGCTTAAGGAAATTATACATTCTGATTTTGAGCACATCCATAACCTGTTTGTTTTAGTATATGGGAAAGCGCCTTACCAAGGATTTAAAAAAGCATTTTTTGAACACGATCAATTTTTGGGATATGGCTTGGTAGATGATGAGGTAGATTTAGAAGTACTTGTTGGTTACTTTGGTTGTTTTACGTACTACCGCAACTTAGACGGAATCGATTACAAATTTTACAATTCGCATACTTGGATTGTTAGCGAAGCCTATAGGAAACATTCCCTAAAATTATTGATGCCCTATATACGCTTTAAAGATGGAATTGTCACAAATTTTAGTGCCAACGGAAAAGTTGCGCAAATTTTAGATCAATTGAAGTTTACGAAACGAGCTGTGGTTAATACAATTATCAAATCATCGTTTAGCTTCAAATCCTATGTAGCACAAAAACAGATTAAATCACTTGCATTGCAAAGTGAAATTACCAAAAGCCACCAGCCTTATGTGGGTTTGAGCTTAAATCTCAAACTATCCAATTTGGAGCAGCATCTGGAATTGATTTTAAAACCGGTTGATAAAAAACCGAATTGGGTACAGCGGATTAATGGTGCCTCAAAGACGATTACTAAACGTCCGGTAATTACAAAACACTATTTCCTTTATAAAATTCATTATACCAACGCACCTGATATTTTAATGCGAAATTTAGACGTGTTGAGTC
The DNA here is from genome assembly GCA_963715465.1 of uncultured Flavobacteriaceae bacterium. Taxonomy (GTDB): domain Bacteria; phylum Bacteroidota; class Bacteroidia; order Flavobacteriales; family Flavobacteriaceae; genus Psychroserpens. The sequence goes on from OY970246.1 coordinate 1,277,189, forward strand.
ATTACTTGTTTTTTAAGAACAAAGTAGGCGGATTGATTTTGCCAGAAGGCCTCATTGAACATATTCCACAGAATCGTATTGACAAACCATATGAGGATGTCATATTTATAAAGTCGAATCAAGAGCAGATCCCTAAAATGGACTATTTGTTTTCTGAAGTATTTTATTTGAATATCGCCGACAAATAATGATTCATACACTTAAAAGAAAAATAAGTCAAGCGTTGATGCCAAAATCAAAATTGGTGATTTTGAATTATCATCAGTTAGGCGACCATTTTAATCCCAAAGTTCACAATAAATTTATTTGGAACACAACAGACCTGTTTGAGGCGCACATGTCATATCTTCAGCAACATTTTACTATAGTGTCGTTAAGGGAAGGTTTGAAAGTTTTAAAAAATAAGACCATCAATGACACCTTGGTTAGTATTACATTTGATGATGGTGACGCCTCTATGACCAGTTTTGCAATGCCAATTTTAGAACGTTTGCAAATTCCAGCCACATTTTTTATCAATACGGCTTATGGTGCTGAAAAAATGGGGTATTGGTATAATTTAGGGCCTTATTTTAAAGATAAACAATTGCTTGATGCATCCATTTCCATTAGAAATACGGCAGACCCCAATGAGTACCATCATCTTCTCAAATTGGAAGATGCCTCTAATCATAAAAACAGTTCAGCCAAATCCCCATTTTATGCAGATTATAAGGATTTTCAAACCTGTAACAATCCCTTATTCCACTTTGGCTTACACGGTCATGAGCATCTGAGGTTTTCCATGTTAACGCGAGCAGCACAAAAGGAAAATTTGCGCAAGAATATTGATGCGATGAAAAATTGGCCCAATTACGTACCACATTTCGCAATTCCCTTTGGGAAGCCACAGGATTGGAATACGGATACACTAGAAATCGCCAAAGAATTTGATGTGGTTCCTTTTCTAGCGCATCATGGGTATAATACAACGTATAGAGAACCTTTCTTAAGGTTTTCCGTGGATACAAAAAATTTAAAATCTGTTTTTGATAATTTTGGTCCGTTTCAAAGTGGTTATGATAAATTAAATCAACTCAATACCAGACTTTAAATTTAATATAAGCGGTTCACTTTAATAATGAAAATTAGACGTTACGAGATTGATTATATTTTTAAGACGCTCGATGAGAGTCAGCTGCATAATTCTATAGGTAATGGGAAAAGTAAATTTATATGTATTCCACGTTATAATGCATGCATCAACTTAAAACTCTCATCGATTCACTTTTTCTTTACGCACGTCTATAAGATTCGGACTTATAAAACTTATTTTATTTGGTGCTTATTAAATATTGTAGCGCTAGTTCCGTTTCTTCATGGTATTCTAAATCTCGTAAATTTACAGCATCAGATTAAAAAGACCGATGCTAATAAGGGGTTCAACTGGACCACCATAGACCTCATTTATGTGGAATGGCATTTTTTCGGTCTTTTTTCAAAAGCGGAACAGACAGTCACACATGTTTTGGCCAAAGAAGCCTATCTTGAACGCTTCCAAAATGAACTGAATGCTCGCAAACTAGGAAAGGATTTTAAGGGTATTTTCCCCGAACTTATTAGAATTGGGCACAATCCAAAGTTTTACGTGGAAGAATTGGCGGTTGACCAGAGTCATCAGTTTATAAGCAAAAGACATTTCAAAAAATCACAAAAGCATTTAAGAAAAATCAATAGGAAAACATTGAAAAAAAAGGTATTGGATGATTATTACAAAATGTTAATTGAAAAAATTGGCATTTTAGAAAATGAGGATATTTTACAGGCTTTTAAAATGATAAAAGAGAAAATAGAGTCTGAACATCTAAGAACTGACAAAGAAATTAAACTTGCATTGGTTCATGGAGATTTTAATAAAGGGCAAATTCTTGTAAAGGATGACGCAATAAAAATTATTGATTGGGGAGATGGAGGTTTTTTGAATCGTTACTTTGATTATATATCTATCTCTATATATAAATCTTCGGATAATTCATTTGATAGAAATTCATTTCCAAATAAGTATAAGGTGCTAAATAAGTTCTTTAAGAAAAAGTTTAAATCTGAAGATACTAAACATTTATACGTACTTATCACATTGTTGGAGATACTTGCGGTTTCGAAAGGAGAATTTGATGCAAAAGAAGGTGCCTATCCTAGATGGCTCAAAGCGGTTGAGAATAATATAGAAATGGCGTCTTGAAGGAGGGTATAACACGTTTATATTATTTTACCGATTCTTACCCGTTTTCGGTAGACTATACTTGGAAATCAGCCGAAATTACCGAAGCTGCCAAACAGTTTGATGAGGTCATCATTGTTCCTTTTACTTATAAAAAGGATAAGGAGTTCAGCTTTGCAGAAAATGTACGCATCGTAAAACCTACGTTGGGCAACACATTATTCGCAAAAACAAAATATATAAAACATCTGTTTTCAAGACAGCAACCACAGCCTTGGTTGCGCGAATTTTTTAAAGCGTTACCTAAAGGGAAACAAGCAGTCATTAATTGGTATTTAGCAACCATTTATAGCGATATCGTTGTTAAAACAGAAATTTTCAAACAATTAAAACAGGAAGTAGATCAACAAGAGCATACTGTACTGTTCTTTCAATGGACGATGAATAATGCACTTCTTGTGCCGTTTTTGAATACATTGGGGTATCAAAACATTATTTGTAGAATGCACGGTTTTGATTTATATGAATTTAGACACGATCATTATCTTCCTTATAAATCAGCCATTTTAAAACATGCGAAGGTTTGTACGTTTATATCTGAACATGGTCTCAATTATGCTACACAGCTATATCCATTTATTGCGAGAAAAAGTAAAATTCATTATTTAGGTGCGAAGTCGATGGCTGAAAACATAGTGGTTGCCCATCAAAAATTTCATCTCGTAAGCGTTTCAAGAGTGGTGCCATTAAAGCGATTGGATTTACTTGTAGAGGCGCTGAAATTGGTAAAGACACCAATGAAATGGACGCATCTTGGAGATGGCTATGCGTATGATAACATAAAGAAGAGAGCAAACGATTTGAAGCAGTTGAACTCACATATAGACGTTGAGTTTTTAGGTTGGCTGTCTCCAGAAGCGATAACCCATTATTTTTCAAAAAACGGAATCCATGCTTTAATATTGGTCAGCGAAACAGAGGGTCTGCCAGTAGTGATTATGGAGGCGTTTTCAGCATCAATACCTGTAATTGCTACAAATGTTGGTGGCATATCTGAATTGGTTGACAAACACAATGGAATTTTGCTCAATGCACATCCAAATGCTTCTGAAGTAGCAGAGGCTATAGAACAGATGGCGAATGAAGCTTTCGGTACCTATACTAAAAGAAGAGAAGCAGCTTTAAAAAGCTATTTAAAATCGTTTAATTTAGAAACCAATACTAAAAAATTTATAGATTTTCTATCAGCACAATGTCATTAGTTTCTGTCATCATACCAAATTACAATAGTGTTGCCCATATTATTGAAACTTTAGACTCTGTATTTGACCAAACCTACAAACATATTGAAATCATCGTGGTTGATGATGGATCAACTGATGGATCTTTTGAGTATTTAGAAACGGTCAAACATCCTAAATTAAAAGTTAAAAAAAATAAAGGTAAAGGTGCTTGCGCTGCACGAAATTATGGTTTTGAACTTTCTTCGGGTGATTTAATACAATATTTAGATGCTGATGATGTATTGAGCTCAGATAAAATTGAAGCTCAAGTCAAAGCATTAAAAGATAAAAACAATAGTATCGCTGTTTGTAGTACCAAACATTTTTATAACAGTATAAATGAAGGTGTGATTGCTGATGAGGCCTATTTATTTACAACTCTAGATACCGCGGCTTTCTTATTGAATTTATTCGGCGCCAACGGCACGCCAGGCATGGTGCAGACAAGTGCATGGTTGACCGATAGAGGTTTAATAAAAATTGCGGGGCCTTGGGACGAGACCTTAAGTAAAGACCAAGATGGCGAGTTTTTCTGTCGTGTAGTTTCAAGAGCTAACCAAGTGGTTTATGTACCAAATGTGTTGAATTATTACCGAAAGCACATTTTAGGTGAAAATATTGCCAATCAAAAACAGCGAACCCATTTGGAGAGCCAATTGAGAGCTCTAGAATCTAAACATGAGGAACTGAAAATGTTAAAAGATACAGCCGCATTTAAGGCAGCTTTTTCATTACAGTACAAATGGATTGCCATTAACGCTTATCCTGAATTTAAAGATCTATCGTCTAAAGCCATCCAAGAATCAGAGTTGTTGGGAGGAAGCGATTATCTGCCAGTATTGGGAGGCAAATTAATTGAAACCATTAAATCAAACTTTGGATGGCGTTGCGCAAAATCGGTTTCCTATTGGATTCATAAAGTTAAATGATAATTTTTAAGACAGAAGCTTGAATTTTGCATCAAGGCTTATGGGTGTTGATTTGGTAGGTTTAAATTATATGCAACGTAAGATGAGACTGGATACTATTTTGACAAAGAGAAACAAACTGAAGTTTTTATGAAACACATCATGTTTATTACAACATCCAGTTTGGCTTCAAATCCTAGATTGGTGAAGGAGTTTGAGGTTTTAAAACACAGCTTCCATTGTAAGGTGATTTGCTTTAAACATTTTGATTGGAGTGCCGACCTATCAGAACAAATTATCAATAGAAATCCAAATGTGGAATTTATTGAAATCAACAGAAAAAATTCGTTTGTACAAACGCTTGTTTCCAAAGCACTTCATAAAGTTGCTACTTTACTTAATCCATGGTTCAAAAAGAACATCTTGATTTGCGCTTTTGCTAGCAACGATAAGACACCCCAATTGACATTTCAGGCACTTTCTGAAAAAAATAAATTTTGCTTTGATAGAGTTATAGCTCATAATTTAGGCGCATTTTATCCTGCAATGCAAGTTGAAAAAAATTCTAATGTAACTTTACAATTGGATATTGAAGATTATTATCCGGGAGAAGACTTGTATTTCAATAAAACCCATGAAAGCGCAAATCGAATGCTACTTATGCAAAGTGCCTTTGACAGAGCCAAAGTTATTACCTACGCTTCAGAAGGTATTGGTTTAGAATGCCAAAATGCTTTTAATATTGGTAGCGATGTGAAGCAAAAAACTATTTTGAATGCATTTTCTTCCAACGACTTTAAACAGCCAATTAATCAAAATTCCATAATCAAATGTGTTTGGTTTTCGCAGCATATAGGTCCAAACCGTGGTTTGGATCAGGTATTTGAAGCAGCCAAAAAGCTACCATCCATAGAGTTCCATTTGGTAGGGACTGTAAATGAAAACTATATTGAACATCAAAAGCTCAGTCCGAATATCCACCTTCACAAGAGCATGAAACAAGAAGATTTACATGAGTTCTTGAGTCAGATGGATATTGGTTTGGCTTTAGAACCTGGTAAGGATTTCAACAATACGATAGCGCTCTCCAACAAAATGATAGCTTATGCTCAAGCTGGTTGCTATGTTATAGCTACCAATACATCGGGACAATCGCAATTTTTGAATACATTGTTATATGAGGCTGGCATAATTATGGAATTCCCGTTGGAAAAAACTCTTAAAATTTTGAACACAAATTTGTTAGATGTTACTTCTAAAACCAAACGATGGAAAAAAGCCAAATCGTTCTCTTGGGATTACGAGCAACTCAAACTTATAGATCTTTTTGCATGAAAACCGTTTTAATTATATATCCACATTGGGTACCAGCAAATCTTGCAGGTGTACAACGTCCCAGGCTTATAGGTAATTATTTGAAGCAATTTGGGTGGCATCCACTTTTGCTTACTGTAGACTCCCAATATTATGAAGAACCATTGGATTCATTGATGTTGAAGACAGTTTCAGACGATATAGAGGTCGTTTATACAAAGGCTTATAATGTGACCAAACCAAGGCTTATTGGAGATATTGGTTTGCGTGCGTTTCCATTTCTTAAAAAGGAGGCGCTAAGACTCTGTAAGGAGCGCGATATTAATTTTATTTGGATTCCCATTCCATCATTCTATACCGCAATTTTAGGACGTATACTTTATAATAAAACAAAAATACCTTATGGCATTGATTATATAGACCCATGGGTTAGGGATATTACCAACCAGAATGATAGTAGGGCAAAATTTAGCCAAATTGTTGCGCGCACATTAGAGCCTTATGCAGTTAAAAAAGCAGCTTTGATTACAGGGGTTTCAACACCATACTACCAGCCAGTAATAGATCGAAATTTTAAAACAGAACCTGTACATGCTGGAATGCCTTATGGGTTTGACCCTAAAGACCATACGATTGTTTTAGAGGATTTAAAATTACCTTGGGATGACCAACCTAACTCGAAACCTTGGCTTTATGCAGGCGCCTTTCTTCCCAACTCACACTTATTTGTTCAATCGTTTTTTGAGTCTATTGCAGCATTGAAAAAAATAGGGAAGTGGGATGCTGATATTTGTCTTTATTTTGTGGGTACAGGCGCCTATCCTGCAAAAAGGATTACTGCCTATGCCGAAGATTATGGTTTAGAAAATATCGTTGTAGAACATCGGGAACGATTTCCATTTTTGCATATTCTCAATTTTCTCTCCAAAGCGCATCGTATCATGCTCTTCGGAAGTACCGAGCAGCACTATACGGCCTCAAAAACATTTCAATGCTTATTAAGTGAAACGCCATTGTTATCAATGCTTCATGGTAAAAGTTCCGCCGTGAAAATCATTCAGGAAACAAATGCTGATGATTTTCTGGTGGCTTATGAGGATGGTGACGTTAAAGCGCTATTGGTCGCTAAACTAAACACCATTTTACTCAAGTTTCAGAACGATATTCATTGGGCACTCGATCTCAAACCACTCGAAAGCTATACGGCCAAACAGTCAGCAAACGTTTTGGCAGACGCCATGGAAAGCGCAATAGACATTACCAAATGAATGATAAAAAGACTTTGAAATAGTTGGCAACGATGAATTCTAAAAAAGTATATCTCAAATTTGAAGGATATGGTTTATGTAATAAGATTATTATGTAGGCTAAAGCTTATGTTTTTTCAAAAAATAATGAGGCTGTACTGATTACTTCTAGTTGGTTCCATATTCCTATTGGTAATATTTTGAGAAGAGAAAAATCATTGCGATTGTACTATGATTTTTTCAATAATAAACGAAGTCTGTTTTTGTTCAAATCATACCTCAAACATTTAAAACATTTTTCATCTTTAGAAAAAAGAAACTTGAATTTTAAACGTTGTGTTTTTGAAGGCACACTGTACGTTTCAAATTTGAAAGAATTAGCAATTTATAGAAATGATATAATCGAGACTTTTGGCAATATGATAAGAAAGAAACAATTAAACAAGATTGAAGAACATCCTGCGCCAATAATTGGTGTTCATATTAGGAGAGGGGACTTCAACACCATTGGTAAGGCTACGGAAAATTAATTCTATGTGTCCTAATTAATAAAATAAGAGCTGAAAGCGCAAAAGATCTATCTGTGACGATATTTTCTGATGGTTTAGACTATGAATTGAAAGAGATACTTGAATTAGATCAAACAAATCGTTTTCACAACCAGAATGATTTAGTTGATGTTATAACACTTTCAAAAAGTAAGATTTTAATGACTACAAAAGAAAGTAGTTATTCTTACTGGGCAGCGTTTCTAAGTGATGGCGCTGTGTTACATCACCCTGAAACATGGGTGACACAATGTAGAGATCAAAAAACCAATGAAATCGTGTTTGACGGTTTAATAAATACTTCAGAAGCCCTACCCGATTTGCTGCTTGAGACTATAAAAACCATAGCGTGAAATGAAGAAATTGGCAATTGTTATAACACATCCAATCCAATATTACGCGCCATTATTTCAACTATTGGCTACCAATGCTCAAATTGGGCTTAAAGTATTTTATACCTGGTCTCAATCAAAGGAAGTCGTTAAAGATAAAACATTTGGTAAAGATATTGTTTGGGATGTACCTCTGTTGGAAGGATATTCTTATGAGTTTGTGGACAATATATCAAAAGATCCAGGTAGTAATTCATGGAAAGGTATAGACACGCCAGAACTTAATACAAAAATAGAAGCCTACAATCCAGATGCAATATTAGTGTACGGTTGGAATATGAAAAGTCACTTTTCTGTTCTCCGACATTTTAAAAATAAAATTCCCGTTTGGTTTCGCGGTGATTCGACAATGTTAGATCATCAGTCTATCCTAAAACGCTGCTTAAGGAAAATATTGTTGACTATTGTTTATTCTTTTGTGGACAAGGCATTTTATGTTGGTAGTGCTAATAAGTCTTATTTCTTACAACACGGCTTAAATGAAGCACAATTGGTATACGCACCTCATGCTGTTAATAATACGCATTTTGCAGATTCTCAATTGTTTAAATATGAAGAGCAGGCACAAGAATGGAAAGTCAATTTGGGAGTAGATGCCGAACAACTCACCGTGGTGTTTGCTGGTAAATTTGAAGATAAAAAGCAACCAAATTTATTGATGGAAGCGGTTATGGAAGTCAATACATTTCGTCGAGATCCAATTGCTTTGATTATGATAGGTCAAGGACCACTGGAAAATGAGATAAAAGAATTATCAGCTAAGGATAAAAACATCTATGTTTTGCCTTTCCAGAACCAATCAAAAATGCCTATAGTTTATCGTTTGGCATCAATTTTTTGCTTACCATCAAAAGGACCTGGGGAAACATGGGGACTAGCTGTTAATGAGGCGATGGCCTGTTCGAGACCCGTAATTGTTTCTAATAAAGTAGGAGGTGCGGCAGATTTGCTGATAAATGGTGTCAACGGGTTTGTTTTTGATTACGCAAATCAGAATGAGCTTGTGGCTATACTTAAAAAATTAAATGCTGATACATTAGAGGTTATGGGTGAGAAGGCCTTTGCTCACGTTCAAAATTTTACAATCCAACATATGGCCCACGCTTTAGAAACAGAACTTTTACCTAATATATAAAAATAGGATTTGGTAATTTGGTCATACATAGGAATAGTTGCAGTAGCATTAACATTCTATCGCTTTTTGTCAGGATTAGGTAAAAGATTACCTGTATTGGAGTTGATGTTACTCATTGCTGGTTTACAATGGATCGTTGGTCCCTTGATTGAGTATAATAGCCCATCTGGTCATTACAAATATTATATGTACGTTGATCAACCAGAATATATGGGCTTTGTTGTTCCTGCTTTTTTTGTATTCTCTTTAATTATTCTTCTAACAATAAAGGCGACATTAGAAGTTAATTTTGATAGATTACAACATTATTCTAAATATGGATTTAAACTCTTATTAATTGGAGTCTTTTTCGACCTTTTTGGTGGTTTTCTTCCTGGAGCTCTCGGATTTCTAGTATTTATTCTATCTAATTTTAAGTTTGTAGGTGCTATAATTCTTTTTTATTCCGAAGATAAAAGATTAAAAAGTATCTTCTACTTTACGTTAATTTATCTGTTAATGACGTCTATTTTAAAAGCCCTGTTTCATGATTTTTTGTTATGGACGGTATTTTTCTATATGTTTTGGGCTTTAAAGTACAAGCCAAACATAAAAAAAATTATAGCCACCTTTCTTATTGGAGGTCTGTTAGCTCTTACCCTGCAAACCGCGAAGTCTGCCTATAGAAATCAAATGTGGGATAATTATGCTGGTAATAAGGTTGAATTGTTTTTTAGCCTAATGGTAGATTCGTTTATGGTTGATGAAAAGGATGTAGCAGATTTGGATGACGGGATAGATAGTAACGTTCGTCTTAACCAGGGCTGGATCATTAGTGCGGTTCTCAATAATATTCCAAGAAATGACGATTATTTAAATGGTGAAACCATAAAGGAAGCCTTATTTGCTTCGGTGCTTCCAAGATTTTTAAATCCTGAAAAAGCGAAGGCAGGTGGTCAAGAGAACTTTAGAAAATTTACTGGATTGGAGCTTAGTCAGGGCACATCCATGGGGATTAGTATTTTAGGTGAAGCTTATGGTAATTTTGCGCATTTAGGAGGTGTGATTTTTATGGGTATTTGGGGATTTTTTTTGAGCAAGGTATGGCTTCTGTTAAAGTCTAAAATCATGGATAATATTGTATTAGCTGCGTTTATTCCCTTGATATTTCTTCAGGTCATTAAAGCCGAGACCGAATTGGTGGTTGTATTAAATCATCTCATTAAATCATTGATTGTTGTTTTTCTTTTTATTTGGTTCGTGAAAAAATATTGGAATTGGGAGTTCAACAGATGAAAGAGAACATTATCTACATCTTTAGAAAGCCAGATCCAAAATACAACAGTATTGAAGGTGTTTTTGAGACACTTTCAAAACTAATCGGTAGCTTTTCACAGACCTCTGCTAAAACATTGAAATACTCTGGAGGTAGCTTGCACGTCATTTGGAAGAACCTGAAGGATTTTCATACAAATAGGAGCGCTATTTATCATATCACAGGTGATATCCACTATATGGCTATCGTGACTGGAAGAAAATCGGTTTTAACGATTCATGATGTACATTCCATTGTGCGTGGATCTTTTATTAAGAAGCTGTATATGAAGCTTTTTTGGTTTTGGTTGCCCGCCATGTTTGTAAAAAAAATAACCGTCATATCAGACTTTACCAAGAGAGAAGTCGCCTCATTGATTCCGTTTGCAACACAAAAAGTGACAGTTATAAGAAACCCTGTCAATACAATTTTTTCTTATAGTTCATATGTATTTAGTAAATCTCAACCAAGAATTTTACTTTTAGGTACAAAACCAAATAAAAATTTAGAGCGCGTATTAGAAAGTTTAAGGGATATTCCGTGCAAGATCTTATTGATCGGAAAACCTACAGAAGCTCAACAAAGACTGGCGGAAGCTATAGGACTTGATTTCGAATCAAAATTCAACTTGACTATAGAGCAGGTTGTAGCGGAATATCAAGCCTGTGATATGTTATGTTTTGCCTCGACCTATGAAGGTTTTGGAATGCCTGTGATAGAAGCACAATCAGTTGGAAGACCGGTCATAACGTCTAATTTTGGTGCAATGGCAGAAGTCGCAGCTGATTCGGCTTATCTTGTGAATCCTTATGAGGTTACTTCCATTAGAAAAGGGATTAAAGCCGTGATAGCAGATGTTGCATTAAGAGAAGCACTTGTTCAAAAAGGATTAATCAACGTAAGGCGCTTTGATCAAGACGTTATTGCTAAAGCGTATTTAGACATTTATGAAGAATTGAGTGATGTCATTTAATTGTCAATATTATGAACTAATATAAAAATTTTTATCTATGAATCCCGAAAAAACAAGACTATGGATTTTCATTGATTGGTATTTACCAGCCTATAAAGCTGGTGGGCCTATTCAATCGATATCCAATCTTGTCGCACGACTAAAAGATGAATTTGATATATCAGTCATTACCTCAAATTTAGATTTGGGAGAGCCATTACCAATAGCGTCTAAAAATCTAAATATATGGCTAGATAAAGATGGTTATCGTGTGATTTATTTAGACCCCCAACACCAAACTAAAAGGTTCTATCATACCTTGTTTGAAGCCGAACAATTTGATGTTGTTTATTTTAATTCTTTATTTTCTTTAAAATTCACACTATTACCTTTTTGGATTTTAAGGAATTTACCCATTAGGCGCGTATTGGCAACAAGAGGGATGTTGGGCAAAGGTGCACTTGCTATAAAACCTTTTAAGAAAAAGGTTTTCTTAAAATGGTTTAAATTCATGAAACTGAATGAGAAAGTGATTTGGCATGCTACTGCAAATAGTGAAGTTGAGGAGATTAAACAACATTTCGGAAAGCATATGAACATTTCGCTGGCGCCAAATTTGTCAGCAATCTCTACCAATTTGCCCAAAGAAAAAGTCAAAATTGATAAAACATTATATTTGTTTTTTCTGTCTCGCATTGCGATTAAAAAAAACTTATTGGGAGCATTAAACTTGCTCTCTAAAGTGAATGGGGAATATGCAATAAAGTTTAAAATAATTGGTCCCATTGACGATAAGGATTACTGGGAGCAATGTAAAAAGAAAATAGCAAGGTTACCTAAACACGTGCAAGTCGATTATTTGGGGGCCATTCCGAACCAAGAATTGTCCCAGCATTTATTGGATGAACACGTACTTTTATTGCCAACGTATGGAGAAAATTTTGGTCACGTTATCATGGAGTCCTGGCAAAATGGATGTCCTGTAATTATTTCAGACCAAACACCTTGGCGTAAGTTAAAAAAAGATAAATTAGGATATGATATTGCAATTAAAAATGAAAAGGATTTTAATGAAGCAATTACTCATTTTATAAATATGTCTCAAGAAGAGTACGCACAATGGTCAAAATCTTCATTTGATTTCGCAAAAACATTTAGTGAAAACCCAAATGTAGTAGAACAAAATAAAGCCTTATTTTTGGATGCTTAAACAAAACTAGAATGAAACGAATTTTAATTACTGGAGGTGCAGGATTTGTAGGATCACATATATGTGAGCGCTTACTCAAAGAAGAAAATGAAGTTATTTGTTTGGATAATTTTTTTACGGGAAGCAAAAAAAATATTGAACACCTTATGGATAATCACTATTTTGAGCTCGTGCGTCATGATGTGATTAATCCATATACTGTTGAAGTAGATGAAATCTATAATCTAGCATGCCCTGCATCACCCATTCATTATCAATACAATCCTATCAAGACCATCAAGACTTCTGTGATGGGTGCAATTAATATGTTAGGACTAGCCAAGCGTGTTAAAGCTAAAATATTACAAGCTTCAACAAGCGAGGTTTATGGCGATCCTGCTATTCATCCGCAGCCTGAGACCTATTGGGGCAATGTCAACCCTATTGGACTGAGATCATGTTACGATGAAGGGAAGCGTTGCGCAGAAACGTTGTTTATGGACTATCACATACAAAATGATGTCAGGATAAAGATCATTAGAATCTTTAATACCTACGGTCCAAATATGAATCCAAATGACGGCCGTGTGGTTTCTAATTTTATAGTACAAGCTTTAAAAGGAGATGACATTACGATTTTTGGCGATGGCACACAAACAAGAAGTTTTCAATATGTTGACGATTTAGTGGAAGGGACAATACGGATGATGAATAGTCGGGATGGTTTTGTAGGGCCAGTGAATTTGGGAAATCCAGGTGAATTTACAATGCTTGAATTAGCTCAAAAAATCATTGAACTCACCAATTCTAAATCAAAATTAGTCTATCTACCGTTACCTCAAGATGACCCTCTACAACGCAAGCCAGTAATTGAATTGGCAAAAAAAGAACTCAATGGATGGACTCCTAAAGTACAATTGGAAGAAGGTTTGACCAAAACCATTAGTTACTTTGATACACTCTTAACAAAGAATTAAGCAACAAACTTATACCATTATTAGTTGAAAACAGATTTATCGAGTTATAATAATGATTGGTACAAGCCAGGATCGAAGTTAAAGCGATTATTATGGTATGTAGTGAATGAATTCATTATGAGAAATCGATATAACCCATCGTCTTCTTTAAGAATTTTTTTTCTGAATTTGTTTGGTGCAACGCTTGGAGAAGGCGTTGTAATTAAGCCTGGTGTAAATATCAAATATCCTTGGAAATTAATTGTAGGTGATTATTGCTGGCTAGGGGAAGATGTCTGGATTGATAATTTGGCTCAAGTAACTATTGAAGATAATGTTTGTCTATCTCAGGGAGCCTTCTTAATTTGCGGTAACCATAATTATAAAGTTCCTGAGTTTGATCTTATAGTAAAGCCAATATACCTTAAATCTGGTTCATGGATCGGTGCAAAGAGCACAGTTGGGCCTGGTGTTACTGTAGGAACTCATGCAGTACTATCTTTAGGCTCGGTTACAAGTATCGACCTTGAGCCGTACGGTATTTACCGAGGTAATCCTGCCGTAAAAATTAAAACAAGAAATTTTAATAAGTAATGTCCCTTAAAGCCTCTTTAATTACTGCAACAAGCAATAGCCTAAATACGCTTGAGATGTGCATGGATTCTGTCTTAAGCCAAACCTACGATAATATCGAGTACATTATTGTTGATGGATTGTCAAACGATGGAACTATTGAATTAATAAAGGATAAAGCCAAAACGTATCACAATATTAATTGGATCTCTGAAATTGATAATGGTATTTATGATGCCTTAAACAAAGGTCTGTCAATGGCAAGCGGCGATATTATTGGTTTCATACATAGCGATGATTATTTGGCACAGCCATCAACAATAGAGAATGTAATCAACGCTTTTGAATCTCAACGTGTTGATGGGGTCTACGGAAATCTTCATTATGTCAATTATGCCGATATCAATCAAATTGTCAGAAATTGGATTAGTCAACCATTCCATAAGAAGCTTTTGAATAGGGGATGGATGCCAGCACATCCCACCCTATTTTTGAAAAAAGAAGTGTATGAGAATTGTGGAAAATTTAATCTTGAATATAATATCGCGGCCGATTATGATTTTATTTTAAGGGTCTTTAGTCATAGCGATTACAAATTTTATTTCTTACCTGAAGTTATTGTGAAAATGCGCGTAGGAGGTGCTAGCAATCGAAGTCTTAAGAACATACTGGAAAAAACAAAAGAGGATTTTCGAGCAGCCAAAACTAATGGCCTGACAATTCCTTTTAAAGTAATCCTGCAAAAGAACTTAGCTAAAATTCCGCAATGGTTTAAGAAATAAAAACTTCTTCACCAATTTGCAGGTCATACGCTGTATTTTGCTTTTTAACCTTTTTTTAATAAGAATTTACTTCTAACACTTATATTTGCTTGTAATGCGCTATCATAGATCGATTATGATAATTAAGCTCGCTATATGATACAAGAATTACTAAATTATTTTAATCCTTTAGATCACCTTGGCATATGGCTTATATTGACTTTTATCATTGCCTTTGTCGTCTCACTTTCAACATATCCAGCCATATTTAGAATAGCCATAGCGAAACGCTTGATGGATGAGCCCGGAGACCGCAGTGTGCACAGTAAAATGACACCTACTCTTGGAGGTGTTGGGATATTTATAGCTTTGGTGGTCGTCATTACAACCATTGGAGCGCTATTAGATACCAAAATCCTGCTTCTTGTTCTTGGTAGTCTAACATTGTTATTCTTTTTAGGCTTAAAAGATGATTTATTAGTATTGTCTCCTAGAAAAAAATTGCTTGGTCAAATTTTGGCCGCTTCGTTATTGATTGTATTCACTGATACGAGAATTATGGGCCTATCAGGGATTTTTGGTCTCACTATAATGCCGTATTGGCTGTCTGTTTCATTCACCCTATTCGTATATGTCCTAGTTATAAATGCATATAATTTAATTGATGGTGTTGATGGGCTTGCAGGATGTTTAGCTGCGGCAGGCAGTGCCGCATTTGCATTTTTGTTTGTTAAAACTAATGATATTACAATGTCAACACTAACAGTTGCCACAATTGGTGCATTAATTCCTTTTTTACGTTTAAATTTTTCTAGGCGTAAAAAGATTTTTATGGGTGACACAGGCTCCATGATTGTAGGCTTCATAATTGCCTTTAGCGCTGTACGCTTCTTAAGTACTGCGCAGTCCAACCCATCGGCCATATTTAATGAATCTGCGCCCATATTGGTATTGGCAATCGTGTTTTTCCCACTTTTAGATACCATGAGAATTTTCCTTATTCGACTTGTTATTCTCAGGAAAAGTCCTTTTTCCGCAGATCAAAACCATATTCATCACAGATTTTTGCAACTTGGCTTCTCACACGCTCAGACAACAATATATATTGTGATTTTAAATTTGTTGTTGATAGCCTTTATATATCAAATTCGATATCTAGATATTTTGTACCAAGTCATACTGCTTATCGTTATTGGCACTCTATTGTATAGTTTATTATTTATTTATAATTGGTTGACATCTAATAAATGGATATCAAAAACCGATTAAAACCTCAGAATAATCTTAGTTTTGTCAATTGTGTAATTGCGGTTATCTTTGTACCGTTTTGAATAAATTTATAACGATGAAGAATATCTTGGGCGTTTGTCTATTTTTTTTGCTATTTAGTGCATGCGCTACGAAAAAAGAAATTTTATATCTTCAGGATGCCAACAACTACCCTGAAACTCCAATCGATTTTGCCAGTCCAAAAATTCAGCCTAATGATATACTGAAGATTGATGTAGGTGCTTTAATTCCTGAAACCGCATTGCCCTATAATAATCCAGTAGCGGCAGCAGGAGGAATGGGAGGAGTTAGTCCTGAGTTACTTCAGTTACAAGGTTATTTAGTTTCTGAAGACAATTCTATCAATTTCCCTCAATTAGGAAATATTTCAACTAAGGACAAAACCGTGATTGAGTTACAAAATTACTTACAAAGAGTTCTTGAGGACGGTGGGCACTTGAGAAGTCCTACGGTTAATGTAAGATTGCTCAATGCAAAGGTGACCATTCTTGGAGAGGTTAATCAGCCTGGAACATTTACTTATACTGAATTTAATATAACCCTGTTACAAGCTTTAGGGTATGCTGGTGATTTAAGTATTAATGGAAAACGAGAGGATATTATATTACTGCGCGAGACAGATGGAAACCGAGTCATTTCTCATGTTGATATTACATCTACCGATTTTATAAAATCTGATGCTTATCTCATAAAGCCAAACGATATCATTATCGTAAATCCAAATGGTCGAAGAGTTAAGAGTGCTGGTTTTGTCGGTAATACATCCGCATTTATTTCAGTATTTTCCATAATATTAACTACGGTTTTGCTAATTACTAGATAATCATGAGTCAAGAATTACATACAGTTTCTTCCTCTAAGAATGATCAAGGTGAAACTATAAAAAATGAAATTAAAAAATATGCGCGTTATTGGTACTTATTTGCTTTAGGGGTTCTCATAGCGATGTGTGGTGCTTATCTATATTTACGATACACTCCGAAGATCTATGCCTCTGCAGCTAAGATTAAAATTCTCAATAAGACTAAAGGGTTAGAACTGCCATCTTCGGCATTTGTTTTTAATAGATCCAATATTAACCTAGAAAATGAAATCGAAATTATTAAGTCTTATCGCATTAGCGAGGATGTTGTGAGGCGCATAAATCTTACAATGCGATTTTATGAGGAAGGAAACGTGTTGACTACTGAAATTGATAGGTTTCCCTTTATCATCACAAAAACTATTGCAAATGATAGTATTGACTCATCAATGCGATTTAGAATTCTAGTTGAAAACAATGCATTCAAAGTATTTGAGGCGACAAAGAAAAACCTCTTGTTTTTCCAAGTTATAACTCTTTAGGGGTAGAACATGATTTACCTTTTGAGCTGTCTTTAGATGGAGATGATCAGCTTAGGGTTCCATTGGTAAAACATATATTGTAACGTTTAGTCCCTTGGCTAGCGCAACTCGCCGATTAAAGGATCAGTTAGGAGTTGGAATGCTGGGTAAAGGTAGTGATCTCCTTAAACTCACACACACTGGTGAAAGTCAAACGAGATCAAATAACATCTTAAATACAGTGATTCAAGGTTTCAATTAAGATGGCATTGACGTCGGCAACAAATCTCAAAACGTACAATAGATTTTATATATGAACGATTTAAATTTTTAGCTCAAGAATTAGATTCAATTGAGGTTGGGATTAAGGATTTTAAAAAATCTAATAATTTTATAAATATAGAGTCTGATGCAGAAATTGGACTTACACAACGCACAGCCTTAGACAATGAGGTCTTTCAAGTTGAAAATCAACTCATTATTTCTGAACTCATGAGAGAATCCTTGGTTTCTGAAAACTCAAATAAAGGACTTTTACCAGCAAATATAGGTATTAGCAACGAAAGTGTAAATGTACTTATCAATCTACATAATGCCCTGGTGACTGAGAAGCAGAAGCTTATTACTAGCGCAGGCGAAAATAACCCTACGGTAAAAGTTATTGAGAATAAATTGAATAATTTAAAGGGCAATATAAAGCTATCGCTATCAGATTATAATACTCAATTAAATGCAACCAAGCAGCAATTGACTAAGCGTAATCAAAAGTATGCATATCAGGTATCGAGTTTACCTTTAAAAGAAAAATTACTAAGATCCCGAATTAGACAGCAAGAAATCAAACAAACTTTATATCTGTTTTTGCTACAAAAAAGAGAGGAGGCTGCGATTAATTTGGCCATTACTGAACCTTCAATTAAGGTTGTGGAATATGCATTATCTAATGGAACGCCAATTTCGCCCAATTCAAAAAATATCTATTTAACGGCTTTACTTTTGGGTTTGATAATTCCTTTTGGTGCCATCTATGGGATTAATCTGCTAAACACTAAAATTAAAGGGAAAGAAGATGTCGTAAGCAGCGTAGGTACGATTCCTATTTTGGCAGAATTACCAAAAATTAAATCTGGTAATTTGGTTTTTGATAACCCAACAGATCGGTCAGTTCAATCTGAAGCGTTCAGGATTTTAAGTGCTAACGTAGACTACATCTTACCTGTAACAAACAATTCTGATGGAAAAATTATTTATTGTACATCAACTATAAAAGGAGAAGGTAAAACTTATGTTGGTATTAATTTATCTTTGGCACTATCCAGTATCAACAAGAAGGTCTTGCTAGTTGGAGCCGACTTAAGAAATCCGCAAATTCATACGTATATAGATAAAGATAAAAAGGTTGCAGGCTTATCTAATTACTTGTATGACGATACGATTGATTGGAAAGATATGTTGCTAAAGGGTTTTGAAAAGCATCCCAACCACCAAATCTTGCTGTCTGGTGATATTCCTCCTAATCCTACACAATTGTTAACAAACGGTAGATTTAAGGCATTTTTGGATGAGGCCAAAGGCTTATATGATTATATCATTATAGATACGGCACCAACGATTTTGGTGACCGATACACTTCTTATTTCTAAGTATGCAGATGCTACTATTTATCTAGTGAGAGCAGATCATACAGAGAAGAATTTATTGGAGTTTTCTAGAAATTTATCAGATAGTGGTAAAATCAAGAATATGGCGTACGTTATCAACGGGGTAGGCGCAAGAAGGTCATATGGTTATTCTTATAACTATGGCTATGGTTATGGCTACGGAAGTAAAGATTAATTAGCTATTCGCTAAGGCTTTCAATCGCTTGATGGTATCTAATTGATTGACGCTTTTAAAAACGTGGCTTCCTGCGACAAAAACGTCTGCGCCAGCATCGACTAACGATTTAATGTTTTTATCGGTCACGCCACCATCGATTTCTATGCGTGTGTCTAAGCCTTGAGCATTAATCATTGCTCTAAGTTTTCTGACTCTGCCATAAGTCATTTCTTCAAATTTCTGTCCTCCAAACCCAGGATTAATGGACATTAATAAGATCATATAACATTCTGGTAAAATATCTTCGAGGACTGAGATTGGTGTCGTTAAGTTCAAAACAATTCCCGCTTTACAGCCTGTATCTTTTATTTGTCTCAATACACGATGTAAATGTACCGTAGATTCATAGTGTACTGTAATAATATCAGCACCAACCTTAGCGAATTCCTCAATGTAACGTTCAGGTTTTTCAATCATTAAATGCACATCCAATGGTTTCGTGGCATGACTTTTTATAGCTGCAATTACTGGCATTCCATAAGAAATATTCGGCACAAAATGACCATCCATTACGTCAATGTGAAACCAATCGGCATCACTTTGATTAACCATTTCTACCTCACGTTGTAAGTTGCCAAAATCGGAGGCAAGCATGGACGGGGCAATTAAATTTGAAGACATAGTAAAAAAAGGTTCTAAGTTTATGCAAAGATACTGTCTTATTTTAAAATGCCTCAATTATTTCAAATAAGTGTAGTGATGAGGTTTGAAGAAACCTGATTTAGTTTAAAGTCATCTAAACTTCTAGTTAGCGTAATAATCTGTTCTATAATCATGACATTCGTTTTTTTATTCAATCAAAATAGATATGAATTTTTTAAATTCGATTAGTCTGTTATTACATTAAAGGTTGCTTTGATAATCTCCAAATAAATGATATTCTAATCTTGTTTCAGGAACTTAGATCACATCGTTATGTCGTGAATCTTATTTAATAATAAGATATAAGCTATCAATTATATCAATTTTCACCTTCCACGATTTGTAAAAAGCGATTGATTTTCAACAATAAAATATCGGAAATGGATCGCTAATTATTGTTCAGAACAATGACTTTTAATAAATCAATTAATTCATGTGAGATCCTTCTTTTATTGTTTAAAATAGCAAATGGATTTTATTAATTTTAAGCATGGTCTTGGATAGAATTGTTATAAAAAAGTGAACCCAGAGTAATCAGCTCTGGGTTCTTTCATCAATCAAAAAACGAACAGTTTTGATTCTCACAAAAACGAGAATTTTAGACTGTTTGTTGTGGTAATTTAGACGTAATACTTTGTTTAAGACTACAATCTAAATAAACTATTTAAAGGTCAATCTGTATTATAAATGAGACCACCTATTTTTATTATCCTAGATAGGTTTTGAGAATTTTACTTCTAGAGGTATGCTTTAATCTTCGAATGGCTTTTTCTTTAATTTGTCTTACACGCTCACGTGTCAAATCAAACGTTTCACCAATTTCTTCTAAAGTCATCGGATGTTGATTTCCTAGACCGAAATATAATCGAATGACATCTGCTTCGCGAGGTGTTAACGTTTCTAAAGCACGTTCAATCTCAGTACGCAACGATTCATGAAGTAAATCTCTGTCTGGATTAGGTGATTCTCCACTACGAAGTACATCATAGAGATTAGAATCTTCTCCTTCAACCAAGGGTGCATCCATTGATACATGACGTCCAGAGTTTTTCATTGACTCTTTAACGTCATTGATGGTCATGTCTAATTCTTTCGCTATTTCTTCGGCACTTGGCGGACGCTCATGGCTTTGCTCTAAAAAAGCAAAAGTCTTATTAATCTTGTTGATAGAACCGATTTTATTTAAAGGCAAACGCACAATACGCGATTGTTCGGCTAAGGCTTGCAATATGGATTGACGAATCCACCATACGGCATAAGAAATAAATTTAAAACCACGAGTTTCGTCAAAACGCTGCGCAGCTTTAATTAAACCTAAATTTCCTTCGTTAATTAAATCAGGAAGCGTTAATCCTTGATTTTGATACTGTTTTGCAACTGAAACTACAAATCGCAAGTTAGCTTTTGTTAATTTCTCTAGCGCAAGTTGATCGCCCGCTTTGATGCGTTGTGCTAACTCAACTTCTTCATCTGCGGTAATTAAATCAACCTTACCAATTTCTTGTAAATACTTGTCTAACGAGGCAGTTTCTCTATTGGTAACCTGCTTCGTGATTTTTAGCTGTCTCATTTAATTATCTTCGTTAAATTTGGGTACTTTAATATGACCACATAGTTATACGTAACAAGTCATAATTATGTTACAAGAAAATGAAATTAAATTTAGATTTTAATCAGTTTTTTGTCGTGAAGATTGATATCTTCTAACATATCATTTGTGAATTTAAAATGTCCTCTAGTGGTAATTAATCTAAAACGATGCGATTTTAAGGCCGTTAAGGTATTAAGAAAAAGCCATTTGGATTTTAAGAGTTTAGGCTTCTCACTTTTAAGGCTAATGTCAAAATAATGTTTACGACCCTCTTTAGTTGCAACTATATCAGGAGTAACCGAAATATCACTTCCTTTTTTAGCATAAGACTTAGGTGTTTCGTATCCCTCAGTATCTGCTTTGATATTTTCGTAACCATGTTGTTCTAAATATTCGACTGAACTGTCTAAAATGTCTCTGTACTTCTCTTTGTCTGCTTGTATCATAGCTAGTAATATAATGAAAATTAAGGCAAAAACCAAATTTAATTTTAAATTTAGGTTGACCCATTTGTGAGGTTCAAATTGAGTACCGCAAAGTACGGTACTAAACGCGTACATGGCCATCACCATACACATAGTATTTGTTAGTGACTAATTGTTTCAATCCTAAGGGGCCACGATGATGCAATTTGTCTGTACTTATTGCTAATTCTGCGCCAACTCCCATTTGTCCGCCATCAGTGAAACGCGTGGATGCATTATGATAAACGGCAGCGCTATCCACACGTTCCAAAAATGTCATTGCCGTTTGTTTATCTTCTGTTATAATAGATGCAGAGTGACCGCCAGAATACGTGTTGATCATATCAATTGCGTCATGTTCATCCTCAACTTGGGCGATCAGCAATTTCATTGCTAAAAATTCTTCATACCAAATGGTATCGTTTTCGATTTGCTTTTCCTTCGGAAGGATCTTTCCAATAGAAGCATCGACAACGAGTTCCACTTTCAATTTGGACAACATAGTCTGGAGTTCGTTTATTTTATGTTTTATATTTGGTATAAGTTTATCGATCAAAACCTTATCTAAAGCATTACAACCTGAGATCTTGTCGGTTTTTGCATTGATAATAACTTTCACTGCTTTGAGCCAATCGGCATCCTTTGCGACATATAAAAAGTTATTCCCTCGTCCACTAATTAATACAGCGCAAGTAGCATTGTCTTTCACAAACATGATAAGACGCTCACCTCCTCTTGGGACTATAAGATCTAGCTTTTCCGAAAGATTCTTCAAAAATGCCTGTGTCTCTTCGCGATTAAAATGCAACAGTTTAATCCAATCTTTAGAAAGTCCGTTAGCGTCTAGAGCCTCGTGCCAACATTTTTCAAGAATAATATTGCTATTTTTAGCTTCTTTTCCACCTTTCAGTAAAATTTTATTATTGGCTTTAAATGCCAGAACAGCTGCTTCAATAGTAACATCTGGACGAGATTCATATATAATCATAATGGTTCCGAATGGTGCTGTTTTATTGGTAATTTGCAAACCGCTATCTAAGGTTAAGTCTGAGATTTCTTGACCAACTGGGTTACTCTGCATTTTCACATCTTTTATCGCCCTGATCATACCGTCAATTTTTCTATGATCCACAACGAGACGATCATAGAGTGCTTGATCTTCTTTGTCAAAAGCATCGAGATCTTTTTTGTTTTCGGCTAGTATTGTTGTTCGCTCACGATCAATAATGGTGATCATTGATTGTAAAACGTTATTTTTTAATTCTGAACTTAATAGTTCCATGAGTTATTATATTTTTTTAATGAATAAATTTTGTTCCTACAGGCTTATCGTTAATGATATCAATAATTACATTTTGACGTTTCCCATTAGCGATATACGTTGGAATATTTTTTCTGGCAGTGCCTTTGGCGATTTTTAATTTTGAAGCCATTCCGCCTCGGCCTTCTCCCTCTTTCTTATTTGAGGCTTGAACATACTTCTCTACATCTTGTCCAACCTTAACCTCATTAATTTTTTTTGAATTTTTATCGTCTGGATGTCCGGTAAATAGACCATCCGTATCAGACAGGATAATGAGACGGTCGGCATCTAGCAGTTCAGCTACCAAACTCGCAAGCTCATCGTTATCGGAAAACATTGACATGGTCATAGAAACGGCATCATCCTCGTTGGCAATTGGAATGACACCTTCTGAAAGTAAGCCTTCATAACAATTGATCATATTCTCTCTGTGTTTCCCGATATCGAAATCTCGTTTTGTGGCTAAAACTTGCGCGCAGCGCATTCCGTAGTCATGAAAAAGGCTATAGTAATGGCGCATCATTCTTGGTTGACCTACCGATGAGTAAACTTGACGTCGAATTGAAGGATCTTCTATATCAGTGTCTCCCAAAATTTCTTTTCCAGCAATGGCAGATCCTGAAGACACGAGTACTACTAAAATATCTTCTTCGTACAGTACTGATATTTGACGAACCAGCTCTCTCAAAATCGGACCTAAAATTCGATGGTCCTTATTGGTTAATACGTTGGTTCCAACTTTTACAACCACACGTTTAATTGTATTGTTCATTGTTTATTTATCTTTTCCTAATTCAACAGCCCTATCAAAAGCAGCATAAGCCGCATCCTGTATAAGTTGTCTTACATTATTATCTTCCATAGAATCGATTGCAGCTTGAGTAGTGCCTCCTTTTGAAGCGACCTTGTCTATCCATGATTTTGGTGATATATTGTTATCATTGAAAAGGGCAATGGCACCTTCAAATGTGCTACTCACCAATACTTTGGAGTCGTAATCTGAAAAGCCCATTTTAAGTGCGGCCTCGAGCATAGATTGCATGAAATAGAACACATAGGCAGGACCACTTCCTGAAATTCCTGTTGAAGCATCGATAAATGTTTCGGTTGCAACGTGAATGGACGTACCTGTAGTGTCCAGCAAGTTCCTTACCATAATAAGTTCGACTTTTGAAACTTCCTTGGATGCTGTGTAAGATGTTACGCCTTTTCCAACTTGAGCTGGTAAATTTGGCATTGTTCTCACCACTTTTTTTGCTTCCAGTTTTTGCTGAATGGTCTCAATGGTCACACCTGCCATTAAGGAAATCATAAGTTGCTGATTGTTAATCATAGCTTGCATTTCTGCAAAGAGACTGTCACTGTGATAAGGTTTTACAGCGATAAAAATGATATCTGCACTTGGTAAGCAGTCTTCAAGACTTTCAAACACATTAAAGCGAATATCTTTTCGTAATGATTTTATTTTTTTTGGATCAGTATCATAAATTCTTAGTTTGTGTTTGCCTAAAAGTGATGATTTGGCCATACCTTCAGCATAAGTCAATCCCATATTTCCTGCTCCAATTACTAATACTTTCATATAAAAATTTTATTGCTATAGTTAAATTGTATGAATCATCTAGCAACAATTACCATGCGATGGTGCCAATAGTAAGCCTCGATTTAAAGTTTTTAGATATTGTAAAGAAATTCTCTTAATACTTATGATATTGAAAGTTGAGTGGCACAATGACTGAAATATATTGATTTTGAAAAATCTTAAGGAAATTTTTATGACAGTTTGTCGGTGACAATATGTGAAAAAGACACCCATTATATTCTAAAGAATTAAAAGGTGTCTTTTCATTAGTGTTAAGTCTATTTTGAAAATTTATGATGTCATTCGATATGTTAAAATATTATTATTTTTGGGCCAGTCCTCTCGTTAACCAACCACTTTTGTTGGCGGTTACAAGGGCGTACGGTGTTATCCAAAATAAACCGAATGTATAGAGAATACTGTAAGTATATGCCCAGATGGATTCTGATAACTTATAACGTTTGGCATAGAATACAACTGGAAATGTTGAAAGGATCAAAATACTTAAAAATGCAGATCCTACAAATAATAATGGATGTGACATTGATAAAAATAGCATAACCATCAAAAATGGTAAGCTCATGAAGATCTCTAAAAATTGATTTACAAACAATAATCGCGCACCAGATTTTTGACCGTCTCTAAAATTCCCAAACACAAACTTAGCCATGGCTAAGCTTTCCCTTACATTGCTTCGTCCCCATCTAATGAACATTTTGTAAAGGCCTGTGTATTCCTCAGGGACATTGGTGTAGGCGACGGCGTTTTTTTGAAAAAGAACATGCTTACCTTGCTTCAAGATCATATTAGTCATCGCGCGATCTTCGCCGATATCTGAAGGTTTGCCCATGAATTGCTGATTGATCCATTCTGGAAGACATTTATGAACTGCTGTGCTTCGATAAGCGGCTAGGGCGCCAGGAGTACAGAGAACAGAATTTAGACTACTTTCTGCAGAGCGCACAAATTCAAAGCTCAATACAAAACTCACATCCAGCATTTTTGGAAGCATTGCTTTCTTATTGTTCAACACTCTAATATTTCCAGCTACGGCACCGCAATCTTCGTTATTCACAAACGGACTCACTAAATGCCTTAATGTATTTTTATCAACAATAGAATCACTATCCACGGTGACGAATATATCACCTGTTCCCAAATTAAAGCCACGATATAGGGCATGACGTTTTCCTTGATTTGTAGGTTGCTGCAAAATGGTGAGTTTATCCCCTAACTGTTGTTTTGCTTTTTGCATCCATGCCCAAGTATCATCCAAGCTCCCATCATCAATAGATAGAATTTCAAGTTTTTCATTAGGATAATCACTTTCGGTCAAGCTCATCAATGTGTCCCAAACTTGTTTCCCTTCGTTATAAGCAGGCACAATTACTGTAAGTGTTGGTAACTCCTCGTCGTTGACCGCTGCAACAGGTTTATATTTTAAATATTTGTAAAGCATAAATAGAAACATACTTGCTTTAAAAAGTACTAAAACAGCAGTAAAGGTTATAAATATTGTACCCCAAAAGGAATTAAATCGTTCGGCATTAAGTTCATTCAAATCGTTATGAAAGACACTAAAAAAATAGAGACCAATACAAATAAGAACGAACGAACTGAAAATAACCGAGATATGTTGTCGTTCAAATTTGTTGTGGATATTCACATTAAAAAGATTGAAAAAGTAATACAATACTTTAGTAAGTCTGCCAGTTTTTTTTGCAGAGCTTAACTTAAGAGATGATGAGGGAGGTAATTGTGAATTCATGTATGTACGTAAGTTTATTAAGTAATTGGTGTTATTAATTTTGTTTGATGGATTTACGTCTAGATAGGGTGTTTAGATGCTTTTTAATATTTAATTATGATTGTATTTTTAACTTTAACGTTTCCGAAGAAAAACGCATAAAAAAAACCCGTCAAGATTTAAACTTGACAGGTTTTTATTGGTTTATAAAATTTCAGAAATTAATCTTCCTTTTTATCTTCTCTAGGTTTGCGATCATCACGACGATTATCTCGCCCGCGATTATCACGAGTACCTCTATTGTCACGTCCACCAGAACGTTTATCATCTCTTGGTGGTCTCGCTACATAACCTTCTGGTTTCGGCAAGATCGCTTTACGAGATACTTTCTCTTTACGCGTTCTTGAATCGATCCCAAAGTACTTCACATCAAAAACATCACCCATGTTGACAACATCAGACACGTTTTCTGTACGTTCCCAAGCAAGTTCAGAAACATGCAGTAGTACTTCGTTTCCTGGTGCATCCATATACTCAACAACTGCTCCAAAATCTAACATTTTGATCACTTTCACTTCGTATACATTACCAACCGTTGGTTTGAACAAAATGGAATCGATTTTTGCCATTACAGCATCAATACCTTTTTTGCCAACACCTAAGATTTCAACGATACCCTCTTCGGTCACTGGATCTTCATTAATAACGATCGTCGTTTCCGTTTCTTTTTGCATTTCCTGTATCACTTTTCCACCAGGTCCAATCAAGGCACCAATGAATTCGTTAGGAATACGTCTTGTCACCATCGTAGGGGCATGCTCCTTAACCTCTGCATTAGGGGTTGCAATAGTGTCGGTCAATTTCTCTAAAATATGTAGACGACCATCACGCGCTTGTTTTAGTGCGTTCACTAAAATCTCGTATGATAATCCTTTGACCTTAATATCCATTTGGCAAGCCGTAATACCATCTGCGGTACCTGTAACTTTAAAATCCATATCTCCTAAATGATCCTCATCACCTAAAATATCAGATAATACCGCATATTTTCCAGAATCACCATCAGAGATCAATCCCATTGCAATCCCAGAAACTGGCTTTTTCATTTGCACACCGGCATCCATCAACGCCATAGTACCAGCACACACTGTTGCCATAGATGACGAACCGTTAGATTCTAAAACTTCAGAAACCACACGAACTGTGTAAGGACATTCATCAGGAATCATACCTTTTAAGGCACGTTGTGCTAAATTACCGTGACCAACTTCTCTACGGGAAGTACCACGAATTGGTCTGGCTTCACCCGTACAAAAAGGAGGGAAGTTATAATGTAGGTAAAAACGCTCTTCACCTTCGTGAGAAGGCATATCTATTTGGTTAGCATCTCTGGATGTGCCTAAGGTTACTGTTGCCAAAGCTTGAGTTTCACCTCTTGTAAATACAGCCGAACCATGAGTAGAGGGTAAATAATCAATTTCACACCAAATATCACGTACTTCGTTTGTTTTACGACCGTCAAGACGCAGCCCTTCGTTTAAGGTCAAGTCACGAACCGCAGCCTTTTCAGTTTTACGGTAGTAGTCAGATACTAAGCCACCATAACTTTCTAGTTCTTCTTCGGTAAATGACGCTTTAACTTCGTCTTTAATATTGGCGAAGGCTTGAGAACGTTCCTTTTTAGAAGATCCCGCTTTTGCTACAGCATACACTTTATCGTAAGCCATGTCGTGAACTTTCTTCTCAAGATCTTTATCTTCAGGAGAAGCTTCAACCTCACGAGTTTCTTTTCTTCCGAAGGCATCTGCCAAACGATGTTGGGCTTCAATTTGAACCTTAATCGCTTCATGGGCAAATTTAATGGCCTCCACCATATCCTCTTCAGAAATCTCATCCATTTCACCTTCAACCATCATCACGCTATCTGCTGAGGCGCCGATCATCATTTCAATGTCAGACTCTGCCAATTGCGCTCTGGTTGGGTTAATGATAAATTTACCATCTACACGACCAACGCGTGCTTCAGAAATGGCACATTCAAAAGGGAAATCTGATAATTGAATCGCTGCCGAAGCAGCCAAACCTGCCATAGCTTCTGGCATCACTTCGTCATCATGAGACATCAATTGAATCATGACCTGTGTTTCTGCACTATAATCTTTAGGAAACAACGGACGTAAAACACGATCCACCAAACGCATCGTTAATACCTCACCATCACTAGGTCTCGCCTCTCTTTTAAAGAAACCACCAGGATAACGACCAGCTGCCGCAAATTTCTCGCGGTAGTCAACTGTTAATGGTAAAAACGGTAAATCTTTTTGTTCGTAATTGGAAACAACGGTACACAATAGCATACATTTTCCAGATTGCACAACCACAGAGCCATGAGCCTGTTTTGCTAATTTTCCAGTTTCGATAGAAATTTCTCTACCGTCGCCAAGGTCAATGACCTCTCTAAATACTTTTGGAATCATAATTTTTTTTAATTCTTTCTTTGCTGGTCATCAAGCTTGGTCATCGATTGTAGTCGAGATGTAGCCAAAATACGTAGCAAATCTTGTTAAACAATGGTCGTTATGTTGTTGTATGTAGTTGTTGTGTGGCATAATATGCCTTGACCAATGAAAAACCGTTAGTCCTGTCCCAACCATTTGGGAGTTTGAGGGACTAGCTTCTTCTAGACGTTATTTAGACTCTCACGCTCGAGTTGATTTTTAATTTGGGCGTTACCCTCAATACCTACTAGGTTCAAAAAAACCTTGCAGGAAACGGGTCGGGCTTTACGTTGCAAGTCCTCGCTCCCAAAAAGGTCGCTGTGGGCTTTTCTCTGCAATCCCTAACGCAAACAAAAAACCACGCTAAAAGGCGTGGTCTTAAGGTTGTGATTATTTTCTTAATCCTAATTCTTTAACGATAGCACGATATCTCAAGACATCTTTCTTCGTCAAATAATCAAGTAAACTTCTTCTTTTACCTACTAATTTTACTAATGAACGTTCTGTATTATAATCTTTACGATTATTTTTCAAGTGCTCGGTAAGGTGGTTGATTCTGTAAGTGAACAATGCGATCTGGCCTTCTGCAGTTCCAGTGTCTTTTGCATCCTTGCCATGTTTTTTAAAGATGGCTTCTTTTTCTTTTTGATCTAAATACATTCTAATATTATTGTAAATGATTGTTATGTATATTGAAAGTCGTTCTTTCAAGCTGCAAATGTAATAATTATTGCGAGCAAATCCTAAAAAAATAAGATTTAGAATGCTGCGACTGGGGTTGTATTTTGACACGGTTATGGAACGCTTCAATTACAATCATGAAAAAAGCCATTTAAATCTGGTTTTTAGATTTAAATGGCTTTAAAAAAATAGGTGTAGTTAATATTTAACCAGCATCAACGGTTACCGTTGTATCTACTGAGATGATCACATCAAATAGGGCAGGCGTGCTGCTAATGGTGCCCGTTAAGGTTACCGTGATTGAGCTGTTGTCTTCCAGATAAGCTGCAATTGCATTAAGTTGCGCACTGTCGCTAATGGTATAAACGGTATTGTTCGTATCCGATTCTAACAAATTAATATCGGCAACACTAATTACAGTTGTGTCAAAATTAAGTGAGGCATTAGTAACGACAATGTCTTCTGCACCTACATAATTATTAATTTGATACGTTATTGAGTTAATTTGAACATCTTCTATCGCATCAAGATTATCTTGAATATCTTGATTGGAGGCCAAGTCAATAATTGAGGTTTCGGTTATTGAAACGGGCTCACCCTCTGAATCTTCCTCTAGAACGACGTTGACGGTTGTGCTAAAATCTTGGGTAATATCAATTTCAGTAAGTTCATCGAGTTCATCGCAAGATGTTATGAAGGTTAAAATACTAAAAAGGATAAAAATGTTTTTTGTGAATTTCATTGTTTAAGGTTTTATGTTTGCTATTAGTGTTTTGAGATCGTTAGATGTTAACAGGACTAAAAATAATATATTTTATTTCCCTTCAGTCTCAACAACAACCTCTTTACGCAAAGGCTGATTTTTAATTAAGTCAATGTATAAATTGACCTTATCTTTTAAATCCTTACGATGCGTGATAAAGTCTAAAAAGCCATGTTCTAATAAAAACTCCGAAGTCTGAAATCCTTCAGGCAATTCTTGTCCAGTAGTATCTTTCACAACACGTGGTCCAGCAAAACCTATCAAGGCACCAGGTTCACTAATGTTAATATCACCTAGCATAGCGAATGATGCGGTGGTGCCTCCGGTCGTAGGATCGGTAGCTAATGAAATATATGGGATGCCTGCATCAGCCAATTGCGCCAATCTTACCGATGTTTTTGCTAATTGCATTAGCGATAATGCAGCTTCCATCATACGCGCACCTCCAGATTTGGAAATGATCATAAATGGTATTTTTTTCTTTAAGGAGTACGCTGCGGCTCTAGCAATTTTTTCACCAACAACACTTCCCATAGAACCTCCAATAAAAGAGAAATCCATACAGGCAATAACTAAGTCTTGTCCTTTAGATTTTCCTACTGCGGTACGAACGGCATCTTTGAGTTGGGTTTTTTCTTGGGCCGCTTTTAAGCGATCGGTATATTTTTTAGTATCCTCAAATTTTAAGGGATCTTTAGAGGTCAAACCTGCATCCAATTCCTTGAATTTATTATCGTCAAATAAAATCTCAAAATATTCCTTACTTCCAATTCTAACGTGATAGCCATCTTCTGGACTCACATAATGGTTTTGTTCTAATTCTTTAGTGTCAACAATTTTACCAGTAGGAGATTTGTACCACAGCCCTTTGGGCGTGTCTTTTTTATCTTCAGTGGTGGTTTGAATTCCTTTATCTTTTCTTTTGAACCAAGACATAGTTTGAGTTTTCGTAATTAAATATACAAAATTAGAAGTATTCTAAATTGGGAATGCGTTAAGGATCGCAACGGCATCCTTTTTTTAGTGGTTGGTTTTGAGAATCTAAACCAACCACTAAAAAAAGATACAGTGCAGAGCCTGACCACAAATTAAACACAAAAAGTTTAATTTTGTGGTAACGCCCAAAAAAAGTTATAAAGTATTTACGTTGTTAAGATCTTCAAAGGCCTTTTTTAAACGTGCTACAAAAGCATCTTCACCTTTACGCAACCAAACTCTAGGATCGTAGTATTTTTTGTTTGGTACATCGGCACCATCGGGATTTCCTATTTGCTGCTTTAGGTAGCCTTCTTTTTC
Source organism: uncultured Flavobacteriaceae bacterium (assembly GCA_963715465.1). Classification (GTDB taxonomy): domain Bacteria; phylum Bacteroidota; class Bacteroidia; order Flavobacteriales; family Flavobacteriaceae; genus Psychroserpens. Next base: position 1,308,999 of record OY970246.1, read on the forward strand.
ACCCATATAATCACGAATCCCGCTCATAAAGGCATATTGCATATCGGTATCGATATTCATTTTTATGACACCATAACCGATGGCTTCTTGGATTTCTGCTTCGGTAGAACCAGAGCCACCGTGAAAGACAAAGTCGATGTGATTATGAGGTAGATTATGTTTTTTTGATAAAAACTCTTGTGAGTTCTTTAGGATTTTAGGCGTGAGTTTTACGTTACCTGGTTTGTAAACGCCGTGTACATTGCCAAATGCCGCAGCAATGGTGAATTGATCACTGATCTTGCTCAATTCTTCATAAGCATAAGCGACTTCTTCTGGTTGGGTGTATAATTTAGAATCGTCCACATCGGTGTTGTCAACACCATCTTCTTCACCACCAGTGATCCCAAGTTCAATTTCCAGCGTCATGCCCATTTTGCTCATACGCTTGAGATAGGTTTTGCAAATCTCGATGTTTTCTTCTAGGGGCTCCTCAGATAAATCGATCATGTGCGAGCTGTAAAGCGACTTTCCAGTTTCTTTAAAATGCTGTTCGCTAGCGTCGAGTAAGCCGTCTATCCAAGGCAATAGTTTTTTAGCACAATGATCGGTATGTAAAATCACGGGAACACCATAAGCCTCAGCCATTAAATGCACATGTTTTGCGCCTGCAATCGATCCTGCAATAGCTGCTTTTTGACCGTCGTTGCTCAAGCTTTTACCGGCATTAAATTGTGCACCTCCATTAGAAAATTGGATGATAACTGGCGCATTTAACATTTTTGCCGTTTCTAAAACACCATTGATCGTATTGGATCCAATGACGTTTACCGCTGGTAGGGCAAAACCCTTTTCTTTGGCTAAATTGAATATCGCTTGTACTTCTTTTCCTGTGGCAACTCCTGCTTTGATATGATGACTCATAATTTGATCTTAGTTTTGAAATAAATATTGATGGTTAAATACCAAAAATAAGCAAAATTTGGCGAATATTGGTGGTTTGTCAGGCTTTGAAATCTGTGAAATGTGCGCAAACGTTATAGTTTCCGAAGTAAAAAACAGCAAATTACAACCAGCCTGTATGTGATTAAAAAGGGTAGTTCACCCCAATATTATAAACAGCATTGGAGAAGTTGTAATCCTTGAACCAACGATTCCCCAAAGAACGGGAAGGGTCGTAGGTCTTGAAGCCAATGTCACCTCTCAAAATGAAGAAGCTAAAATCGTAGCGAATACCAAATCCAGAGCCTACGGCAATATCGCGCAAAGAGCTGAAATCATCAAAGGTCGCATTCTCATCCTCGACATTGTCAAAGACATTCCAAATATTTCCTGCATCTACAAATACGGCACCATTGAAACGACCCAAAAGATTAAAACGTTGCTCGGCACTTAGGGTTATTTTAAGATTGGCCTCATTAAATTCGTTGGTAGATAATGAACTTCCTGGGCCTAAATTGTAAGCCGTCCAAGCTCTAATATCGTTTGGTCCTCCAGCAAAAAAACTTTCGGCAAAAGGAATACTGTTGGAATTACCATAAGGAATGGCGATCCCAAAATAGGTACGGATCGCAAATTCATTTTGTTGACCTAAATCCCAGTGCTTGGTATAATCAACCTCGGCTTTTGCATATTGTGAAAATGGTACTCCAAATATTTCATATCTACCATCCTCATTTCGTGGGAGTCCGAAAACACCAGATAAATTTGAAAGCAGGTTTCCAGCAAATTCGGCACGTAACCTTATGATTGAAAAGTTTTTGTCAAACAAGCTCTCTCTTCTGTTGTTTGTATAACTGAAACCTGAAGAAAATATAAGGTTGTCCTCAGTAAGTCGATCTTTACGTTCTTTTATAATGTTAACCGTTGCAAAATCATCATCGGCAGGTGCTAAAGTTGTGTTTTGATTAAGTACATCACTAATGAACGTATCGGCTGGCATGAAGGTGTTTGATAATTCTGGATTTGATAAACTTTGGTCATCTTCAATATAACCGATGTCTCTTGCGATCGAATTTAAGCGATCAAATGAGGTGGTGTAAACGCCAAAATAATTGGCTGTATTTAAGTTTTTTACAAATTGTACATTGAACAGATCAAGGTTGTTGTTTACCTTGGTAGTTGGATTCCAATTGTAGTTCAAAGTTCCCGTAAAAGCCTGTTTGTCTAGACCTATATTACGTTGGCTGGTAGCACTCAAATTAATTCGGGTACTTGGCGACATGTACTTGGGAATGATTTTTTCAGTATTAAAAGGCAAGAAAAATCGAGGAATGTTCAATCTTAAGTTGCCGCCAATTTCATTGATGTCAAAAAACTGATCGTTGGTATCAGAGGCGTCACGCGACGACCCGATGGCACCAAGACCAGAAATCTCCAAGGTTTCGGCACCTCTAAAGATGTTTCTAATCAGTAATCCTGTATTGAACGCAAAGCCTACGGTTTGAATATTGCTTTGTGAGACTTCAAAACTGGTGGTAAGCTCAAATTTTTTCTTCGGAATAAGATATACATTCGCTGTTAATGTGGTGTCGTTTACATTTTCAACATACTCAATTCGCGGATACCGAAAGGCTTGCAACTGGCTCAAATACCTATAGGTTCGTGTTCTATCAATATCCTTAAAAACATCATCCTTGTTGATAAAAACAGCATCGGTCAATGCTTTTGGCCTAAATTTTAATTTCTCGTAACCATATAAATTGTAGTTTTTAAACTTTACCGAGTCTGTGATGATCGAATTTCGGTTTTGATTTTTATAATCGGTAAAAATATTAACGTCTTTAATTTTGTAGACCTTGAAGGGCACGCGCTGCACCGTATCTTCACTTCTAATCGCTCTATTGGCGATTATTAAATCAGTATACGCCTTTTTGGTTCGGCCAATGGTGTCAATTTCGTAGGTGATGTAATCCTGCCCAAAATGGTAAAACCCAGAATTGCGAAGCCGCTCTGTCAAACGATCGCGCTCAGACGTAAAATTGGCGTCGTCATACTGCTGTCCCTTACGAATAAGTGATCCTCTTTTGAGTTGACTAGTATAGAGTGAATCGATAATGGGTGTTTTGATGTGGGTAACGATAGAATCTAGGATGTAAGGGCTGCCTGTGGCAACATTATAGGTCACTGAAGCTTTTTGACTGCTATCAATCTCTGTTTCGAAACCTGTTTCTACATCAAACCAACCTTTACTATAATAATACTTTTTGAGCGCTAAAGCTGTTTTTTCTGCACGCTTTTCATTGTAAATGACAGGGGCTTCTCCAGTTTTTTTTAACCAGCTATTAAAATTTCGGCGCGATTGTAAATCCTTGTAGAATTGTTTTTCAGATAGTAATTTTGTTTTCCAAGCGACCTTGCGAGGATTGTCTAATACTTTGGCTTTAAGAATAGAATCAATATTTGGTCGCGCTAAGTTAAAAATATGCACACGTAAAGGCACAGTTAGAAGCGTACCATTTGGTTTTTGATAGATTAGGCTATTGATCGTTTCGGTAGTGGTCTTTTTATCATTGACTAGAACCGTATTACTAATCAATAAATGCTCCTCTTTTTTAACACGTTTCATGACATCGCATGAGCACAGCGTCCCAATGCATACGAAGATTAAGATCTTGGATAGGCGAAAGTTCAATGAAAAAGTTGTTTGCATTTAATATCGATCCAAATTTACAATTTATTGTTTTCTTAAGTTCTTAGGATAACAAATAATAGTCCAAAAAAGTATTACTTTGTAATTAAGTCTATTTAACCCATCCAAACACAGTTTGTAATGCTTACCAAAAGTCATATTAAATTAATTTTGAGTCTCAGCCAAAAGAAGTTTAGAGTCCAAAACCAACTCTTTGTGGTCGAAGGTGTAAAAGGAATTCGTGAGTTTATAAACTCAAAATTTGATATTTACCAACTGTTCTCTACGGAAGCTATTTTTGATGCGGAAACTATAATGGTTTCTGAGCAGGAGCTTAAAAAAATAAGCAGTTTAAAAACACCCAACACGGCACTTGCCATTTTTAAGATGCCAACAGAATTGCCCAACAATCAAGACCATTTAAAAGAGTCAAGCAACGGATTGATATTAGCCTTGGATGATGTTCGAGATCCTGGAAATTTGGGAACAATCATTAGATTGTGCGATTGGTTTGGGATAAAACATCTAATCTGTAGTGCATCTACTGTAGACTGTTATAATGCTAAGGTCGTACAAGCGACCATGGGTTCATTAACGCGTGTTAATATCCAATATTTGGATCTAGAGCTGTTTTTAAGAGCATATCCCAATGAGATCTTCGGCACGTTTATGAATGGCGCACCAATCTATGCCGAAACATTACCTGAAAATGGGGTTATCGTTATGGGAAATGAAGCCAATGGAGTTTCCGCAGCTATTGAACAATTGGTATCAAAAAAAATAAGCATTCCAAGATTTGGAGCTATAAAAGCTGCTGAGAGTTTGAATGTAGCGACAGCGACGGCTATTGTATTGAGTGAGTTTAAGCGGTGAATTGTAGTTGCTGCTTTCGGTCTTTTTTAGCCCGATTTTTCAATTGTTTATGTTTCCGAAGAACTATGTCGTGAAGATTTTAAGGCAATTCAAAATTTTTTTAACACCAAACACCAAATATTACTGAAACGTAAAGTTCAAGAACACACCACGAGTTTTCATCGTAGCAATATTGCCAGTCCAAGGACTATCGGGATCTTCATCACGAACCAGTTCATCATTCATAGCAAATACGCCTCTAATGGATGGCGTAAACTTAAACCACTGGTTGTAAAAATCAACACCGATACCTAACTCATAGAACAGTACATTTTTGGTAGTTCTAAACTGTCCGGCAGCATTGTCGTCGGGATTGTTTTCGTTGCTTGATAAGTTTAATGCCATAGAAAGACCACCAATGACGAACGGCTTGAAATTATTTAAGCGCTTGGTAGAGACTTTTAGTAATAAAGGAAAGTGTACGTATGTTGATTTGACCTCGCGCAATAAATCGGCATCGTTAAATTCTAACCCGTTAAAATAGGTTGGGTCATATTGGATGTTTCGTGTCGTAATGAACAATCCTGGCTCAAAACGTAAGTCTAAATGATCATTTATTCTAAGGTTTGAGACAAGCCCAACACTAAAGCCTAAACTCGTTTCGACCAAAATTTCTTTGAGATCTTCTTCGTAGTTAAATTGATAATCGTAGCTGTTGAGTCCAAGATAGAATCCCCAGGACACAATTTTTTTGTCAAAATTCTCTATGTTCTTGATCTTCTCTCGAGTAAAGAGCTGTGCTGAAACACTTTGGGAAGCGATTAAAAAAGTTAAAACTAAAAGTATGTTCTTCATATAGTTCACAATCATGACGTGTCAACGCACTTATTTTTTAGTGGCTGTATAAATTGTTGCCACGCCTAAAGTTTGAGGCATATCTTGCACATTTATAAACCCAATTTTACGCAAAATATTGTTTAAAACCTCACCATAGGGAAAAACTGATGCCGATTCACACAAATAGGTATAAGCAGATTGATCATTTGAGAAGAGTTTGCCAATGGTTGGTAATATGTATTTTGTGTAAAATGTATACCCTTGTTTAAAAGGAGCTTTGACAGGAACCGATGTTTCAAGAATCACAAAAACGCCATCTGGCTTGAGAACACGAAGGATTTCGGCAAGTCCTTTCTCTAGTGTCTCAAAATTACGCACTCCAAACGCGACTGTTATAGCGTCGAAACTATCATCTTCAAAAGGTAAATGTTCAGAGTCTCCAATGACCATACTAATGCGATCATCTAATTTTTTATGTGTGATTTTTTTTCGACCTACTTCGAGCATGCCATCGCTAATGTCAAGCCCAATAATTTCTTTAGCGTTTGTTTTTGCAAGGCTTATGGCAAGGTCTCCAGTTCCAGTAGCGATGTCTAAAATACGGTCGGGTTTGGATTGTGCGACGATGTCTACAACTTTGTTACGCCATTTGATATCAATTCCGAAGGAAATAACACGATTTAAACCATCGTATTCCTTTGAAATATTATCAAACATTTGAGTGACTTGTTGCTTTTTGTTGAGCTCACTATCTTTATAAGGCGTAACTTTTGAAGACATTCTTTTTTTTGGCAAATATACTTAAATCTAACAGCTTTAAATAATTTGCAGCTTAGTTTTAGAAGTCTGCCAATCACGTAATAATATAGTATATTTGTATATTTTTTTGAATAGAATCCACCGATGAAAATAATTATAGCAGGCGCAGGAGAAGTAGGGTTTCATTTGGCCAAATTACTGTCTTATGAATCTCAAGAGATTACCCTAATCGATACAGATAAAAATAGTTTAGCTTATGCAAGTGATCATTTAGATATACGCGTTATAAAAGGTGATGTGACGTCAATAGCGATATTGAATGAGGCGAGAATTAATAGGTCAGAGTTATTTATTGCTGTGACGTCTTCGGAAACGACAAATATAACAGCATGTGTGCTTGCTAAGGAATTAGGAGCCAAACAAACCATTGCAAGAATATCAAATTCAGAATTTTTAGACCAAACGGAATTTGGGTTCACAAAATTTGGTATTGACGAATTGATCTCCCCAGAAACACTTGCAGCAGCCGAAATTGAATTGCTCTTAAATCAATACGGATTTAATGACACTTACGAGTTTGAGGAAGGTAAATTGACCATGCTCAGTTTACGTTTGTCACGAACGGCGACCTTTGTGGGGAAAACAGTCAGGGAAGCTGCTGAGGTTTTTCCCGAATTACATTTTGTACCAATCGCGATACAACGATTTGGCACGCAGTATACTATAATCCCAAGAGGGGACACCGAATTTAAGGAAGGTGATAAAGTCGTATTTATTACCTCAAAAGGTGGTGACGAGGAATTATTTGAACTTTCAGGAAAGGTCAAAACTGAACTCAAAAATATCATGATCCTTGGCGGTAGTAAAATTGGTTATAAAACGGCAAGAGATCTTTGTAAGGGAAAATTCAATGTCAAACTTATTGAGAGTGATAAAGAAATTGCCTTTGATTGTGCCGATGATCTACCCAATGCTCTTGTCATTAACGGTGACGGAAGAAATGTAGAACTACTAGAGGAGGAAAATATAAGTGACATGGATGCCTTTATCTCGGTTACGGGAAATTCTGAAACGAATATTATGTCCTGCTTGGTCGCTAAATCGAAAGGTGTAAAAAAAACCATTGCCTTAGTCGAAAATATGGATTATTATCAACTATCGCAATCTATAGGGATAGATACATTGATCAATAAAAAATTACTAGCAGCAAACAACATTTTTAGATATATTAGGAGAGGTGAGGTAGTCGCTATGACTAAATTAACTAACATGAACGCCGAGTTGTTAGAGTTCAAGGTGACGTCAAGATCAAAAATCACAAGACATAAAATTAAAGACTTAGATTTTCCGCGATCTGCGATCATTGGAGGTGTAATAAGACATGATATAGGCATTATCCCTTTGGGCGATTTTCAAATCGAATTAGGTGATAAAGTGGTCGTGTGTTCTCTGCCTAGATCTATAACTCAAGTTGAACGCTTCTTTTTTTAAGACGTGATATGAAGCTCAATTTTAAAATTATTTTTCACTTTTTCGGATTACTTTGCTTGTTCAATGGCGGCTTTATGCTGTTATCAATGCTTATAAGTTTGATGTATAACGACGGTGTAACCCTAGAATTATTGGGAGCAGGAGCCATCGTCTTGTTGCTTGGCGGTATTGCTATGTTTCTTACTAAAAGTCACAAAAAAGAACTGAGCAAGCGCGATGGGTATATTGTGGTTGCCTTTGGATGGATTGTTATGGCCCTAACAGGAACATTACCTTATTTGTTTACGGGTTCCATACCAAGCTTTACCAATGCATTTTTTGAAACCATGTCTGGCTATACCACGACAGGTGCTACAATTTTAAGTGATATTGAAGCCGTACCAAAAGGTGTTTTGTTTTGGCGAAGTATGACCCATTGGATCGGTGGAATGGGAATTATCGTTCTGGCTATCGCTATTTTACCGCTTTTAGGAATAGGAGGTATGCAGTTATTTGCTGCCGAAGCGCCTGGACCTAATGCCGATAAGCTTCATCCTCGAATTACCGATACGGCTAAACGGTTGTGGTTAATTTATTTTGGATATACAGCGGCCGAAACGATTTTACTTCAAGTTGCTGGAATGTCATTTTTTGATGCGATTAACCATTCACTTAGTACGCTATCAACAGGCGGATTTTCTACAAAAAATGCCAGTGTCGCCTATTGGAACAGTCGGCCGCTGATTCAATACATTATCATCGTGTTTATGTTTCTAGCTGGAACCAACTTCGTATTGAGCTATTTTGCTTTTAAAGGAAAGATTCAAAAAGCCATTTTTGACGAAGAGTTTAAATTGTATTTTAAATTTATCATTCTATTTACCATTATCGCCACTTTGATTATCTATTTTAGAGCAGATTTTTCTATATCTTCAATCGATCATCCAATGATTTTTGGCAAAGGCGAAGCGTCCTTTAGGCATGCGTTATTTCAAGTCATTTCGGTCGTAACGACTACTGGATTTATAACGGCAGATTATACCTTATGGACGCCATTTTTAGTGGTCTTCTTTTTTGGTTTAATGTTTTTAGGGGGCTCTGCAGGAAGCACCTCTGGTGGAGTAAAAGTGGTGCGGCATATGATTATGATCAAGAATGGTTTTTTAGAGTTTAAGCGTGCTTTGCACCCTAACGCTATTCTTCCAGTGCGCTATAATCAAAAGGCAGTGAATGGTGATATCGTATTTAATATTCTCGGTTTTTTTATCCTCTATATGCTATCATTTATAGTTGGAGCTTTAGTGTTTTCTATGTTTCAAATCGATTTTGAATCGGCCATAGGGCTTTCGGCTTCTAGTTTAGGAAACGTTGGGCCAGCACTTGGTAATTTTGGTCCAGTAAATAATTATGTCGAGTTACCAGCACTTGGTAAATGGTGGGCATCATTTTTAATGCTCATTGGTCGGTTGGAACTGTTTACGGTTTTGATTTTATTGACACCTTTCTTTTGGCGAAATAGATAATTATACAATTTTCCAAAAATTTTTTTTCTTCGGAAATATTAATATTTATAGGTATTCCCATCATTTTGTATTGGTTTTTAGAACGTTGCTAGTGTCACGGCTTGTAACATTTATAAGAGATGTACGTCTTATTTGTATAATCAATAAATCAATCAATCATGGAATTAGTATTAACAGCACAAGAATTAGAGCCTGCACCCAAACTAAAATCAAAAAGAGAATTCATAAGACCTGAAGGGTTATTGAATTCAATGTACAAAACTGTTGTAAAACGAAATTTAAATGATACCAATTCAACTTCGATTTTTGGTATCAAGCAGCGCATAAAGAGCAAACAATATCAAATTACGTCAAGCATCGATACAATTTTAAAAGTATCTGTTTTTGTAATCGTACTCGCTTTTATCTTGTAAGCCAATTAGGTAGACGTCTTTGACAGCCTAGATTGCTGAGTATTTTTCTCAATTTATTTTTTTTAGGCTTTCATTAATGCTTCGGAAATATATATGCGTTGAGTAGCTTTGACATATTAAACTAAAACTTTGGTTTAAATTGAAACAATCAAGCGTTCTAACTTCTGAAGGTATTTCTGAACTAAAATAAGAAACTATGGGAAGCTAAGTAATGCGCCATACTCTAAAAGCAAATAGAGTTGTGTTGAAAGATGGAAGGTATATTTCATTTAGTTAATCCTGGTGAGCTTCAAGGAAAGAAAAGCGTGGGATTACATCTCCCAAAGAGACCCTTAGGTTTTTGAAACGTACAAGGACAAAAATGATTAAAGAACTAAGAACGGTTTCTCCTATCCACAATATTTTGTCATTGCAAGGAATGACGTTATGATAAGCTAGTTAAAGCGACATTAAAAAAAAGACTGAAAATAAAAAGGATCCTAGAGACAAACGGAATACAAGTTCCAATAGTTTCTAGGATCCTTTGGTAGTGTTATTTTCGTTTAAGTTTAACTTACAGCGTTTTTAATACGCTTTATAGCTTCTATAATCTGTTCTTGTGAAGCGGCATAAGAGATTCGAATACAATCTGGATTTCCGAAGGCAGCTCCTGTAACTGTGGCAACATTCGCATGTTCTAAAATAAACAGCGAGAAATCGGTTGCATTCTCAATTTTTTGACCCTTGATTGTTTTTCCGAAGAAAAAAGAAACATTTGGAAACACATAAAACGCACCTTCTGGAACATTAGTTTTAAAACCTTCAATCTCATTTAACAATTGTAAGATAAGCTCGCGCCTCACTTTAAATTCGTCAATCATAAATTGAACACGTGATGGCGACTCGTTAAGCGCTGTGATCACGGCGCGTTGGGCAATACAATTTGCGCCACTGGTAATTTGGCCTTGCATTTTCGTGCAGGCTTTGGCAATAGATTCTGGAGCGCCAATATAACCAATTCGCCAACCAGTCATGGCAAATGCTTTCGAAACACCATTTACGGTTACAGTGCGATCAAACATATCATCAAATTGAGCCATACTTGCATGACCACCAATAAAGTTGATGTGCTCATAAATTTCATCTGAAATTACAATGATATTTGGATGCTTTTGAAGGACATCAGCCAATGCTCTTAATTCATTTTTGCTATAGACAGAGCCACTTGGATTACACGGCGAACTGTACCAAATCATCTTAGTTTTTGGTGTTATCGCCGCCTCCAGTTGCTGAGGTGTAAGTTTAAAATCATTTTCGATAGAAGTTTTTACCTCTACGGGAACACCTTCATTGAGTTTCACGATGTCGCTATAACTAACCCAATAAGGACAAGGTAAAATAACTTCATCTCCTGGGTTGAGCAACACAGCAGCTATGTTTGCCAAGGATTGTTTGGCACCTGTGGAAACTACAATCTGGGATTTCTGATAATTCAAATGGTTATCACGCTTAAACTTGGTGATAATGGCTTCTTTTAAATCCACGTATCCATCGACTGGTGAGTAAGAATTATAATTATCATTAATGGCTTGGATTGCCGCATTTTTAATAAAATCTGGAGTGTTGAAGTCAGGCTCACCTAAACTTAATCCAATAATATCTTTTCCTTCTGCTTTTAGCTCTCTGGTCTTTGCTGCCATTGCTAGAGTGGCAGATGTCGCCATATTTAAAACTCTATCTGAAAGTTGTGTCATGTAAAGTAATGCGTTGTAAAATTATGCTATTGCGGGTTTCATTCCCATTTGCTTAAGAAATCTAAAATGTGCAGCTATTGCTTTTCTGGTCGTTTCATATTCCTTGTATGGTAAATTAAATTCTTTAGCGGTATCTCGTACGATTTTAGAGATTTTTCCGTAGTGAATATGACTAATATGCGGGAAAATATGGTGTTCGACCTGATGGTTTAATCCGCCAGTATACCAATTGATAATTTTACTTTTTGCACCAAAATTCACTGTTGTATTAAGTTGATGTATGGCCCAAGTGTTTTTCATCGTTCCACTTTCTTCTGGTAGGGGCATTTCAGCTTCGTCCATGACGTGAGCCAATTGAAAAGTGACGCTCAAAATTAGACCTGCGACATAGTGCATTAGAAAGAAACCAATTAAAATTTTCCACCAAGCCATATCTAGAACCAACATAGGGATCACGATCCAAAGTGACACATAAATAATTTTGGAGATGACTAGTTTAGTCCAATTTGTTACTGGATTTGGTAATTTACCGTAAGATAACTTTCGCTTCATGTAGCGATACATTTGCTGAAAATCGGTAGTAATAGCCCAGTTGATGGTTAATAAACCGTAAAGTAAAACAGAATAATAATGCTGAAATCTATGATGTTTTCGCCATTCTGAGTGTTGCGAAAAACGCAGTATTCGCCCAGCTTCTAGATCTTCATCATGCCCGTGAATATTTGTGTAGGTGTGGTGTAGCACATTGTGCTGTACTTTCCAATTATAAACATTACCGGCAAGAATATAGATGCTGCTGCCCATTAAACGATTGACCCATTCCTTATTAGAAAAAGAACCGTGATTGCCATCATGCATCACATTCATGCCAACGCCAGCCATGCCTATTCCCATGATTATGGTAAGTACAAGCTGCAACCAGCCAGGAATATTAAGGGTGAGTATTAAAAAATACGGTAATAGAAATATGGTAAACATGACAATTGTTTTGAGCCAAATTTTCCAGTTTCCTGTGCGTTGGATGTCATTGTCCTTAAAATAGTTGTTAACGCGCTTATTTAAAGTTCTAAAGAATTTTGCGGAGTCGGTTCTAGAGAAGGATAAGGTTTGTTTTGTCATTGCTATTAAATTTAAGATTGACGCACCATAAATGATAATTCAAATCAGATTAGCAAATATAATTAATAATTGCCTCCTATTACAGATTAAAATCCTAAATATATCTATATGAAAATGTATACTTTTGTGAAAATTAGAAAAGCATGGAGCTTATTAAACACTATTTCCCAAACTTAACACCTGTTCAAATAGAACGATTTGACCAATTAGAGTCATTATACAAAGATTGGAATCTTAAGATCAATGTGGTTTCTCGCAAAGATATTGATGAGTTGTATTTGCGGCATGTACTTCATTCTCTGGGAGTTGCAAAGGTGATCCAGTTCAAACCCGATTCTCGTATTTTGGACGTAGGTACAGGTGGAGGTTTTCCAGGAATTCCTTTAGCGATATTGCATCCTGAAAGTCAGTTTCATTTAGTTGATAGTATCGCTAAAAAATTAAAGGTAGTAGATGACGTTGTTGAAGGCTTAGGTTTAACTAATGTGAAAACCACGCATAGCAGAGTGGAGGATATTAATGAGCAATTTGATTTTATAGTTAGTAGGGCAGTGGCTGCAATGCCGACTTTCGTGCATTGGGTTAAAGGAAAGATTGCCAAAAAGCAACATCATGATCTTAAAAACGGCATATTATATCTTAAAGGTGGCGATTTAACCGAAGAACTTGAGCCTTATCAAACGGCGACCGTCTACAATCTAAGCGATTATTATCAAGAGGATTTTTTTGAAACTAAAAAGTTAGTGCATTTACCGATAAAATATAAATAAAAAAACCGCCTAATTATTGTTAGACGGTCTATATTCATCATTCAACTTCGGATACTCATCCCAAAAATGGATATCTATAATCGGTTGGCGTAACAAACGTTTCTTTAATCATTCTTGGAGAGACCCATCGTAATAGGTTTAAAACACTTCCAGCTTTATCATTTGTTCCAGAGGCTCTCGCTCCACCAAATGGCTGCTGTCCTACAACGGCTCCTGTTGGTTTATCGTTGATGTAAAAATTTCCTGCACAGTTTTGAAGCGCTTTGGTTGCTTCTTGAATCGCATAACGATCTGTAGAAAGAATAGCTCCTGTAAGTGCATAATCGCTTGTACTATCCACTAATTTCAAGGTTTCTGAAAACTCATTTTCATCATAAACGTAGATTGTGATTAAGGGTCCAAATAACTCGGTAGACATTGTAGTGTATTTAGGATTGGTCGTCACAATCACAGTAGGCTCAATAAAATAACCTTTACTTTTATCGTAATGTCCACCCACTATAATTTCAGCATCAGCGTCAGCTTTTGCCTCATCTATATATTTAGCTAATTTATCAAACGATCCTTCGTGAATCACCGCAGTTACAAAGTTACTTAAGTCCTCAGGAGACCCCATTTTGAATGATTTCACATCCTTAATGACTTGTGTTTTCACAGCTTCCCAAATCGTATTGGGAATATAAGCTCTAGAGGCTGCACTGCATTTTTGACCTTGAAATTCGAAAGCCCCACGAACAATAGCTGTTGCGACTTGCATAGGATGCGCTGTTTTATGAGCGACAATAAAATCCTTTCCTCCAGTTTCACCAACGATTCTAGGGTAGGTTTTATAGTTATGAATGTTGTTGCCGATTTTTTTCCAAAGTTCTTTAAAAATGTGGGTTGAGCCTGTAAAATGAAGTCCAGAGAAATCTGGACTTGCCATGACAGTATCTGTAATCATTTCTGGATCACCAAAAACAACATTGATGACACCAGCAGGTACGCCAGCTTCCTTAAAGACATCCATAATGACTTTGGCAGAAAATACTTGGCTATCACTAGGTTTCCAAATGACTACATTGCCCATCAATGCCATACATGCAGGCAGGTTCCCGGCAATGGCAGTAAAATTAAAAGGCGTAACGGCATAAGTGAATCCTTCTAATGGGCGATATTCCAATCGGTTCCAAGCATCACTGGTGCTGTCGGGTTGATCATGATAAATATCGGTCATGAACTGCACATTAAAACGTAAAAAATCGATAAGCTCGCAGGCAGCATCAATTTCGGCTTGATGCACTGTTTTTGATTGCGCGATCATTGTGGCTGCATTGATTTTTGCTCTATAGGGTCCTGCAATTAATTCCGCAGCTTTTAAGAAAATACCAGCACGTTGCTCCCATGGTAATTGGGACCAAGATTTTCTCGCCTCTAATGCCGTAGCAATGGCATCCTCAATATGAGATTTTTCTGCTAAATGATAGTGCCCAACGACATGTTGATGATCGTGCGGTGCCGACATGGTTTTCGTGTTTCCAGTCTTTATATTTTTGCCATTAATGTATAATGGTACGTCTATTTTGGTAGCCCACATCTCTTTGTAGGCCGCCAATACCGCTTCACGCTCTGGAGACCCAGGTGCATACGATTTAACAGGTTCATTTATTGCGACTGGTACATTGAAAAATCCTTTTCCCATCTTATGTTTTGGTTTTTTTTTATTAAAAATTTTGACTGAGTAAAGTTACAATTTTTTTGATGACTTTGCGATTCTGTCATTTTAAACAAGATGGAAATAGTTTGGTAAATTTTTGTAAGTTGCCAGCAATACATTTAACATGAACAACGCCATTATCCTAACCCTCGCTTATCCCGAGACCATTGTCACTCATGCCAAAGAGTGGTACTCTTCGCTGCTGAGGTTTATAGGTATTGGAAGTAAAAAATACGTAAGAGCAGGTCATGCCGCTTTGGTTCTTATAAATAAGGCTACTGGCATTTTAGAATATCATGATTTTGGACGATACATTACGCCTGCTCCTAATGGAAGGGTTCGCGGGAAAAAAACCGACGGTGAGTTGAGCTTTAATATTTCCGCGGAAATAGAAAATGATACCATCAAGAATTTAGACGAGATTCTGAAATTCTTGGCGACCCACCCTAAATTAACCCATGGTAACGGACAGTTGTACGCTTCAGTTTGTAGTGCCATAACTTATGAAAAAGCACGGAATCATATCAATAGGATGCAAGATCAAGGTTTTATTACTTACGCTGCTTTTGCCAAAAACGCCACAAATTGCGCGCGCTTTGTGACCGATACCCTTATTGCTTCTTTGACGAATAAAGCGATTGCACATCAACTCAAAAGGTCAAAATGGTTTACGCCCAGTACAATTAGTAATGTGGTACTCGCCAATACTGAAGACAACGTATTTTTGGTTTCTGAAAATGGTAAAATTTCTATATTCGAATCAACTGTAGGTCGTGAGAACCGACGTATGTTTTTTGATCGATTAGTAGGCTATCATCCTAGTAAAATAGGAACTACCAAGCCAAAACATAATAATACAAAAGGTAGTCATGCCCAATGGTTAGGCGGTATTGCTGCGGGAGCGTGGTTTGAGTTATACGCTCTTGAAACAAAAAATGATTTTAGATTTAGACGTATTTCTCCAGATGGACGTGTAGATTGCGACGGTATTTATAGGGTAACTTCGGAAGGATTTGATAGTGCTAAAGGCTATAAATTTATTCACTATTCCAATTGTCTATTTTTTCACATAGAACAAGAGCAAACGACCTTTAAATTTGAATTTCAGAAAATTTTTTGAAACGACTTAGTTGATTGCAAAAGGTGCACTAAGCTTGAACGTTGGGATAATGACCTTGAATTTGGTTGTATCGGTAAAGTTTACCATATTATAGTGACCTTGCATAGCGCCAAATGGAGAGGTCAATAAACATCCAGATGTATACGTATGGGATTCACCAGGTTTTAAAACTGGTTTTTTCCCAATTACGCCTTCACCTTCTATCACCTCGGTGTTGTTGAGAGCATCCATAACTTTCCAATAACGAGAGTTGAGTTGGACAGAATCTTTACTTTGATTCTCAATCGTGACTTTATAACCAAAGGCAAAATGCACTTTATAGTTTTTATAAAATGTCCCTTCGAATGTGGTTTCGACAGAGATTTTAATACCGCTTGTGACTTGTTGTACCATAATAAATTTGGGTAATAGCTTATAAAAGTAAGTAATTTGTATTTAAAAACCTTGCTTTTTTTTAATATTAGGCATTTTTAACAGAAACAAAAAATACACTCGACTAACGCACTATAAATCAGCCGTAGCCACAAATTTTTCAATCGTATCAAAAAAGTTTATAATATCTTCTTTTTGGAGCAGCGTATTTACAGTGACCATGCGCACAAATTTTTGATCTCTAAAGTTTCCGAAGCCAACCATAAGTTTAGAATGTTGGTAAAGCGCTGTACATAAAACATTGGCAGGAATAGTTTTATAATTGAAACACACCGAAATTGAGTCGTCAAAACTGTATAAGGTGTAATCGGGATGATTTTTAATATAATCTCTGGCGATTTCTGCCAAATCAAACATATGATCCACTATTTTTTCCAATCCGTTAGTACCAACCGATTTCCAAAGCGTCCAAAGTTTTAGGGCGTCGTTTCGTCGACCACATTGCAATGACGTTTTTCCTAAATTGAAGGCATCATCATCGGTTTGGTAGAGGTATTCAGCATCATTGGAAAAAGATTGATATAAATGTTTTTTATCCTTGGCAACCAAAATTGAGCAACTTAAAGGCGTGCCTAACATTTTATGCGCATTGATGCTAAACGAGTCGGTATGTTCAATGCCGTTAACAAGGTGTTTGTATTGATTGCTAAATATGACTGATCCGCAATAAGCGCCATCTAAATGCAACCAGATCTTATGTTTTTTACAAACTTTGCTAATTTGTTCTACGTTGTCAAATGCGCCCAGCACTGTGGTTCCAGCAGTTGCATTTACAAAAAAGGGTTGGCAACCTAATTCAAGATCTTTTGTGATTTGATTTTCAAGGTCTTTGGCGAGCATTTCACCTTTATCATTGGTTTTGATCGCTCGTACTTGATCTCGGCCAACACCAACGAAAGAGGCGTTTTTCGCAATAGAATAATGGGAGGCTTCCGACGTGTAAAGCGTCATTTTATGAGAAACACCTTCGTCTCTCACTTTTGGATTATAACGATCACGAGCCATTAAAACGGCCATATAGTTACTCATAGAACCACCAGGCGCAAAAGTGCCGTCGGCAATTTTGGGATAACCGATCATATCGCAAACTCTCTTCAAAATTATTTTTTCTATACCTACTTGTGGTCCAGCAACTTTATACGTGTACATGCTATTATTGAGCATCACTGCCAAAAGATCTCCAAGTACGGCTCGATCTATCCGTCCACCAAAAAGCTGATTGTAAAATGAGGTAGAGGCAGTTTTGGGCGTACTTTTGATAATAGATTTTAGCGCATTTTTAAAATCTGTGTCAATGGCAGCTTCGTTCTTAAGCTCAAGATCTATTTTGTCATATAAAGCGTCGGTTGAAATGACCTTGGCAACAGGATTATTTTTTTCTTCGGAAATTAAATATTCAACGAGTTCGTTGAACAATTCTAGGTCGTTAATCATGTTAGGATTTGATTCTAAGATTGTGTGCTGTGTAAATTTATCTTTATTTTATCAAAATTATATTAAATTGCCCTTAAATCAAGTCCAAATATTGAAATCGCTAGATCAACTTCAGACGTTAATAACTCAATTGTCGCAGTCGCCGACCAAAGATTACAACGCTATTTTAAATGATTTTGATTTTAGTAGTATTGATTTCAAATCTTATGAGAACTGGTCACAAAAGCGCTACACGCGTAATTGCTTATATAGGGACGCCAAATTTGAGCTCATTCTAATTTGTTGGGAGCGAGGTCAGCAAACTGCTGTACATGGACATAATGGAGAAGATTGCTGGGTCTATCTCATTGAAGGGAAAATGGAGGAGGTTTATTATTCTTTTGGCGAAAAACATTTCTTGAAGAAAATAGATTCAAAAGAGTTTTCAAAAAATGAATTGTCATTTATGAACGATACCCTAGGATTCCATAAACTTAAAAATTCCAATCCAGGTAAATCCTTAAGTCTTCATATTTATTCAAAACCGATTGAAAATTGCGTGGCCTACGACGAAATTACCCAATCATTTATAGACAGAAATCTTAGTTATGACACCCTGTTGGAACCATTGGTTCTAAAAACTGATTAATTTGAAATATCTATTGAGGATGCCTCTCCGTATCCAATAAGTGCATCGAAACGCGCTCCCAAATCTCTGTAATAAACGAGAACTTTATAGTTGTTTTCCGTTTGCCAAAAATCACCGCTAATACGACCTTCATCAAGTTTTCCTTTGGCATCAACAACGACATATTTATAATTGTAGAAACCTTGCTTCAGTTTCATAATACATTCATATTTCTTGCTATCACCATTGTAGATGAGTCTATTTTGACTCTCTAGGGCGTAATTATTGTAATTTCCGTAGATGTAAATTTCACTACCGTCGGTCATTCGTGGATATAACAATGAAAAATGCACGTTGGTATAATCGGCCTCAATATCGACGTTATCTCGGTCTAAAGCCGTGATTAGAAAGTTACCATTAATATCAGGATTGTAGGTATAGGGTTGATCATATCTAGGACCATCTGCAAACAAATAACTGTGATAAATATCCTTGAGGTCAATAAACTGAACACCTATGTTGGCGCCTCTAACATCCTTAGTCTCAAAGAATCGAAATTCATTGCTGCCCCAAAAAGAGGTTTCATCCACATATCTATATATAAGCTCTTTGCCAATGGTGTACTGCGGTTTTACATTTTTGATAGCCGTATGTAGGTTGTTGTTTTGAATGATTAATGTTTTGACAGTCTCTTGCGGATTATTCAAATTCAAACTGCCAGAATTAATGGTAATATCAACGGTTTGTTTTTCGTTTATGAAGCGCACATCACGCTTTCTTTTAATTTGAACGCCAACTCCCAATTGCTCCTTAACAATCATAAATTTTCTATTGAAGACGAGTTGTTGGTCTTCATTAAAAATCGAGATGATATAATTTCCAGATTTTGTTAAGCCACGGGTTTGCTGATTAGGGATTTGTAAATCATAATGTGAATACAATTGAAAAGCGTTAAAGGAGTTCTCATAATTAACAATTCTAAAGTTGTCAAAACCCTCTAAGTATTCCATTTTTGCTAGGCTCGATTCGGTCCAATCGTAATTGTAATGCTCGATGGTATAATAAAAATCAGGCTCGTTTGGAGTGAGCGCGTCAAATTCTAAATGAAACGCTTCACCAAGTTTAATGATGGGGAGTTGCCCTTGTGATGAGGTGCGACTTCTAAACGTGATGGTCTTAATATAATCCGGCGGATTGATTTCTTCAACTTGACAAAATCCGGCTAATGGACTGAGAATGGCTAAAAAAAGGAGATGGACGTTTTTGATCATAGTAATAGATTGATATGTAAAGATAAACAAAATCTGTGCCTTAAATTTAGTTTGTTATTTAGAATATTTAAAAATAACAAACTTCCTTGATATGTTACTTTTTTACTCAATAAATTCGTATTTTTGCATCGATTTTTAGACAACTAATTTCAACACAAAACCTATGTCAAAAGACATTAAAATTAAAAGAGGGCTGGATATTAAACTCGTTGGTGAAGCTGAAAAAACAGTTGAGCAAGCGATTATTAGTAACTTTTGCACAATTAGACCTGAAGATTTTCATAGTATCATTCCAAAACTTATTGCTAAAGAAGGTGCGACGCTGCAAGCAGGTGATGTTGTTTTTTACGATAAGTCCAATGAAGACGTAAAATACGTATCACCAGTTTCTGGAACTGTTGTTGAAATTGTTCGTGGACCAAAACGTCGTATTGATGCTATTAAGATTCAGGCAGATAAAGCACAATCACACAAAGATTTTGGCATCTATAACACAAGTTTAGATGGAGAAGCGGCTAAAGCGCATTTGTTAGCTTCTGGCTGTTGGCCATTTATCAAGCAACGTCCTTACGATGTCGTTGCGAACCCCACAAAAACCCCTAAAGCTATTTTTATATCTGGTAATTCTACGGCGCCTTTAGCTGCAGATTTAGATTTCGTACTGCAAGGAAAAGAAGCCGAATTACAAGCTGCTGTTTCTGTATTGGCTAGATTAACCACAGGTGAAGTTCATATTAGTATTGCCTCAAATAATTCTCCTCTTTCAGGAATGAGTGATGCTACAATACACACGATATCTGGACCCCATCCATCAGGAAACGTGGGGACTCAAATTAATAAAATTGATCCTATTAATAAAGGAGAAACGGTCTGGACAGTCAATGCACAGGATTTGGTTATTATTGGTGAGTTGTTGCTTACCGGCAAATTCAATGCCGAGCGTTTGGTAGCTTTAACAGGTTCTTCGGTAAAAAAGCCAAGATATTTCAAAACCGTTATTGGTAGTGAAGTGTCTACAATGATTTACGATAACGGCGTTGATAAGGATGGTAATGATCGTATTATCTCCGGAAATGTGCTTTCAGGGAAACAAATCAAGCCAGATGGTAATTTGGGCTATTACGATAACGTGATAACGGTTATTCCAGAAGGTGATGATTATGAATTTTTTGGATGGAACAAGCCTGTATTCGATAAAGTATCAACAACTAGGGCGTTGACGTTCTCATGGATGCAACCAAAGAAAAAATATGATTTAGATACCAATACCAATGGTGAGCATCGTGCATTTGTGGTTACAGGAAGTTACGAAGAGGTGTTTCCGTTGGATATTTATCCGATGCAGATTCTGAAAGCATGCAAGTACGAAGATTTAGATGAAATGGAGGCGCTTGGAATGTATGAGGTAGCTCCAGAGGATTTTGCCTTGACAGAATTTATATGTGTGTCCAAACAGCCACATCAGGAGATTATTAGAAAAGGATTGGATTTAATGTTAAAAGAAATAGGGTAGAAAACAATGCTACATTATCAAAAATAATGTACAAAAGGTCTTTCATCTCAAAAACTATAAACTGAAACAGTTTTAAAAAACATAAATAAACTTACAACATGGGTTTAAAAAGTAATTTACATCAATTAAAACTTAAATACGAGGGTAAAAAAATTGCACCTGCATTTAATGCACTGCATACTTTTTTATACACGCCAAACGAAACAACTCATAATGGAACTCACATTAAAGCGGCCGACGATTTAAAGAGAACCATGAATACGGTAATCATTGCTTTGATACCGTGTTTGATATTTGGGATTTTCAATGCAGGTTATCAACATTATTTAGCCCTTGGTGAAATTGAAGCGGCCAACGGATTTTTGGGATCTAGTTTTTGGACTATTGACAATATGGTCATTGGTTTGTGGACGGTCTTGCCATTAGTAATCATCTCCTATGCTGTTGGTTTAGGAGTTGAATTTATCTTCGCGGTAATCAAAGGTCATGAGGTTGAAGAAGGCTATTTGGTAACAGGCATGCTAGTGCCATTGATCGTACCAGTAGATATTCCATTATGGATGTTGACCATTGCCGTTATTTTTGGTGTGGTAATTTGTAAGGAAGTTTTTGGAGGTACCGGAATGAATATATTAAATACGGCTCTAGTGATACGTGCCTTTTTGTTTTTTGCCTACCCTACATGGATGTCTGGAGATAAAGTTTGGGTTCACGGTGCGGTAGAACGCGATCAAATGATCGCAAGTGGTTCAAATTTAGATGCGATATCGGGTGAGACCATATTGGGAAGTTATGCCCAGAGTCAAGACGTGGCTTACAGTTACGCCGATATGTTCTTCGGAATTATTCCTGGATCTGTGGGTGAAACCTCTAAGTTCCTTATCATTTTTGGTGCCTTGTTTTTGATCTTCACGAAAGTTGCAAGCTGGAGAATTATAGTAAGTGCCTTAGCTGGTGCTTTAGTGATGGGATTGATCTTTAACGGTGTCGTCGACGCTGGGTGGATAGGTGATACCAGTAAATTTTATGGTTTAATGAGTGTTCCGTTTTGGCAGCATTTAATTATAGGTAGTATCTTGTTTGGTGCGGTGTATATGGCAACAGATCCCGTCACAGCTTCACAAACAAATAAAGGAAAATGGATTTATGGATTTTTAATTGGTTTTATATCTATTATGATTCGTGTGTTTAACCCAGCATATCCAGAGGGCGTATTTTTAGCGATTTTATTAATGAATGTATTTGCACCAACGATCGATCACTATGTCGTTCAAGGTAACGTAAAACGTCGTATGAAGCGTTTAAAACTTAAAACAGCATAAGATCATGGAAAAGAGAACAGATAAAAATATCTATACAATTATATTCGCTGTGGTGATGGTAGTCGTTGTAGGATCACTTCTAGCCTTTACAGCGTCGTCTTTAAAACCAGCGATTACAGAGAATGAGCGTATAGAAAAGCAACAGAATATTTTGTACGCCTTAGGTGTAAACGATAACGAAGGTGATGGTGACATCACATTTGTCTCAACAGATAAAGTTTCCGAAGCATTTAAAACAAAAGTATCTGAGCAGTTGGTATTGGAATCTAAAGATGGTAAACTTTTGAAAACCATGACGCGACAAGAGTACATGGACGCTAATGATGGGAAAGAACCTTATCTTATTGACGTGAAAAAGCAACAAGCCAATGCAAAGGCAGGTGAGTCTCGTCTTTTACCTTTATTTGTAGGTAAGGGAGAATCTGGAGAAACATATTATGTAGCACCAATAAGAGGAAAAGGCCTTTGGGATGCCATTTGGGGTTATGTTGCTGTTGATAAGGATATGGTCGTGCGTGGAACTTTTTTTGATCATGCTGCCGAAACGCCAGGATTAGGAGCCAATATAAAGCAACGTTATTTTATGGATGATTTCTACGGTGAGCGTTTGCTTACCGAGGCAGGAGTTTTTAAGGGAATCACTGTAGCCAAAGGAAACGCTGATCCTAAAAACGAAGATAAAGAAGATTATGAAGTTGATGCGCTTGCGGGAGCAACGATAACTGGCGATGGGGTTTCTGCAATGATCAAGGCAGATTTGAAACTTTATTTGCCTTATTTCGAAAACTTAAAAACAGCTAACTAAGCATGGGAATACTTTCAAAAAAAGACGGTAAGTTAATTACAGATCCGTTAACAGATAACAATCCAATTACCATTCAAGTACTTGGTATATGTTCTGCTTTGGCTATTACAGCCGAACTTAAGGCGTCATTGGTGATGGCAATTGCTGTGCTCTTTGTTATGGGTGTAGGTAACGTCGTCATTTCTTTAATACGTAATTTGATCCCTTCAAAAATTAGAATCATCGTACAACTCATTGTAGTGGCCTCTTTGGTGATCGTTGTTGATCAAGTGCTTAAGGCGTTTGCCTATGAGTTAAGTAAAACACTTTCTGTGTTCGTTGGATTGATTATTACCAACTGCATCATCATGGGGCGTTTTGAGGCGTTCGCCCTCGGAAATGGGCCTTGGCGCGCATTTCTTGACGGAATTGGAAACGCTTTAGGTTATGGTGTGATTTTGATTATTGTTGGATTCTTTAGAGAACTTCTCGGATCTGGAACCTTATTTGGGATTCCAGTACTTGGTGATGCCATAGAAAAAACAGGTGTTTATGCAACAGGTTACGAAAACAACGGCTTTATGTTGATGCCTCCTATGGCTTTAATTATCGTTGGATTATTAATTTGGGTACAACGTAGTAGAAATAAAGATTTAATAGAAGATTAATCAGTACACAGTTATTAGTCGCAGTATGCAGCATGGCATCTGTAAGCTGATACTGAGATTGAAAATATAAAAGAACATGGAA
Organism: uncultured Flavobacteriaceae bacterium; assembly: GCA_963715465.1. Lineage (GTDB taxonomy): Bacteria > Bacteroidota > Bacteroidia > Flavobacteriales > Flavobacteriaceae > Psychroserpens. Next base: position 1,333,014 of record OY970246.1, read on the forward strand.
CACGTAGAATTATTTTTTAAATCGATCTTTATAGATAATATGGTATTTGCAGTATTCTTAGGAATGTGCTCTTACCTAGCGGTATCTAAAAAAGTTACTACAGCTGTAGGATTAGGAGCGGCGGTAATATTTGTATTGGCCATAACAGTGCCTTTAAACTGGCTTTTGGATCAATATTTACTGCAACCTGGTGCTCTAAAATGGCTAGGTTCTGAATATGCAAGTCTTGATCTCGGATTTCTTTCTTTCATCATGTTTATAGCCACAATTGCCACTATGGTTCAATTAGTAGAAATTGTTGTCGAGAAATTCTCGCCATCGCTGTATAATTCATTAGGTATATTTTTACCATTGATTGCCGTTAACTGTGCTATTTTAGGAGGCTCATTGTTTATGCAGTCAAGAGAGATTGAAACGTTTGGGTTAGCACTTAACTACGGTATTTCATCTGGTATTGGTTGGTTTTTGGCAATTTTGGCGATCGCAGCGATTCGAGAGAAAATTAGATATTCTAATGTACCAGCACCTTTAAGAGGTTTAGGAATTACATTTATCATCACAGGTCTTATGGGAATTGGGTTTTTGAGTTTTGGAGGAATGTTGACAGGTGGTGATGAAGAAGGAGAACCAACAACCGAGCCTAGAGCTGAGGTACAGACGATACAAACAGAAGACAGTAAAGAAATGGCTAATAACATTAAAACAATAGAGTAGTATGGTAGTTTTAGCAGCAGGAACATTAGGAACAGTAGTAGCAACGGTTGCAGCGTTTTTATTAATCGCGCTCATTTTAATAAGTCTATTGCTTTTTGTAAAACAAAAGTTATCACCATCGGGTCCAGTAACCATCAAGATCAACGGTGAACGGGAAATTCAAGTAGCCTCAGGGAGTACATTATTGACGACATTAAGTGCAGAAAAGATTTTTTTACCTTCCGCCTGTGGTGGAGGTGGAACATGTATTCAATGTGAATGTCACGTGCTTGAAGGAGGCGGTGAGGCATTACCTACAGAGGTGCCGCACTTTAGTAGAAAAGAACTCGCTAGCGGTGCACGTCTATCCTGTCAAGTGAAGGTAAAGCAGAACATGGAAATTTCGATTCCTGAGGAAGTCTTTGGGATTAAGAAATGGGAAGCAACTGTGGTTTCAAATTATAATGTAGCGACGTTTATTAAGGAATTTGTTGTTGAAATTCCTGAAGACATGAATTATAAGGCTGGTGGATATATTCAAATAGAGATTCCTGAATGTGAAGTAAAATATTCTGATATGGACGTGGAAGCACATCCAGATGATCATCCTGGTGAACCTGAAAAGTTTAAGGCAGATTGGGAGAAATTCGGACTGTGGCCACTCGTTATGAAGAATCCAGAAACAATAGAAAGAGCCTATTCAATGGCATCTTATCCTGCTGAAGGACGTAAGATTATGTTGAATGTTCGTATTGCAACACCACCCTTTGATCGTGCAAAAGGTGGCTGGATGGATGTTAATCCTGGAATTGCATCGTCTTACATATTCAATCAAAAAATTGGTGATAAAGTAGTGATTTCAGGACCTTATGGAGAATTCTTCATAAATGAATCTGAAAGCGAAATGTTATATGTAGGTGGTGGTGCAGGAATGGCACCTATGCGCTCTCATTTATACGAGTTGTTCAGAACAATTAAAACGGGTCGTAAAGTAACGTATTGGTACGGCGGACGTTCTAAAGCCGAATTATTCTACATTCACTATTTTAGAGCATTAGAAAAAGATTTTCCAAACTTTAAATTCTACATGGCGCTTTCTGAGCCTGCCGAAAATGATAATTGGAAGGTAAAAGATGGTATTGATGGCGAAGGAGATGGTTTTGTTGGGTTTATCCATAATTGTGTAATTGATAATTACCTCAATCATCATGAAGCACCCGAAGACATCGAGTTGTATTTCTGCGGTCCTCCTTTGATGAATCAAGCGGTTCAAAAAATGGGTGAGGATTTTGGTATTCCAGATGAGCACATTCGATTTGATGACTTTGGAGGTTAATATAATAGTGTAAGACATGATCTTCAATTGGAGATCTGTAAGAGTAATAAAAAAACCAACTCCTTATGAGTTGGTTTTTTTGCTTAGAGGTAATTGTATTTAAATAGCGTTTATTTATAACTTTGGCATGTCTTCAAGAATCTCTTTTAAAACTGGGATAGAAATCGGTTTGATGATAAAATTAGACACGTGTTCATATTCTTGAACTTTATGTTGATCGGCAGGGTCAATGGATGAACTTACGATGAATATGGTCACTTGCCTGCTGGTTTTGATCTTGGTAAATTCATCTAAAAATTGCCAACCGTCCATGATTGGCATATTTATGTCCAATAGAATGACATCCGGTATTTTTTCACCAGACATCATGAGTGGTGTCAAGGCATTAAGCGCTTCTTCTCCATCTTTAAAAAGCATGAATGACTTGCAAAAGTCGGCTAACTGCATCATGCGTTTCGCACCAAATACAAATATGGGATCATCATCGATTATACAAGCAATATCAATTTTACTCATGTTTCTTTAAATATATATAAAATGTTGTACCAACATTAACCTCGCTCTCTACCTCAATTTTACCTCCTAAAGCCTCTACTTGATTTTTCGTGATAAATAAGCCCAAACCTCTAGAATCTTCATGTTTGTGAAACGTTTTGTACATTCCAAATAATTTTTTACCATGTCGTTCTAGATCAATGCCTCGCCCATAATTCTTTATTTTTAAAATAATTTCATCATGTTTAGTCTCGGCCGATAATTCAATGGTAGCAATGTCGTTTATTTTTTTATACTTTATGGCATTCGTTAAAAAGTTTAGTAAGATGCTATCGAGATAAGCAGGTAGTACTTTTACGTTCAAGCTCGTGTCAATGTTTATACTTACGTTTGTTTTCGTATCAATAATGAGCGCTGAGATACTGGCCAAAGCCTTGTGACAATTTTCGAGTAAATTGGCAGCCACGATAGATACATCGTTCTTAATGTTAATGGCAGCAACCTCATTGAGGTTTTCTACGGTTTCTCCCAAATGACTTACAGCGTCTTTTATTAAAGGGAAAATCTCGTTTTCGGTCGTTTCGGGTAAATCCATCTTAACGATATCCAATAACATGTCTAAATTACTGTAGTGCGATCTCAAATTATGGGATACAATGTGAGCAAAATTTAAAAGCCTTTTATTTTGATCCTCGGTCGTGGCTAAAAGATTATTTACTTTTTTAATGTTTAATTTTCGTTCTGTTAGATCGTTGATTTGAGCAACAAAGTGCATTGGCTTACCGTGTTCATTTCTTATAATTGAAGTTGATAGTAAAGCCCAAATGACACTTCTGTTTTTATGAATGTATCGTATTTCTGTTTGAAAATGGTCAATTTTTCCATCGATCATATCGATAATGGCCTTATCACCAACCTCGAGATCTTCTGGATGGGTGATTTCTTTATAATTAAAATTTTGAAATTCTAGTTTTGTATATCCCGATAAATTACACAAGCTGTTGTTGACATCGATCCATTTACCTCTTAAATCAAGGGTTGCCATGCCCACTAAGGCATGGTCAAAGGTTTTACGTAACTGTTGCTCTTTAAATACGAGTGCTTTTGAGACTCTAGTCTTTTCGTCTATATCTTGAAACAGTCCTTTTACTATTTTACAGTGACCATCTTCTACAATGGGAACACCAATAGAGCGCACCCATTTTTCATTACCGTTGGCGGTTACTATTTGTAGCTCTACGTCAAATTTCTCATGGTTATCTAAACACAATTGAAACAGTTGGGTGATGGTTGTACGGCTATACGCTTCCTTATAAAACAATATGCCTGTCTCTACGCATGGTATGTAATCTTCTGGGACTTCATGTATATTTCGTGTTTCATCACTCCAATTCACATCATGAGTAGCGGGATTATAGGACCATGTACCAATGACGGCGGCTTTTTGAATAAAATCGAGTAATGAGACGTCAGTTGTGATGGGCGAATTAGGCTTAAGCGTTAAGGGTATAATGGTAGGGATTAACAGATTTGAATGAACAATTTAGGCTTATTTTTATAATGTGCAAATAAAATATGCACTTATTTTCGTTAAAATACATATTCATGTAATAATATTCGTACATTTTTAAGAGATAGACTACAAAAGTATTCTTTTTACCGATTAAAGTAGATTGACAGTATAATTATTTCTCGTTAAGAATGGCTGCGGTAAAATTTTGATTTTATTCAAAAAAAAGACAACATTTACGGTTGTCTTATGGCATATTATCTAATGAAATTAATTAGTACTCCAATTCATATTTTGGTCGATCATTTTCAACTTCAAATAATTTGGTGTAGTCCATAACATTAGGTACTTGATCTAGTTGACATAAAAAAGCAACGACTTCACTTAGGCCTTGAAACAACATTTCTTTATCTTGAGGATTCTTCGGTTTGCTATTTTGATGTCTACTGTAAGGAAGTTGATAACCACAAGCTTTTAAAAATGTGGCTTCAATATGAAGTAATTCTAGCGGTGTATAGCCACCAAATCGCCTGTTGGACATTTGATTCATGTTTCCGAGGTAATTCAATGTGGTAGACCCATGTTGGTCTGATAAATATTTCCAAGATTCGGTACGGTCAAGGATATTTCCTACCGCACAACTTTTACAGCATTCAGGATGCAGTTCATTATTGTGAAAGGCGATATAGAGTTTGGTAATGGCGTTTTCTAATCTTTGGGAGGTTCTCATAGCATTCAAAAAATTTTAATTCCGAAGTAAAAGATACGAAAAAAATTAGGTAGAGGTTGTGAAAGAAATCTTAAGGCTGCACTTTTCCCATCTGTTTCCATAGTCGTCTTGAGAATCTTGTATGGTTCTTTTCTTATTTTATGTATCTCGTCATTACGTGAATCCAAGTCTGGTAAAGAGAATAATGGCAGTCCTCATGACCATATTAGTTGCGTTCATTTACTTGTATTCTACGATCAAAAAAACAGCCGTACTGTCTCCTACATTAAGCACTTCGTGTGTTGAAATTTCGGTTTTACTAAAACTGTAACCTGTTGGTACATCTACTTCCCTTGTACCTTTATCGTCCTTAATCCGAAACCTGCTCCCAGCTAAGGTATAGCCAAAATGCCGATTATGATAGTGCTTTTCATGCCCTACATTTGGCGCAAAAGTACACTTCAACACCCTAATTTGATCGGTATCCTCAACAACGTCACAAACCGCCTTATTGTTCCAGCCTGCTTCTAGAGGGTCTGGTAATTGATTCGTGTTTTTACAACCAACACTTAAAATGGTTAAGGTGATCATAAAAGCCAATCCATTTACTATTTTGATTATTTTGCCTGGTGTCATATCTACTGTCTCCTTTGAGCATATGAAGATAACGCAAAGTCATGGCTTATGGATTGACTAATTGATATTATTTTTCTTCGGAAACAATATTTAGATTGCCTATTGCACACTCTATTAAATATACATTTTGACAGGTCAACTTTTTTCTGGGTTTAATTCTATATAACTCTTTGATTTTTTAATTTTTAGCCATGTGCCGTAGGTTAATTGTCGCCAGATCCACTCTAATGGGCCATATTTGAAATAGTTGAGCCATATGCTGCTAAAAACGACTTGTAACAAAAAATACCCAACAGCAATTAAGGTAATGACCGTAAAACCAAACTTACCCGCGTAACCAAAACCAACGCCGTAAAACAGGCTAATACCAAAAATAGTGTGTAAAATATAATTGGTAAAGGCCATTTTACCAGCTGGTGCGAGCCATAAAAATACGTTTGGTTTTTTTCTGAAAAGTAAGGCGATTAGGACCGTATAACCCATGGCCATTGGTACTGTCCCAAATGCATAACTTAAAGTATGTAGAAAGCTGTTGATTTGATTCCGTTCCCCAAAAAATTCGAGATAAGTTCTTAAAAAACTCATGGGTAAGCCAAGGAGCAAACCAATTACCGCAATTTTTTTGAGCAATTTGGTGTTTTGCAATAGATTTTGATTTAAGATGTGTCGTCCTGCCCAAAGTCCGATTAAAAATATACCAAACACCTTAAAAATCCTGCCCTCTTGGAGAATCATACTAAAACGAATCCACGAATTGCCGAGGTTCATTTTAAAAAAATCAGACCAATTTTTGTTGGTTAGCTCAAACACCACATCGTTCCATAATTCGCCCTGCCACTCCACTTGCGGGTAACCGAAATTTTTCCAAACCGCAATACTTTTGTCCATAATTACTTTAGGGTAATCCATACCGAAGTAATTAATAATAAGCCAGTTTACAATGGGTAGCAGGATTAAAATTGCGGCTAATGTCAATAATTTTTTATCTGAAACTTTAATGAACGGAATAATGGCGAAACCTAAAAGGGCATAAAGCGTTAAAATATCCCCAAGCCAAAACCCAACCAAATGGATTAGCCCGAACACCAATAACCAGAACATGCGCTTTGCAAAAAAAGGAGCGAAGGGCTCATTTTGTTGGTTTAATTTGTTGAATTGTACAAAGCAGCCGATACCGAATAACAACGAAAAAATGGTATAAAACTTCCCGTCAATAAACATGTAAGCGAGAGCCCCCAAAATCATATCAGACGGAAATTCAAAGGCTCGATTTCTAAACGTTTCAGGAAAAAAGAAGAGTCCCGAGAAGTAAACGATGTTTGCCATAAAGATGCATAGTATGGCAATGCCCCGAAGGACATCTAAAAAATGGATACGTTGGTTTTGTTGGACTGGGGTGACCTGGTGTTGGTTGGTGCTTTTCATTTAGATTATCAATAATTGTATGTTGTTAGCTAACTATTTATGAGGTGCTCGATTTATGGTTAATTTTTTGTATCCAAATACCCGATGTTAATGCCCAATTTATTTTGAATCTTCTCAAAAAGTGAATTGTTTTCTGCATTGGTTTCGTTTCAGTGATAAATTAGGATAGCGAATAATGTCCCTAAAACAACGATACAGAACTCCCCAACAATTTTCATTATATAGTTGCTTTCAACTACGATTTTATCGTTGTCTTTAGCTTTAGTTGATGACTACGCTCTGCCATTCATTTAAAATGATTTTTAATCTAATATTTTTGTGTTGTATTATTAAGTCTGACTAACGGTTTACAATCGAGGAAACCGCAAGCTTTCCATCAGGAATATCAAAATCATCAACTTTAACCCTGTGCCTTTCAAAATGAATGAACTTTATGATGATGAGCATGATACATGGCGAAAGTGCGATAATCAAAAAAACGATATCCCAATTAAAATTGGTTTTTAATACCCCAAGCATTGCCGAACCCGATGCCCGACCCATGTTTGAAACCGCCATAAACAATGTGAATTGGGTGGCTGCGACCGTTTTCCAACAGAGGTGCATGCCAGAAGCAAAAACCGCTATGGTCAAAAATGTGGAAAGCGTATAGTAAATAAATATAAAGCCGTACATCACAAGTTGAATTGACCACAGGTCGGTCAAAAAGGCAAACAATACGATGAGGGCTACGGTCAACACTAAATAGATGGTCATCATTTTGATTTTTCCGAAGAAATCCACCAGGTAACCCCCTAAGAACATTCCCAATAGACCACTGGATAAGGTGGCAATCGAGAATACTTTGGAAAAGTAAGAATTGGTCCAACCGAGTTCTTGCACACTAAAAATGGGCATAAGGGTATCGACCAAGCCGAGCATCAAACCATTAATGAACATGGCGATAATAAAAACGAGACTGGATTTCAACTTGACGACCCGATAGAGACTTTTGAAGATTTGTTTCCAACTGCGCAGTTGGGTCTTTTTTGCGGTTTTTGACGCTTGGCCTTTCTTGCTCCAAGGCATGAACTTTTCGCCTGGCCGTTCTCGCATATAAAGTGGTACGAGCATAATTAGTGCCACAGCAATAGCTAAGCAGGAAATGGCGACCGAAAATCCGAGTGCGTTTATCAATGCCGTACCGATAACCAAGGATAATGATATTCCCGCTGTTTTTGTGCCCCACATCAAGCCATTGGCACGAGCCTGTTCGTTAATTGGAATGATATCAACGGCCATCCCATCTGTAGCGACATCTTGAAATGCCCCGAAAAAACTAATAAAGAATCCCGCAGCCATTAAACCCACCGCATTGTTTAAAGGGTCTGGTATAAGACCAATACATAAAAAACTACTGATAAGCCCGAGCTGGCCAAGGATAATCCAAGGTCGTTTTCTGCCCATGGATACTATTGTAAATCTATCCATTAAGGGTGCAATAATTATCTTAAAACTCCACGGGATACCCACTACGCCCAGAAAAGCGGCAATTTCCATTGGGGTTTTACCATTGGCGGCCAGCCAGGCTGGGATGGCAAAATAGGTCATGCCTTCTGGGATACCTTGCGCTACGTAAAGCGCCGAAAATGAAAAGTATCTCGAGAATGCACTACTACTTAAATTGCGGCTAAAATTTAGTTTAGAGGTTGACATGTTTACCGATATTTGTGTGGCTAAAATTGTTAAGCCTTATTCAGCCATGTTCGCTTCACTTTCTGCTATCTCGACCAATTTCTGTTCGGCTTTCATGAGGTCGCTGGTAATTTCAGCATTGTTCCAATAGCCAAATTCCTCTACAATTTTGCCATTAATAAGGCGCGCAGTTACGTGATATGGGATGTCATATACTTTTTTTGTGGTTTTCATGGTGCCTTTCCAAAGTCCCCAAAAGTTGACCCAAGTTTCGTTCTCATCGGTAACAACCATTTCATATTCCTCTTTCTCCACTACCCAGGTAAACATTTCGGCGTCTTTCTTGTTTTCTTCTATGTTTTTTGAAATAGAAATGGCCTTTTCCTTGATGACGTTATTGGCAATTTTAGCCGTATCGGCGTAGTGCGTCGCCATAGCTTCCCAATTAAGTTTTTTATAATTATCAACGACCTTCTTATAGGTTTCTATTTCAGGGGATTGTTGAGTGTAGCGTTTTTCCTGTTTTTCGCAGGACATAAAGAATACTACAACAAGTAGAAGTAAAATTGATGTTCTCATTTTTTTTAATTTATATGGTTAATTAATTAGTAATGAATAGAAAACAAGTATTCAATCGAGTTTTTCAGACTTGATCAAAAACATTCAAAAGAATATCAATCAAATACCTGTTTTCTATTTAGAGTGGATTATGGCATGCTTAACTCTTCTTCGAGTGTGTAGATATAGCTCCAGATATCGCTGTAGGATGTCATGAATTTTTCCCTTATTTCTTTTGTTTTCTTTTCACCATGTACATTTTTATAGACTTCCCAAACGCTATCTTCTTCTTTGTCAAGGGCGGCAAAATTCTCATAAGGGCTTGAAACGAAGTAATCCATGCTCGTGCCTCCCATTACTCTGTACCAATAGCCGCGCTCGTCACCTTCCTTACCTTTAATGGTTGAGGTAACATCTTCGATAACCTCCATAAATGCCATGTGATTTTTGACCTTAAAACCAGTTGACCATATTAGACTCATGTTTGGTAAATCGCTGCTCCGGCTAATCTTTGGCATAGACCGTGCGATATTCTGGTCTTGACTTTTAATATGGGGTATTATAGACTGCAATGCAATAGCACCACAAGCCATACCTGCTGGATCCTCCTTATCCATTTCAGCCCAATTGTCCATACGGCCAGAAACTACATATACATTTTCATTGCCCTGAACCCGGTGCCACATATTCCATTTGTTTTCTCCACCATTGTCCTGATAGCATTTTTTCCATTTTTTTACGCCATCTACAAACTGTGAACCATGACCATATTTGATCGTAAAGGCCGTAAGGTCTAGAAGAAACGAGTCTTCCTGCTCTTGTGCATTTCCAGTTGAGATAAATAGCATTGCCATTGCGGCAACTACTAAGGTTGATTTAATACAATTCATCTGTTTTTATTTATTTTTTTAGCGGTCAGAAGGAACACCCTATTCAAAATTTCGCTAAATGGTTATGTTTTAGTTGTGGGTGTTTCATTTTAAAAAGATTTAAAGATTAATTAATAGTGTTAAATTATTGGTTAACAGAACACAAAGCGAACGGATTAGGACGAAGGCAGGATTAAATTGTCCGAAACCCACATTTTGTTTATCCATGACTCCATGATTATTTTCATTTGTTTTTGCAATTAGACAGCACGGTTTTAATACGATACATTACATTGGTTAAGCCGATTTAGGGGAGAAAATAACTTACTCAAAAACAAGTAGATTACGAATTACAATGTATACTGAAAGTTAGAGACTTACAATCACATCTTGATGTGGTTTTGAAAGAACCAGTCTGGAAATGAATAGATTGGAGTTAGAATGACACTAAACAGAAGTTCTTGATATTTGACAAAAAAGCACGTAATCACAGTCTTTGGTAAAATTGGCCATTTCAAATTCTTTATATAGGTCAATCTCGCTAACATGAAGATTTTGGTTGAGATCCAAATCCATGACATGTGCAAATAAAGGCGTCTTTGCAATGTTGGTAACAGCAATTTTTACGTAGAAGTCGGCATTTAAAAATAGCAATACTAAGTTGCTATCAATAGGATTTTCGTTTGCAATGATTGCGATGGTTTTCATGCCCTTTTTATTTTGGTATTAAGCTAGTGTAAAAACGCTGCTTGATTCAGGCTGTGAGGATTAAGAGCTGCTTTTAATTTCCCAGAACCCAAATTAACTTACCGAACACACAAACAATTTAGATTATATGGTCTGTAATCTTTTAAGTAATTCTTGCTTGAGACCTTTGCTAACAGGAATTGCTTTTCTACCAATAACAATGTGGCTTGTGGCAAGTTCATCAATTTTAGAGATATTAACGATGAACGAGCGGTGTACCCTCAAAAAATGAAGGTTTGGTAATTTCTCGTCCATATCCCTAAGCGTGGTAACTAAAAGATACTCACGATTGCTGGAATAAATACGGCAGTAGTTGCGTTCGGCCTCAATATAGAGGATATCCGAAATGTTCACCTTGACCATCTTATCGTTACGACGCACAAAAATACAATCGCTGAGAAGAAACGGTGAGATGCTTTCTTTTTCGATAGCAGATTCCCGTTCTTTTTTCTGCTGAAATATAACTTGAACACCCAATTCTATAGCACGTTGCAGGTCAAGCTTTTTAAACGGTTTTGAAATAAAGGCAAGTGGATTGGTGGCTTTTGCGCGGTTAAAATGGCCGTCATCTGCATTAGCCGTGAGGTAAATGATTGGAATGTTGAAATCTCTTTGCATGGCAATGGCTGTATCAATACCGTCGAGCGTTCCCTTTAGCTGAATGTCAAGTAGAATTAAATCTGGCGGGTTCTGTTTCACATGCATTAACGCCTCCTCTCCACGAGGTACAATACCTGTAACCTCGTAGCCTAGAGTGCTTAGTTGAAGGGAAATATTAGCCCCAATGACCATTTCATCCTCTACAATTAAAATTTTTATGGCTGTGTCCATTAAGCTGCTCGTCTCATTTTAAACTGAAAATAAAGTTTTGTACCGTTGTCCTGCTCCTCCCGCATCTCGCCATCCAATTGCTGGGTCAATAGCTGTACCAGTTGCGAACCAAAACCCGTGCCTTTGGGGATGATATTCGCAAGTTTACCAACACCGTTATCACTCACCGAAAGTGTAAGCAATTCATCTGAAGTTTTTGACAGACTGATGTTTATTTTACCCACAGTATTGTCTGGAAAAGCGTATTTCAAAGCATTGGTCAAAAGTTCGTTAACTATCAAACCTATGGGAACTGCGGTGTCCACGTCCAGCTCCAGTTGTTCCATGGCGCATTCGATCTTCACTTTATCTTCGGCGTCAAAACTATCCAATATGCCTTCACTGAGGTTGATAAAATAGTCCTTCATTTCAATACTGCCCAAGTTCTCGCCTTGATAGAGTTTTTGATGGATGATTCCCATAGATTGTACCCGGTTTTGACTCGCCAACATCGCTTCCTTAGCGGTGGAATCTTCCAACTTTGCCGATTGTAGCGCGATGAGACTTTTGACCATCTCGAGATTGTTCTTTACCCTGTGGTGGATTTCTTTTAGTAGTAGTTCGTTTTCTGCATTTTTGGCTTTGATGATTTTAGTTTTCTTCTTGTTCTTATTAAAAAAGAACCATAGACCAATAAGCAGAATACCCAATAAACAGGCAATGGCAATAATTAAGGTCTGTACTTTCCCTTTTTGTTCCAATAATGCTGCTTGGGCTACCAAGGCTTCATCTTTTTTTCCTGTTTCGTATTTAATTACAGCTTCAGACTTCAAGTTTGTAATTTTATCCTCAAGCATTTCTTTTTCATTTGTAGCGGCTTTGTCCTTGTAGAGGAGTGCATTTTCAAAATCGCCGAGAGCTTCGTAAGTCTTTGAAAGGTTGAGATAGGGTCTGGTAATGTTGTTTTGACCTTTATTTTCGTAGGCTTTTATACCAGCATTTAAATGATTTAGGGCTTTTTGATATTCATGTTGTAAAAGATAAACCTCACCGATTTCAGTACGATAGGTGGCACAGCGTTCTTCGCCAATGTTGACTTTGCATAATTCCCAGGCTTTGATAAAATCCTTTAGTGCGTTTTCATAATCCTTTAGTTTCAAATAAATATCACCGCGATACGAATGCGCTCTCACGGGTACAAACACTTCTTCTGGAGCTTTGCTTTCGATAAGTTCTAAGCAGTAATCGGTAGCTTTGTAGGCTTTGTCGTATTCTTCAAGTTCCCCGTAACCGATTATCAAGTTAAATTGCGCAATAGCAACCAAGGCATACTGTTCTGTCTTTTCTAAGATGGGGATGGCCTTATTTGTGTATTCCACAGATTTTTCAAAATCCTCCATGATTTGATACAGCGAGCCCAAAGTGCGGTAGGCATTGCCCAGTCCCTTGTCATTCTCTATAGACTCATAAATGGCGATGGCCTTAAATAGTGCGGTCTGTGATTTATCTAATTCTCTTACGTTTATGTAGTCTATGGCGAGCGTTCGGTAGGTGTCGGCGACTTTGAGTTCATTGCCCGATTTTTGATAATAATCCAAGGTTTTTTCAGAATGATAGACTACCGAGTCTGGCGGAAAAATGCCATTATAGGCATGCCAACTAGAAAGTGCGCCATGAATTTCGGCAAGTTTGGAAGGGGTTTCGGTTTTTTCGGCTCGCTTTAGGGTTTGTAGGGCGATATCTAAAAAGTCATCAATGTTCGTGCTTGAGTTTTTTTCCATCCAGGATAGACATGAATCTATTGGCATAGTTTTAAACAGGGAACTCTTAACTGGTTTTTCTTGTGTAAAAACCGCTGTATTGCAGAAGACCGCAATAAGAAAAAGGCAAAATCTATACATAAAAGTCTTAATTGGGTTGGGCAACAAGACTTTGGGACGAGCCCTAAATATAGGATAATAAAATTCAGCTTTCTGGTTTAAAGGTTGTATTTTAATACTTAATTGTAAAATCTTGTATTTTTTTGAGATGAAACGATCAATCTCTATTTTTATCTACCTTTTAGCTGTGTGTTCTTATGCTCAAGACATTGAACAGTCTTCTAAAGAACAAAGGCCGACGTTATTTGGCGTCAATATTGATTATGCCTATATCCTCAAGCACTCCGAAAATCTGAAATCGATTGATGACGCCTTCCCGAAGAGTGTGGGTATATCGTGGAGTAAACTATTACTTACAAAAAGTGCTTGGGAATTTTGTAATTGCTTTCCGAGATTAGGGGTTGATTTGGCCTATTGGGATTGGGACAATCGAGACGTGCTGGGTAATGGTGTTTTAGCAATGGCTTTTGCTGAGCCCTATTTTAGAACCCAAAAACGCACCAATATTTTATTTAGGGTCGGTTTAGGAGGCGCATACCTTTCCAATCCGTTTGACGACACAGCAAACCCTCAAAATTTGTCGTATGGTACCAATTTGAGTTTTGCCCTAATGGTTGGTTTTGGATTTAATTATAGATTCACAGATCAATGGAACCTGAATGTAATGGCCAAATACAACCACACCTCAAATGGCGGTATAAAAAACCCCAATAAGGGTTTGAACTTCCCATCGCTCAGTTTGGGTGTTACTAAAAGTTTGGAGCCTTTAAAGTTTCCGCAGTTCGAAAAAACAGGAAAGCGAGAGCCTCCAAAAGATAAACAACGCTTATCTGTGGTTCATTTTTCTGGTTGGAGCAATGCGAGTGTAGGCGATAAGGACAAGTTTTATGTTTTTGGTTTTATGGGAAAATACAGCCGTTGGATTGGTGGCAGAAGTGCAGTTACGGTAGGTACAGAGTTAATTTTTGACTATTCGAGACGAGAACAGATAAAGCAGGATGGTCGCGACGCCAATTTTCTTCAGGCGGCAGCATTAGTTGGTCATGAGTTTTGGTTGGGCAAGGTAACATTTAGCCAAGAGCTTGGCGCATATTATTTAAATGACTTTAGAATAAATGATGATATTTACCAACGGTACGGTCTTACCTATAATTTTAATTCGCACTTTTTTGCTGGTTTTAATTTGAAAGCCCATCGCCATGTGGCCGATTTTATTGATTTACGTATGGGCTATACCTTCTGAAACTTTAAAGGCAATGTGACTTTTTTACAAAGGCAGCAAGGTTTGGATTGTATGGTATGATTTTTCTCATTTTGATTGACCCACCCCTGGCCCCTCCAAGGAGGGGAATAGTTCGTGATGGTTCATTAATTTAGGTTATATTTTTGAATAATTTTATCACAAGTCAGGATTTGTAACCCTTCAAGGAGGGGAATAGTTTGTGATGGTTATTAAATTTAAGTTATAATTATGGATGTAGATTAAAAGAATAATTTCGTCAATGGCTTATTTAAATTACGTAACTGTTTCACTAGCTTTCATGAGGTTGTATGGTATGATTTTTCTCATTATGATTGACCCACCCCTAGTCACTTCAAGGAGGGGAACAGTTTGTGGTGGTTTATAAGTTTAGGGTATTTTTTGTATAATTTAATCACAAGTCAGGATCTGTAACCTTTCAAGGAGGGGAACAGTTTGTGGTGGTTTATAAGTTTAGGGTATTTTTTGTATAATTTAATCACAATAAAGGATTTGTAACCCTTCAAGGAGAGGAACAGTTTGTGATGGTTATTAAATTTAAGTTATAATTATGGATGTAGATTAAAAGAATAATTTCGTCAATGGCTTATTTAAATTACGTAACTGTTTCACTAGCTTTCATGAGGTTGTATGGTATGATTTTTCTCATTATGATTGACCCACCCCTAGTCACTTCAAGGAGGGGAACATTTTGTGATGGTTTATAAGTTTAGGGTATTTTTTGTATAATTTAATCACAATACAGGATTTGTAACCCTTCAAGGAGAGGAACAGTTTGTGATGATTATTACGTTTAAGTTATAATTACGGATGTAGATTAAAAGGATAATTTCGTCAATGGCTTATTTAATTTACGTGCCTGTTTCACTAGATTTCATGAAGCTGTATTTCATTTTTTGAAACGTTTAATCACAAGTCAGGATTTGTTCCCCTCCTTGGAGGGGTTAGGGGTGGGTTTTTAGGCTAAGTTGTGGGTTCTTTTAAGTCTTTAATTTTTTCTTTTATTTCAGATAATACCCAATTCAAATTATCTCTTACATCCAAATCATTAAATCGGATGAAATGCACTCCTAAAGATTCCAAGCGTTTTTGGCGATACGCATCTTTCTCTTGCTGTCCTTCTTTAAAATGTATGGAACCGTCCACTTCGATTGCCAACTGAAGGTCTTTGCAATAAAAATCAACAATATACTGGTCAATGGGTATTTGCCGACTAAATCTAACGCCTAATTTTTTGTTATTGATCTCACGCCAAAGGGCGATTTCCCCCAACGTCATGTTTTTTCGCAATTTTTTTGCAAAAGCGACAAGATCTGGGTTGTATGGTATGATTTTTCTCATTTTGAGTGACCCACCCCTGGCCCCTCCAAGGAGGGGAATAGTTCATGATGGTTTATAAATTTAGGAAATTTTTTTAACAATGATCACCAGGATGATTTCGCCTATGGCGTATAGTAAGTACTTGCTAGCTTTGTTTTCTTTAATCATATTTTGGCGGATTTTGCGAAAGAATTTAATCATTGATTTTTAATTTTTTCCAATAATCGATTTAGCATGTTTTGTCTTGAAGCTATGATGTTAATGGCTCCAAAAGTTCTTCCCATGTCGCCTATTAAATAATTTTCCATTTTGGGTGTTCTTAATATGGATTCATAGTCTGCTGTTATCCCTCGAAAATCTTTTATAGAAGCAACTTTCTTATAAAATTCCTGTACGCTGACTTCGCTTATAACCAAATTGCCCGTATCCTCATTCATATAGTTTTCGGGAAGCGTGTACATGATAGGCTCAAATTGATTTTCAATAATTCGTAAAATTGAGCTGAAGGATTTTTCAATTAAGGTGAAGTCCGCATAATATTCTGAAAGATCTTTTAAAAGTTCTCTTTCTTTAAAGTTATTGAAGGTGCCTAAGGATTTGGCAGATTCAAAGGTGGTATTATAATTTGTTGGGTCTGTGGCATAGAACAAAGGTTCTACATACATGCCAAATTTATGAATACCCATGGTTTTATTTGGATTCCTCACGTAAGTTAACATGGTATCTAAATATTCAATTCGTTTGGTGTAGAAATTTTGATAATACTTAAGTTTCTGTTGATCTTTTTCAAGGTCTAAAAGCACATTGCCAAAAAAATTGGCTTCCAATTGTTTTGCTTTTCTGTTTTCATTCCAAGTATTAATCTGTAATGCAATCAAAATCCCAATAACTACAAGGATTATTTCGCCAATGGCATAGAGTAAATATTTTGAAGCTCTGTTTTCTCTAATTATATTTTGGCGAATTTTTCTAAAGACTTTTATCATACGTAAGCGCTATTTTTTACTCAACTTTTATATAGTCTGCTTTTTCTCTGCGGAAGTTTATAGTAAAGCCTATAATGTCCCCTTTTTTCCTATTAAACTGTATCACAGAAAAATAATCATCTATAAAAAACTTATCTTCTGCGGTGGGAATCATTGCTTGTCTTGTGCTATTATTAAATTCTATATACAAACGAGCATCTTCAACTAGAACTTCAAATATGGAATTATCTTTAGAAGTGTAGGAACCAACATACTCTTTTAAGATAGCTGAAGCTATTGTAATTTACTTAAAATCAGCATCATATGGGAGCTTTCATAAGGGTGCTAAGTCTGGGTCATTACTTTTTAATTCGGCATATATAGTTTCCAAAAGATTTTGGGTGCTACTTTTAAAACTTGTTAATACCCCTAATGAGTATCTTTTATTATCCAAATCATTCAAAATAAGCGTACGCCCTCTAACGGATGTGATAAATTGTACGCCATTAATTGTTGCTTCATTTTTAAGTGCTTCGCTTGATTGTTTATAAAGTGCTGGAAATTCAACTTTTTTGTGAACTTGGTTGTAAAAGGAAATATCTATTGCATCTTGTTGATACATTAAAAAGTCTATGTATCTTTTTAACTCTTCAAAAACATAATCCATCGATAATTTTAAATTCACAACCCTTGAGTTATAGAAGGTGCTTATTTGAGAGTTTAACGTATCGTTATCGGTTAATGAGGTCAAGCCCAAATTTTTCATTCGGTTAAATGTTAATTCACTTATTTTAAAATCCAGATTTTCTGGACTTAGTATCATGGCAATACTATCAAAAGGCAAGGCCTCTATATTTTTAGTTCGTAATGCAGCTTCGTGATTTTTAATGTTACCCTGCAACCTTCTAATTCTGCTATCTAAGGCAACAAGGTCGCTCTGTACCTCGGTTCTCATTTCGGTAAGGTATTTATACCCCAATTCGCTTTTGCTTTTGTTTTCTTTAGTAGTGTTTAATTGCAAGGCAATTAAAATACCAATAACCACAAGGATGATTTTGCCGATGGCGTATTTCAGATATTTTGGCCAATGC
This sequence comes from uncultured Flavobacteriaceae bacterium, assembly GCA_963715465.1. Lineage (GTDB taxonomy): Bacteria > Bacteroidota > Bacteroidia > Flavobacteriales > Flavobacteriaceae > Psychroserpens. Next base: position 1,350,993 of record OY970246.1, read on the forward strand.
ACTTTCCATTCTGCGCACTTGTCCACTTCTGTTATCTTGGTATAATTTAAAAAGTATGATAGTGGATGGTTTCTCAAAAAATGTTTTAGAATCAATTGGAATGCCATATTCCCTAAATTTAAAATCTGAAAAATCTGTTTTGACCAATGGAATCCAATCAGCATTGAATGATTGCAAAACATCATTGAGGCTTTCATATAGCAAGAACAAATTTTCGTCATTATAGGAAATGAGTGCCAGTTGCAGTTTTTTATTGGATATGTGTTCAATCCCTTTCGCCTTCAATACTTCAAAAGCACTAGATTGTGACTTAAACCGTTCAAAGGAAATGATTTTGCCCATCCAGAAGTTCAAACTATCGCTATAGTCATTTTGTGTCACTTTTTCGAGTACTTTTTCTGTCAGTGTATTGGCTTCCTTGGTTTTTGCGAGTTCTATGGATAATGAAAGGGAATCGGTTTTTAGATTTTGGTCGATTAGGTTCAGAATTTCATGCTCAAATTTATTTGCCTTTCTTTTTTCATTCCAGTTGTTTATGGACAGCGCTATCAGAATCCCAATAACCACAAGCACAATTTCGCCAACAGCGTATTTGAAGTATTTGCCTGTTTTATTTTCAGTCATGAGGTTGTAGCGAATTTTACGAAAGAATTTTATCATATTATTGACAATAAGTTGACATTTTTTTAAATAAGGTTTCTGATGATATTTTAATATTACCTAACAATTGTTGTTCTCTTGAACACAGGATAATGGTCATATTCATGTGGTCTTTAATATGTTTAAAAAGCGTACTATTAGGGTCTCGTTGCCATTCAGTGCTTTTTAACAAAGCACTAAGTTCAGGGCTATACTCATCTTTATACGAAGGAATTTCATTAATTCCAAAATCTGTATAACTACCATAGCTAAATATTTTCTGAAATATTGGGTCGTCATTTTTGTCAATTATTTTGATTGCATAATCTTGTTCTGAATAATGATGGAGAATTTCATTTTTTAATGCGCTATTTTTTAGGTTTTCCAATTTCCCCGAAGAGGTGATGCCTAGAATGGCTGCTTTTGTTGGGATGTAGTCATAAGCTCGAAGAGCACCCAAATAATCTTGTAAGAGAATCGTCTTATCGTTTTGTATGCTCAATAAATTTATCAGTAGTCGTTTTGCGGTTATTTTTCGTTCTTTTAGAGAGACTAGCGTACGATTAATATTCTCTATATCTGTTTTTAGGTCTTCACTTATTTTACAATAGTAAGTTTGCTCTTGTTGTTTGAGTTTGCGTTGGTCATTCCAATTGTTAATCTGTAGTGCGATTAAAATACCAATAACGACAAGAACAATTTCGCCAATGACGTATTTGAAATATTTGGTGTTTTTCCCTTCGGAAATGTAACCTTGTCTATTATGTCTAAAGAATTTTATCATTAGTTATTTTTATTGACTTTTATGGTCTCTATCAATTCTTCTTGAAATTTGTAAATACTATCATACACGATATTCATATAATAACTGGATGCTATAAAACGTGACAGCGCATTTTCAAAAGCTAATGATTGTAATAATTTAAATTCTTCAGATTTTAGTTTGGATTTAGGCAGTAAAAACATATTATCATTAAACCCATGTAACATGTTCTTTACATTTGTTTTCTCAAAAACTAAAGCGAACATATTTTGACGAGAAACATTGACTTCCTCTTGCTCCTGAAATTTAACTTCCGTCAGAAATCCTTCCCAACTACTTATCATAAATCGCAAACTATCATCTTTAAATATTTCCAGTTTTCCAGAATTGATAATTTCGTTGATGACACCATTGTTCGGCCTGTACTGAACTTCGGCATTTATTACCCCTAAAACCAATCTTCTAATTTCTCGCACAGATGTTGCTGTTGGTTCCGAGCCCATTAAACTTGATAATGCTCTGGCATACTTTAAATTTTCCTCATTTGATTTAGTTACAGCTTGTAGTTTCTTTTGATTTTGATCAAATTCCGTTTTCAGCGCATTGAGATAAGTGATTTCGCTATTTGATGTTTTTCGGTTTTCATTCCAATTATTAATTTGTAAAGCAATCAAAATCCCAATGACCACTAAGATGATTTCTCCTATCGCGTAGAGCAGATATTTAGAAAAACGGTTTTTTTTGATTAATCGTTGTCGGGTATGTCTAAAGAATTTTATCATAGTAAAGTGTCATTTCAAAATTAGGAACGATTGAGAAATCTAATCATGTGATTCTCGACCTTTGCCGGCACGCAAGCGGGCTCGTCGCTGCGCTCTGTTGGAACGATATAATCTTTCGTTCCATAGAGTTATTGTTTGTTTATGAAAAAAATTAATCATTGGCTTTTCAGTTTATTTTCAAATATTGATGTAAGCATTGACGTTTCTCTCTTCATATTTTCCAAATAGGCAATACTATCTTCATTTATCCAATAATGAAGTGCAGCATTGCGTAAAAAAATAGCTTCATTCTTTCGTAATTCTCTCGCTAAATTCTCAGCTGTTTGTTCACGAAATAGGAATTTAGTAAACTTAGAATCAAATTGAAGAGCGTTTGTATTGATAAATAAAGGGGCATCAATTGGTATGGCCCAATCTATATTTATTTTAAAATTCGATTGAACAGTTTCGTAGGCCTCATAATGTCTTACTATACGGTCTCTTAATTGTGTGTCTTCAATCAAACTAAGATTTCCTGTACTTGAAAGGTCCTGATAGGTGGAAGTTGAAGGATTGAACACAGGGTAAAGAGATCCAAAAATCATGTAATCATTCGCACTTTGAATGAGTAAAGCATCTGTGCTGGTTTCATCCTTTAGTGCCTTGCTCAACGCTTTAATTGTTCCATTGTTTTTTTCTAAACGCGCTATTTCCTCAGTAAAACTAACTATGTCTTTTCTGTTTTCTTCAAGTAACCTGTTGAGGTATAATTTTTCCTGTTTATTTATTTTCTGGTTTTCACTCCAATTATTAATGCTCAAGGCAATCAAAATCCCAATGACCACGAGGATGATTTCGCCAATGGCGTATTTGAAGTACTTAGTTGTTTTTCCTTCATTGAGAGAGTTTTTACGAATGTTGCGGAAGAGCTTTATCATTTGTGATATTACTTATTATTTTTATTTACAATCTTCTATCTTTTTATATTCAACAGTAAATGAACCACCATCTACTCTCATTGATACCACTTTTCCAGCTTTATTTCTTTCAAATATCATTTCTGGATTATTATCTTTTTTAACCATTACATCATCCATATTGCTAAATTCAAAATTTCCAGATTTATTTGCCACTAAGATGATGTGATTTTGGGCTTTGCTTCCAAATAATAAAAACCCATTTTGTTTGCTGACCTGCGTAACTATGCCATTAGTAGAATAACAGCCTTCAAAATCTGACAATTCTTCATCACTTAGTTGTATTTCATTTACAGGCATAAAATCGGGATTTTGAAAATCGGGTTCAATGGAGACATAAATATTAGCATAATTTAGAATAGCTAATTGCTTTGTAATAGCTAATTGAAGGCGGTATTTGTTGATTTTTTTCTGATACAATGCAACAAAATTTTTAAATGTCGGATTGTTTTGGATATACTCAATTCTTAATTCGTCGTTTAAAATACCTTGGAGGTCATTAGAATACCAGCTTGTATTTAATGTATAATAGTTTTCAACATCATTTATTAATGCATTAATTGACTCAATTTTAGTGTTAAGTTTATGTGTTTCAGTACTGTATAGTGGTCTTAAATTTTTTATGATACTCTTATAGTTTTCAGGGACTTTATCAATGGTATTGATTAAGTTTTTATATCCATTTTTTGTTTGATAAAAAGGGCGGTTAAAAGAAAAGAAATCTGAAATACTCGAACTGGTACTTAAATCATCTTCTTTATAGTCGACTTGTAAAATTGATTTAGAAATAGAATCAATATCTTTTGTAAGATTAAGCGCGACTTCAATTTCTAATATGTCGGTTTCAAGGTCTTTCAAAACTTCGATGAGTAATGAATTTATTTTAGATTGGGTTTGTCTTTTTTCATTCCAATTATTAATTTGCAATGCAATCAAAATCCCAATGACCACGAGAATGATTTCGCCAATGGCGTAAAGCAAATAGTTCTTTGTTCTGTTTCGGTTTATCATTGATTTACGAATATGACGGAAGATTTTTAGCATTGCTTAATGATCTAACGGTTTAATTTCTTCATCTAATAATCCTATTAGCTGTTTTACTTGTATTATAATCCTTTTCTTGTAGTGATAGTTTAAAAAAAGATGGAGCTTGTTTTTATAGGATTTGATGAAGTACAAAAATTATTGGTCTGTTTTTAGGGCTTCAAAATTGAGAGGTACTGCCGATATCTGGTTTCAATAAACTCCCAACCAACATACCTAAACAACTTGATATAAACCCATAAATAGTAGGATCAATGGTTGTGTCTATCATTAAGCAAATAAACCAAGTTAAACCACCAAAGCCCATAGCGCACCATGCACCATCAACAGACGCTTTTTTCCAAAATAGACCAAAGGTAAAAGGTGCAAAAAGACAGACCAAAATTAAGGCAAGAGATGCTTCTATAAGTCTTACAATATCGCCATCCCCATAAGCAAAGTAACAAGAAATAATGGCAACCAAAACAACGCTTAATCGTGTGTAGAGCAATAATTTTTTATCTGTAATTTGTGGCGCATAGGGCTTAATGAGGTTTTCTCCAATTACAGATGCTGGTGCGAGCATTGCACCACTACACGTGCTGAGTAATGCCGAAATCAATGCTCCATAAAATAGGATTTGTACGGGCAAACCCATCATTGAATTGACCAATGCAGGTATGACGTTTTGGTAGTCACCATTTGTAATTAGATTCGGGTTTAAGTAAACTCCACCAAGGCCGATAATTAGAGGAACGCTACTTACAATGACCAATAGCAAACCACCCAAGAGTAACCCATTTCGAGCAGATTTTATAGTTTTGGCAGAGAACACACGCTGATAGATTTCTTGAGCAGGTATTGCTCCAGCTGTAAATGCCAATAGCAATGCAATATAATCTGACCAATCTTCTATACCTCCAGTTGGATATAAATTGAAAAACGATTCTTTTTGACTTGCAAAAATTGGCGTTATGCCACCAGATTGGCTTATGATCTCAATTAAAAGTATAGTTATACCAATAAGTATCATGATACTTTGAACCATATCTGTGTAAGCCACTGCCCACATACCGCCTATATAGGTATAAAAGACAACAATGGAAGCCCCTAATAGGATACCGTAATGAATGGGAATTCCCATCAATGAATTAAACAAATAGGCCAAGGCGACAAATTGAGCAGCAATCCAATGCGGATAACTAAACACCATGATAATAGACGATGTGGTCTCTAACGTCTTGTTATACTTAATTTTGAAGAAATCGTTTACGGTTACAATATTTAACCTGTAGAGTTTACGAACATAAAAAAAAGCGACAATAACCAGACAAATGGCCGTCGATAAAATAAGGGTGACGTAAGCAGAAAAGCCATCTTTTATAAAATAACCTGCATTCCCCATGATGGAACCGCTTCCAAACCAAGTCGCAAAAAGGGTAACTGCAACTAAGGGCGTTGATAAACTTTTCCCTGCCAGTGAAAAGTCTCCAGAGGTCTTGATGCGTTTTGAAGCCCAAAAGCCAATGCCCAGAGTTAGCAGTAGATAAAGTATGATAAAAAAGCTAATCATGACCTGTCTAATTCTGCCAACTTCTTAGTGTCGGCGTACTGCTGAAACTTTATAATTTTACCTTCTTGATTAAGCGTCCAAAAATGTGCTGCTTGTACCTCATAATTTTTACCGTCTTTAGCAGTAATCATATAATACATAGTGGCTAAAACTTTGTTGTTACTCATTTCGTGCAATTCAATATCTTTAAGACTGAAGGATTTGTACATAGCGCCAATTCGTGCAAAAACACCATTTAATACTGCTTCTGGTCCAACGTATGGATTGCCATCAGCTAGTGAATTACTTTCGGCTTCATTCCAGACAATGTCCTTGTGCATTAGCGCTAATACCGAAGGCACGTCGCCTTTTCCGAAGAACTCATAAAGCGAATTGACAATATTTATATTATTTGTATTTTCCTCTTGAGCCATTACCGGAATGCTCAAAAAGACGATGGCGATTACTAAAATTGATGTTTTCATTGGTTTTAAATTTTGTTTGTTTTAAATATATTTTACCTACTACCTACTTTTTATGAACTTCCATTTCGATCTCTATCATAAACTCTGACAAAGCCAGTTCTTTTACCACATTGTCAAAGTTGCTGCCGAAGTGCTTCAAGATTTTCTCTAAATCGGCAAAGCAGCTTGTTATTTGCTGGCCGTAACTTGCCAAATCTAGAAGTGCTAAAATTACTGGACTTAATATTCGTTTCATGATGCCATTATTTTGTGATTATTACAAATTAGCTTTATGCTGCCCTCCATCTACCGCCAAGCAGGTGCCAACAACCCAACTGGCACATGGCGACACTATGAATGTGGCGACCTTGCCTATCTCCTCTGGTGTACCCAGTCTGCCGGAAGAAATCATATTGAGTATCATGTCATAAAAAGGAGGGTTTTGGGTTTTGGTTAATTCCCAGAGCCCGCCCGGAAACTCTACGGAGCCAGGAGCCAGCGTATTAACTCTGATGTTTTTTGGTGCTAGCTGTATCGCAATTGTTTTTGAATAACTAATGATTGCTGCTTTAGCTGCCGCATAGGCTGGAGGCGAACCAGCCTCAAGACCTGAAACCGACGAAATAAATAAAATATTGCCACCGCCAGCTTCCAGCATCCAGGGTATTACTTTTCTTGTACCTCTCACACTACCCAATAAATCTACGTTGATGGAAGTTTCCCAGTCGCTATAGTCATCTTTCAAGCTTAATGCTGAGACATTATTGACCAAAATATCTATAGTTCCAAAGTGGTCTTTGACCTGGTCGAGAAAATTATCTAATTGTTCTTCGTTTCCTATATCGCAGTCGAGAGCAATTACCTTTACCCCTTTTTCTAAAAGTTCTTTCTCAGCCTTCTTTAAGGCGTCTTTGCCACGAGCACAAATGGCAACATTGGCGCCCTCTTCAGCAAGCGTTAAAGCAATACTTTTCCCAATACCTTTACTGCCACCCGTAATGATGGCATTTTTTCCTTTTAGTCCTAAGTCCATAATAGTTTAAGTCTAATACATAATTTTTTTTCAAAACCTCTTTTCATCATCCCGTATTCTATTTTTTCTTCTTCCATTGTATCACCACTTCCGCAATAAAAAGAGGAACTGCCCATGAAAACCATATACAGGCTGCGCCGCGTTCTTCAAAAGTTGGCATGAGTTCTCTTACCATAGAACTTTCATTAAGTATTCGGAACAATACAAACCCCAGAGTAATGATATAAGACCTTAACATCCATTGCTGATGCTGAGTTATTTTTCTAAGCATAACAGCCCTGTAGGCCATTAATACACCTGCCAGCCAAAACACAGCCATGACAAAAAGTGAAATGCTCCAAGAAACATTGACTTGTGGAGCCACATAAAAAGACATATAGATGGCACTTAATGATGCTATTATTATGGCAATAATGTATACTTTCCCTAGATAACGATGCATTTTTAGAAACCGATTCCTGAACTTTGAACTAAATTGAAATGGCCCGATAATTAAGGCCAGTGCATCTCCTAATAAATGACCAACAAGCCACCATTTATTAGGCCAATAGTAATCCTGGTACTGTTCAATATTAAAATTGAAAAAGTAGGGGAGCGCTCTATCTATCACAAAATATAATGCGACAAGCAATAAGAATGGAAGTAAAAACAGTTTAAAAGTTTTCACTTTAGTTAAGCTAATTGACTTCATGGTTTATAAACTTCCATTTCTATCTCTATCATAAATTCAGGTAATGCTAATGCCTTAACTTCAAGCCAAGTGCCGGTTGGGAAATGATTTTTATAAATTTTGGATCTGTACACCGCAGATTCGAGCATTTTGGGCATGTTAGTGGTAAAAATATCTTCCTTTACCACATCGTCAAACGTACAGCCGTAATGCGCCAGGATTTTCTCTAAATCGGCATAGCAGTTTTTCATTTGCTGTTCCAGGTCTCCGATGCCAGTCGGGTTGCCCTCATCATCCATACTTACTGCACCAGAGATTTTTATATCATTGCCGATTCTTGCTGCGTGTGAATAGCCATAAGCTTTTTCTACTTCTGGACGTAGTAGGAAATATTCAGGTTTTTCAATTTCAGATCTCATTTCGACGGTTCTTGTCTCTTCGATTTCGGCCTCCTCATTTGATGCCTGATTGCAACTTGATATAACTACTGCCATGAGAATGCAGCACAGAGGTTGAATTAATGGGTGATATTTTGAACGTTTCATACTAGTGTTTTCAAAAATTAATAGACTTCTGCGTTGCCTTCATCCATGGTAGTTTCCTTTTCTGCCTTCATAAGATCTGTGGAGATTTCAGAATTGTTCCAATAGCCAAATTCCTTGACAATTTTACCACTGACAAATTGCGCTGTAGAATGGTAGGGAATAACGTACTCCTTATTGGTTGCTTTCATCGTGCCTTTCCAGACGCCCCAGAAGTTTACCCAAGTTTCGCCCTCGTCGGTTACGACCATTTCGTATTCTTCATTCTCGATTTTCCAGTCAAACATTTCGGCGTCTTTCTTTGAGCTTTCAATATGCTCTGAGATATTGATTGCCTTTTCTTCGATCACATTGTTAGCAATCTTTGCCGTATCGGCATAGTGCGATTTCAAATCTTCCCAGCGGTAATTTCTATAATCGTCCACCGACTGCTTAAAGCTGTTGATCTCTGCCGATTGTTGCGTATAGCGTTCTTCCGGCTTGTTGCAGGACATAAACAACAGTGCTGTAAAAGCCAATAAAATCTGTAGTCTCATAATTTCTGTTTTAATTGTTTTTAATTTCTGGTTACTTAGTTTTTTGGACCATCTAAATCCCCAATATTCATGGATTCCAGACTGCTTTTTCTAATGGGTTCAACCACGTCATTTAGTGCTTGAAAGCCGAAGTCTAAACCGGCAATGCTTCTTAGTGGACGCTTGCCCGCTGGGGTGTTGATTAAGGTTTCAAACAGTTCTGCCACGATCAATGGATTGGTAGCTTTGTTATTCTCGTACATATCCTTGACTTGCGTTTCAAAGCCATCAATAAACTCCTTTACATGCTGATAATCGGCATTGATCTCTGGGTCTTTTGGTTCTACGATATTTGCTAAAAAATCTGTCGAGAAAGGACCTGGCTCTACAAGGACAACATCAATCCCTAAGGGGGCTAATTCGTAACGCATGGCCTCACTAACACCTTCCAGCCCCCATTTACTAGCACAATAAATTCCATATCCAGGAAAAGAGCCACGGCCAGCAACTGAACTCACTTGTATAATCAGTCCAGACCTCTGTTTTCTCATCTTGGGCAGTACTGCATTTGCCACGCGAAGGGTACCAACGATATTAAGGTCTAACTGACTAAGAAGTTGTTGTGAGCTAAATGCCTCAACTGGCCCACCATAACCACGACCAGCATTATTGATAAGCACATCTACTTTATCTATTTTTGAAATCGCTTTATGGACGCTTTCGTCGGAAGTCACATCAATATCATGGACTTCAATCTTTAAATTATGCTCATTAGCGTACGCTAAAAGTTCCATAGCTTTTTTGGCATTTTTACCGTTAACGTTTCGCATTGAGGCATAAACATGATGCCCTTGCTCTGCTAAATGTTTGGCTGCCATAAACCCAAAACCTGAGCTGCAACCTGTTATTAAAATGTGTTTCATTTGTATTTGATTTTTGTTGATAGAATTGTTTTGCGATTCATACTAGCAAGATACTGAGTGCCCTAAAGCCTGTCAATCACATCTTCATGTGGTTTTGGAATTTAACTTTTTGTATATTTGAGACTTAGCTATTAATTGTTACAACTAATTTGAAATTTTATAAAAAATTGTCCGCTTTTGTTCTGCAAATGGGCTTACTACTGGTATGCAGTAGTTTTTATTCTCAAAACCCATCGCAAATTGATGTGCTGACAACAGATGATGGATTGTTGTTTAGACATGTTAATTCTGTAGTGCAAGACGGTAACGGCCTTATGTATTTTGCAACCTCACAAGGGATTACTCGTTATGACGGGTATGACTTTAAGGTGTATAATAGTGACCGGGAAAATCCTTTCTTTATAGAAGAAGAAAATACAGGTGTGATGTTAGTAGACGATACTAAAGAATCGCTTTGGTATTTAGCAAATGATAAATTATTTAGTATTCATCTTACAATTGATAGTGTTAAGCATTATGGTGCCTCAAAAAATATTAAGGGTAAGGTTTTAAGACTTTTAAAAACAGAAGAGGGCAGTCTTTGGGTAATTACAGATGATTATTGGAAAAACCAAGACCACACTGCAAAACAATATCTTCAAAAATATACTAACGGACGCTTTGAAGTGATGGCATCAATTCCTCGAAATAATAGAGGGTTTAGTAATTTGGTAGAAGATCAAAATGGATTTTTATGGTGGAGTACACCAAATGCTACCTTAAAGTATGATACTAAAGGTCATCTATTGGCCACTTATGATTTGGTCAAATATGATTGGTACGGTGTAGAAATGCATTTTACAGTTTCTTTTTTTGATAGTAACAATACGCACTATTATTTTCCACATCAAGGAGGCATAAATAGTTTTGAAGAAACTAATCAAAGTTCAACGCGTATTTTAGAAACCGAAGATGAATTCTTTTACGCAATTGAAGACCATCAAAATCACATCTGGTTTGCTGGTAGAAACGTCCTAAAACGTAGAAGTCCCGATGGCGATTTTGTGGATTATACCAAAGAGCTTAAATCAAATTTTGACTTTACAGATATTAACAGCTTGTTTATAGATGCTAATAATTTACTCTGGGTTAGTACCGATAATGGGTTGTTTAAAGTACGTATTGGAGAACAACTGTTTACCACTGTATTTAAATCTGAAAATGCAGGTTGGGGACATACTATGAGAGGTGTTTTTGAAGATCATAACGCATCACTTTTTGCATTGTGTGAGAGTGAAAATAAACTCTTTTATAAGTCCGTTTCTGGTCGTATCGATACACTACATTTAAAGTTGGAAGATGGCAGTCCTATAAAGCTCGAAAATGCAGCAGGCTTTTTTGTTCCTAATGCCGCAAAAACAGAGGTTTTTGCAACAGGAAAAACGCTTCTTAAAATAAATTTAGAAACAGGACGTGTAAAAGATTACAAAGGGTTGACCCGTAACATAAAGGTGTATGGGACAAATCCCATGATTATGCTCAATAACGGTAACATACTTTTAGGATATACCTTATCTCGATTACTGATATTTAACCCAAAAACAGAGGAGAGTGAGCTGGTTTTCAAACCAGAAGAACTGCCTAATGAAATTGCCAATCTTAAATTTTTTAAGCAAAGTGAACAGGCTAATATCGTTTGGGTTGGTACTCAGGATAATGGATTGCTAAAATTGAATCTTAACGGAACTGTAGAACGTATTTATGATAGTGATAGTCGTCCTCAAATTTCTAAAAATCATATTCTTGTTGTTGAAGAGGATCAAGACGGAAGTCTTTGGGTTGGGACGTATGGCGGTGGACTCAATCATATTTCTGCCGATGGAAGCACTGTAAAAGTATATACAAAGTCACAAGGCTTGCCAGATAATAATATCGTTGGAATCCTTACAGATGACAAGAACAATCTATGGATTAGTACGTATAATGGATTGGCCTATTTTGATAAAGACACGAAGATATTTCAAAACTTTTATACGGAAGATGGCCTCTCGCACAACGAATTTAATTATTCATCCTTTTATAAATCGCCCTCTGGCGAATTTTATTTTGGAGGTATGAATGGACTCAACGCTTTTAAGCCTGAGGCGATTATAAAAACATCTGAACGTCCTATATTACATCTAACAGGATTCTCTAGATACAATAGTAAAGCGAAAGGTAGTTTTGAAACAGATTATAACCAAACTAAATTTTCAAATGTAGTATTGTCGCCCTACGATCAATATTTTGAGGTCAACTGGACGATGCCAAGCTATTTTCAGAATAACAAAAACACCTATAGTACAAAGCTGGAAGGTTTTGAAGACCGATGGTTTTATCAAGGTAACTCGGCATCCATACGTTACAATCAACTGCCAGCAGGTGATTACGTTTTAAAAGTAAAAGGAAAAGATTCAAGAGGAAATGAAGCTGCGTCTATGTTGTCAATTCCAATTACAGTGCGTCAAATATTCTATAAACAATGGTGGTTTAGAGCACTGATCCTAATGGCAATTATAGCCATCATGTATTCGATTTTTAGATATCGTTTAAAACAAGCACTCGCCATGGAACGTTTAAGAACCAAAATTTCTAGCGATTTACATGACGATGTAGGTTCCTTATTATCTGGTCTTGCCATGCAGACTGAGCTTATGGAAATCAATGCCAGCGAAGCCGATAAATTTAAACTTCAAAAAATTGCAGGAATCAGTAGGAATGCCATTTCCCAAATGAGAGATCTCGTGTGGAGTATCGATAGCAGGCGTGAAACGATTAAAGACCTAATGGAACGTATGCAAGAACTAGCCGAAGAATTATTGTTGCCAAAAGATATTTCATTTCATATTGACGACTCAAACATCAAAAACCCAAATAGAAAATTACCAGCCCAAACTAAACAACATATTTTCTTGATTTATAAAGAGGCACTTACAAATATTTTGAGGCATTCTAATGCAACCAATGTAAATATCATCATGCTCAATGATTCCAAAGGGTGTGAGTTTATAATTAGAGATAATGGAGCCGAAAAAAAATTCTATAAATCCACGGGGTTGGGATTGTCTAATATGGTCATGCGCGCCGAAAAAATGAAAGGCAATTTAAAGTTTCAAAAATCTAATGGTTTTGCTGTACACCTTCACCTCCCTTTTAATATGTAAAACCACATTTTAATGTTATTGTACAATACACTTTAATAGTATAGCTTTACAGTAGAACGATTATGTTACCTATGACCACCATTAAGTTAGCTATTATAGAAGATGATTTATTAATTCAAGAGAGCTTGAATGATTTCTTCGATGCACAACCTGGAGTGGATTGTTTGCAAATAGCGTCGTCTGTTGAAGATTTTCTTGACGTTATTGGTTCTACGGAAATCGTCCCAGATATTATCCTTTTGGATATCAATTTATTGGGCATGTCTGGTATTGATGGCATTCCGCTAATCCTGAAAAACTTGCCAAGTGTTGACATTATCATGCTTACCACATTTGAAGATAATGATAATATTTACAAGGCGTTATGTGCAGGAGCTTGTTCCTATTTATCTAAAACAACACCTCTAAAAAAAATTCTTGAAGCTGTTGAGATTGTTAATAATGGTGGGTCATATATGTCGCCTTCCATTGCGCGTAAAATCGTCAATAGATTCACGCCTAAATCCAACCAAAACGATACATTGACGTCAAGACAAAAAGAAATCGTCACAGGTATCGTCGATGGTAAAAGTTATAAAATGATTGCAAGTGATCTGTTCGTCTCTCTCGATACAGTGCGCAGTCACATTAAGAATATTTACAAGACTTTAGAGATCAATAGCAAAGCAGAGTTGATCAAAAAATCATACGATAACGAACTGTAATCTGGCCATTAGCATACGAAAATCAAGTACTTGTGCGTTTAGATGTATATGAAGAAATTATTGCTCGTTATTATCATCCTATCGTCAGTTTTCATTTTAGCGTTCCCGTTCAAGCCAATAGAAAAAATGGTTCAAAAGGTTGAGGCAAGTATCATCGCACCAGACTTGATAGACAAAGACAGTAGCACCATCGCTTCAAGAGTCAATGTTCCCAAAGGTTTCAAGCGCGTCGCCTATCCCTCAAAAAGTTTTGCGTTTTATCTTCGGAATTATACACTGAAACCTTATGGAAGTAAAATCATAAATTATGACGATTCTAAATATTTCTGGCAAGGTGGTCATATCGGGATTTTAGAACTGCCCGTTCCAAAAAACGGACTTCAGCAATGTGCCGATGCGCTTATCAGAATTCGAAGCGAATGGCTTTGGGAAACTGATCGGAAAGACGACATTGGTTTTAATTTCACCTCAGGTCATTATTGTTCTTGGAACGCATATGCCGAAGGCTATAGGCCAACAATTAAAGGCAATAAAGTGACGTTTCATAAAACCGCAAGCGCAAATTCTTCCGAAGAAAACTTCTACAATTACCTCAATTTAATTTACATGTATTCGGGCACCATATCGCTTTATAACGAGCTTGAACCTGTCAAGGATACTGATTTGAGAATAGGCGATATGTTGATTAAAGGCGGCTCACCTGGGCATATTGTGATGATTTGTGATGAAGTTATTAATGATAAAGGCGAAACATTATATTTACTTTTTCAAGGAAATACACCAGCTCAAAGCGTGCATGTCGTCAAAAATCTTGAGGATGCGACCATATCACCATGGTATCAACTTAAGGATAATGCGGTAATCCCAGTATCGAATTACACTTTTGAAAGTGCAAAATTTGTACGTTTCAAATAGATTAGTAATTATATTAAAGCAAAAAATCCATATCGTTCGATATGGATTTAAATGGTATTAGATTTTATTGATGACTACATTTGATCATCGTCTGTATTGGCGTCTTCCATTTGCTTCATCTTCTCCATGATACCTTTGTGTTCATCAACCATCGTTTGGTGTTCTTTTTCCATAGTCTCATGCTCTTCCATCATTTTGTCATGGTCTTTTTGCATCGCTTCGATTTGCGCTTCCATTCCAGCCTCATTCATACCGTCAAAATCAGCTTTGAGCTCCTTATGGCCTTCTATGAGTGTTGCATGGCTAGAAATGATGGCATCATGACGCTTTAAGATCACGTCGTGCTTAGCCAAATCTTCAAAAACAGTGGAATCTTGCACAGTCATGGTTTTCGAATCTTCTTTAAAAGTTCGATGTTCTGTCACCAAGGCCTCATGGGTTTTCTCAAACTTTTCATGAGCGATTTCCATTTTCTCGGTTTCACTCATTAAAACGTCATATTGTGCTGTTAAATCTTTCTTTTTATCATCGCAGCTAATCGATAATAAACCAATAGCGAGTACTATAGTACATAGTTTTTTCATAAGGTTCTATTTTAAATTTCTAATATTAAAACTACAATAATTTTTTTAAAATAGGACTTGGTATTATGATATGAAATAATTTCAGAAGCATATGCGCTTTTTATTGCACACTTTGAATTAAATTTAATACGTTCAGCACCATTTTGTTCGGTTGATCGATATGCTTTATGAAGCAAGTTCGTATCTTTGCAAAACTATAAACCATACCGCCTCTGCGAAAATGTTATGAGCAAAGCTTTAACACCACAAGAACTTCACAATTTAGCGATGAATCACGTTGGAAAAGATCTAGAACAACGTGGTTTTGAGTTTGTCGCCATCAATAGTAAGTTAAAACGGCACCCACAATTTGTGTGTATCGATAAAAATAGTCAATACTTTTTTGTCATTGTAAAGGCAGTTCAGCTTCCAGAGAATCCTAACAATTACGATCTGATATGGATGGAAACCTTTAAAAAACACGCCTTCGATAAAGATGCGAAAGTGTTGTATGCTGGCGTAGGTCTTGGGAATCCAAAAGGTGAAGATCTTCCTGTCTATCTCAATGAGGAGTATTTAATCGAGTATAATGGCATACAAGTGCTCGAACCAAATCTTAATTAAATGAAGCACATTTCTTTTATTCTGTTATTTTTCGTGCTGCTTTCAAGTTGTAAGAGCGACAACAAAAACGCACTTACTCTTGAAAATACCACGCTTTCTGGACCAGTTTTCGGCACGTCGTTTTCAATTATATATAATTCTGATGTAAATTACATGACTCAGGTTGATAGTCTGTTTGAGGTCATCAATAGGTCCATGTCCACTTATATTACCAATTCTGATATTTCAAAATTGAATAGAGGTGAAGATGTGACGGTTGATGAGCATTTTGTGCGCGTATTTGAATCTTCTAAGGTTATTTATAGAGCTACCGAAGGTGCGTTTGATCCCACAATAGGTGCCGTTGTGAATGCTTGGGATTTTGGTCCCGAAGGTAAGGTCACCAATGTAGATAGCACGGCAATTGACAGCCTCATGAAATCGGTTGGTTTCAATCGTATGGGTTTAAAAGACCAAAAGATCATAAAAAACAATGCGTCTTTTCTTGACTTTAATGCCATTGCAAAAGGCTATAGTGTTGATGTCGTTGCTGAATTTTTAGAGAATAAAAATATTGATAACTATTTAGTCGAAATAGGAGGTGAGATACGGGCGAAAGGCATTAATGTCGAAAAAAACCAAGAGTGGAAAGTCGGGCTTGACGAACCACGCTTTGACGGCGAACAATCGGTATTAAAAGCCATAACGCTTAAAGATCAAGCTATGGCAACTTCTGGTACCTATCGCAAATTTAAGATGGATAGCGCAGGTAACCGTTACGCACATATTATTGATACTAAAACAGGATATCCTTCAAAAACCAATATTTTAAGTGTCTCTGTGATTGCCAAAGATTGTATGACAGCAGATGGCTATGCAACAGCCTTTCAAGCCATGGGTATCGAGAAAATCAAAAGGTTTGTTGCATCTAGACCAGAGCTAAAAGTTTTTATCGTTTATGAAAACGAGCAAAACGAATTTGATACAGAAGCGCTCAATAGTTTTCCTGAGTAGAACGTTAGGATTATGCCGATTCGTTATTCACGATGTCATTCATGCATTTTTTAAGATGAGTTCTTTATAAAAGTTGTGTTAATAAAAATTTACTCAGCCTTTTTATTAAAATCACTAGAGCTTACTAACAGTAAATCCTTCCGAAGAAAACAAAAAATAAAACGCCCTTAGTTTTATGAACCTTCTAAATCATCATAGCCTAAACTTTACTACCTTTGGTAGGATCAATTAAACCATCAGCTCACAAACCCACACGCTAATGCATTTCTCAAAAGTCATTGTTTTACTTATGCTTATCACACTTTTTAACTGTGAACCACCACGACCAAATAGCGATCCAAAAATGACGGGTAAAGACCATACTTTAAAAAGTTTAGAGTATCGCAATGTGTCAAAGGACAGTTCTAAAAGGGTAAAAAAAGTGTATGTTCCTGTTTATTCAAATATTTATCAGCGCACTAGAAATGAGCGTACGGCGTTGACCTCTACATTGAGTATCCACAATACCAGCGAAACAGATACCCTTTTTATTTCGCGCATTGATTATTTTAATACCGAAGGAGAATTGGTGACCCGACATCTAGAATCTACAATTTATGTCAATTCTTTCGAGACCATTGAGTATGTGGTCGAGGAGCAGGATAATAGTGGAGGCTCTGGTGCTAATTTTGTGATTGAGTGGTATGGTGATGAGACATTGAATCCCTTATTTCAAGCGGTCATGATTGGCGGTTTGGCAGGTAAGGCCTTCTCTTTTACTACCGAAGGTGTGTATTTTGAGTAGATAATTTATGCTCTCTTTTGGGCTGTTTTCTTCGGAAGGTCTAGTGAAGCTTTGAAGCCTTATCTTGAAAGAAATGACCAGATTCAAGCATCAAAATTCTACTAAATCTAGAATATTCTGAAGGTTTTGCTAAAAAGCATTGATGAGCAATAACAGCCAGCCAACCACTAAAAGCAATCCGCCAATAGGCGTAACGGGACCTAAAAATCGAAGCTTCTTTCCTTTGGCATCTGATAAGACCAACCCGTAAATACTAAAAGAGAATAGAAGTATTCCTATGGTGAAGCACCAATAAGTTGCTGCCGAAATACTATTCAAGCCGTAACCTAAAACGAGCAAAACAATAGCATGATACATTTGGTATTGAACACCAACTTCAAAACTTTGTAATTGCTCAGTAGAAAGGATTTTCTTTAAGGCATGGGCACCAAAAGCACCGAAAATAACCGATAACATTCCAAACAAAGCGCCTGTGGCAATCGTAATATGAGGTGTCATAGCGTTGTGTTTTTATTAATTTTATTATTTGTAGACCACAGGTATAATCTCTCCCTTGGCCAAACAGTATTCTGCAATTTTTTCTTCGGAAAGTTGAGCTGTATAATCCACTTCGTCAACTTTAAAACCAACGCTGCGTAGTTTATCAAAGTAATCGCGACCGTACACGCGCACATGGTCGTATTGCCCGAAAATTTTTGAACGTTCATCTTTATCGGTAATGCTATTGTCCTCAAACGTATGCTCACGAGACAAATCTTGCGGAATTTGAAATACACCATATCCGCCCGGTTTCATTACGCGAAATAGTTCTTGCATGGCTTTGGTGTCATCAGGAATATGTTCTAGCACATGGTTGCAAAAAATGATATCATAACTATTATCCTCAAACGGTAAATCACAAATATCAGCTTTTACATCAGCAATGGGTGATAAGAGATCTGTCGTGGTATAATCAATATGTTTCAGTTTTTTAAACCGTTTTAAAAAGCATTGCTCAGGAGCAAAATGAAGAACATTTTTTCGAACGTTTAAATTTTCCGAAGAAAAGAAAGACGTTTCATTTTTTAGGTATAGCCATAATAAGCGATGACGTTCTAAACTTAAGGTTGAAGGAGAAAGGACGTTGTTACGCTGATTTCCGTAGCCATAGGGTAAAAACGATTTAAACTGCTTGCCATCAATAGGATCGGTAAAGGTATTGCCTCTTAAAAAAAATGCCAAAATAGGGCGTGCCACGTAACTTAGCCTAATGAGCAAGGGTCTTGGGATGGTGTTGAGGATGAATTTGAAGAGTCTTTTCAAGTTGTTTCGCAGAGGTTCACAGAGAATTCGCAGAGATTCACTGAGGTGTATTTATAAATCTTTTTATTCCGTTTTTCAAAAGTTTCGTATTAAAATTTAAAAGTAGGCCTAAAGGATAATTGCCTAATTTCATATATGTCAATATTTGAGCAAAATGGACATCTGTGAATTTCTCAACTGTTTTTATTTCTATAACTATTGAATTTTCAACTAGTAAATCTATTCGGTATCCATGATCAAGTTTCATTTTTTTATAAACAATAGGCAGCGAAATTTCTTTAGAAACAGTATATCCCAATGAGTTTAGTTCATAAATCAAACAATTTTGATAAGCCGATTCTAAAAGGCCTGGACCAAGCGTTTTATGAACTTCTATAGCGGCACCAATAATATTTTCAGTTATTTGATTCGACATCAACGATCATGTATTTCTTTTAATCATGTTTTATAAACTGTAGTCAAAATTTGTTCATACAAAGACGAGTAAAAATGGAAATATAAAAAAATTTCTATATCATACCCTCAGCGCATCTTTGTGAAACAATTCTGTTTGACAACTTACTAGAGCTTCATAAAATAGCAAAAAAACTTCTCAGTGTATCTCCGCGAAACCCTTCGAGCGTCTCTGCGAAACAATTCTATTTAACAACGTACTGCACAGCTATATAAAACAGCAACAAAAACTCCTCAGTGTATCTCTGCGAGACCCTCTGCGCATCTCTGTGAAACAATTCTATTCTCTGCGAAATATCACATCACAAAAACACCCTTCCTAAACTCATCCTCAGCATCACTCACAATGCCAAGCGCCTCATGAACATAAGCAAACGTCGATAAAATTTCGGGCTTTCCATCTATCAATGCAATATCATGCTCAAAATGAACGCTAGGTTTTCCATCCTGTGTGACAATCGTCCAACCATCTTTGAGTTGTTTTACGCGATGTGTGCCGCCATTGATCATAGGCTCAATGGCGACCACCATGCCATTGATGAATTTTTTGCCGCGTCCACGACGACCATAATTTGGCATTTCTGGATCTTCGTGCATTTTACGGCCTAAACCGTGGCCAACAAGTTCTCTTACAACACCGTAACCTTGGGCTTCACAATGTTGTTGTATGGCGTAACCTACATCACCAACACGGTTTCCCAACTTAAATTCCCTAATGCCTACGTACAGGGATTCTTTGGTCACCTCAATCAGTTTTTTGGTTTCTGGAGCAACTTCGCCAATCTCAAAAGTATAGGCATGGTCACCGTAAAAGTCATTCATGAAAGCACCACAATCTATAGAGACGATATCACCATCTTTAAGCGGGACGTCGGTTGGTAGTCCATGAACTACAGCGTCATTAACACTGCATAATAGGGTCGACGGACAATCATACAATCCCAAAAAACCTGGTAGAGCACCTTGCGCTCTAATGTAGTCTTCTGCTAACGTATCTAATTGTTTTGTGGTCACTCCGGCTTTCACCTCTTTGGCAAGCATACCCAAAGTTTTGGAAACGACTAGTGCGCTTTGACGCATTAACTCAATTTCTTCTTGTGTTTTTACTATGATCATCTTCAAAAAATATGGGCAAAGGTACTTAAAATTATACGGAAAGAATGGGCAATTGTATTCGATTAAAAATGCACACAGCTTCGAGCTACGTATGAACAAGATTTAAAAAGTACAGGTTAAACTTGTGGGGAATTTTTATTGTAGAAATATATTAGGATGTGAAGCAATACAAAAACTTACCGCTTAAAAAACGAGAAAAACCCTTTTTTACTTGATTTCGGCTTGACATCCAATTCCTCTTTGGTAATCAATTGATAGACTTCACCCCAACCTAAAATACCGCCTATATTACGATCATCAATATAAATATCGGCATAGATTTTTCGACTTACAGAGGTGTCGTAAACTTCCTCAGGGAAGCTTTGGTTTACGGCATAGAAAGTAATCCCGTTATCTTTACAAAATGTTACGGCCTCATCTAATTTAGAGCCGCATCTGTAGGTCCAAAGGATGATGCGATGTCCATCTTGCTGAAGTCGTTTCATCGTTTCAAAAGCGAAAATTCGCGGCTTTCCTATTTTTGGATAGCCGTCCTCAACAATGGTTCCATCAAAATCGATGGCAATGACAAGTTTGTCTTGGAAATTCATGAGTAACTGTTTAAAAGAAGGTAGTTAAATTACGTTTTAAAATTTATAATAAAGATTTTTGAGTCATGCTTTTAGGTTGTTCTATACCCATCAATTCTAGTATGGTTGGCGCAATATCTCCTAAAATACCATCTTTGATGGTTGTTTTGCCATTATCAATTAAGATGACGGGAACAGGGTTTGTTGTATGAGCCGTGTTTGGAGATCCATCAGGATTGATCATGGTTTCGCAATTGCCATGATCGGCTATAAGAATGGTCGTGTAGTTATGGTCTAATGCCACTTCGATCACTTGCTGCACACAATCATCTACTGCTTCACAAGCTTTGATCGCAGCTTCCATGACCCCTGTATGTCCAACCATATCACCATTGGCAAAATTTAAACATACAAAATCAACCTCTTCTTTTTGTAATTCAGGAATGAGCGCATCCTTTAAGTCATAAGCGCTCATTTCTGGTTGAAGATCGTAGGTGGCTACTTTTGGTGAATTTCTCAGCAATCTTGTTTCACCTTTAAAAGGTGTTTCTTGTCCGCCAGAAAAGAAAAATGTCACATGCGGATATTTTTCAGTTTCGGCAATTCTAATTTGTTTTTTATGATGTTTCTCTAAAACCTCTCCTAGTGTTTCGGTTAAATTATCTTTATTGAATACGACGTTGATGCCCTTGAAGGAATCGTCATAGTTGGTTAGAGTCACGTAATGCAAATCTAGTTTATGCATGTTTTGTTCGTGAAAATCGTTCTGAGAAAGGGCTTCTGTAAGTTCTCGTCCGCGATCAGTTCTAAAATTGAAAAAGATTACCACATCACCATCTTTAATTTTAGCAATAGGCTCATCTTGATCATTGATCATGACAATAGGCTCGATAAATTCATCGGTAATATTATTGTCGTAACTAGTTTCAATAGATGTTGTAGCCGAATGTGAATGTTCACCAACACCATTGACTACGGCGTCATAAGCCAATTTCACACGCTCCCAACGCTTATCTCTATCCATAGCGAAATAGCGACCCGTAACTGTGGCCAACTTTGTATTGGTATTTTTAATATGATCTTCAAGCGACGTGATAAAGCCAAACCCAGATTTAGGATCTACGTCACGTCCATCTGTAAATGCATGAATGTAAGAATGTTGCACTCCAAAGTTATTGGCTGCGTCCACCAATCCAAACAGGTGATTGATGTGGGAATGTACACCGCCATCGCTTACCAGACCTAAAAAGTGTACAGGTTTATTGTGATCTTTAGCGTACTGAAAGGCATCGACCAAAACGGGCTCATCTTTGAGCGTATCGTTTTCAACGGCCAAGTTGACTTTTACTAAATCTTGATAGACAATTCTGCCGGCACCTAAGTTCATATGGCCAACTTCACTATTACCCATTTGCCCTTCTGGTAAGCCCACATGCAGTCCGTCAGTTCTTAAACTGGCATTTGAATAATTGTGGTATAACGAATCTATAAATGGTGTTTGGGCATTGTCAATTGCAGAGACCTTAGGATCTGGGGACATGCCCCAACCATCCAAAATCATTAGAATAACTTTTTTGTTCATCATCGTAGCGTTAAAAATCAAAGATAAAAGTTTATAGCAGTTTATTCATATTTGAGTTTACAAATTGCGCTTAATTATCATTTAATTATGGTTTGACGCATCAATGAGTTCAGTAAAAATTTGAAATGTACACGCATTAAAGGTTTTATATACAAATAGTTAAATAAATGTTACTAAAATGAAAGATGTGTAACAAATGTAGATTTGTGTCGTCTCTTTAGTATAATCAAAAAACAAATCAATTAATTTAAAATCTTTCATCATGAAAAAATCAGCAGTAATTATCGCAATCGCATTAGGATTTACAATGACATCGGTCCATGCAAACAATGACATTGTAAAACCATCAAACACAGAAACCGCTCTCGTGGTCACAGGAGCTGTAAATCCGTTTTGTATGTCGATTGTAAAAGGAGATCTTGAGACCGTTAGTAAATTGATCGATTTAGGTCAAGACGTTAATAAAAAGTCAAATGGTTTGACGCCAGCTATGTATGCAGCAAAATTTAATCGTGTAGATATTTTAAAACTTTTGGTAGAAAAAGGAGCGAAGTTACAGATCAAATCAGAAAAAGGGATGACAGCCGAGCAATATGCAAAGCGCTCAAATGCCACAGATATTTTAACCTATATGGAAGGATTAGAATCATAACCATAGGTCTTGGAGAAGACCAGTATTTAAGTTAGTCAAAAATGCGCCTCAAGTTAATGAGGTGCATTTTTTGTTACGGCGTATTTACCTAAAGAAGCGCTGGATTGATGTCTAAAATATTCTCGTTGTAATAGGTAGTAATAAAGGCTTCGGAAAAGTGATCGCTACCCATCAGTTTCTCTGAAGTCACAATATCTTTTAAGTTGAACTTTCTATAAGCACTGAGATACGATTTGGAAAGTGGCTGGTAACTATAATGCCATGGCTCATATTTAAAGCCTTTCCGCTGTTCTGTATTCGTGTAAACCAAATAAAAACCGAAGTCGCTGGCGTTGACATCCATCCATGTCTTAAATGAAGAAAAGCACCCGCTGTTTTCAAAATGTGCTGGATTCAATACGTTTTTGGGTTGTTTCACGTTGCCATCAATAAGATCAAGATCTGTTCCCCAATGATGGCGTGATGTTCCTGGAATTGTAGAATAATCTATAATTTTTATGATACTATCTATGCCACTTAATCCGCGATTGGTATATTGTTTGTATTTGCGCTCCCAAATTCTGTTTTGATGGCTAAAGTTTCGATAGCTTGACACGACTTGAATATTGATGTCGCTCTTTAGTGCTTCCGCAGATAACTTTACAAAAGCGTCATAGGCTTGTTTCCGAAGTTTAAAACCATCGCCATATAATTTGGGTTCCCCTTTGCCAATAAGTTCGTCATAGGAGAGGGGTTCAGCTATGTCTTGAGCGTAAAATTGCTGGCAGACGGTTAACCCAGCACCTGCCAACGCTGATTTTTTTAGAAAAGAACGTCTATTCATATAAACTCATATTGAACATAGGTCATGCCAGTTTTAATCGAAATGATGTTTTACGAAACCTTAAATAGATGTATTATTTAACGTATATGATTTTAGTATAGTTTACGGTGCTTACACGTTAAAATTACGCTGTGTTTTCATTCAAATTTAATCAAAATATTTATCTTCACTAAAAAATGTAGGTCATGTCCTTTCAATTTAAATTAGTGGTGTCTTCGGAAATTCAAAACATCATCCCATTGATCCAGAAGTTGACAAATAATAAATTTTCAGATCAATTACTTCTTGAGCGCTTTACCGAAATGACCACACAAAATTATGAGTGTGCAGCAGTTTTTGATGGTGATATCATGATTGGCGTAACGGGTTTATGGTTCTCTACACGACACTATGCAGGCAAAACCGTGGAGATTGACCATGTGTACATCGAAGAAGCCTATCGAAATAAAGGTCTGGGAAAGCAATTTTTAAGTTGGATCTATAACTACGCCAAAACAAAAGGCTGTCTCACTGCCGAGCTTAATACGTATGTCCAAAATTACCCATCGCACAAGCTTTACTATAATGAAGGTTTTGAAATTTTAGGCTATCATTTTTTAAAAACCTTGTAACCTATTTACATTAAATTACTGAGATCAGCATTGGTTTGAATTTCGTAGGGCGATTTGCCATGCTCAAAAATTCTTGCATCTAAAGGTCCTTTTAAGGTCACAGTATGTTCTTTCACTTCAATCCAGCTGCCTTCTCTCAAACCCACGACGGGCTGCGCATTAAAACTATGAAACTCCTTGATTCTTGTTTCTCTAGTTTCTCCCATGTGTTTACTTTTTGGATCTGGATCTAAATAATGCGGATTGATATTAAATTTCACAAATCCAAAGGTCTTGAAACTTGGCGGATATACAATGGGCATGTCATTGGTGGTATTCATCGTGAGCCCGCAAATATTACTTCCCGCACTTGTTCCCAAGTAAGGCGTTCCATTATTTACTGCATCTTTAATAGTTTCGAGCACATCATTTTTATAAAGCGCATTGACCAAAACAAAAGTGTTACCACCACCAGTAAAAATACCTTTAGCGTTTTTAATCGCCTTTTTTGGGTCTTCAAACTCATGAATGCCAACGACCGTTTTATCTATGTTCTTAAATGCTTCGCTTACTTTTTCGGTATATGCATCGTGGGAAATGCCGCCTGGCCTCGCGTACGGAATGAATAAAATTTCCGAAGTATATTTGAAAAACACCCGTAGCTCATCTAGTAGATAGTCGAGTGTTTGACCACCATGAACTGTTGAGGTACTAGCGATAATTATGTGTCTCATTGATTAGATTTTGTTGTAAATTTAATAAATTAGTAAAGATGTCATTTATATCTCATTGAAGCCTAGCCCTAATTTAACAAAAGTTTAGCCCGTGGTTAATCAATAATTTGCCTTACAAATCTTTACTTTACATTACCAAACTTCTAACTATGAAAAAATTACTACTCGTTTGTCTCGTTTTATCTTCTGTTACTGCTATGTCCCAAAGGTTTCAACGTGTAAAAGTTGATGGAAAAATTATAGTAGAAGGGAACGATGTAGAGGGCATTACCATTTTTAATACGTCCTCTAATAAAGGAGTCATCACAGATGTCAACGGTGAATTTATACTTGATGTTGCTGTGAATGATTTTATTGAAATTAGAGCACTCCAATATGAGAATTTTGATTTTCAGGTTAGTCAAGTTATTGTTGATTCAAAACGCATGCGCGTGTTTTTAATAGAAGAGGTCAATAAATTAGCCGAAATTCTGGTTTTGACCGAAGGGCTCACAGGAGAGTTGGGAACTGATATTACAACCGTAAAAACATTTAATCCTAAACTGGATGCACTTTACTTCGGAATTCAAAAAATCGATGCCTACGAATTCACCGATGATTTAAGAACCGAAGTTGACAATACCGTGATGCACTCTCAGGCGCAAACTATGGTCAATGGCTTAAATATTGTCAATGTCGTAGACCAATTATTGATCCCGCTATTTCGTAGTGAGGTCAAGGATAAAAAATCTGCTGGAATTCCAGATGTACCCGTAAGCTCGATAAAATACTATTTTGGATCTGAGTTTATCATTGATAATTTTAATATTCCCCAGCATCGCGTCGAGGAGTTCATTCGTTTCGTAGAAGATGATGAAACCTTCGATTATGGATTGCTCAATTACGGAAAAGAGTTGGAGTTCTTAGAACTTTTAAATACAAAAAGTAAGGCCTTTTTAAAAACGAAGAGTGCAGACGATTAAATTTTTTATTTGTTTGATTGTGTTTTCTTTATCTTCGGAAATAAGATCACAAAACCAAGATATCATCGGAGAAATAAAAGCTAGTGGCGATGTCTTTGGAATTCATATCGTTAACAAAACATCAAATACCTATGCCATTTCCAATGATGAAGGCATTTTTGAAATTTCGGCAAAACTGAATGATGTTGTCATTATTTCTGGTATTCAATACATTCCTTTAGAGATCGTCATTACCGATATTATTATACAAACCAAACAACTTGTCGTCAATCTTGATGATAATGTGACGCTGTTAAACGAAGTTACAGTGGGTAAGATCCTTACGGGAGATCTTATGTCTGATATCGAAAATAGCGAATCTAAACGTGATCTCAATTTTTATGATCTAGGCATTCCTGGTTATACTGGAAAACGTGCTACTCAAAGTGAGAGACGCTTGTATGAAGCAAAATCAGGTTCTGGACTAGTGCCATTAAATCCCATCATCAATTGGATTTCGGGGCGAACAAAGCATCTTAAAGAACAAATAGTAAGAGAAGAGATCAATATTGCCGTGGAGGATGCATTTTCAACATACGCAGCCTTAGTTTTTGAAGCTCAAGCATTAGATGAAACCATGCAAAAACAGTTTTTTCATTTTTGTTCAGATGATCCTTCGTTTCTGCCTTTGAGCAAAACTAGAAATGAATTGAAAATGCTAGAGTTTTTGAAGCTTAAACTTGTAGCATTTAATTTACAAATTGAGGAGAATTAAATACATATCATTATTATTCTGCACAACTTTTCTGGGTATTATTTGCAATGCTCAAACTATTGACTTAAATGGAAAAGTTATAGCGAGTGAAGAGTTGGGAGGTATTCACATTTTGAATATTTCGGCCCAAAAAAACACGATCACAAATAATCAAGGCGTGTTCGAAATTCCTGCAAGCGCCAACGACACTATCCTAATTTCTAGTATTCAATACACACCACAAACCATAGTAGTAAGTCAGGCCAACATTGCCATGAAATTTATGACGATCACACTTTTGGATCGTGTGAATGCGCTTGATGAGGTTCTCGTCGGAAAAGTGCTCACGGGAAATTTAAGCTCAGATATTGAGAATAGCGATGCCAAACGCGATATCAATTTTTATGACGTTGGGATACCAGGTTATGTTGGTAAACCAAAAACCCAGAAAGAACGTCGGGTCTTTGAGGCCGATGCAGGCCAAATGATCGTAATTGCTCCTATGTTTATAGGGATTAATATTCATAAAATTCTCAATAGAATTTCAGGACGTACCAAAGTCTTAAAGCAAATTGTACTATTGGATGAGCAGCAAAAATGCATAGACCGCATGTCTGGAGAGTTCTCAAGTATCTTATTCGAGGACTATGATATTTCTTTAGGTCTAAGGACTGCATTTTTCTATTACGTAGTCGAAGATCCTCGTGCTTTAGAATTTTGTGATTCTAAAAACAGCCTTAAAACCTATGAATTCTTGTTGGAAAAGCTGTATTATTATAGCGATGACACCTCAAGTTCCGAAGATTAAAGAACCTCATAATAGAAACACAATTAACACTATTTAAGATTTTAGAAATACAGAAAATAGCTACATTTGTGACCTATTTTTTGCTTATGTTAAAAACGATAATAGTTATACTTACAATCCCTTTACTCTCGGTTTTCGCGCATAGATATTATGTGAGTGTAACGCAGGTTGAGTATATTGAGGATAAAAAAGCGGTTCAAATTATTACGAAAATTGATGCCGACGATCTTGAAGTGACACTACAGGAGCTTTACAATCAAAACTTAAAGTTAACTACCATTGATGAAGATCCTAGCGTTGCTAAGTATCTTAAACGCTATCTAGACGAAAAGCTGACTGTCAAAATCAATACGAAGTCACAAGAACTTAAGTTCGTAGGGAAAGCCTATGAAAATGATTTAGTGATCTGTTATCTTGAAATACAAAACATCGATGCGATCCATACCATTGAAATTAGTAATACAATACTTTTTGGTCTTTTTCCGAAGCAGAAAAATATGGTTAAGACCGATATAAATTCCGAAGTAAACAGTTTGATCTTTACTCCTGAAACTAAGAACCAGCATTTAAATTTTAAATAAATAAACGAACAACATCTATGAGATTACTCAAATTACTTTGCTTATCTGTTGCTTTCATGTCTTTGAGCGTTATGGCTCAAGATCAAAAACAAAATGAACGAAAGCCTGGACATACCAACGAAAACAAATTTAAGCAACTTTATGAAGAGTTTGCGACGCCAAATATGTTTAGAACTGGATCGGGAGCTCCTGGACCTGCATATTATCAGCAACAAGCAGATTATAAGATGGACATTGAAATTAATGATGAGACTGCGGTTTTAAGTGGTAATGAAACGATCACCTATACAAACAACTCACCAGATGTGCTGACCTATTTATGGGTGCAACTTGATCAAAATGTAAGAATAAAAGAGGCACCAAAAGATGCTATCGCTACTAGTAGGATTGTGCCTGCACAGTCTGCTTCTAAGTTTACATCATCTTTTATGAATGAAAATTTTGATGGCGGTTTTAATATAGAGAATGTAAGCACGACCGACGGTAAAGTATTGCCGTATACTATCAACCAAACGATGATGCGTGTTGAATTGCCAAAGGCATTGAAGACGGGAGAGAAGTTTGAATTTAAGATTAAATGGTGGTACCAAATAAATAATCATGTTACAGACGGCGGACGATCAGGATATGAACTATTTCCTGACGGAAACAGGAATTATGTAATCGCACAATTTTATCCAAGAATGGCAGTCTATAATGATGTTGAAGGCTGGCAAAACTCTCAATTTTGGGGACGTGACGAATTTGCACTTCCTTTCGGGAATTTCGAAGTAAACATTACGGTTCCTGCCGATCATTTACTTGATGGAACCGGAACCCTCACTAATAGAAAAGACGTGTTTACCCGTGACATGATGAAACGTTATGAGCAGGCCAAAAAGTCGTATGACGAACCAGTAGTCATTTCAACTCAAGAAGAAGCTGAGGCTAGAGAGCAAAAACGTTCTAAGAAAAAAGCCACCTGGAAATTATATGCTGAAAACGTAAGAGATTTCGGATTTGCCACCTCAAGAAAATACATTTGGGATATGATGGCTGTCAAATTAGGAGATCGAGATGTTATGGCGGTGTCTTTATATTCTAAAGAAGGCAATCCGTTATGGGAGCAATGGTCAACTAAAGCAGTGGCGAGTACGCTTAAGTCATATTCACGCATGACCTTTGATTACCCTTATCACAAAGCGATCTCGGTTCACGCCAGACGTCAAGGGATGGAGTACCCAATGATTTGTTGGAATTACGGGAGACCAGATGAAAATGGAAAGTATGACGATCGTACAAAATATGGTATGATGAGTGTCATCATTCATGAAGTTGGTCATAACTTTTTCCCGATGATCATCAACAGTGATGAACGCCAGTGGACCTGGATGGATGAAGGCCTCAATACGTTTATGCAATATGTTGCTGAACAGGACTTTGCCGAGTGGTACCCTAAAGCCTTATCTGAGGGTGATGAAAAATACCCATCACGACGCGGACCAGCGAAAAATATTACCAGCTATATGGGAGGCAATCAAGATCTGATTTCACCAATAATGACCAAAGGATTAAATGTTTACCAATTTGGTAACAATGCCTACGGAAAGCCAGCAACAGCATTGAACATTTTGCGAGAAACCGTCATGGGACGTGATTTATTTGATTATGCATTTAAGGAATATGCGAACCGTTGGAAATTTAAGCATCCAACCCCTGAAGATTTCTTTCGCACTATGGAAGATGCTTCGGCATTTGATCTGGATTGGTACTGGAGAGGTTGGTTCTATACCACGAATTGGGTCGATATTGGACTGAAAGATGTAAAAACATATTATGTGTCATCAGAACCCAATCAATACGCAAAAAATTATGCGCAATCTAAAAACCTTAAATTAGAAGATCTAGACTTGGTTTATCTTGTAGAAGAGGGAAGTGAGGAGTACGACGAGAAGGTACGTCAAGGATCTTCACAAGACAACTCGCCAACCTTAAAAGCATACATGATGGAAAACTTTACGCCTGAAGAGCGTAGACTGATTAAGCAACCTAAGTATTTCTACAATATTACATTTGAAAAACCCGGCGGATTGGTAATGCCAATTATTGTAGAGTTTACTTATGCAGATGGCAGTTCAAAAATGGAAACTTATCCAGCTCAAATTTGGCGTTACAATGATAATGAAGTCAGTAAGGCCATTGCCTCAGAAAAAGAAATTGTGAAAATAACTGTAGATCCAAATCAAGAAACTGCAGATATTGATACATCAAATAATTCTTGGCCTAAAGAAGTTGTGGAAAGCGAGTTTGAGACATTTAAAAAGACCATTGAAGATTAAGTTCTTTAAAATATGATAACCAAAAAGAGCCGATAGAAATATCGGTTCTTTTTTGATTTAAAAAAGGTGAGCATACTTTAATTATAAAAAATTAGGTTACATATAGTAAACATCTTTTTATATTTGTAATGTGATACAAAAAGCAACGTTTTTATTTATTGGAGCGCCCGAGGTGATTTTTATTCTACTCATTGTGGTCATGGTTTTTGGTGCCGATAAGTTGCCAGAAATTGCTCGTGGTATGGGTAAAGGTATGCGAATGTTGCGAGACGCTACAGGAGATATCAAATCTGAAATAACAAAGACTGCCCAAAATCAAGGGATGGATACCGATGTGACCAAAGATATAGAAGAAGAAATCACAAAGGTTAAAGATGAGCTTGAAGATTTTACAGGGTCTATAAGACGTGAGCCATAAGCTACTTTTTCCTGCTAATGGTCAACCCGTCACGTATAGGAAGTAATACCGTTTCAATTCTATCATCTTCTTTTAAGAGCTTATTAAATGCCAAAACGGCTTTTGTTGAAACATCCTTTTCGTCTAAAGGCTCAATAACCTTTCCATGCCATAATACATTATCTGAAAGAATAATCCCGCCAGCATTTAGTTGGTCTATAATAAGATGAAAGTAATTGACGTAGTTTGGTTTGTCGGCATCGATAAATACCAAATCAAAAGTAGCGTCTAAAGCTGGGATAATATCTAAGGCACTGCCCAAATGTTGAGTAATTTGTTTTCCGTGGTTAGAGCGATCAAAGTAAGCGCGTTGAAAATCAATCAATTCCTCATTGATATCAATGGTATGTATGATCCCGTCGCTTTGCAAGCCTTCGGCTAAACACAAGGTTGCATAACCTGTAAAAGTTCCTAACTCTAAGATGGTTTTTGGCCGCACTAATTTTGAAATCATACTCAGCACACGACCTTGATACGGCCCACTCAGCATAATGGGCTGAAGCACTTTTTGATACGTTTCTCTAGTGAGCTGTTGCAATAATTTAGGTTCGTCTTGCGAATGTGCAACAACGTACTGATCTAATTTTTCAGGTAAAAAATGCATGGTATTGTGTGGTCGAGCGCAGTCGAGACCTTATAAAAAGTAACTATTAATATCAAAGAGTTCTCGACTGCGCTCGAGACCATTTCTTATTGGCCTAAAATTCGTTCTATCAAAGTATCTTTAGCATGTAGGTCATCGCCACAAAGCCATTGAATAACGTTGTCTTCCCAAATTGAATCCCGTTCAGTTTCTGTAATAATCTGTTGCTTGATGGCCAGATCGAGAATTTTGCCTGGATATGACGATTGTTTTTCACTCTCCATCTCACCTAAAGGATAGGGATCATCCAATCCCATGAGTACTTGTTTAGAGCCCTGGTTTTTGATCAATAATTGCAATCCGCCAGTATCATGAACCAGTGTATCAAAAAAGATATTTTTATGGCCTACGGCCTTTCTTGGGTGGCTTTTACCTTCAAACAGATCTGGCCTGCCATCAAAACCTTGAATTCGTCTTCCTAGATTAATTTGTGCCAATTGCCCGCCGTGCGCAAAACAAGTGCGCATATTTGGATATTTATC
The DNA here is from genome assembly GCA_963715465.1 of uncultured Flavobacteriaceae bacterium. Taxonomy (GTDB): domain Bacteria; phylum Bacteroidota; class Bacteroidia; order Flavobacteriales; family Flavobacteriaceae; genus Psychroserpens. The sequence goes on from OY970246.1 coordinate 1,383,425, forward strand.
CTGATAACCATTTAAAGTCAAAAAATGATAGGCGTCGGCACATTGGGCGAGCATCCAAATTAAATGAAAGCGCCAAGACGTATTTTCTAATCTTATAAATTTCTCGCCATCGTAAGGATGAATTTCAACCGCAAGATTGTATTTATTTGCCAATTCAAAAATAGGCTCGTTCTCCTCGTCAAAAATACAGCGCCAAGTTCCTATAGTATCCATGTAATGGGTGGGTAGACAAAGCAATTTCATGCCTAACTCCTCAACACAGCGCTCCATTTCCCAGCAGGCACCTCTTACAAAACCAGGATGCACGACAAACCCACAGGTAAACTTACTAGGGTTTTCTCGTTGTACTTTTGCATTAAAATCGTTTTGAAACCGCAGCGCCTGTTTCATTTCCTCAACACGCAGTCCGTTGCCATAAAGCTGCGATAGATTTAAAACTACGGCATGGTCAATGCGGTTGTGCTCCATCCAAGCTAGCTTTTCGTTTAAAAAGAAACTAGAATCGGTAATCGGTCGATTCCAGTCTTTTTGAAGCATGAATTTCCGGTCTTTATCCACCCAAAAGATCCCCTTGTCCTGCATAAATTGTGGTATTTCCTCAGGATAGGGAAGTAAGTGGGAATGACCGTTTATTCTAAGTTTGCGTTTTTCTGCCATATCGACTTCCCACTAAAGCAGGAATTTTATTTTATATAAGTTATAATTTATTATGCTGTTTTTCACTAACCACTAACCACTAACCACTAACCACTAACCACTAACCACTAACCACTAACCACTAACCACTAACCACTAACCCATTTTAACCTTCTGTGGTGGCTGCATCACTTCACCACAATTTGGGCAGCTGCGTTTCGCCTTATCGTTATAGTAATTATCAAAGATCACAGGCATATCTGTTTCGATATTTTCAACCGTAAAATCTTCTTCGTATAATTTGGTAGTGCAGTTTTCACAAAACCATAGCAACGCATCTTTAACGCCATCTTCACGAGGATACTCGATCACTAATCCCACTGTATTCGCGCCACGTTGTGGAGAATGCGGTACTTTTGGTGGTAGCAAAAAAATCTCACCTTCTTTAATGTGGATGTCCTTTGGTTCACCATCGTCAATGACCTTTAAAATGATATCACCTTCCACTTGGTAGAAAAATTCAGGCGTCTCATTATAGTGATAATCCTTTCTGTTATTTGGTCCACCAACAACCATAACGATAAAATCTCCGTCTTTCCATACCACTTTGTTGCCAACGGGAGGTTTTAGCAAATGACGGTTGTCTTCAATCCAGGACTTAAAATGTATAGGCGCAAATAATTTACTCATGGTTTTGTGTTTTGGGCGTTACCAAGATCTGCGAAAGGCATATCTTGGTCAGGCTTTACACTATATCTTTTTTTGCCATATATGGCAGCAAAAAAAGGATGCCGTTGCAATCCTTAACGCAGATTCATCAATGCATTAAAATTAGTCATAAAAAATTAAAATGTCGCTGCATAGACCTGCTAGGTTTTTTAAACCTGCTAGGTCTTGTAATTACAATGACTTTGTACGTCCGCCATCTACGGGAAGATTGATCCCATTGATGTATCCAGCACGTTCACTTGCCAAGAATGTAATGGCATCGGCTAATTCTTCAGGCTTTGCAAAGCGCTTTGCAGGCACAGCATTTTTCATGGCATCGGCCGATGCTTCTTCTGTGTTTCCCGTTTTGGCCGATTTATTTTTAATGATTTCAGTCAAACGTTCAGTTCCTGTAGCTCCAGGCAGCACATTGTTTACCGTAATACCAAACTGACCGAGTTCATTGGCTAGAGTCTTGCTCCAATTGGCTACAGCGCCACGAATGGTATTGCTTACGCCCAATCCGTCCAAAGGTTGTTTCACCGAGGTTGAGATCACATTAATAATACGACCAAAACCTTCACTTTTCATAAACGGAACAACCGCTTGAGCCAACACATGATTACATTTTAAATGCTGGGTGAAGGCACTTTCAAAGTCTTCAATTTCCGCAGAAAAAACAGGGCCGCCTTTTGGTCCACCTGTGTTATTGACTAAAACATGAAAACCATGTTTGTCCTTAATATAGGCTTCTACTTTTGTTCTCAATTCCATCGGATTCGAAAAATCGGCAACGATAAAATCGTGATGTCGCTGTTGAGGTAACTCGGCTAGCGTCGCCTTTAACTTATCTTCGTTTCTAGCAATTAAGGTGATAATAGCGCCTTCTTCGGCCAATGCCATCGCTGTCGCTTTTCCTATGCCTGCTGTGCTACCACAGACAAGTGCGTATTTATTATTGAGTTCTAGATTCATAGATTTAAATCTTATTATTTTTATTATATCTAATTCTGTACGTCCTTAATATATTTTCTAATTTACTTGGTGTAGTTGTCAAATTTACGATATCTATTTTTGTGTAATTGGAACTAGCATCACCAAAGATTAAATAATGCTCTGCTGAACTACCATAACCTTCAGTTAAAATTTGCTCATCATAAATATCTGACCAATGTCTAAAGTCTTCGTTAGTTGCTTTAATGCCTTCTGCATCTATTATTATTTGAGGTTGTCTATTCATTATATTTTTTATGTTTTCTATGATAACAAATAAACTAATCACAGCTAGAAAGAAACCAAAACAAATTTTAAGTATAGAGTCGTCAATTATTAAACAGACACCAGCAATGAATCCGAATGATAAAAAAATTATAACAAATAAGGCAGTAGCTATTGAATAATAAATTTTGACTTCTTTTGATAGTTTGGGATCTTCTTCAAAAACATCTTCAAGATTAAATTTTTCTTCAAGTTTTTTTAGACTTAATTTATCTTTTTTTGAGCGATACTCAGTTTTTTCAAAAATTGTTCCTGTTTTCCAAATAAGTTTTTTTTGAATAGCTTTACGTCTCAATTCGTGCACGTTATTAACACTGCTAAATGCCCAAATACGCCATTTTGTGATTAAGATACTCCAAGCAAACCAAGATAATATTATACCTAAAAAGAAACCTATTATTCCAAGCCACAAAGGGAAGTCAAAAATATTTGCTAAGTAAAACACTATTAATGGTGTGCCTACTAAGAATAACAATACAGGTAAATTGACCATGAATTGACCATAGTTAATAGCTTTGTTTACACTGATATGTTTTTCTATTTTCAATAATGTCGACTAAAGGCTAGTACGTCTTAATAAAAGTTCCAACTCATTTTTTAATCAACAGGCATCCAATCAATAATAGTTCCATCATATCTTGGTGCGTTTGGGCAAAATATAAACTCCATATAATCTTCGTTTTTGAATACTTTACAATCTCCAACAGTTATTATATGAGCGCAATGAATGCAGCGCATCTGTTCTGTTTACTTTGGAATATTAACAAATGGATAATTTTCTATCAGATACTTCTCTTTGTTTTTGATTGTAACTTCTTTCATTTTTATTATTTAAATCAATAGTCTTTTTTCTTTTGCTATGCCATTCCTGCTTCCGCAGGAATTTAATACTTGATACACACATTCTTGGCCTCTGTAAAAAATCGCAGTGCTTCAAATCCGCCCTCACGACCAACACCACTTGCTTTTACGCCGCCAAATGGCGTTCTCAAATCTCGAAGCATCCACGTGTTGACCCAAACGATTCCTGCTAGCAATTGACTGCTCATACGCATGGTGCGTTTTAGATTATTCGTCCAGATAGTGGCAGAAAGCCCGTATTTAACATCATTTGCCATTTCTAGAACATGGTCTTCCGAAGCAAAAGGCATAATCGTTACGACAGGGCCAAAAACTTCTTCCTGGTTTACGCGGCAGTTGTTGTTTGGTACTTCAATAACAGTTGGTTCCAAATAGTAACCGTTCTCGTAACCTTTTACGTTAACGACATGGCCACCACAAAGCACAGTTCCGTTTTCGTCTTTAGCTATTTTTATATAGTCTTTTACTTTTTCTAAGTGTGGTTTCGAGACCAAGGCACCAATGTTAGTGTCACTTTTAGACGGATGACCAACTTTGAGTGCTTTTACTTTTTTGACAAAATCGACTTTGAATTGTTCGTAGATAGACTGTTCTATAAAAATCCGACTTCCGCAGAGGCAAATCTGACCTTGATTTGCAAATGAAGATCTTACGGTTGTATCCAGCATATCATCATAATCACAATCGGCAAAAATAATGTTTGGGTTTTTTCCGCCTAATTCAAGTGATAGTTTTTTAAACATGGGAGCAGCAATTTTAGCAATATGCGCTCCAGTTGACGTGCCTCCTGTAAATGAAATGGCCTTGATATCTGGATGTTCAATAATGGCCTGACCTGTCGAGCCGCCAAGACCATGAACAATATTCAAAACCCCTTTTGGGAGACCAGCTTCATTGCAGATTTCTCCTAAAAGAAAGGCTGTCATTGGTGTTACTTCACTAGGTTTGGCAATAACGCAATTTCCTGCGACTAGGGCAGGAGCAATTTTCCAAGTAAACAAATACAGTGGAAGGTTCCATGGTGAAATGCATCCTACGACACCAATAGGCTGACGTAATGTGTAATTAATAGCGTTTGGTTCAATACTTTCATGACTTTCACTCGCAAATTGAGTAATGGCGTTACCAAAAAATCTAAAATTACTTGCTGCTCTTGGGATATCTACGGCTTTTGCTAAGCTAATTGGTTTACCATTGTCTTTACTTTCGGCCTCAGCAAATCTCTGTAAATTGGCTTCTAATAAGTCTGAAATCTTAATAAGTATCCGGCTGCGTTCATCTAAAGGCGTTTTTGACCATGATGTGAACGCAGCCTTTGCGGCATTGTATGCGTTCTCGACGTCATCTTTTGATGAGTTCGGAATTTGTCCATAAACGTCACCGTTGGAAGGATTGTAATTGTCCAGCCAATTGTCTTGAATTGGGTTATGGAAATCTCCGTTGATGTAGTTTTTTATTTTGGTCACGATTATGGTAATTTAAGTTCAAACAACTTTACAGGTTATTAAAACCTATGAGGTCTAAACCTTTATATGATTTAATGAATACCAGCTCTAGCGGGTATTGGTTTATACGCCATCACTTTAATCTCCACAACCAGATCTGGATGTGGTAATTGGTGTACCGCAACAGTCGTGCGTGTTGGTCCTGTTGTTTTATCAAAGAATTCTGCGTAGGCTTTGTTATAGCCTGCAAAATCATTCATGTTAACCAAAAACGACGTGACGTCAACAACGTCTTTTAATGTTGCACCGACTTTCGCCAAGTTTCTTTCGATATTTTTGATAACTTCCCTTGTTTGGACCTCGGCATTAAGGCGTTTCGTGCCCATCTCGTCAATAATGTCTACGCCAGCAATGGTATTGTCTGGACGCCTAGAACTTGTTCCTGATACAAAAATAAAATCGCCAACGTGTTTGACGTGTGGATAGGCTCCTCTTGGTGTTACTTCATTCATAATAAAAAGCCCATCCTAACCTTCTCAACGGGAAGGAATTCTTACTCAGGCGACATAAGAAATTTGTTGTTATATTATTGTTACCAATACTAATTCTTTCCTTTTAGGGAAGATAAGGATTGACTATAATCCAGCGACCTTATCATCTTCTAAAATCTCATTTGTCACAGCGGTAACTTTATCTAAAATATCTTTAATATGATGATTGGCAGATATTACACCATCAGCTAACATGGTTAGAATTGCCTTGTCTTGGGCGCGACCTCTCAACATCGCTTCTCTATAACCGATGTGCTCATTAAAGGTTACTAAACTATATTTTGACGAATACTCATCAGGAAATGCTTTTTCTAAAGCCATTTCTATTTTCCGTTTTTCTTGAAATATAGGTTGGCCAACATGATCTTTCATTTCATGGAAATTATCAATCGCTAGATCGGCAATGGCATCAGTATCTTTCTTTCTGGTTTTTTCGAAGGCAGTAAAAATTGTTTCCCAATCTGAATCTTTATGAGCGTCTAAAACAGCATCAAATTCGACCACATCTTCAAAGGATGCATTCATCCCTTGCCCATAAAATGGCACAATCGCATGAGCAGAATCTCCCATTAATAAAGTATTGCCTTTGTAATGCCAAGGAGAACATTTTACGGTTCCTAAGGGCGCTGTTGGGTTTTCGAAAAAGTCGTCAACGAGATTTGGCATGAGTTCAAGGGCATCTGGAAATTCTTTCTGAAAAAATTCGATGACGATTTCTGGAGTTGTAAGATTATTGAAATTATATTCGCCTTCAGCATAGCTTAAAAAGAGCGTTACGGTGAAACTTCCGTCTAGATTAGGAAGTGCGATCACCATAAAATCGCCTCTCGGCCAAATATGCAACGCATTCTTATAGGTTTTGTAGTCTCCAGTTTCCGTAGGTAAAATTGAAAGTTCCTTGTATCCATGGGTTAAATACTCTTGTGAAAAACTAAATAAGAATTTACGTTCTAGATAGTAGCTTTTGCGAAGTGCAGAACCTGCGCCATCGGTTGCGATGATACAATCTGCATCTTCTACAAATTCGTTTTTTGTATTATAATCTTGAAAATGAGCTGTTGTGTTCTCAAAGTCTACCGATTTACATTGTGTGTTGAAATGGATGGTGACATGATCGTGTTTTTCAGCTTCATCAAGTAACAGTGCGTTTAATTGTCCTCTCGAAATGGAGTTGATGTATTCGTGGTCGCGACCGCTATAATTCGACAAAAAGGTGTTGCCATCTTTATCATGAAGCATACGGCCATTCATCGGGATACAAAGTTTTTCGACCTGCGCTTCAATACCAACCAATTTTATAGCCTTATTACCACGATCTGAAAAGGCTAAATTGATAGATCTCCCTGCGGAAATATCAGTTTTACGCAAATCTGGGCGCATTTCATAAACGGTGACGTTGTAACCACGTTGGCCAAGTCTAAGAGCGAGAAGGCTGCCACAGAGACCTGCGCCTATGATTAGTATATTTTGTTTTTTGTTCGTCATATGTTCTCTTTTCAACAGTCATCTTAACTACGTCCTAAGATCTTTAAACTCAGGTTAGGTTTTACACGTCCTGATGTTATTTATATCCTTGACTAATTACTAATATCGTTTTTAATTTCTCCACAAACCCATAGACATCCATAAATGAGTTATAGAGTGGGACAGGAGCGCATCTAATTACATCTGGCTCTCTCCAATCGGTAACAATGCCGGCTTGCATTAACTTACCATGTAAGGTCCTATCGGCATTTTTAACTTGAATGGAGAGCTGGCAACCACGCTGTTTTGGATCTTTAGGCGTAATGATCTTGATGTCTTTATGATTAAGGTTGTTAATGAGGAATTCAAAATATCCTGTGAGTCTATTCGATTTTTTACATAATTTATCAAAGCCAGCGTCTTTAAAAACATCTAAAGAGGCACGAATGGCCGCCATGGATAATATAGGCGGATTACTGAGTTGCCAGCCCTCTGCACCAGGTAATTGGTCAAAGTCATCACGCATTTTGAAACGCGTTTGTTTATTATGGGACCACCAACCTGTAAAACGATTGAGATCTTTGCGGTGCGCATGTCTTTCATTTACGAAAACACCCGACAGACTTCCTGGACCAGAATTTAAATACTTATAACTGCACCAAACGGCAAAATCTGCGCCACTATCATGAAGATTGAGTTGCACATTTCCTGCGCCATGGGCACAGTCAAAACCTACCATACAGCCATGTTGATGACCAAGTTTAGTAATACGTTTGAGGTCAAAAAATTGCCCTGTATAATAATTAACACCACCAATCATCACCAAAGCAATGTCATCACCATGGGATTTAAGGATCTCCTCTAAATCGTCATAATTGGCAAGCTCTTCACCTTTTCTTGCTTTCCATAAGACCAATCCGTCTTTCTCGTCATAGCCATGATGTCTCAATTGAGATTCAACCGCGTATTTATCACTCGGGAAGGCATCTGCTTCAATTAAAATTTTATAACGTTTTGGCGTTGGTTTGTAAAAACTTACCATCATAAAATGAAGGTTGGCGGTAAGTGAATTCATCACGACGACCTCCATTGGTTTTGCACCTACAATTTTGGCCATGGTCTCGGTTAAAAATTCGTGATAGTGAAGCCATGGGTTTTTACCTTCGGTGTGACCTTCAACGCCTAAATTGGCCCAATCCTCCAATTCTTGATTGATATATGATTTGGTTATTTTGGGTTGCAAACCTAAAGAATTGCCAGTCATGTAAATGAGTTCGTTTCCGTTTTTATCTTTCGGAATATAAAATTGAGATCTAAACGACGATAAGTCATCATTTTGGTCAAGTTCTTCGGCGAATTTAAGACCTAATTTAAAGTTGGACAAGGTGTTTTGCTTTAGTTGTATGTGTTATTCTATGATTTTAGAATAGGTATAAAAATAAGGATTATTACCGAGCAATTAAAGAGATGAAAGATTGATTTTCTCAGAATACGCATATAAAATAAAGCGCTTCAACTAGGTAGATGAAGCGCTTTGAATATATGTAGACGCATGACGCGGAATATTGATGTACTTCATATACGTTTTGAGTAGGATTACTGGATGTTATCAAGTCGGGATTTAATAGTTTTTTAAGATATCGCCTATTACTTTTTGATTTTGATATTTGAAAAGTAAAGATTAAAATCACCTTCGGGCGTTTTATGATCCTTAGCGATTTTAATGCCACCATAATCCTCATAATTTTCAAAAGTTGTAATCATTGATGGTTCTGCGATATTTCCTTTACGAAACACCCATTCCTTGATCATGAAATTATCGTCATAAAAAATATCGTAAGCGTCGCTAGGCGTGTAGCCACCATCACCTGTGTAGGTGAGCGTAATTTGGTTTAACTCAACTTTAGAAATTGGAGCTATTGCTTTAACGGGTTCTGAAATGGTCGTCCCTTCATCCCAAACCAGTTGAAAGGGCACAAGTAACCAAAATTTATCGTTGACAAAACTTTTGTCGACCGCAATACTTGTTGAATCCATATTTGTTCTCGTGTACATATATATGGAATCTTTGCTGATTGCCGAAACAACATATTTTTTTTGAGGCTGCCATGTCCAAGAGCGTTCAAAATGATTTTCACCGCGATCCACGTTAAACGTGAACGAAATTTCCTTAACGTCTTTCCACTTTTTATAACCGTGCGCATTGGCAATACGTTCGGCAGCGGTGAGTTCGTTGTTTTCGCTTGTGCTGAGCGAAGTCGAAGTGTTGGAAATCGATGAGTCGGTAGACGAGTTTTGTTTGTTGTCAGTTTTGCAAGCTAGCGTTGTAGCAAAAAAGCAAAACATAATAAGCAGTCGTGTCATTTGTTTTTTTGTAAAGGTATGACAATCTTTACGTTTCCGAAGTCGATATAAACGAAACCAGTTGTCATGAGCGAAGATTATTTTGAAGTCAATAGAAAAACGTGGAATGAAAAAGTCAAGATTCACTCAGAAAGTAAAATGTATGATCTACAGGCTTTTAAAGATGGAAAATCCTCATTAAATCATTACGAATTGAATGCGCTAGGCGATGTAAAAGGGAGGTCATTATTGCATTTACAATGTCACTTTGGACAAGATACGCTTAGTTGGAGCCGATTAGGCGCAAAGTGTGTTGGTGTTGATTTAAGCGATAATGGGATTGCATTGGCGAAGCGGTTAAATATTGAGTTACACGCTGATGCCACATTTGTGTGTTGTAATGTTTTAGAGACGTCTCAATTTGTAAAAAAAGCGTTTGATATCGTATTTACAAGTTATGGCGTGATAGGTTGGTTGCCAGATTTAAAACCGTGGGGACGTATGATTGCCCAACGTTTAAAACCAGGCGGAATTTTTTATATAGTAGAATTTCATCCCATCGTGTGGATGTTTGACTATCTCGCTAAACCGCCAATAATGACCTATGGATATATGCAAGATGAGCCCATCTATGAAGAGTATGAAGGCACTTATGCAGATCAAGACTCCAAAATAATTAGTAAGGAATTTGGCTGGAATCACGGCTTGAGCGAAATTATTAACGCCCTTATTGAGGCTGGATTGACAATTGATTATTTGAAAGAGCATGACGAGAGTCCGTATAACATTTTACCAGATTTGCTCGAAACCAAGTCTGGTAATTTTGTCACTAAGGATAAATTGTACCCTTTGATTTTTGAAATTAGAGCTACTAAGGTATAGAGACTAAAAAGACCTATCAGGCTTTGAAAACTTGATAGGTCTAGTGCTTTCAATAAAGCGATACTGTTTTAGTGATTGTCTTTTAAAACTTCAGGCATTTTTGCTTTAAAGCGGTTGAGTCTAGGTACCGATACATTTCTTATATAACTTTGATTTGGATGAAGTCTCTCGTAATTTTGGTGGTAATCTTCGCCAACATAAAACTTTTGAAACGGATAGACCTCGGCGGCGATTTTAGCATTTAGTTTTTTTGCTAGTGCTGACTTTTTTTCTTCGATGATCTTTTTTTGAGCATCATTTTGATAGAAAATGATAGAGCGGTATTGGGAGCCATTGTCTGGTCCTTGACCATTCACTTGTGTGGGGTTTTGTGAAGCAAAGTATACGTCAACCAAGGTTTCAAAACTTACTATTTCTGGATCGTAAATTATTTCAACAGCTTCGGCGTGTCCCGTTCGGCCCGTATTGCTTTTTTCATAAGTGATATCGTCAGTATGACCGCCAGCATATCCACTAATGGATTCTTCAACACCTTTTACGCTTTCAAAAACGGCTTCGACGCACCAAAAGCATCCACTTGCAAAATAGGCTTTAGCTTTTCCGTTTTGAAGCGGAACTTCAATGGGCTTGGCATCAATGACAGCCTTCTGTTTCTCAGTAATTTGAGCATTATTTTGGCAGCTAAATAAAATTACGACTGCTAATGTAGATATCAATTTTCTCATAAGTAATTTCTTTACTAGGTCGAATAAAGGTAAAGAACCTTAACAAGAAGTTTGTGAAAGTTTTATTAAAAGAAAAAGCCCTTATCTGTGTGATAAAGGCATTTAAAATATCTTTTGCAAACAGATTATAGTTTTGCAAACATTTTATCCATTTTTTCTTTTTCTTCTTTAGCCAATTCAGCATCTACAAGAATACGTCCACTGTGCTCATCGGTAATCACTTTTTTACGAGAAGCGATTTCAACTTGGATTTGTGGTGGAATTGTAAAAAATGAACCTCCGGCAGCACCTCTTTCAATTGGCACAACAGCTAATCCGTTTTTTACATTATTTCTAATACGGTTGTAAGCATTTACTAAACGTTCATCTAATTTCTTTTGAAAATCTTCAGATTTTTTGAGGAGTGCTTCTTCTTCTTTTTGAGTTTCAGCTAATATAGCATCTAATTCACTACGCTTATGTTTCAAATGAGATTTACGATCTTTCAAACGTCCTTTCGTTTCATCAATGACCTCTTTTTTCTGGTCAATTTGAACCTTAAATTCTTTGATATGCTTTTCGGCCAATTGAATTTCTAATTCTTGAAATTCAACTTCTTTTGTGATCGAATTATATTCTCTGTTATTTCTAACATTTTTTTGTTGATCAGAATACTTTTTGATTAGCACTTTCGCTTCTTCAATTAAGTTCTTCTTAGACTTGATTTGATCATCAATGATGCCTAAATTGGCCATTAATTTTTCAAGTCTTGTATTTAAACCTTCAACTTCATCTTCTAAATCTTGAACCTCAAGCGGTAACTCACCTCTTACGTTTCTAATTTCATCTACTCTAGAGTCGATTAATTGCAAATCATACAATGCTCTTAACCTATCTTCAACAGTTGCTTCAGCTTTTTTTGCCATAATTATAAGTACTTAACGGGATTTGTAGTCGTCGTTGATAAAACGACTGCAAAATTAGTAATTTTTTTCGAGAGATAGTCTACTAAATAGTTTTTTGTGTACTGTTCACTTTCATAGTGACCAATATCAGCTAAAATAATCTCGTTTTCTGCAGAAAAAAAATCGTGATATTTTAAATCGGCCGTAATGAGGATATCTGCTCCTGCCCGTTTTGCTGCTGAAATAGCGAAGCTTCCAGAGCCTCCGAGCACAGCAACTTTTTTGACCGAAGGTTTTGAGATTTCCGAATGTTTTATACAAGATGCCTTCATTTTAGTCTTAACTAATTTAAGAAATGACGTCGCCGACTGTTTATCTTTAAGTTCCCCAACCATACCCATACCGATATGCTGGTCATAATTATCTAATGTGATGATTTCATAGGCCACTTCCTCGTAAGGATGATGTTTGAATAGTGTTTTTAGTAATTGAGATTCAAAATGTGTATTATACGTGACTGAAATTTGAACTTCGTTTTCCTCATGAAATTCTCCTTTTCTGCCAAGTACTGGGTTAGAATGCTCATTGCCTCTATAAGTGCCTGTGCCTTCAGTATTAAAGCTACACTGATCATAGTTGCCGAGGTTTCCGGCACCCGCTTTAAACAGTTGTGATCTTAAGGCGCTAGCATTCGTAACGGGAACATAGGTGGTCAATTTTTTTATGGTGCTTTTTTGTGGTATCAATACTGTTTTGTTGATCAAACCGAGCTGGTCACAAATTATGGAGTTTACGCCATGAAGTGCATTGTCTAGTGCAGTATGTATGGCATAAATAGCGATCTCATTTTTAATGGCCTTAAGTACGGTACGCTCTACATAGGTTTTACCTGTAAGTGATTTTAAGCCCTTAAATATAATAGGATGAAAGCTTACAATGAGATTACAGTTTTTAGCGATGGCTTCATCTACAACGGCTTCTAAGGTGTCTAGCGTCACCAGAATACCTGTTAGTTTTGTGTCTTTATTGCCAACAAGTAAACCGATATTATCAAAATCCTCAGCATAAGTTGGAGGTGCCAATGTTTCTAAATGGTCAATCACATCTTGAACAATCATAATATGTTGGGTGTTGGTTTAAAAACAAATATAAAATATTAACTTCGTTCTAATGAAGCTACTCAGAAAAATACTATTTCCTATTGTTCCAATTTATTATTTAGTCACTTGGTTGCGCAATTGGTTGTACGATAAGGGTTGGAAAACATCAAAATCGTATGAGCTTCCCATAATTTGCGTTGGAAATTTAAGTACTGGTGGTACGGGAAAAACACCTACCATCGAATATTTAATTAGACTTCTAAAACAGCACTATAAGGTTGCGACATTGAGTAGAGGCTATAAACGGGAATCGACTGGTTTTTTGATCGGATCGCCAGAATTTTCGGCAAAAACCTTAGGTGATGAACCTTTTCAGTTTTATAAAAAATTTGATGATATTACGGTGAGTGTTGGTGCCGACCGGCAGCATGGCATTGAGCAACTCATGAATAAGATTAAGCCTGATGTCATACTTTTAGACGATGCATTTCAGCATAGAAAGGTAAAGGCCGGATTCAATATTTTATTGACCTCCTTCGATAACTTGTTCTATGACGATGTTGTTTTGCCTACAGGGAATTTAAGAGAACCAAGAGCAGGAGCGAGGCGAGCAGATGTGATTTTGGTGACCAAATGCCCTTTGACGTTATCAGCTTCAGAAAAAACCAAAATCATTAAAAACTTAAAACCTTTAAAGCATCAGGACGTCTATTTTAGTGTGATTACATATTCCGAAGTCATACGTAATGCTACGGAAAAAATTGAACTTCAGCAACTTAAAGGAAAGCGTATTAGCTTGGTAACGGGTATCGCCAATCCAGAACCTTTAGTAACCTATTTAAAATCTAAAGCAATTGATTTTGAACATTTGAAATATAAAGATCATCATGTATTTTCTACTTCTGAAATCGAAGTATTGAAAAAAAAAGAAGTGATATTAACAACCGAAAAGGATTATGTAAGGCTAGTTGATAATTTTAAAGACAGGAATTCCCAATTGTATTATTTGCCAATTTCGTTTCAAATTGATAAGGCAGAAGTTCTCAATGAAAGAATACGAAATTTTGTAGATTCCTTTTAAACAGAAGCTGCCGAATTTTGGTTGGCAGATAACGTTTCATACAATTTCTTTTCAAAATCTTCTTGTTTGAAAGGTTTTGAAATGATATCATCAAATCCAGCCTCATCAAACTCGTGCATTTTGTCTTCTAGAGTTACAGCGGTCAAGGCGAAAATAGTAAGTTCTTTGTCGAAGGTTCTAATGATTTTGGTGGCTTCTAGTCCGCTAATACCTGGCATGTGAATGTCCATCAAAACAACATTATAGGTATTGGCTTTTACTTTTTCTACGGCAGCTTCACCATTGTCGACAATATCACATTCTAGGTTCATTTTATTGAGAATCTTTTTGGTGATCATTTGATTGATCTTGTTGTCCTCAACAATTAGGATTTTGATGTTGCTTATGTCCAATTTACTAATGTTTTTAGAATAGTCTTCTTTTTTGATTTTAACAGTTTCAGGGGCATAGGTCAATGGTATTTCAAAGAAAAAAGTTGTCCCTTTTCCTAACTCACTTTTAAGATAAATTTTACCGTTTAGTATGTCAATAAGACCTTTTACTATAGAAAGTCCTAGACCTGTACCTCCATATTTTCTGTTTATTTGTATTGAGCCCTGGGAAAAGCTTTCAAACATGTTTTCTTGCTTTTCTTTAGATATGCCAATGCCATTATCTTCAATTTCAAAACGAATATTATAATCGTTTTCATTTTTTGCAACACTACTAACTTTCACCCATATGTCCCCATCTTTGGTGAACTTGATAGCATTACCAATAAGATTTATAAGAATTTGTGAGATTTTTAAATTATCGCCAATAAATGTTTCGGGCAAGGCTTTCTCATACTCATAATGCATTTGGATATTATTATCCATTGCAGAATTATTAAGAGCAGAGCATACATTCTCAACTTTTGTTTTTAGATTGAAGAGCACAGGATCTAAATCTACCTTATTGGCTTCAATTTTATTAATTTGCAATATGTCATTGATAAATGTCAATAGATAATCACCTGAAAATTTTAAGGATTTTAAATGAGGAATTTGATCAGGATTTGGCTTTTCCTCGAGCAACATATTGGTAAGTCCGGTGACGGCGTAAAGGGGAGTTCTTAGTTCATGCGTTACCGTAGATAAGAAATTTGCTTTTGTTTTTGATGCCAATTCAGCACGTTTCATTGCTTCTATTAAATCGTCATTTTTCTCTTGAAGCATGTTATTAGACTTTAGCCTTATATTGTTGTTTTTGTAGAGTGACAGCGTTAGTAAGGATAAAATTGTAATCAAGGCAATACTTAAAATTGTGGTTATTTTAGTCAAGTTGCTGTCTGATTCTTGCTCCTCCACTTTTGTTTTCAATTTTTCAAATTCTGCCTCATTGTAAGCGTCTATAAATTTTGCTCGGCGATCTGGAGATAATTTAGCAAGTTGTATGGCTTGCATAGAATCTGAGATACGTAGATGTTTATTTAAATATTGATACGCTAATTCGAAGTTGGTGCTATTTTGATAAATTTCACTCAAAGTTAAATAACCCTCATCAATGTTTTTGACGAAGTCATTGTCTTGAGCAATTTGAATACCCTCTTCTACCAGTTTGATAGCTTCTTCGTCGTTGCCCAGTTTGTATGAAGCCCTGCCGCTATAAATTAATGCAGACGACAAGATATCATTTTGATAATTCATTTTGGCCGAAAGTGATGTGCTCTCTAAGAGTGATTTGGCAGTATCATATTTTTCGAGGCTAAGATATATTTTGGCTTCATAAAGTGTGATCTCAGGGATGTTGCTCTGAAGACCTTCTTCCTCAAAAAGTGTTTTTGCCGATTTTAGATATTCTAAAGCATCTTGATATTCATTCATGCTACCATGAAGTGCGCCTTTAATGCTGTAGGTGATGGCGAGATTAGCAGTATCGTTTAATTCTCTTTGTATTTCGGCGGCTTTAGTTAAGGATACTATAGCTTTATTAAATTCGTTAACCGAAAATTGGAGTTTTCCTATTTTCGTGTAGATAATACCCTCACTTTTTCGATTCTCGCTTCTTACCGCAAGTTCTAAGGCTTTAATAAGATTGTCATTGGCGCTAAAATAATCACCCCGTTCTCTGTCAAATTCTGACTGGATGATCGTATTTTCAATTTGCAATTTCAACTCATTTACGTCCTCATTCACATCGGATTGAGCGTAAAGTGCAGAAGAAAAGCAAATTAAAAAAGCAACAATATAAGAGTTAGCTCGGGACATATGTAGTCACTTTCATTTGAACAAATATAAATATTTATTCGACAAAGCACACTATTTCATCGATAAATTGCTAATTAAATCTAAAATTCTGCTTGAGTATCCCGTTTCATTATCATACCATCCAACAATTTTGATCATGTTGCCGATGACAGAAGTCATCTGTGAATCGAATACACAAGAATGTGTGTTTCCTACAATATCAATTGATACTATAGGATCTTCGGTATATTGTAAAATAGACTTAAGATAATTTTCAGAAGCATGTTTAAAAGCACGGTTAATGTCTTCAATAGTTACCGATTTTTCAACGTTTATCGTAATATCGGTAAGAGAACCATTCGCAACAGGAACGCGTATACCGCAACCACCGATAACCTCAGAAAGTTCTGGAAAAATTTTTGTAAGTGCTTTAGCAGCTCCGGTGGTAGTAGGCACAATAGACTGTCCCGCAGCTCTTGCCCGACGTAAATCTTTATGCGGTTGATCATGCAAACTTTGATCTGTCGTGTATGAATGTATGGTTGTAATGTATGCTTGTTTGACACCACAAAGTGATTTGATTACCATAATCATTGGTGCTGCGTTATTGGTCGTGCATGAGGCATTTGATATTATGAGCTCATCACCAGTAATGATGTCATCGTTGACACCCAACACTACAGTTTTAATACTGTCATCTATAGGAGGTACCGATAGAATGACACGTTTAGCCCCATTAAAGATATGGTTATGTAGATCTTCTGAAGTTTTAAATTTTCCAGTTGCCTCGATCACAACATCAACATTGAATAGCGACCAATTTATGTTTTTTGGATGATTATAATTGAGTAGTGGAATGGCTACTGAATTAAGAATTATGGTACTGTCGCAATGGGAAATATCATGAGCTGAAACACCGTGAATACTGTCGTATTTTAGTAAATGACTCAACGTCCTAGCATCAGCAAGATCGTTGATGGCAACAACTTCCATATCATCTCTATCTTGGATAAGCCTAAATACGCGACGTCCAATTCGACCAAAACCATTGATGGCAACACGAATCATCAATTAATATGTTTTTGTGCTTTGTAAGACGATCTTACCAGCGCACTGCTTTCCACATGACGAAAACCAAGATCTAGTCCAATATGTCTGTATTCATCAAACTGCTCAGGAGTTATAAATTGATTTACCGGTAAGTGTTTCTTGCTAGGTTGCAAATATTGACCGATAGTAACTACATCAACATCATTTGCTCTTAAATCATGTAGCGTTTCAATAACTTCTTCTCGGGTTTCACCAAGACCAAGCATTATTCCAGATTTGGTTCTACGCTGACCTTGTTGTTTTAAATAGTTAAGAACATACATACTTCGATCATATTTTGCTTGAATTCTAACCTCTCGAGTTAAGCGTCTTACGGTTTCGATATTATGTGATACAACTTCGGGAGCCACGTCAATAATACGATCTATATGTTTTTCAATACCTTGAAAATCAGGAATAAGCGTCTCTAGGGTTGTCTCTGGATTCATGCGTCTAACGGCTTTTACCGTTTCGCTCCACATAATACTTCCCATATCCTTGAGATCATCTCTGTCTACACTAGTTAGCACAGCATGCTTAATTTGCATGATTTTGATAGAACGTGCTACTTTTTCGGGTTCATCCCAATCTAGTTGATCGGGACGTCCAGTTTTAACACCACAAAATCCACAAGATCGTGTGCAGACATTACCTAAAATCATAAAGGTTGCAGTGCCTTCTCCCCAACATTCACCCATATTTGGGCAACTACCAGAGGTGCAAATAGTATTTAATTTGTACTTATCGACTAAACCACGTAATTCTGTGTATTTTTTACCAGTTGGTAATTTCACTCTTAACCATTTTGGTTTAGGAGCTCTAGTCAAGACAGGTTTTGTTGCAATTTTTGTATCCATGTATAGCAATTGTGGATTGTAAAGATACGAAGTAAATCCTAAATGAAATGTTATAAAATGCTAAGATACCAGATGCCAAATCCTATTAAAAATGATATACCCAACCAGCTTAGGGTATGAAGTTTCAGTGAGGGTCTCCACTCCTTTGGGGTATGTTTGCTACTTATTAATCTATAATTAATGATCGCATAAAAAGGAGCTGTTAAAAACGACAGCACTGTGGCGACTTTTATGAGCAGGCCCATTTCAGATTTCAAAAAAAAGAAAATTAGAATTGTACCTATCGTTAAAATAATAATCCAAACCAAATAATCCAACTGGGAGCGCTTGCCAAATAAAAGAGATGTAGTTTTCTCCATGGCTCTTGGAGACGCATCCAGTGTTGTAAGAGTTGTACTGAACATAGTTGTAAAGGCGGCAATACCAATAATAATATATGACCAATCACCAAGACTCAAAGTGTACATGGAGATAAGCTGATCAGAAAATTCACCTGCCTTCTCACTAAAGTTCGCACCACTTTGAAACATGACTAAAGCTCCTAGTGCTAAAAACCCTAGGCCTAAAATCGTTGTGGCTAGATAGCCAACATTGAAATCAAATAGCGACGATTTTACACTAAATGTAGTCTCATTTTTTTTCTTTTCTAATGCCCAAAGTGAATGCCAAATAGAGATATCCAAAGGCGCTGGCATCCAGCCCATAAATGCAATTAAAAAACCGAATTCTATGGCGTTGGGAGCCAATTGCTTTAAGGATATGCTCTGTTGGGTAGCATTGAGGGCAAAACAAACCGCGAGAATTGTGCTTATCGTTAAGGTAATGACAATACACGTCATGAGTTTGTCTAAAAAGCTGTATTTGCCAATGATTAATATTAAAAAACAGATGATAAGAATAATAATCGTCCATACTTCAATTGAAATAAAATTACCAAATATTGAAGAGGCTAAGCCAGCAGTGACAATAGTTACGGCCGTTTGAATTGTAAACATCGTGGCACAGGTTAATACAAAATAGAGTATCAACACACCTTTTCCAAGTTTATTGTAGCCATCAAGTAGTGTTTCTCCTGTAGCCATCGCATAACGAGGGCCATATTGAAAAAACGGATATTTAAAAATATTGACTAAGAGCAATGCCCAAATTAATCCGAAACCAAAATCGGCACCGGCTCTAGTGGATTGCACTAAATGCGATACACCAATAGCAGCACCCGCAAATAATAATCCTGGGCCTATTTTTTTGAAATTAAATCCCATCATTTTTTTTGATGATCTCAGCAAGAAGTTTTTTTGCCCTAAGTAATTTGATTTTGACATTATTCATGGGCTCTTTCAAATAATTTGAAATTTCCCTATAACTCAATTCTTGAAAATATCTAAGATTTATAACCTCTTGGTAATGCGGTTTTAATTTTTTTATATCACGCAGTAATTTGGCTAAGTTTTGTTCGGTAATAAGTTTGTCTTCAGGAGTAGGAGATTCATCAATCACCGCATAGAAATCTTTATTCTCATTTAAATATGAACGACTGGATATAATAGATTTCTGTTTTCTTAATAAATCAATATGAATGTTTTTTGAAATAGTGACTAACCACGTGCTAAATTCATATGTGTCGTTATAGCTGTTTATTTTATCAAAAGCTTTCGAAAAGGTTTGTATGGTAATGTCTTCTGCGTCAGTCTCATTTTCAGTGCGCTTGAGCTGAAAGCCATACACGCTATTCCAAAAGGTGTCTAATAAGAAATTAAAAGCGATTTGATCATTTTGTTTGGCTTTCTCTATGGCGTCTTTTATTTCCAATATTGAGGCTTTGAGGTGAGATTTTTTATAAATATAAAGAATTGAAAAGAAATTAGTGAAATTTCTAATAAAGGCAGCCAATACATTAAGCCTGTTTCATTAAGTTTTTTGGCTCCTAGGCCTAAATTTATAAATTGAACAATGAACCTTAGGGCAACTAGACCGAGAACCACATGCCATTGGTGTAAAAATATTATTAAAACAATCGATAGTGTCCAGAATAGGAGTTGGGAGATGTAAAAAAGTGCGAGCAATACTTTATGTTTCGTCTTATAAAAGTGCGCAGAACCTAAATGCCGGCGTTTTTGAAGCATCCAAGCATTTAGGTTTTTTTTGGGAATAGACTCTGTAAAACTGTCTTCGGAAATACATAATGCCACATTAGATTTTGTTGCGACTTGATTGACAAAAAGATCATCGTCACCAGACATGATGTCCATATGGTTTACAAAGCCGTTAGCTTCGAAAAATTGTGTTTTTTTATAAGCTAGGTTTCTACCTACTGCCATATATGGTAGACCTATTTTAGCATATGAAAAGTATTGTACAGCGGTCATAAATGTCTCAAACCGAATCATCACATTTAGTAATGAGCCTTTTTTCTTTTTGTAGGCTCCATAACCAATAACAAGAGTTTTTTCTTCGGAAAAATGACTCGCCATCTCCTTGATCCATTGTCGTGAAAGTGGGGTGCAATCGGCATCGGTAAATAGAAGGTGTTCGTGGCTAGCCACTTTAATGCCCAGGGTCAAGGCATATTTTTTATTGCCCCAAAATTTTTCGATAGGTTTGACATCAACAATTTTAACGTTTGGATGCCGTTCTTTAAAACCTTCCATCATCTCTAAGGTATCATCTGAAGAATGGTCATTGATAAGAACAACCTCAAAGTTGGGATAGTCTTGATCTAAAAATAAAGGCAGATTGGTGGCTAAATTTTCAGCTTCATTTTTTGCGCAAATAATAATGGATACGCCAATATTTTTGGATGTTGGAATTTGGTTTTTATGGGCGGCCAACCTTCCGAAGATAATTCCGTAGTAAATGAGCTGAATGACTACAACGATAATGAACGCGTAGAATAGTACATCAAGAAAAAACATTGACGACTATGAATGTTCTGGTTCGCTGCAATTTTCGAACTGATCTGATGTTTTTCCGCAAAAGCCACAAGCTTCACCATCTTTGTTAAGCATAGGATTTTGACTTGCACATGTGCCAGCAAATTTACCGTCTTTTTTAGCCCATATTTTTATGGCAATACCAGCTACGCCTAAACCCAATAGAAATAATGTTATAAGTATAAGTTTCATTTGCTTGTTCCTTGAGATTTATGTAATGTAAAATAGAAATGCGCTTAACTCTAGCTGTACGTTCTGCCTTATTCCATAAATAGTTGTGGCAAAGATAAATAATTTGACAGTTTTTTATAATTAATCTTTAAGGTAATATACGCGTAATATTTATGGGGCTGATTATATGACCCAGATTAAATGCATATCTAACGGTTTTGCGCTGCCTTGTTTTTTAAGAAATTTTATCCAAATAGAGTACTGGGAATAAAAAAAGCCATCTTCGAATTTCAAAGATGGCTTTTGTAAGACTAAAACGTCTATTAATTATTTTTTCCTTTGAGCGCGATTTCAGCAACTTCATTATCTGCATTTTTTGTATCGTCTTTAGGTCCTATCGTTATACTGATTCCTAAGGCATCTTCCATATAAGGCAAAGTTTGCATGTCTTTCTGTGATGGGTCAAGTATTCCAAGACTAACAAAATGATCATTCATCTCGGCCCAAACATGAAGAAATTGATCCTCAGATAACTGAGGTGTAGATACCACATCAATCATAGATGTTTTTTCTACAGCATTAATATAGGCGACCGTCTTAAGTTCTTTAGCTCGTGAATTTCCTCTCAAAACATACTTCTCGGTTTCAGGATTGTTGAGTTTCATAAACTGACGCATTAAATCGTCAAGTTTCGTATTGTTGTCTTCAATGTCACTTCGCAAGTCAAAAATTTCATCAACCACCACTTGGTTTTCATCAAGCAACGCTTTGTTTTGTTCACTCTTCATATAGTATCCTCCAGCGAACAATAGTGCTACGATACTAGCAGCAATACCGTACCACGGCGTTCTTCTTTTTGAACGAGCCATTTTAATGACTGGTATCGTTTCTGTAGCAAGAGTGCTCTTAATTTGATCCAAAACGAAATTTGGCGCTTCAATTGCGTCTGCCTTTGCTAAAACCTCAAGATGTTCTTGTAGTTTAAGGTATTCGTATGCTACTTCTGGATAAGTTTCGATGTAGTGTTCAACTTTCAAACTTTCTGAAGTAGAGCTCTCGTCTAAAATATACTTATCAAGTAATCCTGACTGTAAAAAAATTTGTAATTTTTTTTCCATTTTTCTAATTCGTTTCGGGATCGTAAACTTTTTTCAGTTCTCGTAATCCAATTTTTAATCTGGATTTAATAGTACCAAGAGGGATGTCAAGTTCATCGCTTGCTTCTTGTTGGGTCATGCCTTCAAAAAATAAAGCTTTCAAGACAATTTGATACTTCTCGTCCAATCTTGCGACATGCTCTTTTAAATCCATGACATCTTGATTCAAATTCGCTGTCGGTAAGATATATACGTTAGATTTATCAATTTGGACTTCTTTCTCAAATCTATTATTGAAACTTCTGAGTTTATCAATAGCGGTATTTTTTGCAATACGGAATAACCATGTGAATAATTTGGCTTTTTTAGAATCGTATTTTTTAGCGTTTTTCCAAACCTTTACAAATGTTTCTTGAAGTGCGTCTTGAGCGATTTCTTCATTTATGGTCACTTTTAGAATAACTCCATAGAGACTGTCGGCATAGTTTTCATAAAGAAGATCTATTGCTTTTTGGTCGCCTTTTGCGAGATATTTGACTATTTGTTGTTCTAAAGAAGTGCTCAAAAATCGATCATTAAAATTTTACTGTAAAAAATTTGATATTAAAACGTCCAAAATAAATAATCATCCGTATATAAGATTAAGGATGTAAAACTAGTAAATAAATTTTTAAACGGATTTAAAGATTTGATTGATAAATTCTGTAGAATAATAACTTCTTTTTTTCATAAAAGATATTGATTAATAGCTTACTCAAAAACTATTCTATAGTGAAAAAAGCCCCATATAATTGGGGCTTTTTTCTTACACTATATTGACCTCTGTTTCTATTTGAATATTAAAAATACGAGCAACTGTTTGTTGAATTAATCGTGATAATTCAAGAATATCATTTCCTTTAGCGCCACCATAATTGACCAATACTAGGGCTTGATTTTTATGGACTCCATAATTTCCAAACGTTTTACCCTTAAAACCTGCATGTTCAATCAGCCATCCAGCAGGGACTTTGATTTCAGTTTCTGAAACTATATATGACGGAGCATTTGGAAATTGCTGCTGTAATTTTGAAAATGCTTCTCTAGATATTACTGGGTTTTTAAAGAAACTACCAGAATTCCCAATCTGTTTGGGATTAGGGAGTTTGCGATTGCGAATAGAGATGACTGCTTTTGAAACGTCTTGAATTGTGGGTTTTACAATACCCATTTCTTCTAATTCTGAAGTTATTGCCCCATAGTTAGTATGTAGATTGTGATTTTTTGTTGAAAGTTTGAACTGTACACTTATGATAATGTATTTGCCTTTTGCATGTTGTTTGAAAATAGAATTGCGATAATCGAATTGACATTCAGTAGTATTAAAGGTCTCAATTTCTAAAGTGTCAAGATTTAACGCTTTGCAAGAATGAAATGTATCTTTTAATTCAACACCGTAGGCGCCAATATTTTGAATTGGGCTCGTTCCAACATTGCCAGGTATGAGTGACAGGTTTTCTAATCCGCCAAAATTATTATCTAAAGTCCAAAGCACAAAACGATGCCAATTTTCACCTGCTTGGCTTTCAATAATAACTTTAGTTTCTGTTTTGGATATGATCGTTTTGCCTTTTAGGTTTAAATGAATAACCAGCGCATTGATATCTTTGGTAAGAAGCATGTTACTTCCACCACCTAAAATAAATTTCTGCGGAAATTCTTCCGAAGAAAAAATAGATTTTAGATCATCAACCGATTGTGCCGAGACAAACTGTTTGGCCTTGACGTCGATCCCAAAGGTATTAAAAGGCTTGAGCGATATATTGTCCTGAATATGCACTAGTCTTTATAAACCTTTAAAGCCTCTTTTAAAATATGAACTGCTTTTTTTAAACTTTCAGTATTAAGTACGTAAGCGATTCGAATTTGATTAAGACCAACACCAGGAGTGCTGTAAAAACCTGCTGCTGGAGCAACCATTATTGTTTCTCCATCAATTTCAAAAGACTCCAAAAGCCATTGTGCGAACTTATCGGTGTTTTTGATAGGCAGTTGGGCAATACAATAAAAAGCGCCTTTTGGATTTGCAACGTTAACACCATCAATTTTACTAAGTTCCTCGATGAGCACATTTCTGCGTTCAACATATTCTTCTATCACATCATCAAAGTAACTTTGAGGCGTCTCTAAAGCCGCTTCACTAGCGATTTGAGCAAGCGTTGGAGGGCTTAATCGTGCTTGTGCAAACTTTAGCGCGGTTTTGATGACCTCCTTATTTTTCGAGACAAGACAACCAATTCTAGCGCCACACATACTGTATCGTTTTGATACAGAGTCTACAACGATGGCATACTCCTCTAATCCTTTTTCTTGAAGAATCCCGTAATGCTTAGCGCCATCATAGGCGAACTCTCTATAGACTTCATCTGCTATTAAAAATAAATCATGCTTTTTGACAATGGCTGCCAGTTTTTTAATTTCAACTTCGGAATAGAGATAGCCAGTTGGGTTGCCAGGGTTGCAAATGAGTATGGCTTTCGTTTTTGGCGTGATCAGTTTTTCAAATTCCTCAATTGGTGGTAGCGCAAAATTATCTTCGATTTTAGAAATGACCGGAACAATATTAACGCCAGAAGCTGTTGAGAATCCGTTATAATTGGCATAAAATGGCTCAGGAATGATGACTTCATCATCGGCATCCATAACACTTCCAAAGGCAAACATCAGCGCTTCACTGCCACCAGTAGTTACAATGATGTCATCGTGTTTGACGTGAATGTCGTATTTACGGTAGTAATCTGCTATTTTAATGCGATAGGCTTCAGAGCCCTCAGAACGCGTGTAGGCTAAAATATCAAGTGAATGAATTTTTACCGCATCTAAAGCTACTTGAGGAGTCTTGATATCGGGTTGACCTATGTTTAAATGGTACACGGTTTTACCCTCTTTGTAGGCTTGCTCAGCATACGGAACGAGTTTCCGAATTGGTGATTCTGGCATCGAAACTCCTTTCTTTGAAATTTTTGGCATGTCTATAAATTTAGAATGTAAAGTTCTGAAAATTATCTCGAAATTTATTTAAAAAGCGTTGTTAAAAATATTTTAGATATATCAAAGATTTGTAACTTGTTCATAATGGATAATTTTAAAAAAACATGGATAAATTTACTATTGGCAGTTGCATGTTTTCTGCCATTGTTTGGTCAGGGTGATTTTAATCTACCTCAAAAAAAAAGCGATAAGATTAAATTTAAGCTTGTTGGCAACCTAATTGTGATACCAGTTGAACTCAATGGTGTAGAATTGTCCTTTATCTTAGATTCGGGTGTGAGCAAGCCCATCTTGTTTAATATTACCAATACCGATTCACTTCAAATTAAAAACGTAGAAAAAATCTTCTTAAGAGGCTTAGGCGAGGGAGGACAACCTGTAGAGGCCTTAAAGTCAAGAAAAAACTTTTTTAAATTAGGCAACGCTCTCAATATAAATCAAGATATCTACGTGGTATTTGACAATTCAATAAACTTTACGAGTAGGTTGGGAGTGAACGTACATGGTATTATTGGTTATGATATATTCAAAAGCTTTGTTGTAGAGATTAATTATATTTCAAAATATATAAAACTTCATGAGCCTGAATTATACACTTACAAATCTTGCAGAAAATGTGAAACTTTTGATCTTTCGCTGTATAATAACAAGCCTTATATCGAGGCAGAGGTCGAAGTGGATAAAGGGTCAATACCAGTAAAATTATTGATTGATACGGGAAGTAGTGATGCACTGTGGTTGTTTGAAGATCATGATATAGGTCTTAAGCCTTTTGAGAATCGATATTTTGATGATTTTATAGGAAAGGGACTCAGTGGTAATGTCTACGGAAAGCGATCAAAGGTAAAATCCTTTAAGCTGAAAAGTTTTGAATTGGATAACGTAAATGTAGCGTTTCCAGATTCATCCTCAATAAGCACTGCCAGACTCATAAAAAACAGAAACGGCAGTATGTCTGGCGAATTACTAAAACGTTTTAACTTAATTTTCGATTACAAAAGGGCAAAACTGGTATTAAAGAAAAACGGAAACTTTAAAGCGTCATTTTATTATAATCGAAGCGGCATCATTTTAGAACAAACAGGATCTAGAATAGTAAAGGAAAAAGAAGATCGAGGTCTAACTGGCTATGGCAATAGAGGAGGTGAAGGCACCCAAATAGATCTTAATACCTATTATAGATTTGCTCTAAAACCTTTTTACTCTATAGTGGAGCTTAGACCAAATTCTGCCGCAGCTTCAGTTGGATTGAAAGTGGGAGATATTGTTGTATCTGTTAACGGTAAACAATCGCACAATTTAAAGCTACAGCAAATCATGGAGTATTTTAAAAATGATGTTGGTAAGCTCATTCGGCTCAAGATTGACAGAGATGGGGAGCTTCTATCGTTTCAATTCAGATTAGAAGATGTCTTTAATCAAAAAAAACTTCCTAAATAGAGGAAGTTTTTTTTGGTTAAATTTGGAGCGTTTTACTGCTCCATTACACTCTTGTCTTTCTTTTCTAAAACGCTTACTTTGCTAGGATCTATAACAACACCTTTAATCTTTAAAGCTACTGTTGGAGTATCTGCATTAGACGTCACTGTAATTGTTTTTCTAATAGGATTTACTCTATTCGTATCATATTTTACTTCAATTACGCCTGTGTCACCTGGTAAAATAGGTCCTTTAGGTTTTTTAGGCACAGTACATCCACAGGTAGACTTTACGTTAGATATGATAAGTGGCGCATCGCCTGTATTTGTAAATTCAAATGAGCGCACGCCGTCAGCTCCTTTTTCAATAGTTCCGTAATCGATAACATCGGTTTTAAATTCAATTTTCGCTACTTTGTCTTGGGCGTAAGCTCCAACACTTAAGATGGCTACACATAAAATTGCTACTAATTTTTTCATCATTTTAATTTTAAATTGATAGAATCAAAACTACTTACTTTTTGCGATTCTGCAAAATATATTAGTTCTATGACCTCTAATATTAACATTTAATGGCTTTGGTTTGTCATTATTTCTTTTATTCATTCCACAAAAAAAGAAATATAAGTACTTTTGCTCTCTATAAAGCAAAAACAATACCAAGCATGGACATTCCGTCAAAATATTCAGCAAAATCCGCAGAACGTAAATGGTACGACTACTGGATGACCCACAATTACTTTCACTCTAAGCCAGATGACAGAGAGCCATATACGATTGTTATTCCGCCGCCAAATGTGACTGGAATTTTGCATATGGGACACATGCTCAATAATACCATTCAAGATGTTTTAATTCGTCGAGCACGCTTATTGGGAAAAAATGCGTGTTGGGTGCCTGGAACCGATCACGCCTCTATTGCAACCGAGGCAAAGGTTGTGGCAAGGCTTAAAGAAAAGGGGATCAATAAAAATGATTTAACGCGTGATGAGTTTTTAGCTCATGCATGGGAATGGACCGAGGAGTATGGTGGCGTCATTTTAGAACAACTTAAAAAGTTAGGCTGTTCCTGCGATTGGGAGCGTACAAAGTTTACAATGGATCCCGACATGAGCGAAGCCGTTATCAAGGTGTTTGTTGATCTATATAACAAAGGATTAATTTACCGTGGTTACCGTATGGTGAATTGGGATCCAGAGGCCAAAACAACTTTGTCTGATGAAGAAGTGATTCATGTTGAACAACAAGGCTTGCTCTTTTACTTGAAATATCAAATTGAAAACAGTAACGACACGCTCGTTATCGCCACTACGAGGCCTGAAACCATTTTTGGAGATACAGCAATTTGTATCAATCCAGATGACGAGCGCTTTGAGCACTTAAGAGGAAAAAACGCTATAGTCCCTATCTGCGGAAGAGTGATACCAATTATAGAAGATGCTTATGTTGATGTAGAATTTGGTACGGGTTGCCTAAAAGTGACGCCTGCACATGACGAAAACGATAAAGTATTGGGCGATAGACATCATCTCGAAGTTATCGATATTTTTAATGATGATGCGACTTTAAATAGCTTCGGAATGCATTATGAAGGTCAGGATCGATTCGTTGTTAGAACCAAAATCACAAAAGAGTTGGAAGCTGCGGGTCAATTACTTAAAACAGAGACCTATATCAATAAAGTAGGAACGTCTGAACGGACTAAGGCAGTCATCGAACCGCGTTTGAGCGATCAGTGGTTTTTAAAAATGGAAGATTTGGCAAAACCTGCCATCGATGCTGTTTTAAAAACGGGCGAGGTGAAATTATTTCCAAAGAAATTTGAGAACACCTACAGGCATTGGATGGAAAACATACGAGACTGGAATATCTCAAGGCAATTGCTTTGGGGACAGCAAATCCCAGCCTATTTCTATGGTGATGGTAAAGAAGATTTTGTTGTTGCCGAAAGCGCAAAAGAAGCTCTAAAACTAGCAAAAATTAAAACCAATAACCAAGATCTAACTGCCAAAAGTCTAAAGCAGGATACCGATGCTTTAGATACATGGTTTTCTTCATGGCTATGGCCAATAAGTGTTTTTAATGGCATTCGCAATCCTGAAAATGAAGATATTAAATACTACTATCCAACTAATGATCTTGTCACTGGTCCAGATATTCTGTTTTTTTGGGTGGCAAGAATGATTGTTGCGGGTTACGAATACAAAAATCAACGTCCGTTTGAAAATGTTTATCTTACAGGCTTAGTGCGAGATAAGCAGCGGCGAAAAATGTCAAAGTCTCTTGGTAATTCTCCAGACGCTTTAAAATTGATAGAAGAATATACGGCAGATGGTGTGCGTGTTGGTTTATTACTGAGTTCGGCAGCAGGTAATGACTTAATGTTTGACGAGGCACTTTGTCAACAAGGTAAAGGATTTGGGAATAAAATTTGGAACGCTTTTCAATTGACAACACTTTGGGAGGTTAAAGATATCCAACAACCTAACTCGAGTAAAATAGCATTAGAGTGGTATGACTCTAAATTTCAAACGATTTTAGTCGAAATTGAAGACCATTTTAGCAAATATCGATTGAGCGATGCTTTAATGTCAATCTATAAATTGATCTATGATGATTTTTGTGGTTGGTTATTAGAGATGGTCAAACCAGCTTATCAGCAACCAATAGATACAGTAACCTATACTAAGCTGATGACTATATTCGAGGATAACCTTAAGATCATTCATCCGTTTATGCCATTTTTAACTGAAGATATTTGGCATTACATCAAAAAACGCTCACCAGAGGAAGCTTTAATTGTATCCACGTGGCCAAAAGCTAAGTCAATCAATAGCGCTTTGATTTCTGAATTTGATTTTGCTTCGGAAGTTATTTCCGGACTGCGAAATATTAGAAAACAAAAGAATATTGCCTTCAAGGATGCCATAAAATGTTCCGTAGTAAACAGAGAAAATGTAGCAACCACATTTGATGAGGTAATTTCAAAGTTAGCACATCTTGAGACGTTTGATTATGTAACAAACCCTGTAGAAGGTGCATTGACGTTTAGAGTTAAATCGAATGAATATTTTATCCCAATGGAAGGAAGCATTGATGTAGAGGCAGAAATTCAGAAATTGACCGAAGAATTAAATTATACCGAGGGTTTCCTAAAATCAGTTCAGAAAAAATTAGCTAACGAGCGCTTTGTCGCTGGAGCTCCTGAACAGGTGGTTACTTCCGAAAAAAATAAGGAAGCAGATGCTTTGGCTAAGATTGAAACATTGAAAAGCAGTTTGGCTAGTTTGCAGTAATTAATTGAAAAAGTGAGATTAGAACCTACAAGATCATTGAGAAACTTGTAGGTTTTATTTTTTTAAGTTTTGACATATGGCGCAATAACTTAGTGGGAAAAGATCGTCATGATGGTTAGAGACTTTGGTTATTGTGTGATGCCGAAATTTTATTATTCTCAACTTTTCGAAGTGAGTCATCGACAATGAGATATTATTACCACTCATTAATCTTATTGCTATCCAATTTAATAAAAATAAACAGTAAAATGGTAAAGCCCCAAAGTCCAGAGCCACCATAACTAAAAAAGGGTAAGGGAATACCAACCGTAGGGATCAGACCCATGACCATGCCAGTATTGATGGTAAAATGAATAAAAAAAATGGAGGCAACACCATAGCCATAAACACGACTAAATTGCGATTTTTGGGACTCAGCTAAATATAGAATACGTATGATCAATGCCATAAAAAAAATGACCACCATACTGCTTCCTAAAAAACCCCATTCTTCGCCAACGGTACTAAAAATATAATCGGTTTCTTGTTCTGGCACAAATTTTCCTGTCGTTCGCGTTCCTTGCATAAACCCTTTACCCTTTAATCCACCAGAACTAATGGCTTGTTCAGACTGGATGAGGTTGTAGGCCTCCTCTTTCTTCATACGTTCTAATTTCAAAGGATCTTTTTCCAAACGTAACCACAAACTGATTCTGTTTTGTTGATGTGGTTTTAATACGTGATCGTAAAACATGCGCACACCCGATGAAAATAGCACACATACCAGTAAGATCATAATCGATTGAATAATTGAGGCTCTTTTTTTTCTTCGGAAGATGTAAGCACAACCAACTACAACCGCCGTAATTGCGGCTGTGATTAAAATTCCGAATTTCAAGGCAAGAACCGCTAAAATAATTGCTGAAATTGCAGTAGCTAAGTATATTTGTTGGAGTCCCTCTCTATAAAATACGAAAAAAAACGATGCATATACAATGGTGCTTCCTGCGTCATTTTGCAGCAAGATAAGAACCGCAGGTAATATGATAAGACCAACAGCTTTTAATTGATCTTTTATGGTATTCATATCGGTTTGAAGATCGCTCATGTATTTTGCTAGCGCTAAGGCAGTGGCAAATTTCGCGAATTCACTAGGCTGTAAAGTCATGCTACCAATGCCGTACCATGATCGAGCACCATTGATATCTTTCCCAAAGATAAATAAACCTACCAGTGCTAGCATAGCGACTAGGTATATGACACTAGCAAACCTTTCATAGAATTTCGCTTCAACAGACAGGATCAAGATTATGAGTACAAAAGTTAACCCGATGAAAACGGCCTGTTTTCCATATAATTGACTCATGTCAAAATAACTTTCAATCTCACCTAAGTGTGAAGCCGACATGATATTTAGCCAGCCAAAAGCCACTAAAAGCAGAAATAAGATGATCGTGATCCAATCAAATCCAAAACCTCTGTGATTTTCTCTGATCATACTACCTTTTGGGTGTGTTTGATGGGATAGGAATAGAGTAGCTGAGGTCATTATCAGTTGGAGCCACTACTTTATCAATAACTTGCAGTGTAGTTTGACCGTTAATTTTAAATGGCTCTCCAGAATACGGTTTGGCGTATTCGTTCTCTAAACTATGGGTGAGAATCCAGTTCTCCATATCTGTTCTAGTAATCTCATTTTTGATGTATTTTTCTATCATTAAGCTGGCCATTCGTCCAGCGAAGCGACTGCCCCAATAACCGTTCTCAACAAATACTGCAATGGCAATTTTTGGATTATCTTTAGGCGCAAAAGCTACAAATATAGAATGGTCTGTCAATTGTGTTTTCACACTATCAATTTTGACAAAATTTTCGGCAGTTCCCGTTTTTCCGCAAATGTCAATCCCAGGAATGCGAAGCGAAGCTGCCGTTCCATTATTATACACATCAAACATACCTTGAACGACAGGTTCAAAATGACGTTTGTCTATTGTGGTGTAATTTGGAGTCGTGTATTTGCTAGGTATGGTGTCGTTTTCAATGTTCTTGATAATGTGGGGTGTGAAGTAAAAGCCTCTATTTCCAATCGCTGCGGCCATATTGGCCAATTGGATTGGTGTTGCTTCAACTTCACCTTGACCGATGGCATTAGATACAATGTAGGTAGATCCCCATCGATTATCGCCATAGGCCCTGTCGTAGTAGTCACCATTTGGAATTCTTCCTTTTTGACCCACGGGCAAATCATAACCTAAATAATCTCCAAGACCAAAACTCTTTGCGTGATCTGCCCAAACATTCATACCCTTACCTGCATCATCATAGTTATCTATAATTTTTCTATAAGTACTAACAAAATACGCATTACAGGATTGGGAGATGCCACTATTCATGTTTACAGGACTGGAATGGTGGTGACAACCCGTTAGTTTTTGACTTCCGTAGTAATATCCCATACGGCAAGTAACTTTATCGGTGGTTTCTACGACCCCTTCTTGAAGTCCGATAAGCGCATTGATGACCTTAAAAGGTGACCCTGGAGGGTACTGAGCTTGCAGTCCTCGATCAAATAATGGTTTTGCGATACTATCTCTATAAAGTTTGGAGAAGTTTTGAGATCGGCTTCGACCTACCAATAAATTCGGATTGTAGTTTGGTCCTGATACCAAGGCTAAAATTTCTCCGTTAGAGGGGTCTATGGCTACAATACCACCGCGTTTATTAGTCATTAGCAATTCTCCGTATTGCTGAAGTTGAGAGTCAATGGTGATTGTGATATCGCGTCCTGGTATTGGTAAGGTGTCAAATTGCCCTTCTTTATAGGGTCCAATATTTTTGTTGAATCTGTCTTTTTGTATAAATTTAATGCCTTTATGACCACGTAAAACATCTTCATATGATAATTCGACCCCTTGTTTACCGATAAGGTCACCCATTTTGTAATAAGGCTGTCGTTCTATAATACGTTGGTTCACCTCGCCAATATCGCCTAATACATTCGCACCTATTGAGGTTTGATAATCGCGTAAGGATCTTTTTTGAATGTAGAATCCTTCAAATTTTCTCATCTTCTCTTGAAGAACGGCATAGTCTTTTTTTGATAACTGAGGAACGAAAACAGAAGGCAATCGCGGAGAATAATTAGTTGCTCGTGCATATTTAGTTATAAAATCTTCTTTTGTGATTTTTAATAGCGAGCAAAACTCCAACGTATCTAAAGGCTTCACTTCTCTAGGGATTACCATCACATCATATGAGGGCTGATTAGCAACCAAGAGTTTTCCATTACGATCGTATACATAACCACGTTTAGGATAGTCATACTTTTTAAGAATAGCACTATCCTCATACAGACTATAGGCTTCCTTTTTGTAGACTTGTAAATAATACAGGCGTCCAATAAATACAAGGCCAACAGTAATTACGGTCAATAAAAGTAAAAGTTTTCTCATCGTTTATTTTGACTGAAGAGTATCGAAATCAATATACAAAGTAGTATAGTGAAAATACTTGAAAATAACGTTTTCTGAAGAATTAAAATTATATTGGAAATGTTAAAAATTTCCATTGTAAACATTATAAAATGATGAATTACCACGAGAATTGAGAAATAGGTAATGCGATTGCTTAACGCTGTATTTGAGAATTTAATACTTTGATATTCGTAGATCATCCCAAAGCTAAACTTTAAAACGGCAGGTCTTATGAAAGCAATTGTAACGCTGGCCGCAGCATGAACACCTCCAGAATCTGAAAAGATATCTACACATAAACCCAGTAAAAAGCTAAAAAAAATAAATAGAGTACGGTTATTATTGACTGGAAATAATAATATGAAAAGTATATATGGATACGGGTTTATAGTACCCATAAAATCTATGTGACTAAAGATCAATACTTGAGTCAATAATAAAAGTGAAAACCTAAGAATACTATTTATGGCCAGACTATTCATCGATTGGGTTTTCTAAAAGCTCAATTTCTTCAGCATCTAAATTCTCGATGACATAGACGTGAGATAAATTAGACATATCATTGAATAGTTTGAGATCGACAGTATATGTGTCTCCGCTCACATCTAACCTAAAACTGTTAATAGTGCCTATTGGTATTCCTTGTGGGAAAATAGACGATTGCCCACCTGTAACAATCGTATCCCCTTCTCGAATGGGTGCAAATTTTGAGATGTCAATAAGTTGTACTTCGCTCGATGACCTACCATCCCAAATTAAAGACCCAATATGATTTGATGCCTTGAGTTGTGCATTAATTCGGCTTTTGGTATTTAAAATAGAGAGGACTCTAGCGAATCGACCAGAGGTATTATCAATAATGCCAACAACGCCTTTTGAGGTGATTACTGCTAAATCTTCTTTTAAATCCTCTTTCGTTCCTTTGTTAATGGTTAAATAATTTTTGGACGATGAATAGTTGTTATTGATCACTTTTGCTGATCTAATTTTGTAACGACCGTTATAGATAGCTGTGTCAATAGTGGCTTCTGTTATTGGTATGGAATCACTAACATTTAGAATTTCTGATCGTAGTCTATTATTTTCTTCTAGAAGAATATTGTTTTGTTCTATCAAATCGAAATAATCTGACACATTACTGGCGCTTTCATAGATACCTCCCGTCAAAAAATTGGAAGAGGTTATAAATTTACTTTTATGGTAAGAATGCGATTGAATTGTAAAAGTTAACGAAATAACAAACAGCAGCAGAAACAAAAGGAAGGTCTTGTTTCTAATGACAAAATTAATAATTTGTTGCATGCGAAGTCGGTCTTGCTATTCTCTATTATTTGATCAATACACTTTTAAATTTTGCTAAGTTTTTAAGTGTAATTCCAGTGCCACGAACAACGGCTCTTAAGGGATCTTCGGCAATATAAACAGGTAGGTCTGTTTTTTGGGATAAACGCTTGTCTAACCCTCTAAGCATAGATCCACCACCTGCCAAGTAAATGCCAGTGTTGTAGATATCTGCCGCTAATTCTGGAGGTGTTTGTGATAAGGTTTCCATCACAGAATCCTCAATTCTCAAAATAGATTTGTCGAGAGCTTTTGCGATTTCGCGATAAGAAATCTGAACTTGTTTTGGTTTTCCGGTAAGCAAATCACGTCCTTGAACGCTCATTTCTTCTGGTGGCAAATCTAAATCTTCAGTAGCAGCACCAATCTGGATTTTTATTTTTTCCGCAGTGCGATCACCAACATACAAATTATGCTGGGTGCGCATGTAATAGATGATGTCATTTGTAAAAACGTCACCCGCTACTTTAACCGATTTGTCACAAACAATACCACCAAGAGCAATGACCGCAATTTCAGTCGTTCCACCTCCAATATCTACAATCATATTTCCCTTAGGTTGCATGATATCGATACCAATACCAATAGCAGCTGCCATGGGTTCATGAATTAAATACACTTCCTTACCGTTAACGCGCTCACACGATTCTTTTACCGCTCGCATTTCTACTTCGGTAATACCCGACGGGATACAAACCACCATACGTAAAGCCGGCGTAAATAATTTCTTTTTTAACGCAGGAATATTTTTAATAAACATGCTGATCATTTGCTCAGAGGCATCAAAATCGGCAATAACCCCATCTTTTAATGGTCGTATTGTTTTGATGTTTTCGTGGGTTTTACCTTGCATCATGTTGGCTTCTTTACCAACGGCAATAATTTTACCCGAAATTCTATCTCTTGCAACAATCGACGGACTATCAACAACAACCTTGTCATTGTGGATAATAAGTGTGTTTGCAGTTCCTAAATCTATGGCTATTTCTTCGGTTAAGAAATCAAAAAATCCCATGTGTTATGCTAATATTTTGAGGCTGTTATTGTATTCAGTTTTTGACGTGTGGTAAATGTAATAAATCTTGATAAATATTTACCCTTTATTTCTATTTCAATTGATATGACGGTTAAGTGATTAACTTTTTATAGTTAAACGTTTGCTTTTTACTTTTGGATGTTCAATACATCTCTTTTTTCCTTCGGAAATTTTAAGACTTTAAATAGGATCTTTTGTTGATAAAATACGATCTTGTTTTCTTCGGAAATATTAAAGCTGGGTGCATTGGTTCATGGTATTGAAATAGACATATTCTAGTGCTTAAAATGACGTGTTCCTGTCATGACCATTGCTATATGATTATCGTTACAATAATCGATTGATAATTGATCTTTTATGGATCCTCCAGGTTGGATTACAGCAGAAATCCCTGCATTATCGGCAATCTCAACACAATCTGGAAATGGAAAAAAAGCATCACTGGCCATCACGCTACCTTTTAGATCAAATTTGAAAGATTCCGCTTTATGGATGGCTTGGTTAAGTGCATCAACGCGACTTGTCTGCCCTGTCCCACTAGCACATAATTGTTTGTTTTTTACCAAAACAATCGTGTTTGATTTTGTGTGCTTACAAATTTTTGAGGCAAAGATTAAATCGTCTAATTGATCTTTAGAGGGTTTGTCTTTAGTGGCATACGCTAAGTCCTCCAATTGGTCGGTTTTGTTGTCTTTATCTTGAACCAATACACCGTTAAGACATGTTCTAACTGTAGTTTTAGGGAAATTTATATCGTGCAAAATTAATAAAATTCTATTCTTTTTCCCTTTTAAAACGGTTAAGGCGTCTTCAGTAAATGATGGGGCGATTACTACTTCACAGAACAGCGTATGAATTTTTTCGGCAGTCGCTTTGTCAATTTCGGTATTTGCAATTAAAATACCACCAAATGCTGAAACTGGATCGCCAGCCAAAGCATCAACATAAGCTTGGTGTATAGTATCACGTTGCGCAAATCCGCAAGCATTATTGTGTTTTAAAATAGCGAATGTTGGTTCCTCTCCTTTAAATTCGGCCATAAGGTTTACGGCCGCATCAACGTCAAGCAAGTTGTTATAGCTCAGTTCTTTTCCATGGAGCTTTGTAAATAGCTCATTAAAGTTTCCGAAGAAAAAACCACGTTGATGAGGATTCTCACCATAACGCAAGGTTTTACCATTAGTTTCACTCAATTTGAACGACGCGATTTGATGATCGGCGTTAAAATAATTGAATATAGCTGAATCGTAATGCGAGGACACATTAAATGCTTTGGCAGCAAAATGTTTTCTATTTTCTTCTGAAGTTGTACCGTTTTGGGATTTCAGCAATTCTAAAAATTCAGTATAATCAGCAACCGAAGACACGCAAATCACATCGGCATAATTTTTTGCCGCAGCACGAATCAATGAAATGCCGCCAATATCAATTTTTTCTATAATATCTTGATTGGATGCCCCAGAGGCAACCGTTTTTTCAAAAGGATACAAATCAACAATCACAAGATCAATTTGCGGGATGTCAAAATCCACTAATTCAGCAGCATCACTTTCATTGTTTTGACGATTTAGAATGCCTCCAAAGACTTTTGGGTGTAATGTTTTGACACGACCTCCAAGAATAGAGGGGTAAGACGTCACATCTTCTACAGGAATTACTGGAATGCCAAGATCCTTGATGAATTTTTCGGTGCCTCCTGTCGAATAAATTATTACGTTTTGCTTGTGAAGTTGTTTGACGATTGGCTCTAGTCCGTCTTTGCTAAATACCGAAATTAATGCAGATTTAATACTTTTTTTGTTGCTCATGGTTGTGATGTTGTAGTTGTATCATTGTCGTGTTTTATTTCGTATTCGAAATAACGAATTCAAAGGGCAAAAATACGTATTATCAAGTGGTATTAGCGGTGGAAATATGAGTTTAATTTAGTTTTTTGTAACAATAGATTGTTGAAAACGTCATATCTTTAGATCTACCCAAAATTAAACCCATCTCATGCTTGTTTATCTAAGGTTATTTAAAGAGAGTTTTTCGTTTGCGATTAATGCATTGCGTACTAATAAACTTCGAACGTTTCTATCGCTTTTGGGTATCACTATTGGTATTTTTTCGATTATTGCGGTATTGGCGGCAGTTGATTCTTTAGATAGGCAAATCAAATCACAATTAAGTGGTTTGGACAGCAATACCATGTATTTGGCAAAGTTTTCGTTTGCGCCTACCGATGTGCCTCGTTGGAAGCGCGAGCAATTTCCTGAGGTATCTTATAATGAGTATAAATATTTAAAATCTGCAGTTCCAGATGCAGAGCATGTGGCATATCAATTATTTGCGAGACGCGAAACGATACGATATGAAAGTAAATCGGTAAGCAGTGTCAATACGGTCGTGGTGAGTCATGAGTTTGAAGATATACAGGCCTTGGAGTTTTCTAAAGGTCGTTTTTATAGCGAATCGGAATCTAATACTGGTAAAGCTGTGGTGGTCATTGGTGATGAAATCGCAAATTCTCTCTTCGGAACTTTAGAGCCTCTTGGAAAAAAAGTGAGGCTTTATGGTCAGAAATTCACGGTTATAGGCGTGGTGAAAAAGCAGGGGTCTGGACTTTTTGGTGATAGTAATGATATTTCCATTTTTTTGCCAGCAAATTATGTGCGCAACCGTTTTGGCGATAACAATAAAAATATGAATCATATAATTATCATAAAACCGAAAGCAAATGCCGATATTGATGAATTGAAAGCCGATGTGGTACAGAAATTACGAGGTCAGCGAGGTCTCAAACCAGATGATATCGATTCGTTTTTTATAAGTGTGATTTCAGGTTTACAAAATGCGATTGATAGTATCATTTCGACTTTAAATATTATTGGTTGGGTGATTAGTGGATTCTCGTTGTTGGTTGGTGGTTTTGGGATCGCCAATATTATGTTTGTAAGTGTGCGAGAACGCACGAGTTTGATTGGCATTCAAAAATCATTAGGAGCGAAGAATAAATTTATACTGTTTCAGTTTTTATTTGAAGCGGTAATCTTATCGTTTTTAGGCGGATTGATTGGTGTTGTGATGGTTTGGATTGTGTCGCTTGTCGCTAATACCATCGTTGAAGACTTTACGTTTGTTTTGTCGTTTGGAAATATATTTTTAGGCTTTGGTTTATCATCGCTGATTGGGCTTATTTCTGGTGTTATTCCTGCAATTTCGGCGTCAAGGCTTGATCCTGTCGAGGCGATACGTACTGGGATGTAACCTTGTTTCAGTTTGCAATCTGATCTATTATATCAGTTTTATTTAAAGAAAAAATATTGGGTACCTATGAGCATGGAGTTTGCCGTTTGACCTAAATGGCTTTACTAGAAATAATTATTCTACAGTGATTTTAGGCGAAAAGAGATTCAGAAAATATAATTTAAATAATCGTAGAAACCCGTTCACACACAAACTCTAAAAAACGCTCATCTTCCGAAGTAAAAGGATCATGAGTGTTGGAGTCAATATCAATTTGACCAACATTTTCACCATTTACAAAAATGGGAATTACTATTTCCGCTTTTACAGTAATACTACATGCAATGTAATTGTCTTGAGCAGCAACATCTGGAACGACAAAATTTTTATTAGAAACAGCTACTTGTCCGCAGATTCCTTTACCAAAGGGAATAATTGTATGATCGGTAGGTTCACCAACATAAGGGCCTAATTTCAGTTCATTTTTATCGCCATTTTTAAAATAGAATCCAACCCAATTGTAATATGTTAGGTGTTTTTCTAAAAGTTCGCAAATAGAGAATAGGCGTTCGTTTGTGGTGCGATTATTTTGAATAATGGTGTCTACTTGTGATTTTAGGGCTTCGAAGCTCATAAGTTAAATGAATTTTGGTAAAAGTATTTAAAAAGTGTCATTTCTAGATTCATTTTATATAAATTTAACTACACAAAAAATCGTTGTTTTTGAAGGCACTTCTTATCAAATATAAATCGGTCGTAAAGTTTATCTTAACTTTTCTTTCGGTGTATTTACTTTTAACTTTAGCCTATAAATTTTATTTAGATTTTTCAGTGAGTTCTAAGTATTATCCAGATTATATTACAAATTTGGTTGCTCATCAAAGCCAGCTGTTACTGGAAACGTTTGGATACAATACTGCAATTTTGCCGCATGATGATGAGCCATCAATGAAGCTTATCGTAGAGGGGAAATTTGTAGCTAGAGTGGTAGAGGGTTGTAACTCGATAAGTGTCATCATTTTATTCATCTCATTTATAATTGCTTTTGCCAGTAAGTTTAAAATGACATCACTCTATATCTTGGCTGGGAGTGTCTTGATTTATTCGGTAAATTTATTCAGGATTGCGATCCTCTCCATAGGGCTTTACAACTATCCATGGCGACGTGATGTTTTGCATACGGTTATTTTTCCAATGATTATCTACGGTATGGTTTTCTTGCTTTGGATGTTTTGGGTGAATCGATTTTCAAAAGAAAAAAAGAGTAAAATCCATGCGTAGTCCAATCACTTTCATGTTGCTTTTAGCATTGTTCGGGATGTTGGTCATCATTCGGGCATTTGAAAATGAATTATTTTACGATCCCTATTTGCTGTTCTTTAAGAGCGATTATTTAAAAATGGACTTTCCCAATCGAGAGATTTTAAAGTTGACACTTTATACGACATTGCGATACGTGTTAAACATGTTGATCTCACTTGGTATTATTTACCTGTTTTTTAAAGATAAATCAATCGTTCAATTTTCGCTATTGATTTATGGCGTTGCATATGTAATTCTTGTATCATTTTTTCTTTACTTCGTTATTCATCCGCGACAAGAGGACTACTATTTATTCTTCAATTTTAGAAGGTTCTTAATTCAACCTATACTGTTATTACTGTTGGTACCTGCGTTTTACTATTACAAACTGAAACATTAAAGATGTTAAGCAAGTATTAAAGTACATACGCTCATCTCTTTTTTCTTAACTTTGTAGC
Organism: uncultured Flavobacteriaceae bacterium; assembly: GCA_963715465.1. Classification (GTDB taxonomy): domain Bacteria; phylum Bacteroidota; class Bacteroidia; order Flavobacteriales; family Flavobacteriaceae; genus Psychroserpens. The sequence goes on from OY970246.1 coordinate 1,424,295, forward strand.
GTGATAAAACAAGTTTCATTTAAATTTATTTCATTGGCAATGGCATTATTACTGCTTATGTCAACGGTTTCATTTACTATAGAAAAGCATTTTTGTGGAGATATTTTAATTGCTGTTGCGGTTTTGGGCGAGGTTGAAAAATGTGCTATGGAGGCTTTTGAAAATGAACAAGAGCAAATCACAAATAGATCTTGTTGCAAAGACATACTTGATGTTGTTGAAGGTCAAAATCAATTAACGGTCAATACGTTTGAGGATCTAGAAATTGATCAGCAACTTTTTTTATATGCCTATTTCAAAGCTGAGAACTTGCTCTTCGAAGCCTTACCCAAGGAGCGTATTCCGCACGCTTTTTATACACCGCCTAACTTGATTGTAGATCTTCAAAAACTGGATCAAGTCTTTTTAATTTGATTTTATTATTCTTTATATGCTGTAAAGGCTGATTTTTATTCAGCTTAAGAATAATTTAAATCAAAAATCCTTAATGAAAAATTTAATATATTTTATGGTTTTGCTGCCTTTGCTCTCCTTGTCACAAGACAAAGTTGAAGGGATTGTTTTAGAAGCAAACACAAATAAAGACACCATTCCGCTGTCTGGAGCCAATGTATTTTGGTTGGATACTTCAATAGGAGCAGTCACAGATTTGGACGGTACATTTAATCTGCCCTATCAAAAAAGTTATAAAAAACTGGTGATTAGTTATGTTGGTTATAGGACCGATACCTTGTCGATTACCTCTCCAACATACATTAAACATGAGCTCAATCCAACAAGCGCGTTGTCTGAGATTACAATTACTGGCCGAAAGCAAACCGCTTCAAAATCGTACTTAAACGCTCAAAACTTGACAACCATTAGCAGTGCCGAATTATTAAAAGCAGCCTGTTGTAATTTGTCTGAAAGTTTTGAGACCAACCCATCTATAGATGTTAATTTTTCTGATGCGGTTACGGGAACACGCCAAATTAAAATGTTGGGTCTAACTAGTAAGTATATTTTGATTACTACGGAAAATATTCCGTCAATTCGAGGCGCATCACAAGCATATGGATTGAGTTTTATCCCAGGTACGTGGGTAGAAAGTATACAAATTACCAAAGGTGCAGGAAGTGTGGTCAACGGGTTCGAAAGCATTGCCGGACAAATAAATGCCGAACTCCAAAAACCTGCAACCGACGACAAGTTTTTTTTGAATTTGTACGCAGCCTCTAGTGAACGTTTAGAATTGAATACCCACTTCAATACAAAAGTAAGCGATAAATGGGCAACAGGATTTTATGTACATGGTAATTTACTTCAAAAAAAACATGATGTCAATGATGACGGCTTTCTAGATATGCCACTCTACAATCAAATTAATGTGATGAACCGTTGGCAGTATACCAATCCCGAAAAGGGCTTGGTTAGTTTTATTAATGTACGTTATTTAAATGATGAGAAGCAATCGGGACAGCTCGATTTTGATCCCGATAATTTTGATCCTGATAACCCTACATCGTTTAGCCAAGAGGACGCTTGGGGAAGTGAAATTGATACCGAGCGTTTTGAGGTTTCAGCCAAGTTAGGTTATGTTAATCCTGAAATACCTTGGCAGAGTTTGGGAGTTCAATTTGCCTTTAGCCATCATGACCAAGACTCTTATTTTAGACGCAATATTTACGAGATCAATCATAATAGCATCTATTCCAATGCCATTTATAATTCTATAATTAGTGATTCTCGACATAAAATCAAGACGGGAATTGGGTTCACCTACGACCATTATGATGAGTTTGCTATTGACACCAACTTTGAGCGCAGTGAACGGTCGGCAGGTGCGTTTTTTGAATACGCCTATGACGACTTAGGTAAATTGACCTTGACAGCTGGTTTGCGTTTTGATACTCATAACTTATTAGGTGAATTTATAACACCTCGTTTGCACGTTCGCTATACGCCTTGGGAGAAATCGGCTTTACGTGGTTCTATTGGAAGAGGAAAACGTAGTGCCAATATATTTGCTGAAAATCAAAACATTTTTGCAACCTCTAGATCGATCAACATATTAAATACCAATGGACGTATTTATGGTCTAGATCCAGAAATTGCCTGGAATTATGGTCTTTCATATCTTCAGGGTTTTAATCTCTTCGGAAGAAAAGCCGATGTTATCTTTGATTTTTATCGCACCAATTTTAAAAATCAAGTGGTCATCGATTGGGAGAATCCACAACAGGTCAATTTTTATAACTTGGAAGGCGATAGCTTTGCAAACAGTTTTCAGTTAGAATTGAATTACAACCTACTTGAACGATTAGACATTAGAACGGCCTATAAATATTATGATGTGCAAACTGATTATCTATCGGGCAGATTCTCTAAACCTTTAATCCCAAAGCACCGCTTTTTTGCAAATGCTTCTTATGAAACGGCTATTAAGGAGGGAAGAGCCAGTCTATGGAAGTTTGATGTGACCTATAATTGGCTGAGTGAGCAACGGTTTTCATCAACAACCGCCAATCCAGATGCATTTCGATTAGATGAAGAATCACCTACAGTTGGAACATTGAACGCACAAGTAACCAAAGTGTTTTCTCCAAAGTTTGAAGTATATTTGGGAGGTGAAAACATCACGAATGTAAGGCAAGACAATCCCATTTTAGGAGCAGATGATCCGTTTGGACCCAATTTTGATACGTCTTTTGTGTATGGCCCAATTTTTGGGAGTATGTACTACGCAGGTTTACGATATAGAATAAATTAAAATTAATACTATCCCGTCTTCCTGAGTCGAGAACGCAAAGGCGACTTGATCGTGAAGGAGGAAGATATTTAAAAGTAACAGTTATGAATTCAAGAAAAATAATTACTCAATTAGCGACAGTGTTCATCCTTGTGATGACCACCATATCTTTTGCTCAAAACAAAAACGAAAGAGCTTCAGTAGAAGTGGATGGTGTTTGTATGATGTGCAAAGACCGTATTGAAAAAGCTGCCATTAGAACCAAAGGTGTTAAATCGGCATTGTGGGATGTCGATTCGCATGAGCTTCAACTCATCTACGATGCAAGAAAAATCAATTTAGACTCAATAAGAAAAAACGTCGCTGCCGTTGGGCACGATACCAAAGAATTAAAAGCCACTGAGGCGGCTTATAATACCGTGCATCCATGTTGTAGATATCGTGATGAAGACGTAAAAAAAGACCACAAAAATGATAACTAAATTTGTTTTAGACTATAAATTGCCCCTCATGCGAGGGGCAATTTTAGTTTAAGGCCTTTTCTAGCTCGGCTATAAGCTGATCACAGCTAACGATGCCATTTTGTGCAGCTTTCTTCTTGTCTTCAAGGGTTGTACTCATGGCACGCATGATATTTTTTAATTTGATTTCATCTAAAAACAATGCTTTGCCTTCATTAAGTTGGTCGTAGTCGGCATCGTTTACTAAATAATTACCTAGATAGTCTTGAATCAAACTGCGATGTCTCGCATAGGCATCTATCATGTCCTTATAATTTGAATAATGGCTTTGTATGGCAGCTTTCAGCTCAAAGTCAGGTATAAGTTTAAAATCTCCAGAATTGACTAAGGTTTGATATGTAATATCTTTAGGGCTGAAAGTCTCATATTTCAGTATTACAAAAATTTCACCTAGTAATGCCATCGATTGTGGTTTGCCAGTATTTAATTGTGGGATTAAGTTGTAACATGTTTCAATTTTTTTATCTATTTCCCCAATGTTTTTAGCCAACACTAATTTGTCGGCTGCGGCATCGCTCTTTAGATTAGTGAGATAAACCGTTTTAAGTTTATTGTCTTTTAAATTGTCAGAACATTTGTTCATGCTAAACGCAATTGAAATTCCTACGATGACAATGAGAATTTCCCGCAACGTATACTTCCAAGTTGATTGTTTCATTCTAAGTTAAATTAGTCTCTAAAGTATGAAATATAATTAGATTTTAAAATGACAATAATTCTGTAAACGAAGATTCAAATTGTATTCAAAATAGAAAGCCCCTGATTTTCATCAGAGGCTTTGCTAATTATCAAGTTCTATTTAAAAGTAACAGAATTTAAAAGCTCAACTTATGGATGTTACATCATGCCTGGCATACCGCCACCCATTCCAGCTGGCATACCGCCACCTGCAGATTCTTCCTTAATATCAACTAAGGCACACTCTGTAGTGAGGATCATTCCAGCAACAGATGCCGCATTTTCTAACGCGATACGTGTCACTTTCTTCGGATCAATAATACCTGCTTTAAGCATATCAACGTAGGTTTCGGTTTTAGCATCAAAACCAAAATCTTTTTTGCCTTCTATAACTTTATTGATGACCACTGAACCTTCTAGACCTGCATTTTCAACGATAGTGCGCAGTGGAGATTCAATAGCTTTTGCTACAATTTGAATTCCTGTAGTTTCGTCAAGATTTTCAGTAGTGATTTTTTCTAAAACCTTGATCGCTCTTACAAAAGCAACACCACCACCAGCAACAATACCTTCTTCAACTGCGGCTCTTGTTGCATGAAGTGCATCATCAACTCTATCTTTTTTCTCTTTCATTTCAACTTCAGAGGCTGCACCAACGTATAATACGGCAACACCACCTGCTAATTTAGCCAAACGTTCTTGAAGTTTTTCTTTATCATAGTCGCTAGTCGTTGTGTCGATCTGTGCTTTGATTTGATTGACTCTAGCTTTGATGTCGGCAGATTTGCCTGCGCCATTCACGATAGTAGTGTTATCCTTATCAATCATGACAGATTCCGCAGTACCCAACATGGTTAAGTCTGCATTTTCTAGTGAGAATCCTCTTTCTTCAGAAATCACAACACCTCCTGTTAAGATAGCAATATCTTCTAGCATGGCTTTACGTCGGTCTCCAAACCCAGGTGCTTTCACAGCAGCAATTTTTAATCCACCACGTAACTTGTTGACTACTAACGTTGCAAGAGCTTGTCCTTCAACATCTTCGGCAATAATTAATAACGGGCGACCAGATTGCGCAACTGGCTCCAAAATTGGAAGGATTTCCTGTAGGTTAGAGATTTTTTTATCAAACAATAAAATGTACGGATTTTCTAAATCGGCAATCATTTTATCTGAATCTGTAACGAAGTAAGGCGATAAATACCCTCGATCAAACTGCATACCCTCTACAACATCAACGTATGTTTCCATACCTTTCGCTTCTTCAACGGTAATAACACCTTCCTTGCCAACTTTACCAAATGCTTTGGCAATAAGGTCTCCAATCGTATCATCATTATTTGCTGAAATAGCAGCAACCTGCTTAATCATTCCCGAGTCGCTACCTACTTTTTTAGATTGCTTTTCGAGATCTTTAACAATGGCTTCTACAGCCTTATCGATACCACGCTTTAAATCCATAGGATTTGCACCAGCAGCAACATTTTTTAAACCTTCTTTTACGATGGCTTGTGCTAAAACCGTTGCGGTGGTTGTACCATCACCTGCTAAATCATTGGTTTTAGAAGCAACTTCTTTTACCATTTGAGCTCCCATATTTTCAAGCTCATTTTCTAATTCTATTTCTTTTGCAACCGAAACACCATCTTTAGTGACTTGAGGTGCTCCAAATGAACGACCAATGATCACGTTACGACCTTTTGGTCCCAAGGTTACTTTTACTGCATTTGCTAATGCGTCAACGCCACGTTTTAATCCGTCACGTGCTTCAATATCAAATTTTATATCTTTTGCCATAATCTCAGCTTTTTGCCTTTAGCGTCTCGCTATTGGCTTAGTTTTTAATTAATAAATTTTATTTGTTTGCTAAAAGCCAAATGCTAATAGCTAAAAGCAATTGTTACACAATCGCTAAAATATCACTCTCACGCATAATGAGGTAATCCTTGCCATCTAATTTTAAATCTGTTCCAGCATATTTACCGTAAAGAACAGTGTCACCAGATTTAACGGTCATTGGCTCGTCTTTTGTGCCTTTACCAACAGCAACAACTTTTCCTTTTTGAGGTTTTTCTTTGGCGTTGTCTGGAATAATAATTCCTGAAGCTGTTTTTGTTTCAGCCTCTACAGGTTCAATAAGAACTCTATCTGCTAATGGTTTAATGTTTAAGCTCATTGTTATGTTAGTTTTAATTAAAATTTATGATTACTCTATTGATTTACCCAAAGCGCTAAAAATATGCCAATAGAAGATTACTGACAAACTTGCAGAAGATTCTGCCGAATGTGGGCATAAAAAAATGCCAACTGTAAAAGTTGACATTTTATGTATAGTATAAATGTTACCTTAGTTACTTATAGAATCTACGGGCGTTGCGATATTATCTGTATTGCTTTCGGTAGACAGTGGTGCAGACGTTGATGTCTCATCGCCATTGATTACTTTAGATTCCGTTGACGTTCCTCCAGCACCTGGAATAGCAAAGTTAGACGCTAAAATCAATGCTAATAATAAGGTTGCTAGTGCCCAAGTACTTTTATCTAAGAAATCGGTTGTTTTTTTAACACCTCCCAATTGCTGCGTGCCGCCACCACCAAATGAAGAGGACAGGCCGCCACCTTTAGGGTTTTGTACCATAACAACAACAACTAGCAAAAATGATACTAGCACAATTAAGATTAAAAAGATAGTAAACGTATTCATTATATTTGAGTATTATTTTCTTGTAATTCTTTTACTGCTTTAATTTGGTCTGCAAAGAAACCACTTTTTTCTGGATATTTCAAACTTAAAATTTTATAAGATTGAATTGCCTTTTCATAATTGTTTTGCTCTAAATAAATTCTTGCCAAAGTCTCTGTCATGAGACCGTCATGAGCGATTTTATCGCTAGTTTCAAGATTAATTTTTACGGGGCTTTTAGAAGGAACAATCTTTGGATTACTGTCTAAAAACTTATCGATAAGCTCAAATTTCTTGCTTTTCTCCGACGAGGTTTTATCAGTCTTTTTTTCTTTTTTAACTTCGGAAATCAGCTTGTCCTCATTTCGGTCAATAGGTTTGAAACTGGTGATTTTTAGCCATTCGGCAAATGAATGTGTTTCTTTTTTGTCAAACTCCAAAGGCTTGCCAATCTTAAGCTTGTCTTCTGGAGTTTCAACAATATGTTTGGTGTCAATGTCAATGATTACCTGCTCTGGCGTATGTTTTTGAAGTGCTAAAAACCTAGCAATATCTTCTGGCTTCACTTTTTGTTCAAATAAGTTTGGGTCAAGAACGCCCTCGGTGTTTTTAATATGTTGTTTTAAGGCATCGTCAATTGTTACACTTCTATCTACCGAAATATCATCGGCTTCGTTCACTTCGATGCCTTTGAGATGCTCTGAATTTTGTTTTATAATTTGGGAAATTTCATTTTGATTGAAGGCTTCCGAGGTAATATAGTCAAACAGAATACTGCGATCGGTCGTGTATGCAGCTGTTGTTTTGAGCTCTTGATTATAAATATAACTTTCCTTATTTTTAAGACCTTTTAGATATAAGGCTCTTGCCGATTGCACATAGGGATATGTCGAAATCAGAGCTAAGAGCGATTCAGTTTGAGCGACTGAAACGTCCTGCGGGTGTTGTAGCAAATATGTAAAATCAGCGCTATTCATTTACCATTTTGCTAAGGTTTCATTAAAGATGTCCTGTGTGATACGCTCAAAGATTTCTTCATGAGCCGTGTCTTTTTGTGCGCCTGTTAGCAACTGACTGCCAGCATAATCGTAAAAGAACGAAAACCGTTTTTCAAACTCCTCATCGGGTAAATTTTTATCAAAAAATCTTACGTTCACCGTAACACTCAATCTATTTTGAGCCGCCGTACTGTTAGCTTGCGCCGTAGTTGGCGAGATGCGGTATTCTACAATTTCGCCCTCATAGACCAAATCACCATTTGAATTGGTAAGTACCAAATTGGTTTGATTTAAAATGAGGTCTTGTAACGCAAGAGTAAAATCTCTTTCAAAGCCTGGCTCAATCAATTCTGCAGAATTTTGAAAATAATTGACTTGAAACGTGTCTATATTATCAGCGATCGAGGTTCCTGTAAATGAGTAGGGACCGCAACCCAATGTGATCATGGATAAACATATAAATGATAAAACTCGTGTCGTTTTCATATGTTAATGCGTATTTATCTTTTTGTAATCAAAATTAAAACCTCAGTCATAATTGCCATTGGTTTCATGTATTAGACAATGCAATCTAATATTATTTATAAACAATCTTTGAGGTTACACTATAATTAATCAAACGACGTTAGTTATGACTTAGAACAAATCGGAATGCCATTAAGTGCTTTGGCGATGCTAAATTTTTCTTAAAGGTCATACTGTTTAATTTTTCTATATAAGGTACGCTCGCTAATTCCCAATTCGGCAGCAGCTAATTTACGCTTGCCATGATGACGTTCTAAAGATTTTTTAATCAATTCCAATTCTTTGTCATGCAGGGAAAGCGTTTCTTCCTCTTCGATTTCTTCAGCGAAATGATACTTATCTTCTTCACTATTTTCAATATCGAAAGTGTCTTCAGATTTTTCAGGAATTGCCAGAATCTCAAGGTCTTCAAAAGCTTCGTCCTCAGCGCGATTTTCTTTGGAGTCGCCATAGATTTTTTGAATCAATCCTTCATTATCTTTTTGAACTTCGGGATCATTGCCGTTTTCCATCAGCTTCATCGTGAGTTTCTTAAGATCATTGAGGTCACTTTTCATATCAAAAAGGACTTTATATAATATCTCTCGCTCATTGCTGAAATCGCTTTCAGATTTTGAATTACTAATCACTGCCGGAAGGTTATTACTTCCGCTAGGCAAATAACCTTGAAGTGTTGAAACGTCAATCGTTCTATTTTGTTCTAACACCGAAATTTGCTCGGCGACATTTCGCAGCTGACGAATATTACCATTGAAACGATGTTTTTGTAAAATCGTTACGGCATTATCTTCAAGTTTGATCGTGGGCATTTTATATTTTAGTGCAAAGTCACTGGCGAATTTCCTGAACAGCAAATGAATGTCCTCCTTGCGTTCGCGCAATGGCGGAATATTAATGTCTACCGTACTCAAACGATAATACAGGTCTTCTCTAAAACGCTCTTTTTTGATCGCTTCAAACATATTGACATTAGTAGCTGCAACGATTCTCACATCGGTTTTTTGAACTTTACTGGATCCTACTTTTATAAACTCACCATTTTCTAGCACACGTAATAAGCGTACTTGAGTGGTTAACGGTAGTTCTCCAACTTCATCGAGAAAAATGGTTCCACCATCGGCAACTTCAAAATAACCGTTTCGGGTTTGCGTGGCGCCTGTAAACGCTCCCTTTTCGTGTCCAAAAAGTTCACTGTCGATGGTACCTTCAGGGATGGCACCGCAATTGACTGCAATGTACTTACCGTGTTTGCGATGTGATAATTGATGGATGATCTTTGGAATACTCTCCTTTCCCACACCACTTTCACCAGTCACCAATACCGAAATATCAGTAGGTGCCACTTGAATTGCTTTTTCAATCGCTCGGTTGAGTTTTGGGTCGTTTCCTATAATGCCGAAACGTTGTTTTATGGCTTGTATACTTTCCATGAATGATTTTTTTTATTTCTTTTTGTCAGGTCGAGCGCAGTCGAGACCTAATTAAGACTGCTCGATGGCGCTCGAGAGGACATTAATTATAATTCGAATACCCAGTGGCCTGGCCAATGAGAGTTGCGCTTGTGCAATCATTAATTTTAACAGTCACAAAATCTCCTACCTTATAGGTTTCCTTCGGAAAAACAGCTACGATATTTTGCGATGTCTTTCCAGACCATTGCTCGCTTGATTTTTTTGACTCACGTTCAATAAGCACTTCAACTTCAGTATTAACATACTTTTGAATTTGAATAGCGCCATGCTCTCTTTGTAATTGCACGATTTCCGCTAAGCGACGTTTCTTAGTGTCTTCTGGGACATCATCTTCCAATTTCCGCTCAGCCATGGTTCCTGGACGTTCAGAATATTTGTACATAAACCCGAAATTATATTTGACATACGCCATTAAACTTAAGGTGTCTTGATGGTCTTGCTCTGTTTCCGTAGGAAAACCAGAAATCATATCTTGACTTATAGAGCATTCTGGAAGGATACGTCTAATATTGTCTATCAAATGAAAATATTCCTCACGTGTGTGAAGTCGATTCATTTCCTTTAAAATACGATTGCTTCCACTTTGAACCGGTAGGTGAATATGCTTGCAGATATTATCAAATTTCCTCATAGTGTGGATCACATCAAGTGTTAAATCCTGCGGATTGGATGTCGAAAACCGAACACGCATTTGAGGTTGAGCTTTGGCGCACATTTCCAATAACTGTGGAAAATGCACCGCAGTTGCTTTTTGCATCTCGCTAGCTTTAAGGAAGTCTTTTTTTAGGCCACCACCATACCATAAATAACTATCGACGTTTTGACCTAATAACGTTATTTCTTTGTAACCTTTAGCCCAAAGATCATTAACCTCTTTAATAATACTTTGTGGATCACGACTTCGCTCTCGACCACGAGTAAACGGAACCACACAAAACGTGCACATATTATCGCAGCCACGTGTTATAGACACTAATGCCGAAACACCATTACTTTGGAGTCTTACAGGTGCAATATCACCATAGGTTTCTTCCTTAGAGAGCATAACGTTAATGGCATCTCTGCCATCTTCTACCTCGGCAAGAAGATTGGGTAAATCCTTATAGGCATCTGGTCCAACAACAAGGTCTACGATTTTTTCTTCTTCTAAAAATTTAGTCTTTAAACGCTCGGCCATGCAACCAAGAACGCCAACTTTCATTTTAGGATTAATGCGTTTCACAGCATTGTATTTTTCTAAACGTTTTCTAACGGTTTGTTCTGCTTTATCGCGAATAGAACAGGTGTTGACCAACACCAAATCGGCGTCTTCAAGACTTTTGGTTGTGTTGTAGCCTAAATCAGACAAAATAGACGCTACAATTTCACTATCGCTAAAATTCATAGCGCAGCCGTAGCTTTCGATAAAAAGTTTACGGCTGTTGCCTTTTTTTTGATCTAAAACTAAATGTTCGCCCTGTTTGGTCTCGTCTATTATTTTTTCCATACTATTTCCCGTAAAAACAGAAATTTTATTTTTTTTAAATGAGCTGTTTATTGATAACTCTGACGTTGCAATAAGCAACGACAAAGATACTATAATTTTAAATATGGTGACAAAGTGTCATTGTGGATTCTTTTGTGTATTCATAATTATTTTCAAATTTTACGCAACCATTATAGAGAGTCTACATCTTTATAAAAAAGTGAAGCTATGAAATTATCAAAACTCCTAATATGCGCATGTTGTTTCATTTTGCTCTTCATGAATACCCAATGTGACGATGATGATTTTGTTGAAATACCTTGTGATCAGTCAGTAATCGTAGATAGTGCATTTTATGTTTCGGCAGAGTCTGACGATTATGAAATCATTAATTTTAGTTTAAATGACAACTGTCTTGCTTTAGAGCTTTCTGGAAGTGGATGTGATGGCGCTACTTGGAGTATGGTGTTGGTTGATTCTGGTGCCGTCGCCGAGTCTAATCCTTCTCAGCGTTTTTTGAAACTTATCTTTTCAAATGATGAGTTATGTACTACGGCTATTTCACAAATACGTTCTTTTGATCTGTCGGTTTTGGAGGTTCAGGATTTTAATGAGATTGTTTTAAATATTGAAGGTTTTGACGCTCCTATTAATTATACATATTGAAAATAATGGCTGTTAAGTTATTTAGGCTTGAAATTCATTCAGGCTTTTTTTTGCATTTTAATAGATAAAAGCACTAGTTTTGAAGATAAAATACAAGTGAAAGTCACAAAAGTTAGCGAGATAACTTTTTTTTCACATACATTTGTTGCTTCAAAAATCCATATATGCCGAAGAATTTAGTCATTGTTGAGTCACCTGCAAAAGCCAAAACCATAGAAAAATTTCTTGGAAAAGATTATAAAGTAGAATCAAGTTTTGGACATATAGCAGATTTGCCCTCAAAAGAATTAGGAGTTGATGTCGAGGGAGATTTTGATCCAAAATATCAAGTTTCAAAAGACAAAAAAGACATTGTCAAAAAATTAAAGGATCTCGCCAATAAAGCTGAAATTGTTTGGTTGGCAAGTGATGAGGATCGAGAAGGTGAGGCGATTGCGTGGCATTTGGCAGAAACGCTAAATTTAGATAAAGCAAAGACAAAACGAATTGTCTTTCATGAGATTACCAAAACAGCAATACAAAAAGCAATTGAGAATCCTAGAGATATTGATTATGATCTTGTTGATGCACAGCAAGCACGACGTATATTAGATAGGATTGTTGGTTATGAATTATCCCCCGTTTTATGGAGAAAGGTAAAAGGAGGTCTGTCTGCTGGACGAGTACAATCGGTTTCGGTGCGATTAATAGTCGAGAGAGAGCGAGATATTATAGATTTTACACCAGAGGCTTCTTATAGAATTGATGCTGAGTTTTCGAACGAGGACGGGCAAACGTTCAAGGCAAAACTTCTGAAGAACTTTCCGACGAAAGCAAAGGCCTATAAATTTTTAGAATCGAACGCAAAAGCAGATTTTAAGGTCTCAGATCTACAACAAAAACCAGCTAAAAAATCGCCGGCAGCACCATTTACGACCTCTACTTTACAGCAAGAAGCATCTAGAAAGTTAGGATTTTCGGTAAGTAGAACCATGCAAAACGCTCAACGTTTATATGAAGCAGGTTTGATTACTTACATGAGAACCGATAGCGTTAACTTATCAGATGAAGCTCGCAAAGGTGCAAAAGCAGAAATTGAAGACGCTTACGGACCTAAATTTAGCAAATCAAGACAATACAAAGGGAAATCAAAGGGTGCTCAAGAGGCGCACGAAGCGATACGGCCTACAGATTTCAAAAAACACTCAGTAGATATTGAGCGTGATCAAGCCCGTTTGTATGATTTAATTTGGAAACGTGCCATTGCATCCCAAATGAGTGATGCCCAATTAGAGCGTACAAATATAAAAATTGAGGCCTCTACTCATAACGAAACATTTACAGCAAATGGTGAGGTGATTACTTTTGAAGGATTTTTGAAAGTCTATTTAGAAGGAACAGATGATGAAGATACTGAGCAAGAAGGAATGTTGCCAGCTATGAAGGTTAATGAAGCTCTACTAAATAGTTACATTACAGCAACCGAGCGTTTTTCTCGTGCACCTTATCGATTTACAGAAGCATCTTTGGTCAAGCAATTAGAAGAATTGGGTATTGGTCGTCCATCTACTTATGCACCAACGATTTCAACAATTCAGAATAGAAATTACGTCGAAAAAGGCACGAACGAAGGCGTAGAAAGAGAATATACGCAGTTGTTACTCCAAGATGATAAATTGATCGATAAGATTTTAACCGAAAAAGTGAATAGCGATAAGGGGAAATTAATCCCTACAGACATTGGTATGATCGTGACCGATTTCTTGGTTAATCACTTCGGAAATATTCTAGACTACAATTTTACGGCTAAAGTTGAAGCCGATTTTGACGAAATAGCAGAAGGTAAGGAAGATTGGAAAAAAATGATGAAAGCGTTTTATAAAAGCTTTCATCCTGTTGTTGTTGATGTTCAGGAAAACGCAGATCGTGAATCTGGAGAACGCATACTAGGTGAAGACCCAGCGTCTGGAAAACAAGTAAGTGTGCGATTGGGTAAATTTGGGCCAATGGTTCAAATAGGTACTGTTGATGATGAAGAAAAACCCACGTTTGCAAGTTTATCTCCAGACCAGCAATTAACGACTATCACTTATGAAGAGGCCATGGATCTTTTTCAATTGCCAAAAAGTTTGGGTACTTATGAGAAGCAACCCGTTGAGGTCAATAATGGTCGCTATGGTCCTTACGTTAAGTTTGGAGAGACCTTCGTATCATTACCAAAAGGAACAAATCCATTAGAAGTTGAAATGGACCAAGCGATTGAGCTCATCAAAGAGAAGCAAAAAGCTGATGCTCCTATATATATGTATAAGGATTTACCAGTTCAAAAAGGTAAAGGACGTTTTGGGCCATTTATTAAATGGAACAATATGTTTATTAACGTTAATAAAAAGTATGATTGGGATAACCTATCTGATGATGATATCGTAGAATTGATAGAGGTTAAAATTCAGAAGGAAATAGATAAGGTCATTCACAACTGGGAAGACGAAGGGATTCGCGTCGAGAAAGCCAGATGGGGACGGCACAATATTATCAAAGGCAAAATTAAGGTTGAACTGCCTAAAACAGTTGACGTCACAGAAATGACGTTGGAGGAAGCAAAAGCAGAGATCGAGAAAAAAGCACCTAAGAAAAAAGCAGCGACAAAAAAGAAAACAGTTCCTAAAAAGAAAGTTTTGGCAAGTTCAGCTACCAAGAAAAAAGCAAGTGCAAAAAAGAAAACGACATCTAAAAAGTAACATCATATGAATTTTAGTTTTTTGTCTCCAGTCGCAGATGCTGTACTAGCTCATAACGAGTTATTATCGCAACAAGCGCTTGGCAAGAAAATGAAAATTCATTCTGCACAAAATGGCATTCCAGATTTAGAGGGTGTTAAACTAGTGCTTATTGGGGTCAAAGAAAATCGTAATGATATTAATTATATGGGTGAGGCGTTAAGTTTCGATACCATAAGAACCGCACTTTACTCTTTATTTCCAGGAAATTGGAATACGACTATTGCCGATTTAGGCGACATTCCAGCAGGAGCATCCATCGAAGACACTTACTACGCCCTGCAAACTATTATTTCAGTATTAATAGAAAAAAAGATCATCCCTATTATAATAGGTGGAAGCCAGGATTTGACGTATGCTAACTATCGTGCTTACGATACCATGGCGCCAATGGTTAACATTGTCAATGTAGATAGTCATTTCGATTTGGGTGATGCTACTGTCGAAATGAAAAACAACAGTTTTTTAGGAAAAATTATTTTAGAGCAGCCTTACAATTTATTCAATTATTCCGCCGTGGGATATCAAACCTATTTTAATTCGCAAGAAGAAATTGATTTGATGGAAAAACTGTTTTTTGAGGCCTATCGACTTGGAGATATGACTTATGACCTTAGCAAAATCGAACCAGTCATGCGCGACGCTCACATTGTGACGATGGATTTGAAATCTATTAGAGCTTCTGAAGTGGGCGCTAAACAAAAATTTTCTCCCAATGGTTTCAACGGGAAAGAGATTTGTACAATTTCAAGATATGCAGGAATAAGTAACAAAGTCTCTTCATTTGGGATTTATGAGTTCAAATCGACCAAAGAGTTGGACGCCACACCGATGCTTATCTCTCAGGTTATTTGGTATTTCATTGAAGGTGTCAATTGCAGAGTTAATGACACCGATTTTACGAATAACAATAATTACCAAAAATATAATGTCTTGATAGAAGATGATGAACTCATTTTTTTTAAAAGTATCAAAACAGGACGATGGTGGATAGAGATACCTTATTTGCCAAACGTTAATAATAAATTAAAAAAGCATACGTTATTACCATGCACGCATGACGATTATATTGAAGCGAGTCAGGGTAAAATACCAGAAAGATGGTATAAAGCGTATCGAAAGAATAGTTTCAATTAATCTTACGTTGATGTTTTAACATAGTTTTAATCGATGAAATGTTAACTTTTAGGGTTGAAGTGTAAAAAATAACGAAAAAAAATTGGTTTTTACTAAATATATATATATGTTTACTCCCTTGAAAAAATCAAGACCTTAATTAGTACATAATTACAATTAAATAATTTAACCTCGAGTTTCTATGAATATTAAGAAGTTTGCTTTATTAACAACTGTTTTAGCCCTAATGGTTGGATGTAACTCTGGAGACAGAGGACAGCTTGTAGGTGTTAAAGGAAAGAAATGGCACCCTGAAAAACCATACGGTATGGTACTTGTTCCTGGAGGAGCTTTTATTATGGGTAAGTCTGATGACGATTTAGCTGGAGTGCAAGATGCTCCAACGCGAACGGTCACGGTAAGAGCGTTTTACATGGACGAAACGGAAATCACGAATAGTGAATATCGTCAATTTGTAGAATGGGTAAGGGATTCTACGCTTAGAATGAAACTTGCGATTTTAGCCGACGACATTGGAGAAACTCCTGGTAATGGTGGCATTGGTGAGTACGCTTTTAGCGATGCAGATCCTGAGAATATGTCGGTTTACGAAAAGTACATGTATGATAACTACAGTGGTTTAGGTCCAACTGGTTATGAAGGAAGAAAACTTAACAAGGATGTTGACTTAATTTTTGATACTGGTGATTATCCAGATGAATATTATGCTGAAGTCATGGATACGATGTATTTACCAATAGAGGAGTCGTACAATGGGCAACGTACATGGGATGTTAATAAATTTAAATTTCAGTACACGTACATGGACATTAGAAAAGCGGCAAAAAATAGAGACCTTCGCCGTAAAGACGTGCTGATTACTGAAGAAGTGACAGTATATCCTGATACGACGGCTTGGATTAGAGATTTTTCTTACTCTTATAATGAGCCTATGCACAATGATTATTTCTGGCATGATGCCTATGGAGATTATCCTGTTGTAGGTGTATCTTGGAAACAAGCCAATGCGTTTTGTCAATGGAGAACCTTATATCATAATAGCTACAGAAAATCTAGAGGAAGACATTTTGTAAACTCTTACAGATTACCTTCCGAAGCAGAATGGGAATATGCTGCGAGGGGTGGTTTGCAAGGAGCAACTTATCCTTGGGGTGGACCATATGCTAAAAATGACAGAGGTTGTTTTATGGCTAATTTTAAACCATTACGTGGAGATTATGCAGCAGATCAAGCATTATATACTGTAGAAGCCAACTCATATGAGCCAAATGATTTTAACCTGTATAATATGGCAGGAAATGTGTCAGAATGGGTCCAAGGATCTTACGAGGCATCATCTTACGAATACATGGCGTCGTTTAATCCAACAGTCAATGATCCAGATAATGAGCGTAAAGTCGTTCGTGGTGGGTCTTGGAAGGATGTTGCCTACTTCTTGCAAGTGAGTTCAAGAGATTACGAATATGCAGATTCAGCCAGAAGTTACATTGGCTTTAGAGCTGTTCAAGATTACATGGGAACCGAAGTCACTAAAAATGCAGCAACCAATTAACAACCTAATTAACTAAACTAATAATTATTAATCTACTCAAGTCACAACGACTTAAAACTAAAAACCAAAATTATGGCACAGAAAGGAAAAGTTACAATCACAAACATGGTCTACGGACTAGGAGCAGCAATCGTAATTGTTGGGGCATTATTTAAAATTCAACACTGGCCGTTTGCCTCTGAGATTTTAACGCTCGGTATGGTTGTAGAAGCCTTAGTATTTACATATTCTGCATTTGAAAGACAACAATCAGATTTAGATTGGTCTCTTGTCTACCCAGAATTAGCTGGAGGTATGGTTTCAGCAAAAAAAGTAAAAAAAGAAGAACCAAAAGATGCTGAAGGTTTGTTATCTAAAAAATTAGATAACCTATTGAAAGAAGCAAAGATCGATGGAGAATTAATGGCGAGCTTAGGTTCAAGTATTAAAAATTTCGAAGGTGCAGCAAAAGGAATTAGCCCGACAGTTGATTCTATGAACGCTCAAAAGAAATATAGCGAAGAAATGTCTCTAGCTGCTGCTCAAATGGAATCTTTAAACAGTCTTTACAAAGTGCAAATGGAAAGTGCAAATCGTCAAGCTGCAATTAATGAAGAATCTGTGACCAATGCAGAGAAATTAAAAGAGCAAATGCAAGCATTAGCATCAAATTTATCATCCTTAAATGGTGTTTACGGTGGAATGTTATCTGCTATGAACAAAAACTAATTAGTTTTTTTGAACTAAAATTAATATTAATTTACTACTAAAAACTAATTAACATGGCAGGAGGAAAAGCATCTGCAAGGCAGAAAATGATTAACTTAATGTACTTGGTCTTCATCGCAATGATGGCCATGAACATGTCGAAAGAGGTATTATCTGCTTTCGGATTAATGGAGGCGAAGTTCTCCAACGCAAACGCTGTAACAGCTGATATGAATGAAAAGTTACTTGCTAACTTAGAGGTCAAAGCAGAAGAGAAACCAGCAGAGTTCGCAACAGCAGCAAATAAAGCCAAAGAAATAAGTGTAGCATCTGACGAATTTTTCAAATATCTTGAAACGTTAAAGGTTGACTTACTGAAGCAAGGCGGTTATAAAATCGATCCAGAGACTGGTAAATTGCCTTTCGAAGAAATGGATAAGACAGATATCTTAGATGAATCTTGGTTTACAGGTGATAGACTTACCAAAAAAGGTGACGAAGTCATGGCTAAAATTAATAGCTACAAGTCAAAAGTAAAAGAAATTATTGGAAATGATGTAAAATATTCTAGAGCCATTGAGAACTTTGAAAATAGATTTAGTACAGCTCAAGAGGAAAATAAAGATGGTAAGAAAATTGATTATTTAGATTATCACTTTAAAGGATTTCCAGCAATTGCATCTTATACTAAATTAACGGCTATGCAAAATGACGTTAAAGTGACTGAAGCGAATATGTTTAATGTATTCTTAGGAAATACTTTAGATGAAGCAGTTTCATTAAAAAATTATACAGCGATTGTGATTGCTGATAAGTCGGCATTTTTCGCAGGTGAGAAATTTCAAGGTAAAGTTGTTTTAGGTAAATATGCTAATGTCACACCAACAGGTTTAAGTATTGGTGGTCAAGCTGTTGACCTAGAAAAGAACATTGACTCCACTGGTGCGGCACGTTTAGACTTTAATGTTGGTGGTGTTGGTGAACAAAATATCGATGGAACCTTCACGTTCTTAGAAGATGGTAAGCCGTTAGAAATACCAATTAAAGGGAATTATGTTGTTGTACCACGTCCAAATTCGGCTACGATTTCGGCAGATAAAATGAATGTTGTATATCGCGGTGTTTCAAACCCTATGACGATTTCTTTTGCTGGTGTTCCTGACAATAAGGTGAGAGCCACAGCAGCAGGATTGAAGCCAGCTTCTGGTATGGGTAAATATTCAATGGTTCCTACCTCAGGAAGAGAAGTAACCATAAGCGTTTCTGCTACTTTAGACGATGGCTCAACTGTAAATGACAAGGCTGTATTTAGAATTAAGGATATTCCGAAGCCAACAGGTATGATCGTTGGTCAAAGTGATGGTAAATTACCAAGAAATAACGTAGAGATTGGAAAAGTTGAAGCGCAGTTGGAGGACTTTGATTTTGACTTACCATTAACAGTAACAGGCTTCAAATTTAAAGTGCCTGGTCAACCATCTGTAACGTGTTCTGGTAATAGATTGAGTGGTGCTGCTAAATCGGCATTGCGTAAGGCACCTCGCGGTGCAACTGTTCAGATTTTTGATATCAAATCAAAAAGTAATGGACCTATTATCAAACCTGCAACGCCAGCTGTTATTGAATTATCGAACTAATCAACGTTATTATTGATTAACCCAAATTAAAAATTGAAAAGATGAATTATAAATTTTTATTATCAATTGTTGCCGTAGTGGGATTTACAACAAGTATCTCGGCTCAAGCCAACCTATTGAATGCTAAAGCACCTCAAGATATTGGAGTGAAGACTGAAGCTCAGTTAGCATTAGATAATGATAAGCCTTTAGAATATGGTTATGTTGATGATAGAGATATTCTATTTTCAAAAATGACTTGGGAGAAAGTTGTTCTGGATGAACGTGTGAATTTTCCATTATACTTTCCTGTTGACACCAATAATATCGGGAAGGAACGTCGATCGCTTTACCATACGCTTATCACAGCCGTAAAGGATGGTAGAATTAAGAACGTTTACAATGACTCTTATTTTACAGAAAAACGTACCGTAAAGCAGCTTAAGGATATTACGACCAAAACAGATACGCTTGATATTGGTTATGATCAATTGAATGCAGATGGGTATGTAGATCCTGAGTATATTACTACTCGAAATATTGAGGCATTTGACGTAAGTGCATATCTTATAAAAGGCCTTTGGTATTTTGATAAGAGACATGGTGAATTGAAATACAGAGTGTTAGGAATTGCACCTGCGGCACCAGACATTAACTTTATTGATTCAGCCGATGAGGCAAACAAAGTGCCTAATGCCTTATTTTGGGTGTTTTTTCCGGAAGCAAGACAAGTTTTGCATGAAGGAACTGCATTTAATAATAAGAACAGCGCAATGCCTTTGACTTTTGATCACTTGTTAAACTCAAGACGATTTAATGGTTACATGTACAAGGAAGAAAATGTATATGGGGATAGAGAGGTTAAAGCCTACATCGCAGATAATGCATTGATGCAACTTCTAGAATCAGATCGTATCAAAGATAAGATTCGTGATTTTGAACAAGATATGTGGTCTTATTAGAGAAGATCAAACGTTATATTACAATGCCTTAACACTTTTGTTAAGGCATTTTTTATGTGAGCATCCTAATTCATCATGAACCTTATGTCGTATTTTTGAAGTATGAAACACGTAGATTTTATTGTTGTTGGTCACGGGCTCGGTGGAGTAGCCTTTTGCGAGCAACTTAGATTGGCTGGTAAAACCTTTGTCGTATTTGATAACAACTCACAGCAATCTTCCAAGGTCGCCGCAGGCGTTTATAATCCCGTCATCTTGAAGCGGTTTACTAAAGTGTGGAATGCACAGATTCAATTGGAATTGGCGTTGCCGAGATACGAAGCACTTGAAGCGCTGTTACAAGTTAAATTAAACTATAAATTACCTGTGCTGCGCAGGTTTTCGTCTGTGGAAGAGCAAAACGAATGGTTTGTGGCTTCAGATCAGCCCGTTTTGTGCAATTATTTATCAACCGACTTAATCAAAAACACTAATGCCGTGATTAATGCAGATTTTAGCTTCGGAAAAGTGTTGCATTCAGGGAGAATCCATACCACACAATTGATAACATCTTATCGCAAATATTTGCGAGATTCAGAACGACTAATTCCTGAATCATTTCAATACGATCAATTACATGTAGTTTCTGAAGACATTCAGTATAACAATATTCAATCAAAATATATTGTCTTTGCTGAAGGTTTTGGGATTAGTAAAAATCCGTTTTTCAAACATTTACCGGTAAATGGAACCAAAGGACAAATGTTGATCATTAAGGCACCAAACTTGAAGATGAATTTTATTTTGAAGTCGGCAGTATTTATAGTTCCTCAAGGCAATGATCTCTATTGGATTGGCGCAACATACGAACGAGACGATAAAACGCATAACATTACTGAAGATGCGAAGGAAGAACTTATCAGAAAATTAAATCAGATCATAACCTGCGAATATGACATTGTTGATCATGTCGCCGCAATTAGACCCACTACAAAAGACCGTCGCCCTTTGGTTGGCGTTCATCCCCAATATAACAATGTTTGTGTACTAAATGGTTTAGGAACTCGAGGTGTAATGATTTCACCTTATGTGTCGCAGCAGTTATTCAATCACCTCGAAAAAGGAACACCCCTTAATCCAGAAAGCGATATCAAACGCGTCAAAATGTAATTACGTTTTAGCTGCGTTTTTGTCATAACCCACAAACATATTGATCCATATATTACGAGAGAGGCGCATAATTATAGGTCCAAATATGATTATGGTACCAGCAATGGCGATAAATGTGTGTATCAACGAAGCGCTAAAGATCAAATTACTAATCACATAAGCAGCAACGGCGAACGCAATACCCACGCCATAGCTCACGTACATTGATCCATAAAAAAAAGAAGGTTCTAAGCGGTAACGAAGACCACAATGTGAGCATTTTTCATTTATTTTTAAGACGTCACTCAATACGTATGGATTTTTTGTCTCATACATGGATTCTTTTTGACATTTTGGACAAGCTCCCGTAAAAATACTATATAGTTTTGTGCCTTTAAGCATGATATAAATTTGTTTACTTTTGCGCTTTGTAATTACATGCAAATTTAAGTTTTTATTCAGTAATTCATTATAACAAAAGTAGCAAATGCTCAATATTCATAATCTTTCTATTTCATTTCAAGGCGAATACTTGTTCGAGGATATCACCTTTAAATTGAGTCCTGGTGACCGAATTGGTTTGATTGGTAAAAATGGTGCGGGCAAATCTACTATGCTCAAGATTTTGTCCAAGGAACTGGAGCCAGATTCTGGTCAAATTGCTGCCGATAAAAATCTAAGTTTTGGGTTTTTAAAACAAGATATTGATTTTGTCCTCGGAAGAACGGTTCTTGAAGAAGCATACGAGGCTTTTGAAGAAATAAAAACATTAGAATCTAAACTAGAATATGTCAATACCCAATTGGCAGAACGAACTGACTACGAAAGTGAAGGGTATAATCAATTAATGATTGATCTTAATGACATCCAGCATAAGTACGAAATCATAGGTGGATACAATTATCAAGGCGAGACCGAAAAGATTCTTCAAGGCTTAGGGTTTAAGCGCGAAGATTTCAATAAACTTACCGATACATTCTCTGGAGGATGGCGTATGCGAATTGAATTGGCAAAATTATTGCTTCAAAACAATGATATTCTGCTACTCGATGAGCCTACCAATCACCTCGATATCGAATCTATTATTTGGTTAGAAACGTTCTTGAAAAATTACACAGGAGCGGTGGTGATTGTATCGCACGATAAGATGTTTTTAGATAATGTGACCAATCGTACTATTGAAATTTCCCTCGGAAGAATATATGATTATCCAAAACCCTATACTAAATTTTTGGTTTTGAGAAACGAGATTAAGGCACAGCAGCTCGCCTCTCAAAAGAATCAACAGAAACAAATTGAGCAAACCGAAAAACTTATCGAAAAATTTCGAGCCAAGGCGAGTAAAGCTACGATGGCGCAATCCCTTATCAAAAAGCTGGATAGGATGGACCGTATTGAGGTCGATGAGGACGATAATAGCGTAATGAGTTTGAATTTCCCAGTATCCATTGTGCCTGGTAAAGTCGTGATTGAAGCCAACGGTGTTTCAAAAAATTATGGTGACAATCATGTGTTATCAAAAGTGAGTATGATGATCGAACGAGACAGTAAAACTGCTTTTGTTGGTCAAAATGGTCAAGGTAAATCGACGCTTGCTAAAATTATTGTAGGAGAGTTGGAACATAAAGGCGAATTGAAATTGGGACACAATGTTCAAATTGGCTATTTCGCGCAAAATCAGGCCGAATATCTTGACGGCAGCAAAACCGTTCTAGATACCATGATCGATGCCGCAAATGAAACCAATAGAAGCAAGGTTCGTGATATTTTAGGGTCGTTCTTGTTTCGCGGTGAAGAAGCAGAAAAATACGTTAGGGTTTTATCAGGTGGTGAACGTAATCGCTTAGCCTTAGCGAAATTGATGTTGCAGCCGCTTAATGTGCTTGTTATGGATGAGCCGACCAATCACCTTGATATCATATCAAAACATGTCCTTAAGGAAGCTCTGAAAAAATTTGAAGGTACGCTCATATTAGTGTCTCACGATAGAGATTTCTTACAAGGTCTATCCAATAGTGTTTATGAGTTTAAAGATCAAAAAATTAAAGAATATTTAGGTGATATTGATTTTTATTTAGAACAACGAAATGTTGAAAATCTTAGAGAAGTAGAACGTCGAACAGTCGTTAAAGAATCGCCTAAAGAAACCAACAAACAGTCTTACGAAGACCAAAAGAAACTCAAATCGCTCAACAATAGGTTGAGTAATGTGGAGTCTAAAATTAGTCAGCTTGAAAAAGATATAAAAGCAAATGATGTTGAGTTAGCGACCAATTATGATGCAACTGTAGCCGATAAATCATTTTTTGACAACTATCAAGCGAAGAAATCAAAACTGAAAAAGCTGATGTCAGACTGGGAAATCATTCAGTTTGAATTGGAAGAAATTTCCTAGGCTATAGAACTGTTTTAGGTTTTTTTTAACGCGTTGTCTTTATCAATTGAATATTTTTGCTTTTTATTCCGTGGTACCACACTAAATTGATATTGCGAATAGAATCTTAACTACCAATATCAAATTGATGAGAAAGTTCCTTTTATTTGCAATAGGCATTGGGATTATAGCGGCAGCCAGTATTGGCGCTTATTTCATTGTAAAGAGTAACACAAGAGAAAAACCAAAAGTTGCTAAAGTCATTAAAACCGTTTTCGTAGATACGGTCAAAAATGCGACGATACCAATTACGATTCCTGCCAACGGTAATCTCATTGCTAAAAACAGATTGGAGCTTTATGCCGAAGTTGAAGGCGTTTTCGAGGCGAGCCAAAGTGATTTTAAAGCAGGACAACCCTACAATAAGGGACAACTACTCATTCGTATTAACTCAAACGAGTATTATGCTTCTGTGCAGTCTGCAAAGAGTGATCTCTACAATCTCATTACCTCTTTGATGCCTGATTTGAGATTGGATTATCCAGAGGATTTTTCAGCATGGAATACCTATCTGCAAGATTATGATATGGATAAGTCCATTGCCGATCTTCCGAAGTCAAAAAATAATAAAGCAAACTATTTTATAACAGGTCGTGGTGTTCATTCGGCATTCTATAATGTCAAAAATCTAGAACAGCGATTATCTAAATATAGAATTTATGCACCATTTGATGGTATCCTGACAGAAGGCTTAGTTAACAAAGGATCGTTGGTACGACCTGGTCAAAAACTAGGAGAATTTATTGATACATCAGTGTATGAATTGGAATTGGCGATTAGCAGTACGTTTTCTGATTTGTTGCAAATTGGAGAGAATGTAACACTAAACACCCTAGATAAACAAACAGATTATACTGGAAAAGTGTCTCGGGTCAACGGTCGAATAGACCAAGCTACACAAACCGTTACGGTATTTGTTCAAGTCACTGGAGACAATCTTAAAGAAGGTATGTATTTGGAGGCAGAATTAGAAGCAAAAGAGATTCCAGATGCTATTAAGATCTCAAGAAAATTATTGGTAGATCAATCTGAGATCTTCGTGCTTAACGATAGCGTTTTGGGCATAGTTAAAGTTGATCCTGTTTATTTTTCACCTAATGAGGTTGTGATCAAGGGCGTTCCAGATAATACTATAATCCTATCAAAATCTATTCCTGGCGCCTATGTTGGTATGTTGGTTAAGGTAAATGATCCATCTGGAGGTACTTCTACAGCAAAGCAAACCGATTTATAAATGAGAAAAATCATCGCTTATTTTATAAAGTATGATGTTGCGGTTAACATTATAATCATTGCATTTCTCATTTTTGGTGTTCTTGGAATGATTCGTTTGAAATCATCTTTTTTCCCGCTCCAAGAATCTGAGATTATATCCATTAATATTACCTATCCAGGTGCGGCTGCACAAGAAATAGAAGAAGGTGTGGTACTCAAAATTGAGGATAATCTCAAAGGATTGATTGGCGTTGAGCGTGTGACATCGACTTCTCGTGAAAATGGCGGCAGTATTACGGTAGAAATCGAAAGCGATGAAGATATTGATGATATGCTTGCTGAGGTTAAGAACGCGGTAGATCGTGTTCCTAATTTCCCTACGGGTATGGAACCACTTGTGGTGGCTAAGCAAGAACGCATACGTCAAACGATTGATTTCGCCATCAGTGGTGAGAATATTGAGCTTATTGCATTAAAGCAAATTGGGCGTCAAATTGAAAATGATCTCAGGGCGATGGAAGGTATCTCGCAAATTAGTATAACGGGTTATCCTGAAGAGGAGATAGAAATTGCCGTACGGGAAAATGATTTGTTAGCGTATAACCTGACGTTTGCAGAAGTTGCAGAGGCGGTGTCTCAGGCCAATATTTTAACTACAGGTGGAAATATTAAAACCGATGCAGAAGATTATTTAATTAGAGCTAATAATCGTTTGTATTATGGGGACGAACTCAATAATATTCCTGTTAGAGCAAGGGACGATGGGACAATAGTGAGATTGCAGGATGTCGCTTTTGTACGGGATCGCTTTTCAGAAACACCGAATGCCTCTTATTTTAATGGTAATGTCGCTGTAAACATTGAAATCACGAACACGAATAGTGAAGATTTGATTTCAACTGCCGATCAAGTTAATGCTTATATCGAAGAATTTAATCAGAAATTTTCAGGAATTAAGATTGATGTCGTAAGCGATTCATCAATTAGGCTTAATCAAAGAACCCAATTGCTTTTAGAAAATGGCGCCATGGGTATTTTCTTGGTATTGCTGTTCTTATCGGTATTTCTAAATACAAGGCTTGCTTTTTGGGTGGCTTTTGGCTTGCCTGTGGCCTTTTTGGGAATGTTTGTTTTTGCGGCGCAGTTTGGAGTAACCATTAATGTGTTGTCATTATTTGGGATGATCATTGTTATTGGAATCTTAGTGGATGATGGTATTGTGATTGCAGAAAACATTTACCAACATTACGAACAAGGTAAGCCCAGGATTCAGGCAGCGATAGATGGTACTATGGAGGTTTTACCAGCAATTCTATCGGCAATTACGACGACTGTTTTAGCATTTTCCACGTTTTTGTTCCTTGAGGGAAGAATTGGAGATTTTTTTAGTGAAGTTTCGGTCATCGTTATTTTAACCTTGGTGGTTTCTTTAGTTGAAGCATTAATTATTTTACCTGCTCATATTGCCCATTCTAAAGCATTGGTAAATATTTCCGAAGAAGAAAAGAAAGAGAAAAAAGGCTTGGCCAAGGCATTTTTAAAGTTGCGCAAGGTCAATAGGTATGGCGATAAATTCATGAATTACTGCCGCGATAAAGTCTACAGTCCTATTCTTCGTTTCGCGCTCAATCAACGTTTTATAACGTTTGCTATACTTTTGGCATTAATGATCTTAACGGTTGGCGCAAACCAAGGTGGTATTATCAAAACATCCTTTTTTCCCAGTATCGCAAGTGATCGGGTCAGTATTGATCTGTTGATGCCAGAGGGTACAAATCCTAAAATTACCGACTCTATTATTACGCTTGTAGAGAAAGCAGCTTGGATTGTGAATGAAGAATTTTCAAAGGATCAATCTGGGAATAAGCAGGTTGTAGAAAATATTATAAAGCGTGTTGGTCCAGGAAATAATAAAGCGAGTTTAAGTGTTAATCTTTTGCCAGGAGAAGAACGCGATTTTGGATCGCCAGAAATCACGAATGCCATACGGGAAGAGGTCGGTAATGTTTATGGCGTTGAGCGGCTCACATTTGGGTCGGGTGGTAATTTTGGAGGCTCCCCTGTTTCAATCTCACTTCTAGGAAATAATACCGAAGAACTTAAAAATGCGAAGGTAGCTCTAAGAGCTGTTTTAGAGGAAAATTCGTTGTTGGCAGATGTCTCAGATACAGATCCTGAAGGCATTAAAGAAATCAATATCAAATTAAATGAAACCGCATATGCGCTTGGCTTAAACCTAAGAGAGGTAATGAGTCAAGTGAGGGCTGGCTTTTTTGGATTACAAGCACAGCGATTCCAAAGAGGTCAAGATGAAATTAGAGTTTGGGTTCGCTATGATAAAACCGATAGAACTTCAATAAACGATCTTGATGATATGAGAATCGTCTCTCCATTAGGACAACGCGTGCCGTTTGGAGAAATCGCAACATATGAGATTAAAAGAGGAGAAGAAAGCATTAGCCATTTAAATGGACAACGAGAAATTCAGGTCAATGCAGATTTAAAAGATCCTAATGGCAGCGCTGCAGAAATATTGCTGGACATTCAAAATAATGTTATGCCTAATATTTTATCGCAATATCCAACAGTAACCGTATTGTATGAAGGTCAAAATAGGGAAGCCGCAAAATTGGGTAATTCAGCAAAAACCACGGTTCCCGTAGTCATCTTTTTGATCTATGTCGTAATTGCATTTACATTTAGGAGCTATAGCCAACCTTTTTTGCTCATATTGATGATTCCATTTAGTTTTATAGCCGTAGGTTGGGGACATTGGATTCATGATTTTCCAATTAATATTCTTTCAGCTTTAGGCATTATTGCGCTAATTGGGATCATGGTCAATGACGGTTTGGTGCTAATAGGTAAATTTAATTCGTATTTAAAATCGGGGATGAAGTTTGATGAGGCGCTTTTTGAAGCTGGTCGAACACGATTTAGAGCTATATTTTTGACATCCTTGACAACGATTGCGGGTATTGCACCATTACTTTTGGAGAAAAGCAGACAAGCGCAGTTTTTAAAACCCATGGCCATTTCTATAGCGTATGGTATAGGTATCGCAACATTATTGACACTTGTGATTTTGCCGCTTTTACTCTCTGTAACCAACAGTTTTAAAACGAATAGAAAATGGCTTATCTCAGGGGATCGCATTGCAAAAGAAGAAGTAGAACGTGCCATCAAAGAACAACATATAGAAAATGACTAGTAAGACCTATATATCAATTTTTCTTGTTTTCTTCGGAATTGGAGCAGGAGCACAAGAGGTTTTGACTACGGAAGAGGCCATAGCCTTGGCTTTAGATCATAACTATGGAATTAAAATTGCAAAGAATACTGTTGAGATTGCTGAAAATAATGCAGGAATTTTAAATTCTGGATATTTACCAACCCTTACAGGAAATGCAGGAGCTACCATTGAAGTTCAAAATTCTGAAGGACAATTAGCTGATGGTGCCGTTCGAATCGCTGAAGGTGCCGAAACACGACGCTATAACGCATCGGTTGATTTAAGCTACACTTTATTTGATGGACTTGGTCGGCTTTACAATTATAAGCGCCTTAAAGAGCAGTATCAATTGTCTGAGCTTGAGGCACGATCAACAATTGAAACCACTATGCTTCAATTGTTTTCAATCTATTATTCGGTTGCCGAGCTTACAGAAAACACAGATGCGCTAGAGCAGACTATGGCTATTTCTAAAAAGAGGCTTACCCGAGCTGGATATCAGTTTGATTATGGCCAGAACACGAAGTTAGAAGTCTTAAATGCCGAAGTAGATATTAATAATGATAGTATTAATTTAATTGTCACTAAGCAATTGTTACAAAATACAAAGCGAGATTTAAATTTTGTTCTAGGAAATTCTTATGCTGAACAATTTAACGTTGACACCGATGTTGACTTTGTTCTGGACATTGATAAGGATGAACTTCTTGAAAAAACAAAATTAAATAACGTGTCTTTGCTTCAAGCCGAAACAAACATAAATATTAGTGAGTTTGATATTAAAACCAATAAAGCCCAATTTCTGCCAAATATTGGTTTGATTGGTTCATATGGTTGGAATGAATCCTCTAATAATAGTCCGTTGGCGTTTGTGATTCAAAATACCAATTCTGGAATTTCTGGAGGAATAAACCTTACTTGGAATTTATTTGATGGAGGCAGCACGTTGACGAGCGTCAAAAATGCAAAGATCCTCCTCGAGACCCAAAAATTACAAATGGAACAATTGAACATTGATATCGAACGAAATTTCAATAATGCTTGGGATGATTATCAAAACAAGTTGATCATTTTTCAAGTACAAAAGAATAATATCATCACAGCGCAGAATAATTTTGATCGTACAGAGGAGAAATTTAAAATTGGCCAAGTCACTTCAATAGAATTTAGGCAGGCGCAACTTAATTTAATTAACGCAGAGTTGAGCCGAAACCAGGCCAAATATGATGCAAAAGTATCTGAGCTTACCTTACTTCAAATTAGTGGTGAGCTGTTAAATATTGCATTTTAAAATTAATCATTTCTTTATGGAAGAACATTTTTTTCAATGTCCATATTGTTGGGAATCCATCTCTATGCTTATTGATACGTCCCAATCGCAACAACGTTATATTGAGGACTGTGAGGTATGCTGTAATCCAATTCAAGTATCAATTAGAACATCAAATCAAGAAATCATTGGTTTTGATGCAGAAAACATAGAACAGTAGAATTTAGTCAAAAGACTGTTTTATAGGGTTTTAACAAAATTAGGATTTTCAGATTGTGCATTTCATCGAAAAAAATTGTCGTATGTCGATAATTAATTTATATTTGTTTCATAAATGTGCTCCCTCGCAAAATCTACAATTATGAAAACCGCTAAAATTACATTGTTAATGTGTCTTGTTACCATTTTGTCTTTTGGTAATGTTTCAGAAAAAGAAAAAGAAGCTTTGAAAGCTTTATATACGTCTACTAATGGTTCACAATGGACATCGTCTTGGGACTTAAGTTCTCCGGTTGAAAATTGGTTTGGTGTTGTCGTGAAAGACAATAAAGTGACCGAGCTCCATCTTGGATTTAACAATTTACAAGGAGCGCTTCCAAATTCTTTTGGAGATCTCGTTAATTTAAAGCATATCAATCTATTTAGAAATAATATTTCGGGAGCAATTCCTAGTTCTATTTCGAATATGAAAGCTTTAGAGTCTTTAAATATTGCTTTTAATCAATTAAATGCACCTTTGCCCAGTGAGATTGGTGATCTGCAGGAATTGAGAAGCTTAAAATTGTTTATGAATGCGATTGAAGGAGAAATTCCGAAGTCAATCGGACAATTGAAAAACCTAAAATATCTAGAACTATATAACAATAAGTTGAGTGGAGAATTACCTTCTTCTGTTGGTGACCTTTCAAAGTTAGAAGTCATGCTTATAAGTAGTAATCGCCTTTCAGGAAAGCTGCCATCAAGCATAACGAACGTTACCGATTTAAAGCAACTAAGTGTGTTTGATAATAATTTCTTTGGAACATTACCAAGCGCAATAGGCGACTTAACGCAATTGGAAGAACTTGTAATCGCAAATAATGCCTTCTACGGAAAACTGCCAAACAGTATGGCGCAGCTTTCTAACCTAAAAGTGTTGCTTATAGGGAATAATGATTTTAAGGGAGAGCTTGTAGAATTAAAAAAACGAATTCCGAATTTAGAACAGTTTGACTTTGCCGATATGCAATCGGAGGGTGTTATTGTAACTTTAGATGAGGAAGAGGACGATAATTGATTGAGTGTTAGTTTTAATTAGTAATGGCTCCCAACATAAATAAGTTGGGAGTTATTTTTTTATAAAATAATTCGTTTAGAACTAAAAAAGGTTTGTATATTTGCACTCCTAAAGTGACTACGTCGGCATTATGAACCGAAAGTTAAAAGCTAAGGCGGTTGCATTAGAATTTATATCGCGGGATAGAGCAGTAGGTAGCTCGTCGGGCTCATAACCCGAAGGTCACTGGTTCGAGTCCAGTTCCCGCTACTACGTTAATCGTACTACAAGCAACGGTTTAGTTCACGCTAAACCGTTTTTTTATGCAAAATTTTAACAGATTGATTACCTTTGAGGTATCTAATGAACACAAATTTGAATACGATTTGACTAAAAAGAAAACCTTTTCTATTCCAAAAATTTACGATGCAAATGGTGATTTGAATAAGAGATGGTATCTTTATTTTTCATTTAGAGATCCAAACACTGGAAAGCTCAAAAGGATGAAGAACATTTATGGTAAGGTCAATAGTTACAAAACGAAAGAATCGAGATATATAATATTGGCTGTATACAAAAGACGCTTGGTCAAACTTTTAAGAAGTGGGTTCGATCCATTTGCAGATAATTCACAGACTCATAAAGTTTTTCTAAATGATTCCAAGATAGCAAATAGTAACCAAAGCGATCAAAAAGACTTTTTGGTACCTAGCAAAACCCTAAACAGTGTTGAAGATTCAATTTCTCTGGTGCTAGTATTAAAAGTCAATAGTATTAGCAAACGTACCCTAACAGATTATAGGAGCAGATGTGAGATGCTTATAAAATGGTTGAAAGCAAATAATGTGAATACCGATGATATAAGAGCATTAAAAAAGAAAACGATCATTGATTTTTTAAACTCGATTCTTATTAGAACTTCGTCACGAAACAGAAATAATTATCGAACGTGCCTTAGCAGTATATTTCAGGCAATGGAAGAGAATGAACTTATTGATAAAAATTTCGTAAAGAATATCAATCGCTTAAAGACAATTCCTAAGCGGAATAAAACCTACTCTTTGAATCAGCAAGAAGAAATATTTGAATATCTCAGCGACGTTGATCCCATACTTTTGTTATATATAAAATTTATCAGCTTTAACTTTTTGAGACCCATTGAAGTTTGTAGGTTAAAAGTGGAAGATATCGATCTTGATAATGGAACTCTTCAATTTCAAGCTAAAAACAAATCCTTAAAAACTAAGATCATTCCAAAAATTTTGTTAGACGATCTGCCAAAATTAGATAATAGGAGTGGGAGTCAATTACTTTTTACTCCTAATGATATAGGTGGAGATTGGGATACAGAACTAACGAATCGCAGAGATTACTTTAGCAAACGATTTAAAACAGTAGTTAAAGACCATTTTGGGTTGAGTGAGAATTATGGTCTATATAGTTTTAGGCATACCTTTATAACTAAAATTTACAGATCACTAGTTGGTAAGTCTTCTCCTTTTTCAGCAAAGAGCGAATTGATGCAAATTACTGGCCATAGCAGTATGACTGCACTGGAAAAGTATTTACGCGATATTGATGCAGAATTGCCAAAGGACTATTCAAATCATTTATAAGGTTAAATTCTAATGAGAACAGAACTGGACATTTTAAATAGACAATTGATGAAGCTGTTGGTGTTTTACGTTCCGTATGAACTATTTCAAAATTTAACAGAAAATGAAATTAAGCTGTTCGAAGAAAATCTGATTTTTAAAACTATCTATATTTACAAAGATAAGCAGGATATCATAAAGTATGAGAATCCAATTCTTGCAATGGACATCTTTGGTAAGTCAAAACTTTATGAAGACAACACTTTTAGGCTGTTGCAACTCAAAGATAATATGAGCAAAAATGCGTTTGATTATGTGTTTAGGAAATATTTAAATAAGCTTGATGGTTTTAACTATATAGTCAAATGGCTATATCTTAATCTCCCTTCTAATTTTTCACAGTTAGCAAAATCAGATATTGCTCTATTTAAATTCCAATCAGATTCATGCGAAAACCATCTTAAAGAACTTAAGTCTTTGTTTAATTCCAAAGATACAAATGTACCCTATAATTTAAAGAAAATCTTAATAGAAAATAAAGGCGTCTTTTCACAAGTTTCGAATTCAGTGGATGATAATTCAGAAAAGCTGACAACTAAAAGAAAGGTTAACGAAAAACCAAAAAAGCTTATAACTGATCATGAAGCTGATATTTTTTTGCTTAAAACGATTTTTAATGTTGGATATTCTACTTTTATTTTTTGCAAAATTTTAGTAATTACGGTCATTATAACGTCTGCTTTCCTTTCAATTTTTTATAAATATATAAAATAGTACGACTAAGATTAGAATACTGAGTTTAACTTGAGAACTTAAATACGCTATAGTTAATAGGCCAAACATTTAATCAACGGCCATTCGTTTATAATAATAGATGCAAAATTAGTATTATATTGATGCTACTGTCAAGATACTGCTAAGCCATTGCTGCGTCATTGCTTTTTATTTATAAACCATTGCTAAACGCTGCTAAGCCATTGCTAACCATTGCTAAGGCATTGCAACCCATTGCAAACCACTGCGAAGATATTACATATCAATTGTAAAAGTTTTGAATGACCATTGCTAGTCATTGCAATGATATGGTATAACAAATGCCAAAGTTCTGTATGACCATTGCTAAGAAATTAATGACTGTTCTTAAACTCGGCTATTTTATTTTTAAATTGTACCTATGTCAAACAAATAAGTAATGTAGTTTTATTTTTGTTCAGTTTGAATTCATATTTGAGATTGCTAATTCTTAATTACATAAAAAGAGAAACCCATATTTTATTAAATATGGGCATATGATTTTTAAGAGCATTTAATTATTACAGTTGACCATCCAGCCAATCCCATATTGATCCGTGCATCTCCCAAAAAATCCCCATTCCCTTTCACGGTACTCGTGATGAACAGTCCCTTGACTAGATAATTTAGTAAAAAAGTCTTTGCCTTCTTCAACACTTGAGGCCTCAATGCTCATATGTATTTGATTGCCGTTATTTAACGGAGTATCAGGAGATACATCATAAGCCATGATATGAATGTTATTACCTTTTACTTCAGCATGCTGTAAGTTGCTTCTGTATGATGAAGGAACATCAATCTTACGATCTTCATAGGTTTGACGATTTATTACCTTAGCATCAAACAAATTGGCATAAAAATTTAGTGCTTCCTGACAATTACCTCTAAAAGATAAGTATGCTTGTATTTTCATAATTGTTAATTTAAAATTAGTACACTAATTTAGATATCTTGATAAAGAAAATGTAGCGTATTCACTATTATTAATAACCTATATATCTAGATTCACAATACGATTCGCACGCAAGGATTATTAATTATGATCAACTCCTGAGAGAAATTATCTATACAGAAAGATTTTGCTGCACCTTTAAGATATTCCTTACCTTTTTCCATAAATTCAATGTAATGATTGAATCTTTATCGATTTTAGTTAATGAATCACTTATATCTAATAATTTTGTTGAAGATTGATCTGGAATACCTGAAATACTCTGATCATTTATTGATGCTAGTGACCAATTTTCAAAATCTTTCTCGCGCTTGTACCCTCTGTTAATTACCTCAACATCCTTATGACGCTTGTCTCTATTTATATCATTGAATAAATCTAACACTTGAGTTTTAGTTCCTTCAATTAATTGAAAAAACATACCCTCATGATAAATCAAACAACCCGTTATACCTAAGTCGAAATTCTTAGTTCTAGCATAAAAAACTAAATCTCTCAAATCATCCTGAGTCATTGAGTCTACTGCAAATGATCTATAGCTAATCTCGAATATAAAATTGTCATGCTCATGACTTTTTCTATATTCAGAAGGGTTTTTTCCAGTGTGATTATAAAATATTTTAGAGAAATAGCTTCTGCTTTGATAACCTACGCTATAGCATATTTCAGATACACTCATGTCTGTATTAGTCAGTAATTCTTTTGAATGCTCTAATTTTATTCTATTACTAAACTCATTGACAGAACACTTATATAGAAATTTAATTCCTGCTTGAACTTTCTTTGGGTTCATTGATATATGCTGTCCCAATTCAGCAACTGTGATTTTTTCACAAATATTATCGTTAATGTAGTCTCCAAGTTCTGATATTCGGGATAGATCAGACTTAGTCGGAATATGATAGAATTTTTCGGTATTCACATCAATATCATGAGAATCTAATTGAGAAGCTAATAAATTTAAAATTGCTCCTTCAGTAATTAATTTACCGACCAAATCAGTTCTCTTATTTTTAAAAAGTATATTAACATAAACGCCTATGTTAAAGTCAATAGAACCAAAATAACGGTAAGGAACTTTGTCAATATGAAAGTCAAAAGCGTTAAGCATTCCATCGATTATAAATCTTCGGCTTAAATTATTATGCTTTTTTAGTAGAGTGGGATTGACAATGAGATAGCAACATTTATAGGCTATAGAATTTGGAATTATGAATTCTGAACTACTAGAGGGTTCACTAATTAAAATAAAATTTTGTCCTTGATGGATTTTTGTAAAATTCTCATCAGAAGGAAATTTCTGTAGTTGATACCCTGATATACTATAACCAAGATAAATAGGTTTATCTGAAGAGAATTTAAGATGAATTGAAAGTTCAGATTTTAATTGAATATTATAAATCCAAGCTGTAAGCCCAGGAAAGAGTTCATATATGGATATACTTCCCGATCCAAATTTATTGTTGAAACTTAGAAGGCCTGCACCAAAACTTTCTATCAAATTACCATCGAGGTGAACTGAAAACTGTCTAAGCATTTCTATAGGACTATCTTCCGAAACATTTAAATTATTCATGATATCAAATATATATTTATGAATACGGAAAGATTAACGTTATTGGGTCAAAATTCTAAATCAAGTTCAACATGGATATTACAAATAGCATAAACTCCAATAGTTTAAGTTTAATATTACTTTTAAAAATGTCCCTAAAATAAAAAAGATCGCAAACTGCGATCTTTCTTACTAAAAAGGTAAATCATATTTTATTATAGCCGTTATAAATCTCTCTTCCGTGAGATTTACTCAGAACAATGTCATGACGATCTTTAGGTTCTACTGATATTATAATTTGTCCCTTATCCATAGCGTTCTTATATTCTGTAGCCACTGAATTTGACAACCCTGCATTTGCAAGAGCACCTATGATAGCACCTCCAGTTCCCGCAGCCCCTGCACCTGCTAAAGCACCTGCAATTGGTCCTGCAATGGCTATACCTAAGCCTGGAATAACTATTGATGTACCAATAGCCACAATTGCGCCCAATACAGCCCCGACAGTTCCTCCAATCGCAACACCGGCTCCCGCTCCTTTCAAGGCCTCTTCACCTGTCTTGGATATGTGATCATTAGTTGCGTAAAATTTGTCTTTTGTTTTCTCTGACATGATTACGGTAATCTCGTCATTACTATACCCTGACTCTATTAAAAAGTCGTAATAGGTATTAGCGCTCTCTGCTGTTTCAAATACTCTATCGATTCGATGTTCATTAAACTTATTAATTTCCATAATATTTATATTTTATTGATTATAATGTAAGGTGCATAAAAAACGATAAATACATTAATTGAAATAAAATTAGTATTAGCTTATTTAATTTGTTAATTAAACAGAATTAAACAGAATTAAACAAATTAGTTTAATCATACATGACAACAAAATTGTTCACAATTGGAAGAATGAATCATTAGAACTAGAAATTTATTCAATAGAGAAATTTTAAATTGGATTTCCACAGTAATTTTGAATTCACTTTAAACAAAAATATTATGAGCAACGCACCAAATGCAAAGAATGAGTTAGATTTTATAACACAATACCAAAATAAGGGATATGACATAAACTTTAGAGTTGTCGACACTAAGATGATTGCCTCAGGAAAGGATATTAAGTTTACACCAGAGCAAATCTTTATAGTTGCTGAACATCGTTTTGAGGGAATGAGCAATCCTTCAGATAATTCTATTCTTTATATTATTGAAGCTATTGGAGGATATAAGGGTACATTAATCAATTCTTATGGTTCCGCTGCTGATTTGGAAATAGCAGAGTTTGTTCAAGCTATACCTGAAAAAAATATTTCTGAACACAACAATATCCTTGATTATTAAAAAATAAATGCCATTCCATAATTATAAAATTATGGAGTGGTTACTTTAGCCTATCAAAGTTTGTACTGCTAGGTAGGCTTCTGTTAAACCATCGAACTGATAAAGGCACTTTGACTTGATAATATTGGAGACTTCGTGATGGGATTTAACGTACCCTACCTTCATTCCAGAACCTAGCGCAGATCTTAAACCTACTTCACTATCTTCCAAAATCAGTACATCTCCCAAAACTGCCTTGTTAACTTTAAGCTGTTTGGATAATTGAATATAAGGTTCTGGACTTGGCTTAGGAAAATTATAGTCTTCATATCCAAGAATATTGCTCACGTCTAACTTCCAATGATTGAGACATGCTTCAATATAATACCTACTTGCATTGCTAGCAATACCAAATTGAACGCTGTGTTTTTGAAGTAATTTTATAAAGCCTTTAAAAGCAGGACTAACTTCTACTAAATGAATATTATTTAAAACATATTGATTTTTTTCACTTACAACATCCTTGAATAGCGTTTCTTTCCCATGGAACCTTGATATGATTTTGGCGATTTCTATAGTTGATTTCCCAGCTACATCATAATCTTCCATTTGCCTTATATTGACTCCCAATACATTTAAGGTAACATACTGCCAAGATAATAGATGAACCTTAGCACTATGAGCAATAACACCATCAAAATCAAATAATACCGCTTTTAAATTATCCATTATAACGAAGGTGAAAAAATTTTCCTCAAATACTCATTCATAAATTTATTTGTTGGATCCATTCTACTTCTCAATAACTTGAATTCATTCCACTTAGGATACAACTTTTGAAATTCTAAATCTCCAGCATCGAAACGCTTGCCCCAATGAGGCCTTCCGCCATACTTTAAAAATAGTTTCTCGACGACTTCGAATGCGGCATAATCATCAGCTGTCTTGGCATTTCTCGTCACACAGCCCAAGGTTACAACATCATATCCATAAGCATTACTTAGCCAAGAACTATCACTGTCAACAAATCTCACATCCATTGGTATGTGGATAAAGGCTTTATTTTTGAAACTATTAATAGTTGTTTTTAATTCTAAAAATAGCTTTGAAAATTTGTCTCGCTTAATGCTCCATTCAGCAAGCTCCAAGGTTGACCCTCTGGACTTCGTAACAGTTGCTTGGTAAAGACTTCCTTTATATTCCTTATTACTACTAAAGAAGAGCTGCTTTAAAATTTTATTTGCATAAAAAACTGTCCAAGGTTGATAATCACTAAATTTATATAATAGTTTAGAAATTTTTCTTCTCTTACTCAAATAGGAAGGACCCAAATTTTCATTAATTTTTATTTCCTTACTAATTTTTTTTCCCCTTATAACATATCCAGAGTCTGTGTGCGGAATCCATAAAATTCTGTAAAAATCAAAAAATTTAATTTGTTCCTCTAATGATTTCAGCCAGACTTTATCATTCTCAGAGCTTTCAGTAATGTGTAGGGTATAATTTTCAGTACATCTAAACGTAATTGTTGAAAATGCCCCTAGCAAACCTAGCGAAACCCTAAGCGCATCCATCAATTCATCAGATTCATTTACCTCAATAATTTTACCATCGGCCAAAATTAGTCTACAATTCACCATATAGGAGGCTAATAGTTTACCACTGGTTCCATGAGTTCCTGTAGCTAATGCTCCACCTACTGTAATAGTATTAATATCTGGGAGACATGGCAACGTCCAATTAAGCTTTTCAAGATAATTTAAAAATTCAGATAGCTTTATACCAGACTGCACAGTTACCTCCATGGCATAATAATCTGTATATACAATTTTGTTATACTCTCTTATATCAATTAAAGCATCTGTACCAGCACTAATATCTGATGAGGATTGCTTAGTACCAAAGTATCTAACATTCTCCGATTGTTCTATAGCATTAACGAAATCTTCCTCAGTTTCAATTTTAAACATATGTTCATAGCTATGCTTTTTATTTTCGTTCCAACTTATCCAAAGCTTCTCGTTCTTCATCAATATCTTAGTTCAATTAATTATAAATTGTAATTATGAAAAATCCATTCCGAAGGATAGATCAATAGAATTAGGTTGTGATATATCCCTAATCTTCTTAACTATATATGGACTGACCAATTGTTCTACTAAGGAATCAGGTATTTTCTCTAGGAAATACTTGCTAGAGAACTCTGTATCTTTAGTAGGTTTTACGGTATATATTGAATTGGTATCTCTGGTAATATATAGTTCATTCTTAGCCCTAGTTAGAGCAACGTAAAGTACTCGTCGATCTTCTTCTATTTTTTCTTCGCTTCCTAGGTTCCATGCGCTAGGATATACCTTTGGCGAAACATTCAACACATAACACACATCGGCCTCTAGTCCTTTAGCAGAATGAACAGTAGAAATTACAACATGATCCTTTATCTCACTTTCATTTATTACTGAACCCTCCAATACTGGGCTTCCATTGATTTGTTTTGCATTTTCCAATATACCCTCAGATATCATTTGCCCAATAGTCGCATAGTTATCACCAAGCAATTCGAGAACAGGAAAGTCAGATTTGCGCTTTTCCTCCCAATCCTTCCGATACTTAAAAGCTAAAGACTTCTCCATTCGCAAGTAAGTCTCCTGAAGCGCTAATTTTACATTACCAGAATTTAAAAATATAGTCTTGTAAATGTCGCTAATAGTCTCACCATCATTTTCATGTATCAAATCCGCTAAATTTTCTGCACAATCTAGTGGACTTTCAAACTCATTAATTTTAGAGATGTAATTACTAGCTTTTACCTCTCCTATACCGTCCCAGAACGTAAGAAATCGCATCCATCCAATATCATCATAATGATTGTTGACAACTCTCAGAGCCGATATAACATCCTTTATATGTGCAGCTTCCATAAATTTTCTACCTCCATAGGTGATATATGGAATTTTCTTCTGTATGAATACAGCCTGCAACGGTTTGGTGTAGTAAGTTGATTTAGATAAGATTAAATGATCGCCAAATTGTTTGTTATTTGTAGTAAAATTTTCTAGTATGTTCTCAGCGATAAAATTGGCCTCCTCCCATTGGTTTGAAACATTGACCAATTTAGGTAAGTTGCCTTTTCCTCTAGAAGACATTAACGTTTTATTATATTTCAAAGGTGACTGCTTAATTAGCCAGTTCGATATATCTAGAATTTCTTGAGTTGATCGATAATTCTTATCTAATATTAAAATTTCAGAATTAGGAACGCGCTCTTTAAATAAATGTACATTTTTGTAATCGGCACCTCTAAATGAATATATGGACTGCGCATCATCACCAACGCAATAAAAGTTAACGATATCAACGAAAGATTCTAGCAGGAACCATTGTAAAGGATTTGTATCTTGAAATTCATCAATGAGCAAATGCTCGATCTGTTGGCTCAATATGCTTCTCGCTTCCTCGTCATTTCTTAATCGATTAGCTACAACCAATAAAAGATCGTCATAGTCTAAGTATCGACCTTCACTTTTTTTCTGCTGAAATGCCTTTAGAATAATTTCTATTTTTGGACGTATGATATCAATTTCTTGAGTGGTCTCCTCATCAAGTTGACCTTTAAAAATTTTTTCGCGAATTGCTGATGATAAATTCTTTCTTACATTTCTTCCGAAGGAATAAATATCAATTAACTGTTGAGGTTTAAGTCGAATACCCTTGAATTCTATGATCTGATCACCACAGACCATTTTCATGACACTTAACTGATCATCGGAATCAATTACAGTATAACCTGATGCACCAAATAGATTTGGATACCTCACAATTAACTGATTACACCATGAATGAAACGTAGAACCGCTTAAACTTTGTGCTTGATTATTTGGCATAGAAGACTTAACGCGCTCTACAATCTCATTGGCAGACCGTTTGGTAAACGTTAAAATTTGTATCTTCTCGGGAGATACACCCATCTCTATCAAGTAGGATGCTCGGCCAACTATACATCTGGTTTTCCCTGTACCTGCACCAGCTAGAACTAGTAGATGATGACCACCATATTCAATAGCTTTCTGTTGGTTCTTATTGTATTTTTGGATATTCAAAGTGACCCTTTATTGCAAAGATATTGAATAGTCAAAAAACGATTTGATATTTATATAACTCTAAAGAGTGGTTTTCTAGCTTATATGACATTTTTTCTTCAATTTAGACAAGGATAATTTATCTAA
Organism: uncultured Flavobacteriaceae bacterium; assembly: GCA_963715465.1. Lineage (GTDB taxonomy): Bacteria > Bacteroidota > Bacteroidia > Flavobacteriales > Flavobacteriaceae > Psychroserpens. Next base: position 1,465,715 of record OY970246.1, read on the forward strand.
ACATTATCAGGTCTATATAGTATTATATAAAGAAAGCATATATTTAGATATATTAAATTTCTATTACAGTTTTGTTCATTTTATTAAAAAATTGATAGCTTAAATAATGTTTGAGTCATGTTAATTAGATTTAGATTCACATCAATTATTTGAATGTACATACAATTTTTCGCTTTGCGTAAAAGCGTTAAGGCTATAGGCAGCTGGTGAGGCTATTAAATAAATTTGAAAAGACTAAATTTTTCTTTGACAAAATTTATAGGTCTTTTTGTGTCAAACAATAGCTTTTAGTCATTATATAGATGCTCATTGCAATTCTCAAATATTAGAATCGCCATTTTAATTAAGTAATTCTTTTTTAGAGTTCTCAATCATTTTGAAATTTCTCCATTTGTTTATAATAATTAAGCAATTGTAGCTCTCTACCATGTACTTCATTTAATTTATCTCGGAACAATTGCAAATTTTGTTTCGCTTGATCACTAGAATTGAATTCAGGTGATATCATAAAATCGAAAATTACTGAAATAGAACCATAAGTGAATTTTTGCTGATTATATATTTTAGAGAGTATGAGTAGTTTATCATAATCTATATTTACAATCAATGGATGGGATTTTGCAATATCCCAGGCATCACTGGCAGGTATATCGCTCATTATAGTTCCTCTGCTAAAAGCTATAAATATTGATGATTTATCATTGATAAAATTATTAATAAAATCTTTATCACTAGAGAGACTATCAAGTTTAATGATAATTTCCTTGTGATAAGGAACCCAGTAGTCCAAGAGCTTCTTATTGGAATTTAGCTCTAAATTAATTTTGGCAAGTAACTTTTGAGCATCCCTTTCATTTTTTTTATCTTCAATATTTTCGCTGAGATATAGGCCCAAAACGACACTAAAAACTATTAGAAATACTTGCCCAAAGTATTTCATTGCGGCGTCTTTAACATTATTCCATTCGATATTTTTACTCATTTATTTAAATGGTTAATAGTTAATAAAACGTAATGAAACGCCTATCTATATTTCTCGTAACATGTAAGCTATTCATTTATTTTCGGTTAAAGCACGTGTCAGATTTTTAAATTTTACACTTCATCTTTTTTAATGGTAATTGTCCAGCAAAGAACTACTGCTACCAAAACGTAAAATAGAATCGACAGTAAATTAAAATTTGGCGACTTTTCCAAATATGCCTTAACTTCGATTAAGCAAATACCTAGCTATGAGATATATACGTTGTTAGGCACAGGCTTTTTCATTCAAAATATGCCTTAATTTTCGACCAAAAACTGACCTTTTTAGGTTGTCTGTTATTTTCTCTTTCCGCAATCTTGTCAAGAAATTTTTCTGGGTCAGTCAAAAATTCTACTGCGTTAGATTTCTTTAAATCCTCGTAAATTAATTCAGATTTTGGTTCAAATAAAGTTCCCTCTGTATTAAAAATCATTAAATCGTTTTGCTCACATATATTAAGCATTCCGTTCAAAAATTCGGTTATGTTTTCTTTTTTACGCAAATCCGCTCTAAACTGAAATTCCGAAATTATATTCGTTTTTGTGTCATAAGCAATATGTGCGTCATTATCTTCTTGTATTTCTGAATTTCCTTTCCAACCTATAAATCCAGAATTTTCATCGTCATTCCAATCGCCTCGTGAAACTAATTTGTCAATTTGCTCCGTAGTTTTTTTAATATCGAGTTTTATATTCGTCCAACATTTTATAGTTTTCGCATCTTCAAAATCTGGGTCAGGAAATCCGTTATCATAATTTACGTTTTCCCAATATTTTTCCCAACTGTCATAATCAATTAATAGTGTACTTGGAATTTCTCCGTATTTCTCGATTATAGCTTTTTTAGGAACGATATTTAATTGATATTGCCAAACAGCCATATTTTTCTCGATGTTTTTTTCAGCTTGTGTCTAACGGTTGTGTATATGGCTCGTAGCGTGCAAATTAGCGATTATTTTCGGTTTAAGCATAAGCCAAATTTTTAAATTTTACTATTTACTTTTTAATTGCAAACTCGTCAAATTTAAAAATTTGGCGACTTTCCTAATATGCCTTAACTTTCGATTAAGCAACTGACCAGCTATGAGCTATATACGTTGTTGTAGCCAGTTTTATTTCTCTCGCTAATTTAGATATTTGAACAATTAGCTTACATATTAATCTATTATAACAGGTGTAAATTGGAAAGGTTTTGTTTCTTTAAAATCCTTCGACGTCTCACCAGCATATATTTCATTATTTGATAGGCTAAGTTTTTTTGTTTTCGCATTTTTACTAAAATCTAATTTATTGAATTCTACCCAAACTACATTTGGATTCAGTACATTTTCAAAGTAATAAACGAGATTTTTTTGGTCTGCAACCGTTCTCCATCTTGTAGATGATATGTTTGGCTGGCTTTCCGTAGAGATACCGTAAGGAACAGAAACATTTCTTATAACACTGAAAACTGCAGGTATGGCAACTCGAGTATCGTCTGTTTTAGGTATAGCATCCATATAATATGACGCTCTTACAAATCTATCGGGCGCATTATTAGTACCTGGAAGCATAGTTGTGCCAGGAATATTGTTCCAATATCCATTTATAGCCAACTGTTCTTTGAATACTGGCGAATTAGTCATAGTAGTGTAGCTTTCATCGTGATGAATACACAACTCTCCATCTATATATTCAAAAATGGCACTATCCCCTGTTTTATCAGAAAGTGATAAATGTACTGTAACATAGGTGTCAGTACCAGGAATAGTTGAAGATAATACTATAAATTCCTCTTTGCTTAATTTCTCTACGGCCTCTTGTACGGTAGCGAAATTGTCCAAAGCATATTGTAGCCATAAAGATATAGAGATTGTAGCATCAGGGTTCTCTTTGTCAAACTTCGGATAAGTCGATTCTGCCAACCAAAGTGCATTACCTACAAGTCCCTTTTCATTCATACCATCTGTGCTTCCATTGTGGTTATTTGTAATCACACTGCCGTATTTTGAACTCCACCTTATAGAGGAAGAACCGGCTTCTCCATAGCGTTCCATTCCTCTTGGCAAAAGCCAAAGGTCTGCGGGCATTTCTTCCTTCCAGTCCATAGAACGTGCGGTTATTATAGTTCCGTTTGGACCCTTATAAACAACCCTGGTACAAGCATAAGATTCAATAATTGAAGTTGATGAGAACAACAATAGCGTAAGGATAGCGAACTTTTTAAAATTTTTACTCATAGTTTTTATTTTAATTAATTATTGATATTTGATTTCGATTGTTTGATTTATGTCGACATGGTTTTTCAAATTGGCTACAACGTCTCTGTATATGGCTCGTAGCGTGCAAATAAACTGTTTTCTTTCGGTTGAGCACAAGCCAGATTTTTAAATTTTACTATTTATCTTTTTTATTGGAAATCGTCAAATTTAAAAATTTGGCGACCTTCCAAGTATGCCTTAACTTCGTTTAAGCAACTTATTAGCTATGAGTTATATACGTTGTTATATGCCGTTTTATATTAGGCCAATAATATCGCTATCACTTTTCTCACTTTCCTCAATACTTTTGACTAACCTTTCAATCGATTCAGCACCACATTCTTTAAAGTACTTAACTTTCTTTTTCATTAAATCAAAATTCATTCTATCTTTTAATTCATCTGGTAAATCTTTCGGTATAGAATATTTATTATGTCTTAAACCAAAAAATGAATATTTAATATCCGCATCAAAATACTCGGCGTGCATTTGACTATGTTCCGACGCTGATTTTAAAAGAATATAAAATGGTAAGATTAATTTTCCATAAAATTCATAAGCAACTTCATTAGTAATTCTTTTTTTCTTTAATAGCTCCTTATGAATGCCATTTATTAGAGGTATGCTCACATAGGTACTCAAATTGTTATAATCCATTTCAGCTAAAAGACCGTAGAAATGATCCTTGAGCATTAAATTCGAATGATTATTTTCAATATCGTTAAGTAGCTTTTTATAGAGAATCATCTTATTCTCTTGACTTACTTTACTTATGTATAAAGCGGCAAAATATTCCTGTAAAGATCTATGTGGAAAGGTATAATCAAGACCTTCTTTGTTTAATATTCCTATAGCAACTTGTAAGTCATCTATAAATTTTTCATTATTAAAATCAAGTGTTTTCTTCTTCGACTTTATAATATTTAATTTATCAGTTAAATAATTGCTCGGAAAAATGAATTTCTCTTCAAAAAAGGATAAAAATGAAAACAGCTGAAGAACTATTTCAAACTGATCTTTAGAAAGACCGGAAACTTTTTCTCGAACGTAAGCTAATTTAGACACTGCATCGTGAATAGAATATAATGTGTCGAAAACTTGATCGTAGAACTCACTTCTTTTTTGAGGAATGTCTGAATAAGATTGAAATGTTAGAATAAACATCGACAACAATAAAGGATTACTCAAAAAAGATCTATACCCTATATTTTCAGTTTTATTTATTGCTTTAATAATTTTATCAGAAAGTTCAGATTCGTTGGCTGGAATTTGTTTTTTTACAAATGCAGCAATTTCATTATCTTCAAGGTCACAGACGTGAAAATTTGTAAATAATGGTAATAAATCGATATTTGTATATGGTCTTGAAGTAATTACATACTTATTGTCTGAATATTTTTGGACAAAGCTATCAATGTTTTTAGTCGTTTTAGCTTTGATGTTAGAGTTTAATTCGTCATAACCGTCGAAGAAAAAAATAAAGTTACCTGAACTCAATAACCTGTCGATTACACGTTTACTAAAGCCTAATTTTTGAAATTGAAAGATTTCCTCGTAGATATATTCATTTATAGAACCTTCGAATTCATTTAAATACCTTAACTCAATTTTGATAGGAATTAGATTCCCTTCTTTAAAGCAATTGGCGTAAAGGTATTTTACGATGGTACTTTTTCCACTTCCAGCTGTTCCAATCAAGGTTAGATAATTCCATTTATTAAATAGCTTTTTAGCTGAACTTGTGCTTATTTTTTTATCATAGTGCCCTTCCTTATGTTGTCTTATAAACAAAGGTTGATAAAATTCATTAAGTGCTTTAGGTTCGGCTCTGTGCAAAATAGTTTTAGAATAAAAATTTCTCTTGTACTCTTCAACTTGATATTCTAACAATCGATTTGAAAATGATTGTTTTAACTCTTCTCCAAGTGTATTATATATTTTCTCTAAAGGCGTTTTAAAAAATGTAGTCAGGTCTTTAATTTCCATATGTTTGTTTTAAATGGCATATAACGTAGACCTATATGGAAAGTAGCGTTTAAATGATCACTGCCCTTTAGTGTCTTCTATTGGTTTATAAAGAAACAAAAAATATTGATTAATTACTACACTAGCTATTTTTTATATAGGCTGTTGGGCTTAGTAATTTGGATCAGACCCTTGGAGGATCCTTTACCAAATTCCTTTTTCAGGAATTTGATAAATTACGTAGTCATGACAGGCGCTACATAGGATCATCTGGGCCAGGTTTATGGTTTTAAAATTATTTATTATATCCTTAGATATGGCAAGTCATTTTCAAAGATGTCGTGAAGGATTGTGATATTTCGATAATTCAGGGCTATAAAAGATATATTTTCAGAATAAACAAGGGATCACTTGACTTTGTCGAAAATATTCTATATCTTGACACAAGCTTTGTGCGAATCAAAATTCGTATATGAGAGTACAACTCTCAAACGATTTCAATCGCAAAGCTTGAGGCCCGAAATTAGACCAAGGGGTCTATTCCGTACTGCTTTTATAGCCGTGATATTAATCCACAATGCTTTATGATATCAATAAACCTGGGAAGGTCCGAAAGGCTGGCATTATTAAGCCCTAACGTGTTTGTATATGAAAAGTTGCGTGTAAATAAGCGCAAATTTTCGGTTTAATACTGACCTTAAAAATATGAAAAAGCCAATGAATTAAGCCCTTACCAGCAATTTTTTATATGCGGTGTTGGCAACTGGCTTTATTTCCGTTCTATTGTAACCCAAGACTTATCAAATCCGATTGCTTCAAGTATTTTTTCCTTGTCTAATCTATCGGGTTGCTTGATTGTTAAAATCAAAGTGTGTTCAGGAATTTCTTCGTGAATTGTAAATTGTGAACCGTGTGGTTGCCAAGTAAAGCGTTTAGTTGCAGTCCCTTTTATAAAACCCTCCAAATTTCCTCGTGGATTCCAGATAAAATTGAAAAGTTCTGGGTCATATCGTATTGTGTCAAATTCAAATACAGCAACTTGTGAAAGGTCGTTTGATTTTACAAGTACAACTGTCCTTAAATTCTTGAATTTTTCCCGAACTGATGAAACCCGTTCGTTCCAAATTTCGAGAACTTGTTCTCCAACTTCATTTGGGTCGGCAGTTATATCAATTGTTCCGCCATAAGAATAAACAGGTGAATTACGTCCAGAAATTAAACGGACTTGTTTTAGATTTTTGAAATCCTTGACATTTGATTTAACTGTTTTTGCGCCCCAAGCTGTGTTTCCCATTACAACGTCGTCGAGTCCAACATTTGAAGGTTTCCAATCCGCTCCGATGCAAATTGCAAAGATTTGTTCCCATTCCGAACCTTCAAGGTCGCCACGTCCTTTGCTTGCTAAAAGATAAACGATTTCCTGTCCGAGCAAGTAGGGAAAATCCGGATTGAATTGGTTTAGTGGAAAAGCAGCAACCGATTTATTTACTGTTCTTAATTTTGGTGAGTTGCGTTTTGCCATTAACTTGGATTGTATTTTAAATCATATTCTCTTAAAACGCTTGCTGGTTCGAGCGTGCTTGCAACATAAGGAAGTAGTTTTTGAACAACTGCCTTAATCATATTTACAGGAACTGCATTTCCCGCTTGTTTTTTTGCTTGCGCATCGCTAACAACAATTTTATACCAATCTGGAAATCCTTGAAGTCTGAACATTTCTCTTGGTGTTAGACGTCTTTCGCCATTTACCAAAAGGTAATTGTGTGAGGCTCCCGAACGAAGTGCACAAGAATAAGGGTATGAACAAATATTGCCCGATTTATTTTCGTGCCAAATTGAAGGATAATATGAAGATTTATGTTTGTCTTTTCTCTTTTCTTGAATAAAATCGGACGCAAAATATTTTTCTTCAACTTTGGTTTCTAAAATTTCATTCAAAGATTTGTATGGTTTTTCGGGATTTGGAAACGTGAACATAATCGGTTCTCTGTGACCAACTATTACAACTCTTTCACGCTTTTGTGGTAAACCATAGTCTAAAGCGTTCAGAACGCTATATTGAACGTGATAACCTAAATCTTTTAGGGATTGAACAATAACTTTCAAAGTTTTTCCTTGGTCGTGTCCAACAAGTTGTTTTACATTTTCGAGAATAAATGCTTTTGGTCTTTTAGCTTCTATTATTCTTGCTATATCAAAAAAAAGTGTTCCTCTTGTGTCATTCAAACCTTTCATTTGTCCAATGATACTGAAAGGTTGGCAGGGAAATCCGCCAAAAAGAATGTCGTGGTCAGGAATATCGTTTTCATTGATTTTGGTAATATCTCCAAAAGGTTTTTCTCCAAAATTTGCTTCGTAACTTTCTTGAGCATATTTGTCAATGTCTGAAGAAAACACACAATCGGGTTGAATGTCGTTTTCTTCGCAAGCCTCCTCAAAGGCTACTCTAAAACCTCCAATTCCACAAAAGAGGTCAATAAATTTTAGTTTTTCTCTATACATATTGTAAAGATAATTATCTATTTAATTGATTTGGCTTAATTCCGAAATTTTAATTAACAGCCGAATTTTTCTTTAGCTTGTTGCCAACTTCTTATATATCAACTAATATATATTATTATAATCATGCGCGTCAGTTATAAAGAACTTTTCTTTATTTAACTTTTCTATATCTTCGTAAAAATCACGATAATATGTGCTACGCCACGGCTCTAAGAAAACCCAAAGAGGTTATTCAAAAGAAACTGTTCAATTCATTTAATGCACACTTCGCTATTAATGAAGAATATCAGCCAACCTATCACCTAAATGGATTTACACATGGTAATCTACAGATAATCCCAATGGACAATAGCTCTAAAATATTTCCTGCAAGTTGGGGCTTGATTCCCGATTGGGCAATGACTAATCCAGCAGCTTTCAGAAAAAAAAGTAATACACTCAATGCAAGAGGTGAGAGTATATTTGAGAAAAACAGTTTCCGTAAATCTGCACAGGATAAACGTTGCCTAATTCTATCTGATGGGTTTTTTGAATCACACCATGAAAATAATGTGTCTATTCCTTATTTCTGTTACCAACCTTCTAAGACATTTAAAAAAGGTGATCTATTTTTATTCGCTGGATTATACACTGAGCTTGATCACAATTTATATTCGGCAACGATCCTAACCGTTGAGGCTAACCCGTTTTTTGCTGAAGTACATAATAGAAAAAAACGAATGCCTCTTGTATTAAATCCCAATTACTATAAAGATTGGCTTGACCATGATATGGGCGAACCAATGGTAAAAGAACTTATCGCAAGCGGTTTCACATCCCAAGAATTTAATGCACATCCCGTAAGTAGAGATCTATACAAAAAAGGATTAGATACAGATAAACCCTATATCATTGAAGAAATACCAAAGGATACCTTATTTTAAGTTACTAGCTTGTGACTTTTCTCATTGTATCTAGGATCAAGCCTCATAGGTTGACGCTCTACATACTCGGCAATAATACTCAATGACCCCAAATCATCAACTACCTTTCCCTTAATTAGGTAAATACCATTGCTTTTTATGGAATACTTTTTAGAGATCTCAGGAAAATGAACGGTATCAAAAACATCACCATCAGAATCTAAGAATGTTCCAAAATGCATTAAACGTTTATCTGCTGTTGGTGTACCTTTCGCTGTGACAAGCTTACCGTAGATTGAAATTCGTCTACCTATAAATTGTCTTAAATCCTTAACCTTGATAAAATCATCAATTGGCTCATCCAATAACTGAAAGTAGCTGCCTAATGGAAATCCTAAAAGCTCAATTTGGTCATAGGCCTCAATAACATGATTTGTTCTAATGTCAGGGATTTTAAAGGTCTTGCTCGTTGTATTAAACAGTTGAGGAACAGATTCACTCTTTTGTTTATGGTTAAATTTAATATGAACCTCCCAAAGTAACATATGCTTGTCAATGCCTGTAAATCTAAAAGCATTAATTCGCAATAGGAGGATAGTTTGCTCTAACCCAATAAAGACACGATTTAAAAAATCATCAAAGTTTTTAAAATCACCGTAAAGCTGTCGTTCATTCAGAATTTTTTGTGCGGTGCGCAGTTCAAGACCTTTAATCATTCCTAAGCCTAGAAATACGGTTTTTCCAATAATTTTATTTTCAAAATTACTGTTGTTGATACAAGGTACTTGAGCTTTTCCTCCGCATTTTGCAATTTCATGTACGTATGTTTCGATGTTGTAAAATCCACCACCATTATTGAGAACAGCTGTCATAAATTCTAACGGAAAATACTTTTTTAAATAGAGACTTTGATAGCTTTCAACGGCATAAGATGCAGAGTGACCTTTTGCAAACGCATATCCCGCAAAGGCTTTTATTTGTAACCAAACCTCTTCGGTCAATGCTTGGGTATATCCCTTCTCTTTACATTTAAGTTTGAACTTTATTTCTATGGCCTCAAACTCACTTTTCGATTTTACTTTTCCGCGCATTCCCCGTCTCAACACATCAGACTCCGAAAGGGAAAGTCCAGCAAATTCATGGGCTACCTTTAAGACGTCCTCTTGGTAAACCATAACCCCATAAGTTTCATGAAGAATTTTTAACATGATTGGATGTGCTTCTTTTCGCTTTTCAGGAATACGATGTCTAAGTATAAACTCGTTCTTCATACCGCCATTAGAAACTCCTGGTCTAATAATACTACTCGCAGCAACCAAATTAAGATAATTATCGGTACGTAGTTTAGTCATTAAGGTTCGCATCGCAGGGGATTCAACATAAAAAACGCCCATGCAATCTCCAGTTTTTAAAAGTCCATTGATGTTTGGATCATTCTTAAAGATTTCGGTATGCTCAATATCTTCAATGTCAGTATTGGGCTGGTTTTCTTTGACCAATTCTATACAGTCTTTGATTTTTGATAGACCACGCTGCGCTAAAATATCAAACTTGAAAATACCAACCTCTTCGGCAATATTCATATCAAATTGTACCGTTGGAAACCCTTTTGGCGGTAGAAATGTACTTGTATAATATGCCACTGGTTTTTGGGTAATGAGTATGCCGCCTGAATGGACACTCAAATAATTGGGAAACCCATGAATCAATTTTGCATAAACTGTAATGAGGCGTATGTATTCAGAATTGGCTTCATTTCTTTTTGATCGATATCCATTTAAGAAATTGTCAATTTCCTCTTTAGGTAATCCAAATACTTTTCCTAATTCACGTATTACGGCACGATATTGAAATGTGACATAGGTTCCCATTAATGCTGTATTGGAGAATCTTTCAAAAATGTAGTTGGTAATATCGTCACGATCTTTCCATGAAAAGTCAATATCAAAATCTGGTGGACTACTTCTAAATACATTGATAAAGCGCTCAAAGTATAAATCAAGTTCTATGGGATCAACGTTGGTAATACCCAATATATAGGCAACGATACTATTTGAGCCGCTTCCTCTGCCAATGTATGGGTAATTTCGAGAACGGGCGTATTCTAAAATATCATTGTTGATCAAAAAGTAGGATACAAAGTCCATCTTCTCAATGGCATTCAGTTCTTTTTCTATTCGATCAGTAATGACTTTCGTAATAACCGAATATCGATTTGAAATTCGTTCTTGACATAGCTGCTTTAAATAGTTAAAGTCCTGCTCTTTAGACTCTAGATAAATCATTTGATTTTGATTAGATCGATTATCATTAAAATCGAAATGGACTTTACATTTATTTAGGATGTTGGTTGTATTTGATAGTATCGTTTCAAATTCGGTATAATGTTCTAATAATTCATTCTTCGGAAACATGCGATTATCAAGGTGTGATTCTTCTTTACTTGGAAGTTTGCTCAATAATGTATTCAGGTCTATAGCTCTTAACAAACGATGCGCATTGAAATCTTTTTTGCTTCGGAAGGTTACCTGCTGTTGGATCACAAGCTTCTCATGATACGATTTATACTTCGAAAATTTTAATCGGGATGCATCCTTGATAGAAACACCTATAAATTCATCGCCATTAAACTCTGTTAGTTCTAGCTCCAAAACTTTTTCATAAGAATAGATAATAAAGCAGTTTTTGAAAACGGGTGCTTTTACAGGAAATGCTTTTTTCTCATGTAAATGTTCAGAAAGGAAAACATTAATTTCTTGATAGCCATTGTTGTTTTTAGCCAATAACACAAATTCTTGAGTGATACCATTTCGAACATCAATGCCTACAACTGGTTTTAAGCCTTCTTCTTGACATTCTTTAATAAAATTAAGACAAGCAGATGTGCTGTTGATATCGGTAAGTGCAAGGCAATCGATTCCATGTTGCTTGGCCAAGGCTATAAGCTCAACTTCAGAGAAAGTGCCGTAACGTAAAGAGTAGTATGTATGACAATTTGTATACATTATTATTGCTTTCTATGTGCCAAAAGAATTGGTGGTTCACCATCAAACGGGTTGCGATTACTTCTAATAGATTTTACACCCAAAGTTGAAGCTCGAAAAATACTACCTGCACCATATTTATTTCGAATATGATCCATGGATTGGTAGAGGTTTGTGGTTTTCTCATCGTCCTCAAATAAATCAATTTGATAATGTCCTCCCACTAATTTTCCAAATCGAACACCCACCATTCTAATGAGTAGACGTCTCGTGTGTAAGGCCGTAAATAGTTGTTGAATTACAGGTAGTACTATGTGATCTGCATTTGTATAATTGACCGTTATCTGTTTCGAATAGGTTTTAAAATCAGAGTACTTAATTCGTACCGAAATGTTGCCAGTGAGTTTATTTCCCATTCTAAGCTGATACGCTAATTTTTCACCCATTGCAATGAGCGTACTCTTAAGTTTTCTCATATCGATTGTGTCCTTATCATAGGTTCGTTCAGTAGAAATTGATTTTCGCTCGCTATAAGGAATTATTGGCGATGTATCAATACCATTAGAACGCTCCCAAATCTTATATCCATTTTTACCTAACACCGAAACAACGAGCTCCACTGGCATTTGCTGGAGTTGATGTACTCTAAAGACACCCATATTCATTAATGATTGGCCAACATTTTGACCTACCATTGGTATTTTTCTAACAGACAAGGGTGCTAAGAATGATTTTTCAAATCCGTGATCAATCTTGATTTGATTATTTGGCTTAGCTTCACCAGTTGCAACTTTTGAGACCACTTTATTCTGTGATAGTCCGAAGGAAATAGGAAGTCCAGATTCGTCAATTATTTTATGACGTAATTCTTTGGCGAATTTATAGTTTCCGTAGAAACGATCCATCCCAGTCAAATCAACATAAAATTCATCTACGCTTGTTTTTTCAAATAAGGGTACTTCAGATTTTATGATTTCAGTAATTAAGCTAGAATATTTCATGTATGTTCCAGAATCTCCTTTCACACAGATTGCTTCGGGACACAACTTTCTAGCCATCATCATGGACATACCAGAGTGCACACCAAACCTTCTTGTCTCATATGAGCATGCCGAAACTACGCCTCTATCACCAGTGCCACCAACCAACAACGGCTTTTTACATAGTCTTGAATCTAATAGTCTCTCTACCGACACGAAGAAGGTATCAAGGTCCATATGTAAAATACTGTTTTGCATATAGCAAAATTAACTACATATAATAGTATTTAATGCTTCTATATGTAGTATTGTTATTAATTAACAATATTGTTTGAGCTATTAACATGATTCAGAGATATCTAACTACAGTTGTCACAAGGATTTTATATTTTTTTTGTGCTTCTACCTTTCTCTTAAATAATTATCTGCCTAAAATATCTATTCTATAGTTTACATGAGCTAGATAACGTGTGGTTCGAGCTAGTGAAAGTAAAGAGGAATTAATAGTTTTATAAAATATAAGTAAATAGAATATAACTTAATATATACTGATGCCATGAATAATAACTTTAATGAGGTAGAAAGAAAGTTGAATGAACTTTTAGAAAAAGCCTACGATGCAGAAAAAGGATTTAAAAAAGCCGCTGAAAATACTGATAATCAGCGAATCAAAAAATTTTTTCATGATCAAGCTAGAGAAAGGAGTGGATATATTAATGAGTTAGTTGATGCTCTCAAAAGGCGTGGTATGAACGTTGAAGAAAATGATGGTAGCATTTCCGGGACATTACACAGAGCATGGATCGATACAAAAGCTTTATTTTCATTTGATAATGATGAATCCATGCTTGAAGAAGTGCGTAATGGGGAAAAGGCAGCACTCAAAGATTACAATGATATTTTAGAAGATCCAAAAATTGATCTAGAGATTAGAGATATTTTACTCAAACAAAAAGCGGCCATTCAGAATAGTTATGATAAAGCAGATTATTTAGAAGACTTGTATTAATCTCTCTATTGTTTAGTTTGTTAGTTCAGATTATTGTCATGATAGTCTGAACTTTTTTATTTTAAAGAATAATGTTTCCATTTATCTTGATGAATTTTAATTTAATTTTTAACCTATGCCAGCAACTAATAAACATATAATGCTTGTAGATGATGACGAAGATGATAGAATGATCTTCCGTGATATTTTGGGCGAATTGGGAACTAATGTTAAGTTTGATACTGCAAACAATGGGGAAACTGCGTTGAGGCTATTAGCTAATTTCATAAATTTACCTGACATCATTTTTATAGATATTAATATGCCAAAAATTGATGGTCAAGAATGTCTTATAAGAATGCGCCAGAATAAAAGATATGACGATGTTTTATTGGTCATGTATTCTACATCATCCAACCCTATTATAATTGAGCAATTAATGACTTTTGGTGCAAACGGTTATATTATAAAGCCATGCGCCTATAATGTTCTTCGGGAGACTGTTGGCAGCACTATGAAGTTATTATTTGCTAAGAATTTTAATAGATTTACCAATAGATTAATGACTACTTAATTTACCATTCGGCTATTTATTCTAAACAATTAATTATTATTCAATTTATAATAAATATGACTAATTTGTCATATGATCTAACCATATAGTTACATCAGTTTTTAATGATTTTTTTATGTGATACTGCATTGAAACCGACAAGTAAAAAAAAAATCAAAATTTTTAATTGCCAAAATCATTTTCTTACTTTTAGTTTTTACAAAGACATATTATGTGAAAGTATAAATGGAGCAGATAGTCTGTAGTAATGTAATAAGACTGTAACTCTCATTATTACATATGAATTAATGTCAAGTTTTTACCTAGGGTTGTTACACGTTCCAATACCATTAGCATAATTTTTATGATGTAGCTAACAACAGTGGGATTGCGGTAGATACAACTAGAATAGATTGTATGGTCTTTGGCTTATGGATATTTGGAAAAGTGTTTAGTAAGTCATTATTTTTGTTCGAAGAAGCTTTTGAAGATTTAAGTTTGGAGTATTAATGTTACTGCTAGCCATGAACGGGTTATTGGTACTTAAGCTGTAAATGGGGTAGTGTAATTTAGTAACAATGCCTTTTTTATCATCAAAACTCAAGATATAGGTTTAATGACTTACAATTACAAGTTAAATTATTCTAATATGTATTATATTCTTTATTAAATAAGTAATTAAGAATATAATTTGCGATGGTAATCCTGTTTTCTGTCAAATTTATATTTGTCATTTGCCGTATTACTTGTTACATTTAAAATATCTAATCTTGTCCTATTTAATACTAATCACCTTTTATTTATATCAAAATATTATGAAAATTTGTAAGGTTAATTCACTGCCCCTAAGAGATGTTATAGAGAGTATTGCCGACTGTTTAGGCGTAAACTGTTATGACACCTGTGACGAGTATTATTTAGACATTCCATCAAAATATGGTAGCGGTCAAATTAGGGGTATTAATTTTGATAATGGTTTAGGTATAATAATATATCAATGTGAATTTACTCAGGATATTAGAATTGATTTTACTGTAGATGACGTTCATCCCATCAAATATATCTATTCAGTTGAGGGACCTATTACTCACAGATTTGCTAACGAAGAAATAGATCATCAAATTGAACAATACAAATGTGCTATAGTGGCTAGTGAAAGCAACAATGGACATATTCTATTATTTAAGAAAGATCAACGAATAGAAGTTGTTAGTTTAGAGATAGATAGAAGAAAATTTCTAAGTAATGTGACCTGCGAGATTAATGATGTCACAAAGGAGTTAAAGGCATTATATGAAGATGTTAATGCTAAAGATACTTTTTATCATGAGGGATTTTATGGCATAAAATTTAAAGATTTACTTAATAATATTTCCAACTATGAAAATCAAAAACTCATACGAAAATTCTACTTGCAAAGTCTTGGTCTTCAAATTTTCGTGAATCAGTTGTTGCAATTTGGCGATGACAAATTGAAAGACTCTGACAAATCCATATTGCGCATTAATGAGATTAATAGAGTAGATGATATTGCTGTATATATAGAGAAAAACTTAGACCATGATTTAACGGTTGCACGATTATCCAGCTTAACCGCTTTAAATCCTAATAAATTACAGACGGCTTTCAAATACCTATTTAATAAAACAGTAAATGAATTCGTGACAACCACAAGATTGAACAAATCTAAAGAGCTTTTGGCAGATAATGAATTAAATGTGTCTGATGTAGTTGATAAAGTTGGGTTTAAAAGTTACAGTTACTTCTCAAAAATTTTTAAACAGAGATTTCAAATTTCTCCTAGCGTCTTTAAAGAGTCCATTCGTAAAACTTAGTCATTTGAGTTAGATACAATTTTCATTTAGCTATACAAGATTCCTGTTCACGCTTAATTTTGCAAAACAACAAATCATTGTTGATATTAGTAAAATTTAGAAATCGTCATGTTTACAGAAATTATCTTAGATTGTTTTTATTACGTGTTAATTGGTAATCTTTGTTGCATTGCGCTTTTAAGTGGCCTTCGTATTTATTTTATTGAAAAGTCATCGTCATCAGAATATATTTCGCTCAATTCTGATGAACCCTTCGTCAGTATTCACTATGCCATTTGTGATGAACCTCCAATTATGGTTCTCGATACGCTTAACTCTTTTAGAGCATTGGAATATTCTAACTTTGAGGTCATAATAGTTTCCAATAACCATACTAATGAACACTCTTGGAAACCAATTGAAGCGTTTTGCCAAAGTTTCACGAATTTTCATTTTTTTCATTTCGATAAGATAGATGGTTTTAAAGCTGGCGCATTAAATATAGCTCTGGATAAAATGAGTTCTAATTGCGAATATATATTTACAGTTGATGCAGACTATCAATTAAAGCCAAGTGCACTGAAAATTGCTGTTGGGACGCTAATTGCTAAAGGAGTTGATTTATTACAATTTCCTCAAGATTACAGAAATGTTTGCGATCACACTGAAGGGCTACAGGTCAATTATAAACATTATTTTGAATGTTATCTCTCTTCGATGGACGTTTCAAAAACAGCCCTACCAACTGGCACTTTGAGTCTTATAAAAACCGGTGTATTTCGAACTGGATTGAAATGGCCTTCATCCACGATAACAGAAGACGCGCATTTTGGGATTAATCTATTGAGCAATGGTTTTAAGATTGGATTTTCCAATATCAGTATTGGACTGGGAACAATGCCAACTACTGTAGTGGACTATAGCAAACAGAGTAAAAGATGGGTTTTTGGTAATTTTCAAACTTTAATTTTAACTTTAAGACAAACTAGGCTTTCGATTAAGAAAAAATTTAAGCTATATACTATGCTGTCAGCTTGGATCAATTTATTGGCAATTCCTATTATTATAACGTTTATCACTATCCCCCTTATTTTTATATATCCTGAGGCTTTGTTTCAATTGTACCTTTTGATTTTTTTATCTGTCATGTACCATGCGTTGACTCAAATGTATATTTTAAATATTACTTCAATGGGCAATTGGAGATCTACGCTCAAGGCTTTTTTAATTCATACGGGTACTATTGAGATTGGTGCGTTTTATTGGCTTACTTATTTTATTAAACGAGACAAACCTTTTATTCGAACAAATAAATATCTCGTTTCTTCTAACAATTCTTTGATTTTTTATCTTCTTCCAATTTTATTGTTTGTCGCATCAATTGCACTCGTAATTGTCGGAAAAACCTATTTATGGATGATACTCTTTCCAATTTCAGTTGTGGCAATGATCGGTAAGATTCAACTTGAAAACGAATTAGCCTATTCAAAACTAAACTTATTTCAAACTATGATGAAATGAAAATAGGCATTATAGCGCACAATGCACATCCAATTAGGGAGCCATTTGAAGGTGGACTAGAAATGCTAACGCATTTACTAATAAACGAGCTTTATGATCGTGGACATCATGTAACTACATTATGTGTGAAAGATTCTGAAGTCAAAGGTAGTATGGTATTTTATAAAGATTCTGATTTTATGGTAGAATCAAGTGATTTAAAGGATTTTAGTCAATTTTATGGGTCTATGGTTAATTTCTTGAAAAATGATTTTGACATTATTCATAATCATTCATTAAGTCATCATGCCATTTCAATGGGAGCAATTACGACTATCCCATTTATAACCACCTTTCACACACCTATTTTTGACAATATCAATGTAAGTATTGAGGCAGTAAGTAAAAATCCCAATCAGAGATTTACAGCTGTAAGCAACAGCCTTAGAGATCTTTATCTAAAGCATCTGGATAAGGTTGAAACTGTTTATAATGGTATTGATCTTTCTAAATGGCAAATGTCAGAGATCAAACTTGATTATTTCTCTTGGTGCGGGAGAATTTGTAAGGAGAAAGGATTAAAGGAGATTATCGATCTATGTGAGGACCACGCAGTCAACATTAAATTTGCTGGTCCTATATCTGATCTGGAATATTTCGAGGATCATATTTTACCCAGAATTAAATCATACAAATATTGTGAATATATTGGACATCTCAAGCAAGATCTTGTTAATGGTTTTATTTCTAGATCAAAGGCATTCCTTTTTACCAGCATATGGGAAGAACCATATGGTTTGGTTATAGCAGAAGCACTAGCTTCGGGCAGTCCAGTTATTGCAAATAACGTTGGTGCTGCAAACGAAATCTTGAGTAAGCATAGTGGCGTTTTATTTAATCTTTCAGACACTGAATCGTTCAAATCGGCATTGCTCGATCTTGATTATCTATCATCTGCCGATTGTCGATTAAGAGCTGAGAAGTTTTGTTCTCACATGATAATGGTTGATAATTATGAAAGGCTCTATAGAGAAATTCTTAATGTCGAAATAAAATGATAGCATATTACGCACATAGTCATGGTTTTGGTCACAGTAATTCTGGACAAGAATTTTGTCGAGAATTTCCTTTAAATAGTTTCATAATTACTTCATCAAATTATGTGTTTGACTCCAATGTTGAAGTACTGAAAATTTGTGATGAGAATACTAAGCCAATACAGTATAACAAGACTACATATAATTTACCACGATATGCTCATTATCTTCCAAAATCAAAAAGCAAAATCCTTTTTAGAAATTTTCAGATTTTAGAAAGTTGTATATCTGAAGACGTTAAGCTTGCCCTTATAGATGTAAGTGTAGAAACTGCCATTCAGTTTAGAATAGCTGGTATCCCATATGCATATCATAAAATGTTAGGTTTAAGAGCCGATTTAGCTCATCATATAGCCTATGAAGCTTCAGAATTTCTATTTGCTTTTTATCCGAGAGAAATGGAAGTTGATAATTCAAATTTAATAATAGAGAAGACTCACTATTTGGGTTTTATTTCTAGATTTAAATTTAGGTTAGACCGCAATCTCGATAGAGTAACTTTAGAAAATTCATTAAAAATTTTGATAATTACAGGAAGAGGTGGAACCAAACTAACCTCTGAAATCATCACGAAAATATGCCTTCAATCTGAAAATCATCAATTTACAGTTATCGGAAACCAAGAAGATATAATTGCTAAAAATGCTGTTCAACTACAATTTTCTCATGATATCGAGTCTATAATAGCTGATCATGACATAGTCATATCATCTTGCGGATTAAATTTGACTAGTGAGATTCTTTCATTAAAAAATAAATTTATAGCCTTTGCAGAGAACAGACCTTACAATGAGCAAAATATTATTCTTGACGGCCTGGTTGATAATAACTTAGCTGTTCGCCTTAACTACGATAATTTTGAGCAAACACTTATCGCCTTCTTCAATTTAAAAGGCAATGTAAATCTTAAGTTGATGTTTGGAACTATGAGTAAGTTTAACAACATAGAAATTTTTAAACA
The DNA here is from genome assembly GCA_963715465.1 of uncultured Flavobacteriaceae bacterium. Lineage (GTDB taxonomy): Bacteria > Bacteroidota > Bacteroidia > Flavobacteriales > Flavobacteriaceae > Psychroserpens. The sequence continues at coordinate 1,485,224 of OY970246.1, forward strand.
GTATTTAAAATGAGAAATCAAGTATCATTAATAGTAATATTTCATGGTAGACATAATCATCTTATTAATGTACTAAAAGGACTTGAAAATGGGTTATCTAAACCAGATGAAATTATTCTTGTAGAAATTAATAGTAAAAAATTATCTTTACCTAAATTTAATTTAAAAATTAAACATTTTTTAATTTGGGATTTTGACAAAAGCGATCTTCCAATTGCAGCCGCTAGAAATGCAGGAGCAAGCCTCGCAAAATTTGAAGTCTTAGCATTCTTGGATGTGGATTGTATTCCTTCTTACTCTTATATTGATCGAATTGCAAATTTCGAAATTTCATCCTCTTGTATTTACATGGCGACGCCGATGTACCTTGAGAATCCGGTAAACAGCTTTGAAGATTTTAATTTCACCAGAGATGCTATTTTACATCCGGCTAGACCCGTTTACCACGGAAATTTTAAAACTGAAGATTATGGATTATTCTGGAGCTTATGTTTTTATATAACTACCAATTTATTTTTTGAGATTGGAGGATTCGACGAGACTTTCAGAGGTTATGGCGCAGAAGACACTGATCTTTCTTTTAAATGCAGAGAACGCGGGTATGAATTAATTTTAACATCGGAGATAGTTTATCATCAACAGCATAAATTCATGAGACCTCCAGTAAATTCAATCGATTCTATTATCCGTAACAGTAATTATTTTTATACTAAATGGAATGTTTGGCCTATGGCAAATCATTTAGAAGCTTTTTCCAAATTAGGATATATAGACTGGAATACAAAGCAAAAAAGTCTGATTGAGATTATTAAACCAATACATCTTGATAAACTTGAGGAACTTTTAGTCTATAATGAAAGGTTTGCTTAGATTAAGAGTTGTTTAAGGAAATCTATTCTTTAGTGTATGAACTCGTAAAATTCTATCCTTTTCACTTTTAGTTAAAGAAGTTTTCCGTTGCGCATACAATTTTTCAAGAGCTAATTTTCTCGTTTCCTCAATGTTAACAATTCTGGATGGATAGGTTTCTCCCAATTTAAAGTCATATAATTCTTCTTCCATAGTAGTAAGAAGCCACGGTTGTATAGCTAAATCGTTAGGCAGATGTCTTAGTTCTGGAACATACTTCTTAATAAATACCGCTTCATCATCGTGATCAAGAGCATTCTTGGTCGGATTATATATTCTTATTGTATTGGTGGCAGTAAAACCAGCTTGCATTTGAAACTGCCCGTAATGTATTCCAGGTTCAAAGTCCAAAAACTGTTGTGCCAACCAAGCAGAACCTACAGAAAAATGTTGAAACAAATGATGTACTAAAAAAGACACTGTCATAGAACGCATTCTAAAATTTAAATATCCAGTCTTAACAACGGCTCTAATAGAAGCATCAACCAACGGATAGCCAGTTTTTCCAGCTTTCCATGCTGCTATAAAAACTTCGTTTGTAGGTTGAGGAAAATTTAAATAACCTTTATTAAAAGCTTCAAATTCTATTCTGGCTTCCATTTCAAACTTCTGAATAAAATGAGCTTGCCATCTTAATCGAGACATGAAAGCGTTAGTTTGCCTTTTATAAATTGTGTTTTTCTTTTCCTCTACGCAGCGTTGATAAATTTCTCTTATGGAAATACAACCCCATGCTATATAAGTTGATAGCCGGCTACAACCAAATCGAGACATTTCCGGTTTTGATATATATTCTGAATAGTAAGCTATTCTTTCGTTAAAAAAAGATTCCATCCAATCCAAACCTTGAGATCTACCACCGATTTGCATTTTATGATTAACTTCCGGATCACAATTTTCAAAAACATTAACCATACTAAACTTAAAAGAGTCAAGGTTTAAAAAATTGACTTTGCTAAAATCAATATGTGAAATAGTTTTACCCATGTATGTGTACCATGAGTCTCGCCAAGTGTCTCTATTTCTTAGACCTCTCAGAACTCCACCATTCCTATGTTCATGCCATAAAATATGATTGCTATCGCAGTATTTTTTAAATTCAATATCTCGTTTAAAGGTGATATTTAAACCTGTCTCTTCAGTAGAATAAACATTTTTTATAATGTACTCTTTTTTTAGTTCTTCAAAAAAATCTATGACTTCATTAGACACTAATTTTATTTGAGTATTAAAATTTAAAAGTGTAATATTTAAATCCTTTATGCTTTCTAAAATAAATCGATAATGCCTAAAGCTGTAATGCTCATCCGCCATCAAGGATGGTTCTAAAATATAAATCATAAGCAAAGGCAACTTCGCGTTAGCAGCAGCCATCAAAGCCTCGTTATCAACCAATCGTAGATCACGTTTGAACCAAAAGACATTTATATATTGCATTATTGGTCAGTATTATTTAGTTTCTCCTTCTCCTCGTCAATTTTTTCCTCAGCTTCTTCTTTAGAAAGTAAAGGATGATCATCGCCCAGTCCTATAATAGCAATTAAATTTGTAACAGCATTATATAGCATTAGCACGACGGTGATCATCATTCCACTAATGATAGAGGTTGAAGCCAAAGTTGCCCAATATATAATGTCAAACCATGACATCGGGACATTGTTCGATTCCATAACAGGGATGTTAAAAAACTGAAATAATATTAGCGCTGATATAAAAACTATGACATCAAATTTGGCAATGCTAAGAACTTGCACATAATGCTGTCTTTTAATATTACTACCAAAGCCAGAACTCACACTTAACACAGTTAGTAAAAGAGCTAAAATCGTTGCCGATGCCAGGACTATTGTATTACAAAGCATATTTAAACCTGATAAAGAGACCTTTAAAAGATTTTTTGCTTCATAACCAGATACATTTCCCAGAAGTAGGATTCCAGCTCCCGTAAATAGGGTTGCTAATAAGCCACCATAGATGGCATTCTGATGATTGCTTATAAATTCCCTCATGCCATATAAGTTGTATCCACATCTGTTAGCATTTGCTTTGCTAAAGATTTATTCTCATTATTATGAATAACAGAAATATCTCCCGTACTTTCAAAAATAACGGCTTTAACTTCACTAAAATCGTGAACGTTTGCTTCTCTTAGCTTAGCAATTAAATCATCTTCACCAACATTACATCTCTTCAGTTTTTTATACAAAATCCTACCGTTGTACATAATTATTTGCGGTTTATTTGTAAATAGATTTTTGAAAAAGTCAAGCTTTCTGACTAAAAATGAAAAGAGTGTTTGAAAAGCAATTATAGTTGTCAACACAATACCACCTTTTAAAATTGAATAATTAGAATTTAGAATAATCGACGCTAAAACTGATCCAACGGCAATAGTCGAAGCAAAATCAAAACTCGACATCTTAGCAAATGTTCTTAATCCAAATACTCTAGTAATCACGATTATTACTGAAAATATTGATAGAACGGTTATTATCAAAGTTAATGCCTCTTGAATCGTCATAATATTTGTTTTAAGCAAACTTATGTTCTAATTCAATATTTAAATAACTCTTATAAATTCTTTTATAGCGCACATAAAATTTTTGTGACTTACATTTTATTACAGCTAGAAGAATAGCTAATTGAGGAAGTACTTTTCTATACTGAGAGATAATTTTGTAGGAAACCTTTAAAAGACGTAGTTATGAATTCAAAAAATTATGTAAAAGAAAAGTTTCGTGATTTTATTTTAAAATTCAAGCATCCTTGTATCATGGCCAAATCAGTTTTTATGATGGAAAATTATGATCTGAATGTCTATTCTGAGATGGATTCTGACGAGACTGGCCTCAAGATTTTATTGGATCTTGATCATTTTATTGATAATTATGATTTTAACTCTAATACCTTCAAATCCTTTATAGCTGTGTTTCCTAACAATAGTTTCTTGTCTGAAATTGATTTTGAAAACAAGCTTTGGAAGTCTCTCAATCGTATTTCTGATCTTGACGGAAGTGATTGGGATTCAACTGTAAATTCAGATCCTGAAAGCTCAAATTTCAGTTTTAGTTTAAGGGGTAGAGCTTTTTATATTGTCGGCTTACATCCTGAAAGTTCGAGAATTGCTCGACAAGCACCATATCCCGCTATTGTTTTCAACTTACATCTACAGTTTGAAAAATTGAGGGACATGGGTACCTTTGATTCTATAAAAAAAAGGATACGTGCAAGAGACAAAAAATTACAAGGTTTTATTAATCCAGTTTTAAGAGACTTTGGAAATGATACTGAAACTAAACAATATAGCGGAAGGTTGGTTGAAGACAATTGGAAGTGTCCGTTTCAGTTTAATGGTAAATCATAATAAATAATAAATGAAAGACATTAAAGAAATAGAAAAACAATCTGGCTCTGCATTTGAACTAGCGGAAGGAGAATTTTTAACGGTCATAGATCCTCAAGGTAGTCAGGTTAGTGATATGGTTCTTTTCAATGCTTCAGACACGAAAGAAAAGATTTCATCGGGGAAAACTATGGATTTCGAAGAAAGTATATTGTTAACGACAGACAATTTCCTATGGAGTAACCGATCAAATAAAATGATGAAGATTATCGAAGACACAAATGGAAGAAATGATTTCTTATTAGCTCCATGTTCTAAGGAGACTTTTAAAATAATGTATGATTTTCATGGAGATCATCCAAGTTGCCTAGATAATTTATCTAAAAATTTAAAACCTTACGGGATAACAATTGATGATATTCCGAACGCCTTTAATATTTTTATGAATGTCCAATTCAATGAGTATGGCAAACTATCTGTACTACCACCAACTTCTATTAGTGGTGACTATATTAAATTTCAAGCAGAAATGGATCTAATAGTGTGTTTAACCGCTTGTTCTGCGGAAGATAGCAATGGAGGAACATTTAAGCCTATTCATTTTAAAATAATCTCCGGATAGAATTATTTTTTAGACATTTATTCTATCATTTACCAAATTCAATCAGATTTTCAATTGAATCTTTTATAACTTTACATATCACAAAATTATAAAAATTGCAATTTAAGAAATTTAATGGAACAGCATGAATTACACAAAATTGTCAAATCTAAGAGCAGTAAGAGAGTAGTAAGTCCTAAACAGACTGGCTTTTCAAGTCCTGCCACACATTATTCAGAACCTAGAATTGATTTAAACGATGTGCTAGTTAAAAATTCATCTGCAAGTTTTTTTATAAGAGTAACTGACGATCAATTTGGAGAGTTCAAAATATTTAAAAACGATGTGTTAATAGTTGACAAATCACTAGTACCGATTAAGAATCAGTTAGCATTGGTTATTGATAACGGTGAATTCAAAGTGCTAAATTTTGATAGCGCAGAAATTAATAATGCTCAGTTGTGGGGAGTTATAACTTATATCATAAAATCAGTTTTATGATAGCTCTTGTTGACTGCAATAGTTTTTATGCATCTTGCGAACAAGTTTTTAGACCTGATTTACAAAATTCACCCGTGGTTGTTCTTAGTAACAATGATGGTTGTATTATTGCTGCCAATAAGGAAGCAAAGCTTATCACTGAGATCCCCATGTTTCAACCTGTGTTTAAGATTAAAAAATTGTTGGATGAAAATAACGTGAGCTATTTCTCTTCTAACTATACTTTGTATAGTGATATGTCGCATAGAGTTATGGACACATTGAGAGATTTTTCACCCATAGTTGAGGAATATAGTATTGATGAGAGCTTTGTTGATCTTACAGCTATTGATATTTCTAATTTAACAACGATAGCAAATAATATTAAAAACAAGGTGTTTAAAAATACTGGAATTCCTGTTGGCGTAGGAGTTGCTTCGACTAAGTCTCTGTCTAAGTTAGCTAATAAGTTTGCTAAAAAAGTAGTAAACAACAATAATGTGTTTGTTGTTGATTCTGAGGAAAAAAGGAAATTTCTTCTTTCTAACCTTATGGTTAAAGATATTTGGGGAATTGGTAAAAAACATGCCATTAGATTGAGCAATGCAAATATTCTAACAGCATTAGAATTTGCCGATATGCCAGTTGCATGGGTACGTAAGGAAATGACCGTTATTGGCGAAAGGCTTTGGAGAGAGCTGAATGGAGTCCCATGCTTAGAGTTGGTGATTACTCCTGATAAAAAGAAAGAAATTGGTACCGCTAAGTCTTTTGGAAAAATGCTTACAGATTACACGCTGATTGAAGAAGCGTGTAGTTTTTACGTTTCTGAGGTTGCAGATTTGTTAAGGCAACAGCATAGCTCATGTTCGCAAATTGAAATTGGCTTGCAAACAAATCAATTTAGCTCATTCGATAGACAATATAAGAATAAAATTGTGATCACTCTTGATTCTCCTACAGATAGTACTGTGAAGCTTACAAAAGCGGCACTTGGTGGATTGAAGCAAATATTTAAAGAAGGATATCGTTATAAAAAGGTTAGCGTGAATCTGGTTGGAATTGTTAATAAACATGAAATTCAGACCAATCTATTTGAGATAGAACATAAAGCTGAAAGTTCGGCAATTACTAAAGTTATTGATGATCTCAACAGTAAATATGGTAAAAATAAAGTCAAGATTGCGACAGTTGGAAATCGAGAAAGGGAATGGGGTCTAATTAGAGAACATAGAAGTCCAAGGTATACAACTCAGTGGGATGAATTATTGTGTGTTGGTCGAGGAAAATTATAAAATTTGCTATTATATGATCGTAAATAAAACGAGCAACGGCTACGAAATAATAAATCATGAGAGTCACGGCCTGCTTGCTGGTCACTTTGCGTTTATGGTTTCAGAAAATTTTGTATCAAAATATTTCTATGAGGTTGCAATTGCTACAGCGGTGCATGATGATCGTCAGCTCGATTTCAATGAAAAACAATATTTATCAAAAAATGGGATTCCTTTAGATTTCACCGAAGCACCGAGAGACATTAATGCCATCGTAAAGAGAATGAACCGCGTTATTGGTGAATCTAATAATAAGTCTAGCTACATCAGATTGTTAATTTCTTATCATCTAGAATTTCTCTATTCAAATTTAAAAAATAAAAGTAAGAAAATTAATGCCTTCTTTGATAATGAATACATAATAAGACCTAATATCTTGAAAGTTTATCAAGTTACCGAAGAAACAGCTAAAAAAGATTATGATGTATTAAGATTTTGCGATAGACTATCACTAATATTATGTAAAGACGAAGTACCTACTGCCGGAAGAGCTTTAGAGATTAATAATTCAATAAATGGTACTACGTATTTTATTTCTCGTAGAAAAAATGGTAATGTAACCGTAAAACCTTGGGTTTTCAATTGCTCCAAATTTAATGTTCATTTAGAAGTGAGGAAAACAGAGAATTTAAAATTTGATTCTATTAGACGATTTGAAAATGAATTTTATAATTTAGAACCTAATATTCAATATTGGACGTTCAAGAAATAAAGTTCTTTCTTTAATTTTTTATATTATTATAATTAACTTTGTTATCATTAATTAGTGAACATAAAGCTGAACACGTTTTGGAACACGAATTAACAAAATAGCGGCTTGGGATGCTTGAATTATGGTTGGGAGACAAATTTCTATGAGCTCATAACCCGAAGGTCACTGGTTCGAGTCCAGTTCCCGCTACTAAAAAAAAAGTCACATCTTAAACGTTGTGACTTTTTTTATTAATAGTTAGGGACGAATAGTTGATCCACTAAATAAGCCGTAAATCTATAAATCAGTACTAAACATAGAGTCGCTATTTACAAACCGCGCTTCTATTCAAGATGGCATATTTCAATATTAATTTGAATTTCCTATCGACCAATCACGATACATGGCATATTGAGCTTCATCTAATACTGCATTTAAAGTTTTTTGTTGCTGCTGTGTCCTTGTGGTGTCATCCATTGGTACTTTAGGATTGTCTTTTTCCCATCCGCTAACGACAGCTTGAAAATCGGTTTCGTAGCGCTTTTGTTGTTCGCTTGTCATACCTAGATCTTTATACATTCTTTGAGTTGTATCTTCTTGGGTATCCCTTTGAGTATCAGCGTTAATAGTTGCAGTCTCACTCTTATTGCCATTAGTCAAAGGCCAATTTCTTTTATCTAGTTGATTAACTTTAGTGCGTCTTCGCTTAATTAAAATTTTAATAATGATTGCTGTTCCAGCGGCTATAATAGATAGTGCTAATATTTTACTTGGTTTATTCATGATAGTATGTGTTTGTTTTAATCAAAATAAGCGTTACTAAAGACGTGGCTGTTCTTAAACAGATTTAATATTGCCTCAAATGAGAGTGTTAAATCCACATTGTTTGAAGTTGGTTTGAAGCAACATCATGATGTTATATTCTTTTTTAAATATCAATAATATGTAATTATGGAAGTTTTATTGCATAATTCAAAAATTTAATTATATTTGGTAAACCAATCTGGTAAACCAATTTACTTGTTTAATTGAGCACTAAAATATCTGTAATGAAAATCAACATTTTAAATTTGTTCTTTTGCTTAGGCTTTGCCTTTTTGCTCAATTGTGGGGGAGACGATGACAGTGCTGATGATGCACAAATCGTTGATGAGGTGATTGATGATGACGACACTATTGACAATGATGATGATGATGATGACAATGACGATAATGAAAGTTCGATCTATGCGTCTATCGATTTCTCCAACTGGAAGGTTACCTTACCTATCGACGCCAACAACAATGGTAGTCCCGATGAGTATCAGCCCGACGAGTTAATGAATTTTGGTTATCAGACATTACAGGCTGTTCAGCCTTACATGTATGATGATGTAACAGATAAATCTTTAGTGTTCTACACATTTCCAAATGCGTCGACAGCAAATAGTTCATTTTCTAGAACGGAACTTAGAGAATTAATCAACACCAGCAATTCGAGAGAAAACTGGACTCTGTTGGAGGGTGGTGAGATGATAGGGCGATTAAAGGTAGATAGTGTCTCCCAAAATCTTTCATCTACTGATGATTATCATAAAATTATTGTCATGCAAATTCATGGTATTATCTCTCAGGAGGATATGAATACCTTTGGCTTCTCTTCTAATAACGGACCGCCTCTTATTAAAATATATTGGAAGGATGGTTATGTGTGGTGTCACAAAAAATCACTTATTGATGAATCTACAAGTGGTAATGATCTTTTGGAGACTTCCAATAATACATGGACAGATATCAAGGTCAATCTAGGTTATGTAGGGTTTGAACCTTTTGATTTTAGAATTTCTGCGAGCGATGCTAGAATAGAGGTGCAGCTAAATGAGGAAAATCCTTTCGTTTACGAAGACATCAGTTTAGATAAATGGCTCTATGAAAATTATTTTAAAGCAGGTAACTATTTAACAACACTCGACACAGAGGCCTTTTCATACATTAAATATTATAATTTAACTGTAACACATTAACCACTAATTTAAAACCACTAATTATGAAAACAAAATTACTTTTATTAGCATTATTCACAACAGCATTTGGATTTTCCCAAATGCATGATAACATACCTACAGGAACAGGTAATTACATCAACAAGCTCATTATTAGTCCAAGTGGAGATGATTTAATTAACGAATATATTGAAGTTAGAGGTACTGCAAATGCTGTTATTCCTTCAGATTTATACCTTATTTCGATAGAAGGAGATGGTAACAGCTCCAGTCTTGGTCAAGTAGAAGAAGCGATACAGTTAGGTGATGGTACTAGAACTTTTGGCGCTAATGGCATGTTGGTTGTCATTTGCAATTATACCCAAGATTCAGGAGGTAGCACATCACTTGAGAACTTAGATGGATTCTATCCAAGTCCGTATATTAATTTAATATCTGCCGATGCCACAATTATAGAAATTGCATTAACAGGAAATGACTTAGGGAGCTCTAGCTCTTCTGCGGTGTCATCATCAGTCCCAGACATTGGTTATGATGGCAATTTTATTGACGCAACCGGAACGTATATGCTGATATCTTCGCCTACAAATCCTAAGGATGTCTACATCGATGGACCTAACTCTGGTGAAGGTCTTGATGCCGACGGTGTTATTGATACCTCAGGCGATCACATATTATGGACGTTGTTTGATTCAATAACGTATATGGACGATAATGATGAAGGTTCTGAAGAGTTTGGCTATGCACAAATTATTTACGCACAACAAAACGGAATAAATTCCGCAGTTCAGAATACTACTACCAGCGCAACAGTTGTCAATTTCGATTCTACCTCAGATGCCAACTACCTTTTGCGTCAAGGAACAAAAACAGGTTATGCGGCAAGCGATTGGATTGTAGCCGGCAATGGCAGCGGATCTGTTCCAGATTGGGAATTCAGTACGACCGATTCAAAGGTTTATCCAATGGTTTTTGTTGGCTATTCTGACCTTAATACGATTTATGGCGAATTAAACCCAACCGAGGAAACACTTGCTACGGGTCAATTTTTAGTTTCGAACTTTGACGTTTTTCCTAACCCTGCTAATGAATTTATAAATATTGAGTCTGGTCAAACCGATGTATCTTCAATTGTAATTTATAATATTTTGGGAAAACAAGTATTGAAACAAAACGAATTGACCGAAAATAGAATTAATATTTCAACATTAAACAGTGGTATTTATATCATGGAAATTAACGCAGCTGGCAACAGCATAACAAAAAAGATTATTGTAAAATAATTTGAATTTAGTTCTCTCAAAAAGCCTTTTACGTATCAAAAGGCTTTTTGTATTTTTAGTAGATTGCTAAGGACGTCATTTATATCGCGCTTATGAAGAAAATTATGTACTGTATTGGATTGCTCTTATTTACAATGGCTTGTACTAATAATGAATCAAAATCAATTATTAAGGTTTCAACAATAGACGAACTTAATGCAGCCGTAAAATCCTGTAAAGCAGGTGATGAGATCGTCATGTCAAAAGGCGTTTGGAATGATGTTGAAATTAAATTTTCTGGCCAGGGTACTGAGCAAAATCCAATTACATTACGCGCTGAATCTCCTGGAGAAGTGACCATAGAAGGCGCTTCTAATTTAACGATTGGAGGTAATTATCTTATTGTAGACGGTCTATACTTTAAAAACGGTTATACACCAACAAAAGCAGTAATTCAGTATAAAATAAATGATACCTTATTTGCAAATCATAGTAAAGTTATCAATTGTGTGATAGAGGAATTTACACAACCCAATCGAGATGATACCGATCATTGGGTAGAATTTTGGGGCAGACATAATGAACTGAGCAATTGCTATATTTCAGGGAAGTCAAATTTTGGGCCAACTGTTATGGTGATGTTAAAAGGAAACGAGCATATAAAAAATTATCATCAAATCGTCAATAATCATTTTGGACCTCGACCTAGAAAAGGAGGGCCTCATGGCGAAACGATGCAAATAGGTGATAGTGGAACATCAATGACGCCTTCGCATACCAATGTTGAACACAATTTTTTTGAGCGTTGCAATGGAGAGGTTGAAATTATATCAAGTAAGTCTAACTATAACACCTTTAAATACAATGTGTTTTTTGAAAGCGAAGGGTCCTTGGTGTTGCGTCATGGTAATTACGCTACTATTGACGGAAATGTATTTATTGGGAATGATAACTCAAAATTTATAGGTGGAATTCGAGTCATCAACACCGGGCACTGGATTACAAATAACTATTTTTATAAGCTAAAAGGTTCTACGTTTAGAGCGCCATTAGCGGTCATGAACGGAATCCCGAAATCGCCACAAAATAGATACAATCAGGTCACAGATGTTGTTATGGCCTACAATTCCTTTATTGATTGTGAAACGCCATTTCATTTTAGTGTGGGATCAAATGTGAGTCAAAGTGATGTTTTGCCGAAGTCTGAAATTCGTTCAGCAAGACCAATTCGAACAATCGTAGCCAATAATATACTTTACAATGAAACGCCTTTTGAGTATCCTATCAAAAATTATGATGAGGTTGATGGAGTGCTGTTCAAGAATAATTATACCAATAGTCAAAACAAAAGTGACGTCCAGCCCGATGGTTTGATCACAACTAAGATGGAGGTTTTAAATCCTTCAGACTTATTAATAGAACCTTCGGTCGCGTCTAAACAAATTTACACAGGGTTTGATTTTGAAAGGATTGAAACAGATCTCTTCGGAAATATTAGAACTTCAGAAAATAATGCTGTTGGAGCCATCTTGAAAGCAAACGAGAACCATGTGCTAATAGATCGGTCCAAGTACGGTGCAGCTTGGTTTTCCGAAGAGCAATCGAATACGAATCCGAAAACGATTCAAGTTCATTCAGCCAATGAACTCAAGGATGCTGTATTGAAAGCCACATCTGGAGATCATATCGCATTAAATCCTGGAGTTTATACAATTAATGAATTAGTGGTGATCGATAAGACTATTACAATCAAGTCGAAGGATGTGTCAAATAAAGCAGAGTTGATTTTTACATCAAGTGAGACCGCTTTTGAGATGCATCCTAAAGGCATACTTCAAGTTGAAGATATTGTTCTAAAGGGAAACCGATCACAAGCTGCTTTTAAAACATTGGATGAAAATATGACCAGTGCTTATGGCTTAAAAATAAAGAATGCCGAAATATCTAACTTCAAGTCGGTTCTAGAAGTGTCAAAAGGCTCTTTCGCCGATACAGTTTCAGTAAGAAACACAATTCTTAAAGACTGTAAAAGTGGTATTCAATTAAACAAGGAAACAAACGACAAGGGTGATTACAATAGTGAGTTTGTTTACATCACTGATAATACGTTTACGAACATTGATCAAAATGTTCTCAATTACTATCGTGGTGGTTATGATGAATCAACAATTGGAGGAAATTTGGTGTTTAACAATAATACCATTACAAATTGCGGTAAAACAGAAACCGAAAATATTCTCATCAAGACCAGAGGCATCGTCAACGTAGAATTTGCAAATAATACGTTTATCAATAATCCTGTAAAAGTCATCGCCGTATTATGGGGAGAGAAAAATCAAAAGCCCGAAAATAATACCATTGAAAATTCGGGTGATATCAAGGTAGTTCAAAACTTAGAACTGAAATTAATGTATTAAGAAATATTTAGATGAAACTATACTCATGCCTGCTAATTCTATGCGTTTTTATTTTCTCGGCGTGCAAACAAGTCAATACATCTTCTCCTAGATCTAATAACGGTTTTGAAGGAGAGCATCCAAATTTGATTTTAACCCAAAATGGTGTCAAAGAGATCAGGGCAAACTTGGGAACCATTCCTATATTTGATGAAACATTAGCAGCAACACAAAAAGAGGTGGATGCCCAAATTGAAAATGGTTTTGATGTTCCAGTTCCTAAAGATTATTCAGGAGGATATACGCATGAAACACACAAGAAAAATTATAAGTTAATGCATAGGGCTGGTGTATTGTATCAAATTTTAGAGGATGACAAATACGCCATATTTGTAAAAGAGATGCTGTTAGAATATGCTCAACTATATCCAACGCTACCTATCCATCCAAAACCGAGGTCCTATGCCAGAGGCAAACTCTTTTGGCAATGTTTAAATGATTCTAATTGGCTGGTGTACGCAAGTCAGGCTTATGATTGTATTTACGATTATTTAACTGAAAATGAACGTAACGTATTAGAAAAAAACCTGTTTAGACCTTTTGCCGACTTTATTTCCGAAGAGAATCCGCAATTTTTCAATCGTGTGCATAACCATAGCACCTGGGGAAATGTTGCCGTGGGAATGATTGCATTGGTCATGGAAGATGACAGTTTGTTACAACGCGCCTTATATGGTTTGAAAAACGTCAATCTCGCTAAAGATCTAAAGGATAATGATGGCGGATATATCAATCCCGATGATCAAAAAATCGGTTTTTTCGCCAATCTCGATGAACCATTTTCGCCTGATGGATATTATACTGAAGGGCCATATTATCAGCGTTATGCTATGTATCCGTTTTTAATATTTGCACAAGGGCTAGAAAATAAAAAGCCAGAGTTACATGTGTTAGATTATAAAAACGGCGTGTTGCTAAAAGGCGTCAATACCTTACTTAATTTAACGAATGCTAACGGCGATTTTTTCTTGCTGAATGATGCCCAAAAGGGCATGTCTTATTATAATGGATCTCTAGTATCTGCCGTAAACATTGCCTATCATTTTGGAGGAAATAATCCTGAATTATTAAGTATTGCAGAGCGTCAAGGTGAAGTGTCATTAGATGATGCTGGCTTGGCTGTCGCACTCGGGATCAAAGAAGGAAAGTCAAAGCCGTTTACAAAAAGATCTATTGAATTATCAGATGGTGCCAATGGAGACGAGGGTGCCGTTGGGATTTTAAGAAGCGACGATTTGGAGTTAGTTTACAAATATACAGCACACGGTTTAAGTCACGGGCATTTTGATAAATTGTCATTTGCATTGTTCGATGAAGGCGAGGAGGTCATTCAGGATTATGGTATGGCACGTTATGTTAATATCGAGCAAAAAGGAGGCGGTAACTATTTAAAGGAAAATACCACTTGGGCAAAGCAGACCATATCACATAATACGCTTGTTCAAAATGAAACATCACAGTTTGGAGGTGTTTACGATACAGCAAGTAAGCATCATTCAGAGGCTTATATTTTTAATGTTAAAGTTGATAGTTTGCAGGTCGTGAGTGCCAAAGAAGATCATGCGTATCCAGGTACGAAATTTCAGCGTACGATGGTGACGGTTAAAGATGCTCATTTTGAGAATCCGTATATCATAGATATTATGAGAGTTGTTTCTGAAACTACAAATCAATACGATTTACCTCTGTATTATTTGGGTCAAATCGTCCAAACGAGTTTTGATTATGACAAATATACTATTCCGAAGATATTAGGAACGGCCAATGGGTATCAGCATTTGTACAAAGAAGCTAGTGCGACGTCAATTGAAGGCGTTATGAAATTCACATGGCTCTTAGATAATAAATTCTATAGTTATTCCGCAGTAACCTCCAATACTGATGCTATTATATTGGCCAAGATTGGGGCCAATGATCCCGACTATAACCTAAGATCACAGCCCGCACTGATCTTGCGTAAACCAAAATCGAAAAACGCTGTTTTTGCATCGATTATAGAATCGCATGGAACGTATAATCCAGTTTCAGAACTTGCCTTAAATGCTTATAGTAACGTCAAACATATTGAAGTCGTTAGCGATTCACAAAGTTATACAGCAGTTAAGGTTGAACTTACAAATAACAAAGTTCAAGTGTTTATTGTTGCCAATGCATCCAGTAATCCTAATATGGCGCACAAATTAGAGATTGATGGCCATGACTATGAATGGACTGGGCCATTCACCTATGAAAAAATTAAAATTTAAAAAAATAGAACTATGAAGTCATTTGGAGCAAGTAAAGAATTTATCAAAGGAGAAGAATTAGAATGGGAAGTTGTAGGCGAAGGTCTCAAACGAAAAATAATGGGCTATGATGACAAGATCATGTTGGTTAAGGTTCATTTCGAAATTGGTGCTATTGGTCAAATGCATGAGCATTATCATTCTCAAGTAACTTACGTCGAGAGCGGAAGTTTTGACGTCACCATCGATGGTAAAACAACAACGCTTACGGGAGGAGATTCTTTTTATATCCCACCGCACGCTCTGCATGGTGCTATTTGCACAGAGACAGGCATTTTAATAGATGTGTTTAGTCCTATTCGTGAAGATTTTATGTAATAAATTCGTAATAAGTCTTGATTATTTTTTTAATGTTTCAGTTTTAAAAACAATAATTTACGAAATCGTTGTAATTAACAAATATTTATATATATTTGGTAAACCAATCTGGTAAACCAATTATTTTGATTCAAATGATACCATTGAATATGTAATTGGTGAAGCCTACTCTAATTAGAAATTCTAAAGAACTATTACCAAATTACTTAATAATTATGAACACTAAAATGAAATTTACGGCGCTTATTGTGCTTTTGTTTAGTTTCGGGGTATTTGCTCAAAACACCTATACTCTCAATGGTACGGTTAAAGCTGCTGTTGATAAAATGCCAATACCAGGTGTTAATATTATAGTTTTAAATACGACAAAGGGAACCTCTACAGACTTTGATGGTCAGTTTTCAATTGCGGTTACCCAAGATGATATATTGCAATTTTCTTATTTAGGCTATAAAACCCAGACCGTTATCGTTACTGGTCAAACTGATTTGGTGGTCACCTTAGAGGATGACAACAACGCTTTAGATGAGGTTGTTATTGTGGGTTATGGCGATCAGAAAGAAAAAAATATTACCAATGCATTGACAAAGGTTTCAAGTGAAGATATTGAGGATCTCTCAGTATCGCGTGTTGAAGACGCGTTGAGAGGTAAGGTTGCTGGATTGAGAATTCAGACGACCGCATCAGAGGCTGGTGGAGACCCAAAGATTACTATTAGAGGGCCTGGCTCGATTACTGGTTCTTCTGCTCCTTTGATTGTTATTGACGGGATAGTTATAGGTACAGATCCTGATATTTTGGGATCAATTGATAATAACAACGTAGAGTCAATAAGTGTTTTAAAAGATGCGTCTTCGGTTGCTATTTATGGATCTCGTGGTGCCAATGGTGTCATTTTGATAACGCTTAAAGAGGGGACACCTGGCAAGACACAGTTTTCATATAATACATTTACTGGTTATAGATTTACCAAAATAAATGATAATTTTAATACTTCTATTTCTGATGAAAGATCAAGACTGAATAGTTTGCAAAGTACAGTTGATGCTATAGCACCAGATAATCCAAATTTTGATCGTATCAATGGTGATTATAATGTTGCTTATGCCGAGTTGGAGGCTATGGAGTTTATTGCATCATTAGGTGGAGGTGAGAGAAATTGGCAGGAAGAGATCTTTGAAGGTGGGATCATTGAAAATCATTCGTTCTCTGCAAGAGGTGGCACCGACCTAACAAGCTATGTAGCGTCTATTGGTTATCTTAATGATGAAGGGGTGTCTTTGGAGGACAACTTTACAAAGTACAATGCGAGAATAAAAGTAGATAGTAAATCAGAAAACAAGAAAATTAAATTTGGTGCAAATCTGCGTGTTAATTATAATGATCAAGTTCGTTTACCTTCAAGGTTTACAGATCCTATAAGACAATATGGTCATCTACCATTGTATTTAAATGAGGATCATCTCGATTACATCACACAATCAGATCCTGGCGACGCTGGTGCTCAATTTGAAAATATTGGTGTGGGGAGCTACGGGTTTTCAAGAGCTTTTGATCACGTGTTTACAGTTGATCCAAATAACCCAAGAGCTATTGCTCGTGATCCTGTAACAGGTTTACCTTTAGTGAGTCCACTAACATCAGGTGGCTTAACTTTATCAACAACAAGAAATGTTCATCCTTTGGTTCATTATTTGGAGCGATCTAGTACTAAAAAGCAATTTACTATGAATTCGGCTGCATACTTTGATGTAAAACTAGCAAAGGGACTTACATTCAGACAAACCGTGTCTTCAGTATTTAGACATACCAAAAATAATTCGGCAGATTTCTTCTTCGGTCAAGAAAATAGAGAGCAAGAGGCATTTAGAAATGAAAGCCGTGATGAAAGAAATCAATATACGTTTGAGTCATTGTTAAATTACAACAAAAACTTTGGTAAACACAGTTTTAAGTCTCTGTTAGGTTTCGAGTTTACTCAAAGAGATTTTTTCGTCCAAGAGTCTGAGGCATTTGGATATACCGATGATTTCAATAATAACATCGCGCTTGCCGATAACGGAATCACATTCACCAACAATGCGTCTGAGAAATTAGTTTCCTATTTTGGTAGAATTGAGTACAATTATGACGAAAAATACTTGCTTCAGGTTTCCGCACGTACTGATGGTAGTACTAGATTTGGAACAAACAATAGATTTGGTTTCTTTCCAGCAGCATCCGCAGGATGGATAATTTCAAACGAAGAGTTCTTATCCTCAAGCAATGTAATATCTTTCTTGAAGTTTAGGGCTAGTTACGGTGTATCTGGTTCAAACGAAATTTCAAATAATATATACGATTCGCTTTACAGATTTGAAGAGACCTTCAGTACTATTGGTTATACAGGGGATCCTGGTGTTAAGGGAGTGACGCTGCCAAATTCAAATCTAGGTTGGGAAAGAATCATCGAGTTCAATCCCGGTATTGATGTTACTTTTGGCAGAGGTTTGATAGATTTATCCCTTGATTATTACAAGAAAAAAAGTGATGATTTAATTTTATTCGCTCCTGTATCTGGCGTTTATGGCGTTGATAATTGGCTTCAAAATATTGGAGCATTACAAAATGAAGGTTTTGAAATCGAATTAAATTCAAGGCTATACTCAAGTGAGAAGGTAAGATGGTCAGCATCTGGTCAATTTGCATTAAATAGAAACGAAGTGTTGGATTTAGGTGGAAACGAGCAAATAATTTCCAGAATTGATCAAGATACCAGACCCACTGAATTTATCGCGAAGGTAGGACAGCCTATTACATCTTTTTATGGTTGGGTTTATGAGAGCGAGGTTCCTCTAGAATGGATTGACAATCCCTTTAACCGATTCAACAATGATTTTGCAAGAGTATTTGTGAAAGATTTGAATGGTGATGGAATTATAGATGATGAAGATAGAACCGAACTTGGTAATCCTTATCCGGATTTTACATGGGGATTTGCATCAGATCTCTCATTTTACGATTTTGATTTTTCTGTGCAATTTGAAGGATCGCATGGAGGAGAAGTTAGAGTTGCAGATTTAGATCAACTTTACTATGCCAGTGAATCTGCTGTAAATCCAGTCTCTAATTTTCCTGACTTTGATTTGACCGTACATAGAAGATTTACCGACGATCATATACAAGACGCATCTTTTGTTACCGTTAGAAATATAATATTGGGATATACATTCCCCAAAGATGTAACAGAGAATCTCAATATTAGCAAACTTAGACTTTATGTGACGGGAGAAAATTTATTTTATTTTACTGCTGCCGATTATGAGGGCTTTAATCCTGAAGCTGCTGGGCAGACATCTAGTAATGCTAATACACCGCTTACAGCTGGTTATCAAAGAGGTGATGGGCCTGTAGTAAGAACAATTTCAGCTGGACTTAATTTACAATTTTAATTGATTATGAAAAAGATATATATAAAATTAGGAGTTATTTGTTTATCGCTCTTCGCTATAACGACAAGCTGCGAGGAAGAATTGGATCTGTCTAATCCAACCGCCCTCTCTCTAGAAGAATTGCTCCAAACCGAAAATGGTTTTGAATTATTGGCTAATGGTGTTTTGGATGCTTATCAAAAAGTGCCTACCAACGAGTTTTTGTTGATAGAACTGCGCTCTGATAATGTAAGGGCGAATACCGAGAATGGTAACTTCCCAGAGATTAACAGATATAATGTTGATCCAAATAACGGCGATGTGGCAACATATTACTCAAACAACATGGCTACAATAAAGCATGCTAATACGATTATCGATAATCGTTTTTTAGCTCCTGAAAATCAACAATACGCTGTCGGAGAAGCTTATTTTATGAGAGCATTATGTCATTTTAATTTGGTTAGAGCTTATCAAAATATACCGTATATTGATAAAGTATTAGATATAAATGCTGATGAGGCACGAGATTATCCGCAATTGCCAGAATCAGAAGTATATGATAAAATTATTAGTGATTTTACGACATCTATTGCGTTTTTAAATGGTGGTACACAAAACAAATACCGACCAACTGAGGGTGCCGCTATTTGTCTGGCTGCTAAAGCGTATTTGAGCCAGCCAAATCCAAATTACGCTGAGGCAGAATTGTTATTGTCATCAGTTGTTGAAAACAGCGCTTCTTTTGGTTATAGTTTGCTTTTTACTGAACCAGGTAGTGCCACAGATTTTACAGGAGATGGTGTTATAAGTGATCGTGAATATGCTGCAAATTTGGCTTTAGACTTTGGCAATGTATTTGGTAATGATATTCCCATTGAATATAACGACACTGAAGGTGAAGCTGTTCTTAACGGCGAATGGACAAATAATCCTGGTTTAGAAATTAACGATGAAATTGTATTTTCTATAGCTTATGATTTTGTGAGTAGTGATAACTATGCCACTAGTGATAGTGGTCTAGATGACCAAGTTCAAACAGATTCTGAATCCTTTAGTTTTGCGATGACATTACTGGGTCCATCCAACGGCGTTAATATTGCATCACTCGATTTTTTAGACATTATGACTCCTGTTTTACAACCCGTAAGATTTCCAGTATCGTTTAGAGCTGTAAGTGTCAATACCGATGATTTGTTAAACGATACATTCAACGCTAAGTACCCAACAAACGGTGAAATTGGGGATAATGATTGGATTGTTCTAAGATACGCCGATGTGCTGTTGCTTTACGCTGAGGCCATTTTAGCGGGCTCTAATAGCACAACAGATCAAAGAGCTCTAGATGCTTATAATCAAATAAGAGCAAGAGCTGGACTCGAGGAGGTTTTTCCAGTTTTAACAAAGCAACAACTGTTAGACGAAAGACGTGTTGAGTTTGTTTACGAAAATCAACGTTTGTACGATTTGATACGTTTTGGTGAAGCAGATGATGCGCTTCAGCAATTTTCTAATAATAATAATTTAAGTTATACGGCAGATAAAAAATACCTTCCTTTTCCACAAAGAGAACTAGATAATTTGCCAAATTTTTATACACAAAATAATGGCTATTAAAACTGAAATAATTATGAAAACTTTTAATTCAAGCTTTAAATTTTTGACACTGCTCGCCTTACTGGTATTAAGCGCTTGTGTGAGCGATGATTTAGCAGAAGTTGGCGATCTTCAAGATGTTACAGGGCCAACACCATTCTATAATTTTAGTGAAGTTACTGTTGCTGAATTTGATTGCGAAGATAACGAGCTGTCGGCTAACTACAGGTTTAATTTTCAGGCTGGTACTAATTTAGCAGTGAACGGCACAAATTACGAATGGTCTGTAACAGATGATACAGGTGGGAGCGTTGATGTCATTTTGATTAATAAAGACTTACCTATCTTAGAACAGCAAATAGAAGGTGCTTTGGCGGATGTCATTGCGATTGAAGAGGATATTGCAGAGGTTGAGTTTGAGATACCATGTGAAGACGATCCGGCTCGTTTGGCCGTGCTTCAAGCTGAACTAATAGCTCTTGAACAGGCGCTTTTAAATACACAAAACGCAGTACCTGATGAAGTGTTACAAAATGTGGCAGATTTGGAAGCTCAAATAGCAGCTCTTGATGAGGCTACATTACAAGATAGGGAATTAATTTTTGAATTTCCTGGTCCAGGAATTTACAATGTTGGTCTTACCGTTACAGATAACCTTGGTAAATCTGATTTTACCGAAAGACCAGTTACCGTTTTACAGGCCATACCAATGATACCGGTACCTGAGATAGCTGAACCTAGTTTTGAGGATAACAGTTTATTTGATGGCACTGGTGATGGTCGCGATTCTTGGAGAGTGCCAAGTAACGACGCATGGAGTCCATTAGGTGGAGGTACAACAGTCATACAAATAAATACAGATTCAAGTCCTGGAGAAGGTGCAGATCTGCCAGATGGTGTTCAATCTGCCAAATTTCCTGCGGGTGGAGATAGAGTTGCATACCAAGAAATTGAGGTTACTCCAGGAGCATCATACTCCATAACGTATTTTAGTGCGTTTAACTTGGATGCTGATGGCCAAATGAAGGTCTCAATCTTGACTCCAAACACGTCAAGTTTTACTGAAGCCCAACTGGAAGAGAACGTTATAGCGTCAAGAAATGATACTAATGTAGGTAGAGTTGTTAACGTGTTTCAGCAACATTCTATAAATTTTGATGCAGGAGATAATGAATCTGTGATCATTTTTGCGAATAATTCGGGAGATGAAGCTAGGCTGGATGCCTTTAACATAGTAGTGAGATAATAAAAAAAAGATAATTATGAAGACTTATAAATCTAAAAAAGCAAACCTACTACGTGGTATGATTTTAGTGTTTACACTTGCATTGATATCGTGTTTTGATAATGGGTTTGAAGAGTTCGTACCTCCTTCTGGAAATGTGAATAATTTGCAACCAAATACATTATTTACAACAAGCACAGATGGCGATAATACGTTAAAGATAATTTTTAGAAGTTTTTCAACAGATGCCGTGTCATATTCATGGGATTTTGGTGATGGTAATACTTCAACCGAGGCTAATCCAGATTATGTTTATGAAACAGGAGGTTTGTATAGTGTTGAACTAACAACGACAAGTTCAGATGGTCTGGTAGCTACAGCAACAGAGCAATTAGCACCCGTTTTTGTCGATTATGATTTTTCGATAGTAGATTCACAAGTCACATTTGAAAATTTAACTACAGGCGCCAGCAGTCTGGTTTGGGATTTTGGAGACGGTACGACACTAGAATGGAATAGTGAGGACGGTGAGGATGACCCAGATTTCAGTCCCGTGCACACCTACCTTACCGAAGATGTGTTTCAAGCGACACTTTCAGTAACAAGTTTTTTAGGGATTGAATCTTCTGTAACCAAAACTATAGACGGTCTTGTGTTGTCAACAGTACCAAACTTTTCTTTTACAAGCTCATTATTAACCGTACAATTTACAGATGAATCATTATTGGCAGTATCCTATGCTTGGGATTTTGGAGACGGTGAAAGTTCTACCGAAATGAACCCAACACATACTTATGCCGCTGCTGGAACTTATGATGTAACGCTTACCACAACTAATGAAGCAGACGTTGCAGTAAGTATAACGATTGCCGTTCCTGTTGGAGGTATTACGGCAACGTTTGCAGCTATGATACAAAATGGAGATATGGAAACGTATCCCACTTCAGAAAATAATAATAATGACCTTGTTGATGCTTGGACGGTAGATCCTGATAATTCATTTAATGATGGCTCTCCAACACCATTTAATTTTTGGAGAAATGATGATCTAGAGGCTTGGGTGTCTACACCAGCAAATAATGGGGGTTCAGGTACAACCGATAAGGGAAGTTCTTCTGGTACCAATGCACAATCGGCAGGAGGTGTATCAGGGAGATCGCTAAAATTTGACAGTTCTGGAGAACGAGCATATCAACCTTTTGAAGTAGAATTAGGTGTGGAGGGCTATTCTATTTCAGCTTTTGTAAAAACCGAATCTACACCTGTGGGAGACGCAGAAGGTACTCTTTATATTTTATCGGGAGAGCCTGCTAGCGATGATGATCTGCCAGGGTTGACCTTAGCCAGTCAACAGGTAATTTCAAATGACATTGACACTTGGCAACAAATCAATCTTGTTTTTAATGCTGATGATACCTTTAATTTTGACCAAAGTTTAGTCGATGAAAATACTGATGATATCTTAGTCTCGACAGATCAAAGATTTGTGATATTTTATTTTGTACCAACCAACACAGTAGCAAGTGATAATGAGTTTTTTCTTACAGATGTTGTCATCAATACACCAGGATTTTAACAAACGGAAGCTATAATCAATGAAATTTAATTTAAAACTAAAATCTCACTTAGGACTTGTCATCTCACTATTTGTTATGTTCTGTCTCGCAACGACGACATTGAATGCGCAGAACATAAAAAATGAGGAGATTGCTTCAAATTCGGAAAAAGATTCAAAAGATAAAAAAAAGAGACGACGTAGTAAGAAATCCAAACTACCTGATATTGATTTAAGTCACTGGAAAGTGACCCTTCCCATTACTAACGATAAAGGCAAACCTCACGAAATCGAACCTCCTGAAATACTGGATTTTGCTTCAAACGAAATAGCAAAACCGTACATGTATATTGATTCAACAAAAGGAGCTATTGTGTTTCATGCAATGCCAACCGATTCAAAAACTAAGAATACAAAGTATACGAGATCTGAGTTAAGAGAACAAATGGTGCCTGGTGAGAACAACGTTAATTGGACTTTTGATGATGGTGCATACATGAGAGGTCTTATTGAAATGGATGAAGTAACGAAGGATGACAATGGTAAATACCATCGTGTCATTATTATGCAGATTCATGGAAGATTGACCAACGCCCAAAGAGATATGATTGGAGAAGACGATAACAATGCTCCTCCAATACTCAAAATTTATTGGGATAAAGGAAAAATAAGAGTGAAAACGAAAGAGCTCAAAAACCTTAGTGCGATAGAGCCAGAGATTTTACATGAGGATGCTTGGGACGATGATGAAGGTTTTAATTTCGAACAAGAAGTTGGATTTAGAAAATTCGAACTGGAAGTCAAAGTATCACAAGGAAAAATGGTGATCATTTTAAATAGAAATGAATATAAGGTCTATGAAAGCATTCATATGCATAAATGGGGCGTGTTTGAGAATTACTTTAAGGCTGGTAATTATTTCCAAACGAGAGACGAAGGCGCATATGCAAAAGTTAGATTTTACGAGCTCGAGGTTAGTCATTAAAAAATTATCATTTAATTGAGTTGGTGATTATAAATTTTACTGTCCTTAATATACGGGCTAGTTGGGTTTACAATGACTTCACATTCGTATTTTAATTGATATCGTTATATTCACAAATGATATCTTTAAATAAAATTAAATAATCTGATTATGAAACTAGAAATACTAGCTAAAATTGATGATACGAATGTTCAAAAGAGCATTATTGCTAAAATTGGAGATTTGATAAACCAAAAAAATCTTGAGCCAGGTGATAAGCTCCCTTCGGAAAGGATGCTTTCTGAAAAATTTGGTGTAACAAGGAGTAATGTAAGAGACGCAATCCAAAAATTAGAGTTTTACGGATTATTAGAATCCATTCCTCAAAGCGGCACATTTGTAGCGAATATTGGAGTGATCGCCATGAATGGTATGATCGAGGATATTTTAAGATTGGAAGACCCTGATTTCAAATCACTAGTGGAAACTCGAATTTTATTAGAGCTTAAAACCGTGCGATTGGCAGCGCTTAGAAGAACCGATGAAGACCTAAAAAAAATGAAGGCAGCTTTAGATGCTTATACGCAAAAGGTTAATGATGGGGAAGATGCCGTTCAAGAGGATCTATTATTTCATTTGGCTATAGCAAAAGCGAGCGGGAATAGCACTATGAATGCATTTATGCTCATTATCACTCCTGGTATCATAACGAACTTTGAGAAATATCATGTTTGCGATAAGAGCTTGGCTCAGCTTGGAGTAGAGGAACACAATAATATTTTTGATGCGATTAAAAATCAAAATCCGCAAGAGGCAAAACAGAAAATGAAAGAGCACTTTAGTGTGCTGTATCAATATTGTTATAATGTTTAAAGTTTATTAAAACGCGTACTTACATATGAAAATCAAAGGCTTAAGGTGGTGGGTAGTAGGACTCGTAGCGTTAGCGGCAGTTATAAACTACATAGATAGACAAGCTTTTGGTGCGCTATGGCCAGACATCGCAAAAGATTTATTTCCAGATATGGATAAAGACGGGCATAAAGCTATCTACGGAACCATATCAACCGTATTCATTCTTTCATATGCTGGTGGTCAAGCACTTTTTGGTAAAATTTTTGATTGGATAGGTACTAGACTTGGTTTTGCGCTATCCATAGGAGTGTGGTCTATTGCAACGTTGCTGCATGCATTTGCACAAGGACTATTAAGTTTTTCGATTTTCAGATCTGTATTAGGAGTCGCAGAAGCAGGTAATTGGCCTGGTGCCGCAAAGGCTAATGCTGAATGGTTTCCAACTAAAGAACGAGCACTTGCGCAGGGAATTTTTAATTCAGGGGCAGCTATAGGTGGTATAGTAGCTTATCCTGTTATCGGTCTATTATCGGCATATTTTGATTGGCAAGCAATTTTTATTGTAGTCGCAATGCTTGGATTTTTATGGTTGCTGCCTTGGCTGTATGTCGTAAAGGCACCTCCAAAGATACACCCTTGGCTCACAGAGGATGAAAAAAAATATATACTCTCAGGACAGAAAAATCAAGATCTTGACGACGATGGTAATTATGATGAAGGATACGCGCCTGACACAGCACAATTATTTAAACACAAAGAGAGTTGGGGAGTCATCATAGCTTCCGCAGCAATTGATCCTATTTGGTGGCTTTTTATCGTATGGATACCGATTTATCTCTCAGAAGTTTTTGGAATGGATGTCAAACAGATCGCCTTCTCGGCTTGGGTGCCTTATGTTGGAGCAATGATTGGAGCCATATTTGGTGGTTTACTCGCCAAGAACAGGCTTACAGCAGGATGGTCTGTAGATAAGACACGAAAAATGACTATTACATTAGGTTGCTTAATAATGATTCCGTGTTTCTTCCTCTTGAAAGCGCCTGGATCTGCTCTTAATGCCGTTATTATTATGGCGGTGTTACTTTTTGGATTTCAGGTCGCCATTGGAAATATACAAACATTGCCAAGTGATCTATTCAGCGGAAAAATTGTTGGTACACTATCTGGTTTTGCAGGTATGGCAGCTAAACTTGGTGCGGCTGGGCTTACCATACTAGTAACTTTTATAACTACTGGAGGCAACTATACACCTGCTTTTATAATTGGTGGAGCTTTAGCGATAATTGCACTTCTATCTGTTTGGCTTTTATGCCCAAAAATAGAACCGCTAAAACCACAGGAGTAAATTTGTTTAAGACTAATATAAAATAAGATTAAAATTAATTAAAGAGTAAATAAATATGAGTAATAAAGGAAAAATTGCTGTAGTAACAGGAGCAACAGGTGGCATTGGCTTTGAAGTATCAAAACGATTGGGCCAAGATGGTTACACTGTCATTTTAAATGGTATTGACGATGAAGCAGGTGCTAAAAGAGTTGAAGAGTTAAAGGCAGAAGGCATTACAGCCGAATATCTTGGTTTTGATGTGACTAACGAAGACTTAGTAGTGTTAAATATCAAAAAAATAGGTGAGAAGTACGGAAAAATAGATGTTCTTGTGAACAATGCAGGAGGTTTAGGCGGAAGATCAAGGTTTGAAG
Source organism: uncultured Flavobacteriaceae bacterium (assembly GCA_963715465.1). GTDB lineage: Bacteria > Bacteroidota > Bacteroidia > Flavobacteriales > Flavobacteriaceae > Psychroserpens. The sequence continues at coordinate 1,512,191 of OY970246.1, forward strand.
AAATGACTACTGAATTCTACCGAAACGTCATGGCGCTCAATCTTGATTCTGTGTTTTTTGCCTCTAGAACAGCTATCCCATATCTTAAAAAAGGAGAGCACCCTACAATCATTAATTATACATCCAATGCGGGTTGGACAGCCGGAGGACCAGGTGCAGGTATCTACGGAACGTCTAAAGCAGGTGTTCATGCGATCACTAGAGCCTTGGCAAAGGATTTAGCTGAATATGGTATTAGAGTCAATGCGGTGTCTCCAGGCACAATCGATACACCTTTTCATGCTCAAATTAAATCGACAAAACCAGAAGTATTTGCGTCATGGGCAAACAATATCATGTTGGGTAGATTAGGTCAACCACAAGATGTAGCTGGCGTGATTTCGTTTTTAGCGAGTAAGGATGCCTCGTTTATCACTGCCGAAACTATTCAAATTGGTGGCGGACAAGCTTTGGGTATTTAAAACTTAAAGTTGGTTTAACGTATCTTATATGCTCAGATATTATAAAAGGTCATCAATTATTCAATGTGGCATTATTAATATCTATTAGTTTTCAATCACAAAATGAGTTATTAAATTTAATGAATGAGTAAAATTGTCACTTTTGGCGAAATCTTATTGAGACTTTCAACCGAGCGTCATTTGAGATTTTCACAAGCTAAATATTTTGCAGCGTCCTATGGAGGAGGAGAATTCAATGTAGCGGTGTCTTTAGCGAATTATGGCATTCCCGTTGAATTTGTAACGAGATTGCCAAAAAATGAAATTGGAGCTTGCGCTTTAAAAGAGATGCGCAAATTTAACGTAGAGTCGAAAAATGTTATTTACGGCGGTGACCGTCTTGGTATCTACTATTTAGAAACGGGAGCGGGAACTCGAGGAAGTAATGTGATTTACGATCGGGAAAATAGCTCCATGGCCACGATTACTAAAGGCGAGATTGACTGGAAAACTGTCTTCAAGGATGTAACTTGGTTCCATTGGAGCGGTATTACGCCTGCTATTTCAGAATCTGCGGCATTAATATGTTTAGAAGCGTTGAAGGTCGCACATGAATTAGGGATCACAATTTCTTCAGACTTAAACTATAGATCAAAGCTGTGGCAATACGGTAAGGAACCTAAAGAGGTCATGCCAGAACTTCTAAAATATAGTAATATCATTTTAGGTGATATAGACACGGCGCTGTTTATGTTGGGAAAGGATAATCTCAATCCTAACTATCAAAATGAAAAATCATTGCCTGTGCTCTATGACCAATTATTCACAGAATGCCCAAATTTAGAAATAGTGGCGACTACTTTACGATATTCTGTGAGCGCATCACATCAACGTATAGGAGGAATTCTATACGATGGCAAGACAATTTGTAGTGCAAATATAAAAGAGGTGACACCCGTAGTAGACCGTGTAGGTAGTGGCGATGCATTTATGGGAGGCTTAATTTATGGGTTGGTGAACGATTCTTCAAATAAACAAAGAGCACTTAATATTGCAGTGGCTGCGTGTTGCTTAAAACATACTATATCTGGTGATTACAATTTAATCACGCTCGCCGAAATAGAAAAATTACTAAACGGAGATTCCTCAGGGAAGGTTTCAAGATAAATCAATGGAATGGCACAATATTCAAGACTAGAAGTGGCTGCAGTTATGGGAAACACGGGACTCGTTCCTTTGTTCTATGACGCCGATATCAATTTGTGCAAAGGTGTATTGAAAGCCTGCTATGATGGTGGAGCTAGAGTATTGGAGTTCACGGCTAGGGGAGATTTCGCCCATGAGGTTTTTGGAGCACTAAATAAGTATGCACTTAAAGAACTCCCAGGAATGATATTAGGCGTTGGATCGGTTACAGACGCTGCAACGGCATCTCATTATATGGCTCTAGGAGCTAATTTTGTGGTGACGCCAGTGTTGAGAGAAGATATCGCTATAGTATGCAATAGGAGAAAAGTACTTTGGTCTCCTGGTTGCGGTTCTTTAACTGAAATTAGCAAGGCAGAAGAAATGGGATGTGAGCTTGTGAAATTATTTCCCGGCGACATCTACGGACCTGATTTCGTAAAATCCATTAAGGGCCCACAACCTTGGACAAGTATCATGCCCACTGGCGGTGTGTCTCCTACAAAGCAAAGTATAGAACAATGGTTCAACGCTGGAGTGACTTGCGTTGGTATGGGGTCTAAGCTCATCAAAAAAGATGAGCAAGGCGCTTACAATTATAGGGATATTGAAAACAAGATAATACAGTCACTAGAGCTTATTAAAGCGTTTAGAAAATAATTGTCTTGTGTCCATCATCACCCTTAAAGATATTTCTCGAGTTTCAGGGTATTCTGTATCCACAGTGTCCAAGGCTCTAAATGACAAATTTGATGTCAATAGCGACACTAAGATCATCATCAGGGAAATTGCCAAAAAGTACAATTACGTTCCTAATACGTATGCGATTGCACTTCGGAAAAAAAGAACGAAAACAATATCAGTTATTATTCCACAAATCAACACGTCGTTTTACAGTTGTTTTTTGTTTCATATTGAAAAGATGGCATCCTTGTCTGGCTATCGCATTATGCTATTTCAATCTTTCGAAAATATAGGAAAAGAAAAAGAATTTATAGATACTAGTAATGATGGGAGTGTTGACGGTGTAGTCATTGTTAGTAATAATAAACGTCCAGATCCTCATCATTTTGTAGACAACACCTTACCAATAGAATACATTGAAATTAATCAAGCCATACCAAAAGAGCAATTAAAAAAAGAAAGCGTTGCTAGATTCACTACATTACTAAACCGAATACTTTGACTCTTATTTGTTAAAACTCTTTTATGTCTAAAAAAGCAATCATTTTAATGATTTTAAGCGCACTATCATTTGCTTTGTTAAATGTATTGGTTAAAAGCTTAACTCAATTTAATGTGTATCAAATTGTGTTTTTTAGATCAACAGGATCGCTCATCTTTACACTGCCTTTTTTACTAAAAAACAAGATACCAATCCTTGGAAATAAAATATCGCTATTGATAGCCAGAGGTATTATCGGTTTTATCGCTATGACCCTTTTTTTTAGTTCTCTTAAATATCTTTCCATGGGAGCAGCGGTTTCTATTCGATACATCGCTCCTATATTTGGAGCATTCTTTGCAGTTTTTCTTCTGAAGGAAAAGATAAAATTACTACAATGGGTGTGTTTTGCGATAGCCTTTGCTGGTGTCATCATGTTAAAAGGTGTTGATGCCGAAATAACCGGAATGGGATTATTATACGCGATGCTATCGGCTGTTTTTACCGGTTTGGTATTCATCATTATACGCAAAATTGGCAACGATGATCACCCCATTATCGTAGTGAATTATTTTATGATTATTGCGGCTGTTCTTGGTGGTATTTTGGCAATTTTAGATTGGACAAATCCAAAAGGATTAGAATGGCTTATTTTATTAAGTTTGGGCGTCTTTGGTTACTTTGGGCAGTATTATATGACTAAAGCGTTTCAAATTGCAGAAGTCAATCAAGTCGCGCCATTAAAATATATTGAAGTTGTCTTTACAATGATCATTGGTGTTATTTGGCTTGGTGAAACATATACCATCATAAGTTTAGGGGCTATTTTGCTCATTGTATCTGGACTAATCCTTAATTTCATATTGAAGCGAAAGCGCTAAAATCTAAAACATTTTATGGGATTGGGTAGAAAAATTAGGATCGATGCCTTTTACAAATTAATGCAACACCGTATATCCTAAAAGATGTCATTTGATTTCGATTATAATTTGCCTAATTTAAAGTAAGATTCTTTTGATTTTTTTAGAAAATCCAGTAATTCGGTGGGATAAACATCATTACTATTTAAAGGCAGTAGCGAAACGGAATTGCTGAGGTGGCTAATCTTAAAAGACTTACCATTTGGTTTTAATACTAAAACCGAGCGCATTTTATCAAATTCTGGAGAGTTTTCAAATATAGGGATGCACCATAATGATATAACGACAGCTATTAAGCTATCTTCTAAATGTGGTCTTAACTCAATCGTTATGATCTTAATTTTAAATGGTTCTTTGACTTCTTCAAAGTCATTATTTAACGCTGTAATCCAAGTATTCTTATCATAGATTTTAGTTGAAATCCCATCTAATCCAATAAAATCATCTGCATAATGATCTTTTATACAAATCTCTCTATTCGCATAAGCTTGAAAATACTGCTCAATAAACGTCTTACCTCTCAATATAATAGAATTTTTCATATCAGCTATTTCAATTTGGGATTTGAGCAAATTAAGTAAATAAATTTTACGCACGAGTTAAGTCAATGACTTAAATGCTTTCTTTAGAGAAGCTTTGTTTGCAACATTATGAATTATAACTCTATTTTAGAGACAATAGTTTTTTATTCAGTGACATGACTCCAATTTTCGCCACTTTTAATTCTATAGAGCTGCATTGTAGAGACACCAAACCGTTTGGCCAGTATTTTCATTCGCGTCCTTCTATTGGGATCATTGATCTTACGTTTAATGAGCTTTACTTTAGTTTCAGTCAACTTCGCGTTTGAAGGGATGGTCCTAACTCTATTTTTAAATTCTGGATTGCTAAATTGATGAATTTCTTTTTCTCTTTTTGTAGCCCATTTCAAATTTTTGACATGGTTATCGGTTTTGTCATAATTAAGATGTATCACATAAATACCGTCATTTTGTTCTAGGAAATGTTGGGCAACTAATTTATGGACGTATCTACTGGTAAGTTTTCCATTTCGTTTTTGCCTTAAGGGAAGATTTTGGTAGCCATTTATATAAGTGACTTTGACTAAGGTTTCTTTACCATCCTTATAATATTTTAAACGACCATAGTTGGATATTTCAAATTTTTGTTCTTCGGAAATTTTATCATCAAGGGACAATACCTTCCATTTCTCATTCCATTCGTTTCTTATCATCACCAATAATTTTAATTAGTCAATTGCTCCATGAGTTAAATTTCAGTACAAACATAAGACAAGTTAATAAAAGTAAATGATATTGAAAAGTCTAAAGTAATCTGTATTCCATAGCATTTCGTAAGTATCCTATAATCAGAAATTCAGCTAAAAAAATAGTGTAAAACGTTTAAACTTCGCGGTCGTGTAATTTCCTTTGGCAACTTATATTGAGCATTTTAGCGAAAACCTAAAAATAAACGAGGACGCTCTTTAAAGGAGGTCCTCGTCATTATTGCAATTGTGCGATTATTTAGTAGTACTGTTTTTCCGAAGAAAATACATCATACAAACTAGAGTACTATTTAATTATTACTTTTTTAGTCTGTTCTTGACGTCCGTTTTTTAATGTCACAACATAAATACCATCTTTTAAGGTTGACGCATTTATAGTGTTGGTATCAGAGCCTTGCTCCAAATTAGAGCTTAAAACTTCGCGACCTAACAAATCGTAAACTGAGATTTTGGTTTGTTCAAGTAATTGACCCTTTACAAAAATAGTTTGTTCACTAGCAAATAGGTGCAAGCTGCTGCTTTCAGTATCAATTGTTGATAATGTTGAACTTCCAACTCTCAAGAAGAAACGGCCTGTTCCAGAAATATTGCTGTTAGCAGTGATGGTATAGTTATTAGCGTTTAATAGGGTAAAGGTATTGGTTAGATTATCTTCTAAATAAACGTCAGTATCGTCTGGTAAGGTAGAGTTTTCAATACTAAAGGTTATTTGTTGACCTTGCGTTGCTTTTAATCCTAAAGGAATTACAGTATCATTAATGTCATTAGAACCAAGACTTTGAATGGCCATATTTACACCTTGATTATCTTCTATTAAGTGAGAATATAGCATGAAACTATAGCTAGTTCCACCATAAACGCCTGCATCGTAACCAGGATCTAAACCAAGACTAGAATTTATATTGAAGTAAATTTCAGTAGCAAAATCTCCATTAGAATGTTCTGCTTTTAATCGTAACATTGGGCTAGGACTTGCGTCTCTTCCAATTATAAAATCATCGCTGCCGTTAAACGTTCTCATTGCTGGCGTAAAATCAATGATATTGGGAGTTCCATCACCAGTAGAATTAGCGAGTAAAAATCCTTGCCCAGGGGCAATATTAATAGTGTTATTGACTAAGAAATTGATGATCGTAAAATTACCTGATGTTCCAACTCCCGAACTTACGGCATTATTGTAAGCGTAAATGGCTTGTCTATCGTCTTTTAGAACGGCTACATTTGCAGTCAAAAAGGCTTGGGAGTCTACATAAGTTGAATAAGGGTTTCCTACAGAATTCCAAAAATTTATGCCACTAGTCGATATGTTAACAGCTTCTGCAACTTTAGATGCCGTACCGGTAAATCTTAATGTTGTGCCACCTGAAGTTTCGGTTGCCGCTCTATACCCGACAGCTCTTTGTAGTAGAACATTAGCATCTTCACCCAATGTGTTGTTATAATTAGTATACGCTGTGGCAGAATTGTCATAGGGTCCAAATGCGAACAGTGTGGAGGTACTAGGAGAGTTTGCTAAATAGTCAGCGTTTGTGGTGACGTCATTATCGGCACTATATTGTAAAAATTCACCAAAGGTAACATCAGTAGACTGCTTGAGAGGTAGGGAAATTACATCATTGCCACCCTCAACTCCAGAAACACCAACCTCATTGACATATCGATCGTAATTAACAACCGTAGCGGTTCCTACATCGCCTTTCAATAATAGTGATGAGAATTCATCTGAGGTTGATTTTAAATTCAGTTCGTCAGCATATAAAGTCGTTCCAGTTTCTATAGAAACAGATGTTCCACCACTTACTGTCATGGTTTTTGATAAGTCTTGGGCATGTGTATTAAGGTAACATGCAGTCAATGCTAGAGTAAAAAATAGATTTTTCATGTGTGCTTATTATATAATAACGATGCAAGAAACGGTTTAAATTAATCTTAATCAAGTGAAAAGTCAAGTATTTTAAATAAAAGAAGCTCTAACGATTTAAAGTTTCTAATCTTAAAAAATAAAGTATTTTCATTTACTTGCTCAATATTTAATGTAGTGATGTTGTTGCATTCGTTCTAATTTTTTGTAAACCTAAGCTTTTATTCGATAAAACGATAAAAAAATCCGATGAAATTAGATTTTTAACAAAATTTACTGTTTATTTGTCTATAACTTATTTAATAAAATTAAACATCATGAAATCATTTTTTACTTTTTTTGGAGTCTGTTTGTTATTGACTTCGACTTGTTTTGCCCAAGTAGGGATTGGAATTGAAGTTCCAGACCCATCCAGTATTTTACATTTAGAGAGTACCGAAGGTGGTCTGCTCTTACCTAAATTAACTACTGTGCAGAGAGATGCTATAACAGATCCTGCTAATGGGCTTACAATTTATAACTTAACAACAGAAGGTATTGAGGTTAATACAAGTATAGATCCTCTAGTTCCTGCTTGGGAATTGTTAAGTACTGTCGATGACACAAAACCGGTACTTGCTCCTAGCGTTACAACTGTTGAAATGAATGCCTTGCCTACAACGACAGGTTCCATCGTCTTTAACACTACCGAAGATTGCTTATTTCAATATAAAGCTGGTAACTGGCAAAGTCTTTGCGAGGCTGAGTCTTCAAAGATTGTTACAATATACAAGGATCTTGGAGGAGAGGATATGACTGGAGATAGTACCTTTAGAAATTTTCCAATAGGAGCCGTAGCATCAGAGGTGAAAGAGATCGACTCAGACTATTTCACCGTCTTAGGTGATGGTCGCATCCAAGTTTTAGAAGCGGGTAGCTACTCGATTAGTGCGAGTTGGGCCGTTAGAAATTTAAAGATAGGCACTAGAAAGTATATTTTTGCCATTTTTAGAGGGTCTGAAAGACTGGGATACTTGACAAGAGGTTTCGCTACAATCCCTGATACAGTGTCTGGAGGCAGTGACTTTTTTGGGGCATCAGGAACCTTTCAGTTTAGATTTAATGCCAATGATATAATTGATGTGCAGTATTGGATAAACGCAGGTACGCCAAGTGCTATGGATGGTGATTTACTTCATATTGGCATTATAAAATTATAATACTACTGTCTTGAGGTAAAATTAAGGCACACAATTAAAATTTTATATAAGTAACCAAAACGGTTTCGTCTAAGCGAAACCGTTTTTTGCATTATTTTTGTTCTGTTTTTTTTATGCATTATAAGCGGCTATCATTGGGTACAATGAAATTACGCTTATTATTCCTCATTTAGGCATATTGAACACGATCTTAGGTAAAATTGATATCATAATTAGATTTTTTATGAATTTTGATGTTTATTTGTCTAATAATTTAATTTAAATTTTAAACATGAAATTTTTTTCGATCCTTAAAGTAACTTTTTTACTGTTGACCACGCTGTCGTTTGCCCAAGTAGGTATTGGTATTGAAGTACCAGACCCATCTAGTATTTTACATTTAGAGAGTACCGAAGGTGGCCTGCTCTTACCTAAATTAACTACTGTGCAGAGAGATGCCATTACAGATCCTGCCAACGGTTTAACAATTTACAATACCGATGTCAATGGTATTGAAGTAAATACAGGAACCGCTTTAGCACCTGTTTGGGATGTGTTGACAACATCTAATAATACAGTTTCTAAAGATCTTACCTTGTATAGAGACCTAAGTGGAGGGTCTAATAATATTCAAGGTGATAATGACACATTTTATAATATGCCGCTAGGCACGGCGCACGTCACCAATATTAATAATGATATTTATACCGTTTTAGCTAATGGTAGTTTTCGAGTTGAAGAGTCTGGGGTTTATAATATAAATGCCAGTATTGCGGTTGAGAATTTGAGAGGTGGTGATCGTAAATTTATATTGGCTATTTTTCGAGGTAGCACGCGTTTGGGGTATTTAGCTAGAGGCTTTGTAGGTATACCTGGAGCAGCAACAAACACGGAATTTTTTGGAACTTCTGGTACATTTCAATACGAATTTAACGCAGGTGATGTCATTAATATTAGATATGTATTTAATAACGACGGTACCTCTCTAAACGGGAATCTCTGTCATATTGGTTTTTCAAAAATATAATTGAAAGGCATCAAAAATTAAATTTTCACAAAACGGTTTAGCTTCGGCTAGACCGTTTTTTTTGTTCTCTTGCTGATAAGTATACCAATTAATAGGTAACCATTGTCTTCTCTGAGAAAGCATTAATTATCGGTTATCAGAGATCATTTTGACATCATATTGTTTCGATAACATTATTTGGTTCATATTATCGCATTAAATGAGAATTGAACCTAAACTAGAGTTGTGCCTAAATTTTCTCTTCCAAAATTTTTAAATAATATCTTAAAATGTTTTGAGCGATTTTTTAGGTTTAATTAAATGGCCATGAATCTCTTTTCTGCAAATAGCAGATTTAAGATATTAAGATGTTTTTCAGAAACGCAATTAAAGAACTTAGATTTTAATAAAACCGATGTTTATTGACAGTGCGTAGTGGTATCAATATTTTTTAGGTATCAGTTTTAGCAGATTAAGATCAATTACCTCATGGGCTTGTATGAAATTTCAATACTTGCAATTAGTTATCTGGACTCTCAAGTTTCCGAAGCTATTTTAAATTGCGTAATATCAAGATGACAACTATGTAAAGCAATGGATACAATGACATAAAAAAAAGCCAAACTTTCGTCTGGCGTTTTTCTTTAAATCAAAATTCATAAATATTATGGCTGTGATACGACACCTAATGTGTGAAGTTGCTCCATAGTTGGAGTTTCACTACCACCTTGAGGTTCTAAAGTAATCCCAAACGCTTGACTTTCATTGGTATTCGTTATATTAAAAATCTTATTATCATCGTCATTAAAATTATCTATTGTACCCAAACTGGTTGGAGTCAAAGGATTTAAGGTCAATGACCACACTTGCCAAACTTTACCCTCTGGTGCATCTGGTAACCCTTGCGCGTCGAGATAAATGGTATTATCCTTTTTATTCCAATAGACTTTCGCATAACTATCTTCAAAAGAACCTTGACCTCCTAGAGGTATCGAGATAATATCTCGTTCTCTTAATACATTAAGCAAATTCTCTTTAACAGCAAGATCTGTTTTCGCCTCTTCAATTTGAACTTCTAAATAGGCTTTTTCAATTTCAACATCAGCAACTCTAGTCTCTAATGCTTGATTTTGATTAATAGTCCATAAAAGTCCGGCGCCAATTAGTAATGCTGCTGCCCAGCCGGTATAGGTCAACCAATTATATTTAGGTCTATCAATTGATACCACTTTAATGTCACGCCCGCCAAATTGTAATTTTTCTGTTATAAGTTTTAATAAATGTTTATTATCACTAGGGGACATTGCCGATGACAATTTGATCACTGCCGATTCTATTTCTAAGACTTCATTTAGAACTTCAGGATTATCAATCATCATCTTCTGTACAGCCCTGTTTTCTTGTTCAGATAGCTGACCAGCGACAAACATCTCCAATATTCCAGATTCTATGTAGGTTTTGTTATCCATATTATTCTATTAGCATGACTCTTAAATCTTTAATGCAGTTTCGATTGCGTGTCTTTATAGTGCCTAATGGGATGTCTAATTCTTCGGAAGTCTCTTTTTGGGTAAAACCTTTGAAATATAGATACTCAATTATTTTTTTGCACTTTTCACCTAGTGATTTTACATATTTTCCAATACCAATGGCATCTGTCAAATCGTTTAAACTTTCACTAGTTTCAAGGATATCTACGAAAAATTCGGCTTTAAGGTTTTTGCCAGAATTTTTGAACGACTTGGATCGTGTCTTGTCGATTGCTGCATTACGAGCAATATTAAGCATCCAAGTGAAAAACCGACCCTTATCTGAATTATAGGAGTCAGACTTATTCCAAGCCTTGATGAAAACATCCTGCATGACCTCTTCGGCAATTTCGTGATTTCTTACAATATTGTAAATCACACCGTGCATACTATCACTGTACATGTTATATAACTCTTCGAAGGCCTTTTCGTCTTTCTTCTTAAAGTTGGCAACTAATTGATCTAAATCCATAATAACTGTTTATGCGAATTGTTCATTCGAAAATATCTTAAATAGGTGATAAAAAAATAGGATTATTTAATGTTTACTGAATAATGCCACCGCAACTTACGCGACTTCCCGCAGCGCCTGAGGGTTGGGACGTGAAATCGTCAATACCTTGATGTACAATGATGGCTTTACCTAAAATGTCTCTGCTGTCGTCACCGCAACCAATACACCACTCATCTGTAATTTTAGTGATCGTAGCTTGACCTTTATCATTGGCGCTAAAATTGCCGATATCACCTTTATGATATCCTGAGTCTGCTCCCCATTTACCGTGTGGTTGACCAGTAGGATTCCAGTGACCTCCAGACGACTTGCCATCGCTTGATGAGCAGTCTGCCTTTTCGTGAATGTGAATGGCATGCTCGCCTTCCGTCAGGCCACTTAATAAAGCTACCATAGTAACGGCGTCTCCATCTTGTGTGAACACAACATTGCCGGTTACCTCGCTATTACTTTTGGACTCTAGCGCAAAAGTTATTTTTTTCTCTTCGGAAGTGCTGGTAGATTCTTCGGTGTAGGTCTCAGTTTCCATAGTTTCAGTTTCTGAATTTTCTGAAGAATCTTCTTTTTTGTCAGATTTACATGAGAAAGTCATGAACAGACCAAGCACTGTGATGTATAAAATTGAACGTTTCATTAATTTTGTTTTTTTGTTAATTTAACTGAAAGATACTTAATATTTGATTGTGTGGAAAATTAATTCAGGTAATGAGTTAATATTGTTCTTAAATCGATTGATTTTACTGTAAATAACATGTATTGCATTTGATTTGGTTTCAGTTAAAGTTTAAACGCTTTTCGGCTTCTTTATAGATGGTTGGTAATAAGAAGCGCTTTGGTCGCTTTTTGGTTTGGCTATAAATTTAGCAACATGACATTTAGTAAATTTCCATAGAATGTAACCAAGGTTATTAGTAATTGAGGATCAAGTACATTGAAGCCACATCCTTTGATTTATCGTTATGCTGCCTCGATGGTGTTTTTAGGGAATGATGCTCTTATCGGTTGATAAGTTTCTCAAATGATGATAACTAATTTTAGGCCCTTGTGTTTCAGGAAAAGGGTTCAATAAAGTTGAGCACAAATTTAATGATTGTTAAATTAGTTTTAATTTTTTTTGAAAAGTTATAAAAACCTTTAACTTCTTTCATCTATTAACCAAAACAACTAATATCATGGACAAAATAATTGTACCTGTTGATTTTTCAGAATATTCAGAATTTGCGCTAGAAACCGCAGCCATTATCGCAAAGCGTAATAATGCCGAGCTTATCGTATTGCATATGCTAGAGCTCGAGCGAGGCAGAGTAACTGATTCTACAGATGAACACAATGAAAAAATGGTCTTCTTCTTAAGATTAGCAGAGCAGAAATTTGAAGAGTTCCTGTCGCACGACTTTTTAGAGGGGCTTAGCGTGACACCGATTGTAAAACATTTTAAGGTATTTTCTGAAGTTGCTGAAGTCGCTAAAGAGCATGATGCCGATCTTATTGTTATGGGATCTCATGGCGCTAGCGGAATGTCGGAAATTTTTGTTGGTTCAAACACTGAAAAAGTAGTTCGTTCTTCAGAAATTCCAGTGTTGGTAGTCAAGCAAAAACCAAATAAAGTGGAGTTTGATACCGTAACATTCGCTTGTGATTTTTCCGAAGAAATGGTACAACCCTTTATCAAGGCGCGTAAATTATTTGAAAATATCAAGTTGATACATGTAAATGTGCCTGGGAAAGGATTTAAAAACGCCGCAGAGACTGATGCTGCAGTAGCAAGCTTTTTGAAAAAGGCTGACGGTAATCTCGACAAACTCAATGATGTGCATTACACATCAGATTATACCGTTGAAAAGGGTATTTTAAATGCCTCTGCACTTTTAGGAGCCGATCTCATCGCAGTGCCAACGCATGGTCGACAAGGTTTGGCGCATTTTTTCTCTGGAAGTGTTTCAGAGGATGTCGCCAATCACGCAACATTACCCGTAATTACATTTAAAATTTAATTTGCTTATAAATGACGTTGTGAAAATTAAAAAGCTTGAGTAGTTAGCTCAAGCTTTTTTTAATTGTTTTTTTGAAATTAAAAGGAGTTCTTCAACCTATGAAGTTAGCCATTTTATTGTATGCTTATTCTTCCCCGACTTCAACCTCTGTGCTTTCAGTCTCACCTTCAATTGGTGGTGCATCAGCTTTAAGATACTTGTCCAAGAATTTTAGGATTCTACTGTAAGACTCAATTTGATTTTCTTTCTTAACAAAACCATGGCCTTCGTCCTCAAATAAGACATATTCTACAGGAACACCGTTTTTTCGAACTCCAGCAACGATTTCATCAGATTCTACTTGCAGCACTCTGGGATCTTGTGCGCCTTGTAAAACGATTAATGGTTTGGTCACTTTATCGGTATGAAACAATGGTGAAATGCGTTTTAGCCGCACAGAATCTGCCGAAAAAGGATCGCCCAATTCTTTATACAAAGACTCTCTAAACGATTCCCAGTAAGGCGGGATGCTTTTCAACGTTCGCATCCAGTTCGTAACCCCAAATAAATTGACACCAACGTCAAATTCTTCAGGAGCATAGGTCAATGCTGCCATAGTCATATAGCCACCGTAGGAACCGCCCATAATTCCTATCTTTTCACCATTTATTTCAGATTGTTCAGCTAACCAATTTTTGCCCTCTACACAATCTTGAAGATCTTTTTCGCCGTGGTTTAAATCGTCCATTTGGTAAAAGGTTTTTCCGTAGCCACTACTACCACGATTATTAACTTCTAAAACGGCGTAGCCATGATTGACTATATATTGTATTAACGAACTAAATCCTTGGCGGGTTTGTCCGCCCGGTCCTCCGTGAACCCAGACCATTGCGGGAACTTTATTATCGGCAGAGGCTTGATGTGGTAAATAGTAAATTGCAGGAATTTCAGTACCATCAAAAGATTTAAAGCGAACAACTTTTGCAGTTACCAAATCTTCGACATTGATGTCCTCATTAAGTACATTGGTAAGTTTGTATTGCTCTTTGCTGCTTAAATTATAGGTGTATAAATCTGAAGGGGCATTTGAGCCTCCAACATAGAGCCGCATCCAGGATTCATCATCACTGAAGCTTACGCTCGTTATGCTTTTATCACCAAAATCGGGAAGATCAATAGATGTCATGGTTTTAGCATCATAAACTTCGATCGCATTTTTGCCATCTTCATTGACGTAAACAACCATGTATGTGCCGTTCGCAGTGAATCCACTTCCAGAAATATCCCATGATTTTTCAATCACTTTCTTTTTTTCTTTGGTTTCTAAGTTATACGACATCAAATATGAAAACTCTGCATCATCATCGGTTGTATAATAAAACAGATTATTATCTTTTGAAAAATCTTGGGACGAGTTACCACTCTGGTTATCATTGATCTTGGTCATGTCTTTGGTTTTAATATCATACAAGAACAAATCACTGTCATTGGTATTTACCGATTTTGCCAAGGCAAAAAACTGTTCATCGTTCGACATTCCCGAAAATGAAAGTCCGGTATCATCCTGATAGATCAGTTCTGTAGAAAAATCTTCAAGAGACATTTTATACACATCAAAATATTGCGGATTTCTCTTATTTGAGCCAAAATATAAATGCTTATCATCTTCAGACCAGCCGTAAAAACTGGCTTTAGCGCCTTTCTCTGGTGTGATATCTGTAATGGTGCCGTCGAGATCCCTTACAAATATATGATCGATCTCATCACCATTACCATCGGCACTAATCAACATTCTATCGTCATTTGGAAAATAGGATTCAGAAAAATACGAAGTGCTGTCTGATGCTGTAATAGCTGTCATTTCACCACCTTGAACAGGAATTGTGTAAACGTTGTAAATTCCTGAGCGATTGCTGGAGACTAAAAGTTTGCTATTGTCTGATGAAAAACTTCCACCACCAACGGCTTCATTATCCATAAACTGTTCAATGGTGTATTGAGAAATATCGCGCTGGGCGACTTCTTTTTCTTTGGGCTCTTCTTTACAGGAAGCCAAGAGAATTACGAAGCATAATGCTAGAAATTTTGTTTTCATATGTATTGGTTTTGGTTGTTATACTAAATTGTGTTTATGATTTCGCTAAAATCAACCTCATGATGTCTTGCATAATGCAAGCGAAACTTTCTTTTCATAGCCTTAATTACAGAACTAATTTCAACTAAAACGTATGTAAAAGCAAATCATTAATGAAGACATTACGAATTCAAATTGAGATTAATCTAATTTAAAAGTTTTAATGTCTTTAAATGAGCTAGCCTCTAGACCTTCCATTTTTTGACGATAAGGTTTCCAATGCTCATTAAAAAAGGTGTTGGTGTCATTCAGCGCAGCCTCTAAAGCGACCTTAGCATTTTTAATCAAGGTTGTTTCGGTTGATGAAATGCCATTTTGTCGACTACCAACATAGTAATTTGCCACATTTAAGCGCTCCATAACGTTGACGATGTCACTACTGGTAATGCCTTGGCGCTTATCGTCCTTACCCAGAAAGCTGTCTAATAAACTATCTATTTGCTTGGTGATAGTCTTTGATGACTTGATGTCGTCTTTATAACGTTTCTTATCTAATTTTTTAAGTAAAGCTTGATAGTCATTGGCAATAGTTTTGCTCTCTACCAATTGCCTCACGGCATCTGCAGCCGTTTGTTGCATCCCTTCGAGTATCTTATAATGCTCATAGACTTCGTTAATATTCGCCTTAGATGTTTCTAACCTAGGATCAAGTTTTACGGTAACTATTTCTTCGGAAATTTGATCACCAAAGCGCATCACAGCTTTATAAGTTCCTGGCTTGACTAAAATACCTCCTGGCTCATTGTTGCGCTTACTAATGGTTCGCGACGGATAATCGGCACCTGCCTCATCCATATTCCAATTCCATTTGTGGATTCCTGACGAGTCGGGTGCTTTTCGTTTTAGACTGCGAATTAAACGTTCTCCATCGTAAACCTTTAAATGGATAGAATCGTATTTGACAGCTGCTTTTTCTTCTTCCGAAATGTCTACATCCTCATTGTCGCTAAGGTCTTTTGGATTTCTTAGTGTTTTAGACCTATCGTCATCGTCATACTCACCTTCGTCGCTTGTGTTGTTCTCAGTAACGACCGAAGGATCTACGGTCACTAGATAATTGAGTCGTGCACCAGAGGTTCTATTCTCGCCGTGATACATCGCGTCTGCCCCAAACCGACTTCCCGTTGGTTGTTGATAGGCGGCTAGATAAGCCGTTGGAGGCTCGAACAGTTCTAGTTTCTGGTTGATAAGTTGTTTATCTTTTGCCAAAGCACGTAGAGGACGAATATCATCTAATACCCAAGCAGCTCTTCCAAAGGTACCAATGACCAAATCATGTTCACGTTCTTGAATCACTAAATCCTTTACCGACACTGTAGGAAAACCATTGGTCCATTTTTGCCACGTATTCGCAGCATCGAAGGAGATATAGAGTCCGTCGTCAGTCCCTAAAAACATCAGATTTTTTTCAATTGGGTCTTCAATAATAGACAGGGTGTAACTTTGAACATCGTCTGAATCTACAATACGCGTCCAGGTTTTGCCATAATTTTTGGTTCGGTAAGCATAAGGCGTATAGTTAAATCGTCTATAATCGTTGGCGATTAGTAAGGCTTCACCTTTTGTTTTGTTAGACGCTGTTATTTGGGCAATCCAACTTCCGGCGGGCAAACCTGAAATATTGTTCGAAACATCAGTCCAAGTACTGCCTCCGTTGGTCGTGTAATGTACTTTACCATCATCGGTACCCACCCAGAGCATGTCTTTTTCTAATAATGAAGGCTCAATCACTAAAATCGTGGTATGATTTTCCGCTCCTGTCGCATCCATTGTCAGACCACCACTTTCAGATTGTTTCTGCTTTTCAGGATCGTTTGTGGTAAGATCTTCTGAAATAATAGTCCAGGTATCACCTTTATCGGTTGATTTATGAACCAACTGACTTCCGAAGTAAAGTGTGCTCGAGTCAAAAGGGTCTATATTGATAGCAGCATTCCAATTAAAGCGTAATTTCACATTAGGGTCTGGATGCGTAGGCCTAACCGAATAATTATTACCCGTTTGCCAATCGTAACGGCTAACGTAACCCTGTTGGCTCATTGACCAGCCGTATCTCGAATTATCTTTATCGGGAACAACGTCAAAACCGTCACCAAAACTTATCTCCTGCCAATAGCTATTTCGTATGCCTTGATCTTTCCAAACGTACGCTGGGCCTCGCCAAGAGCCGTTATCCTGCATCCCACCATATACGTTGTAAGGCGTTTCATTGTCAACATTGATATGATAAAATTGCGCGACGGGCAAATTACCAATAAATCGCCAGGACGCTCCGCCATCTTTGGTAATGTTCATGCCGCCATCATTGCCATCAATCATGAAATTTCCGTTTTTAGGATGAATCCACCACGCATGATGATCGGGATGAATGCCGTTGCTCACGCCATAAGCAGGCATGAGTTGATTGAATGTTTTTCCACCATCTTCAGAAACATTCACGTAGGTATAAATAGAATAAATGCGGTTTTCATTTTGTGGATCAACGTAAATTTCAGAATAATAAAAAGGACGATTTCCAATACCATCAGCACCTCTGCCGCTCGAATTATCATTTACTTTTTTCCAGTTAAAACCTCCATCGTCACTTTTGTACAATGCGTTTTTTTTGGCTTCGACTAGTGCATAGATTATGTTTGGTTTATTGGCAGCAATGGCAACACCTATGCGACCTAAATCACCTTTAGGAAAGCCGTCTTTCTCGGTGATTTTTTTCCATGTTTGACCACCATCATGTGTGATGTGTAAACCTGAGCCTTCACCACCAGAATTAAAAAACCAAGGCTCGCGTTTGTGTTCCCACAAGGCTGCGATGAGTTTGTTAGGGTTTGTAGGATCCATGACCAAATCGGCAGCACCAGTTTTAGTATTAGCAAATAAAATTTTGGTCCAGGTGAGTCCGCCATCGGTAGTTTTAAAAACGCCACGTTCAGGATGTTCTCCCCAAGGCGATCCAATAGCTGCGGCATATACGATATTGGGATTTGTAGGATCGATTATGACACGATGAATGTGACGCGTTTTTTCTAAGCCCATCGCTTTCCAGCTTTTCCCGCCATCTAGGGATTTAAAGATGCCGTAGCCTCCATTTAGACTATTTCGTGGATTGCCCTCGCCTGTTCCAACCCAAATTACACTAGGGTTTGATTGCTGGATGGCTACCGCTCCAATAGACGCAGTGACCTGATCCTCAAAAATAGGTGTCCATTTAATGCCTCCAGATTCACTTTTCCACAAGCCTCCCGAAGCAGTACCAACATACATGATATCAGGATTGCTATGCACAGCGTCAATGGCTGTAACACGACCAGACATGCCGCCAGGACCAATGTTTCTAGGTGTTATGTTTTTTAAAAGATCAAGTGAAATATCTTGTGCGAAAAGAGATAGAGATGCTAAGAAAAGCATTAAGAAAAGAGGTTTTTTCATTGTAGTTGTATTAATTGCTTTAAAGATACTAAAACAAATGATGTAAGTGGATGTGAACAGTGACAATGCGTTCTTGCCAATACTTTAAATTTAAAATTTCAGAAGAAAAAGTTGAGGTAAGTAAGCTTTTAGTGAGAAGAAACGCAATCCTTGTTTCTATATGTTAAATCGCTTTATAGTAACATTTTTTCAATAACCTAAGTCAAGGATGCGAGCTTAATTGATAGTGATAAATTGAATTGTCTACAATGAAATCTGCTAAAAAATAAGAATTTCTAAAAACTAAAAGGTCATCGATAATTTTATCAAATTTTTAATAGTATTGAACTTTAATAGCATTATTTTTATAAAGCTATGAAAACACCACAAGATTTTAAAAAAGGCTTTGTTTTTAAGACCTACGAAGCACCAAGCCAATCGCCTTTTGAGAAGCTTTTCGAAATATTTAAAGAACTCATTACACACACCTCAGGAGATTTTGACGAAGCCATTTCGTGGTTGCGAGAATTAGACAAGGAGTATGAGCTAACCACTGCCGAATACACGATCGATGACTTTATCGAGGACCTTAAAAAGAAAGGCTATATTAAAGAAGAAATAGATCCCGACGGTAATAGTGGTATGGCCATTACCGCCAAAACTGAAAGAGCAATAAGGCAACAAGCGCTTGAGCACATCTTCGGAAAAATAAAGCGTAGCGGCCAAGGTAACCATAAAAGCAAAAGTGCAGGAATTGGTGACGAGCACACTGGTGATTTTAGAAATTACCAATTTGGTGATGCTCTTGATAGAGTGTCTATGACCGAAAGTTTGCGAAACGCCCAAATCAATCATGGCATTGGCGATTTTAATATTACCGAAGATGACTTGGTGGTCGAGGAAACGCTTCACAAATCCCAGATGAGTACCATTTTGATGATCGATATCAGCCATAGTATGATTTTGTATGGTGAAGATCGCATCACGCCTGCAAAAAAAGTAGCTATGGCGCTTGCCGAGTTAATTACGTCTCGATACCCAAAGGATACACTCGATATTATAGTCTTCGGAAATGATTCTTGGCAAATTGAGATTAAAGATCTTCCATATTTGAAAGTTGGACCGTATCACACCAATACCGTTGCTGGTTTGCAACTCGCGATGGATTTACTGCGAAGAAAACGAAACACCAACAAACAGATTTTTATGATTACCGATGGCAAGCCTAGTTGTTTGCGCCTTCCCGATGGTCAATATTATAAAGATAGTAATGGGCTTAACCCCTACATTACCAATAAATGTTATGCAATGGCAGGTCAGGCCAGAAAGTTACATATCCCAATTACAACCTTTATGATCGCACAGGATCGTTACCTCATGCAGTTTGTTGAAGAATTTACTCGAGCAAATCAAGGAAAAGCATTTTATACAGGTCTGCAAGGCTTAGGGGAAATGATTTTTGAGGATTATGAGACGAATAGGAAGAAACGGATTAAGGGATAAAATTCGAACAACAGTGGCTCCTCCCTTTTTTAAAGGGAGGTGGGTTTTTCCTAAGAAAAATTCGGAGGGTTAAATAGATAATATGTCAGAAAAAGTACACTCATTAAAATATTTAGAACAAAAACGAGCTGCGCTGAGAAAAACTTTAACGCCTGCTGAAGCATTTTTATGGAAACATATAAAGGCAAGACAATTTCAAGGAAGAAGGTTTAATAGGCAACACAGTATTAACAATTATATTGTTGACTTTTATTGTGCAAAAGAGAAATTGATAATTGAGTTGGATGGCGAAGTTCATAATAATGAAATAGCGCAAGAAAAAGATAAGGAAAGAAGTAGAGAATTAGAATCACTTGGATACACAGTTATTAGATTTGAAAATAAAATGGTATTTGAAAATTTAGCTTCTGTATTTATGGAAATGCAAGATAATTTTAAATAAAACTCCTCTTTCTTCCGATTTTTTCTAATGAAAATCGAAATTCATTCTCCTCTTAAATTTAAGAGGAGAGCAAAAAAAATAAAAATAGATAAGTAAAAAATGAAAATAGAAAACATAAAAACACTAGGAGAACTAAAAAAAGCAGGATATCAATCAAAATCTATAAAAGATGAATTGAGAGATAATTTAATCAAAAAAATAAAAGCAAACGAAACCGCATTTGAAGGGGTTCATGGTTATGAAAATACGGTTATTCCAGAACTGGAACGCGCCATTCTTTCGCGACATAACATTAATTTGTTAGGACTTCGCGGACAAGCAAAAACACGTCTCGCGCGTTTGATGTTGAACTTGTTGGACGACTATATTCCGTTTGTGGACGGCTCTGAGATTAATGACGATCCTATGAAACCAATTTCTCGTTTTGCAACAGAGTTAATTTCTGAAAAAGGCGATGACACTCCAATAGCTTGGTTACATAGAAGTGATCGTTTTGCTGAAAAATTAGCAACGCCAGACGTTACCGTTGCCGATTTAATTGGTGATGTAGATCCTATAAAAGCAGCTAATTTGAAATTGAGTTATGCAGATGATCGTGTAATTCACTACGGTATGATCCCTAGAGCCAACCGTTGTATCTTTGTAATCAACGAATTGCCAGATTTACAAGCTAGAATTCAAGTAGCCTTATTCAACATATTGCAGGAAGGTGATATTCAAATTCGCGGATTTAAATTGAGATTGCCCTTGGATGTTCAGTTTTTGTTTACAGCAAATCCCGAAGATTACACCAATAGAGGAAGTATAGTAACGCCACTAAAGGATCGAATTGGCAGCCAGATTTTGACCCATTACCCAACCGATATTGAAACGGCGCGTCTTATAACCGAGCAAGAGGCAAGATTGGTCGAAAGCCAAAAAGAGTCTGTTATTGTACCCGATCTAGCCAGGGATTTGTTAGAGCAAATCGTTTTTGAAGCCCGAGAAAGTGAATACATTGACGCTAAAAGTGGTGTAAGCGCTAGGCTTAGTATTACCGCTCTAGAAAACCTATTGAGTACTGCCGAACGCCGTGCGCTAAAAGCAGGTGACGAACAAACCATGCTGCGATTAAGCGATTTTGTGGGGATCATTCCGGCGATAACTGGTAAAGTAGAACTGGTTTATGAAGGTGAGCAAGAAGGAGCAGCTATGGTTGCTTACAATTTAATTGGTGAAGCAGTAAAAAGTTTGTTTCCCGAGTTCTTTCCGAAGATCGAAAAATTAAAGAAAGATACTGACGACACACCATACGATGATATTGTATCTTGGTTTTTCAACCAACAAGATGGATTTGAAATATTAGACGACCTTCGAGATAAAGAATATAAAGCCTTGCTGGATAATGTGAGCCCTTTAAACGATTTACTGGCTGCACATCAACCTAATTTATCTCAAGAGGAGAGTTACTTTGTAAAGGAATTTGTGCTTTGGGCCTTAGTAGAATTTAAGCAATTAAGTAAGTATCGTTTTACAGAAGGGATTCAGTTTAAGGATCCTTATGGGAGTTATATCAGTGGTATCTAAATTATAAACGGGAAGCGATAAACTTCCCGTTTATTTTTTGATTAATTTTTTGGTTCAAAAACCCACCATGTTTCTCCGTTACTAGGTCGAAAGCTCAGTTTTATAAGGCCATATTTTGAATAAATTAAATAATGTCCTTCAATCTTCAAGACCTCATTATCTAACGTTGCTGTCATTTTCCCATCCTTATATAAAGCCACAATACCGTTATTAAATGTGAAAGTGGCATTATAAGTCTTCGGGTTTTCTTCAGAAATGGTCATCGTTTTCATCATAGTTAATCCATTGGTGAAATCATCTTCATCATAAGCATAGGTGCCATAGTCGTTATTTTGATTTTTTTCGGGATCTTTTGCCGCTTTCCATTGATATGAAGTTGCGATAAGTTCAATCTTTCCTTCATTAAGATTATAAACATCTTTTTCACTTTTATAAGACGGACTTATGTTAAGAGTGTAAGGTTCTTTTATTATAAATGTCTTCAAGGTTGAGGTATCACTAAAAACAACGTTATCATTTTTATCAAATAATTGAAATCGTGTACCTGGAGGATAATTAATACCTTTATCGTTAGTTTTATTTGTTGAAATTTTTAAATATTTACTTTGAGAGAATCCCAAATTCATTAGCATTAGTAACGCTAAACTCATTAATACGTACTGCTTTTGTGTGATTTTCATAATTTTCATGTTTTAATTTCTATTCTATTCTATTCTATTCTATTCTATTCTTTTCTGTTCGTTTTCAATTCCAGTATCTCTTTGTCTTACTTTTTTAACATCACTACCTCCAAAGTTATAGGTGAGATTAAAGCGTATTTGCCGGCTATCGCTGCCACCATTGGCATCTATAAACAAATCTCCAAAACGTGTCGTGCCTTGCCAAGGCGACGTAAATAAGATGTCATTAAACCCTAGTCTCGCTGTAAGTTTATCTTTCAAAAATGTCTTTTGAAAGGCTATATTTAATGCGCCCAAGCTCTTAGTTTCATAGGTGCCTCCCCAAACTGTGGGTGAACTATACCATCCCGAAAGTTCAGCTTTTAAGCCTTTAGGAAGTTTAAATGTGTTTTGAGCATAAAGACTGAGCGTATTTTGTTCCGTAGAAATAAAATCGGCATTGGTAGCTTCATAAATACTTCGGAAAGCGTTAACACTCAAATACACGCTCCACCAGTCATTAAATTTAGTAGGATACGATAAGCCAAGATTGATAATTTTGTTATTGGCAACATTACGTTGAGTGATAAAATTTTGATCATTGCCAACTGCTTCAGTGACTTGTGCCGAAAAATCTTCAATATAGCTGTAGCTTATTGAGGTAGTTAATTTGTAATTGTAGGTATGGGATAACTTGATGTTATCGGTGTATTGTGGCTGTAAAAACGGATTGCCTTGACGAAACGACAACTCATCAATTCGATATTGAAACGGATTTAAACTTTGATAGTTTGGTCTTTGAATGCGCTTGCTGTAAACTAAAGCAACGCTGTTTTTTCTATTAGGTTGATAAGTGATGCCTCCACTAGGAAACCAATTGGTGTAATTGCGTTTTACGCGGTCGTTTGTGTTGTCCTGAAGGCTTGTTAATTGTCCGTCAGAATTAGTATTCTCAACGCGCAGTCCCATTTGAATATTAAACTTACCAAATGCGCTTTTGTAATTCAAATATGCTGCAGTAATTTTCTCATCATATTTAAAGTTATTTGACTGCGTTTCATCTAGCGCATTGTTACCATTTGTTCTATCAAAAGGGTCAAAGCTATTATCGGTATTCACTTGCGAGAACTTAGCACCTGCACCCAATGTGCCATTAAAGAGGTTTTGTTCGTAATCAATTTGACCTGAATAAATTAGTATCGAAATTGGCGTATCAAAAAAGATGCTATTCTCACTGATGATTTCAGTTTCCGTAGCATTGAAATAGCGGTTGGGTTGTAGGTTTTGTCGGTCGCTGTAATAATTGCCATAATCAATATCAATATTGAGTACGTGGCCTAGGGTGTCTTTATATCTATAGTTTAGATTGGTATAAATGTTAGACGTTTTCGTTTTTGAGTTGCTTTCAGATACCAATATTTGTGTGGGATTGATAGCGTTTTGAGGCGTGATTGGCGTACGAGTATCCGTATTTCCGAATGTATTATTGAAATTTCCGTTAAGTATAATTCCAAAGGTTGATTTTGAGTTCCTGTAATAATCCATACCAAGACGAAGATTGTTGCTATTGAAGTCATAAACACTCTCTGTTTGTGCATCGAAGTTGGTTCCGTTTTGAGTTCTATCTAGATTAATGAAGCTTGTACTTTTTCCGAAGTTATTGCTATAAGTACCATATAAACTGATCTTCTTTTTCCGATTATTAAATGTTACCGAGTTACTCGTTCTCGCGAAATCACCAATAGTTAGGCTTGATGCTATAGATCCATTGGTTCCTAAAGTTTTATCACGTTTTAATAAAATATTGATAATTCCTGCGTTGCCTTCGGCATCATAACGAGACGATGGTTGCGTAATGATTTCTATAGCTTCAATGTCGCTAGCTTGCAGTGTTTTAAGATAATTGACCAAATCTTGACCACGTAATACAGAAGGTCTATCATCAATATACACGAGCACACCAGCTTTGCCTTCAACAACAATATTATCGGCATTATCGATCATGATACCGGGTGCTTTCCGCAGTAATTCAAAACCAGAGTCTCCAATAGCATTTACAGTTTTGGCCACATTAAAAATTGTTTTGTCTGGAAGGACTTGAATTAATGGTTTCTCGGCCACTACGGTTACTTCTTCTAGCGCTGCGGTACGTTCAATCATCTCTATTTGACCTAAACTAACCGTGTTGTTGGCCATGTTGAATACTTCGGAAACATAATCTGACAAGCCCAAGCTGGTAATTAAGAGTTGGTATTTGCCATTTGTAATCCCTCTTAAGCTGAAATCACCTTCATCATTCGATAGACCACCTTTGATAAAAGCTCTAGTTTCAGCATCAAGAATTGATATTATTGCCGATGGTACGGGCTCACCTTCAGAATTGGTAACACGTCCTGTGACGGTTTGTGCGAAAACGGGATTAATACATACGAGAAATAGAATGGTGATACGTAAAGTCATAGTGATTTTAATTTCTGGATCAAATATGCGATTTGCCTCCTTTGGATACACGTCAAATCAGCCCAGTGGCGCTATATACTGACGAATGGGAATTTCCAATTCATCGGGATATAGGTCAACTCATCATATTTAACATTACTAGCTTAAAGTCAATTAGTATATTTATAGCTTAAGCAGGTCGATTATGAAGTTATTTTCTAAACGAAAGGTTTTGATTGTCATACTTTTCTATTTATTTTTTTCAATACTGTATCGTATTGTATTATGGTACAGCGGGAATAATTATGAAACCGACGGGTTCTGGGGCTGGACAGATCCAGAGGGCTACTGGAAAATGTCGGGTTTGCAATACGCTTTTTATTTTTTTGCTTCCGTGTTGATTTGGTTTCTTGGTATTTTTCTTTTTAGACATAAGACGACAGTCATCCAAATTGTGGCGGTGACCATCATGATCCCAATTGTCGTCTATTTTGTAAGAGAAGGACGTTATCTGTTTATTGATTTAACAGGTAAGACCAGATATTTGCGAGGACCAGGTGTGGTTTGGGATTGGTACATACCATCATTGTTTATGATGATTCAATTTGGTTGCTTTTTTGCCTACCGCTACTTTAAGGATAACCAAGAAAAGCTTAAGATTGAAGGCGAATTAAAATCGGCCGCTCTCAAAAGCGAACTATCAGCATTAAAAGCCCAACTGAATCCACACTTTTTATATAATATTTTTAATACAATTAGCGCCTCTGTGCCTCCGGAAAATGAAAAGACCAGACACATGATTGCTCAATTATCTGATTTGTTCAGGTATCAACTAAAAGCTTCCCAAGTTGAGAAAGTTACGTTACGAGAAGAAATAGAATTTGTAAATAAATATTTGGATCTTGAAAAAGAACGTTTTCAAGAACGATTGGAAGTTGAGATCCACGTTGAAGATGACCTTAAAAACGAAATGGTGCCACCAATGCTGTTGCAGCCGCTGGTAGAAAACTCTGTCAAACATGGTTTATCAACCCTAATTGAAGGTGGAAAAATCAGTATTTCTATTGTTAAGAAAAATGACAAACTTCATTTTGAAATCGCCGATACTGGCGTTGGGATCATTGATAAAACACAAGTTTTTAAAAATGGGGTTGGACTTACAAATACTAAAATGCGATTGGAAAAAATGTACCAAACCACGCTTTTACTTTCAGATAATGATCCTAAAGGACTAAAGATTAATTTTAATTTGTAAGATGTTATGACTAAGAGCATTATAATTATCATGCTGCTCATTCAAGCGCAGTGTCTATCACAGCATTTAAAACTTGAGCCCTACCAATTCGTTTCGCAAGCAGGTGACACTGTACAAGCTGAAAAGGGAGCTTTCAAGGTTTTAGAAGATAGGCGTCATGGGTATTCAGATTCTATTTCACTTCAATTTATAAGGTTTAAAAGTACCAACCCCAATCCTGCGTCACCAATAGTCTATCTTTCGGGTGGCCCTGGAGGATCAGGTTCTGAAACTGCAAAAGGAAAACGCTTTGAATTATTCATGAAATTGCGCGAGGTTGCCGATGTTGTCGCATTTGACCAACGTGGTACCGGACTTTCCCATCGATTGCAGCCATGTCCGTTTTCTTCAGAATTTGAAGTGGCCGTACCCTTAAAAAAAGCAATTTATGTTGAGAAAACTGTTGAAACTGCACAAAAATGTATTACTTACTGGAATGATACGTTTAACTTAGCGGCTTATAATACCATGGAAAGTGCCGATGATTTAGATGATTTACGACAAGTTTTAGGTGTTGACAGCATATCACTTTGGGGAACAAGTTATGGCTCGCATTTAGCTTTTGAATATATAAGACGGTATGAATCTAATGTTGAGCGCGCAGTGTTATCAAGTTTAGAAGGGCCAAACGAAACCATAAAGCTACCCAAAAACACCGAAGATTTTGTATTTAAGATTGCCACATTGGCACAGCATAAGTATCCCGATCTAATTGATAAAATTAAGATCGTTCATGAGCGTTTAAAGTTTAATCCAGTGACAGCGCCTTACACTACGCGAGATGGGACCATTGATACTGTTGGAATTTCTAATTTCGAACTGCAAGCAGCAATTGCTACATTTTATCTCAAAAACCCTAATAATTCTAAACAACTTCCAAAACTATATGCAGCGCTTTATGAAGGGGATTTTTCAATGATCGCCGAAAATGTCATGATCATGAAACGCTATGTTTTTAAACGAATTAACACCATGTCCTTTGCTATGGATATGCAGAGCGGAATTTCTCCAGAGCGCAAATTGGAAGTCGCTTCCCAAATTGACACGGCCATTTTAGGGAGTACCATAAATTTTCTTATGTATGAATGGAGAGATGCTTTAAATTTTAATCAACTTCCCGCTACATTTAGAACGATTGATTCAAATACTGTGCGTGCGTTATTGCTAAGTGGCTCGCTTGATGGTCGTACCTATTTAAGTTCTGCCCAAGACATAGCCAAAAAGTTTAAAAAGAGCCATCATGTCATTGTTGAAAATGCTGGTCATGATCTTTTTATGGCTTCAGATGCCGTTGGAGATTTGATACTTGATTTTTTAAGGGGTAAAACTATTACTGAAACCAAGATACTATTAGATCCCATTCTATTTGATTAACTGTTTAAAATGAGAAAAGTAATTGTCGTCGATGATGAGCCAGCAGGCCGTCAACTTATAACCGAATATCTAAAAGACTACCCAGAATTGGTGCTTCTTTGTGAAGCCAATAATGGCGTAGATGCGGTGAAAATGATTAATGAGTTTAAGCCAGATTTGGTTTTTCTCGATATTCAAATGCCCGGAATGACAGGCTTTGATGTCTTAACGCATTTAAACGAATTACCACAAATTATCTTTTCTACAGCGTACGATCAATATGCACTTAAAGCTTTTGAAGTTCATGCTGTTGATTATCTTTTAAAGCCCTATACCAGAGAACGGTTTAAAAAAGCAGTAAATCGTCTCCAAGAAAACACCACTGAAAATAAGGCCAGACCACTTACGGAGAGTTTACTTATGGATACCCCAAAGTATCCTGAACGTATTTTAGTGCAAAGCCAGAACAAATTGGTCACGATCCTTCTCGAGGAGGTAATTCGAATTGAAGCCTATGGAGATTACTCCAAACTTGTAACCAA
Organism: uncultured Flavobacteriaceae bacterium; assembly: GCA_963715465.1. Lineage (GTDB taxonomy): Bacteria > Bacteroidota > Bacteroidia > Flavobacteriales > Flavobacteriaceae > Psychroserpens. The sequence goes on from OY970246.1 coordinate 1,540,587, forward strand.
ACATAAAACCTATCTTAGTAATTATGGGATCTCAATCTTAGAGGAGAAATTAGATCCTACTGTTTTTATTCGTGTTCATCGCAGTGCCATCATCAATTTAAATAGGGTCAAAGAGCTTAATAAATATACCAAAAGTTATGATGTATCCATGATTAATGGTGATGTTGTGAGAGTGAGCCGTGGCTATATGGAAAATATTAAAAAGTTAATGTACTAATTTGGTGTCAATGCCAAATTAATATCTAAAAACTTAGCTTTTACGATTTGAACAGCAGCTTTTGGTCGGTGATGCCTCGTTTTAGATTGTTGCAAAGTAGTAAGGCTTTATCTACTCGAGACTGTATGCTCTTAGTGCGTTTAATGACATAAATGATACTGCGTTTTTTTCCAGCGGTTTGGGATTCAAAAATTACTTTGGCCTCAGGATCAAATTTAAAGACTTCCTCTAATTCTTCGGGCATGTCAACACCATATTTTGAGGTGTCTTCTATGAGTTGCAGTTCAAAATAATCGTTCAAGAAGAGGCCCAGTGTTTTCTGGTTGGCATTACTAAACATCATGCGATAATCTCCTCGGTTTTTGTCTTTTCTAAGTGCGGCATAAATAACGATTGATTGACTTTGATGCATACATTTTATCTTAAAGCGACCACGTTTTTCTTCTGGAAACTGCTCAACGATCTCAGCAGGTATATAGAGATGATATTTATCCAACAACCCAATTGTAAAAACCTTGCTTTTTTGCATTTATCGCGTGTATCTTGATTTTATATTTTTCTCGCAGAACTCAATGATTTCAGCGATTCTCTTCTCTCGTGTGGCTTGGGTCTTGGCTTGATTGAGCCAATACAAATACTGTTTTCTATAGGAGGGTGAAAAATTAGCATAATTATTAGATGCTTCGGGTGAATCGTCAAATGCTCGCTGTAAATCCTCAGGGATTATACCTTTTTCTACTTTATCTAAAGCGGTCCAACTCCCGTTTTCTTTTGCAATGGCTATGGATTTTAACCCATGGTCGTGCATAAGATTGTCTTTGATCAATGCTTTAATGTAGCGCTTGTTGAGTGCACTCCAAACGCTCTTGGGTTTTCTCGGGCTAAAATATTGCTTGCGCTTTCCGTTTCCTAAACTTTTTACTACGGAATCAATCCAGCCATAACACAGCGCTACCTTAACCGCCTCTTCCCAGCGCATGGAGTCTTGTTCATTTTCTAGTTTATAAAATATAAGATAGATCCCTTCGGTTTGATGGTAGTTTTTAGAAAGCCATGTGCGCCACTCTTGATCGGTTTTAAAATAATATTCCATACATTTTACCAAGTTCACTTTTTGTTTTTACTTCGGAAATGTTCCAGGGACTTACTATATCGAAATCTCGTTTATTTGATACTATCTTTTTGATGAAAAACCCGCTCCCATTTTTTGTGCGTCCTACTATCCTTACCATTTAATAGTATAGGAATAGATTCAAATTGCATAGGTAATGATTTGAATACTGCAAAATGCAAATGTGGTTCTGTAGACCAACCTGTATTACCAGATAAGCCAATGGCCTGGCCTTTTTCAACATAATCATTGACGTTGACCAAAGCGCCATTCTCTTTAAGGTGAACATATTGGCTAAACGTCCCATCATCATGATAAAGCGTTATATAATTGGCATAATCCCTATACGATTTGTCTTTTCCGTTTTTGCTGAATTTTTTTACAACTCCTGCCACATAACCGCTTCTAGCTGCGCAAACCGTGTCACCAACGGGCATTTTAAAGTCTAAGGCATAGGTTGAAAATATTCCTTTATGCGTGAAATTGGTTTGGTTGCCTTGTAATATTTGGTAGGTTTTATTCTTCGGAAAAGGGAGTTGATAGTTATACAGCGTATCGTACGATGTCATTTTGGGATTGCCGTATGACGCACGAAAGGTAATATCCTTTAAAATTGTCGTGGTATCTAAAGTTTCCGAAGAAAACGATAAGAGCAATTTGGTCTCATTTGAAAGGACCACTACAGTGTCACTAACCACTTTAGCATTTTTAAAAGCGACAACATGAAATGGTGATGTCTTGGTATTGGTGGCGTTCACTTTAATTGAATCGGTCGTGACCTCAAATCTAATATAGCTCGGTTTTGTAATCTTACTGGAGCAAGAACTCAAGAAAACCAGTATTGAAAACAAGCAGAAGCATCTCATAAATTAAAGTTTAGTGCTAGTCTAATAAATAGGCAAAGTCGCTGTTTTTATAAATGGACGTGTAATCATCAGTATTCAATAAGTCGTAGATGGCTTCGGTTTTATTAGCGTGATGTTCATAATACGATTTAGAAATAAGATACCCAAGTGTGTATCCTAAATCGTAAGGCCGATCTTCAATATCGCCATTATATAACCATTTTGAAAAATCGGTGGTGTAACGATCTATGAGAAAATCATCACTTACCAGTTGCATGTGTTCAGGATGTTCTAGAAACGTGGTACTTTCTGTTTCAAATTTGATTCCAGTTGCTAATTCAACCATGAAATCGCAAACTCCTTCCATAAAGATACTTCCAAGAACATTTTGGTCATTTGTTTGGTCGCCGTAATTCTGCTGAAAATGCATCAATTCATGAATCACTAATTTAGGCAATCCGTCAAGTTCGGCAATTGCGCCTTGTTGCCATTCGGTCATACCATCTATGCGCATCGTTTTACTTTTTCCAAACATATCACCACCAATGAACATGCCCATTTCTGAAGCCGTACCACCAGAATTCAATAACCCAGGAACGACGTATACTTTTGGGAAAACCGCTTCAGCATAAAGTGTCTTAAAGTTTTTCATCCAACCTTTAATTTGGGTTTTCATGGCTTTGATGCTATCAGCTTGGAATTGCGTTTTGAGATGTGCATAATATTCAGGAGTTTTATCGATCATTTGAAACTTCATATTGTCCAAATTGGCATAGCGAATGGTGTAATAATCTCTCAGTTCTTTTGGGCCATCAAAAATGAATTCTTTTAGAATGGTTTTAGCATGTGTCGTATCAGACTGGGCGCGATCTAAATACGACCAAAACTCTTGCATAGCTGAAGTTTCTATTCCAAAATTATCAATCGATTTCAATTGGTTTTGTATAGAATCGAGACGAACCTGTACACTATCATAAATCGAATCGCCTTCAATCTTAAACTTAGATAGGATGTTAGGATTAGACATACCATTATCAATCGCTAGATTTAACATGACCACCGTAGAATCAGGTATACTGGCTTGATTGTAAAACAATGCTGCGTAGATATACATCTCCGAAGCTTTTAAGTCTCTATTGCTATGATAAATGTCATTAGCAAAACTTTGAAATTGGGAGGGATCATCCAAGTTGCCATAATCTTCAAATAACACATCTAAGTTAGGCAGGTGCATGTCATTAACATTGCTCACGTTCTGTTCTTTTTCTTCTTGACAGCTAATGGCAAATACACATAAAATTAGCACTAAGCAATGATAACTCTTCATGTTAATTTCTTAAAATTTTATTAGGAAATACCACAACGCTTTCATAACCATCTTCGCTTACAGAGGCTATTCCGAAGAAAAAATTATCAATTACGATACCTTCAAGCGTAAATTCGGTGAGATCGCCAACATACCTGCTACGATCCCAAGTTGGAGATGTGGTATCTCTCCAATAAATTTTATAGCCTTTTGCACCTTTGACCGAAGACCATTTTAACCGGACTGAAGGCTCCACAATCCCTCCAATTTCAACGGTTGTTGGAGCAGGAGGTGCACTGGCTAGATTGGCCATAGTAATCGCGTTTACTGCAGTGAGTTTTTTAGTGTATCCAAAATTCACATGTTCAAAGGTGTCGCCATAATCAATACCATCTTCAGTACGAATGTCTTGATGCTGTTGCGTATAATTTTCGTGCGCCTCCATAATCCTGATTCCTGGAAAACCAGCATCATTAAACGGACGATGATGACCACCTCGACCAAAACGATCTAGACGATACACCATCATAGGATTCATCTCAGGCATATAAGTCTTGGTGGTTTTGTAGGTATAGCGTGCCAATTGACGTGATATCCCGTCGACCTCACCGCCATAAAAACGTCTGGCATTTCGCTCTTTCTCAGTTTCGGTAGGAGGAACTGGTTCAGAGAAAATTCTGAATGTGCGATTGTCAATGACACCATCAACCCCAGAGATATTCCCAATCATGTCATTATTAAGAACACCAATTACGTCCCATTGTTTGTCTTTCGCGTATTGCGCTAAACCTTTACCACCAAAAAGCCCTTGTTCCTCGCCAGAGAGACCAACGTAAATGATGCTGCTTTCAAATGTATATTGAGATAAAATACGTGCAGCTTCTATAGCACCTGCCATTCCTGTAGCGTTGTCATTGGCACCTGGCGCATTTGATATGAAATCGTTAGGATCTGTCACTCGTGAATCGATGTCGCCACTCATGATAATATAACGATTGGGATACGTTGTACCTCGTTGAATAGCCACTACATTAACCACCATCACATCTTTGGTGATGCGATCATTGGCGCCTTTTTTAACGAGATCCTTTTGATAAAAAACCTCCAAGCAGCCATTACACTCTTTAGAAATACCTTCAAATTGAGATTTGATCCAACGACGTGCCGCTCCAATGCCTCTAGTTTTAGAAACTGTATCACTTAAGGTATGGCGTGTCCCGAAATTAGCCAATGTTTTTACGTCTTGCTTGAGACGTTCTTCGGAAACAGCATCAATAATATCGTAGATCTTTAAATTGGTTTGGGCTAAAGCTAAAGTGCTAACGAAGAAAAAGAGTAGTGATATTTTCATTTGTAAGATTCGTTTATTCGATAAATTTATACAAAACATTGCGAACTTCATCGGTGTTCTTGGTATAAAATCGGGCGTGCGTTTTTACAAAACCAACTTTAACGGTATAAGCCGATTTTGGTAATTCTTGAAACATATACTCATCGGTCCAATCGTCACCAATACAAAATATAAAATCGTACGCATTATTATTTAAAAGTCTTGAAGATGCGCGACCCTTATTCACGCTACTGCTTTTGATCTCAATCACTTTATTGCCTTTTAAGACCGATAAATCGTTATTTGAAATTAAGCTGGTCAATACGGTATCGATTTCAATAGTACGTATTTGAGCAAGTTCTGGATCGGCTTTTCTGTAATGCCAAGCTAAGGAGTATTTCTTTTCTTCAATAAAAGTTCCTGGGGTACGATCAACAAAGGTTTCTAGAATGGGTTTGATATTTTCCATCCAGTCATTTTTCACACGTTCAAGTGCTTCCCAGTCTTTATCAATATCCTTAAACCACACGCCGTGATCTGTAATGAGCTTATATGATTTATGTTTAAACCATTCTGTAAAGGTTTCGCGATCTCTACCACTTATTATGACGATATCATTTTTTTCGTTTGCAGTCAACTCATCAAGTAATTCGTAGAGCTGCTCGTCTGGACTGGCATCTTTGGGATTATCCTTAAAGCTTGCCAAAGTGCCGTCGTAATCCAATAGAAACAAACGTCTTTGTGCATTTTTAAATTCTGAAAGCATATCAGATTGAACGTCTTCATTCAGCTTTTTTGCCACAATAATAGCACCCAGATTTTTTGTGGCCTCGAGGGATAGCATGAATTCCTTCGCCCATTTATCGACTGTGTACCGTTTGAGTCGTGTTTGGAGTATTTTCATTCTACTTCTTTGTTCACTTTCAGGCATTTCCAAAGCATATTTGAGTGTATCGGCAATTTGCTCAAAATTATTTGGGTTGATGAGCATGGCTTCATTCATTTCTTTTGACGCGCCAGCCATTTCACTTAAAATCAACACACCATCCTGTTTGGTTCTGGTAGCAACATATTCTTTTGCCACGAGATTCATACCGTCGCGCACAGGAGTGATCATGGCTACGTGTGACGACGTATAAAGATCGATAAGGTTCTCAAAGGGCATCGAGCGGTAAAAATACCAAATGGGTGTCCAACTTACGGTAGCGAATTGCCCATTGATTCGTCCGACCAATTCATCGGTTTCACGTTTCAGTCTTTGGTACTGCGGAACGTTAGATCGTGACGGTACAGCCAACATGATCAAGCGTACTTTTTCTTTATATTCTGGAAATTTGTTCAAAAAGTACTCAAAGGCTCGAATGCGATTTGGGATGCCTTTTGTGTAATCCATTCGATCGATGGAAAGTACCATTTTTGCTCCCGAACTTGACTGAATGTGATCATCGAGACGTTGTTGGAGCTCAGATTTTTGTGCAGTTTTCTGTTTTATTGCCGATTGATGGAACTTTTCATAATCTATTCCCATTGGGAACGAATCTATTTTTACAATGCGGTCGTGGTAGGTCACCTCGTTAAAATTGACGTCTAATCTTAGTATGCGTTTTACTGAACTTAAAAAATGACGTTCATAGTCATAAGTATGAAAACCAATAAGATCTGCGCCAAGCATGCCATGGAGTAGTTCTTCTCTCCACGGAAAGGTTCTGAAAATTTCATACGACGGATAAGGAATATGTAAAAAGAACCCAATGGTCGTATTTGGTTTTTTATCCTTGATGAGTTTTGGCAGTAGTAGGAGCTGATAATCATGAACCCAGACCGTATCGCCATCTTCAATATGCTCTAGAACAACATCGGCGAACTTTTGATTCACTTCTTTGTAAGATTCCCAATAGGTGTTTTCGAACTCGGCGTATTCCATGAAATAATGAAATAGAGGCCATAGCGTTCGGTTACTGAAACCGTAGTAAAAGTTTTCAAGATCGTTTTGAGTGAGTTCGACCGAGGCACATTTTTCTTTTTCGACCAAAGTCTTGACCTCTTGTTTTTGCTGGTCATTGAGTTCCTCCGCAGTAAGTCCAGACCATCCAATCCATAAACTATGGCCTTCTTGATGTACCGATTTTAATCCAGTGGCTAATCCGCCAACACTCGGTTCTACGTCAAGTTTGCCGTCTTCTAGTTTAATTTGGAGCGGTAATCGGTTTGAAACAATTAAAGTTTTATTCATGGCTAATATTTTGGAGGTAAGACGTATTTTTGTTAATTTAAAAAAAAATTATCACAACCTCGACCTAAACGGTTTTTAAGCCAAAATTAATAGTGATCGAAGACATTTTAATCCAAAACCCTTTTTCAGATTGACACATAACTTAGACTACGGAATCATAGGCAATTGCAGAAGTGCCGCGTTAATATCAAAAATGGGATCATTGGATTGGTGCTGTTTACCAGAGTTTGACTCATCTTCAGTATTTGCAAAATTATTGGATGACAAGATCGGAGGAAGCTTCGAGTTTCATGTTTCCGAAGATTATAATATCACACAAACCTATCTTGAAAATACAGCAATTTTAATTACCAGTTTTGTTTCCGAAGACCATGAATTCGAAATTCACGATTTTATGCCACGCTACAAAAAGGAAACCAAAGATTATTATGCGCCTCCTGAAGTCGTACGATATATCAAACTAGTCAAAGGAACTCCAGAAATAAAAATCGGTTATCAACCTAAATTAGAGTATGCTCTTGGTGAGACTACAACCTACATTAAGGAAGATTTTATAGTAAGTCTAACACATCAAGAAAAGTATGATACTTTATTTTTATACACCTCTTTTGATAAAGAGAAAGTAATTAGTGGTGATGGGATTACTATCAAGGAGGATGGCTTTTTTCAATTTGGATACAACGAAAAATTATTTGTACCTAATATTCATAAGGTCGCTCTAGAATTGGAGCGCACTAAGGTATATTGGCTCAATTGGATGGAGCGAACACCAAATTACAGTACTTATAATAAGGAAATTTCAAGAAGCGCTATGACGCTCAAGTTGCTCAGTTACGAGAAAACAGGAGCTGTTTTGGCGGCTGCAACGACATCTTTGCCTGAAACGATTGGTGAAGTTCGAAATTGGGACTATCGTTTTTGCTGGATTAGAGATGCCTCAATGGTCATCAAGGTGGTGTCGCAATTAGGTCACAAGCGTATGGCCAAACGCTATTTACGTTTCATCACGAATCTCATGCCAGATAAAGACGAGAAACTACAAATTATGTACGGTATTAATGGTGAGAAAAAATTAACTGAAATTCAATTAGAACATCTTAGTGGATATCAAGGTTCAAAACCAGTGCGCATAGGGAATGCCGCTTATTCACAACGACAAAATGATATTTATGGTATCTTAATGGATGTTATTCACCAACAGCTCGTGAGGTTTAGTACCGATATTGAAAACGGTGAAGAACTTTGGTCAATCACAAAAGGCATTGTGTGGATCGTCAACAAACACTGGAAAGAAGCCGATAAGGGCATCTGGGAATTTAGAACTGAAGATCGACACTTTACGTTTTCAAAAGTGTTGTGTTGGGTGGCTGTTGATAAAGCGGTTAAGGTTGCCGAAATTCTTGGAAAAACCCATAAATTAAAAAAATGGTTGGCTCTTGAGACTGAAATTAAAGCTGACATTATGATCAATGCTTGGAATGAAGATGTCAAAGCGTTTACGCAAAGTTATGGGTCGTCAGATCTAGATGCATCGGTGTTGCTGATGGAACCTTATGGTTTTATTGATGCCAAAGACACGAAGTACGTGAGCACTGTAAAGGCCATCGAAAAAGAGTTGAGCAATGACGGCCTTCTTTACCGCTACAAAAATAAAGATGATTTTGGTTTGCCATCATCATCCTTTACCATTTGTACGTTTTGGTTCATCAACAGTTTATACAAAATAGGTGAGGAGCATAAAGCAAAAGATTTATTTGATCAATTGTTGACGTATAGTAACCACCTTGGTTTGTTTAGCGAGGACATTGATTTTGAAACAAAGCGATTGTTGGGTAATTTCCCGCAAGCATACTCTCATTTGGCCTTGATTGAAACAGCGATAAATCTATCTCAGATTACCGATGAAGAGAAGGTGAAAGGAGTAATGAATTGATTGCTATTTAACCAATACTAACGTACCAAAAATAGAGGCATCAATCCAACCTCTATTTTTATCATCGCCTTCTACAGGGATTGAGCCAATGAAGTTTTCACGGGTTTTGCTGGTATCGTTATCGCAGTAAGCAAGCGCAAATCCTATGTTTTTTTTAATGTATAATTGTACTGGATGATTGTCGCTTTCGTCATTATAACTGTCATCAAAAAGTGATATTTTGACTTCCCAAACGGATGTGTTTTCCATTGTTTTACGTTTTGATTCTATATGGGAATTATAAAGTTTTCCAGTTTTTTTGGTTGACATATCAACCACATTGCCATCTAAGGCTACGTGATAGGCAAATGCATTGTGCGTAAACTGGTGTGGCCCTCCACTGTTATCTTCATCAATAAAAATTTCTAGACAATCATCATCCCACCAATTGACCAAAGGGTCTGGTTCTTGATCCAGAAGAACGTCATCTTGAATTTCAGCTAAAAGATATAGCGCATCTTTAGTCCAAGCCAGTTTATAGCGACCTTGAAAATCATTTTTAGTAATGGGGTTACCGAGCCATATTTGATCTAAAGGCAGCCATTGCGCTTTTGTCCAAATAGCGTCATTAGCCTTTCCATCAATGATAGGAGCAATTTTCGCCGTTTTAACTTGAGTCAAATGTGTGATCGGTTTATTGGGTGTTTCCGATCTGGTATATTCGAATTTTATCTTTTCAATGTCGCCATTGTCATTCTTAATATCCACAAAAACGTGCATTTTCGTGTCACCTACTTTTTCAAAACTCATTCCTTCAAAAACCGCTTTGTCCTTGGTAATATATTTCAACGGAAAATCAACTGTTTCATTTTTGGTTTCCCAGCCTTTCAAATCTTTATCAAAATGTTTTAGCTGAAGGATGAGCGAGTTTTCAACTTCCCGTATGATTTCTATTTCATAAAAAGTGACCTCATTATCATTAATGAGTTTGAAGGTGGCCATCATCGAGCCACCCGAGGGCTCACTCCAATTTTCTTCGGTCAATCCACCAAACGCTTCACCTTTCCATAGTCCAGAAATCCATTTGATGTTTTCAAGTTTAGGCGCTAAAGTATCTGAAGGACGCGTGTCGTTTTGAGCATAAATTAAACTACTACATAAAAAAATAAGGCTACATATAAACTTCATAGGTCTGTATTTATTGAATAAAAGTTACTTTGGCAATTTTGCCATTTTCAATCTCATAGATGGCGACAGCGTTGATGATTTGCCCATTGACGGTGACTTGCTCTTCATCAATAACTTTGTTGCCAATAACGATTCGGTTCTTTATGACGGCTTTTAAATCTTTAGCCATGGCAAACCAATCGGTGTAGGTGTCGCGCATTTTTATTTGTCCGTCTGTTCTCAAAGTATTAGGGTAATCATAAAGTTTGATATTAGCCGCATAAGTTGCCATAAACGCATCAATATCCCTAGCGTTATAGGCGTCTATTTGTTGTTGAACGATTGCTGAAAACTGGGCAGCCTGTTCGGCATTTTCAGAATCGGGTGAATTTGAAACTGCGGTATTAGACGTTGTGCTTTTTTCCGAAGTTACCAATGCAACATCTCCCGCAACCAGCAATTTATCAGACGTTTCATTGACGGCTAAACGTGTGATTGCTGTGATGCCTTGAGGTGCTAAATCAATTACTTTTTTCCAATTGTTGTCTCTTCTCAAGGTGAGTTTGTATAAAACACTTTCCTCGCCAGAAAGAAGGGTTCGATCGTTCTGCCAGCAGATGTCTTCGACACCTTTCATGGTATTTGCTAATAAATTAATAGAGCCCGATATTGGATTTAGCGATTTGATCTGCCATTCATTATCATTTTCTTTTGAAATAAAACTGATCAAATTAGAACTAGGAATGCGATGGAATGAGCGCCCTACATTATCGGCAAGTTTTGTATTGGTTTTTTTCTTTAGATTGGATACATATAGATTAAGGCTTTCATTTTCAATAACTGCAGAAACGATGATATCTTCAGAAAACCAAGTGTAGTAAGCGACGACAAGATTTGGGATAAGTTCTTTTGATTCTCCATTGCTCAAATTATAACTATATAAACGTTGCTTTCCATCTTTATCTAAACGTACCGCGGAAACTTCATTTTTATTGGGGATTTTTAAGGGTGAGTATTCGCCGCCTTCTGAAAAATTAATCCAAGACTTTGAATCATAACGTAAGTCATATTTGGCAATATCGGTTTGTTCATTTCTTGTAGATGCAAAAATAATATAGCGCTCATTGAGGAACGACGGTTGATTGTCGTAACCTTCATTATTCGATAAATTTTTAGGATTATTGATTTCTAGCTTAGCGTTTTTTGTTTCTAAGTCAAAAAGAAAAACTTCAGTATTAGTTTGTGAAAAATTAAATAACGGAAGTAAACATAAGATAATGAGAGTGTAACGCATGTGTAAAGTTTTTTTAAAGATAGAAATTTTATGATGAATTTGCATATTAAATATTTATTACTACATTTGTAGTATTAAAACTATAAATGTGGACATAAAGCAATTGAATAAATCGGAATTACAAATCATGAAGTATTTATGGATGCTAAAAAAGGGGTTTATGAAAGATATCGTTGAACTTTTTCCAGAACCGAGACCCGCTTACACTACCATTTCAACATTATTAAAACGCATGTGCGACAAGAAGTATATTGGTTTTGAACGTTTGGGAAGAGATAAACAATATTATCCCATTTTAAAGAAAAACGATTACTTCTCTAAGCAGGTCAATGGAATAATTACTCATTTTTTCAACGATTCTAAATCGCAGTTCGCTTCGTTTTTTACGAAAAACGCCGATTTATCAATGAAAGAGCTTGAAGAGCTTCAAGTGCTTTTGCAAGAGAAAATCAATAATAAAAAAAGTAAATGATAGATTACGCTTTTTACACCATAATAAGTCTAGGCTGTTCGTTCTTAGTTTTTCAGTGTCTTTTAAAAAATGAGAAGTTCTTTCTGTTTAACCGTTTTTATCTTTTAATAAGTGTGACACTTTGTTTGATGGCACCATTATTAGAGGTCACTACATTTGAAACGGTGCCTAGTATTACTGAGATGTCATTTCAATCTTCCGAAGAAAAAGGAATGATAGACATGGCTGCCGATGATAGTATCGTTACAGCATTGAGGGCGTCACGTATGAACTTCGCTAACGTTTTTTGGTTCTTATATCTTGCCATAAGTAGCTTTGTTTTATTCCGTTTTGTAAGAAACCTTTATAAAATCATAAAACTTACTAGACAAAGTCACTCATGCCTAGGGATTTTGAAGATCGTAGAAAGGGATGATCATGAAAATGCGTCTAGTTTTTTAAATTATCTCTTTATAGATTCTGAGACATTAAAGGATTTAGAGCAATCTAGTAGCATTGTTCAACACGAGCTCGTTCACTGTATGGAGAAACATACTCTTGATGTGATATTTATGGAGTTGCTCCTCTGTTTCTTTTGGTATAATCCATTTTTGTGGATGTATCGGCAAGCAATCGCTCAAAATCATGAGTTTATAGCAGATGAGCAAACCATTGCATCAGGTATACCAATGGAGACCTATGCTCGTGCCATTATAAAATCAAGTCAAAAGGAATACCGCGTTCCTCTAACTAGCGGATTTAATTTCATTCAAATCAAAAATCGAATCATTATGTTACATCAATCAAAATCTTCAGTACCAAAACAAATTTTTAAAATAACTTCGGTTATCTTGCTCTTTGCGTGTATTTTTATCTTCAGTTGTACTGATAAAGATTTGAATACAGAGCCATTGACCGTGATCATAGATGCAGGTCATGGCGGTATTGATTCTGGTAACTTTATTAAGGAACAAGATGAAAAGTTCATTGTGCTTCAAATTACAAAAGCACTTGCTGCTTTGAGTGACCAGCGCGTAGATATTGTACTAACCCGAAACAAGGATGAGTTTATGAGCTTAAAAGATCGAGCTGAATTTGTAAATTCAAAAAAGCCAGATTTGTTTTTGAGCCTACACTGTAATGCTAGTAAAAATAGTTTAGCCAATGGGGTAGAGGCTTATATCGATTTAAACCATGAGGATCACGATAAGATGTTGCATCATGCGGAGTTATTACTTCAAAATCAAACTAATTATTTTACGAGTAGAGGCGTGAAGACTGGGAATTTTTATTTGCTAAAAAATACGTCTGTACCGAGCGTTATTTTGGAATTGGGCTTTTTAACCAATGATGGTGATAGAAATTTATTGTTCAATACAAATCAACAAAAAAATATAGCACAATCTATATATGATAGTTTGTTAGAGATACGAGCTTTGAAGTCGTAATTTACTCATTACTGGAATAAAAAAACCAACGTAATCTTGAGTTATCAAGAGCGTTGGTTTTTTATCAGTATTAGATTTGAATTAGCGTTAATTCAAGTTGTATAGTCGATGGCCATACGAAGGTACAACATCATCTAACTTCTCGTTTAATATTTAAAAACAGTATTTATTCTCTGCTTTTACTTTCTCGGCAACTTCCTTACGCAAATCTACGATATCTGGATAGTTTTGATATTTTGTAAATCGCTTGAGCCCCATAAGCATCATACGTTGCTCGTCACCTTCAGCAAAAGATATAATACTTTCTTTTCCTTTTTCCTCAACAATATCAACAGCGTGGTACAAATACAATTTTGTCATGGCTATTTGAGCCGATTGTGATGCTTCGCCAAAACGTTTAGCATTTTTTTCAGTTCTTAAAAGCGCCGATTCTGCCATGTAGATTTCAATTAAGATATCTGCCGCAGCAATCAGTAGTTGTTGGTGATCTTCCAACTGTGGTCCGTATTTTTGAACAGCACCACCAGCAACCATCAAAAATGTTTTCTTCAATTTCTTGATCATTTCTTTTTCTTCGGAAAACAATTCAGAGTAATCGGGCGTATCAAATGAAGGAATGCCCATTAATTCTTCTTGAACTTTTTGTGCAGGCCCCAACAGATCAACGTGACCTTTCATGGCTTTTTTTACCAACATCCCAACGGCTAACATTCTGTTGATTTCATTAGTACCTTCATAAATTCGAGCAATACGAGCATCTCTCCAAGCAGCTTCCATAGGAGTCTCTTCAGAAAAGCCCATACCACCAAAAATCTGAATGCCTTCATCTGCACAATTTTGTACATCTTCAGAAACCGCAACTTTAAGGATAGAACATTCAATAGCGTACTCTTCTACACCTTTCAATTCTGCTTCTTGATGGGTGTTTCCGGCAGCTTCACGCAAGGCGATTCTGTCTTCAATATCTTTTGAAGCTCTGTAGGTAGCAGATTCGCCAGCATAAGTACTTGCAGCCATTTCAGCTAGCTTTACTTTGATTGCCCCAAAATCGGCAATAGGTGTATTAAATTGTCTACGTTCGTTAGCATATTGAACAGCAGTACTTAAAATACGGCGTTGAGAATCCAAACATGCAGCCGCTAATTTAATTCGACCTACATTAAGCGCATTCATGGCGATTTTAAAACCTTCTCCACGACCGGCTAGCATATTTTCAGCAGAAACAACCGTATCATTAAAAAACACTTGACGTGTAGAACTTGCTCTAATACCGAGTTTGTGTTCTTCTTCGCCCATGGTAATACCATTAGGATTGTCTTTATCGTACTCTACGATGAAACCGGTAATGTTTTTATCATTTTCAATACGTGCAAAAACGATCATCAAGCTACAGAAGCCTGCATTGGAGATCCACATTTTTTGTCCGTTGATTTTGTAGGTCTTTGCATCTTCAGAAACCACAGCGATGGTTTTTCCAGAGTTGGCATCAGATCCTGCTCCTGGCTCAGTCAAGCAGTAGGCTCCAAACCATTCGCCAGTGGCCAGTTTAGGAACGTATTTTTGTTTTTGCGCTTCGGTACCGTATAAGGTAATTGGCATTGTACCAATTCCTGTATGCGCACCAAAGGCCGTACTAAACGATCCCGTACCAGACGAAATGTAATCACAAGTCAAAACGGTTGAGACAAATCCCATACCCATTCCGCCGTAAGCTTCAGGGACAGCGACGCCTAAAAAGCCCATTTCTCCAGCTTTGCGCATGACATCTTCTGTCAACGCAAAATCTTTAGCTTCAAATCGCGCTTTGTGCGGTATAATCTCACGATCATTAAATTCTATTACAGAATCTTTCATCATTTCCTGCTCCTCTGAAAAATCTTCGGGAGTAAATACATCTTCGCAGTCTGTTTCTTTTACTAAAAATTGACCACCTCTTAATAATTCTTTTTCTTTAGTTGCTTCCATTTTATTGACTAATGACGGTAAGACTTATGACTAATGACGTCACTCGAATTACCTTGGTTTATATTGTTTTAATTTGGAAATAGGAGTTTTACGTCTTATTTACCTTTTAATTTCCTTTTGTCTTGTATCTTGATTCTTCAAATCTTGGTACTAATTCAAAAACTCAAACACCCCACAAGCACCTTGACCAGTACCTACACACATTGTTACTGCTCCATATTTACCTGTCATGTCACGTTTGCGCATTTCGTCAAATAGCTGCACCGATAATTTTGCACCTGTACATCCTAAAGGGTGACCTAAGGCGATAGCGCCTCCATTAACATTAATGATTTCTGGATTTAAATCCAACTCACGAATGACGGCCAAAGACTGTGATGCAAATGCTTCATTTAATTCAATAAGATCAAGATCTGATTGCTTTAAACCTGCTTGTTTCAAGGCCTTCGGAATTGCTTTTACTGGTCCAATCCCCATAATGCGAGGTTCAACTCCAGCGGCTGCATAACTTACTAATCGAGCGATGGGTTCAATATTTAATTCTTTTACCATGTCTTCACTCATGACCATAACGAAAGCAGCACCATCACTCATTTGTGATGAGTTACCTGCTGTAACACTTCCACCAGCAGCAAAAACTGCTCTTAAATTGGCCAGAGCTTCTTTACTGGTGCCTTTACGCGGACCTTCATCCTTTGTAACTGTGTACGATTTCGTCGCTTTTTTTCCATTGGCGTCGACGTAGGTTTCATCTACGGTTATGGGTACGATTTGATCTTGAAAACGATTTTCGGCCTGCGCCTTCAAAGCTTTCAGGTGAGAATGAAATGCAAATTCATCTTGATCCTCACGAGAGACCTTAAATTGGTTCGCAACCGCTTCTGCAGTGTTTCCCATTCCCCAATAATATTCTTCATGACCTGATTTTACAGTATCATAGTTAAGTTCTGGTTTGAATCCAGTCATGGGCACAGAACTCATGCTTTCAGAGCCTCCTGCAATAATACAGTCTGCCATTCCAGCTTGGATTTTCGCAGTAGCAATACCAATGGTTTCTATTCCAGAAGAACAAAAACGGTTGACAGTTACGCCAGGAACATCCACACTATTTAACCCGATCAACGAAATGAAGCGCGCCATATTCAAACCTTGCGAACCTTCTGGCATGGCATTTCCAACGATAACGTCATCAATTCTAGAGACATCAAGGTTAGGTAATTCTTTCATCATGTGCTGTATGGTCTCGGCACCCAACTCATCTGCTCGTTTAAATCTAAACACGCCTTTTGGTGCCTTACCAACTGCGGTTCTATATGCTTTAACTATGTATGCGTTCTTCATTGTTCTTTTGTTTATTTTTGAAAGAGAGTCAAGAAACTAGACGACTAGAAATTAGACTGATTCTCTTTGTGTATTATGTGCGTTTTTAGATAATAGAATCTAAATAACTAAACTGATGGTTTTTATTAATATTTTTTATCTAGGTTTTGATGGTCTAGACTCTAGTGCTATATAATTAGTCCCCTAAGTTATCGATAAACTTTCCTAACATCTTTTGAATTTGTATTACTTTATTTTCTAATTCTTCAAACCTTTTTTCATCTAAATATTCTTCATTATAAGAAACAATAAGCTGTGTCTCCCATTCAAAAGCTGAACCAAGACTGCTTTCAAGATATTTCTTAAAATGTCTGTCGGTACTTTTACTAGAACCTTCAGATATATTTGAGGGAATGGAAACCGCACATCTATTCATTTGACTGATAAGATTATATCTTTCAAAATCAGGAAAAGTTCTAGTTAATCTGTAATTATCTCTTACGAGAGAAATTCCATCTTGCCATACTTTTAATTTTTTGAAATTATGTCGTCCCATAATTTTTATAATATTCTAGCTGTCTAGCTGTCTAGCTGTCTAGCTTCTAATTTCTAAGCGGTTTCCCTTTAGTCAACATATGCTGTATCCTCTCTAACGTTTTTCGTTCCGTACATAAACTCAAAAACGCCTCACGCTCTAGATCCAATAAATACTGTTCGCTCACCTTGGTAGGTTCAGATAAATCACCGCCAGCCATAACATAAGCCAGTTTGTTGGCTATTTTCATGTCATGTGCCGAAATGTACTTACTATCCTCCATCGCATCAGTGCCTACTAAGAACATACCAAGCGCTTGCTTTCCAAGTACCAGCACGTCTTTTCTGTGAACAGGTTGTGTGTAGCCCAAATCGGCCATTAGCATGGCGTGTTGTTTGGCGACTGCGATTTGTCGGTCTTTATTAACCACGACGATATCTTTTCCTTTTTGAAGAATCCCTAAATCGAAAGCTTCATAAGCGGAGGTCGCTACTTTAGCCATCCCGATCGTTAAGAAATACTCTTGAAGTGTATTTAATTGAACATCCCCTTTTTTGAAGGTATCTGATGCTCTCAACGCCATTTCTTTAGAACCTCCACCGCCAGGAATCACACCAACGCCAAACTCAACGAGACCAATGTAGGTTTCAGCAGCGGCAACGACCTTATCAGCATGCATTGATAATTCGCATCCACCACCAAGTGACATACCGTGAGGAGCTGCAACAGTTGGAATAGAGGAGTAGCGCATACGCATCATAGTATCTTGAAAGTATTTGATCGCAGCATTCAATTCATCATATTCTTGCTCGGCAGCCATCATGAAAATCATTCCGATGTTGGCACCAACAGAAAAATTCGCGGCTTGGTTACCTACAACGAGTCCCGCAAAATCTTTTTCCGCCATATCAATAGCTTTATTCAATCCTGCAAGAACGTCGCCGCCAATGGTATTCATTTTAGATTGAAACTCGACGTTTAAAATTCCGTCGCCTAAATCTTCAACCACCACACCTGAATTTTTAAATACTTCAGTCGTTTTTCGAATGTTATCCAAGATGATAAAACTGTCTTGTCCAGGTATTTTTTCCTGTGTTTTCTTCGGAATGTCATAGGCGTACGTAGCACCATCCTTAACAGAATAGAACGATGATGTACCCGACTTGATCATTTCAAGGACCCAAGCATTAGGCTCTATCCCTTCAGCTTTCATCATGTCAATTCCTTTGTCGACACCAATGGCGTCCCAAATTTGAAATGGACCGTGTTCCCAACCAAATCCAGCTTTCATAGCATCGTCAATCTTGTAAAGATCATCGGTAATTTCTGGAATTCTATTTGACACGTAAGCAAATAACGCCGAAAAACTTTTTCGATAAAATTCTCCCGCTTTGTCTTTTCCTTTGACTAAGATTTTAAAACGATCGACAACTTTATCAACGGTCTTGGTCAGCTCCAAGGTTGCAAATTTTGCACGTTTGTTTGGTCTGTATTCTAAAGTATTCAAATCGAGAGATAAGATGTCTTTAGAGCCATCTGCATGACGTTCTAATTTGTAAAAACCTTGTCCAGTTTTGCTGCCCAACCATTTATGCTCCATCATCTTGTTGATGAAATCTGGAAGTACAAACAACGCGTTACGCTCATCATTTGGACAATTTTCTTTGATGCCATTGGCCACATGTACCAGAGTATCTAATCCAACTACATCAACCGTTCTAAAAGTTGCCGATTTGGGACGACCAATTACAGGTCCAGTGAGTTTATCAACTTCTTCAATCGTCAAATCAAGATCTTTAACAGTATGAAATAAACTCATTATCGAGAAAATCCCGATGCGGTTTCCAATAAAAGCAGGTGTGTCTTTAGCAATTACAGAGGTTTTTCCGAGGAACTTCTCACCATAATCATTCAGGAAATCTAAAACTTTTTGATCTGTATCTGGTCCAGGAATAATTTCAAATAATTTTAGGTAACGTGCCGGATTGAAAAAGTGAGTTCCGCAGAAATGTTTCTGAAAATCCTCACTACGACCATCATTCATGAACTTTATAGGAATTCCAGACGTATTTGAAGTAATCAACGTTCCTGGCGTTCTATGCTTTTCAAGTTTTTCAAAAACCTGTTGCTTGATATCTAAACGTTCAACAACTACTTCCATGATCCAATCGACATCCTTGACCTTTGCAATATCATCTTCCATATTACCAGTGGTAATGCGGTTAGCAAATGACGCGTGGTACAATGGCGCTGGTTTTGATTTGATAGAAGCTGATAAAGCGTCATTCACCAAACGGTTTCTAACAACATCATCTTTTAAAGTTAAACCTTTGGCTTTTTCCTTGTCGTTTAATTCTCTTGGCACGATGTCCAAAAGTAAAACGTCAACACCAATATTGGCAAAGTGACAAGCGATTCCGCTTCCCATAATTCCTGATCCAATAATGGCTATTTTTTTTATTCTACGTTTACTCATCTTATTTTAAACTGTGTTCTTTTTGGTTGTATATCTGCTTGTTGGAAATCATATTATTGATGACTTCGGAAACTTTATAAAAATGGGTCAATTCTTCTGCTGAAACATTTTCCTTTATAGTGTCGTTGAACGTTAGCACCTTCTCTTTGGAGTACGCTCTTTTCTCGCGACCAAAATCGGTCAAGAAAATAAGTACGCCTCGTCCATCTTCTGGATTTGGCTTACGAACAATCAAACCTTTTTCTTCCATAGTTTTTAAAGTACGTGAAAGACTAGTAGCTTCCATGCCCATCTTTGGGCCTAATGAGGTTGAAGGTGTACCATTTTCAGGATCAATACTTAATAAAGCGAACCCAGTGGCCATGGTTGTACCAAATTGTGACGCTTCTTCATTATACATTTTATTGACTGCTAACCAAGTGGTTCTCAAAATATAGTCAATGGTTTTGTCCTTCATAAGAGATTAATTGAAATCAAATATACTAAAAAATACTATGCACGCATAGTATTTAGGAAAAAATTATGCGTGCATAGTAGTTTAGATAAACATTATAAATAGTCGAGGACAGGAATTCCGTAGAAAAAGAAATTATATTAGGCGCGATAGATTTTATCGTAAAGATCTTGATAAATTCCTTTAATAATATCACGTTTCATTTTCATGGTGGGCGTTAGATGTCCGCCATCAATAGACCACACTTCTTTGGTAAGCTCAAAACGTTTAATCTGTTCCCATTTCCCAAAGTGCTTATTATATTTATCCACTTCTTTTTGAATGCGATTGATCACAATGTCAGATTGTGCGATTTCAGCATCAGAAGTCCCAACGTCGTGTTTCTTGAGCGCAATCCAATCGCGAATAAAATCAAAATTAGGCTGGATTAAAGCGGCAGGCATTTTTTCACCTTCACCAACGACCATAATTTGTTCAATAAAAAGCGACTGCTTCATATCATTTTCCAAAAGTGGTGGAATGACATATTTACCTCCAGAAGTTTTAAACATTTCCTTTTTGCGTCCTGTAATTTTTAAAAAACCATCAGCATCAATTTCACCTTTGTCTCCCGTATGAAAATAATCACCACTCATTACTTCGGCCGTTTTCGTTGAATCTTTATAATAGCCCATCATTACATTTGGGCCTTTGATCAATAGTTCACCATCATCGGCTATTTTTACGTGAACGTTATCGATAGGTTTGCCAACAGTACCAACCTTGTACATATGATCGTCATACAGACCCACGGTTACTACAGGTGAGGTTTCAGTGAGGCCATAACCTTCCATGACACGCATTTTTGCCGCTCCAAAGATTCTCGCTAATCTCGGCTGCAGTGCTGCGCTACCAGAAACCATTGTTCTCAATTCGCCTCCTAGGGCTTCGCGCCATTTACTAAAAATGAGTTTATTGGCAATTTTAAGTTGAAACTCATACCAGCCTCCATTAATGCCATAAGGTTCCCAACGCTCACCTAGACTTACTGCCCAGAAGAAAAGACCTTTCTTAATACCAGACAATTCCTCACCTTTAAGCATGATCTTATCAAACACTTTCTCAAGCAATCTAGGCACAACGCTCATTAAATGTGGTTTCACCTCCTTAGCATTATCGCCTATTTTATCAATCCCTTCAGCATAATAAAGCGATGCGCCAGCATATTGATACACATAAATAAGTACACGTTCAAAAATATGACACACAGGTAAAAAGCTGAGAATGCGATTTTCACCTTCAACCAGTGGGATCCGTTTTGAGCTGTCTAGCGCATTACTGGTAATATTCCAATGTGAGAGCATCACGCCTTTTGGTTTTCCTGTTGTACCAGAGGTATAAATTATAGTCGCTAAATCTTCAGGTTTTACGGCGTCTTTACATGCTTCAACCTCGAGCTGATTAGAGTCGTCTTTACCTAAATCCAATAATTCAGAATAATGTTTGCAACCTTCAATATGATCAAAAGAATAGACCTCTTTGATACTTGTATTGGCTTGAACTTTTCTAACTTTTTTTAGAACCTCCTCATCTGAAACAAAACAATAAATTGATTCGCTATGGTTTAAGACATATTCGTAATCCTCGGCACAAATTGTTGGATAAATAGGAATGTTTTGAGCCCCAAGTTGGAGAATCCCAATGTCCATAATATTCCATTCGGTTCTATTAGCGGTAGAAATAACAGCAATTTTATCATCTTTTTTCACACCCAGCCGCAACAGTGCCCTGCTCATCGCATTGGATTTGTCCAAATACTCTTGTGTAGATGTCGGTTCCCATTTTCCATTATATTTAGTAACCAAAGCTTTAGGATTTGGATTATGTTCTAATTGATAATAGGGGAAGTCAAAAAGGCGTGTCACTTTTGTCATAGTTATGAATACTTAATAGTAAGAGGTATTACGAAAATATGAAATTTAAGCCGATAAATTACAAATTATGAAAAACGAGCCCCTAAAATGCAACTAAATTTATAATTTCTCAATCCATAGACGTGCATTCACGAAAGCTTCTAGCCAAGGAGAGGCATCATCGTCTCTCTTTTCTGGATAGTTGGCCCAATTCCATTGAAATAAAGAGCGTTCAATATGCGGCATCATCACCAAATGACGTCCCGATTTATCACACATCATGGCCGTATTGAAATCTGAGCCGTTCGGATTTGCAGGATACGCATCATAACCATATTTAGCGACAATTTGGTAGTCTTTTTCTAACTTTGGAAGCTGAAATTTGCCTTCTCCATGACTAATCCACACACCTAAAGTAGTATCTTCTAACGTCGATAACATGACCGAATTATTTTTTTGAACCGTCACAGAAGTAAAGGCGCTTTCGTGTTTTCGAGACTCATTATGTAGCATTTTGCCGTGAACATCATGTTCAGGATTTATGAGTTCTAACTCCATGAATAGCTGACAGCCATTACAAATACCAACCGATAAAGTGTCTGCACGTTTAAAAAAGTCGTTAATGACTTTATTCGCTCTCTCATTATATTTTATGGCTCCAGCCCATCCTTTAGCTGATCCTAATACATCAGAATTTGAAAAACCGCCAACAGCGCCCAGAAACTGAATGTCCTCTAACGTTTCCCGACCAGCAATGATATCTGTCATATGTACATCCTTCACGTCAAAGCCAGCCAAATACATGGCATTGGCCATCTCACGTTCAGAGTTTGAGCCCTTCTCACGAAGAATTGCTGCTTTTGGTCGCACACGAACCAATCTAGATTCATCGCTCCCATCAACACCTTGCAATCTTGAAGCCAAGCCTTCTTTCAAAATATGGTCGAGTTTTCCTGTGAAATGTTTAGGGAAATTATGAGTTAACGGCTGTTGTACATAATTTTCATAGCGTGATTTAGCCAATCCATTCGCTGTTTGTTTTTGATCCAATAAATAGGAGGTACGATACCACATGGCTCTATAACGTGATACGGCCATGGTAAAGACTTCATCGTGGTTAATAATACTTAGAACGTCAGAATTTGTGACTACTCCAATATTAAAAAATTCGATATTGGCTTCGGAAAGTATGCGTTCTACTGAAGTATCTTTTGATTGAAAAACGATCCCGGCATTTTCAGAAAACAGCAATTTTGTAGCGTCCTTTTCATTTAATTCAGTAAGATCTAAGTTTGCGCCCAAATTGACATCTGCAAAGCACAGTTCTAGTAAGGTGGTGATCAACCCGCCTGAAGCCACATCATGACCTGCCACAATTTGATCACGCTTAATTAATTGTTGAATTGTATTAAAAACGGTCTTGACATAAGAAGCGTTTTGAACATTAGGTACGTCATTGCCTAAGGTATTTAAGATTTGAGAAAATGAGCTGCCTCCCAGTTTAAAATCATCTTGAGAGATATTGATATAGTAAATATGTCCAGCATTTTGCTTAAACATAGGTTCAACAACAGATCTAATGTTGTCACAATGTCCAGCAGCCGAAATAATAACCGTTCCAGGAGAAATGACTTCCCTCTCAGGATATTTTTGCTTCATCGATAAAGAATCCTTTCCTGTTGGAACATTGATGCCTAAATCAATCGAAAACTTTGAAATCGCTTGAACTGCCTTATATAATCGTGCATCTTCTCCTTTGTTTTTGCAAGGCCACATCCAATTGGCAGATAATGACACACTGCGTAAGCCGTCTTGTAAAGGTGCCCAAATAATATTGGTCAAAGCCTCAGCGATGCTATTTCTACTGCCTGCTTCAGGATTGATTAAGCCAGAAATTGGCGAATGTCCAATAGCAGTTGCAATACCTTCTTTTCCATTAAAATCGAGCGCCATGACACCAACATTATTCAACGGAATTTGTAAGGGGCCAACACATTGCTGCTTCGCAACTTTGCCGCCGACACAGCGATCTACTTTATTGGTAAGCCAATCTTTACAAGCCACAGCTTCTAATTGAAGCACTTGATCGAGGTAAATATAGAACTCGGTGGGTTGATAGTTTAATTCGCGAAAGGTTCTTTTAACAGTATGATCTGTCATTACTGTTTTTGGTGAACTTCCAAACATATCCTCTAGCGCCAAATCCATTGGTGTGTTGCCTTTGGTTTCAGATTTAAAGCAAAAACGGTCATTATCAGTCACATTTCCGACGGTATAAAGAGGCGACCGCTCACGAGCTGCAATATGGCTTATATGATCAAGATGTTCTTCGGAAATGAGCAAGCCCATACGTTCTTGGGATTCATTGCCAATAATTTCCTTATCAGATAAGGTTGGATCGCCAACAGGAAGTTTGTCCAAATCAATTTGTCCGCCAGTATCTTCAATCAACTCGCTTAAGCAATTGAGATGGCCACCAGCGCCATGATCGTGAATAGAAATAATATAATTCTCCTCACTTTCTACCATACCGCGAACCACGTTTGCAGCACGTTTTTGCATTTCAGGATTTGACCGTTGCACGGCGTTAAGTTCAATGCCAGACGAAAATTCTCCAGTATCTGCGCTAGATACAGCCGCTCCTCCCATGCCAATACGATAGTTGTCACCTCCAAGCACCACGATTTTATCACCTGCTTTTGGTATAGCTTTTATGGCTTGATTTAATTTACCGTATCCAATACCACCCGCTTGCATGATCACTTTATCATAACCAAGCTTTTGGTCACTCTCATTACTTTCAAAGGTTAATACAGAGCCACAAATAAGGGGTTGGCCAAATTTATTTCCAAAATCGGAGGCACCATTACTTGCTTTGATTAAAATATCCATTGGTGTTTGGTAGAGCCACTCACGCGTTTTGAACTCTTGTTCCCAAGGACGATTTTTTTCTAATCTAGAATAAGATGTCATGTAAACGGCGGTTCCGGCCAAAGGCAACGACCCTTTTCCACCAGCCAAGCGGTCTCTAATTTCTCCTCCCGAACCAGTTGCTGCACCATTAAAAGGCTCAACGGTTGTTGGGAAATTATGGGTTTCGGCTTTTAGGGAAATGACCGATTCAAAGTTCGATTTGACGTAATAATCAGGAATATCGGCACGTTTTGGTGCAAACTGCTCCACATTAGGACCTTTTATAAAAGCCACATTATCTTTATATGCCGACACTATAGAATTAGGATTTTGCTTTGAGGTTTCCTTGATCATTTTGAACAATGAACTCGGTTGCTCTTTACCATCAATGATAAATGTGCCGTTGAAAATTTTGTGGCGACAATGTTCTGAATTGACTTGCGAGAATCCAAAAACTTCAGAATCGGTCAATGGTCGACCAATTTTTTTGGAAACCCCTTCTAAATATTCAATTTCCTCGTCGTTCAATGCTAGCCCTTCTTGTTGGTTGTAAGCTGAAACATTTTCGATATTGAGAATTTTTTCTGGTTGAATAGCAATGTTAAAAGACTCCTGATTTAAACCCTCGTATTTTTCTGAAATCATAGGATCATAATCCTGAAAACTGGCACTACATGCCATAAATTCTTCAATACGCTCAATCCCTTCTATGCCCATATTTTGGGTGATCTCAACGGCGTTGGTGCTCCACGGCGTGATCATTGCGGCACGCGGACCAACAAAAAAAGCATCCAAAGATGCTTGTTCTATTTTAGTTTGATTAGCGAATAACCACGTGAGTTTAGAGATGGTTTCTGGAGATAATTCTTTTGTTGCTTGAACAGCATAAACAGTACTGTTTTGGTTTCCGAAGAAATGAATCATTATAGTGAATTTAGTTATGACTTAGTAAAGGTCAAATTTACGATATTTCTCTAAAAAATCGATCTATGTGATAGATGATAAAATAGAGTTGTTCACGTTTTATCAACCAAAAAAAAGCGATATCTAATTTATGCATTGTGCACAAGGATTAAAAATCGCTTTGTATTATTAAAATGATATCAGTTTACTGCTTTACCAGTTTTTTGGTAACACTTCCTTTTGAAGAATTTAATTTTACGATATAAATACCACTAGACAATCCAGAGATATTCAATTTGCGTTGATTTGAAGAGATGTTTTGAACTTTTACTTTCTTGCCTAAAATATTATAAACTTCGGCTACCATATCTTGATTTGAAAGAATGGTCACTTGGTCTCCGTTAACAGGATTTGGGAACATTTTAATGGCATCTACTGTGTCAAATTCGCCTACCGATAATACAGTTTGCCAAATATCAAAAACGTACTGCGGATTATCAATAAACGGGTTTCGATTATCTTGATGACCAAAAATGGCGTTATTGCGATCAATTTCCTTTTGGCTTACAGGATCGTCAATATGCCATGAATACAGCATATCTAGTGCCCATTGCTCAAAGACTTTATCACTTGATCCATCTAGCATGCTGTCACCGTCGCTATCGTTAGCTTCCCAATTAGCAATAAGATTTTCATAACAAGTGGCTACATAGAAAAAACCACGAGCGATATCACCTTTGAATTCATCTGCAGGTTCGAAAACCTCGCCGGTGGGACCATTCAAACTGCTGGTTCCTTTTTTAGAACCGTTTAAAGATGTGTAATTGGCGTTGGCAACTTCGCCATAAGCAAGATTACCACGAATGCCGTTCACTTTCTTATCGGAAGGAATTACATGAAACGCATCTGCAAAAATGTTTAGGCCTTGATTATCACCAAACCAACTTCTAGGAAAGCTATGTTCTCTATTAAATTTATCGCATTCGGTTGTGCCTCCTGAGCCCATATCCTGATCGGTCACAAAGGTAAAGTTGCAGCTGCTGTACATCTCCCAAACGCTGCCGTCTGCACGTACATCTGATGTTTCGTATACGTCCCAAAGATCGCCGTAGGTGACACTGTCATCTTGAAAGGGCTGCCCATTATTATCATTAATATCATCAATGATCGTTTTTAACTGCGTTTTTAAAGTAAACCCTGTTCCCGTTGCAGAATCGTAATATCCAGAAGGGATTTGAGCAAAAGCAGAAGTTGCAATTAAAAACGTAAGGCTTAAGTAAAGGTGTTTCATAGTATTAGTCGTTTTTCTTTTGAAGTAAGGCCATATAAAATCCGTCAAAGCCAGTTTTATGCGATAGTATGCTATTGTCTTTTATAAAATTAAAATCTTTTCCAAGTTCTGTAGCTAAAAAGACATCGACTTGATGTTTGTTTTCCGAAGGTAAAATAGAGCAGGTGGCATACACTAATTTCCCACCACCTTTGACAATTTTTGAATATTGCTGCAAAATCTCTTGTTGCGTGGTTTTAATATCCTCTATGAATTCAGGTTGTAATTTCCATTTGGCATCTGGGTTACGTCTTAAAACGCCCAATCCAGAACATGGTGCATCAATTAACACGCGATCTGCCTTGCCATATAATTTTTTGACAACTTTGGTTGACTCTATAGTTCTAGTTTCGATGTTGAAAGCCCCATTACGCTTGGCTCTTCGTTTGAGTTCGTTTAATTTATTCTCATAAATATCTAATGCAATCACCTGGCCCTTGTTTTCCATTAAAGAGGCGATATGGAGTGCTTTTCCACCTGCACCAGCGCAGGCGTCGACAACTCTCATGCCAGGTTCAACCTCTAAAAATTCGGCAACCAATTGAGAGCTGGCATCTTGAACCTCAAAGAAACCATTTTTAAAAGCTTCAGTTTGAAAAACATTGGCTCGTTCTTTTAATTTAAGTGCATTTGGATAGCCTTTTATACTTTCGGTTTCTATACCGTCGTCAAACAAAAGCGCTTGTAACTTGTCCTTAGTCGTATTAAGCGTGTTAACTCGTAAAATGACTTCAGCTTGCTCGTTTAAAGCACTTATTTCCTTAGTCCAAACTGCTTCGCCTAGTTCCTTAACACCCATTTCGTCTAACCAGTCTGGGATTGATTCCTTAAATTTACGAGTCTGGATTAACTCATCAAAACGGCCTTTTATTTTACGTTGGGGTGTGTTTTCGAAATACTTCCAATCGGGTAATTTAATCCCTCTCAAAGTAGCCCAAACTGCAAAAATGCGCCATAAATTATCTCTATCATAAGGCGCTTTGACTTCGGCGATTTCGGCATACAAACGTTTCCAGCGTACAATGTCGTAGGTGGTCTCGGCGACAAACGCGCGATCGCGAGCTCCCCAGCGTTTATCTCGTCTAAGAAGTTGTTGGATGACCTTATCGGCGTATTTTCCTTCGTTAAAGATCAGGGTTAATCCATCAATAACCGAAAAGCATAAATTTCTATGTAATCGCATTTGTCTTGGTGCTCGGGATTCGATTTTTAGAATGTTGGTAAACTAATTACGATTTGACTAAAAATTGAATACAGTTTTATTAATTTGAGCATGCAAATGTACATTAAAAGTTGAGATATAGTAGAATCACAATACGGTTATCTCACTAAAATAAATTTACATTTATACAAGTTTTTATTTCAAAGTGCATCTTAATATAATTAAGTAATCTTGATATAACTTTTTTTGTCAGAAACCGAATTCATAACGCAATTGAAAAATCAAGACCAAGAAGCCTACAGTAAGCTCTTGGATGATTTTCAGCAAAAAGTATTCGCGACTTGCATATCATTTGTGCCTAATGTGGAAGATGCAGAAGATATTGCGCAGGATGTTTTTGTGAAAATTTTCAAGTCTATAAAGCGTTTTAAAGGTGATTGTAAATTATCTACTTGGATTTACAAGATTACTACAAATATGTGTTTAGAATTTATAAGAAAGAAGAATACCAAAAAGCGTTTTGCGTTTTTACAATCCATCACTGGCAATGCAATTCCTTTTGACAAAACAGATTACTTTACAGAAATGAATCATCCTGGAATATTGTTAGAGAATAAAGAGCTTAACGCTACTTTATTTAAAGCGATTAACGGTTTGCCTGAAAGTCAATGCATCGTTTTTACACTCCATAAAATAGATGGTAAGAGTTACCAAGAAGTTGCTGAGATTACAAATAAGAGTTTGTCATCGGTAGAATCGATGATGTTTAGGGCAAAGAAGAATCTGCAAAATGCTTTAGAAAATTTTTACAACAATGAACATTAGGACAAGTTTTTTTAAACTTTTGCATCTAAAATGTATAGATATGAAACAAAATGCTGAAATGAATAAAAAAGTGAAGGCTACTTTTGATTCGATCGAATCAATACAAGAAGTTAAAGTATCACCTTTTTTTAAGGAAAATGTGATGCAAAAAATTCGAACTGCTTCTGAAGATATACAAGAAGTAACATGGTCATGGTTTACACCAAAAATTCAAATGGCTACATTAGTTTGTGTTGTCGTTTTAAATTTGATTGTATTTGTTGATTTACAAGAAACTACCTATGATTCTAATATAAACAGTTTTGCAGAATCTTATGGATTGTCAACCAGTACAGAATCTTCTATTTTAAATTAATTATGAATAAAAATACAATTTTATACACTTTAATAATTTTTTTAATTGTTGTTAATGGTTTTTTCTTATTTGAATACATGGCAAAAAAGAATGATGTAAGACCTCATGAACCACAGAGAGATAAAAATTTTATTGTAAATGAACTTGGGTTTAATGCTGAACAATTAGAACGGTTTAATAAAAATAGTGAAGGACATCATGAAACGATGATGCGATTGTCTGACAGTATTAAAGATTTAAAAGATAAAATGTTTCGTGCTTTGTCTGATGATTCCATATCAGAATCTACAGTTGATTCAATATCGTCATTAATTTGCGAAAAAGGTAAAGAAAAAGAAAAGGAGGTTTTTTATCATTTTAAAATGATTAAAGAGATTTCTAATGATGAGCAAAAGGAGAAGTTTAATAGCATATTGTTAGATGCCTTGCAAAAAGGAAATAGAGGGAATAGACCACCACCAAAGGGAGCAGATGGTCGTAGACCGCGTCCGAAAAAAGAATTTTGATTTCATAAAAGGCCTTCAAAAAATGAGGGTCTTTTATTTTTGTTTTATTTAACAAGCGTTATCACAAGTTATATCAATACAGTGCATCTAAAGTTACGTAACATAAAAATTTAAGCAGATCAAACGTCATACATTGAGCACAGTAGTATTGGTATTTGGGATGATATTGTTGATATCAAAATATTCATTTGGACAATCTTAAGACAGGTAAGATAGAAAAGACCCTCCAACCTTTGAGAAACTATTAAATGCGAAAGACAAAAACAACGTTGATCAATTTTAAAAGACGTGGTCGAAGGGCCTCTTTGAGACAATTTGGCAAAAATTGTTACTGATGATCTACCTTCATTTGCCGCACCAATGTAGTATTGGATAACTTGGTCAGTGTAAGGTATACCGTAGCGTAATATTATTACATAAAATTGGTATTAATTAATAAAAAATCATGAATACAAAACACATTAAACAGGTCTGTACCTTATATACATTATTAATAACTTTATTTTCTTTTGCGCAGAGATCTCAAGGTGGAGGTCAAGGTGGAAGAGGAGGTGAAAGGGAAAGACCTCAAAGAGAAGCGCCTAACGCTTCAAAAATCATGGAATTATTGGATACTAATAGCGATGGTAAAATTGATAAGGATGAAGCATCAAAAGATGAACGTGGAAAAATTGCCAAAAGTTTTGATGATATCGATGTGAATGAAGACGGATTTATTGATTTAGAGGAGCTTGAAACGTCTTTGAACAATAAAAAAGTCAAGAAAATTTCCGCCGAAAAAATAATAAAAGAAATAGATGATAATGACGACGGAACACTAAACCAATTAGAGATTGCAGCCAAAGATAATCGTCTACTCATTAAGGAATTTGATAAGATTGATACTAATAGCGATAATGAACTTGATGTAAATGAGCTAAAAGTGTTTTTTTTAGAAACGAATAAAAGTAGAAAAAAACGAAGCGATTAAATTCAAAAACATAACTAGAACATGAAGAGTTTAAATCACATCATATATTTTATAACTTTGGGGATATTATTAAGTTGCAATAGCCAAAAAACAAACCCTGCACATAGTCATGATGGATCAGAGTCCCATGCTCATACCGTTGAAAATCCTAAAGATATACAAAGTGGCTATTTTGGATCTTATGCTTTAGAAAACGAAAGCTATAAAACGAAAACTGTTGTTTCTATTAAAGGCTATACAAGAACTATGGTTACAAACGCTTTACCAAATCACGAGACTGGCTCATTCCCAAATGAAGGAAACCCAAACACCATTTCTACTCAAAACAGAATATATTCGTTTCCTGTAACTCCAAAATATATTGGAAAAGCACAATGGGTTAGAGAGCCAGGAGTGGCATTAAACGGTATAAAATTTGAGCCAGGAACTGCTGAGGTTGTGGTTTGTGAAACAGGTGAAAATTATCGTGTTGAGGCACTTCAAGAACTTATCGATTTAGGATTAGACTTTAATCATGCACATGTGCAACCAACTGGAGCCTATCATTATCATGGCACGCCAACATCGGTCATTAAAGAATTTGATACAGGTAAAGATTTGGTACATATAGGTTTTGCTCACGATGGTTTCCCAATGTATTACTCAAAAAGCGGTAGGTACAAGCCAAGTTTTAAAGCAGTGGAAGGAGTTAGGGAAGGTGAAGATTGCACTTATGAAAATCTGCATCAATCTATAGATATTTCGGTTGGCGGTCATCATGATGGCACATTTACCTCAGATTTTGAATACGTTGAAGGTTCAGGCGATTTAGATGAATGTAACGGCATCACAATTGATGGCAAATACATGTATTTGGTCACTATCGAATTTCCTTACATAAGTCGATGTTTAATGGGAGAAGTCGTTTCCGAAGAAAAACAACAAATAGAATCACAAGGAAAAGGAAGGTCGCCAAGCAGAAATAGATCAGGTCAACGTCCAAGTTCGATCGAAATTATTAAACAAATGGATGCCAACAACGACGGTAAACTATCAAAATCTGAAGTTAAGGGACCTTTAGAACAAGATTTTCTAGCATAGATGCTAATAATGACGGATTTATCTCTTCGGAAGAATTAGAAAAAGGAGATAATAAACAAAGACCACCAAAACGTAATTAATTGAATTAAAACGCAAGTCTACATTACAATTGTAATCCAAATCGTGTTGGAAAGACGCAAAGTAACGTTCCGAAGCAAACTAAAATCACCTTGTCGTTAATGGCAACGAAAAAGGTTTACTAAAGTGTTGAGAGAAAACTGAAAACTATATAATAACTACGAAGCAAAAAAACGGACGAATATTTGGACATAAACGTGCCAACCTTTGCTTTCAATTAGAAGATGAAATTGTACAGAATAATTACTTGCCTGTTTGTATTGTTGATAGTGTCTTGTAAAGATGCTTCAAAGACTGAAAATAAGAGTAGAGTTGACTCTCTACCGTACTATGCTGATGCTAATTTCACACCAAATTGGTTTGAGTCTGATGATGAAAGACTCATAGATTTTCATAGGATCCCTGCATTTAGTTTGGTAGATCAATCTGGTGATGTCATTACTGAAAAAACATTTGATGATAAAATCTATATTGCAGATTTTTTCTTTACTACATGTCCTGGAATCTGTCCGAAAATGACCGCGAACATGAAAGTGCTTCAAGATGAATTTATAAAAGATGATGACGTATTGTTATTATCGCATTCGGTAACACCAAAAACCGATTCGATCCCAGTTTTAAAGCGTTATGCGGAAAATAAGGGTATTGTCGCCACCAAGTGGCATTTGGTTACTGGAGATCGAAAACAAATTTATGATCTAGGACGTAAATCTTATTTTGCCGAAGAAGATCTAGGTGAGTTTAAAACAGACGACGATTTTCTTCATACCGAAAATTTTGTACTCATCGATCAAAACAGACATATACGAGGTATTTATAACGGTTTAAATAAAACTGCCGTTCAACAATTAATAGCAGATATAGAAACCTTGAAAAAAAAGGACAGGGCTCGACTGTAAGTTTTATAAGGTTTTTTCAAAAGCTTCATGATAATGTCATGAGGCTTTTCTATTTTTATAGATACGTGCCAGCGCAATATTGAGGCACTTAAATTTTAAATTATGAAACGAATATGGCTCATAGTGATATTACCAATCATTTTAATTGGATTGGGAAGTTTTGGATTGGTATTAAATTATAATCAAGGTCATGACAACCCAAAAACTATTCATAGTTTTTTTAGGACAGTTCAAATTGAAACACTCGTACAAGATTCTACTTTAAATGTAAGAGCGTTAGAAATTGTCGATGGGATAGGGCCTATTTATCTAACGTCAAATGGAGACTTCGGGATGATTCTTCCAAAGGCATTTTACGAACATATCGATTCGTTGAAGCACTTACCATTTTATAGCCATAAGGTAAAATTATCAAACGACTCGCTAAAATTGAATTTTAGAGCCTTAGGAGCTACTGTCAATGGTGGATTTGGAATTACTATTGGCTCACCTGCAAGGGTATTCAAATTAGATGCCGACTTAGAAAAAAATAAGTTGGTGTATCAAGAAGATCACCCAAAAACGTTTTACGATGCTATGGAATTTTGGAATGAAAACGAAGGTATGGCCATTGGAGATCCAACCGAGGATTGCATGAGCGTGATCATCACGCGCAATGGTGGAGCATCTTGGACAAAATTATCATGTGACGATTTACCCAAAACGAAAGATGGAGAAGCGGCATTTGCCGCAAGTGATACCAACATTGCAATAGTGGGTGATCATACGTGGGTCGCTACAGGAGGAAAAGCGAGTAGAGTGCTCTATTCTCCAGACAAAGGCAAAACTTGGGCGGTTTTTGAGACGCCAATAGTTCAAGGGCTTGAAACAACAGGTATGTATTCTATCGATTTTTATGATGTTCAAAACGGATTCGCCATAGGAGGAGATTACACCAAGCCACAAGATAACAGTGCCAATAAAATTAGGACCAGCGATGGCGGTAAAACATGGAAACTCGTTGGTGTAAACAAATCGCCAGGCTATCGCAGTTGCGTGAAATACATCCCAAATAGTAATGCAAATGAACTCGTGGCTGTTGGATTTAATGGTATTGATTATTCCCATGACTCTGGAAATACATGGTCACATTTGAGTGACGAGGGTTTTTATACCATCCGGTTTTTAAACGATAGTATCGCCTATGCTGCTGGCAAAGGTCGCGTTTCTAAACTTACTTTCAAGAAGTAACATAGACGTTTTAATCGTTGTTCTTGCTACGTCGCTTTTTTATTTCTTCAAGCATGCGTCGGTTAAATTGATCTTCAACTACGTTTAGCATTATGATTTTCTTTGCGGGAATAACATTTAATAAGTCATTGACTTGTCTAGTGTACAAGCTGTGTTTCTTGTCTTCCATATCTTGCATATTTTTGAGCAACAACTTTGCGTCGGAATCTGTTATCGTTTCAAAGTCTAAGCCCTTTCTAAATGATCTGGATTCTTTTCTTAGACGTTCTTTTTCATCTTCCAAGGCATTGTAAACGGGCCAGAATTTTTCGGCCTCACCTTTGGTAAGTTCTAATTTTTCAGTGATAAATGCGATTTTTAATGCTTTTATACGGTCTTGTCGCTCTTTTCTTTGTCCGAAAGAGAACATAGTAATCAGTAAGAATACGATTGCTAAACATGTATTTTTCATGGTAGTTGTTCTAAAATTAAATCATCGAGTTCATCTTGTTCCAATAAATAGGTTTCAAGTGTTTTTTCTGAAAGTTCATCATCTATAAAAGTGTCCTTACTGAGCTCTTCTTCAGTTAAAAGGGAAGCCAAATCTAAAGATGTGTACGTCTCTTGATCAATATAATTTTCTATAGCTCCAATCTCAAGAGTATCAAATGTTGGTTGTTCTGTGTTGTTTTCCGAAGAGTAAAAAATTTGAAACATCAACACAAGAGATGCTGCAATTGCCGAAACAGATGCTATTTGTCGCCAGTTGAGTGTTGAAATAACTTTGGTGCTTTTTTCTTCGGAAACTTTAGCAAGAATTTTATCGTCTAGCTCTTTTAAATAGGCGTCAGGAATTTGAAAACCTGATTGGTCACCATGTTCTCTTAAGGCCACATCGGTAAGAATTCTGGCTTCTACTTCAGAAAAGTAATTGTCGGGAACTTTAAATCCTGAATGTTTGATGGTATGTAATGCGGTTTTTTTCATATTTATTTCCGAAGAAAAGAAATCTTAAGAATGCTTTTAAAGTTTAAACTCATAGGTTGGACGGTTAAGAGTCAAATGGGTTTAATGAGCCGTTAGAAATGCTTCGATTTTTTTAGTTGCAATATGATAAGAGGCTTTCAAGGCGCCCTCGCTTGTTTCCAAAATTTCTGAAAGCTCCTTGTAAGGAATCTCTTGAAAATATCGCATATTAAACACTAATTGTTGTTTATTTGGTAATATGGCAATGGCCTGTTGTAGTTTATATTGAATGGCTTCACCTTCAAAATATACATCGGCTTTTAAACTGTTTATCAAGTGTTGGTGTGTCTCCTCGTTGGTAATGCTTACTCGTTTTTTATTCTTGTTTAAATGCGTAATGGCTTCGTTGGTAGCGATGCGATACATCCACGAAAACAGCTTGCTGTCTCCTTTAAAGTTTTTTATGTTTTTATAGATTTTTATAAAGGTGTTCTGTAAGACATCATCGGCATCTTCATGAGATTTTACAATATGGCGAATATGCCAATACAATCGTACCTTGTATAAAGATAACAGTTCTCTAAAGGCCGATTCTTTTGTTGACGCGGTGATTAAGCGTTTTATAAAATCTTCTTCGCTATTCAATCAAGGTAGTTTCTCTTTAGACTTATACAGTAAAAGAAGGTTTAATTTGTGACTGTAATATTAATGAATGATGAACAATTATCAACGCACATCAAGCGATCAAAGCCACTGCATTTAACGGTCTCTAAGCTGCTAAAAAAAAGGATGCAGTCTTAATTAAATCATTTTTTTGTATTGAGACGACTTACAATTTATTCAAAGCTCTGCATGTCAACCAACTTTCTATAGACTCCGTTTTTAGCGATAAGTTGAGTGTGAGTGCCTTGTTCGGCAATTTCACCTTTATGCATCACGATAATTTCATCGGCATTTTGAATGGTCGATAAGCGATGGGCAATGACAATAGACGTTCTGTTTTTCATCATATTCTCAAGGGCATTTTGAACCAAACGCTCACTTTCGGTATCAAGAGCTGAGGTCGCTTCGTCTAAAATCATGATCGGTGGATTCTTTAAAACAGCTCTTGCAATACTCAAACGCTGCTGCTGTCCGCCAGATAATTTCCCTCCAGAATCTCCAATATTAGTCTCAATACCTTTGGGTAGATCTTTTACAAATTCCCAAGCATTCGCGATCTTTAGAGCGTCAATGATCTCTTCATCGCTGGCATTCTCGTCACCTATAAGCAAATTATTTTTGATGCTCTCATTAAACAAGATAGAGTCTTGGGTTACCAAGCCCATCAGTGAGCGCAAAGACTGTTTCTTCATATCTCTTATGTCAACTCCGTCAATTGAAATTTCACCATCAGTCACATCATAGAAACGCGTTACTAAGTTTGCAATGGTAGATTTTCCACTTCCAGATTGACCAACCAAGGCTATACTTTTGCCTTTGGATACGTTCATGCTAAAATGCTTTAGTACTAAATCATCTTCGTATTTAAAGGATACGTTATTTAGTGAAATATTTGAAGTGAAATCTGATTTTTCGATGGCATTGGGTTTATCTTCTAGCGGACTTTCAGTTTCTATAATTTCGAGAATACGATCGGCTGCGGCATTTCCAGCTTTTACTTTGTAGCTTGCTTTGCTGATGTCTTTTGCAGGCGTTAAGATTTGATAGGCGAGCGCTATGTAGGCTAAAAATGTTCCGCCTGTGAGGGTCTGGTCTACCAAAACCATCGTGCCACCATACCATAATAGTACAGCTATGGTCATAATGCCTAAAACTTCACTCATTGGTGAGGCCAGGTTTTGGCGGTTGGTTAGGATATTAGAAAAATTATAGAAGCGGTAAGTCGATTCTTGGAAAGCGGTGTTAAATCGCTTTTCGGCATTAAACCCTTTAATAACTTTTAACCCGCTTAGGGTTTCTTCCAATGTCGATATAAAAATACCTTGCTCTCTTTGTACGCGTGTCGATTTTTTCTTTAAGCTTTTACCAATTTTAGAGATAATAAATCCTGCAATGGGTATAAATAAAAATACAAAAATTGTAAGCTTAACAGAGATAAGAAACATTGCTACAATTGAAAATAAAATGGTCAACGGTTCTTTAACTACCAATTCTAGTACGGCTAAAAGCGAACTTTTGACTTCATTGACATCGCCCGAAATTCGGGCAATGATGTCTCCTTTTTTCTTTTCAGAATAATAAGAAATGGGCAAACGCGTTACCTTTTCATAAATTTCATTCCGTAGATCTTTTAATACACCATTTCGTAGAAATGTGATAAAATATAAACCGATATAATTAAATAGATTCTTTAGAAGAAATAAGCTAATAATAAGCGTAATCATGTACAACAACGACCGCTGCGGACCGTGTAATTCTGAACTTTGTGTGATGACATAGTTCATATAGGACTCAGTATAATCCTTTATTTCTGAAATTCCAGTGTAGATTGGTTTTACAGTCACTTTCTCGCCCTCACCAAAAAGAACATTGATCATTGGCATTAGTGAGATCATTGCTAAGGTGCTAAATAAGGCATAAAATACGTTGGCAATGATATTTAAAATCGCGTAACGTTTGTATGGAATTATAAATCGGTAAAGCTTTTTTATATAATTCATTAATTATAAATTCATGTCTGTTAAAATGGCTTCAATTCTGTTTTCCAAGAATTGATCCGTTTTAGCAAACGCAGACAGATTGTCTAGAGTGGTATTGACACTTATATAAAACTTAATTTTTGGTTCTGTACCGCTTGGTCGTAGTGCTATTTTGCTACCATCTTCAGTATAATAAATCAAGACATTGGATTTAGGGATGTCGATGGTGGTTTCTCTACCAGAGTCGATATGTTTTACGACCGACAGTAAATAATCCTCAATTTTAATAACTTTTGATCCGTTGAGTTCATTAAGCGGGTTTTCACGAGCATCAACCATCATCTGCTTAATTTCGTTGGCACCTTCAATTCCTTTTTTAGTCAAGGATACTAAACGTTCCTTATAAAAGCCATGCGCAATGTAGAGATCTATCAATTCTTTATATACTGAAATGCCCTTGGACTTGGCCTGAGCAGCAATTTCGCATGCTAAAAGTGTAGAGGTTACCGCATCTTTATCTCTTACAAAGTCTCCAACCATAAAACCGAAA
Organism: uncultured Flavobacteriaceae bacterium; assembly: GCA_963715465.1. Lineage (GTDB taxonomy): Bacteria > Bacteroidota > Bacteroidia > Flavobacteriales > Flavobacteriaceae > Psychroserpens. Next base: position 1,578,931 of record OY970246.1, read on the forward strand.
CTTTCCTCACCGCCTCCAATAAAGTCGAGCTGCGGAAAGTCTTTGATCATCTTGGCGATCCATTTAAAGCCTGTTAGTCCAATCTTAGTTTCAACCTTGTAAGCTTTGGTAAGTACAGAAATCATTGGGGTTGATACAATTGTGGAACCAACAAATTGGTTGCCATTGATTCTATTAGAGTTATTCCATTGTTTTAATAAAAAATCGGTCATTAACAGCATGGTTTGATTACCGTTCAAAATGACCAATTCATTCTCTAAATTACGCACAGCCACACCTAATCGATCGCAATCGGGATCTGTGCCTATAACGATATCTCCATTGACTTTTTCTGCAAGTTCCATGGCCATCTTAAGGGCTTCAGGTTCTTCTGGGTTGGGCGATTTTACAGTTGGGAAATCCCCATTTGGTTCGCGCTGCTCCTCGACGATATGCACATTGGTGTATCCTGCTCGTTTTAAGGTCTCGGGAACTGCTGTAATCGACGTGCCATGAAGCGAGGTAAAGACTACATTCAAATTTTGTTTCGCCTCGGCAGAGGTGTCAAAGCTGCCATTTTTGACTGATTCGTCTATAAAAACATCATCGACGTGTTTTCCAATATATTCAATGTGATTGTCTTTGGCTTTAAATTTTATTTCAGCATAATCCAAACGATTTATTTCTGCAATAATTTCGGCATCTTGAGGCGGTACTAATTGTCCGCCATCCTGCCAGTATACCTTGTAACCGTTATATTCGGGTGGATTGTGGGATGCCGTTAAAACAATACCGCAATGGCAATTGAGGTGTTTCAGGGCAAATGATAATTCTGGTGTTGCCCTTAAGTCTTCAAAAAGATAGACATGAATATTATTTGCCGAAAAAACATCGGCAACAACCTTAGCGAGTGATTTGCTGTTATGTCTACAATCGTAGGCTATGACTACTTTAATTTGATCACTAGGAAACGATTGCTTCAAATAATTACTTAAGCCTTGACTGTTTTTACCAAGTGTGTATTTATTTATTCTATTAGTGCCAACACCCATAACGCCTCGCATACCGCCAGTTCCAAATTCAAGATCTTTGTAAAAGCTTTCCTCTAAATCCTTTGGGTTTGAAACTAATCTGTTTTTTATGTTTTGTTTGGTATCATTATCAAAAGTTGGAGTTAGCCAGCTTTCAATACGTTTTAAAATCTCTGCGTTGATTTGTGCCATAAGGTTGCATAATTTGAATACAAAAGTAAGTAAATGAATGTTTTTTGAGAGCAGAAGGCTGTTTAAATTGATGTTAAACCGCGAAGCTGATATACAATCGATTAAAAGTTTAATTCTTGTTTTATTAAATAGCGCGTTTTGTCACTTTTCGCTTTCAAAATAAGTTCGCCTAAAAATCCAGCAACAAAAAATTGGGAGCCTAAGATCATCGTTGTCAAAGAAATGTAAAATTGCGGACGTTCGGTGATAAGTCTTCCAACGGGATTAAGAAATAATTTGTCTATACCTAGGTAAAACGCAAACATAAAACCGATGGCAAACATAATGACTCCTAGCGCTCCAAAAAGGTGCATGGGACGTTTTCCAAAGCGCGATAAAAACCAAATCGTAATTAAATCTAAAAAACCATGGATAAAGCGATCCATACCAAATTTGGTGTCCCCATATTTTCTCGCCTGATGCTGCACGACTTTCTCACCAATGTTTGTAAATCCTGCATTTTTGGCTAACACAGGAATGTAGCGGTGCATTTCACCGTTAACATCGATATGTTTTATAACTGTTTTCTTGTAAGCTTTGAGACCGCAATTAAAATCGTTGAGTTTGACCCCAGATGTGCGTCGTGCCGCCCAATTAAATAATTTTGAAGGGATGTTTTTTGCAAGTACAGAATCATACCGCTTCTTTTTCCAACCAGACACAAGATCATAGTCTTCAACGGTAATCATATTATAAAGGCCTGGGATTTCTTCTGGATTATCTTGTAAATCAGCATCCATGGTTATGATGACGTCACCTTCAGCTTTTGCGAATCCAGCATGCAGGGCTTGAGATTTCCCGAAGTTTTGTAAAAAGCGAATGCCCTTGACATTGGCATCTTTTTGTGCTAAGCTTTGAATTGTATCCCAAGAGCCATCAGTGCTGCCATCATCAATGAAAATGATTTCATATGAAAAACGATTGGATTGCATGACCTTTGCAATCCAATCGTATAATTCTATCAATGATTCTTGTTCGTTGAGTAGCGGTATGACTACTGATATGTTCATTTTGTATTCTTGAAATAATTAAGTTCAAAAATACTGAAATTTTTTAAGCTTCGTTAGGGTCTTTTCTCTTCACTATAACGGCAACGATAAGGCCAAGTACAGACAATATTAATAGTCTTGAAAAATAAGATTTAATTTGGGCAACCGTAGAGAAACTATCTTGACCTTCCATTTGGGTCATTGTTTCATTAATACTGTCTTGAGGTGCGCCCCAATTTTCCATGGTTTCTCTAGTCATTGTAATGATTTTCTCATCTAGATAAGCTCCTGCTTCAGGATCAATAAAGCCAAAAATTATGATACCAACGACAGTACTAATAAATGTTCCTAATGCTATTGTTATGAAATATGCTGTAAAGGCTTCCTTAAAACTTATAAATCCTCCCTTAAGTGTTCTGGATTTTATGCCGGCGGCAGTACCAAATCCTATTATAAGCACAAATAATAAGATACCCAACCACCATTCTGTAAATAAGTCGATCATGACGGCATACACAATAATCGACACAGCAGCCAATGATACGCCTAGATAAACACCATAATTAGTTGAGATTGATTTTAAAGATTTTTCCATGTTTGAGTTGATTTATGAGTTAGTTTAAAAGGTTAGTGTGATATGGTATGAAAAAGTTACAGTATTCTTCGGAATAAAAAAAGAATATAATTATTGGAAATTTACAAAATTTACTTAAATTTGCACCTCCAAAATAGTAAGGATTTTAAAGTAAAAACGAGATGAGAAAAGGAATACATCCAGAGAATTATAGAATAGTAGCATTTAAGGACATGTCTAATGAGGATGTGTTTTTAACGAAATCTACTGCTGAAACTAGTGAAACACTTGAGGTTGATGGTGTTGAGTACCCAGTGATCAAATTGGAAATTTCAAGAACATCCCACCCGTTTTATACCGGTAAATCCAAATTGGTCGATACAGCAGGTCGTATTGATAAATTCAAAAACAAATACGCTAAGTTTCAAAAGTAAACTTAGTCTCAAATTTTATATCAAGCCTTCAAGATTTATCTCGAAGGCTTTCTTGTGTTTACCATTTAAATTATATTTGATAAACGCAATACGTGCTTAAGCTCATTGCTTCAAACGATTAACTCTTTTATTGATATGAATTACATTCTTTTTGATGGGACGTCGCGCTCTAATTTATTGCCCTTCACTTTTACCAGACCTGTAGCCGATATTAGAGTTGGTATCTTAACTATTAGAGAAAAATGGGAAACATTTTTAGTCACTACTACATCGACGCGCACTGAGGATTATTTATCAAAAAAATACCCAATGGTTGAGTTAGAGCATAACGTGATGATTAATTCATCCTATTTGCCCACCCCTCAATTAGTAAAGCAGATCATTGGACTCAAAGAAAATCAAGCAATTTTTTATAAAGAAGAGGTAATTGCTTTTTTCTCTAAGGAATCACAAGATAACATTGATTTTGAAACTTATGAAGTCATCGAGTGCGTTCAAGATGTTATGAAAATTGAACATACATGGGATATTTTCGCTAAAAACGGAGAAGCTATAAAAGCGGACTTTGAAATGTTGACTAAAGGCAAGACTTCGCAACCCATCCCTAAGTCAAATCAGGTATTGGGAGCAGAACATATTTTTATTGAAGAAGGCGCATCAATCGAATGTACGATATTAAACGCAACGACTGGGCCTATCTATATTGGCAAAGATGCCGAAGTCATGGAAGGTAGCGTGATACGTGGTCCTTTTGCTTTGGGTGAGCACGCTACGGTAAAAATGGGCGCCAAAATTTATGGCCCAACAACAGTAGGACCTCATAGTAAAGTGGGAGGCGAAATCAATAATTCTGTGATTTTCGGATATTCCAATAAAGGGCATGATGGTTTTTTGGGGAATTCAGTTATTGGAGAATGGTGTAATCTTGGTGCAGATACAAATAACTCGAATTTAAAAAACAATTATGCCGAAGTGCGGCTTTGGGATTACAAAACCGAAGGATTTGCTAAAACAGGCTTACAGTTTTGCGGTCTTATGATGGGTGATCATAGTAAATGTGGTATTAATACCATGTTCAATACGGGTACTGTGGTTGGCGTGAGCGCTAATATCTTCGGAAGCGGATTCCCTAGAAATTTTGTTCCGAGTTTTTCTTGGGGAGGAAGTTCTGGATTTACCACCTATTTAACACACAAAGCATTCGAAGTGGCTGAAGTAGTTATGAAACGACGGGATATTGTGTGTACCGAAGAAGACAAAAGGATTTTGGAGTTTGTTTTTGAAGACTCTAAAAAATGGAGAAAAGGATAATTTAAAAGTAAGTATGTCTTAATATTTATAAGAAAGATGACATTCATTTTCAATAGCTTATCAAGATTTTCAATACTTTATTTTAGCGTGTTAATGCTAGATATTTTATGCCTAATCGTAAGCGACTTAGCACCAGTTCGCTTTATAACTAAACCACTACTTATTGTACTTTTAATCATTTTTTATCTCCTACAAAATAAAGATCTTACAGTTCAAAAGTCATGGCTAATGACCATTGCACTATCATGTTTTCTTATAGCTAATACTTTGACGTTGTTTAGATTTAAGACCATGTTTGTATTGGCAAGTGTCTTTTTTATTTTGGCGAAGGCGTTTTATGCTTTTCGCTTTGCAAACAATCGTGACTTTAATTTGTTGGCGTCTCTTCCTTTTATAGTGTCATATGTCATATACATGCTCATCATTTTGCAATTAACCATGCCAAATTTGGGCGATTCATTAATCACGATCCTTATGTTTTTATTCGTGACGTTGATGGCTTTTCAGTTCGCGTTCCTTAGAAAAGGCGACGTTAGCCATCAAAGTTATCTATTCGTGTTAATTGGTATGTTTTTACTACTTCTGGCTGATACCTCTTCGGTATTGAGCGCCTTTTATAAACGATTTCAATATCAATGGATTGTTACGATGCTCCTTTACGGTTTTTCCCAATATCTTATCGTAGTTGGTCTAATTAAAGAACGTGATCCAGTGTCTAGTAAAGCTTTTTAATTTAATTTTTTGACTTGCTTTAAATCCAAAAGATTTATTGGGTTAATTCCCAAGCCGCTCACATCTTTTCTTGTGAATCGCACAACTTCATCATAAAATAGAGGTACGATAGGAGTTGATGCCATAACGAGACTGTCCATTTTGGTGTATAGAGATTCTCTAATCTTAGCATTTGTAAGCGTTAGCGACTCTTGATACCATCTATCAAATTGCTTATTTTTAAAATGTGTATAGTTAGGTCCATTTGGTGCAAAATTTTTACTGGCATATAAAGACAGGTAATTCTCTGCGTCTGGATAATCGGCCACCCAACTGGCTCTAAACATATCTAATTTGCCATTCGCTTTGGCGTCTTTTAAGGTCGCTGCAGGAATCACATCAACATTGACCAAAATCCCGATTTTTTGAAGTTCTCTTTGTATGTACTCACAAAAACTTAAATAATTACTGGTCGTCGTGATGGTAATTTCAGGAAGTGAAATTCCAGTTTCGGCTTTAAATTGCTGTACCAGTTGTTTGGCTTTTTCGGGCTGAAATGAAAATCCTGCACTCGAATTATATCCAGGAAGTCCTTTAGGGATAAAGCCGCCGTTGGCAGGTATACCAATACCGTTTCTCAAATATGTCATCATCTTTTTTTTATCAAACCCATAATTAATGGCTTGACGTAACACCTTTGATTGTATTTCCGGAATTTTTGAGTCCATAAAAAACGCAAGATACTCGGTGTTGAGATAAGGACCTCTAATCATATTTATATCTTGGGAATAGATCTCACGAAGTTTGCCTGTTGCAGTAAGAATATCATCTTTGTATGAGGCATCCAATCCTGAAACAAAATCGATGTTACCTTGTGCAAATTGTAAAAACTCACTTTGCTTATCGGGTAGAAAAGTGATTGCTACGGCTTCTAAATAAGGAAGTTGCACTCCGTTTTTATCAAATTCAAAATAATGCTCGTTTCTGCGGAAAACTAATTTTAAGTTTTCCTCCCATCGTTTAAATTTAAAGGGTCCAGTTCCTATGGGATGCGACCGAAAACCGCTTTTATAATGCTGAACAATTTCCTTGGGAACGACCGAACAATATTTCATCGTGAGCTTCCCAATAAATGATGGGTCTGGAGATTTAAGCGTAATTTTGAGAGAATCCTCTTTGACCTCTATGTCCCATAGGTTGTTTACGACCCAACTACCAGGTGATGCGGTCGCAAAATCACATAGTCTAAATAGACTGTATTCAAAATCATGCGCCGTTACTTGCCGCGTAGAATCTTTCCCGAAAATGGGATCTTTATGGAACTGGACATCGGTTCTAAGAGCAAAGGCGTAAGTGAGCGCATCTTCAGAAATTGACCATTGTTCTGCAATGCATGGCTGGACGGTTAGATTTTCATCCATCTGCACCAACCCATTGAACAATTGATTGACAGCCCAAATATCAGCATTATCTTTAGCGAAAGCAGGATCTAAGGAACCAATATTTTTATGTTCGTTATATCGAAATACCAATTGATCATTGATCCTGTCGCTCGAGTTTCCGCAGGAAAAAAGAAGCGCAATTAAGTGAAAGCAAAATAGGTTCTTAAACCATGCTGGTATTATGTTATTGCGTTTCAATATCTTCATTTGGTTTGCAAAAGTCGATCAATTGTTAATATGCCAGTAAATATAATTAGATTTCTATGCTCACGAAAATTAAAAAGGTCAATAGCAATAGGACGGCTGGAATGATCCTTACGTTTTAGTTGAATTGGCACTTTATCCTGTATTTTTTGATCTCATCTAGTTTTTAGCTATGTAACGATTTATTGATATACCTTGAGCATCAAATCGATGATTACATGAAAATTAAGAATAGTTTTTTCCTACTTATTACGTTCTTTATAAGTTTAATGTCTTGCTCTAAAGACGAGATAGATAACACGCCAAGCATTATTGGAGATTGGGTATTGACCAGTTACAATATAGGGATTTTGGTGGATTTAGATAAGGATGGCAATGAAAGCTTGAACCTTTTAGATGAAATGGTTTGTGAAAATAATGAAATCCTGACGTTTACATCGGAAGGCACCGTTTCATCCAATAACACGTTTCATCCAACCATTTCGGTTTTACAGTCAGACTTAAATGGCGATTATATGGTGGATGTTGAATGTGCTGAAGGCGCGATCGGTTTTACATCAACCTATTCTTTTGAAACCAATTCCGTCAACTTCAACAATAACACTTCTCGTATTTCCGAAGATACATTGGAAACAATCTACGAAAATGCTGTCGAAATTTATAATTTGGATGGTACTGAAATCGTCGAGATTAAAAATTTGACACTTACTTACTCAAAGCGCTAAAAAAGACACGAATAATTAATAAAAGATCTGAAGTAAAAGCTTCGGGTTTTTTTATGTCTCGTCTTAACCGTATGACGTCATGTATATTGTTTAAATAAAGTTTGAGATATCGCTTGGAAAGAATAGATTTGCGCGAATTTTAATTTGAAAATTGCACTTTATGAAATACCGTATTTTATACGTCACAACTTTGATTGCGTTTATGTTATTTACATCATGCTCTAATGACGACTCCGATTCAGATGATGCGTTGAATGGCACTTGGAGACTTACAGAGTTCAATTCGTTCATGCCATTGGATTTGAATAATGATGGCACACCAAGTATTAATTTATTAACAGAGATTGATTGTTTAGAAAACGAAACTTTAGTTTTTGAGTCTAACAACATAGTTGTTTCGAACAATACATCCTTTTTTGATATTGAGATCGATCTTGAAATTGGCACCACAAACGAGTTGATCTATAGTGTAAATTGTGAAGAGGATATCTATAGCTTTACAATGACGTATACACAAGATGGTGCTACGGTTATACTTAATGATGATGGTGATTTGTCTGTTGGTTTGATTAATGGTAATACATTGTCATTTACTTTTGAAGGTGATCTAGATATAGAGAACGAAAATGGAGATGAAACTTCAGGAGATTTTATATTGGTGTACACTAAGGAGTAAAACAGATAAGCTGTATTTAAAATAAAAAAAAATCCGAAGCTCTTTAAAACTTCGGATTTTTTTTCAATTTATATTCTTATACCTACAGGGAGCATTTTTTTATATTTTCGATGTCGCCTAATAAATTTTGCTATTTCTGGGCTTGTAGGAACCACGCTTATATTTCTCTCTGAAATATTCTCAAAAACAAGCGTTAAAAACTCTTCCTCAAATTCCTCGATAGCAATTCCATCTGGAATAATCAACTTTGTTAAGAAAATTTTGCGATCTTGAAGGGAGTATTCAATTTTTGCAAGTTTACCATCTACGTTCAATTCAAATTGACGTAAAAAATCATTGTCTGTTAATTCAGCAGCATCAATCATAATAATATATGTATTTAATTCAATGGTCGGTAGGGTGGAACTATTCTTTTACATAGCTTTGTTATGCTAAATTACGAAAAATATCGTAGATGGTAAAGGTCTCTTATTTAAATACTTATGCAAGAAGAAATTATACACGTCTATCTTATGCCTGGAATGGCAGCAAATCCCACGATTTTTGAATACATCGAGCTTCCAAAAAATCAATTTGAAATTCATTGGCTAGAATGGATGATGCCTCTTAAAGGTGAATCTCTTGAGTTGTACGCCAAACGTATGATTAATAAGATTGAGCATGATAATATTGTCTTACTGGGTGTTTCTTTTGGAGGGATTTTGGTACAGGAGATGAGTAAATATATGAGCTTACGTAAGCTATTCGTTGTGTCTAGCGTCAAGTCAAAACACGAACTGCCAAAACGTATGAAGGTCATGAGGTACACAAAAGCCTACAAGTTGTTGCCAACGGCATTGGTTGCCAATATTGATGTTTTAGCCAAATATGCCTTTGGGGATACTATTACAAAGCGCATTGAGCTCTACAAAAAATATTTGTCGGTTAGTGATAAGGATTATTTAGACTGGTCTATCGAAAATGTGATTGAGTGGGATCAAGATCAACCAAATGAAGATGCCATTTATATTCATGGCGATAAAGATGTCGTATTTCCCAATTCATGCAGAGGAAACTGTATTGTCATCAAAGGAGGTACGCACATTATGGTCATTAACAAATATAAATGGTTTAACGAAAATTTACCAAAACTAATTCTCGCACACGTGTAAAGCACGCGTTTAATTTTATACATTTATAAAAAAATGAATCATGACAATTATTAAAAATGTTTTAGCAGCAATAGGGTTAGTATGTATGTCTGGACTATTTATTTTTGCTGTACAGGCAGATGACACAAATCCTTCAGATCAAAATATAGACAAAGCTTCCCAGGTTATTAATGACTATAATATTTACGCTATTTCAGTTCCTGACGGATTAAACTTCGCTGGAGAAGAAATGCCTTTAACTGATCCCGATGTACTAGAACGAATGGATAGAGAGCTCTTGGTAAACACCTATTGGCAATCTAACGGGCTCCTCATGTTTAAACGCGCCGAAAAGAATTTTCCAATTATAGAGCCTATTCTTAAGAAGAATGGGGTTCCTGACGATTTTAAATATTTGGCCGTTATTGAAAGCGGTCTTACAAATGCTGTGTCTCCTGCTGGAGCGAGAGGTGTTTGGCAGATTATGAAAGCAACCGGTCGCGAGAATGGGCTCGAGATCAATGATAACATAGATGAGCGGTATCATTTAGAAATGGCAACAGAGGTGGCTTGTAAATATTTGTTAAAAAGTAGAGAGGAATTAGGATCTTGGACCTTAGCTGCCGCTGCTTATAATGCAGGAAATTACGGAGTATCAAAACGATTAAAAGCACAAGATGTCTCTAACTATTATGATTTGCTTTTGGGAGAAGAGACTGGTCGATATTTATTTAGAATTGTAGCATTGAAAGAGATTTTAAGCAATCCCAAACAGTATGGTTTTAATTTTTCTTCGGAAGATTTATATAAAGCAATCCCAACATACAAAGTAGAAGTTGATACCGTTGTGACCGATTTCGCCAAGTTCGCACAAGGTTTTGGCATTAATTATAAAATTCTTAAAATTCACAATCCGTGGCTAAGAGAACCAGAATTGAACAATGCATCACGAAAGAAATATTATATTGAGATTCCGATGAATGGCTACTATCCGTCAAAACCATAAATGTTAGAGTACTTAAAAAATAATATTTGGATTGTCTTAATTATAGTCAATTACTTATTGGCAATTAGTGCTGTTGTTACTGTGTTGCTAAAAAATATTAATCCAACCAAAACTGTGTCCTATATCATGGTTTTGGTTTTTTTTCCATTCTTTGGTCTCTTTGTGTATTATATGTTTGGCCAAGAATACCGTAAAACCAAACTATTTAACCGAAAGGATATTTCTAATACCTCAGTAATTCAGTCTGTTGGTGATAATCTTCGTATCAAAGAAAAAGATTTAGACGATATAAGTGATAGATTTGAAGAGAAGATAAAACTGGTCAAGCTCTTAAAAGCAAGTGAAAAATCACCACTCACTTTAAAAAATGACGTTGATATCTTAGTGAATGCCAATATAAAATTTGAACGATTATTTGAAGATTTAAAAGAAGCTGAGCATTACATCCATGTGGAGTACTATGTAATTAATGACGATAAGATTGGTACTAAGTTATTAAACATTCTTTGCGAAAAAGCTAAAGAGGGTTTGGAGGTGAAATTGACCTACGACGATGTAGGAAGTAAGATTTCCTCTAAGATGAAACGAAAACTAACCGAAAGTGGTGTAGAACATTATCCTTTCATGCGTGTTTTGTTTTCTAGTCTAGCGGGAAAAACCAACTATAGAAACCACCGTAAAATAGCAATTATAGATGGTGCGATTGGTTATGTTGGAGGTATCAATATTTCTGATGATTATGTAAACTACGATGACTCTGCCCGCTACTGGAGAGATACCCATCTTAGAATCCACGGCGAAGCAGTAAAAATTTTACAATTCCATTTTTTGACCACATGGGACTTCGTAAATGATAGTGAGATCGAAATAAAACAAATGTATTTTCCTGTGATTGACTGTGCTCAGAACATCCCTGTTCAAATTGCAGCAAGTGGTCCCGATACCGATTGGGCAAATATTATGGAAGCCATTTTGACGGCAATTAATAATGCCGAAACGTATATTTATTTAACTACGCCCTATTTCATTCCCAATGATCAAATCGTTACAGCGCTCCAAATTGCTGCCCGTATAGGCGTTGACGTGAGATTAATCACTCCCAAAAAATCTGACTCTTGGATTGCTCAACACGCTACAAGTTCGTACCTAGAGCCTTTGCTTGAAGCAGGTGTAAAAGTGTTTTTATACGAAAAAGGATTTATTCACGCCAAAACGATGGTGGTTGATGATCTATTTAGCACGATTGGCACATGTAATATGGATAATCGTAGCTTCAATATTAATTTTGAAATCAATGCGCTTATTTATCATAAAGGGAAAAGCGAAGAACTCAAATCTATATTTATGGCGGATCTCGAAAATTGTGAGCAATTAGATTATGAGCGATGGAAAGAACGCTCAAAGTATTGTAAATTTCAGGAGTCGTTTAGTAGGCTTTGGGCGCCTATGTTATAATCAAGAAACTACTCTTTAGGAAGATCAACGTTGAACGCTTGTTTTCTTGATATGATCGATTTGATTTCTTCATGTGTAGATTTAAAAGCCTCTTCAATATTCACCAAATTGAAATTTTCAGTGAATTTTCTATCAATGTTAATAAGTTGTTTGTTTTCAGAAATAAAAAAACAGCTCGGTGCTCCAAACGAATGTTTATAGGATTTTACAATATGATCTGCGTTATTTTGCCTTTCATCAACAAAAGTAACCGTAATCAAGGAGTTAAAGCCAGAACTTCTTTTTTTTGCAATCGCCTTTGAGGTCCAAAATAAAATAACAAAATCTATTTGTCCTTTGTAAAGCTTAGACATCATATTGATAGCTTCAATTTCTTTTTGGCTAATCTGTTCCCATTCAGATTTTGTGATCAGTAAAAACGGATTTTTGATTTTAGACGTGCTAAATTTACCCCCATTTACTTTTTTTAAAACCATTTCAGAAACATAAGTATTCTTGAGGTGGGTTTTAACTAACGAATCAAATAAAACCAAGGCACCATTAGCATCATTGTTTGAGACGGCGCGTTCACTAAAGCTGTTGAATGCTTTGATGTGTTTTGAGATTTCAAGCTCAAAATACAATTTTGATTCCTGTGAGAATACAATAGAAGAACATAATATGGTGATAATAATGGTGGCCAGCCGCATGTCTAATTCATTAATGATTTCTTATACAAAGTTATCTATTTAGAAGCACGTGCACCTATAAAGACGATGTAATGTGAAAATTTAATGGATGAATTGCAAGGTAGTTTCAATTAATCGGTTAAACGACCTATGGTACATGTGATTAACGACGACGCATATTACGATTGCCGTAATGCTGTTTCGGGCCTTGTGATTTTTTCATACCATCTTTCATCATCTTGATCTGTTCGGTAAGCATATTGCGTTTATCCAACTTTTGGGCTTCATTGAGAAGTTGTTTGGCCTCTAGAGGACGACGCTTGCTAAACGCAATACCGGCAAGGTTCAATTTTGCCATGGCGATATCGTGATCCATTGAAAGGCCGAGATCCAAAGCTTTTTTAAAATATTTTTCAGCTTCATTCATATTGGTTTGGGCCACCATCACACCATGAAGGTAATTGTAATATCCTTCTTGTTTTTTGACCAAAGCTCCAGACGGATTCTTAATTTTATTAAGCCATCCTTTGGCACCTTCAAAATCTTGTTTTCTCAACTTTAAGAATGCCAAAAGAATGAACTCATTCTTAAAATAAAGAAAGATAAAAATGGTAGATAATAATAGGAACATAATTCCATTACCAATGTAGCCCTCAGTAAATTGATAAATGGCATAGGCTATTATTAATCCAGCAATACCAAGTTTTATATTTTTATTTAACATGCAATTTTATTTTTTATATTGCTATTATTTACAAGTCTTAGATTTAGATCCTTATTAGAACATAGGAAAAATGTCGATTTCTATTCCAAAGACTCTAGTTTTTAGCGATATTATTTGAGGTTACAAAGAAACTAATTTTTTGTCAATTAGCGACCCGTTAATTGATGGATAAAATAACTAAAAAAATTTCAATCATTGGTTTGGCAAAGTAAAAACTCTTTGTATATTTGCACCCAGTTTTGAGATAGCTCTTAACGTTTCAATATAAAGATTATTCAGTTTTTAAAAATATACAACAATGCCAAAAAGAACGTTTCAACCGTCAAAAAGAAAGAGAAGAAATAAGCACGGTTTTAGAGAGAGAATGGCTTCTGTAAATGGAAGAAAAGTGTTAGCGCGTAGAAGAGCTAAAGGAAGAAAAAAATTGTCTGTATCAACTGAAACTAGACATAAAAGATAATGATTAACAATTGTTAATATTTTAAGGTGTTACTTAGGTGTAACACCTTTTTTTGTACCCATATGTTACCTATTTTTGAACTCATAAAATATCTGTCATGCCAAAAAATGAAAAATTAAAATCGATTCTTATTATTGGATCTGGTCCTATAATTATTGGTCAAGCTTGTGAATTTGACTATTCTGGAACACAGGCCTTACGTTCTTTAAGAGAAGATGGAATTGAAACCGTTCTTATAAATTCCAATCCTGCTACGATCATGACAGATCCCACCATGGCAGATCATGTTTATCTTTTGCCTTTAACGACCAAGTCAATTATAAAAATTTTAAAAGAGCATCCTCAAATTGACGCTGTTTTGCCAACCATGGGTGGGCAAACCGCTTTAAATCTATGTATAGAGGCCGACGATAAGGGGATTTGGTCAGATTTTAACGTTGATATTATAGGTGTTGATATTGATGCTATAAATATTACTGAAGATAGAGGGAAGTTTAGAGAACTCATGATTAAAATAGGGATTGGTATGGCACCACAAGCTACTGCTAACTCGTATTTGAAAGGAAAAGAGATCGCGCAAGAGTTTGGTTTTCCATTGGTGATTAGAGCCTCTTTTACGCTTGGTGGAGATGGCGCTGCAATTGTGCACAAAGAAGAAGATTTTGATGCACTCTTAACACGTGGTCTTGAAGTCTCACCAATTCATGAGGTGATGATCGATAAAGCTCTTATTGGTTGGAAAGAATACGAACTAGAATTATTACGTGATCGAAATGATAATGTGGTCATCATCTGTACGATTGAAAATATGGACCCTATGGGTATTCACACAGGTGATTCAATCACGGTAGCACCAGCAATGACACTGTCTGACAAAACGCAACAGCGAATGCGAGATATGGCGATTCACATGATGCGAAGTATTGGTGATTTTGCGGGAGGATGTAATGTCCAGTTTGCGGTGAGTCCTGATGAAAAAGAAGATATCATTGCCATTGAGATTAATCCTCGAGTATCTAGGTCTTCTGCTCTAGCTAGTAAAGCTACAGGTTATCCTATCGCTAAAGTGGCTGCTAAATTGGCCATTGGTTACACTCTTGACGAGTTGAGTAATCAAATTACAGGATCAACGTCTGCGCTTTTTGAACCGACTTTAGATTACGTAGTCGTTAAAATTCCACGATGGAATTTCGATAAATTCGAAGGCTCAGATCGAACTTTAGGCCTGCAAATGAAAGCAGTAGGTGAAGTGATGGCCATTGGTCGCTCTTTTCAGGAGGCATTGCATAAAGCGACGCAGTCACTCGAAATCAAGCGTAACGGACTTGGTGCTGACGGAAAAAGCTATAAAGATTACCAGCAAATTATTGATAAATTAACCTACGCTAGTTGGGATCGCGTGTTTGCGATTTATGATGCCATTCAAATGGGAATTCCGTTAAGTAGAATCCACGAGATCACTAAAATCGATATGTGGTTCTTGAAGCAATATGAAGAACTACATGAAATAGAAAAAGAAATTTCTACATTCAATATTGATACCATTGAGCGTGATTTATTACTCGAGGCGAAACAAAAGGGCTATGGCGACCGACAGATTGCGCACATGCTTAAATGTTTAGAGAGTCAAGTATATAAGAAGCGTGAGGCATTTAATATCAAACGGGTTTATAAATTGGTTGATACTTGTGCTGCGGAATTTAAAGCGCAAACACCATATTATTACTCAACATTTGAAAACGAGGTAGAAACACCAGACGGAAAAACGTTTTCAGCAAATGAAAGCATTGTTTCAGATAAAAAGAAAATAATCGTCCTGGGCTCTGGACCAAACCGTATCGGTCAAGGCATTGAGTTTGATTATTGTTGTGTTCACGGTGTTTTAGCAGCTTCAGAATGTGGCTACGAAACCATCATGATCAATTGTAATCCTGAGACCGTATCAACAGATTTTGATATTTCAGATAAATTATATTTTGAGCCCGTATTTTGGGAGCACATCTATGATATCATTCGTCATGAAAAACCAGAAGGTGTGATTGTACAATTAGGCGGACAAACTGCCTTGAAGTTAGCTGAAAAATTAGACCGTTACGGCATTAAGATTATTGGGACGACTTATCAATCGCTTAATTTAGCTGAAGATCGAGGACTTTTTTCTAATTTACTTAAAGAAAATAATATTCCATATCCTCAATTTGACATCGCTACCACTGCCGACGAGGCTGCTGCAATAGCAGATGTTCTAGACTTTCCAATCTTGGTACGACCGTCTTACGTCCTTGGTGGTCAAGGCATGAAAATCGTTATCAACAAACAAGAACTTGAGGAGCACGTCGTTGATCTGTTGCGACGCATGCCAGGCAATCAATTGTTATTAGATCACTATCTCGATGGAGCGATTGAAGCTGAAGCCGACGCGATTTGCGATGGTGAAAACATATACATCATAGGAATCATGGAGCATATTGAACCTTGTGGAATTCACTCGGGAGATAGTAATGCAACGCTTCCACCATTTAATTTAGGTGAGTTTGTGATGCAACAAATTAAAGACCATACCAAAAAAATTGCATTAGCATTAAATACGGTTGGGCTTATTAATATTCAGTTCGCCATCAAGAATGACACGGTTTATATTATTGAAGCCAATCCAAGAGCGTCTAGAACGGTACCGTTTATAGCTAAAGCTTACGGTGAGCCATATGTCAATTATGCAACTAAGGTTATGTTGGGCGATAAAAAAGTGACCGATTTTGATTTCAATCCACAATTAGAAGGCTTTGCCATAAAACAACCTGTGTTCTCATTTAATAAGTTCCCTAACGTCAATAAAAAGCTTGGGCCAGAGATGAAGAGTACGGGCGAAAGTATCTTGTTTATTGATAGTCTAAAAGATGATGAATTCTATAATTTGTATTCTCGACGTAAAATGTATTTGAGTAAATAAGAGCTTAAAGTAAGACTTGGTATGGATTTTGTCACAAAATTTGAAGTATCTTAGCGTAAATATGTGAATATGTTTAGCTGTTAGATTAATTTATTGTAAATTACTTAAAATCAAAACTATGATGAGAAAACTACTTTTTGTACTATTATGCATTATCATGACATTTAACATGTCTGCACAAACTACCGAGACCTATAATTTAGATTGGTTTACCGGAATAGGTTCAAATGTGGATTTAACGATTGAAACAGGAGATGAGGTCATTTGGACATGGACAAATCCAAATCACACTGTTGAAAATATTGTGGGATCTAGTGTTGAAGACTTTAGCAGTGGGTTTTTAGGGCCAACGGGTTCAGTCTTCGCCTACACATTTACAGCAATAGGAGACAACGATTACTTTTGTAGTATTCACGGCGTAGGTAGTATGTCTGGAACCATAACCGTTGTTGCCGAAGGAACATTGAGCACTCCACCAGTTGGAGAACAAACTAAATTTTCTATTTTTCCGAACCCAAGTTCTGAATTTATGAATATATCGATTCCTGAAAATTCTTCGGAAACGTTAAAGTTGGAAGTGTTTAACGTATTAGGAAAACGTGTTCTTACGCAGCAGTTAAATAATCTTAATTCGAAAATCAATATTTCGAAATGGAATAGCGGTGTTTATTTAGTGAGATTAAACTCATCAGATAATACCACAACATTAACAAAGAGATTTGTAAAATTATAACAGACAACATAAAATAGTTCAATATAAAAAAACCTTTAGCAGTTGCTAAAGGTTTTTTTATGCTCAATTTTTTGGAAGTTCGATGCGTACATTATGTTTTTTAAGCTCCTCAAGGTAGGTCATATGGGAAAAGTCGGCACTATCAAATTCATCTTGACGCATGCGCTTGGTTTGATTCCGTTTTATAGCTTTTAAAAAACGCTTGACCTCCTTTTCATCATTTACAATCAGTCCAGGAACCTCCACCGATTTTCCAGTTTTATCCTTAGCCACCATTGTGAAATATGACGAATTACAGTGTTTTACCTCTCCTGTAGTTATATTTTCAGATTCTACACGAATTCCAACAACCATAGAGGTGCGACCTACATAGTTGACCGAAGCCTTCATCGTTACCAAATCACCAATTTCAATAGGATTTAAAAAATCTACGGTGTCAACCGATGCCGTGACGCAATACGTTTTAGAATGTTTTGATGCGCAGGCAAAGGCTATTTGATCCATGAGGTTTAAAATGTAACCACCATGAATTTTACCTCCAAAATTAGAGTGTGAAGGCTGCATGAGTTCTGAAATTGTGATTCTAGAAGAATCTATAGTTTTATAGTTTGGCATACGAGAACGTTTACTTTCTAAAGTGAGGTGATGATTCTTTGTCTACTTTAGTTACAAAATATTTGGAGTCTCCTAGCCAGAAGAATGTTCCGAAGCGTTCCGTATAGCTAAGTTTAACATATTCTCCTTGAAAATTCTTTAAATCTTCAATGACTTGTTCGTCTTTATCTAATACCGAAAACTCAAAAATTTGTGCTCCAGAAATCCCTTGACTTATTTCGCCTTCCCACGTCTTCACGATCACTCCTTTATTGCTAAATTTAATCAGTTCTCCAGACCGATAGCCTTCACTGTAAGGCACAAAATAAATAACAGCGTAGTAAATACCTACCAATGCAATGACGCCAATAATGACGATACTCAATAATTTTTTCATAATTTAATTATGTTTTAAATTCAAGCTAAGATTAGGTTTTTAGTGAATTCGTTTACTCTTCATCATCGTCTTTTGCGCGTTTTAGAATAGATTCTGGTAAAGATTTTTTTGCCTTGGCACCCATTTTCTTAAGTTTTTGAACGCTTGTGATGAGATTTCCTCTGCCTTCCACTAATTTGTTCATGGCCGATGAGTAGTCTTTCTTGGCATCATCTATTTTTTTACCAACACCAGTCAAATCTTTAACCAAACCTTCAAATTTATCGTAAAGTGCGCCAGCCTGTCTCGATATTTCTATAGCGTTTCGCTGTTGTTTCTCATTGTTCCACATGGTATCTATAGTGCGCAACGTTGCTAATAAAGTTGAAGGCGTGACAATAACAATATTTTTTTCAAAGGCTTTATTGTAGAGCGAATTATCTTCATTGATGGCAATGGCGAATGCAGGTTCTATCGGGATAAACAAAAGCACAAAATCTGGCGACTCAATATCATAAAGATCCTGATAGTTTTTTTCTGAAAGTTGATCGACATGTCTACGAATTGAATTGATGTGCGCTTTTAGAAATAATGGTCGCTGCTCATCATTGGCATTCACGAAGCGCTCGTAATCGGTTAAGGACACCTTACTATCAATGATCATTTTTTTGTTATTAGGAAGGTGTAAGACAACATCGGGAAGTACGCGCGAACCGTCGGGAAGCGTAAAACTTTGTTGGACATAATATTCGCGATCTTTCTCTAATCCTGACTTTTCAAGAACGCGTTCTAATACCAATTCGCCCCAATTGCCTTGCATTTTACTGTCACCTTTTAAAGCTTTAGTTAAATTTGTTGCTTCAATAGTCATTTGTTGATTGAGTTCCTTTAATCCCAATAATTGTTGTTTAAGAGCCGAATGCATGCTAATACTTTCCTTTTGGGTATCATCTACCTTCTTCTCGAAAATTTGAATTTTTTCTTGTAAAGGGCTAAGTATATTCTTTATATTTTCTTTATTTTGAAGCGTAAATTTCTCTGATTTCTCATCAAGAATTTTAGTAGCCAACAGTTCGAAATCTTTACGCAATTGCTCTTGTCTGAGTTCTATTTCGGCATCGCGCTTATCGCTTAAATTTTGAAGATTGTCATACGCTGTGTTACGTCTTGCCAATTCAGTATTCAAAAGATCCTTTTCTCTCCTTATCTCTTCGCGATCCATTTCAATTTTAGAAATTGTTTCGGCAAGTTCTTTCAGTTTAGCCTTAAAATTAAATTCTTGACGCTCATTATCGGATTGATGTGATTGTTTAAGATCCTCAATTTGCTGTACTAAATTAGAATTACGTTCTTCTAAAGTACTCTGTTCGCTTTTACTTTTCAGCTTAATAAATAGCATGCCTAAATAGGCGCCAATGGTGGCAGAAATAAGTATGGCTAAAATGAGTATTAGGCTGTCTGTCATAAAAAATAGATATTACTCAAAGATACTTAAAAGGTTCAAAGACGAAAGCGGGAAGATTAAATTCCATATCCTATTTACATTTTATGTTGTCAAATCCAATTAAAGAAATTATTGTATTTATAAACAAGATCGTACAATCATTTTTTCACCCTAAAACTACCCGTAGTCTCATCAAAACCAATCAAATCCTTAGGAAATAAAGTGTCAAAAACACCTTGTTCAATCAAACGACACGGCGAATCTGAAATAACGCCAGTATCATTCATCACAATCATAGTGTCACATAATTGAATTGCCAAATCAATTTCATGCGATGAAAATAGAATCGTGATGCTGGTCTCTTTGGTCAGTTTTTGAAGTAATTTTAAAACGTACGCTTTGTGGTACATGTCGAGATGCGTCGTAGGTTCATCAAGAATAATTAAATCGCTTCCTTGCGCCAGGGCTCTTGCGATCATCACTTTTTGTAGTTGACCGTCACTAAGTTCAAAACACTTACGATGTTCTAAATCGTTAAGATTAGTGAGTCCAATGGCTTTTTTTACTTCGGAAATATCCTCGCTTGATAAATTGCCAACCCAATTGGTATAGGGCTGTCTGCCTAATGCCACTAGCTCAAAAACAGTCAGATTTTTTGACATCAGTTGTTCGGTCAATACCAAGCTCATGGTCTTAGCAAGTTCCAGATTGGAATAGTCAAGTATTGACCTTCCATTGAGATAGATACTGCCCTCCAGTGGCGGCTGGATGGTCGTTAAGGTTCTTAAGAACGTTGATTTCCCGATCCCATTAGCGCCAACTAGCCCAATAAGTTTACCTTGTTGAAGTTCAAGGTTAATGCCATCGCAAATTATGGTATTACCCTTTTTGGTGTGGTAACCGATAGCAAGTTTGTCTGTTTTTAGTATGATATGTTCGTCTTTATTCAGCACTACTTATAATCGGTTTAAATCAAACTCATTTTTTTTTCTTCAGTTAGCAAATGCCTCTGTGAACCTCTGTGGCTCTCTGCGAAACTCCGTGAAATAATCAAGTTTCGTCACTCGTCACTCGTCACCCGTCATCCGTTCTCTGTCATCTGTCCTCTGTCTTCGGTCCTTTTTCTATTCAGCTTTAAAAGACCATCTTACGTTGTCGCACCAACAACCAAACCACAACAGGCGCTCCAATCAATGATGTAATCGCATTAATAGGTAAAGTGTAATCAGTATTTGGTAATTGGGCAATACTATCGCATATTAACATGACAATCCCACCAAACAAAAACACGGCAGGTAATAATATTTTATGGTTTGAGCTATCAAAGACCTGACGTGTCATGTGCGGAATGGCCAAACCAATAAAGGCTATCGGCCCAGCAAAAGCGGTAATTGTTCCGGCAAGTAAGCTTGTTGCTATGATAATGATAAGTCGGCTTTTTTTGATGTCTAGACCAAGGCTTTTTGCATAATTTTCACCAAGCAGAAATGTGTTCAATGCTTTAATAGAAAGTATGGAAAGGAGTAAACCAGCAAGATAAATTCCGAAGAAAATAAAGAGTTCATACCAAGATAGATTGCCCAAACTGCCAAAGCCCCAAAATATGTACTGTTGTAATTGTTCCGCAGAGCTAAAATAAGACAATACGCTCACGATTGCTGCGGTAATACTGCCAAACATGAGGCCGATAATTAAAATCGCCATCGTATCTCGAACTTTTGAAGATACCAGTAGAACGGCAAGAAGCACCAAAAAACTGCCAACACTTGCTGCGATGACCAAACTCCATTTAGACATTAAAAGACCTGCAAATGCACCACCAAAAAGTCCAGAGCCTAAAATGACCAATGCCACGCCTAAACTGGCACCCGAACTAATACCAAGAACAAAAGGACCAGCTAAAGGATTTCGAAACAGGGTTTGCATTAATAATCCAGAAATTCCCAATCCAGAACCGACCAAAATAGCTGTAAAAGCTTTTGGTAATCTATAATTTTGAATGATATATTGCCAAGATTCATTTTTAGACGTCCCAAGAACGCTTCTAAATACTTCGGAAACGGGAATATTCACAGAGCCCAAACTTATATTCACAGCACAACAGAGCAATAAGATGATTGCTAAAATACTAAATGAATAGGTGTGTTTGGTTGTCATATTTAGCTTGAAGATCTCAGAGGTTTTTAAAACCTGTGAGGTCTAATTCAGTTCGTTTGTTAGTGGCTTGTAAAAGGTGGTTTCGTAATTAGTGAGTAATTCGGGATGGCAAATTTTTATGATATCTTTTAGCACTAAATCGGGTCTTGCTGTACCCAATTCAAAATACAACACACCTCCCGTTTTTCCTACTGTGTTGGCATAGGTGTGGATGTTTTTTTCTTGAAAAGCATCAAACTCAGTATAATGCGAATTTAATCGTTTTAGTTCATCGTAACTACCGTAATTTGAGGGATTTATCCAAAACTGTGCACTTTTTGCTTTATCAAATACCGTTTCAAAGCTTAAGGCTAAACTTCCAGTATTTGTAGTTTCGCTCCAAAGATAATTCGTGTTGGCATCTTTTAAGATTTGAGCTTCAGGGCTCGTGCCATTAGGTAAATACCAAACATCCTTGTACATCGCTCCACTCAAAATAGTGGGCTGCGACGTTGCTTGCTGCGCAATCTTCTTTGCGCCTAGATAGTCACTTGAAATTTGATTGAAAATAGAATTGGCCTTTTGATCTTTATTATAGAGCGCACCGAAAAACTTAATCCATTCGGCTTTTGCCAAAGGAGATTTTTCGACCCAATCGCCATTGTAAATTACGGGAATTCCTGATTTTTCGATAATTTCTAGCGCTTTATTAGAGCCGTCAACTCCAAAGGCGATTACTAGATTTGGCCTTAATTCGAGAAGTACTTCGGTGTTGATACTTTCATTTTGTCCTAGTTCTCTAACTTTTCCATCACTTATGCGTACTCGGGTTTTTTCCGAAGAAATATAATCGGTACCAGGAAAACCTACTAAGCTTTGTTCGACACCCAAAAGTTCTAATGCTGGAACATGTGTGGTTGAGGTTACTACAATGTTTTGTATTGGCGTAAGGAGCATGCCATCAAAATCGGAGGCATTGAGCGTTAGTTTTGCTGCGTTTTCCTTAGGGATCAAAGCGTAGCGATAGCTTTTTGCCGAATTGGGCCACGGATTACTAACTGTTAATATACTATAGTGGGTGTTATGTTGAATCGCAAAACCTTCAGCATAACTATTAATAGAGTGATTAATCTTAGAAGGCAGTGCAGCTTCAATGCCTTTATCGTCTTTACAGGAAAAACACAAGAGTATAAGAATAATAGGAATCGCGTATCTCAAAGTATCAGGATTAATTGTTCAAAAGTAAGATTATTTGAGGTTTTGAGTGAATGCTTAAACAAAATGTTTACTTTCGCAGCGAATTTAGGTTCTATTCAAATAGTTTGAATGGATTAAAAGGGAATCAGGTGACGCGACTCACGATTCGAGATTTGCGATGTACGAATTTATAATTCTACCATCACTTCTAAAATCGTCAATTGTCATTCCTGAGCTGTTCCCGCAACTGTAAGTTTTATATTCAACGTGATTGGATATCTCATCATTGAAAGAGTTATTATTTTCTTCAATACCACTGGTTTTTAGACTGGGAAGGTGAAATAATAAAAAACAAGCCAGGAGACCTGCCCATATTCTTAATCAAAATTTACTTTCGGGAGAAGAGTAATTGAGGTATGAAAACTATTAAACTCATTTTATTAGTGCTGCTTTTTGGTAGCATGGCGCAGGCCCAAATATCTACTGATTCAATTCAGCAATTGGATGAGGTGATCTTGAGCGATGTCAAGTTAAAGCGATTCGCCAATGGTTACAAACTAACTGTACTTGGGGATTCTATACTGAAAAAAAATAATACGTCTTTGACAGATGTGCTTCGATACAATTCTAATATTTATTTTAAGGAAAACGGTTACGGCATGGTATCTTCGGCTTCTTTTCGAGGAACAAATGCGTCGCAAACGGCTGTAATTTGGAACGGTATCAACATCAATTCGCAACTTACTGGTCAGGTCGATTTTAATACGATTTCGTCATCTAACTATGATAATATCAGCATAAGAAGTGGAGGCGGAAGCGTGCAGTATGGTAGTGGTGCGATTGGAGGGACCGTCCATCTTGCAAACGATTTTAAATTTGAAAGACATCTCGATCATCGTGTACAGTTAGGTTACGGAAGTTTTGATACAAAAAATACGACCTACAACGGATCCTTCGGAAATAAAAGATGGTCAGTCAATTTAGGTTTGGCATATGTTGATTCTGAAAACGACTACCGCTTTTTAGGAACCGACAGGCGTAATGAAAACGGCGCTTTTAATAATTTGGATCTCAATTTTAATGTTGGCTATCTCTTTTCAGAAAAAGACGTTTTAAAAGTATACCACCAAAACTTCAAAAGTGACCGTGAGTTTTCAGCAACCCTATTAGCGCCTTCCAATAGTAGGTATGATTCGCACGATTTTCGCAGTATGGTCGAGTGGGCGCATATTACTGATACGTATACCTCGAGTCTTAAAGCCGTTCATCTATTAGAAAAGTTTACTTATTTTGAAAATAAGACCTTAGGCAATTCTTCCAGAGGTCACGCTAATACGTGGTTGATCAAAAATCATTTTAAGCGGGAGTTTTCTAGGCGTTTGGCGTTGAGTGTCATTACCGATTATAGTTATATCACTGCAGAAGGCAACAGTTTTGATGATCCAAAACGAAATGCTTTTTCAGCAACTGCAATTTTGAGTCATCGTGCTACTAATAAGCTTCAATATAACCTAAACATTAGAAAAGACGTGATCTCAGATTTTGAGAGCCCAATCGTGTTTTCGGGAGATTTAAGTTATCAATTGCTGAAACCTTATACCTTGAAATTTAATGCCTCGAAAAACTTTAGAGTGCCAACGTTTAACGATTTGTATTGGAATCCTGGCGGAAATCTTGATCTTAATCCTGAAGAATCCTATCAAATTGATCTAGGGCACGAGCTCAAATTCTCTAATATCGATTTTAAGCTGAATATGTTTTATATCGAAACGTCAGATTTGATCCAATGGCGACCAAATAGCATGACAGGGTTTTGGAATCCCGTTAATGTAGCCAACGCGAAACATTACGGATTTGAAGCAGAACTAGGGATTTCAAAAAAAATCAAAGCTCATAATTTGCTATTATCAACTTCATATTCCTACACCGAAACCGAAGATATAGAGAAAAACCAGCGTTTGTTTTATGTGCCACTTCATAAAGTGAATGCATCGTTTTCTTATAATTATAGAGTTTTTACTGCTTTTTATCAGCATTTATATAATGGTGAGGTCGAGATTATAGGTGATACATTAGAAGGTTTTGATGTTGGGAATTTTGGATTGTCCTTTTCCATTCCAACCAAGAAGAAATTGAGTTACATTGCCGATTTCCGAATAAATAATATTTACGACACCTATTACGAAAACGTAGCATTGCGACCAATGCCAAATAGAAATTTCAATCTTAAATTAACACTTAAATTTTAAAAATGAACGTAAACAAATTGATTTTAATGGCTCTTACATTGGGCTTAGTAGTTACATCTTGTAGTAGTGATGATGATTCATCGACACCAGTAGTGCCATTGGGTGATTACGAAAATGGTATTCTAATTTCCCACGAAGGTAATTTCGGTCAAGGGAACGCATCGGTTTCGTATGTATCTTTTGACCTACAAACTGTAGAAAATAATATTTTTAGTTTGGTAAACTCGGCGCCTATAGGAGATACAGCTCAAAGTATTGCCTTTAATGATAACCTCGCTTACATTGTGCTTAATGTTTCAAACTCTATAGAAATTGTGAATCGTTACACGTTTGAATCGGTTGCAACGATCAATACAGGATTAAACAATCCCAGATTTATCGCGTTTGCCAATGGTAAAGGTTATGTTACGAATTGGGGTGATGGATCCGTGGCTACCGATGATTATTTGGCCATTATTGATGTGGCATCAAATACTTTAGACGCACAGACGATTGCAGTTGAAGAAGGACCAGAGGAGATCGTTTCAAACGGGACTGCGCTTTATGTGGCACATCAAGGTGGTTTTAGCCAAAATAACATCGTCTCAGTTGTAGATGCTAGTACTAACGCCGTCACTTCTACGATCACTGTAGGTGACGTTCCAAACTCTTTGCAGCTCGATGATTCAGGAATGCTTTGGGTGTTATCTGGAGGAAGTCCTGCATTTACAGGAAGTGAAACTGGCGGCAAGTTATCAAAAATAAATACTGCCGACAATTCAATAACGTCTATAGATTTTGCAATGACAGAACATCCCAATTTATTAGTTCTTGATAACGGAATGTTATATTATTATTTAGCCGGAAGCGTGTTTAAAATGGATGATGATGCAACAGTATTGCCAACAACTGCAGAATTGTCTGGATTGAGTTTCTACGGAATGACAGTGCGCAACGCTACGCTTTATGGTGCAGATGCCGTTGATTTTGCAAGTGACGGTGAACTGGAGATTTATGACCTCGGTTCAAATTCTTTGGTTGATTCAGTAACCTTAGATATTATTCCTAGCGGAATCTATTTCAATTAAGAATACGTAAAACTAAAAAGCCACTAAATTTTGATTTTACTCAAAAGATAGTGGCTTTTTTTATATCGGGTATTATGTTATTTTAATTCTAAGCGTTTGAGAAAAGCGTCATTATTAATATACATTGTTTCTTCTAAAGGCTTAATATTGATGTCGGTTTTAATGGGTGTAAAATCAGGTTGTGTATTTTGGGCAAACCGACCAAGACCTTGAATATCTAAAAGCGCTGCGGCTAATAAAGGCTCATTAACATCACCTAATGTGCCAAAGTTTCTTGCAGATTCGTTTAAGGTAATTTCGGGCGCCAAACCATTTGGAGGAACCGCATTGTCATTAACGTTAATTGAGTTTGCCACTAAAGGCTGCATCGCGTAGGTATGAACGGGATTGATATCTTCTGACGATAAGTCTGGAGAATCATAAACCGTTATTGAGGCTTGGGTTTTTCCAGTGGTAAATGTCCCAATCTGTACAACATCAATATAGGAGCTCAAACTATTAATGACCAACTCACTTGCTGATGCCGATCTTCCTGTGGTCAATATGTAAACTTTGCTCAAATTTAAGCTGTTAATGGCTGTACCATCAAAACTACTTACAAATTCGAAGTCTGTATTGAAATCTTGCAAGCCTTCGTTATAGACCAATTTTGAATAGATGTCACCTGTAAACTGACCTGTAATCATACTTCCTAATAAAACAGCAGTATTGACAGAGCCTCCAGGATTATAACGCAGGTCTAGAACTAGATGCTGCACATTATTGGCTTCAAATTGGGCAAAAGCATCATTGAGTTCGTTATTGAAATTTCGGTTAAATCCATTATACACTAAGTAGCCAACATTTTCGCCGTCTAAAGGTATGATTTCTGTTTGGTGAACAGGATTTTCGGTGTACACCGCTTTGGTGAGTGCTACACTTTCTTCGGAAGAAACAATGGTATCGTCCTCTATAGGTTCTGTGCCATTATCATTATAGGTTGCAAAATTAAGTGTGTAGGAGTCTTGATTAAGTAGACTGCCTAAATTATCTTCGGTTAGAGGTGTACCGTTGACAGCGTTGAAAATTTGTCCGCGTTGCAATCCTAAGTCATCAGCCACACTGTTATTGAGGACCAGTCGAATAATGCCGAAGACTTCAGTAGAACTTCCTGGCTCAAAATAAAAATTGAATTCGAGGCCATTACTTCTAGAAGTGCCAGCCTGTGATTGTTGAAATTCGATATAATTGGGAATAATTACACTAAACCGGTCAACATTTTGCCTATCAAAAATAAGAGTCTCAAAAAGGGATTCTGGCGTTTCAAAGCTATTGAGATAGTCGGCATAGTCGCCATCTGAAGCAAAACGATCATCGGCCAAATCAAGAATTTCCTCCTTATATAAATATACGGCATTCATTCCTTTCCAGACAAAATCATTGATCACATTGGCAGTAACTGCATTGTCATCGTTATCTTCAAAACAGCCTGTTAAAGAGCATGTGATTATTAATAGTAGACTAATTTTAAATAGTTTCATTTGTGTTTTTTTTAAAATTTCCGAAGTAAAAAAAATTACGCTAGCAAAACGAAGCTCACTTTTGAAATTTAAATTAATTTTCTTTTTCAACTTAATACTGAACAGCTGTGCGCTTAGTCTAGTAAACTATAAATTTACTTACATTATTATAAATTAAAAAATATCCTGTAACAAAACTGAAAGATGCTCGTCGTAATAACAAGACACAGAATTAATCATCTGTTTTGAAATAACAAACCACTAATGACACAAACTGATTTTATAAAATTGGTCATGCCTTTTAAGGATAAAGTCTTTCGATTAGCAAAAAGACTTCTAGTTTCTAAGGAAGAAGCTGAAGATGCGACGCAAGAGATTTTGTTGAAGTTATGGAAGAATAAACAGAATATAGCCGATTATAAAAATGTAGAAGCATTCTCGATGACCATGACAAAGAATTTTTGCTTAGACCGATTAAAATCAAAACAGGCTCAAAATTTAAAAATTGTTCACAGTAATTATCAAGACAAAAATGTATCGCTACAGAGTCAAGTAGAAAATAGGGACAGCGTCAATTGGGTTTCAAAAATAATCGAGGAATTGCCAGAACAGCAAAAAATAATATTACAACTAAGGGACATTGAGGCATATGATTATGATGAGATCGCAAAAGTGGTCGATATGAATCCCACAGCCATTAGAGTCGCGCTTTCAAGAGCAAGAAAAACAATACGAGAAAAATTAACACACACGCATCGTTATGGTATTAAATAGTATAGAAAAATTACTTGAAAAGTATGATAATGGCGAAACCACGCTAAAAGAGGAAGAACGCTTAAAAGCATACTTTACTCAAGATGATGTCGCACCGCATTTGGAGTCTTATAAAGTCATGTTTCAATATTTTAATGATACGAAACAAGAAGCATTTACAAAGGAGGTCTCATTAGAGTTGAATCAAGGAGGAGTCAAGAAAAGTTATATTTATCAATGGATCGCTGTTGCCGCGGTAGCAGTTTTAATGTTGGGAATTTTTATACCAAATATTTGGGGAGAAGAACCATCACAATCTTATGCAGATCTCTCAGAGGAACAACAAAAAGCGATAGACCAAACTAAGGAAGTATTCGATCTTATAGGCACACAATTCAATAAGGGCCAAAGTCAAATGGGCGTGTTGTCGCTAACCTCTTCAAATTTTTCAAAAGGCGCAGAGCAAGTGGAGTATATCAGTGAGATTTCAGAAACCACAAACAAATTTTTTAAAAGCAAAAAAAAGAAATAAAATAACACTAAATAAAAACAAGAAATCATGAAAAAATTAATTTTAATAGTAGCAGTAGCCTTAACGACATCAGTATCTTTTGCACAAGGTCTTTTTGACAAGTATGAAGATATGAAAGGTGTAACATCGGGTGTGATCAATCAAAAAATGTTTTCGATGCTCGCAAGTATTGATATCAATATGGACGATCCTGAAGATCAAAAAATGCTAGAGATGGCTAAAAAAATAAGCAGTGTGAAATTGCTTACCACAGGAGACGATAAAATTTCGTCACTCATGAATGCCGACGTCAACAAGTATATTGGCAGTTCAAGATTAGAAGAGTTGATGCGTTTTAAAGACGGTGAGCAAACCGTAAAATTTTACGTCAAAGAAGGTAGCGATGAGAACCACGTTAAAGAACTTTTGATGTTTGTTAATGGTTTAAAGGAAATGACTAAAGACCAAAATATTGAAATCAATGGCAAAAAACGTGAAGTTGAAACGGTTATTGTCTCTATAACTGGTGATATTGATTTAAGAGAGATCTCAAAAATCACGAGTAAGATGAATGTTCCTGGAGCGAAGCATTTAGAAAAAGCTGGTAAAAAGAACTAAGACTATGAATACATCAATCAAAACAATAATCAAGATGGTGATTTTGGTTGTGACTTTACAGAGTTGCAATCAAGACACCTCTTTACAAACGTATTACGTTGATAACGAGCTAGCACCAGGGTTTTCAAGTTTAGATATCCCAACGAGTATGCTTAAAATCGATGAGACAAAACTCACTGAATCTCAAAAAATCGCTCATAAATCTATTGAGAAGTTAAGTATCTTAGGCTTCGTTGGCGATGAGAATAATAAGGCCACAATGGATACTGAAGTAGCCAAGCTAAAAGCTATCTTAAAAGATCCCAAGTACGAAGAATTGATGCGTGGCGGAAATTCCTCAGATGGCAAATTTGTAATCAAATGTATTGGTGATGGAGAAGATGTGGATGAATTTATTCTCTTCGGAAACTCTAACGAACAAGGTTTTGTCGTTGTAAGAGTGCTAGGTGATGATATGAATTTTGGAAAAATGATGGAATTGGCTTCAACTTTTGATGAAGATACTTTTGACAATAGTAAGCTAAAAGAGATGACGAAATTTTTTAAATAAAATGAGTGTATTAGTGTTAATTACAAACTCTAATTTAGAGTTCAACAACCACTTTGGGCCTGACCGCCTCGAGTGGTTTTTTTTGGTTTAACTAATTTTTTTCATTTACTATTATAATCCTTGATAACGATGGCCATAATATAAATGGCTAGCGTTGATAAAGACGAAAACAACAATGTTTTGACGAGAATCTGATCTAAAACGCCAAAAACACCGCATATAAAGAATCCAAAGAAAATTAATCCTGTAAAAGTGAGCGCTAAGGTGTTTCTCGTAGGTGCTTTGAACATCTTAGATACCTGTATAATTACTAGGGTTTATTGCTTTCAATTCTGTTTTAATATCGTTTGAAACGGTAAGCGTGTCAATAAACTCTGAAATAGAACGTTCGTTAATTTTGTCATTAGTTCTCGTTAGTCCTTTGAGTGCCTCGTATGGATTTGGATAACCTTCACGTCTTAAGATGGTTTGAATGGCCTCAGCCACCACAGCCCAATTATTTTCTAGATCTTGAGCGAATTTAGCTTCATTGAGCAATAATTTATTTAGTCCTTTCACTGTTGATTTAAATCCAATTAAGGTATGCCCAAATGGGACGCCTACATTTCTTAAGACTGTACTATCGGTTAAATCACGTTGCAATCTCGATATCGGTAACTTCGCAGATAGATGTTCAAAAATAGCATTTGCCATACCTAAGTTGCCTTCAGAATTTTCAAAATCAATTGGATTTACTTTGTGGGGCATTGCGCTACTGCCTACTTCTCCTTTCTTGATTTTTTGTTTGAAATATTCCATAGAGACGTATGTCCAAATGTCTCGATTAAGATCAATGATAATGGTATTGATACGTTTAAGAGCATCAAACAAGGCAGCCATATGATCGTAATGCTCAATTTGTGTTGTTGGGAAGGAATGTTGCAAACCAAGTTTCTCTTGCACGAATTTGGTTCCAAACGCTTTCCAGTCGGTATTGGGATATGCCACTTTATGCGCATTAAAATTTCCAGTGGCACCTCCAAATTTAGCCGCACTTGGGACATCATTTAATAAATTAAACTGCTCTTCCAAGCGCACCACAAAAACCTCAATTTCCTTGCCTAATCGGGTAGGAGAGGCAGGTTGGCCGTGGGTTCTTGCAAGCATTGGGATGTCTTTCCAATCCTGGGCTAAAGATTTTAATTTTTCTAA
The DNA here is from genome assembly GCA_963715465.1 of uncultured Flavobacteriaceae bacterium. Lineage (GTDB taxonomy): Bacteria > Bacteroidota > Bacteroidia > Flavobacteriales > Flavobacteriaceae > Psychroserpens. Next base: position 1,610,549 of record OY970246.1, read on the forward strand.
AAGTGCTCTAAATTCAGTAACATATACAGCATTCATTGCATCTTTGATGGTCAATGGGATTGCGGTATTATTGATGTCCTGTGAGGTTAATCCGAAATGGATAAACTCCTTATATTTTGCCAAGCCGAGGGCATCAAACTTTTCTTTGATGAAATATTCAACGGCTTTAACATCATGATTGGTGACCGTTTCAATGTCTTTTATGCCTTGCGCATCTTCCGTAGAAAAGGATTTATAAATGGCTCTTAAATCATCAAAAACAGTATGATCAACTCCCGAAAGTTGCGGCAACTGTGCTTCGCAAAGCGCAATAAAATATTCAATCTCTACTAAAACACGGTATTTAACAAGTGCCTCTTCTGAAAAATAAGCCGCTAAAGCATTAACTTTATTACGATATCTGCCATCTATAGGTGATATAGCATTGAGTGAGGATATGGACATAATTGGCTTGTTTTGCTCTAAAATTAAAGGTACAAAGATAGTTTTTTTAGAGTCAAGCGTGCGTGTAGATTACGAAACTTTAGCAACATAGATTTAATAACTATATGCCTTATTTTGATTTGATTTTTTTTAGTATATGTCTAGCCCTAGCTTTAAAACCAGAACTCTGCATTTGATAATCCCGCTCTAAAATTAGTACCAATTCGGGATGGACCCAATCATAATCTCGACCTAACAAAAACAAACAGTTCATGGCGTAAGCCTTTGGAGCGATTTTATGATCACCAATCAACCAGTCGAAACAGGATTCTACAATACGTTCTTTATGCCTAGAAAGTAGTGCCGAATGCATGGCGTTGTGTTCTTTAGAGTAATGGGCATGCACGAGATACTCGCAAACTTTCGCAATGGGTCGAACAGCAGGATCTAAATGAACTTTATGAATGCACATGGTAAATTGATCTAGATGCGGGATTGCCGCCTCGAGACGTTCACCACACATAAATTCAAAAACCCAAGCCGCTCGGCAGGAAATTTTGTCATCAACTTGAAATAGAATGTCTAACAAACTAGTTATCAGCGTTGGTTTCTCAAGAACAAGATTGGCATAGTGCAGTCGTTTTTCTCTTGAATGATTTACATAATTTAATTCTTGATAAAGTTCTTCGGTAGTCAAACGGATTTTCTTATTTTTAACGCTTCTAAATTAGAAACAGGAAAATCAAATAATTTTTCTTGTTTCAGACAACAAAGTCGTAAAATAAAAGTAGAAATGAAAATAGTTAAGAACATAGCGATTGTAGTATTGGTTGTTTTAATCATCATGCAATTTTTTGGTCCAGATAAAAATGAAGGAGATATGTCTGCTGTAGACGCTTTTATTGCTGAAACTAATCCGCCAGCCGATGTTCATGATATTTTAAAAACGACCTGTTTTGATTGTCATAGTAACAACACCACTTACCCTTGGTATAATAATATCACGCCTGTTAATTATTGGTTGGCAGATCATATAGAAGACGGAAAAAAACATTTTAACGCATCTGCTTGGGAAAGTTATAGTGTTAAGAAGAAAGATCATAAAATAGATGAATTGATCGAGGAAGTTGAAGAGCGCGAAATGCCTTTACCTTCATACACGTACGCCCACGGTGATGCCAATCTTAGTGATGAACAGATCGAGGCTGTTGTCGCTTGGGGAAAAATGGTGAGAGCGAAATACAGCACTGAACTTGCTCTAGAATAATCGCCCTTGAATAAAAAGCTGCTTATTATTGGTTTCGTTTGGCCAGAGCCTAAAAGTTCTGCGGCCGGAACTCGTATGATGCAATTGATTGCGTTTTTCAAATCACAATCCTATCAAATTACTTTTGCGAGTGCTTGTGCTAAAAGCGATAACGCGGTCGATTTAGTCGCACTCGACATCGCTCCAGTGGCCATAGAACTCAATGAGTCAAGTTTCGATACGTTTGTTGCAACTTATGATCCTGATATTGTTCTTTACGACCGTTTTATGACCGAAGAACAGTTCGGCTGGCGCGTTTCTCAAAGCTGTCCTAATGCCTTAACAATATTAGATACCGAAGATCTTCACTTTTTAAGACGAGCCCGACAAAAAGCGTTCAAGCAAAACGCTCTTGTTTCTCAAAAAGCATTATATAATGATACGGCAAAACGAGAAATTGCCAGTATTTACCGATGCGATTTGAGCTTGATCATTTCTTCTGCGGAAATGGAACTACTCATTACAACCTTCAAGATTGATGAATCGGTATTGCTTTATTTACCTTATCTTATCGACACAATTTCCGAAGAAAACATAACACGTTTACCCAAATTTGAAAATAGACATCATTTTATATCGATTGGAAATTTTCTTCACGAACCAAATTTTGATGCTCTAAAATATTTGAAGGATACACTTTGGGATGGCATCAGGAAACAGCTACCAAACGCGCAACTTCATAATTATGGTGCTTATGCTTCCCAAAAAGTCAACCAACTTCATAATGAAAAAGAAGGGTTTCTTATAAAAGGATTTGCCGAAGATGTCAATGAAGTCATGCGCAATGCCAAAGTATTATTGGCACCAATTCGGTTTGGAGCGGGTTTAAAGGGAAAACTATTTGACGCTATGCAAAACGGTACCCCATTCGTGTCAACCAGTATTGGTGTAGAGGGTATTTTTGATTATTCGAATGTTGATTTTGTGAGTGATGACCCTGAAAGTTTTATCAAACATGCGGTAACACTATATCAAAATTCATCAATTTGGACCGCTCAACGGCATTTTGGACTTGAGATTTTAAAAACACGTTTTTCCAAATCAGAATTTGAAACGCTTTTTCTCAAAAGATTAGAGATTCTGAGAGAAAACTTAGAAGAGCATCGCCAAACTAATTTTATCGGGCAACTTCTCCAGCATCATACGTTGCAAAGCACAAAATACATGAGCAAATGGATTGAGGCTAAAAATTCTAAATAAGTAAAATTTATAGCCTGAAATTTATGCTTCGGCCGATTCTTCCATAGTATGATATACATTTTGCACATCATCATCTTCTTCTAATTTTTCTAAAAGTTTCTCAACGTCTGCAGCTTCATCTGTTGTTAACGGTTTTGTAACTTGCGGGATACGTTCAAATCCAGAAGAAAGGATTTCGATATTTCGAGATTCTAATTCTGCTTGAATCGCTCCAAAACTCTCAAAAGGGGCGTAAATAAGTATTCCATCGTCGTCGGCAAAAACCTCCTCAGCACCAAAATCGATGAATTCGAGTTCTAAATCTTCGGGATCTAGGCCTTCAGCATCAATTCTAAAATTACAGGTATGGTCAAACATAAATACTACTGAGCCAGATGTTCCTAAGCTTCCGTCGCACTTATTAAAATAGCTTCTCACGTTGGCTACGGTTCGCGTATTATTATCGGTAGCCGTTTCAACTAAAATAGCGATGCCGTGTGGTGCATAGCCTTCAAATACGACCTCTTTATAATCACCTTGAGATTTGTCTGAGGCACGTTTTATCGCACGCTCCACATTGTCTTTGGGCATGTTAACGGCTTTCGCATTTTGAATCACGGCACGTAATCGAGAATTGGCATCGGGATCTGGACCGCCTTCTTTTACGGCCATTACAATATCTTTGCCAATGCGCGTAAAAGCCTTGCTCATTGCAGACCATCGCTTCATTTTTCTCGCTTTGCGAAATTCAAATGCTCTTCCCATTATCGTTATGTGTATTTATTTTTGTAGAACCCAAAATTATCGAAATTATCTTGAAAAGGCAACTTGATTATAGATTGATATTTCGCAGTATTTTGAAATATTTATTCAAAAATTACTAAAGCTTTAAGTAATTTTAATCCATTACGTATAATTCTAACGCATCCAAAAGTATCGCATGCGCCTCTTCGATATAAATATCCTCTTTGATATCTTGTAACAGACTTTTATTTAAAGCGTTTTGTTCATCGCTGTAGGTCGATAATTCGTTTGTAAATGATGAGTTGATCACTGCGAAGTCAGATACATGATCAATAATAGGTTGGTTAATGATTTCCCATTGGTGACGATAGGCAGTCATTTCGTGATAGACATTATCTAAAGTGAGCAAGTATTCTGAGTCGAGCTCGAAATAGTTCTTGATGATCAACGCATTCAACGCTTCAACCGATTTGAACGTGGTGTCATCCATTAATCTTGCCATACTTCGTCTCCTTAATTCTTCTAAAGGTAATTGTGATAGCTTCGGAAATTTTCGAACCCCATCAATGGCATCATTTTGAAGAGCAAATGGCTCGAACCGTTCTTGCGTTTTAAAATTATCATAAAGATTGGAAAGTAGGATATCGGGAATCACCCCTTGCGACTGATGACTTTTACCAGTCACCCTATAGAACTTCTCGACGGTCAATTTTACAAATCCCAGACGCTCATCTGTACCCAACGGCAAAATAACTTGTGCTGACGCTTTACCGTGGGTTGAAGCGCCAACAATGATTGCCCTATTGTAATCTTGCATCGTCGCGGCAAAAAACTCTGAAGCTGACGCACTGTAGTTATTGACTAAAATCACCATCGGTTTAGTGAACAATGCCCCTCTGTTGAGATCTTTTGTAATGCTTGTCTCGCCATTATTATATCTTGAAATGGCCAGTGGTCCTCTATTGATAAACATCCCAGAAAGTTCTGCGGCCTCCTTCATTGATCCTCCTCCATTGAATCTAAGATCCAGTATGAGTCCTTCAATATTTTCTTTCTGAAGTTTATATAATTCTTTTGCCACATCGCTTGCTAATCCGCGTCCGTTTAAAGTTTCAAAATCCGAATAGAAGCTAGGGATATTAATATAGCCCACTTTTGATTTTTGTTCAATGACATAGCCCGTAACGCTATTATCCTCAGTTTTGGAAATGGACTTTGTGAGTTCGACGTCAGAAAGTGTTCCGTTCTGTTTTTTTACTCTGAAGGTGATGGTCTTATGGTTTTGATTGCTTAAAAAAGCGAGTACATCTTGATTGGATACGCAGTAGGTTTCTAAGGTTTCTGTTGTTGAACTAATAGATTTGATAACATCATTCTCTTCGATAGTGCCGTCGATGAAAGCAGCACCTCCAGGTGTTAAATGCACTACAACAATATCTCCTTCCTCATTTTTTGAGGTGATCATTCCGAAGGAATATTGATCATTGGATAAAGAGCTCTCAAACATCTCTTTTTCCGAAGGATTAAAAAATGTAGAATTTGGATCGTGATAATGCAAATAGGCGTTTAGAAAGGCTTCTTTTACAAAATTATCAATACTGCCCAATCGATTTTGAAGTTCTTCAAGCTTACAAATTTCCTTTTGGATTAATTTAGGTTTTAGACTCGCTTCTAGTCGTTTAAAATCAGTTTTAATTTGTTCTAAAATCGAATCATTTTCAATAAGCGTATATAATATATTGTAACGCACTCGTTTACTCCAATATTTTTGGATGGCGTCATCATCCTTCAGGTTTTTAAAGGTAGATTCTGGTTTAAAGCGCAAGGTGTCACGACCAGAATAGTCAAATACTTCGTCTTCTAGGGCACTAATGATTTTTTTTGAACTCTTTATGCGTCTTGTTAAAGCGGTCGCATACTTCTCGATAAAAAAGCAGAGATTTAATTGAATGTAGTTGTCTATTTCATAGCGATCTAGCTCAAAAGTTTTAATATCTTCCTCAGTAAAAAGCCGATGATCATCATCTAGGTTTTCAAGAAATAGGTCAAAAACATGAGTTGATAAGCTATCATTGATCACCTTAGGTTGATAATGATGCTGCAACACCATGTTCTTCATGGTTTGTACCTGATTGCAAAAGGGGTCATTAGTTTGAGCAAGTGATGTCAAAACACAAAATAAAGCAGATGCAGCGAAAGTCAAGTGTTTTAGCATAGGGCAAGTTGATTAGGGCACTGGACTTATATATTGAGCGGATTAATCTTCAACTTCAACGATAGCTTCAATCGCTTCTGCTAATTTGAAATCTTTTTCGGTAACACCATCGGCATCGTGTGTTGAAAGGGAGATTTTCAAAACATTATACACGTTGGTCCATTCAGGATGATGATGTTGGGCTTCGCATTCAAATGCAATTCTACTCATAGCGCTAAAACAGTCTTTGAAATTGTCAAATTCAAATTCAGCATAAAGGGCATTATCGCGATGTTCCCAATCTGGAAATCTTAATAATCTTTTTTCTATGGTCTCGTTGTCTATTAAACTCATGATTTTTTTATTAAAAATACGAATTTTCAATTGAAGTTAGCGTTCAAAAGTATTAGAAAACTGAAAAATTAAGAGTTTATTGTAATCTAGCTCATTGAGCCTTTTAGGACTTTAATAAGTCTTTTAAAACATCGGTACTGGTCACGTCTAAATGTTTGGGCAGTTTATTGAACTTGGGTAAAACCGCTAAATAGCGATCTTCGTTTGTAGTATACACTTGTTTGTACTTCACTCCGTTTTTAGGCGACAGCAACTTAATAATATCTTTAAAATAGTCATCGTGATGCACCAAATCAACACTGCCTAAATGAAAAATACCGCATTTGTTCCTATTTATGATGTAGTGAATTTGCTGGGTTACCTTAGAATCGGTCGTGACGTTCATGATGATATTTGGGAAGACTTCAATCGCCGTATTATCTTCTAAATGTTGCTTGATTTCTTTTACTCTTGGAGATTGTGCGCCTAACACCATGGGCATTCTAACGATTGCTATCTTTTTCTTCGGAAGACGTAACAGCATATTTTCAATCTTAATTTTGAAATGACCGTAAATACTGCCACTCAAGGTTTTATCCAGCTCATAGCTCGGGTATTTACTGTACGCATCAAAAACGTTAGATGATGACAGAAAGATCAATTTACAATCATGATCTGCCAGATATTCGGCGAGGTGTTGGTGCGCAATGGTCTGCGCATGAAAATCTCCACGTAGACAAGAGATGATAATAGAAGGCTTTGTAGCTTCTAGAATCTCGTAAATATCATCTTGCTCAACATTATATTGAAAAAACTGCTTGTTGGTTTCGTAAGTTTTCTTCGGAACACGAAATGTTCCAAAAGTTTTGAAATAGGCGCAAAGTTCTCTATAGATGGCATTGCCAATAAACCCGCTTGCGCCTAAGATTAAAATTCTATGTTTGCTCTCGTTCTCCTTCATTCATCTTATCCCAATCTTAAAATCACCCCTTATAGAATGGTAATTTCACGACAGTTGCAGGCACTGCGTTTTTTCTGATTTGTATGTATATTTTGCTTCCAAAGTCTGAAAATATGGGCGCAACATAGCCCAAACCAATCCCTTTTTTAAGCGAAGGTGACATGGTTCCCGACGTTACTTTACCAATAGCCTTTCCGCTGGCATCAACAATATCATAACCCTGTCGTGGAATACCTTTTTCGTCAATTTCAAAAGCGACTAACTTTCGACCTAAAATATGTTTTTTCTGTTCAGATAAATGATCAGAATTGGTGAATTGCTTAGTAAATTTTACAATCCAGCCCAATCCTGCTTCAAAAGGCGAGGTGGTATCGTCAATATCGTTTCCGTAGAGACTATAGCCCATTTCTAAACGTAAGGTGTCGCGTGCCGCAAGTCCGATAGGTTTCGCGCCAGCTTCAACGACTTTATCCCAAATTTGTTTGACCTCTGTGTTTTTACAGTAAATTTCAAATCCGCCACTTCCCGTATAACCCGTTGCCGAAATAATCACGTATTCAATACCAGCGAAATCGCCAATTACAAAACTATAAAAGTTGATAGCCGAAAGATCATGGCTGGTAAGGCTCTGCATCGCTTCAACAGCCTTTGGTCCTTGAATTGCTAACAACGAATAATCCTCGCTTAAATCTCTCAAGGTTGCACCAACATCATTTTTTGAGGTGATCCAGTTCCAATCTTTTTCAATATTACTCGCATTTACGACCAATAAATAAGTCTCTTCTTTAACTTTGTAAACGATGAGATCGTCAACGATTCCGCCATTATCATTGGGCAAACAGCTGTATTGTGCTTTTCCAACAATCAATTTTGACGCATCATTTGTGGTCACCTTTTGAACAAGCTCTAAAGCATGCGGCCCTTCCACCAAAAATTCTCCCATGTGCGATACATCAAACACACCCACAGCCGTTCTAACGGCTTCATGCTCGATATTTACGCCTTCATATTGGACTGGCATATTGTAACCTGCAAACGGAACCATTTTGGCGCCGAGTGCTTCGTGTGTTGCTGTTAATGCTGTATTTTTCATAATATCCTTAATGGTCAAAGCGCCTAAAAACTAGGTCATGTATTGGTTTGGTAAAAGTATTGAAAATAATTATCCTTACTTAAGGATATCTCAAAGAAAGATGATTAAATATATGTTAAGGTGAGCGATTTTACTTCGGAAATATGACTATTTACAGCTTAGCGTTTGATATCAAATAATCGCAATAATTAAAGATTTAACGCTTTTAATGTCATTAACAACCCTTGAAATGTTTTAAATGGAATCTAATAAAAAAGCCTTCAACCCATCATAATCAGAAATTTGAAGCGCTACTTTTTTCTTATCCATAACCGCTTCAATTTGCGGAGGTAGAGGCACTTTGGTTTTAATAACATCTTCGACCACATCTAAAAATTTAGTGGGATGTGCTGTTTCTAAAAATACACAATGTACATTTTCATTTGTTTTTAAATAGTCTTTACAGCCCAAATAGCCTACAGCGCCATGAGGATCTGCAACGTAATTATAGTGCTCATAAATTTCTAACAAGGCTGCTCTAGTCTGGTCGTCGGTATAGCTAAAGGATGATAAATTAGCCGACAGCTTTTTGAAATCATTTTTGTAAATCTCCTGAATACGGATAAAATTACTCGGGTTGCCTACATCCATCGCATTACTGATGGTTTGAACAGATGGTTTAGGGTTGTAGTGTTCGGTTTGTAAAAATTTGGTCACGACATTGTTGGCGTTGTTCGAGGCAATAAAATGTTTAATGGGTAAACCTAATTGTTGAGCGACCATTCCTGCACATATATTTCCGAAGTTACCACTAGGGATAGAGAACACTATATTATCATGTTGACCATGCAATTGCTTGTAGGCAAACATAAAATAAAAAAGCTGTGGTAACCATCTCGCGACGTTGATTGAATTGGCGCTTGTGAGCTGCATTTTACTAGTAATCGTGTCATCTAAAAATGCTTTTTTTACCATATCTTGACAGTCATCAAAGACACCATCGACCTCTAATGCTGTAATGTTTTGACCAAGAGTTGTTAGTTGCTTTTCTTGAATGTCGCTCACTTTTCCTGACGGATATAAAATAACAACCTTCACACCTTTTACTCCTAAAAATCCGTTGGCCACAGCACCTCCAGTATCGCCAGAAGTTGCAACCAAAACCGTAACGTCGTTACTGTTATCTTGATTAAAATAAGCTAGGCACCTCGCCATAAATCTCGCGCCAACATCCTTAAATGCCATAGTTGGGCCATGAAATAGCTCAAGAGTAGAAATTTGCTCGTTCAACTTAACAATAGGGAAATTGAAAGATAATGTGTCTTCAATAATTTTTTTTAAAATAGGTTCGGGAATTTCCGGACTTACAAACTGCTTAATTGCTTCAAACGCAATCTCAGGATACGTTTTATTGTCAATAGTCTCAAAAAACGATTTTGGTAATGCTGTTATTGATTTAGGAAAATATAAGCCTCGATCTGGGGCCAATCCTTTGATCACTGCGTTTTTAAAATCAGTATCGGGTGCTTTTTTATTTAAACTGTAATAATTCATAAGATTTAGACCGAAGACAGATGACCGAAGCCAAACTAGCTCACGTTTTATGTTTTCGGATTTTTTATTTTAAATTTTTTCTAAAAGCGATCATCATATTCATAAGTGAATGCGATTGTAAATAAAACGAATCAAATTGTTCAGATGTTATATATTCACGTCTTTTTGCTTTAAACAAACAAGTTACGACTTCAGCTAGTGATCGTATTGAATATCCTATAAATTTATATTGTTCAGGATTGGATTGCCCAATTGAACCTTCGGAAATATTAAGGGCTATAGAATCTGATGCTCTACTAATTTGAGAGGATAAGTTGAATTTTTCTTTGACGGGGAAACTTTTCGATATATCGTTGATGTCTTCTCCAAAATCCATTGCTTTTTGCCAAATTATCAGCTTTTCAAACTTAAATTGATTCATCATGATTTAGCTATAATTTATAAGGCTATTTTTTTCGAATTGCCGCCTTGGTCTTCAGACCTCTGTCTTCGGTCCTTTTTTTCTACACGAATCAACCTTCCACTTTTCATTCAACAATCTTAATCCCATTCGTATTAATTTTTGAAATATAAACCTCAAAAGGAATATTAGTTTCAGCATATATCGTTGTAATCGCTTGAGCGACTTTTTCAGCATTATTATTTCCGTAGCATAAACTAAAAATTGAAGGTCCAGATCCTGAAATACCGCAACCTAAAGCACCATTGGCGAGTGCCGTTTGTCGTGCAGCATCAAAATGTGGAATCAATGCACTGCGATGCGGCTCGACCACCACATCGATTAATGATCTACTCAATAAATCATAATCACTGGTATGCAATGCGTGCACCAAACTCCCTACGTTTGACCATTGCGTGATTGCATCTTGTAAGGGGATCTGCTTCGGAAGAAGTGCGCGCGACTCTGATGTCTTGATCTCAATTTGCGGATGGATAATCACTGCAAACAAATCGTTAGGTGTTGGTAATTGAATGATTTCTAAAGGCTCCACAGACTTTACAAGCGTAAATCCTCCAAAGATAGCGGGTGCAATATTATCGGCATGTTCACATTGACTGGCAAGCGCTTCACCTTTCATCGCAAAATACGTGAGCTGGGTTTTGTCATAAGGCTTTCCCAATAATTCATTGATCCCAAAAACACTACCAACGGCACTTGCTGAGCTGCTCCCAATACCGCTTCCTGGTTTGATATTCTTATAAATTTCAATTTCAAACCCAAAATCAGGTTTGGCAGCAGCCATCATGGCTAAGGCAGATACTCCTGCGACATTTTTTTCGGCTTCAAAAGGTAAATCATGCCCTTCAATTTTTGTGATATGTATACCGCGTCTTTCGGTTTTTCTGATCACCATGGTATCGCCAATACTATCGAGACAAAAACCGAGCACATCAAAGCCGCATGAGACATTGGCAACAGTTGCTGGAGAGAAAATTTTAATGTCGTTCATAGTTTAATTTTTCGATGCTTTGGCTATGCTCAGCACGAGCAAAAATGTATGTGCTTAAATTCTTATTTTGGTCTGTAGTGACGCAACTTATTTACAGACTTATTTATTCCCAACTCGAATAATATCGGCGAAAAGACCAGAAGCTGTAACATCTGCACCGGCTCCAGCACCCTTGATAATCATGGGTTGTTCAGGATAGCGTTTTGTATAGAACATGACAATATTGTCTTTACCTTCTAGATTGTAAAATGGATGACCTTCTGGAATTTCTTGAAGACCTACCTTTGCTTTACCCTCATTGAACGATGCGACATACTTTAATTGACAGTTGTTTGAAGTTGCAGAAGCGTACAAGTTTTGAAAATGTGCTTCGTCATCAATCAATGTTTGATAGAAATCATCTACTTGATCGCTATTTAAGTTCGCCTTGGTTAAAAATGATACGTTCTCAATATCTGATAAATTCATTTCTGTACCACTTTCTCGAGCTAAAATTAGAATTTTTCTGGCAACATCAATACCGCTTAAATCAATCCTTGGATCTGGCTCGGTATAGCCTTCTTTTTGGGCTTGTTTTACGACATCATGAAATTTGGTCGATTCGTTAAAATTATTGAACACAAAGTTGAGACTTCCAGATAATACTGCCTGGATGGAAACCACTTTATCTCCAGAAGCGATCAAGTTGTTTAGTGTGTCAATAACCGGCAATCCTGCGCCAACATTAGTTTCAAATAAAAACGGCGCGTTGTACTGTCGTGATAACTGTTTGAGTTCATTGTAATTTTTAAAGTCACTAGAACACGCAATCTTATTACATGCCACGACGGCAATACTATGTTTTAAATAGGCAGCATAGAGCTTGGAAACAGCCTCATTTGCAGTCACATCTACAAAAATACTGTTGCGCAAATTATAACTTTGAGCACGTTCTAAAAAGCCTTGTAAGGTTGCTTTTTCTCCAGTGGCGAGATGTGATTTCCAATCCTTTAAAGAGAGACCGCTTTCATCAAAGACCATCGTTCTAGAATTTGAAAGCCCAACGACCTTGATGCTTATTTTAAGCTGCTCTTTAAGATATTTGCGTTGTTGTTTGATTTGTTCAACCAACCGTTCACCAACATTGCCAACACCTGTGATGTAGATATTGAGTTGTTTGGTTTTGACTTCAAAAAAGCGTTCGTGCAAAGTGTTAAGTGCTTTTTTTACATCTTTTTCTGCAATTACTGCGGAAATATTCTTTTCTGAGGCACCTTGTGCAATCGCCCGAATATTGATGTTGTTTTTGCCCAATGTACTGAACATTTTACCGCTTATACCTTGATGGCTTTTCATCTTATCACCTATAAGTGCAACGATGGATAAATTGGTTTCTACGATAATCGGATCTATTTTTTTAAGTGTAATTTCATTTTCAAACGTGAGATCTATAGCTTGTTTGGCTTGGTCTGCATCATTGATGTCGATGCCGAAACAAATGGAATGCTCTGAAGATGCTTGTGTAATAAAAATCACATTAATTTTTTCTTGAGCTAAGGTTTCAAAAAGACGTTTAGAAAATCCAGGTATACCAACCATGCCGTTGCCTTGTAACGTCAATAACGAAATATTATTGATGTTAGAAATCCCTTTGACAGCATTCCCATTTTGATGGGCGTCGTTCGATATTTTTGTACCAAAAGCGTCTGGATCCAATGTGTTTTTTATGAAAATTGGGATGTTTAAATTTAAAACAGGTTGTACTGTTGGTGGATATAACACTTTGGCGCCAAAATGCGATAATTCCATGGCCTCTTGATAGGATAAGTGTTTTATGGGGAATGCTTGTTTCACCATTTTTGGATTGGTGGTGTACATCCCGCTTACGTCGGTCCAAATTTCCAATGTCTTCACCTTTAAAGCTGCAGCAACAATGGCTGCGGTAAAATCTGAGCCTCCACGTCCTAAGGTCGTAATGTCCCCGTGATCGGATTTTGCAATGAATCCTGGTAATATAGTGATGCGTTGTTTTGCTTCGGAAAAATAGTGCTGTATGTTTTTATTTGTTTGTTCAAAGATTACTTCAGCTTTCGTGAAGTTCGAATTGGTAACGATAAGGTCTTGACTGTTTTTTTTTTGACAATCCAAACCGCGATGCTGCATGGTTTCAGCAATGATAAAGGAGGAAAGTAATTCTCCAAAACTTACTAATTTGTCGGATGTTTTTGGCGAAATTTCATTAATTAGAAAAATACCGTCTAACAGACTCTTTAGTTCTTCTAGTTTTTCTGAAAGATGCTGAGCTTTAGAAGTGTTTTCCGAAGGAATCAAATCGGCCAAAATACGTTGGTGAATGTCAGCGATGAGATTGAATTGAGCTTGATAGCTGGTGTCTTTTTGTTGCGCTAAGGCTCCTGCTTTCAATAATTTATCGGTAATACCACCAACTGCAGATACTACGCAAATCACCGTATCTTTGGTGGAGTAATTTTCTAAAATAGAAATGACACTATTAATGTTTTTTGCTGAACCTACCGAGGTTCCTCCAAATTTTAAAACATTCATTTATAGTAATTTAAAATAATTAGCTTGATTTGTTGATAGAGGTATAGATATGAATTGAACTTATAATAGACTAAAAACCTGAACATTAGTTGTCATTACTGAGAACTCGATTAAACTTTTTCAATCTGCTGAAAAATTAATCCTTTGCCCCATAATTTTGCAATTTTTTATTTCTATAGCGATGCTATAAAATTTAAAAATGACTTTACTACGGTACAAATCCTTAAATTTTCGCTTAAATTCAAAACGTTGATACGAGGTACTGCTATTTGTATTTCACTTTGCATATATTCTAGTCTATACCTTTCAAAAGTATTATTTTTACAAGAATAAAAAAACTTAGCAGTGCGTTTTACAGATTTTACAGTTTATACCGTATATATTGATTTTAAAGATTGATTAGACGAGAAAAACTGACAATTTAACAACTGATTTTAAACCCAATACATGAAGATTTTTTCTAAAGAACAAATTTACGAAGGCGATAAATTAACCGCGATAAAACAAAACATAACTTCTACCGAATTAATGGAGCGTGCAGGTATTCAAATATTTAATTGGCTTCATGTGCGTATGCAAGGTGCTCAAGTACCGATACATATATTTTGTGGTATAGGTAATAATGGAGGTGACGGTATAGTGATCGCTAGACATTTGATTAACGCAGGATACAATGTGAAGACTTACATTGTTAATTACAGCACGACACGTTCAAAGGATTTTTTGGTCAATTATGACTTAATCAAAAAGACGTCTAAAAAATGGCCTGAAATGATGGGTCCGAAATCTGAATTACCAGTTATTGACAAGGATGATATCATCGTCGATGCTGTTTTCGGGATTGGTCTCAACAGACCAGTTGATGATTGGGTTAAAAATTTATTTATTCACTTTAAGCAGAGTCAGGCGTTTACGCTTTCTGTAGATATTCCTTCGGGAGTGTATACCGATCGAGTTCCCGAAACGGAAAATGGCATTGTGTGGGCTAATTATACATTGAGTTTCCAATCGCCAAAATTGATTTTTTTCCTGCCAGAAACATCTAAATACAGCGTGCAATGGGAAGTTTTGGATATTGGAATAGACCGTGATTTTTTATCTCAAACTGAGACCGAAGCCGAACTTATTGGAAAAAATGAGGTCTTGCCATTGTATAAGCCAAGAGACAAATATGCCCACAAAGGTGATTTTGGCCATAGTTTAATTATTGGTGGGAGCTACGGAAAAATGGGCGCGGCAATGCTGTCCAGTCGAGCGGCATTGTCTATTGGAGCTGGATTAGTGACTGCTTTTGTGCCTAAATGCGGTTACCAAATTATGCAAACGGTATTCCCTGAAGCGATGGTTATAACAGATAAGAACGATACTGTTATATCTGAAATAAAGTATGACTTCGAGCCGAGCGTTATTGGTATAGGTGTTGGTATGGGGTCTGAAAATCAAACCATTGTGGCCTTAGAGCATTTTTTAAAAACGAATACCAAGCCGTTGGTTGTTGATGCCGATGCATTAAATATCTTAAGCAAAACGAAGTCGCTATTAACGTTGATTCCAAAGCAAACAGTATTAACGCCACATCCTAAAGAATTAGAACGCCTTATCGGGACTTGGACCGACGATTTTGATAAACTTAAAAAAGTCAAGACGTTTTCAAAAAAACACAACGTGATCGTCGTTATCAAGGGTGCAAATACCATTACTGTTTTTGAAGATAAACTTTATGTGAATACGACTGGAAATCCTGGAATGGCAACTGCTGGTGTTGGTGACGTATTGACGGGAGTAATCACAGGACTGATTTCCCAAGGTTATACACCACTTTCGGCAACCATTTTTGGTGTGTATCTCCACGGAAAGGCCGCTGATATTGCTATTGAAGACCTTGGATATCAAAGCTTGATTGCCTCACATATTATTGAAGCTTTAGGGAAAGGCTATATTGATTTGTTCAAACAGCCCGAAATGCCAGAGGTCGTTGAGGCACCAAAAGAAAAATCGAACTAAAAAAAAGCCGCTATCAAGCGGCTGTTTTAGTTATTTAAAGCGAAAAATTACATCTTCAATTCTTCTTCTAAAAGTGATACTAACTTAGGATCAGAAGGTCGTGGCGCATCTGCATTAACTATATTTCCGTTAGGATCTATTAAAATAAACCTTGGGATACCTTGTATGGCGTAATCTTTTACAAATTTTGAGTTCCAGTCATTATCTGCTATTAGTTGTATACCACCTAAATTTTTATCATTGACCATGGCAATCCACTTTTCATGATCAGATGATTTATCAATTGATGTGCTTACAAAAGCTATATTTTCGTTGTGAAATTGCTGTTCTACTTTTTTTAATGATGGAATTTCTCTAATACATGGACCACACCATGTTGCCCAAACGTCAACATAAACGTATTTTCCTTTTAAATCGGTTAAGGACATGTCGCCACCTTTATGATTTTCATAATTCACGAATTGAGGTGATGGCATACCTTTAACTAAATTCTTGTTTTTTTCGAAAGTCTGGGTCAAGTCTTTTTTTGTTTTTTCACTCGTAGAGGTATCCTTCAAAAATTCGTAGATAGATACCATATTTTCATTTGCAGGAGATACTAAAAAGCTGCCAAGATAATCAATCACGTCATTTTTTAAAGGTTCAATTTTAATAGTATTGAGTTGGTCTAAGTCGTTTACGGTAACCTTGTTGATGTCATCACCTAATGATTTAAAAATATTATCGAGCGTTTGTCCAAATGCCATATTTTTGTAGGATTCTGAAGACGTATAGGCTTTTGCATTATCAAAAGTCATCGTCTTGAGGTCTTCTGGGAAAAAGTTTTCAGACACTTTGTAATTTTCTTGTTTTGTATAATAACCATGTCTTTGTGCATAATTCTTGAGCATAGCATAGTGGTCATAAACAAGATTTTGTTTTTCCGTAGAAAGAAAAACAGCATCAACATCGGTCATTTGTTCAAGTCTAGCCTCATTTGTTGCCTGTATGTTGGCGAGTGTTTTTTTGAACGCTGTTTCTTCATTAGCATAGAACTCAACGGGATTAGCCGTTTTTTTGGAGTTATCAAACGTTTTTTGAGCTAAATAATTATTTTCGACTGCACCATTTCCTGTATAGGTCAAGCTTTCGTCAAATTTAGTGGCATCAAGCTTTAGATTTATATCACTTCCGCTTCTTAGATACATAGGTGTGTATTCTCTACCTATTGAAAACGTAAAAAATCCATTTTCCGAGATCTTTAAAGTATCAGAGAACATACCTTTTTCATCAATTGTCAAATCAGCTTTAAAATCATTGCCTTTTACAGTTGCCAGTTTTGCTTTAGAATTTGTGACTGTTCCCGAAAGTACCACATAGTCTATTTTTGGTTCTTGCTCGCATGCCATTATAGTTAAGGCCCAAAAGACTATCATTAGTTTTTTCATAAGATTAAGGTATTTATGTTGGTCAAAAATACAGTTTATTAGATTTTTAGTTGGAAATTTTATTAATTATTAACATTTGTTGCAAAGTCGAATTGTTATGTTCAAATTTGAGAGGTAAAACTTAATTATGAGTCAAACACATCTTATTTCTTCTGACGTTCTAGAACTTTCAACTTTACGCGATATTATATTTCAGAATAAAACAATAGAACTTTCAGATACGGCAATTGCAAAAATCGAAAAATGCCGTCGTTATCTCGACCATAAAATAAAAGATCAAGATGTGCCAATTTATGGGATTAATACGGGCTTTGGTTCGCTTTGCAATGTTGAGATTTCAAAAGATAAGTTAACACAACTCCAAGAAAATTTGGTCATGTCACACGCTTGTGGCGTTGGAGATCGTGTTCCTGATGCCATTGTTAAATTAATGTTGTTTCTTAAAATCCAGTCTCTTAGTTATGGGCATAGTGGTGTACAACTTAAAACTGTTGAACGGCTAATAGCATTTTTTAATCATAACATTTTACCTGTTGTATTTACACAAGGATCGTTGGGTGCTTCTGGCGATTTAGCGCCACTTGCTCATTTAGCTTTACCGTTAATTGCGAAAGGTGAGGTGGTTTATAAAGGAGAAGTTCGCAGTGCCAAAGACGTGCTCAATCAATTGGATTGGGATCCTATAGTGTTGCAATCAAAAGAAGGGCTGGCATTATTGAATGGTACCCAATTTATGAGCGCTTATGGTGTGCATTTGCTTATCAAATGTCATAAATTATCCTATTTTGCCGATCTTATAGGGAGCGTCTCTATCGATGCTTTTGATGGAAGAATCGAGCCTTTCAATGCAATGGTGCATTTGGTAAGACCACATAAAGGCCAGATTAAAACAGCTGAGCGTATTCGTGGGTTTTTGGACGGTAGTGAACTTATTCAGCAAAAAAAGGAGCATGTACAAGACCCATATTCGTTTCGATGTATCCCACAAGTTCATGGCGCAACAAAAGACACTTTGGATTTTGTTTACAAAGTTTTTAAAGCAGAAATCAATGCAGTTACCGATAATCCTAACATTTTTGTAGATGAAGATGAAATCATTTCGGGAGGAAATTTTCACGGTCAGCCGTTAGCGCTAGCTTTAGATTATTTAAAAATAGCCATGGCAGAGCTGGGGAATATTTCTGAACGACGCACTTATCAATTAGTTTCTGGACTTAGAGGATTACCCGTTTTTTTGGTTGATAATCCTGGTATAAATTCTGGATTTATGATTCCGCAGTATACGGCTGCAAGTATCGTAAGCGCTAATAAACAGTTGGCAACGCCTGCGAGTGTAGATAGTATTGTTTCAAGTAATGGTCAAGAAGATCATGTAAGCATGGGCGCCAACGCGGCGACCCAATGTTTTAGTGTTGTTGCAAATATTGAACGTATTTTGGCAATCGAATTACTCAATGCCTCCCAGGCTATGTGTTTTAGAAGACCTTTAAAATCATCGGAGTTCATCGACTCATTCTTAAAAAGTTATGCGACGCATGTTCCTTTTATTAAAGAGGATCAAGTGTTTTACAAGTTAATTCAAACTACCGTAAGTTTTATGACTGACTTTTTTGTTGAAAACGATTTGCTATTTGATTAAAATGTAAATTTCAGAATAGGTCGGGAGCAGTTTTTATTTTGAAAATTAATCTATTACACGATTGATAAATGCTTATAATTCAGAATAAAACTTATACCATCAGCCTTTTAGACCAAGCGATGGCCTCTTCTAGCTCATCGAAAATTTCAAAGGGCTTGTCAAAAAAAAGTTTTTCAATTTGAGCTGCGCTTTTAGCCATATAATTTTTAGATACTACACAAAATCCGACTAGATTTTTAATTCTTGATGTTTCTTTATATATGGCAGGGTCTACAGAGTAGGAGTTGACGCGATGTGTTATATAGACAAAAGGTTGGTTCACAAAATAGGTGTTTGCCACATTTATGAGGACCTCATTATAATTTGCTGTGATATTTACGCCTGCCTTCATGGTCACAATCATGTAATGATCATAGATGTGAATGTCACAAAAATCGTAAACTAATTTATCGGTCATGTTTTAAAGTTAGGCATTCTTAAAATCTGACGCAAAAAAAAACCTCTTTATTTAAAGAGGTTCTTTTTGGATAGGTCTTAACTATTAAGATTTAGCTTGGGTTTCTGACTTTTCAATCTTTATGGTTAACTCCTCAGATTTGCTATCAAGATCCATTAGGATAGTATCGCCTTCTTTCAATTGCGAATTGATGATTTCTTCAGCGAGAGCGTCTTCAATGTATTTTTGGATGGCTCGCTTTAATGGTCGTGCGCCATACTCTTTATCGAAACCTTTGTCGGCAATATAGTCTTTAGCGGTTTTGCTAAGCTTCAATTCATATCCTAAATCCTTGATTCGTTTGATGAGTTGTGCCAATTCGATATCGATAATTTTATCGATGTCCTCGCGCTCTAGAGCGTTAAAAACCATAACATCATCGATTCTATTTAAAAATTCAGGAGCAAATGCTTTTTTAAGAGCATTCTCAATAATACTTCTGGTATTATCAGTCGCCTGAGCGGCTTTGGCAGCTGTGCCAAATCCTACGCCTTGTCCAAAATCTTTAAGTTTACGTGCCCCGATATTTGAGGTCATGATAATAATGGTATTTCTAAAGTCGATTTTACGACCTAAGCTATCGGTAAGATATCCATCGTCCAGAACCTGCAGGAGCATATTAAATACGTCTGGATGCGCTTTCTCAATCTCATCCAATAAAATTACTGCATACGGTTTGCGTCGCACTTTTTCTGTAAGTTGTCCACCTTCTTCGTAACCTACATATCCTGGAGGCGCCCCAATCAATCTTGAGATTGCAAATTTCTCCATGTATTCACTCATGTCGATTCGTACCAAAGCTTCTTCGCTATCAAAAAGCTCACGGGCTAATACTTTTGCCAACTGTGTTTTACCAACACCGGTTTGTCCTAGAAATATAAATGAGCCTATAGGTTTATTCGGGTCTTTCAGTCCTGCACGATTACGCTGTATAGCTTTAACAACCTTAGCAACAGCTTCATCTTGACCTATTACTTTTCCTTTGATTAATTCTGGTAGCTGTGCGAGTTTGTTGCTTTCGGTTTGTGCGATTCTATTCACAGGGATTCCTGTCATCATAGAAACAACATCTGCAACATTATCTTCGGAAACTATTTCGCGATGTTGTTTGGTATCTTCTTCCCATTTTTCTTGAGCAATAGCCAATTCTTTCTCTAGACGTTTTTCATCATCCCGAAGTTTTGCAGCCTCTTCATATTTCTGCTTTTTAACAACTTTGTTTTTTGTTTCTTTAACTTCTTCAAGCTTATTTTCAAGCTCTAAAATTTGTTTTGGCACTTCAATATTAGTGATATGAACTCGCGATCCGGCTTCATCCAAAGCGTCAATGGCTTTGTCTGGTAAAAAGCGCTCAGTCATATATCTATTGGTTAGCTTTACACAGGCTTGTATGGCTTCTTCGGTATAGTCAACGTTATGATGCTCTTCATATTTACCTTTGATATTATTTAAAATTTCAATGGTTTCTTCGACGGTTGTGGGTTCCACAATCACTTTTTGGAAACGACGCTCCAAAGCGCCATCTTTTTCTATATATTGTCTATATTCATCCAAGGTTGTTGCACCAATGCATTGTATTTCTCCACGTGCCAATGCAGGTTTAAACATATTTGAGGCGTCTAAACTGCCGGTTGCTCCACCAGCACCAACAATGGTATGAATTTCATCGATGAACAATATAATGTCATCATTCTTTTCTAGTTCATTCATAACCGCTTTCATGCGTTCTTCGAATTGGCCACGATATTTAGTACCTGCAACTAAGCTAGCTAAATCTAAAGTTACTACGCGCTTATTAAATAAAATACGTGAAACTTTGCGCTTTACAATTCTTAGCGCTAAACCTTCGGCAATAGCAGATTTACCAACGCCTGGTTCACCAATTAGTAAAGGGTTGTTTTTTTTACGTCGACTTAAAATTTGTGATACACGTTGAATTTCTTTTTCACGTCCAACAACTGGATCCAGCTTACCTTCTTCCGCCATGACGGTTAAATCTCTTCCGAAGTTATCTAAAACAGGAGTTTTTGATTTTTTTGTTGACTTTGATGCACCTTGACCAAAAGGGTTTTCTTTGGGGTCATTGTCATCACTCGTTTGGTCATCTGAGAACGACTCAGCTTTAGGGATTTCAAGATAATCATCATCATTTGTTATCATAAATTTGAATTGTTCTTTTGCGTTATCATAATCCACTTTAAGCTTATTAAGAAGCTTTGTTGTGGGATCGTTTTCATTTCTTAAAATACACAGCAGTAAGTGCGCTGTATTTATTGAGGTGCTTTGAAATAATTTAGCTTCCAGGAACGTCGTCTTTAAAGCACGTTCGGCTTGTCTCGTCAAATGGAGATTTTTTTTCTCGTTTGATGTGACGTTTATACTTGGGTTTGCTGGGCTCAAGATCTCTACCTTACGTCTTAAGTGATTCAAGTCGGTATCTAAAGCATTCAATATATCAATAGCCTTGCCGTTGCCGTCACGAAGTAGTCCCAACATTAGATGCTCGGTACCTATAAAATCGTGACCCAATCGCAGTGCTTCTTCTTTGCTGTATGCAATTACATCTTTAACTCTCGGGGAAAAATTATCATCCATAGTAATCTCTTTCTGCTTTAAAAATAATAAAACTATATCCAAAAGGACAAAAATTATACCTTAAATATAGTACCGCTACTAATAGAGTGAAAAAAGTTTACAAATTCAAAGGAATTAACAAGATACTTATTAAAAAACAGGCTCTAATTTGTTAATAAAAAGTTTGAAATTTCAACCCTTCAAAACGCTAAAACACTAACAAAATCCATATCTTAGCACGATTTGTAAACCTACGAAAATCTAATTTATACAATATATGGAAGAAGGAGAGAAATTGATCCCTATAAACATTGAAGACGAAATGAAATCGGCTTACATTGATTATTCAATGTCGGTCATTGTGTCACGTGCGTTGCCAGACGTCAGAGATGGTTTGAAACCGGTTCACAGGCGTGTACTTTACGGTATGCATGAACTCGGTGTGAGATCAAATACTGCTCATAAGAAATCGGCCAGAATCGTTGGTGAAGTTTTAGGTAAATATCACCCACATGGTGATACTTCTGTTTATGATGCGATGGTTCGTATGGCTCAAGAATGGAGTTTGCGTTATATGCTAGTTGATGGTCAGGGTAATTTTGGTTCTATAGATGGTGATAGTCCAGCTGCAATGCGTTACACCGAAGCTAGAATGAAAAAGATTTCTGAAGATATGCTAGCCGATATCGATAAGGAAACGGTAGATCACAAGCTTAATTTTGATGATACCTTACAGGAGCCAACTGTTCTTCCTACACGAGTTCCAGCATTGTTAGTTAATGGAGCGTCGGGTATTGCTGTTGGTATGGCTACAAATATGCCACCCCATAATCTTTCCGAAGTCATCGATGGGACGGTAGCATATATTGAGAACAATGATATTGAGATTGATGAATTAATCACGCATGTCAAGGCTCCAGATTTTCCTACCGGTGGAACTATCTATGGATATGATGGTGTGATTGAAGCTTTCAAGACTGGACGCGGACGAATAGTCATGCGCGGGAAGGCAAGGATCGAAGAGGTTCAAGGTAAGGAGTCGATCATTGTGACTGAAATTCCCTACCAAGTCAACAAGGCAGACATGATCAAGAAAACGGCAGATCTTGTCAACGATAAAAAAATTGAAGGTATTTCTTTGATCAGGGATGAATCTGATAGAAATGGAATGCGCATCGTTTATGTTTTAAAACGTGATGCCATACCTAATATCGTCCTAAATATGTTGTATAAGTATACAGCATTACAATCGTCATTTAGTGTCAATAATATCGCTTTGGTTAAAGGGCGTCCGCAGTTATTGAATCTTAAGCAAATGATTCATTACTTCGTCGAACATAGACATGAGGTTGTTGTGAGACGTACCACTTACGAATTACGCAAGGCGGAAGAAAGAGCCCATATTTTAGAAGGTTTGATTATTGCTTCAGATAATATCGACGAGGTGATCGCGCTCATTCGTGCTTCATCGAATGCTGATGAAGCGAGAGCTAAATTGATAGACCGTTTTGAGCTTTCTGAAATTCAAGCAAAAGCCATCGTAGAGATGAGATTGCGTCAACTGACAGGTTTAGAGCAGGACAAATTACGCTCTGAATACGATGAGTTAATGAAAACGATTGAAGACTTGAAAGACATTCTTGATAAAAAAGAACGTCGTTATGAGATCATCAAAGAAGAATTGTTGGTTATAAAAGATAAATACGGTGATGAGCGTCGCTCTCAAATTGAATATGCAGGAGGTGATCTGAGTATTGAGGATATGATTCCAGACGAGCAAGTTGTCATCACAATTTCACATGCAGGTTATATTAAGAGAACATCACTTACAGAGTATAAAACGCAAAATAGAGGAGGCGTAGGTCAAAAGGCGTCAACAACCCGAAATGAAGATTTCCTCGAGCATTTATTTGTAGGGACTAACCACCAATACATGCTGTTCTTTACACAAAAAGGAAAATGTTTTTGGATGCGTGTGTATGAAATCCCAGAAGGGAGCAAGACCTCAAAAGGCAGAGCCATACAAAATTTGATAAATATCGAGCAGGATGACAAAGTAATGGCTTTCATCTGTACCCAAGATTTAAAAGATGAGGATTATATAAATAGTCATTATGTCATTATGGCAACCAAAAAAGGTCAAGTCAAGAAAACGTCATTAGAGCAGTATTCTCGACCTAGAACCAATGGGATCAATGCCATAACGATTAAAGAAGATGATGAGTTACTAGAAGCAAAATTGACGACAGGAAACAGTCAAGTGATGCTGGCTTTAAAGTCTGGTAAGGCCATTCGTTTTGAAGAGGAAAAAACACGACCTATGGGCAGAAATGCTTCTGGCGTTCGAGGCATACGATTAGCAAGCGATAAGGATGAAGTTATTGGCATGATCGCTGTAGAAAACCCTCAGGAGGAATCTGTTTTAGTGGTCTCTGAAAAAGGCTACGGAAAACGAAGCTACATAGATGATCCAGAAGATGGAGAGGCTATTTACCGAATCACGAATCGTGGTGGAAAAGGGGTGAAGACCATTTCTGTGACTGAGAAAACAGGCCATTTGGTGGCTATTAAAACGGTTACCGACGAAGATGATTTGATGATTATCAATAAATCAGGAATTGCGATAAGAATGGCGGTCAATGATTTAAGGATAATGGGACGTGCCACTCAAGGCGTTAAACTCATTAACTTAAAAGGAAATGATTCTATAGCCGCTGTTGCAAAAGTGATGAAGGAAGATGAAGAAGAGAATATAGAAATTGAAGAAACTGGTAGTGAGGGTCTTAGCGAAAATGGCACAACTATTGATTCTTCCGAAGAAGAATAACTAATATTAACACTAAACATAACTAATAATGAAAAAACAAATTGTAGTTGCTTTATCACTTTTGGTGAGTACTATTTCATTTTCACAGAAGAGTGAATTAAGAGACGCAGAAAAAGCAATTAAAACAGGAAACTTTGCAGATGCTAAATCAGCTTTACAATTAGCAGAATCCTCGATTGGAAATGCTGATGATAAGTTAAAGGCGAAATATTATTTTCTTAAGGGTCAAGCTTTATATGCCAACGGTACTGCATCGAATGATGATATGGATAAGGCTGTAGAGAGTTTTAATATGGTAAGTGAAGTAGAGGGGTCTAACAATGGAAAGTATACCGAAGAGGTTAATGTCTTGAAATCTCAAATGCTCAATACACTATTAACAAAATCTCAAGCCGCATTAGAAAGTAATGACTATGTGAGCTCAACTATGGGCTTTGAGAAAGCGTACAGAATGTCTCCAAAGGATACCGTATACCTTTATTATGCAGCTTCTACAGCCGTGTCAGGTCAAGATTACGAGACTTCCTTAAAATTTTATGAGGAGTTGAGAGATATGGGCTATAGAGGCATAACGACTGAGTATACTGCGGTTTCAAAGGAATCTGGCGAAGAAGAGCTTTTTGATAATGTGAGTCTTAGAGATTTATCAGTAAAGGCAGGAACGCATATATCTCCAAAGCAAAAAAAGACAGAATCAAAATCTGCTGAAATTGTAAAAAACATAGCATTGATTCACATTAGCAATGGTGATAATGAGAAGGCTGCAGCTGCAATGAAGGAGGCCAGATCGCAAAATCCCGATGATTTAGGGCTTTTAATCTCTGAAGCCAACGTTGAGCTTAAGATGGGAAACAAAGAGCGCTTTAGAGAGTTGATGGAAGAAGCTACTACCAAAGACCCTGATAATGCAGAGTTACAATATAATCTTGGTGTTATCGCTGCCGAGGCTGATGATGTCGAAGGTGCAAAAACTTATTATAAAAAAGCAATTGCCTTAGATCCTTCTTATGCCGATGCCTATAACAATATGGCTGTTTTAATATTGTCACAAGAAAAAGAGATTTTCGATAAAATGAACGCATTAGGTACTTCTGCAGCTGATGATAAAAAGTACAACGACTTACAAGCAGATAAGCAAAAGCTTTATGAAACGGCGATTCCATATTTAGAGACGACTTTAAAGTTGAAGCCTAAAAATGTTCAATCTGCAAAAACACTTATGAATATTTACAGTGCGCTTTCAATGACCGATAAGTTTAAGGCTATGAAAGCAAAGGTGGAGGAATTAGAGTCTGGTAATTAATACTGATCTTCCAACAAAGTAAAAAAAGCGATTCAATAGAATCGCTTTTTTTATATAATTTTTTTGATGACTCTCAGTTTATGCGTGTGCATTTGTCTGTCGACATTATAGATTCCTGAATGATCCAAGCGATCGATTCTTACCTTTCCGTGTGCGTGAATGATGTAGTTATCCTCCATAATGATCCCTACATGCGTAATAGATCCTTCTTGATTGTCAAAAAAAGCCAAGTCACCTGGCTCGCTCTCTTCTATAAAACTTAACGGTATTCCTTGTGTTGCTTGTTGAGAAGCATCTCTTAAAATAGCATAGCCATTAAGTTTATAGACCATTTGGGTGAAACCAGAGCAATCAATTCCAAAAGGTGTTTTACCACCCCAGAGGTAAGGCGCATTTAGATAGTTAAAAGCGGTTTTGATAAGGTTAGGTTTATCATGACGTTCGATTATAGAATTTCCATCAAAGGAATGGTTCATAATTTCAAGTCCGTTTAAAGCAGAACCTAAAGGAATCGTATACAATTGTTGCTTATCGTCTTGTATATACTCTATCAAATCTGCAGATAGCATTAAATCTTGAGATTTTAGATTTTTATAGGTCTCTTCGGAAATTTCTAAATATTGTTTATTGTCTATCCAACCTTCATATTTATCGAAAGCCAATCGAATTCTGCTCCACGTTTTGCGTTGTTCAAGCACCTTGAAAAGTTCACCATAAAGAACTTGTGATATTAATTCACTCGGGTCATTAGGCTCAATTCTAAGAGGAACAATGCTGAGGTTACAAATTCCGTACTGCATTTGCTAAGTTTAGTTACGTTCAATTATAATGGCAGAAGCTCCGCCACCGCCATTACAGATCGCTGCAGCTCCAATCTTCGCATCATTTTGTTGCAATACACTCAATAATGTTATGATGATTCTAACACCAGAACATCCAAGTGGATGCCCTAGTGATACAGCTCCACCGTTAACATTCACGTTGCTGTCATCTAAGCCCAGAATTTCCATATTGGCTAAACCTACAACTGCAAACGCTTCATTAAATTCGAAGAAATCCACATCGCTTTGAGAAATTCCAGCTTTTTTCAATGCTTTTGGTAGTGCTTTGGCAGGTGCAGTTGTAAACCATTTAGGATCATGCGCTGCGTCGGCATAACCTTTTATAGTTGCAAGAGGTTGAAGGCCTAGAGCACTCGCCTTTTCTTTGCTCATTAAAATTATAGCTCCAGCACCATCGTTAATTGTAGAGGCATTGGCCGCAGTTACAGTTCCATCTTTAGTAAAGGCAGGTCGCAAGGTCGGGATCTTATCCATTCTCACATTACTAAATTCTTCATCTTTTAAAACGATCATGGGTTCACCACGACGCTGTGGCACTTCAACAGGGACAACTTCTTCATTAAATTTACCAGTGTCCCAAGCCTCAGTCGAACGTTTATAACTTTGAATGGCATATGCATCTTGATCTTCTCTAGAAAACTTAAATTCTTCAGCACAAGCATCGGCACAAACCCCCATGGCATTTTCATCATAAACATCAACTAGACCATCTTTTTGCATCCCGTCAATG
This sequence comes from uncultured Flavobacteriaceae bacterium, assembly GCA_963715465.1. GTDB lineage: Bacteria > Bacteroidota > Bacteroidia > Flavobacteriales > Flavobacteriaceae > Psychroserpens. Next base: position 1,638,152 of record OY970246.1, read on the forward strand.
AGCGTTGTAGGACCAAATTTTGTCGCAGAACGCGCATGGAAATAATGCGGAATCAAACTCATATTCTCCATGCCTCCAGCGATTACAACTTCAGTATCTCCTAAAGCTATAGATTGTGCAGCTTGCATAACTGCTTTCATACCCGAAGCACAAACTTTATTGATGGTTGTACAAGGCACAGTGTCTGGAATACCAGCAAATATTGCTGCCTGCCTAGCAGGTGCTTGGCCTGTACCAGCTTGAACGACATTGCCCATTATGACCTCGTCGACCAACTCTGGTTTAAGATTAATTTTGTCTAAAGCACCTTTTATAGCTATAGCCCCTAACCGTGGCGCTGGAATAGTTGATAATACCCCTAAAAAACTTCCAATGGGTGTTCTTGCTGTTGCAACAATAACAACGTCTTTGCTCATTTCTTCTTTATTTTGTTTACAGCTGTAAAATTAAACATTTTTAATTAAATGCAGGCTTTGCATGTTTAACCCGAATTCTAATATATTTGATTACTTTTGAATGGATGGATGCTAATTTCAGTGAGATGAATCTTCAACTTTAATGCCAGATAAATAGTTACGATAATGAACGACTTAATAGATAAATGGTACAAGAATCACGCGCTTTTATACAAAGTGATTCTGTTTTTTAGTACCACATTTTTAATTGTTTATTTGTTTCCGAAGAGTGGAAAATTTAAATATGATTTTGATAAAGGAAAGCCATGGCAGTCTGAATTATTATTGGCGCCATTTGATTTTGCAATAAAAAAATCTTCCGACGAAATAGAACTTGAGCGCATTGAGGCGTCAGAAAATAGTCCGCTCTATTTTGATATTGATGTTACTATTAAATCTTTGGTCGCGGAAAACTTCGCCGAAAACTTTGAAATGGCTTTTGCAGACAGCATCATAAAAGAACACCCTAAATTGTTTAAAATAGGTAAAGGCGCATTAGAGCAAATATACGAGTACGGCGTTTTAGATGAGGATTACGAGTATCCAGAAGATAAAAAAGTCATTTTAATAGATGATAAAACTCAATATTTAGAAACTAAGTTTTCTAGCTTAACACCATTAGATAATTTTAGATCAGTTATTGAGGATGCTCTTGAAAAAAATAGTTTGGAGAATTTTAAGCCTGCCTACATATCTTTGTTTTTTGACGTTATTAAACCTAATCTCAATCTTAATTCTTCATTATCGCAAAACGCGCTCGATGAGCGGCTGGCAGGAATTTCTAGCGTTCGAGGGAGTATTGAAAAAGGAACGCTCATTATTTCAAAGGGCGAAATTGTGGAGGGCAATAAGTTTGAAGAATTAAAGTCATTACAGGCTGAGTATGAGTCACAAATTTGGAGCGAATCTAGTTATTATTTAATTGTATTTGCCTATGGTTTGTTGGTCGCATTAGCGTTGTTAATGTTGCTGTTGTTTCTGCGGAAATATCGTATGGAAGTCTTTTTGGATAATACCAAAGTGACATTTATTTTCTTTAATGTGCTGTTGATGATTTTATTAACCACGTTGATAATCAATTACAACTCGCAATACCTCTATGTAGTGCCGTTGTGTATATTACCTTTAGTTTTAAAAGCATTTTTTGATGCGAGATTAGGGCTCTTTGCTCACGTGCTTACCGTGTTGCTCATTGGGTTTATCGTGCCGAATAGTTATGAATACATGTTTTTGCAAATTATTGCTGGAATAGTAACGATTTTAACGGTTTCAGAATTGTATAAACGCGCTAATCTTTTTATTTCTGTTGGTCAAATTACACTCATTTATATTATTGTGTATTTTGCGTTTTTTGTGATTCAAGAAGGTGATATCAGTAATTTAGAGCCGCGAACTTTTGGTCTTTTCGTGTTGTGCGGTCTAGCAACATTATTTGTTCAGCCACTTATATATATATACGAAAAGCTCTTCGGGTTAGTGTCAGACGTATCGCTTTTGGAGCTCTCTGATACCAATACTAGACTGTTGAAAGAACTTTCAAACAAAGCTCCTGGAACCTTTCACCATTCTTTGAATGTTGCCAATTTAGCCGAAGCTTCTGCCAATGAAATCGGTGCAAATGCTATGTTGATTAGAGTTGGTGCTTTGTACCATGATATTGGTAAAATGAAAAACCCAACGTATTTTACCGAAAATCAGGCAACAGGAATTAATCCGCATGATGAGCTGTCCCCTCGTGAGAGTGCTAAAATTATTATTGGGCATGTATTGGATGGTATTGAAATCGCTAAAAAATATAATTTACCCGATCGTGTGATTGATTTTATAAGAACGCACCACGGCACCAGTATGGTTTATTATTTCTATAGAAAGGAAAAAGATTTGAATGAAGATACTAATGACGCCGATTTTAGATACCCTGGACCACAGCCCTACAGTAAAGAGACGGCTATTTTAATGATGTGTGATAGTGTAGAAGCTGCTTCTAAGAGCTTGAAAGAACCCACTACCACGAAGATTGATAAATTTGTAGAGTCTATTATAAGTAAGCAGATGGAAGATGGTCAATTTCTCAACGCTAATATTACGTTTAAAGAAATTCAATCGATTAAAAAAGTACTTAAATCAAAGCTGGCCAACATCTTCCATTTGAGAATTGAATATCCTGAATAAAGTTTTATAAAAAAATTAAATAAAAAGTTGTGTTCCTTCTAATGTTGCGTTACATTTGCATCCGCAATTATTGCGATGTTTTTTATAATTGGAGAGGTGCCTGAGTGGCCGAAAGGAACGGTTTGCTAAATCGTCGTACCTCAAAAGGGTACCCGGGGTTCGAATCCCCGTCTCTCCGCAATTTAATGTTTAGATAACCACTTTCGGGGTGTAGCGTAGCCCGGTTATCGCGCCGCGTTTGGGACGCGGAGGTCGCAGGTTCGAATCCTGCCACCCCGACAATACGGAGGTTGTCACGCCCGAAAGCGTGACCACTTCGACTAGAAAAAGCTGAACGACATGTTCAGCTTTTTTTAATTATGACTAGTCGTGAAAATTTCAGATACTGTTTCAATCTGTTGTGATCATAAAAAGATTTACTCAATGCGTTTGTAATTCTCAGCATAAATCCTATTGCCATCCTCATCAATTTCTATTTGGCTGAAACTATCGTTTCCAATAATAAGTTCATGCTTGAATTCTTTCTTCTCTTCAATAATCTTACTCATCATTTCTGATCCATATTCTAGCACCTCTGTAAGTTCATCTCCGTCTACGGTGTAATTTCCATATCCAAACCATTCCGTAGAATCCTGCGGAATGTGCTTACTCCACATGACTCTTGAAGGTGTGTACATTTTAACTTGTCGGTAACCCTTTGTCGTTTCAAAGGAATCAATGACTTTATTGTCTAAATAGTTATAATAACCCACCAGCTCCCAAGCGCCTTCCAATGGATGCTCAGAATCTATTGTTTCAGTGCGCATTTCTAATTCATGGTTTTTGACTTTTGAGTCACGCCCATCGCAAGAGAGAATGATTGAACTCAATAAAATGATAAAGCATAAGTTTTTCATGGTGTTAAAATTTAATATGTCATATTTAAATTTACAAAAAAGTAACTAGCTTATCTAATTCAATCCCAACCAATACTTTTTAAGACTTGAGAAAATAGATGCCTGATGCTATGACACCAATGACTAAAACAATAAGCATAATGATCACAAATACAGATGTCTTTTTGGTCGTTTCATCTTTTTGCAGGATATAGTCTCTTCTTTCTTCGTCTTCTTCTTTTACAAATTTCATAGTGTTTTTCAAGCTTTTATATATACTGTTTTTTTATTTACAAATTCTAAAATACCTTCTCTAGACAACTCTCTTCCATAACCTGAGGCTTTTGTGCCACCAAAAGGTAATCTTGGATCAGATTTGACAAGTTCGTTTATGAAAAAAGCACCATCTTCAATTTGAGATACTCTTTTCAAGGCTTGATCTGTACTTTTTGTAAAAATCATCGCGCCTAGACCAAATTTTGATTTTGAGGTCATTTGATATGCTTCATCTTCATTTTTTACTTTAATGATGGCTGCAACTGGGCCAAATGTTTCTTCATCGAAAACAGGCATACCTGGTTTAACATTAGTTAAAATCGTAGGTTCAAAATACGCATTACTTCTGTGGTTTCCGAAGTGTACGCTTGCACCTTTATCAACAGATTGCTTAATTTGATCTTCTAATATTTCTGCTAAATCCTGTCGCGCAAGTACACCAATTTCGGTATCATCATGCATTGGATCTCCAGATTTAAGTTCTCTTACTTGTTTTGTGAAACGTTCTAAAAATTGATCGTAGATGGCTTCAACAACAATAAAACGTTTGGCTGCTATACAACTTTGTCCCGTGTTTTGCATTCTGGCCTTTACGATGGTTCCCAAGTGTTGGTCTAAATCGGCGTCGGCCAAAATCATACAGGCATTATTACCGCCCAGTTCAAGAACTGTTTTTTTGAGATGTTTTCCTGATATAGCTGCAATTTTTCGACCAGCTTTTTCACTTCCTGTTAGTGAGACCGCTTTAATTTTGTCATCGCCTATCAAGGCTTCGACTTGCTCATGATCAATTAGCAAGGTTTGAAAGCAATGTTTTGGATATGTAGATTGCTCGAATATTTCTTGAATTGCCAATGCGCATCCAGATACGTTGCTGGCATGTTTAAGCAGAGCTGTATTACCAGCGGTTAATGTAGGAATTGCAAAACGTAGCGCTTGCCAAAAAGGGTAATTCCATGGCATGATGGCAAGGATGACCCCAAGTGGATCATAGCTTATGAAACTTTGATTTGCCTCTGTCTTAATAATATCGTCTGCTAAAAGTAACGTAGCGTTTTTTTTATAAAATTGGCAGAGTGACATACATTTTTCAATTTCGGCCCTACTTTCTGAAATAGGTTTACCCATTTCTGTCGTGATCAGCTCGCTGTATTTCTCAATATTTGTTTTTAAATTTTTTGCTACTTTCTCCAACAATTTAGCCCTGGACGATAATGTTACGTTTTTCCAGGTGTGGAATTGGATATCTGCATCGATAAGTTTGTTGTTAACAGATTTATCGTCAAATAATTTATATTCTTTGAGCGTATCCTTGGAGTAAGGATTTGTAGTAATGATTTTAGACATGTTCAATTAAATTTTAGAATGATGGAATTTAGCTAACTGAACAAAAATTACTTAACTCAATAAGTCAAAGTGTTATCTGTTTAGCTATTGTGATATACGACAAAAATAAAGTCTTTCGGGTTAAGTAATTAGATCGAATTACACCATCTTTGTAATTAATTATTTAAATCAAAAATAAAATGGGAAAAGATAGTACAACAATGTTAGGAATTTTGGCAGGAACAGCAATCGGTGCCGCGCTCGGTATATTATTTGCGCCTGATAAAGGATTAAACACAAGACAGAGAATAGCAGATGAAGCCGTAAGCGCAAAAGACAAGTTGACGGAAAAAGCTATTCATTTGAAAGACCAAGCGGCTGCAACGCTTTCGAACAAGAAAGAAACGTTAGACGTGCAATTAGAAAATATGGTGTCTGACGTTAGTCACAAAGCAGATGACGTTATTGATACTTTAGAAAGAAAATTAGCTGAATTAAAAGTCAAAAATAAAAAATTACAAAAGACTGTATAATATATGACTGTATTTGAATCACTGAATCAAACTAAGGACAAAGCAGCCGACAATGCCGAGAAATATCTTAAAAGCTCTAAAGAGTATGCGAAGTTAAAAGCATTTCACTATTCTGTTCTAGCTTCTAGTTTTGTTGCACGCTCCTTAGCAGTCGGTGTTTTTCTTATAATTGCAATGATATTTTTGTCTGTTGCAGGTGCTATTGTAATTGGAGAGACTTTAGACAACGGGGCATTAGGGTTCTTGATAATTGGTGCTATTTATTTAGTGTTTTCATTTTTGGGATATTTGGTGCGTCATAGAATAACAACTTCAGTCTTAAAACAATTATCATCTAAATTTTACAAGCATTCATAATGGAAAAGTACAATACGTTTGACGAGATTGAGTTTGATTTAAAGCGTTTAGATCTTGAGCGCAGTATAGCTTTAGAGGAGCTTAAAGGCATTAAAGGTGACTTTGCCGAGGATCTTACACCGCCCAACTGGGTGCAGACGGCAATTTCGTTAGGAGCAAAAATAGGTTCTTTTATGTTATTCAAAAAGATGGTCAAATAAATTATAATTATAATTTATAAAAAAGCACAAATGGTAATTTGTGCTTTTTTTGTGGATTAAACTTATATAATCGCCATCAATTACATTTATCTGTGATCATCAAAATAAGTAACTTGGCAAGTAAAACTATCATCCTTGAATTCTTAAAAGTAGAGGGTTAATGCTTCCTTTATGTATACACGAATGAATTAAACTTTTATCATTTGCTCTAAATGTTACTTTTCGTCAATTTTCTGTCTTTTTTTATTCCATACAGAAACTATGCAATTGAAAAAAGAATTCAGGCGGCTGAAAAAAACTAATTTTCACTTAGTTTTCAAAATTTAAACCACATCAGTTTGAAAAAACGGGAATCAATAAAATTAATTATAATTGTTAGTCGCTTTTAGCCTTTATGACTTGGTGTATGTCAAATATGAAAGCGTCAAAATTAAGCTTAGATAGCTATCAAGGAATTTGAAAACTTTCAAAATGTATTGCTGGCAGAAACAATGATAAATTCTAGTATAATTTAGAATTTTTTATGCCGCAGATTCTCCTGGGATTAAGTTTTTTAACACGTTTTTTCTGTATTCGTTGGGTGATACATCGTACTTTTTCTTAAAGATTTTTGAGAAGTAACTTCTACTCGTAAATCCAACGCTATAAACGACCTGCGACACATTTAAATCGGCGCTACTCATTAAGTCCCTTGCCGCCTCTAGTCTTACGTGCCTAACATATTCTGTAACCGTTCGGCTATATAAAAACTTAAATCCATCTTGTAATTTGGCTTGTGAGAGACCAGATGATTGTGCTAGCTGGTCTAATGAATATGCGAAAGATGGGTTTTTGATGATACTATTTCCTAATTTTCTAATCTGCTTTAAGTCAGTTTCAGAGAGCGTTAGAGGTAATTCTATACCTTTATGGAATTTGTTATGCTGTTCTATGTGTATCGATAATATTTGATAAATAATTGCTTCAATCTTAAGAACTCGCACCATGCCTTGTGACTTCACTTTCTTGATCTTTTTAATCCAATCAGCGATTTTTAAATTTAAAGCGCCATAATGAGAGAAACGATTTTCATGATCGGTATCTACAAAAACTTCATGTAATTTCTCATTAAGTAAAGACACATTGGTCGTCCTTTTTTTAAGAAAATTTTCACGTATAATTTGAATACTACTAATATCTAGTTTTTTATTAGCGGGAAAGTGTATATAATTGTATCCACCTGTTTTGTTGGTGAATATAAGTGAGTGAAATTGCTCGACTAATTCTTCTTTGTTGTCTATACCAAAGCGGTGTTTAAAATTACCAACATAACTATATAGAAAGCGAAGTGGGTTAAAATCATTAGCTTCTATTTTCAAAACTGTGTCCTCAAAAAATTCAATATCGAAGTTCAAGAAATTAATACCCCAATCAAAAGGAATATAAGTAATAATCCCTTTGGCTTTAGAATTGTCAATAGAGAGAGAGTATTCGTTCCATTTTTCAATTAATTTTCCTCCAAAGGTATCTTGCAATTGATTTAAAAGTTCTTTTGGACTATGGGCAATAACGGTAATTTCTATCATAAGATTGTATGAAAACGTTTTTTATAGTTTACAAAAATATCACTTAATTTTTTCTTACTTGCAGTTGAGTCGTAAAATGATGTTGAGTATTTTGAAATGGTTTAAATATATCTTAAAAGCACCTCAAGATATAAGTTGATTTGACTTTTAATATTATGTTATATCACTCAAAATTATGAGTATAATTGTCTTTTGATTATTAGTAAGCCAGCGTTTCTATTTGAGTTAACTTAACCTTAGATAAAGCACTATGGGGCCCAAGAATTAATTTAACTTTGATTTGCAGTCATACGATTAATATTGTATGATTCAAAGGTTGGTTAGGTAGACCTCGGTGATATGCCTATCATCGAGGTTTTTTTATTTCTATTCTGAAACTTAAATGCTGTAATCAATTTGCCATAACACAATTAATCCTCTTACCTCCTTTATCACAATAATGTCTAAATCGCTTTCACCATCTCTCTTAAAAAAAATAGACAGCGAGCCTGAACTCGCTGTCGAAAATTTGGATCTAGTATATGTAAACGCGCATCAATTATCAATACAGCGCAAAAGAAAAGGAAAGCTTTTTGACTATTTTCATAAGGGAAAACAAATAACCAATGACAAAGATCTAGAGCGAATTAAGGCTTTGGTGATTCCACCAGCATGGGAAAAAGTGAAGATTTCGATTTTGCCAAAAGGACATTTGCAGGCTACAGGTAGAGATGCCAAATCAAGAAAACAGTATCGCTATCATCCTAAATGGCAGAAGATAAAAAATCAGACTAAATTTTTTAAAATGGCACAATTTGGCAAGGCTTTGCCCATTATTCGTGACCAGATCGAAAAAGATCTCATTCAGACCTCTTGGACGAAATCAAAGGTCTTGGCTTTAGTAGTCAAATTAATGGAGGAGACTCATATTAGAGTTGGTAATGCATATTATGCAAGAAAAAACAAGACTTATGGCCTCACGACACTTCGAAATAAACATGTCCATTTGTACAAAGATAAGTTGAATTTCAACTTTATTGGTAAAAAGGGTAAGGAGCATTCTATTACCTTAAAAAATAAGCGTTTGGTTCAACTTGTTTCTAAGTGCGAAGAAATTCCAGGCTGGGAATTATTTCAGTTTTATGATAACGATGGCACAAAGCATCATGTAGACAGTACGATGGTCAATTCGTATTTGCAACAGCTCACGGGTGATTCTTTTTCAGCAAAAGATTTTAGAACCTGGTCTGCCACTGTGATTTTCTTTGAGACTTTAATGGATTATGACAAACCCACTTCAGCAAAAGAAATTGATCAAAATATCCTTAAAGCATTTGACGCAACCGCTCAAGCATTGGGCAACACCAGAAATGTATGCCGTAAGTATTATGTTCATCCTATTCTGGTAACATCGTATCAAGATAATTCTTTACATAATGTTTTCACGACTATAGAAACATCTCCAAAGATCACTACGCATTTAACACCAACAGAAGCATCTGTTCTAGAGCTTATTTCGAATTACAAACCCATTATTTAGTTAAAATTATATTAAGGTACTATCTGTGTTAAAAGTTAGGTGAATATAGTCAATCACTATTTTTCAATCCTCTTATCTTCGAGTACAATAAACAGATAAACTGTTAAGTAATGATGTAAATCGTTGGGCATCTTAAAATAAAACTAGCGTCAACTTAAACTAATTTACGATGAGTACATACACAGAAGAAGTAGGAAAAAAATTAAATGATCTATTAGAGAAGACATATGATGCAGAAAAAGGTTTTAAAAAGGCTGCGGAAAACGTAGATCATGTAGCATTGAAGTCATATTTTAAAAGTAAGGCTGATCAACGATATAATTTTGGTCATGAACTAAAAACCGAAATTAAGTCATTTGGTCAAGAGGTCGACAAAGGTGGCAGTATTACGGGAGCAGCTCACAGAGCTTGGATGGATGTTAAATCATTATTTTCAGGTGATGATGAAGAGTCAATGCTCGAAGAAGCAATAAGAGGTGAAAAAGCAGCCGTTGAAGAGTATCATGATGTTATAAGCGAGACCAGCTTACCATCTTCAACAAAAACAATTTTGTCATCGCAAAAAAGTAAAATTGAATCGGGATTAAGTAACATCAAAACTTTAGAAGATTTGAGATAAAATGTCTTAATAAATAGTAAGAAAAGCACCCTTTTTTGGGTGCTTTTTTGTTTGAGGTCGTCTTTCATTTGTTCAAGCTAAAACAACACCGTTATTTTTATTTTCTTTGACTAAAAAGGAAATGTTCTATAAATTATCCAATACATGTGATGTTAATGAGATTGAGGATGAATTAAATTTTACATTTAAATATCCAAATCTTTACGAGCCCTTGACAATAATAAATGGCTTAAATGAAAATAGTGTACCTGTCATAACCTCAGAAAATCCTAAAGATATTAATTTTGCAATTTGGGGTTTATTGCCCGAAGCTTATGATGATGATTGGGATACGTTTCAAGATGTCACCAATACGCTTAATACCAATATTGATGATCAATACCTAAATACTGAAATTTATTCAACGTCGTTGGACAAAAGGCGTTGCTTAATTGTCGTGAATGGTTTTTTCACATCAAAATTATTAGAAGGTAAACTAGTTCCCTTTCATGTTCATCTTAAAAATCACAGACCTTTTTGTTTAGCGGGTGTTTATAATACTATAAGCGACGGGTTTTTGACCTGCTCAATTTTAGTAAAAAAATCTGGCCGTGAGTTTGATGATATTCCTAACCTAGGCGATAAACAACCAATGGTACTTAAGAAGAAAGATCATAATGATTGGCTTAACCGTAATTCAAAATTGAGTGATCTAGAACCGATGATTCAACAAAATGTAACCTGTGGTTTTTTATCGCATGCCATTGATTATGAATTTTATGATAATCTTAAAATCTATAAAAAAATTGTGAATAGCGATTATTATCAAAGTAACATGAAGATTACTTAATTTAATGTGTAATAAAGTCAAACTATGTAGTTTTCGAGCTAATTTTAAACATCGTGATTAGCGATATTTATAGTCTAAAGAATTGATAATCAATTCTAAATAACTTAAATTTTATCACACATGTTACGCTGGACTATTATTTTTATTATCATTGCTATAATCGCAGGCGCATTAGGTTTTGGAGGAATTGCTGGAGCTTCTGCTGGAATAGCAAAAATTGTATTTTTTATATTTATAGTATTATTTGTACTTTCACTTTTGAAGGGTGTTATTAAAAAATAATTTCAACCCAATAATTAACAAACCAATTAAATATGAAAAATTTAGCCAAAGTGTTTTTAGTAATGTTTGCTGTATCTACAGTTTTAACAAGTTGTAGAGAAACTACTGGAGATAAAGTAGAAGATGCAGTAGAAGATGTTGCAGATGATATAGGAGATGCGGTAGATTAATGAATTATTTGCCAAAACAATAATAATAAAGGGCTTCATTTTTGAAGCCTTTTTTTTGAGATAGTCCTAATAAAATTTATCTTTTACTCTCTTCTTCCAACTTAGAGTTCTTGAAATTTTGCCTATATGCAGTAGGATTGCATCCATATTTTTCCTTAAATATTTTACTAAAGTAACTTCTGCTTGTGAAACCTACAGTATAAACTATCTCTGAAATATTCAAATCTGAATTGTTCAATAAAAACTCAGATTTTTTAAGACGTATCTGTCTCGTAAAATTCGAAACTGTTGTTTTATGGACTATTTTGAATCCAAATTGTAATTTCGATTGTGAAATATAAAATTTACTGCATAGTTTACTCTGTGCATGATTTAATCCTGGATTTTCAACAATATAGTCACTAACTGCTTTTATTTTTTTTATCTCTCCACCAGTAATTTCATATTCATTAGAATCACCCTTAATGTGAGTTGTTAATTGATCTAGGTAAATTGAAAGAATAATCGACATTCTGCCTTCGCGCATCAAATTTGAAGATAAAGTAGGCATTGATCGATGCGTCTCTATTATCTTAAGTTGTTTTGCAATCTTAAGATTAAATCCGCATTCAAATAGTTCACTTCCCATTTTTTCGATGATATCAATTAAGCCATTAAAATCATGCGATTCTAAATTGTCTTTTATTTCGAAATAATTTAAAAGTTGAGTATAATTGACGCTTATAAGATTGCACTTAAGTTGTGATCCTCTACGAAACGTTAACAAATGGTTATCCAATAAATGGGGAGCTAATGCTACAGTTTTAAATGGTTCAATTTTAAAAACTTCAGTTGACGATTTTAATTGATGATATAAGTTTCCATCTGTAACATATAAGAGATAGAGCATTTTACTATTATGCGACGGTATGGCTATTTGTAAGTCCTCATGCAAATTAAGATCTAAAATAATTGACGTAAAAGCATCAGCATGGGCATAATAGTCAATTGCACCAGTACAACGGTAAGAATCAATATTTAGCTCCTTAATATTACCAGCTACGCAATAATCTTCTAATTGTAATTCATTACATATTGCTCTCAGAAGATCACTTTTTTTCAGTTCATTATTTGTCAATGTCATCATTACTTTAAATACTTATTGGTTCGTTCAAACTGGCATAAGTAAATAAGTGTGACATCCTTTTCATAGAAAAGATTACAAATCCTAGGTTTTGTCGATAAATACTAATAGTATCTAACAGTCTATTTGTGTTACCACCGATTTGTGTTGCAAAACAACTAATCATCTTTACGACGAAATTAGGACGCGTATTCACATTATTTTAATGACAAATAAGTTTGAAATCCATTTGCAAAATAAAGGGATATGTCAAAAAGTGTTTAACAAAATTGAACTAGAGACTAACAATATTGAACGGCTATTGTTAAGGGAAAGTAGCAGTGCTTAGGTGAAAACCTAAGCAAATTATGATATTTAAGCAATCTTATCTTTCGATGATCTTGATCTTTTTAAATAAGCACTTGGCGTAGTGCCGTAACGTTTTTTGAACAATTTGGTAAAATAACTACGACTGTTAATGCCTATTTTATAGGTAATTTCTGTGATGTTAAGCTTGGTAGTCTCAATTAGTAACTTTGCATGCTCGATCCTGTATTTTTTTATATAGTCATTGACCGAGCTTTTAAAAAGATTTTTGAAACCGCTTTGCAATGTGTTTTGATTGAGTCCAACGCGTTTGGCGAGATCATGCACATTTATTTTTACATCGAGTTCATCTTTTATAATTTCAATGGCATTTTCTATTTTATTGACCGTAGATTTTCTTAATCGTGTCTTATGCTTATCATTTTTTCTATTACTATAATTTTGAAGTTGCACCGTTAAAATTTCGTAACACTTCCCTTCTAAAAACATAGGTTCCATAAAGTCCTCAAGATCGCAGTTTCTAAATTCTCCTATGAGTTGAGATACTTCTAAAGAAAAATAATCTTTGAAATAAATTTTATTTATACCATTTACATCTTTAAATATAAGTTCCAATTCTGGCGATAAATGTTGCGCTACCGAAGACATTTTTTTTTCAAACACCTTTCTATTGATCATTAAAATTAGAAACGTCGTCGTAATGTCCTTATCAATAATAATCCTATGAACATCCTTAAGATCATTAGCAAACATGACATGCTGTAATTTGGAAATTATATTTTTATCGTTAGAATTAGAGAATTGATGTGATATATTGTCCTCAAGATTAAAGATGAAAAAAAGCCCATTGGTTTCTTGTTTGGTGAAATTTAAAACAAAGCGTTTGACAAGATTTAAGTTTGATTCTAATAAAGCAACGCCGTGAGAAAATTGTAGACCTCTTATATATCCCTTGCCAAACGATTTTGGCATATCAATGCAATGATCATCACCATCGCTCGTAAAATCGACATTGATCTGTTTAGAAATTGAGGTCATTAAATCTAGCATTACTAAACTATCAATTTCTAAAGACTTTATCATAGGTTATAAATTAGGCGTAAAATACTATTAAACAATAAGGGGTTAAACCAGATTAAATCTTTTTTCGTTCATTAATCCCAGCACTATTAGGATCAAGGTGTTTTTCAATATCCGATGGATTTTTAATTTGCAAAAAAAGATTGCCTAGAATAACTATGGGAAAGTTTAAAACCTCAGGATGATTATCTAAGACTTTAATCCATCCATGTTCATCTAAATCAGCATCTTTATCATAATTTTCAATGTAAATTGGATGCTCTTTATCAATTAAATCACCAATTGTCATTTTTAAATGCTCTGCCATTTCTTTCCATTGTGTGCCAGTAACATTGGTCTTGACCACGTCAATAGCCAATAATTCCTTAAATGAAGCATTGACGTAGCTATAGGTTTGTTTGCCAATTGTAGATTTTGAGCTGTAGTATATTTTAATCATTTTATTGTTTGTTGAGATTACCGACATTATTATGTAAGATTTAAAATTGAAAGTCATATGGATGTGCAAGTAACGAATAACTCAAAACAAAGACTTATTATCTTTGGATAAGTGAATTGGCTTGTGCTTTTCATTCAGGTCATCATTAAAGTGTTGATAACTTTGATGTAAGTTTTTATCCAAAAATCCTACTTTTGCACTATAAAATTAAACAAATTATATGTCTGATACAATAGAAAAAGTAAATTGTCTTATTATAGGATCAGGACCCGCAGGCTATACTGCTGCAATATATGCATCGCGCGCTAACATGCACCCTGTGCTTTATCAGGGCACACAACCTGGAGGTCAATTGACTACGACCAATGATGTTGAGAATTTTCCTGGATATCCAGATGGTATAACTGGACCTGAAATGATGATCGAATTTCAAAATCAAGCTGCGCGTTTTGGGACAGATATTCGAGATGGTTGGATTACAAAAGTTGATTTTTCGGGTAAAACTCACAAAGTATGGGTGAATGAGACTAAGGAAATTCACTGTAAAACAGTCATCATATCTACTGGTGCATCTGCTAAATATTTAGGATTGGATTCTGAACAAAAATATTTAAAGCTTGGTGGAGGTGTTTCTGCTTGTGCGGTTTGTGACGGATTCTTCTATAAAAATCAAGAAGTGGTTATTGTTGGAGCAGGAGATAGTGCTGCCGAAGAAGCACATTATCTATCAAAGCTTTGTTCTAAAGTTACCATGTTGGTAAGAAGAGATGAATTTAGAGCATCAAAAATCATGGCCAATCGTGTTAAAAAGACGCCTAACATTGAAATCCTGTTTAATACCGAAACTGAAGAAGTCTTAGGAGACGGTCAAGTTGTAACAGGTGTAAGAGCTATAAACAATAAGACTCATGAAACCTTTGAAATTCCCGCTACTGGATTTTTTGTTGCTATTGGGCACAAACCAAATACCGATATTTTTAAGGAGTTTTTAAAATTAGACGAAACAGGATATATTAAGAATATACCTGGTACATCAAAGACCAATATTGATGGCGTTTTTGTCTCTGGCGATGCTGCCGATCACGTCTATCGTCAAGCAGTAACCGCTGCAGGAACAGGTTGCATGGCGGCATTAGATGCCGAGCGCTATTTGGCGGCCGTTGAATCTGATTTTGAGGTATCTACACCAACGTATTAATTCTAGTTCTATATATTAAAAAATCCGAAGTTAGCAAGGCTTCGGATTTATTTTTGTTTACTTCGGAAATATAAATTCTATTTCTCTTTCTTCTGAAGTTTCACTGTATCGATAAAGGTGTTTATGACAATTTTAGGGTTTCCGAAGAGATAAATCTCACTAGCGCCCGAAGCTTCAATGGTAATCGTATCAATAGCTTCAATGTAAATGTTACTGTCGCTTTCGGCAACTAAGTTACAGGCTTTTGCTGTAAAGTTTTTACCGTTGAATTTTGAATTGTTATCTGTTCTCAAATTCAGTTTGGTGATTGTACCCTCAATATCGGCACTCGCACGTTGGTAGAGGTCTATTTTCGCATCGGTAGCATTGATTAGGGCATCCATTTTTGTGTTATCTCCAACGACTGCAGTTACTGTTTTTGCAGTTACATTAAGCTTAACCTTTGTTTTATCAGTACTTGTAAATGTAAAATTATCGGTGTTGATATTTAAATACGCTCTTGAAGATTCGCTTGTGGTCAAGGATGCATTTGACAATTCTAGTGAGGTTAACGATCGTACTTCGGCATCACCTTTAACCTCTATTTGCGAAAATGAATCGCCATAATTTATTTTAACATTCAGTTTCTTGGATCGTATGTTTGCTGATGTCGTTAATGTTAAGACGCTGTCAATAACTTGAATATTTATAAATTCATGAAGATTATCATCGGTTTCAATCACTATAGAGGGTTTCTTAGTATAAAATAATTCTACTTCAAAATCTTCTCCAATTACTATTTTTTTAAACTCATCAATATAGGTCTGTTTGATGGTCAAATTTCTGTCTCCTTTTATTTTTTCAGCATCTTGTGCGAAACCTACTATACTAAAACCGCATACGATTAATAGCAATAGAGTAAAGTTTTTCATTGTAATAGGTTAAATGTTTCGAACAAATATAAAACAAAAACCATCCCAAACTTGATTTGCGTTTGAAATGGCTTTAAATAACGTGAAATTGGTGAGTGATATATCGGCTATCGTTTGCTTATGCTTCCGCCAGATGTATCAGAAATACTCTCGTTTGTAGGGTTTCCGTAGTACTTTATACCTCCAGCACTGGTGGCGCTTGCTGTGAGTTTCTGTTTGGCATGCACTACAACATCTGCACCACTTGTTGCAGCAGCCGAACAGGACTGCGATATTAAATATTGTGCATCAATGTCACTACCGCTCGTTGCAGAGGCACTAAGTATATTGGTTGTACCCTTTATTTTAATATCGCTTCCGCTCGTGGAGGCTAATACCGTTGATTGAGCATCTAGAGCCATATCAATATCTGCACCACTAGTGGCCATGATTTTTATGGCATCGACGATAATGGTATTTGTAGAAAATACATCACTTCCGCTGGTGGCACTTATCGATTGTAAGTTGTTCACATTGACCATCACCTTTTTTGATTCCGAAGATTTTATATTCTCATCTGCATAAATTTTTAAAACACCATTTTCAATTTCGGTGATAATAATGTCTTGGAGGTTTTCGTCTGTTTGCACCTTTAGAGATGGGGCGTCATCTTGGGTGAGGAAAACATCTACACCTGCGCTTACAGCAATTTGGTTAAAATCTTCGGTCAAATTGCGGTCTTGAGTAGTAACATTACCATTTCCAGAGATCCCAGGACCCAGATTCATATTAAAATTACATGAAGTTAAAACCGCACTTAGCACTGCGGCAATGATGATTTTTGTTAGTGTTGTCATGATTTTTGTTTTTATGCTGAAAATTTCCCAGCGATGATTGATGATTACGATTCAAATTTTAAAAAAAAGGTTGGTTAGTTTTAATTTAAATACCTGAACCGTCAGTTGATGATGATGAATTGTTAATTATCGTTTTTGTTATCTGTGGTAATTTCTATCCCATTCTCGTCAATATTGACTTTTATGGTCTCACTTTTTGTAGTGATGCCGTTGCTGTCAATTTGTAAACTATTGGCGTTGTTTTTTGCTCTGATGCCTTGCTCATTTATTTTAAGACCTGACGTTTCGTCTTCGATATCGACCTTGAGTTTAAATTTTGAATCTTCAGGGCAATCTAAGCACTCCACACCGTTCGAAATAATTTTGAGATACTGTTCTTCCATGTCATGGTCTAAAATATCGTTGTAATAGTAGTCATTACTATGAAAGTTATAGGTGTTCTCATCAGCATACAATATGGTACCTTCTGGCAAATAAACAGTAACGATAACTTCTTGACTTTTTTTCGATTCATTTAAAGGCATGGTCAAATAACTATCTAATAGTAACTCCTTATTGTTGAGCTCATAATTATATTCAATACGTTCTGCTCTTGTTTTCGCATCTTGAAAATCCCATCCTCTAGCACTGCGTTCAATTCTAATTTTGGCAATACTGTCTTTGGTAGAACGAACGATAAGTCTCACGCCTCGAGAAAATAATATTTTTTGATCATTTTCATCGTAGGCCGTATCAAAACCATAACTTCTACGGTCACTGTGGTAGGTGTATAAATCATTGGTATTCATTCTTAGAGTGATCGTGTCATTGGCTGTAATGGCGCCTAATTGCTCGGTCTTTACAAATGATCCTTCTTCTTTAAAGCTCAAGCCATATTGTACCGACAGCATAATGAGCGCTATAAATGAGATAAACCATAACCCGAGTAAGGTGTACTTGGCCATTTTTCCAATAGACTTCATATTGGAGATCAATATTTTAAGCCCTAGGTAAAATATAAAAAACGCGATCACTCCAAAAAAGCAGAAGATCAATAATGACATCAGCCAAACTGGTACGTTGGCCGCACTTGCCACATCGTAAAAATTAGTTCCGGGAATGTGTACGGCATCCAACAGATTTAAACCCAATATACTTACGATTAATGAAATGAGCATCACGGCACCTGCAAAAGTCAAGATTAAGCCAAAAAACTTAGCGAAGAGCTTTAAAAAGAACATAAAAATGTTGCCAATAGCTTCAAAAAAGGAACTGGAACTGGATTTAATGCGCTCGCCCTGACGAGGGAAATCTGCTTTTTTTACACCTTCGGAAATAGAATCGGAAACATGATCAAAACCTTCTTTCAGTTTGTCGCCATGTTTTTTTAAATCGACGTTTTGAACTGCGGAAGACACGCTATCAAAGCCATCTTTAATTTTTTTTTCGATGTTGCTAATATTGACAGGTTGGCCTTTCATCATGAGTTTTTCTGAAGTCGTAGCCGCTTCAGGAACAAAGATCCAGAGCAGAATATAGAGTAAAACGCCAGTTCCTGCACCAAAAATAAGGAGAATCCAAATGAGTCTAATCCAAACCGCATCAATACCGAAGTAGTGACCCAAACCAGATGATACGCCTCCAACGTAAGAATTATCTGGATCTCGATAAAGCTTTTTCGAAGTTGATTTGCTGCGACTAGATGAAAAAGTTGGTTGCGGTTCATCTTCAAAAATCTCATCATCTACCAAATAATCTTCAGGCTGCCCCATAATAGCGATCACATCATCGACTTCCTTTGATCGAATGACCTGTCTTTCATTTTGAACTCGTTCGCTAAATAGCTCAGCAATTCGAGCTTCAATATCTGCTATGATTTCTGATCGACCTTGAGAGTCTGTAAATGAACGTTTTATAGCCTCAAGATAGCGCTGTAATTTTACGTATGCATCTTCATCGATATGGAAGAAAATACCTGCTAAATTAATGTTGACTGTTTTATTCATCGTTTTTTGATTTTTGTCTGGTTACTAGGTTCACTGCATTTTGTAATTCGTTCCAGGTGGTTGTTAATTCTTTTAAAAACAACTGTCCCGTTTCTGTTAGACCATAATATTTTCTTGGTGGTCCTGAGGTCGATTCTTCCCAACGGTAATTGAGTAATCCTGCATTTTTAAGTCGCGTGAGAAGAGGATAAATGGTGCCTTCTACGACAAGCAATTTTGCATCTTTGAGCGTGCTCAAGATTTCGGCGACATAGGCATCTTCATCTTTTAAGACTGATAGTATGCAGTATTCAAGCACACCTTTTCGCATTTGCGCTTTTGTGTTTTCAATTTTCATAAGTGCTTTTTGATTTTTTAAAACATCTGCCAAGGTCAAAATTAAGGACGTCCTGACAGATGTTTTGTTGGTATGACCTTGGTGCTGATGAGGCAAAGGCCATACTAGATTTGATTAATGTTGATAAACTGTTCATTTTTTGATTACTGTTAATGCTAAATTAAACGTAGCATATGATGATTTTTATTTTAAAAAATTGATGGTTAATGGGTATTCATAAAGTTCGCCATCTCTTGCTTTTAAACTTGCGATAACAATAAAAACAAGTTCTAGTATAAAACCTATGACCGCTAAAAATGCTAATCCACCCGTAATGTATAATAGAGGAGAGGGCTTGCCTATGTTAATGTGAAAATCGTAAAATCCGTGGAAATCAATGAAATCCAATCCGTTAAAAAACTTGAAGATGAAAAATGGAATAGAGATCGTCCCTATGATCAAGGTGTACAATAAAATACTGATTTGAAAATTGATCGCTTGTTTTCCATGTCTGTCAATAAAAGCCGATTTATCCTTGTTAATGATCCATAAAATAATGGGGCCGATATAATTGCCTAACGGAATAATGAATCTACTAAAGGTTGATAAGTGAATGAATGTGGCAATATTTTTTTGATGATTATCTGGCATGATTAAAAGTATATAGTAATTTCTTATACAAATATATGTCTAAAAGAAGGTATTATGTTACGCATAGTACTTTAATTTAACATAACATTAACAATACTGAAAGTCAAATATTTTCAATACATTCGCTAAAATATCGAGTAAACATGATCATTTCCCCGCGAAAACTCAATTCGTTTTTACTATTTAAATTGCCAGCAGCTTACTTTTGTGGTGTACGTGCAACATCTCTAAATGATACCACTTGCGTCGTTACAGTGAAGCATAAATGGATTAATCAAAATCCCTTTAACTCTATGTTTTGGGCCGTTCAAGGAATGGCAGCCGAGTTAACAACTGGTGCATTAATGATGGCAAAAATTAAGGCGAGTGGAAAAAAAATATCAATGTTAGTAGCTCACAACAATGCCTCATTTACCAAAAAAGCTACAGGCCGTGTCACATTTATGTGTGACCAAGGCGAACACATTGACGATGCCATAAAAAAGGCCGTCGCTACTGGTGAAGGTCAAACAATAACCCTCAATTCAAAAGGAATAAACGCCGAAGGTCTTCAAGTCTCTGAGTTTAACTTTGAATGGAGCTTGAAAGTAAAAGTGTAGGTTGTTTTGAGTTTATAATCTCAATCTCAATCTCAATTTACAGTAGTTTTATGAAATTCGATAATGAGTAAGATACCTTAGAATTGATACAAGAAAGATATATTGAACCACAAACTAAAAACAAAAACATTATGAATTCACACGAAATAGATTATAGAATATACGGCGAGGAAATGCAGTACGTTGAGATAGAACTCGACCCACAAGAAGCTGTTATTGCTGAAGCTGGTAGTTTCATGATGATGGATGATGGCATCAAGATGGAAACTATTTTTGGCGATGGTTCACAAAAAGATTCAGGTTTCTTCGGAAAAATTTTAGGCGCTGGAAAGCGTATTCTCACGGGTGAAAGTCTCTTTATGACGGCTTTTTATAATAATCTTACAGGAAAACGTAATGTATCCTTCGCATCACCTTATCCAGGGAAAATCGTACCCATTGATCTTACCGAATATCGAGGAAAGTTTATCTGCCAAAAGGATGCCTTTCTCTGCGCCGCAAAAGGCGTGAGTGTGGGTGTTGAATTTTCTAAGAAATTAGGTCGTGGCCTCTTTGGCGGCGAAGGTTTCATTATGCAAAAACTAGAAGGCGATGGTATGGCTTTCGTCCATGCTGGCGGAACCATGGCAAAAAAAGTGCTTCAACCAGGAGAGGTTTTGAAAGTTGACACAGGATGTATAGTCGGTTTTACCCAAGATGTCGATTATGATATCGAATTTATTGGAGGTATAAAGAATACCATTTTTGGAGGTGAAGGGTTGTTTTTTGCAAAACTTCAAGGTCCTGGTGTGGTTTATATTCAGTCATTGCCGTTTAGCCGACTTGCTGGTCGCATTATAGCATCATTACCTAAAGGTGGTAATAGCAAAGGAGAAGGTAGCATTCTTGGTGGTATTGGAGATTTATTGGATGGCGATAATCGGTTTTAATGTATTTGATTGTCAAAGGCTATTTGTTTTTCTAAAATTAAAGATGAAAGGACGTTGGCGTTAAGGCTTTTAGAGAGGTATATATTTTATTTTAGGTTTAAGGTCCCGAAATATTTAGGTTTAAGACCATCATTACTAATTTATCCGATAGGTATATAATTAGTATAAACATTCAGTAATACATACCGTATTTTATCTAATCCTGTTTTTATGGATTAAAGTCCCATCATGTCTATGAAAATTGCACTTTATCGAGTAATTTATCATAAACGAGTTTAAACTTGTTAACAAAGTATGGGGTGTTAAAATTGAAATATGAGTTCTAACCAGTCAAATTTTTTACTACATTTAAGTGTAATTAAAAAATCAGAGCCTATATCATAAATTTACCTAGTAATCTTAAATCAATTAAAAATGGCACGAGCAATGTTTGAGTACACCAAAACTGTACTCGATAAAGTAAGTTTTGACTTTACATTGTTTTGTAAAGAATTACAAAAAGCACTTCAACGATTATTACCTTACGAAATCGAAGAGCTTAAGATTTACATTAAATCTTTAATTTTACAGAACCCTGAATTAAATCAATGTTTAATTATTTTAAAATAGAAAAAAAGCGACTTTCGGGTCGCTTTTTTTTAGGAGTAATGCTTATTATTTTTTTGATAACGGACTAATAATATCCACATTTTGAAAGGCAATAGCACCTCTTATAATGCCTGAAATAACGTCATGCAATGCATTGATAATTTGTAACTTTAATTCATTTTTATGATAAATAATACTAACTTCTCTTGCAGGTGAAGGCTCATTAAAGTGATGCAATTGTGCAGCCATTTTTTCATTCAAGTCTAAGGTGTTGAGATAGGGCAGAAGCGTCATTCCTAAACCTTCGTTAGATAATTTTACCAGCGTTTCGATACTGCCGCTTTCTAGTTGAAATTGGTCATCCTCCTGAGATTTGAACGCTTTACATAAATTGATCACCCCATCTCTAAAACAATGGCCATCTTCTAGCAGTAGCATATCGTTGATATCTAAATCTGAGACATCGATCTTTTTCTTATTTTTAAGTCGGTGATCATTTGGGATATAGCCAACAAAAGGTTCAAAGTATAGCACACGTTCTTTGATATGATCTTGTTCCAGAGGTGTTGCGGCAATGGCGGCATCTAAATGACCGTCTGTAATTCTAGTGATGATTTCATCTGTAGTCAATTCTTCAATCTTAAGCTTGACTTTCGGGAATTTTCTAATGAAGGATTTTAAGAACATCGGCAATAGGGTTGGCATAACCGTCGGGATGATGCCTATTCTAAATTCACCGCCAATAAATCCTTTTTGTTGATCGACGATGTCTTGAATACGATCAGATTCATCAACAATATTTCTAGCCTGCTGCACTATTTTTCGGCCAACATCGGTAAGCTCGATCGGTTTTTTACTTCGGTCAAAGATCTGGACATCAAGTTCATCTTCCAATTTTTGTATTTGAGTACTTAGCGTAGGCTGAGTGACAAAACATTTTTGTGCGGCTTTCGTAAAATTTTGATGTTCTGCTATAGCGAGTACATAATTTAATTGTGTAATGGTCATTATTATTGATTTTGGCTATAAAGATATAAAAACGATTAAAAAAAACTATAACTGATTGTCTTAAAGTGTTATTAAAAAGTTAACACATCAGTTTTTGAAATACCGCTTAACGTTTTAAAATAGAAATGAGTTAGCGTAATAACATTATATTTCCGAAGTAAAAAACAAAAAAAGCCCTTTAAGATTAAATCTCAAAGGGCTTTTTATGGTTTTGTAATGCAATCTAGTTACAATCTGGAGTGATTAGCGTTTCATTCGGATTGATAGTACTAAAAACATCAAAAGCACCATCCTCACAATTTACAAAAACCCACTCGTCCTCAAACTGACCAAATTCTTCATTTATAATAAGTGATGGGATCCCTGCAATACCAGCAGTTAAAATCCACGTCGCTGTATAGGGAAATGTCGTGCTAATTTCGGTAATGGTTATGATCCCATCGTCGGTAAACACATAGCTAAAGGTCTCATCTCCAATATTTACAGTCCATGAGCACGATAATAGCGCGTCTTGAGCATCATCAAGTGAACAACTTGGATTGACGCTGTTACCGCAGTCAATAAAATCGTTGGGCGTGTAACCTTGGCACTCTGCTTCGCAAGGATTTAAAAATGTAATAATTGTAACTGCACCATTAGGTAATTCATATTCAACACAAACCGGAATGACATTGGCGGGACAAGGGCAAGCACCAGGATTTAAGCAGGTTTCTATCAATTCAATAAGTGCTTCTTCATTACCAATGGTAAGAATTGTACCATCATTAAAGGTGACATCAAAAGAATAGACAAAGTCAAAATAGTAAACATTATAAAGTGCGTTTGAAAACTCTTCTTGTGAGTTTAGGACTAAGGTTTCGCCTGTATCGGTAATAATAGATATTGGAAAATTGAAAGTAAAACAATCAAATTCGCCAGGAAAATTGAAGTCGTTAGCACAATTATCTACAAAATCTGAAGTTGTGAATCCGTCACACTCTGCATAACAGGCATTGGGATAAGTCATGGTGAAGGTGGTACCATCTGGAGCGGTAATCTCAACACAAACAGGCTGGTATACTTCATAACACTCGCAATTAGAAGTGTTTGTGAACTCGCAGCTTTCAAGAAGCGCGGCAAATTCTGCTTCGTTGTTTATGGAGACTATTTCAATCGTATTATTGGCGTCATTATAGGTTTCCACCTCAAAAGGAAACGAGATCCCGTTTATAAAAAGCTCGTTGTTGGAACTGATTATAATATCGATCAATGCATCGAGATTATTGACGCTTACAGTTGTTCCGTTATTATATGAAAGGCTGAGTGGGTATACAAAGTCAAAACAAAAATCGAACACTATATTACCGGTTTGGTTTTGTGTCGCAATAAGGTTGCCTTGTGCATTGTACTGCAAGCTAAGTTGGGCTAGGGTTGCGGTTATTGATGCGCTTTCTTCGGTGTCTTGTTCTTCTACCAGTGGGTCATCGTTGGTACAGGAAATGAGGCTGCTTGCTATTAATAGTAAGCTCAATACGATGTGTTTAAGATGTTTCATAATATTTTTTTTGGTTAATGGTTTTTGTGTCTGTTCATAGCTAAGACAACAGACTTTAAATTAACCCTACTTTTTTGTATAAGTATTTTTTCTCTAGTTTTGGAGTGCCAAACTCAGTATAAAAATAAGCGGTAATCAAAATAATGCCTAAAGATCAAACTAATATTTGTCACTCTAAAACTTTTGAAGCGATATACAAAACGCATTCAAAAGCTTTGAGACGTTTTATATTTTTTAAAACCAAAAATAAAGAGCAAACCGAAGATATTTTACAAGATACGTTTGTAAAGCTTTGGGATCATTGCGCTAAGGTAAGTTTTGATAAGGTCAAGAGTTATCTGTTCACTATCGCATCTAATACCTTTCTCAACATGATCAAGCATTATAAAGTTAAAGAGAAGCACCACCAGCATTTTGAAGTTACCCAAACTAATGAGTCTCCAGAATTTATACTAATAGAAAAAGAATTTATGCGGAAACTGGAACACACTATAGACGGGCTACCAAACAAACAAAAGGAAGTGTTCTTGTTGAACCGCATTGAAAAAAGAACGTATAAAGAGATAGCGGCACACTTAAACATTTCGGTCAAAGCAGTTGAGAAAAGAATGCATTTGGCGCTTTTGGTGATGCGTCGTGAGATTGGAGATATTTAAAATATTTAAAAAAAGTAGGGTTTTAAACCTGACGATTGTCTTAATTATAGAAGTATATGAAAACAGAAGATTTAAATAGCGAGAACGACAGGTTTTTGGCACAATGGTTGGCTGGTGAGCTTACTGATGATACCCTAAAACATTTGGTTTCAAAAGCCGATTTTCAGTCTTTTTTAAAACTAAGAAAAGGGATTGAGGCTTACGACTATTTAGAATCATCTACTGAGCCAACTTTCAAGAATGTGCATGCGCACATCCAAAATCGCCAAGCAAAAAGTAAGGTAAGACGTCTTTATCCTAATGCTTGGCTTTTAGGAATTGCAGCAGCTATTTTACTATTATTTGGATTGTTTATTTTTAATGAGGATAGTATGATCAGGTATGAAACTGGTTTTGGAGAACAGAAAACCATTGCCCTTTTAGATGGCTCTGAGGTGACTCTCAATTCAAGATCTATTTTGACTTATGACGAGGAGAACTGGGCAGACCAGCGAACGTTATCCTTAGAGGGCGAGGCCTATTTTAAAGTTAAGCCGGGACAAACATTTACTGTTTCTACGGAAGGTGGAATTGTTCAGGTTTTGGGGACACAATTTAATGTAAAATCAACCTATAATTTCTTGGAAGTCGTTTGTTACGAGGGCAAGGTAAGCGTTACTATCAATGCAGATAGTACCGTACTTTTACCATCTCATTCTTTAAGACAAATCAAAGAGAAACCTATTGAGACCTGGCAGACAGAGACCACTGGGCCGACATGGGTTTTTGGCGAAAGTTCTTTCAAAAGCGTCCCAATTGGGTACGTGATTTCTGCAATTGAGGCGCAATATGGAATTACAATCAAGGATGACGCTATAGATGAGCATGTCATTTACACAGGGAGTTTTACACATTCCAATCTCAATTTAGCTTTGAAAACGGTGTTTAAATCGTTAGATATTATC
Organism: uncultured Flavobacteriaceae bacterium; assembly: GCA_963715465.1. Lineage (GTDB taxonomy): Bacteria > Bacteroidota > Bacteroidia > Flavobacteriales > Flavobacteriaceae > Psychroserpens. Next base: position 1,664,433 of record OY970246.1, read on the forward strand.
TATAATGAAAAAGAAAAAGGAATTATTTATTTAAGCCAACAGTGAAGAAATTGATGTTCATAATAGTGCTGATGTCTGCTTTTTTAGCCTTTTCCCAAGAAGAGGCTAAATTGTTTTATGGCACATTGGAATATCAAGACTTGAAACAGGCTCTAGAACAAATTGAAGTTGTTTACAATGTTCGATTTTCTTATAACGATAACGCGATCTCTAGTCAAACGCTTACTCTTGAAGGCAAAAAACGATCGATACAGGAATTGCTCAACGCCATAGAACTACAAACAAGCTTAAGGTTTGAAATGCTTTCCAATAGATATATTATTATCAATTCTAATGTAAATGCCTTCAATGTTCAAACGCTAGATAACATCATTGTCAATAGGTATTTGACCAACGGGATTTCTAAATATAAAGACGGCTCGTTCGCGATCAATCCCAAATCGTTAGGAATTTTACCAGGACTTACTGAGCCTGATGTTCTTGAAAGCATTCAAGTGTTGCCAGGTGTTGTGAGTCCTAATGAAACCGCCACAGGGTTTTTGGTGAGAGGCGGGAAAATGGATCAAAACCGGTTAATTTGGGATGGTATCAATATGTACCATAAAGGGCATCTCTTTGGGATGATCTCTCCCTTTAATCCCAACGCTACAAAACATGTCGATTTTGTAAATAAAGGCTCTCATTCCCGTTATGGCGAGCGCGCTTCAAGCGTTATTAATATGTCGACCAATAGAATAATAGAAGAGGAGACCAAAGCACAAATTGGCGTAAACGGGATTAGTGTTGATGCCTTTATCGATACTCCAATTGTCACCAATAAATTGGGAATTCAAGCGTCGTTGAGGTCTAGTTATACTGATGTTTATCAAAGCTATACGTTCAATAGGTTGGCCGATAAAGTCTTTGAAACCACAAAAATTGAAAATGGGGATAATCCTAATAATATGTTCAGTTTTATGGATTATAACCTGACGTTGAATTATAAGCACAATGATAACAACCATTTTTTCGCAAGTCTCATAGCCATTGACAATAATTTAGATTATGTGGTCGAGAATGAGAATGCCAACGAGAGTTACAAAGATCAGATGTCTATTAAAAATACTGGCTATGGACTGGGTTGGGATAAAATTTGGACAGAGCGCTTGACGCAACATACAGCGGCATATTTCTCAAATTACGATCTAAATTATAATTTTATTACTTCGGAAGGCGAGGTGCAAACATCAAATTTTGAGAAGCGTAACGTCATTTTTGATTCGGGTATTTCTACGGAATTTAAGCAAACCATCAACAACGAAAATCGCCTTTCATTTGGCTATCAATATGTGCTAAAGGATGTTGGCTACGCTTTTTTAAATACATCTGATTTGTCATTTATTTTAGATGAAGATAAATCGGTCGTTCAATCGCATAGTCTGTACGGTCAATACGAGTATGAAAATTTGAAAGTGTTTGATCTCTCTTTTGGGTTAAGAGCTACCTATTTTGATGAGCTTTCCGCTTTCAGGCTCGAACCAAGGCTTATGTTGCATAAACCGCTTTTTAAAAATGTGGTATTACAAGTTTCGGCGGAAATAAAAAATCAAATTATTAGCGAGATTGATGAAACCATATTGAGCGATCTGTCTTTAGAAAACCGACTTTGGCGTTTGGCGAATGGTAACGAATTTCCCATTATAAATAGTAAGCAAGTTTCCGCAGGATTTATTTATGCCACCAATGGTTGGACTTTAGACGTCGATAATTACTATAAAAAATTAAATCATATCACCGCATTATCGCTCGGTTTTTTGAACCCAATTAACAGCCAATTCAATATTGGCGAACAATATACCTATGGCGTTGATATATTGTTGGAAAAACGATTTAATGGCTTTAATTCTTGGGTGAGCTATGCTTTCAATACTTCGGAAAGTCGCTATCAAAATTTAAATAATGATGCCTATTTTACGTCTAGATCAAATGTAAGACATGCATTTTCAGCAGCACTGAGTTATAAGATTTCAAATGTTCAAATGGCAGTAAGTTGGCGATGGCAAACCGGAAAGCCTTTTACTCAATCTACGATTGGCGATGATGGCTTAGAATTTAATGACGGTATCAATACGAAGCGTTTACCCAATTATCATCGGCTTGATGTATCATCAACTTATAATTTCAAGTTTTCAAAAGATAGCAAGTTGCGCGGTAAAATCGGGTTATCTATTCGTAATGTATATAACCAAGACAATGTGATAAGTCGAGAATATCGAGGAAATAATGATTTGAACAGTGATATAGAAACTATGGAGCGCTTCTCTATTGGGTTTACGCCCAATGTGTTGTTCAGGATCATTTGGTAACGTGAAACATTAAAAATAGCGCAGTCAAAACTTAGTTTTAATTGCGCTAATTTAATTATAATGGGGATTGATGATGTGTTTTTAAAGTCTGATGGAGATTTCTAAATCCTCCTTTTCAACTGTAAATTTTGAGCTTTCGTAAGATGGTGGTCCATAACCTCTGCTGTTGTTAGACGTTCCGTAAGCTTCTGTAGGCATTCCGTTTTCAAAATCCATACGTCCATTTTCGTTTTTATCGTGCAGTGCCAATAAGGCGTAATTTCCAGGAAGTACATTTTCAAATACGAAAGTTGCTTTTCCATCCACGATTTTAGAATCTATATTTTGAAGTCCGTTGCTTTTCATGAAGGTTTGATACGTATGAAGTGCGACGCCGGCTTTGCCTTCGTCACTTAAAAAGTTTTCTACAGTAACGGTAATGGTAACACCCTTTTTGTCTTGGGCGAACCCAAAGGAAGTTATTAAAGTTAAGACCAACGACAAAATGAAGATTTTTGTGATAGTCGTTTTACTGTTGTTGATTGTGTTTTGAGATGTTGAAGTCATGATGATCGTTTTTAAAGGTTAACTGAAATTAATTTCAAGTGGATTGTTTGTTATTGATGACTCAAATATCCGACGATTTAAGAATTAATCGAAAATAGACTTACCGATATGTTGTTTTTTGGGGATGGGTTGTTAACATAAGGCACGATCGAGCATAACAACCAAACAATTTTGAAAATTTAGGTTTGAAAAATAACTAAAAAAATGTAGTCATATCATTTACAATAAACCTCTAGCTTTAATTTCCAGATACTTATTTATGGTATCAATAGTCAAATTCTCTGGTGATGTTAAGATCGATTGAATCCCATATTTTTGAAGTTCATTTACAATGAGTCGTTTTTCAAAAGCAAATTTCTCGGCAATGACCTTATCGTAGGCTTGTTGAACCTTTTCGGCCTTGTTGGTGATCAAGGTGTTGAGCTCGGTATTCTTAAAAAAGATGACGACTAACAAATGGTTTTTAGCAATCCCTTTTAAATAAGGGATTTGACGATGTAGACCATCTAAAGTTTCAAAATTGGTATACAATAGCATTAAGCTGCGTTGTGTGATATTTCGCTTGCAGTCAGCATATAGTCGGCCGTAATCACTTTCAAAGAAGTCGGTTGAGGTATTATAAAGCGTTTCTAAAATGAGGTTCATTTGTGAGGAACGACGCTCGGCAACCACAATATTTTCAACCTTTTTGGAAAATGCCATGATACCAGCTTTATCCTGTTTTTTAAGCGCAACGTTAGAAATCACCAGCGACGCATTAATGGCATAATCTAAAAGGGTGAGCCCATTAAAAGGCATTTTCATGACGCGACCTTTATCAATTATGGAATAAACAGGCTGTGATTTTTCGTCTTGAAATTGATTTACCATAAGCTGGTTGCGTTTTGCCGTAGCTTTCCAATTAATGGTTCTCAAATCATCACCTAAAACATAATCCTTGATTTGCTCAAATTCCATTGTATGGCCAATCTTTCTAATTTTTTTGATGCCGTATTGATGTAGGTTGTTACTAATGGCCATGAGATCATATTTCCGAAGTTGCATAAAACTAGGGTAGGTGGGCACCATGGCATTATCATCGGTAATGAACCGGCGAGCGATCAATCCAAAAACCGAAGTCACGTAGATATTTAATTTTCCGAAGTGATACTCACCACGCTGGACAGGACGCAGTTGATATTGGATTTCAGAACTACTTGAAGCCTCTACCTCTCGTTTTATACTGAAATCGCGCACTTGAAACTGCACTGGGATTTCATCGATAATTCGTACATTAACTTTAAAGGTATAATAATTTTGAATGACAAGATTAATGGAATTTAAGTCGCCATTAGAAAATTTTTCGGGCAAGACCCGTGTTCCCTTAACACCATTTTTTGCTGCGAATAAAATAATGGTATCCAAAACCGTCAACACGACCAATAACAGCAACACCAATTTCACCACAGCAAACGCTCTAGGAACGATAAAACTCATGATAAACAAGACCATAATGGCAATGCAGGCATGGAAAAATCTATTTTGTATGTAAAATGGTTTAATACGTTTCAATTGGTCTTCCTTGAAATATTTTAATTGTTCTTTAGTCTTGCGTCTTCCGTCTTTTTTTCGACATACGTCGTATGTTCACATTACCTAGGAATTTCAACCGCTTCAATAATCTGCTTTATGATCTGTTTGGTGGTGACGCCTTCCATTTCACGTTCTGGAGTGACGATGACGCGATGCTGTAACACAGGAATGGCAGATCGCTTGATGTCCTCGGGAGTTACAAAATCCCGACCGTCCATAGCGGCAAACGCTTTACTCGCCTTTAAGATGGCTATGGATGCTCTAGGGGAAGCGCCCAAATACAAAAATGGGTTATTACGTGTATTCACAATCATATCGGCAATGTATTTAATGAGATGTGATTCAATAATGATTTGATTTACTAGCCCTTGAAATTTATTGATTTTTTCTTTGCTCAAATGGGCTTTGACTTGATCTGTTTTTCCTGCCCCTTTTAAATTTTGCTCCCGATTTAAGATTTCAACTTCTTCTTCCAAATTAGGATAATCGATATCAATCTTAAATAGAAATCGGTCTAACTGCGCTTCTGGTAACCGATAGGTACCTTCTTGCTCAACCGGGTTTTGAGTCGCCAAGACAATAAATGGTAATTCCATTTTAAATTTGTTGCCATCAATGGTGATTTGGCGTTCTTCCATGACCTCAAACAATGCGGCTTGTGTTTTTGCTGGTGCTCTATTGATTTCATCTATAAGAATCATGTTTGAGAAAATGGGACCTTCTTTGAAGTCAAATTCGGTTGTTTTCATATTAAAAACCGACGTTCCTAGGATATCACTAGGCATTAAGTCTGGTGTAAATTGAATTCTACTAAACCCAACGTCCAAAGATTTGGCAAGTAATTTTGCTGAGATCGTCTTCGCCACACCCGGAACGCCTTCGATGAGTGAATGGCCGTTAGCAAGAATTGACGCAATAAGCATGTCAATCATTCCTTTTTGGCCCACGATGACTTTACTAATTTCAGCTTTAATAAGCGCAATGCCTTCTTGAAGTTCGGTCAAGTCGATGCGGTTTTTAAAACTGACGTCACTTTCTGGATCAGCATTTGTGTTCAAGTTTAAAGTTTCCGAAGTACTCATTTCAGTTTCCGAAGCATTTGGCGTCTGGTTATCAGGTGTTAAATTGTCGTTTTTATTATCGTCTAAATGTTCCATATGTTATGTGGTATAAAAGTCTTCAATCGCTTTGTTTAATCGCAACAAATCATCTTCGTTGCAATCACTTTTCGCTTTTAAATATACAATTTGGTTAATTAATTTTTTAACATCACTCACGTCTTTTCCAGATTTGGTCGCTAGATGCTTTGCAAATTTCTCATCAAGAATTTGAGTGTCTAAATAGTACACACGTCGAATGTACTCTAAGAAATAGGTGATTTTTTTATCTATGAGATTATTATGATCTTTCGTCTCGTAATATAAATTACCGATCGTTTTCGTAAACTCAACGGTCGTATTTTTTATAGGCTCTTTAATGGTAACAATGCGCTGTTTTCGTTTGGCATTAAAAATCATAAATAAAACAACTGTTATCAACGCCATATACCAAGCCCATTTTAATGGCGGCTGGCTAAAAATATAGCGCAGAGGGGAGCGGTTGAGGTCTTGCCCAACTTTATTTCTGGAATCAAAATAGATAGTGTCATCGCCTAAATAAGACATCACGCTTGATGCATATTTATGATTTGACTTTTTGAGCATATTATAGTTTGTAAAGGCGATAGGCTGAAGATGCAGAAAAAATTGACCGTCTCCCCAAGGCACTTTAATAAAATTTGTGCGTAGGGAATCTGTGAATTTTTGATATCCTAAAACTGTAGTATATAAGGTGTCAACACTAGAAAAGTAAATGTTGCTCAGGTCACGATCTATGGTTATTGAATCGTTTTTGAAAACGGGATTACTAAGCGATACATTGGCGACGCCATCAAAGCTGTAATCGTTCTTGGTATCAAATTGCAGTGAGTCCATCAAGCGATCAGGAAAATAGCTACTGGATATGAATATATCGTTTCCGTAGGATGCAAAATCCATCAATTCTTGGGCAGAGGTGTCGTCTAGATTTGGGTAATCATCAATGAGCATATACGTTCCCGTAGTGAGATAGGTGTCGTTTTCCCAATCATAATAGTCGTCAAAGTACTCATATGGCGTCACTTTTATGGATTGCACCTTGCTCTCAGGAAACAAGTTATCAAGCTCTTCAAAGAACACAAAAGTACCATAGGGTATTTTATGATCTTCATTATAGGTTGGGTTCCAGCTCACTGGTGTAGGGATTGAAAATTCTACAGCAATTAGACCAGCGATGAGCAAAACTAAAATGGCGATATAGAGTTTTAGCGATTTGCTCATGATTTAACAGACTTTAAAAAATGAGTAAACGCGATTTTTGCTTTGTTAAATTGCTGTTGATCAACATCAAATTCACCATACCAAACGTAATTGTAGAGATAAGAGGTGTATGAAAATTCTTTACGTGTATCTTCTTTAGTGATTTCTAAATAATAATCACTGTTTGTTTTTTCTACATCGTAGTCGATGATTTCTGCTTCAGAAAGCGTTTTGAGCAACCACAAATAGTAATAGCGTATGGCCAATCGGTAATTGTTCTCGCTTTCGGCGGTTTCGATAAGCGCTTTAAAGTTGGTTTGGTAAATATTATTTTCGATGTCTATTACCGGAATGATATTTTTATCTGAAGATCTTCCAAATACCCAATTGCCCTCTTTGTTCATAATAGCCTTTACAATAAAAAATACAACTAATAAAAAGAGTACAACGTAAAAAATATTGAGGGCAATATCTGTGATGTCGCTTGCTCTAGCGTTGGTGTTGATGTCGAATAGATCCTTTAAGAAATCGGAAAGCCATTGTTTGAACCTAGCCCACCATCCAGAATTTTCTACAGAACGTTCATAAATAAAATCCTCGCCTGAGTAAGTGTCATTTAAGTTCTCGTAATTACGTTTCTCTATGTTAGAGGTATCTGTTTGCAGAGAATCTTGCCTTGTTTGAGCAGTAAATAAATTACTCGAATACGCATAATCTAGGCTACAAAGTACCACAAAGAACATAAAGGCGATATGACGTTTTAATAGCCTATTCACTCGTTCCAATTAGATCAATCTCACTCTTTGTATTGATGTTTTCGTTGTTTTCTTTAAGACTATAAAAAATAATGCCTTGATTGAGTTGTATGATAACATTTAGTAAGCTGCCAACGATAAAGCTCAGCACAAAGATGAGAATGAGTACGATGGTCATTGTTTGTTGGATCTCTCCTGGTTTTGGGATGGCTCCCGGTTCTACATCTACAAATAAATTAACGACACCAAATATGTAGGGTATAAACGTCACAGCGGTTTGGGCGATGTAAGCCATGACAAAGAAAATCCCTGCCGAGCCAACAGATGGCCAAAACTTACTACTTAATAAATGCAAAAAATATCCAAAACTTTCCCAAATGCTTCGTTTTTGTTCAAGGTACTCCATCAAACTCCCTTGATAATATAAACTTACAGCACCAAAAACGAGCGGAAGTAAAAGCATCCCGATAATGGTGATGGATAGAATAAATGACACAAATCCTGCAAGAATAAGTACAGGAATGAGAACGATCATACTGCACAATAAAAAGATTAGAATTTTACTCAGATTGTGCTTGTAGGATTTTGCAACATCTAAAGCACTAAATGATTTTCCATCATGATCAATATAGAGTTTCAAATAAATAGGAACAAAAGTATATGCAATGATAGCCGCTACAAGGGCGATAATTACAACAGCAATAATGAGCGCTACAAATAATCCTGAATTTTGATTGATATAATTTTCTAACGCGTTCTGATTACCGTTAACGATACTGCCAAAAAAAACCTCTGAGTAAAACTTACTTAAAAAATAAGCAAATACCATTAGTAGCATTAAGAATACGCCATTAATAATAAAGAAATGCTTATATAGGTGACCACCGTTTTGCTTTAAAAACGCAAACGTATCTTGAAAGTACTCGCCAAAACGTCTTGATTTATGCAGTTGCATGGGCAGCTTTAAATTTTTTATGAACTATAAATGGATAGATGAGATAATAAAACGAAATGAGCCCCAAGGTTGTTAAGATGATTCCAATCGAGAGCCAATGCGGCATCACGTTTGAATATCTGGTGACATAACCCTCTAAAAAGGCAGCACCAATAGTGAATGGAATGGTGCTTAAGAATATTTTAAACGAATCTTTAAATCCGATTTTCAACGACATAAGCCTAGAGTACGTTTTAGGAAATAAGATACTTGCCCCTAAAATCAAACCTGCGGCAGCTTCTATGACCATAGAAAAAATTTCAAAACTACCATGAATCCAAATGCCTCTAACACTGGCCCAAAAGGTATCAAACTCATAGAACATATATTGAAACGATCCTACCATAATGCTATTGTACATCAAAACTAAAAAACTACCAATACCACCAAAAATACCCCAGAAATAATTATTGATCGCAACACGCATGTTATTATACAAAATGCCTATAAAGGTTCCCCAATTGGTATTGGTACCATAAATTGCCAAGGGATTTCCATTTTCAATATTTTCCTTAGTTTGGTTGACATAGCCATCAGATAAAATCAATCGCACGAAATTTTCATCTTTAGCCGACGACAACACGCCAATGCTTACAAAAATTCCGAAGATGATAAAGGCATACAAAATATAACGTTTGTAATCATAAACAATTAACGGTACTTCAGTTTTCCAAAAATGCACAAAACGATTGGTGTCTTGTCGTTTGGTCTTATAAATTTTTTGAAAAGCTTTCGCTGCTAAGTTGTTTAAATAAAGAATTGTTTTACTTTTGGGATAGTATGTTTGAGCGTAAGATAAATCATTTACCAATTGAATGTAAAGTGTTGCAAGTTCATCGGGATTTTTGAGGGTTTTTCCAAAGATGGCCTCTTCAAAATTGAGCCACTTTTCTTTATTCTGCTTGATAAATGCAACTTCTCTCATAGAGACTCAAATTAAAGCAATTAATGGTAGAGTTACAAATAAATACCACACAAAACGTCAATATAAATTTCATTGCGGCCAGCATTGGAGAGCGCATGTTGGCCTATGTAATTGATATGGTGATTAAAATCGCTTATGTCTTTGGTTTTGGTTACATCATTTTTGAGGTATTGAAGTTTGATGAATTGTTTTATGACTTAGATGGTTGGTCTCAACAAGCGGTTTATGCCATTTTTATGATTCCATTTTTCTTTTATACGCTAACGTTAGAATCTGTTTTTGACGGACAAACCTTAGGAAAACGGATTATGAAAATAAAAGTAGTCAAGATTGATGGGTATCAAGCCTCATTTCCAGATTATTTGATCCGTTGGAGTTTAAGAGTCATTGATATGATCATGTTTGGGGTCATTGGGCTTATTTCTATCGTGAGCAGTAAAAAAAGTCAGCGTTTGGGGGACATTAGCGCCGGAACCTCTGTAATCTCGTTAAAAAGTGACGTTAATATTAGCCATACCATCTTAGAGGAGCTTGATGATAGTTACGTGCCCACATATCCCAATGTAATTAAGTTATCAGATAACGATGCGCGTATTATCAAGGAAACCTTTGTGCGAGCAAGAGCTTCAAGAGATTATGAGACCTTGGGCAAGTTGCGCACTAAAATTATTGAGGTGGTTGAGATAAAGGATGTTGATGGCACAGATTTAGAGTTTATCGATGTCATTCTCAAAGATTATAATTACTACACCCAAGGAATGTAAGCAGAGAACCAAATTTTCTATTTTCAGAAAATTTGAGTGAATCGCTTATCCCGAACGACCTTTTCAGGAGCTTCGGGATCCTGTGATTGTGTTCAGGAGTTACCGTTAACGACCGTTCCAGAAAATTTGTGTGAATCGCTTATCCCTAAAGACCTTTTTTGTGAGCTTCGGGATCCTCTAATTAGGTTTCAGGATTGATGACTACAACGACAAAAATAAAATTTGTGTAATCACCTCTATTTTTTGATAAATAAATCAATTTATTATATAGAATTCTAAGCTGAGACCATCCATAAATAGACTAGCTTTTAGTATCTTTAGATTACTTAATAATAACCTAAATTTACGTGCTTATGAAGTTCCTTAATAAATTAAAATGGGTTCTCGGTATTTTAATGGTATTCATGCTCATTATTACCACAAATTTAATTGACAGGAATAATTTCTTACGTGTTAGAGACTCTGTAGTCACCATTTATGAAGATCGTCTTGTGGCGAAAGATTTGATTTTCGAAATATCTAAAGCGATTCAAGATAAAGAAATCGCGGCGTTGACCATCGATTCTACATTTTATAAAGAGCGCAATGCTGCACTTAATGCCAACATCAAGGATCATATTACCCAGTATGAGCTCACGACATTAACTAAAGAGGAGCGCAGGGTTTTTGATGATTTTACAAAAAACTTAGCGGCGCTGCAAAATGCCGAGACAGGTTTTATGCAATCAGATTTCGGTACAAAAGATAAGGTCGTGACTCAAATTTCAAGAGTCAAGGATAATCTTGCTGCGTTATCTAAAATTCAATTAAATGAAGGCCGAAGACAGATGTCCATAAGCAAAAAAGCTGTAGATGCGGTGGAGCTCTTTACACAAATAGAAATCTATTTACTTATATTTTTGGCTGTCGTGATACAAATCATCGTCATCTATAATCCCAAAGAAAAGTAGCAGTACAAAGATAAATGGTATAAATATTAGTGCGTTTAAAGTGTAATATCGATTTAGCAAACTATTTTTGCGTGACCATTTAAAATCGAATTATGTTTTTCCAAGTTGTAGATATTCTAGGAACGATCGCCTTTGCAATTTCAGGAGTTTTAGTAGCCCTAGATAAGCGTATGGATGCTTTTGGAGTTTTGATTATTGCCTTTGTAACTGCAGTGGGAGGCGGTACATTACGTGATGTCATGGTAGGTGTTGAGCCCGTCTCGTGGATGAGCAATATGACTTATGTATATGTCATAATAGGCTCTTCTATATTTGCTGTTTTACTTCGGAATAAAATCAATTATCTACGTCGTTCCTTATTTCTGTTTGATACCATTGGTATCGGCTTATATACGGTTGTGGGTATTGAGACAGGTATGGTGGCTGGTCTTCATCCCATCATTTGCATTGCCTTAGGAACAATGACTGCTTGTTTTGGTGGTGTGATTCGAGATATACTATGCAATGAAATTCCCGTAATCTTTAGAAAAGAGATTTATGCAACCGCTTGTATTTTAGGTGGTTTTACTTATTTTTTGCTTCGGAAATTCGTTGCCGACACAAATTTCATCTTCGTCATTGCCGGTCTTATTGTGATTATCACGAGATTACTCGCTGTAAAACTGAAGATCAGCCTCCCGAGTCTTTATAAAAATGAACTTGATTAGTAATTAGTCGTAGAGCGTATGGTAGATTTTATTGGTGATTTTCCACTGATTATTGATTTTTTGCAATGAAAGAATATCTATGTAGGTTACATCCTCAACTTTCATGCTTATTTTTGCCGTCGCAATTTTGCCTTGATCCATATCAATGTTCAAAATCTTCAAAGTACAATTTTTGAGACGTTCTGCCGAAAGTTTTTCTCTTTTCCCCCATGTTATAACGAGCTCTTTAAAAAATCGATTCTCGTACCCAGTAACAATGTTATTGGAAAGTATTGGGACTTTCATAGTGCCATTTTCGATATCAAAGGCAAGATTCAGTTTATCAATATCCCGCTCTACATAACCTTCAAAATAGTTATTGATGGTATGTTCAATCAAAGCGAGGTCAAGATGACGGTCTTGAGAAAAACCACTTGAGACGTAAATCATGACTATTGTTAACAAGAATGAACTACGCATACATCTAGGATTATTTGTTTTATTAAAGTTTAGTCTTTATTGAAGCAACTTTTTAATTTCTTTTGCTATTTGATCTAAGCTGTTTGACGAGTAACCAGTAGAAATGTAACGAATAACGCCTTCTTTATCAATGAGATAATTTTTAGGGATATATTTTGTTGCAAATTGATTCCAAATGATTTCTTCGGAATCTAGTCCTACATTGAAGGAAATTCCCTGCGCTTTGAGAGTATTCATTTTTGAACTCACAAGTGCTTGAGGTTCTCCTCTAGAAATTGGGATAAATACAAAATCTGATTGGCTAAATGGTTCAAGGATTTTATCAGGAATTTCCTTAAATTCCTTTATACAAGGTCCACACCAAGTTGCCCAAAAATGACGAGAACCGCTTTTCCTTTTAAATCTGAAAGCGCGATCACATCACCATCAAGCATGCTTACTGAAAAATTTGCTGCTTTGTCTCCAACCTTGAGTTTAGAGCCTTTGTCAGATTGTGCGAACGAAAAGACGCTCGATAGAGCGATGAAAATGATGATAATGTGTTTCATAATTAAAGTAAATTGATTGACTAATATATTCAATTAGTTCGCATAGCTAAGCTTCTAAGGCTTTTCTTAAATTTTTTTGTCAATTATAACAATAAAAATCGGTTAGTCATTATAACATACGAGGTACTAGAGTTCATTGTCTGCAAAGGTACTTTTTTCATATTGGTTATTAATGGTGATGATGGCTAAACCGAAAAGAACGGCTACGATAATAAGTATTGTACTAATTAACCCGCTTACTCCAAAAGACATCCGTATTAAAATTGTAGAAATTACAAATCCAGAATTTCTAATGATTTTGTGAAATTGATTGGTGTAAAAAAAGGAGATCAAGAGTAATACTACGTCAACTAAAATAAGTACTGTGAAAAATTCGTCGAAAAAGAGATTGTTAATGCTTTTTAGAGCTGTTAAGTTGTTTATGGAAATAGAAACTTCGGCAGACCAATTGATAAAGGTATAAACCGACATGATAAAGAATAACGGCACTAAAATCACAGCAATTAGTTTTTTCTTTTTTATGAATTGCTCAATATATGGTTTTTTGCTATCGCTTTGTTTGGCCTTGATCTTGCTTTGTTTTTGAAATAGAAAAATGAGATAAAACAATAGCAACGAGGCGATAATATCATATGTGAATTGGAGATCTCCCTTTATTTCAAACCAGTTTTCAGTAAGTTCTAAAGCAGACAAATCCTTGAATAACTTTCTAATGATGATAAGCGTAATAATTTCATATTGCTTAGTGATATAGGTTGTAAACGACTTAGGAAGATAAAAAATCAAAAGATACACCTCATAAATAAGAATAAAGGAGAAAGGCGTGTATACTGCCGAAATAGGATTGTAGAATAACTCTACTTGGGCTGGAGTATCAAAAACATTGAATTTTATCAAATAGATAAGCGCCAAATGAATAAAAAATCCGATCAGCGCTACTTTTAAAATAATGTTTTCGGTCTTCCTCCGAGTGTCATCAGATAAGAGTTTACTGTGAAGAAATGAGATAATCGTGTTTCCTTTGTCCATAAAATGCTAAGCCTGTATGTTTACAATTAAGAACCTATATTGTCACTAAGTTAAGGAAAGAAAACGTACCAAAAAAAAGCTTGGAGAATCTTATGAGTACATGGTGTCATTTTATATAAAAACTGTCTAGTTTTGGCGCTGATAAAAAAATGCATTTTACTAATAGTTACTCCGCAATCTCATAGTCAATATCCAACTTTCGAAGTGCTCTTAAAGCAGAACCAGAGTTTTTGTCATCAACTTCGATATCAACAGCATCACCTTCCAATAAGATTTCTGTGAGTTCTTGTGACAATGATGCATTTGCGTTTAATGAAATTTCAGCAATACACTTGGCAATAGCACGTTTGTCTGGTCTTGGGCTATCACAGGATATTAGGTTCAATGTCATAATAGTAACGGTTTTAGATTCTAAAGTTAACTAGTATTGGTCTTAATAAGCTCATATTATAATGCTTTTAAGCCGAAATAATAGCAAATCATCGTCTTTTCCTTTTTATTTTGTACATTTCAGTCCGTTTAATGCCCCAAACATGAAACAATTACTACTAATAACCTACTTATTAGCATACGCACTACATGCGCAAAAACCTATATTTGATCCAGAGAAATCTTCTGGTGAATTATACCAATATGCCGAATTTACCAATGTAGGTATTGCCAATTATTCAATCGATGATATATTGAATAACAGTCTGTTGGAATATGAGGAATTAAATTCGGAAAATCATGACTTTGGCTTTACTTCAGATGCGTATTGGATTCGATTTAAATTAAAAAACAGTTCTAATTCTTCCCTGAGATACTATCTCGAAACCGCAAGGCCTATCACCGATATTGTTAACTTATACCATGTAGGAAAAACAATTCGAACGCAAAAAAATGGTGATCAAATACCTTTTGACAAACGAACAGTTGCGCATCGCCAAATTGTCTTTGAGATCGCATTGGAGGCAAATAGCGAACAAGAGCTTTACATTAACCTTGTTAGCGACGGAGAAACAACAAATCTACCGCTCAACTTATATACCCAATCGGCTTTTCTAATTAGCAATAATCGACAGCAGCTCTTTCTAGGACTTTTTTACGGTGTATTGCTATTGGCAGGACTCATCTATCTTTTCTTTTACACGAGTTTAAAAAGTAAGGCGTTTTTATATTACGGACTTTATGTATTTTCGATTGCATTGATGCAAGCATCGTTAGATGGACTTGCTCATCAATATTTTTTTCCAGATGGTGGTTATCTCAATAGTAGGATGGTGTTAATCTCTGCACTGTTCTCTAACTTTTTTTTACTCAAATATTGTGAATATTTCTTAAGGGTAAAAGTACTTCTAAGTGGATATCAAAAGTTTTACAATGGGATCTATTGTATTCTTGCTATTCTTTTTGTGTTACTCTTTATAAGTCCAAAAACATTGGAGTTGGTTTATCCCATTAGTAATTTTAATGGGCTATTAAGCTTGATTCTTATACTATCGACGGTGTTTACATTGCGTATGAGGAAAATAGCTATTGATACTTATTTCTCAATAGGCATATTTTTCTTGGTGATTGGTTTATTAGGTTTTGTCATGAATAATCTGGGCATTTTGCCGTCAAATTTTTACACCTTAAACAGTTCGAAATTTGGGACCGGCTTGGAGGTGGTTTTTTTATCGCTTTCCATGACCAATCTTTTGAGAACATTGAGAGAGGAGAAAGATAAGTCTCAATTAATAGCCTTAAAAAAATCTGAAGAAGTTGGTGAGCTCAAAACCTTTTTTATGTCAAATATGAGTCACGAGTTGAGAACTCCTATTAATGCGATCATGGGAATTGTTGAGACTGAGTTGGCCGATAGACAGCAAACGACTGAAGGAAAGGAGAAGTATCAAGTCATTAGAAATGCTACGCTTAGTTTGTTGAGTAACGTTAATGATATATTGGATTTTGATAAAATAGGAAAAAATGAAATTCAATTAAAAGATGAGGCGTTTAATCCTAAGTTGATCATTGAACAGATTAGTGAAAATTGGAACGTTGAGGCTCGAAAAAAAGGATTGGAGTACCGTTTTGAAATGGATACAGAAATACCAGAACTAGTTTCTGGAGATGCTGATAGATTACTGCAAATTATAAATAATGTTTTGAGTAACGCGGTCAAGTTTACAGCCACTGGTAGTATTTTGTTTAAGCTAAAATGTTTAGATCAGCCAGATCGTAGATGTCAGTTTTCGTTTCAAGTGTCTGATACAGGCATTGGTATGGATAAGCACAATAAAGATATTGTGTTTGATAGCTTTAATCAAATGAGACTTGATCACAAACGTGAGTTTGGAGGTGTTGGCTTGGGGCTTACTATTGCTAAACACTTAGTTACTTTATATAATGGAAATATCAATATTGACAGTGAATTGCACAAAGGTACTGACGTCTTTATTGATGTCTCATTAAAAACATGTGACGTAGGTCAAAATAGCGGCAGTACAAAAGTTACTATTGATAAAAATCTCAATATACTTATTGTAGAAGATAATAAGCTCAACCAAATGGTGATGCGTAAATTTTTGCAAAGTATAGAATGTGCAGGAATTACCATTGTAGATAATGGACAAGAAGCACTCGATATATTACAAAAAGAGACTTACGATATCATCTTAATGGATTTACAAATGCCAGTTATGGATGGGTATGAGGCTACGGAAATCATAAGAAGTGGAAGCCTAGGACAATCCATTGGAAAGATCCCAATTATCGCTGTTACCGCAGATGCCACGGAAACTACAAAACAACATGTGTTGAATATAGGTATGAATGATTACATGACCAAGCCCGTAAAGAAAGAGCTACTCTTAGATAAGATCATCGCTTGTACTACTAAAACTGAAAACACCCTATATGTTGCGGTTTAGGGGTTATGTTCACTAAATTTTAATGATAATTTTTATTAGTGTGTAATGTGTTATCCAATACATAAATATAAGCATCCCTCGTTCGAATTAAAATAAGAACGAGGGATTGCCTTAGTATTATATTCAACTTTTATTCTTCCGTAGGAACAGGAAAACCTCGATCACGCATTAAGGCTTCGATCTTAGCATCACGTCCTCTAAATAATCGGTATGCATCTGCAGGATCCATGGCGTTTCTCGGGGCAAAAAGATATTTGACTAATTTCTCGGCAACATCCGCATCGTAAAATCCTCCTGGTGCGTCTTTAAATGCCTCAGAAGCATCACTTGTTAACACATCTGCCCACATATAGCCGTAATATGCCGTTGCATAACCTTCACCAGAGAAGACATGGCCAAAATGAGGCGTTCTATGACGCATTGGCAATTCTTTTGGCATGTTCAGCTCGGCTAAGGTTTCACGCTCAAACGCATCAATATCAATATTTGTAGGGTTGGCCAAATGCAGTTTCATGTCAATCAACGCAGATGCCAAATATTCGGTAGTGCCAAAACCTTGATTAAAGGTTGACGCTTTTTTGATTTTTTCAATTAAAGATGCTGGCATTGGTTGCCCTGTTTCGTGATGTATCAAAAACTGATTGATCACGTCATCAGTCGATAGCCAACGTTCTAATAATTGAGATTGAAACTCAGTATAATCCCGTACACCGCTATTAAGAGTAGGATATTTTACTGTGCTGGAAAAGAAATGTAGTGCATGACCAAACTCATGAAAAAAGGTAGTGGCATCATCCCAAGAAATCAATACGGGCTCACCAGGAGCGGCTTTTACAAAATTTGAATTGTTAGACGCTAGAACGTTGGTCTCACCTTGGTAAGACGTATAACTTCTGTAGGTCGTTGCCCAAGCTCCAGAGCGCTTGCCTTCTCTAGCAAAAGGATCGAGGTACCAAAGACCAATGTGTTTTTTCGTATCCCTATCAGTAACTTCCCAAACCTTGACGTCTTCATGAAAAACGGGCACTTTTCCTTTTGGAACAGGCGTGAACTTATAGTTGAAGAGACGACCAGCAGTGTAAAATAAAGCTTCTGTCAAACTTTCCAATTGAAGATATTGCTTTACTTCATCGCTATCGAGATCGTATTTTTTCTTCCTTACTTTTTCAGCATAAAAACGATAATCCCAAGGTTCTATCGTCACATTATCTTTATTGGCATCTGCCACGGCTTGCATATCGGCAACTTCTTCTTTGACACGTGCTATGGCTGCTGGCCACACTTTCATCATCAGGTTCATCGCATTTTCGGGTGTTTTTGCCATGCGATCTTGTAAACGCCACTCAGCATAATTGTCGTAACCCATCAATGCAACGCGTTCTTTACGAAGTTTTAGAATTTCAGCAACGAGGTCATTATTATCATAGTCATCGGCATTGTCACCACGAGAATAGTAATTGGACCAAACAATTTTTCTCAAATCACGTTCTGTGGAATAGGTTAAAAAGGGATCCATTGATGATCTTGAGTTGGTAATGGCATACTTACCATCTTCGCCTTTATCGGTCGCGATTTTTGCTGCTGAATTAATAAACGAGTCTGAAAGGCCACCAAGCTGGTTTTTATTCAAATAAGTGACATAATTTTCCTCATCATGCAATACGTTGTTCGAAAATTTCGTGTAGAGTGTTGAGAGTTCTTTATTAATTTCAGCATAGCGCTTTTTCTTGTCAGGATTAAGATTGGCACCATTCATCTCAAAACTTTTGTAGGTAAGATCTACAACACGTTGCTGATCTTCTGGTAACGGACTTTTTTGAGAGTCCTCATAAACCCTTTTAACTCTATTGAAAAGTTTCTCGTTTTGTGAGATTTTAGAGTTGTAATCAGACAGTTTAGGCGCCAATTCTGTTTGGATCTCTCTAAACTCAGGAGATGACCTATTACTTCCCATAATGCCATAATACGTGTAAACGTCGTTTAGTTTTTGGCCTGAAGCCTCAAGTGCCACAATGGTATTTTCGAACGTTGGCGTGTCGTTATTGTTTGCAATGGCCTCAATATCTTGAAGGCTTAAAGCCATACCGGTTTCCATGGCTTCCTTGATATCATTAACGTTCATCTTATCAAATGCTGGTACGCCTTCATAAGGTCCAGACCAATCTTTAAGAAGGGTGTTTTCAAAATTCATGGTAATTGTTTCTTTTTGTTTTGGTTCTTCTTTACAGCTCACAATAAATATTAGGCTGGATACGAAAATAGCTTTTAGAAATTTTAATAGCACTACAATGGGTTTTTGGTTTAATTTTTTAAGGTACTTAAAATTGATTAGCGAATTTGTTGAGGTTTTGTTAATTTTTATCAATAAACTCTATTTCGAAAAGTGGCGAAGCGACGTGTTCAACATAGTAAGTTAAACTAAGTCCTTTGCTTGGCAGTCCAATCATGTTTTTTTTAGCAGGATCTTAGTTTAATTCCGCAACTTTTGGAACGTTATTAAGGGTTTAGAGCTCTACATGTAATTAATACTTTTTATAGCCAATAGCCAATAGCCATGTCTTTTCAATCTAAAACCTCAACTCTTCTTATGTATACATTTTTTAGTGGCCAATCGGCATCATCTGTAGCAACATTGGCGATCTTATCGGCAACATTTAAACCGCTGGTCACTTTTCCGAAGATCGTATAATCGCCATCAAGCTCATGCACGTCACGCAACATAATAAAAAACTCATAAGGAGAGGCCAATTTGTAAGGATTTTCAATCTCACTGCTCGGCATAGATATAACGCCTCTGTCGTGATGAAAACCACGTTTTGTATCTGTAGGTAATAAGTATTTGCCAATATACCGTCGTTTTTTCATCACATCTCGATTATCGGTACTGCCGCCTTGAATAATATAATTTTCAATGACGCGGTAAAATTGGGTGTTATCAAAATAGCCTTGTTTGGCGAGATAGATAAAATTTGAACGATGAAATTTAGTTTCTTCAAACAGTTCGATATCTATATCACCATAATCGGTGACGATACGAACTTTACTTTCTTTGTGTTCCTTGTCATACTGAAGAAAGAACTCCATGGCATTCTCCTTTGTTAAAAGAAATTCACTTTTTTTGTCTTCGGAACTACCTTCGGAGATCGAATCAGATTCCTCTTTGGCAGCTTGTTTAGAAACCTTGGTAGAATCGATGGTAGTGGGCTTTGTTTTCTTTTCAGATTGTTTATCTTCACAACTGAAAATGAATAAGCAAGCGATTATTAGTATAAAAATTCGCATAGGAAAATGAAATTTGAAACGTTTCTTAAATCGATATCAAAAATAAAAAATCTAAATCTTCCAGGAGAGGCATCTCAATTTAAAATGTCTCCGCCTTTCCGAAGCGAATTAGTTGAGGAAAACCGTAAGAAAATGAAAACCGCTAAAAAAGCCGGCGTGATGGCTTTGTTTTATCCGCATGTTGCTAATGAAACCTATCTGGTTTTGATTCTAAGAAAAACCTATAAGGGTGTGCATTCTGCGCAAGTTGGATTTCCAGGTGGCAAATTTGAAAAAAGCGATCCAGATTTAGAATTTACAGCATTACGGGAAACTGAAGAAGAAGTTGGTGTACCAATACCGAAAATCGAAGTGCTCAAAGCAATGACACCATTATACATCCCGCCAAGTAATTTTACAGTGGCCTCATTCGTGGGAATCACCATGCAAACACCAAAATTTATAAAGCAAATTGAGGAGGTGGAAGATGTGATTGAAGTGAAGCTTTCCGATTTTTTAGACGATGCCAACACAACCGATGTTTCGGTGATGACCTCCATGAATGTGCATGCCAATGTCCCAGCATTTTTACTTAATGGTCATGTGGTTTGGGGAGCAACTGCGATGATGTTGAGCGAATTAAAAGACTTGTTAAAAAAAGTGTTGTAAGCATGACTTTTTCGTAAGTTTGTTGCTCCTTCAAATACTAAACGTTTAATGGGATTACTTAAAAGAAACCCTTTTGGGCATATACTTTTTGTCAAAAAATGGCTCATCAGGATCTTGGGTGCTGCTACACACCGACGATTTAGGGGTTTCAATGAACTGCAAATTGAGGGTTCTGAAATTTTAAAAAATCTTCCTGATACTAACGTACTATTTATATCTAATCACCAAACGTATTTTGCCGATGTCATCGCCATGTTCCACGTTTTTAATGCGAGTCTTAGCGGTCGATTGGACAATATAAAAAATGTTGGTTATTTATGGAATCCGAAGTTGAACATGTACTATGTGGCGGCAAAGGAGACCATGAAATCTGGATTGCTTCCTAAAATATTTGCTTATACAGGCTCTATTAGTATAGAGCGAACTTGGCGTGCGGAAGGAAAGGATGTCAACCGTCAAGTTAAAATGAGCGATATCACCAGCATCAAGACTGCTTTGGATGATGGATGGGTGATTACGTTTCCGCAGGGAACCACGACACCTTTTAAGCCTATTCGTAAGGGCACGGCTCATATCATTAAAAAGTACCAACCTATTGTGGTTCCGATCGTTATTGACGGATTTAGGCGTTCGTTCGATAAAAAAGGGCTTCGCGTTAAAAAGAAAAATGTATATCAAACGTTTGAGGTCAAAGAGCCTTTAGTAATTGATTATGAAAATGAATCAATTGCCGAGATTGTTGAAAAAATTGAATATGCTATTGAGCAACATCCATCGTTTTTAAAGGTTATTCCCCAAAGTGAATTAGAAGAGAAGGAGCAACTGAATAAGAAGCTTCGCGATTGGTAAGTTTTGATTAGTTTGCAGTCTAGGTTTTCAAAAGATGTTTAATTAAGAACCATACTCAATTTACTGGAAAGATTATTCGTGTTGAGCAGGTTCTAGTTTTGTAGAAAAATCGTAATGCTCCTAAGTTAATCTTACGCATTTGAGAACGTAGTACATCTCTATAAAAATCTATGCTCGCTATGAGTAAGTGCGAACGTCATAGCTTTACGATTTGCGGTCATTAATTTTTTGGTATTAGACTACAAAGGGCGTCTGAAAATTATAGTATTTAAGTTTTTTTTAAACTTACTACCTTGTATTGAATGATTTTGGGTTTCACATCAGGTTGTGGGAAAAGAACCAAGAAAAGTACATTCTACATGTTTTTAATTATCAAATGGCACATGATAAATTTAGGAAAGCCGAAGTTATCAACATATAATGAACAATTTAACACATAGAATTGTATTTCATCGATAAAATATACTTTTTATCGTATTTAATAGAGTTGTTTCATCTTTTAATGTTATGTTTGTTTTGTTATAAGGTCCCTTATGTTTTATAACAGTTAATTATTCCATTTAGTTATATACGCTTCGTATACCCTTCCCTCAATTACAGTGGGTTTTTTTATGCCCAAGAATTAATGAACCAGACATCCCTCTGTAATGGTATCATTATGTATTTTTTTATGAAACTAAATTTAATTTAACCACTAATCCCTAATAATTAACATTATGAAAACTCTAAAAATTACATTTCTACTATTAGCAGTATTGTTTTTAACCGTATCTGGTCAAAGCAGTGATGCTGTCGTTGATGTTGACCAACCTACTTTTAAAACGCAAAAGCAATATGATCTTATGGCACATGCGAAGAAGAAAGCTAAACTTGAACCACAAGGATAAATAGATCGATCACTAGGTATTTAAAAAGCTCTAATTAATTTTAGAGCTTTTTTGTTTATATTTCAGGTTAATTTAGTGTATTTAAATGAATCATATTAAATATCTTAATTTTGCCTAAATACGAATTGCAATTATTGGTTTTACTTTTGTCACTAATGTCTTATTCTCAAGATAAAGACGCTAATTTAAATAAGATATATGAATTTAGACAAAAGGCCAATAGTCAGGAGTATGATCTCAACGAACGATTAAGTTTTGCTATTGAATCAAAAAAAATAGCCGACGATATAGGGGTTGATTCGACGATTTTGAAATGTAACAGGCAACTCGCTCTTTTGTATTTTAAAACCGAACAATTTGACAAGTATACTCTTATCAACAAAGCTAATATTGATATTGCTAGAAAAATAAATGATACTGATGCCATGGCAGTAGCAAATGGAAATTTAGCCATTTACTTCCATTCAGTCCAAGACAATGATAGTGCTTATTATTACTATTCTAGAGCAATCAAATTATACGATAATAACGACCTGGCTTCAAAAGCCACAACATTATTGAATATAGCAGATATTCAAGATACAGAGAAAGATTATTTTGGAAGTGAGGAAAATGCCATAAAGGCTCTTAAGATATTTGAGCAATTACCAAAAACGGAGAATAATCAGGACAATATTTGGATATTGAATAATCTTTTAGGGATCATTTCCTTAAAGTTAGGGGATTATGATCGGTCATTGGAATACCATCAAAATGCCGAAGATGTTAGCCGTGAAATGAGTAACGGATTTTACAATGAAATATTCTCACGGCACAATATTGCCTACGTTTATAGAAAGCAGCATAATTATGTGCAATCACTACAACTCTATCAGGATCTTCTAGAAATAAGACCACAATACGAGGACTATGATCCTACGTTTTATCCCTTGGTCTTGAACAATTTTGCGTTTACAAGATTTGTTTCAGGGGATAATGATTTTAACGAAATTGAGCGTCTGTTTAAAAAGGCCTACAGCATCAGTGACTCATTGAACGACCCCATCACAAAACTTCCCATTAGTATTGACCTCTCAAAGTTTTATTTAGATCAAGAACAACAAGACTCCGCCTATAAGTATGCTCAGATATCTTATAAAATAGCCAAAAAGACCTCTTCTAATGAACTGTTATTAACGGCATTAAAAACACTTTCAGAATTGAGCAGTGCAGAAATGGCCAAAAATTACCTCAAAGAACATATTCAGCTCAGCGATAGTTTATTAAATGTAGAGCGCAGTGTTAGAAACAAGTTTGCAAGGATTGAATTTGAAACCGAAAAAATAGAGGAAGCTAATGAGAAAATGTCCCAACAGCTTATTTGGTTGCTCTCAATTTCAGGCGGCCTAGTATTAACCATCGCTCTACTCTATATTATCGTCGCCCAACGCACAAAAAATAAGCAACTTACCTTTGAGCAAGATCAGCAAAAGTCCAATGAAGAAATCTATAATCTAATGCTTTCGCAACAGGATAAAATCGATGAGGCACGCGCAAACGAAAAGAAAAAGATGTCTGAAGAGTTGCACGACGGTATTCTGAGTAGGCTTTTTGGAACAAGGCTCAGTTTGGATAGTTTGAATTTTTCCGAAGGAAAAGAAGCCATAACTAATAGAGCCACTTATATCAAGGAATTGATGACCATTGAAAATGATATTAGAAAGATTTCCCACGATCTTAATTCCGATTTTGTTTCTGGTTCAGGCTTTATGGATATCGTTTCAGAATTAATCGAAAAACAAACAAGAGCATATCGACTGGGATCTTCTTTTGAATATACCGATGATATCCATTGGGAAAGTGTGCCCAATAAGACTAAAATTAATATTTATAGGATTATTCAAGAGTCACTTCAAAATATTTATAAACACGCTCGCGCTAAAACCGTTAAAATTAGTATCCAACTTAAAAATAATGTAATTTGGTTAACTATTGCAGATGATGGAGAGGGCTTCGAAGTTCAAAAAAGTAAAAAAGGAATTGGACTTAAAAATATTACTTCTAGAGTCAATGAAGTGCACGGCGAAGCTCAATTTATATCAACATTAAAACAAGGGACAGAAGTAAGGATTACCATCCCATATAACATGTAATTATACGATGCAGAACATTCATATTTTAATGGTAGATGATCATCCAATCATCATTGAAGGCTATCAAAATACTTTGATGGCGACCAAAAAAGACGACCAAACTTTGGTCATTGATACGGCAAACAGTTGTGAGTCTGCCAATATGTTGATGCAGAAAGCTGCCAATGAACATCCCTATGATGTGTGTTTTTTTGATATTAGCTTGCCTGCCTCTGCAGATGGTAAAATTACATCTGGAGAAGATTTAGCTAAGATTTCACGATTGATCATGCCTAATGCCAAAATTATTATATTGACTATGTTCAACGAATCCTACAGAATTCATAGTATTGTAAAGGCTATAAATCCAGATGGCTTTTTAATTAAAAGCGACCTCACGTCGAGCGAATTGGCAGAGGCATTTCAGCACATCATGTTCGATCCGCCGTATTATAGTAGTACCGTAAGCAACTATTTGAACAAGGCAGTCGTTAATGAGATCAATTTGGACGATGTGAATCGTAAAATTCTACATTTATTATCAAAAGGTATAAAAACTCGAAGCCTTACAGATCATATTAGTTTATCAATGAGTGCCATTGAAAAGCGTAAAAAACAGCTTAAAATTTTATTTTCAATTTCCGACGGAAAAGATGAGTCCTTGATCAAGGAGGCGCGTAACAAAGGGTTTTTATAGAAAATACTGTTAAAATAGTCGTTTTTTTAATTACTTACAGCTCTTGAAAGCCCTATCAAATATAGAAACTACGGTTTTTCCGCATCATGTCTACGGTTTTTCCGTAACAAAAATTAGAGAACAATATCTATCTTTGAGTAATCAGCGAAATTAATTAATCCCTTTAATCAATTTGTTGACTTAATAGCAAAGTATGAAAACCTAAAGCTGCTCATCAGTCTTTAGGTTTTTTTTAGTATTTCTGCTCTCATAAATCGTCAACCTTGAAATGATTTCTGGATTTAAGTTAGTGTTGCGTTCCTAAGCGATGGAAAATTTTGAATAGTTACTTATTGTTCGAAATGCGTCTATCAAGACCTATGGAGACTTCCCTTTTAGACATATGATTTTTTCTTTGAATAAAGTCGCGCTACTGCAGTGCTCCTGTGGTAATCACTCTAATAAAGTGGTTGTTTAAAAATTCAAGTACAACACACTTATACAGAAAACACATCATATACAGTTTCAATTTCTATTTTACATTAGAAATTTAAACTTCCAATTTTTTTAATTCCTTGTAGTTTCTGTTGAGACTTCTTAATAATAACCCATAGATCAACCAATAAAATAGAAGAACAAATACTATAGCAGCAGCCAAAGCGAAAAAGGTCACCAAAGCAACACCTATGTAATATTTGAAAATATCACCATTGGCTCTTGCTGTCTCTATCAGTGCTCTTGTAGAGTCGTCATGATTGATGGCGTAAGGCATCATATAGGCCACGCTTAATACTAAAATAGCAAGATTAACACCAACATACTGTTTTACGGTGCGTCTGGTTTTTAAGATGTTTTCCATGAGTGTTTTGGCATTGTCGGTAGCACTTATGCTCTTATAATTCATGTAAAATCTATAGAAAAAATAAGCTAAAATCCCATAAGATATAATACTCAAAATGATAAATCCAGTACTGCTATACAACCCTTCATAATCTTGATTATATCCAGAGACTTTTAAGCCTAAAGCAAGCAATAACCAAAAGGCAAACTCGAGGATACTTATTATTAAGATCCATTTCACAATTGATGATGACTTTTTCAAAATCATCTTATAAATTTCTTTATAGGTCAGTTTTGGATACTCGGCATCGTCCTTTTTCCAATCTTTTTTTAATAGTTCTAATTCATCCATAGCATCACGGATTTAGTATTGTTCTTAATTTTTTCTTCACCCTGTTCATTTTCACTCTCGCATTAACTTCAGTTATACCAAGGGTTTCACTAATCTCACTGTAATTTTTTTCTTCCAAATATAAAAACACCAATGCCTTTTCAATATCGTTTAATTGATGAACCGCTTTATAAAGTAACTTTAGCTGCTGCTCCTCGGTATCATCGTAATCGATCGATTTGATTTTGAAAGCTACACTTTCAAAAGCTTGGGTTTTTATACGTCGTTTTGATTTTCGGTAGAGTGTGATCGCCGTATTCAAACCCACCCGGTACATCCAAGTACTAAATTTCGCATCACCCCTAAATTTAGGATAAGCCTTCCATAATTGTATGGTAATCTCTTGAAACAAATCATTGTGCGCATCTTGATTATTGGTATATAATCTACATACTTTATGCACGATGTTTTGATGCTTCTCAAGCAATTCCACAAAACGATGTTCAAGTTCTTTATCCAATGGGTTGATTAGTTAGTTGTCTTATAAGTAGCGCTAAAATCTAAAACGTTACAGCGCGTTAAAGATTATTATAAAAATACAGCTATAATTAGCTTAAATAGTATCTTTATAAAACCAATTTCAGCGATCTTTCTATATGAATATCCCAAAGTCTAGTGTCCCAAGAATAGTCATCATAGGTGGTGGTTTTGCTGGCGTAAATTTTGCAAAGGCCTTAGGCAATAAACCAGTACAATTGATTTTGCTGGACAAGCATAATTACCATACGTTTCAGCCCCTGTTATACCAAGTATCAAGTTCTGGTTTAGAGCCAGATTCTATTGCATATCCGCTTCGTAAAATTCTAAAGACCTATAAAAACTCCTTTTTTAGACTGGCCGATGTTGAAGAGGTTCAACCCGAAAATAAACAAGTTGTCACGAGTATAGGAACGCTTGATTATGATTATTTAGTGATCGCTACAGGAACAAAGACCAATTATTTTGGTAACGCTTCCATTGAAGCCCATAGCATGCCAATGAAAAGTGTGCCACAAGCCTTAAACATTAGAAGTTTAATTCTTCAAAATTTTGAAAAGGCCGTGATCGCTAAGTCAAATGACGACAAAAAATCGTATCTTAACTTTGTAATTGTTGGCGGCGGACCAACGGGAGTAGAGTTGGCAGGAGCCATCGCCGAACTCAAAAATTATGTCTTACCAAGAGAGTACCATGATTTAAACTCTAAGGATGTCCAAATTCATTTGCTGGAAGGATCAGATAGAGTGTTGCCACCCTTTAGCGAACATGCATCAAAAAAAGCCGAAGAATTTCTAAAAAGTCTTGGCGTCATCGTGCATACTAATGTTGAGGTCACCAATTATGATGGTGAAATTGTAACTACAAACTCCCATTTATCTTTCAAGACCGAAACCGTAGTTTGGGCTGCTGGTGTGACAGGAGCTCCAATAAAAGGGCTCAAGGCAGCATCTATCAAAGATAAAACAAATAGATACATCGTGAACCGTTATAGTCAAGTGGAAGGCTATAGTTCAATTTTTGCCATTGGCGATATCGCCTATATGGCCACCAAAGATTTTCCCAATGGTCATCCTCAGGTTGCTCAACCAGCCATCCAGCAAGGAAAATTTCTTGCTAAAAATATTATGCGAATGATCAATAAGGAGGGTCTAAAACTATTTTCCTACTTTGATAAAGGCTCAATGGCAACCATTGGTCGCAACAAAGCTGTGGTTGATTTAAAATATTTCAAATTTGGCGGGTTCTTCGCTTGGTTTATCTGGATGTTCGTCCATCTCATGTCCCTCGTGGGCTTTAGAAACCGTGTGATCGTTTTCTTCAATTGGACCTATAATTACATCAATTTCGATAAAGCTGCCCGACTCATTATTAGACCTTTTAAAAAGTAGATTTTGGGCGTTACCTCTCGTACCTCAAGGTCAGGCTGTCCACTGTATCTTTTTAATCGAGCCAATCAAATCCAATCTTGGTAAGTATCTCCTTTAAAGTAAGACGTTTAAATAGTATTGGTCAACGCTCCAATTAAAAAGGATGCCGTTTCCATCCTTAACGCGAATTCTTCAATGTAATTAAAACACGTCTTCCAACATCAAGCAATACTTAATTTTCATTCAGATAATGAGTCTAAAAACAGCTATTAATTTCATAATAATACAATTCAGTATTCATATTTGACAGCTCGGTGAGATGTAATTTTAATGCTTGTTGAACTTGCCCATCTTTGATGTATCATAACTGTAAAAAGTACAATCAATAAGCAAATCGTCAAAATTCATCAATCATGCAAACCTTAATCAAATTTTTAATCTTATGCCTCACGACAATCACCTTTGCCCAAACGACCATTAACGGCAAGGTCACCGATTCCAAAAATAATCCCATCGCTGGAGCTAATGTTTATTTAGATGGGACTTATGATGGTGATACCACAAACGATAATGGAGATTTCAATTTCACAACTATAGAAAAAGGAACACAAACCTTGATCATTTCTTATTTGGCGTACGAAACCAAAACCATGATTGCAGAGGTTTCTACCTTAGAAAATCTTCAAATTAAATTGAGAGACGATATGGGAGCGCTTGACGCTGTGGTGATTACGGCAGGAACCTTTGAGGCTAACGATAATAGCAAAGTATCTGTTTTAACGTCATTAGATGTGGTGACAACTGCCAGTGCTTTGGGCGATTTTGTAGGTGCGCTGCAAACACTCCCAGGAACATCAACCGTTGCTGAGGATGGTAGACTTTTCGTACGCGGAGGCGCGGCCGAGGAGACCCAAATCTTCATTGATGGCATTCGTGTGTTTACGCCATTTACACCAACGGTCAATAACTTGCCTACACGTGGTCGGTATTCACCCTTTCTTTTTGATGGCATCACCTTTTCAACGGGAGGATATTCTGCCGAATATGGTAATGCATTATCCAGTGTACTCTTGCTAAATTCCATTGATGAGCCTGATCAAAATAAGACCGACATTGGGATCATGACCGTTGGCGGAAGCTTAGGACATACCAAGAAATGGGAAAAAAGTTCGGTGAGTGTTAGTGCGTCTTATATCAATTTAGCGCCTTATTTAGAAGTGTATTCCGATCGAAATGATTGGAAAAAACCTTACGAAGGAGCGCAAGGCGAAGCGATTTTTCGCCAGCGTTTGAATAATGGCATTTTTAAGTTTTACTCTGCTTTTGATACGGCAAATTTCGAATTGATTCAAGAGGATATTAATATTACCGAAGGTGTTCGTTTCAAACTTAATAATCGCAACTTCTATGCAAACACGTCGTATCACGGATCTTTGGGCAACGGATGGTCAACAGAAACAGGCTTAAGTTACACCATTGCAAGAACTAATGTTAATGTCATTGGAAACGCTATTGAGGACACTGAAAATTCAGCACACCTCAAATTGAAATTAAAAAAACGATTTAACAGCCAGATCAAATTGAGTTTTGGTGCAGAGCATTTTACTACCAAATTTGAAGAAGCTTTTACTAACCAAGAGTTTGATGTGTCTTACGGTTTTACAAGCAACAACACTGCTGCGTTTGTCGAGTCTGATATTATTTTCAGTAGAAAATTTGCTCTCAAATTAGGAGTTAGAGCCGATCATTATGTATTATCTGATGAACTTAGAATTGCGCCTAGAGCTTCGGTAGCTTATAAAACCTCAAAAAACGGGCAGCTTTCATTGGCCTACGGGAATTTCTATCAAAATGCGAATAGTGGTATTTTAAAGTTCAATTTCGAAGTAGAAACCCAAAATACAAGCCATTACATTATGAATTATCAGCATGTCAATGATGGTAAGATCTTTAGAGCTGAGGTTTATAGAAAAGAGTATGATAACCTCATAAAATTTGATACCCAAATGGAAGGTTTTGACTCTAACTATGATAATTCCGGCTTTGGCTACGCCCAAGGTTTAGATTTATTTTTTAGAGATAATAAGAGCATTAAAAACGTCGACTACTGGTTAAGCTACTCTTATTTGGATACCGAACGTGATTATCGCAATTTCCCAGAACAAGCACAGCCAAACTTTGCAAACACTCATAACTTTTCGGCTGTTGCCAAATATTGGATCGAAGATTGGAAAAGTCAAGTTGGTTTTGCCTATACTTTTGCGTCTGGCCGACCGTTTAACAATCCAAACACCGATGAGTTTCTTGGGGACATGACCAAGAGTTTCAATAGCTTGAGTTTGAATTGGGCGTACCTGATTGATCAGCAGAAAATTTTATACCTCTCGGTAAACAATGTGCTTGGATTTAGAAATATAAATGGCTATCAATATGCGAATACTCCAAATGCCAACGGCAATTTCTCAAGACGCGCGTTACGACCAGCGGCAGATCAGTTTTTCTTTATTGGTTTCTTTTGGACTATTAGTGAAAATGGTACCGACAATCAATTGGATAATCTATAAGGCTACGTCCTCAATTCAATGAACCACGAGAGTTGCACTATTATGATTTCAGGACTATTACAAACCGCCTTTATACCCACTTAATTCTAATAAGCGTGCGCTGTTTCTGCCGTCTAGCATAAAGGTGATGGCTTTAAATTTATCATCGGCTTCATTGTAGAATTTCTCACAGATCTTATATCCCATAAAGTAACCTAGATCTGGCGGTAAATCATCTCGATCGTAATTATAGAACCAATCTGTTTTAATGTAGCGGTAGTCAATATCTAAATCGGTAATGAACTTTGCCCAAAGCATCGCCTCGTTTTGCTCACCATAATCATAAGTTTCTTTTGAGAGTGACGGCAGTCTGCCTGTTTGGAGGTGCATCAAAAAATCGGCAGAACCCTCACAAATTGATTTTGAGAGTAAACCTCTTGTATTAATATAGGTTTGATTAACGTGAACTTGCTCGTGCATCACCAAAGGCACTAATGATTGAGAATCATTTAAATTAAGAAGCTCTTGATCATTGAATAAAAATGCAGATTGGGTGCGTTCACTTCTGGCATTTTTTTCGAGTTGAATAATGATGGTGTTATCTACAACAGTTCCAGCGCGTTTAAATTGGCCAAACACGAAGTAAATGTCATCAAAACTTGCGTTTGGATACAATTTCTCAAAATTACGCAGATGACTCCTAAGTTGGAGCGTATCGTTTTTGGTATTGAGCGTTACCGCTCGTATAGAGTTATAAAATACCGTATCTTTTAAAAAGGTAGCATAATCGGCAGCCGTTAAATTATCTTTTTCAATGAGAAGTTTGAGTCCATCGCTGCTTACGTCAATGTACTTTTTCTGTATGATTTTAGTGCGGAGATAATGATCTTTGACGTTTTTGACGTCATCATATGCCTTCCAAAAATTCTCAACATCTTCAAAATGCATGCCAACAGTATTACAATCTTTAGGTATGGGGTCGCAGCTAACCAAACAAAATAGGAGGGCAGCAGTGAGATATAATTGCAAACTAATTTTCATTGAAATTGTTGGTTGAGACTTGATTGGGTGATCATAGGATGAACGCGCTATTTCCATTTGATATTGCAACCAATGCTTGGTTTTTGTACTTCGGAAATTGGATGCTCATTGATAAGGTTTTGCAAGACCTGACGTATGTCTTTTCCAGTTACAGGAATATCATTACTAGGTCGCGAATCATCTAACTGACCACGATACACCAATACTAAGTCAGCATCGAACACATAAAAGTCTGGCGTGCAAGCAGCATCATAAGCTTTCGCCACAGCTTGTGTTTGATCGTATAAGTACGGAAATATAAAATCATTGTCAATGGCGTTTTGTTTCATTTCCTGTGGTCCGTCTTGCGGATATTTCTCAACATCGTTACTGGAAATAGCTATGCAACTAATGCCTTTTGATACAAAATCTTTAGCCAATTTTGAGATTTCTTCGTTTACATGTTTTACGAAAGGGCAGTGGTTACTTATAAACATTATAAGAGTACCCTTAACACCTTTGGCCTGAGTTAAATTGACCATGGTATCATCAAGGGTGTTGATGAGTTCAAATTTTGGAGCTTGAGTGCCTAATGGAAGCATGTTTGAGGGCGTTAATGACATGATTTGACTTTGGTTTTTATAAAATTTGAGTATTTTTAAGAGCGCTTTGCACCTGTAATATTCTATGGATAAGATAATAACTTTCGAAGACTTCTCAAAAATTGATCTACGAGTAGGGACAATTATTGACGTTTCAGATTTTCCTGAAGCCCGACGTGCTGCGTATCAACTTATCATAGACTTCGGCGTCCTAGGCATCAAAAAATCGTCAGCTCAAATCACGACGCTCTATAAAAAAGAGGATTTGATGAATAAGCAGATTGTTGCCGTGGTCAATTTTCCGAAGAAACAAATTGCAACATTCATGAGTGAATGTTTGGTTTTGGGCTCTGTAAATGGCAGTGACATCACGCTGCTTAATCCTGAAACCCCAGTTATAAACGGAAGTTCCGTTTCTTAACGCTACAATTCTTCTCTAAAAAATATTGCGTTCATTAAGAGTTTATTCGTCCCGTACCAAAAGGCTCTAAAATTTGTATTATCGGTAAATGCAACCACACGCCCTTGACCTAAACCAACCGATTTGTAGGGAACCGTCAAGGCCAAACTATCAAGATTAGGTTTTGAAATGTAACCACTCAATAACGGGTTTTTGGTATATTGAATCGGGTTGTTATAGCTCTGTTTATCGGCATTAATAAACATGGCATTATTTCTAAACAACGCTATTTTATCATTTTTATAACCAAAATTTATGGGATGAGAACGATCAAGATCTGCCTCAAAAATGGCGCCTCCAATAACTTGAGCGCCTCGAAAATCACCGCGCTGCTCAAATGAAATAGCGTTAGCCGTTAATGTCATTTTTTTAAGATCCAATTTGATAAATTCATTGGAGTTGAGCCAATTCAACGCACTGCGATAGCCTATTAGCGTGCCGCCATCTTGAACCCATCGTTTTAGTTTGTTGTTAGCCGACCCGGTTAGTGACCCACTAGGTATTATTATGGTGTTATATCTGCTCAAATCGCTGCGGTCTAAAGATCGCGTATCTAGTTTGGTAAGCGTCATATCGTAACGTTGATCAAACAAATGCCAAATTTCTCCTGCGTCGTAACTGCGAATTCCATCACCAACGATCATAGCCACTGTTGGTTGTTCTAAGGCTCTAAACTGACTGCTCCCTAAATCAATACCTTCGGTTAAACCTGTATTGACGGCATCGATCTTGATATGACTGTTTTTGGCAATGCCTTGTAAAAACGTATATAAGGCATCAGGAGATAACCTCTGATTTTGAATCGGGATTAAAATAGTACCATAGTCATAATCCTTGCCGTTTATGTTAAACGGTTGCATCCCAACTTTAGCGCGAAGACCTTTATCCAAAATAGCGTTTAATGCCTTTGGTGCGTAATATTCATGCCATTGCATGAGGTAGGCATAATCGCTTTTTGATGACACCAAACCATCTGGCATCTTAAGAGTCTCAACCTTTGCACCAGCTTTTGATGTGGTAATGACTTCGGAATAATCTACGCCAAACGCTAAAGGAAACGTCCAAGCAGAGACATCATAAAACAGACTGTCTCGAAACGTTGTGCGTTTTTCGAACATCGCATTGATGAGGCGCGTGTTTTTCTGGTTCTTCGGAATGATGTAGGCATATCCTTTTTTATACTGTTTTCCATTACTCGTAAAATCTTCTTTCAGTTCATGAAAATCAATATGCTGTCGCTCTAAAATTTCAGCTAAATGGAAGGTTTTGGCTGCATCTTTTTCATCCCCAAAAACAAGAGCTTTTTCATTTTCCTTGAAGGCTTCAGTTCTTGCGTTTTTATAAAAGTCATGTTGATATTGCAAAAGTTCTTCACGCATTCCTTGAGCAGCTTCTAGAGTTGATAGAGCAGCAGTAAACTGATTGCGAATCGTAAACGGAAATGTAATGATCCCATTATCGCTTTCTTGAATATGGCCGCGTGAACTCGCTTGTTCAAATAATATCCCGATGCTTCCATTAATGTCTGGAAACGTAGATCCTTTTCCGTAGTAAAAATCATCAAAACTCTCTTCGGTATAATAAAGGGAACCAATTTTGTCTAGGGCTTTGGCGTGGTAATTCCCAATGCGTTTAGTGAGTTCTTGATTTAATTTTGGCGTTAGAGGATGTGTTCTTGACGGAATTCCTGGTTGAAAGAAGAAACTTGAATTGGTACCCATTTCATGATGATCGGTCAAAATATTTGGTAACCATTTGTGAAAACTAGCAATACGTGCGCGCGACTCTGGTAGTTGCACAGGGAGCCAATCACGATTCATATCAAACCAATAGTGGTTGGTACGCCCGCCTGGCCAAACTTCACGATATTCTCGATCGTTGGGATCTGGGTTTAAATTGGAATTTTTATTAGTGTTCGCCCAATAGGCGAAACGTTGCAAGCCATCGGGATTGTAAGAAGGATCAAGTAAAATCACCGTGTTATCGAGCAAATCTTTGACGTCTTGACTTTGGGCGGCAGCCAAATAATAAGCTACTAAAAGCGCTGCATTAGATCCGCTTGGTTCATTTCCATGTATAGAAAATCCTTGATAAACGACGATAGGCATACCGTTTGTGTTGACCGCATTGTTTTCGGTTGAGGCGATATGTGTTTCTCTAATGGTTTCTAGATTATTATGATTTTTTGGGGAGGTAATTGTAAGGAGGAGAAGCGGTCGATCTTCAAAGGTTTTGCCTCGGGTTTCAATAGTAATTCTATTTGAGGTTTTTGCGAGCGCTTGCATATATTGCACCAATTTATCGTGTGTAATGTGCCATTCTCCAACAGGATGTCCAATAATCGATTCTGGTGTTGGGATGTTGGTATCGTAGCTAATATTTTGAAGAAGATAGTAGGATAGATCTGTTTGGGATTGGGCGTTGAGTTGAAAGACACTCAGCGCCAAAAGCAAAATGGTAAGTCGCATAGTAAGGATGGTTAGTTTGTATAAAAATAGAAAAACCGCTACTCATAGAATAGCGGTTTCATATAATTTAACAAAAACGAGGCGTTATATGTCCTCGAAGCTGATATCTGTAAATTTATCTGGAGCGCTCGACTTTTCGGTAGATTCGCCACCTTCAGTAATATCATCAGATTCAAATTGCTCTTCTTTCTTAAAATCTTTTTGATGACGCTCGCTTATGACTTCGTCTCCCTTTTCAGAAATAATATAATCGGTCATTTCCTTTAAAATCTCATTAAACTCAGAAAAATCTTCTTTGTATATGTAGATTTTGTGTTTCTTATAATGAAACGAACCGTCGTCATTCGTAAATTTCTTGCTTTCGGTAACAGTTAAATAATAATCACCAGCCTTGGTCGCTCTTACATCAAAAAAGTAAGTTCTTCTGCCAGCTCGCAAAACTTTCGAGTAAATTTCCTCTTTTTCCATCATTCCGTGGTCACTCATAACGCATCGTGTGTTTTGTGTTTGATTGTGCTTCAAAAATCTAAAAAAAAAGAATAGCAAGCAACAAATTACTGTAATTCTTTTGAGCTAAGCTGTTTTATATAGAGTTCCTTATAATAGCCCTCAGTATTGGTCAAGGCCTCGTGGGTTCCATTTTGAATAATATTACCATCTTCCAAGACAATAATTTTATCGGCATCTTTCGCAGAAGACACGCGATGGCTCACAATGATGGTCGTTTTTCCTTCGGAAATCTTCCTCAAGCTCGTCAATATTTTTTCTTCAGTTTCGGTATCTACGGCAGATAAACAGTCATCAAATAATAAAATTTCTGGTTCTTTTATGATTGCCCGAGCAATTGAGATGCGTTGCTTTTGCCCACCAGATAAGGTAATGCCACGCTCTCCCAATTTCGTTTGATAACCGTTTTTAAATTTCTTGATGTTTTTATGAACATCGGCATGTTTTGCGGCTTCAATAATTTCATCTTCAGTAGCATCCTCTTTTCCAAATTTGATGTTATTTTCAATCGTGTCAGAAAATAAAAAAGCATCCTGCGGGACATAACCAATGTGATCCCTTAAACTCTTGAGATTAACTTGATCAATTTGGGTACCATCTATATTGATTTGACCGTTTTGAACGTCATACAATCTACCAATCAAGTCTAAAATGGTCGACTTGCCCGAACCTGTTTTTCCTAATATAGCTAAGGTTTCACCCTTTTTAATGTCGAAGCTTACATTTTTTAACGCTGTAATGTTAGTATCAGGATAGATATAAGTAACGTCTTTAAAGGAGATGTTACCGTTTATTTTGGTTTCTTTTATTGAGTTGTTTTTTATTTCGGGTTCTTGCTTTAAAAACTCATTTATTCTTTTTTGAGAGGCTTCGGCTTGCTGTACGAGATTGGTCACCCAGCCTACAGTTGCCACTGGCCAAGTGAGCATATTTACATAAATGAGAAACTCGGCAATGACGCCAATTTCGGTAATATCACCGTTAATATATTGAATACCTCCAATATAGGCAACTAAGACATTGCTGATACCGATAAGTAAGATCATTGATGGGAAGAACAGTGCTTGTACCTTCGTTAAATCGATTTGTTTTTGCTTGCTTTCTTCGGAAAGTGTATTGAAAGCCTCAAAATTAGCATTTTCAATTCCGTAGGATTTTATGACCGAAATTCCGCTAAAAGACTCCTGTGTATAGGCAGATAATTGAGAAATATACTCTTGAACAACTCTGCTTCGATTATTGATGACCTTACTCAATTTATAGATAATAAAGGAGAGAATAGGCAATGGTAAGACCGTATATAGGGTGAGTTTTGGGTTAATACTTAACATATAAATGAGTGCCACAATAAATAAGGTCGCTGTATTAATGGTATACATGATTGCTGGTCCCGCATATTCACGAACTTTACCAACATCTTCGCTAATACGGTTCATCAAGTCACCCGTACGATTGGCTTTATAGAAATTGAGAGATAGATTTTGATACTGCTGGTACACTTCATTTTTAAGATCATACTCTATGTAGCGCGAGACGTTTATAATGGTTTGGCGCATCAAAAATGTAAAAATTCCTGTCACAACAGCGGCACCAATTAGGTACAAGATGTTCATGACAAGCTCATTTTTAAATACCTCATTAGAAATATCTCCGTTGATCCCTTGAGATATAGTCGTTATGGCTTTGCCTATAAATCGAGGTGTAAAAAGAGCGAAAATTTTTGCACCTATAGTAATCAATGTGCCTAGTAAAAGTCTATAACGATACTTGTAAAAGTATTTATTTATATGCCTTAATTCTTTCATTTACGTTTTTGAAATATGATAAATAGCAATTTGACGATTTAATACTCTAATTTTTGCTAATACTTCAATTAAGCTCTATTTTTGCACGCTATTTTATACGGACCGAAAAAGAGGTTCTAAATCAAAATTTAATGACAGCAGATGTAATACGTTCCAGAGATCTTTTAAAAGTCGACCCTGTTTTTGGTCAGATGTCTTTTGATGATCACGAACAAATCGTTTTTTGCAACGACAAAGATACTGGTTTAAAAGCAATAATTGGTATCCATAACACAGTTTTGGGACCTGCTTTGGGAGGCACCAGAATGTGGAATTATACCAACGAATGGGAAGCACTAAACGACGTTTTAAGACTCTCTCGCGGGATGACGTTCAAGTCGGCAATTACAGGTCTAAATCTTGGAGGTGGAAAAGCGGTCATCATTGGAGATGCCAAAACGCAAAAGACGCCAGAGTTGATGAAGAGATTTGGTGAATTTGTACACGCGTTAAGTGGTCGCTATATTACCGCGGAAGATGTTGGAATGACTACCGACGATATGGATACGGTAAGAGAGGTGACACCCTATGTCACTGGTATTTCTGAAAGCAAGGGAGGCGCAGGAAACCCGTCACCAATAACAGCTTATGGCGTGTTTATGGGGATGAAAGCGGCCGCAAAATTCAAATATGGCAGTGACGTTCTAGAGGATAAATCTGTTTACGTGCAAGGCATTGGTCACGTAGGGGAAGCTTTGGTCGAGCATTTAATGAATGAAGGTGCCAAGGTGACGATTGCAGATCTTAACCAAGAACGTTTGGAAGAAGTACGCTCTAAATATGATGTTACTATCTATGGCGGACAAGATATTTACAACGAACCAATGGATATTTATGCACCTTGTGCATTAGGCGCTACAATTAATGACGATACTATTTATAAACTTCGTGCTAGTATTATTGCAGGTGCAGCAAATAATCAATTAGAAAATGAGGTAAAACATGGTCAAATACTTCAGGACAAAGGCATTTTATACGCTCCAGATTTTTTGATCAATGCTGGTGGGATTATAAATGTATATGCTGAACTCGAAAATTACGACCGCCAAGAAATCATGCGTAAGACCGAAAATATCTACAACACAACATTAGAGATCTTTGATCGTGCAAAAGCGACCAATATTACGACAAATGATGCCGCACTGAGCATTGCAAAAGAGCGTATCGAAACTAGAAAAAGAGAACAGGGAAAATAATTTAAAACCGTGGTTTTAATTTTTATAGGTTTAAAATAATAGTATTTTTGCAAAGCGAAAGATTTTACTTTCGCTTTTTTAATACCAGCTTCAAACTATAGCGCTTTGTAATTATGTTAAATAGACGACACATTCGTATTAAGGTTATGCAAACGCTCTATGCGTCTAAAGGCAGTGAAAGCGATAATATCAAGATCAACGAGAAATTTTTATTACAAAGTCTTGAAAGCATGTATGACCTTTTTATTGCTCAGCTTTCACTTTTAATACAAGTACACAAACGAGCCATTGATGTTCAAGGTAAAACGCAAAAAAAGCTTCTTGCCACCAAAGAAGAGAAGAACCCAAATCTAAAATTTGTAAATAACGAAGTGTTACTCATGCTTACTGCCAATGAAGCCCTTGAGCAGCATATTGAAGATCAAAAGGAAGATCTTTGGTATTTAGATTTTGAGTATGTGGACATCATTTTTAAAGCGATCTTAGACAGCGACATCTATAGCGATTACATGTCTACAAAAACATCGACCTTTAAGGAGGATAAACATTTTGTGATCGATTTGTTTACTGAAATTTTAGCACCAAATGACAAGCTTTATGATTTTTTTGAAGATAAACGACTAACGTGGTTAGATGATCTTCCGGTAGTTAATACAGCGATTTTAAAACTACTTAAGAAAGTCAAAGCTTCTTCCGAAGGAAAATTCTTTACGCCCAAGTTGTTCAAGGATTTAGAGGATAAGGAATTTGGTATCGATCTACTAAAAAAAACCACCTTGAATCAAACCGCCTTCAGTGAAGAAATTTCATCAAAAACAAAGAATTGGGACGCCGAGCGAATCACTCAAATCGATACTGTTTTAATGCAAATGGCGATTTGCGAATTTCAGAAGTTTCCATCCATTCCAATAAAGGTCACAATAAATGAATATCTTGAGATCGCAAAAGAGTACTCTACCCCAAAGAGTAGTAATTTTATAAACGGTATTCTTGATAAGATCGTGAAAGAGTATACGTCGAAAGGAGAATTGAACAAAATAGGTCGAGGCTTGATTTAAACCTCTAGGTTCTATAAGTATTAGTCTGTTAATTTTTTGTTTGAAAATAGGCGAAAAATTTTAATTAGATGAAATTATTAGTACATTTGATCACTCAAATCAGTGAAATAATTAAATTTTATAACAATGAAAAAAGCAATTTTGGCGTTAAGCGCATTATGTTTAGTGGCTTTTACATCTTGTAAAGAAGATGCAACAAGCAAAATCAACCAAGATAACGTAGCAGCAGCTGCGGAAAGAGATGCTAGTGCAGCAGACTTTCCTGTTATCACGTTCGCAGAAAACGAGCATGATTTTGGAACTATCATTAACGGTACTCCAGTAGAAACGAAATTCAAATATACCAATACAGGTAAAACACCTTTAGTAGTAAGTAACATCAAGAGTACTTGTGGTTGTACTGTGCCTTCAGATTGGAACAGAGATCCTTTAGCTCCTGGTGAGTCTTCAGAGTTTACTGTAAAGTTCAATGGTAAAGGTTCTAATCAAGTACAAAAATCCATTACCTTGACAACAAACACTGAAAAAGGTTCTGAAGTTGTAAAGATCAAAGCGTTTGTTGAGCCAGATCCAAATGCTCCGGTAAAACCAGCTGGAAAAGCTGCAATTAATTCGGTAAAATAAATACATGGGTTCAATTGGAGATTTCTTACCCTTTATAGCAATGTTCGCTGTGGTCTATTTTTTTATGATAGCGCCGCAAATGAAAAAGGCAAAGCAGGAAAAAGCGTTTGCATCTGAGTTAAAAAGAGGTGATAAAGTTGTTACTAAAAGTGGTATGCACGGCAAGGTTATTGACCTTAACGATAAAGACAATAGCTGTGTTATAGAAACATTAGCCGGAAAAATAAAGTTTGAACGTTCTGCGATTTCTATGGAAATTAGTAAAAAATTAAACGCACCAGCAACAACAAAATAAGATTTTAAAAATTAAAATATAAAACTCCAAAGGTCTAGACTTTTGGAGTTTTTTTATGGATTGTATTCGTCTGGAATCAACTTGACAGCATAGCTAATAGATTGATATTGAGCACGAAAATTGAATTTCAATAAGCAATTAAACAAACTAATTAACATTCTGTTCTAACCACTAACCACTAATTTTTAAGCGCCTTTTCCGCAGTTAATTCCGCTATTTTACAAATCACCTCTGTTGCTTTGATCATACTTTCAACTGGAACATATTCATAGCGTCCGTGAAAATTGTGCCCACCAGCAAAAATGTTTGGGCACGGTAAACCTTTATAACTTAACTGTGAGCCATCTGTGCCACCACGAATTGGTTTAATTAACGGCTGAATGTCAAGCTGTTTCATGGCTTCTTCGGCAAGATCAACAATGTGCATTACCGGTTCCACTTTTTCTTTCATATTGAAATATTGATCTTCAATGGTAATGCTCACAACTTCTCGATCGTACTGCGCATTGATATCGTTGGTTAGGTTTTGCATCACTGCTTTACGCGCTTCAAAATGCGCCATATCATGATCTCTTATAATGTATTGTAAAACGGTTTCTTCAACATTGCCTTCTATACTATAGAGATGGAAAAACCCTTGATAATCTTCGGTGTGCTCTGGGGTTTCCATTCGTGGTAGAGAATTGATGAATTCTGTGGCGATATACATGGAGTTTACCATTTTACCTTTGGCGTAACCTGGATGTACAATTTTTCCTTTAAAAACCACTTTTGCACCTGCTGCATTAAAATTTTCATATTCCAATTCTCCAATTTGGCTGCCATCCATGGTGTAGGCCCAATCGGCTCCAAATTTTTCAACATCAAATTTATGGGCACCACGACCAATTTCCTCATCGGGTGTGAAACCAACTCTTATGTTTCCGTGTTTAATTTCAGGATGATTGATAAGATACTCCATAGCTGAAACGATTTCAGTAATGCCTGCTTTATCATCTGCACCAAGTAGTGTTGTACCATCGGTAACAATTAAGGTCTGACCTACATATAACAATAGATCTTCAAAATAATTAGGAGATAATATAATGTTATGCTCTGCATTTAAAGCAATGTCTTTTCCATCATAATTTTCAATCACTCGCGGTTTAACATTGGCACCTGTAAAATCTGGTGTCGTGTCAAAATGCGAAATAAAACCAATAGTAGGCACATCATGATCCACATTACTTGGGAGCGTGGCCATGATGTAGGCGTTAGCATCAATGGTCACATCTTTCATACCTATCGAGATCAATTCTTTGGTAAGCGCATGTGCTAAATCCCATTGTTTTGCGGTACTTGGTGTAGTGTCGCTTTCTGGATCAGATTCTGTATCAACGGTGACATAACTTATAAATCGCTTTATGATGTGAGGTTTAGAAATCATATGTGAATTTGTGTGTAAGAGCAGGATGTTTAAATAATCCTTCGAATTTTTGTGAGTTGAAAGTTAGCGATTTTAATTAAATCCGTAGTATTTTTGCATTACAAATCATCCCTCATGTACAAGCTTCTACTAAGACCAATTCTATTCGCTTTTGATCCAGAGAAAGTACACTATTTTACATTTTCCTTAATTCGGAATGTTTCCAAGATACCGGGAATGCCTGCACTTTTTCGGCGTCTTTATCTTCTAGAAAATACATCTTTAGAACGTGAATTGTTCGGACTAAAATTTAAAAACCCAGTTGGTCTTGCTGCAGGTTTTGACAAAAATGCCGTGTTGTATAATGAATTGGCCAATTTTGGATTTGGATGTATTGAAATAGGAACGGTTACTCCAAAAGGACAAGCAGGAAATCCTAAACAACGTTTGTTTCGTTTAAAAGATGACCATGGGCTTATTAACCGCATGGGTTTTAATAACGAGGGTCTTGAAGCTGCTATTTCAGCATTGAAAAAGAATAAAGGACAATTAGTTATTGGTGGGAATATCGGCAAGAATACCGATACAAAACCAGAGGATTATACGGCAGATTATTTAGAATGTTTTACCGGTTTACATCCTTATGTCGATTATTTCGTGCTCAACGTGAGTTGTCCTAATGTAAGCAGTCATGCTAAACTCAATGACAAAGCGTACTTGTTGGAGCTTATTTCCGAAGTGCA
Organism: uncultured Flavobacteriaceae bacterium; assembly: GCA_963715465.1. GTDB lineage: Bacteria > Bacteroidota > Bacteroidia > Flavobacteriales > Flavobacteriaceae > Psychroserpens. The sequence goes on from OY970246.1 coordinate 1,707,556, forward strand.
AAAAGCAAATCGAGCCTTTGATAAGCAAAAGCCAATTTTATTGAAAATTGCACCAGATTTAAATGACGCTCAACTTGATGAGATTATAGAATTGGTAAAGGAAACTAAATTAGATGGTGTGATCGCAAGCAATACATCAACCGATAGAGACGGATTAATGGCTTCGGAAGAACGCTTGAATGCTATTGGAAACGGTGGTCTTAGTGGCCAGCCCATCAAAACAAAGTCGACTAAAGTGATTCGATATTTAGCCGAAAAGAGCAATAAATCATTTCCTATTATTGGTGTTGGCGGTATTCATTCTGCAGAGGATGCACTCGAAAAAATTGAAGCAGGTGCCGATTTAGTACAAGTCTACACTGGATTTGTTTACGAAGGTCCAAAACTTATAAGAGACATCAACAAAGCACTTATAAAAAAAGCGAATTGAAATAAATCAATTCGCTTTTAAATTATATTTTAATTCACTTGTCTTATTCCTTGATGAATGAAATGGTTGTTGTATCAGTTCCTTTAGACAGTTTCAAATAGTAAATACCTTCATTAAATGTGTTGGTATTTATACTCAGATCCTGCGTTTGTTGAACCGTTTTACTAGCAACAACTTGGCCTAACATATTATAAATCGTATAGTCTTCTGGTAAGTTACTAGTGTTATCTAAAGAGATATTCAATACATCGTTAGTTGGATTTGGATATACTGAAAGCGCATTCGCTTTGAAGTAATTCTCAGTGCCTAATAGGGCATCATTAGCTAAGTAAATGAGCTTACCAGATTCAATCTCAGCGCCACCGGCTGCAATTTGAACCCCTTCAGCAGAGGTCAAAATATAGGATCCATCACCTGCATTACAGCAAATGCCGTCACCAAAGGCATCAAGAATCTCGAAAGAATAACATGAATTGGCGATCAAATCAAAATTGTATGTAAAGGTTTCAAAGTCATCAGTACCCTCAACGTATGTCGGGTTTGAGTATATCACATTACCATTAGCGTCTTTAAAATTCCATGACGTATCAGCGGGGAAATCATCCAGGCTCAGTGTTAAAGTTACTTCTGATGTTGAAATATTTTCAGATCCAATAACAATATGATTGTCATAAACTCTCGTCAATGTATTATTGCCATCTGAGATCGTTAATATAACATCATAAGTTCCAGCGTCTTCATAAGTATGTGATGGATTTTGTGTGGTGTAGTCCACAGTATTGTCGCCATCAACATCCCAGCTCCATGATGTTGCACCATTACTATTATCGGTAAAATCAACATTCATATCGCTATTACAGCCTGTAGTATAATTTGCCGTCATTTCTACACTTATCGAAGGACAAGTCATGGCAGATCTTGACGCTTCGTATACAGCATAGATACGAGCATATTGACCAATCGAAAATTGATTACGGCAAGATTGACGAGCATATGACATCACATTGTTTGTGTCTGGTACAAAGGTATCTCCATTGGCATCTGTGGCGTTACCTGTATAATCACAAGCACCATTCACAGTAGAGTAACCTAGTTTGGGATCTGCAGGGGTATCACAAATATAATCGCCACTATTCTCACAATTTGAGCCGTCAACCAATTCTGTAGTTAATGTCGTATTAGAATATCCGTGAGTATGGGGAAGGCCGAAAAAATGACCCATTTCGTGGGCTAACGTACTGCCATTCATTGTACAAGAATTATTCATTAAAATGGTTTCAGGTCCACCGGGTAAGTAGGTGTAACCGCACAAACCACCGCCAGTAGAGGTGCTAACTGAATTTGCAAAGTAAATATTGATCACATTTGAAACGTTGTTTGGACTAGTAAGCGCGCTTTCTTGACTCGTTGAGAAGTTATAAAAATTACTGTCATCAATATAATTAATACCGTCACATAAAAAGAATTCAACGTATGCGTTGGCATAAAATTGATTCATTATAGCAATGGCACTATTTAAGTTAGACTCCGAAAGACCGCCTGTACCATTATCATTTCTAATAATATGTGCCTTTATTGGGACACTATTAACTGCAGATAAGGAATTACGCTGATTAGAAAGTTGATAAAATTCTTGTTCGTATTGCTGAAGTGTCGGTTGGAGTTGCTCGAAATAGACTAGAGATTCTGGGGTCATCTCTGTACCACATTGAGGCTCAGCCTGTGCGTTCACAATAGCGCATGCGATGCACGCTGTAATTAGTAGGATAGTTTTTTTCATGGGATTTGGGGTTAATATTTTAAGTAGGTATTATTATCTGGGTGTAAACATATATAAAATACGATTAAGCACCTAATATAATCGATAAAGTGTATATTATAAATAAGTAAAATACTACAAAAATTTAATTAGACGTTTATTTACAAGGCTTGCGAATATTTTTGATATATGACGCTTTTTGCATATCGGTATCGTTTTGTGACACAATGTTTCAAACTCGAGGTGTTTTTTTAACCAATTATTTATAAACAACGTTCATAGTGTTAATGAACAATCAATTATTTTGATAAGCATTGGTCAAACCTGATTTTCCCTATTTTTACACAAAATGCGTCATATTGGCTTTCGATCTTCTAATTTCATTCGCAATTGCGACGTCAGCATTGGCGATATCACCAGGACCTGATAATATCTACGTGTTGATGCATAGTATGGTGAATGGTAAAAAATATGGACTCGCTACCGTAGCAGGATTGATTGCTGGTTGTATGGTCCACACTACTTTGGTCGCCTTTGGTGTGTCGGCAATTATCAAACAAAACGATACGCTGTTTTTTATTCTGAAATTGCTGGGCGCCTTGTATCTTTTGTTTCTAGCTTTTAAGATATACCAATCAAATTCAGCATTAAGCTTGGGCTCAACCCACATTCCGAAGAAAAATTTGGGCCAATTGTTTAAGCAAGGATTTATCATGAATGTGCTCAATCCAAAAGTCTCGATATTTTTTTTAGCATTTTTTCCGGGATTCTTATTTAGTGACACCATGAGCACGATTGTTCAGTTTTACGTGCTGGGATTACTGTTTATGTTGGTGTCGGCCATTATTTTTTCAACAATAGCTATCTTGGCTGGTTCCATTTCCGACGCTATCAAGCAGAATCAACGCATCGGTTTTTATCTCAAATGGTTACAGATCTTGGTTTTTGTAAGTATTGCCATGCTCATTTTTACTTCGGAAAAATAAGCCTTGAAGAGTTATCATAATTAGTATCTTTGGAAACAATGAAGCAACCCGTCAAAATAATTGAATGTCCGCGCGACGCCATGCAAGGGATTAAGGCCTTTATTCCTACGGAAAAGAAAGTACAGTATATCCAGTCCTTATTGCGTGTTGGATTTGATACGATTGACTTTGGCAGTTTTGTGTCTCCTAAAGCGATTCCTCAAATGATTGATACTGCGGAAGTTTTAGCACAGCTTGATTTAAATAAAACGACGAGTAAATTATTGGCGATCATTGCCAATACCAGAGGCGCAATTGATGCCTGTCAACACCCCGAAATTGATTATTTAGGTTATCCTTTTTCAATTTCTGAAAATTTCCAAATGCGTAATACACATAAAACGATTGCGCAATCGGTGGTCACGCTTTCCGAAATTTTAGAACTTGCCAATAGACATGATAAAGAGGTTGTAGTTTATATTTCTATGGGTTTTGGAAATCCTTATGGTGATCCTTGGGATGTCGATATAGTAGGAGAGTGGACAGAGCGTTTAAGTAAAATGGGTGTCAAGATTTTGTCATTAAGTGATACCATTGGAAGCTCAAACCCTGAGAATATTGCTTATTTATTTTCTAATTTGATTTCGTCCTATTCCAATATAGAATTTGGAGCGCATTTGCATACGACACCAACAACTTGGTTCGAAAAAGTGGATGCTGCTCATACTGCTGGTTGCATGCGATTTGACGGTGCTATTCAAGGTTTTGGTGGGTGCCCAATGGCAAAAGATGAACTTACGGGCAATATGCCTACCGAAAAAGTACTGTCGTATTTTACTTCAAGAAAAAATAATAATCTCAATGCGATGAGTTTCGAGAGTGCCTATAATGAGGCGACAAAAATTTTTACTGCATATCATTAAGTTATTTTTATAAATCTCCAATCTCCAATCTCCAATCTCCAATCTCCACTCTCCACTCTCCACTCTCCACTCTCCAATCTCCAATCTCCACTCTCCACTCTCCAATCTCCAATCTCCAATCTCCAATCTCCAATCTCCACTCTCCACTCTCCAATCTCCAATCTCCAATCTCCAATCTTATTCATTCTGTGGGTTAAATTTTAACACTTATCAATGAATTCATTTTCAATGGATTATTAATCTCTGAGCGAGACTATTTAAATTTAATCTAAATAAACTTTGAGAAACTAAATATGTGTTTTAAATTTGCATTCAAATAAGAATTATTATTTAGATCAAGTCTTAATAAAAACAATTAATTATTAAAAAATGAAAAAAATTGCCTTAAGTCTTTTAGTTGTATCTGCCTTATTTGTATCCTGTTCGAGTGATGACGACAGTAATGGAAACGGCACTTCAGATCCTGAGGTTATTGCTCCGGCAACCTACGATTTTCAAAGAAATGGCGTCTCAACGGTAAACTACAGTGGTCAAACCACAAGAATTGAAATGGGAGACCTGTTTGTTGCTGCTCTTAATGATCCTTTTAGAACAGAAGCTCAACTTGATGGTATGTTCGATCATGTCGAAGGTAATCCCGATTTCCCTGATGCCGATTTAAATGCATCAGATAAAAGCTTGCGTAACAAAACCGCGGCATCAAACGATTATTTTGCTTCGAATACTACAGATGCCGCAGCCATTAAAGCAGATTTTGACGCTTGGATTGCGTCTCAGGTCTCAGAGGTTTTCCCGAGATGGAATGATATTGCATCGGTAGGAGTTGCCGGTCAAATTCAAGAAGCAGGTGGTGGTGCTGTGCGGTATATCAACGCCAAAGGCTTAGAGTATAATCAAGCCATAAATAAAGGATTGATTGGTGCCCTTATGCTCGATCAAATCCTTAATAATTATTTAAGCACCAGTGTTCTAGATGCGGGTTCAAATGTTACCGATAATGATGCCAATATAGTTTCCGAAGGTGAAAATTACACCACTATGGAGCATAAATGGGATGAAGCATTTGGATATGTATATGGTACAGATGACGCTTCTATACCAACGTTAAATCAAGATAGTTTTTTAAATAAATACTTATCTCGCGTTGAAAACGATGAGGATTACACAGGTCTTGCCCAACGTGTTTATGATGCCTTTAAGTTGGGTCGTGCGGCCATCGTTGCAAAAAACTACACGGTTCGTGATGCTCAAGCGCAAATTATTAGAGAAGAATTATCTAAAGTGATCGGGATTCGTGCTGTCTATTATTTAGAACAAGGTAAACTCACTAAAAATGCAGGAGACAATGGTGCTGCATTTCATGATCTATCTGAAGGTTTTGGCTTTATTTATAGCTTACAGTTTACAAGGCAACCAAACACGAATATGCCATACTTTACCAAAACAGAGGTCGATGGATTTATCGAAGAACTTATGGAAGGTAATGGGTTTTGGGATATCTCAGACGATACATTAGATACTATGTCACAAATTATTGCTAATGCTTTTGATATAACAATTGCAGAAGCAGGAAGTTAAATTGAGTTAGTTTATCATAAGCAAATGCAAACTCTAGGTGTTATGCTTTTGCTTGATTATCTTTGCAAACCGAAAAAGAACATTAAAATTACGACCATGAAAAAAAATAGTTTAAGTGTATTTTTATTAGCGTTATTAATTGTTGCTTGTAGTTCCTCAGACGATTCGAGTTCGGGTGAATCTTCCGATGGGTTTGACCGTCAAGCCATGTTGACCAATTGGGCAGATAATATTATTATACCAGCATATCAAGCATTAGATTCAGATCTTACAGCTTTGGTTAATGATAAAGATGCATTTGTCACCGCGCCAAACCAGTCAAACTTAGATAATCTTAGATTTTCGTGGCTTGAGGCCTATAAGACCTGGCAATCTGTTGAAATGTTTAATATTGGTAAAGCCGAGGAACTGAACTATGCTTTTCAAATGAACATATTCCCAACCAACGTTGAAGATATACAAAACAATATTAGCTCGGGTGCTTATGATTTGGCTAATGTCAACAATAATGATGCTGTTGGTTTTCCTGCTGTAGATTACTTAGTATATGGTATTGCCGCAAGTGATTCTGAAATTCTAAATACCTACACAATACGGCCAAATTTTGAAGCATCGAAAACCTATCTCTCAGATGTGATTGACCAAATGAAATCATTGACATCTACAGTTTTAAGCGATTGGACGTCAACTTACAGAAACGAATTTGTGTCAAATACATCAAATTCAGTGACCAGTCCTACCAACAAGTTCACTAACGATTTTATTTTTTATTATGAAAAAGGGTTGCGTGCCAATAAGTTTGGAATTCCAGCAGGTGTGTTTTCTTCGGCGCCTTTGAGTGACAAGGTGGAAGCACTCTACAACAAAGAAGCATCTAAAGTCTTAGCTTTAGAGTCTCTGAATGCTGTTCAGGATTTTTTCAACGGAAAAGCATTTAGCAGTAATTCAACATCAGAAAGTTTTAAATCGTATTTAGATTATTTGAATACAATAAAAGATGGAGAAGATTTAGCTAGTTTGATCAATGATCAGTTCGAAGAGGCCGAATCAAAAATTGTTGCTCTTGATGCTAATTTTGCATTACAAGTCGAAACTGACAATGCTAAAATGACACAGGTTTTTGACGAACTCCAAAAAGCGGTCGTCTTATTAAAGGTTGATATGATCCAAGCCATGAGTATTAGCGTCGATTTTGTAGATGCCGATGGGGATTAAAAATTTAAAATCAAATAAAATTCAGGATTCTTTAGCGGTGTATATTGCTAAAGAATCTTTTTTTTCAAACCCATTAAGAGGCCGTAAAGTGATTTAGTTCAAATGACATTCAGTTTAAAAACATATCTCCACACCACCACGAACGCTGCCCCTTTAGCAGTTTTTCGCATTTGTTTTGGGATGATGATGTGTTTTAGTATCACTAGGTTTTGGTATCATGGTTGGATCGAACAATTGTATATTGAACCTAAGTTCCATTTTAAATATTATGGTTTTGAGTGGGTCAACTCCTTAGGTGTTTTTAATTATATTCTATTTATACTCTGCGGAATCGCTGCGCTTTTCATAGCATTTGGTTTAAAATACCGTATCGCGATCATTGTCTTTTTTTTAAGTTTCAGCTACATCGAGTTTATCGATAAAACCACCTACCTCAATCATTACTATTTTGTAAGTGTGCTGAGTTTCTTGATGATTTTTTTACCGGCAAATGCAAAATTTTCGGTAGATAACTTACTTCGGAAGAAAGGCTTTGATAAAGTTCCAACATGGACTATTGATAGTCTCAAACTGTTACTAGCAATTGTATACGTTTATGCTGGCCTTGCCAAGATTAACAGCGATTGGTTATTACGCGCCATGCCCTTAAAAATTTGGTTGCCTTCAAAGTACGATTTGCCCTTGATCGGTACTAATCTCATGCAACAAAATTGGTTTCATTTCGCCATGAGCTGGTCAGGTATGATTTACGATCTTACTATTCCGTTTCTGCTGTTATATAAGAGGACTCGAATGTTTGCTTTTGTAGTCGTTGTCTTTTTCCACGTGTTTACCAGAGTCTTATTTCCAATTGGGATGTTTCCGTACATTATGATCGTCGCCACACTCATCTTTTTTGATGCCAGCGTTCATGAAAAAATTATTGGGGTGGTTAAAAAATTGCTAAGACCTTTCCGAAGACATATAGAGACCATTAGCTTGAAAGAAGCCTATACCTATTCAAACCAAAAGTTTATACTCACTATTATCGCCTTATTTTTTGCCTTTCAAATTGTTGTTCCGTTTCGATATATGGCCTACCCTAATGAATTGTTTTGGACCGAAGAAGGCTATAGGTTTTCATGGCGCGTCATGCTCATGGAAAAAGCGGGATTGACTACTTTTAAAATTGCCAATGCTGAAACTGGAGCGTATTTTTACGTGCAGAACACTGATTTTTTAACCTCGTTTCAAGAAAAGCAAATGGGATTTCAGCCTGACTTTATTTTGCAATATGCCCATTTTTTGGGCGATCATTTTAAAGCGCAAGGTCATGAGAACGTTCAAGTTTTTGCCGAAAGTTATGTGGCACTCAACGGTAGGTTAAGTCAGCCCTATATTGACCCTACCGTCGATCTATACCAAGAAAAAGAATCATTCAATCCTAAAGATTGGATTTTACCATTTAAAGATGAGATTAAAGGATTTTAAAATAGTAGTGTTTATATGTCTTATAACTATTTCAGTAGTAGCACAGACTAAAGTAACTGGCTATGTCACGAATTTGAGCAATAATGCGATGGCATCAAATGTGCAAGTGTATGATAAGGCGTCTGGACTATTGACCACAACAGATTCTAACGGCTATTTTGAATTTACATCAACAAAAAATTCTATGATCTTAGTGTTTTATAGCGCTGAGTTTAATATTTATGAGCAGACGATTGATTTAGTTTCCGACCAATCGCTAAATATTATATTGGTGCCTTTGGAAGAAGAGCTCGATGAGGTGGTCATCAATGCCAGACGAGCCAAGGTTTTTGAGCTCAATCGCTTAAAAGATGTCGAAGGAACAGCTATTTATGCAGGAAAAAAAACCGAGGTGGTTTTGGTCGATCAATCTATGGCAAATTTAGCGAGTAATAATGCCAGACAATTATATAGCCAGGTTGCAGGTGTAAATATCTATCAAAATGACGATGCAGGTTTGCAGCTTAATATTGGTGGTCGTGGTCTGGATCCAAATCGTACCGCGAATTTTAATACACGTCAAAATGGTTACGATATTAGCGCTGATGTTTTGGGTTATCCTGAAAGTTATTACACGCCTGCTGCCGAAGGCTTAAAGGAAATTCAAGTGATTCGCGGTGCGGCATCGTTACAGTATGGAACACAATTTGGCGGGCTCATAAACTTTAAGACAAAAGATCCCAATACTACAAAACCAATTGAGCTTATCTCTAGAAATACTTTGGGTAGTTATGGCTTGTACACCAACTTTACGAGCTTAAGTGGCACCAAAGACAAGTTGAGCTATTATACCTATTTCAATTATAAAAAAGGCGACGGATTTCGTCCAAACTCGCAATTCGAATCAAAAAATGTGTTTGCACACATCGGTTATGAGTTCAACGAAACGACCAAGATTTCGGGCGAGTTCACGCATTTGTTTTATTTGGCACAGCAAGGCGGTGGCTTGACAGATGCACAATTTAATGATGATGCCCTTCAAAGTAATCGAGAACGCAATTGGTTTCGCGTCAATTGGTTACTTTATAATCTAAAGTTAGATCATAAATTTTCAGACAGCACAAACTTGACCTTTAATATTTTTGGTCTTGATGCTTCTCGAGATGCTTTAGGATTTAGAACCAATCGTGTAGATCAACTCGATCCCGGTGAAGAACGTGATCTTATAAAGAGTGATTTTCAAAATTATGGTGCAGAGGTTAGATTGTTGAGTAAGTATGATATCTTCGGAAAAAAGGCAACATTTTTAATTGGTTCTAAATATTATAAGGCCGATAACTATGAACAGCAAGGACCAGGGTCAAATGGGAGCGGCCCTGATTTTGAGTTTCAAAATGCCACGTTCCCTAATTATCCCGACCAGTCACAATTTGATTTCCCCAATCTAAATGTGGCGGTTTTTGGAGAAAATATCTTTTATCTCTCTGATAAGTTTTCAGTAACACCTGGTTTTAGATTTGAATATATAAAGACTGAAAGCGATGGCTTTTTCCAACGCATTAACACCGATGCTGCAGGTAATGTCATTTTTGAGGAAACTATCGATGACAATCGCCAATTTGAGCGCGACTTTGTGCTGCTCGGTTTGGGTTTAAGCTACAAGCCATCTACGAGTTTAGAAATTTATGGTAACATTTCACAGAATTACCGATCGGTTACATTCTCTGATATAAATATCAATAATCCTGCTTTTGCAGTAGATCCCAACATTACCGATGAAGACGGTTTTACTGCCGATCTAGGATTTCGTGGAAATTATAACAATCTTATCTCTTACGATTTGGGTATTTTTGGTTTGTTTTACAATGGTCGTATTGGATTCATTCAAAAAGAATTATCAGATGGCAGAGTGATTAGTGAACGCGGTAATGTTGGAGATGCAAGACTTTTTGGTTTGGAGTCTTTGGTAGATTTTAACCTTCGGAAACTTTTTAAATTGGGTAATGGTTACAGTTTCAATTATTTTATCAATACCGCTGTGATTACCTCGGAATATACAGCATCCCAACAATCAGGTGTCGAAGGCAACAGTGTTGAATTTGTGCCAGACCTCAATTTAAAAACAGGATTACGTTTTGGTTATAAAAATTTCCAAGCGAGTCTACAATATTCTTACTTAGGAAAGCAATTTACAGATGCCTCAAATTCAGAAGAAGCGGGTATAAGCGGTGTGATTGGTGCTATACCTCAGTATGATATTTTAGATATGTCAGTATCATACACCTTTAAAAGGTTTAAGTTAGAAACAGGAGTGAATAACGTTTTAAACGAAACCTATTTCACAAGACGAGCGACAGGATATCCTGGTCCAGGCATAATACCTTCGGCACCACGAAATTGGTATGCAACCCTACAATTTAAGCTATAAGTTCAAATATGAACGGGACTACAGCACAGCATACCTTGATTATTACCTCGTGTTTCACTTACGAGTTATCAAATAAAAAGTCGAAATGCTGCAATAAATTTAAGAAGAAAGGGAAAACGTATTGTAAACGCTGTCCACTGATATAAGACTAGTGTTATCTTAATTGGCTTTCTTTCAAACCTATAGAATGTAATTGACGACTTCACTCGAATTAAAATTTCCGAAGTAAAAATACGCGTTGATCCTTGTTTTAAAACAGTCTAAATACAAATAACTGATTTTAAGTTATTTAGAATCGTTAAATATGACTTTTTCTTATCTTTAATAGAATTTAAACATTAAAATTATGTCTATAAGAATAGGAAATAGTTGCGTGAATTGTGAAAACTTAAGCGCAAACGAGATATGTAAGGTCCACGGAGTTAAAGTTTCAACGAGTTACACCTGCGATAGCTTTGAAATGAAAGCAGCGCTTAAAAATGATCCAAATTGTGTGAGTTGTTCACGATATGAATCGCCAACATGCGCAAACCCCCAAAAGGCTGCTCCAGGTATGCTCTGTTCTCAATGGGCGCCAATGGATGCGCAAGCGTAAATAACATTACTTATGATAATTCAAAGCTGTCTACTTTTATACTTAGACGGCTTTTTTATGCTTCAATTTTCACGTTTGATCAATCACTACAAGCTTTTTAAATTTCTCTAGCAATACCATATCTTATCCTGACGTTTTATTAAGTTTTCTGCATAAAAATGCTTAATTTCGCATGCAATTATAACTGTAATTGCACATGACAGCACACGAAAACAAAATAGTTGGAGAAGGTCTTACTTACGACGACGTTTTATTAGTTCCAGCATTTTCTGACGTTTTACCAAGAGACGTTAATATTCAAACAAAATTTACGAGAAACATAACGATTAATATTCCTGTGGTTTCTGCTGCGATGGATACCGTCACTGAAAGTAAAATGGCCATTGCCATGGCACAAGAAGGCGGCATTGGCGTGCTTCACAAGAATATGACCATTAATCAACAGGCTGAGAAAGTTCGTAAGGTGAAACGTGCCGAAAGCGGTATGATTATCGATCCAGTAACCTTGCCCTTGACAGCTAAAGTGGTGGATGCTAAGCAAAACATGGCCGAACATAGTATTGGCGGAATTCCAATTGTAGATGATCAAGGCACTTTAAAAGGGATTGTAACTAATAGGGATTTACGTTTTGAGCATGAAAATGACCGCCCGATTGTGGAAGTCATGACGCACAAAGAGTTGGTGACGGCTGCTGTTGGGACGTCATTGAAAGATGCTGAGAAAATTCTTCAGCAAAATAAAATCGAAAAATTATTGATCGTTGATGATGCTTTTAAATTGGTAGGGCTCATTACGTTTAGAGATATTACAAAGGTGACACAAAAACCGTTTGCCAATAAAGATACCTATGGCAGATTGCGTGTAGCTGCTGCAATAGGTGTTACTCCAGATGCCGTTGAACGTGCCGCAGCATTGGTGAAAGCTGGTGTAGATGCCGTTGTAATTGATACAGCACATGGGCATACAAAAGGTGTGGTCACTACGCTTAAGGCGGTTAAGGAAAAATTTCCAAAACTGGAGGTGATTGTGGGCAATATCGCAACTGCCGAAGCAGCGAAATATTTGGTAGAGGCAGGAGCAGATGCTGTGAAAGTTGGCATTGGTCCAGGGTCTATTTGTACGACTAGAGTTGTTGCAGGTGTCGGATTTCCGCAGTTTTCCGCAGTTTTGGAAGTTGCCGCAGCCATAAGAGGCTCAGGCGTTCCAGTGATTGCCGATGGTGGGATTCGTTATACTGGTGATATTCCAAAAGCTATTGCAGCAGGAGCAGACTGTGTCATGCTGGGATCACTTTTGGCAGGAACAAAGGAAAGTCCGGGAGAAACAATCATTTATGAAGGCCGAAAATTTAAATCTTATCGCGGTATGGGCTCTGTCGAAGCCATGAAGCAGGGCAGTAAGGATCGCTATTTTCAAGATGTTGAGGATGATATCAAAAAATTAGTACCCGAAGGCATCGTTGGTCGCGTTCCGTATAAAGGAGAACTTGTTGAGAGCATCCACCAATTTGTAGGTGGCTTAAGAGCTGGAATGGGCTACTGTGGCGCCAAAGATGTGGCGTCGTTGCAAGACAAAGGACAATTTGTTAAAATTACCGCGTCTGGAATCAATGAAAGCCATCCTCATGATGTCACGATCACAAAGGAAGCACCTAATTATTCGAGATAGTACTTATTATATAGATTAGAAAAGCGCAGCTTTATGTTGCGCTTTTTTTTGTTTTAATATCGTCTGGCTTGAGAACTAGGACGATGAATTTTAATATAAAGATATTGTAGAAGACGCATCTATTCAATACTATTTTACGTGACTTCATTCTCCAACTTCTTGTCGTTTTTATACGCTTCAATATTTTTAAGCGTGGTGGTTGTAATTTCAATCATGGCCTCTCTCGTGAAAAAAGCTTGATGGGAGGTGACCAGTACGTTGGGAAAGCTGTTAAGTCTCAAAATAAGATCATCTTGAATGATACGCTCTGATAAATCCTCAAAAAATAAGTTTTCTTCTTGTTCGTAGACATCAATACCCAAATAGCCAATCTTCTTATCACTCAAACCTTTAATGGCGGCAACAGTGTCAATCAAAGCACCACGACTCGTATTGATAATCATGACCCCATCTTTCATGATTGCTATAGAATCATTATCAATGATGTGTTTCGTGGCGTCATTTAAAGGGCAATGCAACGATAAAATATCTGACTGTTTAAAAACATCGTCCAAGCTTTTATATTCTACTCCTAAGGCGATCAGTGCATCCGATTTTTGAATATCGAAAGCAATGACCTTACAGCCAAAACCGTTCATGATTTTGCAAAACGTAGCACCAATAGTTCCTGTACCTATAACACCAACAGTCTTCCCTGACAAATTAAAACCGATAAGATTTTTCAATGAGAAATTTCCCTCTCGAACTCTATTGTAAGCTTTGTGTGTTTTTCTGTTGAGTGTCAAAATGAGCGCTACAGCGTGCTCGGCGACTGCTTCGGGAGAATAGGCAGGAACCCGAACGACTTTAATGTTATGGTTTTTGGCGGTCTTGATATCAACATTATTAAAGCCTGCACAACGCAATGCAATAAGTTGAACACCATTTTCAGATAAGGCTGTGATGACCTCGTCATTAGCATTATCATTGACAAATATACAAACGGCATCAAAACCTTTGGTAAGACTGACGGTATCACTATTTAGGTCGGTTTCGAAGTATGAGAAGCTAAAATTAGTGTCTTTCGCATAAATCTCAAAGTAGTCTTGGTCATAAGATTTTGTACTGAATACTGCTATCTTCATAAATTGGGATTTTTAAAATTATATTAACTGGAAAATTAATCTTTTACAAATCCATCCCAGCGTTTCATGTAGGTCACAAAGTCGGGACTTAAACCTTCCTTGTGCAAATAGGCTTCGGAAACAGGAGTTGCGATAGGTTCAAAATCTGGATTGCTCATCACTTGTTTAGGGAAATCGTGATGCAGAATGGCCGAGCGACCTATCGATACAAAATCGACACCTGCGTTTAAGACATTGTGAACGTCTTTACCGTTATTGATCTTCCCAGCAACAGTCCATTTAACATGTTTGAAATTAAGTTCGGCAACGTGTTGTAACAGTGATTTACTTTGGGTTGATTGGCCTTCTGGTTGTTTAAAAACATCCCAAAGCGAGATGTCAAGAAAATCAATGTCATGATGGTCTATCAATTGTTGTGCGATGATTTTTACTTCTTGTAATTCCATACCAAAACGTTCAGGAGATAGTCGAACACCTAGTAAAAATTTTGGTCCGCAAGTTTTGCGAATGCCATCTACAATTTCAACTAAAAGACGGGTACGATTCTCTAAAGATCCTCCATAAGCATCAGCACGTTTATTGATTTCACTGCTTAAAAACTGCGTCAAAATATAACCATGTGCGCCATGAACTTCAACGCCGTCATAGCCACAGCGTTGTGCTCTTTCAGCAGCCAATATGAAATCATCTCGTAAGGCATAAACCTCCTTTAGCGATAACGCTCTGGCATTATGTTTTTTTATTTCTGAAGGGCAAACGGGCTGTTCTCCAATAAGCTCTTGTGGTGAGCGCATGCCTGCATGATGGAGCTGAACAACGGCAAGGCTATCGTGATCTTTTATGGTGCTTGCCAATTTTTTGTGACCTTCAATTTGTGCTTCGGAAAAAATACCGAGTTGTCCAGGAAACCCTTTACCATTGGCTTGAACGTGAGAGGCGCAAGTCATGGTGAGGCCAAAGCCTCCTTTTGCGCGCATCGTTAGCCAATGAAATTCTTCATTAGAAAGTGTGCCGTCCTCATGACTTTGGGTATTGGTCATTGGCGCTAACATATAGCGATTGTTCATAACGGCTCCACATTTAAAATGTAAAGGCGTTTGAGGCGTATTTTTCATAAAATCTAAAAAGTTTTGAGCTATTTGCGGTAAAGCAGATAATTGTTAACCAGATCAATGTATATCTGTTTGGCTTCATCTTCGGAAACATCCTGAATTTGAAAAAGTGCGTTTGTTTTAAACGCGTTGATGATGGGCTTGCTACTGTTTGGGCGACTGTAATTATTGGTGGCTTTTTTGAAGTAGGCGTAAAGACGTAAAAGAAAATCGGCAGGAAATGGTTCGTCGTGGGCGTTGATGCGCTCAACTGCATCTTTAAATTTTATTTCTAATTCTTCTGAAGTCATACTTTTTCAGCAATAATACTTTCACCTCCTCTTACTTTTTGATTGAGTTCAACTTTAATATCAGCATCTAAAGGAAGGTATAAGTCGACACGCGATCCAAATTTTATAAATCCAGAATCAGAGCCTTGAATGGCCTGATCCTCGGCTTTGGCATAATTGACAATTCGTTTTGCCAATGCACCAGCTATTTGTCGGTAAAGTACCTTTCCGAAGTGATCATTTTCAACGACAACAGTAGTACGTTCATTTTCTTCGCTCGATTTTGGATGCCAAGCGACAAGGAACTTTCCAGGATGATACTTACTGTAAGTCACATTTCCGCCGATAGGGTAGCGCGTCACATGTACATTTAAAGGAGACATAAATACAGAGACTTGTATGCGTTTATCATTGAAGACTTCTTTTTCAAATACCTCTTCAATCACTACGACTTTTCCATCAACGGGAGAAACAACGGTATGATTTTCTAGAGTGGTAATTCGTTTAGGGTTTCTAAAAAACTGAAGAATGAGCACTAAAAATGCCAGCATGAATACCATGAGTAGCGTTCTTAACCAAAAGACATCAATAAATTGATCAAATAATAATACTGATGCTATGACAATGGTCAATGTAATAACAATGATTTTATAGCCTTCTTTATGAAACATAGTTAACGAATCTTAAAAATAAAAATATAAATGGTGCTGCAAAGATAATACTATCTAAACGATCTAATAGACCACCATGGCCTGGCATAATGACACCGCTATCTTTTACACCAGCTTGACGTTTAAATTTGGATTCGATAAGGTCGCCTAAAGTTCCAAAAACACTGACGATGATCCCAAGAATTAACCAATAGTTAGACGATAATAAATTGGTAAAATACCAAATAAAATAACTTGCTACACAGGCAAAAAACAAACCACCCAAGAAGCCTTCAACCGTTTTTTTTGGTGAGACGCTGGGAAATAATTTTTGTTTTCCAAAGTTTTTTCCAACTAGAAAAGCAAAGGTATCATTGACCCAAACTAAAATAAAAGATCCCAATAAAAGTAATGGTGTGAACTCTTGATTAAAGTTGGCGATACATACTAAAAATATAAAACTGCTAGTGAGATAAAATGTGGTAATGATAAATCGCTTAGAACTGAAAAGCGGAATTGTTTTTTCTGAAAATAAATCCTTTATCAAAATAAGAAGCACAAAAACAGTGATTACCAAAAGTATTTGAAGGGCTTCACCAAGACCTATAGCAGCCTCTGAAACCAATTTCCAATAGGCAAAAACAACATATAACACGGTAAATGTAATGTAGGGCCAAAAGCTTTTAAGTTGAATAAGCTTTTTAAATTCTCCCATGCAAATTAGCCCAAATACAAAAAAAAGCCCAATCACTGCATGTTGCCAAAAGAGCGAGGCGATAAGTAGCGAAATGTATAATAAGCCTGAGAATGCCCTTGTTGAATATTCTTTCATCTATAAATCTTCTAAGAGCAACAAATATAAATTTTTAGAACTGCTTCCATAGGTAAGAAAGTCTTTATCTTCTATTGTCTTGAAATGTTTGATGGTAGTAATATTGGTGGGTATTTTGTTTTTATTCTTTCCTTTGATCCCTCTTAGACCTTCACCAATATTTTGAACAAATTGGCTCGTCGTTGCGTAAATAATGAAGTTATCGGGCAGTTCGTTTAGTTTCTTTTCAGCGATTTGGTTCGAGGAAATGAGAAGCGACCCGTCATCTGAAATGAGATGTTCACAAGTTGAAAAAAAGTAGGAACTCTCTGAGATGCGCTTGGTTTTGTTGAATTTAAATTCCTTAAAAACGTCACTCAGGCGTTGATCAAAAAGTAGGACCTTATCATCTTGCCAATTATTTTCTTCTAAAATAGATTTAAGGCTATCTTGGATTTCATGCATGTTCTCACAATACAGAAATTTACCACCATTTGCTTTAAAGTTAATGGTGAATTGTTCATCAACGGGCAACTTTATTTCAGGCATGTATTTGCCTCTCTCTTCGCTTCTTATGTTTTCTTCTGGAGTGTTCTTTAAACCGAAGATTTTACGAAATAGACTCATGAATAAAATAGCTATTAACCCTAATGCATTTGGGATTATCTCAAATATAAAAAAACTTAAACTAATGAGATATTAATTTAAGTTTTTTATGTGATAAAAACGATGTGAACGTCTAGTCCTCTTTTTTGATTTCTTCGACTTCGGTAGTATCGGAAGGATTGTTATTTACCTCAGCATTAGTCTCCACCTTGGGTTCAGTCCTTGGTTCAACCAATTCTCTTTTTTCAAATGGGCGCTTGCCAAAAATCTTCTCTAAATTATCCTTAAAAATCACCTCTTTTTCAAGAAGAACTTCTGCTAACTGGGTCAATTTATCCTTATTGTTTTTGAGTAATTCAATAGCCCTTTGATACTGGTGTTCTATAATATCTGAAATTTCTTTATCAATAAGCTCAGCTGTTTGTTCGCTATATGGTTTTGTAAAACCATATTCAGATTGTCCAGAAGAATCATAATAAGTCAAGTTTCCAACTTTATCGCTCAACCCATAAATAGTCACCATAGCTCTGGCTTGCTTTGTTACTTTTTCAAGATCACTCAATGCACCTGTTGATATTTGATCAAAAATAACTTTTTCGGCAGCTCTACCACCAAGGGCAGCGCACATTTCGTCAAGCATTTGATTGGGTCTTACGATTAATCGCTCTTCAGGTAAATACCAAGCGGCACCTAATGATTGCCCTCTAGGAACGATTGTAACTTTCACTAACGGTGCAGCATGCTCAAGCATCCAGCTTACGGTCGCATGTCCTGCTTCATGGTATGCAATTGCTTTTTTCTCTTCTTTGGTAACAATCTTGTTTTTCTTCTCAAGACCACCAACAATTCTATCAACGGCATCAAGAAAATCTTGTTTATCTACAGCTTTCTTACCATTTCGTGCAGCAATTAAGGCGGCTTCGTTACAAACATTGGCAATATCTGCTCCCGAAAAACCAGGTGTTTGCTTGGCTAGGAAATCGACATCCAGTTTTTCAGATTGTTTAATAGGTCTCAAATGAACTTCAAAGATCTCTTTACGCTCTCTAACGTCAGGAAGATCGACAAAAATCTGTCTATCAAAACGTCCTGCACGCATTAGTGCTTTATCTAAAACATCTGCTCTATTGGTGGCGGCAAGAACAATAACATTGGTGTTTGTGCCAAATCCGTCCATCTCAGTAAGCAATTGGTTCAAGGTGTTTTCACGTTCATCGTTTGACCCTGAGAAATTATTTTTACCACGTGCTCTACCAATCGCATCAATCTCATCGATAAAAATGATGGCAGGCGATTTTTCTTTAGCTTGCTTAAATAAATCCCTTACACGTGATGCACCGACACCAACAAACATTTCAACAAAATCAGATCCTGATAATGAGAAAAAAGGCACTTTAGCTTCTCCAGCTACAGCTTTCGCCAATAAGGTTTTACCTGTGCCTGGCTGCCCGACAAGTAATGCACCTTTTGGAATTTTACCACCAAGTGAAGTGTATTTTTCAGGATTTTTCAAGAAATCTACAATCTCTTGAACTTCTTCTTTTGCACCTTCTAAACCAGCAACGTCTTTAAATGATGTTTTGACATCGGTTTTTTCATCAAAGAGCTTAGCTTTTGATTTTCCGATATTGAAAATTTGTCCGCCAGCGCCACCTCCAGATCCACCAGACATTCGTCTCATGATAAAAATCCAAACACCTATAATCAAAATAAACGGTAATAATGAGAAAATCATGTTTCCAATGAAATTCTCTTCCGTAGTAAATGTAGTTGGCACAAATATGCTGTTATCGGCCTCATTGATGCTTTCTATCTTTTTTTGAAATAACTCTTGTTCTCCAAATTCAAACGCATAATTTGCCTGTGGCCCAACCGTAGGAATGATATTATTTGGCTTCGCATTTTTATGAACTTCTTTAGCTAACGCATCCTTTGTAAGAAAAATACGGGCTTCGCGTCCATTGACGATTTCTATTTTTTTGACATCACCAGCTTCCATATAATTGAAAAACTCTGATGGATTTATTTTCTTAGGACTAGAACCACCAAAACCTCCTGATAACAATTGAATCGCCAAAAATGCGGCAATTACAAATCCGTAAATCCAATACGGACTAAATTTTGGTTTCTTGGTTGAATTTTTATTGTCTTTTGCCATCTATATCGACCACCAAAGTGGTTTTTTATTTATACTATTTTTAATAACTCGTTTCGATTACGGTAGTCTTGGCATCTCCCCAAAGACTTTCAATATCGTAATATTCTCTAATGTGTTTTTGAAAAACGTGAACAACTACATTAACATAATCCAATAAAATCCATTCAGCATTATCACTTCCTTCGACGTGCCAAGGATTATCTTTAAGTTCTTTACTCACCTTTTTTTGAATCGAATTTACAATGGCGTTCACTTGTGTGTTAGACGTGCCCTCGCAAATAATGAAGTAGTCACAAACGGTATTCTCAATATCTCTTAAATCTAAAATCGTAATTTCTTTCCCTTTTACATCCTCAATTCCAGCAATAATCGTACTTATGAGTTCATCTGGACTGGTAATTTTTTTAGCCATTAAATTGATTTAATTTTTTGCAAAGTTATTATTTTTTTGCTTCTTATACGCCTATATTAATCATAACAAAATTATAATTTTTTTTACAGCAATACTATGCACTTAATCAAACTTAATGCCATCGATTCTACCAATAGCTATTTGCGGCAATTGAGTAATGACAAGCAGTTAATAGATTATACAGTGGTGGTTGCGACATCTCAATTTAAAGGGCGTGGTCAAATGGGAACAACTTGGCAATCGCAATCTGGAAAAAACCTTATGGCTAGTGTGTTTATAGACGTTTCTTTTTTAGATACTGAACAAGCATTTTATTTGAGTATGGTCACTTCATTGGCAATTTCGAGCACTCTCAAAGAGATGCAAATAAGGAACGTCAAAGTAAAGTGGCCTAACGACATTTTGGCAGACCAACTTAAGATTTCAGGTGTTTTGATTGAAAATGTGATTAAGAACAATAAATTGCAGGCGAGTATAATTGGTTTTGGACTTAATGTCAATCAGCTTGATTTTGACAATTTACCTTCAGCGACATCAATGCATCGCGTATCTGGGAGAGTTTTTAATCTCGATGAAATTTTAGCGGCTGTCATAAGGCATTTAAAAATTTATATCGAACTTTTAAAAACTGGAAATTTCAAGCAGATCAAAGCATTATACGAAACCGAATTGTTCAGAAAAAACAAACCCTCAACATTTCAAAATGCTAAGGGTTTGATGTTTGCGGGTATCATAAAAGGTGTCTCAACCTCGGGACATCTTCAAATAATGATAGAAGATGACATCTTAAAAGAATTCGATTTAAAAGAGGTGACCCTCAGGTATTAAACGTTAGCAGGCATATTGGTCACTAAAGTCTCAATGAATTTATTGATAGGACCCTTGATCATCATCGCCATCATCGCATTGAATTCGCCTTCAAACAATAATTCTACTTCGCTTTTTTCTTCGGAAATTTTAGCAATATGAGCAGTGAGTGAAAAATCAAGTTTACCACCAGCAGCTCCTAAAACAATTTTATTAGGTGCGATGGCTTCTTTCTTTTTCAAGACGATTTCGGGCATGCCCTTAAGCGCAAATAAAAACTTGTCTTCGTCCAAAACTTCAAATTTGCTGATAGTTTCAGGCATTAATTTTTCAAAGTTTTTTACCTCTGAAAGAAAGTTAAAAGTGTCTTGAGCCGACTTATGAACCGTTGTTTTTGGTGATTGTAATTTCATGTGTTTAGGTTAAATTTTTAAGAATTGAGATCAAATAGCGTTCCATTCACTGGGATTGGCGTTCCAGAGAGCTAAAACTTGCTGTTCTTTGGTATTGATGTATTTTGTGTCTAGGGCTTGCTCCAATAGATTTTCGTAATTGCTAAGCGTGTGGAGTTCAATATTTGCAGCTTCAAAATTTTGTTTGGCGATTTCAAATCCGTAAGAAAATATAGCGACCATACCTCTTACACGAACATTGGCCTCTTTGAGCGCTTTAACAGCATTGAGGCTACTTGTTCCGGTGCTAATAAGGTCTTCAACCACTACAACGGTTTGTCCAGAACTGATGAATCCTTCAATTTGATTTTGTCGTCCATGGGATTTTGCTTCAGGTCGCACATAAATAAAAGGTAGCCCCAAATATTCAGCAACCAAAATACCAATGCCAATCGCGCCTGTAGCAACACCAGCAATGACGTCGACTTTTCCGTAGTGTGCTTCTATATGTTTTGCCATGACTTCACGAATATAGGTGCGAATTGGCGGAAAGGATAACAAAATTCTATTGTCGCAATAAATA
The DNA here is from genome assembly GCA_963715465.1 of uncultured Flavobacteriaceae bacterium. Taxonomy (GTDB): domain Bacteria; phylum Bacteroidota; class Bacteroidia; order Flavobacteriales; family Flavobacteriaceae; genus Psychroserpens. Next base: position 1,729,491 of record OY970246.1, read on the forward strand.
GGCGATGACCATCCAGAAGCCCATGTAAATGGGTCATTAGGCTGAAGTTTTATCGCATTGATTTGCAATAGCACTTCGGCAGTTTGTTTAGCGGTTTCTTTGTCAAAAATCATACTACAAAACTACACTTTTTTGGTAAGAGTCATTTTAGATTTCAAAAGAAAATTAATTTTTAAAATAGCGGTCATCTCTATAAAATTAATACTTTTACTTCCTTAAATCTACGACTAAAGCGCATGCATCATATTTTTGTAAACGATAAGCCTATTGTGTTGACTACGAAAGTTGAACAAGAAATTGGTTTTAAAAATTACCTGCTTTCTACAGTAAATATAGGCAAGGTAATCAAGGAGCTCAATAACACGTCTCTCAAATCGGTTCATCTTATAGGTAAAAACGAAGATAAACTGCTCAAAAAATTTTTAAAGTTGTTGCCTAATGTTATTGCTGGTGGAGGTAAGGTTTTTAATCAAGAAGGCAAGGTGCTTTTTATTTATAGAAACGACAAATGGGATCTGCCAAAGGGCAAGACCGAAGGTAAAGAAACAATTGAAACGACTGCTATACGCGAGGTTGAGGAGGAGACAGGTGTCACAGGTTTAAAAATTAAAGCTCCATTGGAGACGACTTACCATATTTTTAAGCGCAACGGCAAGCATAGAATTAAAGTGACGCATTGGTTTGCCATGTCTACAAATTTTGAAGGTAAACTAGATCCTCAAGAGGACGAGGGTATTACGAAAGTTGCTTGGTTAAATGAAGCCGAAATCGAAAAAGCGATGAAAAATAGTTACTCTAACATCAAGATTTTAATTTAAGCGTTTAGAAATTTAAAACGTGCGATACACAGGGTATTGCAAATGCGCTTTTTCATAATGTTCACTCTGTTTGTGAATCCAATCTAATTGGGCATACCAGTTATTGGCAAACTCAAAATCATATGTTTTTTTTAAATTGAAATCGATTTGTAACTGCGCATTGTTCTTCAATATTGTCTCTGCCTTCTCCTCCCAGACATAGGGTGAAAAGCCCTCTTTTTGTTGAAGAATGGTGTCAAAAAAATTCCAATTAAAAAAAGAATCTACCGCTTGTGGCTCTAAAGTTTCCATAAGATATCTAAACGAGGCTTGATTAGTGTAAATTAAATAATCACCTTTTGCAAACAGTACTTTTTCTTCGGAAACATCCAATTGCACATCATAATGTGAATAATGACCTTCATAGGCTTCACGTCTTGTTTTATAATCTTTAATTTTATAAGATGATACAGCAATTGTTGTGTCTGTTTTGAACTGGTTTATCTCCACATTGTTGACTTTTAAAAGAGCGATGACATGCCACCAACCTTGCGGTATAATATAGGCATTTGGAACTTTGACATCTAAAGTTGGGATCATGTAATTTTGATAGGTCACAGGTTTTGTAAACGGTCTTGATTGGTCGTATTTTAGTCTTGAAGTACCTGTAATGTTGCTTTCAATCTGTTCGCCTTCATAACCTTTAAATTGTAATGTTGTGGATTTGGCGGTGTCGATTTGCCATTGTAGCGCATAGGTTTTAGATTGCTGAAACTCGCTTATGGCGTTTTTTCTCAATTTTGAAATACGTTCACCTTCGACTTCTGTAATATCAATCATGGTTTTCATTAGTTCATAAGTGCCTTCAACGCGTTGCTTATAAGGTTTGAGCATATGGGTTTCGACCATCATTCCTAGAGTATTCCAAAGCGTTGTGTATCCCGTAGAATATCGGGGCGAATCTATAAATTGATTAAACCCCTCGTCTGGCGTTCTGTTAAAAACATTGACGTAAGGTGTGATATCCCAATTTTTATTAGAAAGCTTTTTTTCCAATTGAGGCATCATTTCAGTATGTAAAAAATTACCTAATGCACCGCCAAGTTTATTGTGCTGTGTAAATAAATGCGTAAGCGTGTACTGGTAATCGGCACCATTACTCACATGGTTATCGATAAACACGTCGGGTTGAACCAAATGAAATAGTTGAGCAAAGCTTCTGGCGTTTTTAGTGTCACTCTTTATGAAATCGCGATTAAGGTCATAATTTCGTGCATTACCTCTAAACCCATAAGATTCTGGTCCGTTTTGATTGGTTCGAGTTGTAGCGTTTCTATTTAGACTTCCGCCGACATTATAGATGGGAATAGTCACTAAAACCGTTGATTTTGGCATCTCAATTTTACCTTGGGCAATATCTCGAAAAAGCATCATGGTAGCATCAATGCCATCGGACTCTCCCGGATGAATGCCATTATTAATTAGTATGACACGCTTATTTTTTCTGACTTCGGAAAACTCAAACTGTTGATCAGGATTTAAAACAACCATATGTAAAGGTCTGCCCGAATCGGTTTCTCCAATACTATCGAGTTGGATGCTTGCAAATGAAGCGGCTAAATCTTTATAAAATTGAATGGTTTCGAAATAAGTAGCTGTCGCTAGTCCGTTAGATGCTTCAAATTCTGTAGTAAACTCTTTTTGAGTTGTATCTTTTTCCGAAGTACACGACAAAGAAAAAATGAAAAGGATTAAAATAGATAGTGCGATGCCCAGTTTGCTTATTAGCAATCGTTGCGAATTGTTCATATGTTGTGTATTTCTTTATAATTTGTTATCCAGCGTAGGTCAAAGTTAGTCTAAATTTGGATAGCTCTAAATTTATCCCTCAATGCAAGTCGTCAATTTATCGTTTGGTACTATACATATTTTAACCGCCAATATAGCAGAGATTATTGTTAACGAAGGTGTGTTATTAGATTCAGACATGGTCATTGCTTATCGTAAAATTATTGAACAAGAATTACAGCAGCCATGCGCTCTTTTAATCAATAAAAAAAACTCATATGCCCATACTTTTGAAGCCCAAATTACAATGGGCAGCCTAAATAATAGCATTGCACGTCGTGCGGTTGTTGTATATGGTAAAAATGCAAGGATGGCAATGCAGATTATTATAGAAACTAACAAGCATCAAAACTGGAATATTGAGATTTTTAATACTCGAGAAGCAGCGCTTGATTGGCTATTGACTCATCAAAATAATAAAAATGCGATTTAGTGTTTTAATCTAATTTTAATTAATTTCGCAGCACTAAATTCTTGCCATGTCTCAAACTACCAATACCATTTTAATGATTCGCCCTATTAACTTTAGGATGAATGAACAAACGGCTGTTAACAATTATTTTCAGGAAGATTTAAATATCAAAAATGCTGAAATCAATGCCAAAGCACAAGAAGAATTTGATGCGTTTGTTGAAAAACTAGTGGCCGTTGGTGTAGAGGTTATTGTAGTGCAGGATGAGAAATCTGTAGACACTCCAGATTCAATTTTTCCTAATAATTGGGTGAGTTTTCATAAAAATGGCAATGTTGTTATATATCCTATGTTTGCTGAAAACCGAAGACGCGAACGTCGGGAAGACATCTTTTTACGTCTCGAAGCAGAAGGATTTAAGATCGAAAATATCATTGATTATACGAGCGCTGAAGACCAAGGCCTCTTTTTGGAAGGCACCGGAAGTTTGCTTTTAAACCGCGATAGCTCTAAAGTATACTGCGCATTATCTGCGCGAGCCGATGAGGATCTTGTTATTGAATTTTGTGAAGATTTCGACTGTATGCCTGTTATTTTTACAGCAAATCAAACGGTTGATGGGAAACGACTTCCTATCTATCACACCAACGTGATGATGTGTTTGGCTGAAGAATTTTCGGTCATTTGCTTAGATGCTATCGATGATAAGCAGGAGCGTAAAAATGTCATTAAACATCTTAAAGCTGACAAAAAAGCAATTATTGAAATTTCCGAAGCACAAATGCATCAGTTCGCCGGAAATATGCTTCAAGTTCAAGGACGCGACGAGAAACGTTTCTTGGTCATGAGCAAAGCGGCACATGAGAGTTTGACCCCAAAACAAATTGCTCATATTGAAAGATTTTGTCCTATCGTATCAAGCTCACTTGAAACCATTGAGACTTGCGGTGGCGGTAGTGCTCGTTGTATGATGGCAGAAGTATTTTTGCCTAGAGTTTAATCTATTTTATTAAAGATGTAGCCACTTTTTTTGGCACCCCAAATATGTTCATCCTTATCATCAAAGCCACGATCCCACGATATAATCTTATCCTCTAAAATTTCTACCTCGCTGGTGGCATAAGAAGCTCCATACAATACGCTTTCACAAGTTTTATTGCCAGTTTCACCCTTAAAATAATTAGATTTTTGGCGTTTTAGCAGCACCTCACAACCTTCTTTTTTGGTCACCATAATATCAGAGAGCATGTCAAAATCTTTGGGTGTTTTCCATTTGCCTATCCAAAGCGAATCGTTTTCTATCGTATAAATAGCAGAACTATATATACTGTCATTTAATTGAGTCACTTCATAGATACGTTGTCGATAAGGTTGATCTTGGCGAGAATTCAACGCCTGTTCTACGTATAGAAAGTTGCCTCTATCTTGCCAAATAGGATACATGTGCAGTGAAATATTAAAGTATGTCGTATCCACTTGCGATTGAATTTCTGAGGTAAATGAGCCTCGCATTAAGGATAGCAGCTCTGGTAAATGGTTTGGCGTTTCGATGTTTTGATTTGGCGCTGCGTCTTTGCAGTTTAGCATGGATATGCACATTGATATAACAAGGAAGTATCTATACATAATTTATCATCTTTACTGGAAAGATAGCAAAAATTATGATTTGGAGGCTTTTGTCTTCGGAAGTTCAACGTAGAATTTCGTACCGACACCTGGAGTGCTTTCTACCCAAATACGACCATCATTAAGTTCTACCAGCTCTTTACAAATGGTAAGTCCTAATCCTGTTCCTTTTTCGTTACTTGTGCCTCGTGTGGTGAAGGTTCCGCTTTTGAATAATTTTTCAATATTCTCGTCAGAAATACCCACGCCTGTATCTTCAACACAAATAAGACTCTTTCCATTAAGATCACTATTGGATACAGTGATGGTATCACCAATTCTCGTAAATTTTACCGCGTTGGTGATCAAGTTTTGAATTACGATTTCAATCATGCTTCTATCGGCATAGATAAAATCGCGATGGGACTCATCGATAAGAACAATACGTTTGTGCTCAACTTTTTGTTCTACGAGACTCATTTTGTTTCTGAACACATCTTGAATATTAAATAGTTCGGCTTTCGGCTCCAAGTTTTGCATTTGGGATTTAGACCAATTGAGCAAATTAAATAGTAATTGCGATGCGCTGTCTGCATTTTCACTGAGCTCTGGTATGAGTTCATGAAATTCTTCTCGGGAAATCCCGTCATCTTTCAGTAAATCAATAAATCCTTTAATAGAGGAGATCGAATCTTTCAAATCGTGAGAAACAATAGAGAACAAGCGATCTTTGACGCTGTTCACTTCTTCAAGATTCTGCACTTGTTCCAACATGTCTTGATTTATGGTCGTGATCTTGTGATCGCGCTGTTTCAATACTGAGTTTGAATTTTGGGTGTTTTTGTATTTTCCGTAAAGTAAAATGAGAAGTATAACCAAGAGTAGTAGTAAAGCTCCCAGAACATACAACAGCGTTAATTTGGCCGCAGAAGCTGATTCATTTTTTTCTTTTCTATTTTCGATTTCTTCGGAATTAACTTTAGATACCTCAACAAAATTATCATCATCAATCACCTCAATTATTGATGGAATTTCTGGCTGATTTGCCTTATCTAGTTTGTTTTTTAAACTGAAATATTTTCCTTGCCAGAAATAGGCGTTTTGAAATCGTCCATTGATAGAATCAATTTCCTTCTGCAACCTATAATTTTTAAGGAGCTCGGTTTGGTTATCAATTTTAGTAGCAATGGCGTAGGCTTCGTCAACCTGAATTTTTGCAAGTTTAGTTTTTCTCTTTTGGATGTTTAATTCCCCAATGGCATTTAACGCCCTTAGTATGCCATCGTCATTTTTTATATCTCGATTAAATGTTAAGCCTTCGATCAAATAGTTTGCTGCTTTGTCATATTCTTTAAAGCGCAGATATTCGGCTCCAATTCTCGGTAAAATCTCACCTTTTAAATTTTGGTCTGTAACTGGATTTAAAATGTTTAGCACATTGTCGTAGTATTCTATGGCTTTTCTATGCTCTTTTCGTTCAGAATATAATGAGGCAATTGTCTTCATAGACGTTTTAATGCCAACGCTATCTTTTAATTTTTTTCTTACTTGTAAGGCTTTTAAATTAAAATCTAATGCTTTATCTGTTTGAAAGGTTTTATAGTAAGCTTCGGCAAGATTATTATAAGCCGAACTTAGTTCTTTATTAAGGTTTCGGGATTCAAATGTTTGAATCGCGCGCAGTGAATGTTCAAGACCAATCTGGTAATTACCACGTTTGATCTCGATAAGACCAACGCTATGGTTGACTTTGGCTATGCCCAACGTATCGCCTAATTGGTAATAGAAGCGTTTTGATTTTTTATAACCATCAATGGCATTATAATAATCGTTTTTTTGTGCATAAATGCACGCTTTGAAATAATTGACGTCGGCGATCCCTTTATCATAATTTAAGGATGTTGCCAAACGCTCTGTGTTGTCAATATAAGTGAGTGCTTTTTTGTAACTGCTTGAATCGTATAACGCTCTAATGAGATGTATTGAGGTATTGATTTTAGAGGAATCCTGCTTTTGAAAAGCTAATTGTACGGTGAGGCTGTCGATCTCATTTGTTTGAGACAAACAAAAAAGCGATGAACATAAAATAGTTAATGTGATTAACCATTTCATATAAGGATTGGAATGTAGGCGACAGCAGCATTATTTTTGCATAAAACGTCCATAAAAATAAGGTCGTCCAAGAGCAAGCATAATAAATGCAATCTAGTTAAAGATTGTTTAATAGGATTCATCAGCGTTTGGGACTGTGATTAATAGCATTTCAAAAATGGTTAAAAACAATGTTAATGCCTAATTATTGGGTCTTAATACCGATAAATTAGTTAAAGTGAAATTTCCTATTTTTAAAAATATCGACGAATAGATGAACGACATAAAATATAGAATTTTCGTACAAAACATCGTGAAAGGCAGGGTGTTCTATATTTCTATATTATAATTAGTTATCTCCAAAAACGTCCATGGCAGGTAATGCCCGATTGTTAAAATCGAATAGGCATTGATTTTCCCATGAGGTGCCATTGGTTGACATCGCTTCATTGCCTGAAAAGGCAATCCAATCTGGTGCCCAATAGCAAAATCCGATGCCACGGTTGTTGGGTATATTCTTAATGGTCGTTACGAGCCATTCCATATACGCTTTTTGTCCTTCGGGCGACGGTGGAAATTCTGGAATGATTTGATTTAGACTACCAATGTAATTGGTTTGATTGTCATTCCACGCTAAAGTAAATGGATAAGCAACTTCCACCATCATGATTTCTTTATCGAAGGTTGTTGCCATTTGGTTCAGTTTTGAGGCGACCAAATCTAAATCCTTAATTTGAAACTGCGGATAGTAGGATAAACCGATAATATCGAAGTCAATACCAAAAGGCTCAAGTTCTGTAAAGAAATAAATAGAATTTTCTACGCTAGAATGGTGAAGCATTATTTTAACACTACCTTCAGTATCAACCTCTCTAACGGCTCTTATGGCTTCACTAACTAGAGCTGCGTAATTGCCCCAATTATCAGAGAACTCATTCCATACTTTACCGTAATTCCACAAAAATCCGCTATCGGTTTCATTACCAATCTGAATAATTTCAGGAAGAGTATTTTGCGCTTTTAATTGGTTCACTACATTTTTTGTATAGTCATAAATCGCGATTCTTATCTCCTCATTGGTCATGTTTTGCCAAGCCTGAGGAGGTGTTTGAGTTCCCGGATCTGCCCAAAAATCACTGTAGTGAAAATCTAACAAAAAAGCCATGTTTTTTGACTTTACACGCTGTGCATAGGCTTTAACATCATCCAAACCATTTTGGCCGTCTTGAGGTGTATGCCATAATTTTAGCCTAACTAGATTAGCCCCGTTCTCTTCAACAAAATCCAAAAGATCAATAACGCTCCCGTCTTCAGCTCTATAATTCACATTGTAAGTTTCCATTTCTGGCTGAAACGATAAATCCATACCCTTGTAAAACGTATTGGCTTCAATTGGTGGGATTTCTTGCTCTTCTTGGTCTTCTACAACGTCGTTATCTGATGTACTACAACTGATAGTAATCAATAGCAAGCACAAGTATTTTAAATAGTTCATATTAAAATTTGACGGTTACCTATAATTCTGATCTTGATGATATTTCAACTTAAACAGCCTGAAAGTAAACAATTAATGTAAAAGTGCTTCTTAAATTTTTAATAAAAAAGCTATCTTTGCTCACTTAAATTTAGAAGCAAAATGAATCTTCAAGAAACCTTGTCGCATCACGTAAAACAAGCGGTATCATCACTATTTAATGCCGATTTATTAACGGTTGAATTTCAAGCAACCCGAAAAGAATTCGCTGGTGATATTACCGTTGTCGTGTTTCCAATGTTGAGAGTGTTTAAGGGGAATCCTGTTCAAATTGGTCAACAAATTGGTGACTATTTGGTAAAGCACGTTGATGAGGTGAAAGCATTTAATGTGGTCAAAGGATTTTTGAATATTGAGATTACCGACGAGTATTACCTGAATTTTTTCAAGACGCTACAGGATAAAGAGGATTATGGGTTTGTAAATCCTACACAAGGTGAAAAAGCGGTGATGGTTGAGTATTCCTCACCAAACACGAATAAGCCGTTGCATTTAGGTCATGTGCGAAATAATTTATTGGGATATAGTGTTGCTGAAATTTTAAAGGCGTCTGGCAAGACAGTTTATAAAACACAAATTATTAATGATCGAGGGATTCACATTTGCAAAAGTATGTTGGCTTGGAAGTACTTCGGAAATGGTGAAACTCCAAAATCTTCAGGTTTAAAAGGCGATAAGCTTGTTGGTAAGTATTATGTGAAATTTGACCAAGAGTTCAAAAAAGAAATACAGCAGCTCATTTCCGAAGGAAAAACTGAAGAGGAAGCTAAAAAAGAAGCTCCAATACTATTAGAAGCCCAACAAATGCTCCTCAAATGGGAAGCAGGCGATGTAAAAACTGTCGAGCTTTGGAAAACCATGAATGGTTGGGTGTATAAAGGTTTTGCAGAAACGTATATAAACCTGGGCGTTGACTTTGACACCTTATATTATGAAAGCGAGACCTATTTATTAGGAAAGGAATTTGTGACCGAAGGTTTAAAGACAGGAGTCTTCTTTAAAAAGGAAGATGGATCGGTTTGGTGTGATTTAACAGCCGATGGTCTTGATGAAAAAATCGTTTTACGTAGTGACGGCACTGCGGTTTACATGACCCAAGATATTGGTACGGCGATCCAGCGCGTAAAAGATTTTCCAGATGTAGGAGGAATGGTCTATACCGTTGGAAATGAGCAAGAATACCATTTTCAAGTGTTATTCTTAATCATTAAGAAATTAGGATTTGAGTGGGCCAAAAACTTATTTCATCTTAGCTACGGCATGGTTGATCTTCCTTCTGGAAAAATGAAAAGTCGGGAAGGTACAGTCGTTGATGCTGATGATCTCATTGTTGAGATGGCGAAAACTGCTGAAACAATTTCCGAAGAACTTGGAAAACTTGACGGTTATTCCGAAGTAGAAAAAAAAGAACTTTATAAAATAATAGGATTAGGTGCTCTAAAGTACCACATCTTAAAAGTAGACCCTAAAAAACATATTTTATTTGATCCTAAGGAGTCTATTGATTTCCAAGGCAATACAGGGCCATTTATTCAATATACCTATGCCAGAATTCAATCGATTTTGAGAAAAGCCGATTTAAAAACCAAATTGTCCTTGGAAGAAGTGACGTTACATGAGAAGGAGAAGGAACTTTTAAAACAATTGGAGTTGTTTCCTGGGCTCATTCAAAATGCAGCCGATCAACATAGCCCAGCACTTATAGCAAACTACACGTACGATTTGGTTAAAGAGTTTAATTCATTTTATCAAAATGTTTCTATTTTGGGAGCAGGTACAACCATTGAAAAAACGTTTCGCGTGCAGCTATCTTACGCCGTCGCTCAGACCATAAAAAATGCGTTTAGCCTACTCGGCATCGCAGTTCCAGAACGTATGTAATCTTAATTCTTATTAAATTTATATAACTCAATTTGACATCGGTGCCAAATGATCATTTGTGCAATAGCTACATTGGTTTTTGTTAATATAATGTTAAAGTAAAATTTTAACAAAACCGATGTAAGTATTTTATCGTTAATATAAGCGTCTCATCCAAAGAGATCTTAAAATCAAGTCTTTAACAATAAAACTAATCAAATGAGAAACAAAACTACTCTTGTTATTGCATTCGCAATAGCATTTTTTATGTCAACAAATTTATTTGCGCAGATCGTGACGAGCGGCGCCGATGATGGATCAGCTGGAACATTAAGGAGTCAAATTGAAAATCCTCCCATGGATGGTGTGATAACTTTTGATCCATCGGTCACTGAGGTAACATTGATGTCTGGAGAATTATTGATTGATGAAGATTTAGCTATTACGGGTATTCCAGGCAGCCCAGTTACAATTAACGCAAATTTTACCGGAAGAGTATTTAATATTTCATCAGGAAATGTAATTCTAAATAATTTAACAATTATTAATGGAGTAGCACCCAATGGTGGAGGTATTTATATGACCAATGCCAATGTTGGCATAAATAATTGTGTCATAATGAATAATGAAGCTAATGCAGCAGGATCTGGTGGTGGTATATTTAATGACGTTGGTGGTGTGCTAATTATTAATGATTCTGAAATATCATTCAATACGGCAATTAGAGCTGGTGGAGCAATTGAGGACAATACTGGAGGTGGTGCAACAATCACCACAACACTCATTAATGTTGATTTATTAAATAACGATGCTGGAGCAACTCCTGGAAATGGTGGTGCACTTCATGTTACTGGTAATGGATCTACAAGTATAACAGGAGGAATTGCTACTGGAAATGTAGCTGCATCAGAAGGTGGAGCATTGTGGAATGGTTCAGGAACAATGATCGTAGATGGGATGACTATCGAGGCTAATGATGCCCAAGGTGCCAACGCAGACAACGGCGGTGGCGGAATTTTTAATAATGGAGGTACACTTATTGTTCAAAATAACACGTCTATTTTAGATAATTCTGCATCAGGAGCATCTGGTTCTGGTGGTGGAATTCAAAATGTCGATGGAGGATCAGTGTCAGTTGTAGATTCTGAGATCTTCGGAAATTTAGCAACTAGAGCTGGTGGCGGTATTGAAGATAACTCAACTAATGCGGTTGGAACTATCATATTGACAAACGTCATTTTAAATAATAATCTTACAGGAGCTGCTCCGGGAAATGGAGGAGGAATGCACATAACTGGTCCAGGTAACTCTACAATTACAGGTGGGACAATAAATTCTAATACTGCCTCAAATGAAGGTGGTGGATTGTGGAACGGTTCAGGTACGATGACCGTTGATGGAGCAACTTTAGACAACAACGACGCCCAAGGTGACGGCGCAGATAATGGAGGTGGTGCTTTATTTAATAATGGAGGAACATTGATTGTTCAAAACGGAACAATCATAACCAACAATACAGCAAGTGGAACTTCGGGTTCTGGTGGAGGAATCCAAAATGTCGATGGAGGTTCAGTATCTGTATCAGATTCTAATATTTTAGTAAATTCAGCCAACAGAGCTGGTGGAGGAATAGAAGACAATTCAACAAACGGTGTTGGAACAATTTCTTTAACCAACGTAACTTTAGATAATAATACAACAGGTTCTGCCCCTGGTAATGGTGGTGGTCTTCATTTAACTGGTCCTGGAAACTCAACGATTACAGGCGGAACAGCAAATGCAAATTTCGCTGCTAATGAAGGTGGAGCGCTATGGAATGGTTCTGGAACAATGGCTATTTCGGGTTTAACAATTAACTTTAACACTGCTTCTGGAAACGATACTATGGTTGCTGGTGCTGCTGGAGGTGGCGGTATTTTCAATGAAGGAGGTACCATTGATATTACTTCAAGTGCAATAACAAATAATATTGCAGATGGAGCACAGTCAACTGGAGGTGGGATTTTAAATGCTGCTGGGATCTTGATTGTAAATGGCGGTAATATTTCTGGAAATAGTTCGAATCGCGCTGGAGGAGGTATTGAAACGAATGGAGATAGCTCGGTTGAACTTACTAATGTCATACTTAATGACAACGAAACTGGAGTTGTTACGGTAGCAGGAGCTCCTGGAAATGGTGGTGGACTTCATGTAAGTGGAGCTGCACCTGTAACCATTACAGGGGGAACAACAAATTCTAATACTGCGGCAAACGAAGGTGGTGGATTGTGGAACGGTTCAGGCTCAATGACTATTGCTGATCATACAATCGATGCAAATACCGCATCAGGAAATGATGACACCGTTGCAGGAGCCTCTGGTGGTGGTGGAATTTACAACGAAGGTGGTACTTTAGATCTTTCTGGGTCAACTGCCATTACAAATAATATAGCCGATGGAGCGCAATCTACAGGTGGAGGTATCTTAAATGCTTCAGGTGTTATGACGGCTAATGGCATTACCATTTCGGCAAATATCTCTAACCGAGCAGGTGGAGGAATTGAGACGAATGGCGCTAGTTCTATCGTACTTACAAATGTAAATCTTGACAACAATATTACTGGAGTTGTTCCAGGAGCAGGAGCCCCTGGAAACGGTGGAGGCTTGCACGTGAGTGGTGCTGCACCAGTGACAATTACAGGTGGTACGGTAAATGGAAATATAGCTGCTAAAGAAGGTGGCGGACTTTGGAATAACCAAGGTGTTTTAACTGTAACAGGAACTACAATCTCAGGTAATGATGCTCAAGGTGACTTTGTTGGAGCACCAGACGTAGAGATTGTTGGAGGTGGAGGAATCTTCGCCGAAGATGGATCTGGTTCTGTGGTTATTAATGAAGGTACTACCATTTCAGGAAACTTCGCAACAGGAACCCAAGGTTCTGGTGGAGGAATTTTAATGGCAACGGGTACTACATTGACTATAAATGGAACAGCGGGTTCTCCTGTAACGATTTCAGATAATGCTGCTAGCAGAGCTGGTGGTGGTATTGAGGATTGGTCATTGATTGGTACGTTAAGTACATTGAATTTTGTGAATTTCTCTAACAATACCGCAGGTATTGATATTGGAACTTTTATAGCAGATGGTGGTCCTGGGAATGGTGGAGCAATTCACGTTACAGGGAATGGTGATAACCTTATAACAGGAGGAACAGTAGACATGAATACAGCAGCTGCCGAAGGTGGTGGTTTCTGGAATGGCTCTGGTACAATGACCGTTGATGGTACTGCTTTTACAGCTAACGATGCAAGAGGTGCAGCAGCAGATAATGGTGGTGGTGCTTTATTTAATAATGGTGGAACGCTCTTTGTTCAAAACGGTGTTCTCATTTCTAATAATACAGCAACTGGAGCTGCTGGTTCTGGTGGAGGAATACAAAATGTTGATGGCGGATTCATTATCATTACAGACTCTGAAATCTCTGAAAATTCAGCAAATAGAGCTGGTGGAGGTATTGAAGATAACTCCACAGTCGCTAGCGGAACGTTAACGCTAACCAACGTTATTTTGAATAGTAATACTGTTGGAACTGCACCAGGAAATGGCGGTGGATTGCATATTACTGGTCCTGGAAATGCAGGGATAACGGGAGGAACTGTGAACTTAAACGCTGCTGGTCAAGAAGGAGGTGGACTATGGAATGGTTCTGGAGTAATGACCATAGACGCAGTAACTATAGATTCTAATACTGCTTTAGGAGATGATGCAGACGATGGTGGAGCAGGCGTCTTTAATAATGGTGGTACATTAAATATTACAAATGGAACCATAATTTCAAATAACACAGCAACAGGAGCATCAGCTTCTGGTGGAGGATTGTTAAGTACTGCGGGAGATGTTACTGTAACTAATTCTAGCTTTGATTCAAATTCGGCGAACAGAGCAGGTGGTGCTATCGAGATTATTGACGGTACTTTAACCTTTACAAACTCTATTATGGATAATAATGATGTTGATGGAGGTGCTGGAACTGCTGCGCCAGGAAACGGTGGTGGATTTCATGTGACTGGAACAAGTGGAACAGTTACAATTTCTGGAAGTACTATTTCAGGTAATGCTGCTGCTAATGAAGGTGGCGGACTTTGGAATCAAGACGGTACATCAATGACGGTCTCTATGTCAACGATCAATGATAATATAGCTGGGGAAGGAGCAGGAATTTATAATAATACAGGCTCAATCACTACAGTAATGGCTAGTACGGTTTCTGGAAATACGGCATCTGTTTCAGGTGGTGGATTGACTAATAACGGCGCTACATTGACATTGAATGCTGTAACAGTAGCTTTAAATGATGCTGCCACTGGTGGAGGTATTGACGCTGTTAACGAAGTGACTTTGAAAAATTCAATTGTTGCCTTGAATACTGCTGGATCTGGAGCAAATGTTTCAGGGACGATAAGTTCTAATGATTATAATTTGATAGGAGCAGATGATTTAAATGTTTTTACGCCACAAGCAAATGATTTAGAAGGTGTTGATCCTCTTGTTGGTCCATTACAAAATAATGGAGGTACAACATTGACGCATGCTTTATTGGATAATTCACCGGCATTTGATGCTGGAGATGCTGGAGATACGTTTCAAGATCAAATTGGTCAAGACGTTTTTGGAGCTGCACGTGATATAGGAGCTTTTGAGTCTCAGGTAACATTGTCGATCAATGATTTTGATGCTAGCGATGTATTGAGTGTATATCCAAATCCATCAAAAGGAATTTTCAATATTGAAATTAGTAATGCAATTTCAAATAATGTAAATCTTAAGGTGATTTCAATTACTGGAACACTTGTGAAAGAAACCACATTGAATGCTGGATTAAACTCTATTGATATAAACGGAATGGCTTCTGGGTTATATATTTTAAATATTACTTCAGACAATAATTCTATTACACATAAATTGATTTTAGATTAAAGGAGTAAGCTAAGTTTTAATTCTAATTATTGAGAAAAGGCCATCGTAAGATGGTCTTTTTTTATGCTTTATCTCGAAACCATGACCTAAAAAAATTACGTACATATCATATGAATTATCAGTCAATTAATATATGTTTTATGTTGATGTGTTGTTTTGGGTATTCCCAAAAAATAGATCATCTGGTCTCGTTTAGAGCGATCGATAAGGATAGCTATTTTAAATTTCATTATGATAATGATTATTTTGCTGCCAGCGATGAGAATTACACACAAGGCTATAGTTTTGAATTTGCAGATCCAGTTTTCAAAAAGAATCCAATCAATGATATCTTAATACAACCAAAGAAGTTTGAAATGCGATATGGATTGGCTATAGAACACATTGGTTTCACGCCAGATCGGTATGATTTGCCTGAAATTCAATTTGGAGATCGACCCTTTGCAGCAGCTATTATGCTGAAATCTTATGTGGTGGGACAACACGTTGAAAAAAAATTAAGATTCCATTCGGCATTTAATCTTGGATTGATTGGTCCAGGAGCTTTTGGTGAAGAGATGCAAGTAGGTATTCACGAAGCGACTGGCAATAAAACGCCATTAGGATGGCACAACCAGATTAAAAATGATATCGTTATTAACTATAATATCGGTATAGAAAAGCAACTGTTAAGTGTGAGAGACCTTCTGTCGTTGCAGGCACAATCTAATTTAAATGTAGGCTCTTTGTTTACTAACATTTCCGCAGGTGCAAATATGGTTATTGGAAATTTTAATTCACCGTTTACTTCCGAAGCAAAAAAAAGTAATTTCCAAATCTATTTATATGCACAACCTGTTTTTACGCTTGTTGGTTATGATGCAACGTTGCAAGGTGGCTTAATCACGCGCGATAGTCCGTACACCATTTCATCCAGCGACCTAGAACGATTCACGGCACAGTATAATTTCGGACTTATAGTCCAAACCAAAACCTTGTTTTTCGAGTATACGCGTTCTAGTATTACAAAAGAATTTGCCACTGGCGACCTCGCAAAATGGGGCGGAGTTAGAATAGGTTTTACGTTCTAAATGTTATTTCACGGCATCATCTGTTAAGGTTTTGAGATATGCAATGATAGCTTGCAGTTCTGGATCTGTAAGATTGAGTTCATCAAAAGGAAGGGTCTGGTGTTCGAGATCAAAGCCCATGCCACCACCTCCGCCAAGGTTATAAAATTCCATGACCTCCTCTAATGTGTCGTAAACGCCATTGTGCATGTAAGGTGCCGTGAGTGCAACATTTCTAACGGTTGGTGTTTTGAACATGCCAAAGTGAAGCGGTTCGTTAAATTTCCAATAATAGCCAAGGTCATCATCCAATTGCTTATTGTTTTTAGATTCTGGTACACCAATAACCTCACGTTCATGTTCACTAAAAAAAGGCGGTACAGTTCCGCTAGTGAGTGGCATAAAGTGACAAGTGGCACAAAGTGCTTTGCCCATAAATAGGTTAAACCCTAATTTTTCTTCGGAAGTAAATGTGTCTTCTTCACCTCTAATGTTTCTATCAAATTTTGAATCGAATCCATTTAATGTAGACACGTAAGAGGATATAGCTTTAATTGCATCACTGTTGGTGCTCGTCATTTTTCCGAAGGCATCTTGAAACGCTTTGACATACGCAGAATCTTTTAAGATATCGTCTGAAAATTCATGAACGTTCGTGTTAAACTCCTTACTGTTGGTGAATACCGAGGATACTTGATCTAAGATAGTTTCTGATCTACCATCCCAAAAAAAGCTCTGCTGAAAGGCAACGTTTATAAGCGTTGGCGTATTACGTTGAAGGGTTTGCTTGTTATTGTCTATGTTGGCAACAAGTCCATCTGCATACGCTTTTTCAGGAATATGGCACGTAGCGCAGGCCATGGTGCCACTAGCGGATAGATTTTTATCAAAGAACAGTTTTTCTCCCAAGGCGATTTGTTTATCGGTTGGATTTTTATTGATGTTGGGTGTAAAAAAATTGAGGTTGAAGGCATCATTCTCAAAAAATGTTGGTGCATCATAATTAAACGGTTGGGTATTTACAGGTTGCCAGATGTCGCTAGTTTTTCTAATATCCACCCAATTGCGGGTAATGGGATTCATAAAATCGCGCGTGAATGTAAAACGATCAAAGGTGTCAAAATCTTCATTGCTATTAATGAAATTAATGGCTTGCTTGATATTCATAAGAAAGTCTTTATGAAGTTGAGGTGACTTTTCTTTTACCATGTATGAAATACTATGCTCATAAACTGTTTGCAGACTTTCTAGAGAATAGGCGGTTTCTTCAAGTCCGAGATGGCTTACAGGCGTGTCGAAACCAGAAATTGCCAAACTCACGATCCTGAACAATTGCTGATGGGTTGCAATAAAAAAGCGCTGCGCCGTAAGGTCTCGCTTTTCAATATTTTTTTTGAGGTTGTGCAGCAGACCGTTGGTAACATAAATTTCATTTTCAAAATCGGCTTGACTGGTTTCGCCCTCATACACGCTTTCTTCTATTTTTTGTAGCCCAACGGGTTTAAGGATTTTACCGTTGTCATCCTTGTAAATAGGAAGGGCAGGACCATTAACGCGATGTCCAACTTCGGGATTAAGATAGGAGGCGTAGGGTTCGGCTATTTTGAAATGTTTGCGGGTTTGGGAAAAGTAATATTTTGAATTTTTACCATTAAAACCTTCTTGTTTTAAACTGTCTAAATAGGTGATGGTCTTATTGATGTGCTCTAAGTAATAACTATGTGCATAGGCCCAATCTGAAAGGGGAAGATTAACAGTAGTGTCTTTATCCTTACAGGAGAAAATTGACAAGATGATTACAATTGATAAAAGTGTTCGAAAAGAGATCATAAGCTATATAGAATAAGATTGAAAACTATAAAATCGTTAAAGCAAACGGAATCGAGAATGAAGTTTCGATTCCGTTTGAATAACGCTTTGTAAAAAAGTATTAACCCTTAAAAAGGTTATCTTGGTAACCCTCTCAAAATTACAATTTGAGAGGCCTGATCATCCTCATAAGTAGAATTAGTATGACCATCTAGACCTTTGAAACTCGAGTCCCTCCAATAATGAGGTTGTAGGGCTAATATAAATGTATCAGCTACACCCACTTTATCTGAAACATCGATTAATGAACCAAATTCACCATTTAATCCTGTACTATTATCTTCAGCAAGATCTTGACGAACAACCAATTCTAATACCTTTTGAGTATTGTTTCCTTGTAAATCAGATTGATAGATATAAGCGGCATGACCTCTATCAAAAGAGTTAGGGTCTTCTTGGATGTAGACAAAATTCTCAGTCACGCAAATATTGTCAGGACTTTGTAATATTGATAAGTTGCCGTCACCATTGTTGGTATTGGTGTTTCCACTTACAATTTGTTTTAGCGAACCTTGTAATGGGTTGTTGGCATCAAGTTCTAAGCGGTATACAGTGCCCCAATCGTTGTAAGTACCTTGACCTGGGCCACGACCCGTTACAGCGAAATAGACATTTCTACCGTTTGCATCACTTCCTTTTTGATAATCAACATCTTCCACTCTCATAAATTGTGATGCTAAATTCGTCGTGCAGGCTGTTTCCATTTCATTTTTGGTCAATGAACTACCATTAGGAATTTCAACGAACTCGACATCATAAGAAACACCACGATCTAAGGAACTCTCATTATAAACAAGTGAGGGATCAACGTCAACCACATTTCCTCCAGGAGTGTCGGACACTTGCTTAAATCGCAGTACATAAATTTGTCCTCCAGTAAAATCGGCGTCACCACCTTGAGAGTAGTACATGGCTACTTGACCTTGGGATCCAGATGAATCATCGTCACCTCCAATAATTACAGTACTTCCAGAATAAGAACCCTGAGGTAATGGCACTGCGTTTTCCCAAGAAAATTCACCTAAACCGTCTAGTCCAAAATCGGCTTGAGGCGTTGGAGTAGCTATTCTTGGGTCGATTCCCTTCACATCATAATTAATACTTTCTGAAGCAGATAAGAAAATATCCTGTGAGCCACCATGAATATCAGCCTCGAACATTGTCCCAGAACACTGTCTTGCAAAATCAGACACACCAGAGTCCAATAAATAATCGCCACTTACAGGCTCAAGATTTGCATCTAGCCGTATACGAGCGACAGCGTAACTGTCTTCACAGTTTACCACATAGATGTAACCTTCGCCATCATTTAAAAACCCTGCGCCATCGGCAGAACCTGCCAGTTGGAATGAGGTATCACCTATGACATCGGTTGTGCTCACCAGTGAATAAGCAGATACATAGTTGAATTGTGGAGCGAATGCAACTAAAGGATCAATAGGAGATTTATTCGAGAACATGGTTGGCTCAGGAACGAAATCTTCGCCATCTTCACCATCAATACCATCAGTTCCGTCAGTACCATCGGTTCCGTCTGTACCATTAGTACCGTCAACGCCATCACGACCATCTTCAGGTTCGCAGGCGGTAATTGTCATTCCTAAAAAGGAAAAAAATAAAATTTGAAAAAATAGTGTTCTAAATGTTGTCATATCAATTCGTTTTTTTGGTTAATTAATTTGTCACAAATTTAGAACGCAAGTGATGAATTGATGTTAAGCTAAAAACGTTGTTGCATTAACAAACCTTTAACCTAAAGTTAAGGTGTTAACTAAAGGTGAATAATTAGAATCGATACAGATAACTATTGAAAATTGTGGATTTAGGTATCTCAGGTCTTGTAGCGTTACCTTAACTTTTGAAGTGAATAGTGTTGATTAGCCCTTATAATTTGCTGAAATATCAGCATTGCGCTACTGCTTAAATCAAACGGCGTATGTTATATTTTTTACTTCGGAAATTTGAAAGGAAAAGCTACATTTGAGATGTGTAGAACAAAGCGGTATGTTAAATTAATACTTACCATTCTAATCTCATACATAACGAATTAATGACATTGGTCTGCTCATGTTAAACCTTAGCCGTGCCATCAATCAACTCTTGAGTTTGACTAGTTTCCATATAAACAATGGGTACAGCATAAATAATAGGGGTGTCTTCTGGGTAGTGTTTCCGTAGTAATTCTGTAATAGGATGAAATAAAAGCGCTTTCGTGGTTCCTACGATCAATACCTCGGCAATACTCGTCAAATTTCCAGCTTGGTTAGGAATGCGACCCACAACTTCCTTTAAAATATATTCGTTCATAATGAGCCGCTCGGCATGCAGCAAATTGGTGATGGCATTGGCTTGGTCTTCGTGTCTCGTAATGATGTTGAGTTGGATCATATAAACTTAGATATCTATAAAAATACAATTAATAGTTTCAACATTTAAAACCTTATCCTAAAACTTATATTGGGTGTGATACCCAGCGATTTATTATCGATTCGTATCACATCACCATCTATATTTTTGGTATAATAAGTATTGATAATATTTTTTCGGTTAAAGAGATTCCATACCGAAGCGCCAATCGATGCATTCATTTTGTTGGTGAGTTTCAATTGGTAAGTTGCCGAGAGATCTGTACGCAAATAATCGCTCAAACGTTCGGTGTTTGGTATATTGTATCCGATTTCCGCAGTACTGTTATTTTGATCAGATGACGGTAGGGTAAACGGTCTTCCTGAGCGCCAGTTGATGCCTAATGCCAACTCTAACTCATTAATAGAATAGGTGCTCGCAAATCTAGCCGTATGTCGGACATCTATATTATTTGGAAAGCTATTGCCCTCATTAAGGTCTTCAAAGGTATAATCATTTTTACTGTACGAATAACTTAACCACGTGCTAAACCTTTCGAACTGCTTATTGATCAAGAAATCGATGCCTCTCACGCGATAGTTGCCAATAGCGTTGACCAATTGATATTGATTTTGAAACCCTTGGCTTTGTGAGGTAATACCTTCAACATTTTTAATAAAAGCCTCACCACTTATCAAAAGTTTATCTTTATTATAATGAATCCCTATGGCACCTTGAGCACTTTTTATAATGGGAATATCCTCGTCATTGGATAACATCCACCGCCGATTCTCAATACCTAAAAAATCATTTTGAAGGTCAATGATTTGTGAGGTCGTTTGACTTTTTTGTTCGGCTAAAATCTCTAATCTAAAATCGTTACTTAATTTATGGCTCACAGATAATCTAGGTTCTGTAAAAAACTCTGAAAATTTTTCAACATAGTTGGTTCGAAGTCCGATACGTGCGTAGGTGTTTCTATTTTCTGAGGTAAATTCGGCCTCACCATAAATGGAGTGGGTTCGCACCACTTCGGTAGTAAGGCTTATTATATCTGGGTTGTTTATGTTTTCAGAATTACTGATAATCACCTCACTAAATTGATAGCCGCTATGCAATTTAAGATGATCATCGATGTGATTGGTGGCATTAATTTTCACCCCAAGATCATTGACCCTATTATCTTGATCGAGCCTTTGGTCATTGATAAGATCAAAATTTGTAGCCATTAAATCGTAGCTTGTATAATAGACTTGGGCTGTTGTGGTAATTTTATTGTTCCAGTATTTTAAGTATTCAAATCCGCCAGCAAAATTGCGTTGTTCTAATGTGTTTTTTAGCGGAGGACTAGCAATATCATTTGATTGCTGATCATAGGTCAAGCTATTGTTGATGGTCAAAAAGTTAAATCGAAATTGATCTTGATCGGTAATATTGTACAGAAATTTTGTTGAAATATCATAAAAATAAAATCGCTCGTTGTTGGAGGTGACTTCGGCATTAGTACGTTCTGGATTAGAAAAATCGCTGTCCTGAAATACACGCTGTACATATTGATCGTAGGTTGGTGTCAAGATAAAGTCGGTGACCGACCGTCTTGCCGAGACTTGCAATTCGGTTTGCTCATCTAATGGAATTTTCACAAAAGCATCGGCATGTATCAAATTAAAACCTGCACCTGCTTCAAAATCTTGATCCAAACTATTGGACTGTCGCATATCAATGACGCTAGAAACACCATCGCCATACTTGACGCTTGTTCCGTTTTTGGAGACATTCACCTCTTCAGTCAAATAGGGATTGAAAGCAGAAACCAATCCAAAGAAATGCCCAGATTGATACATTTTAATGCCGTCCCATAAAATTAGGTTTTGATCGTGCGTTCCGCCGCGCACGTTAATATTAGAGACACGTTCATCAATGCTTATGATACCTGGTAATGCCTGAATACTTTGTAGGATATCGGGTTCTATAAGCCCAGGAAGAATGGTAAAATCTTCGGTCTTAATATTGATTTTACCATCGCTGTTCTTTGAAATTCCTTTCGTCAGGAAATTTGTAATGACGACTTCTTCGAGTTTTTGGGTGATAAAATCACTAAAAGGATTATTACGTTTAGAGATGACTACGCGCATGGTATCCAAAACTATAAAGTCAAGATTAGTTTGTGCTTTTAAAAAGGTAAGTGTTTCGGGTAAGGTCAAATCGTTGCTTGGTGCAACAGTCATTATGCCCTCGATGGTTTGATCTAAGTAGGTAAAATTAATACTGAATTTTGTCTCCAGCGTCGTGAGAACTTCTCTAAGCAATTGTTTGTTTTTAGCATTAGATTGAGCACATATACTGCCAATACTCAATACGAATACTGTTATAACAAGAGAACGTACACATTTTTTACTCACGCTTTAGCCTAATGATCGTATCCGTTTTACTAAACTGCAATTGTAAAGGTAAAGTAATGGATTTTAAGGCAATTTCAATATTATTATGCGTAAAACTTCCAGTAAAATGTTGAGAGGTGTCTATAGAATCCAGTTCTATGGTCACATTATATTGACGCTCAAACTCTGCGATAACCTCACGATAAGGAATACTTTTAAAGGTACTGTTTTGGTTGAGCCAAGAGGGTTGTGCCTGTTGTTCTTTTTCGGTAGCCATATATTTCCCATCAATGATTAAAAATTGGTCTCCTGACAAAAGCGTGTTTTTCATGTTATTAGCAACTACGGAAACTTTACCCTCATAGCAAGTGACCTCAAAATAGTCGCGTCTTTGTTTGACATTGAACTGGGTTCCCAAAACGGAAATCGTGCCTAAATTGGTGACAACATCAAAACGTTCACCTTTGGCAACTTTAAAAAAGGCCTCACCGTCAAGTTTCACGATTCTTTGGTCGTCCCATTTTGAATCATTGAAAGCTAGGCTTGACATCGCATTAAGTTGAACTTTAGAAGCATCAGGTAAAACAATTGTTTTTTGCTGAGCAGCTATAGTATTTGTGGTAGTGTCTAAAGTTGTATAAAAATAAATGCCTAAGCAAATTACTAGAACCGCCGCAATTTTAGATAGTAGCGGTAATAAGCGAGTGCGCTTTTTAGAGGATGTATTAATTGTTTGCCATACCGTCTCTAAAGAGCTGTCGGTATTTATAGCGGTTGCCTTGAAGCCTTGTAATTGGTTGTCTAGGGTGACTAAATCATTGTAGTCCTCAAGTTGCTTGAAAGCCTCAAGTTCTTGGGGATTTAGGTCATGATCTAACCATTTTTGTATAAGATGTTTTCTGTTCATAATATTTGGGTTCAGCTATATAACATGTGATTGTTAAAAAGTCCTACCCTTTTTTTTTAGTCACAGTCTTGTTCTCAATTTACAGTAACTATAATTTCACTTTGCAGTTTTTTTATGAGTTTACTGAAGTACCAAATTTTGCCAGATTGTTTATCATATAATTTATTAATCTGCCTATTTCAATATTTTGATTTGATAAATTTTAGTGCTGTTCAGATGTTATATATTGGCAGCCATTGCGAAATCTAACCACGTATTTGTTTCTGAATTTCCCCCATCACAATTGGTCAACTTACTTATAAAGTGTTTTGGATATCTTCTTTTTTTAAAGGCCTCCGCAATGTTCGCATTTACAGAACGTGAACTTCGCCCAATCTAATCTGTAAATGAATAGGTTTCTTCTCTTAGAAAGGATTTTGAGATCTCAAAAATCTTCATTACCAAGTCAAAAGATTTTTGATATGCTAATAATTCTTTGAAATTTATTGTATTAAATTTTAAGTTAATATTTAATCTCAGAGACTGAGACTGAGATTGAGACTTGATCAAAGTTCCTCAATATCTTTCCGAAGTTTTTTCAACGCGCCATAAATACGTTTCTCAACCGCTTTTGTAGAAATATCCAAAAGTTGAGCAATTTCCTTAAATCGTTTTCCCTCTACGCGATTCATTAAGAAAGCCACCCGTTGGGCTTCGGTCAATTTTGCGATAGCACGTTCTAGTCTCGCTTTATATTGTTTTTCTTCAAGTATAAATTCTGGATTGATATTGGTACTGTACTTGGGTTTAATTTGCTCGTGTCTCCAAACGACTTTTTGGTGCGCATAGGCATTGATCATCATATTGTTTGCGGTTGTGAACAAGAAGCTTTTTGCTTTATGTTGCGGAACCTTTGCGCAATTTTCCCACAATTTCACAAAAGCTTCCTGCATTTTGTCTTGTGGATTGAATTTGCTGCCAAACTTATAGTATAAAAAATCGTACAGATCTTTTGAATAGGTTCTGAAGATCGTTGAGAACAAGCGTTCCTCGCAAATGTTGTCTTTTAGAGGCTTTGACATTTTTGTTTTTGAATCATGCTAAGTTATAAAAATTATATGGTAGGAGTTTTTAAAATTAGGCTGTTCTATAATAAATACGTCTAAAAGTTAGTAAGCTTAGCCGTTAATTTAGTTTTTAGTTGGTAAAAGGATCGTTAGTCATAGCGATCCTTTTTTTGTTTTTTCTGAAATGTACCAGCAGCAATTTCTGTGAGCAGCATCAAATTCCTGTAAATAAGCATTGCAATCTAAAACTTATTAGATTGGTCTTCTTATTTTCTTCAGTTCAACTTCATAAATACATCACAAATCGTTAATTTTGTGTCTTTAAAATTCTAGAGAAACATGTTCAATAATTTAAGTGAAAAGTTAGATAAGGCATTGCATGTCCTTAAAGGTCATGGGAGTATTTCCGAAGTCAACGTAGCCGAAACGCTCAAGGAAGTTAGAAGAGCCTTGTTAGATGCCGATGTTAACTTTAAAATTGCCAAGGATTTTACAAACAAAGTAAAAGACAAAGCCTTAGGGCAAAATGTATTGACAAGTTTGCAACCAGGACAATTAATGGTGAAACTGGTTAAAGATGAACTGACCGAATTGATGGGTGGAGATGCCGAAGGGATGAATCTGTCTGGAAACCCGAGTATCATTTTAATGTCTGGTTTGCAAGGTTCGGGTAAAACTACATTCTCTGGTAAATTAGCCAATTACTTAAAAAACAAGAAAACTAAAAAGCCATTATTAGTGGCCTGTGATGTCTATCGTCCTGCTGCGATCGATCAGTTACATGTTGTAGGTGGTCAAATTGGCGTTGAGGTTTATAGCGATAAAGATAATAATGATCCTGTTGCCATTGCACAAGCGGGTATTGCCCATGCAAAACAAAATGGATTCAATGTCGTGATTATAGATACCGCTGGACGTTTGGCTGTTGACAAAGCGATGATGGATGAAATTTCAAATATCCATAAAGCGATTCAACCGCAAGAAACATTGTTTGTGGTCGATTCTATGACAGGGCAAGATGCCGTGAACACTGCAAAGGCCTTTAATGATATCTTAAACTTTGATGGTGTAATTCTTACCAAATTAGATGGTGATACGCGAGGCGGAGCAGCAATTTCTATAAAATCTGTTGTCAATAAACCAATTAAATTTATTGGTACAGGCGAAAAGATGGAAGCAATTGATGTGTTCTATCCGTCACGTATGGCAGATCGAATTCTAGGAATGGGAGATGTGGTGTCTCTTGTTGAAAGGGCTCAAGAGCAATATGACGAAGAGGAAGCGCGTAAGATCCAGAAAAAAATTGCCAAGAACCAATTTGGTTTTGATGATTTCTTGAAGCAAATCCAGCAGATCAAGAAAATGGGTAATATGAAAGATTTGATTGGTATGATTCCGGGTGCAGGTAAAATGATGAAGGATGTTGATATTGATGATGATGCCTTTAAGGGAATTGAGGCGATCATTCATTCCATGACTCCAGTTGAACGTTCTAACCCAAGCGTTATAGACGCAAGTCGTAAAAAACGAATAGGTAAAGGGTCGGGAACGTCTGTTCAAGAAGTGAATCAGTTGTTAAAACAATTCAACCAAATGAGCAAGATGATGAAAATGATGCAAGGTGGAAAAGGAAAAGCTATGATGCAAGCAATGAAAGGTGCGCGTTAAGAAAGTCGCATTCTCAGTGACAGCTTTCAGTGATCATTTCAACTGAGAAAGAGAATTTAGAAACAAATACACGCCTAGATATCGTAAAGACTTCTTGGTAGTGATATGAAAATTAACCCATAAATTTCATTTTTCAGATTATCGAAATTCGTATAGTAATTATCTATCAAAATTTGAAGTAATACAATCTTAATACAATCGCAGCAACGCAGCAGAGTAAGCACTGAAAACTGCGAGTGTAACTGAAAACTAAACATCATGACAATCCTCGACGGAAAAAAAGTAAGCAACGACATCAAAAATGAAATTAAACTTCAAGTTGATAAAATGAAGGATAAAGGGGAGAAAGTGCCGCATCTTGCTGCCGTTATCGTCGGTAATGATGGTGCAAGTTTGACCTATGTAGGCAGTAAAGTTCGTGCTTGCGAGCGTGTTGGTTTTGAATCTACAATGGTTCGCATGTCCAACACAACCAGCGAGATTGAATTATTGGATAAGATCGAGGAGTTGAATCAAAATGATGACATCGATGGTTTTATCATTCAGTTGCCATTACCTCCTCAAATCAATACGCAAAAAGTATTAATGGCAGTAGACCCAAGTAAAGACGTTGATGGGTTTCACCCTGAAAACTTCGGAAAAATGGCCTTAGATATGAGTACATTTATTCCCGCGACCCCTTTTGGGATTTTAGAATTGATGGATCGTTATGGTGTTGAAACTAAAGGAAAACATACTGTCGTTATCGGCAGAAGCCATATTGTTGGTAGGCCAATGAGCATCTTGATGGGACGCAAAGGATTCCCTGGAAATTCTACGGTTACTTTAACACATAGCCACACGAAAAATATTACACAAATCACCTCTCAAGCTGATATTGTAATTTCTGCATTGGGTGTTCCAAATTTCTTAAAGGCCGAAATGGTGAAGGATGGCGCAGTCATCGTCGATGTTGGGATCACACGTGTTCCGGACGAATCTTCTCCAAAAGGTTATATCATTACTGGTGATGTTGATTATGAGAATGTGAGTAAAAAAGCAAGCTTTATTACGCCTGTTCCAGGAGGTGTTGGACCAATGACCATTGCCATGTTGCTTAAAAACACATTGTTGGCAAGAGAGCAGCGTATGTAATTGATCTCATTTTATAGGTTTTATATACCTTTCAAAAGGCGTTCAATTTCATCTTAAACGCTATATTGCAGGATGATGACACCAATAGTAGCGTTGAGTCGTGTCGAAATATTAAGCGTGGAGCACCTATTGCCCATCATTATTTCGATAGTAGTTGCTGTAGTTCTAATCACAACGGCGACAAGGTTTTCTTCGGAAAAAAAACAACGCACCATTCATTATATCGCTCTTTTTATTTCAGTTTTTGTGATTGTTTTCCATTTGTATCACATAGTCTTTAAGACTTATGATTTTAAAACTGATTTGCCATTGTATCTATGCAGTTTACTAGGCCTTTTAGTTCCCATTTATACATATTACCAAAAGTATTGGATGTTCGAGATCTTGTTGTTTTGGATCATAGCAGGAACTTTACAAGGCGTGATCACTCCCGATATTTCTGAGGGCTTTCCTAGCTTTGATTACTTTAGATATTGGATTGTTCATCTAGGTTTATTGCTCGTTATTTTTTACAGCATTTTTGTTTTTAAACTAAAACCAAAGCTACGTAGTGTATTGAAATCTTTTTTGGCATTACAAATTTATGTTATTGCCATGGTAATTATCAATGTTGCACTGGATGCCAATTATTTTTATCTTAACAGGAAACCAGAATCAGCGTCGCTCTTAGATTATTTTGGAGAATGGCCTTATTATATTATAGTAGGTCAATTGATTATTCTTCCCTTGTTTCTTATAATTTATGCGCCGTTTTATTTCCGAAGAAAAATTACTTAGCAAACAATTGCCCCATATCCTTAAAGGCTTTAAACTCCAAAGCATTTCCCGCAGGATCCAAAAAGAACATGGTAGCTTGTTCACCAACCTCACCTTCAAATCGAATATAAGGTTCAATGATAAACTTTACATTTTTAGTGGCTAATTCATTTGCAAAAGCTTGAAACCTTTCCCAAGGTAATACAACACCATAATGAGGAACAGGAACCGCTTTCCCATCAACAGCATTCAGGTGAAGTGGCTCTTTAGATTTTGGTTTGTAATGAATCACCAATTGATGACCAAATAAATTAAAGTCGACCCAATGCTCACTGCTTCGGCCTTCATCACAATTAAGAATATCTCTATAAAAAGTGCGACAGGTTTCAAGATTATGAACAGGAATAGCGATGTGAAAAGGTGAAATAAGCTGTGACATATAATTTACTCTACGGGTGTGTCTTTTCTATATTTGAGCATTGATACTCCAGATATAAAGAAAATACCACCTAGAATTGCTAGAGCCCACGGACTTAGAGCTACCAAGTTATTTCCAAAAATTCCTAATACGCCTAAGACGAGGGCAATCATGCCGCCAATGGTTAAAATTAATGCTAATATTCGTATCATGATGACTAGTTTTATGTATCGCGGAAAATATAAATTAAATTTTAAAATACATGATTTTTTTGAATAAGAAATTATCCCATTAAGACCCTCGTCGTTTCCTTGCTCTGTCCTGAAAGATTTTAGTCGAATTTTCCAAAAGGCTATTGAGATCGTTAAATTCTTTGGAAGTCAACTCCCTGTACTCACCAACAGGTATGTCTAAAGGAATATTCATGATGCGTACGCGTTTGAGTGTCTCAACTTCGTAGGTTAAATATTCACACATACGTCGTATTTGACGGTTTAGACCTTGAGTAAGAATGATACTAAATGTTTGAGAATCCAGCTTTTTGACCTCACATTTTTTTGTAGTTCTATCTAAATCTTTTAAATAGATGCCTCCAGACATACGTTGGATAAAGGTTTGTGAAATGGGTTTGTCTACTGTGACAATATATTCTTTTTCGTGATTATTGCTGGCTCTTAATATTTTATTGACAATATCACCATCATCGGTCAATAGAATCAAACCTTCACTAGGCTTATCTAATCGGCCAATAGGGAAAATACGTTTAGGATATTTGATAAAATCGATGATATTATCCTTTTCTACACGCGTATCTGTGGTGCAAACAATACCAATGGGTTTGTTGAAAGCGAGATATACAAATGCTCCATCTAAATTTTCAATACGCTTACCATCCACACAAACCTCATCGGTCGGGGAAATTTTAGTTCCCATTTCTGGTACGGCACCATTGATGGTGACACGACCTGCTTCAATGAGCTTATCGGCTTCACGACGCGAACAGTAGCCCACTTCGCTAAGGTATTTGTTAATTCGTTTTAGATTTTCAGACATGGTTCAAAAATAAACACTAAGCATCAATAAAATCGATAATATGGTTGTGAATTTCTTCAGTTTTTAAACCGTGGCCAAATCCTTCCGTAGTTATTAATCTGGCGTTTTTGTAATGGGTTTCATAATCTTTGGCATCGCTGTAAGGAATAATCTTATCGCGTTTATCGTGAATAACGAGTCCGATGGGTTCCACATGCTCTGAAAATCGAGCCGCGTTAAAATACTCGGGTTCTTCATTAAAACGCTTAAAAATTAATTTGTCCATGCCATTCGCGACGCTTTTGGTATAGCCCATCATAGCAACGTACCGACTAAATACGCCTACAAAATTTGATGGGGCGCCTAAAAACACTAATTTTTTTACTGAAGGCAACGGATGATTATGCTGAAAAAATGCTGCAGCCATACCGCCAACTGAATGGCCTACAACGACGTTAACTTTAAATTTTTTAGCGATAACATGTATACACTCTGAATATAAAACCGCATTGAATGTTTTGCCACTTGATCTTCCATGAGCTGGAGCATCAAGGCATACAACGCCATAGTCTAAAGCTTTGAGTTGTTCAATTAGGGGTTTCCATCGGTAGGAATTACTCTCCCAACCATGCGCTAGAAGAATGGTGTCTTTTTTTCCAAGCCAACGGTAGGTCATGATTTGGTTATCTCCAATTTGCACCTCTTCGGTAAATGCAGTCATTAAAAAATCCCGCTCAAGTTCTTTAAGTCTTATTCTGCGCGGACTGGAAAATAAATGAAGCGCTATTTTGGCAGCTATTTTTGACGAAAAAACGCCAATGAGATTTACGATAGCCCCAATACATTTAGTTAGCATCTGCTTCATTCATCTTCTCTATTTACTAAATCCATTGAAAAAGCAGGCGTGCATATCGCAATATATTCGCAGGCTACTGTGAATGGGTTGGAGTATTGTACTCTTGTGTTTTTCTCAATTTTGATGGATTGTCCAGCTTCTAAAACGAGAACTTCGTTGTCTATGATGAACTGCTTTTTACCTTTAATGATATACGTAAATTCATCAAATTTGGGAGTTTGAAATGGCTCACTCCAACCTGCAGGTGCAATCATTTTGGCAATACTAATAGCGGTGTTGCCATCTGTAGCGTTTCCAAAATGTTCTTCAATGAGTTTACCATCTGTTGTAGGAACTATAAATGGAGCGTTTTGAATGTGATATGTTTTCATGTATGCGAATAAATTAGTATCAATGTTGCGAATTTTTCCGCAGTAAAAAAAATCAGGTCTTCAATTATTATGTTGCTACCAGTGAATCATAAAGTATTTGATTTTGGCATTATCTGGAATTTGGATCGCCTCAATAGTTAAACCCATATCGTATCTCAAATTTGCCGGTAACTCTTTTTTATCAATCGTAAAAGACGCATTAATTTCATTAACAGAAATAACTACCGAATTGATAAGATTGTTGATACTTGAAATTTTATAGTTGTTATTGATGTCCTTAAAGGTGCTTATGGTTGTAATATTTTTATCTGTTTTGTAAGAGGCGTTCATAATTCGAACACTTTTTATGGTAGACGTTGAATCTAAGGTTTCACTTGGCGTCAAGCTCAAGAGTTGTTCGCCTTGTAAATTATAAATATCGATATCATTGTTACCACCATTAAATTCGTCTCCCTTAATAAAAGTGACTAACGAATCATTAGGAAAAACGTCTTTTAAATCTTTGACTTGCGTCGAATCGGTGAGCAAGCCAATATTTTGCTTACTAATTTGAAAAGGATCTTGTTTTTTTTCGGCAGTACAACTTACTAAAGTACCAATGGCAATAGCAAATGTTGATAAAAATTTAAAACGTGTATTCACAATGTATAAATTATAGGTAATTATTTAAATGAATTTTTTATTTGAGCATTTTGGTCAAAATACCAAGAACACTGCGTATGACGGTGGGACTTGTCAAAACTTTAACAATTGGATTTTGTCTCGTGCTTCGGCTTCTAGAACTAGAGCTGCGTTGTTTGCTTTCGGCCTTTTCTAAAGCCTCTTTTTCTTTACGGGCTTTTTCCTTTGCTTCTTCGGCTTCGGCAGTTTCGATTTTTTTATTGAGCATTTCATAAGCGCTCTCACGATCAATATTATCGTTATATTTTTTGGCAAGTTTTGATTTCGCCAGCAGACGTCCTAATTCCGTTTCGGTCAAAATATCCATTCTGCTCATTGGAGCGCGCATCATCGTTGCGGCTAATGGTGTAGGTCTGCCTTTTTCATCCAATGCAGAAACTAGTGCTTCACCAATTCCTAGGGACGTAAGTACATCGGCCGTATCATAATAGGCTGTGTCGGGATAGTTTTGAGCGGTTAATTTAATGGCTTTTCTATCTTTTGCTGTAAATGCTCTTAACGCATGCTGCACTTTTAACCCTAATTGTCCTAAAACAGCTTCTGGAACATCGGTTGGGTTTTGAGTCACAAAGTACAAGCCTACTCCTTTACTACGTATTAGTTTAACAATACTTTCAATTTGGTTTAATAGCGCTTTTGACGCTTCATTAAAGATTAAGTGGGCCTCATCAATAAATAAAATGAGTTCAGGTCGATCACTATCGCCTTGTTCTGGAAATGTGGAATATATTTCAGCTAAAAGACTAAGCATAAAGGTTGAAAATAATTTTGGTCGATCTTGGATATCGGTCAGCCTAATTATATTGATATAACCTTTCCCGTCTTTGTCCACGCGCAATAAGTCATCAACTTCAAATGAGGTTTCACCAAAAAACGTTTCGCCGCCTTGTTGTTCAATTTCAACGACCTTTCTTAGAATGGCTCCTGTGGAAGCTGTTGATATCCTCCCGTAGGCAGCTGTAAATTCTTCTTTACCTTCTTGCGTTGCGTATTGCAAAATTTTCTTAAAATCCTTTAAATCTAAAAGCGGCAGTTTGTTGTCATCACAGTACTTAAAAATTACGGCGACTACTCCAGATTGCGCTTCAGATAAATCTAAAATTCTAGAGAGTAAAACAGGACCAAATTCACTAACCGTAGCGCGAAGCCTAACCCCATCTTGCTCAGACAAGGTCATAATTTCTACTGGAAACGATTTTGGATCGAACTCTAAGCCAATCTTTTTGTGTCGTTCATCAATTTTAGGGTGACCAAGACTAGGTTGCGCCAAACCGCTTAAATCACCTTTGATATCCATCAATAGTACGGGAATTCCTTTTTCACTCAGATTTTCAGCGAGTACTTGGAGGGTTTTTGTTTTTCCCGTTCCTGTAGCCCCTGCAATTAAACCATGTCTGTTCATGGTTTTGAGTGGTACATTTACAAACGCATTTGTTAAAGTTTCACCATCCAACATTGCCGATCCTAAAGTAATAAAGTCGCCTCTATTGGTGTTGCCATCTGTGATTTCCTTAAGAAAATCGTCTGTTCTACCCATCGTTCAAAATTTGTATAAAAATAGTGTAATTTTAATCAAGTTTAAAATTGCTAAAATGAAAACGCACTCTATTTTTATAATTCTATTAGTTTTCTTCGGAATAACTGCCTGCCACGACAAAAAGATCGATCCTATTTTTCACAAATCCCACGAATCCAAGAAAAGTAACGCACCGTTTAGCGATGCTGTAGAAGCTAACGGCTTTCTATTTCTGTCTGGGCAAGTAGGTATGGATCATTCTACAAGAACATTGGTCATTGGCGGTATTGAGAGCGAGACTAGACAGTGTTTGGAGAATATCAAGTCGGTTTTAGGACATCACAATTTAACTTTGGATGATGTTGTGAAATGTACTGTAATCTTAAAGGATATTGGGGATTTTAAAACATTTAATAATATTTATAAGTCCTATTTTCCAAAGAAACCTGCACGAACAACCTTTTCGGCATCGGGCTTGGCTGTTGGTGCTCGTATTGAAATTGATGTCATAGCGGTTTCAAATTAGTAGTCAGTCTCAGTCGTATTTACGGTTACCGTCACACTAGGCTTTGCATTGATTTTTTTCTTCGGAAAGATTTTAAATTTCAGTTACTTTACTAAATTGATATGAATTTCTCCACATTGGTATGCTCGATGCGTTAAAATACATATAATTTGATAGGTTCAACTTTGCGATTTCACAAGCTAGAAGCACAGTGCATTTACCGCAACATGCAACCAAAAATTGAATACTTATCAATATATTTGCAGGCTATGACAAGAACAGAACGACAAGATCTTATTGACAAAGGATTATTACTGCCATTAATGGAAGAATTTTACACCATTCAAGGTGAAGGTTTTCATAAAGGAACAGCGGCTTATTTTGTGAGAATCGGTGGTTGTGATGTGGGTTGTCATTGGTGTGACGTGAAGGAAAGCTGGCTGGCAGAATTACATCCACCAACTGAAACTGAAAAGATCGTTGATAATGCGGTGAAATACAGCAGTACCATTGTGGTTACTGGTGGAGAGCCCCTTACTTGGGATATGGGGCCGCTTACAGCGCAGTTAAAAGCTAAAGGGGTCCAAACACATATTGAAACATCAGGTGCCTATAAACTTACTGGTGAGTGGGATTGGATCTGTTTATCTCCAAAAAAAATGAAATTGCCTACCGAGGAGGTTTTTGAAAAGGCGCACGAGCTTAAATGCATCATTTATAATAAAGACGATTTTCGCTTCGCGGAAGAACAAGCAGAAAAAGTAAATAAAGACTGTATTCTATATCTCCAGCCCGAATGGAGCAAGCGCGATAAAGTGGTTCCACAAATTGTAGACTATGTGATGGCTAATCCCAAATGGAAAGTCTCACTGCAAACACATAAATATTTGAATATTCCTTGATATATTAGATATCAAGTTTCAAGAAATCAGGTAGCGATTTACTAAAGTCTGTTGAAAGCGCAATAAAAAAGTCCCAACAGTGGAGTCAGGACTTTATAAATCTTTATAGCTAAAAGTGAACGCTTACTTAGTAAACGGTACTGCTAGTCTCATGTTTCCCCATCCTAGATGCATGTGAACGCCCTCGTTGGCCTCTTCAAAAGCAATTGAAAATGCCTCAAGAGATTCATCTCCTTTCGTTACGGGAACTTCAATTCGAGCTACATCATTAGATTCATTGTAAAAGTAGCTACCCCAAACATTAACATCCTTACTAATGATGGCCGTCCACTTTTTTTCCCCAGGAATTACATAAAACGTATAGGTTCCAGCAGGAATTTTAGTTTTGCCTAAAGCCATTGGCGTGTAAAGTGTCAACTCTGGAGCTTCATTGGCGCCAGTTCTCCATACTTCACCGTTTGGCGCTAACTTAGAGATAGAGCGATCATTAAGTTGTGGTCTACTATAAACGATCTTAATGAGTTTATTAGCCTCTTTGTAACTTGTTGGGAAAGCTGCAGCATCCATAGGGCTTTTATCCATCTTTGCAAACTCTTGTGCATTCGCATTTACTGAAATGAGCATGACAAACGCCATAGCAATCGTCAAAAAAATTGATTGTGTTTTCATAATGTATGTTTTAGTTTTTGTGAAAGTATTAAACGTTCTCCTGTATTGCTCTTAATGTTTTATTAAATGTCGTTATTACGCTTAAAGTTTACAGTTTCCGAAGAAAACAGATTAGATTCGTAATTTTAATTACAATTAGATATATATTTTATAGTTATGATTAGTTATTGTAATTAATTATAGTATTTTGGTTTTATATATGTAACGTTAATCTCATATTTGCCTTATCAAAAAAATGATAATAGAATTTAAATTATAAAATTATGTGCGGAATTGTATGCGCGTTTGATCTCAAACAAAAATCTGAAGATTTAAGACCTCAACTATTAGAAATGGCAAAAAGTATTCGTCATAGAGGTCCAGACTGGAGTGGAATCTACAGTGATGATAAAGCTATTTTGGCTCATGAGCGTTTGGCGATCGTTGATCCTGCTTCTGGAAAGCAACCGTTATTTAGTCCCGATCAAAAACTCATCTTGGCTGCCAATGGTGAAATTTATAACCATCGGGAATTACGTAAACAATTTCCAGATTATAAGTTTCAAACTGAAAGCGACTGTGAGGTTATCTTGGCATTATATCAAGAAAAAGGTGCCAACTTTATTGATGAGATGAACGGTATTTTTGGATTCGCTATTTATGATACCGAAAAAGATGAATATTTCGTAGCGAGAGACCACATGGGTATTATTCCATTATATATTGGTTGGGATCAAAACGGAACTTTTTATGTGGCTTCGGAATTAAAAGCTCTTGAAGGCGTCTGTACTAAAATCGAATTATTTCCTCCAGGTCATTATTTGTCGAGTAAAGATGGAAAATTTGTAAAATGGTACGTTCGTGATTGGATTGATTATGATGCCGTTAAAGACAATGAAACCAGTATCGCTAAAGTAAAGGAAGCGCTAGAAGCTGCAGTGCACAGACAACTAATGAGTGATGTGCCCTATGGTGTATTGCTCTCTGGCGGGCTTGATTCTTCGGTAACTTCGGCAATTGCTAAAAAATATGCTCAAAAACGAATTGAAAGTAATGATACTTCAGATGCTTGGTATCCGCAGCTGCATAGTTTTTCCGTAGGATTGGAAGGATCTCCTGATTTGGCGGCAGCACAAAAAGTTGCCGATTATATCGGTACTGTACACCATGAAATTAAATTTACAATTCAAGAAGGCTTAGATGCTATAAAAGATGTGATATACAATATTGAAACATATGATATCACGACTATAAGATCATCAACACCAATGTACTTGATGGCAAGAGTGATTAAGTCTATGGGAATTAAAATGGTGCTTTCGGGAGAAGGAGCCGATGAGATTTTTGGCGGATATTTATATTTCCACAAGGCACCAAATGCTCGTGAATTTCATGAAGAAACGGTTCGTAAATTAGATAAACTGCACATGTATGATTGCTTGAGAGCCAATAAAAGTTTGGCAGCTTGGGGAATTGAAGGTCGCGTTCCATTTTTAGATAAAGAATTTATGGATATTGCCATGCGCATCAATCCACAAGATAAAATGATCAATGGCGAACGTATGGAGAAATGGGTGATTCGTAAGGCGTTTGAAGACATGCTTCCCGAAAGCGTCGCCTGGAGACAAAAAGAGCAATTTAGTGATGGGGTAGGTTATAGCTGGATTGACACATTAAAGGAAGTTGTTAATGAAGCGGTTAGTGATGAACAAATGGCAAATGCCACATATCGTTTTCCCATACAAACACCACAAAATAAAGAGGAGTTTTATTACCGCTCCATTTTTGAAGGCCATTTCCCAAGTGATGCCGCAGCACATAGTGTTCCTCAAGAGCCTAGCGTAGCATGCAGTACTAAAATTGCGTTGGAGTGGGATGAGGCCTTTAAAAATATGAATGAGCCTTCTGGTAGAGCGATTACCAATGTACATGATAAGGCATATTAGTGAACTCTACTGCCGATAATATTAAAAAGTGCAGTCTATTATAATAGATGAACTAATTACGCTTTCGGGCGGAATAGGACTAAAAAATTTGATTAATAGCCAAATAAAGGACCACCGGAAACGTTGGTCTTTTTTCATGAAATGGCGTCCCTTTCAAATATGAAGTTAACAATCAAGGTGCGTCCCTTTCAACTGCAATTGGCACAACCATTCACGACCTCTAGATATACCGTGACAACTCAACATACGGTTGTCGTGTCTATTTCTAACGGACAGTTTACAGGCTATGGCGAGGCAACGGCTAATCCTTATTATCATAGTACTTTAGAAAAAATTCAGACATCAGTTACCAGTGTTGAAACGATAATCGAAAACTGTTTTGGTAAGGAGCCTTCTGTGCTTTGGGATATTTTAGAGCCGTATTTAAAGGACGATTATTTTAGTTTGTGTGCCATCGATTGCGCCTATTGGGATTTTTACGCCAGATCAAAAAACAAGACTTTGAGAAGCTTTTGGAGTGATGCCAATAAGGAGCTCCCACTTACTAATTTTACTATTGGTATCGATTTGGTTTCAATCATGAAACAGAAAATTCTGGAAAAGCCATGGCCGATTTATAAAATCAAATTAGGGACAAAGGATGATGTTCGCATTATAAGAGAGCTTAGGGAGGTTACGAGTGCTAAATTTAGGGTCGATGCCAATTGCGCTTGGTCGGTTAAAGAAACGCTCGATAATGCAAAAGCCTTAAAAGCCTTTAACGTTGAATTTATAGAACAACCATTGAAAGCAGACGATTGGAAAGGCATGAAAATTCTTAAAACACAAAGCGCACTTCCTGTAGTAGCCGATGAAAGTTGTCAGCGTTTGGTAGATTTAGACCTTTGTGTCGATCATTTTCATGGCATTAATATCAAACTTATGAAATGTGGCGGATTCACACCTGCATTAAAAATGATTACTATAGCAAAGCAACACCATTTAAAAGTTATGGTGGGTTGTATGACAGAGTCTTCAGTAGGTATTTCAAGTGTTGTTCAGTTAGCACCTTTATTGGATTATATAGATGCTGATGGCGCGCTATTGTTAAAGTCTGATATCGCAAAAGGGGTCACGTTTTTAGATGGAACGATTGTTTTTTCTTCGGAAAATGGAACTGGTGTGACATTGGTCAAATAAATGACATTCCGTCTTTTTTCTAACATTTTCAAGATCTCTTAAAATCTGAAATAGCACTTAAGATCAATCTTCTTGCAAATTTATATTTCCGAAGATGTCAAACAGAACCAAAATCTTGTTTAAGCTATTTTTAAGCCCATTTAAGCGCATTTCAAGAAATGAACAAATGTTGATAATTATCAGGTCAAATCGATAAAGCGCTATTAAAAAGCGGTTAGTTTTCTTATCTTTGTTTGTACACAAAATCCCCAATGAGTACGGGATTTTTTTGTGCGGTCATTTTATGGTTTAATAAACAACTTAATAGGAAATAACAATCAACATTCATTTTTATGAGCGAGAAAAGAGAAGAATTTAATAAGGATAATTATTCAGCAGATAGTATTCAGGCTCTAGAAGGCATGGAGCACGTGCGTATGCGTCCGTCAATGTATATTGGTGACGTAGGCACTAGAGGTTTACATCATTTGGTGTATGAGGTCGTAGATAACTCTATTGATGAGGCTCTTGCTGGACATTGTGATAACATAACCGTCACGATTAACGAAGACAACTCCATCACCACCGAAGATGATGGTCGTGGCATCCCTGTGGATCTTCATAAAAAAGAAGGTGTTTCGGCTTTAGAAGTGGTCATGACCAAAATTGGTGCTGGTGGTAAATTTGATAAAGATTCTTATAAAGTTTCTGGTGGTTTACACGGTGTTGGTGTGAGTTGTGTGAATGCACTTTCTGAGCATTTAAAAGCAACAGTATATAGAAAAGGAGATATTTGGGAACAGGAATACGAGCGAGGAAAAGCAATGTATCCCGTAAAAAAAGTCGGTGAGACCGATAAGCGAGGGACGATTGTAACCTTCAAACCAGATCCTACCATTTTTACACAAACGTTAGAGTACAACTACGATACGCTTGCCAGTCGATTACGCGAGCTGGCTTATTTGAACAAAGGGATTACCATTCATTTGGTAGATAAAAGAAATAAAAAAGAAAACGGCGAGTTTGAAGGTGAAACTTTTCATTCTACGGAAGGTCTTAAGGAGTTTATCATATTTCTCGACGGAAATCGTGAGCCTTTAATGAAAGAAGTCATTGCTTTTGAAGGTGAAAAAAATGGTGTACCTGTTGAGGTGGCTATGATCTACAATACCTCGTATGCTGAAAATTTACATTCGTACGTTAACAATATCAACACCCACGAAGGTGGAACGCATTTATCTGGTTTTAGAAGAGGCTTAACGCATACCTTAAAGAAATATGCAGACGCTTCAGGAATGTTGGATAAGTTGAAATTTGATATTCAAGGCGACGATTTTCGTGAAGGTTTAACAGCTATTATTTCTGTAAAAGTTCAAGAGCCTCAATTTGAAGGTCAGACCAAAACAAAATTAGGAAATCGAGAAGTGTCTGCCTCTGTAAGTCAGGCAGTTTCAGAAATGCTAACCGATTATCTTGAAGAGCATCCAGATGATGCTAAGACGATCGTACAAAAAGTAATTCTTGCAGCACAAGCACGTCATGCCGCCCAAAAAGCACGTGATATGGTACAGCGCAAAACCGTGATGAGTATCGGCGGTTTACCTGGGAAATTGAGTGATTGCTCAGAGCAAGATCCTACCAAATGTGAGGTGTTCCTGGTTGAGGGAGATTCGGCAGGTGGAACAGCAAAACAAGGCCGTGACAGAGCGTTTCAAGCTATTTTGCCTTTACGTGGTAAGATTTTGAACGTTGAAAAAGCGATGGTTCATCGCGTATTCGAAAATGAAGAGATCAAGAATATTTTTACAGCACTTGGGGTAACTATAGGTACCGAAGAAGATAGCAAAGCCCTAAATTTATCTAAATTGAGATATCATAAAGTGGTGATTATGTGTGATGCCGATATTGATGGTAGTCATATTGAAACACTAATTTTGACCTTCTTTTTTAGATACATGAAAGAATTAATTGAAAACGGACATATTTACATCGCTACTCCTCCTTTGTATTTAGTGAAGAAAGGAGCTAAAAAGCAATACGCTTGGAGCGATGAAGAACGTTCAAAAATCATGGCAGAATTTGGCGAAAACAGTAAAATACAGAGGTATAAAGGTCTTGGTGAAATGAATGCTGAGCAACTTTGGGACACGACCATGAATCCTGAATTTAGGACATTAAGACAAGTGCATATCGATAATGGCGTAGAAGCCGATCGTATTTTCTCGATGCTTATGGGAGATGAAGTACCACCAAGACGTGAGTTTATTGAGAAGAATGCTATTTATGCAAATATTGATGCATAAAATCACTTTGGTTGGCATTAAGTAGCTATTACCGGTATATAGTTTAGATTAAAAGCAATTACGTTGTATACGTGGTTGCTTTTTTTCTTCGGAAAAAGTAGAACGGCATTAACAAAATGAGTTAAAAATCGTTTAAATGTAATTTTATAGCGATGTAATGCGTTATATTGGGAAGTTTTATTAGTTTTGAATTCAACTTAACCACAAGTCTTATGAAAAAAATAGTAATTGCCATTATGGCGTTTTTTGCCGTTATCACCATAAATGCTCAAGAAAATATAAATGATTTACTAGCAGCTGGACTAGATGATGCTGAGAGATTTACCAATGATTATATTGCTCCAGCTTCCGAAGGATTAGCTTATGGCATCAATAATGGTTGGTTCAATACTGCCAAAGCTCCAAAACGATTCGGGTTTGAATTATCCATAATCGGTAACGTTGGCTTTATTAGTGATGAGAAAAAATCGTTTCAATTAAATGTCAATGATTATGAAAATATCAGGTTCGAAGATGGTAGCGCTTCTAAAACTGTCGCTACGGCATTAGGAAACAACGATCCTGACGTTAGGGTAATCATTACCTATGATGATCCTATTTTTGGCAACCAAGAAGTTGAGCTTGTTTTACCTACCGGATTAGGTTCTGAAGATATCAATATCATCCCAACAGGATTTTTACAAGCGAGTTTTTCACCATTTGAAGGCACGCAAGTTAAAGGTCGATTCTTTCCGACTGTCGAAACGGAAGATGCAAAAGTATCGCTTTATGGTGTGGGACTTCAACAAGAATTTACAAAGTGGTTGCCTGCCGATAAAATTATACCTGTAGCGATTTCAGGATTGGTAGCTTACACCCATCTGGACGCCAGCTATGATTTTACCGATGCCGAATTTGTGGACGGTGAAAACCAACGTGTAGAAACCGATGTTAACACCTTGTTATTTGAACTTATCGTTGGAACTAAATTAAAAATCATTAATTTTTATGGCGCATTAGGATACATTACTGGTAAGTCAACAACCGACTTGTTAGGAACTTATAGAGTAACCGACGGACTTTTATTTTCCGAAGAAATCAATGATCCTTTTTCTATAGAAAATGATATATCAGGAATTCGAGGTACGGTTGGTGCCAATCTTCAATTGGGCTTTTTCGGATTAAATGCCGATTATACCATCGCAGCATTTAACAGTGCAACTTTAGGGATCAACTTTTCGTTGTAGTTATACTGCTATTTTTATAAAAATAGCGCATTATTTTTTTGTTTTTGAAGTAATACCGATCCAGAGAAAGAAGATCTTTGGTACAAAGTTTTTTGAAAATAGTTTAATATGTGATGTTTTTTTGAAGTGTTCGTTTTTTGTTGTGATTGATTATTTTCAGCGAACAGCCAACAGCCAACAGCCAACTCATAAAGTTTTCTAAAAGCATAGCATTTTACCATGTGCTTTTTCTTTAACAGTGTTAAAATTTGTAATTTTAGGAATTGAAAAAAAATTAACTAAATTCAAAAAAGATATAAAATATGAAGGTTACAGTAGTTGGAGCAGGGGCAGTAGGTGCAAGTTGTGCAGAGTATATTGCCATTAAGGATTTTGCGAGTGAAGTCGTATTATTAGATATTAAAGAGGGATTTGCCGAAGGTAAAGCAATGGACCTCATGCAAACTGCATCATTAAATGGTTTTGATACAAAAATTACGGGCATTACAAACGACTACTCAAAAACAGCAAATAGTGATATTTGTGTCATTACCTCTGGTATACCACGTAAGCCTGGTATGACGCGCGAAGAATTGATTGGCATAAATGCAGGTATTGTAAAATCTGTATCTGCAAGTCTTATAGAGCATTCTCCAGAAACGATTATTATTGTGGTGAGTAACCCAATGGACACGATGACCTATCTAGTTCACAAAACTACCAGCTTACCTAAAAATAGAATTATCGGTATGGGAGGTGCTTTAGATTCGGCACGGTTCAAATATAGATTAGCTGAAGCTCTAGAAGCTCCAATTAGCGATGTTGACGGTATGGTTATTGGCGGTCACAGCGATACAGGAATGGTACCATTAACGGCCCATGCTACTAGAAATAGTGTAAAAGCATCAGAGTTTTTGTCACAAGAACGTTTAGACCAAGTAAAAGAAGATACTAAGGTTGGTGGTGCAACATTGACCAAATTATTAGGTACCTCAGCATGGTACGCTCCAGGAGCAGCAGTAAGTGGATTGGTTCAAGCCATCGCATGCGACCAAAAGAAAATGTACCCGTGTTCGGTTTTACTTGAAGGCGAATATGGACTAAACGACTTGTGTATTGGAGTTCCTGTCATTTTAGGACGCAACGGTGTTGAAAGCATCGTGACCATTAAATTGAGTGATGCTGAAAAAGAGCACATGCAGCAAAGCGCAGATGGTGTTAAAAAAACCAATGGCTTGTTAGAGCTGTCATAGTTCCACAATAATGTTATGATTAAGAACCTTTCAGTAATTTACTGAAAGGTTTTTTTATGAGGTCTTTATAATACATTCTTTAAAATTGATTTAACTTTGAAATTAACTTTAAAAATAGAAAAATGAAATATGCAATATTAACTTGTCTTGCTGTTAGTTTAAGTTGTTTTTCGTACGCGCAAGATCAAATTGAAGAGGCTGTACTCACGTCAAAACAAACTATGACTAGCGAAGACGAGTAAGTTCAAGCACAAATGACGATGCTAGGCAACATTGAAACGACCGTTTACGTGAAAGGTGATAAATCTCGCTCTGAATCCTCAAGTCCAATGACAGGAGAAGCCGTTGTGATCATAGATTCTGCCGAGAATAAAATGTTAATGCTCATGAACAATCCCAACGCAGGTCAAATGTACATGATGCAGGATTTAAATCTAACCGATGAGGATAAGGCGAAACTCGAAGTTTCTAAAGGTGATAAGACAAAAAATGTTCTTGGTTATGAGTGCCAGCAGTATTTTGCCAAGACCGTTCAACGTGGCGTCGATGTAGATATGGAATTTTACACGACCGATAAAATTAAAGGTTACTCTCAAAGCGTAGCAGAGTTTGGCGATTTGGTAGAAGGCTT
The DNA here is from genome assembly GCA_963715465.1 of uncultured Flavobacteriaceae bacterium. Lineage (GTDB taxonomy): Bacteria > Bacteroidota > Bacteroidia > Flavobacteriales > Flavobacteriaceae > Psychroserpens. The sequence goes on from OY970246.1 coordinate 1,773,178, forward strand.
TCCGTTATTTGTCAAATTAACGATGAACGTGCCACAAATGGGAGGTAATATGATTATCACGAACGAAGTTACCAAAATTGATAAGCGAAGCGTCTCTAATGATAAGTTTGACATGACTATTCCTAAGGGATATATAGAAATCCCACAAAATTAAACAGTCTTCATTACTAAAATAACCAATGACCATCTCAAAAGAATGGTCATTTTTTTTGAAAATTATGCAATTCGTGTAGCTAATCAGCTTTTAAATTTATTATTAAAATACGTTATTTATGCCAACACTAAAATAAAAAAGCTACTAACCATCATTGATTTCTGAAACGGAAAATTTCCCTATATTTGACGCATGAAGCCGAAATGGTACATTAGTATTCTTATTATAACCTTGACCTTGTTGGGCAGTATTGCTGGTAAGCAGCAAGCCACTGCACCAAATCAGGGAATTGTGCTTCAATTTACCTCGAGCAAGGTCACTGCTTTGGAGACCCAAACCGCTATTTCTAGCGTTACTAAGACTTTAGAAACTGCCGGAATTCATGAAGTTAACATTCAGCAATTACTTGATGGTCAATTAAAAATCACGTATTATAGCGATGCCGATATCGAGTCTATCAAAGCCTTATTGTTAAACGAAAATACGCTAGAATTAACAACGGTTTCAAGACATGAGCAATCATCGTCAAAATTGCCTAGAGATCATCATATCGAATATGATCTTGACGTTTATGAAATTCAGCAAGGTCATGAGCTTTCAGGGGTTGATGGGAAATTTGCTCTTGTCAACAGTTCAGAACACGATCACTGTTGTAATCCCAATGTGTTTATCGCTTCCGCAGTCATAGATTTTGAGACCAAAAAAGATCTGGATCAGGTCGCGTTTACTTTCCGCAGCACACAATCAACGACGATTGATAATCATTCCTATAAAATTCCAGAAGTAAGGGCAGGACCTTCAGTTGCTGGAAATTTATGTTTTAGTTAATAACTAGAGTTCTTTCCAAGAATATTTCCGAAGTAAAACCATCTAAAGTGCTAAAAACACTTAGGATGCTACGATACAATTTAATCAATAAAACAATTGTCAAATCCGTCGTAAATTCTATATTTGCGCTCCTTAATTCCGATAGATAAAGGAAAAGGAATAAAAAATTTGACCAAAAAATAAAATAATGCAAAACAAAGGATTAGTAAAGCTTTTTGCAGTGCTATTTGGATTGGTAAGCATCTACCAATTATCATTTACATTCAAAAACAATCAAATTGACAACGATGCGAAGACCTATGCAGAAAGTAGATATGAGGCACCTGAAGAGGTTAATGAGGCCGAAATTCGCTACACCGACTCTATTGCAAATGTAGAGGCTTACAATATTGGTGTCGCCAGTTTTACAGGCAAAGAAGTGAAGGAAAAAGCCATGAATCTTGGTCTTGACCTTAAAGGCGGATTGAACGTTATCCTTCAAATTTCTGTACGAGATATCCTCTACGGCTTATCAAACAACAGTAAAGACCCAGCCTTTAATAAGGCTTTGGCAGATGCTATCGAAATTCAAAAAGATGCTCAGGAATCATATTTAGAGTCATTTTTTGAAGCTTGGGAATCTGTAAAGGGCGATCAAAAATTAGCCTCTCCCGATATTTTTGCCAACAAGGATATGGAAGGCGTTATTGAGCTGGATATGACCGATGGCGAAGTTCGGGATAAATTAGAAGAAAAGGTTGATGAATCTATCGTTTCGGCGTTTGAGGTATTACGTAAGCGTATTGATCAATTTGGTGTAACCTCTCCAAACATTCAGCGTTTAGGAAATTCTGGACGTGTTTTGGTAGAATTGCCAGGTGTTAAGGATGTCAAGCGTGCTACCGAGTTAATTACAACTACGGCACAATTACAATTTTGGGATGTCGAAAAAGGACAAACTCTAGGAAGTTTCTTTTCTGAAGCCAATGAGATTTTAAAAGTAAAATTAGGCGTTGATAATGACGTAGCCGAATCTACTGAAACTGCAGATTCTACACAAACTGTTGATTCTACTGATGTTGATGCCGACTCGACCATTGATGACTTATTGGGTGAAACGTCTGCAGATTCTACTGCGACCGACCAAGTAAACCCGATTTTTGACTTATTTGCACCTGTACAAAGTTTCGGGCTTTTCGCTATCAAGGCAGAAGATCAAGCCACGTTCAAGTCGTATATGCAAATGCCAGAAGTGCGTGCTGCGCTTCCAACTGAATTGCGTTTTACAAACTTCGCGTTCGGTTTACCTTCTATAGATGACGAAACTGGATTAGAAACCGTCGATGTTTATGCGCTTAAAGGCAACAGAGATAATGAACCTGAATTGAGTGGAGGTGTGGTCACCGATGCAAGACAGTCTTATAATCAAATAAATGAGCCAACAGTTTCGATGCAAATGAATGCAAAAGGGGCTAAGATTTGGGAAGCCATGACAGGTCGAGCAAATCAGCAAGGTACTCAAATAGCAATCGTTCTTGATGATATTGTATATTCTGCTCCAACAGCATCTAGTGGTGCAATTTCTGGAGGAAATACTGAAATCTCAGGAAACTTCAATGTTAAGGAAGCCGAGGATTTAGCAAATGTTTTGAGAGCTGGTAAATTACCCGCAAGAGCAGAGATTATTCAAGCCGATCAAGTTGGGCCGTCCTTAGGTCAAGAGGCCATTGAGAGCGGTACAAAATCATTCTTAATCGCTTTATCCTTAGTATTGATCTGGATGATTCTTTACTATGGTAAAGCTGGTATCTTTGCAGATATTGCCCTATTGTTGAACATCTTATTGATCTTTGGTGTTTTATCTGGATTGGGAGCGGTATTGACCTTACCTGGATTAGCTGGTATCGTATTGACCATTGGTATGTCGGTAGATGCAAACGTACTGATCTTTGAACGTATTCGAGAGGAGATAGGTAAAGGTAAGTCACAAAAAGAAGCGGTCAAGGATGGTTTTGCAAACGCACTATCGTCTATTTTAGATGCCAATATTACGACAGGTTTAACGGCATTGATTCTATTTGTATTTGGTACAGGGCCAATTAAAGGATTTGCAACGACCTTATTAATAGGTATCGTAACGTCTTTATTTACTGCAATATTTATCACACGTTTATTGGTAGATTGGTATGTAAATAGTGGCAAGTCATTAGATTTTTCAACCTCTATTACTAAAAACCTATTTAAAAACAACAACATCAATTTTATTGGTAAGCGTAAAGTAGCTTATGTGATTTCTGGCGTTTTGATCTTAATTAGTTTAGGATCTTTATTTACCAATAAACTAGATCAAGGTATTGATTTTGTAGGAGGGAGAACTTACCAAGTGCGTTTTGATCAAGCGGTAAGCTCAGAGAAAGTTGCCCAAGATTTGACAGCTAAATTTAATAGTGTTGAGGTCAAAACCATTGGTGGTGATAACCAACTAAAAATCTCTACGAAGTATAAAGTTGATGAGAATTCAGTAGAAGTAGATGAAGAAGTCAAAACCATGTTATTTGAAGGTTTACAGCCGTATTTGCCAAATGGGTTGACGTTCAAAAACTTTTCCGAAGGTAACAGTGATATAGGAATCGTTTTATCAAGTAAAGTAAGTCCTACCATTGCCGATGATATTAAGAGAGAATCGCTCTTGGCGGTGTTAGGCTCATTGATTGTTGTATTCTTGTATATCTTATTTAGGTTTAAGAAATGGCAATTTTCATTGGGAGCTGTTGCAGCAGTATTTCATGATGTGATTATCGTTTTAGGGATCTTCTCATTACTCTATAAATTCATGCCATTTAGCATGGAGATTGATCAAGCCTTTATCGCAGCGATTTTAACGGTTATTGGGTATTCGTTAAATGATACCGTTGTTGTATTTGATAGAATTAGAGAAGTACTGGCAGAACGTTTAGGCTTTAAGGGTGGTGTTAACATTAACTCGGCGGTTAATAGTACCTTGAGTAGAACTTTAAATACGTCATTAACGACTTTAGTGGTATTATTGGCGATGTTTATTTTTGGTGCTGAATCGTTACGCGGCTTATTATTTGCCTTAATCGTTGGTGTTGTCGTTGGGACATACTCATCGGTTTTTATCGCAACGCCATTAATGTATGACACGTTGAAGAATAAAGGTATTGATCCTACAAAAGAAGATGAGGATAAACTATAATCCTTTATAGATTTAATTTTAAAAAGCCATTTCTTCGGAAATGGCTTTTTGTTTTTTAGAAGTTTTCTTCGGAAAAATGAAGTTATACAAAATGGCTTTTGTTTCAATTTTCAGAAACGATAATCTTATTATTTATACTGATATATGCTATTATAAATCGAAATTGAGAACGTAGTACCTTTTCCCAGGTTGAGTAGAGTTGGTAACATCGGGTAAATTTAATTTAGGATTACAGCCTTCCGTTTAGTGATGGGACATCTACACTGCGTTAAGTTCTCGTAGAATTGGGCTAAATGTCAAACTTGACAAACGCTTAAACTGTGGTATTTTAAGGGTCTTTCAATCTTTACTAAACGTAACATAGTCACCTTTTTCCAATGTCCATTGATCGCTCAATCCTGCATTCACTTCAAGCACGTATGTTGCTTTACCCTCAGATGGTAAAGAACTTTCGTTCATGGGTATTGTATTTTTCTGAATGCTAACGATTTTTTTATCTTCGGAAATATAAATGATGTCCAGTGCAATCTCGGTGTTTTTCATATAGAACGACCGAAAGTCATCGTCAGGAAAAATAAACAGCATCCCATGATTTTGTTCCATACTTGAGCGATACATCAATCCAGTTTGCGTAGCATATGCATCATCGTCAATTTCAATATCTAACGATGCTAACAATGAATCTGTTGCGGCTTTTTTAAGCTCAAGTTCTCCTTCTTTCTTAAAACTGATTTGGACTTGTTTTACCGCGGCAGGTGTTTTTTCCTCCTTACACGCTGAAAATTGCAACGCAAGGCTTCCGAAGAAGAAGAACAGCATAAATCTTGTAAATGTAGAGGTCACGATTAGGCCGTTTTAGCTTTCGGCTTGTGAGCAAACATAAAGTACAATCCAATAAGCACAAACGGAATACTTAATAATTGTCCAGTATTAAGTGTTCCAATCGTAAGATATTCATCACCTTGAGGCTCTTTAAAAAACTCAACAACAAACCGAATAGACCAAAGGAGCACCAAAAATAACCCGAATAAAAAGCCTTCTTGTTCGCTCTTCTCCGTTTTCCAATAGAAATACCAAAGCGCTAGAAACACAAAGATATAGCTTCCTGCTTCATATAATTGTGCGGGATGACGTGCGAAGTCTTCTCCCAATTGTTTAAAAACCACACCATAATCTGTGCCTGTTGGTTTCCCTATGATTTCAGAATTTATAAAATTTCCGACCCTTACAAACACAGCACCCGAAGCGACAGGAATCACCACGCGATCTAAAATCCATAACACCGTTTTATGTAACACTTTTTTATTATAAATGTACATGGAGATGATCATGGCGATGGCTGCACCATGACTGGCAAGTCCCATAAATCCAGTAAATTCAAAACCGCCTTTAAACTTAAATGGTAAGAAAATACTAAAGAAATCTTCGCTAATAAGTTCACGTTGGTAGAATAAAACGTGACCAAGACGGGCACCTAGCATAATCCCTATCACGGCATAAATAAATAAAGAGTCTAATGCTGCGTCACTTTGATTCTCTTTTTTGTAAATACGTTTCATGATTTGGAGGCCGAGAACGAAGGCAATAATCCACATGACGCTGTAGTAATGAAGGGTAAAAATACCTAAGTCTAATCCTTTTGACGGATCCCAAGCAATACTAAGAGCGTGCATACATTTAATTTTTTGATGGGATAAAGATAGTATTAATAGGCAAAACACAAACCTTGTTAGTCTTCTTTTTCTGGAACAGGATCGCAGCCCGATTTGCCCCAAGGCAACGGAGCGCAAGAGAAAATGTACGGTGTACATTTTTAGCGAGGTTTGAGCAGGCGCATTGGCAAGTTTTTAGTTGTCATCCTTTTTTGGGACGGGATCATAGCCTGACCGTCCCCAAGGATGACAACTAAAAATACGTTTAAGAGCCAATCTTCCACCTCTAAAAATCCCATGTTTTTCTAAAGCCTCTTTTGAATAGTGAGAACAGGTAGGTTGAAATCTACAAGTAGCGGGCGTTAGCGGAGAAATTACCGTTTGATAAATCTTAATTAATAGCAGAAAAGGATATGTCAATATTGTCTTCATAACCGTGGGCAAAACCTCTATTTCATAAAGGATTTATGACATGAATTTAGTTAATTGTAAAACTCGTCACATCCTTACCGTCGTTCAATTGGATCCCTTTCGCAGCCAATTCATCTCTAATTTTATCAGACAATGCAAAATCCTTATTAGCTCTTGCATCTTGTCTCAATTGAATCAAAATTTCAACTGCCGCGGTAAGCTTGTCTGTACCATGATTACTTGAAGATGCCATCGTAGTGAGCCCTAAAACATCAAAGGTAAATTCACGAATTGTCTTTTTAAGAAGTTCTAAATCTTCCGAAGTCAAAGTAACACCGCCACTTTTGATTTGATTCACTTGTTTTGCAGCTTCAAAAAGTTGGGCGATCAATACAGGCGAATTAAAATCATCGTTCATCGCATTATAGCAATCTTGTCGCCATTTTACAACATCGAATGTCGACGTGTCACTTGCTTTTAAGCTATCTAAAGTATCTATAGCATCCATCAATCTATGAAATCCTTTTTCGCTGGCGCCTAAACCATCATCGGTAAGGTCTAAAACACTGCGGTAAGAGCATTGTGCGTTAAAAAACCGAATCACACTTGGCGCATATGCTTTTGAGAAAAAATCATTATTACCCGAAAGGAGTTCCGCTGGGTTCACGACATTTCCGGTTGATTTCGACATACGTTGACCGTTTAAATGCAACATGTTGGTATGCATCCAATAGTTGACTGGTGCTGTCCCTTTTGCCGCTTCACTTTGAGCGATCTCACACTCGTGGTGCGGAAATTTTAAGTCCATGCCACCACCATGAATATCAAAATTATCTCCCAAATATTTTGTGCTCATGGCTGTACATTCTAAATGCCAACCAGGAAAACCGTCACTCCAAGGTGAGGGCCATCGCATGATATGTTGTGGTTCGGCACGTTTCCAGAGTGCAAAATCTTGCGGATTCTTTTTATCACTTTGTCCGTCGAGGGTTCTAGTATTATGAATTAAATCCTCAAGTTTTCGCTTGCTTAGAATACCGTAGTTATTGGTCTCATTAAATTTATGAACGTCAAAATAGACCGAGCCATTGATAATATAAGCAAACCCATTATCGATGATATTTTTGATGAGTTCGATTTGTTCAATAATATGTCCTGTCGCAGTGGGCTCAATACTCGGCGGAAGAAAATTAAACGTATTCAATATATTATGAAAATCAACCGTATACCGTTGTACCACTTCCATCGGTTCGATTTGTTCCAAACGCGCTTTTTTTGTGATTTTATCTTCACCGACGTCAGCATCGTTCTCCAAATGTCCTGCATCGGTGATATTCCGAACATAGCGCACTTTGTAACCCAAATGTTTTAGGTAGCGAAACACCATATCAAACGACATAAATGTTCTTACGTTTCCTAGATGTACATTACTGTACACGGTTGGTCCGCAAACATACATCCCGATGTAACCAGGCTCCAAAGATTTGAAAACCTCTTTTTTTCCGCTAAGGGTATTATAAATAGTTAACTGTTGCGCTTCGTACAAATGCATGCTTAAAGGTATTAAAATGCGTTTAGTATTATCGTGGATACCATCTAAAATAGTAAACTGTATATAGTCATATATAAAACCATAGCCTAGTTAAAAGCTTACGATAATAATAATATTATTTTCTTCGGAAATATAATATCATTCAAAGTTGTCCTATCACGAAGTCTTCGAAAGAAACATCTTTTTAATAGGTCGTATCTAGTTTTATGTAATCTAAGAACTCACGTTTGGTATCTTTATTTTTAAAGACACCACCAAATTCTGAAGTCACTGTGCTGCTATCCACATCTCTTATGCCTCTTGAATTAACACACAAATGTTTGGCGTCAATAACACAAGCGACATTATCGGTGTTTAAAACCTTTTGAAGTTCCTCTACAATTTGAATGGTCAATCGCTCCTGAACTTGTGGGCGTTTAGCAAAATAATCTACAATACGATTCATTTTAGAAAGACCAACAACAGTACCATTAGAGATATAAGCAACATGCGCTTTACCAACAATTGGTAAAAGGTGATGCTCACACGTTGAATAAACCGTAATATTCTTTTCAACCAGCATTTCACCATACTTATACTTATTGTCAAAGGTTGAGGCACTTGGTTTATTTTTTGGATCTAAACCACCAAAAATTTCCTGTACGAACATTTTGGCGACACGATTGGGTGTTCCTTTGAGACTATCGTCTGTCAAATCAAGGCCCAAGGTTTCCATAATGTGTTTGATATCGCTTTTAATGCTTTCAATTTTTTCGTTAGACGTCAATTCAAACGCATCACTTCTCATGGGCGTTTCCGAAGAGGAACCCACATGATTGTCGCCTATGGCATCTATATCTTTCTCTAATTTCATTCGTTGTATGCCGTAAAATCGGACATGTCTTAATTATTATATAACTTTTTTCTGTTTTAACAGAATGCAAAGATAAGCAATAAAAAAAAATCAAGAAAGGGTAGGTAATTTTAAATTTAGGCTGTTCTATACCTGTAATCGGAATGTCAGTACAGTTAATCCATTTTAATACTAATACTTCATAATTTTTTCTAAATTCGATTTCCTTAAATTAAAAAAACATGAACCTAAAATTACTATCCCCTCTAGTGTTGTTGTGTGCTCTTCTGGTAACACCTCTATTATTTTCTCAAACGTCTTCAAAATCAAGAAATCAAAGAATCGTAAATTATAACGATAATGTCAATGCGCCATTAAGCAGCGTGGAGCTATATAAGATCAACGAAGTTTATGGGCAAACCACGTTAACTAATGTTTTAAATAAACCTCAGCGATTAAAGGATATTAAGAATATACTTCGTAATAGAGTCGAGGTTATATTGGTTTCAAGTAAAAAAGATCAAAAAGAATGTACCTTGTTATCAGAGGTGCCTTTAATGGACTTTTACGTTGGAGATCTGCAACGGGATACCAAATTTAATCCTGAAAATTTTAATCCATTAAAATATCTATTTAATTTTTATTCCTACGGAACACATCTTTACAAAGTGGATAATACCAACTATTTTATTTACATCCACTCCCAACATCAATAAAATCTCTCCTAATCTTTTTTAGAATATCTAGCTATGAAAAAAGCACTACTAATATTACTTACATTATTTTCTTTTACCGCGTATGCGCAAGATGTACTCATGCAAAATGGGACAGTTTCGGCATGCTCTGGAGTGTTCTATGATAGTGGTGGTGCAGGAGGACCGTACCAAAGTAATGAGGATTTGGTTTTGACGATTTGCCCAGATGAGGCTGGAAGTTTAGTACGCTTAAATTTTACGGCATTTAGTACGCAGTTAGGGGCAGATACGATGACCATATATAACGGAGACAGTGTGGCGAGTCCAGTTTTTGGTACGTTTGATGGTGCTAATAACCCCGGAATCGTGACTGCAACAGAAAACAATGGTTCTGGCTGTTTGACAATCCAATTCATTTCTAATGCCACAGGAACTATAGATGGCTGGGCGGCTGATATTTCTTGTTTTACCCCTTGTCAAACGGTGGTGTCTCAACTTGACTCTGCAACACCAGCGCCCAATGGTGATGGATATATAAGAGTCTGTCCTAATGAAGAAATTACATTGTCGGGAAGCGGTGTATTTGAATTTGATGGTACTGGCGCAACCTATGAGTGGGATTTGGGTGATGGTAATACAATTGATGGTCAAACAGCGACATTTTCCTATACTACACCAGGAGTCTTCATAGTTAATTTAAATATAAGAGATGGTAATACTGATTCTGATCCTTTGGGATGTGCCAATACCAATTTAATAAATCAAGTAATTCAAGTCGCTACCGAACCAAGTTTTTCTGGTACTGGTGCCGCTGAAACAGCATTATGTTTTGGCGAAACAACAACCATCGATGGTGTGGTGACACCAACACTTTTTGCTAATGACTGTACACCGCCAGTAAGTGGTACGACCTTTTTACCTGATGGCTCTGGAGCTGTATATTCTACATGTATTACCGTAGACTGTTTTGAATCTGATCAATTGCTTACAGATCCTAATCAATTGATAACAGTATGTGTAAATATGGAGCATTCGTATTCTGGAGATTTAGATATTAGGATTGTTTCGCCTAATGGTCAAGAGGCAGATTTATTTACGCAAGCAGGCTTTGGTACTTATTTTGGAGGTGCAAATGATGATGGTTCAAATACACCCGGAGTGGGTGCAGATTATTGTTTTTCTATGTCTGCCTCAACCTTACTTCAGAACGCAAATACTATCATAGCAGGGACTAATCCGCCTGATGATTCTTATGAGCCTGGTACATATTTACCAATAGAATCTTTCAATGAATTAGTTGGTAGTCCTTTAAATGGGCAATGGTGTATTGAATTGGTGGATAATATTACTGCGGATAATGGCTTTATATTTTCCTGGACCTTAGAATTTGACCCAAACATCCAACCCCCAGAGTTGTCATTTACACCTGTGACCACCTCAGAGAGCTGGGATTCAGATCCTTCAATTACAAATACAACAGGATCAACGATAACTGTTGCGCCTCTTACTGCGGGAACGCATTGCTATACGTATAGAGTAACTGATGATTTTGGATGTGAATATACAGAGGAAGTTTGTATTGAAATGGCCGATGATATCACAGCCGATGGATCACCGGCAACCTTGACAGTTTGTGATGGTGAGGATGCTGTTTTCAATTTGACAGGAACACCTAACGCCATTATTAGCTATACTCTAAATGGAGGTGCAGTACAAACCATTAGTCTAGATGGATCTGGAGTAGCGGCCGTCGTTGTGCCAGCTCCTGCTCTTGATCAAACTATAAATATCATTGATGCTGCTTTTGTAGTGCCAGATATTGTTGGCAATGCTCAAACTGCTAACGGTGGTTTTGATTCAGGTAATGCCGTGGGTTCAATAGATCCAGCCGGTACCGCGGCCAATAATGGTAATTGTGCTAGAATTACGTCGGCAGAACCATCACTAACTTTGGTGTTAGAAGATAATGTTCCAGTCGGTACAGAAATTACACTTAGTGTAGCTAGAAATAATATTTCTGGCAATATGATAATTTCAGATGGTATTACCGATTTAATTTATAATTCAGGATCTGAAGACGTTTTAGAGCACATCACGTTCATAACTGGAGCATCTACAAATACATTGACATTTACTAGGACGGAGGGTGAACTTTGGGTTGATGGTTTAGAATATACTATTGAAGGTAATAGTTGTACGGTTATTGTTGACGATACTGAAACAATCACTGTCGGTACTGTTTTTGACACAGCATTTACTATCGAACCAGAATGTTTTGGTGGTACTGTCATCATTACAGGTGATACAGGAGGTGTATTCAGTTTTGAGGATCCACAACCAACCGATGGTGCAGTGATTGATCCAGTTTCTGGAACCGTAACTAATGGTGTACCAGAAACGACTTATACCATACTGTATGAATTCGCTAGTGCTTGTAGCCCAGGAACTACGCAAATGGTGACGGTATTGCCAATTGAAGATGCGTCATTTACATTAATGCCAACCTGTGATGGTGCGACCGCAACAATTACAGGAAATAATGGAGGTGTCTTTACCTTTAATCCAATTCCTACCGATGGAGCACTTATTGATTCATCTGTAGGTACAATAACAAATGGAACTCAGGGAGCAACCTATACCGTAGAATATTCGGTATCAGGAGACTGTCCAAATTCAAATACGGAGTCGGTCACAGTCCTTCCTTTTGAAGATTCCAGTTTTACTTTAGAGGCTAATTGTGATGGTGCTACGGCAACTATTACTGGAGATTCGGGTGGGACATTTGAACTAGTTCCAGATTTAGGCGATGGTGCGACAATTGATTCTGAAACTGGAACAATTACAGGAGGTGTATCATCTACAACGTACACCGTAGAATATACCACTTCGGGACCGTGTCCAGAGACGACGAGTGTTGACGTAACTGTTTTTCCTTCGGAAGATGCCTCGTTCACATACACCCCAGATTGTGATGGTGCTCTCGCAACAATAACTGGAAATAATGGAGGTATTTTTACATATAATCCCACGCCTGCATTCCCGGCAGATTTAGATGCAGCAACGGGAGAGATTACCAATGCTACTTCGGGAGCTACATATAGTGTTCAATATACCACAACGGGCGATTGCCCGAGTACATCTACTGAAACCGTGACTATTTTTTCTTTAGATGACTCTAGCTTTACAGTAACTCCAACCTGTGATGGAGCAACAGCCGAAATTATAGGCCTAGCGGGAGGAACCTTTGCCTTTAATCCAATACCAAGTGATGGAGCGGTAATCGATAGCGTCACAGGAGTTGTAACTAATGCACCTTTCGAATCTACATATACAGTAGAATATACTACAAATGGAACATGCCCTACAACAACAGCTCAATCATTTACAGTATTTTCTGAGCCAATAGTTATAGATCCCACGCCTTTAGAGGTCTGCGACGATGGTGTTCCAGACGGTCAGACGATGATCGACCTATCGTTGAAGAACGCTGAGGTGACAGGCAACAATGGGGACTATTCGGTGAGCTACCATTTAGACCTTGCTGGGGCGATCTCGGGTGACGATGCGCTTCCGGTCCCCTATATGAACACCTCCAACGGCCAGATAGTTTTCGTAAGGGTAGAGGATATCATCACGGGCTGTTACGCCACGACGACACTCGAGCTCACGGTTGAGCAGGCGCCCATCGCCAATGCACCCGCGCCATTGGAGTACTGCGATCCCGACAGTGACGGTTTCGGTGTGTTCGACCTTGAGGGCAAGACCGCCGAGATCAGTGGGGGCGATTCGAGCCTTGAGGTGAGCTACCATGAGACCCTTGCGGATGCCCTCAACGGGGTGAACGCACTGGAGAGCCCCTACAACAATATCGTGGTGAACACCCAGACGGTCTTCGTTCGGGTGGAGAGCGCCACGATAGCGACCGACTGTGCGACGCTAGTGGAGCTGGTACTGGTGGTCAGCCCGACACCTCAACTGGGCGCTGCACCGACGGCCCTTGAGGAATGTGACGATCTGTCTGCTGACGGACTTGCGCAGTTCGACCTTACGAGCAAGACGGGCGAGATCCTCCAGAATTTGGCAGACCCGACACTCTACACCGTGAGTTTCTATACTTCACAAGCTAATGCAACGGAGCCTATCAACCCAATAGTGACACCAACAAATTACACCAATACCACGGCGTTCAACCAGACCCTCTGGGTACGGGTAGAGGACAACGCCACGGGCTGTTTCAAGCTCACCACATTGGAACTCATCGTCAATGCCCTACCGGTACTGTTGCAACCGGCACCATTGGAGCTCTGTGACGACAACGATCCCGGCGACGAGATGGAGGCCTTCACATTGGAGGACGCCACCGATGAGATTTTAAACGGACAAACAGGCATCAGCTTGACCTATTACGAGACGCAGGCAGACGCCAACAGCCAGACCGGCCCGATCTCAAGTCCCTACACCAACACGGTCAACCCACAGACGGTCTTCGTGGTGGCGACCAACGACGTGACGGGATGCTCGGTGGGCACGACGGCCACGATCCTGTTGAGGGTGAACCCGATCCCGTCACCGACACCGCCAACGGACCTTGGGGTGTGCGACCCTGACAACGACGGCTTTGCGGATTTCGATCTAGAGGAAAGAACATTGGAGATCATAGGGGGCGAGCTCGATACCGAGGTCACCTACCACGAGACACAAGAGGACGCCAACATGGGGGACAACCCGCTCTTGAGCCCGTACACGAACATCGCGATCAACGAGCAGACCATTTACATCAGGCTTACCAACACGATAACCGGATGTTACAATGCCTCGGAAACTTTAACCATTCGAGTACTTCCCTCACCAGAAGTACCGGTGACCATTGACGACTATGTTATCTGTGATACCAACGCAGATGGGATAGCACAGTTCGATCTAACAACGAAAAACGATGAGATCGTGGGCGCACAGACCGATGTGGCACTAACGTACCACGTGACCCTGGCAGGTGCACAATCAGGGGCCGACCCAATAGCGAACGTAACGAGCTACACCAATACCGGTAACCCACAGACCATCTATGTGAGACTGGTAAGTGATACCAATGACTGTACAGATGTAGGTCAATTTGAGATCAGGGTAGAGCTGCCGCCAATAGCGGTACAGCCGGCACCGTTGCGGTTATGTGACGATGGTGTGGCGGACCAAATTACCGTTTTTGATCTAACCGTAAAGGACATCGAGATCACCGGGGGCGAGGCAAGTTGGAGCGTTAGCTACTACGAGACCCAGTCCGATGCAGATGCGCAGGAAAACGCAGTGGACGCAGAGGCCTATACTAATACCTCAATAAATGGGGCACAGCCAAACCCACAGACCCTGTACGTGGTCGTAACGGACACGGACACGGGCTGTACGGACCAGGTAACGCTCACCATAAGGGTCTTGCCGAACCCAACACCGACAGAGGTCCTTCCAGAGCTGGTCCTCTGTGACGATATCGATCCAGGTGATATGGAAGAGGTGTTCGACCTCACCACGAACGAGGTGCTGTTGCTCAATGGCGAAACAGATGTCACCCCGACCTACCACGAAACATTCGAGGATGCGGAAGATGGGACCGGTGCCATACCTGACCCAACGATGTACACCAATACCGGTACGCCACAGGTGGTCTACGTTAGGGTTACCAATGATATCACGGACTGCTATACGGTAGTGGACCTCACCATCATCGTGGAGCCGTTGCCGGAGGTTACCGCGGTGACCGACTTTATCCTGTGTGAGCTCAATACTGACGGGATCGATGGCTTTGACCTAACGATGAAGGATGCCGAGGTGCTGAACGGACAGGATGCGGCATTGTTCACGGTGAGCTACCATAGGACCCAGCTGGAGGCGGACGATCTCATGAACGCGCTGGTGAGCCCATATACGAACACCGTGAACCCACAGCAGATCTTCGTGGCGATCACCAACAACATTACGGGCTGTTCGATCAGCACGCCGAGCTTCAACATCGAGGTGCAGGAGGCCGCACTTGCCAACGGTGACATGGTCCCCATAACCGTCGAGATCTGTGATGACGCGATGGACGAGGACAGCGACCCTGCCAACGACAGTGCGCAGTTCGACCTGACACCTGTGACCAGCACTGCCGACCTGGTCCCGGGCCCTGGTGGCCAGGCGACCGCCCAGGAACAGTTGCTGGACGGTCAGAACCCGTCCAACTATACGATAAGCTATTACGAGACCGAGGCTGGAGCTGAGCTTGGAGAGGACCCCTTGCCGTTCCTCTATGAGAACCTCACCAATCCACAGGTGATCTGGGCAAGGGTCGACAACGACACGCCCGATGCGCTGGGCAACGATACCTCGATCTGTTACGCGGTGGCACCGCTCACCCTACAGGTGAACCCAGTGCCGGTATTCGACCTTGGGGACAGCTATATCCTGTGCGTGGATACCAACGGTACGGAGGTCTTGGATGCACCGATATTGGATACGGGCCTCAGTTCCCCTAACTATACCTTCGTATGGTCGTTCAACGGTACCGAGATCGCCGGAGCCGACCAGGGGAGCTATATGCCTGCCCAGGGCGGGACCTATAGTGTTGTGGTGACAGACGTCACCGGTTCGATCTTTACCACGTGCGAGGGCTTTGACAGTACGGAGGTGATCGAGAGCGCACCGCCGGTGGTCACGGCCACTGTGAGCTCCGAGGCCTTTGCCGATACGCACGTGGTGACAGCCGATGCGATCGGTATCGGGACGTACGAGTACGCTCTTGACGGTGGCCCTTGGCAGGACGGACCGATCTTTGTAGACGTATCTTTAGGGGATCACATTGTCACCGCACGTGATCGCAACGGCTGTGGTGAGGCCAGTGCGACGGTGATGGTAATGGATTATCCGAAGTTCTTCACGCCGAACGGTGACGGTTACAACGATACATGGAACATTAGCACAATAAATGGTCAACCAAGCGCAAAAATTTATATATTTGACAGGTACGGAAAACTGCTCAAGCAGCTCAGCCCGACGGGGACGGGATGGAACGGTACCTACAACGGTAGCCCGATGCCGACCAGTGATTACTGGTTCGTGGTAGAGTACGATGAGCCTAACACGGGTGGACGTAAGGAATTTAAAGCCCATTTTACCTTAAAAAGATAAACGATATAGTGTTTAATAAAAAAAGCCATGTTTTAAGACGTGGCTTTTTTTATTGGGATACTATTTGATTTGATATTTAGAATAATGAAGTTTCAAAGACCACTTATAATTAAAATAGATTAGCTACTTCAAACAAAAGCCATCATGATTGGAGTTGGAAGTAATATATAAGTTTATAGTGTTTCAGGTTAAAATCATAGATATCTATAGTGAGCGCTTAGATGTTTTTAAGCGACATCAGGGCTTGCAACTATTTGAAAGGAAACACGTAAATCCTGATCAAATAAACTAAATCTAAGTTGTTTGTGTAATCTATAAAATGACATTAACACAAAAAAAGCCGAACTCCAAGTTCAGCTTTTTTTAATTTAAATAATTCTTGTTAGAGACTAAACCCTAAGGTCAAAGTAATATTAGATCTTGTAGTATCTAGAGTGGCAGCATCGGTAAGGCCAACCGCAAATAATTGGTTGTCAACAGTTCTTTCAGAACGATCATAGGTAAGATCTAAACGCGTATTTCCGAAGTTATAGCCCAGTCCTAATGAATATCCATTTAAGTTTCCATAAACAGAATCATCTTTATAAGGACTTTCTTCTAATCGGTAGCCACCTCTAAAACTAAATTGCTGATATTTATATTCGCCGCCAAATCTAAACGTATTGGCTGTTGTAAATAAGTCGTTCATTATTTCGTTTTGAGACGCAAAAAAAGCGTCAGAGGTTGGTCTAAACTTCGTGTTTCTGAAATTTCTTCTCGAATAATCAAAACTCAATAAGCCTTGCTCTCCAAATACATAAGCTAAACTACCCGTGATTTTGCCAGGTGACTGCAATCTATATTCAGGAAAAATATTGACAATTGCAGGATCAATTACGGTTGAAAATGTACCTAAATCATCAGTAGCAGACGTAGCTAAAAATTGAGATGTTTCCTCATAGATTGTAAACCATGTTGGGGAGTTATAAGTCAATCCAGCTCTAAGCTCGTTGGTTACTTTTAAAATTGCTCCTAATTGAAAAGAAAATCCATTACCTGTAGTAACCAAATTATTCTCAAAAGCAACGTCAGTGACTAAGGATCCTACATTTGTATTTGATTCTGTAAAACGTGTAAATCGCTCATAATTTATAAAATGGGCATTTAAGTTCAGTCCTAAGTATAAATTATCACCATATTGTCCAGATGCATTAAAGGCAAATTTTCCGTTGTAGCCTCTTGAGATATAATCATGTTCTTGATTGAAAGTACCTTCAGCAATATTAGAAAAATAAGCGGTATTGTCAACGGTATCTTCAACAGGTTCTAAAATAAAGGACCCAAATCCTAAAAATGCCTGTTGATTTCCGAAGCCAAAAAAACTGCCAATATCGGCATAAGCGTCTTCGATACTTGCGTTAGGAAGGGAAATTTCATCTAAACGTTGACCTTGAGCATAGGCCAAAAAATAATTATCGATTGAATTGGTGTTAGTTCCGCGAGCGAACCATTGATTGCGATAATTAGCGGTCTTGTCATAAGCAATACTCAATACTAACTTTTTCCAATTAGAACTTTCATTTCTATTCGCAAAAACAAATGCAGCCCCTCCTTGGTGAAGATCAATTTTCGAGTCAGATGAAGATCCCGAATTATTAAAGAATGTCGTATTGTTATCAACATTTAAGCTTGATAAAGAAAAAGAGGCATGACTGCGCGTAAAAACAGCAGATCCTGCGGGATTGATACTTACTGCCGACATATCTCCACCGAGTGCTCCAAAAGCACCACTTAAAGCCCTAAACCGGGCTGACCCTTGAACTTCATCCTGCGAAAACCTTAAGGCATCTGCGATTTCTTGAGCATTGCCATAGGGCATAGCAAATACACCTATGATTAAAAGCATAGTTAATTTTTTCATAATAAAATTTTATTTTTTGATATAAAGTAGATTAGCCTCGACCGCCAGATCTTCTGCTACTTGAAGACCTTGACGAAGATCTTGAACTGCCGCTTGAACTTCTACTAGACGAACTTCTTACTGAAGAAGAACTGCCACTGCTTCTCCTAGAAGATGATGCTCTTGCACCACTAGAGCTTCTTCTTGATGATGACGATGCTCTCGTACCGCTTGATCCTCTTCTTGTACTTGAAGGTCTTGAAAAGGAAGCGTTATTTCTAGTCCTAGATCTTGTCATTGTAGAACGAGATCGCGTAGTCCCTGGTCTAGTAATTGCAGATCTTGAGCTGTTTGATCTGAAATTTGTATTAGATCTACTTCTTATCGCAGTTGAACGCCTCGATGTATTAGCGACACTGCTTCTTGAAGATGCTCTAGTTCCAATCCCTCTCCTGTTTACTGAAGCTCTATTGTTCACTAAGTTTGCACCTCTTCTTCCATTAGTATATGCCACCCCACGATAGCCGTTATTAAAATTTCCAAATCCATTATATCCAGGTGGGCACCATCCATTGTAACCAAAACCGTTGTTCCAGCCCCAACCGCCATTCCAACCAAAACCATTATTCCATCCAAAACCTCCATTGAAACCCCAGCCGCCATTCCAACCCCAGTTATTCCAACCGAGACCCCATGGCTGATTCCAGCCCCAGCCCCAGCCGCCATTCCAGCCAAAACCATTATAGCCCCAACCATTATCATAAAAGTTGACCGTAACGTTTTCATTCGCTGCACCCCAGCCTGCGTAACCTGTTGGACCTTGTTGTTCTACATAGTCATCTTCATAGGCACCTTCGTAGGAATCGATATCAGTAAAAATAGCACTCCCGTCGTTTTGAATATTGTCGTATTGTAATGTTTTTTCTGTAAAAAAATCCTTGTATGCACTTTGATCTTCAATAGGATCTGTTTGAGACTCTTGATAAACGACCTGATTGTTATCGTTATAAATACCATCACTGTCGTAGCCGACGTATTGGTAAGAGCCGCAAGACATGAAAAACAATGTCAAGCATAGTGCAATACTAAAAGAAAATTTATTTTTTGTAAAATTGTTTAATTGCATAACTCTTGATTTTAATTGTTGAACATTACAAAAATAGTTAGTTTTGCTCAACTATCTATTTATTTAACATAGACACAAATTTTGTGCCAAAATACTGAAAATGAGTAAAAATCTTACAAGCAGATCGGAAGACTATTCCAAATGGTACAATGAGTTAGTTATTAAAGCTGATTTAGCTGAAAATTCAGCAGTTAGAGGCTGTATGGTCATAAAACCTTATGGCTATGCTATTTGGGAAAAGATGCAAGCCGAATTAGATAGGATGTTTAAGGAAACAGGTCACCAAAACGCCTATTTTCCCTTATTTGTGCCCAAAAGTTTATTTGAGGCCGAAGAAAAAAATGCCGAAGGTTTCGCTAAAGAATGCGCCGTTGTAACTCATTATAGACTTCAGAATGATCCAGAGAATGAAGGAAAACTTCGCGTTGATCCAGATGCAAAACTAGAAGAGGAGCTCGTAGTTCGACCAACGAGTGAGGCCATTATTTGGAGTACCTATAAAGGATGGATACAAAGTTATAGAGACTTACCCTTACTCATAAACCAATGGGCAAATGTGGTGCGCTGGGAAATGAGAACACGATTGTTTTTGCGTACTGCTGAATTTTTATGGCAAGAAGGCCATACAGCCCATGCCACTAAAGCTGAGGCTATCGCAGAAGCAGAACAAATGAATGATGTCTATGCAGAATTTGCCGAAAACTTCATGGCGATCCCAGTTATTAAAGGTGTCAAAACCGAAAGTGAACGTTTTGCAGGAGCAGTTGAGACCTACTGTATTGAAGCTTTAATGCAAGATGGAAAAGCACTGCAAGCTGGAACATCTCATTTTTTAGGTCAAAATTTTGCAAAAGCATTTGATGTGAAATTTACAACAAATGAAGGTAAGCAAGATTATGTTTGGGCGACATCTTGGGGAGTATCGACCCGTTTGATGGGAGCGCTTATTATGACCCATAGCGATGATAAAGGGTTGGTGTTACCACCAAATTTGGCGCCTTCACAAGTTGTAATTGTGCCAATTTATAAAAATGAGGAGCAGCTTGAACAAATCACACAAAAGGCCATTAGTATCGCAAAAGAATTAAAATCCTTAGGCGTGTCTTGTAAGTTTGATTCTCGAACAACGCACAGGCCAGGAGCAAAATTCGCACAGCATGAGCTGCAAGGTGTACCCCTGAGGATCGCCATTGGCCCTAAGGATTTAGAAAACGAAACTGTTGAGCTGGCTAGAAGAGATACCTTAACTAAAGAGAATGTAGCGATGACTGATTTAGTGATGCACGTTAAAGCTTTATTAATAACTATTCAGTCAGAATTATTTGAAAAAGCACTTAAGTATAGGGATGAGCATATTACGGAAGTAGATAATTTCGAAACGTTTAAAACAGTTTTAGATACTAAAACCGGGTTCATATCTGCGCATTGGGATGGCTCGACTGAAACAGAACAACAGATCAAAGATCTAACTAAAGCGACTATTAGATGTATCCCTATGGATGTCAAGAAAGAGGCGGGTAAATGCATCTTTACAGGGAAGCCTTCATCAAACAGGGTGCTTTTTGCAAAGGCTTATTAATTTTTTTTCAAAAAAGTTTAGCTAGGTGTTGCAACATTTAAAAATAGTTGTATTTTTGCATCCGCAATGAGTAATTGCATGTTCATTTGAAAAGCAGTTTAAAATCATAAACTGCAATAGAAAAAACTCAAATGGCCCGTTCGTCTATCGGCTAGGACGCATGGTTTTCATCCATGTAAGAGGGGTTCGATTCCCCTACGGGCTACAATTTTTTAATAAGAAATAATATACAATGGCAAATCACAAGTCAGCATTAAAAAGAATAAGAAGCAACGAATCTAAGCGATTACGTAATAAATATCAACACAAAACTACTCGTGGTGCTATCAAACGTTTACGTGACATGGAAGAATCAAAAGAGGCCAATGAATTTTTGCCTTCTGTTATTTCTATGATTGATAAGTTAGCGAAGAAGAACATCATCCATGATAATAAGGCTTCTAATTTAAAGTCTAGTTTAACTAAGCACGTAAATGCATTAAGTTAGTAAGCACTGATTTAAGTTTTTTGACACAATTATAAATTAAGCTTCTCATACGAGAGGCTTTTTTTATATAGATACTAAGAAAAATTAAGACGACTTAGCATATTCAAATTTTTAGTCGTAATTATTTATATAAAAAAGGCTCTCAAGTATATTGAGAGCTTTTTTAGTTGTTTCAAAATTGCCTTAACTTATCCGTTCATGGAAACTAGAAACTCTTCGTTGTTTCGAGTCTGTTTAAAGCGATCATTTATAAATTCCATCGCCTCAACGGGATTCATATCGGCAAGATATTTACGCATTACCCACATTCTTTGTATTGTTGTCGCATCTAAAAGTATGTCATCACGACGCGTACTAGACGAGGTTAAATCAATGGCAGGGAAAATACGTCTATTGGATATCTTACGATCCAATTGTAACTCCATATTACCAGTACCCTTAAATTCTTCAAATATCACTTCATCCATTTTAGAGCCGGTTTCGGTCAAAGCTGTTGCAATAATTGTTAACGACCCTCCATTTTCGATGTTACGTGCTGCTCCAAAGAAACGTTTTGGTTTGTGTAAGGCATTAGCGTCAACACCACCACTTAAGATTTTACCTGAGGCGGGTTGTACTGTATTGTAGGCTCTAGCCAGCCGTGTGATAGAATCTAAAAGAATAACGACATCATGCCCGCATTCGACCAAGCGTTTTGCTTTTTCTAAAACGATATTGGCGATTTTAACGTGTTCATGTGCTTCTTTATCAAATGTTGAGGCGATAACTTCACCCCTAACATTACGTTGCATATCTGTAACTTCTTCAGGACGTTCGTCAATCAACAAAATCATTTGGTACACTTCAGGGTGATTGGCTGCAATGGCATTCGCCACGTCCTTTAAGAGCATCGTTTTACCTGTTTTAGGTTGGGAAACTATCATACCGCGTTGTCCTTTTCCAATTGGAGAGAACAAATCCATAATACGTGTGGATATGGTACTTTGTTTTTCAGCGATATTAAATTTTTCCTGCGGAAATAATGGCGTTAGGTGTTCAAAAGCAACACGATCTCTAACCACTTCTGGTTTTTGACCATTAATTTTACTCACTTTAATAAGTGGAAAATACTTTTCACCTTCTTTTGGGGGACGAACATGTCCTAAAACGGTATCACCTGTTTTTAATCCGAATAGACGAATTTGGGATTGTGATACATATATGTCATCAGGAGATGATAAGTAGTTATAATCTGATGATCTTAAGAAACCATAGCCGTCTTGCATAATGTCCAAAACCCCTTCACTTTCTATAATGGCGTCGAATTCAAAATCGGGTTCTCTGTAACGATTGCGATTATCCTTATTACCGTTATTTTTATGCTGATTGCCATTATTGTCTTTTGAACGCGGATTAGGTTGCTTCTTATTATCGTTGTTCTTTTGACGCGGATTAGGCTTATTGTCATTAGAATTTTTAGAACGTGCGTCGTTGTTTTTTACATTTGCCCTTGGTGTAGGCGCAGTCGTACGCGTTTCTTTTTTATCATTAGATGCAGGTTTGGACAAGTTATCTCCCTTGTTATCACCTTTTTTTTGATCGAGATCCATTTTTTGCTGTGGTGCATTGCTATCCTTTTTCTTTTCCACACGAGCCCTAGGTTTCCTTTGAGGAGCTGGCTTTTTTGTGTCATGAGAGGATGTGTCCTTTGCGCTAGGCTTTTCTTTTACAGCTTCCTTTTTGACTGCATCAGGATTTGCTGCTTGGAAATCTAAGATTTGATAAACCAAATCTAATTTTTTCACCGTACGATATTTTGGTACATTGAGTTTTTGAGCTATCTCCTGAAGTTCAGGAAGCTTCATTGCTTTTAATTCGGAAATTTCGAACATGTATATGTATACTAATTAAGTTTATTCTTTGAAATGGATTTTGTTCTTACTTTTTCTGAAACCTATAATTACGGGAAAAATTTGAAAAAAATCTGAAGATTTAACCAACTGCTACACTGATTGTAACAACTAGTTAATGCAATAATACAATTTATTATCAAATTTCATACAACTTTTAAAAAGAAACTATTAATATTGCAGCTCACAATTTTGAACAATAAATGATTCAACGCATACAAACCATATATCTATTATTATCTGCGGCAGTTTCAGCGGGATTAATTTTTGTATTGCATTTATGGACTAATAGTGATGACGTTCCTGTTTATGCTCATGACGAATATTTATATTTAGGCCTATTTTTAGGGTCGGCTTTGTTATCTTTGATGTCCGTTTTCAGTTTTAAAAACAGGAAGTTTCAATTTGTAATGGGACGACTTAATATTATATCGAACTTTATTATTTTAGGATTTTTTGTGTATCAATTACTAATACCACCTGGAGAAAGTCACATTTCAGAGAAGGGTGTTGGGATTTTCATTCCTCTTTTGTCTATCGTATTATTGGTGTTAGCCAATAAGGCCATAAAAAAGGATGAAGACCTTGTAAAATCTGTTGATCGATTACGATAAACCCTAAGATCTTAATTTTTTAGTGCGTGAACCCAAGGTGAAGACCTTGGGTTTTTTTAGTAAAACCCAAAACACATAAACGAATCGCATTGCGTTTTGTAGGCAGAACCACGCCCTTTGCGTGGCAGGCTAATCCGATTTTTTTTACAACACAATCTCAGCGTTTTATAGGATATATCAAATTAAAAAAGCAAAACACATTGTATATTTAAAATTGAACTTACCAGTTAATGCTTAAAAACATCTTGCTCTTTGGAAAAATCACGGATCTAAATTTGTCTCTTCGGAAAAATCAAAACAATTTAATAACGCTTTGGAAACTCTATCACTTCAAGATTGTCAATCTTGCGACCGTTAATTGTAAATCGTAGCATGGTTCTCACATTGTGAAAGCCATGTTTGCCGGCAGCGCCAGGATTCATATGAATAAGATTATAGCGTTTATCTGGCATGACTTTCAAGATGTGTGAATGGCCGCAAATAAATAGACGAGGTGGATGTTCTTTTATTAAATCCCGCGTTCTCATATTATATTTCGGTGGATAACCACCAATATGAGTGATGAACACATCGACTTCTTCACATTGAAAACGATTGTTTTCGGGAAATTCCAATCTAATTTTAGCGTGGTCAATATTTCCATAGACCGCACGAAGTGGTTTGAGAGCTTTTATGGCATCAGTTACAACAAGATCTCCAATATCACCAGCATGCCAGACTTCATCAGCTTGTTTAACGTATTTTAAAATGTCATCATCGATGTAGCTGTGGGTATCAGAAAGTAGTAGAATTTTTGTCATACGTTTAGGTCTTCAGAACTATCGGGACGTTTTAAAATCAATATCAATTTTTATGTTGTGTTAAGCTTTCCGAAGAAAACCCATTAATTACTCAAATCAAGCTCAAAAGCTTTCAAAACTAATTATCTTTGTGCTTTTACAAAAGTAAGATTTCTATTGCGGTTTTTTATCGAATTATCATATAACGGGAAAGGATATCACGGTTGGCAAAATCAACCCAATGCTATCTCTGTACAAGAGGTTGTTGAGCAGTCTTTATCAACGCTTTTAAAAACGAATGTTGCTATTTTTGGAGCGGGACGAACCGATGCTGGCGTTCACGCGAGGCAAATGTTTGCGCATTTTGATTATGACTTAGAGTTGCCAGATAACTTGGTGTTTAAGCTCAATTCCTTTCTTCCTAGTGATATAGCAATACATGATATCAAACATGTTAAAGCTGACGCTCATGCACGTTTTCATGCCTTAAGTAGAACGTATGTCTATCGGGTTGCCACTGTTAAAAATGTGTTTAATTTTGAAAACGCATATGCCTTACAAAAACCATTGGATGTGAAGCTGCTCAATAAAGCCTGCGACATACTATTAGAGTATAAGGATTTTCAATGCTTCTCGAAGGTGCATACCGACGTAAAAACGTATTATTGTGAGCTCATGATCGCCAACTGGACAATTGTTGGAGATGAATTGGTATTTACGATCAAGGCCGATCGGTTTTTGAGAAATATGGTGCGCGCTATCGTTGGAACACTTATCAATATTGGTCTAGGGAAAATTGAATTACAACACTTACATGATATTATAAAATCAAAGGATAGGAGTGAAGCAGGATTTTCGGTACCTGCTCATGGCTTGTACCTAACAAAAGTTGATTACCCTGAGATTATTTTTAAAACCGACTTAAACTAAGAGTTACCCAATTGCTTGGGATTAATATATGGAAAACCAAAATAAAAAAGTTTTTGATCTTACGCTGTTCAGGCGATTATTGCACTACATTCAACCTTATCGATTGGTGTTTGGAATCTCGCTTTTATGTGTTATCGGACTTGCCGTTTTTGGAGCTTTACGTCCTTGGGTACTGCAGCAGGCAATTGATGAGAATGTCAAACCTCAAGAGTATGACGGCTTTATGTTTTACATTATCGCTATGGCTGTCCTGCTGCTTCTAGAGGTGATTAGTCAATTGTTTTTTATCTATTATGCCAATTGGTTGGGGCAATCTATTGTCAAGGATATTCGCGTGAAGTTGTATGATCATGTGTTGAGTTTTAAAATGAAGTATTATGATAACTCGTCGGTAGGTGTTTTGATTACAAGAACGGTAACCGATATGGAACGTATCGCAGCCATTTTTGGAGAAGGACTTTTCATGATTTTTAGTGACTTATTAAAAATGCTCGTGGTTGGCGGCATGATGTTTTACATGAATTGGAAACTCAGTCTCATTGCGTTTATAACAATGCCTATCGTCTTGTTTGCGACGAAGATTTTCCAGAAGTACATGAAAAGTGCTTTTGAAGAAGTGCGGAATGAAGTTTCAAATTTAAATTCATTCGTACAAGAGCGTGTTACAGGAATGAAAATTCTTCAGCTTTTTACAAGAGAAGCTACCGAATACAGAAAATTTAAGACTATTAATGAGCGTCATAAAAAGGGATGGTTAAAGACGGTTTGGTATAACTCGGTGTTTTTTCCGATTGCCGATTTATTGTCTTCCATAACTTTAGGTACGATTATTTGGGTTGGTGGCATTAGTGTAGTGTTTAGTAATACGGCATCTGAGGGCGATTTATTTGCCTTTATCATGTATGTGCCCATGTTGTTTAGGCCGTTAAATCAAATTGCCAACAAATTCAACACCCTTCAAATGGGAATGGTGGCAGCAGATCGGGTTTTCAAGGTATTGGATACCACGTCTCAAATAGATGACTCGGGATTGGAAATTGCCGCAAATTTCAAGGGAGATATTTCTTTTGAAAACGTACATTTTTCTTATGTCGCTGATGAAGAGGTACTCAAAGGTGTGTCTTTAGAGGTACAGGCTGGAGAAACGATTGCTATCGTGGGCTCTACTGGAGCAGGAAAATCAACGATCATCAATTTATTGAATCGGTTTTATGAAATTAGTGATGGTATGATTTGTATCGACGGAAAGGATATCAAAAATTTGACATTAAAGTCTTTAAGGTCGCAAATTGCTGTCGTACTTCAAGATGTGTTTTTATTCGCCGATACGATACTAAATAATATCACATTAAAAAACCCTAAAATTTCCGAAGATGATGTGATTCAAGCCGCGAAAGATATAGGGCTTCATGATTTTATCTCAAGTTTGCCCAACGGTTATCATTATAACGTAAAGGAGCGTGGTGCGATGTTATCATCTGGGCAACGACAATTGATTTCGTTTTTACGGGCTTATGTAACCAATCCCAGTATTTTAATCTTAGATGAAGCAACGTCCTCGGTAGATTCCTACTCAGAGCAATTGATACAGGATGCGACCAATAAAATTACCCAAGGTCGAACGTCTATAGTGATAGCCCATAGATTAGCAACAGTTCAACAGGCAGATCAAATTATCGTTATGGATGCTGGTGTGATTGTCGAAAAAGGTACACATGACGAACTCTTAAAAGTAGAAAACGGGTATTATCGTAATTTATACGAAGTTCAGTTTTTAAGGGCTGAGGCGGTTTAAATTAGTTTTGAGAAGATTCTAGCGTTGCTCTTTGGGCCTCTATCATTTGTTGCATATCACCTGTAATAAACATAATGCCCACTATGATCACCACGACAATAACAAATACAACTGCTAGTACAACCAGAAACAATAGTGTGCGAAGTAAAATTTGACTAAAAGTAAGATTGTAAATGCGCTTAAAGATATAGCCAGCATAAAGCATCATTAATGGTAAAAAAACCAAACTTATCACGCCATTATTGATACCAAACATCGCGGCAATTATCACTAGAACAGAACTTATGATTGATGTTTGTGACTGCCAATAGAGAAATACAATTAAAAGTTCGGTATAATTGAATTTATTAAACCCTACAAAGGTTATTCTGGCAATAAGAGCATAAATAGGGATATAGAGCATCATTAAAATTGACATGTATTCCTGTACAAAACTCATGTTTTTTTTCTGTAATTCTTCTTGACCTTCCGCAGTAAACATTGAAAAGTCCAAGGCTTCTGGGTAAAATTTAGTCAAGATCAAAATATATAGTCCTGTAACGGTTATGGCCAAACCAAAATAACTAATTGGGTTGACGTAGCGCTTTCTAACGCCATTAATGTAACCTTCAATTACAGTTTCGGGAGTTTTAAATAAATCAATAAATGTGCGTAATAGTTTATTGTCGTAATTAAAAAAGGTTTCACTTATGTGCTCAAACAAATTTTTAAATGTTAAACGATTTCTAATCACTTTTCCGCCGCAACTATTGCAAAAATCGCTGTGGGACGTCAACTCTAAATGACAATTTTTACAGTTCATAGTTTAAAGTTGAGATGGTGTCAATTGTCCAGAAAATATCATAAACAGAATATAAATTATGGTCATAACGAACACTAGAATTATTGTGGCCACCAAAACTAGTATGGTGTACAATACAATGCGGGCAAGGGCATCATACGTCTTAATGTTGTATAACCTTTTAAATATATAAGTCAAATAAATGATGAGCAAAATTGCTGAAAATTGAGAAAACACGTTATAATTGATTCCTAGTGGTAATGTAGCTAGGGTCAGGGCAACCCAAATAATATATAAATGGGAGTTGGCATAGATATTTATGATAAAATGCTCGGCGAGATTATGTTTTTTAAAATCTAAAAACAACAACCGTGAAGCAAACCCATATAGAGGAATTAACAATACCGTTAGGATGCCTTGATATTGATAAAAAGTATTTAAAAATGAATTTATATCAAATGGGCTGCTCGAGTTATCTGGCTTAGTTGCAAAAAAGGTGTCTCCTCGCAGTAATTCTGGAAAAAAACGGTTAAGAATAAAAAATTGAAATCCAATAAGTGTGATGGTAAGGCCTAAATAAGTTAGAGGGTTGACGTATGTTCTTCTAAAACCTTGGATGTAGCTTTCAATAACTAGCTCTGGTTTAATTGACAATACTTTAAAGGTTTTTAAAAACTTATTATCATAACTGATCAAATCTGAGAAAAAAGAGCCCACAATAGACTTTAGACTTAGTCTTTTAAAAGTTGTCTTCTCGCCGCATTGAGAACAAAATTGTTGTTCTAATGTTACTTGGGTATTACAATTTCCACAATTCATCTAGGTCAAATCTTTGTAGAGTAATGTGGTCAATTCTTGCACGTCTTCAAACATCACAAATTCACCGTTCTTGAGGTAGGAGATTTGTCCGGTTTCTTCACTAACTACTATTGCTACTGCATCTGTTTTTTCGGTGATGCCTAATGCGGCTCGATGACGTAACCCGAAACGTTGCGGGATATTGGTTTCACTGCTCACGGGCAAAATGACCCGAGTTGCTTTCACCACATTATTTTCGATGATAATGGCGCCATCATGTAACGGGCTATTTTTAAAAAATATACTTTCAATAATGGGTTGGGTCACCTTTATGTTCATTTCATCGCCAGAATTAGTCAAAAAATCAAGATTATTGTTTCGTTCTAGAACAATGAGCGCGCCAGTTCTTGATTGCCCCATTTTATCGCAGGCATTGACTATGGCATTGATATCGGTTTCAGTTTCGGCTTCGGTCTTTAGAAATTTCATTTTTTTGAAAAATTTTCCGCTACCACTCAAGTTTGTAGACCCGACCATCAAAAGAAACTTTCGTATTTCAGGCTGAAAAACCACGATAAGTGCAATAATACCAACTTTAATAAAGCCATCAAAAATACGATGCAGCATGTACATGTCAAGAAAGTCGGTCACTCTCCAAACCACGTAGATAATGATGATACCAATAAAAATATTGATGGCCACAGTGCCTTTGACCAATTTATGAATGTAGTAGAGTAGGATCGCGACCAAGAAAACGTCTAGAAAATCTATAATCCCAAAATCCCAAAATTTGAATTTTTCCAAAAGCTAAGTGTTTGTGTAAATTTAACAAATTATCCCTAATAATTAGATTCACGATCGTCTGACGGGAATAATTTCAAAACTGGATTTTAAGCGCTTGTGAGTTTTTAATACCACCTGATAATTCTGAAAAGAGAGGAAAAGTCTAATACATTTTGAATCATCAAGTCATCAACTCGTCAAATCTACCCCTTAAGAGCATTTGTGAGAGCCACACATTCCACAGCTTCTTTCACGTCGTGAACTCTTAAGATACTGGCTCCTTTTTGAAGCGCAATCATATGAAGTGCTGTTGTGCCGTTGAGCGCTTCTTCCGTAGAACTCCCCAGCGTTTTATAGATCATTGATTTTCGTGAAACACCAGATAATATTGGAACATCAGTCAATTTTAAAAGCTCTAGATTATTTAGTAACTCAAAATTTTGAGCTATCGTTTTAGCAAATCCAAAACCTGGATCTACTATTAAATCAACAATACCTAGTGCTCTCGCTTTGGCTATGCGTTCAGAAAAATAAAACAAAATATCTTTTACCAAATCATTATAAGACGTCAATTGCTGCATCGTTTTAGGGTTTCCGCGCATGTGCATCATAATATAAGGCACTTTTAATTTTGATATGGTATACAGCATCTCATGATCCAAATGTCCTGCGGAAATATCATTGACTAAGCAAGCTCCTGCATTGATCGCATGTTTTGCAACAGTACTTCTAAAGGTGTCTACGGAAATAAGCGTTTCTGGGAATTCTCTTAAAATAAGCTCAACAATTGGAATGACCCGTTTGAGTTCTTCATCTTCTGAAACATCATCGGCACCAGGTCTTGAACTGTAGCCGCCAATATCGATAAAGGTGGCGCCTTCTTCGGTCATGGATTTCACTTGACCTATTATGGACATCGTATTTTTGTAATGACCGCCATCATAAAATGAATCTGGCGTTACATTCAAAATCCCCATGATCTTTGGCAAGCTCAAATCAATTAATCTCCCGTTACAATTGATACTTTTACTCAAGATTATATAGTGTGGTTAAAGTTTTCTTA
Organism: uncultured Flavobacteriaceae bacterium; assembly: GCA_963715465.1. Classification (GTDB taxonomy): domain Bacteria; phylum Bacteroidota; class Bacteroidia; order Flavobacteriales; family Flavobacteriaceae; genus Psychroserpens. Next base: position 1,804,162 of record OY970246.1, read on the forward strand.
TCTAATTTATTTATGCGAAATTTACGGAAATTTAAATGTTTTAGATGCAAGAAACCTCAAAACAATACGATCAAATCATTTCAAAATGCCGCAGTCTTTTTATGAATAAAATGAAAGATTACGGAAGCGCTTGGCGAATTTTGAGACTCCCATCCTTGACAGATCAAATTTTTATCAAAGCGCAACGTATTCGAGGTTTACAGCAAAATAGTGAGCGTAAAGTGGACGAAGGAGAGGCGAGCGAGTTTATAGGGATCATCAACTACAGCACCATGGCGTTAATCCAATTGGATCGAGGTGTGGTTGAGCAGCCTGATCTATCCTTGGAGGAAGCGACGCAATTATATGATGCCAAAATTGCGGTCACAAAGCAATTGATGCTGGATAAAAATCACGATTATGGTGAGGCTTGGCGCGACATGCGCGTAAGTAGTTTGACCGATTTGATCCTGCAAAAATTACTACGTGTCAAACAAATTGAAGATAACTCAGGAAAAACGATTGTGAGTGAAGGCATTGATGCCAATTATCAAGACATGATCAATTATGCTGTGTTTGCGCTCATTCATCTCAAGGAAAAATAATATTTACAACTTCCTTTATATTTTTGGGGTTTACTTTGATTAAGGAGTGCCTTTTATTGGTGGCAAAGATTGACGACGCACTTAGCGTATGTTTGAGGCTTTTAGAAAACTACTATTTTTAAGTTCTTTTTTTTCTCTTCGGAAATTGTCATGATGTTATTGCGCTTCTTTTACAAAATATTCGGTATACACCTTCGATCCGTATTTACTTAAATGTGAGTAGTCAACAAATAAACTATCTGCCCAGATCTTATGGTCGGTGCCCACATAAGTCTGCTTGTTTTTAAATAATATTGACTCCAACTTTTCTCTATGCGCTTTAATCATTTGCAATTCTTTTTCGTTTAAGGCTGCATAGAAACCTTTTCGGAGAGGTACTTGAGCAAAAATGAACTTGATATTTTTCGTTTTGCATAGCGCCGAAAGACTATCAACATATTGGTATTGTTGGTCTTCAAATTTTTGATCTTTTATTTTATTGCCTTCCCAGCGCCTTTCGCTAATATTAAAACCTTCTTTAATAAGTGGTACACCGCTGCATTGATCAAATTTTAAACTTGTATAATTTAGGGAGTCGGTACTCCATTTTCTAAATTGTCTGGATTGATCGCGAAGCGCATAAAGCGTCACATCTTTATATCCAAAAACTTCAGAACCATATAAATAATTTTGCAATTCCTCTAACTTAAAATTTTTAGAACCATTATGAAAATCTTGATAGCCACTAGATACGATTACTGTTGATGGATGATAGTGAGCGTCGAAAAACTTGAACAATTTATAATTGTCCTTCATGTTTTGACCCCAAGAAGAAATGTTTAAAAATTGTTCACTCATCCTCTTTTGGATGGTCTCGGTATGCACATTATTTAAACTCATTGAGCTACCTAAAGAAAACACTTCAATATCTTTTTTTAGATGCTCATGCTTGATGTTTTGGATTTTTGCATTAAAAGACATGCTATTAGATAAATTTGGTGGTGGGACGCCGTAGGTAATCAAATATATCGCTATAACAATAGATGCTGGTAAGCACGTCAATAATGTTTTAAGAATAAATTTTTGCATGGTTCTTAATTTTAAAACTGAAAATATATAAACTCTTGTTCCTTACCGCTAAACAACACTATTGCTGCTAAGATTGCGTAATAGAGCGCAAATCGCAAAATTGGCTTGCACCTATTATTAAGTCTGGAGATTGCAAATGCTTCTCGTCTACCAAACCATTCTATCATAAAGAAAATTATAATAAAACCTAACAAATAATAGGCTCTGGTATTATCGACGTATTGTGGGACTTCAAAAAATGTTTCCGAAAATAGGCCGTTAATGTAATCAAAGGCATGACCAAGATCTCTAGCTCTAAAAAATATCCAGGCCAATACCGTTAACATAAATGTTAGTATCATGCCGCCAGCCTCCCGCAATGAAGGAAAATTTCTGTTGTGAGCGATAACGTCTAAATGATTTCTGTTTTTCTTCCGAAGTAATAATGGTAAAAAAATAGACGGCGTGCAATGCTCCCCAAACAATAAATGTCCAGTTGGCGCCATGCCAAAATCCACTTACTATAAATATGATGAAGACGTTTCTAACGCTTAAAAACCTACTTACTCGACTGCCACCAAGCGGTATGTAAAGATAATCACGAAACCAAGTAGAAAGCGAGATATGCCATTTGCGCCAAAACTCAGCAATATCCCTCGAAAAATAGGGAAAATTGAAATTTTGCATCAAATTAACCCCGAATAATTTAGCGGTTCCAATGGCGATATCTGAATAGCCTGAAAAATCACAGTAGATCTGTATTGAAAAACAAAGAGCGCCAATCGCTAGCGTGCTGCCGTGAAGGTCGGCTGAGTTATTGAAAATTTGGTTGGCAATGTCAGCACAGTTATCGGCAATTACTATTTTTTTGAATAAGCCCCATTGAATCTGTCGCATACCCTCTGTCGCCTCTGAGTAGTTGAATTTTCGTTTTTTATAAAACTGCGGCAGTAAATTGGTGGCACGTTCAATAGGGCCAGCAACTAGCTGCGGAAAAAATGCTACAAAGACAGAAAACGCGATATAGTCTTTTGTGGGCTGTAATTTTTTTCGGTATATATCAATGGTATAACTGAGTGTTTGAAATGTGTAAAAGCTAATACCTACGGGTAGTATGATGTCTAATGTGTTTGATTGTAGCTCATTTCCGAAGACAGAAAATGCCGTAACAAGATTGTCAATAAAGAAATTATAATATTTGAAGATTCCTAAAAACCCAAGGTTGACTAAAATACTCACCCATAAAAGCCATTTGCGTTTAGACGGATCGTTAGATTTAGAGATGGCAATCCCAAAAGTGTAATCAACTAAGGTACTAAATAGTATCAACCCTAAAAACCGCCAATCCCACCACCCGTAAAACACATAGCTGGCTGCGAGTAAGAGTGTATTTTGGGATTTTAGATTATTTTTAAAGACAAACCAATACAGTATAAAAACGATTGGTAAAAAGATCGCGAAATCTATAGAGTTAAATAGCATTCAAATAATTGGTTTAGAATGTACTGCAATATGCAAAATATAATTGATGTAGAGAATTTGTCAAGTTTAGCGCGTTTGATCGAAAGATACCTTACATTATAAAAAAAACCGACTTTATAAATATGCCCAGCTCTTTTGTAATTTACCAAGTAAGGATTAGCTTTGGGTTTCGTTTAATAAGCAGTAAAAATCATTAATCTGAATTTATAATTTTATGAAACTTCTCGTCATCATATGCCGACTATTAGTTGGTGCTTTATTTATTTTTTCAGGATTCATAAAACTAAATGATCCCATTGGCTTTTCATATAAACTTCAGGAATACTTTAGTTATGATGTGCTCGACATGCCTGTTTTTATCCCGTATGCGTTAGGGATTGCGGTCTTTGTCGTTGTATTTGAGGTGGTTTTGGGAGTGTTTTTGCTTATTGGCTATAAGCCGAAATTTACCGTATGGAGCTTATTGGCCATGATCGTATTTTTTACATTCCTTACGTTCTACGCAGCTTATTTTGACAAGGTCAAAGATTGTGGCTGTTTTGGTGATTTCTTAAAATTGACACCATGGGAGTCGTTCACAAAAGATCTTGTATTGCTAGTAATGATTGTAATCTTGTTTATAGGTCAACGTCATATTAAGCCTTTGTTGACAAAATTTGGGCTCACTTTCACTGCCTTATTAAGTTTTATAATCAGTTTATGGTTTGGTTATTACGTATTGATGCATTTGCCGGCTTTTGACTTTAGGCCTTATAAAATTGGTGATAATCTAAGCGAAAACATGAAATTGCCTGCCGATGCCCAAAAAGCTGTTACCGATTATGTGTGGACCTACAAACTCAACGGAGAAGAAAAAACGATTACCGATAGAGGTCGCGGACCAAAAACTTACGATGAGATTGTAGGCGTGGAGACCGTCATGATTGAAGAAGGCGATGTGCCTAAAATCCAAGATTTCTCAATAGAATCGCAAGATGAAGATCTCACGCAACAGTTTTTAGAGGAAGAAAAACTGGTGATGATTGTGGCATACAGTTTGGAAAAAGCAGAAGCAGATGGTATGCAAAAATTAAAAGTTATGGCAGATCGTGCCCAGAAACAAGGCTATACCGTTATTGGTCTAACCGCATCAGGTCCTCAGAAAAAGCAAGATGTAAAATCGACCTACAATTTGAATTTTGAGTTTTATCTTTGTGATGAGAAAGTACTAAAAACCATGGTAAGATCGAATCCAGGCGTTATAGTTCTAAAAAAAGGAACCGTAACTCAAAAAGCGCATTGGAACGACGTTGAGGATTTGGAGTTTTAGTGCTTTTTTTGAGTCACGGTCACAGTCAAAGTCACAGTGGTATTCGCAGTAAGGATGTCCTTTTAAAAGTAAGACATTAGTGAGTCGGTAAAATTAGTCAACTAGTTTCTTGCGCCTTTGCGTCTTTGCGAGAAAAATATCAAAAATATATAAGTAAAAAGATGGTTTTTAGAAGCGTAAATAACTTCGCTTAACACCAAACACCAAACACCAAACACCAAACACCAAACACCAAACACCAAACACCAAACACCAGCATTTGTTCAAATACATTTTAAATAAAATTTTTTACGCAGCACTTACTCTTTTTGGGGTTGTTACTGTGATTTTCTTTTTATTCAATGTCTTGCCAGGAGATCCAGCTCAAATGATGCTTGGGCAAAATGAAGACAGCGAACAAATAGCGGCTGTAAAAGCCAAATATGGATTCGATAAACCCATATCTACTCAATACTTTTATTATCTCAACGATGTATCGCCTTTATCCTTTCACTCTACTAATCCAGAGTCGTATACGTTTCTAAAAAAAGGGAAGTACAGCGCATCTGCACTCTTTACACTTGGAGAAACAACGACGGTGATTAAATTTCCATATTTAAGAGAATCGTTTACCAAACAAGGCAAAAACGTATCGCAGGTCATTGCCGAAACGTTGCCAAATACTGCCGTTCTTGCCGTCTCAGCAATTGTTATTGCGATTATCTTAGGGGTTATTTTCGGGATTATCTCAGCGCTTTATAAAGATCAGTGGCTAGATAAACTTATTCAGGTTTTTAGCACGTTTGGCATGAGCGTTCCGTCGTTTTTTAGTGCGATCCTTTTTGCATGGTTGTTTGGTTTTGTATGGCATGACTATACCAATCTCGAAATGACAGGAAGTCTTTATGAACTCGACGATTTTGGAGAGCAAACCCATATCAAATGGAAAAATTTGATCTTACCCGCCATCGTTCTTGGCATTCGTCCGTTGGCGGTTGTGATTCAATTAATGCGAAATTCACTTTTAGAGGTGTTGAATCAAGATTACATAAGAACCGCTAGAGCAAAGGGATTGAGCGAATTTCAGATCATAAAAAAACACGCCATCAAAAACGCGTTGAATCCTGTGGTCACTGCTATTTCAGGATGGTTTGCTTCAATGTTGGCAGGTGCTGTTTTTGTGGAATATATTTTTGGTTGGAATGGCCTCGGTAAAGAAATCGTCAACGCTCTTAACACATTAGACTTACCAGTTATTATGGGTTCTGTTTTAGTTGTGGCCTTACTTTTCATCATCATCAATATTATGGTTGACGTCATCTATGGATGGCTTGATCCAAAAGTAAAATTAGAGTAAACGTTCTAGGGTTAAGTGTAAATTAATTAAGAATAGTGAGTCATTTAGGTCATCTTAAAACAATAATATCTTGAAAAAAATAGCATCTATTATTTATATCTGCTTTTTCTTGGCAAGCTGTCAAACATCACCAGATCCTGTACGTTTTTCCGAAGACGCTTTACAAGACGTATTGATCAATCGCGATGGCGATTCTATTACATTTAAATCTATCCTAGAAAAGCATAAGGGTAAAACTATCTTAGTAGACGTTTGGGCGAGCTGGTGTCGCGATTGCATTGTTAATTTGCCTGATCTTAAAACATTACAAAAAGAACATCGCGAAGTCGTGTATTTGTTTTTATCTTTGGACAAATCCCAAAACAGTTGGCAAAAGGGCATTGAAAAGCACAATATTATCGGCGATCATTATTTTATGTCCTCGGGTATGAAAGGTGATTTGGGGAGCTTTCTAAATGTAGATTGGATCCCTAGATATATGATCATCGATGAAAACGGTTTGATCACAATGTTTAAAGCTGCAAAGGTGAACGATCCAAAAATCAAAGCGAAATTTGAATAATGTCAAGATTTTAAAGATTGTTGTTTTTGTAAGTCCGTTGGGACATAAATTAAAGTTTAATTAAAAGATACCTGCTGAGCAGGCACAATTATGAGAAAAAATATCGTAGCAGGAAACTGGAAAATGAACAATGATCTAGCTCAAACCGAAGCGCTAATCACCGATTTAAAACGACAGACCCAAACCTCAAACGCTGAGGTGATGATTGCGCCAGCATTTACAAACCTCTGGCAAGCGTTCCAAACCTTAAAAGATGATACGATAGAAGTGATTTCTCAAAACATGCACTTTGCTGAGAATGGTGCCTACACGGGAGAAGTAAGTGCGAGCATGTTAAAAAGTATTGGCATAACAACTGTGATCTTAGGACACAGTGAGCGACGTGCCTATTACAACGAAACCGATGCGTCTTTAGCAAAAAAAGTAGATGCAGCATTGGCTAACGATATGCGTATTATATTCTGTTTTGGTGAGGAATTGGCCGATCGTAAGGCAGGTAAGCAAGAAGCAGTGGTTGAAAACCAGATAAAAAATGCACTTTTTCATTTAGATGCCTCTGCATTTAAACATATCGTTTTAGCCTATGAACCAGTTTGGGCCATAGGTACTGGAGAAACGGCCAGTCCTGAGCAAGCACAAGATATGCATGCGTTTATTAGAAAGACACTAGAAAACAAATATGGTCATACAATTGCTGACGATATGACGATTCTTTATGGTGGCAGTGTAAAACCAGGAAATGCTAAAGAAATTTTTGGAAAACCTGATGTGGATGGTGGATTAATTGGAGGTGCTGCTTTAAAAGCTGAAGATTTCTATGCCATCGTCGACGCGTTTTAATATCGTAATTTGGGCGTTACCTTTTGCTCATACCTGCCAGGTTTTTAAAACCTTGCAGGATCACAAAACGTCGCGCTTTCGGTAGTCGCTCTCTGCGAGGAGCTCCAACAAAACCTCAATCGCTAACGCACTTATTTGCTAAAATCATTACCAGTTCGATGTCAAACACGATCTATTTAGGTTACTATTTCAAAGTACAACCCCTTCAGCCAGCAGTTGAAATTTTAATTGCCCAACTTGGCTATGCAGGTTTCGAGAGTTTTGTCGAAACCGAAGAGGGCGTCACTGCTTACATTCAGAAGGAAGACTATTACGAAACGATTCTTGACGATATTCAAATTTTGAAGTCGGTAGAGTTTGAGATCACCTTTACTTCCGAAGAAATAGAACAGACCAATTGGAACAAAGAGTGGGAAAAAAATTTTAATCCTATCGTTGTAGATGACAAATGTTCTGTCCGTGCGCCGTTCCACGAGAAGCCAGATACCCAATTTGACATCATCATCGAGCCCAAAATGAGTTTTGGAACAGGACATCATGAAACGACCCACATGATGATTCAGCATATTTTAAAAACAGATTTTAAAAATAAATCAGTTTTAGATATGGGTTGTGGAACTGGCGTGTTAGCCATTCTTACCGAAATGAAAGGCGCACAGCCTATCGATGCCATCGATTTTGATAATTGGTGCTATCTCAATAGTCTCGAGAATGTTGAGCGCAATAATGCCAAGCATATTAACGTGCTTGAAGGTGATGCGCAGTTATTGGTTGGTAAGCACTATGATGTGGTCATCGCCAATATCAATAGAAATATATTGTTGCAGGATCTCGCCATCTATAATGAAACGCTTAATCCAGAAGGTACGTTGTTTTTAAGCGGATTTTACAAAGAAGATATACACATTATCGAAGCAGAATGCAATAGATATCGTCTAAAACACGTTGAAACCTTAGAAAGAAATAACTGGGTCGCTTTAAAATTTCAGAAATAATATTTAACTTTAAGCTATCAAAATAGCCTATTTAATATGGACATCAAAAGCATAAGGTTTACATTTGGAGCACTCTCCAAAACACCATTGGCCAGCACAAAGGAAAAGGTAAAAGAGGACGTTCTGGTTGACACGCTAGAACAGCCACTCAACGAAATCGTATTGTACAATGACGATGTCAATACCTTTGACCACGTTATAGATACACTTATTTATGCTTGCGATCACACTCCCGAGCAAGCCGAGCAATGTTCAATTTTAGTGCATTATAAGGGCCAATGCACTGTTAAAACGGGCGCCTATAAAGAGTTAGAGCCACGTTGTACTATACTGCTAGATGCGGGTTTGAGTGCTGAAATTGTTTAGATCATTAAGCTTTAAAGTTTATTAAATCTTGACAGGCGTAATTGGGCATACGATACGTTTAAGAACACACTATCAAATCGTAAAAATTTGAGTCACACGTCTTAAGTCTAAGGGCGAGGTGGTCTTAAATTATAATACACAAGACTAATCCAGTCCCTATAGTGTCGACGGACAAATAAACTCCGAAGTTGGTAAATCGGTTTTTTTAATGGCTCCAAAACCTCCTGCCACATCTACGAGTTTATGAAAACCGCGAGCCTTTAAAATAGACGCAGCAATAACACTTCGATAGCCTCCTGCACAGTGGATGTGATAGGTTTTGTCTTTAGAAACAGCGTTCATGTGTTGATTGATATAATCTAAAGCGAAATGTTGCGCATTCTCTAGGTGCATGCTCTGGTATTCACCATCTTTTCTAACGTCCAAGATATTTACATCGTTTTGCTTCACGCGCTCGGCGAAAATTTCTGCAGAAATAGATTCGAGAGTTTCTATATCCTTACCTGCCGCAACCCATGATTCGATACCGCCTTCTAAATACCCTAGCGTATTGTCATAACCAACACGAGATAAGCGTGTGACGGCTTCTTGACTTTTGCCTTCGGGAACAACCAACACGATAGGTTGCTTTATATCGGAAATCAAAGCACCGGCCCACGGGGCGAATCCACCGTTTAAGCCAATAAATATGGAGTTGGGAATATGACCTTGTATAAAGTCGCTTTGTGGTCTTACATCAAGTACCAAGGCATCATTATGATTGGCCATAGCTTCAAACTCTTGAGGAGTTAAGGGGATATTACCCGTTTTTAAAACCGTTTCAAACGTGTCGTAGCCTGTTTTGTTGAGCATGGCATTTTTAGCAAAATATTGTGGAGGAGGAGCGATGCCGTCTAAAACTTCCTTTATAAATTCAGACTTGGTCATATCTACTCTTAAGGCATAATTGGTTACTTTTTGATCACCAATCGTTCCTACAGTTTCTTTACTTAGGTTTTTTCCGCAGGCAGAACCAGCACCATGTGCAGGATAAACGATAACATCATCATCTAAAGTCATTATTTTATTCCGAAGCGAATCAAAGAGCATGGCTGCTAAATCTTCTTTGGTTAAATCAGATTTTATAGCCAGATCTGGTCGTCCTACATCTCCTAAAAACAATGTATCTCCTGAGAAAATAGCGTGATCTTTTCCATTTTCGTCAATCAACAAATATGTAGTGGATTCTAAGGTATGACCAGGCGTATGAAGTGTTTTTATGGTAATGTGACCAATTTTAAATGCTTCTTCATCTTTAGCAGAATAGATATCGTAGGACGTTTCGGCATTAGGACCAAAGACAATAGTGGCTCCAGTTTTCTTGGCCAGATCAATGTGACCCGATACAAAATCGGCATGAAAGTGGGTTTCAAAAATATATTTGATTTTGGCATTATTCTTTTCTGCCTTATCTACATAGGATTGGGTCTCTCGAAGCGGATCGATAATCGCGACTTCACCGTTAGACTCAATGTAGTAGGCACCTTGTGCCAAACAGCTTGTATATAATTGCTCTATGTTCATGATCGTATATTATTTTGTGTAATCAGCCAAATTAATGACTTACGCCCTTCATGTTTCAAAGGTACGAAGTATTATTTTTTATGTAAAGGCAAATTAAGGAATCCTTAGTGAGGTAATTTGTCTTTTAGAAGTCCGTAAACAAATGTTCCCAACAAGGCAGCCGCAATAACGATACTTACCGAAAAGGCACCAGTTCCTATTAAAATATACATAGGTCCTGGACAAGCTCCAGAAAGTGCCCAACCCAATCCAAAAATAGTGCCTCCTAGAATGTAGCGTTTAAAGCCATTGTCTTTTTTTGGAACAGTCATCAGTCCGCCATATATATTCTTATATTTTTTACTCACTAAAAGCAAAATAATGCCGGTGAGGACTGCTGTTCCTATAATGCCGTACATATGAAAGGATTCAAATTTAAACATCTCGTAAATGCGATACCATGAGACGGCTTCTGATTTGACGAGAACAATTCCGAAGACAATTCCTACGACTAAAAATTTTAAAGATTTGATCACGTTAGTTAAAAATTAGAGGGAAAATTAAATGAATCATGATAAGGCCTCCCAAAAAGAAGCCGATTACGGCAATAAGCGATGGTAACTGTAAACTGCTTAAGCCCGTTATGGCATGTCCTGACGTGCAACCTCCAGCGTAGCGTGTCCCGAAACCGACTAAAAAACCACCGATAATGAGTATGGATAACCCTTTTAGGCTTAAAACTGCATCCCAACTGTAGAGTTCTGGTGGTAATAGTGCTTTTCCTGCGTCATTAAACCCGAGAGTCTTGAGCGCTTGTACGGTGGCAGGATTGAGATCAATGTTGATAGGTCCAGATAAATAAAAATGGGCAATAAATCCGCCAATGACTGCGCCTAAGACTACTGTGAGATTCCATCGTTGCGCTTTCCAATCAAAATCGAAGAATTTCGCTTTTTTTCCTGCACCTCCTATTGCACATAGCGTTCGCAGGTTAGAGGACATGCCAAATGTTTTTCCGAAGTAAATCAAAACAAACATGATAAGCGCGATTAAAGGGCCTGATATATACCAAGGCCATGGGTCAAGAATAGATTGCATAAATAGTGACTATTGTAAGCCACAAAAATAAGTATTTAGAATTTTGATTTAATAGTTTGGTTATCATTTAATAAATGTATTATATTTGCACCCACTAAAAAAGGCCTCGTGGCGCAACTGAATAGCGCACTTGATTACGGCTCAAGAGGTTACTGGTTTGAATCCAGTCGAGGTCACTCTAAGCTTTGTCAAAAAGCACCAAAACCGCGCAAATCCTAGGATTTACGCGGTTTCTTATTTTTTAGGGATTCATCCAATTTGATCTTTATGGTAGCTCTATGGTAGCTATTCGGTAAGTTCGGATTAAAAATGGTAGCTTAGCTACCACGATGAAATTCAACTTTAGGTTGAATATTGGTTATACAATTATGTTTGATTTGACTTTCGTAAGTAATCAAGTTTAATTTAAAACCAAAATTATGCGTACTTCAAAAACATTTTCTATCCAGTTTTGGATGGATCGAAAGAAAGCAAAGCAAGGAGAGGGTATCATCTATGCTAGAATTAATGTAGATCAAAGACAATTGAGCATTAGTTTAAAAAGAAAGTTGGAGATGACACAATGGGATTCCAAAACCCAGAAACACCAAGGTACTTCAAAAAAAGCTAAAGAATTTAATCGTTATTTAGATTTGTCTAAATCCAAACTCTTTATGTGTTATCAAGAGCTTCGTGACAATGGAGAGGAGTTAACAAGTAAAGCCATTAAGAATCTCTTTTTAAATGAAGGACCAAGTGGTCATACACTTAAAAAACTCTTGGACTATCATTCCAAGAAAATTGAAAATACCCATGCCATAGGGTCTATTAGAAATTTCAAAGTGACAGAAGGCTATATTATACGTTTTTTAAAGAAAAAAAAGCTTCTTGATATTTCCTTGTCTAGTTTGAACTTTGAGTTTTTGTGCGATTTTGAAAGTTTTCTTAATGCGTACTATCCAAAAGGACATCCAAAAGCGATGAGTCATAATACTGTAACGAAACATGTTCAGCGCTTTCGCAAAATAGTAACGCTTGCTTATAATTTGGAATGGATAAAAGATGATCCGTTTCGTAGATGGAAATCGACCTTTGATAAGGTAGATAGAGAATTCTTATCTGATAGCGAACTTTTGAAACTTACGTCACATAATTTCGAGACTGATCGCTTAGACCGTGTAAGGGATCTTTTTATTTTCAGCAGCTATACAGGAATTTCTTATGTTGATATTAAAAATCTAACAAAGAAAAATGTTTGGATAGGAGATGACGAAGGCAACAAATGGATAAGCACTTTTAGACAGAAAACCAATAATAAAATTAAGATTCCATTATTATTTAGAGCAGAGCAAATTCTTAAAAAATATGAATCACATCCAGTCACAGAAATTTCGGGTACACTTTTACCTTCGATAACAAACGAGAAAGCAAATCTTTACCTGAAAGAGATTGCTGCTGAGGTTGGAATTGAAAAGAATCTGACCTTTCATATGGCTCGTCACACATTTGCTACAACGGTTGCTTTAAGTAACGGAATGCCAATTGAAACGGTTTCAAAAATCTTGGGACATACTAAAATTACTACTACTCAAATTTATGCTCGTGTTATGGATCATAAGATAAAATCCGATATGGATGCGGTGCAGAAAAGACTCAATGAAAAAGCGAGGAAATTTGAAGAGGAAAGTGAGCTGAAACATTTACGTGAAAAAATCGTGGAAGCTGAAAAGACTAAATATTCTAATTTAACAAAGGAGCAATTAATAGCTAAACTGAATGAAGTCCTCGATGAAAAATCAGAAAAAAATTAAACATAAATTCTCGTTTTTCAGATTTAAAAAGACCCTAGTTAAAGAAAGGTATTCCCATTTTGAAATGTATGAATTTTATCCAATTGTCGTTTGGAATTCAAATGCAAAAAGTGGGTTTATAAGACTAAGGAGGGAATAGCAAGAGGATAACACGCTGCGCGATGTTATAATTATTTCCTTTTCTATTTAAGTACCTGATAATTAGTTGCTTATATTATTTTAGAGCGATTTTGAAAAACTCGAATTTGCGCTAAAATTCAGAAATAGCATCGAAAACCTGCATGACTAGTACAATACATTATCCTAATTTTTAAAATTTAGCATTATGAGTAAGAATTTTTCAAGAATTAATTTTCACAAGGAGACTGTCGAAAGATTTAAGAATTTTGCATTGGAGAAGAATGAAAATTATACAGAAACGATGGAAGCAATGTTGGACTTTTTTGAGAAGAATCAAATCAATCCCTTTGTTCCTTTTGACAATAGTATAAATGGTTTATCCATTTTAATTAATAAAAGAATGGATGCTGTTGAAAGTATTTTAAGAGAGATTGAAAAGCGTGATTTAATTCCTACTAGAAAAATGCTCGAAAGTCTTTTTGTTAAACCAGAACCTGAAAAGGTTATAAGAGAGGTTAAATATGTTGAACGACTTTCTTTGGGTAAATAAGGTTAAAAGATTTAATTAAAATTTATGCGTAAAATTACCCCAAAAACAATTTATAGGTTTGTTTGGTAGATGTTGGGGCTTGCGACGTTACACTCGCTAACTTTATTTTAAGTTCATTGTTGCTTATGTAATATAATTCATTAAGTTATGAATTATAGTTAGCAAAGATTTGGCAATAAAACCTATTTACTGCCAAATCTTTGAAACGTGTTCTGATCAAACAAGGGCAAAAATGAACTAAATTTACCTTTGATTATACAAAGGTAAATAGTCATCTTTTTTAAATTTTTTTCACATCGTCACGTGACATTCAATCGCCATTTAGGCTAACATTTTCAAAAGACGAAGATTGCCCAACGCTCGAATCCAGCAACTTTAAATCTTCGCCTTTTGAAAACGCTACTTTCGGTGAAAATTTATCAATACTTGGCAAATTTTGACGATTTGCACTTATCCTCTTAAATTTATTTTTTATACCTTATAAGGTATAATTTATTCTATGAATAAAATAATATACCCAAAAAGGTATATTTTTTAAATATTTTATTAACTTGCATCCATAAGGGTATACTAATGAAAGATTGGAATCGACATAATGCTATAGCTGATTTTGTTAGAACAAACAGAAAAGCAAGTAAAATGACACAGACAGAGTTATCAGACTTGACTGGCGTTGGGCTTCGCTTTGTACGCGACCTTGAACAGGGAAAACCAAATTTAATGACCGATAAAGTAAATCAAGTATTGCTCTTTTTTGGTCATACGTTAACACCAACACCTATAAGCGATGAGACAAGGAGAAATTTGGGTGCATAATCAAAAAGCAGGAATGCTTATTGAAAATGACGAAGGCTATCTATTTCAATATGATAAAGCATATTTGGCATTGAAAAATGCTACACCTGTTTCATTAACATTTCCGTTACAGGAAGCACCCTTTATATCAGATAATTTATTTCCTTTTTTTGACGGACTAATTCCAGAAGGGTGGTTGTTAGATATTGCACAAAAAAACTGGAAACTTAACCCAAGAGATCGTATGGGATTACTATTAACCACCTGTCGTGATTGCATAGGTAATATAAGTATTATAGAAAATGAGTAGTTGTCTAGCTTGTCATAAACCATTAGCATCAGGGGATCATCAGTATCACCCTACCTGTCTTGCTCGTTTCTGGGAAAGTGATACACCTGTATTTCAATTAGACTATGACGTATCACAAATAAATGAGCTTGCTGAAGAAAACATTGCCCAGCGTATTATAGTAACAGGTGTACAGCCTAAATTGTCAATGGGCTTTACAAAAACAGCAACCGAAGAGCGTTTAACCATAGTTGGTGCTTTAAACGGGAGATATATTTTGAAACCACCTTATTCCGCTTATCCACAAATACCAGAACTAGAAGCTTTGTGTATGCTAATGACACAGGCTTGTGGCATTGAAACCGTTCCCTTTTTATTACTACCCTTAAAAGGTGGAGAGTTGGCTTACATAACGAGACGCATAGATCGCAATGCGCAAGGTGAAAAGTTCGCTATGGAAGATGCGTGTCAATTTAATGAGCGACTAACAGAGCATAAGTACAGAGGATCTTACGAGCAAATTGCCAAAGGGATAATCGCCTACTCTAAAAACCCCATAAAGGATGTTGTTCATTTTTATGAACAAGTGATAGTGTCTTTCTTAATAGGAAATAATGATATGCACTTAAAGAATTTTTCGCTTATAGCGAAAGAGTCTAATGCATACGAACTCACACCAGCTTATGATATGATTGCTGCACAATTATTATTGCCAGACGATCTAGAAGATTTAGCATTGAATCTTAATGGGAAAAAACGAAAACTAAAACGAGGAGATTTTAATGAAGCCATGTTAAAAGCACATATACCAGAAAAAGCAATTGAAAATCTTTGGAAGCGTATTGAAAAAGGAATGAGTGAATGGTCAGGATTGATTGATCATAGCTTTCTTTCACAAGAACGCAAAGAGAGTTTTAAAGAATTAATAAATGATAAAACAGCTCAACTAACGATTGAAGTTGCTAAAAATTAATTTAGAATAAAAAATGGCTAATAGCAAACACGCACATTTGAGATATAATATTCTAGATGATTGCTTCCGCAATAAGTCTTATGGCTTTGACGAATTATTGAGAACTCTTAATGAAGGTATCGAAGAATTATATCCTGGTGAGAGTATATCCAGAAGAACATTAAGCGAGGATATTAAAGTATTCAGAGATAAAAAAAATGGATTTGGCGCACCGCTACCTGAGGGTGTCAGAACATATAAATACTCTGATGCAAATTTCACGATTGCACAGCGACCTTTAAAGAAATACGAACAATACTTAATAGAAGCTGCACAGCAACTGTTATCAAGATTTGAGAATCATCCAAAGTATAACAAACTGGCAGAAGCCTTAATTAAGTTTCAAGATGAAGAGGAGCAAGAAAATGATGCTAAAAAAATCTTGTTTTACGATCATAACGAAGAATACAAAGGTATAAAACACCTTAAACCATTATATCTAGCTATTAAGAAAAAGCAAGCTTTACAGATAATTTATAAAGGCTTTAAAGATAAGGAATCATCGATTTTTGAATTTCATCCACATATTTTAAAACAATATAACAGAAGGTGGTTTGTCTTTGGTTATAATAAAACAGTTAAAAGGTGGCAACACAGTATTCCATTAGATGAAAGACTTATTAGTTTTGAAACACTTGAAGACGTCAATTATTTAGATTCAGATAAAGATTGGGAAATATTTTTCAGAACAATGGTTGGTGTAACTAGAATAAAAGAAAAAGTAGAGAGAGTAGTTGTGCGTTTCCATAATGGACGGGAAAATTATTTTAAAACAAAACCATTTCAACCAGATTACGAAGAGTTTTTTGAAAAAGAAAAACAAGATCAAGTTTGGTTTGAGACAATAATAAATAAAGAATTAATACAACAGTTATTGTCCTATGGTCAAGAATTAGAGGTGCTAGAGCCAGAGCAATTAAAAAAGCAAATGAGAGAACATTCAAATACAATGCAGCAGTTTTATAACGACTAACTATGCAGATACTCTGCGTAGTTAAATTGTTAATTTGCAGAGTTGAATTTAAAGAAATTTATGAGAGAAGGTAGTATTAAAAATAGAGAGATTGTTGAACGCATAACAAACCAAGTATGGAGGTGTGCTGATATACTTCGTGTTTCTTTAAAGGACAATAGTCTTCATGTTGTACTATTCTTTATATCTGTATATAAAGATCAAATGTTTTCATATTCTAAAAATGATATCAATGCTAATTGGTACAATCACTTTCATGACAATATTAAAAATGATTCTTTTTATAGAAAAATATATGACGTGTATGGTTCATTGATAGAAAATATTCGTCCACGTCAATTGGAAGAAGTATTCTATTGTATGATGCAAATAGATAAATATGATTTAGCTGATAATTTTGAAGATGTATTTGAATATTTACTTCAAAAATTGATTGACTTTCAAGGGAAAAGATCAGGGGATTCAGTTCAGCCCAAAGAAATTAGCAGGTTAGTTATTGAATTAGCTAATCTAGATAGTAACGCAAAGGTTTATAATCCTTTTGCTGGATTAGCTTCGTTTGGTATTTATCTAAAGGATAATCAAGAATATCATGGTCAAGAAATAAATAGATCTACGTGGGCAATTGGACAGTTAAGACTGAAGGCTCATAATAAAGTATATGGTTTCGGTTACGAATTAGGTAATTCGATAGAAAATTGGAATGAATTTCAAAAGTTCGATCTTATTGTTGCTACACCACCATTCAAGATGCGAGTCCCAAAGTTTTCTTCATATTACATACCAGGAGCGGATAATTATTATGACGTTGAAAGTTTTCTAATCGATAAAGGAATCCATTCTTTAAGTAATAACGGAAAACTTATTACTGTATTTTCGTTATCCTTTCTTTTTAGTGGTGGTCGTTTAACAAAAATAAAAAAATGGTTAATAGATAATGACCTTATAGATACAATTATCACATTACCATCAGGATTGCTTTCAAACACAAACAGTCCAGTATGTATAATCGTATTTAAAACTATATCCTCGAGACCAGGTTATGTAAAGTTTTTAGATGCTTCAAGTTTCTATAGTAAAGATGGTTCAAGAGGGAAATTTTTAAAAGAAAAAGAGCTTATAAAGCTTATTAATCATGATATTGAAAACGAATTCCTTAGATATGTAACGACTGAAGATATATATGAAAATGATTTTGATCTGTCTGTTGGAAGATACTTCTTACGCGATATTCAAGGTGAAAAAATTGCTGATTTTTCTAGTATTATCAATGGCGCAAAAGCACCTATAAACGAAACAATTAAAGAAGTTAAAATTCGTGACCTTAAAGAAGACGTTTTTGATAGCACTTTAACTACTATAGAATTAAAGAATAGTCTTAATAAACGAGGAACAGTTAGATTAATTGAAGAATCCTGTCTGTTAATAGCAACTCGATGGAATACACTTAAACCTACTTTTTTTAAGTATACTGGAGAACCAATAGTGATACCCCAAACAATAGTAGCTTTAAAGCTTGATGAGTCTAGAGTTGATTATACATTTCTAATTAATGAGTTTTCAGCAGACTATGTTCAAGAACAAATTACTAGTTACAGAGTTGGTTCCGCCCAACAAATGTTAAGAATAAAAGATTTAAGTAAGATTGTTTTTCAATTGCCTTCTATGCAAGAGCAAAAGGCAAAAGTTAGTGGTATTCTCGAGCTTTCTAAAAGACTAAGGAAAATTGAATCCGAAAAAGAAAACATACTTAGCGGTATAAAAAAAGAGGAAACAGAAAGTTCAACATCCTTAAGCCATATTTTAGGCAAACCTCTATTAAGCATTGGATCTTCTTTAGAAATAATCCAAAATGCTTTATCTAAACTTGAACCAGATTGGAAGAAACATATAATAAGTCATAACAGACAATTTACATTGTCTGATGCTTTTGACTCTATTTCAAAAAATGTGAAATACATACAAGAACTTGCTGATGAAAATTCTTCTTTAGTAAATATTTCAAATTTTGAACTTATTGAATTACACTTTCTTAAATTTCTATCAGATTTTGTAAAAAACGAAAAGAAGAGCCTTAATAATAATATTATTCTCAAGCTTGATATACACCAGGATATCAAAGAACAAATGAATAACCAAGTGTTAATTAAAGGGAATCCTCAAAAGCTTAGAATTGTATTAATTAATTTATTAGACAATGCTAAAAACCACGCATTTACTAATAAAGAGCAAGCCAATATAATCAACATCGAAATATTACCATTTACTGGTAATGAGCAGGAAGCATCGAGACTTAATTACAATATTGATTATAGAAAACCTTATGTAGAAGTAAGAGTTTCTAATACTGGAACTTCTTTCCCAAAAGACTTTAAATTAAAAGATTACGTACGTAAAAACTTTGCAGCAGGAAAAACTCGTAACAAGGGTTTAGGAGGATATGAAGTCAATGAAATAATAAAAGCACATAATGAAGGAAAAAATGCTTTAAACATTGTTTCTAACAAGGAGGATTCAGAATACAGTTCTACAATTTCATTTTTAATACCATTATTATAATTATGAGTAAAATATATAACGTACTTTGGATAGATGATGAGCACGATCATCCTGAAATGGAGCCATTTATTATTCAGGCAGAAACTATGGATATTACTCTAAATGGGTATAGCAATTTTAGGGAAGGTTTTATTGCTTTAAACTCTAATCTTAATCATTATGATGTGATTTTATTAGATGCACTTTTTCTAGAAGACGAGAAATCAGAGACCGTAAGTAAAAAGGGATTAGGAGCTTCAATCGCTAAAATTAATGAGCTAAAAAACAAGAAATCGTTTCCTTATTTTGTTTTATCCGGCCAGCCTACTTTTACAGATAAAGAAAATGATATAATTGAGGCAAATAATCTAAGATGTTTCAACAAAAAGAATCCAGAAGATGTAAAAGAATTACTAGTGAACATCAAGAAAGAAGCAGATACACAAATAGACCTTCAAATAAAACACGAAAATCAATTACTATTTGAGGTGTTGAATGGATACCCAGATTCAACAAGAGATACATTTATTTCAATATTTAAAGGTCTAAAAGGTATTAATAATCAATTTGATGACCAATTGTATTTCACTCAACTAAGAATAATCCTCGAGACTTTGTTTAGAAGAGCAAATGCTTTTGGATTATTACACGATAAATGCGTAGAAGTAAATGGAGGAAACGTTAATTTAACCGAATCTTATTTGTTCCTTTCTGGACTTGATACTAATCACTTTAAAGTGAATTGTTCAGTTACACATTTCCCTAAATTAATAGCAAACAATGTTAAAAATATAGTTCATACAACAGGAGCTGCTTCTCATACTTCTGTAGTTGATATAACTCAAAACATACATATTCAAGCATATCGCAAAGATGTAAATACGCCTTATTTATTGTATTCATTAGCATTGCAATTGATGGATGTGTTAATTTGGTTTGATGGATATAGTAAAGAGAATAATGATATTGCTACAAATCAATCATATTGGCAGGATATAGAATATGATGGCGATGGAAATAAATTTGAAATAGCAGAAATAATAAAAATAGCAGCTAATGGATGGGCTTCTGTTTTTGTTAATAACGGTATCAAAAGCATAAGTGTATTTAAAGGAGATGTTGCTACTCATAACCTTAAAGTTAGTGATAGGGTTAAGTTTACAGTTAAAGATTCATCTGTAGCTCAAAACATAACAAAACTATAACTATGCAACCACCTTGCACACTTCAATTCTACATTCGTAGTGCTATTAATTTTAAAAATGAGATATGAATAAAGACAACACCGTAAAATGCCCAAATTGTAAAGAAGTTTTCAAGGTAGATGACAGCGTGTATACAGACATTGTGAAGCAAGTACGTGACCAGCAATTTCAAGACGAGTTGAACAATCGATTAGAGTCAGCTAATAAAGAAAAGCAGACAGCATTACAATTAAAAGAGTCTGAATTAAATATATCTTTCCAGCAAAAATTGGCAGAAAAACAGAGTGAAATAGAAGCGTTAAAACATAAAAGTAAATCTGAATTAGTTGATGAAGTTTCAAAAAAAGAAAGACAGATTCATGAGTTGCAATCTAAAATTGATAAAGCAGAAACTGAAAAAAAATTAGAACTTCAAAATGCGGTAAATGAGCTTGAAAAACAAAAGAATCAACTTGTCAATGATGTTAAACTCAAAGAAGCTGAAAAAGAAAACCTTGAAAAATCTCTAAAAGAAGATTTTAGACGAGAATTAGATCACGTTGCTAAAGACTTAAAATTAAAGGACGAAGAAATAGAGCGCCTAAAGGATTACAAGCAAAAGCTATCTACAAAAATGATAGGTGAAACTCTAGAACAGCATTGTGAAACCGAGTTTAACAAGTTAAGAGCTACGGCATTTCAAAACGCTTATTTTGAAAAAGATAATAATGCTTCAAATGGTACAAAGGGCGATTATATTTATAAAGAACTAGATCAAAATAGTAATGAAATCATTTCGATTATGTTCGAAATGAAGAATGAAAACGATAACACGTCAACCAAAAAGAAAAACGAAGATTTCTTTGCAAAACTAGACAAAGACCGTAGAGATAAAGGTTGTGAATACGCGATATTAGTGTCGTTATTAGAAGCAGATAATGAACTCTACAACACTGGTATTGTAGATGTGTCTTATAAATATGAAAAAATGTATGTAGTAAGACCTCAATTTTTTATTCCCATAATTACCTTGCTTCGAAATGCAGGTATGAAGTCATTGGAATATAAAACAGAATTAAGTGTTATTAGAAATCAGAATGTAGATATTACTAATTTCGAAGACAAAATAAATGATTTCAAAACAGGTTTTGCTAGAAATTATGACTTAGCAAGTCGTCAATTTAAAACTGCGATTACTGAAATTGACACCACAATTAAGCATTTAGAAAAAGTAAAAGAAGCGCTTAATTCTTCTGTAAATAATTTACGTTTGGCAAACAACAAAGCAGACGATTTAACCATAAAAAAATTAACCCATGGTAATCCTACCATGAAGCAAAAATTTGATAATTTAAAATAAAAAAACACTCAATAACATATATGATCACAGGAGAATTAAAATCAAAAATAGACCAAATATGGAACACCTTCTGGACAGGTGGAATATCCAACACTATCACAATTGTTGAGCAGTTAACATACCTAATCTTCATCAAAGATTTGGATGAAACCGAAACGCGTAACGAGCGTATGGCAAAACGACTGAACAAAGACTTTAGTCCTATTTTTGGTAAAGACCAGCAAGATTTCAGATGGAAAAATTTAAAGGAAATGGACGTAAAAGCACGTCACGATATTTTTAATAATTCTGTAGATGGTATTTTCCCATTCATACGCAGTTTAGGTAGCGCGAAAAGTTTGTTTAGTACTTACATGAAAGATGCTTCTTTTGGCATAAATAAAGCAGCAACATTAGACCTGGTAATTGCAAAACTAGAGCGTGTAGATATGTCTAAACAAGACATAAAAGGAGATATTTACGAGTACCTATTATCTAAACTAGAAGGTGGTGGTACATCTGGTCAGTTTAGAACACCAAGACACATTATTAAGTTAATGACAGAAATGATGCAACCTACACTTGAAGATACCATATGTGATCCTTCAGTAGGCACAGCTGGTTTTCTAGTAGCATCCAAAGAGTATATAGACAAGCATTATAGTGTTACAGAGCTAGACAAGCGTAAAGACCACATAAACAAACATATGTTTAACGGTACCGAGTTTGATGCTACCATGTTGCGTATTGCCTCAATGAACCTCTTTTTACACGGTGTAGAAGAACCTAACATTGTAGATGTAGATGCAGTAAGCAAAGACAATACGGTTAGCGATGCCTATACTTTAGTATTAGCAAACCCACCATTTAAAGGGACTATAGATAAAGAAAGTATCGCACCAGGACTGCGAAATGTCACCGATACTACAAAAACAGAATTACTGTTTTTAGCTTTAATGCTTCGCCAATTGAAGAAAGGAGGGCGTGCAGCAGTAATTGTACCAGATGGGGTTCTGTTTGGAGCAGGAAAAGCTTTTAAAAGCATACGCTCAGAAATTGTAAAAAACCATAAGTTGGAAGCGGTTATCTCATTACCCAGTGGTGTATTTAAACCATATTCTGGAGTTAGTACCGCTATAATTATTTTTACAAAGACCGATAATGGTGGTACAGATAAGGTGTGGTTTTATGATATGCTGGCAGATGGTAAATCTCTAGACGATAAACGGGACCTATTGGTAGAACCAGAAGTATTTGAAGCCTTTTCTTTTGGTGATGCTTTTGCTCAAGAAGCCAGTGCAGGTAAAGAAAATTTACATAGCAAATTTAATTTACCAGATATTTTAGCACGTTACCCAAAACGTAACCAAGAAAAAAGAGCAAGGACAGAGCAATCCTTCTTAGTACCATATAAAGAAATAAAAGATAATGATTGGGATTTATCTATTAATCGTTACAAAGAAATTATATATGAAGAAGTGGAATATGATGCACCTTCGGAAATATTAAATCGAATCAAGACTTTGAATAAGGAAAGAGATTCATTAATCTTAAAACTAGAAAAGCATTAGTATGATTGATGAAATTGAATTAGCTAGCCTTTACGCCAAAAAGACTAAAAGTCTAAATCCGAAAAAGTTTAAAGATGAGACATTTGAATTATACAGCATAAGAGCTTTTGATAATGGGTATCCTGAGATAATCACGGGTGCAGAAATAGGTTCAAGCAAGAAAATTCTTGAATATAATGATGTAATACTAAGCAGAATAGTTCCTCATATTAGAAGATGTTGGGTAGTGCCTAAATCCGATAAACTGAAGCAAATTGGCTCTGGAGAATGGATAGTTTTTAGAAGTGATAAAATCTATCCTGACTTCTTGAGATATTTCCTTTTATCTAACCCTTTTCATTCAATGTTCATGAATACAGTTAAGGGTGTTGGAGGGAGTTTGTTGAGAGCAGATCCAAAGCAAGTAGGTAGATTCAAAATCCCACTACCATCCTTAAAATCTCAACAACTCATCGCCAGCATTCTAGACGATGCTTCACTCTTACGGGATAAAACTAAGCAACTACTCAAAGAATACGATTTGTTAGAGCAATCAATCTTTTTGGATATGTTTGGGGATGTTGTGAATAATCCAAAGAATTGGAAAACAAAGACAATAGAAGGATTAGTAGTTAATGTAAAAGGTTCAATAAAAAGAGGCCCTTTTGGTGGCGCTCTAAAGAAAGAAATTTTTGTAAAACAAGGTTATTTAGTGTACGAGCAATACCACGCTTTAAACAATGATTTCAATTTTGAGAGATATTATATTGATGATAAAAATTTTGAAAGACTGAAAGGATTTGAAGTTAAACCTGGTGATATAATTATAAGTTGTTCAGGTGTATATTTAGGTAAACTAGCAATTATACCTAAAGCTGCCAAAAAAGGTATTATCAATCAAGCTTTACTAAAAGTAACATTAGATGAACAAAAAATGAGAAAAGACTTTTTTGTCTTTCATTTTACCCAACAGAATTTTAGAGATAAATATTTTGGAGCTAATAGAGGAGCAGGAATACCTAATTTTCCACCAATGGCAAGCTTTAAAAAGTTTCCATTCATTGCACCACCTATTAATCTTCAAAACCAATTCGCAGAAAAAATAGACTTAATCGAACAACAAAAAGAGTTAGCTAAACAAGAGCTACAAGAAAGTGAAGATTTATTTAATTGCTTGTTACAAAAGGCGTTTAAAGGGGAGTTGGCTTAATAGCTCGTCATTGCGAGGAAGCTGGACGCTGCAATTTCATTAATAAAAACAATAATTATAATAATAAAATTAAAAAAAAGAATATAATTTAACAAAATAGGGTCGAGTGGCCGAGAAGAACGTTTCGCACAATTATTATCATTTGAGATATACGTCAAGTGAGTACTAAATACCAATGTCAAGAGAAGTTAGATTTATTTCTGCTACAATTGATAAAACAGCCAGAAATGCGCTTGTTAAGTTGTTTAGTTTAATGTTGTTCATGGGTTGATATGTTATTTTAATGACCTCTATCGCAATATAAGCAATTATTATACCTGAAAAGTGTAGCGGTATTATAGCCGAATTTCTGGTGAAACTACCGACAGAGCATTGTTCAATCATAAGCCTGCTACTAGCGAATCTCGACCCTTATTTTTATTATGAAGAAAAAAGAAGAGCATCCTTGGATAAAATTTAAAAAATATCCACATATAGGTTTTCCATTAGAGCGTAAAGACATCGCTAAATTGGAAGGCTATATTATGGATGACACCAAAATTGAAAAACACAGTTTTCTTCCTTTTCTACACCGTACTATTTACCAAAGAAAATTTAGAGCAAACACAGAAGGCTTATTAAATAAAAGTAAGAAACGCACAAGAATTAAAGCAATAAGACCTAAAGCAAGAGAAATATATTTTGCTAGTCATTTTGATGCTCAAATTTATTCCTATTACAGTTACCTACTTTCCGAAAAATATAAAGAGTTACTTAAAACAAAAAGTTTCGATAAGTCCATTGTAGCGTATCGAAAGCTTGAAATTGAAGGAAAGAAGAACAAGAACAAATGCAATATAGATTTTGCTTTGGAAACATTTCAATTTATAAAAGATAATCAGTACAAAGAGCTAACTGTTATTGTCGCTGATGTTACTAAATTCTTTGACAGCTTAGATCACAAAATTCTCAAACAAAAATGGGCAGAAGTTTGGGATGGCTCAACAACACTTCCTAAAGATCATTTTAGAGTTTACAAATCTTTAATCGATATGAGATATGTAAACGAGAATTTGCTGTTTAGAAATTATAAAGACCGCATTTGGGTAAAAACAAAAACGGAAAACAATCCTAATAAAACGAGAGTTAAACAAAAACCAATTAAACATAAGAAGTTTTTAAAAGATAACAACGCTATAGCATACTGTGAGAAACCTGAGTTTTTAAAAAACAGTTTGCATTTAATTTCAAAAACTACTGAAACAAAAGGGATACCCCAAGGAACAGCACTTAGTGCAACATTGGCTAATATTTATATGTTAGATTTTGATCAAGAAGTTCAAGATTTTATAGATAGCGATAGCGTAAAAGGATTTTATCAGCGTTATAGTGATGATTTAATCATTGTCGTGCCAAGAGAACATGAAGAGGAAGCTATTAGGCGAATACGATCTTTAGTCGAGGATAAAGCAAAATTAGAAATACAAGCTGATAAAACAAAGGTATATCATTTTCATCAAGCAGCAGGACAGTTTAAGGGAATTGAAGTTGATGAAAATACGGGTGAAGAAAAAAATAAAACACTAGAATATTTAGGGTTTGAGTATGATGGTCAGCGTGCTTTGATAAAAACTGCTGGCTATTCAAAATTTAATCGTTCTATGAAACGAGCTTTTAAAAGAGCAACCTCTTTAACTATAAATGCAGATACTACAGACGATAAAATTCATAAAAGTTCATTATTCAAGCGTTTTACTTACAAAGGTGCTAAAAGAAGACAGATTTATAATGGTAAGACCAAAACAACACGCTACGATTGGGGAAACTACCTAAGTTATGTAGAAAAGGCTAATGTGTCTTTCCAGGCGTTTAATGGAGGTGATAATATTAAAAAGCAATCAAGAAAAAGCTGGGAAAGATTTAATGAGTTGATGGGTAAAACAATCAAAAAAGTGGAAAGAGCCAAAATGGAAAAATGAATTACCGGAAAGAAACATATCCTAGTAACTTAAATTCTTTGTTAGATAAAGCAATGCTAATTGCAAGTGATAGTATTGAAAAGTTAAACTTCAATAATTGTCCAGGCATTAATGATTTGTATTATGAGTTACATAAAACTTGTGGTGTTCAACCGGAGTATTCTGTAGTACGCGACAAAAAAGTATATAATGCCATGGGATATGTTGCAAATATAAAATCAGGAAAGTCAAAATCTTTGAATGAATTTAAAGGCTTGTATGTTTTTGGAGAGGAGATAGATGGTAAAGTAACACCAGTATATGTTGGTATTAGTTGAACTGTATATAGAAGACTGAGACAGCACGGTTTTGGTAAATTGCATAATGAGTCAACCCTTGCTTATTTAATGGCAAAAAACGAAAATAAAGAACTTACTAGAGCAAGTTCTAGTAATAGTATTCTAGAGCCTAAAAAGGAGCTTTTGAGAAATTTTAAGGTGGCACTATATCCAGTATTAAATGACTATGAATTGTATTTTTATGAAGTAGTATTAGCAGGTATTTTAAAAACAAAATGGAATACTTTCCGAACACATTAGTATATTAGAAGTATGAATTCAAATTTCCAGTTTCTTAAAAACGAGTTTGCCACCTTTCACGATAGAGCAGTTAAGGCAGAACAGTTGGTTATTACAGACCCTCGTACATCACTAGTGTATAGTCGTATGGCGTTAGAAGAAGCTATAAATTGGATGTATGCGAATGACGAAGACCTTGAACAACAATATAACACAACCTTACATAACTTATTAGTACAGCCCGAATTTAAAGAACAATTCAATCATAAATTATATAATGAATTATTCATTATTAAGAATGCAGGAAACTTAGCAGCACACAACAAACCCGTAAATGATATAGATTCACACAAGGCTATAGAGGCACTCTTCTATTTTGGCAAGTGGTTTATCAAATCATATGCAAAAGAGCCAGTAAGTGAAATAGGAATTTTCGACTTTGATTATATTCCTAAAGAAGGTGGCAGTACACTTTCACGTAAACAAATAAAACAACTTCAAGAGCAACTTGATAAAGAACTAGACACGTATCAAGAGCAACTAAAAACCAAAGAAGCCGAAAGACAGCAACTAGCTGATGAAAATGAGCTATTTAAAAAGCAAATAGAAGCATTACAAGCACAAATAGAAGCGAATAAAGCTGAAGCTAATATTGAAGATGAAGTTAACCATCCACGTAACGAAGCGGAGACGCGTAAATATTTGATAGATGTTGCACTTCGTGAAGCGGGTTGGGATTTAAAAGGAGTTAACGATAAGGAGTACAAAGTGCAGTTCATGCCAAAGTCTACAAATAAATCCGAAACTGGATATGTAGATTATGTGCTATGGGATGATGATGGTTTACCATTAGCACTAGTAGAAGCAAAACGAACCTTGGAAAGTGCGAGTAAAGGTGAAAATCAAGCACAACTGTATGCTGATAGTTTAGAAAAAATGCATGGTCGTCGACCAGTAATGTATTACAGTAATGGTTATGAAATTTTCTTGTGGGACGATCAGTTTTATAAACAATCACGTCGAGTTCACGGTTTTTACACAAAAGCAGAACTACAGACTGCAATGTTTCGTCGTACACACCGCATGGATATTCGCACTACACCTATAGATACGGAGATTTCAGGACGTTCGTATCAAATGCGTGCCATAAAAAGTATTGCAGAACATTTTGCAGGTAATGATAAAAGCGATGGTAAATTAATAGGAACTAATCGTGGTGCACTATTAGTATTAGCTACAGGAACAGGTAAAACAAGAACATCTATTGCATTTTCAAAATTAATGCTAGAATGTAATTGGGCAAAGCGTATTCTATTTTTAGCAGACAGAACCAGTTTAGTAGATCAGGCAAAACGAAACTTTGTAAAACATTTGCCAGAGCATACTAGTGTTAATCTATTAGAAGAAAAAGACAATCCAGACGCACGCTTTGCGTTTTCTACCTATCAAACAATGATGGGTTTAATAGATCGAAGTCGTGATGAAGAAGCGCGTTTTTATGGCGTTGGACATTTCGATTTAATTATAATTGATGAGGCACACCGTTCTATCTATAAAAAATACCAAGCCATATTTGAGTATTTCGATGCCTTATTCTTAGGGCTTACGGCAACACCAAAAAATAGTATAGACAAAAACACCTATCACATTTTTGGACTGGCAGATAAATCACCTACAGATGCATATACCTTTCAAGAAGCAGTAGATAATAAACATTTATCACCATACCACACCATTGAAATTCCTACTAAATTTCTTCGTGAAGGGATTAAATACGATGAGTTATCTGATGAAGAAAAAGAAGAATTTGAAGAAGAAATATTAGATGGTGAAGAAGCAACAGGTAATGAATGGATAGCATCTTCAGAATTAAACAGTTGGTTATTTAATAAACCTACTGCAATTAAAACGTTACAGTATGTTTTAGAAAATGGTATTAAAAAACGTGGTGGTGACGAATTAGGTAAGACCATAATTTTTGCTAAAAACCAAAAGCACGCGCAGTTTCTCAAAGATACCTTTATGGAGCTCGATAAAGAGCAATTTGGTAATGATTATGTAAAAGTAATTACACATAATGAGCCTAAAGCCAAAGAGTTTATAAATCGTTTTTGTGACGAAGAAAAAGAACGTTTACCACAAATAGCTATTTCAGTAGATATGATGGACACAGGGATTGATGCACCTAGTTGTGTGAATCTAGTATTTTATAAGCCAGTAAAATCATATTCTAAATTCTGGCAAATGATTGGTCGTGGTTCTAGATTACGTCCAGATTTGTTTGGTGCTGGTCAAGACAAAACGCATTTCTTGATTTTTGATTTATGTGGCAATTTTGAATTTTTTAATGAAAATCCAGAGGGTATTGAAACAAGCTCACAAAAGAGTTTGACAGAGATTTTATTTGGTTTACGATTACGTCTTGCAGAATATTTAAAGAGCAATCAGTTTAAAGAAGATATATCGCTGCAAGAATTCAAAACAGAATTATTAGATGGCTTGCATAAAGATATTACAACACTAGATTTAGAGCGATTTGATGTAAAAATGAAACTAGAAATTGTACACGAATTTGGTAATGATAATCGTGAGATCTGGAACCATTTATCCAAGCGTGATGTAAAGCGCATAGAAGATGAATTGGCACCTGTAGTTAAACCACAAAAAGGAGATATAGACTTAGCGAGATATTATGACAAATTACTTTTCACGCTAATAACAAAACGATTAGAAACACCAAACAGTGAAGAGTATATCAATAGCTTTATGATACCAATTACAAAAGTAGTAGGGACATCAAAAAAGCTATTAAAGAAAACGACTATACCAGCTGTCAAATCTAAAGAGGCATTAATCAAATTACCCTTGGAAGAGGATTTCTGGAAGATAAAAGGCATCGTTCATCTTGAGAAACTAAGAAAAGGTGTTCGTGAGCTAGTAAAATATATAGATCCAGAGGATCAACGCTACGTAACAACAGACTTTGCAGACTACATTTTAGAGGATAAAATTAAATTAAGTGGTTTTTCTGATACAGAAACACCTGAATATACATCACCCTTTCAAAATAACATACATCGTCTGGAACAATTAATTCGTGCAAATGAAAACCATATCACAATTTCTAGAATTAGAAAAGGTGAAACAATAACCAAAAAAGAACTTCAAGTCTTAGAAGACATACTATTTAAAGGCGGCATAGATAAAAAAGCTATTGAAAAGGAATTAGGTTCACAGTTTAGTCTAGTGAAATTCATCATATCATTAATGGGATTAAGTCCTGAGAAAGTAGATGCTGCTTTTGCAAAATTCACCAATGATTATCAATTAAACGCTGTACAAATACAGTTTCTTGATACTATTAAAAAATTCCTGACTACTAATGGTAAGATTGAACCTAGTAAACTATATGACTCACCATTTAAGAACTATCACAGTATGGGTATAGATGGCGTGTTTACGGAACAACAAGCAGATGTGATTTTCAAAATAGTAGAAAACTTTAACCAAGCTAATTAACTTATAACAGATTACTCTTTAAAAACTATGCAGTTACTTCGCATAGTAAGGTCGTAGTATTGCAGTATTAATCTTAAATACTGTTCGTATGACTGCATATCAAAACTTTTGGGACGCTGAGATAGAAACTCTTCTTCAGCAATTAGACGCACCACAATCTCTAGAAGAGAATATAGTGGACACATTAAACAATTCGAGAAGAACCGGAATCTTCCCTAATCAAATTATTAATGCACTTCGTATTGGTTTGTCTTTAAAAGAAGGCAATCAGAATATGGCATTTGTAGCATCTATGCAAAGTGGTAAGTCTGGAACTGTATATTTTTTATGTAATTATGTATTACCTGCAATAGGTTTAATTAAAGAATACGAATCCATCTTATTTGTAACGAGTATGCGTGATACAGATTTATACAATCAGAATTGTCGTGTATTACAACGTGAATATTACGATTGTGTAACAGGAGATATGAAACCTTCGGTATTAAAAGTAATGAAAATGAGTGATTTCTTTAATCATCCAAATCCTCATAAAGTCGTAAACGAATTTGATGTGCAGCTAATTGTTCGTGACGAGGACCAATATGGTTCTGGTGTAGAATCTTCATTTGAGTTAGCCTTTTTTACAGAACTTCGTTACCGTATGCCAGATATCAAATTACTTGCAGTAAGTGCTACACCTTATGATATTTTGGATGCACAATTTACAGGAGCAACAGATGTAGATGTAATAGTTGGTGTTCGTCCACCAGAATATTATGGTATTTCTGAAATGTTAGCTGATGATATTATTGAAGACATTCCAGAAGGGTTTAGACCAGTACAAGCGCAAGAGGTAGATGGAGAAGTACACTATACAGTGCATCCAAAGACCGAAGAATATGTGAACCATTTAAACTCTTTTGAGAATGGATTAGGAATCATTAGAGAATCCAATACTACAAGAGCGATTGAGCTAAGAAGATTACTCAAAGACCAGTATAAAAAGCAATGCACCACTATCGTAATCGGTTCTGATGTTGCATGTGATTTCAGTATTAATGAAGGAATTAAGGAGATTTCAGATTTGATTTTAAAAAGAGGGCAACGTGTTGTACTTATAATAGTTCAGGCATTAACAGCTGGAAAAGATTTAGGCATCATTAAAGAAAAGGTGCGTTTTGGTATTGAGCCAAGAGATAGACAACTCGCAAATGGTGCGCAAGGTATTACAGGTCGTTTTTGTGGCTATCATAACAATCGTGATTTTAAACTAATGGCGAGCAGAAGTCTATTAGAACACTATGCACAGTTTGAACAAGATTGGGAGATTTTTGCAGACGAGGACTGGCGTAACGATTTATTTAATAGTAATGTTAGAGGGTTGAGCACGCACACAAAGTTTGAAAAAACACAATCTGAAGGAGCATTTACACCTATTGAGCATATTGAAGCCCTTAATTACAATGAGCTATTGAGTGAATCAGGAAGAGAAAGTTTATCATTTATTGATGATGATGCATATCACCGTTTACTAGATTATTTTGAGTCAACTTTTTACAATGTTTCTACAAAAGGAACACGTTTCAAGCAAAAGGGTGTTACTGTACGTATTGCTTCTGGTTATAACCAAGCTAGTAACCGTGTCTATCGTAATTGGAACTGTAACCTGAATGATGATTTTGGTAATATATTCTTTAAAAAGAATCCTTATCAATATGGCATTCTAATCAGTAATTATCCATTAGATGATGCACGTAATACTTTAGGCTTTACTGGTATTAAAATCATTCAATCTGGTAAGAAAGAATGGCGTCACCAAGAAACGAATGTGCAGAATAATTCTATGTACGGAAATAATGATGCTGCCTAATGTCAGTCGTGTCAGTAGTTTATAAATGCGTTCATCGATATAAAAATGTAGTTTAACTAAAAAGTGATGAGAATAAGAGATTCGTAATGACAGCTTGTCAATTTAAGAAAGTCTTAACAGTTTGGAACAATGGTTGCCAAATTTATAAGCATAAAAAAGTCCCAACATTCGACCGGAAGGACTTTTAAAATAGAAAGTGTGTAGTATAATGTAAAGGATACTACTTCATATTTTGTGGCGCTAATATAGTGCCTTAAAACTTATCTGCAAAATATACCGATTTCCTTTCGCGGTTTAGGCCTATCGTCTGTAAACGTTGGTCATTTAATTAATTCAGAATACAAATGAAAAATTTTCATTTAGTACACGATGATGGTGTGTACAAACTTAAAAAAGAGAATGCGCAACGTGCTTCTAAAATTATTGATGCTAATAAGCCAGAGGCTATAAAAGCAGCGAGAGATTTTATTCAAAATCAAGGTGGAGGTTCCCTCAAAATCCACAAAAACGATGGTGGTTTTCAGGAAGAGAGAACGTATCCAAGAGCTAACGACCCTAAACAATCTAAAGGATAGAGACTATGGCTAAGAATTATGAAGAGTTAGTAAATAGGGTTAAATCTAGATATAATCCAGAAGCGATCGATGAAACAACACTTTTAAATGAATCACTTCGCACCGAGTTAAAAGCCTTATCTGGATCTAAAGTTATGGAGTATGTGAAACGTTCAATGCAAGGAGTTGAACCAGCTTATACACAGAATACTATTGTTGCAGGCGATAAAGTTAAAACACATCTTAAAAACAATAATCCAAAGTTGGATTATGAGTATCAAGGATCGGTTATGAGTAATACTCATATAAAGGGCTATAGTGATATAGATCTTGTGCAATTATGTAATAAATTTTATGGTCACGATTTAAGAACTGAATTTACAGAGGAATATCGAAAATCAAATCTTACTGAAACGCAACGATGGGCATTATTAGAAGTAATTGAAGGTTCAATTTACACTGGTGATGCTGATCAAGATCTACGAACTATGCGATTAGAAGCCGAAAACGTGCTTGACGCTATGTATAATGATGTAGATATTTCGAAGGATAAATCTATAGAGGTCAATCTAACAAACCCTAAACGCAAAGTTGATGTTGTAACTGCATCTTGGTATAGGTCTGTAAATTCATCAAAATCAGGTGATAAAACTGATAAAGGTATTTGTATTTATGACAAAAATAAAGATGTAAGATTACCCGTGGATTACCCATTTTTAAAAATAAAAATGCTGAATGATAAAGATAAGATCGTCAACGGACGTTTAAAGAAAATGATTAGGTTTTTGAAGACTATAAAAGCTGATTCAGATATCAAAATCAAAATTAATAGTTTCGATATTTCATCAATATGCTACAACATAGATTCTATTTCATACTACAACAAACCGTATTATGAACTTGTTTATGTTTTGCAAGTAGAGTTAGGTAAAATTATCGCAGATGATTTTTATCGTAATAATATAAAATCAATTGATGGTACTGAGTATATTTTTAGGGATAAACCTGAAAAATATGGTCAATTGTTAATGCTATTAAATGAACTAAATACTATTAAGAAGGACTTGGTAGATAATAACGCAATAACAAGGTTTTTATAACATGAAAAAAAGAATATTTATCGGTAGTTCAAGTGAAGAGTTAGGTACTGCCAAAATTGTTAAATCAATATTAGAAAAAGATTTTGATGTCATCATATGGAATGAATCTATATGGGATAAGTCTATATTTAAGATTAACAATAATTTTTTATCCGATTTACTTACGGCTACTTTAAAATTTGATTTTGGAATCCTAATAGGAACACCAGATGACAAGTTAGAATATAGAGGAGAAGAAAAGCTCTCTGCGCGTGACAATGTTTTATTTGAGTTAGGATTGTTTACTGGACGCTTAGGTTTGGAGAAATGTGCTTTTTTGATTGAAGAATCAGTAAAAGTACCATCTGATTTAGGAGGTATTACTTTGGCTATGTACAACAGTAAAACGCTTGCTGATAAAATCGATGGAATTAGACAGATGTTTCTAAATGCTAGCAACACAGAACTTAATTTTTTTCCGTCTAGTACTTTAGCTTACGCTTATTATGAGAATTTTGTAAAGTATGTGTGTGAGCATTACGTGAAAAATAATGGTTTTATTTATCATGAGACTAACTATTCAGATTGTAAACTAAGGATAATCGTTCCACATAAATTACCATCTGATTTAAATTTAGCTTTTAAAAAAATCCAAAATGATATTGGTGTAGACAAACTATCTTTTAGTGCTAATGGCAGACCTCGTAATGTTTATGTTGATGCTAAAGTAATAGATGGTAAATTAATACTTTTAGATTTCCCTACAACACTTACGGGTATTGATTATGCTATATCAAATCATCTTCCGAAGGATTTTAAGAATCAGACGGCAGATTACAACTTGATAATTGAGCGAGAGTTAAATAAATTTATAGCCACTCTGAACAAGATTCTAGCTAAAAATGATTTTGATAGATTTGTTGAAATTGTAAGATCATAAATAAAATGCGGGTTATTAGTATATAATCCGCATTATTTCCACACTTCCAGCACATACTCATTCCTTCATTCCGCAAAAGCTACATTCACTCAATCGCAAGAGCTTTCAGTTCCGCGCAATACTCGTTATGTCCATTCCGCACCTGCCTATCGGACAGACGCTGCATTACCACAACCAGTATTTTTAGCCAACCCACAATAATTAATAAAAATATAGGCTTAGCCGTTTTTATACGTTTGTTTTCGTTTGATTTTTTTTATCTTTACAGTAAGATTGAAAATATAACAAACATACAGAAAATCAATCCCTGTGGTAGCTATCAGGCTACCTCAGAAAAAAGAAATTTGCAAATGCCCTTGTTCATCAAGGTTTGCGAGATTGGGTTTGAATCCAGTCGAGGTCACGAATACATAGAAAAGGAGAAAAAGAATTTGAGTTTACTCAAAAATTCTTTTTCTCCTTTTCTCTTTTCAAAGCGGAGCTTTGAGGGATGCGCGTAGCGAATCCTGTTCGTGAAATAATAAAGTTATACTTATATCTCTATTTAAAAAATTCGAACGTTGTCCGTTCACGGTCATGAATACATAGTAAAGGGAAGAATTAAATTGAGTTTACTCAAAATTTAATTTGCGGTTTCTGTATTTTCACAGCGGAGCTGTGAGGGATCATCGCAGCGATAGCGACGATAATCCCATTCGTGAAACATCTTTAGTTGAGTGAAGATCTTCATTGAAAAAGGGATAAATGCATGGTTAGACTTGGTCTACAAAGGCGTTGTAGTATATAAATGTATAACGAAAAATATCTTTAACGGCTTTTGGTTAGAAACGTATGGCAATCTAAAGTATCTCGGTGAAGAACGCTGTTTCAGATTAGAAACACAAAAAGAGCTTTTGCATTAAAATGCTGCCCATGCAATTGTAACGCTCTAATGTCATTAGCATTTGATAATCTTGGTCAAAAGAGCGTACGGTTGGTGAAGACTTCTAAAATGAACTCAGTATGTCTATAACGGCCTGCTTTCCGTAGAGTCCAAAATTTTGTGAGATTCTTCTTTTTAGCGCTTGATTAATCATTTAATAGTTTTAAAATAAGCGTGAATTTTATAAACTAGGTTGTATTCAGCAATAGAATAAAAACAAAAAAACCCACCAAAAGGTGAGTTTCATATTCTAAAAAGGACAATTAATTTTATTCATCCAGTAACAAATTCAATTTTACCGTAATGTTATCACGAGTGGCTTTGCTAAACGGGCAAGCCTCATGAGCTTTCTCGACTAGATCCTCGCCAGTTTTGATGTCAACACCAGGAATATAGCAATCTAAGGTCGCTTTTAAATAAAAGCCGTCATCATCCTTACAAAATCCTATAATGGCCGTAACACTTAATTCGTTGCTATCAATGTCAATCTTTTCGCTTTTGGCTACAGCTTGTATTGCACCTCCAAAGCAAGCGGCATAGGCTGCACCAAAAAGTTGCTCAGGGTTGGCGCCATCGCCTCCGTCGCCACCCATAGATTTTGGCACCGATAAATTAAAATCTACTGGTCCGTTTTCAGACTTTACGTGTCCTGCTCTTCCGCCAGTTGCTGTGGTTGTTGCTTCGTATAATGTTTTCATTTTGTAGTGTTTTAAATTTGAAATTGTAAGATACCAACATCTTTATACTATATGACATGGTCGGTCTTAAAATTCTCATAAAATGAGCACGTGAAGCGTATGGTGCAGCTAATGATTTCAATCCAAGGCACGCATCGTGACATAGGTTCTCCATCCAATAATAGCCAATTGTAATGAGTTGCCTTTGCTAAGGTCCAATTGCCGCTTTGTATAGCTAGGGAAAATCAGTTTGTTGGCTTTGGCCAACGTTTTAAACAGAGATTGTTTCATAGCATAGGTGTTGAATTAGCCGTGTAGTAATATAAATTTAGCTATTTGGTAAACTGATACCAAAGAAATTTAGATTTAAAATTACGTAAAACGTATTCTAGACTACGTTTTACATAAAAGTAATTTTCTATTATCCAATTAAGATAATAAGGTCGATAATTAATTTTGCAAGAGTGATCATACTATTTGGTTTTAAGGTTAATTTTTTGTGATTGTCTTCTCGATATCTCGGGAAAGGTTTCAATATAAAACCTTAATAAACCTGTTTCCAAGCGATTGGATTAAAATCTATGACATTGAATATGATTTCGTAACTAAAAAAATGAATTAACTTTCGGTAAGTGTGTAGCTTTCTTAATTGAAGTTATAATGTGTAATTATGATTGACAATTATTGTTAATATATGTAATAAATGAAGGGCGTTTTGGAGCAGGTGTTTTTAAACCAAGGGAGATTTTACGATGTAATCGATCAAAATAGCGAAGTTCATCTTTTTTAAATTTTGAAGTTTATCGATTTTATAAAATAGGTTTAGTGCGAGATGGGTGTCAATTTGTTAAAATTAATGATTTATTAAACCCAATAGTATTGATAGCTTCGTGAGATGATTACATTTGTAAAAATTTGAAAATGAATAGACCGCTACTTTATCTCATTTCTATATGTTTTATGCAATTTTCCTTCGGCCAAGTCGTGATTAATGAATTGGATTGCGATACGCCTGGAATTGACGATATGGAATTTATAGAACTACTAAGTGAAACACCCAACTTTCCGCTTGACGGCTATGTTGTCGTGTTTTTTAATGGCTCATCTTCTGGGATGAACTCCAGTTATTTTACCGTTGATCTCGACGGATTCACCACCGATATCAATGGTATTCTACTTATTGGGAGTAATTCTGTAAGTCCTGTACCGCAATTATTGATTGCGCCAAATATCTTTCAAAATGGCGCTGACGCTGTCGCTATTTACCAAGGCGATGATTTTGATTTTCCAGAGGAAACAGTTGCCACAATCGATAATCTGGTCGATGTGCTTTTATATGGAACCTCTGATGCTGACGACGACGATATGATCGCGATTTTTAATCAGGACCCGAGATTTACCAATATCCAACAAATTGATGAAGGGTCTTCAAATAACACAAACTCCATTCAACGTTTTGTCGATATGAATGGAGATGTTTCTTATACATCCACCACGCCAACGCCGAGGCAGCTTAACGATGGGAGTGGTGTGATTTTGAACGGCATAAGCATCACAATTGCTCAGGAACAATATAACGAGGATGAAAGTTTCGACATCACATTTACTTCGGAAACTCCAGTGACCGAAAACTTAGACTTTAATATTCTATTGGATAATTTCGGGTTCGATACGACCGATTTTACCGGAAATACAGCCATTACCATTCCAGCTAATCAAAGTACTGCCACAACGACGATTTTTCTGGTTGATGATACTAATGACGAAGGCGATGAAGTGACAAGAATTCGTTTTGAAAGCTTGCCACCAGCTTATCTGGCACTTAATAATAATGTTCAAATTCGTATTGTAGATAACGATTTTACAATGGCTAATTTTGGGACGCCTCTT
Source organism: uncultured Flavobacteriaceae bacterium (assembly GCA_963715465.1). Classification (GTDB taxonomy): domain Bacteria; phylum Bacteroidota; class Bacteroidia; order Flavobacteriales; family Flavobacteriaceae; genus Psychroserpens. The sequence continues at coordinate 1,842,621 of OY970246.1, forward strand.
GATCCTACCTTCGGAAATGTTACCAGTACACAACCTTCAGGATATTACAATTCTATTGATGGCCTAGCCGATCAAGACTTAAGGGATGCGCTTCAAGCGATTATTGCAGATCCCAATGTGGTAAGAGCACAAACCTATGCCGATGTGCTCGATATTCTAGTGGAAGCCGATCAGAACCCGTTAAATAGTAATGAGGTTTGGTTGGTATATTCAGAAATCGGCCGACCAAAATTAGATCTGCAAACCAACTCACTGAGCGTTGGAAAATGGAATAGAGAGCATACCTATCCGCGATCACGAGGCGGATTTTTCGATATCGAAGAAGATGAAATTGCTGACGGACCCGACGTTTTCGTCGAAACAAAAGCCGATTCGCTTCGACATGGCAATACCGATGCGCATGCATTGCGTCCTGCCGATGGACCAGAAAACAGTTCCCGCAACAATAAACACTATGGAGATCCCGCTTTGGGAGGTTATAATGGTCCTATGAATACTGCGGCCAGTTTTTGTGGCGATGTAGCGCGTAGTGTATTGTTTATGGAAATTAGATATAACGGCCTGGCAGTCGTCAATGGCTATCCAGAAAACGGCTCTGGCGAGTTGGGAGATTTAGAAACCTTATTAGATTGGCATCGCAATGATCCGCCAGATGATTACGAAATGAACCGTAACAATGTAGTCTATACCTGGCAGTTTAATAGAAATCCGTTTATTGATCAACCCGATTTGGTTGAATTTATTTGGGGAACCAATGTGGGCGATGTTTGGAATCAGCCTTTAAGTGTTGCCGATTTTACTGTTGATGATATTCAAGTGTTTCCTAATCCTACCCAAGGCAGAGTAACTATCAATGGCTTACGAAATGATGCAACGATGACGGTATTTTCAATTGATGGGAGATTAATCAACACCTATGACCTAGAACAAGCGTCTAGCGTCGATTTAGATCTTAATGCTGGATTGTATATCTTGAATATTACTTCGGAAAACCAATCAATCGTCAAAAAATTGATTGTGAAGTAAGCCATATTGTGATGACATTAAATAACAACGATTGACTTAATGTACCGAAAAAAGCGTCTCTTAAAAGACGCTTTTTTCAGTTTTTGAAATGATTGAAATTAATGGTCAACAACATTTATAAATACATCATTGTCATTGGATCTTCCTAGACTTACATCAGGTATTGTAGTGTTCTTTTTACGCAAGTTTACCGTAGACTTTTGACCATTTTGATCATTTAAAGTAATCTCAATCTTGGTAATTTCATTGGTCTTATTGCGTTTTATTTTTGAAAATTCAGCCGTGATCCCAAACGATTTTAAAAGCACTTTTTGATCGTTTAAATAATTGTTTGATGACGATTTAGAGACCGTAACCTCTACAGGTGCTGCGTGCTGTGTCAAATTTGTATGATCATACGCATTATCTTGTTTGTCTTTTGAAATTGTATTCATTTTAAATGGTGCCACAGACCTAGAACGTTTCGAAGTATTTTCGGTTATAGTCGCCGATTCTGTTTTTTGAGTTTGGGCCAAGACATTCTTGGTATCGTTGGTTACAAAAAATGAGAGATTGCTGCGTCTATCAGGATTGGGGTTATTAAGGTCAAAGCTTTTCCACAGTCGGTTTTCCGAAGAGATAGAAAATACATCGCCTTCCAGTGTCAAAATAATGGATTGGATTGGCGTGTCACTTCTTGTATTGAGATTCCATTTGATGTAGGCCGTAGCATCACTTTTTTTAAATTGTAAGGTCAACGATATGATCTCATTATTTTTGTTTCGTTTTGTATTTGAAAACAGTAAATCTACCTGGTCTTGTTTGAACAAGCGTTTGATTGCTTCGAGTTCATTATCAGTCGATATCGAAGTGATTTTATGAGCTTGTGACTGTATTAAGATGGCTTTTTCTGCACTAGATAATATGATCTGGGGCTCTAATGTTTCCGAAGAAAAAACTAGGGTCTGTTGACAAATAAATAGGAGACATGCCATTGATCGTATCGAGAAATTTAATCGTTGATATTGCATATGCTTAGGTTATATGTGCTTCGATTTTAAAAGATGAGCCTCTAGAATTAGTGTAATTTATTCTCCAAGCGCTCTTATGTACAGGTCGTCATCTTTAGATTTCCCCATAATAATATCTGGGATAGTATTGTTGTTACTTTTCCAAGCGGCTGTCGATTTTTGACCGTTTTTATCGTTGAGATAAATTTTAATCCCAATAAGCTCTCCCTTCTTGTTGCGTTTAATTTTAGAAAAACTGGCGACGATGTCTAAGCTCTTCAACTCTTTTTTTTGACGTTCTAGAAAATCATCGGTTGAGTTTTTGGTGATGATAAATTCTGCTGTAATCTCATTGTTGTCATCTGTAAAGACAACTGAGTTCAGTTCGGTTTTGATTTCCCACGGATTATTATTTTTAGCTTCAATCGTTGTACTATCTTGATCATGTTTCAATCGAAAGGACTTTTTTAGGCTCTTAGTTGTAATGAGAATTACGCCATTTTTTCCTTGATCGCCATAAAATGCTGTTGCCTTATTATCTTTGAGAACGGTCAAACTTTCTATGTCATTGGGGTCAAGATCTCTAAGGCTGGACTCAACCACGATCTTACCATCAATTACAATTAAGGGTTGGACACCAGACTGGACTTTTGGTATGTAATCATAGTCTAACGTGTTTACGCGAGTTATTCCAACTTTCTTTCCTGATGGGCTCGTTATTGAATCTTGAAAGGTGTCTATTTCAAAAATGCGTTCTACTTTGGGCACACCAACAACAGCCCAACCTTTACTTTTGCTAGGCGCAGTTGAGATAATAATGGCGCCTTCTTTTGCAGTGGCACCATAGGCTTTTATGGCTTGATCGCCCTTTAATATCTCTACACTGGTAATTGTATTTGCGTCCAAACTTTCAATTTTGGATTTTGGAACTTTTTTACCATTTAAAAAAAACTGAACCGCATTAATGTCGGCACCATTTAAGGCGAGATGGTTATCTACATCTTTGTAAAGTAGAATGTCCTCTTCGTAAGTTGTGGTCTTAGTATTGACCTGAGTTTTTTTTTCGTTAGACTTTATGTTGTTTTTACCGTTACTTGGTTGTTTTGGAGTCTTTGGTTTTGAGATGTAAGTACTATCACCTTTTCCAATGGCATAGATAAAATCCTTTTCAGGATCTGCAACACGAACTACAAATTCATCGGTACTGCTTTCAAAAATAAAGGGCTGAATAGGTTGTTTTCCTCTAACCTTGTAAGCCGTGTTTTTTGTGCTTGATTCAAATTTGACTAGGATGGCAGTGATTTCATCATTAGCATTTCTTCTAATAGAGCCATAAGTGAAGGTAATCCCCTTTTTTGCTAAAGATGCTTTGATTTGCTCTAGATAACTGTCACTATTGTCTTTGTCAAATGACACCGACGTGCGCTCTTGTAAGGCTCTAGAAATGTTCGTATCCCGAGTATTGGGTTCGGTGATCTTGACATAAACATCCTCAGTATTAAAACTCATCATGAAGAGAGCTAATAAGGGAAAAATCACTAAAGGCTTGAGGCGATTGAGAGCTTGCGTCTTTGGTTTGTGTAACATAATAATTCGTTTTTTAATTAATGAGGTGTAAAAATTGTTGGCGATATGAAGCTCATGTTGTGGTACACTGGTTTTTAGTAACACGTTTTGATAGCTTTTTTCGCAAGCGGAAATTTGCTGTGCTTGATGATCGGCTATAAATTCTAAATTTTGCTGAATAACTTTTTTATAGAGCCAAACGATTGGATTGAACCAAAATATAATGCATGCCATTTGCGCTATAATAATGTCTACAGAATGATATTGCTTAACATGAACCTGCTCGTGATTTATAACATATGCCAGATCATCGTCTTGAAAATGTTTCGGATTATAAACGATATAATTAAAAAATGAAAATGGCGCTACATCTTCGGTGGTCTCAAATAGTTTTGATGTTGTTAAATCAATAGCCTTACTTTTTTTGATAACCTTTTGAAGCGATAAAAGTTCGATACTCAATTTTCCGAAGAATATAATGAGTCCGACCACATAAATGTAAGATGCAACAGCCAAATAATCAAAAGGCATTTTGGTCGTTAAAGGTATAGATGCCGAGCTTGAAGTCCCAAATGAATAGGGTAGTGCTGATGTTACTGGTGTATATTCTATATAATTTGTAATGACGATCAACGGCAAGCATACGACAGTGATTAAACCGAACAGTAAAAACCAGCGATTGGTTTGAAAAAATGTATCTCGTTCAAGAAAAATACGATAACACAGGTAGAATATGAGCAATAGCGCAAACGATTTTATGATATAGTCCATAATATTAAGCGTTAAGGTTGGTTTTTGATGGAGCATCTTTTACTGAGTCCCTATTTTCAATGAGCGCAATAATATCCTTAAGTTCTTCTACGCTTATCTTTTCTTCCTTCGCAAAAAACGATACGACATTTTTGTAAGAGTTGTTGAAATAATGCTCAATAGCCGTGTTCATAAAACGTTTCTTGTACACGTCTTTACTAACGATAGGGAAATATTGATGCGTTTTTCCAAAGGCAGTATAACTCACATAGCCTTTTTCCTCTAAATTTCTAATAATAGTAGAAAGTGTGTTGTAGTGCGGTTTGTCGTCTTTTATTTTCGCAAGCACATCTTTGACGAACGCTTTTTTAAGCATCCATAAAATGTGCATGATTTCTTCTTCTTTATTGGTTAGTTTCTGCATGTTTGTTTTCCGACGGCATCGAAAATCTTTTTAGTGTAAATTATTTTCGCTCTCGTTCAAATATGGAGCCTGTTTTTAAAATCTAATGTTATTAAACATACAAATAGCCTTGAAATTTAAGAACCATTTCTATGCATTAACTTATACTGAATGTATCGAGTACAAATGTATAACTATTTTTATAGTTATACAACTATTTTAGTAGTTTATGGGTTCAATTGAAATTTCACAATCCTATTTACAGACCCTAATAAAACCATTTAAACGTCTTAAAATTATAGTATCTTCGCCATTTAGAGACGCCCAATTGGAGTGTTCATAAAAATGTATGACGACATGAGTTTAGTGTTTATAATTTTAGGGTTGATATTGTTGGTGATAGGGGGCGAGTTTTTAGTGCGTGCTTCGGTAGCGTTGTCTTTTAAATTAAACATATCAAAAATGGTCATCGGGATGACGGTGGTGAGTTTTGCAACCTCTGCTCCCGAACTACTAGTAAGTTTAAACGCAGCCTTGACGGGATCTCCTGCGATCGCCATTAACAATGTCATTGGTTCTAACATCGCCAATATAGGGCTGGTGTTAGGAATAACCGCGCTCGTAAGCGCTATTGCAGTTGACCAATCGTTCTATAAGCTCAATTGGCCAGTGATGATGCTATTTTCCATCGCACTATTTTATTTTTTAGGGAACGATAATCAGCTCACTGCAATCGAAGGCGGAGCGTTGTTTGTGGGCTTGGTTATATTTTTAATCATACTCATAAAAACCGCAAAAAAGGATGTGATTGTAGAAGAGGTCGATGATATCCTAGCCGTTGTTTCAAATTTTAAAATTGTACTATGGTTAATAATAGGAGCTGTCGCACTTTACTTTGGATCGGTTTGGTTGGTCGATGGCGCTAAAGAATTAGCGACGGCTTTAGGTGTAAGTGATGCGGTCATTGCTGCAACGGTCATTGCCATTGGTACAAGTGTTCCAGAATTGGCAGCCTCTGTCATTGCGGCCGTGAAAAAAGAAAAAGCATTGTCATTGGGGAATCTCATTGGTTCAAACATTTTTAATATCGGTTCGGTTCTTGGTTTGACAGCGATCATCAAGACCATTACAGTGACAGACGATTCGATTCTTGGCCGCGATATCTTTTGGATGCTGGCCTTCGCCGCGGTGTTGATTCCTTTAATTATTATTCCGAAGAAATTTCAAATCTCACGATATAAAGGCTTACTGCTGGTTACTGCCTACGCTGTTTTCATTGTTATGGCTTTTCAATCGCAGATGTAGGGATTGGGTCATAAAAAAACGCCTTCTTTACAAAAAGAAGACGCTTTATGAACAAAACTATTTTTTAAAATTTAGCTGATATTCGCAGACTTTACCGTTTTAATAATACGACCTGCAATTTTGTAGGGATCACCATTTGAGGCTGGACGACGGTCTTCTAACCAGCCTTTCCAACCTTTCTCAACCGTAATAATTGGAATTCGAATGGAAGCACCTCTATCTGAAACACCATAGCTAAAATCATTGATCGAAGCTGTTTCGTGTTCTCCTGTTAAACGCTGGTCATTAAACTCACCGTAAACAGCAATATGCTCTTTAACAACTGGTCTAAAAGCTTCACAAATTTTCTCGTAAGTCTCTTTGCTACCACATGTTCTCAATACCGTGTTCGAGAAATTAGCATGCATTCCAGAACCGTTCCAATCCATATCTTTACCTAATGGTTTAGGGTGATATTCAATATAGTAACCATATTGCTCTGTCAAACGATCCAATAAATATCTTGAGACCCAGATCTCGTCACCTGCAATCTTAGCGCCTTTAGCGAATAATTGATATTCCCATTGGCCTGAAGCAACCTCTTGGTTAATTCCTTCAAAATTTAGACCTGCGGCAATACAAAGATCGGCATGTTCTTCAACTAAACCTCTGCCGTGAGTATGTTTTCCGCCCACTGAGCAGTAGTACATACCCTGTGGCGCAGGATAACCACCAATAGGAAATCCTAAAGGCAATTGGGTTTTGGTATCCATAATAAAGTACTCTTGTTCAAAACCGAACCAGAAATCATTATCGTCATCATCAATCGTAGCTCTTCCGTTAGAGATGTGAGGAGTTCCATCGGCATTTAAAACTTCGGTCATTACCAAATAGCCATTTTCCCTTGCAGGATCTGGATATATGGCGACAGGCTTTAATAAACAGTCTGAAGATCCTCCAGAAGCTTGTCGCGTCGAACTGCCATCAAACGACCAAACTGGACAATCTTCTAATTTTCCACTAAAGTCATTTTCAACTTTAGTTTTGCTCCTCATATTTTGTGTTGGTTTGTAACCATCTAACCAGATGTACTCTAACTTTGATTTACTCATGACTGTTTTTAGATTAAAAATTAATATACAAATATTGGGAATTTTAAGTTAAGGTCAAAAAAATGAGGGTCTAATTAGGTTAAATGTTATTAACAATTGATTATCCCCTAATTTTTATAGGGCTTACTTCGGAAATATTCATTTATTGGTTAAATTTGGACTGTAAATTAAAAATTTGATAATATGGCCACCTTAAGATTTCATGCATTAAAAGAAGTTTTTAAACACCAACCTATTTCCATTGAAGAAAAGGTGAGACGTTCTGAACTTTTTGGGGCCAATGTCTTTAATGAATCTACAATGCGACAATATTTGACCAAAGAGGCGCTGGAGAGTGTTATGGACGCCATCAGTAATGGGTCTAAAATTGAACGTATTGTAGCCGATCATATTTCCACAGGAATGAAAGAGTGGGCCATTTCAAAAGGCGCAACACATTACACGCATTGGTTTCAGCCGCTAACAGGAGCCACTGCCGAAAAGCACGATGCTTTTTTTGAGACTATAGGAAACGGTCTGGCCATTGAGAAATTTGGTGGCAACCAATTGGTGCAGCAAGAACCAGATGCATCGAGTTTTCCAAACGGCGGTATTAGAAATACGTTCGAAGCGCGCGGTTATACGGCTTGGGATCCTACCTCTCCTGCATTTATCTTTGGAACAACCCTGTGCATTCCCACCGTATTCGTTGCCTACACTGGAGAAGCTTTAGATTATAAAACGCCTTTACTTCGTGCGCTCCAAGCTGTAGATGCAGCAGCTGTCGCAGTGTGTAAATATTTTGATAAAAATGTTAAAAAGGTCAATGCTTCTCTAGGTTGGGAGCAGGAGTACTTTTTAATAGATAGCGGCTTGGCAATGTCAAGACCAGATATTGTTTTAACTGGCCGTACGCTTCTTGGGCATTCACCAGCCAAAGGGCAGCAGTTAGATGATCATTATTTTGGTACAATTCCTAACCGAGCCATGTCCTTTATGCGCGATTTAGAAACCGAATGCATGCTACTCGGCATTCCCGTAAAAACAAGACATAACGAGGTTGCGCCTAATCAGTTTGAACTCGCACCTATTTTTGAGGAAGCCAATCTGGCCGTTGACCACAACTCTTTACTCATGGATGTGATGGATAAAATAGCAGAGCGCCATAATTTTAAAGTGCTATTTCATGAAAAGCCTTTTGCAGGCGTAAATGGGTCGGGTAAACATAATAATTGGAGTTTGAGTACCAATACCGGTGTCAATTTATTGAGTCCTGGTAAAACACCAATGAGTAACCTTCAGTTTTTGACTTTCTTTATCAATACGATAAAAGCGGTTCATGATAATGAAGAATTGTTACGTGCAGCAATTGCATCGGCTAGTAATGACCATCGTCTTGGAGCCAATGAAGCACCTCCTGCTATTATTTCAGTATTTATAGGTGCGCAACTGACTAAGGTTCTTGAGGAACTTGAAAACGTGACCGATGGTAAACTATCGCCTCAGGAAAAAACAGACTTAAAACTGAATGTCGTTGGAAAAATCCCAGATGTTCTTTTAGATAATACCGACAGAAACCGAACGTCTCCATTCGCCTTCACAGGCAATAAATTTGAATTTAGAGCGGTAGGATCCATGGCGAATTGCGCCAACCCGATGACCGTTCTAAATACCATAGTGGCGAGACAGCTTATTGATTTTAAAGATGAGGTCGAGACATTGATCGCGAAAAAGGATATGAAAAAAGACGACGCCATTTTTAACGTTTTGAGGGAATATATAAAAATGTCTAAAGCCATCCGTTTTGAAGGCAATGGTTACGGTGAAGCCTGGGAAAAAGAAGCGAAAAAACGCGGCTTGAGTAATAACAAAACCACACCAGAAGCGCTCAAAGCAAAAGTGTCTAAAAAAGCAATCAAGCTGTTTTCAGATTTAAATGTGATGAATAAAATAGAATCTGAGGCGCGTTACGAAATCGAAATGGAAGAATATGCCATGCGCATCCAAATTGAAGGACGTGTTCTTGGAGATATTGCTCGCAATCACGTGGTGCCAACGGCCGTGAGATATCAAAACATTCTTATCGAAAATGTAAAAGGGCTCAAAGAGATTTACGGTGACGGTTTTAAAAAATTAGCCAAAGAACAGCTCAATCTCATTGAACAAATTTCTGGTCATATTGAAGGCATCAATTCGAATGTGACCAAAATGACCGAAGAACGAAAAACGGCGAATGCGCTCAATGAATTAGAAAAGAAAGCGCAAGCCTATTGTAACAACGTGAAGCCACTTTTTGATGAGATTAGATACCACTGTGATAAACTGGAATTACTGGTCGATGATGAACTTTGGCCGTTGACAAAATACAGAGAGCTTTTATTCACTAAATAATAGGTCAGGTGACGATGATCGTAAAAGTAGATGCCTTTGTAATTAACTATTGCTATTTTTGTGATTCAATTTTCATACCATGAGCCAAGATATAAGTAAGCGGTACGCACAGCGAGGTGTTTCAGCATCAAAAGAAGATGTACACAATGCCATAAAGCATATAGACAAGGGCTTGTTTCCTAAGGCATTTTGTAAAATAGTCCCAGATTATCTCACCAATGACGACGAGTACTGCCTGATAATGCATGCTGATGGTGCAGGGACCAAGAGTTCGTTGGCGTATATGTACTGGAAAGAAACTGGAGATATTTCGGTATGGAAAGGGATTGCCCAAGATGCCTTGATCATGAATATTGACGATTTATTATGCGTTGGAGCAACCGATAATATCATGTTGTCTTCAACCATAGGTCGTAACAAGAATCTAATTCCCGGCGAAGTGATTGCAGCAATTATCAATGGAACGGAAGCGCTAATCAAGGATTTAAAAGCGTTTGGAGTGACCATTCATTCTACAGGAGGAGAAACTGCCGATGTGGGAGATCTCGTAAGAACTATTATTGTCGATTCTACCGTAACGGCTCGTATGAAACGAAAGGATGTTATTGATAACGCCAATATTAAGGCTGGCGACGTGATCGTTGGTTTGGAGAGTTTCGGACAAGCATCTTACGAAACAGAATATAATGGTGGTATGGGAAGTAACGGGCTCACCTCTGCACGCCACGATGTGTTTCACAAGTATTTGGCCAAAACATATCCCGAAAGTTTTGATGCGGCTGTCCCCAAGGATTTAGTGTATTCTGGGCAAGTGAAATTGACCGATCCCGTTGAGAATTCACCAATAAATGCTGGGAAATTGGTATTGTCGCCAACACGAACCTATGCGCCAATTATCAAAGCGATTTTGTCTCAGTTTTCTTCGGAAACATTACACGGCATGGTCCATTGTTCTGGTGGAGCACAAACGAAGATCTTGCACTTTATTGATCATTTACATATCATAAAGGATAATTTATTTGACGTACCGCCATTGTTCAAACTCATACAGGAGCAGTCAAAAACCGATTGGAAAGAGATGTATCAGGTGTTCAATTGTGGGCATCGTATGGAGCTTTATGTCGATCCTGCCATCGCTGAAGAAATCATGACGATTTCAAAATCATTTAATGTCAATGCCAAAATTATTGGTCGCGTTGAACCTTCCGAAGTAAAAAAATTGACCATTACCAGTGAGTACGGTAAGTTTGAATATTAGATAAACCCCTTTACCAAAACTAGAAAGGACACCGTCAAAAGGCTATCTATCAAAAAAATAACTGTTAAAAACTTTATGGTTGAAACGCCACTTATGCGATAAAACTGCAAACGCTGCCTAAACTTTCGGTCGCTTATTATATACCACAAGACTAAAATCATCACGACTTTTGCCAACACTAATAAGAGGAGTTTCAGTGTAAAAATCATAATGACCAACGTAACCAGAAATGACCATGATGCCATTTGTCTATAATACTGTAATATCGATTTGACTTGCATTTTCATGGCACTATAACGTTCAATTTTGGTAAATTATTTTCAGTAGAGTAAGGCGTTATTCACTATGGTGAATCCATAAATTATCGTATTTTTGAACTACAATCATAGAAGATAGATGTTAGATAAATTGCAAATAGTCAAACAGCGTTTTGACGAGGTTAGTGACCTGATTATACAGCCCGATATCATTACAGATCAAAAGCGATATGTGTCGTTGAACAAAGAATACAAGGATTTAAGGTTACTAATGGATAAGCGCGAAGCCTATATTGAGCTTACCGACAATTTAAAAGAGGCCGAAGAGATTATTGCAGATGGTAGCGAACCAGAAATGGTCGAGATGGCTAAAATGCAGTATGATGAGGCCAAGGAAGGCATCCCTAAATTAGAAGATGATATAAGAGTGCTGCTCATACCAAAAGATCCCGAAGATTCGAAAAATGCCGTTGTAGAATTACGTGCAGGTGCTGGTGGAGATGAAGCTAGTATTTTTGCTGGCGATCTATATAGAATGTACACCAAGTACTGTGAAAGTAGAGGCTGGAAAGTGGATACAGTGGATTACAGTGAAGGGACTAATGGCGGTTTCAAGGAAATCCAATTTGAAGTATCTGGCGATGATGTCTACGGCATTTTAAAATTTGAAGCAGGCGTACATCGCGTGCAACGAGTGCCTCAAACAGAAACTCAAGGTCGTGTGCACACCAGTGCTGCAACCTGTATGGTCTTTCCTGAGGCTGAAGAATTTGATGTAGAAATTGACCCTAAAGATGTGCGTATTGATTTTTTCTGTTCTTCTGGACCAGGTGGTCAATCGGTGAACACCACCTATTCTGCAGTGAGATTGACCCACGAGCCAACAGGATTGGTGGCTCAGTGTCAGGATCAAAAATCACAGCATAAAAACAAAGAGAAAGCCTTTAAAGTACTGCGTTCGCGTTTATACGAAATGGAACTCGCCAAAAAGAATGCCGAGGATGCAGAAAAACGCGGTTCTATGGTGAGCTCTGGTGATCGAAGTGCAAAAATTAGAACCTACAACTATTCTCAAGGACGAGTAACAGATCATAGAATCGGGCTAACCCTTTACGATTTACAGAATATCATGAATGGTGACATTCAAAAGATTCTTGACGAACTCATGCTTGCTGAAAATACTGAAAAGTTAAAGGCTAGCGATGAGTATCTCTAGTTTATAAATTCTAGTTGAGCGTTTTTTTTAAGTGATGATACTGATTTGATTATTAGGGGTTGTAAGTAATTTCATTCAACCAATTGAACAAAACCATCTATTAAATGAATACTTAAAAAATAATATTATGAAAAAACTAATTTCTCTTTTTATCGTTAGCGGAATTTTATTTTCGTGTAATGAAAGTGATGACAATAATGAAGTAACTAATGAATTGGATGGACAATGGAATTTAGTTTCTGTTTCCTGTTTTTGTGAACCTATTAATTTAGAAAATGGAGAGCATCTTTGGAGTTTTGATATTAATAATAGTGAATTAATTGTTGTGAATAACGTCACAGAGCCATTACATACACTATTGGAAACAGGAACTTATGATATTACGGTTGTAAACAACAATGTTACAATTCAATCCGTAGAATATGATTATTATTTTGAAAATGGGAAATTATACTTAGCTGATAATCCTGAATCAGATGGACCATTAATTACATTTGTGAAATAAGAAAAACTGCTTAAATACCGTGTATAATTAATTGCTTGATTATAGTTTGTTTATAATAGTTATTGTGGACTTTCAGTCAGTTTTGTCTCTGAGTTTAGAGTTTAATTGCCCAACTAACAATATATAATTCCGTTGCAAAACATTATGGCAAGTCTTGAGCAAATACCACAAAATTTAAACATAAAGCACAAAAACAAACAGAATAACTTTCCCTCAACATCCTATTAGTGTAAACGAAATATAATATAAATTATGACCACACAACAGCTCACAGATCAAATAAGAAAAAAGAAATCCTTTTTATGTATTGGGCTGGACGTCGATTTAGATAAGATCCCAAAACACCTCTTAAATGAGGAAGATCCTATTTTTGCATTTAATAAAGCGATTATCGATGCAACCCATCACTTATGTGTTGCCTACAAACCTAATCTTGCTTTTTATGAGGCTTACGGATTAAAAGGATGGAAGGCTCTCGAGAAAACAATCATGTATCTCAATGTAAAATACCCAGAAATTTTCACCATTGCCGATGCCAAGCGCGGTGATATCGGCAATTCGAGTACCATGTACGCAAAGGCATTTTTTGAGGATCTGGATTTTGACAGTGTGACTGTGGCGCCTTATATGGGGAAAGATTCAGTAGAGCCGTTTCTGGCATTTAAAAATAAGCATACCATTTTATTGACGCTAACTTCAAATGCTGGTGCGTTTGATTTTCAAACTAAAACCGTTGATGGTCGGCCTGTTTATGAACAGGTTTTAGAAACTTCTAAGACATGGGAGAATTCTTCACGATTAATGTATGTTGTTGGTGCCACTAAGGCCGAATACTTTACAGACATACGTAAAATTGTGCCTAAAGCATTTTTATTGGTACCTGGTGTTGGCGCTCAAGGCGGAAACTTGCAAGCGGTTTGTAAATATGGAATGAATGAAAATGTTGGGTTATTGATCAACTCTTCAAGAGCTATTATTTATGCGTCTGATACGGCATATTTTGATGAAGCGGCAGCTCAAAAAGCCGAAAATCTTCAACTTGAAATGGCTAAGATTTTAGCGTCTTAGTAGTTTTTTACTATATAAATGCAAGTAATTGGTATGAATTACAAAGATCAACTTAACCGAAGTCTTAAATTCGCCACCACACCAAAGCGAATTATTTCTTTAGTGCCTTCACAAACCGAATTGCTGGTCGATTTAGGTTTAGAATCATTTATTGTCGGCATCACAAAGTTTTGTGTTCATCCTGATAATCTGCGTAAAAAGAAAAAGGTCGTCGGTGGCACAAAAACCGTTCATTTCGATAAAATTAGAGCGGCTAATCCTGATATTGTTCTTTGTAATAAGGAAGAAAATACGCAAGCGATGATTTCAGAATTGGAGAACATTGCACCCGTTCATATTAGTGATATTGACAATTTAGATCATGCTTTAGAGCTTATATCAATGTATGGAGACTTATTTTCCGTAGTAGAAAAAGCTGAAGTCATTAAGACAACCATCAAAAAAGAGTATGAAGCGTTTGTTCAGTTTATAGCTGGTTTTCCTCGGCTAACGGTCGCTTATTTTATCTGGAAAAATCCTTGGATGGTAGCAGCCAGTGATACATTTATCAATAGCATGCTTATCATTAATGCTTTTAAAAATTACTTCGGAAACTTGAGACGATATCCCGAAATTGAGATAGAAGATTTGAAAGACGTTGATCTTATTTTATTGTCGAGCGAACCATATCCGTTTAAGGAAAAAGATATTTTAGACTTTAAAAAACTAGTTCCTAACACTAAAATCAAAATTGTTGATGGAGAGTTTTTCTCTTGGTATGGATCTAGATTAGCACATGCCTTTACATATTTTAAAGCGCTGCATCAAAATCTTGAGCGATAGTGCGCTTTAGATTTAAGATTTGTTGTTTCAGTTTTCTAGCCTCATAACATAATAAATCACTCAAGCTCATATCGGTTTGTTGAATATTATAGGCTTCTTCAATAAAACGTACATACCGTTCTTCTAGGTCTTTCAAGCTAAATACTTTTGACTGTGAAGGTCTTGAACGTCCAACCTTGCAAAAATGTGTACTCATATAACGATGTTTTAAATCTTATATACGATTTGAAAATCACCTTAGACGCAGCGGGTACGTTAAATAAATGTCAATTAATTTTGTTGTAACCCTTTTAAATCTCTATTCAAATAATTGAGCTTATTAAGTTTATGCAAAAGTTTGATGGCTTTAAATTCTGAGATATCACTTAAAGCTGAATCTGTTTGACGGAAATTATAAGCCTGTTCAATCAGATTTTTATAACGGGAGAGTAATTGGTTTTGATGCTCTTTAATGTGGCGAACTCGTTTCATTTTTGGTGGTAATTATAAACTCTTAAATGTATCTAAATTATTGGAATTCAGCAATAAAACTTTAAAAATTCTGACAAAAAAATCGACCATGACTAATGGTCGATTTTTAAAACTAACTTTCCTAACTCAAATAAATAGTGAAGACATTCTATTATTTGCTAACTCCTACAAAGATGATTTATAATTATCTCTTTCATGTTATGTCAATATTAGCATAACATTAAAATTAATAGCGTCGCATTTAATCTTGCAAAGCAAAAACCTTTTGTAATAAACTCGTTGTTCTTGAAGAGACTTTATTCCTAATTTCTTTTTCTTCAACGGCGATCATGGTGTACACTCCTTTTAATGCTTCACCTGTAACATAATCGGTTAAATCTGGATTGACATTATTGGTAAATGGGATGGCATTATATTTTGTGATTAGGTTTGACCAAATTTGATCGGCACCAACTTTTGAAAATGAGTTATTGATAACAGGTTTAAATTTAGCGTAGAGTTCGGTTTGGGTTTTACCACTTAAATAAAGGGTTGCTGCGTCATCACTGCCCAATAGAATATTTTTAGCATCATTAAATGTAATGCCTTTTACTGCATTTATAAAAATAGGTGTGGCTTCGCTAACGGCGTCTTCGGCAGCACGATTAAGCACTTTTAATCCTTCGTCTGCTAATTTATCAAGTCCAATATCGCGCAAAGCTTTATCAACTTTTTGTAGTTCTTCGGGTAGTAAAATTCTCACTAAGTCATTTTTGAAAAAGCCATTTTCGGCGGTCAGCTTGCTCACTTGCTTTTCAATCCCTAAATCTAAAGCTTGTCTTAATCCAGATCCAATATCTGCATTACTTAATACAGTACCACCTTGTGGTAAATTATTGACCACATCCTGCAATTCGGCACAAGATGTTAAATTGAATACACATACAAATACTAAAAGTTTACGAATCATTTTTTTTTTATTTTGAGATCTCACAAATATATGGATTTTCTATAAATTTATGTTTAGTAAGTGATTAGCGACCTATAGGTTTTAAGAAAGTACGTCCACTTAAATACTTAGGGTCTTATCAATTGGCATTGTTAAAAAAGAAGCGATCAGATGGCTTAAAGAATTCCAAATCATAAGACGCTTCTTTTGAAAATTCCGTAAATTTGACTCTATAAATTCTCATAATTTTACGAATGAAGCAAGTAGCACCCTACAATCCAAAATATAAAGTAAGAATTGTCACCGCAGCCTCCCTTTTTGACGGTCACGATGCCTCTATCAATATCATGCGTCGTATCATCCAAGCTACGGGTGTTGAGGTGATTCATTTAGGACACGATCGAAGTGTTGAGGAGGTCGTTAATACGGCGATTCAAGAAGATGTGAATGCCATTTGTTTGACCTCTTATCAAGGTGGTCACAACGAGTATTTCAAATATATGCATGACCTTTTAGAAGAAAAAGGAGCAGGCCATATTAAAATCTTCGGTGGTGGTGGAGGTGTGATTTTACCTTCGGAAATTAAAGAATTAATGGATTATGGCATCGACAGAATATACTCGCCAGACGACGGCAGAGAAATGGGATTGCAAGGCATGATCAATGATTTGGTTGAAAAGTCTGATTTTGCCAGCCCATCCCTAACCCTTCCCAAAGGCAAGAAAATAGAAGCGTCTCTAAAAAATAAAGATGCTCCTACAATATCAAGATTGATTTCTTTTGCAGAAAACCAACACGATATTTTTAATGAACTATTTTCCCCTTTGGGGAAATGTCCGAAGGACAAAGGGGCTGTTTTAGGAATTACTGGAACAGGAGGTGCCGGGAAATCGAGCTTGGTCGATGAATTGGTAAGACGATTTTTAATTGATTTTCCAGAAAAAACCATTGGTATTGTTTCTGTAGATCCATCAAAACGAAAAACAGGTGGTGCTTTATTGGGTGACAGGATTAGAATGAACGCCATCAACTCACCTCGAGTATATATGAGAAGTTTGGCGACCAGGCAGTCTAATTTAGCGTTGTCAAAATATGTAAATGAAGCTGTACAAGTTTTGAAAGCAGCAGAATTTGATCTTATCATTCTAGAAACGTCAGGTATTGGTCAAAGTGATACCGAAATTATAGAACACAGCGATGTCTCTTTATATGTCATGACTCCTGAATTTGGTGCTGCCACTCAACTCGAAAAAATCGATATGCTTGATTTTGCCGATTTGGTAGCCATCAATAAATTTGATAAACGCGGCTCTTTAGACGCGCTTCGTGATGTCAAGAAACAATACATGCGTAACAATAATCTTTGGGATGTTCATCAAGATGATCTTCCGGTTTTTGGTACGATTGCGTCTCAATTTAATGATCCAGGAATGAATACGCTCTACAAAGCGATAATGGATAAATTGGTTGAAAAAACGGAAACAGATCTCAATTCGACGTTTCAAATTTCCGACGAGATGAGCGAAAAGATTTTTGTGATTCCACCTTCAAGAACGCGGTATCTTTCTGAAATTGCCGAAAGTAATCGTGCTTACGACAAAACTGCTAACGAACAAGTTGAGGTCGCCCAAAGATTGTTTGGGATCTATAAAACATTAGAGTCGGTCGTTGGAAGTTCGCCATCATTGGATAAATCTGGTATTGATACGGAGTCTTATGTTTCCGAAGAAAAAGAGAACAAGGACTTTGTAAAAATGCTTATTGCAGAATTTGACCGTGTAAAATTAAACCTTGATCCTTACAATTGGGAAGTCATAACAGGTTGGGATGAAAAAGTCAATAAATATAAAAATCCAATCTACACGTTTAAAGTTCGTGATAAAGAAATAAAGATTGAAACACATTCTGAATCACTTTCGCATACACAAATTCCTAGAGTGGCACTGCCAAAGTATCAAGCTTGGGGTGATGTATTACGATGGACCTTGCAAGAAAATGTGCCAGGTGAATTTCCGTTTACCTCGGGTCTTTATCCGTTTAAACGAACTGGCGAAGATCCTGCGCGAATGTTTGCGGGCGAAGGTGGCCCAGAACGTACCAATAGACGTTTTCATTATGTGAGTATGGGATTGCCGGCCAAGCGTTTATCAACGGCTTTTGATAGTGTGACGCTCTATGGCAATGATCCCGATCATAGACCAGATATCTACGGAAAAATTGGTAATGCGGGTGTTTCCATTTGTTGTTTAGACGATGCTAAAAAACTCTATTCTGGTTTCGATTTGGCCAATGTTATGACATCGGTAAGTATGACGATCAATGGTCCGGCGCCCATGTTACTCGGCTTTTTTATGAATGCTGCCATAGACCAGCAATGTGAGGCTTTTATTACAGAAAACGGATTAGAAAAGGAAGTTGAGGCTAAAATTACCAAAATCTATAAAAATAAGGAACGTCCCGTTTACAATGGTAAATTACCAGAAGGGAACAACGGATTAGGGTTGATGCTACTTGGTGTGACGGGAGATCAAGTTCTAGACCAAGACACTTATCAAGACATCAAAAAACGAACTATTGCCCAAGTACGAGGAACGGTTCAAGCCGATATTTTAAAAGAAGATCAAGCACAGAATACCTGTATTTTTTCGACGGAATTCGCGCTGCGCTTAATGGGTGACGTTCAAGAATATTTCATCGAGAACAATGTTCGTAATTTTTACTCGGTCTCTATTTCAGGGTATCATATTGCCGAAGCTGGAGCGAATCCAATCTCACAATTGGCGTTTACCTTATCCAACGGATTCACTTACGTCGAGTACTATTTATCTCGCGGCATGGACATCAATAAATTTGGTCCAAACCTGTCGTTCTTTTTCTCAAATGGTATTGATCCAGAATATGCTGTCATTGGTCGTGTGGCTAGAAAAATTTGGTCGAAGGCTTTAAAAAACAAGTATGGCGCGAATTCTAGAGCGCAAATGCTGAAGTATCACATTCAAACCTCAGGTCGTAGCTTACATGCGCAAGAAATTGATTTTAATGATATTCGTACCACGCTTCAAGCCTTATATGCTATTTATGATAATTGTAATTCTTTGCATACCAATGCCTATGATGAAGCGATTACGACACCTACCGAAGAATCGGTAAGACGTGCGATGGCCATCCAATTAATTATCAATAAGGAGTTAGGACTCAATAAAAATGAAAATCCAATTCAAGGCTCTTTCATTATTGAGGAGCTAACCGATTTGGTTGAAGAAGCTGTGCTTTTAGAATTTGATCGCATTACCGAGCGAGGAGGCGTTTTAGGCGCTATGGAAACCATGTACCAGCGCAGTAAAATTCAAGAAGAAAGCTTGTATTATGAAACTTTGAAGCACAACGGTGAATTCCCAATAATTGGTGTCAACACGTTTTTAAGCAGCACAGGATCGCCAACAGTTTTACCTGCGGAAGTGATTCGTGCTACTGAAGAAGAGAAGCAATATCAAATCAAGACTTTAGATAATCTTCACAAAGCGCATGACACAGAGCAGCTGCTGAAAGATTTGCAGCATAAAGCCATTAGTAACGAGAATATTTTTGAAGCGTTGATGGACGTTTGTAAAGTATGTTCATTAGGAGAAATTACAAGCGCGTTGTTTGAGGTTGGTGGTCAATATCGTCGAAACATGTAAGCAGAGAGCCAGGTTTCGCTTTTCACGAAAAGTGTGCGAATCGCTTATCCCGAACCTTGCTTCGGGATCCCGAGATTCAAACTTTGAAAAGCGCAATGCATTTAATAGGCTTATTTAGAATTTGTATCGGGATTCTAGACACAACTAAGTTTTGCAAACAATTGCTTGAATATCTAGTTCTACCTTTATTTTAAGATCCCAAAGAGCCATATTTAACTTTTTGCAAAACATACTTACAACGATAATGCTCTCTTTGATTTTGAAAGGACTGGATTTACAAATTATATTACGACCACTTATACTCAAATCGATATCAGAGATTCAGTCAAAATAATGATGCGATGGCTTTAGGTTGCGTATCGTCAATTTTGAGAAATGTTCCATCGATAACAAAAAGTCAATAACCATAATTCTACTTTACTACGTATTTTCTTGGAGCAGCCCATAAAATGGCGTTCAATTGATAATTTGGTAAATTTTAGGGTAATTTAGTAGCATGCTCTCATTTAACGAGCCATATTTTTGTATTATCATAACATATATACGTTCCTGGTTTTAATTTCATCGTTAAATTTTGCTTGTTTGTGCCTGTTATGGATTAAATAAAACCATTAATCTAAAATAAATTTGGAATCTGTTGATTTAAGAAATGAGGACGTAATTTGTACAAAATTAAAGCCCTAACTTATGAAAACCGATTTAACCACTTCAGTAAAGCTACAGCCTAAAAATCACTTAGATTTCCTATTTCAAGCATCAAAATCTGATCGTTATTATACATCTGAAAGTTATAACAGTAAAGTGTGGCACAAAAGACGTGTAGCCCTCTACCGTTTGGCTTATTAGTTCAATAGACGCACTAAAGTGTTAACATCCAACTGCGTTGAAGTCGCTTAAATTTTTTAATTTCATTTTGAAGAAGCGGTAAATAATCTTTGCCGTTACTATTACAGTGTTGCAGACGGTTACAATTGAGATGTAACCTATTTGTCAAGCGCTCAAGAGACGCTAAGTGTTTGTGTTTTCTTTCTGAAAATCGCTCGGCCTGAGCCTTTTCAATTTCAGGAGCTAACGATTCAGATTGCTGGATGATGTCGCCTGAGACATAAATGTCAGCATCTTCAGATCCATCCTGCCTTAAGTAAGATAAATCCTGATTGATATAGGTCGATATATTTCGCGATATCACAAGAATATCCATAGCCTTTTGATATATAGGCAGTTCTAATAAATGGGATGGAATATTGTAATTCATTATTTTTTTACAAAGCCTTACAAATTTAGTGACAACTAATAACATTCTTCTTTCGTTATTAAAGCAAAAGCGTATATTTGATATGTAAATTAACGTAGATTCTAAATTTTCTTTAAATGTTGATAGATAATTTGAATTGGAGCATTTTAAAATGTCTTCAATTAAATGCACGACAATCTAATGCCGAAATTGGTCGGAACGTAGGGATTAGCTCTCCAGCAGTTTCAGAGCGTATCAAAAAAATGGAAGATGCAGGCATTATTCAAAACTACAATACGCTAGTTTCACCCTTTGAGGTAGGTTATCAATTGAAGGCCTTAATTACGCTGCGTGCGTTTATGGGCATGTTAAAACCATTCTTAGAAAAGGTAAAAACTTACGACGAGGTCATCAATTGCTATAGAATAACAGGAAACGAGAACATCGTGATGGAGGTGGTGCTAAAAAATCAAAAACACCTTGAATCATTTATTGATCAATTGATTGTTTACGGTGAGACCAAAACTCAAATTGTGTTGTCGCACGTGGTTAAACACAATGAAGTGAAACCACTGCGGTAGGTTATTATTTTATGATTTTTTGAAGCAACATGTTATGTCTTTACAAAAGTAAATGTTTTAAAAATTGGAGGTTGACCTCTTATTGGATTTGATTGGCCATACTATTTTTTCTACGGAATACTGTCTTCATTTGTAAACATATCTATTATGTCGTAACGGCCTCAATTTTATCCATTATGTGTTTGGCAATGCGCTTGGCATGAATTCTGGAATTCTCAATGAACCATTTATGCGTTTCCATACCGCCACAAATAACACCCGCGAGATATAGGCCTTCAACGTTAGACTCCATGGTTTCTGGATTATAGTGCGGAATGTGTTTTTCATCTTCGGAAAATTGAACACCAGCGTCTTTTAAAAATTGAAAATTGGGTTTGTAACCTGTCAAGGCCACCACAAAATCATTGGCAACGGTTTGTATGCCATTAGGTGTTGTGATAGTGATTTCTGTTTCTTTGATTTCTTTTATTTCTGAATTGAAGTAGGCTTTAATACTACCTTCTTTGATTCGGTTTAGTATGTCTGGTCGCACCCAATATTTGACGCGTTCACCAATAGTATCACCTCTTATGATCATCGTGACATGGCCACCTTTACGATATATTTCTAAAGCAGCATCGACCGATGAGTTGCTAGCGCCAACAATGGCCACCTCTTGTAATGTGAACGGATGTGCTTCTTTATAATAATGAAAAACTTTTGGTAGATCTTCTCCAGGAACCTTCAGCAAATTAGGAATGTCATAAAAACCCGTGGCGATGATGACATGCTTTGAATTATAAGTGTCTTTGCTAGTGTCTACCTCAAAGTAGTTCTTGTTTTTAGAAATAGATTTAACTTGTTCGTAAAGGTTAATATTTAGTTGGTTAGACGTTGTGACCCGACGGTAGTACTCTAATGCTTCATTTCTGGTTGGTTTCGGATTATTACTGATAAAGGGCACATTATCAATTTCTAATTTTTCCGAAGTAGAAAAAAAGGTCATATTCAAAGGATAATTAAAAAGTGAATTGGTTAGTGCACCTTTTTCTAAAACTAAATAGTTCCAGCCCTGTTTGTTACATTCTAATGCGCAGGCGATCCCGATAGGTCCAGATCCAATAATTAAGACGTCTAGTTGTATCATTTATTTAATTGCTATTATAGGTTTGGGTTGGGTTTTACGTTTCAGTTTATAATTTAAAATAAATAATATGAGCGCACAAATAAAGGCGATTCCAGTGATAATATACCAAGTTTTGGTGTAACCTACTTGAGCTGTCATTTGTAGTCCCGCATTATGCCCAAAAATGTGGGCGATTGAAAATGACATGGAATAAAGCGCCATATATTCGCCTTGATTTCCTTTTTTAGCACGATCTACAGCAAAGGCGTTTGAAAACGGAAATGCAATCATCTCACCTACAGTCATTAAGAGCATGCCAACTACTAAAATACCAATCCAACCGGTAAAATTCAAAATTAAAATGCTGAGTCCAGTTAATATGGCGCCAATATACATGAGTGACAGTTTCGTGAACTTAGAATTTTCCAACCACTTGATGAGCGGCATTTCAAAGATAAAGATTAGAAGCCCGTTAAGACCAAGGAGAAGTCCGATATCAAATTCAGTGAGCGCTCTTACATCTTTATAATAAATGGTAATCGTTGAAAAATATTGAAGAAATACAATACCAAACAAAGCCATTGCTACTAAAAACATCAAAAAAACCTTGTCACTATATGCCGAAATTGGTTGCTCGATTTTTGGCGCTTCAAAGCTTTTTGCTTTTTTCGGATTTAAAACCTTGATCATAACGAGCGTTGCAATGATACAGGTAATACCATCTACCCAAAAAAGTCCAGAGTAACTCAAACCAGTAATGATGAGTCCACCAATGGCTGGTCCTGCCGAAAATCCTAAATTAATCGCCAAACGAATAAGCGTAAGAGATCTAATTTTATTTTCGGGCTTACTATAGGCGTTAAGCGCAACAAACATGGCAGGTCTAAAAGTGTCGGCTACGAGCATCACTAAAAAAATACCAATGCAAATAGTGGTAAATGTATTCAAAAATTGCATGCCAATAAAGAGAAAGCCAGTAGAGAGTAAACTACGAACCATTGTTTTATAATAGCCTATTTTATCGGTGAGTTTCCCACCGAGCCATGAACCGGCTACAGAGCCTAAACCAAAGGCACTCATTACCCAACCTACATCGCTAATGGAGAAACTGAGATCTTCTTTGAGGTATAGTGAGAGAAAAGGAATGACCATGGTGCCAGCTCGATTAATGAGCGTGATCAAAGCAAGCCACCAAATCTCAGTAGAGAGACCCTTGAAGGTGTTGACATAATTATGAAATAGCCTTTTCATTTTTGGCGAATTTTTGCACAAATACCGATTTGTGTAGGGTTTAAAATTAAAAAGTCTGACGTTAGCGTCAGACTTTTTATGATTGATTAGTAATATGTTTACATTCTCATAGCATAATTAAGGTCTGGATCGATTTTACAGCGATCTGTCTTTTATAATAAGATACGACTTGAATGGTCATGAGTTACATTTTTTAACGAACCCAAAGCTATGAAAAAAATGTTTAAGTTGTATTTTTACATGGAAACATATCCTTATGAAATCTATTGTACTACTGTTTTTAATAATGTCCCTTTTGAGCTGTGCTCAAGATAAACGCCCAGTTGTTGGTGATACCGAATTTCAAAAAGAAATCAACGCCGAATATAAAGACGCTACGACCTCACCACTCAAGGATAAGGATCTAAAAAATTTTAAGGGCTTGGAGTTTTTTAAGTTTGATTCTACTTTTGTCATTAAGGCATCATTTAAGAGAACACCTGATGAAATTGTTTTTAAAATGAAAACCACGACAGATAGACTTCCCGATTACGTAAAATTTGGTGAATTGAGCTTTGAATTAAAAGGAAGAGTGCACCAACTTAATGTTTATCAAAATCAAGGTTTAATTAAGGATAGCGAGTATGAAGATTATCTATTTTTGCCATTTTTAGATTTAACTAACGGAGAGGAAAGTTATGGAGGAGGCCGTTATATTGATTTGACTGTTCCAGATGGTAACACTCTGATTGTAGATTTTAATTCGGCATATAATCCATATTGCGCTTATAATGAGAAGTATTCTTGCCCTATTGTACCAAGAGAAAATTATTTGGACGTAAAAATTAGGGCAGGAGTGAAGGCGTTTAAGAAATAATTGAAAGTCGCTCGCTTGTAGGATTTAAATTGCTATTTTTTGTTATCTTTTAATTGAATATTAAAAAAAACAATCACCTTAAAAGATTAAAATGTATTCGTGGGTTACGCCAGTCGAGTGATTCAAGTTCAAGTTCATTTTTAGTTTAAACTCATTTCACCATAAACATTCCGAAGAACACAGCGATAAAACCAACGATAAAACTGGCGATCGTATAAATCGCAAAAGAGGTGAAATCTCCCGATTTGAGCATGACATGATTTTCGTATGCAAAGGAGGAAAATGTGGTAAAACCTCCGCAGAATCCTGTGGCTAGCAATAACGTTTGGTTGGAGTTGAGCGTATCGTTTTTGGCAGCAAGCCCTAAGATGATTCCAATAAGTAAGCTGCCTAAAATATTGGCGGCGAATGTTCCGTAGGGAATTCCGTTTTCAGTATTATTTAGGAACTTCCCGATTATAAACCGTAAAACACTTCCAGCGCCTCCGCCAATAAAAACGAGCAGAAGTTGCTTCATAGGTGACGACCTTTATAAAATTGTCTTTCCGAAGTAAACCAAAAAGCAAATACTATTGTTATTGTAGTCAGATTCATTATTCAACTTCTAGATAAATCTCGGTAACTAAATTTGCAGGATTGGGAGTAGACATTGGGTCATTGAGATAAGATTCAAGCGCAATGCCATTTTCTTTTTGTACTAAATTGTTAGTCTCGATGTAAGTCGTTGCTTTAGTCCAAGCCTCTTGTAAATTGACGTAATCACCTTTAAGGACTGTTTTTAAAGCTTTAAAAGGTTCTAATTGACCCGTGAGCACTTCAGGATCTTCGGTTGTAATTTTTGAAGTCGTCGGGATGCAACAAGAGAACATGACCGTACCATTTGTGTCATCCATTTTGTGATAAATCACAAAGGGTTTTCCAGACATAGTGATATTATTTGCAATGGCATATGCACCAAGTTTTGGCATCATTTCTTGCATGCGTAATTTGAAATCAGATCTCTTACTTGAGGTCGTATTATAGAGATAAAAGCCACCACCATGCTGCGTGATACCTTCTACATTTATGCTATATACTTTCATGTTAGCAACGATAGTGCGATCGAGCTTCTCTAGGCTACTTTCAATATCTGGTCCTATTTTACTGTCCATGCCGCCATTGAAAATTGTAGACGCCTTAAAACCGAATGGTAAGTCGTTGCCAGACATGGTCAAAGTGACCTCTGTCGTGCCATCACCATTAGGTTTGAGATTCCAAATAATATCAGTTTTAGGGTCATCGCCATATTGCATTTCTTGAACAATGGTTGCGTCAGGTTTTGCGTTGATTGTTTTAATAGTGCCTTCAATATTATCGTCTTTCCATGAGTATGAGGCGTCAATTCCGCGAGTTTGGTCTGGCAAGTTAATCGACAATCCAGCATTTTCATCTGCCCAAGATGACCACGCTAACCAATTTTCAAAATCAATAATATTGTCGTACACAACGCTCACAGGAGCGTTTATGGTTCTCGTTCGCTTCACGTCGTAAGCATTGGGTTGAACCGCAATGTATATGGCCATACCAATAAAAAGAATTAGAAGTAAAAAGAGAATGTATTTAAATGCTTTCATGTGTTTTATTATGATTAAAATCCTAAAGTTAACCCTTGTGATTATGAAGAGATCAGTTTGATTTTTCAGCTACATCATCCTAATCAAGGCCGTTTCAGTATTTTAAAAAGTTAATAATTAATTAGGTATTCAAAGGTAATCAATTTTAAGACATTGTGATAAATGTTTACATTTGCGTTACAACAATTAAATACATAAAAATGAAATTAAAATTAATATGGATCCTAGCGATAATGCTTGGTTTCGTGTTCTCATGTGAAGAAGAGAGGAAATCTGAAACTTCAGAAAACACAAAAGAAGAATTTACTGAAGATTTTGATTATAATGTTGAGCAATTTGCAGACATTAAAGTTTTACGCTATCAAATCCCAGGATGGGAAAATTTATCTTTAAAAGAACAAAAATTGGTCTATTATTTAACGCAAGCAGGTCTATCTGGTCGTGATATCATGTGGAACATGAACTACAGGCATAATTTAAAGATTAGAAAAGCTCTTGAAAATGTGTATGCAAATTATGATGGTGATAAATCGACAGACGACTGGAGCGCTTTTGAAACTTACATG
This sequence comes from uncultured Flavobacteriaceae bacterium, assembly GCA_963715465.1. Classification (GTDB taxonomy): domain Bacteria; phylum Bacteroidota; class Bacteroidia; order Flavobacteriales; family Flavobacteriaceae; genus Psychroserpens. The sequence continues at coordinate 1,869,532 of OY970246.1, forward strand.
AAACGCGTTTGGTTTTCTAGCGGAATTCACCATCATTATTCCAATGATAAAATCAAGCCTGGGTTTTCATCAGATTATCTTAAAAAATTATTGAATGATACGACTGTCACCTTAGATAACGAAGCTTTTGACGTTATTTTCAATGATAAAGATGCTAAGAAAGTGAACTTAGCAAAGGGCGTAGACAATGTATTGATGTCTGCCGTAAACTTTTACGGTCCCGATGTGACCACAGCAGATGTTGAAACGTTCTACGGAAACATGACCTCTCCAAACCCAGATAAGCCATTGTCATATGGTCTTAATTCACAATTGGTGAAAGAAAATGGCGTGTTAAAAGAGCGCGTTTATAAATCTGGCGGATTATACGGTGCAGCAATTGATGAAATTATAAAATGGTTAGAATTAGCGCAAGACGTTGCCGAAAATGAGGCACAGGGAAATGCACTGGGTTTACTTATCGACTATTATAAAACAGGAGATCTACAAACTTGGGATGATTATAACGTCGCTTGGACGGCCGCTACAGAAGGCAACATTGATTACATCAACAGTTTCATAGAGGTCTATAACGATCCTGTTGGTTACAGAGGGTCTTACGAAAGTATCGTTCAAATCAAGGATTTTGACATGTCTGAAAAGATGGCTGTATTGTCTGAAAACGCACAATGGTTCGAAGATAATTCTCCATTGATGGAAGAACACAAAAAAGACAGCGTTGTAGGCGTGACCTATAAGGTGGTCAACGTTGCAGGAGAAGCTGGAGATGCATCACCAAGCACGCCAATTGGAGTGAATTTACCAAATGCCAACTGGATTCGTGCGGCCGTAGGAAGCAAATCTGTATCGCTTGGAAATATCATTGAAGCTTATAATAATGCAGGTAGTTCTGGACGATTAAAAGAATTTGTTCACGACGATGAAGAATATGAATTGGAAGAAAAATATGGACAAGTAGGAGATAAGTTGCATACAGCGCTTCACGAGGTGATTGGTCATGCCTCAGGACAATTAAATCCTGGTGTTGGCGAAACGAAGCAAACCTTAAAAAAATATGCGTCGACTTTAGAGGAAGGCCGTGCCGATCTGGTTGGTCTTTACTATTTGTACACACCTAAATTACAAGAATTAGGCTTGGTTGACGACTGGAAATCGGTCGGAAAAGCTGCTTATGATGGATATATTAGAAACGGATTGATGACCCAATTAATTCGATTGAAAATAGGTGATGATGTTGAAGAAGCGCACATGGTCAATAGACAATGGGTTTCTGCTTGGGCTTATGAGCAAGGCATGGAAGACAATGTGATCGAAAAAGTAACGCGAGATGGGAAAACCTATTTTAATATCACCAATTACGAGAAGTTACACGCAATTTTTGGGCGTCTTTTGAAAGAAACACAACGTATCAAATCTGAAGGTGATTTTAAAGCTGTCGAGGCTTTAGTAGAAGGTTATGGCGTAAAAGTCGATCAAGCAATTCATGCGGAGGTTTTAGAGCGTAACAAGCAATTTACATCTGCGCCATACAGCGGCTTTGTAAATCCTGTGTTGGTTGCAGAGAAAGATGATAACGGTGAAATCACATCCATTAAAGTGACACAGCCGGAAACCTTTGACGGGCAAATGTTACGTTATAGTAAGGATTATGGGTTTTTACCTTCGGAAAATTAATTTGAAGATTAAGATCTATTATAGGATGAAGAGATGTGATGACAATCACATCTCTTTTTATTAGTAATCGTTTCAAACTAAGACATTTTCTCTATGGTTTATGTTGTGCTTGAAGCAATAATCATCACCAATAAAAGTTTGTCAATACTTAAGGTACAGGATCATTTACCTCTGCACTTCTAACCAAAAATATAAATTGAAATAATCTCCATAACTTTGTGCGATAATATGACTGATCGTGTCGTAAAAGTGTATGGTTGGTAAGACAATATGTAACAAGCTGATCTCACACAAATTTCTCGAAACACGTAAGGATGATTATAATAACTTTTAATGTTTGAGCCTGTATGATTATTTTAAATAAGGATGATTTCTTTGCCAATGGTTTTTGTCAGAAGTGTTACCAGCATCCAGAAAACCCTAATCTGTGTGTCAAGGTCGTTAAGAATGAAGCGACGGCTCCAACTGTCAATCGACATGATAACGAGATCAAGTATTATAAAAAACTTAATAAGCGCAACTCCAAACGTTACAAATATCAGTTCTATTCTAAGCTTATCGCGACAAAAAGCACCAATTTGGGCGTTGGTCAAGTCTTTGAGATTGTTAGAGATGATATCACAAATGACATATCTAAAACACTCGAATACTATCTCCTTAATCTCACAGAATCGATCACTCTTGACAAACTAAAATCATCTTTTAAGATATTAGTAGATCTGATGGTCAAGCATAGAATTATTGTTACAGATTTGAGACCTCAGAATATTTGTTGTAAAATTAAACAGGATGGAGAAATTGAAATGGTATTGATTGATGGTTTGGGTCATAGAGATTTTATACCGCTAGTAGATTGGTTTTCCTTCTTTTCAAAAAAGAAGATATACCGTCGTCTCGATAAATATAAAATGAGGGATTTAGAAGAACAAAGACGTTTTTTAAAAGAAAAACAAAGTAAATAGGAATTCTATTGTTTAACAACTGACTCAAAAATAATTCTTGTTTTATTTATCTTAAAAATAAAATGAGAGGGATGCGAGTTAGAAATAAGTCTGCATTAAAAGAGATCAATTTCAAGAGGTATTTTGTAAAAAAAAGAAGTGAACGTTTTCCGCCGTTATATAATAAAAAATTGATTTGAAATGATTATCCTGTTGTTGATTTTATTACAATCAATTCTTTTATGTCTGCAAACTCTAACAAGAATAGAGCCCAAAAAAGAAATCCCAGTACATTCACCCAAACAATATCTTTTTAAAAACAAACTCATTGCCCTAAGATTTTGAGAGATTACTTCTAGTGAATTTATTCAAAGCGCTCTATCAATAATGTTGTCATGTTGTTTACAAAATTCATTAATAATACCATATATTTTTGCAGTTTAAGAGCAGATGACTACAAATACATTTTAGATTAAAAAAATGGCTTAACAACTTTGATTCAAAAGAAGTCTGATTTTTTACTAATGATTAACTAGAATGATTAAAAAAGCCAGCTCAATTGAGCTGGCTTCTAGTTTAAATTAGTAATTATGCGTTCTCTATTTCTCTGACTTCACAATTTTCTTGGTGACTATCCTTCCGTCGATATTCAAAAGTAAGAAATACGTACCATCGGCCAAATGAGAAATATCAGCTTTAAAGCTATTATCTCCCGATATGTAGTTTACATTCTCCTTTTTGAGTGATCGACCTATGGATGATATAATCTCATAAGAGACAGAACCAACCCTATATCCAGAGATTTTCACATTAAAAACTTTGCTCACAGGAACTGGATATATCGTCACTTCTGTACGAAGTTTATCATGGTCTTCCACATCAAGCGCAGCTAGTAAGTTATCAGCATCAGTTGCGACATCATTGGTCGGTTCTATAGAAATATCATCCAACAAATTACCTATGGTGTTAGAGGTGCCGCTAAGCGCTCTAAAATATACATAGGTTGATTCTTGACCTAAAGGCACTTGGTACACAACTTCTTTAGCTTCCCAGCCCGCTCCCGATGTTGCGATAAATGGATATGCCGTTTGTGATTCTATAGTCTCCAGATCATTTCCAAAATAGATCTCCATCATGTCGACCCCAGAATTGAGTCGTTTTTTATGTGAAAAACTGAGTTTGATATTGGTTCCAGGAGTAGTACAGATCTCTTGGTAGATGTTGTTTAACGCATCACCATTAAGTTCAAAATGAAAGTCGCCAGTATTAGACGCATTGCCATTGACCATGCCGCTTCGTTGAATTTCAATAGTTCCCGTTGGCGACGTCGTTGCCCAGCCTGGAACTTCATTTTGAGGAACATATTTCCAAGGTCCACCAAAGGTATTATTATCCTCAAAGCTACCATTTACAATCTCGCTAAAGCAGGTATTTGGATCCTCCAATATTGTGCATCCCGATAATGAGATGATTCCGTCAAGGTCAAACCCATCTAAAGAAGGGGAGCCTACTGGTGTTACATCAATAAGCTTAACCTGTGTGATGTACGCCAATGGAACTAAGGCATTAGAGATATCGAATCTCGCACTTTCGTTTGTTAGTACCGTACCAATATTGTAAAAATTGAATCCATCTTGTGATACATGAACTTCAGCAGCCTCTGGGTAAGAATTAAAATCATTAGAGCCAAACGTGGTCTCAACAATTTCGATATCATCACCATCCTGATTTAAAATCACGCCACTAAAACCAATGGTGACTTCTCCACCATAACCTAAGGCTACAAAATTGAACGTATCATTATTTTGAGGTTCTCCTAAAGCTTTGTTAGGATCTATACGGTTTGGATCCGATAACGGGTTTCCATTCTTAAGTGGTCCTGGCTTATAGCTCTCAGCAACTACAAAACTTCCGTAGCACAGATCAGCCAGTGGAGGTAGTTCTGAGCAACCATTAATGGCTTCAACGCCATCAACATCATAGCCATCTCCTATACTTTGACCCAAATCTGTGATTCTTATTTGTGAAACATAATCAATTGGAAGCGCTCCAATATCAAATTCACCGTCAAACACAAGCTCTGTTGCAAAGTACCATTCAAAACCGTTTTGGGATACTTCAACTAGTGCCGATTCAGCATTACTACTGTTAATTGAAAAACTCGTTTCATAAACAGCAATATCTGGTCCTGGTGAATCGTAAACTGCTCCAGCAAACTTTAAGGTGATACTTCCTTCAATTCCCAAGGATACAAATCCGCCTGGTTCATTCAACCTATCAGGTTCCCCTAATGCAGTCTCTGGATTTGTGCGGTTTGCTGCAATGGCATTACCATTTGATTGTTGGGTAGGATTATAAGAAATAACCTCCATGGCATAGCAACCATCTGCTTCGACTTCACATATTTGAGAGTTCTCTGATGCCGTTGCGGTTCTAGTATTTCCATCGGGACCTTTTAAAGACCAGACGAGGTTATTACCATCAAACGGAATTTCAAAAACTGCCACTTGTCTTCCCGAAAGAAATTCGGTAATGAGTAGTGCGTTACTATCACTTGGCGTTAACTTGTTATCAACCCCAATTGGGATAGTAACCGTCTCATCATTAAGATTGTCATAGCCAAAAACCGCAATAAAACTGCCGTCTTCATTTTGCTTGACACATTCTAGGATTGGACTAATCTTTTGGTTAGGCGAATCTATTTCATCACAAATGTCGCCAATACCATCACCGTCCGAATCCATTTGATCGGCATTTGCGGTCTCGGGACAGTTGTCGTCCACGTCATCTATACCGTCACCATCAGAATCATTGTTATTGGTATCGTCACAGACATCGCCAATGCCGTCGCCATCTAAATCGGCTTGGTCAGGATTAGGCGTTTCTGGGCAGTTGTCGTCTACGTCATCAATGCCGTCACCATCAGTGTCATTGTTGTTAGTATCGTCACAGACATCGCCAATGCCGTCGCCATCTAAATCCGCTTGGTCAGGATTAGGCGTATCGGGACAGTTATCGTCCACGTTATCAATGCCGTCACCATCAGAATCATTGTCGTTGGTATCATCACAAACATCGCCAATGCCGTCGCCATCTAAATCCTCTTGGTCAGGATTAGGCGTATCGGGACAGTTATCGTCCACGTTATCAATGCCGTCACCATCAGAATCATTGTCGTTGGTATCATCACAAACATCGCCAATGCCGTCGCCATCTAGATCCTCTTGGTCAGGATTAGGCGTTTCTGGGCAGTTGTCGTCCACGTCATCTATACCGTCACCATCAGAATCATTGTTGTTGGTATCGTCACAGACATCACCAATGCCGTCACCATCTAGATCCTCTTGGTCAGGATTAGGCGTATCGGGACAGTTATCGTCTACGTCATCAATGCCGTCACCATCAGTGTCATTGTTGTTAGTATCGTCACAGACATCGCCAATGCTGTCGCCATCTAAATCCGCTTGGTCAGGATTAGGCGTATCGGGACAGTTATCGTCTACGTTATCAATGCCGTCACCATCAGAATCATTGTCGTTGGTATCATCACAAACATCGCCAATGCCGTCGCCATCTAAATCCTCTTGGTCAGGATTAGGCGTTTCGGGACAGTTATCGTCTACATCATCAACACCATCACCATCAGTGTCATTGTTGTTGGTGTCGTCACAGACATCGCCTACGCCGTCGCCATCGAGATCCTCTTGGTTAGGATTTGGCGTTTCGGGACAGTTGTCGTCCACATCGTCAATGCCGTCACCATCAGTGTCATTGTTGTTGGTGTCGTCACAGACATCGCCAATGCCGTCGCCATCTAGATCCTCTTGGTCAGGATTAGGCGTATCGGGACAGTTATCGTCCACGTTATCAATGCCGTCACCATCAGAATCATTGTCGTTGGTATCATCACAAACATCACCAATGCCGTCGCCATCTAGATCCTCTTGGTCAGGATTAGGCGTTTCTGGGCAGTTGTCGTCCACGTCATCTATACCGTCACCATCAGTGTCATTGTTGTTGGTATCGTCACAGACATCACCAATGCCGTCACCATCGAGATCCTCTTGGTTAGGATTTGGCGTTTCTGGGCAGTTGTCGTCTACGTCATCAATGCCGTCACCATCAGAATCATTGTCGTTGGTATCGTCACAGACATCGCCTATGCCGTCGCCATCTAAATCCTCTTGGTCAGGATTTGGTGTATCGGGACAGTTATCGTCCACGTTATCAATGCCGTCACCATCAGAATCATTGTCGTTGGTATCGTCACAGACATCGCCAATGCCGTCGCCATCTAGATCCTCTTGGTCAGGATTAGGAGTTTCGGGACAGTTGTCAATAGCGTTGTCAATTCCGTCATTGTCATCGTCACCGTTAGGCGTATCATCACAAACATCGCCAATGCCGTCACCATCGAAATCTAATTGATCAGAATTTTTTACATCTATGCAATTATCAACGAGATTGTCAATACCATCACCATCGTTATCACCGTTAGGCGTATCGTCACAAACGTTACCGATGCCATCCATATCATCATCGGCTTGGTCAGCGTTTGATTCGTTTGGACAATTATCAATGTCGTTTAGTATGCCATCGCCATCAAGATCATCATTTTCATCGTCACAGACATCGCCAATACCATCACCATCAGAATCGGCTTGATCACTATTGGTAGTTTCTGGACAGTTATCGTCATCATTTAGAATACCGTCACCATCAAGGTCATTAGCGTCTACATTATCGCAGACATCACCAACACCATCGTTGTCACTATCCTCCTGATTTGGATTTGCCTCATTAGGGCAGTTATCGTCATCATTATCAATGCCATCACCGTCAACATCGTTATTGTTAATATCATCACACACATCTCCAGAGCCATCACCATCAATGTCAGCTTGATCTGGGTTTGATGTATCAGGACAATTATCGATTGCATTATCGATGCCATCATCATCGTCATCTCCATTAGGAGTGTCATCACAAACATCGCCTTCCCCATCAAAATCTGTATCTAATTGATTTGGATTAGATGTATTTGGACAGTTGTCTATAGCATTGTCGACACCGTCATTATCATCATCTCCTGTAGGTGTGTCATCACAAAGATCACCAATACCATCACCATCTTCATCTGCTTGGTTTGAATTAGCATTATTTGGACAGTTATCATTAGCATCGATAACACCATCACCGTCAGAATCTGTTGGTCCAGTATCACCAGTTGAAACCATTACGTTGGCTGAAGCTGTATTTGTATTTCCAGATGCATCGGTTGCGGTGAGTACGACAGTATTGTTCCCAATATCGCCAGTATCAAAACTGGTAATATCGAGAGATAGACTCGTTACCTCGCAATTGTCTGAAGTATTATTATTGATATCATTGGCACTTATCGTGGCATTACCAGACGCATCTAATTCTACCATAATATTTTGAACTGACATGAACGGAGCAGTCGTATCTACAACAGTAATGGTTGCTATTGCCGTATCGATATTTCCTGTAGCATCTGTCACGGTAAGTACCACCATGTTTTCACCCAAATTGTCACAATTAAAAAATGTGGTATCAAGTGAAAGGCTTGCAATAGCACAATTATCGGTTGAACCATCATCTACACTAGCAGCATTTACCGATATGGCACCGCTATTGTTGAGTTCAACGCTAATATCTTGCGCCACAGCAACTGGATCCATAGTATCCTCAACTGTAATGGTTACATCAAGCGTACTTTCATTGCCAACGTTATCTATGGCGGTAACCGTCACTGTATTTTCGCCAAGATCGTCACAGGTGTAGTTGACGGTGTCTTCGTCGAGATTGATGGATACCAATTCGTTATCATCAAAAGAGCCATTATCCACATCGGCTACTGTGATGCTTCCGTCGCCATTCTCGTCGAGTTCTACGGAAATATTATCGAAAACAACAATCGTCGGTGCCGCATCATTCACAAGTTCAACATCAAGAATGACTTGGTACAGTGAGTAATTGCCGAGATCATTTTTAACACTTAGCCAGACATCGTGAAGCCCGGCAGGAAGATCACCAGTTGGGATCTCAACAATATATTCATCGGGATTACCGGTTGAAGTTAATGCTGCGGAAGTACCCGTACCAAAGCCCAGTTCTTCATCGAAAAGAAATTCGGCCTCGACCAATGGCGAGACTGCGCTTTCATCTGTATTTTCAAAGACGTAGAACACGCGTTTTTCAAAAAGGCTCCAATCGCCAGCCACGTTTTGTGATCGTATGGAAATGTTATGAAAGCCTTGTTCTAAATCCCCTAATGGAATAATAAAACCTTCGGTAAGTGCTGACGGTGTGCCAGAAACCGTTAATGCGCTTCCGTTACCTTGACCAGGATCTGTATCAAAAAAGTATTCAATACTAGCAATATCTGGAGCAGTGCCACCACTAGCAAAAGGTTCTGAAACATAAAACGGTCGCTTAGAGAATAATCCCCAAATCCCATCTGTGTTTTGAACTCTGATGTTTACGCTGTGGAAGCCTTGTTCTAAATCACCCAATGGTATTGCATAACTTTCTAGAGCTTGACTAGGTGTTCCCGTAATGGCGAGAGCTAACCCATTTCCTTGTCCAGGGTCTGTATCAAACCAATATTCTGCTGCACTTAAATTTGCGACACTAGAACTGCCACCTAGAGGCTCAGAAATATAAAATGGTGTTGCACCATACAGACTGTAAATGCCCGTATTATCCATAGACCTAAAAAACAGTCTATGAAATCCTTCGTTTAAATTTGTTGTGGGTAGAGCGAACGTTTGTGTCAATTCTCCCGTGTTTTCTCCTGCGATTATCGTTTCACCGTTACCAAAGCCTGGATCACTATCATAAAAATATTCATATTCTTGAATGGTTTGGGACCATACTGTGGTCGCCATCAAGAAGCATATAAAATAGCAAAGGGTTTGGCAAAAAGTATTTGACAAGCGCGCGTTTTGTTTTTGCGCTGTCATCACTTAGTTGGCTTTTGCGGTTACGGTCACGTTTATTGTTGAACCAGCAGGTACAGCTGCATCGTTACTCTCTATGTCTAAGAGTGGAATATCACGCGGATTGCCTAAAACATTGTAATTGAAACCGTTGTTGTAAAGTCCAATTTGAGAACCTCCGCCTCCTCCGGTCAAAGCTGGTGAGCCAGCTTGAAGCGTTAGATTATCCTCCAAACGGAATGCTGGATTATAGGTTGATGAACCGGCAAAACTTTGGGAGATCGTGCTGTCCACATTTGTAAATTGAGGATCAGTATCTAATAAAGTATTGTTTTCTTGGAAAGTCCCACCAGATACTGTCGCAAAAACTGCATTTCCAGATCCATAATTATAGGTTAAATTATTTGACAAATTGAAAGGACCTGAGAAGAAATTGATATTTAAATCTGAACTTTCATTATTGATAAACATGTTATTGTACATCAATACAACTCCAGAAGAAACATTTTGTAGAGTTATAGAAGTTGATGACGTATTAAAAATATTATTTGCCACTACCATACTAGACGAATTATAAAATGTGCCACTAGAGCGTATTATATTGTTTGATACTAATACATCATTAGTATCAGCGAAAACTGTAAAGCTGCTAAATACGTTCCCCCTAAAAACCACGTCATCTATAACTGTACTCGCTGTTTGAGAAGGAGTAGTTCCCAAAGTCAAAGAGCTAAATTCACATTCAAAGACCTCAAGCCCAATAAAAGGTGGTGGGGCGGGAGCGCTTGAAGCTCCATTGTTATTTAGACTACTAAATGATATGCCTTTAATAGTTATATTAGAACTGTTTATGGTGATCGTTTGTAATGAAGAAACTTTTCCAGGCTCACTATGTGAACGACCTACAATAGTTAATGGTTTTTCAATATCTACCGAGCCATAATTTGTACCTGATGGCTGCACATAAATAATATCTCCACTACTGGCAGCATCATGCGCAGCTTGAATGGTTTGATGGGTGGTTGTAGAACCGGGATTGTTGTCAATAGTAATGACGGTTTGGGCAAACGCAATCGAGCCTGCCAAAAATGCGCAGCATAATACAGCTGCATTGAGGGTAATGCTTAAATTTTTCATGATTTTGGATTAATTGATTAATAGCTTATTTTACTTTTATATTCATTAGTGTTAAGAATATGCTAAAGGTTAACACTAGTGAGTGTTTTTTTTGGAGGCTTTTTCGATTGAAAGTTGGATTTTATTACTTTTTATGCTTAGAAAACATAAGTAACACCCAAGAACTGGGGCTTTTAAAATAGTTGGTTTAAATAGTGAATAGTCTCAGAAACTAAAACTAAAGATTATTGGTCTATTTAATAGCTCGACCAATAATACAGCCTAGTAACCAAAGTTTGAAATTGATAAATACATTGACTGTTGGTTTCTTCGGGACATGAGCCATTTTTAAAATAGTTTTAAGCGTTATATCTTTAATGAAAAAACCAATTCTGTACCAGTAATTTGTTGGTATTAGTTTTAATGTTACAGCTTATCCAGTCAAATAGAGGGTAATATTGATAATCAATTAAAACTTATAGCATAGACTTTTTATTCTAAAAGAAATTGGATACCATAAATCGGCAAATGCTTAGCATGTTAATGAATAACTTCTAAAGTTAATTGCATCGATTCTCAAAGAGGCGAAGAACGAAAACATCGCAAGAAACTAAATGCAATTTATTAATTGTTTAAATCGATTATGAGAATTTTTATTGAAAAGAAAGCCTTGTAAAACTGTTAAAATTTCCGAAGAAAAACCATTAGATGAATACAAATTTAATTGTCGCAATCATAAGGATAAAAGCAATAAAAGCAATTAAGACCCAAACACTCCCTTTGTAGTATTTTTGGTGTAATTTGAAATCTTTACGGTAAGCGATAAAAATAAACACAGCAAAAACGATGGCAAATAAAATTCCAAATATCAATTGACCGTTACTGAACATATTCTTATTTTTAGACAAAAATAAACAATTACTATTAATATAGTTACAAATCATCACAAGGATTAGTTCTTCTAAAAACGAGAATAATGAAAGATAAAATTGAAGCTGTAAAAGCATTTCATACCGCCTTTAAAATCGGGCATCTCGAATCACCTAAAGCCGACTTGGGTATCGATAAAAATATGTTGCGTTATAAATTGATGCGTGAGGAAAATGAAGAATATTTAGAGGCCGCCAATGACAATGATTTAGTTGAAGTAGCAGATGCCCTAGGTGATATGCTCTACATTCTATGCGGTACGATTATAGAACATGGTCTTCAGCACAAAATCGAGGACGTTTTTAATGAAATCCAGCTCAGTAATATGAGTAAACTTGGTGAAGATGGCGAGCCAATTTATCGTGAAGATGGTAAGGTGCTTAAAGGGCCAAACTATTTTAAACCACATATCAAATCGATTTTAGAGTCATAAAAAAAGAGCCGAAAAGGCTCTTTTATTTTATATAATTAAATTTTTATGAACTATATTTATTTGGCCACTTCAACCTCATGTCTCCAATTATGAAGGTCTTCAGCAAGATTGTGTTGAATCTCGAGCATTTTTTGTTTTAGTACTGATGAATAAGAATGATCGTTAATTTCAGGTAGCTCACGATACGTGTTTTGATATTCGAAACCTTCAATTGGGCTGATAACGGCGGCTGTTCCTGCTCCAAAAATTTCCTTTAAGCTGCCTTTTATAGAGGCTTCGACGATTTCACTTACTTTAATTTGGCGTACCTCGCAAGTCATATTATTGTCTTTTGCAAGTTGAATTAAACTCTTTCGAGTCACACCATCTAAAATACGATCACTTATAGGCGCTGTAATGAGTGTGTCGTTTATTCTGAAAAATACGTTCATTGTGCCAGCTTCCTCCAAATAGGTATGCGTATCGGCATCGGTCCAAATCACTTGTTGATACCCTTTTTGTTGCGCTAAGCTAGTCGGGTAAAATTGAGCGGCATAATTCCCGGCGGCTTTTGCAAATCCGACGCCGCCATTTGCCGAACGACTAAATTCTTCAGCAATTAAAACTTTAACGGTGCCTTTATAATACGCCTTTGCTGGGGCACAAATAATCATAAAACGATAACTTTCACCAGGTGCGGCAGCAATCGCTGGATCGGTTGCTATGGCAAAAGGTCTTAGATATAAAGAGTTTCCAACACCTGGTTTGATCCAATCTCTATCTAGATTTAATAGCGTTGTTAAGCCTTCAAAGAAATAATTCTCAGGAAACTCGGGCATAGCCAAACGTGCACAAGACTTGTTGATTCTTTTAAAATTTTCTTCTGGACGAAATAAAAAGACATCACCATGATCATCCTTATACGCTTTCATGCCCTCAAAAACAGCTTGGCCGTAATGAAAAACACGTGCAGACGGTTCCATCTGCATGGGCTGGTAAGGTTTGATTTGTGGTTGCTGCCATTCGCCATTGACAAAATCACACATAAACATGTGGTCTGTAAACGTTTTTCCGAAGGCTAAATCCTCAAAATTAACATCGGCTAACTTGGATGTTTTAGCTTTTTCAACGTGAAGATTACTTGTATTTATATTTGACATTTTGTGTTTCTTTAGTTGTGCAAAATTAGTCAATTTCAATGGGTTTAAAAACAATATAAAGTCTAAAAAAATGTATAACTTTGATATCTTTAACTTTAAAACGATTTACTTATGAAGTATATATTTACCATACTATTAATGCTCGCCTTGTTTGTTTCGTGCAAGGAAGACCAAAAACAAATTGATGATTTGGCATCTGTTGAAACTGAAGATCAAATTCAAGAGGCGGCTTATGCATCTTTCGGAAAAGAAATTACCGCGACTAACGCAATTACTGCTGAGCGCATGGCCGTGCACTTTGAAAGTATGAGTGTTGGAGATACTGTAGATTCTAAAATGATCGCAAAAGTTGATGAGGTGTGCCAAGCAAAAGGCTGTTGGATGAAATTGGATCTTCCAAATGGCGAACAGGTTATGGTGAAGTTTAAGGATTATGGATTTTTCATGCCGAAGGATATTTCAGGAAAAGAAGTTATAATCAATGGTAAGGCCTATGTCAATGAGGTACCTGTTGATGAGCAACGTCATTATGCCGAAGATGGAGGTGCCAGCGAGGAGGAAATCGCTAAAATCACAGCACCTAAAAAAACATACTCGTTTTTAGCAGATGGTGTTTTATTGAAATCTTAATGTTTTGAAACGTCATATTATTACTACGGCAGATGGATCTTCAACTATTCAAATAGAAGATTGGAATGAGCAGTATCATTCTATTCATGGTGCGATACAAGAGGCAAACCACGTGTACATCAAACATGGTTTGCTTTTTTTTATTGCTGAACATGAGCCTGCGGAAACTGCTGAAATCTCAATTTTGGAAATTGGCTTCGGAACAGGACTAAACGCCTTACTCACTTTTTTTAAGTCTGAAGAATTAGCCAAAACCATCAATTATGTGGGCGTTGAAGCATTTCCGGTGTCTGCGGAAGAACTTCAGCAACTCAATTATACTTCAGAAATTGCAGATTCTAAGGCTATTTTTAAAGCACTCCATGAAACACCTTGGGAAGAATCCCATGAAATTTCCGAAGTATTTCAGATTACGAAACAGCAAAAATTTTTCAAGGATATTTCCGAAGAAAACGCTTATGACATCATTTATTTTGATGCTTTTGGCGCAAGGGTTCAACCAGAACTTTGGACGGAAGACATCTTTAAATTAATGTACAATGCCTTAAGACCAAATGGTGTATTGACAACTTATGCTGCTATTGGAAGAGTAAAACGAATATTATTATCACTTGGTTTTGAAGTTGAGCGGTTGCCAGGACCTCCAGGAAAACGTCATATGTTAAGGGCTGTGAAACGTTAAACCCTTACTAAAATGTATTTGGCTACTTGCGGTTTTGAGTAATTTTAAAGGATATGAAAACAATTTTAATTACAGGAGCCACGGGTTTGATTGGTCAAGCAATCGTCAAGGTTTGCCATGATCAAAATCTTAAAGTGCATTACCTTACTACTTCAAAAGATAAGTTATCTACAAACGATAATTACAAGGGGTTTTATTGGGATCCTAATCAAAATGAAATCGATGCGGCTTGTTTTGAGGATGTCGATACTATTATCAATATGGTAGGTGCCACAATTGCTAAACGATGGACCAATAGCTACAAAAAAGAAATAATTACCAGTAGAACCGAAACCGCAAAATTATTACTTGAGACCATAAAGTCAAATAATTTTCCTGTCAAACATATTATTTCGGCAAGCGCAGTTGGTATTTATCCAGATTCGTTGACCAATTATTATGACGAAAATGAAAAAGAGATCTCAAGTTCGTTTTTAGGAGATGTCGTGGCACTGTGGGAAGCCGCGATAGATGAATTTTCAATATTAGGGATTAAAGTAGCAAAAGTTAGAATTGGATTAGTACTATCTCATAAAGGAGGTGCGTTGCCAGAAATAGCAAAACCCTTGCGATATGGTGCCGGAGCTGCTTTTGGTAGTGGCGAGCAATGGCAATCTTGGATTCATATAGATGATTTGGCCCGATTGTTTGTTTATGCCGCCAATCAAGAATTAGAGGGGATCTATAATGGTGTAGCTCCAAATCCTGTCACTAATAATGAATTGACAAAAGCAGTCGCTCAAGTATTAGAAAAACCCCTAATTTTGCCTAATATTCCCAAATTCGCAATGAAGCTCGTTATGGGAGAGATGCATATTCTTCTTTTTGAAAGTCAGCGTGTAAGTGCCTCAAAGATCGAAGATGAGGGTTTCGATTTTCATTACCACCATTTAGATCCTGCTTTAAATCAGATTTTAAGCTAACCAATTGGATTGATAATCTCAACTTGACATGAGGTGACTTAAATTCTATTAAAAACAAAAAGCACTCACAACGTGAATGCTTTTTATAAATAATCCAAATCGATTAAGATTTCGAGGCCTTTAAGGTAATTTTCAATTCCATATCATCATTCACGAACTTGTCACCAAGATCATCAAACACAGATTTTGAACCGTAATTAACGCCCCATTTGGTGCGGTCAATGGTAAAGGCTTCACTTTCCATGGTCATAAAATCCCCATCGTGGGTTATTTTTACTGGAAATGAAATGTTATGTTTTTGACCTTTTATAGTGAGGTTTCCAGAAAGTCGTGTGTTGCCTGCGGCAATAGATTCGGTTCCTGTAATTTCAAAAGCTGCTGTTGGAAATTTCTTGACATCAAAAAAATGATCCTCTTTACCTTCAACAGTCCCTTTTAAGTGAGATTCTAAACTCTCTTTACCATCTCCAGCCTCTAAGTCGGTTACAGCTATGGACGTCATATCTATCAAAAACGTACCGCTCTGTAAACGTCCGTCATCTGTTTTTAGAATACCAGTGTCTAGAGCAATCGTTCCTGTATGTGTTCCCGTAGGTTTAAAACCTTTCCATTCTATAATAGATTCAGCCACGTTAGCGACATATTTTTGTGAAGTACTCTCACTAATCGCAGCAGCTTCTGCCTCGCTTGTGTTAGCTTCTTTAGCTTTATCCTTGCAACTAGTTAATGCTAACGCTAGTGCTAGAATACATGTGAATTTAAGTTGTACGCTTTTCATTTTAAAGGATTGTTTAGGGTTATTAGATAGCAAATGTACTAATTGCATGAACACTGGTCAATGCTCCTTAAAATTATTTGGTGACATTTTGACATTTTAATGATAATGGCAGTACTTTTGCCAATCTGAATTGGAGATTTATTAAACAAATAGAACATGAGTAATAAAGATAAAGACCAAACCCTCGAAGAACCAAAAATTCAAGATGACGTATTGGATAGCGACGCTAGCCCTGAATTGGAGGAAGTCTCTGAAGAAGAGCAACTCAAAGAGGATTTAGCAAAAGAAAAAGATAAATTCATGCGTTTGTTCGCCGAATTTGAGAATTACAAAAGACGCACCACTAAAGAGCGTATCGATTTATTTAAAACAGCGAGTGAGGACGTTATGTTGTCCATGCTTCCAGTTTTAGATGATTTTGAGCGTGCATTATTGCATATCGAAGACGATAAAGAAGCAGAGGAATTAAGAAAAGGTGTGTTATTGATTTATAACAAACTTCTTACTACACTAGAGAAAAAAGGATTAGCTAAAATAGAGGTCATTAAAGGTGACGTTTTTAACGCTGATAATCACGAGGCAATTACACAAATACCGGCACCAAGCGATGATCTCAAGGGAAAAATTATAGATGTCGTAGAGAAAGGATATAAACTTGGGGAAAAGGTGATCCGTTTTCCTAAAGTTGTAATCGGACAATAAATAAAATATGGCAAAGAGAGATTATTACGAGATATTAGGAATAAGTAAAAGTGCATCTGCTGCGGAAATTAAAAAGGCATATCGTAAGATGGCTTTAAAGTTTCACCCAGATAAAAACCCAGACGATAAAGAGGCAGAAGGAAAATTTAAGGAGGCTGCTGAAGCCTATGAGATTTTGAGCAATGCCGATAAGAAAGCGCGTTACGATCAATATGGCCATCAAGCATTTGAAGGTGCTGGTGGTTTTGGTGGAGGCGGCATGAATATGGATGACATATTTAGTCAGTTTGGTGATATTTTTGGAGGTGCTTTTAGCGGCGGCGGCGGCGGGTTCTCTGGTTTTGGCGGTGGATTTGGCGGAGGCCAAAGACGTGTTAAAGGAAGTAATTTAAGAATTAGAGTGGCCTTAACACTTGAGGAAGTTGCCAATGGTGTTGAGAAAAAAATCAAGGTTAAACGAAAAGTGCAGGCACCTGGAACGACATATAAAACCTGTGCGACATGTAATGGTCAAGGTCAAGTAGCACGTGTGACCAATACTATTTTAGGGCGTATGCAAACGGCATCACCATGTCCAACTTGTGGAGGAGCAGGCCAAAGTATTGACAAGAAACCTTCAGATGCTGATGCACAAGGACTAAAAGTTCAAGAAGAAACGGTATCTGTAAAGATACCAGCAGGCGTCGTAGATGGAATGCAACTAAAAGTAACTGGTAAAGGTAATGAGGCTCCAGGAAATGGGATTTCAGGCGATTTATTGGTGGTCATTGAAGAGAAAGAGCACGACACACTTAAACGAGAAGGTGATAACTTACATTATGACTTATATGTGAGTTTACCAGATGCTGTACTAGGAACATCTAAAGAAATAGATACGGTTTCAGGTAAAGTGAGGATAAAGGTTGAAACCGGCGTACAATCGGGTAAAATACTACGTTTAAGAGGTAAAGGGATCCCAAGTATTAATGGTTACGGTAGTGGTGATTTATTGGTTCACGTTAATGTATGGACACCAAAAACGCTCAATAAGCAACAAAAGGAATTCTTTGAATCTATGAGAGAGGACGAGCATTTTTCACCAAAGCCAGAAAGCTCTGATAAGTCATTTTTTGAAAAAGTAAAAGATATGTTTTCATAACATACCGTCTTTTTAATAAAAAACACTATATTTGATTTATCACTAATCTCAATTAGTGATAATTTTTCTTTTTCATAGCAATTTTTTCCCATCCTTAATTAAATTTGAGGGTGGGTTTTGTTTTTGTACGAACTTCGAATCAACCTGTTGAATTGCTACTTTATTTTTTTGCGAAACATTCATCTTCATCTTATATTTAATATCTTTACCCACCTTATACATTTACTAAAACCAATTTCATGAGTGACTTACTGGTAACCGATTCGGTTTCTAAACATTATGGCGACTTTAAAGCGCTCAATGATGTGTCTATTTCAGTTCCTAAAGGAAGTATTTTTGGACTCTTGGGCCCCAATGGTGCTGGAAAAACTACACTTATAAGAATTATCAATCAAATTACAATGCCAGATATTGGTAGAGTTTTACTCGATGGAGAAGCCTTGAAACCTGAGCATATTAAAAATATTGGTTATTTGCCAGAGGAACGCGGACTTTATAAATCTATGAAAGTTGGTGAACAAGCCTTATATCTAGCGCAATTAAAAGGTCTCACGAAACAGGAAGCCAAAAAACGATTGCACTATTGGTTTGAGAAATTAGAAATAGGGGATTGGTGGAACAAGAAGATTCAAGAACTTAGTAAGGGACAGGCACAAAAAATTCAGTTTATTGTAACAGTGCTGCACCAGCCTAAATTACTTATTTTTGATGAGCCTTTTTCTGGATTTGACCCGATTAATGCCAATTTGATCAAGGATGAAATTCTTCAGTTGAGAGATGAAGGTGCCACCGTAATTTTTTCAACACATCGCATGGAATCTGTTGAAGAATTATGTGACCATATTGCGTTAATCCATAAATCAAACAAGGTATTAGATGGAAAATTAACAGATATTAAACGACACTATAAAACCAACACCTTTGAAGTTGGGTTTCAAACGGCATCCCCCGAGACTATAACCAACGCTATCAAAGAACAATTTGAGGTGTTGCCTGCGACATTCAAAAATCTTAATGATGATGTGAAGCTCAATATCAAGTTGGCCGAGAACTCTAACTCCAATGACTTACTGCGTTTTTTAACCTCTAAAGCAGAGGTCAACCATTTTGTAGAAGTGATCCCAAGTGCGAGTGATATTTTTATTCAAACTGTAAAAAATAATTAAGATGAATCATTTACCACTCATTATAAAACGAGAATATTTAACGAAGGTTAAAAATAAATCGTTCATTGTTATGACGTTTGTGAGTCCGTTAATTATGGTCGCTCTCATCGTAGTTGTGGCCTATTTATCGCAGTTAAACAACGACAAAGATCGATCTATTTCAGTTTTGGATGAAACTGGTTTGTTGAGCGACGTATTTGTAGACAAAGAGCATACAGATTACACAATATTGACAGGCACTAGCCTAGAGGTTGCCAAAGAATTGGTCAAGGCAAAAGAAGCATTCGGCCTTCTCTATATTGAGAAAAGTAATGATCCAGACAATGTTATTTCTAATGTTCGGTTTTACTCTGATGAATCACCATCTTTATCAATAATATCGGCATTAGAGGGAAAAATAGAAAAGAAACTTCAGGATGCCAAACTTCAAAAAAATGGTGTTGATATTGAAAAAATTGAAGCGTCTAAAACTAATATTACCATAGCGCAAGAGACGTTTACTGGCGAGAAAACCTCAAAAATAGACAGTATACTAAAATTAGCATTTGGAGGCGCTGCTGGCTATCTATTGTTTATGTTTATTATTATCTACGGAAACATGATCATGCGGAGTGTCATCGAGGAAAAGACAAGTAGAATTATTGAGATTATCATCTCATCAGTCAAACCAGTACAACTGATGCTTGGTAAGATCATTGGAACGTCTCTAGCCGGAATCACTCAATTTGCAATTTGGGTCGTCTTAGGTGGTACTTTGGTATTGGTGTTATCTACAATTTTTGGTGTAAGTTTAACCGAGATACAATCGCCTCAACAAGACCTTATGAATGAAGCCATGCAAAATCCTGAGGTAGCGAATGAAATGCAAATTGCAGTGCAGTCATTTCTTAATTTGCCCTTAGCTAATTTGGTTGTGGCCTTCATGTTCTTTTTTATAGGAGGTTATTTATTATACAGTTCATTATATGCTGCGGTAGGAGCTGCTGTTGATAACGAAACCGATACACAGCAGTTTATGCTTCCTATTATTATGCCATTAATATTGGCGGTTTATGTAGGTATTTTTACAGTAATTGAAGATCCACACGGTACAGTTTCAACGGTGTTTTCATTTATCCCATTTACATCACCTGTAGTCATGCTTATGCGTATTCCATTTGGTGTACCGATTTGGCAACAGTTATTATCCTTTGCACTTTTGGTCGCGACCTTCACATTTACTGTATGGATTGCTGCAAAAATTTATAGAGTTGGCATTTTAATGTATGGCAAAAAACCAAGCTATAAAGAATTATATAAGTGGATTAAATATTAATGATGATTCAGGATCTAGATAAAATAGAAGAAGCCATTGTAGAAAGTACCGCATGGGAAAAAACGAGAGCGTTTTTAAAACTGCATGCCGATTTGGGAGATGATATTAGCATCTCGATACTTGATGTGGTAGTTATAATTACGGTCATATTCATTACCACTTTAATTTTAAGATTGGCCTTAAGAGTTATCACACGAAATTTACCGCCTGATGACAAGGGTAAATTCAATGTGGTGTATGGCTATTTTAGATGGCTAGTTTACCTAGTTATTCTTTTGGTGACTCTACATACCGTAGGTATAAATGTTACCGCAGTGTTTGCGGCTTCTGCAGCGCTTTTAATTGGAATTGGTTTAGCCTTGCAAACCTTATTTCAAGACATTATTTCTGGAGTATTTATCCTTGTCGACCAGTCTGTTCACGTTGGGGATATTATCGAAATTGATGGTAAAGTTGGTCGTGTCGAAGAGATTAAACTAAGAACCACGCGAGCAGTGACCATAGACAATAAAGTGTTGGTCATACCCAATCATCTATATCTTGAAAACAGTTTATACAATTGGACCCAAAACGGATTTACAACACGTGAAAATGTGGAAGTAGGTGTTGCCTACGGAAGCGACGTTCAGCTGGTCAAAAAATTATTATTACAAGCTGCGAGTACACATCCAGCAGTGATTAGTGAGCCAGAACCTACAGTCGTTTTTACCAATTTTGGTGATAGCGCTTTAGAATTTAAAGTTGTATTTACACTTAATGACAGTTTTAAGGCACAATTTCCTAAGAGTGACATACGTTTTGAAATAGATCGTTTATTCCGTGAAAACAAGGTGACCATTCCATTCCCTCAAAGAGATGTTCATATATTTCAGAAATAAACCATGTAAAAAATATCCTTAAAATAAGTTCAACCAAAGTCTCTAAATATTATGTTTAAAATTTCGTCTAAAATTGGTCTTATCCTATTTTTTTGCTGTGTTTCTCAAGTAATGATGGCGCAGCTTACCGACCTTGCTAGACTAGAATATTCGTTCATTCCGAAAAGTAAATCAGAGGATCAGTATACGCGACTAAGAGCTTTGGTCAATTATCCCATAGAGCTAAAGGAGGATACCTACTTTATTATAGGAGCCGAGTATAATCGAATTATCCTCAACCTAGAAGAAGATTATCCTTTTGATATAAAGCTTTTAAAGACGATTACCGTTATTGATTTAAATTTAGGATACACGTTTAAGACGTCGGAGTTTTGGAGATTGGGTTTTAAATTTAGTCCGCGTATTGCTTCAACATTGACCGAACGCATCACATCTGATGATTTTTTTCTTAATGGAGGTGCCTTTGTCATCAACGATAGAACAGATGATGAAACTGCTAAAAAACCATACCGATTAATTTTAGGTTTGACCTATAATGCAACAACGGGTATACCGTTTCCGCTTCCATTTATAAGTTATTTTAGACGCCTCAATGAAAATTGGTCATTTAGCGCTGGTGTTCCAAAATCAAATTTGAAATATTTCTTTTCTGAAAAGAGCATCCTCCAAACTTTTGTGAGCTTAGACGGTTATTTTGCCAATGTTCAAAAGCCACAAGTTATTAACGGAAAAGAAGTGGATAACGTATCATTATCTGTCGTAGTTGGTGGATTGGGCTATGAATACTATTTTACAAAACACATCGTAGGTTACAGTTACATTGGCTATACATTTCGATTAAATAATGTATTGCGGGACGACAATACCGATGAGGTTTTTAGATTAGACGATGTCAATTCATTTTATTTAAGAACGGGTTTAAAATTTAAAATATAATATGGCGAAGATTTTAGTGATTGAAGACGAAGCAGCAATTAGAAGGGTATTGGTAAAAATACTCTCTGAGGAAAGTGACACCTATAATGTTGATGAAGCCGAAGATGGACTCGTTGGGATTGAAAAAATAAAAAAGGAAGATTTTGATTTGGTCCTATGTGATATTAAAATGCCAAAAATGGATGGTGTTGAAGTGTTAGAAGCCGTTAAAAAAATTAAGCCAGAGACTCCAATGGTCATGATTTCAGGTCATGGTGATTTAGATACCGCAGTCAATACAATGCGTTTAGGGGCTTTTGATTATATTTCAAAACCACCAGATTTAAATCGTTTGCTTAATACGGTTCGTATCGCATTGGATCGAAAAGAATTGGTAGTAGAGAATAAGATGCTCAAAAAGAAAGTGAGCAAGAAATACGAAATGATTGGTGAGAGCGATGCAATTGATCAAATCAAGGACATGATAGAAAAGGTTTCTGCGACAGACGCTCGGGTGCTTATCACAGGACCAAATGGAACAGGTAAGGAATTGGTTGCGCATTGGTTACACCAAAAAAGTGAACGTTCTAAAGGGCCTTTGATCGAGGTCAATTGTGCTGCAATCCCATCAGAGTTGATTGAAAGTGAATTATTTGGTCATGTAAAAGGTGCTTTTACCAGTGCTGTAAAAGATAGAGCTGGTAAATTTGAAGCAGCTAATGGAGGTACTATCTTTTTGGATGAAATTGGAGATATGAGTCTATCTGCGCAAGCGAAAGTACTGCGAGCGTTGCAAGAAAATAAGATTCAACGTGTAGGAAACGATCGCGATATCAAAGTTGATGTTCGTGTGGTCGCGGCCACCAATAAGGATTTAAAAACAGAAATTGAAGAAGGTAGGTTTAGAGAAGATTTATACCACAGGCTTGCCGTTATTCTTATTAAAGTGCCTGCGTTGAATGATAGACGAGAGGATATTCCGTTATTGATCAATCATTTTTCAGCTAAAATTTCCGAAGAACAAGGCGCAACAAAAAAGTCGTTTTCAGAAGCTGCGATCAAATTATTACAGGAATACGATTGGACTGGAAATATTCGAGAGCTGCGAAATGTGGTAGAGCGTTTAATTATTTTAGGAGAAAAGGAAGTAAGTGAAAACGATGTAAGACTATTCGCTTCAAAATAACTAGAATATGAAAAAAGACATCAATATTGACGATTTTAAGATTAATGCTCCAATTGAACTAAAAGAAATTTCTACGACATTTGATTTAGATGCCGACAAGGATAAAATCGAAGACGAGCTAAAAGATGTTTGTAAAGATTTAGCAGACATCCAAAACGCCATGTATGCACATGGCAAATATGCGGTGCTTATCTGCATACAAGGAATGGATACTGCTGGAAAAGACAGTTTGATTCGTGAGGTATTCAAGGAGTTAAATGCTAGAGGTGTTGTAGTACATAGCTTTAAAGTACCTACCGAAATTGAAAAAAAACACGATTATCTTTGGCGTCATTACATCGCTTTGCCTGCTCGCGGTAAATTTGGTGTTTTTAATAGAACGCATTATGAAAACGTCCTGGTAACTAGAGTTCATCCCGAATATCTTTTAGGAGAATATTTACCAAATATCAACGCTGTTGAAGATGTGGACGATGCGTTTTGGAATAGACGTTTTGAGCAGATCAATAATTTTGAGAAACATATTGCAGAGAACGGCACCATCGTTTTTAAGTTCTTTTTGCACTTGTCTAAAGACGAGCAACGTAATCGTTTACTACGCCGTTTAGAGAAAAAAGAGAAAAACTGGAAATTCTCTCCAGGTGATCTCAAGGAGCGTAAACTTTGGGACAGGTATCAAGAGTGTTATGAAGATGCGATCAATAGAACTTCAAAGCCACATGCGCCTTGGTACGCCATTCCTGCCGATGATAAACCAACAGCGCGCTATATTTTAGCAAAAATACTATACGACACTCTCAAATCATACAAGGACATCAAAGAGCCAGAACTCGATGATGAGATCAAAGCAAATCTTGATATCTATATCAAACAGTTAAAAAGCGAGTAATTTTTTAGGATATATTTTAAAGTCTTGGTGGTTTAAAATACTATCTTGAGGCTTCATTGAAAACTATCTCTCATGAAGTTGTTGCTCATTAGCATAATCTGCTGTTTTACATTACAAGTTTCGGCACAAACTGATGCCGAAAATCTTAAAAAAATATACACCAACTCATTGACCAATGGCATGAGTTATGAATGGTTGGACTATTTATCCAATCAAATAGGTGGCCGACTTTCGGGATCGTTGAATGCTGAAAAAGCGGTGGCGTATACCAAAGAAGAATTCGAAAAATTAGGTTTAGATAAAGTCTGGCTTCAACCAGTTATGGTGCCGCGTTGGATTAGAGGCGCGCCAGAATTTGCTTATATTGAAACCTCTCCAGGCATGACTACTAGTGTCAATATTTGTGCTCTTGGCGGATCGGTGGCGACGCCAGCCAATGGCATTAAAGCAAAACTTATAGAAGTTAAGTCTTATAAAGATTTAGAGGCATTGGGTACCGAGAAGATCAAAGGAAAAATTGTGTTTATCAATAGCCCAATGCAACCCGATTTGATCAATACGTTTGAAGCCTACGGTGGTTGCTCTTCAGAGCGGTACGCTGGAGCCGCAGAGGCTGCAAAATTTGGCGCAGTTGGCACTATAGTGCGCTCGTTGAATTTGAGATTGGATGATTATCCGCACACAGGAAGCATGAGTTATGGCGATTTGCCCAACAACAAACGTATTCCTTCCGCAGCAATTAGTACAAATGATGCTGAGTTATTAAGTGGTATGTTAGCTTTGAATGATAATATCAATTTCTCATTTACTCAAAACTGTAAACAGCTAGAGGATGTGCAATCCTATAATGTCATTGGTGAAATTACGGGAAGTGAATTTCCTAATGAAATAATCGTGGTTGGTGGTCATTTAGATTCTTGGGATCTGGGTGATGGATCCCATGATGATGGGGCAGGCGTTGTGCAGTCTATGGATGTATTACGGTTGTTAAAAGAAAGTGGAATTAAGCCAAAACGTACTATTCGAGCCGTATTATTTATGAATGAGGAAAATGGTCTTAGAGGCGGAAAAAAGTATGCAGAAGTGGCAAAATCGAAAAAAGAGAATCATGTGTTTGCCTTAGAAAGTGATTCTGGCGGATTTACCCCAAGAGGATTCAGTTTTCAATGTAGCGATGCGATGTTGAACAAAATCCAAAGTTGGCAACCGTTGTTTGAACCCTATCTTATTCATTATTTTGAGGCTGGATATAGTGGCGCAGATATTGGTCCGTTAAAAAATGATGATATAGTGCTGGCAGGTTTACGTCCAGATTCTCAGCGTTATTTTGACCATCACCATGCCGCTAATGATACATTCGAACATGTAAATAAGCGTGAATTGGAATTAGGAGCTGCCTCTATGACATCATTAATCTATTTGATGGATAAATATGGAACTGCCACGATATCAAATGCTGAAAGACTAAAGGATTAGACTCAACTTAGAATCACACAATTATAGTTTTGAAATGAAAGTACTTTTATCCCTTCTCCTTCTGTTGAGTATCGCAATAACAAACGCTCAAGATCTCGATGTAGAGCGACTGCCTTATTATGAAATACCACCGTATTCAGAGACCTTTACGGCTGGGACAATGGCAGCGAGAATGGTTGACGCCTTGGGTTTTCGGTTTTATTGGGCTAGTGACGGTCTTCGTTCTAGCGATTTGGAGTATAAAATAGTCGACGATTCAAGATCTACAGGTGAAACGATCAATCATATTCTTGATTTGTCTTACGTCATCGTAAATTCAACCCTTAAAAGACCAAATGATAACGAGGACGCTTCGGAAATGTCATTCAATGAAAAACGACGTCAAGTGTTGATAAATCTGAAAACTGCAGCAGATATTTTAAGAACTAGTGACAATATTTCTCAGTTTAAGATCATTTTTGGAGATAATGAAATCCCGTTTTGGAATCAAGTAAACGGACCAATTGCAGATGCGATTTGGCATTGCGGACAGATAGCATCCTTCCGAAGAGCTTCAGGAAATCCCATTAGTCCAAAAGTGAATCATTTTAGAGGTACCGTATCTAATTAATCCTAGTTCTCGGTTTTATTTTGCTTTTTGTTTTCTTTCTCTTTTAGTTTTTTGAGCTGTAGTTCCTTTTCCCTTTTTTTCGCCAAGAGTTGTTCATTGAAATGTACGCCATCACCATGCATGTCTGCCGGTTCTCTGTGGGTCATATAGTCGTGGTTATTTTTCATAATTTTAATTTTGTTTACAATTTATTAATAATGATTAAACAAAGATGTTAATTGGATGATAAAGTTTTGAAATCCTCGCAGACCTTATCGTAATTTTTGAAAATCAATTGTCTTTTTTTCTCTCAATATAATATTGGTGCAGTTGCCTTCCAACTTCTGCTAAAAACGGTATCCCGATGGTTTCGTATTCGTAATTGTCGTCATTAAAAACACCATTTGCATTGACATGTATGGTTGCCGTCAATACAAAAGAAATATCATGTTTACGATCTTCGATAAACGCACAATCGGTCAAATAGCCATAGGCATAACCAACTTTATTTGAAATACTTATATGGCTTGGAATGCGATCTTTAGTGTCGCCAAACATAAAAAATTTAACATAACCATCATAATACTCGCTCTCATCAAAACCAGCGTTTCTAGGTATGTTTTTCATCGCATCTAACAAGAAGTTTTGATCATCTTTATTGAGTTTAAAACGTTCTTCAGACTTGAATTTCTTCGGAAATTGGACACGCATCATTACGTCATGCAATGTCGAAATTGGCAAATAATTTTTCTTGCTAAAATCCATTGGTTTGTTGATCAAACTATCATTTTCGTAATAGCCTTTTCCTTTAAAGATACTTTTGAGCTGAAGGTTTTTAATTTCAGAATCGATAGAAAATGGAAGTCTATAAAATGACGAATCCTGCTGCTTGAAAATTAGTTTTTTTGTTTGTGAGTTTTCAGCGCCGCTGCTTTCTAATCGATGCGAAATACGGCCTGGTTGAAGACCCTTTTGTTTTAGTTTTGCGTTGATATAATCCCGACCCAAAAACTCATATAATCGATTATAGGCCGCATTACCGCTAACAACGAAGATATTCGTAATATCTTCACGAATAGAGTAAAAAATAGAATCGCCTTCAACGCGATAAGGAGTTTTGCTCGAAATACCGTCAATTGTATTCACTTTTTCTAACGCTAAGACTGCAATAGGAAATTTAACTGTGCTTGCGGGATAAAAGTATGCGTTATCATCAACCTGAAACTCGTAAGTGTCAGATCTCTTATTGTTCGAGCTTTCTGGTAGGATTTTTGTGACTTTGATTTGAACCTCATGGTCTTCTAGATGATCCATAACGTCTTTAATAGCTGGATGGTTTGATGAAAGTATGTCATCTAAAGGATTAGTATTTAAGTCCTCGTTACAGCTTATTGACCAAAAGACTAAAAATAAGAAGCAATAGTTTTTCATTATCTGGAGTGAATGTTCATAAAGATATACAACGCACAATAAAATCTTAAGCTATTCAAGGCTGAAATCTTTTTTAATCGATATGATACTGTTGTTTGGTTCCAGTCTGCTTGAACCGCTTACATTGTTATGGGATGAGTGTAGTTTGATTCTAATCGTTGTTGTCATTAATACCTTGAAGCTATTTCATGCTTTGTCATTCTAATAAGTGCCCGCACCTATCCTTTGCCCTTGGTCAAGAATCAAACTGGCGAAATAGCGCTCTGGTTTAACTTCGAAGTCTGGCGCTTAAAGATTTTTTATTGGTCTCATGATAATTCTCAAAACAGCCTAAATTGGTGACTAGGTTAATTGAGCGATTTAACATACTCATAATTCACAAACGTTCTTGAGAATTATCACCAGTAACCTTACCATATTCCTGCTTGTATATTCTTACTAATGCCATAAATAGACTTATGAGCAACGGACCAAAAATAAGACCTATAAAACCAAATAGAGGTACGCCTACAATGACACCAATTAATGTGATTAATGGGTGAACATTATCTAGTTTTTTAAGTACAAAAAGTCTTATAACATTGTCTGTTGCACCAACAACCACGATACCGTAAATTAAAATACCCCAAGCTTGATAGCTTTCGCCATAAGATAACGTCAGTAAAAATACGGGTAAAATGCCAATAAATGTTCCCACGAAAGGAATCATAGAACCAACGGTAACAATTACAAACCAAAAGAACGGATCTTGAATCCCAAAAATTAGAAATCCAATCAACGCAATAATACCTTGTGCCAAAGCCACCAACGGAATCCCAATCGCATTCGATTTGACCATAGATTGGATTTCTTTCCCAATTTGACTTAAACTCTCATTATTCATCGGGATATATTCACGCAGAGATTCGCGTAACTCTTTACGATTGGTCAACATGAAATATAGAATAAAATACATTAATCCAATGGCAATGAATATGTTAAAAGTGCCACCAGCCATATTTTGAAGACTTTCAGTAAGCCATGTTGTTATAGATTGTGTATCAATTTGTGAGTTGACATCAACATTCGTGACCTCTTCAATATGACTAATTTGTTCTTTGAACGCCATAAGAACTTTTTCACTGTTATTTACGGCCTCCCCAATTTTATTTACCAACATTAGCGCAAAACCAGTTAATGGAATTAAGATGACAAAGAAAGAGGCGAGCATGAGTGTCACAGCAGCTAATGCCGAATTCCATTTATACTTCCTGACGAGAATATTCATGAATTTTCTCAATAAAATGTAAAATGTAATTGCTCCTAAAACACCGCTTAAGTAAGGCAACATTTCTCTAAAAATCATGCTGCCAGTGAGCAAAATAAGAAGGAGAATGAAGATTTGACGAATAACTTTTGGTACAATTTGACTCATGATAACAGCTTACACAAAAATTAAGTTTGGTAAGGCTAAATATAGTGTCTATTTATGCTTAATTAAAGATTGAAACCATTATTTGTTAACGCATTTAAAAAATCAAACGCAAAGTGCACTATTTCTAGAACGTAAGCTCTACTTGATTGTTCATAATATCTTCAAAGGTCTCTCTTTTTCTTATGAGATGCGCTTTCTTGTTGTACCATAAAACTTCGGCAGGACGATAACGTGAGTTGTAGTTTGATGCCATCGAATAGCAATAAGCACCTGCATTTTTGAAGGCGAGAATATCATCTTCATTAATTTCGGTAATGCGACGATTATTGGCAAAGGTGTCGGTTTCACAAATATAGCCAACGACAGAGTAGAATCGTTCGCGACCTTTGGGGTTGGAAATATTGAGAATCTCATGTTGCGATCCATACAGCATAGGTCTTATTAAATGATTGAATCCAGAATCGACTTGTGCAAAAACGGTGGATGTCGTCTGTTTTACCACATTCACACGTGTTAGAAAATAACCAGCCTCACTCACCAGAAATTTACCAGGTTCAAATGCCAACGTTAATTCCCTTCCGTAGTCTTTGCAAAAATCATTAAAGCGTTTTGATAGTTTTTCTCCTAACTCCTCAATATTGGTCTCTATATCACCAACTTTATAAGGCACTTTAAAACCAGATCCAAAATCAATAAACTCTAAATCTTTAAAATGGGTTGCCGTATCAAAAAGGATTTCACTGGCGTACAAAAATACATCAATGTCTAAAATATCGCTTCCCGTATGCATGTGAATCCCATTTATATTCATCTTTGTATTATCTACAATGCGCAGTAAATGTGGGATTTGATGAATCGAAATCCCAAACTTACTATCAATATGTCCTACGGAAATATTAGTATTTCCACCAGCCATCACATGTGGATTGATCCTGATGCAAACAGGCGTCTTCGGGTGTTTGGTACCAAATTGTTCTAAGACGGAAAGGTTATCAATATTTATCTGAACACCTAGCGATGCTGCTTTTTCAATTTCCGCAAGTGAAACGCCATTAGGCGTAAATATAATCTGGTCTGGCTGAAATCCTGCTTTAAGCCCGAGTTGAACTTCTTGGATGGAGACCGTATCCAATCCAGAACCTAAACTATTAAATAATTTTAATACGGAAATATTAGACAATGCTTTGACCGCATAATTCAATTTGAGATGTTTGACCTTACCAAATGCCTGCGTTAATCGTTTATATTGTGATTGGATTTTCTCAGCATCATAGACATAAGTCGGACTTCCATAGTCCTTCGCAATTTGTAATAAGGTCGAATCTTTCATTAGTGCTTTTTGTTTTTAAGGTGGCAACAAGACACCAAAAATAAATCTAATCTTCAGTTAAAACATAAAAATTATAAAAAATAGCTATTTTTGCACAAAATGTTAAATAGTTAACAATTTGAAGACCATTGCCAATTGTGTTCAAGAAATTATTGCTTCAAGTCCGTTTTTAGAGGAAGGCCTTTCTCGTGAGATTATTAACTTTTCGGCTTTGGCCAAAGATTTAAACGCACCAATCTCTAAAATGTTACGAAAGCCTGTAAAAGATGGCGCCATAATGATGGCGTTACGTCGGCATCAGCTGCCACGCCATCTTGAAAACTCCGAGCAATTACGTTCGGTTTTTAAAAACTTAGGTGATATTACCGTACGTTCTAATTTGAGTGATTTTACTTACCATAATTCAAATACGTTGATTCGAAGCCACTCTCAAATTTTAGAAAGTGTGAGTGCTAACCGTCAAATTTTTTATGCTTTTACCAGAGGCATGTTAGAAAGTAATATCATCATTTCATCTTCAGAAAAAGACCGAATTCTTAAGGCTTTCAAGGATGAGACTCAAATTGGATTTCAAGATAAATTAAGCGCCATAAGCATTTATCTTCCGAAAGGAAATTCTAAAATTACAGGTCTCTATTATCAAATTTTTAAGCGATTGGCATGGGTAAATGTGACCCTGTATGAAGTCGTATCTACGACCAACGAATTTACGATTGTCGTTGAGGATCATTTGGTTGATAAAGCATTTTCGGTCATAAAACGATTGAAGGGTTAGGTCTTTTAAATATGGCTATTTTAAGACTATTATCATACCAACTGTGCCAAATTACATGAGAACAAAACAGAATGAAAAACTATTGGTAAAGACCATTAGTATGTTTATTTTTGTGTTCATTACGATTAATTTTATAGCTTCGGAAGGATAAGCGAAGCCAAACCATAAATTTTAAAAGCGTTCCTATGCTTAGGAAACTATAAATCGACTATTTATTATGAATTTACACGAATATCAAGGAAAAGAATTATTGAACAGTTTTGGCGTACGTATTCAACGCGGTATCGTTGTACAAACTCCTGATGAAGCCGTTGCTGCAGCTAAGAAATTAACTGAAGATACGGGAACGGGATGGCACGTGATCAAAGCACAAATTCACGCAGGTGGTCGTGGTAAAGGTGGTGGCGTAAAATTGGCTAAAAGCCTTGATGACGTAAAACGAATTGCTGGTGAGATTATAGGTATGGATTTAGTGACGCCTCAAACATCTGCCGAAGGAAAACGCGTTCATCAAGTTTTGGTGGCCGAGGATGTATATTATCCCGGAGATTCTGAGCCAGAGGAATATTATATGTCGGTGCTTTTAAATAGAGGAACAGGTCGTAACATGATCATGTACTCTACGGAAGGTGGAATGGATATCGAAACGGTCGCTGAAGAAACGCCTCATTTGATTTTTCATGAAGAAATAGATCCCTCAACAGGCATCTTAGGATTTCAAGCACGTAAAATTGCCTTTAACCTAGGATTATCTGGAGCTGCATTTAAAGACATGACCAAATTTGTAACCTCGTTATATAAAGCATACGTAGAGTCAGATTCGTCATTGTTTGAGATCAACCCGGTCTTGAAGACAAGTGATGATAAAATTATGGCCGTTGATGCGAAAGTATCGCTCGATGACAACGCTTTATTTAGACATAAAGATTTAGCAGCATTACGCGACTTACGTGAGGAAAATCCAATTGAAGTTGAAGCTGGTGAAAAAGGCTTAAATTATGTTGATCTTGACGGGAATGTTGGCTGTATGGTCAATGGCGCAGGTCTAGCTATGGCAACGATGGATTTAATAAAACAAGCAGGTGGTGATCCCGCTAACTTTTTAGATGTTGGTGGTACGGCAGATGCTGCAAGAGTTGAAGCTGCGTTTGAACTTATTTTAAGAGACCCAGCAGTTAAAGCCATTTTGATCAATATTTTTGGAGGTATTGTGCGCTGTGATCGTGTTGCCCAAGGTGTTATTGACGCTTATAAAAACATGGGTAATATTAATGTGCCAATAATCGTACGCTTGCAAGGTACTAATGCAGATATTGCCAAGAAGCTCATTGACGACTCTGGTTTAGACGTGATGAGTGCTACCGAATTTCAAGAAGCAGCAGATAAGGTGCAAGCGGTTTTAGCTTAACCATCATTATTATTAAAATAATTTATAAAGCCTACAAATGCTATTTGTAGGCTTTATTATTTGTTTAATTCTCAAATTTAGGTTAATTTTTAGACGATTTTAAATTAAAATAATCATGAAATGTAAATTACTTTCCGTTTTTTTTACAGTGCCATTTTTAATTAACGCGCAGTCTCCAATCAACAATTACTTCAGCGTTCCATTGTCGCAATACGTTGATGTAACAGGTCCTATAGACCACAACCCAACAGGATCAAATGCTGTCTGGGATTTTGGATCTCTTACGTCATCGGTTGTTAATATAGATACTTATGCTGCTCCAACAGCGACAGAGGTGGCGACTTACCCTGGAACTACTCAGGTATTTACAATAACAGATGATGCCATGAATACTAGTGTTGCCTTTTTTAAAGTTGATGGTTCAGATATCTCATTAACTGGTGCAAATAATCCTGAGCTCACTATAGATTATAACACAGATAACGCTTTTGTTGGATCTTATCCCTTAACGTTCGGCTCAGCGATCAATGTAGATAACATTGCAGGTGAACTGCAAGCACAGGGTCAATCATCAAATTATACAGGTACGATTACCGTTGATGTAGATGCTTACGGTAGTTTAGCTTTTGAAGTTGTAGGGCAAGGAACCTATAGTGGCGATGTAACTCGAATACTTACGGTGCAGGACATTTCATTTACGGTCGGAGGAATTTTTCCTGGAACTGCCACGATTAGCAATTATAATTATTATAAAGACGCAGATGGTGCTTTAGTTTTTAGGTCCTCAGATGGTATTATAAGTGTGCCGAGTCTTAATATTAACATACCTATCTCATCGGCCGAAGCTTTAGTTACAAATACGTTATCCATTACTAATACAGCCATCTCTGGATCTGTTAAGATATACCCTAATCCAGCACAAGATATATTGTATATTGATCTAGATAATTTAAGTGACTTTCAAACCATAACAATAGTAGATGTAAACGGTAGAGTAGTATTGACCTCTAATGCAATAGAGCGTTCTATAGATATAAAAACATTAGAGACTGGATTTTATACCTTAACAATGTTAACTAAAACCGGGACAATTGTAAAAAAGTTTATAAAACAATAACGTTTTTAGACATGAGCATTAGCCATTACTTTTAGTAGCGCTGCTCATCTTACAAATGCAATCCACATTCTGTTTTGGGGTTGTTGTTCCAACGGCCATTACGATCATCGCCAGGAACTGTGCAATGTTTGCAGCCTATAGAGTTATAACCTTTTGCGACCAAGGGATGGAAAGGCAAATTATGCGTTTTTATATAGTTATCGCGTTTTTCCTTTGAAATATCGAGTAAGGGATAAAACTTCAAAATCTCACCACGTAGCTCAAAAATGTTTAAGGTCGAGCGATGGTCACTTTGCCATTCCATCAATCCAGAGACCCAAACTTTATATTGATTTTTTATAATATCGAGTGGTTTTACCTTATTTATGGAACAGCAAAAATCTGGGTTCTTCTTCCAGGTCTCATCGTTTGTAGTAAAGTCGTGCTCTTCCTTTAGAGCACTTATCGAGGATACGTTTAAGCCGTAACGTTTGGTCAGTTCCTTTTTATAGCGAAGCGTATCTTCAAAATGATATCCTGTATCAATAAAAAACACGGTTTGATCTGTATTGACTTCGGAAAATAATTTAAGTAAAAACGCCGATGTAGCTGCAAATGAACTGGTAAGCATTACTTCGGAAACATCAAAATCTTTGTATAATTGAGCAATACGTTCCGTAGCTGATAGCGGTTGATACCGATCATTGAGCGCTTTTATTTCAGCTTCTGAAATATTAGGAATGACTTTTTTTACAGATGAGGTTTCGAACATAGGGATTAAATCGCGTTGCAAGTTAGGATACATTTCCGAAGAATACATCCAATTTTAAATTTTTTATGAAACGTTTGGATTACGATCTCTTCTTTTGAGGCTTTGGCATTGGTCCACGTAAATGAATAATGAGTGCATTGAGAAAATTTCGTAAAATTTGATCACCACATTCCATATAATTGGGGTGGTCTTCACGCCTAAACATGGCATTTAATTCACTTTTTGTAATCCTGAAGTCTACAAGCTCTAGAATTTTGACGATATCGTCGTCTCTCAATTTATGTGCTACTCTTAGTTTCTTGAATATGTCGTTGTTTGTCATTGAAAATTTATTTTTAGTTCCCTTGAAATAGCGAATCTCAATTACTGTTATGGTTAAGTTAGCTTTTTGCTGTTGACTTTTTGCCTTTAGTATTGTTGAAATTTAATTTTGTATAATGCCTAATTCATGAGCCACTGAAATGCTTCGGGAAAATTCTCTCGCCATAGCGTTTCATTATGCTCACCACCATCCACGATCTTGTAATTGATATTGCTATCGGGAACTTCGTTCTCTTTCAGTAATGAAATCATTTTTTCTTGATCTGGAACCATGGTATCACTTTCTTTAGATCCTACTAAAAAGAAGAATTTTGAGGTTTTTGGTATTTCCGAAGAAGATACCAACTTATAGATGTCTTGGTTGATCCAGAATGCTCCCGAGAATATTCCTGCTTTGCTAAAGGTGTCAGGATGTTTTATGGTAGCGTACAAGGCCATGAGTCCTCCAAGGGAAGCTCCAAAAATGCTAGTATCTTCGGCTTTAGGTTTTGTACGATAATTTACATCAATGTGCGGCTTAACAGTGTGTGTAATGAACTCCATAAACAGGTCTCCCTGACCTCCGCCATATTCGGTGTTGGTGTAGGGTGTTAATTCTTCAAGTCGTTTTGTATTGCCATGCTCGATTGCAACAATAATGACTTGTTTGTTAGTTAAGGTGTCTAAATATTCGTCAATATTCCATTCTCCAGCATAAGATGTTTCGGCATCAAAAAGATTTTGTGCGTCGAACATATATATAACAGGATAGAAGTTTTGTGAGGTACTATAAGATTCTGGAAGGTATACCCAAATGGTCTTGTCGTTGTCCAGCTGCGGTGCATCCATGCTAAATGTAGACACTTGTTTTGATGCCGTACTTTGAGCTCTATATTCCGAAGAAAAAAGAAGCAATACAATTAGTAAAATGGATGACATTTTCATGCGTTTAAAATCTAATCTAGATAGTAACAAAGTTAATAATATTTTGACATGCCGTTCATCGATAATAAGTTTTAGAAGTTCAAAAATCGATGAACGGCAAGCGATAGTTAAATAACTAAATAACAAGTACTTATACATAATATTAGTGTAAATGTAGGAAAAGTGCGATAAACGGTAAGATTATTTTCGATGATATACAGATTACCAATGCTTATAACAAAAGTAAACCCATTAAATTTATAAAAATGAAAAAGATTAATCCCTCGAGTATGATAAATCGTGTTGAAAAATTAAGCCTACTATCTGAAATGATAGCCTTTGCACAAAAAGATGACAATATAAAGTCTATAGAGTATAATTTTTTATTGAGTATTGCCAAACAATTGGAGATCTCAGAAGACGATCTTAATTATCTCTTCAAGCATCCAGTGACCTATGTGAACTTAAAATCGCATAGTGAGCGCATAGTTCAATTTCACCGATTGGTATTATTGATGAATCTCGACCATCACGTGTCTCGAAAAGAATTGACTAAGTTGCATAATTTCGGACTACGAATGGGATTGGGCCATGAGGCTATTAATCGCGTTTTAGATTTAATGGATAGTTTTCCTAATAAAATTGTACCACCAGATTTCTTGATTGATATTTTTAAGGTACAGTATAATTAAGTGAAACCATATATTGAAAAGCTATTTTAGGGTATTCCATATAGCGTTGAATTTATTCTGTCAAAAAATGGAATCTCATCCATAATAGCTCAATTTGGTTAGTTCTCTTAAAACCACTAGCTACCTTATTTTACCTTTTCCAACTTTCCTTGATAGCCTTTAATTTCGTCTCTTAACTGTGCAGCAATAATAAAATCCAATGCTTTTGCAGCTTGTTCCATGAGCTTTCGCTTTTCACGTATTTTCTTTTCAAGCTGCTCTTTGGTTAGAAATGCGCTCTCTGGTTCTGCGGCTCGAGCGGCTTCCAATTCATAACTATAGGTGCTTACCGAATTTTTCGCCAACACACTGTCCAATCCTTTTTTCAATGCCGTAGGTGTGATATTGAACTTTGTATTGTGCGCTATTTGCTTTTCACGTCTGTACTCAGTTTCATCGATGGTTTTTTGCATGCTGTTTGTAATTTTATCTGCGTACATGATGGCTTTACCGTTTAGGTTTCTAGCAGCACGACCAACGGTTTGCGTGAGCGATCTATTAGATCGTAAAAACCCTTCTTTATCAGCATCTAAAATAGCGACTAATGAGACTTCGGGCAGATCGAGACCTTCTCTTAATAGATTGACACCAACCAACACATCAAAGAGTCCTTTTCTGAGATCTTGCATAATTTCAACACGTTCTAGCGTGTCAACATCACTATGTATATAACGACATCTAATTTGAATGCGATCTAAGTATTTAGTAAGCTCTTCTGCCATACGCTTAGTCAACGTAGTTACCAGGGTTCGTTCATCTTTTTCAATACGTTGCTGAATTTCCTCAATCAAGTCATCAATCTGATTTAGGCTAGGACGCACCTCAATTACAGGATCCAATAATCCTGTTGGACGAATCACTTGCTCTACAAAAACACCATCTGATTTTTGAAGTTCATAATCGGTAGGCGTGGCACTTACATACACCACCTGATTTTGTAAAATCTCAAACTCTTCAAATTTAAGAGGTCTATTATCCATGGCTGCTGGTAATCTAAATCCGTAATCCACCAAATTCACCTTCCTGCTTCGGTCACCTCCATACATGGCATGCACTTGTGAAATGGTGACGTGGCTTTCATCAACGACCATTAAATAATCCTCAGGAAAATAATCGAGCAAACAGAAGGGTCTTGTTCCTGGCAAACGACCATCCAAATACCTTGAGTAATTCTCAATCCCAGAGCAATAGCCAAGTTCACGAATCATTTCGAGATCAAATTCAGTACGTTCCTTTAAGCGCTTTGCTTCGAGATGTTTGCCAATGTCCTTAAAGTAGTCGTGCTGTTTCACAAGATCATCCTGAATTTCGCGAATAGCGCCTTGCAAAATATCAGGCGACGTCACGAACATATTCGCCGGATAAATATTGAGACGATCATAATGTTCAATGACCTCATTGGTCTGGATATTGAACTGTTCGATATCTTCAATTTCATCCCCAAAAAAGTGAATTCTAAACGCGTCATCTGCATAACTTGGAAACACATCAACGGTATCTCCTTTTATTCGGAAATTTCCATGTTTGAAATCTGCCTCTGTTCTAGAATATAAGCTCTGTACGAGGCTGTGCAACAATGCTGTTCTTGAAATTTGCTGATCCGTTTCTAGAGAAATGACGTTTTTCTGAAATTCCACCGGATTACCAATACCATACAAGCACGATACCGAAGCGACTACAATGACATCCCGTCGCCCTGAAAGTAGGGAAGAGGTCGTGCTTAAACGCATCTTCTCGATTTCTTCATTGATCGAAAGATCTTTTTCGATGTAAACTCCAGAAACAGGAATGTATGCTTCAGGTTGGTAATAATCATAGTACGATACAAAATACTCTACCGCATTATCGGGAAAAAACTGTTTAAACTCAGAGTATAATTGTGCTGCGAGCGTTTTATTATGCGCCAAAACGAGGGTTGGTTTTTGGACTTCCTCGATTACATTGGCGACGGTAAAAGTTTTACCTGAGCCGGTTACACCTAATAAAGTTTGGTATTTTTCATCATTTTTTATACCCTCAACAAGTTGTTTAATTGC
Source organism: uncultured Flavobacteriaceae bacterium (assembly GCA_963715465.1). Taxonomy (GTDB): domain Bacteria; phylum Bacteroidota; class Bacteroidia; order Flavobacteriales; family Flavobacteriaceae; genus Psychroserpens. The sequence continues at coordinate 1,908,250 of OY970246.1, forward strand.
TTCAGGTTGATCTCCTGTCGGTTTGAATTCAGATTGTACTTTAAATCGCATATTGCAAATTTAATAAAACAAATACCGAATAAATTGTTAATGCTTCAAAGAAAAATTAGAAGGTATGTATCCTTTAATTGTTATTCTACAATTACTTTTTTCGTGAATGTCCCTTCCAATGCCAAAATTTTCAGGATATATGTACCAGCTCCTAAATGGGCAACCGAAAACGAAGAGGAGTTTTTATTTTTGAGGACTTCCTTTCCCAATAAGTCAAAGAGAGTGAGTTCCTGAATCTGTAGATTTGTAGACACATATACGCTATCTTTTGACGGATTTGGATAAACAGAAAACCTAGGCTCGTTAACTAAAGTTTCCGAAGTACTTAAGGTTTCAAAAGAAAAACTCTCTTGACCAGAACTGATACCATCAAAATAATCTTGTGTCGTTGTACCGTCAATATTAGAATTGAAAAAACTATCTACAGCTCCCGCCAAACCTAAAGCGAGAGGATCGGTATTCGTTAAAATTTCTAAATTTCCAGAGGTTGGCATATTGCTTACGTCAAAAGTTACAAGGACGAAGGGTGTTCCTGCGGTATGAGAAAAAATAGTTTGTCCGGGAGGGAGGTTCATGGCAAAACCATCGCGGCCGTTGCTATCTAAGCCGACGCCTGTAAATTGAGCTTGGGTGACTTCGGTGGCAGACCAGACTCGACCGTTAAAATTGGATATATTGATGACATCTGTATTTCCGGCTGGTAGCATAAGCGCGAATCCAATATCTGAAATATCAGAGTTTGTCACATCAAAATCTGGAGTGGCTACGATAGAGAAATTAAAATTGCCGTTGCTTACGATGCCAAATTGATAGCCTTGTGAAAAGCCGCTTAGGGTTATAAAGACTGCTAAAGTAAACGTGTAAAAATGTTTCATGGTTATTATGTTTTAAGAATTATGTTTAATTTCTTGGTGGTACTGTAGAATTGATATTAAAAGTGGGTAGATTAAGAATGTTTGCTGGATGATTAAGCACATTATCCTTAATTGTATTACTGTCATTTGGCGATCCAGAAAAGCGTGCGGCAGCATTAAGATCGAGATCCTGTAAAAGGTAGCCCGAGGATACATAAGTGGTAAAATTTAAAATGTTTGCAGGATCGGCGAGTATGAAATCCTTGATCTCATTAACGTCATTATTGCTTCCCGAAAATGTAATGCTATCATCTTGATTGGTGTCACCAGACCACAATGCGGTATTGCCAGAGCTGAGAATAACTTGCGCATTAGAGCCAAATGTTGAAAAACCAGAAGATGTAAAATCAACTAAGGTTGAAGTCATATGAGATAAATTAATGCTTGCCGCACTCATCGCACCCAGATGATTTCTATGTTTAAGCACCACAAAATAATTGGTAGGCGCAGCTTGCATAATTACGGGAGAAATCCCATCACCATCAACGACATCGCCATCACGCTGCACTAAAGCTGAGCGTGCATTGATTAATTTTTGGTTATCATTTTCAGATCTTAGCTCTATCCAAATCCAATCTACGATGGCATCGCTACCTGTAGCGTTAAAAACTGATGCATTGCAAGTTGCATTATCTTCATAAGGACTTGTGGTTGGGAGCAATGAACTTGCTCTCAAATTGTCATTCATCAAACCAGATGTGCTTGGCGTCAATAAAGGACCTTGGAGAAATACTATGGTGTCAATGAGTACTCTTAAATCTGCATTTATAAATCCTTCGGAAACTGATCCACTAGAAGCGCTTAGTTCCTGTACATTGACCTCGCCAATGGTATATAAAAGTTGGATGTTTCCTTCGGAAACTGAAGCGCCTCCAGAATCGATACTGAATTTTTCTATGGTTTGCGCATTTCCGAAGAAAAAGGCACCTATAAGAAGGGGTACGGCTATTATATTTTTCATATTTTATTTTTATTGAGACGTTATAGTCGATTTCACCAACAAAAGAATTTCGTTATTTATAAGTAACAAATTGAAAATCACCTTGAATACTTTGGCCTGCATTGTTGATCAAGAAAATAATAAGCTTCCCTCCAGAACTTGTTACAAAAATTTTATCAATTGCCACTTCACTACCCGTGACAACTGTGGTAAAAGAAGAAAGAAAATAATATTCTCCTGAAATTGTAATTTCATAGCGCCCTGTTGTTGTGTTCCAATTAACAGTGTAATTTCCAGAACCAGAAATTGGATTTCCCGAATCCGTTACAAATCCATAAGCGACAGGTCCAAATGTATTATCATCAACATAGGTTTTCACAGCACGTTCACTAGGTACAGCGTTATTACTGTTGCCCGAAAGAGTTATATCTGTAGAAAATTCATTGACTCTAGCTCCGTTTGCTAATTTTAGTCCTAAATTGTTTAACGTCATTTTCTCCTGAAATCCTGAAGTGGTGGTATTGAAATCCGTATCTAACTCAAATCTTAAGATATCGCTACGGTTTTCTATTTTATAAAAACTGCGAGCTCCAGACGCATTGCCATTTCTAAATTCCAGCGCTGATTGATCACCTATATTGGGTACGGTTAATTTTATATTAGCCTCATCATTATCTGTAATCTCTAATAGCGCAGTTGGCGAATCTGTACCAATACCCACATTTTTTGATAAGACATGAACGTTATCAATCTCAGATTCAAATGATTTATCACCTGATGACAAGGCATATGGCACTGTTCTAAACTCAGTAACTCCCATAGTGATTAATCCGTTACCAATATTTATTGAAGTCTCTAAAAAATGAGAGTCATTACCCCAATCAATAGTGTCATAATTCGGGCTTCCTGCGAATAATGTACCCTCTCCAATAACCAAGACAATTAGTCCATTGTCGTCTGTGGTCACCTGATGAAATTCGGAGTATACCGCAGTTTGTGCAGTACCTTCAAGAATATCAAATTGTACAATAATCAAGTCATTGGCCACGACATTGCCGAGATCATCTTTTATAAGTGCCTTGTAATTAATACCAGATTGAGCATACCCCATTATACTTAATAAGATGATGAGCAGTGTGAGTTTTGTTTTCATAATAAACAGTTTAGTATTTATTATTAATGTACAATTATGAAATAAGTAAACAGTGAAGTGTAATTATTTTTTGTTTTTTTAATGAGTCTAAAAAAATTATTGAAGTTGCAACAGAGATACTGTCTCAAAAATCTGGTAGATAATCTTTGGGATTTTTAATCCAAATCCTATTTAAGGAGGTTTAACGTCTTAGTGCAAAGTGACCCGTAAACGTCCTGCCATCAATCAATTTGACTGTAAACCAATAATCATCACTAGGCAAGGCTTGGCCATTGAGTGTGCCGTCCCATCCTGCACTTTCATTGTCAAATTGGGTGATTAGCTTGCCACGACGATTAAAAATGGAGATGGTGATCCCTTGGTTAAATTCGGAATTAACGCCATATACCTGCCAGCGTTCATTAAACGGATCTCCATTTGGAGTGAAAAATTTAGGAAAACCAAGTACAGAAATCACTTTATCTACAAGAGTGCATTGCTCGATATCACGCACAAAAACCGTATGAAATCCTGGTGCAACATTGCTAAAAGTGTTACTGTTTTGGTAAGGCCCTTCAGGATCATCTAAGGCAAATTCGTAGGTATTATCTCCTGAAACTTGAATGGTAACGGTATTGTTAAATGTCCCTTCGGAAACAGTAATATCTTCAATCGTTGCACCATCAGAAGGAAGAACAGTGAGCATTCTACTCGATGAGCAACCATTGGGATCTGTGACTATGACCGTATAAATTCCGGGCTCGTTGGCCTCAAAAAATAGGGTGTTGACCGAGGTCATTGTACCGTTGAAAAGCCATTCGTAATAGTAATTATTGGGCAGGTCATTGAGCACGCCTCCAACTAATGTAAGCGTTTCGGGGAATCGGTTTAAACAATAGATAAAGCTTTCATCCTCCTGCAACAATGGTGTGTAGAGAACTTCTAAATCTACGGTCGCAATGGCAAAACATTGGTTGTTGCTCACAACCTTTACAAAGATAGTTTGTTCGTCTTGTATTGTGTTCTCAAAAGGACTCGATAGGGCATTGGTTTCTAGAAACGCATCGTCTTCAGAAATATAAAATGTCACTTCGGCATCCATGGGGATTTGATCTGCAATAGAACTGGTAATCATAGTTAAATCGAAATTAGCAAACCCATCAACGCTCAAATCATCACAAACCTCAAGCGATGGGATGGAGATGACGTTATTGGAAATCTGTAGCTCAACTTCCGCAATACTCGTACAATTTCCAGGGTTGAAAACGAGCGCGTAAACGGTTTGAAAGGCACTCGTATTTTGAAAATTAGTAGGGTTGGGAATCGCATTAATATTTTGTTCGGCATCGCTTTCAGAAAGAAAAAAGCCCGACACCACAAGTGAGGTGTCAGTATTGGTGACCATGGATTCAATGTCAAACAAATTATACGTGGTAAGACCGTCTTGATCTTGATCGCATTCGACTAAAACAGCATCGAAAACTTCAGGGTTTTGAGAATATTCAATAGTAATGTCACCAAACAATAAACAGGTGTCTTTTGAGATTTCTACGGAATATAAGCCGCCATCACTCACCAATAAAGACGTTCCCGTTTCGCCAGCGATTTCAACCTCATCCTTAAACCATCTGTAGGTGTTTGAAGCGCCAGGTTCATTGGTTTCAATAAGGTAAGTTTCGTCGCCACATAAGGGGTTTCCGTTATCAATCAAAAAATCTTCACCTAAATTTGTAGACAGTCTAAAACTTCCTGCCTCTAAAAATACAGCCGAGTCAAATCTAAAGTTCTTTTCATCGGCAACGACCAACTTTACGTGGTATGTTTCATTGGGAACGATACTCGCCGTTGCGGTTAAAATAGTCGTTTGCCCATTAAAATTTATAGGGGCGAGCACATCGTTAAAACCACCAAAGTAAGCGACATTTTGAGCAGAGCAACCAGGGAGATTAGGATGAACCGTCGTTACTTTTACTGGTGTTTGAGTTCCTGGTACCAGAGCAATATTAGTATAGGCTTGGTCATCGATGGGGCGAACTAAGAATCCAAATAAATCAGAGAACAAGCAGGTATTGTTATTGTTTTCTTGATATTCTTCTGAAGCAAAAAGATACCGAAAACTCACTTCAGAGGCCGAAGAGGTAAAATCAAATTCTAAGATGGTTGCGTTGGTGGTTTCGGTTTCATCCAAAACAAACTCTAAATCGGCGTCGCCCGCCCATCCTGGTGCATCATCGTCACTCAAAGAGGCATTGGGACCAGGAACGTTAGATAGTTTTCCTGTGCTGAGAACAATACCACTTTCAAACGGAAAGCTAGTTCCAGCGGCATCGAAATAGCCATAACTTTCGTCTGGAGTGCTAAAGTTTCCGCCGACGACATTAGTAACCATGATGTTATCAATACAATCGCTATCAATAAGAATGTCTTCGATAAGTTGTTGAGGTGTAAAGGTTTGCCAATCTACAGCAATATTTTGACCAAAACTTAAAGCAGACATCAAAAATGTAACGATGTAAAGACTATATTTCATTCGCGATTTTTCGAGCTGCAAAGATACACAGAGAAAATATAGAGAGTGAATGTTTTAATGATAAAAAATGTTAAGATTATAACCTATAATCGTAAAGAAAAATGACCTTTAACTTCAAAGTTAATGTCACCTTTTCTCACTTTAGCCAAATACCAATAATCGGCAGCTGGCATTTGGTGACCATTGTATCTGCCATTCCAGCCTTGAGAATTGTGGGTTAAAGAAATCAAGAGCTTACCATGACGATCAAAAATATAGACGATGGTTCCTGGTAAGGTTTCAACACCTGTAATGTGCCAGGTATCAAAATAGCCATCACCGTTTGGTGTCATAAACTTGGGAGCATCAATAACCACAACTTCCTTGGTGACCTCGGCACAACCATTAAGATCAATAATAGTCACGGTGTGATAACCAAGACTCACGTTTTGAAATACATTGGATTGCTGCGGAATGCCGTCATCAAGTTGGTACAAATAATTACCAATGCCGCTTATTGTGATGGTGATGTTATTGGGATCTGAAAAATCAATACTTTCGGTAAAATCGATCGTTGCTGCTTCCGATTCGCTTACGCTGAAAACGCTCGTCGTTTCGCAGCCAAACGTTGTAGTTACTGTTACTGAATATATGCCAACTTCGGAAATTTCAATATCGGGCGTGATGGCATTCGTTGACCATTGGTAAGTATCTCCAATCCTATTGGTATTCGCACTCACAAGAAGCGGGAGGTCATCAAGACATATGGTCTGGCTCGGGATAGCGACCTCTGGCTTTTCTCTAATAATCGTTTGAAATTGTGTAATGCTATAACAAAGGGTCACATTGTTCTCTACACGAGCGAAAATCGTTTCAAAAGAAAACGCATCGTAATTTATGGGCAATGCATTCGTGTTTTGAATGGCATCATTTAAATTGGAGTAATAAAATATTGAAAAATCATTGGGATTTTGATTTCCTAAAATACTACTATTTTGTTGCGATAGATCAAAGTTATAAATGCCATCAAAATCATTATCGCAAGTTTCTAACGGTAGTGGTTCGTTTGCAATGGGTAATTCATTTATTAGTAAACTGAATTCATGGATGTAATAACATTGTGTTGTTGAAAACTGAATTCGGGCAAAAAGGGTATCGCTGTTAGTTTGATAAGCGTAAACATCATCTAAAGCATTGTCTTGCGCTAATGCGTCAGCCTCCGAAGCATAATATGTGACTAATACGTTTGCAGTCTGTATTAAGAGTTGTTCATTTAAATTAGATAGTAAGGTGGTGCCACTTTCTGTTGCACAACTATCAATTGAATTTAGTAAATGTATTGCTGGAGGAAGGTTCACATAAATATTAAAACTCACGTGCTGAAAACAGTTGGCAGCTGTATTGAACACTTTGACAAATATAGTTTGAGGTGTGTTTAGGTTGGTGTAGTTATTAGGATTTGAAATGCTGTTGATGTCATTTTCTAGATCATTTAAATTTTCGAAATACGTAAGGACAGTGTTTGGATTGTCGATTTCAAATAATTCGGGCTCTATGAGCGTAAGATCAAATGTTGTAATGGCATCGTAATCATCATCGCAATTGGTTAGTGCAGACGGTGAATTAGGATATTCATTTATGATTACGTCAAACTGTGTTATGGCAAAACATCCGGTAAGGTTATTTTCTATTCTTACAAAAATGAATTCGCCGTTAGCTGCTTCATAAAAGTCTGGTAAATTAGTTATGCCCTCATTGGCGAGACCTACAGTATTGTAATAGCTCACAGTAAATAAGTCTGGATTTTGGGTACCCAAAACCTGAGAATCAAGCAACGTTAAGTTTATTGACTCTAGTGCGTCATTACTAATGTCATCACAGGCCAAAAATGTATCTGGGATGTTAGCAATGGGTAATGGATTTATAAGTAAGTCAAAATTATAGATTGTAGAACAGCCTGTCGTTGCATTCTCTAATCTTACAAAGATAGTATCGTTAGAGGAAGTATAGGTGTAGTTCGTGTTTATTGGATTTATGCTATTTTCGGCATCACTCAGCGAATTGTGATATATAATACTATGTCCAGTTTCATTAGTAACAATAGTATCGATAATGGATAAATCAAAACTGCTGGAAGTGTTATCGCAAATTTCGTAAGTCTCAAAATCATTAATGACTGGTGGTAGGTTTACAATGAGATTGATGGGTAATGATACGTAGCAATTTGAAACCGTATTATTAATCTTAATATAGACAGTTTGCGGATTGGACGTATTTGTGTAATTCTCTGGATCAGGTATAATTTCTGTGTCGGTTTCAACGCCTGTAAACGATTCGTGATAGGTGATTACAATATCATCTTGACGTACGTCTAATACTTCTACTTCTACAGTAGTTAGATCAAAACTTACAAAACCATCATCATCGGTATCACATACAATTAAATCTGAAGGTGTCGTAGCCTCAGGAACTTGGATGACATTGATGATGAATTCTGCGGTGGCAGTACAATTAGTTCCGTTTTCGATTCTAACATAAATTTGCTGAGGGTTTGATGTATTGCTGAAGTTAAGTGGCAGCTCATTTAAATTTTGATCGGCATCATATTGAGACGGGTGAAATGAAATACTAAGCGTTTGTGGAATGCTTTCTGAAATTTCCAAGACCTGTTCATTGAGATCAAAGGTGGCATTACCGTCATTGGAGAGATCATCGCAGGCAAAAATATCTGCGGGTTCATTGAATAAGGGAAGCGCGCCAACCTCTAGATCAAATTGTGACGTACCGAAGCAGTCGATATCTACTATATTTTCAGCCCTGACGTAAATAGTTTGTGGGCTGCTCGTATTTTGATACGGATTAAATTTGTCAATACTATTAACACGGTCAATGGCATCTTGAGCCGTTTCAAAATAAAGTACATCTTTCCCAGTTTGCCCGTTTAAGATTTCGGCATCTTTTAGATAAAAATAAAAATCGGCAATTTCATTACCGTCGGCTTCGCAATTTTCAAAATTAGTGATAGTGGTGAACTCAGGGATTGTATTGATGTAAGCATAGAAATACACTACGGTAAAGCAACCAGAATTTTCATTTTCTACTCTTACGTAAATAAATTGTGATGTGGTATCGTAACTGTTTGGTGTTGTAATTTCTCCAGTACCAATAAACGCATCATTGTAATCGGTATAAAATGTGAAATTTAAATTGGTGGTATTGGTGACTATTTCGGGAATTTTGTTCTCTAGGTTCACGTTGAAAACACCATCTGAATTGTCATCACAGATGATTATGTCTGAAGGAAATACAGTCGTTGGAGCACCCGTTACATTAATCGAAAGTGGTGCAATGTCAAAGCAACTGGTCAATGAGTTGGTAACACGAACCCAAACCTGCAAAGGATTTACGCTGTTGGCATAATAAGGCGGAAGTATATTTTCATCGGCTAACGCATCTTCCTCCGATAAATAGTATTTAACATTCGCATTATTGACGCCATCACTCACGAAATCATTAAAAGTCTCAAGAAGGATGGAGGTAAAACCATCGTCGTTTTCATCACAATAATCGACAGTACCTAAACCTTGTATGTCAATTGGAGGGTTTATGATTAATGTAATAGGTATCGTTTCAACACAATCATCGCTTAAGAGAATAGCATAAATAGTAGTTGGACTAGATGTTGCCGTAAATGGTACGGTTTTATCTAGAGGGTTTGTCGCGTTATCTGCGTTTTCAATCGTTTCGTAGAATGTGACCTCAAAACCATCATAGCCATCTACAAGTTCTTCTTCGATGTCATTTAGGTCAAAATCGGCAATTCCGTCATTTGATGCATCATCGCAAACATCAAATTCTTCATCACTAAATGTGTTTAAGATAATGTTGGCGTGCAATTCTAGTTCAACTATTATTGAACAGCCAGTAGTATCGTCTACAATACGAATATAAATAATTTGAAATTCAGGAATGATATTTTGATAGTTCTCAGGATCGGCAATAGGGTTAGCGCCTGTTTGCGCATCATCAAGTGTCTCATGAAATGTAACTGTAACATCAGTTAAACCCTGTAAAACGTTGTCTACTACACTGAGCAGATCAAATTCGGCAAAGCCATCTTCATCTTGCTCGCAGGCATTGATCCATTGGTTTTCGGTATTGACAATTGGACTTTCGATTACAGAAATATCGACGGTAGTCGTACTAAAACACCCTGTCGTAGCATCAAAAACCCTAATAAATAACGTGTCGTTTGCGTTTATAGTAGTGTATGGCGAAAATAAGGGATTGGCACCAGTATTTGCATCTTGCTGTGTATAGTGGTAACTAATAAACTGGTCGGGATTGCCGCCAGTAACGTCTTGAGATGTTGGGTCGAGATCGATAAGTGTAGCACCATTTGTGGCATTATTAGCGCAGATTGTTATCTCTGAGGGTTCGTTGATTTCTGGAGCTTCATTAACAATTAAATTAAATGTGGCAAAAGCTAAGCAGCCGTTATTTAAATCTAATGTTCTTACAAATATTTCTTGAGGCGAAGTTGTGTTTTGGTAGCTGTTTGGAAGCGGATTGTCTCCAGTAATGGCATCTTCCGAAGAAAGATGATAGCTCACACCGTAATTTGAAAAAGGTAATGATCCTAAAATTTCTGCATCTTTAGAATTAAGGGTAAACGTTTCAATCCCATCATTTAGCCCATCGTCGCAAAGTAGATAATCAGAAATAGAGCCTGACGCCTGCTCAGAATTTAGTGTTACTATGATTACATCTTGTATTTCACAATCTGTATTGTTTAACTGTACATCGATTTCTACAGTGTATGTGCCAGACTCAGTCACGACTAATGTTGAATTTGTTTCACCAGGAATTAACGTACCGTTTTGAAACCATTGGAAAGTGGCTTGATCATTCTGGATATCACCATTTAATGTCACTGAATCGCCACACGTTATAATATCTGGACCTAGATCTACGGAAGCCCCAAAACTGTTACCTTGAATAAAAACGGCCGAATCATAGAATTCATCACCTTGATCTGCAATAACCAATTTTATGGTATATTGTACATAAGGCACTATGGATGCTGTCGCTGTTAAAACCGTTGTTCGCCCATTGTAATTGGTGTCTCCAATGTTGTACCCTTCGAAGTACGTATCATTAGAAGCTGGACAAAAACCGACGATTTCATCATGAATGGTATTGGTATTTACGGGAACGGTAGTATTTGGAATTAAAGCAATATTAGAGTAGGATCCAGCTGAGGCAGTAGGTCTAATCAAAAATGCAAATCCATCAGAATAGGAGCAAGGATTGGTTCCTAAATATTCTTCGGAAGCTAATAAATAATTAAACTGGATTTGGTTTGTTACCGAAATAAAATCAAATTCGATAGAAGTGGCATTTATAGTGCCAGTAAGACCAAGTGCGTTTTCTAAATCTGAATCGGTGAGCCAATCATCACCGCCTTCATTTAATGGACTATTGTCTAAGCTGTTTCCTGCGGAATCTATACTTCCAGTGCACAGCATAATACCATTGTCAAAAGGAAAATTAGAATTGCCTTTTTCAAAAGATCCAAAGCTGGCTATTCCGTTTATTTCTCCGTTAATTGATGAGGAAATATTGGATATTTCTACGCAGCCCAAACTCAAGTTTTCTGCTACAAGCGCCTCAACAGGTAGTGTGCTATCTGTTATTATTTGTTGTGCATGTGATGTATATAGCGCTACGAAAATAATCGCAATGCTGTATAAAATTTCCCTGTTCATTCTCAATAGCTGGTAATAGGCGAGGTCAAATTTTATAGCTTCTTTAGGGAAATAGAAAAATAAAGAACGTAAGCTAACTAAAAAATACCCAAAGTTGGGTGTTTTTTAGTTCAATGCAATATATTTAAGTCAAACGACTTATAAATGTCAATTTATGTTGTTCACTGTATTAAAGTCTTAATGCAAAATGACCTTATCTTGAAATCTCCTTGATTTTTATATATAGAGATGATTAGCATTAATTTTCTACAATGTAAACACTATTCAAAAAGTTGATTGAACTTGTACTAGAATTTACATCTAAAATCAATTCAGCATCGTTGTTAATCAATAATTTGTTAGGACCTGAATTACCAAAAGTTAATTCTCTAACAATTGTATATACATTGCCATTAACAACTTTTAAATCAACTATATGTGACTCAAAACCTTCCGGTGAAATGTAATAAGACTCATCATTCTTCATTATTTCCCTGCGTGAACTAAAAGGGTTAGTATCAACATGGTTAATCATTTTATAGACATCACTTTCATCAAATGCCATCTTAAGAATTGGCTGGTCATTGACTGTTTCTACGTTGGTGATAAGATTTTTGTAGAAACCAGTTCCATCAACAAAATTGCGTCCGTGTAAGTAAACTTCATCTTCATTTACTACTAAACCAAAGGGTAGATACATTTCATCACTAAGGTTGAAAAAGTTGTTTATAAATACACCATACTTGTTATTTTGGTTTCTTGAAAAAACATAGATGTTATTATCAACTACTTTTAAAGTTGACTGTAGATGTTTAAATATACAATTTTCAAGAACAATCGTTTTAATACCATTTTTCCAATATACCAAATCATAAGTTATTGGATCAGATATACTCTTCAAGTACCCCAGAAAGTATTCATCTTCACCAACGATAAACATATCAGTTATTAGATCTACCTCATATTCTAATTCTTGAAATTCGTCATTTAAATTCATTATGATACCATTTTTCCAAAATAGAAATGCAAAATCATTTATTCCAAGATTACCTGTTCCAAAAACATAAATATTACTGTTTTGGACACTGATTTTATTTGCATTAGAATAGCTAAAACTACTATTATCTAGGGTAATTTCATTATTATTTTCCCAATACGTCGCATGTCCATCTTTTTGACCAGAAACATAAACGTCAATTGAATTTGAATTGGTAGGTGAGTTTGAATTGGTAGGTTCAGACATATCGTCGTTATTACCGCAGCTCATATTAAGTAGTGTTAAGGTAATTAATGCTAATTTTCTCATTATAAATTTTACTTCAAGTTTATGTAATTTATAGATACAGGTTTTAGCAAATGGTTGCGTAAATTTTTCGAGAATTATTAATTGTTCCATGTATTACAGCTAACAATAATGATGATTATTTAGACTTTAATTATATTTTAGGACTTTATGTATTTTTTAGTTTAATGTGATATATTTAAGTCAAACTGCTATATGGTCTTAAATTTAACTTATTAAAGTCTTAAAGCAAAATGACCTTTCACTTGAAACTCGATATTGTTCTTCTTCACGTTAGCAACAAACCAGTAATCACTTGCAGGCATTAGGTTTCCATTGTAATAGCCATTCCATCCTTTATCATTAGAATTTAAAGCGGTTAGCAATTTTCCGTAGCGATCATAAATATAGACCACTGTTCCTGGTAAGGTTTCTACACCTGTGATGTGCCACGTATCAAAATAAGAATCATCGTTTGGTGTAAAGAATTTAGGGGCATCGATGACCACAATTTCTTTGGAGACTTCGCTACAACCATTGAGATCAATAATAGTTATGGTATGATAACCCAGACTTACATTTTCAAAAACGTTTGATTGTTGCGGGTCTTCATCATCAAGTTGATAAAAGTAATTGCCTATACCGCTAATAGTAACGATAACGTTATTGGGATCTGAAAAATCAATACTTTCTGTGAAATCGATGGTAGCCGACTCTGATTCGCTCACGGTAAACACACTTGTGGTTTCGCAACCAAGATTGGAAGTCACGGTTACGGCATAAAGTCCGGTCTCGGTAATTTCAATTTCAGGTGTTATGGCATCGGTCGACCATAAGTAAGTATCTCCCGCAATATCGGTTTGTGCCGAAACCAATAATGGCAAATCGTTCAAGCATATCACTTGGTTTGGTATAGCGAGATCAGGCTTAGGTCGTACGACGGTTTGAAAAGAGGTGATGCTATAGCAGGAGGTGGTTTTGTTTTCAACACGAGCGAAGATAATCTCCGTATTGGATGCGTTGTAATTGGATGGAAGAGCGTCTATATGTTCGAGAGCGTTTTCTTGACTTGAAAAGTAGAAAACTGAAAAATCGTCAGGATCCTGACTCCCTAAAATGGCATTATTTTGTTGTGTCAAATCAAAAGTATACATGCCATCAAAATCATCATCGCAATGCTCTAATGCTGATGGCTGATTTGCAATTGGAATCGGGTTTACCACCAAATTAAAACTATGAATAATGAAACATTGTGTGGTAGAGAATCTTACGCGAGCAAAAATGAGGTCGTTATTGGAGAGGTAGGTGTAGTTAGTTTCTAATTGATCTACCTGATTTAGCGCATCATCTTCCGTAGCAAAAAAATCAACGACAACGTTGGTGGTTTGTAACAATAACGAAGTATTTATCGTTGTCAAATCAACCGTTGTCGTATCGCAAGTTTCAAAAGTTTCAATAGGAATTATCGCTGGCGGTAAGTTCACAATGAGCTCTAGTGGGATATAAGCAAAACATCCAGAAATAATATTTGTAAACCTAACAAAAACCGTTTGAGGATTTGTCAGATTGGTATAGTTTTCGGGTGAAGTAATTTGACTAGTGTTTAAAAACGCACCTTCTTCGGTTTCGTGATAAGTAATACTATTGTCTTCCTGCCGATCATCTGAAATCTCAAGCTCAAATAGCGTTAAATCAAATGTGGTGATACCATCGTAATCGGCATCACATTGTAAAAGTGGTTGCGCAGGATTTAGGTTTGGAGGAGCATTAACATTGATTACAAATGAAGCATAAGAATCACAAATAGACCCATTACTGATTCGTACATAAATTTGTTGCGGATTTACCGTGTTGCTGAAATTTAAGGGGAGCGGATCAACATTGTTTTCAGCATTAAATCTAGAGGTATGAAAAGTAACCTCTTCTATATCAGGAATACCTGCCGAAATTTCCAAAATTTGAATGTTGAGATCAAAATTGACGCTACCATCATTCGTGTCATCATCACATATAAAAATATCGGTTGGTTCATTAAATGTAGGATTGGTGCCTATTTCAATTGGAAACGACGACGTAGAATAACAACTAGGATCTGTTATGTTTTCTATTCTGTAAAATATGGTTTGCGGATTTGAAGTATTCACATACACCGCGTTTTTATTTATGGGATCTGTGCTGTTCTCGGCATCGATAGCATTCTCAAAATAAAGAACGTCTTTTCCGGTTTGCCCATTTAAAATAGCCATGTCCTGAGTTGAGAACAAAAACTCACCAAATCCGTCTTCTCCATCTTCGCAAAATTTATAAAGCGTAATTTGATTAATGAAAGGAATGGTGTTGACGATAATTTCAAATCGTTCAACAGAGATGCAACCCGTTAGAGTATTTTCAATTCTTATAAACATAGATTCGGTGACTGCTGGGTATTCGGCTAAATTGGTAATCGCATTGCTTCCCAACTCAGCATCACTTTGACTATTATGAAAACTCACCATTCTATTATTGAGATCGCTTAAGACCTCGGGAGTAATCCCATTCAAATTAATAATCGATACACCATCTTGATCATCATCACAAATTAAGATATCATTTGGTTGGTTTGATAGTGGAGCAGGTAATACCTCAATTTCAAAACTAGTAATGTCTGCGCAATTTGTCGCTAATGACGTGATTCTTGCAAAGAGTGTAAAAGGATTGGTCACGTTGAGGTAAGATGCAGGTAAAACCGCAATAATTCCCTCTGCATCTTCTTCGGAAATATAATAAGACACCTCAAATTCTGAACTTTGATCATTGGTGATGAGATCATCGTACGAGCTCAAATCGATTACCGCGAAACCGTCCTGATCTGTATCACAAAAGGTTTGGTTCTCAATAGCGTCAAACTCAATAATAGGGTCGATGATAAGACTAAACTGGGATTTAACCTGACATGTAGGACTGGTTAAGGTAATAAAGATCTCTTGGGGGTTGGATAGAGGATTGTATGGCAAATTAGCGTCAAGGGGATTGACTTGATTGTCTCTATCTTCTTCAGATTCATAAAATGCAAGAGCAATTGAGTAATTTAAAATAATCTCTGCTTCCTCAGTTATTAGATCTTCAATAGCATCAAGATTAAACGTCTCGACATTATCATTATCTTCATCACATGCAGAAAAATCGCCGATGCTAGTCCCTGTTAACAATACATTGGTGTGTATCTCAATCGTCGTGATTGCCGCGCATCCTGTCGTATTATTTTCAACACGTATAAATATCGTTTCTTTATTTGCAGTGGTGTTTGTGTAGTTTGTTGGATCAAAAATAGGATTGAGTCCTAAACTTGCTTCCTCTTGATTATCGTGATAGGTCACCATTACATTTGTTGTGCCTTGAAGAACGTCGTCAATTATAGTGGTGAGATCAAAGGTAGCGAAGCCGTCAAGATCGATGTCACAAGCATCTATGTACATTAAGTCTCCATTAATGCTTGGAGTCTCTAAGATTTCGAGATTCAACGAGGTGGTAGAAGTGCATCCCGTGATGGAATTGGTGATGTTCACGTATAGAGTTTCCGTAGCATTTATATTTGTATAGGGGATGCTTAGTGCGTTAGCGCCACTATTGGCGTCTTCTGGAGTTAGATGATAGGACACATTCAAGTCAAAATTTCCGTTGGTGATTTCCTCATTTTTTTGTGCTAAATCAATGGAGGTTATCCCATCAGCCATGCTATCATCACACAGTAATAATGGTGTTGGCTCTGTAATTATTGGAAGCGGATTAACAATCAAATTAAAATCTTGGAATGCTAAACAACCATCGATAGTGTCTTCAATACGAACATAAATAGTTTGCGGATTAGATAAATTTTGAATTATCCCAGACACGCCTGCTATACCATTTTGTGCGTCATTAGCTGTAAAATGATAGGAGATCGAATAGCTTGATGCAGGCACTGTCGCTAGCACTTCACTGTCTTTTAGTGAGAGGTCAAAACTCTCAATTTCATCGCCTGAGAGATCATCGCATAGTTCATAATCAGAGATTGGTTCTGCCGATTGTGTTGTGCTCAAGGTTACGGTTATGGCATCTTCAATATTGCAAGACGATAGCCCAATAGGAATTTCAATAGCAACACGATATACTCCAGATGTGGTAGCATCATAGGTTGCCTCTGTTGCACCATTGATGATATTCTCATCTAGAAACCATGAATAGATGGCTTGAGGGTTATCTATATGTGCATCTAAAGTAACAGCGTTGGAACACGTTTGAATGTCTTCTCCTAAGTCTACTGATGCAGTAAAACTATTGCCCTGTATAAATACAGCAGAATCGTAATTTTTATCATTTTGATCGGCGATAATAAGTTTAATATGATACTGTACATTCGGTTCAATATCGGCGCTGGCCGTTATAGCAATCGTTCTTCCATTATAATTTGTTTCTCCAACATTATAGCCTTCAAAAAACTGCTCATTCGATGCAGCGCAAAATCCAACAATCTCTTCATGAATCGTATTTGTGTTTACGGGAATTGAGGTCTCGGGAACCACAGATAAGTTCACATAGGGATCAGAAGTACCAGCTTTCTTAATTAAAAACGCCAAACCATCTGAGGGCTGACAAGGAAAATTTCCAAAATATTCCTCAGAGGCTAAGATGTAATTAAATTGAATTTGATTAACAATGGAAATAAAATCAAATTCAATAGATGTAGCGTTTAATGTCTCTTGAAGTCCTAAAGTTGTTTCAAGATCAGGATCTGTTCCCCAATTGGTCGAACCTTCATTTAAGATTGCTGTGTTTATTGTATTTCCTGCGGAAATTATAGAACCAGTAGAGAGTATAATCCCGTTTTCAAATGGAAAATTTGATTCGTTTTTTTCAAAATAACCAAAACTTGATAATCCGTTAATTTGCCCATTAACAGATGACGATATGTTTGAAATATCCACACATCCCAAACCTAAATTATCTTGAATTAGCGCCTCTAGTGAAGACGCCGTATTTGTGGTAATTTGCTGGCTATATGACTCATTGTTTAAGACAAAGAGCCAAAGGATTAGGCATAGGAGTACCCTTTTTATGCGTGATATTTTTTTAATACATCTGGTCAAATTACAACTGAACTTGTATAGGTTATTCTAATAGCAAAATAAACCTAAAAAAAAATACCCTATATGGGGTATTTTTTAGTTCAAAGTATTTATTTTTTGGATGAATGGTTTAATTGTAGTTGTTCAAAATAAAACAGTTATAATCGTAAAGCAAAATGACCTTTCACTTGAAACTCAATATTGTTCTTCTTCACGTTAGCAACAAACCAGTAATCACTTGCAGGCATTAGGTTTCCATTGTAATAGCCATTCCATCCTTTATCATTAGAATCTAAAGCGGTTAGCAATTTTCCGTAGCGATCATAAATATAGACCACTGTTCCCGTTAGGGTTTCGACACCTGTAATGTGCCACGTATCAAAATAAGAATCATCGTTTGGTGTAAAGAATTTAGGGGCATCGATGACCACAATTTCTTTGGAGACCTCACTACAACCATTGAGATCAATAATAGTTATGGTATGATAACCCAGACTTACATTTTCAAAAACGTTTGATTGTTGCGGGTCTTCATCATCAAGTTGATACAAATAGTTTCCAATACCACTTACGGTTACTGTAATATTATTTGGATCTGAAAAATCAATGGTCTCTGTTATTTCTATAAAAGCAGATTCAGATTCTATAACTGGGAACACGCGTGTGGTTTCACAACCATTTGGTGTGGTTACCGTAACAGAGTAGGTACCTATCGCTGTTATTTCTATTTCAGGAGTTGTGGCGTTATTGGACCATAAGTATGAATCGCCTGCATTATTGGTGTTTGCACTCACTACTAATGGTAAATTGTCTAGACAAATCACTTGATCCTCAATATTAACGACAGGGCGTTCAAAAACGCGTATTGAAAATTCGGTCAAGGCATAGCATTCAGTAGAATTATTCTGTACACGCGCATAAATCGTTTCGTTGTCCATTGCTTCGTAATTTGTAGGTAAAGGCTGGATACCTTCTTCCGCTAAAATATCGTCTAAGTAATAACTCACCGAGAATATATTTGGATTTTGACCTCCTAAAATTGTGGCGTTCTGCTGTGTAATGTTAAACGATAAGAATCCGTCAAAATCATCATCACAGGCTTCAAGGTCATTTGGTTGGTTGGCAATTGGCGATGAATTTATTCTTAATGTGAGAGGATGAATGTAAAAACAACCGGTCGTAGTAAATTCTACCCTAGCGTAAATCACATCACTTGAAGTTAAATACGTGTAATCTGTATCTAACGTATCGTTTATGTTTCGAGCATCTTCTTCCGAAGCAAAATATCTAACTATGACGTTGGCAGTTTGTTGCAATAATAAGGGGTTGACATTGGTAAGATCGACGCTGTTGGTCTCATTTTCACAGGTATCAAAAGCTGCTATTGGATTAATTCCAGGAGGAAGATTCACAAAAAGATCTAAAGGTACAACCACAAAGCAGTCTGAAATGGTATTTGCAATTCGTACAAATACCGTTTGGGGATTGCTAAGGTTTGTATAGTTAGTTGGGTCTGCAATTTTATTGTTATCTAAAAACGCATCATCCTCACTTACAAAATAGGAGATCTGTATATTATCTTGGCGTTCATCTAAAATATCCAATTCAGAAAGGGTAAGATCAAACGTCACGATCCCGTCATAATTTTCGTCACACTGAGTCAATGATTGCGAAGGGTTAACACTTGGGGCTGCGATTATGTTCAATACAAATGAGGTATAACTTTCGCATATCGAGCCGTTATTGATTCTCACGTATATTTGCTGCGGATTTACGGTATTATTAAAGTCTAACGGAAGAGGATTTTCATTGTTTTCGGCATCATTTCGGGACGCGTGAAAGCTAATGTCTTGAATATCTGAAATACCTTCGGAGACTTCAGCTATTTGAATATTGAAATCAAAATTAACACTACCATCATTAGAGATGTCATCACAAATAAAGATATCTGTAGGCTCGTTAAACGCAGGGTTCGTACCAACTTCAATAGGGAACGAAGAGGTGGTGTAACAGTTAGCATCAGTAATATTTTCTATTCTAAAATAGATGGTTTGTGGGTTTGAAGTATTGACGTAAATCTCATCTTTGTCAATAGGATCTGTGTTGCTATTAGCATTTGACGCAGTCTCATAGTAAAAGACTTGCTTTCCTTCTTGACCACTTAATATATCGGCATCTTGGGTTGAGAACACAAACTCTCCAAATCCGTCATCACCAAGTTCACAAAATTTATAAACAACAATAGGATTGATAACAGGAAGCGTATTTACGATCACGTCAAAGCGTTCAGTATTAAAGCATCCTGTAATTGTGTTTTCAATTCTAATAAAAATAGTTTCAGTGCTGGCTGGATACGAAAACAAAGAGGTTATGGGATTGTTTGCGTTGTTAGCGTCATTTTGGGAATTATAAAATGTGACAGCTCTATTAGCAGTATTATCGACAACTTCTGAAATTTTAGCATTCAAGTCAATGTTCGAAATGCCATCTTGATCGTCATCACATATAACGATGCCTGTTGGGGCGCTAGATAATGGAGCAGGTAGTACCTCAATATTAAATGCGTTTATATCGGCACAACTCGTTTCATTAGATGTAATTCTAGCGTAAATGGTTAGAGGGTTGGTAACATTTGTGTATAATGACGGTAAGATATTGGTATTTTCATCTGCATCCTCTTCTGAAATAAAATAACGAACAGTAAAATCCTCAGTCTGGCCATTGGTAACCATGTCGTCATACTCAGCTAAGTCAATCGTAGTTAAACCATCTTGATCTGTATCGCAAAATGTTTGATCAGATATTGGTTCAAATTCAACAACAGGATTGATGAGAAGATTAAATTGTGCTACTTCTTGACAAGTCGGGCTCGTTAGCGTGATATAAATAGTTTGTGGATTAGATGAAGGCAGGAAACTCGCGCCTTTATCTAAAGCGTTGACACCATTGTCTCGATCAGTTTCCGATTCATAAAATTCAATATTTATATCATAATCCATGATGAGATCAAGATCATCAATGAAAAATTCTTCGATTTCATTAAAATCAAAAAGTTCTATGCCATCATTGTTTTCATCACAAGCCGTATAATCTCGAATGTTGGTCGCTGTCAACAATAGATTTGTGTGTATTCCAATCGAGGTGATAGAGGCACAACCAGTGTCTGCATCTTCTATTCTTATAAAAATTGTTTGTTCCTCAGCATTTATATTCGTGTAATTCGTAGGGTCAACAATTGGGTTTAAACCAATGTCAGCGTCGCCTTGCGTTTCATGGTACGTAACATTAACATTGGTTGTGCCATTTAAAATATCATCAACAATACTGGTCATATCAAATATGGCCACACCATCAAGATCAACGTCACAAGCATCAATATAAATAATTTCATTACTAATAACAGGATTGTTTAAAACTTCAATATCTAAAGTGGTAGACGTAGTACATCCTGTAAGAACATTGACAACATGCACAAATAGCGTTTCATTGACATTCGTATTAACGTACGGTAGCGGAATAGAGTTTGAACCAAAAGTGGCATCATTTTGATTGAGGTGATAGCTCACACTTAAATCGAAATTACCATTTGTGATTTCGTCATCTTTTTGGGATAAATCTATGGTAGTAAATCCATCAGCCACGTTATCATCACACACAAGTAATGGTGTTGGATCTGTAATAGTAGGTGTTGGATTTACAATTAAATCGAAATTTTGAAAGGCAAGACAACCATTGATGGTGTCTTCAATTCTTACATATATGGTTTGAGGATTTGAGAGGTTTAGCATAGTTCCAGAAACACCTGCGGTTCCATTTTGAGCTGCCCCAGACGTAAAGTGATAGGATATTGCATAGTTAGAGGGCGGCACTGTAGCCAAAACATCACTGTCTTTTGTAGATAAATCAAAACTTTCGATCTCATCAGCCGAGGCATCATCGCACAATTCATAATCTGGAATTGGATCGGCAGATTGCTCAGAACTTAAAGTAACCATAACCGTATCTTCAATAATACAAGAAGATCCAGCAAGGGGAATTTCAATTTCAACGCGATAAGAGCCCGTTTGGGTTACATCTAATTGTGCCTGGGTGGCACCAGTTATTGGTGTATCATTGAGATACCAAGAGTAGGTGGCGTCAGGATTATCGATATTTCCATTTAAGGTTACTAAATTAGCACAGGTTTGTATGTCTTCTCCTAAATCAACTGAAGAGTTAAAGCTGTTTCCTTGAATAAATACTGCGGAATCATAATTTCTATCGTTTTGATCGGCAATAACCAGTTTAATGTGATATTGTACGTTTGGTAGAATTTCAGCATTAGCGGTCATAACTTTCGTACGACCATTATAATTGGTGTCGCCAACATTGTAGCCTTCAAAATATTGTTCATTTGATGCTGAGCAAAACCCTACAATTTCGTCATGGATCGTATTGGTGTTTACAGGGATCGTCGTATCTGGTATGGTCGCGATGTTCACATATGGTGCATCGGTTCCTGCTTCTTTGATTAAAAAGGCAAAACCATCAGAATACGCACAAGGAAAATCTCCGAAATACTCTTCCGAAGCTAAAATATAATTAAACTGAATTTGATTGGTGACCGATATAAAATCAAATTCTATGGAGGTGGCATTGAGCGTACCCGAAATACCCAAAGCACTTTCGAGATCAGGATCTGTGCCCCAATCTGTTTGCCCTTCATTTAAAACTGCTGTGTTTAAAGAGTTTCCTCCAGAGACCGAGCTTCCCGTCGAGAGCATGATGCCGTTTTCAAAAGGAAATCCAGAATTTGCCTTTTCAAAGAAAGCAAAGCTTTTAAAGCCGTTGACTTCTCCATTTACTTGTGATTGAATATTTGAGGTTTCAACACAGCCTTGAATTAGATTATTCTCAATAAGTTCAACTTCTGAAAATGAATCGTTAATACTAATTTGTTGAGCGTATACTGAACTTACGCAACAGCAGGCGAGTAGGATTAGGGTTAATTTTCTTAATTCCATTTATAAGCGGTTAAGTTATAAAACCAATAATGTTTAGTTTGGGACTGTGTGATAGATTGGTTTCTTCGAGGCGAAAAGTAGGAGAAAATTAGACGAAACACAAAATAATACGACGAAATGCACAATATTTTAACATATTGTGCCAACTATCAAGATTTGGTGTAGACTATTTTAATAATTTACGTAAACCCAACCATTTTGGGGAGGATAATCTAAGTCGTTGGGATTGAGAATGTAGAAATAAGTACCAACTGGAACTAAATTGCCGCGATTGTTCAATCCGCGATTGATAAACCCGTTCCATCGTTTATCATTATTACCCTCAAAAATTAAAGTGCCATATCTATTGTAGATCTTTAATTCATGATCTTCAAAAATGTCGTACAGCCCTTGAATATTGAACCAGTCATTTGTTCCATCATCATTAGGCGAAAATCCTTGTGGCACAAATGGCGGACAATTTTCAACCGATAATTCAAAAGCATAAATGTCAAAGCAAGGTGCATTGTCAACCTTTGCATAAATGGTGATTGGATTGGAGCTGTTTGAATAGCTTTCAGGATTGAAAATAGCATTTTGATTAGTTTCCAGATCTACCAAAGATTCATAAAATACAGCACTTGAATCGGTATCTAAAGCAGATTGAAACAGCTCTAGAACGTTAAAAGTACCCGATCTAAAACCTTCATTACATGCAACCGCACTTGGTAAGGGTTGAACAGGAGCAATGACTAATAATTCAATCAGTTCATTATCGAAATTATTATTTTCATTGATTTCCATCACGGTTCCTATACCTGTTCCATCGTCGTCCACTACAAGATTGAGTAAAAAAGCATCTGTAATGTCATCTGGCAGCGTTAACGTGATGTTTCCTATTTCCGAAGCACCAATAGCGAGTTCGTTTTGGGTAGTACTTTGACCAACTAATACGCCGTCTATATAAAAAGAAATGGGTGTGTTTGTAGGCAAGAGATCGGTGCTATTAGTATTAAAAACGGTGTATGTAATGTCAATACTGCGATCACCACAGTCGATATTTGAGGCGTTCAAGCTTATTGTGGCATCTGGAAGTTGGCTATTAAGTACGGTGATGATATTATTAATGATGATCAAATCGGCTCTAAATACTCCAAAATCATCCAATGCTCCTGTGGTCATTTTAATTGAGGCGTTGGTATCACCAATGTTGATATTATCTTGAATATCGTAAACGTCAAGATCACAATTATAAAACGTCGAGGAGTTTGTAAAGGTGTTGGTACCATTAAAAGCATTATCGCTTTGATTTAATGGCGGGTTTGAAAGTACATTATCATTAATACTTAAACTTTCTCCAAAATTAAGATTGTTGTCACCCTCCCAAGCCAAGAAGCCAATTTTAGCTCCTGCATTATCGATGACGTTTAGATTATCGATCGTTATAATTTTTTCTTGATTGTTACGATTAATTATTTCTAAACCTTGGTATAAATTAATTTGGTTGAGTGGTAACAAAGGATCTTCATAAATAATATAAATGCTCCAACCTGCAAAATTGGTTCTATTATTGCAAAATTCGGGAGTATTGGTAAGTGCTTCGGTAATATCAAGATCTGAGAAAGTATAGTTGATATTCCCTTCGGAAACTATAAAACTCGTAACATCGGCATAGCATGAAAAATAGGTGAGTGTTTCGTTGAGTCCTTCGGTATAATCTACCGTATACGTATCTATCGCTTCAAAAGCAGTTCCATTTAAAGATACTGAGGTATCACCAGATCCAGATCCTGCCCAATATAGATAAGCAGAAACAATAGTCGCATTAGCGGATAAGTTTAAACTTGCGCTTGAGGATTCCAACGGAAAACAAAACCCGAAATCGAGATTATTTTCAAATGGATTAAGCGTGTTTCCTAACGCGGTATAATCATATCGACCGTTAAATTGCTGAAATAGAGAGATATCTTGACCAAAACCTAAGCTGCTAAAGACGAAGGCAATTAATAATATACTATGTTTTAAATACCTCAATAGATTCGTTTTGGCTAACAATTTACATTTTTTTACCTTATCGTCTTAACGAAAAGTGACTTTTAAAGGTTCGGCCATCTTGTAAGGTAACCACAAACCAATAGTCGCTGGCAGGCATATTAAATCCTTTAAACGTCCCGTCCCATCCAGGCCCTAGCGGGTCAACCTCTGCCAGTAACTTTCCGTAGCGATCAAAAATAAGTATTTCCGAATTTGGCTGAAAGTCCATCGATATGCCCTTCACCTGCCAAAACGGATTAAAATTATCACCATTTGGCGTGAAAAATTTTGGGAACCCTATGACCGAAACCAGTTCCTCGACCGTGCCACAATCATTTTCAACATCTTTAACGTAAACGGTGTGAAAACCAAAGGATACATTCTCAAAGATCGGGCTTTCTTGATAAGGACCATTTGGATCATCTAGTGCGTACTCATAAACACCCTCACCAGTCACCATGACCGAAATAGAATTGTTTGAGGTCGCATCGGTCACTTCAATGTTTGTGATCGAGGCAATACCTGATGGCAATACCTGTATCGTTCTATCTTTAAAACAGTCATCCACAGAGCTAACGCGAACCGTGTAGGTGCCAGGCTCATTGATTTGGATCTCAAATTCATCTTCTCCAGTAGACCATTCGTAATAATAATTATTGGGCGTGTCGTCTATTAAACCTCCAGTGAGGGTAATGGTCTGCGGAAAATCATTTAGGCAATAGTACAGAGTGTCTTCAATGTCAATGTTAGGCAGTTCAAAAACCGTGAGTTGGATTTCGCTAATGCCGAAGCAGGCATTCATATTTTCCACACGTGCATAAATTATCTGATCGTACGGAATGCTATTGGTGTAATTGGTATTCAACTCATTATCCTCAAGAAGGGATGCTTCGTAGGTTTCGTAAAAGCTAATTTCCAGTCCGTTGGGTAATCCGAAGAGAATCGCATCAAGTGTATCATTGAGATCAAAATTATAAAAGCCATCTTCGATACCATCATCATCACAGGCTTCTAGAACCGTATTGTTTGACGCTGTCGAGCTTGCCTCCAAGGTGATTTCGGCGGTATTGGTACATCCATTTACAGTATCTGTGACTAAGGCATACAGCGTTTGCGGATTGAAATAATTCTCAAAAGCCTCAGCATTGATCTCGTCTTCATCAGCTTCTAAATCTGAAAGTGAAACGTAAAATTTTACGGTGCGATCAACTTCACCTCCTGTGATCTCATCAAGTATTTGGGTAAGGTCAAAGGTTGTAAAACCTTCGGGAATACCATCTTCATCGCATTGAAAAATTGCAGCGTTGATAGCGTTAGGTGTAGGCGTAACTTCTAAATTTATGGGTACAATCCCAAAACAATCTGTTGCGCTTTCTTCTGCTCTTATAAATACTTGTTGATTATTAGGTGTTGTGTTTTCATATATTGATGAAATGGGATTGCTACTTGAAACTGCATCGTCTTGGTTAAGATGAAAAGAATACGTTATGTCATCTGGATTTAATTCATTTAGAATTTCTGGCAACTTATCCTCTAAATTGAACGTTGCAATACCATTAGCTATGTCTCCATCAGCGCTACTATCGCAAGAAACTAACGCCGAAGGCTCAATGATACTTAAACCTGTGACCTGAAGAGTGAAGGGAACAGTTATAAAACATTGAGAAATGGTATTTGATAGTCTGGCAAATATCATTTGGGTATTTGAGGTATTTGAAAAGGGGCTTACTAACGGATCGTTACCTATTGATGCATCGTCAATAGAACTGTGGTAAGTGACTTCGACATTATTTTGAGTTCCTATAAGCATGGCACTATTAGTTTCAAGATTAAATGTAGCGATACCATCGTCAAAAGGTGCTAGATTGTCGCATTCACTTAGATCCAATACAGTGGTTGTAGACGCTTGGTTTTCAGGAGGATTGGGAAACCCAGCAGATCCTGTCCATTCGAGATTAAAAGGGCTGTTCCCAATAGGTCTATCAATTAAAATGTAGTAAGTCTCACCTGCCAAAACATCTACTTGGCTTACAAAACTATTGCCATCAATCCCCGGCCCCTCAGAAACATCTGTTTCTGTAGCGTTCATTCCAGTGAGGTTATTGCCTTGGCTTGAATCTTGAGGATTGGTTGTAGAACATCGAATCGCCTGACCCAATGTTGCACATGTGTTAGTGGGTCCAAATACTGAAAAATCGTAATCTTCGCTTATGGCATTACTTTCTGGCGTTAATGTGAATGCTAAAGTTCCAGTGGTGTCAAAGGTCAATCTAAACCAAATGGTATTGTTTTCAATCATACTACAAGCATTACTAAAAGATTCGGGCGTTCCAACACCATTGACGTCTAGATCGATATTAGAATTTCCGCATATTTGAATAGCATTGGTACAATCGCTTGGACTTTGTGAATAGCAATATGAAAGATTTAGAATTAGGTATAAAAGTAGGATAGGGTGTTTTTTCATAGTAGAATTAGCGTCTTAGCGAAAAGTGACTTTTAAAGGTGCGGCCATCTTGTAAGGTAACCACAAACCAATAGTCGCTGGCAGGCATATTAAATCCTTTAAACGTTCCGTCCCATCCAGCCCCTAGCGGGTCAACGTCTGCCAGTAACTTTCCGTAGCGATCAAAAATAAGGATTTCCGAATTTGGCTGAAAGTCCATCGATATGCCCTTCACCTGCCAAAACGGATTAAAATTATCACCATTTGGCGTGAAAAATTTTGGGAACCCTATGACCGAAACCAGTTCTTCGATCGTCCCACAATCATTCTCAACGTCCTTGACGTAAACGGTGTGAAAACCAAAGGATACATTCTCAAAGATCGGGCTTTCTTGATAAGGACCATTTGGATCATCTAGTGCGTACTCATAAACACCCTCACCAGTCACCATTACCGAAATAGAATTGTTCGAGGTCGCATCGGTCACTTCAATGTTTGTGATCGAGGCAATACCTGATGGCAAGATCTGTATCGTTCTATCTTTAAAACAGTCATCCACAGAGCTAACGCGAACCGTGTAGGTGCCAGGCTCATTGATTTGGATCTCAAATTCATCTTCTCCAGTAGACCATTCGTAATAATAATTATTGGGCGTGTCGTCTATTAGACCTCCAGTGAGGGTAATGGTCTGCGGAAAATCATTGAGGCAATAATAAACGGTCTCTTCAATATCAATATTAGGCAGTTCAAAAACCGTGAGTTGGATTTCGCTAATGCCGAAGCAGGCATTCATATTTTCCACACGTGCATAAATTATCTGATCGTACGGAATGCTATTGGTGTAATTGGTATTCAACTCATTATCCTCAAGAAGGGATGCTTCGTAGGTTTCGTAAAATCTGACTTCCAGTCCGTTGGGTAATTCGAAGAGAATCGCATCAAGTGTATCATTGAGATCAAAATTATAAAAACCATCTTCGATACCATCATCATCACAGGCTTCTAGAACCGTATTGTTTGACGCTGTCGAGCTTGCCTCCAAGGTGATTTCGGCTATATTGGAGCAACCACTTAGGGTATCAGTGACTAAAGCGTAGATAATATGAGGATCAAAATAATTTTCAAAAGCCTCAGCGTTGATCTCGTCTTCATCAGCTTCTAAATCTGAAAGTGATACGTAAAAGTTAATTTCTCGATTACTTTCTTCTCCTGTGATCTCATCAAATATTTGGGTAAGGTCAAAGGTTGTAAAACCTTCGGGAATACCATCTTCATCGCATTGTAATAACGTTGTGTCATTCGCAACGGGTACGTTATTGACGATAATGAAAAAGGAACTTGTCGTATAACAATCAGCGTTATTGTTATTTTCAATTCTTACGAATACTTCTTCAGAATTGGCCTCGGTATTATTGTAAGTATCGGCATGTGCATCTGTATTATTGTCGGCATCGTCTTGTGTTGGATGATAAGAAATGGTGAACAGAGTTGGATCTTGATTACCTAAAATTTCAGCATCCAAATCAGTTAAAACAGTTGTAGTCAATCCATCCATATTGGACCCAGAAACTGAATCATCACAAACCGTGATGTCATTTAGCGAATTAATAATTGGTATTACAAAGACAGAAACTTGGAAGGATGTTGTGGTATAACAGTTTTCGTTATCAATGTTATCGACACGTGCGTAAACCGTTTGTGGTGTTTCGGTATTATTAAAATTACCTATGATCTCATTAATATTGTTATCTGCATTCTCTTGCGATGTGAAATAATGGACTTCATATTGCGAAGCATCTTGCCCATCTAAAATGTCTGCATCCTGAGTTGTTAAATCAAAACTTGAAAATTCTGTTGTTTCACAAACCTCGAGATTTGCAGGCTGGGTAGCAACAGGGATATCAAAAATCCCCACAACCGCCTCACCCTCTATGGGACATTCGCCATTATTGGGTTCTATAAATACTTCGTAGAAGCCAGGCTCGTCGATAAAAAGTTCAAAGGTAGTTTCAGAAAGTATAGTGCCATTCTTACTCCATGTGTACGTGCCTCCAATAACTTCTTCTGCCATAAGTGTATAACTATCTCCTGCACACAACTTAAGGTCTGTTGTACTTATGCCGTTTTGAATGATATCAATTTGGGAGTTAAATAGCGATTGTATAAAAGGAGGTAAGCCAATTTGACTTAGGTTTTGAAAACTACCATTTATATCAAGCAAAATTCCATTTTCATCGTAACCTGCACCAACACCAGTCGTTTCAGGGTTATCAATAACGCCAAGGTATCTTTCTAAATTGGAACCTGAGCTAAATTGAGCCCTGTAAATTCGTTTATCCAAACCCAATTGTAAAGCACCAGCGTTTAATGAGTTTGAACTGTGAATGAGAATAAGAGAATTGGGAATATCGGCGCTTTCTAAATCCCACTGATACAGGTCACTTGAAGGTCCTGATCCAGCACCTAAATTTATGGAGGCATACACTTTTTTATTTTCCGAAGAAAACTCGACACCGTAAGGACTATCTCCTCTATCTGGACCATATAGTTCGATAGAATTTGAAACAATGCCTGTATCATTATCAAAATCGAATAGGTAAACCCCTCCTGGTGCATCGCCACCTGTTACTAGGCCAAAACCTAAATGCGCAACTGCGAGTTTTGTGCCATCTGGTGAGGCTTTAAGATAGCCTAAAGCATTTCTACGATAGCCTGCTATAGGCACTTCAGGACCAACTGTTGAAATTACAGGAGTGGTCTGCACACCATTGATATCAACTTTAAAGGCATAAAACTTATCTGTAAAATGGGTGATGACCCAAAATGAGGAGCAATCATCGGCTTTAACCGCAGTAATTTTTTCTGAACATTTATAAGCCTCTTCTAGGGGATTAGTCGTGTCATAGGTAATAAGCGGTACATTTTTTTCGGTATCAACGACATCTCCTAAACCGCCATCAAGATTTATATCAACCAATGAATATGCAAAACCGTTATTAAAACCATCGTCTTGATTGGGAACCGAGCCACCGCCATTATCGTAGACTCCCGTAAATTGATTAGGGAATACGGCCGCGTTTTGATGATGCGGCTCATCTACGGTGAAAATATAATATTTTGTTGGGTCTTGAGGTTTTGGAACGATTAATCCTGAGGAGGTGCTTGAAGGATCACCCAAAAGACCAGTACCACCAAAATAATCTCCGTTTTGCATGATTTGGTGATTTTGGTTCCATACGGTTTGTCCATCGGTGTAAAACAATAAATTTCCTGTCGCATCTGAAATGGAGGTGCAGCCTTCTAAAGTATTTATTTGACCGTCTGTTACCGCATTGACTGTGCCTGTGCCCGCGTTAAATTGAAGCCCGGCATTTCGACCAAAATACCAAAAAGATGCTTCTTGTTGGGCAAAATATGGAGAAATATAAAAAAGCGTTATGACTATTAAAATGGCACTCTTTTTCATGGTATAGCAGCAATTAACCTAGGTAAATCGTTACTATAACAAGATAGGTAATAAATGACCTACATGCTAAACCGCTAATTTAAAACGGAGTAATTAAAAAACGCACTACCTAAGTCACTAAAGATATTATAAATCTCGCTGCTTTAATAATCTAAAGGACAAAAATATGAATATAGCCGTCCAAACGGTAACGATTAAAATCTCATACCAGTGTACTCCAAAATCGTACATAAAATTCTGGCCATTTGGTGCTTTTGAAATCGCTATTCGTTGAAACGGTTGATCGATAAGCTTATGCATCGATTTGAGCGGAAAGAAGTTTTGAATGCGATCTGCAGTTTTTTCATCTAGTTTCCATGTCAGTATGCCATAAATGATCCATTCTAAAATCCAAAGTACAAATAAGAAGGCCAGGGCAAAAGCAGAACGTTTGACCAACATACCTAAAAATAAGCACAAACTAAAGAAGGCGACAAGTTTCAAGAAGTAGGCGAATAGAAATTCGGTTTCTCTAAAAATCAAGTGTGCTTCGTTTATGCTAGAATAATACAAACCAATACACAAACAAATGATAAAGATCAAAAGCGTTGCTACTGCAGAAAAGAATACAATCATATAAAATTTAGAGAGGATAAATTCCTTTTTACTCAAGCCGTCAATGAGATTTTGTTTTATGGTTTTATTGCTGTACTCATTACCAATCATACTCACAACCACAATGGCAAAAAAGAACTTGAATTGAGAGGCAAAAAACGTCGTGATGTGCCATACAATTGGGAAATTAAATAAACCGTAGTGTCCTAATTCTAGGGTAAAAAAGCCAAAAAAGTTGATGCGCAATGATGATAAAATGATGACGAAAAAGGGTAATATAAAAGATATGAAAATGAGAACTTTACTCGCTCTATTGAGAAGTAATTTTTGGAGTTCTAATTGGAGTAATCTTAACATGGTGGTTGATTTTTTATTCTGAAAACTGCATTTTCAGATTAATTTTTGATTGGTGATTAGTTTTGATCGGTCAACTGCAAGAATTGCTCTTCCAGACTTTCTTTCCGTTTGACCAGATGTGATAGCACGATGCCTTTTTCAAACATTAAGGTATTGAAAGTAGTTGCATCCATAGGGTTATTTAAAAACGCAGTGATTAACTGGTCTTCGATTTTTATGTTTCCGAAGTTATCATCAGCCTCCAAAACTTTGATGAGCTCATCATGTTTAGCGGCTTTTAATTCGAAAAACCCATGACTCGAGATCATTTCATCCACTCGACCCGAATATAGTTTCTCGCCTTTTCTCAAAACGACCACATGAGAGCATACCTTTTCAACTTCATCAAGCAGGTGGGACGCCAATAAAATGGTCGTGCCATTGCTGGCTATATCTTTAATAATTTTCCTAATTTGATGAATGCCCTGTGGATCAAGTCCGTTAGTGGGCTCGTCTAAAATGAGTATCTCAGGATCGTTGAGCAACGCAGAGGCAATCGCCAAACGCTGTTTCATCCCAAGGGAATAGGTTTTGAACTTATGGTCCTTACGGTCTAAAAGTCCGACAACACCAAGTTTTTCGGCAATCTTACTGCAATCTACTCCTTTTATTCGGCAAACAAGTTTTAAATTCTGCTCGGCCGTCATGTAAGGATAGAAGTTGGGGTTTTCAATAATCGCGCCGACCTTTTTAAGTGCGTCGTGTGTTGTGGTATTGCCATCAAACCAATGAAAACTACCGTCGGTTTTATTGACAACATTAAGCACAATGCCTAAGGTTGTCGATTTTCCGCTTCCGTTAGGACCAAGAATACCGTAAACATTTCCCTTGTTAATAGTGAATGATAAGTCCTTGACAGCGGTGAGATAGCCAAATTTTTTGGTAAGATTTTTAATCGTTAAAATGGATTCCAAAATATGATTGATTTTTCTTGCAGAACGTACTCAGCAATGGTTGATTATAAATACGACGAACAACATCTATATTTGTTACAAGTTAATTTGAAAACATTACATTGGGTAAATTTTACTTTTGTTATTTAGAAAATAGAAAATAGAAAATAGAAAATAGAAAATAGAAAACAGAAAACAGAAAATAGGCTGAATACTTAAAGTAAGACCAAAAGAGAAGCGATTATTAAAAATGATGGATGATTTAAAAATTTCTAAGAAAAAACCTTCTTATCCAATAAGTGAGGCTTTACATAATTACCTTCAAGAATACAATCGAAATATACGATTGCCCATATTTTATGATGACTTGCTGAGGTTTCAAGGCTCGGTTGAAGTTTATGATAAAAATGATGAAGATACATTGTGGATTCGGGTATATTATAATGAATATGAGCGTATTGAAATCGATTTAAGTCTTAAGCGTGTGTATTCTAATTTGATTTCCGACGGAAACGAGAATATTTTCAAATTTTTAAATATTGATGCAATTGACTTCTGCACTTTTGGGAATTCAAAACCATTTCGAATCAAGGTGAGAAATATTCTCAACGATAATTTTACCTATTTCTATGTCAAAAAAGCAGATGCTTCACGAGTATATGGTTTAGAGTTTGAACACATGTTGTCGCCATATAATCTAAATTTTTTGGTATATAAAGACACGTTGATTGAGGAGCATATTGCGGGAATTCCTGGCGATGAATTTATAAAAACCATACTTCCCGATTGTAGTGCTTCAGAAAAATCTCAGATTGCCAAAGAGTTCATTAAGTTTAATGAGCGCTGTATGATTAGACTTTTGGGCGATATGCGATCTTATAACTATGTGATTGTGCCAACCCACGATTTTGATCAAGTTGTTTTTAAAATTCGCGCCATTGATTTTGATCAGCAGTGTTATGAAGGTAAACTCAATATTTACAGGCCTCAATTTTTCAAGGAAAATTACGATATGGTGATGTTAGTTAAAGAGAAAATTCAAAAAGAATCTATCGATCAATATAAAATTGAAGAACGTTCAATAGTTGCGCGACGCATGATTAGTTACCATGATCGCATTGGCGAATTATTGACATGTATGAAAAATGATACGTTGTCGATACCAAAATATATTGATTTGCTTAAAGAGGACATCTACAGGTATACCCTGGATATGGAATTTAGAAAAAGTAAAACTATGGGAGACGTCATGAAGAATGCTCTCAATTTTGTAAAGCGTAATTACGAAGGCGTCAATATGCAGACGTTTTCTTAGGCTTATTAGCGCTAAGAAAAACTAAACAACATTCTAATCAATTCCAATTTTCGTCAAAATCTAAATTGTCATAATCATCTACATCGAGTTCGTCTTCAAATTCGTCGTAGTCATCATCAAAATTCTCGGCTTCAAATTCTTTTTGAGGTGCAGCGTCTGGGATTTGGCCGTGAACAAACATGAGGTTGGGATAGTCTGTGCCTTCAGATTCTTCGGCGATTTCGGCCAATTCGATCAAAAACGTCCACATGTTCATGAAATCGTAAACATATATAAGTTTGGTTTGTGTTTTACTCACCACGGTATTTAAGATCGTTTCATTCATCAAGCGCACCGCATTAGCACCTTCACTCACATCGAACATTGAAATCTCTTCGCCTTGGTCCCAATCGTTATTGCTAATATAAAACGACGCCATTTCCAAACCATCAAACCCAAACGATTGCGTTATAGCATTATGTAAATCCTCTAGGGAATCGGTCTCCCGAATTTCAATATCTCTAAAAATATCCTCTTCGGTATCGTTATCTAAAAGGGCTCTAAATTTGTAAATCATTATGTTTTATTAGGATGCAAAGATACGATTTATGTGGCTAAATTAGTTCGGTTTTCAAGGGCTTTTTTTGAACGACTTTCAAGAAAAATGTAGCATTGAATACCAAACATGACCAGTGCGATGACCAAATGTAAAGGCTGTGATAAAAATGGAAAATCAAAATAATACATTAGAATTCCTGTGAAAATTTCAGCAAGAATACAGAGCATTAAGAGATTCGTTTTACGATAGCCTAAATTTAATGTTTTACTTCGGAAATATAACCAACCATTTACAAGCAGTACCAATACAGAAAAGCTACGATGCACATAAAACGTAATCGTCGGGTCATCCATCCATTGCGATTTAATATAGCCGATACTTTTTACTTGTTCATCAACATATTGTCGTACCTGAGTTCCTAAAATAATTTGAACCAATGAAAGCGCGAGTGCAACTAACATGACATTCTTAAACAAAGCATCGAATTTTTGATCTTTGAACCTCGATTTTGAGGCATAAATGAGGTATAAAATCATGGCAACAATGATCATAGCCATGACCATATGGGTCGTAATTTTATAAGGAGAAAGGTTAGAGTCTACAACGGTTTTTCCCAACCAGGCTTGAAACGCCATTCCAAGAACAGTTGCGATTGATAAAATCGTGAGCCATTTATTTTTCCGCCATAACCAAAACGATAAAATCGTAAAGATCAATATTGGAATGCCTGAAAGTGCGCCTAACAACCTATTGATATATTCGACCCAAGTATGCAACGGATTAAAAACGGCATAATCGTGCTTGGTATAGCTATCCCATTGGTTTAAATCAAGTGCATCGCCAGATTTGAAGTTGGAGCTTGCGACCAAAAGCGCTTCGTCATTTATGATCACCACACCTTCTTTATAATCATGATTGGGCTGAAATTGCAATTGTGAAATTTCGGTAGGAGGTATGTAATAGCCAAAACACTTTGGCCAGTCTGGGCAGCCCATTCCAGATCCTGTCA
The DNA here is from genome assembly GCA_963715465.1 of uncultured Flavobacteriaceae bacterium. GTDB lineage: Bacteria > Bacteroidota > Bacteroidia > Flavobacteriales > Flavobacteriaceae > Psychroserpens. The sequence goes on from OY970246.1 coordinate 1,943,582, forward strand.
TTCTCACTACTGCACCAGCAATGATGACCAAATAAACGAGAACTAATGCTACTTTTGCCGATTTTCTAAAAGCGTTTTGCATGGCTTATAATTTTTTTTTAAAACATAAACTATTGTCCATGTTTTGATATTGTGCGTAATTTGGAATGCTCATATAATCATTCTTTTTATAAAACGCGACTGCTTCTTTCTGTCGGGTCCCAGTTTCTAAAATAGCTTCTGAAAAATTTAACTCGGCAGCCCAAAGCTCTAAGGCCGTTAAAATTTCCGAAGCAACACCTAAACCGCGCATTTTTGGCTTGGTATACATACGTTTAATTTCAACTTGTTGAGTATTGAATATTTTAAAAGCACCACAACCAATTGCTTTTGAGGCAATATAGGCGACAACGACATTTTTGATAATCGAAACACCATTAAACTGATTATAAAACTCGTGTTCATCACCATCTGTAATTTTTAAATAGGCATCCAGTTCTTCGATCAGTGTCTTAAAATCGGTATTGTCAGAATCAGTTCGAACCAGTTTAATCATGATTTTAAATCTACTTGAAGTCCTAAGCGTTTTCCTTCCTTTAGCATCAGCTCGTAAGCGGCATCGTAATCATTCTTAATATCGCCTTCTAAAATAGCCTCTTTTATTAACTCTTTGATTTGCCCAATTTCTCGCGATGGTTTTATGTTGAAGGTGGTCATGATATCTTCACCCGAAATTGGAGGTTGAAAATTTCTAATTTGATCGCGTTCTTCAACCTCTACTATTTTGTCACGAACCACTTTAAAGTTGTTATGGTATTTTTTAAATTTCTTTGGGTTTTTAGTGGTGATATCCGCTTCGCACAAGGTCATTAAATCCTCTACATAATCTCCAGCATCAAATACCAAACGTCTCACTGCCGAATCGGTGACCAAATCCTGAGCCAAAACAATAGGACGAGAACTCATAAACACCATTTTTTGAACGAATTTCATTTTATCATTCAATGGCATTTTTAAGCGTTTGAATACATGATATACCATCTTAGATCCCTCAAATTCATGGGCGTGAAAGGTCCAACCTACTTTTTTACTAAATTTTTTAGTGGGTGCCTTTCCAATATCATGCAGCAATGCAGCCCATCTAAGCCATACATCATTCGTGTTTTTTGCAATGTTATCGACGACTTCCAGTGTGTGGTAAAAATTATCCTTGTGGGTTTGGCCTTCAACTTCATCAATGCCTTTTAAGGCTGTAAGCTCGGGCAGGATGAATTTTAGGAGTCCGGTTTTTTCGAGATGCAAAAACCCAACTGAAGGTTTTTCACTTTCAAGGATTTTATGCAGTTCGACCACGATGCGTTCTTTGGTAATTATTTTGATACGCTCGTTATTTCTTGAAATCGCCTTAAAGGACTCTGGCTCAATCGTGAAATTGAGTTGCGTAGCAAATCGTATAGCTCTCATCATTCGCAAAGGATCGTCGCTATACGTAATATCAGGATCCAGTGGTGTACGAATGATGTTATCTTTTAAATCCTGAATGCCATTGAATGGATCGAGCAAGTTGCCGAAGGTATCTTTAGACAGGTCAAAGGCCATCGCATTAATGGTAAAATCCCGTCGGTTTTGATCATCTTGGAGTGTGCCATTCTCAACAACCGGATTTCTACTGTTTTCATTGTAAGATTCTTTACGAGCGCCAACAAATTCAATATCCATATCGTTATAAACCAGCATGGCTGTTCCATAAGTTTTAAAAACCTGAACTTTTGGATGGTTTGGTAAATTTTTCGCAACTTGTTTGGCGAGTGCGATGCCACTTCCAATGGCGACAATGTCAATATCTTTGTGGTCCCCACGATTTAAAATGTGATCACGTACAAAACCGCCAATGACATAACTGTCCAATTTCAGTTCTTTAGCCGATTTGGAGATGACTTTGAAAATATCGTTTTGTAAGGCGTCTTGGTAATTCATCGTTGAAAATTTGGTAAACCGTACCGATATTAAAAGACACTAATGATGACTATTGGTACATAAATTCTACGTTTTGCAAATTTACGACATCACTGGGTTCTTTTAAAACCTCTTAGCCTATTTATTTGTCGTGTTGATGGATTCTTTTTCAATTAGCAGAGCTTGAAATAGTTCACCAACAAATAAGTATTGCATAATCTAAAAAACATGTTCGTAACAAATTGTACGCATTTAATTATTATATTTGTACGTATAAGACATGGTCATGGACACAAAACTCACATTAAAACTCAATCAGCAGATTATTGAGAAAGCAAAAATATATGCTTCTAATAAAAATTTGAGTTTATCACGAATTATTGAATCTTATCTACAATCTCTCACTTCCGAAGATAATAAGGACGATTTTGAAATTTCACCTTTTATAAAAAGTATTGCAACAGGAAAGACAATGCCTACAGATTTAGATTATAAAAATGAGTATAGTGATTACTTAATAGAAAAGTATAAATGAGTAAAAGAATTTTCATAGATACCAATGTAATGTTGGATTTTTTGGGAGAGAGAAATCCTTTTTATGAATCGATTGCAAAAATTGCTACACTAGCCGAAAAGAAAAAATTAACCTTGGTCGTTTCACCTATTTCATTTGCCATGGTGAATTATCTTCTCTCTAAATTTGAAAATTCAAAGATTGCTAAAGAAAAATTAAGGAAATTTAAAATCATAAGTGAAATTTGCTCTTTAGACGAACAGACTGTTGAGAAAGGATTGAACTCTTCATTTTCTGATTTTGAAGATGCACTTCAATATTATAGCGCGACAGAATCTGAATGCGACTTAATATTGACGAGAAATAGAAAGGATTTTAAAAAATCATTACTTCCATTTATGACACCAGACGAATTTATAAAAAGTCTAATAAATAAATAGCTACTTACCATATCGTGCATAATTCGTTGTTCACTATAGACTGCTTAAGAATCTCGATCGCTATCGGTACACGCATTTTCAGTCTGTGATGTATTTGGCAACTTTAGTTCTTGAAACTAAGCACTAAAATCATGTATAAATCTGTCATCAAACGGTGTAATAATTTGTATTTATAACATCAAACTTCTATAAATCTCAACATACTGTTTTGCCGTGTGTTTCCAAGAAAATGTAGCGGCTTGCTGTTTGAGAAGAGCGATATGTCGTTGTTGATCTCCATTAAAGTCATCAAGAGTTGTTTTTACCATAGCAGCCATGTATTTAGGTTCGTAATGTTCAAAGTAGTTTGCCACCGTTCCGCCAACTTCAGGCAAGGCTGTTTTATTTGAAATGATTACGGGAATTCCCAATGACATCGCCTCAATGACAGGGAAACCAAATCCTTCGGCTAGAGAAGGATGCACCAAAGCGGTCGCATTGGCATAGAGCTCTATTTTTTTCTCTTCCGAAGTAAAAGGAATCAACGTCAATCGATCCTCAACGCCATGCGTTCTTGCCAATTCTATAAATTCATCACGTTGGGTGACACTGTGTTTTCCTAATAAAACCAATTTTAGTTTAGGATCTAAATGTTGCATCATTGGGATCAGCGTCCTTTGGTTTTTGTAGGATCTAAATTCGCCAACCGATAGTAAATAAGGCTCAGTGTCTTTTTTTTCTTGCTGCGGAAGGTCTTCAAAAGGGTTACCGTTGTAGACCACATATTGTTTCACGTGTTTAGGAACATCAAAGTTATCGAGAATTGATTGTTGCGTAAACTTTGAAATATAAACAAGCGCATCACTTTTATTGATGATGTTTTGCAGCTCCACAAAACGATGTTCATTGTCTGCGGTGCGCTCGTTCAAAACGGCGAAGATGGCATCATGAATGGTGTAAATGAGTTTGGTGTTTGCTGTTTTCTTCGGAAGTATTTTACCAGAATAATTGATATTGTGCCAAATCGTATGTTCTTTTATAAAGTTGAAGGTTTTGTGAAAATCGTAATAGCTCTTATAGTTGACGTTGTTTCCAAATTTACCTTTCCATTTAGACGGAAGGTAAAAGGTGATGTCAAGATCCTCGTTGTCAAGTTTTGAGATATGCTTCGCCAAATACAGCGCGTATTGACCAAAGCCTTTTTTTAGATTTTTAAGGTAATGAAGATCTATAAAAACAGAGTTATTTTGCATAGTGTTCTCTAAAATAATCAAGTCCTAAATTGACTTTATGTTTCACGTTTAAATGGTCTAAACTTGACGAGAAGACCGTAAATCCCGATTCAAATTGAAGTCCTGGAATGCCATTGAGCAATTCAACAGGAAAAAGTTGTTCTAAAATAACAACATGGTCTTGACCTTTAAAAACGGTGTGATAATCGGTTTTTTCTCTAGGATGTGGTTTGAGATAAACGACGTCGGTTTTACAGCTCTCGATAAAATCGGTATAAATCTTGATTTTTTCAACTTCGCTTTCCATTTTCTTATCTTCGGAAAGCGGCTGCGTCACCACGATACTTTTTGTTTTATTGGTATTTAGAAGGGTTTGGGTTACACTTTTATTTCCGCCGAGAAAAATATCCAATAATAATTCTTTTTTCTCTTGTGGAAGTTGTTTAAAGGTTTCTCGCCAATTTAATAATGCTCCCTTTTCTTTTAAAATAGGAGGTAAACCCGAAGGGTTCGTCGCATAGACTTTTGTAAAACGTTTGTCGTAACCGTTGTTTAATGGTTTGTTTAAAATGGAATGTCCTATTTTTTTAAGCACATTTGGTTCAAGATCCAAGTAGGTTTTTGTGCCATCCTCAAGCATAAAAAAAGTACTTTTCTTGTATTTGTACAAAAAGTATTGCTTGGCCGAATCTGGCGAAGCCATATAAAAATCAAAATCTGTGATAGTGTTGTCAATACCAGATAGGTCTATCGTCTTATCAATTAAAGTGACAACGTTTTTACGATTAAACTTGTAGGCAAACTTGCCTAACAATCGTTTTTGTTCACTTCTTCCCATCATGAGTTTAACATCGGTAAACCAAGGACTCTTTTTTAAAGGTTCTACAAGGGTATCGATATTAGGTGTGAGCTTTACAATGACGAGTATAGAATCACGCAGATTTTTTTGTTCAATCAATAAAATCGCAATTAGAATATGATACACCGATGTAATGACAAAAACACCTTTTTCTTTCATTGAGAGTATTAAATTAGTTTCTTTGCAAAGTAAAAAAAACAAGAGTACTAGAATTGATTTTATGCAATTAATCAAAAAAATATCTAAGCCATACGTCGCGTTTGAATCTCAGTTAGATGTTTTTATTGCAGACTTTAACACTCAGGGAACCCCTTTTGGAGATCAAGATCGCAACTCGTTAAAGTTGTTTTCTTTAAATGGGAAAACCGTGAATATAAAATCATTTCGTATTCCTAATCTTGTTAATAAAATTGCCTATCGTTTTTTTAGAAAAAGCAAGGCGCAACGTTCCTTTGAATATGCGCATAAGCTTTTAGAATTAAAGATTGGCACACCACAGCCTATCGCCTATTACGCATTTAATACGTCTTTGGCTTTCAATAAAAGTTACTATATAAGCGAGCAATTAGATTGTGATTTGACATTTAGGGAGCTAACGCGAGAACACGATTATCCCAATCATGAAACTATTTTACGTGCCTTTACCCGATTCACTTTTGAGCTACATGAAAAGGGCGTTTATTTTTTAGATCATTCTCCTGGCAATACCCTCATCAAAGAGATTGATGGTGCCTATCATTTCTATTTGGTAGATCTCAATCGCATGGAATTTAAACCCATGGATTTTGATGCGCGCATGAAAAATTTTGAGCGTTTAACTCCTCACAAATCGATTGTTGAAACCATGAGCGATGAATATGCTAAGTTATACGACGCGCCAAAAGACAAGATTTTTGATGCCATTTGGACCAATACTAAGACGTTTCAAGAACGTTTTCACAAACGTCGCCGACTGAAAAAGAAACTCAAATTTTGGAAAAAAAAATAATCTAGCTTTGGATGTCCACGAATTGCTTTTGATGATTGATGGTCCAAAGAGCTTCAGAATTTAATGCTTCCAGAAACTGCTGTGCGCTATTTCCACTTCCAAAATCATATTTGGATAATTCAATGTTCTTCGGAAGGTTTTTGATAGCATTCAAGATGTGCTCAGCATCATAAGCTGTGTTTACAATGTGGCTGTGCACCGCTCGGTTCTCTTGACGGCTTCCGATATTAATCGTTGGAATGCCATAAAGGGGTGCTTCCCGAATACCAGCACTACTGTTACCGATAATGAATTTTGAATGTTCTAGAAGCACCAGAAAGTATTCAAACCGTAATGACGGAAATACTCTAAACCTCAAATTATTCTCCAGTCGTTTGTATTCTAGAAGAATATCTTTACTACCAAGATCATTATTTGGATAAATGACAATAACATTTTCATCGGAAGCTAAAAGTGCGTCAACAAAATGTTTGGCGTGGGTTTTCATTTGAGCATGTTCTGTAGTTACGGGATGAAACATAGCTACGGCGAATTTTTCAAACGTGATGTCGTAATATGATTTGGCTTCTTTTAAACTCGGTAAATGATTTGAAAACATGATATCAATATCAGGTGAGCCAATAATTTTTATAGATTCCTTGAGTTCACCCATTTGAATGAGTCGCTTTTGAGCAAGTTCGTTAGCTACAAAATGAATGTGGCTCATCTTACTTGTTGAATGCCGAATGAGCTCATCAATAGTTCCCGATACTTCTCCGCCTTCAATATGGGCCACCAAAATATTATTGAGGCTGCCAACGATTGCGCCAGCCAAGGCTTCTACACGGTCGCCATGTATAACGATCAAATCAGGTTTTACATTTTTTATAAAATTTGAAAACCCCTGGATGGTTTTGGCCAAGGTGAGATCCATGGTCATTTCGTTGGTATGGTTTGAAAAGGTGTGGATGTTTTTAAATCCGCTACGTTCGATCTCAATGAGCGTATAGCCATATTCATGCTGAAGGTGCATACCCGTAACAAAGATATGGGGAACAAAATGTTCAGTATTTTCAAGAATTTGAATGAGCGACTTTATCTTTCCAAAGTCAGCACGTGTTCCAGATAAAAAAGCGATATGTTTTTTAGTCTTCAATATCTGTCCAAGTTAATTGTTCATCATTTGCAATATCTTTCGTGGCTCTTTTTCCGAGGAGATCCTTATAGTCTTCTGCCAGGATTTCGCCAGTTCCTGGACGTTTTACCCAAATGTTCTCTTTGGTAAACGGTTCCCTTTTTTTAATATCCTTAATCGTGCAAACGGTCGCGAAAGCAAAATCTATGGTTACTTGCTCTTCTTTGGCAGGTTCTTTTTTACCACCACGCATTAAGGCGATTTCTCGTGAACTAATAATTAATTCTTTGCAAGCAGCTTCATCCATACTACACACAATGTCTGGGCCAGTACGTTCCATAGTATCGGTAAAATGACGCTCTAAAATTGAAGCGCCCAGCGCCACAGCACCTAAACAGGCATTGTTATTTAGCGTGTGGTCACTTAGTCCAAAAGCCTTGTCAGGAAATGCTTTATGTATTTCTTGCATGGCACCAAATCGCACCAAGTGAATTGGCGTAGGGTACAGATTCGTGGTATGTAAAAGTGCCACTGGTACCTTATGTTTATCAAATATGGCAACTGCTTTTCTAACGCTTTCAATGGTATTCATTCCTGTACTCATGATGACGGGCTTTCCAAAAGAGGCGATGTGCTCTAGCAACGGATAGTTATTACATTCACCAGAACCAATTTTATAGGCAGGAATATCAAAGGTTTTTAATCTTTCCGCAGCAGCTCTAGAAAAAGGCGTAGATATAAAAATCATGCCTTTGCTTTCCACATAGTTTTTCAATTCTAATTCATCAGCTTCGTCTAATGCGCAGCGTTTCATGATTTCGTAAATAGAGATGTCTGCATTACCTGGAATGACTTTTTTTGCCGCGCCACTCATTTCATCCTCTACGATATGGGTTTGGTGCTTCACACATTCTGCACCTGCTCTATGTGCCGCATCGACCATTTCTTTTGCCACTTTTAACGAACCTTCGTGGTTAATGCCGATTTCAGCAATCACTAATGGCGGATAATCTAGGCCGATTTTTCTATTCGATATGTTTATATATGGATTACTCATGATGGTATGTTTTAAGTACAAAGTTAGCGTATTCAAAATCTTCGGCCGTATCGATATCTACGGAAGCAAATGGGTGCGACACCTCAAAAGGAAAGCCTGTTTCACTAATAATAAACCCTTTTTTTATAGCGCTCGCTTTTGTAATATAAAGCAATCCGTTTTCGAAAAATAAAGGTTTTAGGTCTTGACTGCGTTGCCCTGGCGTATAATTGAACGGTATAAATCTGTTGTTTTGGATGTGACCTAATTTGTCATGATTTCTGGTGACCGTAAATAAACAATCGGTTTGCTGTTCTAAAAAATGTTTAAAAGCATTCGTGAAAAGCGATTTAGGTCGTAGCGGATTTGTGGCTTGAAGCAAAACAACTTGGTCTACATCAAAATCTAGACGTTCTAGTACATGTTGAACGCTCGTTATCGTTGGCTCATGATCTCCAGAAATAGCTTCAGGCCGATCAATCACTTTTGCACCAAATGTTAAGGCTACGGTTTTAATATCTTGGTCATTGGTACTTACATAAACGTCATCGATCTCTTTTTGCGCTAAAGCATATAAGATACTATGGGCAACGAGTGGTTTTCCGTTGAGATCAAGGATATTTTTTTTTGGCAATCGCTTAGAGCCTCCTCGAGCAGGAATTACTGCGATAGTTTTAGCCATTTTTAATGTGTTTTGATGGTTTAAATACCTCACGAAAATACATAATTTTGAGGTTAATATCTCTATATATCCACGACGTAGTTTATAGCTCATCTAAATTTCTGAACTCTGTTCTCATGCGATGATGATTATTTGATAGTCTATACAAAAGATAATTAGTTTGAGCAGGCTAATGTTAGCATATTTTTTCGTCAAATTTATGTGATTAACGATGCACTACAATTTCGATTTGTAACACATTTTCATTTTGCTGTCTAAGAAGTGTAACCCTTAAATACATTAAAAATGAAAATGTTCAAAATATGTGTTGTCTTAATGACGATCGCGATACAGCCGTTTCAAGTGAATGTAAACTCCAACTTGGCTAAAGCAGCGACAAACACAAATGTTAAGGCCAAATCTACGAGCACTAGATTAAGTATAACGAAAGTCAAAATGCCTTGGTACGCATGGCGCGGCTTAGTGGTTAGAAAGATGAAAAAGACATTGCCAAAATATAATAGTCTAAAAAACTTAACAAAAAAATATTATTTATTTACCTCTGATTATAACTATCTAGGGGGAATTTATACATGGGCTTCACGACAAGATGCAGAGAATTGGTTCAATGAGGAATGGTTTAATACTACAGAGCGTAAATATGGGGAGAAAGGAGAGGTCAGGCATTATGAGATCATAAATGAAATAAACTATGGTAAGCCCTCAAAAAGTGAAGGTCGATTTTGCGCTGTTTTGTCGTTTTTATCTAAGGATACAGCGCTGATGTTATCTGAAAAAGATACTGGACTTCTAAAAGTATTAACGTTGAAAAATGAGATGAATACAATTTGTTTTCTTTCCGTTTGGCAAACTATGGACGATGCGGAATCTCATTTAAAGAAATACGGAATTACCAATGAATATTTTGATATTCCGCTAATTCTGAATAAAGAATAAATTAACTTTAGACATGTTTTTAAAGAAATACGATACTTATACGGATAAGATATTGATTAGCGAGTCTGTCTCGGGAAATACTAATTCATTGTCGGTGTTAATAAAAAAACATCAGGATTTTATTTATAATATATCATTACGCTTTTTTCTAAATCCAGAGGATGCTTTGGATGCAACGCAAGATATATTAATAAAAATCATCAATAATTTGAAAAATTTTTCGGGTCAAAGTGCTTTTAGAACTTGGGTTTATCGAATCGCTATTAATCATTATCTAAATGCTCCTAAGAGCAAAACAGAACGCTTGCTTAATGATCATTCTCAGCAATTCTCTGGCTTTTCTGATGCTGATGAGCGTAACTCTTTTTCTGAAGAAGAGGTGGAAGAGGTTAGAGTCCTCTGTTCTACTGCAATGCTTATGTGTCTAAATAGGGAGCAGAGGTTACTTTATATTATGGGAGAGGTGTTTGGTGTGGATCATAATCTAGGGTCTCAACTATTTGATGTTTCTAAGGCTAATTACCGCATCAAATTGCATCGTGCAAGGCTCGAGCTCACAAATTTTGTCACGGGAAAATGTGGCATTATCAATCCTAAGAACCCATGTCGATGTCCAAAAAAAACACGGACATTCATAAATAACGGGATTATTGATAAGAATAACTTACGGTTTACTACTGATTTCAAGCATACGGTCGCAACTATTGTTGAAACGCAAAAAGAAGATATTAGCGATAAAATACAATTGGATTTAAGAGAATTATTTCAGAATAGTCCTTTTCAGGTAAAAGAGGAAATCGATGATCTTTTAAATTTCAGTTGAGATGAGATATATACTTAATGTTTATGCTAATTACATATTTTCTCAATTTAAAGTGATTAGAAGAACCAATGTTACTCGCGACCCCTTCGCAATAGCCATATTTTGACATAGCGCATAAAAATACCATAAGCCTGCATCGTGCTAATCGTTAATCCAACGACACCATCCCTAAAGCCGCTTTGAACAACATAGTGTTTGAAAAATCCCCAAAAAGGTTTGATTACAAAATGATAAGGTGTAAGTCGTCCTGTTTTTTTATCGTAATCTTTGGCTTGCCACCAGGCATAGCGGTTCATTTTTACAATAAATTTATCGAAGGTGACAAAAGTGTTATGAGTAAGTTTATGTTTTAGGGTTCCAAGAGTTCCATCAACAATCATTTCGGCATGAACCTGTTTGTCTTCATAGACGCAGTGGTCACGTTTGAATAAGCGAATTACCACATCATTTTTCCAGCCACTATAGTTGACGCGTTCACCCATAAAATAATTGATACGACCTATCCAATAAGCAGTATGTTCTTGTTTTGGCGAACTTAGAATCGCGATGATCTCTGCTTTGAGTTCTGGCGTTACACGTTCATCGGCATCAACGAGTAAAACCCATTGGTGTTTTGCCTGCGGAATGGCCCAATTTTTTTGTGAGGCAGAATAAACATAATCGCGCTGAATGACCTTAGTAGCTAATTCTTGGGCTTTTTCAAAAGTGCCGTCGGTGCTTAAACTATCAACTACTAAAATTTCATCGGCAAAATCGACAGATGCAATAACCGCTTCGATGTTATGAATTTCGTTTCCAGTAGGTATTATTGCAGTTAGTTTCTGCATGAATTGTCTTGTAATTTGTCGTAAAAATAACGATAATTTGTGTGCTAAAAATGGTATTTTTGAAACTATGGATAAAATTGAGGTTTCTGTAATAATTAGCACATATAATAGTCCTTTGTGGTTGCAAAAGGTGTTGTGGAGCTACGATTCACAACAGTTTAAAAACTTTGAGGTTGTGATTGCAGATGATGGTTCTACCAATGAAACAAAATCGCTCATCGAATCCATGCGACCAAAATTATCGTTCCCAATACAACATATCTGGCATGAAGACAACGGGTTTCAAAAAACCATAATTCTTAATAAAGCGACCGTTGCCAGTAAAGGGAATTACTTAGTTTATACCGATGGGGATTGTATTGCCAGAGCAGATTTTCTAGAAGTACATGTCCATAATAGAGAGAACGGTTATTTTTTATCTGGAGGTTACTTTAAATTACCCATGGAGATTAGCGAGCACATTTCCGAAGAAGACATTAAAACGCAACGTTGTTTTGACATTGACTGGTTGAAGCGTCACGGATTGAAGTCGTCTTTTAAGAACAATAAAATTACGGCTTACGGCCTCAAACAAACACTACTCAATCAATTTACGCCAACTACAGCCACATGGAATGGTCATAATGCCTCAGGCTATAAAACCGATATCATTGCGGCAAATGGCTATGATGAACGCATGCAATACGGTGGCGAAGATCGAGAGCTCGGCGAGCGCTTGTTTAATGCAGGACTCAAGGCAAAACAAATTAGGTACAGTGCGATTTGCCTCCATTTGGATCATGAGCGTGGTTATGTAAAACCCGAAATGATCGAAAAAAACAAAGCGATAAGAGCATTCACCAAATCTAATAATGTCAAGGAAACACCCTTTGGGATTAAAAAAATAGATGTGTCATGATCGAAATTACACCGAAACATTATATTTCTGAAGGGTTAGCGAGACAAGTTTACAGACATCCTGAACAGGATAATCTATGCATAAAGATTGGAAAGCCCGAGATCGAAACCGAACATCTTTACAAGGAAATCAAATATTACGAGAAGATAAAACAAAAAAACAGTTCAAGATTTGAATATCAATTTTACGCTAAGTATCATGGCGAAATTGAAACAAACCTTGGTGTTGGGTTTGTTTATGATTTGGTGAAAGATGAAACGACTCAACATATTTCATTAACGCTGCGCCATTATCTAGAGATGGAACATTCACCAATAGTAGATGAAAGTCTAAACGACGGGTTAGAGCGATTAAAACAACAGATGATTGCACATAAGGTTTTTGCATCCGATTTGAGAGCGCGAAATATATGTTGTAAGATTTTAAAAGACAACTCAGTAAACCTCGTGATCATTGACGGTATTGGTCATCGTGATTTTTTTCCTATGGCAGATTATATGAACCATTTTGCGAAAAAGAAAGTAGAACGTCGTTTTGAGAAAGCCCATTTAAATTCGTTGGCAGAGCAGCGCGCCCATATCAAAAAATTAAGAGATCGAGGCGATGTTCTTGTTTAGAAATTTTTGTAACTGGTCTTTAAAATAGTCTGGAGAAAACATTTCATAGAGTGGTTTTTGTTCGGCTTTTAGTGCTTTGGTGGCTTTACCTTCGATAAGTTGAGGTTGAAAATCGCGTAGATGCACCGATACGTGTTTGTTGCCATCTTCAAACATGCTCCACGCTTCCTTTTGAATCCATGGTGAGAAAATCGTGAATGTGGCGATATCGAGGGCTTTTGCCATATTCACGGCACCACCTTCATTACCAATTAAAGCTGTACAATGGTAGGTAATGGCCAGGAAATCTCTAAGACTCTTTCCGAAGACATCGAAGTAAATATTATTTTTCGTTTCGGCTTTACAGAAATTGTAAATGGTTTGCGCCTCATCAATTTGGTTGGGTATGTAATTGAATAAAATTTGTGCGTTGGTTTCGTCAACAATCGCGTCAATTACTTTTGCCATTTGCGCTAACGGATAGGTTTTAGCAATACCACTTCCTAAAACGCTAATTATATAAAGCGGTTTTTCTAGGTCGATATTTGAATTCGTTAAAAAATCTTTAGACCTTTCAATTTCTTCGGAAGTTAAATAGATTTTAGGCCGAAGAATTTCGGGAATACGATCACATATAGGTTTGAGTAGTTGCAGCCGGTTTTCGATAGCCAATCCTGCATTTGTTTTAGGTGCTTTCGCCTCCTTAAACGTATGGGTATAATAATATGAGGTGTACCATTTATATTTCGAAATCTTGACTTTTGCTCCAGAAAACTTCGTCATCAGGTTGCTAGAGAATTTTGAATACACATCAATTACAGCATCATATTTTTCTTTCTTGATAGACTTTAAAAATGCTAAAAAAGCTGATTTACTAGATTCGATTTCAGGCGTCACAATTAAAAAACGATCAATAAACGGGTTGTTCTCAACCACAGCAAGCGTATTTTTGTTGACGACGTAGTGCAATTTGGCATTTGGATGCTCCGTTTTTAAAGCTTCAAACAAAATACTTGTGGTGAGCACGTCACCGATCATTTTCTGTTGGATGATGAGAATTTTCAAAGCTGTATGATGTTTGTGACGTTTTTAAATGATTCCTATTTTTATCCGTTATTTAAAATTTCCGAAGAAAAAAAAGCATTATACCGCAACATTATACTCCCTAAGCGCATCATTAAGAGAGGTTTTCTTATTGGTGCTTTCTTTTCGTTTTCCTATGATAAGGGCGCATGGAACATTGTAATTTCCAGCGGGAAAGGTTTTAGTATAACTTCCTGGAATGACTACTGATCGTGCTGGAACAATGCCTTTCATTTCAACGGGTTCATCACCAGTCACATCAATAATTTTAGTACTCATGGTGAGTACCACATTAGCGCCAAGAACGGCCTCTTTTTCGATGCGAACGCCTTCTACGACAATACATCTAGAGCCAATAAACGCGCCATCTTCGATGATCACAGGAGCCGCTTGCAGGGGTTCTAAAACGCCACCAATACCAACGCCTCCAGACAAATGTACATTTTTGCCAATTTGAGCGCAACTGCCCACCGTAGCCCAAGTGTCGACCATAGTACCTTCATCAACGTAAGCACCAATGTTGACATAGCTGGGCATTAAAATAACACCAGACGAAATGTAAGCACCATGTCTAGCCACGGCATTAGGAACAACCCGAATACCCCTACTTTGATAGTCGCGTTTCAACGGGATTTTGTCGTGATACTCAAAAATACCAGCTTCTAAAGTTTCCATCTTTTGAATGGGAAAATATAAGACCACCGCTTTTTTGATCCATTCATTGACTTTCCAGCCATCATCGGTAGGTTCGGCAACACGTAAAGTGCCCTCATCTAAAAGGTCGATTACACTGCGAATGCTGTCAATGGTCACTGTATTGGTCAATAGCGAGCGATCTTCCCAAGCATCTTCTATATTTTGTTGTAATTGTTTCATGGTATTTTATCTACGTTGAGTCACAAAGATAAGCGGATAATTCTTTTTTGTAAGTTCAGCATTGGTAAATAACATAAATTGATGTTCATAAGTCATGGATGTATTGATAGTCATTTGGATTTTCTAAAACCCTAGTTTGTCATGTAGTTTTTATAGAAGATTGCTGAGCGTTTTTCTTATTAAATGAAGTGTTTTCAATTAAAAAAATAAACTTAGGATGTTTCTACCTAAATAGGATATGGTTTTTTTGATATTGATGCATGCATTAAAATTTGGTTGGGCGTTTAAAATTCAATACCGCCATTGGTTTTACTATATCTGGTATGTATAATTTCGTTTTCAATTACTATAAAATAGATTACTTTGTCTCTCTATTTATAATTTTAAGAAAATACTTTACGTTATTTGACCATATATTTATATGATAACTTCATGACTTACACCGTACTACTGCGCTTCTTAACACTATTTATTTGCTTAGGTTTAAATCTTACGCCATTACGAGCCCAAGACACGAGCGAAACAAAGCCAAAAGTTGGAACGACCCAAACAGTGGGCGACGTCATTCTTATTGCACTTCCCGTTGCCACGTTAGGAACATCATTTATTATTGGAGACCGCCAAGGAGCGTGGCAATTTACCAAGGGCATTGCATTGACAGGTTTCATTACTTACGGCTTAAAATTCGCCGTCAACAAACAACGTCCAGATAGGAGCAATGATAATTCGTTTCCCTCAGGTCATACGTCAACCGTTTTTCATAGTGCAGGATTTGTACACCGTCGTTACGGTTTTACATACAGTATTCCTGCTTATGTGCTAGCAGGCTTCACGGCAGCCAGTCGTATTGATAGTAAAAAACACGATATTTTAGATGTCTTGGCAGGTGCTACCATTGGTCTAGGTAGCAATCTTTTATTCACTACCCAATATCAACAAGAACATATGGAGCTTACCTATTCTAATTTTGAAGGCCATCATCTTCTGGGATTTAAATTTAAGTTTTAAGCAATCGTTTTTTTTCGTTCATTTTTTCATCATGCGCTATTATAAGGTTAACTTTGTAATATGGCGAGACTTTTAGCTTTAGACTACGGAACAAAACGCACAGGGATAGCAGTTACCGATGAGATGCAGATCATCGCCTCAGGTCTTACCACTGTGCCCACCAAAGAATTATTGGCTTTTTTAAAAACGTATACTACGGAAGAAAACGTAGAACTGTTCATTGTTGGCGAGCCTAAGCAAATGAACTATGAAGCTTCTGAAAGTGAAGTTCCCATTCAAAAATTTTTAGATCGTTTGGCTAAAGTGATCCCGCAGATTCCCATCAAAAGAATTGACGAACGCTTTACCTCAAAAATGGCATTTCAAACGATGATTGATAGCGGTCTCAATAAAAAGCAACGTCGTGATAAAGGCTTGATTGACGAGATTAGTGCAACGATTATCCTCCAGAGCTATTTATATAATCTGTCTTAAATTGCTGCTAAAAGTTCCGAAGTAATAATAAGAATCGTATTTTTGCCACCGAAAATTTCACAACATGATATTACCAATTGTCGCTTACGGCGATCCAGTTTTACGAAAAAAAGCCGAACCGATTACTAAAGACTATCCCCATCTCGATCAGCTTCTTGAGAATATGAAAGAGACTATGAATGGTGCCTTTGGAGTGGGCTTGGCGGCACCTCAAGTTGGTTTGCCCATTCGTATATTTTTGGTCGATACGCAAGCCTTTGCTGAAGATGACGAGTTCACCGAAGCAGAGCAAAAGGCATTGAAAAACTTTCAGCGTACTTTTATCAATGCTGAAATCTTAGAAGAAGAGGGTGATGAATGGGCATTTAATGAAGGCTGCTTGAGTATTCCTGATGTTAGGGAGGATGTATTTAGACAACCAAAAGTGACCATCACTTATCAAGATGAAAATTTCAAGACACATACCGAGGTTTACGATGGCTTGATCGCTAGAGTTGTTCAGCATGAATACGATCATATCGAGGGCGTTTTATTCACCGATAAATTATCATCACTTAAAAAACGTTTGATAAAAGGGAAATTAGCCAATATTTCCAAAGGAAAAATAAATGTAGATTATAGAATGCGCTTTCCATTATTAAAGAAGAAGCGTTAATTTTCAATAACATATTATGGGTTTAGATAAAGTACTTTCCATTTCAGGAAAACCAGGATTATATAAAATAGTAACACAAACACGTAGCGGCTTTGTTGCACAATCGTTGATTGACAATAAAAAAGTTTCTGTTGGCATGCACAACAATATAAGTGTATTGAGTGAGATTGCCGTGTACACCTTGACCGAAGAATTGCCGTTAAAGGTCGTTCTGAAAAAAATAAAGGACAAGGAAAATGGTGAGCAAACGTCAATTAGTCATAAAGATTCAAAAGATGTTTTAGAGGAATATTTCTTCGAGGTGTTACCCGATTATGATGAAGATCGCGTTTATGCGAGTGACATCAAAAAGATCGTGCAATGGTACAATTTACTTCAAAAACACGATATGCTCGACGCTTTAGAAGACAGTGAAAAGGCTTCTACCGACGAAGAGGAATAGATAGCGTTAATAGATTGTTTATATAAAATGACGTTGAAGATGTATATCTGAAAAAATCCAATGTATTTTTGGGTTTCAACGCTCAAATTGTAGTAAACATGTCTGATAAAACGCAACAGCTAAAAGCCTTTGAACGCTTACTTATCATAATGGATGAGTTGCGTGACCAATGTCCGTGGGATAAAAAGCAAACCCTTCAAACCTTACGTCATTTGACGATTGAGGAAGTCTACGAACTTGGTGATGCCATTTTGGATAACGATTTGGATGAGGTCAAAAAGGAATTGGGCGACGTATTGCTCCACATCGTCTTTTACTCAAAAATAGGTAGTGAAACCAATGCCTTTGATATTGCCGATGTGTGCAATAGCATTTGCGACAAACTCATTGATCGCCATCCCCATATCTACGGAAATGTAATAGTAAAGGACGAAGAAGAGGTTAAACGGAACTGGGAACAATTAAAGCTCAAGGAAGGAAAGACTAGTGTTTTGGAGGGCGTTCCTAAAAGTTTACCAGCCATGGTAAAGGCCAATCGCATTCAGGATAAAGTGGCTGGAGTTGGATTTGATTGGGAAGAACCGCATCAAGTTTACGAAAAAGTAAAGGAGGAGCTTACAGAATTACAAGAAGAGGTCGCCAACGGTACTCAAGATCGTATAGAAAGCGAGTTTGGAGATGTCTTATTTTCTTTGATCAATTATGCCCGCTTTTTGAAAGTAGATCCAGAAAGCGCCTTAGAGCGCACCAATAAAAAATTCATAAAACGGTTTCAATATTTAGAGAAAAAGTCAAAGGAGGTTGGCAAGCCACTCTCAGAAATGTCTTTGGTTGAAATGGATGTGTTTTGGGAAGAGGCGAAGCGCTTGCCAAAAGACAGTAATTAGAAAATCTGTTGATTTTCAAATATCTACAATTGGGAAGAGGTGAAGCGCTTGCTAAAATAGAGTATTAAAACTTATGTATTTCGATTATAGGTATTGATAAGATTAATACAATTAAATAATTAAGGCGTCATAATATATAGGTTTTACAAGGTTTGAATTGGTCTAAAGTTAAAATTTTGAAAGTTTTTTAAATCTCGTAGTCCAAACAATAAAAGTACACGTATATAATGCAGATGGAAACTTAGGTTAGTTTCTTAATCATAAGTAGGTAATCTTAGTGGAGTAGTTAAGCGGACACATTAAGGTTTAAAATTTAGTTTAGTTAGGGGTAAAATCCTGTCTGTGTATTCAGACAGGATTTTATTATTTAAGTAAGTTAAGTAATCTTCATTTTTTTTCCAAAAGAAATAGTAAGTAGCTAATCGTATTAGCGACATTAAAAAATTAAGATGTCTCTATTTTTGTCAAATTCAAAAATGTAAAGTATATTTGTCATATAGTAAAATAAATTTTACTTAATATAAAATATATTTGATATGAATTTAAAAAACACCCATAATTGTGAACTTACAAAATTAGAGCGTTGGTCAAAATTTCAATTGCCTTATAAATGGAAGTCTCTTGGAATAACAGTAACTGTGCTATCATTTTTGATTTTGCTATGTGCTAAGTTATTTGACGATAAATTGATTTGGCTCGAAGACATTTTGAAAAGGATTTTGATTATCGGTTTGTTGGTTATTTCAATTTCAAAAGATAAGTATGAAGATGAGATGATTGCATCCTTGCGGGCAAAATCTTATACTTTGGCTTTTATTTTTGGCGTATTATATGCTTTAATACAACCTGTCATAGATGATCTCATTCATACTTACGTGCTTGAATCCAATAGAACTAATATGTTTAGTTATTTTCAGTTGTTGTGGTATATGCTATTCGTACAGATAATGTTTTTTGAAATTTCAAAGCGCAATCGATAATGGAAAATACTATAAAAGTAGAACGTGCTATTTTAAACCTAACGCAAGATGAATTGGCAAAAAAAATAGGGGTCTCTAGACAAACCGTTAATTCTATTGAGGCCAATAGATATGTACCATCTACAGTTTTGGCATTGAAGCTTTCCCAAGAATTTGGAAAACCAGTTAATGATTTTTTTAAACTTGCAGCAAATGATTAGTCTTGCCATTCTTTTCATTGTCATCATTATGACTTTGATTTCAATAGTGTTTTAAAGGTTTTCATTCCAGTCGTTGCAGTTTCAGCAATTACCGTAAGATTTTTAGTGCTATCCATAGATGGTTTTGGATCTATAAAATAGCAAGGCGTATTGTACGGTACATAATTCATCAAGCCTGCTGCGGGATAGACTTGCATAGAGGTACCAACGATTAACAAGATATCGGCCGTTTCACAAATGTCCATCGCTTTTTCTATCATGGGAACGGCTTCACCAAACCAAACAATATGTGGTCGTAATTGATGGCCTTGCTTGCATAGATCGCCAAGGCGTAAATTGTCTGACCATGGGATAATATCACTACTAATAACACTGCTTCTTACTTTTAATAACTCACCGTGTAGGTGAATCACTGTGCTGCTTCCTGCACGCTCATGAAGATCGTCAACATTTTGGGTAACGATACTCACGTTATAGTCCTGCTCTAAGGCGGCCAAATCCAGATGCGCGCTATTTGGTTGCACCTCTTTTAATTGTTGTCGGCGTTTATTGTAAAACTCTAAAACGAGTTTAGGATTTTTTTTATAACCTTCTGGCGTAGCAACCTCCATAACATCATGGCCTTCCCACAACCCGTTGGCATCTCTAAACGTTTTGATGCCACTTTCAGCACTTATTCCTGCTCCTGTTAGCACAACGAGGTGTTTCATATTTCTTAAAATTTTATTAAAACTTGAACTTATGGCAAATGAGTTAATACACCTATCGAATAGACAAAAGTAAAGCCTTGAGTCTTCTTAACCTTGCAACTAATATATCAAAATAATTAAAAAAATATCATGAAAAATTTATTGAGAACAGTTTTTTTATTAATGCCAATATTATTTTTGGCAAGTTGCAGTGACGATGATGATAATGGAACTCTTGATCCTGTAAACACAGTGACATACGATCTAGGATCGGTAAGCAATCCCTCTATTAATGGCGTAGCGACGTTCATTGATAATGGTAATGGTACATCAACTATAGATTTACAATTACAAGGTACGTCATCGGGTGGTCAACATCCAGCTCATATTCATTTTAATACTGCTGCCGAAGGTGGAGCTATTGCATTGGATTTAGGGACCGTTGACGGTGATACAGGATTTAGTACGGTAACATTTTCAACATTAAATGATGGCACTGCGATTGACTTTGCCGGTCTTATTGCTTTTGATGGTTACATTAACGTACACTTAAGCGAAAACGATTTGGATACGCTTGTCGCTCAAGGTGACATTGGTCAAAACGAGCTGACTGGAACTGAAAAATCTTACGTTTTAGGAACTGTTGATGTTGATGGTATCAATGGCACAGCTACTTTCGCCCAACGTGCCAACGGCGAAACTTTAGCAACAATCCAATTAAATGGAACACCAGATGATGGTATGCATCCAGCACATATTCATGTTGGTGATGCTACTCAAATGGGTGTAATTGCCATAGGTCTTGGTGTTGTTGATGGTGCAACTGGGACTAGCTCGGTAAACATAAGCACATTGGATTTTAATGATGATGACGATTCGAATGACGTTGCTATTACATATACTGAATTGTTGAACTATGATGGTTATATTAATGTGCACTTGAGCGCAGATGAATTGGAAACATTGGTTGCTCAAGGTGATATTGGTCAAAACGAGTTGACAGGAACTGAAAAATCTTACGTTTTAGGAACTGTTGATGTTGATGGTATCAATGGCACAGCTACTTTCGCCCAACGTGCCAACGGTGAAACTTTAGCAACAATCCAGTTAAATGGAACACCTGATGACGGTATGCATCCAGCTCATATTCACGTTGGTGATGCTACTCAAATGGGTGTAATTGCCATAGGTCTTGGTGTTGTTGACGGTGCAACTGGGACTAGCTCGGTAAACATAAGCACATTGGATTTTAATGATGATGACGCTTCGAATGATGTTGCTATTACATATACTGAATTGTTGAACTACGATGGTTATATTAATGTGCACTTAAGCACAGATGAATTGGGAACATTGGTTGCTCAAGGTGATATTGGTCAAAATGAGATAATCAATTCTATTTCTTATGATCTTAATACCTTAGATGTCGCCGGTATAAGTGGATCAATAACTTTTGATGAAAGAGCTAATAGTGAGATCTATTCGGTTATCCAATTAGAGGGAACACCTGTTGATGGCATGCATCCTGCACATATTCATATGAACTCAGCTGAAGAAACAGGACCTGTAGTAGTCACATTAGGAACAGTAAACGGTGAAACTGGAATTGGTACACGTACGTTCACAACTTTTAATGACGAAGAAACACCATTTACATATTCAGACCTTATAGATTATGATGGCTATGTTAATGTACATTTGAGTATGGACGAAATTGAGACTATAGTAGCGCAAGGTAATATTGGTTCAAACCAATAAGTATCTCACTATTTAAATTGTCTCAAAAAGGGCTTTCAGTGATGAAAGCCCTTTTTTTAATCAAATGCTAGTACTAATAATATTCTAGTCAATTTTTGACTTCCATGATTTAAACTGATTAGATTTGGAATAGGACTTTAGAATATTCTCGCCGTTGTCGTCATCTTCTTCAACATACGAAATGAGTCCATCTTTTTCATAACCTTCGTCAATCAAAGTATCCAAATAGCGTGTGGCCTCTGTGTAGTTTTTCATCATAACAAGCGTACTCAAATAACCGGCCTGTCCCTCGAAAAAATCGGTGTAATTTTCAATTGTATAAGTATAAAGATTCAAAGCTAAATCATAGTTTTTATCTTGAAACGCCACATTTGCTTTGAGGTAGTTTAAGAAATCGTCTTCGGTTTCATTTTGCAAAGCATTAATAGTTTGTATCGCTTCAAAATAATCTTCTTTATAAATATGGTAATCAATTTCATTGAGTGCGATGGTTTGATCGTTGGGAAATTGTCGAATTAAGTCCTCCAAAGACTTAAGATACTTCGTTTCATCAATTTGACTGGCCACTAATGACTTAAAAATCAGAATAAACTTTTCTTCAGAAAGTTTTGACTTCAATCCGTCTAAAATCGCATAAGATTTTTCGTATTCTGCATCCTTATTTAAAAGTATAGCCTTTAAAAGCGCTTTCGATTCGCTATTATCCAAAGTCAAATCTTGGTCGGTTAATTTATCATCAGGTAAGGTATAACCCATCATTCGTCCAATTGTGTTTGAGAAATGTTCACCAGATAAGTACACATACATATCACAAAACTGAAGTTTGTCAACACCTTTACTAATACGGTAATCGTGATAATTCATTCCCGTTTCTAGAGAATATAGCCTGAAAAGGCAATAGTAGGTTTGAGCCTCGGCATTATAGCGATAATTAATAAAATCATAATAAGCGCCTTTTTGTACCTCTTGGATGATTTCCGTAGGGAAGGAGGTTAACGCTTTTCCCATGCCATCTAAGAAGCCTTTTATAAAATCATCCTTGCGATCCAAATTTGGATATTCTGTGAGTACACGATCAAAGAACGTGTCTTTATTAAGTTTGAAAATAAACTTATTGGGTTCATTATCGTGTATAGTAGCTTCGAGTAACTTCCCAAATTCTATGACCTCTTGTGTGTTAGCGTCACTAAAAGCTATAGTGTCTTTAGCGTTGTTTTGTCCATGGATGTTAAACTGTAGAAAAATGGCTATCGAGGAAAGAAGTAATAGGTTTTTTATTCTCATCAGGTTTTTATATTTTGAACTAATATAAAACTTTTAATGATAGATATAAAATTACTCGAGCATCTCGAAACGTTCATTACTGCCAAGCGCAAAGCGAAATTTTCAAAAGTTTTAGCGCAACGTACCAAGCATTTTACCGTCGCTACCGAAGATGTATACCAATTGCACAACACGAGTGCCGTGATACGAAGTTGTGACGTATTTGGGATTCAAGAAGTGCATATTATCGAGGAGCAAAACTCTAAGCAAATCGATAGTGAAATTGCCATGGGCGCCCAAAAATGGGTTGATATTAAACGACATCATTCAGTAAAAAAGGCCATATCTAATTTAAAGCAAACTGGTTATCAAATCGTTGCAACGACACCTCATGAACATAATGTGGTGTTAAGTGATTTTGAAGTCGATAAAAAGTCATGTTTTTTCTTCGGAAAGGAAATCGACGGACTTTCCCAAGACGTCCTCAACGAAGCCGATGTCTTTTTAAAAATACCAATGGTTGGCTTTACGGAAAGTTTGAATATTTCGGTATCTGCAGCGATTATTCTTCAGCAGCTCACAGCAAAACTAAAAGCCTCTGAATTTCCTTGGCAGTTATCTGAAGACGAATTAGTAGAAAAGCGTTTAGATTGGTGTAAAAAAACCATTAAAAGTTACGATGAGATTGTTGAACGGTTTTATAAAACGAACTAATTAGTTCGTAAAGCCAAAGGATAATTGAATTAAGTGCATTAAAGTTATTAAAACCGACCCGATTTATTTCGGTTTAATACCTTATACTCCTCGTAACACTCATTAATCGCGTCTAAAATTTGAAGATCGTTGGCGTTTTGTATAAATTCTTTAGAGTAGTTGCATTGATTAACGATTTCATCAAGATCATAACGATCTACTTCTAGCAAAACCATGAGCATCTCGCGATCAAAACGTCCGGCTAGCTGATTTCTAATCTCGTCATCCTGCTTCATTTTCTTCAATCTACGAAGCTCCCGTGGTTTTTTACCAAACATATTATGCAGGAAGTCGGCAGGATTGAAAATAGCGCCTAAAACTTTACTCACGGCATTGGGTCTTCTATTAACCGCTTCGTAACTATTGTTTAGTCCAGAAATACTATATCTGTAATTGGACTTAATCGGTACTTGTTTGACATCAATTTCAAGGTATCCCGTAAGTTTTAATGAATTGACAACGACCTCTTCCAAAGCTAGTGCCAATTCGGTCATGCCAATTTTAGTGGCTCCAAATTTGATCCAGTCATTTGTAACCCTTACTTTTATGGACTTATAACCTAGATAGGATAAGTGCAATGTATCGTTAAGCTGAGCTTTGATTCTGAAAATTCCTTCGTCATTGGTAGAAGTTCCAATAACTTGATTGAGGTTTACAATATTGACGCGGTCAATGGGTAAATCTGTGCTGAGGTCAATAACAGTACCTTCAATAGTCGTCACGGCCGTAGTGCTTGTAGAGTCAGTATCCACTGGATTTTTGGATTCAGGGTCTTGAGCAACACTAGCTTGAACAGTAAAAACTAATAAAATTATAGCAAGAAGGTATTTCATACGTCTGTATAAGTGTTAAAAATAGTAAACATATCGGTTACCAATGTGTCTGTTGACGTAAATTTGAGTAAACCTTAACAATTATAATACGCTTCCTAAGTCAGTAGGATAGCAAATATAAAATTCCAAAACCGGCAGTATAACTTTCAGTTTTGGAATTTTTTTATAATTCACTAATTCAGATGCTCTTCTAAATTAGCCTAATCTCTGCGTCTAGAACGTCGCGGTCTGTCAGATGCCGACGCACTTTCCGAACGTCTTGGAGATCTTGACTCACCATCAGAACGTCGTCTGTCACTTCTATTTCCCGATCCAGAGTCGCTACGTCTACCTTCTGAACTTCCAGATGAACGTCTGTCGCTTCTATTGCCAGATCTAGAGTCACTGCGTCTTCCACCAGATCGTCTTTCACCTCTAGGGCTGTCATCACGTTTGCGTCTTCCGCCTCCGCCATCACGTCTTCCGCCGCGATTACGGCCGCCTCCACCTTTATCTTCACTCACTTCGACGTTTACGAAACGGCCGTCATGCTTATAGTCTGTGAAAAATGCCAGTACTTTTTCTTGGCTTTCCTTTTCCGTATTGAAAAAAGAGAAACTTTCCTTAACATCTACTTTGAAAACGTCATCACGGCTTAATTCTAAAACTTCCTTTAAAAAGTCTTTTAGACGCATCCAATCGTAACCATCCTTACGTCCAACATTGATAAAGTAACGTGTTTCGTTGGCGCTCCCTCCATAACCTCTTCCACCAGAATCGGCGCGTTCAGAATCTCTAGAAGAGCTTGATACATTGAGATTTTTAGATTTATTATAGTAATTAAAGAAGCGCGTAAATTCAACCGAAAAGAATTTTTTAATCAATTCATCCTTATCGGTATCTTTAAATAATTCGTTGATACTATCGAGATACTTGTCAATTTCGTTATTAACCTTAGTATCATTGATTTTATTGGCGAGCGACATCAATTGCACTTCGCAAATTTCCATGCCCTCAGGAATTTCTTTCTTTTCAAATTCTTTTTTGATGATTCGCTCAATGCCTTTGATCTTACGAACCTCACTTTTAGAAACAATCACCATCGAGATCCCAGTTTTACCAGCACGACCAGTTCGTCCAGAACGGTGTGTGTAAATCTCAGGCTCATCAGGCAATTGGTAATTGATAACGTGTGTAATATCATCTACGTCAATACCACGAGCAGCCACATCGGTTGCAACCAGCATTTGTATTTGCTTATTTCTAAACGATTTCATGACCAAATCACGTTGGTTCTGACTCAAATCTCCGTGTATAGCGCCAGCGCTGTAACCATCTTCAATCAAGTTTTCGGCTACCTTTTGGGTGTCCCGTTTTGTACGACAAAAAATTACTGAAAATATATCAGGATTAGCATCTGCCAAACGTTTCAGCGCTTGATAACGATCTCTTGCGTTTACGAGGTAATACTCGTGAGTGACTTGATTGGTACTTTCATTTTTGTTTCCTACAGTAATTTCTATAGGATCATTCATGAAATCTTTGGCAATTCTAGAAACCTCTTTAGGCATCGTTGCAGAAAACAACCAGGTGTTCTTATCTGCGGGCGTATGCGATAAAATATCGGTAATATCATCGTAGAATCCCATGTTTAACATCTCATCGGCTTCATCTAAAACCGCATATTCAATTTTTGAGATGTCTACCATATTACGGTTGATCATATCTTTCATACGACCAGGTGTCGCCACTATAATCTGTGCGCCACGTTTGACCGAGCGTGCTTGATCGGTAATACTAGCGCCACCATAAATAGCGGTAACGTTTAAACCTTTACAATACTTTCCGTAGAGTTTCAGTTCGTTGGTGATTTGCAAACACAGCTCGCGTGTAGGCGACAGGATCAACCCTTGTGTCGTACGACTGTTGATGTCTATCTTATGTAACATGGGGAAACCAAATGCCGCAGTTTTACCAGTACCTGTTTGCGCTAGGGCAACCAAGTCAATTTCTTTTTCCAATAAAATTGGGATGGCTTGTGCTTGAACGTCACTAGGTGTTTCAAATCCTAGATCGTTGATGGCAGATAATAGGTCTTCATTAAGACCGAGTTCTTTGAATGTGCTCATTCTTTGTGTTGTATTCGATTATGTTCTGTTGGTGTTACAAAAGAAGCGAATCGACATACTAAACACTTAAACTTCTAGGTAACACATCCTCACGCTGAGGAATTTAATGAAACGTATCTTAACAAATATTATTTTGTTAAAACCCATTATTGTTTCAGCGTGCAAAGATAGTCATTTATTTTGATAATCAATATTTGGGCGTTTTAACACGCTCTCGCAAGTCGCTTCCTGACCTTTAGGGTCAGGAGAGCTCCAACAATTGCTCCATCGTTAACGCGAATTTGTCCAAAATGTGTTAAATACATCTGTTGACTTAAAAAAATCAGCATTTAGCTTTTATTGAGCTTGATAAAGTACTCTTGACCTTATATTTAAAAGGCTTTTTCTGTCATTTTTCCCTCAAGCATAGCGTCATCAATAATAATATTAAAATTGATGACACCAACAACGAGTTCTTCCTTGGTGATGACTTCAACTCTCCATTCACCTTGTTTGACGTTGCTTTTGTAGGTATATGCCCTGTAACCTTCATCTCTTCCGCCAGCAATTTTATAATCGATATTGTCAACAATGTCCCAAGTTTCAGTTTGGGGATTGTACCACTGCCAACGATGAATAATCGATTTTTCGATATCTGTAGGTGCAAAAATCGAGGTGAATACATAAACGCGCTCACCAGGATGATATTTGAAATCGAGCTTGTGCGCTCTCCAAAACACATACCACTTTTCAGGTTCGTAGGTCACCATATAATGCTCACTTTCTTTTTTCACCTCACGTGCAACGATCCCGTCTTCTAAGGCTAAGGGAACTGGAGGAATCAGGTTGAATACATAAAATAAATTAATACTCAGGTAAATTGAAATTATAATTGCCAAAATTTTACCAAACTTGATTTCAGCACGCGTACTGGGACTCATTCTATAAATGAGCGTAATTAATGTAAGCGTAAAACTAAGACTAATCAATCCCGAAACAACAAATATCGTAGTATTCATTTTAGATGTAAAAACAGGAATCATAAACGATAGAAAGGTAAAGTTTACGAAAAAGTAGATGCTAAATTGAAGGTATTTATTTGATATTCGTTTCTTTAAAAATTCGTTGGCCAATAGTAAGGCCACCAATATTACAAAAAAGGATATCGTCTTAGAGTGCGACACACTTCGCGAAAAGTAAATTACGAATGCACTAGAGAGCCCACCAAAGAAAAACTGAATAGCCAAAGGAAAGTAGGACTCATACTTTTCTAAAGATGTGTTTTTCCATTTGCCATCGTCTACAAGATTAAATAGAATGAGCGTTAGTGTCAAGGCCGTCATGTGCAGCCATAGCACAACCAGATCGTATAAGCGGTCTACTCTTCCAAGGGTGAGTGTGTCAAAAATAAAACCACCAACAAAAAAAATTAGTGGTGCATATTTTTTATGACGTTCTATAAGTCTTCGAAACGCACTATTTCTATATTTGACTAAGGTTCTTTTCATGGGTTGGCAAAGGTAGTCTCTTAAAACAGGTGTCTATTCTTGGTGCAGTTTACAAATAATATTATCGAATTAATTATTACAGGTCATTTAAAAATGCAACTAATGCATTTACAGCTTTGCCGCGATGACCAATCTTGTTTTTTTCTGCTAATGAAATTTCAGCAAAGGTTTGGTCGTAACCTTCAGCTTTAAAAATCGGATCATAGCCAAAACCCTTTAGTCCTTGTCTCTCTGTGGTTATTTGACCTTTACAGATGCCTGTAAACATTTTTAAATTTCCGTTAAGATGTAGTGCAATCACTGTTTTAAATTGGGCGTTTCGGTTGGGTTTATCGTTTAAATTTTCCAGCAGCAAATCCATGTTATCATTGGAGTCGCGTTGCGCTCCTGCATAACGCGCCGAAAATACACCTGGCGCACCATTTAGAGCTTCTACTTGCAATCCCGTATCATCTGCAAAACAATCGCAGTCATAATTTTTCTTGATATACGCTGCTTTTTGAATGGCGTTACCTTCAATACTGTCCTGTGTTTCAGGAACATCCTCAAAACAACCAATATCTTTAAGACTTAGTAGTTTAATATGCTCAGGAATTAGGGATTGTACTTCCTTTAGTTTGTTTGGATTATTTGTAGCGAAAACAAGTTGCATTACGATTGTGTTAGGTAAATCTAAATAGATGGAGTTAAAAGTAATAATTTATCTGGGTTTTTAGTCTATTCAATTAAGGGTATCAATTTATTCCGAAGCAAAATATAAATTGTATTTAGTACTAAATATTGCGACTGTGAACTAATTTTTAGCGGTGATGATAAGGTTCATTTCGTAAAATGGTGAACGCGCGATACAATTGCTCAATCATAAACAACCTAATCATTTGATGGGAAAACGTCATTTTAGATAATGACAGTTTCCCATTTGCTTTTTGGTACACGTCAGGTGAGAATCCGTAAGGACCTCCAATAACGAAGACCAATTGCTTAATCCCAGAATTCATGTGCTTTTGCAAATAGTTAGAAAACCCTACAGAGTCATAGTGTTTGCCATTTTCGTCTAGTAGAATTAAAACGTCTGTGTTATTAAGTTTGGCTAGAATAAGTTCACCTTCCTTTTGTTTTTGCTGATCCTCACTTAAGTTCTTAACTTTTTTAAGATCAGGGATGAGCTCAAAGTCAAATTTCACGTAAAACCCTAAGCGTTTTTGATAATCAGCAATGAGAGTTTGTAGTTGCTTATTGTCGGTTTTGCCAATGGCGAGTAGTTTTATAGTCATAATAATTTCAGGTTGGGAAGAGTGAAAACTTCGGCAAAATCGCTATTTAAATAAAAATCGCTTTCAGATTCAAAGTTATGCTTTTTTAGAATTTGAAAAACGGAATTTCATTATTTCGTCGTACAATTACTATTTTTACATAAATATTCAACTAATGATTTCACGAGAACAATTCAGCAAAGAAATAGATGGTATTATCATTAATGCTATTAGAGAAGACATTGGTGATGGCGATCATAGTTCTTTGGCGTGTATTCCAGCATCAGCCCAAGGAAAAGCGAAGTTGTTGGTCAAAGATGAAGGTATTATAGCAGGAGTAGAATTTGCAAAACAAGTATTTGCCTACGTCGATAAAGACATGTCTGTTGAAACATTGATAGAAGATGGCAGTGCGGTAAAACATGGTGATATCGTCTTTTATGTTGAAGGTGCATCACAGTCTATTTTAAAAGCAGAACGTTTGGTGCTTAATGCCATGCAGCGTATGAGTGCCATTGCTACGAAAACAAAACTATTTGTCGATTTGCTTGAAGGTACGGGCACCAAAATTTTAGATACCAGAAAAACAACACCAGGGATTAGGGCTCTTGAGAAATGGGCCGTTAAAATTGGAGGAGGAGAAAATCACCGATTTGCCTTGTACGATATGATTATGCTTAAGGATAATCATATCGATTTTGCAGGAGGCATCACTAAGGCCATTCATAAAACAAAGACCTATTTAAAAACTACTAATCGGGATTTAAAAATTATCGTGGAAGCTCGAAATCTAGATGAAATCAAAGAAATTCTAGAGACCGAAGGCGTGTATCGTATCTTGATCGATAATTTTAATTATGAAGATACCCGAACAGCCGTAAAACTTATTGGTAATCAATGTTTGACAGAATCGTCTGGTGGTATCAACGAAAAAACAATACGAGCATATGCCGAATGTGGTGTCGATTATATTTCTTCAGGGGCGTTGACGCATTCAGTATATAATCTGGATTTAAGTTTAAAGGCGATATAAGTTGATCTTTTACTATTGGTGTTAAAATCAATGAAAATTACACCAATAGTCTTACTTTAATCATTATTTTCTACTAAACAATAACTTAAAACGAAATTCGGGTAGGTGTCAGATCAAAGTGAACCATATAAGATAGAATCGATTGAGGAAAACATAGAAGATCAGATTGAAAGTAAACTCTGGAAACTTCCTGTATTTAGACAGATATTTAAATTGCTCAATTTTATAACGCTTCCAGCCTTGGAGGGTTTAACTTTATATGGCTTCTTAAGGATGTTTGTCAAAGGCCTGATTAAAGGCGCAGTGACGTCGAGAGCGAGTTCCATCGCTTTTAGTTTTTTTACCGCTATTTTTCCGTTCTTACTGTTCATCATTATCATAATTCCTTACATTCCAATTGATAATTTTGAATACGAGTTTAGAAATTTTCTCGATTCACTCCTGCCACCGCAAACCTCAGATTTTTTCTTTGAGAATATCTTTCAAAATATTTTATCAGATCAAAGCGCTGGTTTGATCTCGGGTGTTTTTGTATTGTCATTATTTTTAATGGCTAATGGTGTTACCGCTCTGTTTTCAGGGTTTGAAAGTTCGTATCACCAACAGCTCACGCGAAGTGTTTTAAAACAGTATCTCTATGCACTTTGGGTAGCTTTGATTTTGACATTTTTATTACTATTGACCATTATTGTATTAGGTTATTTTCAAATTTTTGTAGTTCAAGAGTTCTTTGAAACATTAGAGCGTCAAGGCTATGAAACCAAGCAACAAGCTTTGTATTGGTCTAATATTGCAAAATATGTTTTTGTGGTCATTATGTTATATTTGGCAACAGCGACGCTTTATTATTTTGGTACTAAGGAAGGCAAACATTCTAAGTTTTTTTCTGCAGGAGCATTATTAACCACAATTTTAATTATTGTGTTTTCTTATCTCTTCGGGATTTATATCACCAACTTTGCTAGATACAATGAACTGTACGGTTCGATAGGTGCATTGCTAATTATATTATTTTATTTATGGCTAAATTCTAATCTATTATTGATAGGCTTTGAACTAAATGCAACAATACGACGTTTAAAAAGAAAGAATGATAAAGATGATTAATGTAAAGTATGGCCTATTAATAATGTTCATGTGTTTTAGCTATCTGGTAGCGTCTCAGACTGTCCTAGGAAAGTGGAAAACGGTTGATGATAAAACAGGCGAAGAAAAATCGATCGTAGAACTCTATAAACATAACGGAAAGGTCTTTGGTAAGATCATAGAAATATTTGATAAGTCAAAACGTGATTTACCTTGTAAATTTTGCGAAGGCGACGATAAAAATAAACCTATTCTTGGCTTAAACATTATAAAGGATATGGAGAAGGTTGGTGATGTTTATAAAAAAGGAACGGTCACAAACCCAGAAGATGGAAAAATTTACGATTGCCGCATCAAACTTGATGACGATGATCCCAACAAACTGCAACTACGCGGTTACATAGCCTTTTTTTATCGTACGCAGTATTGGAAACGCATAAAGGATTAAAATTGATTTAATTGTTTTAAAATTATAAAAAGCTGTCTTCGTCAAGACGGTTTTTTTATACAAACCTATTACCTTTGATGTATGGGTCATTTCATCAATGTCATTCTTCCTATTCCTTTAGAAAAAAGCTTTACTTATGCCATCACAAAGGCAGAGGCTAACTTTCTACAACCAGGTGTTCGCGTGTCTGTTCCCTTCGGAAAAACTAAAATTTATACAGCATTGGTTATTGATATTCATCAAAATGCACCGTTAGTATATGATGCAAAAGAGATTCATCAAATC
This sequence comes from uncultured Flavobacteriaceae bacterium, assembly GCA_963715465.1. Classification (GTDB taxonomy): domain Bacteria; phylum Bacteroidota; class Bacteroidia; order Flavobacteriales; family Flavobacteriaceae; genus Psychroserpens. The sequence goes on from OY970246.1 coordinate 1,976,042, forward strand.
TTAGATGATACGCCTATCGTAACCTCCCAACAACTCAAACATTGGCAGTGGATTTCAACCTATTATATGTGTTCTTTGGGCGAGGTCATGCGCGCTGCCTTACCCAATGCCTTTATCTTAGAAAGTGAAACCGTCATCAGTAAAAATGACGATGTTGTCATTAATGATGCCGATTTAAAGGACGATGAATTTGTAGTCCACGAAGCTTTGCATCATCAGTCTTCATTGAAAATCCAAGATTTAATAGCAATTCTAGACAAGAAAAATGTCCTACCCGTTATTAAGCGTTTATTGGAGAAAAATGCCATTTCTATTCAAGAGGAGATCTATGAAAAGTACAAACCAAAATTAGTGCGATACGTTAAACTGAGCACGACGTTTTCTTCTGAAACAGCACTTCAAGAATTAATGTTAGATTTGAGTCGAGCTCCAAAACAGCGAGATGTGGTGATGACATTGTTTTCGATTTCAGCACAAACGAGACAACCCGTAAAAGTGACCGATTTATCTGCGGAAAGCGATGCATCCACGTCCATTATCAAATCATTAATTGATAAAGGAATTTTGGAAGAATATCACATTCAAACCGATCGCGTGCAGTACGATGGTGACGATAATCTAGATTCAAAACAACTGAATGCATATCAAGAAATTGCGCTAGATGACGTTAAAAAATCCTTTAAAATCCAGAATATTACCTTACTGCATGGTGTAACGTCTTCTGGAAAAACTGAAATCTACGTTAAGCTTATTGAAGAACAGCTCAACCTAAATAAGCAGGTACTGTATTTACTTCCAGAAATTGCATTGACCACCCAATTGGTTGAGCGTCTTCAAATTTATTTTGGTGAGCAGGTTGCTGTATTTCATAGTAAGTATTCCTCTAACGAACGGGTTGAGGTTTGGAACAATGTCCTAACGAATTCTCCAAAAGCACGCGTTATTTTGGGAGCGCGGTCTTCGGTGTTATTGCCATTTCAAAATCTCGGACTTGTCATCGTTGATGAAGAGCATGAATCCTCCTATAAGCAGTTTGATCCTGCGCCAAGATATCATGCGCGTGACACAGCGATCGTGTTGGCAAATATTTTCCGAAGTAAAACGCTTTTAGGATCGGCTACACCAAGTTTGGAGAGTTATTATAATGCCAAGCAAGGAAAATACGGGTTGGTAGAACTTAACCATCGCTTTAATAATGTCATGATGCCAGATATCGAACTGGTAGATATTAAAGACAAACAAAAGCGAAAACGCATGCAAGGCCATTTTAGCGATCGATTGATTGAAGAAATGACTGAAACCTTGAAAAATAAGCATCAAATCATTCTGTTTCAAAATCGACGCGGATTCTCGCCAATCGTCGAATGTAATACTTGCGGTCATTCGCCACAGTGCCCAAATTGCGATGTGAGTTTAACGTTTCATCAATATAGAAACCAATTGCGATGCCACTATTGTGGCTACAATACGGTCATGCCAAAAACCTGTGAAGCTTGTGGTAGCGTTGAAATTGATAGTAAGGGTTTTGGAACAGAGCAAGTGGAGCAAGAAGCTAAAGTACTATTTCCCGACCACAAAGTAGCACGTATGGATTTGGACACCACGCGCGGTAAATATGGCTATGAAAAAATCATTAATGCTTTAGAACAGCAAGAAATCGATATTTTGGTTGGTACACAAATGCTCACCAAAGGTTTAGATTTTCGAAACGTGAAGTTGGTTGGCATTATGAATGCCGACAACATGCTTAACTTCCCAGATTTTAGAGCTAATGAGCGTAGTTATCAATTGATGGCACAAGTGTCGGGTAGGGCAGGACGAACTGAGGAACGCGGGAAGGTGTTGATTCAAACCTATAATCCTTTTCATAAAATTTTGCAGCAGGTGTCTACCAACAGTTATTTTGAAATGTTTGAAGAGCAGTTGGGAGAACGGCATGTGTACAAATACCCACCAATCTTTAGAATGATTAAAATTACGTTGAAACACAAGGATTATAATAAGGTAAATGTTGGTGCCGATTGGTATGCACGCTCTCTACGAACTGTTTTTGATCAACACGTTTTAGGACCTGAATTTCCGCCAGTCGCAAGAATACGTAATCAATATTTAAAGCATATTTTGGTAAAAATTCCGCAGAAACAATCGTTAGGAAAAACCAAAGAAGCAATTACTAAAATAAACAACAGTTTTTTGAGTGTTAAGGATTTTAGACCGATTCGGGTGATTTTAAATGTGGATAATTATTAGTGAGACAGAAATTTAGAATAAATTTCGTTTTCGAACTAATGACGCTTTTTAGCGTTATTAGTGAACACTTCATTTAGTTAGCGTTATAGAATAAATTTCGTTTTCGAACTAATGACGCTTTTTAGCGTTATTAGTGAACACTTCATTTAGTTAGCGTTATAAAATAAATTTCGTTTTCGAACTAATGACGCTTTTTAGCGTTATTGGTGAACACTTCATTTAGTTAGCGTTATAGAATAAATTTCGTTTTCGAACTAATGACGCTTTTTAGCGTTATTGGTGAACACTTCATTTAGTTAGCGTTTTAGAATACATTTCGTTTTCGAACTAATGACTCTTTTTAGCGTTATTAGTGAACACTTCATTTAGTTAGCGTTTTAGAATACATTTCGTTTTCGAACTAATGACGCTTTTTATCGTTATTAGTGAACACTTCATTTAGTTAGCGTTTTAGAATACATTTCGTTTTCGAATAAATCGAGATTTTATTTACGGTATCAGTCAAATTAACAAGACCTGCTACGGTCCAAAAACCTGCTAGGTCTGAACGTCGAAGTTTCCAAGGAAGACATTACGACAATTTTGATTGAAATAAAGAGAGGAGTCATTTATGTTTCAAAACCTGCTAGATCTATACATTAAAGTTTCCGAAGATATCTTTACTGATCATAGAAACCAAAAAATCCCACGGGGCAGTGGGATTTTTATTCAAAATTTAGTTTAGTTAGGGCAAATAAAACTAAAATATAATACTTACATTTTAATTTTAGATATTGTTCAAGGCGTCAACAAGTTGGGTCTTCTTGTTTCGGCTTAAAGGAATCTCGTAAGCGCCAACTTCTACGTTTTTGCTATTAAATCGGTCTACCTTATCAAGGTTAACGATATAAGATTTGTGTATTCTTAAGAATTTGCCTTCTGGCAATTCATGTTCGAAAGCTTTCATTGTAGATAAAACGACTAAGCTGTTTTCTTCGGTCACCAGTTTTACATAATCACCAAGAGCTTCAATCCATTTAATATCTTTAATGTAAACTTTTCGTTTTTTCAAGTTACTTTTGACGAAGATATGTTCGCCATCGGCTTCATTAAAATCAAGCTTTAGTTTATGTTGCTCGAGCGCTTTTTCTACAGACGTATTAAAACGTTCCCTAGTAATAGGTTTTTGTAGATAATCGGTCGCATCATAATTAAAAGCTTTAAACGCGTATTCAGTTTTACCTGTAACGAAAATAATTTGGGGTTTGTTGTTGAGTACATCGAGCAGTTCGAAACCATTAAGTACAGGCATCTCAATATCTAGGAAGATTAAATCGACCTTGTGGGTGTTGAGACCGTTCTTGGTTTCTAATGCGCTGCTGTATTCTGCAATAAGGTTAAGTGAGGAATGATTCTCAATTAACTTTACAATCGATAATCGTTGAATCGCAGAATCATCAACTACTACACAGTTTAAAGTCATAACATTATTATATTTTAGGTTAAGATATCGACAATACTACAAAAAATTCGGTTAAAAACCAAAAAACATCGGTAAACCGTAAATTTTAACACTTTGTTGTGACAATAGTCATCACCTAATTATAAGTCGTGAAAACATTGCCAAACTTAAAATAAATAGTTATTTTTGCACTCATTTTTAACACAATAAAATAGATTTTTATGAATCATTATGAAACTGTTTTCATCTTAAATCCCGTTTTATCTGATGACCAGATAAAGGAAACAGTGCAGAAATACGAAGATTTTCTTGTTTCTAGAGGAGCGAAGATGGTAGCCAAAGAAGATTGGGGCTTAAAAAAATTAGCCTACCCAATTCAAAACAAAAAAAGTGGATTTTACCACTTATTTGAGTACACTGTAGATGGAGAACACATCAATCCATTAGAAGTAGAGTTTAGACGTGACGAGCGTTTTATGCGTTACTTAACAGTGACGTTAGACAAGCATGCGATTGCTTGGGCAGAAAAAAGAAGAATCAGAGATAAACAAAAAGCGTAAGTATGTCTTCAATTGAACAACAAGCAAAAGGAAAAAAGGATGGAGAGATCAGATATCTTACTCCATTAAATATTGACACAACTAAAACGAAAAAATATTGTCGTTTTAAAAAGTCTGGTATCAAGTATGTTGATTACAAAGATGCAGATTGGTTATTAGGTTTCGTTAACGAGCAAGGTAAAATTTTACCAAGACGTTTAACTGGAACATCGTTGAAATACCAAAGAAAAGTATCTGTAGCAGTAAAGAGAGCGCGTCATTTAGCGTTGATGCCTTACGTAGCAGATTTATTAAAATAAAACACCAATAACTATGGAACTTATATTAAAACAAGACGTTGATAATTTAGGATTTAAAGACGATATTGTATCTGTAAAGAACGGTTATGGTAGAAATTTTTTAATTCCTCAAGGACAAGCTGTAATGGCGACGTTATCTGCTAAGAAAGTTTTGGCAGAAACCTTGAAGCAAAGATCATACAAAGAGAAAACAATCATCGCAGAAGCTGAAAAAACTGCTGAATCGATTAAGTTACTCGATATCAAATTGACTTCAAAAGCTGGTACTGGTGCGACTGCAGGAGATAAATTATTTGGTTCTATTACCAATATGGATTTAGCGAACGCATTGAAAAATGAAGGTCACGATATTGATAGAAAATACATTTCTATTACGGGTGGTAACATTAAGCGTCTAGGTCAGTATGAAGCAGTAATCAGATTACATAGATCGGTAACTGTAGATTTAGTATTTGAAGTGATTGCAGAAGCTTAAACTTTTAGATAACAATTTTTAAAAGCCTCAACTAATCTTGAGGCTTTTTTAATGGGTTAGACCTGTTAGGTTTTATCCCGAAAGCTATCGAGCCTAACAGGTCTTTTATTAAATTGATACGATTTTAGGTCAGGTTTTTAGATGTCTTGGAGACAAAGACCATATTTTTGATGAACCCATTTAAGTTAACCATTTGCCCGTTGGTACAATAAAGCACCAAATGAAATATTCAAGACTTACCAAAGAACAATTTGAGGAATTACATCAAGAATTCATCAATTTTTTAGCCACGCAATCTATTACAGCTGCCGAGTGGACTGATATTAAAACGAACAAACCAGAAGTTGCAGAACAAGAGTTGGATGTTTTTAGCGATTTGATATGGGAAGGCGTCTTATCTCGAGTCCATTATTTAGAACACATCTCACCACAACAAATGCATTTATTTCACTGTGCTAAAAAGCAAATGCGACTCATTGCACTAAAAATTAAAAATAGTGACATCGATATCACAACTAATGAAGGTTACGCTTGGTTTAAGGAAAATCTGCTGTCAGACGATGTTGAGTTATTTACAGCTGTTAAGGATTACTCTGAGGATAAAGGTCAGGATAAATTTAAATTAATTCAGGAAGGTGCCACGATTACCAAAGGCGAATTATACGAGTATTTTGAAAAATTGATGAGTAAATAGAAGTTTTTTTGGAGTTTAGTTCTTTTTATCATGTAGTCAATAATTGAGTTTATTCAATCACATTTATTAAGGCTGAGGACAGAGGTCTGGTATGAACACTTGATCTCGTGTAGAAACTAATAAAAATAAATTGAAGCTCTTGCCTTAAGAAATTGCGATAATATTTCAGCATTTTTTAGCTAATAGCTAATAGCTAATAGCTAACAGCTAATTATTCATAGCGCAGTGATTCCACAGGATCCAATTTTGAGGCCTTAATTGCGGGCATCAATCCAGAAACGATAGCAACGATAAACGTTATAATGATGGCGCTCGTCATCGCTAACCAAGGCGTGGTAAAATCAAACCCTAATGCCGATGAAATGCCCCAACCGGCTAGGATCCCGAGTAAAATTCCGAAGAGACCACCTAACTGACTAATAATAATGGTTTCGATAAAAAATTGAAAAGCGATTGTTTGGCGTTTTGCGCCCAAAGCCTTTCTAACGCCAATTTCCCGCGTACGTTCAGATACCGACACCAACATCATATTAAGCAGCGCGATGGTTGACCCAAAGATGGTAATCATCCCAACCACCCAAGCAATGGTATTTAAAACACTGGTCATGCTGCCAACGCGATTGATGAGATCATCACTGCGCTCTAGTCCAAAATTATTATCCTCAATCGGGTTAAGTCCGCGAATATTTCTAAACATTAAAATCGCTTCGTCTTGAGCACCTGCGAGCATATCGTCATTATCGGTTTTAATACTTAAATCATAATTGATATTGGCATTGGTATAAATGGTTCGTGCTTTTTGAATTGGCAACAACACCCGTAAATCTTGGTTATTTCCAAAAGTCGCTCCTTTTTCTTTCAAAACGCCAATCACTTTAAATTTAGAACCTCTAATACTTATGGTTTTATTTAATGGATTCACATCATCAAGTAATGCTTTTTTGAGATCACTACCAATAACACATACGCTATTGCTGTTTTCGACATCAAAAAAATTGAGTGAACGTCCCACTTCTATTTCTAGACCAGAATTTTGGATATAATGTTCATTGATGCCATACACTTGCACTTCTGGATCTGTTTTTTTACCTTCATATTTAACTTCGGCAGTTCGTGTGCCAATAAAGGAAATGGCAGTTTTTGTGAATGGAAACGTATAGGTCTCTTCAAATTCCTTAACCTCTCTATAATTGATAACTGGATTTATTTTTTGCGTTTCGTCGCCACCGCGTTGTGTGTCAAATTCATAACGTTGGATGTTGAATGTGTTGGCTCCCATCGAAGAAAAATCACTAGAAATGGTATTTTGTAAAGCCGAAACTGCACTCAAAATACAGACCAAGGCTGTTATCCCAATGGCAATAATTAAAACCGTAAGTATGGTACGAAGCAATTGACTTCTAATAGAATCAAAGGCAATACGGATATTTTCTTTCACTAATGAAAACATAGGATGCTGTAAAATTTAATGTGTTTTACCATTAGACTGCAAAACATCTATAAAGTTACCATAAAATTCACTTATCTGCCCGCTGCGTCTATAAATTATAATATTTTTGTTTTTAACTGCGGAAATTTGAGGTCGAGATTTTTTTTTATTCGGAAATTGGAATCTTCAAATGGTGAATATAAATGATGTTAAGGCAAGTCTAGATGAGCAGGCATTTTAAGATTAATTAAAAAAAGATTTCCGCTTTTGCGGAAAGTAAACATGGCACAAAAACCAAGCATACCAAAAGGAACACGGGATTTTAATCCAGAAGAGGTCGCAAAGCGTAATTACATTTTTAGTACGATTCGATCAAAATTTGAACTGTTCGGGTTTCAACCCATTGAAACGCCAAGTTTTGAAAACTCAGACACCTTGATGGGTAAATATGGAGAGGAAGGCGATCGGCTTATTTTTAAGATTTTAAATAGTGGTGATTACCTCAATAAAGTCAATGATGAATTATACCAATCGAAAGATTCAAACAAAATCACCACAAAAATCTCAGAAAAAGCCCTGCGTTACGATCTAACGGTCCCCTTTGCAAGATATGTGGTACACCATCAAAACGAGATTGACTTCCCATTTAAGCGGTATCAAATTCAACCTGTTTGGAGAGCCGATAGACCACAAAAAGGACGTTTTAGAGAGTTTTATCAATGCGATGCCGATGTTGTTGGCAGTGATTCGCTTTGGCAAGAGGTAGAATTTATTCAATTGTATGATGCCGTATTTACAGCTTTAGGGTTGAACGGTGTTACCATTAAAATCAATAATCGAAAAATCCTTTCAGGTATTGCTGAGGTGATTGGCGCACAAGATAAACTTATCGATTTTACAGTGGCCTTAGATAAATGGGATAAAATAGGCGAAGAGAAGGTAAAAGACGAAATGCGGAGTAAGGGTATTTCCGAAGCAGGTATTGTGAAATTACAACCTTTGTTTCAGCTTTCGGGAGATTTTGGTGCACAGATTAATGAGCTGAAGGCTATTTTAGATACTTCCGAAGAAGGAAAAAAAGGAATTGAGGAACTTGAATTTATAAGCAAAGGGATTACCGCTTTAGGTTTAAAGACAGCATCGCTTCAATTGGATGTGACCCTAGCTCGCGGACTCAATTATTACACAGGTGCTATTTTTGAGGTGGCAGCTCCCGAAGGGGTGAGTATGGGCTCGATTGGAGGAGGAGGTCGCTACGATGACTTGACTGGTATTTTTGGATTAAAAGATATGAGTGGCGTCGGAATCAGCTTTGGTCTCGATCGCATTGCCCTAGTCCTTGAGGATCTCAACTTATTTCCTGAAACGATTACCAATACCGTAAACGTTCTCTTTATCAATTTTGGTGATCGAGAGTCTATGGCAAGTATGAAAGCGATAAAAGCACTTCGCGAACATGGTGTAAGTGCCGAGTTGTTTCCCGATAATAAGAAAACCATCAAACAGTTTAATTATGCCAACAAGCGCAACATCCCTTACGTGGTTTTATTGGGCGAAACAGAATTGGAGTCTAATACTTATACGTTAAAGAATATGATTTCAGGCAATCAGCAGCAAGTGAACTTAGCTGAGTTAATTGCAACGGTCAAGTCATAAAAATTCAGGTCTTTAAAGTTTCCGAAGTAAAAAAAAGCCTCAATCCAAATAGGAGCGAGGCTTAATCCAAGTTAAGATCACGGTAGATTTGGGTCTATTTACTTCACCAAAACTTTCTTAGATAACAAACCGCTTAAAGTATTTATCTGTATGACGTAAGTTCCAGCGTTTAGGTTCTTAACGTTGTATTCAGAATAGTCCAGTTCTGAAATCTCTTCAACAGACGTAATCTGTTGGCCGATGATGTTGTATAAAGTGATGGACTTCACATCAACGAAATTAGGGTTAAAAAGGGCAATACGTTTTGTGTTCATATTATAAAAGGCATCGATGGTGTTTATTGCTTTTTGCGCTAGACTTAGCGATTCTTCGTTAGCATTTTCAAACGTCAATTCAAAACGATCCAAATATTGGCCAGCAGGCAAATAAAGTTCAAAGTCACTCTCTCGTAAGTTGTGGTAGATGTCAGTTTCTGTATCATGAATAAAGATATGAATAGATTCTGGTACATTTTCTAAACTATCAATAGTGATGGTATTCAAGCCGTCATTTTGAGTCTTGATTCCCAAGGGGAATATTGTTTCTGGGGTCGCTTCATTGCTCGCTTGGATGTTATATTTTTCATCGTCAATCATCCAAAATAAATCATCCATTTGGTTGTCGTAGGTTTTTGCATCAAAGGCCCAGTCAAATTCAGGGGTTGCAATCTCGTCTATGGTGAGTAATAATTGTCTATGGATGGTATTGATCGAATTAAAACCAATTCTAAATTTCATGCGATTATCGATATTTTCTATGCTGAAATTAGAGTCGCCAGAACCATCGCTTCGCAAAAAGACCGAAGTATTAGAGCTTTCTTTTTTGAAGATACGTTGACCATTATTGAAATTTATCGTTCCTGAATTTTCACCAATTACAAAAAACCCTTGACTCACAGGAAGATATCGAGTGGGCACTTTAGTTGGACCGCCTCCAGTACCAAAGTCTGGACTGTTTGTTCCAAATGAAGGCGCTGGAACACCTCCAGAAAAATTATAGGTGGCATAACCTCCTTGGTAAGCCCCAAGACTATGGCTATCTCCTCCCCAATGTTCCCAGAAATAAAGAGTTCCTGTTATTAGTGGTGCATTACCAACAGTCGTTGGGCCATTATCTCTTATGAATTGATTGGCATCGAGGGCAGAGGGATACGGATTTCCTACCAAATAATCATTCCCTGCATTGAGGGTAAGATTAATATCACCATTATTGGGCTTTCCTAAAAACACATAGTTTTGTTGATCGGTAATAGATCCAGAACCTGGACCTTTCATCGTAAATCCTTCACCGGTTAAGAGCGTGCCATTGCGACGCACATGTTGCCATGCCGAATAATTATACGTTGGGTGGTTAGCGTATTTCCAAATCCAATAGTCGGCAATACTAATGATGGCACCATCAAAACCATTGTAACCAGAAGATAGAAAATTCACGGGATTGATGTCGTCATACATGACGTCCTTAACCGCAAATGAGTTGTTGTTCGTTGCTGCATTTATTTTGCCCACGGGCGACGACCAGTAGTTATACGTATAAATATCTGCCGTACCTTGTTGGTCTTTTTCTAATGTTCCAATAGACACAGGGTCTAAATCACTGCCTAGTGATTGGATAAGTTGTGACTCACCTTCTAGATCTAACTTTCCATTCAATTTGAGGTAGTGTGAAATGGTTAAAGCGTTGTCATTTATGGTAAGTTCTCCTTGTTCAATGGTTAAACCGAGGAGTTTTCTATTCCGGGCTAATATAAGTTCTGAAGCCATTGAGATGTTGTGGTTTGATGACACAATATTCCAATCAATAGACGTTGTATTATCCACAATTGAAAGCGCATTAGGCATGGCTTGATCTTGATCTATAGACCAAGTGGAAGCGCTGTTCCATGCGCCATTGGAGATGGTTTTGTAAGGTAAAGGAGCTGTTTGTTGATCGACAGTATTGATGTTTATGAGTTCACCATGTCTATCATTTCCAGAGGCATCCAACGTTGCTTTGAACGCAAATGTCCCCATTGGGTAATAACCAGCAAGGTTTGACCAAGAAATCATACCAATATCATTTTTTGTCAACGATTGAGGAAGCACTCGTCCTGCGGCAAATGTGGAGTTTGGATAGATTTCTTGGTTCATAATGAAACGCAATTGGTCTTTGGTGAGTGCGGTATCCCAAACTCTCACTTCATCAATATGACCTTTAAAAAATTGCATTGGACTTATCGTTCCGGCAGCACCGATATAGAAGGATTCTTCAGTTGCTGCTGGAGGTGAAGTTGTTTCGACGGTATCCAAAACACCATCTATGAAAATAGATATACTAGATCCATCATATATTGCCGAAATATGACGCCATTGTTCATCGGGCAAAGCAGTATAGCTTGTGACACTATGGCTGGTTGGGTTTTTCCAAATCATTTCAATACGGTTGTCCTCTAAGATTCTAAAATCATAGCCTTTAGTAAATTCGGTGTCTCTTTTTGATACAATTGATCTGATACCATTTTCTGAAGTGGCTTTTTTGACCCATGCTGAAATAGTAAAACCTGACGAATTAAGGTCTAATGTATTATCAGCGTTTATATAGCTTGAGGAACCATCAAAGTAGATGGACCGTTCAAATTCTCTTTTAGGAGCGTAAGCGAACGTAATGTAATTAGTGCCTTCAAGCGTGTAGGTCGTTTCAAAATTACCACTTTCGTTGGGAGATAATAGCTTGTATTTTGAAGACGCATCAAAGACATCTGAGTCTGAAATGAACATGTAAAGCAGTAATGATTCATCTAAACTCTGAATGAGATTATCAGGCACTTTAATAGTAGTAGGTGTGCTAAGCCCGCTGGTTTCAATGACTTTCCAAATACGCTGAAGGGGAATAAAAGAAACTTCTGAGCTCAACGGGTTTGAAATACTTGAACTTAAATTTATAGAAATAGGAGCTTGTAGCAAACTAAGGTCTGCATCATTATCTGTCCATACTAAATTAGTATTAGTAGCGATAGACAGATTTGATGAATTTGGGGGATTATTTAGCGTCGAATTTAATCCAGTATAGTCAGTGTATGGCGAGTAGCAGTTGGATGTATTTTTTCGACTCATTTTTCTAGTAGCCTTAATGCGATTGTTTTCTGAAAAACTAACCTTAAAATTAAAGTTGACTTTTTTTGAAGGCGTGAAAGTTGCAGCATTAATTGCTTTTAATTCATCGAGGTTTTGACGCGATATAGTATCATTAAGTGTTTTGAAATTTAATCTATAATCAGAATTTGAAAGACAGTAGGCATTAAGACTGGAAAAAATAAATACACTACACAAAAGAGCATAGGTCCTCATTAAAGGAGCAGTAGGTTTCATAAGCGGTTAATTTTAGAAATGGGGACTAATAAAATTATAGGTCAAAATTAAAATAAATATCCATGAAATGCAAATAAATACGATAAAATGTAATTTTAACGTATTTATAAAGTGGTTTGGTGATATGGTCTGTTTAGCATAAAACAGATGTTTTATATGAAGATAGGAGTGACTTATTGGTTTCTAAAATATTGATAATATGTTTTATAAGATCATCGAAGGTCATACAGCTTAGATCAATAAATCCTATGATGTCAATCTAGGTTGCCGCGTATTTTGGATGAAGATGTGAGCATGTTTTATAGGTAATTGCCAAAGTACAGCAATTACATTATACAAGATGTTGATTACGAACTGATTCGAAACGGAAAAAGTCCTGTAAAAATTACAGGACTTTAAAGTTTGTAGCGAGAAGGGGGCACGATCCCCTGACCTCTGGGTTATGAATCCAACGCTCTAACCAACTGAGCTACCTCGCCATCTATTTCAATTTTGCTCATAATTTTCATTAGTTGATAAGATGAGCAACCTTGTGTTTTACAAGGGTGCAAATTTAAAAATAAAATCTGTCTCAACAAACATAAAATGTGCAAATTATTTTTTTGTTGGTTTTAGTTTTAATCTCAACAATTAATGTATATATTGAGCACATAATAACACAATTATGGAAGACAAAGTTAAAATTGAGATGGAGTTCGTGATACGCGCTTCGCCTCAACTTTTATATCAATATATATCAACCCCTTCGGGCTTATCAGAGTGGTTTGCCGATAATGTTAATTCAAGAGGTGAGTTCTTTACTTTTATCTGGGATGGCAGTGAAGAAAAAGCAAAATTGCTCAGTAAAAAGAGCGGTGAGCGTATTAAGTTTAGATGGCTTAATGATGAAGAAGATGGTGCATCTTACTATTTTGAAATTAGAATTCAAGTAGATGAAATTACAAAAGATGTGTCTATCATTGTCACCGATTTTACTGATGAAGATGAAGTTGATGAAGCGAAAATGTTGTGGGATAATCAAATTTCAGATTTAAAGCAAGTTTTAGGTTCTGTCTAGAACTAAACAATCTTATAAGTTTTATATTTGTCTCGAACTAATACACCTGTATTAATCGAGACTTTTTTTATGATAAATTTTAATGGTAAACTTGTTGAAGGTTCAAGTTTTGTAACCTGTGATAATCGAGGTTATAAATATGGTGATGCGCTTTTTGAGACTTTAAAAGTTGTTCACGGTAAAATTCTATTTTGGGAAGATCATTACTTTAGACTCATGGCTTCTATGCGTATCATGCGTATGGAAATTCCTATGAACTTTACGATGGAATTTTTAGAGTCTGAAATCTTAAAAACCATAAACGCCAACGGACTTGCAAAATCATCAGTGCGGGTGCGCTGTAATATTGATCGAGGTGATGGCGGAAAGTACCTTCCGAAGGAAAGAAATATAAGCTATTCTATTATTGCCGAACGATTAGACTCAGACTTCTACACCGTTTCAAATCTCAAAGCTTATACGGTCGAGCTTTATAAAGATTTTTTCATTGCCCCAGGTTTACTATCGACATTAAAAACAAATAATAAGGCTATAAATGTTTTGGGCAGTATATATGCCGAAGAAAATGATTTTGATAATTGTTTATTGTTAAATACCAATAAAAGTGTCGTCGAAGCCTTGCAAGGAAACTTATTTCTAGTGTCTGGAGAGTCAATTAAAACGCCCCCAATATTAGATGGCTGCTTAAATGGGATTATGCGGAAACAAATTATTGATGTAATCTTAAATTCTGGAGATTACGTTTTAGATGAAACATCTATTTCACCGTTTGAACTTCAAAAAGCAGATGAACTCTTTATCACTAATGTCATTGTAGGAATTCAACCTATTTTGAAATATCGCAAGAAGAATTTTGAAACTAAAATTTCCGAAGATCTTTTAAGGAGACTTAATACAAAGATGAGATTATCTTAGTTATAACTTGGGTTTTCTGGTGCGTTAGACCACAGCGAATAGTCACCACCAAGTTCAATCATTTTTTCTCTCCAAAACGAATCGCAGCATCTATCAATAAGTTCATTTTCATAAACGTTTTCAAATACGATCCAAGCATTTGATTCTAGCTCACTGTCGAGCTGCTTTGCATCCCAACCTGAGTACCCTAGAAAAAAACGGATATCTGAATTTGATAATTTATTCTCGTTGATCAACTGCAGCACAATGTCGAAGTTTCCTCCCCAATAGACACCGTGGGAAATCTCAATACTATCGGGAATTAAATCGGGTACTTTGTGGATAAAATAGAGATTATCCTGTTCTACGGGACCACCGTTATGAACCTTAAACGTTGCCTCGGTTTCTGGAATTAAATCTTTGAGACTATACTCTAAAGGTTTGTTCAGAATAAAACCTATAGAACCTTGATCGTTGTAATCTGCTAATAAGATTACCGATCTATTAAAGGATAGATCACCAATAATGGAGGGTTCAGCAATTAATAGGTGTCCTTTTTTTGGTTTAGATATAATCATGATTTCTATGATTGACGCAACAATCTAAAACATATTTAGTTAAAAAACAATATTTTTCGATCAGAATCATAAAACAAAAAGCCCACTTTGTAGCGGGCTTTTATTAAATTATTTAAATAAAGACTAGTTTACAGCACTACTTAAATCAGAACCAGCTTTAAACTTAACTACGTTTTTTGCTTTGATCTGTATCGTTTTTCCTGTTTGTGGATTTCTTCCTTCTCTTGCAGATCTTTTAGAAACTGACCAAGATCCAAATCCTACTAAAGAAACTCTGTTTCCTTTTTGTAAAGAACCTTCGATGTCAACTAATAATGAATCTAATGCTTTTTTTGCAGCTGCCTTTGTAATTCCAGCGTTTTCTGCCATTCCATTGATTAAATCTGTTTTGTTCATAAAATTATATTTTTAATTGTTAAAAAATAGTTGGGTTAAACGTAATTGTTAAATCCTCTTACAAATTTATACGTAAAATCAACCTACACAAGTAATAGCAAGGGAAATACAAATTATTGTTGATAACTTCGAGCATTTGTTAATAAAGGTTTGCCGTTCATCCGATTTTTTACAAATATCAATGAATATAAGGGTTTTAAAGCATTTTTGCGTTTTTGTTAAATTCATAGCCATTCAATAATGATTTTGCATCCATTTTTCGTTTACCAGGCAATTGAATTTCTGCAATGCTAATGTAACCATCTCGTACAGCAACTTTCAAGGCGTTGTTCGCAATGATCAACGCTCCATAATCGTAGGTATGCTTTTCACGCTCTTTACCGACCTTAAAAATCTTGATTTGAAATTTGTCGTCGCCGTTAAGTAGATGGCACCAAGCCCCAGGAAACGGATTTAAACCTCTAATCTTGTTATATATGGTTTCAAGTTCTAAAGTCCAATCAATTTTACAGTTGTCTTTATTTAGCTTGTAGGCCGTTTTTATGTTTTCGGTTTCAGGTTGAATAGTGGTTTGAGCCTCGTCATGTTGGATGAGTGCCACAGTTTTTAAAACGAGTTCACTACCCAAATGCATAAGCTTATCATGCAGTGATCCAACGGTCTCGTCTTCCAAAACGGCAGTTGCCTCTTGTAAAATAATAGCGCCAGTATCAATTTTCTCATCAATAAAAAAGGTGGTGACGCCAGTAACCTTTTCACCATTCATAATCGCCCAATGTATGGGAGCAGCACCTCTATAATTTGGGAGAAGTGATGCATGTAGATTAAATGTACCGTATTTTGGCATGCTCCAAACAACCTCAGGCAACATTCTAAAGGCCACAACAACTTGAAGGTTAGCCTCAAGCGATTTTAGTTCCTTAACAAAATCACCATCCTTTAGGTTTGTAGGTTGCAATACATTCAAGCCATTTGCAAGGGCGTAGGTTTTCACAGCCGATTCATTTAATTTTCTACCACGTCCCGCAGGCCTGTCTGGAGCAGTTATCACACCAACAATATCATAGTCGTTTTCAACTAAGGTTTTTAGGGTTGCCACGGCAAAGTCGGGCGTACCCATGACTATTATTTTTAATTTATCTCGTTTCATATGCATTTAGTTTATAGGTGTTAGACGCCGTCATCATAACCAAATTATGCTCAAGTAGGGTCTTTAAGACATTCAAAATATCTACTTCTTCGAAAGGTAAACCTTCAACCATTTCTCTAGAACTTAAAGGTCGGGTTTCTATGGCCAAAAGGATAGCGCTTTTAATGTTTTTTAGGGTTTTGGGTGCTTCGGAAACATCAACTGAAAGACAAACTGTGCATTTACCACAATTTTTTTTGGTCACCTCTCCAAAGTAATCCAATAGCTGAATGTTTTTACACACACGCTCATTATTGATATACTCTAAAACCGAATTCACTTGAAATCGTTTCAGCTCTTGCTGCTGTTCAATCACATTGGCAATCCTATTTATGGTTTTATCATCTTCTCTTGGCTGAAGAAAAATAACTTCGGAGTCGGTATTTGAGTATAGAAAGTCAACGATGCCATCTTTATGAAGCTGATTCAATACTGAAATGATCTCTTTCTCGCTTGCAGAGGATTTATCTGAAACCAAGGTGAGATTGATGGCCAATTGATGTTCAAAAATTCCGCCATAGGTTCTTAAAATCGTTTTAACAATAATATTGTATTGCGAATGTGTGTTCAAATACGAGAACATGGCCGCATTGCTTACCGTAAATTGGAGCTTGGTTTTGTAGTTAAATTGTTGCGATAATTTTATAACGCTATTTCGATCTAAAAGCTGAAGTGTATGATATGTCTTTGCATTATTAAAGTCATATGCGCGACAAAAATCACTAAAATTAAAGCGATGGGTTGTCAACTCTCCCTCTCCGTAAGGAATTTGAAAGAAATTGCACAACTTTCTATACACCAGTTTGATATCGTCGAGTGATGGTAAACTATTTATAAACTGGTTCTTTAACGTTTTTTCATCAGATTTATTAGTAAGAACAATAGCAAAAGCATCTTTTTCATTTCGTCCTGCACGGCCAGCTTCTTGATAATAGCTTTCTATACTCTCTGGTAAATTGACATGAATAACAGTTTTGACATCCGGCTTGTCAATTCCCATTCCAAACGCTGTGGTGGCTACCATGATGTCCTTTTGGTTATGCATCCATTGATTAAGGCGTTGCTGTTTATCTTTGGTTGGGATTCCGCCGTGAAAAAACGTCGTGCTAAATCCCTTCTTCTCCAAAATATGATGAATTTCCACACTCATCTTTCTACTCCTCACGTAAATGATTGAGGCACCCTTGTGTTTTTTGAGTTGTTGTTCTAAATCATAGAGTTTATCTTCACTATGCAACACTTGATAGGCAATATTTGGACGTGTAAATGAAGCCTTGTAGATGTTAGGAGCTATAAAATCTAAGGCAGCTATCGTTTCTTCTATAACTTTCGGTTTTGCTGTTGCTGTGAGTGCAATCACATTGACGCTTGGTTGTAATTGTCTTAAAATGGCAATATTTTTATAAGCTGGTCTAAAATCATTTCCCCATTGGCTTATACAATGTGCTTCATCTACAGCAATTAAATTAACGTTCATTTGTTCAATGCGCTGTTGTACAATCTCTTGCTGTAAACGTTCTGGTGAGAGGTATAAAAACTTATAATTTCCGTAGATACAATTATCGAGAAGTGTATCAAGTTCCTTATATGAAATGCCACTGGTGATGGCCATCGCTTTGATCCCTTTGTTCTTAAGACTGGTCACTTGGTCTCTCATAAGGGCCACCAATGGTGAAATGACGATACAAATCCCTTCCATGACCAATGCCGGGATTTGAAAACATATCGATTTTCCGCCACCTGTAGGTAAAAGTGCAAAGGTGTCATTATGCGTCAAGACCGAATTGATGATCTCTTCTTGGTAAGGACGAAAAGAGGTATGGTTCCAATACTGTTCTAATATGGTAATGGGATGTGGCATCTAGAAATTTAAGGCATCAATTATAAAATCTGCACGTTTTGAAATAGTGGTGAATGGCACATCATTTAGGGTGTAGCCAAATCGTTGGTAGGTTTTTAAAAGAGCATGATGAATATCTACGGCTTGATCAATATTTTCGTAGCGCTCACTGTCACTTACAAAAATCTCCTGCCATGGTGCGAGCACAAATACGTGATCGTAAACATGTTGCTCGCAAACTTTAGTAAAATGTGACGGATAATCGCTTTTCACGTAGTCCATATAAGCAAGTACATCTGGCAGACCACGATCTAAAAACACCATACTTTCTGTAGAGTTTTTTGCAATCGTAAATTGCTCGGTGCGTGCTTTTAAAAGACGTTCGCTAAACAGTAATGGTTGAGTCAAGAACAGCTGCTCAACACCATCTTTTCTAGCCTCTAGAGTGACTTGTCTGGAAACTTCCTCTAAACAATTGTAACCTCTCGAGGTCAACTCATTTATAATAGATGATTTTCCTGTTCCAGGTCCGCCTGTGATTACAATTTTTCGGGTTATCAATATTGTTTGATTTTGAATGTAAAATTAATAAATACAGCGGTAACTATGTAATATGGTCTATAAAACGTTTCGTTTGGTTAAGATTTGCTTTATGTATTCAAAATACAATTAAAAAACGCTACAAAACACAGTCGGTCATACAATTGTTAAAATCGATTAAACGTGGAAAATAAAATACAAAGTAAAATGTATCTTTGTTTAACAAGAATAACAACATGAATACAGATAAAAAAACAGAAGAATTTTATAAAAAATTAAGAGCGCAATTATACGATACGACAAGCTGGCCCTCAGAGTATCTCTATAAATTTATTGTGCCTTCCGAAGAAAAAAAGATTAAACAAATTGAAGATTTATTCGATAATCTTGGTGCGGTTATTACAACAAAAGAATCAGGTAAAGGCACTTATACTAGTGTTTCGATCAATGTGCAAATGAAGGATCCAGACGCTGTCATTGAAAAATACCTAGAAGTAGCCGATAAAGTCGAAGGTGTGATTTCTTTGTAAAAAAAGGATTCCATTCGTATTTTTTTGTATTTTGCGAACACATGCCGAATGACTTCATGCATGACTTACAAATACTACACAAATTAATATTTTGATAGACGATATAGAATACAACACAGAGCGTGAACATTTGATTATTCCTGAATACGGAAGACATCTTCAAAAAATGGTCAACTACGCTAAGACTTTGCCAACCAAAGAAGAACGAAATAAAGTGGCTAAATCCATCATCAATGTGATGGGTAACTTACAGCCGCATTTGCGTGACGTGCCAGATTTTCAGCATAAACTTTGGGATCAATTATTTATTATTGCCGATTTTGAGCTGGATGCAGATTCACCATATCCAACCACTACAAAAGAGGAGCTTCTCGAAAAGCCCGAACCGTTAAAATACCCGCAAAATTTCCCTAAATACCGTTTCTACGGAAACAATATTAAGACCATGATTGATGTGGCAAATACTTGGGAAGAAGGTGATTTAAAAGAGGCATTGATTTACACGATTGCGAACCATATGAAAAAATGTTTTCTCAATTGGAACAAAGACACTGTTGAAGATTACGTGATATACAAGCATTTGTATGAACTATCTGGAGGTAAGATTGATTTAAAGGAAAGTGAAGAAGATCTCTCTGACGCTACAAGTTTGATGCGCAACAAGAAGAAATATTCAAATAATAATACGTCCAAGAAATCGCATCATAAAAAGAGTAATACAAACCGAAATAGAAAACGCTACTAATTAAACTTCATGGCAACATTTATTATTGAAGGAGGTCACCAACTTAAAGGCAAAATCCAACCTCAAGGCGCAAAAAACGAAGCATTACAAATCTTATGCGCAGTGCTCTTAACTGCTGAGGAGATTAAAATAGATAACATTCCCGATATTATTGATGTCAATAAACTCATTGCCTTGCTTAAAAAGTTAGGTGTGAAAATCAATAAACTAAGTAAAGGATCTTATACGTTTAAGGCAGATGATCTTAACCTAGAATATTTAGAATCTGCTGCGTTCAAAGAAGACGGTAAAGGACTAAGGGGATCTATTATGATCGTTGGACCATTATTAGCACGTTTTGGAAAGGGATATATTCCTAAACCAGGAGGAGACAAGATTGGTCGTCGTCGTTTAGATACGCATTTTGAAGGGTTCATAAATCTTGGAGCCAAATTTAGATACAACAAAGAAGACTTATTTTACGGTGTTGAGGCAGATAAGCTTAAAGGAACGTACATGCTTCTCGATGAGGCATCTGTTACGGGAACGGCAAATATTGTTATGGCAGCTGTCTTGGCAGAAGGTACGACAACTATTTATAACGCTGCCTGCGAGCCATATTTACAGCAATTGTGTAAGATGCTCAATAGAATGGGCGCAAAAATTAAGGGTGTAGGATCTAATATGCTCATCATTGATGGTGTTGCTGCTTTAGGTGGTACAGATCACAGGATGCTTCCAGATATGATTGAAATTGGAAGTTGGATTGGTTTGGCCGCAATGACTAAAAGTGAATTGACCATCACCAATGTAAGTTGGGATGACCTCGGTCAAATCCCAAATGTTTTTAGAAAAATAGGGATCACCGTAGAGCGTCGTGGTGACGATATATACATACCTGCACACACTCAAGGTTATGAGGTTTCAAACTATATTGATGGTTCTATTTTGACTATTTCAGATGCGCCATGGCCTGGATTTACACCAGATTTAATTAGTATTATTCTTACTGTGCTCACGCAAGCAAGAGGTAGTGCGGTTGTGCATCAAAAAATGTTTGAAAGCAGATTGTTTTTTGTCGATAAATTAATCGATATGGGAGCCAAGATTATTCTTTGTGATCCGCACAGAGCGACTGTTATTGGACATGATTTTAAATCAACCCTAAAAGCAACAACCATGACCTCTCCTGATATTAGAGCAGGTGTATCCTTATTAATTGCAGCCTTGTCTGCGAAAGGAACGTCTACAATTCATAATATTGAGCAAATTGATCGAGGTTATGAAAATATAGACGAACGTTTAAGAGCTATTGGTGCAAAAATTACCAGAGTGGATGGTAATTGAAATTAAGTAAACCTTTTAATTATTATAAATAGAAAAACCTCACAACGTGAGGTTTTTTCTGTTTTATATTTTACGATGTATTCATATAGTTTTGATTAATCGAAAACCATAAATTGTCATTGTACTCAATAATAGATATCACTTAAAGTACTTCATTTTAATGATGTTTACATCAAGCAAGCTTATCAAGAGTTAATAATTTGTATATTTAACCTTATTAGGCTTAGTTGATTAAACCAATGTATTTTAATTTCCCTCGAACATACCATCTTATGTTTTGGCTCTTATTATTGAGCCAATCTGTATTTTGTCAGTTAAATAATTTCAATTTATCGGTGACATCTACAGATGAGACTTGTCCCGGAAATGGATCTATTTTAATGTCTGTTTCTAATACTAATCCAGATGCCGAAATAATTTATACACTTTTTCTATATCCTGAAACTGGAACACCAATCGCCCAAACTACATCAGATGCATTTAGTAATCTAAACAGTGGAGACTATTTGGTCGAGGCTAGGCAAACATTGGGAAATTCACAAAACAGCCAAACTGCCGATGCCACTATCAATGACCTAACCATGTCGTTAGATTTTGACGTCAATCAATTTTCTACTGGAGATTGCGATACTGCAAACCTCGAAATCAACATACTTAGCGGTATTGCCTTATCGTATGAAATTATTTCTGGACCTGTTACCATACCTTCACAATCAAACAATACATTTAATGATTTACCCACAGGCACATATGTGATAAGGGTATTTGATATTTGTAATAACGCCCTTACCAAAACGTATACGCTGTTGTTGGCTAACGATACGTTCTCATTAGGTGCTGTAGAATTACCAGACGTGCTTGAAAATTGTATTGAAATAACCTTGACCAATGTGATTACCACCGAAAATAGTGGCGTTTTATCCTATCCCTTTGTCGTAAACTACACTGTGTTTCCGCCAGATGGATCCATGACGCTTAGCTATAGTAGCGTTTATGAAAGTGGTGCTGAGACAGAGCTTATTGCCACACAACTCCTACCTGTTTTCGACGATCAAATTTTTGACATTGAGATTGCTGCACAAGATCGATGTGGCAACAGTATGTTGATAAGTCAGGAAATTGATCCTAACCCAAAGGTGAATATGATTACTACTGCGGGCGCTTGTGGCAATAACTTTAATATTCAAGTTGAAAACTTTTTACCACCATACAATCTAGAATTTATTGAAGCTCCTATGAGCTTCACAGATCCAGGAACTAATCAAGATCCAGACGGGACTTACTCGGTATCATTACTATCATTTGGTCAAAATGATACAAGTTTACCTTTAGGGTTTTATAGTGTAATAGTTACTGATGCCTGCGGAAGAATAGGAACAGGTTCTTTAGAATTAACTGAGGAAGAGATAGAGCCTTTTGTGACGCCTGCAAATGGTGGCTGTAATCCGCTGTTGGGCTCATTAATAGTTAATATTCCTAATAGGGAAATCGTGACGGCTACGTTCACCTCGGCTCCGGGAAGCTACGAAGAACCACTGCCGTCTGACGTTTCAGATTCTATAACGACCAATGGGCTTTTGGTGGTAGATCCATTACCAGCAGGAGATTATATTTTAGAGATGATTGACGAGTGTGGTATTGAGTATTTAATAGAAGTCTCGATACCAGCTTTGGTAGAACTTCCTGTTAGTATATTCACATCGCCAAATTGTACTACGGAAACAGGAACGTTAAGAATTGCCAGTCCTTATGGGGATATAGAGTCAGTCATTATCACCGACGCTCCCGCATCATTTTCTTTTGATCTGCCTTACGATTATAGCGCTGAGATTTTAGCCATTGGTGTTTTTTATGTGGGGAATCTACCAGAAGGTATTTATAGTTTAGAATGTGTAGACTCCTGTGGAAACGTGTTTGCAATTGATCAATTTGTAGCAACGTACACAAGCAATCCATCCATTTATAATTTACAGCGAAACTGCGGTTCATTTGATTTAGGGATATTTGATGGTGATGTTTCGGTATATGATCAAAGTTATTGGTTTCAAAAATATAATCCTGAAACTGAAAGTTGGGAACATCCTTTTACTGGAATTGCTTATTCCGAAGGAGAAATGCCCAATAACAATAATTCCGTTGAAATAGAAAATGAAGAAACTATTTTTAATATTTTTATCACGGGCAAATTTAGGTTGATCAAAGCTTTTCAGCCATTTAATAATCCAAATCCCGGTGAGCGTTGTTATGATATTTTTGGAGAATTTGAAGTGGTTTCAGATTTGACCATCAAAGGTGTATATAATTTAAATTGCGATGGCGGCTCTGGTCCATCAGATGTCTTGATTG
Source organism: uncultured Flavobacteriaceae bacterium (assembly GCA_963715465.1). GTDB lineage: Bacteria > Bacteroidota > Bacteroidia > Flavobacteriales > Flavobacteriaceae > Psychroserpens. The sequence continues at coordinate 1,999,673 of OY970246.1, forward strand.
ATGTACTTGGTGTACCGCCTTATAATTTTTCTATTGTGTCACCAGTGGTCATAGATAACGGTACCAATAATGTTTTTTCTAATCTAAGTCCAGGCATTTATCAAATAAAAGTGGAAGATGTTTGTGGAAGCATTGAAACAATCTCTGTAAATTTGGAAGATTTACTGCCAGTTGTGAACATAGGTATTGCTTCAAATTTAGTAGCATGCAGCGATTCGTTAAACGACCAAATCATATTCGACTTAGCGCAGCAGAATTCACAATTGATAGGCAATCAAAATCCAGGTAACCTTACATTAAGTTATCATCTGAGTCAGGATGATGCCGATACAGGTGAAAACGCTATTGCCACAACTCATGAAAATAGTACCAATCCACAAACGATTTATGTGAGAATGGAGCACAATACTTTAGATATATGTTTTGAAACGTCTTCCTTTCAATTAATTGTGAATGCTTTACCTGATCTTGAACCAGATGAAACGATTACAATTTGTGATGGGAGCACTGCAATACTTTCAACCAGTCTTAATGTTGATAATTATACTTGGTCTACGGGTGAAACTACACCTTCAATAACAGTAAGTGATTCTGGAAGTTATACGCTTACAGTCGCTGAGATTTATGGAGACGTGAGTTGCGAAACCAGTAAAACCTTTACCGTCAATATGTCGAGTATTGCAATTATAGAAGCTATTGTTACAGAGGATTTTTCGCAAAGTGGAAACACGATTTCTATAGAAGTCTCTGGTTTTGGAGATTATGAGTACTCGCTAGATGGGATCTTTTATCAGCCTGATCCAAATTTTACTAATTTACAAACAGGTGAGTACACGGTCTATGTTCGAGATAAAAATGGCTGTGGCGTCGCTACCGAAACTATCTTTCTATTAAATTACAAGAAATTTTTTACACCCAATGGTGATGGAGATAACGAGTATTGGCAAATTTCGGGCTCACAGTTTGAGCCTAGTTTAAAAATCAATATTCATGATCGTTATGGTAAATTATTAACCTCGTTTAGAGGCGATAACGTTGGTTGGGACGGCACATACAATGGGCAGAATATGCCTACTAATGATTATTGGTTTGTGATCAAGCGAAGTAATGGAGACATTTTTAAGGGTCATTTTACGTTGAAAAGGTAAAGATTAAGTCAGAGAAATGTCTACTTTTATTAAATACAATTAAAATGTGATTTGTAAATCACATTTTAATTGTTATTGAAAGTCATTAAAATATTAATTATTCCAGTCCTCCCAAGCATCAGGAATTCCATTACCATCATCATCGACGTCGGTAGTATTGCACTCCCCGTCTCCATCTTCGTCTCCAGCACCCTCGTTAGCCGAAGTATTTGGGTCGTCAGGAGGAAAAATGCCTTGAGTGCAAGGGTTTGACCCAGTTGGGTAATAACAATTTTGTATACCTTTAGTCAATGGTGGAAATTCATAAAATCCAGTTTCATCAATTCCGTTTTCATACACATGGAAGGCTCTCGAAACAACTAGTCCGTATTCTTCAGTTGGACCATGACTAAAGATAAATTGATTTTCAGAAGTTGAGGATCCAGCAGGTATAGTCAAAATCTTGGCGTCGATAAAACCACCGTTTTTCAGAACAGCGACATGAACGATTCGGTCATGGTTATAATTCAACTTACCACTTGCATAAATTGAATAACGATACTTATTCGAACTGCAGTGATATTCGCTAACTATAGGAGCAAAAATGTTTCCTTTACTAATTTGAGGTTGGATAGTCATCGCTGCGTTGTGAAAATAAACTTCATTTTTTTGGTCATCTTCAATAACATCAATGTCATTGTCGTTGCTGCAGGAGGTCATTGTAGTCATTATAATAATTAAACTGAAATACATAAATTTTGCCATAATATAAATTGAATTTAATATTTATTAATCGCAGAGTTTCTCTCTACATAATCTAAATATAACAAACACAGAAAATAATCTATAGTACGCTATGTTAACAAATTGTTAATTCTAATTAATTAAAATAAATTTGACTCATCTTTAATATTATTTTATTAATTCTTTGAGCCAAAATTAAATTATACATACTTAAATACGAATTAGAATAAATACTTGTTTTAACTCACCGCTTCTTTATAAACTTTCAAACAACGTTCACGAGCTTCTTTGTGATCGACCATTTTTTCTACATAATCGTCGGTATCAAATTCTGGAACGTATTTTTTAATAAATTTCCTGTTCTTATCAAATTTATCGATTTGAGTTGTCGGGTTAAAAATTCTAAAGTATGGTGAGGCATCAACACCAGAGCCAGCCACCCATTGCCAATTTCCTACATTACTCGACATTTCATAATCGTGCAACTTTTCAGCAAAATAAGCTTCACCCCATCGCCAATCGATAAGTAAATGCTTGCAAAGAAAGCTTCCTACGAGCATACGCACTCTATTGTGCATAAATCCAGTTTGATTGAGCTGGCGCATTCCTGCATCGACCAAAGGATAGCCTGTTTGACCGTCACACCATTTTTTAAATTCAGCTTCATTGTTTCGCCATTGAATACGATCATATTTAGCTTTAAAGGCTTTATTTGGTGTCTTCGGAAAGTGGTACAGAATCTGCATAAAAAATTCTCTCCATATTAGCTCTTGCCAAAAGATCTCATTCTTTTCTGCTATGGCTTTTTTTACCATTTTTCGAACGCTAACCGTTCCAAAGCGAAGATGTGGTCCTAATCTGGACGTACTGTCTTGAGCCGGATAATTGCGAGTGTCCTCATATTCCTGTATTAACGTTGGTGTTACGGTATATTCGGCAATTTTCTGATTAGAGCTTTTGAAACCAATATCTGACAACCTTAAATTAGGCAAACGTGAATTTTTAACAACATTATCCAAGTATTCATTAGTGTAGTAAATTTTGAGATCATGATTCTTGAAATTCTCTTTCCAAACCTTCATGTAAGGGGTGTATACCAAATAGGGATCGCCATCTTTTTTAACGACGTCATCTTTCTCAAATATGACCTGATCTTTAAAAGTTTTGAATTTAATGGCGTTATCCTCCAAAAATGATTGAATTTCAGCATCGCGCTCTTTGGCGTAAGGCTCATAATCATGGTTTGTATATACTGAATGAATATCGTAAGTATCAGCTAGGTTCTTAAAAACTTCTAAAGGTGTTCCATGATACATGGCAATACTGCTGTCGCGTTCATCTTGAAGTGTAGAGCGCATGTCTTGCAGTGTATCGTAGATGAATGTAATTCTGGCATCATCTTCGGGTAATTTATCTAATATTTCAGAATCAAAAATAAAAATAGGCAACACTGGGTGATCGCCTTTTAATGCCTCAAAAAAACCGACATTATCGTCTAATCGTAAATCGCGTTTAAACCAAAATATGGAAAGTGGTTGTGTCATGGTGTCGTTATATTTATGAAGTTTTATAGTTTTAGAAATCTAGCCCATACGTGCTTAGTGCTATCTGACAAAAATATAAATCTTAGTTTAGAATCTAAAATTTAGAGTTCTAAAGAATGCATATTATACGGGATATTTGCCAAATCTGTCTTCTAGTTTTTTTCTACGGAATTCAAAAATCTCATCCAGTTTAGGCTTGACCAAAAATGGGTGGACGAGCTGACCTAAAATTCCGAAGGGAACTTTATAATCTATGATATCTTCCATTTCCACACCACCTTCTATCTCATGTACAAAATGTTTATGATGCCAAAAGGCATAAGGCCCGAAAAGTTGTAAATCAACAAAGTACTTCTTGTTCTCATACTGCGTAATCTCACTTACCCATTTGGTCTTAAAACCGGGTAAAGGCGTCACGTTATATTGTAGAACTTGTCCAGCATACATCGATTTCTCTGCACCTGAAATGATTGTCATGTTCATTTTTGATGGCGTCAACTCAGAGAGATTGGCTGGATTGCATAAAAATGACCAAGCCTCGTCTAAAGTAATCGGTAATTTTTGTTTTTGGTGAAGGTTGTATAGTTTCATATTAATTATAAAGAGATATGTAGAGATTTAGCGATGTGGCAATACAAAGCCAAACCACATAAGGCGTAATTAGTAAGGATTTCCACTTTAGATCTTTGAAATAAGTGATCAAAAAGGCAGTAACAATTATGGTAAGACGAACAATGCTAATGAGAGCCACATCAATTAGTTTCTGGTTAAAAAATAAAAAATTCCAGCTTATGTTGATTATAAACTGGATTATGAATAACGACATGACCTTATTAGTAGGTCGTTTAAGATATAATAACGCCATATAAATTGAGAAGCAGATCATGATTGTTGTCCATGCTGCACCAAATACCCAACCCTCTGGTGTCCATGGTGCTTTTTCAAGCTGTAAATACCATGACCCTCGCGGACCTTCGGCCATTAATAAACTTCCAATACCGAGAGCACTAAAATTGATAATTAAAAATAGGAGGAAGGGCTTTACAAACTTCATTGTTTTATTTCTGAAGTGCTTCTATTTGGTCTTGTATTTTCTGGGCTTCAGCATATTTTTTATCACTTTCACCTCGATTCGTAGTAGATAATGCATGCCACTCTTTCATGAGCTTTTCATACTTTTCTTGAAGCTTTTCGACTTCCGATTTTTTTTTGAATAATCCAAACATAGATTTTTTATTTTAAGTATTTTATGATTTTTGAGCTCATTGGGCTATTCATAGAATAGTAGTAATCTACAAAATCACCTTTTGGGTCGACGATGTATTTTTGAAAATTCCATTTCACTTTTGTACTAGACTTTCCGTTTTTTTCTTTTTGGGTAAGCCATGCGTACAAGGGATGCTGCTGACTTCCTTTGACATCTATTTTTTCGGTAATAGGAAATGATACGCCATAATTAACTTGACAAAATGACTCAATGTCTTTGGCATTTCCTGGTTCTTGCTTTCCAAATTGATTACAAGGTGTCCCAATAACAACTAATTGCTCTTTGTACGTATCGTATAATTGCTGAAGCTCTTTATATTGAGGCGTAAATCCACATTTTGAAGCGACATTAACAAATAGCATATGTTTCCCCTTGTACTCAGAAAGATCCATAGGTTTTCCATCAAGTCCGTTGATTTTAATATCGTAAATTGATGTTTTTTCTACGGAAGTGGTCGTGTTCGGTTTTGAGAATAATGTTGACATAAAAATTTTAAATGGGTTCATATTTCAGCTTAAAAATAAATAGTAATTTGTAATCAATCAACTATTAACATATTGTGGCACTATCGAAATGTCGCTTAGATTTTAAAACTAACGATACCGCAATCCATTTCAAAAGTTTGTCCTGAGATAGAGCTTGATTTTTCTGAAAGTAAAAATTCAGCCATTCCCGCCACATCCTTTGGTTCTAAGAATTTTTTCATAGGATGACGATCGGTTATGTTTTCTATCATTTTATCGTTCCGAAGTAATTTTGAGGCTAAATCTGTATTGGTAACCGTTGGTGCGATGGCATTGATTCTAAGCGTTGTTGCAAATTCTGCTCCCAATGATTTCACTAAACCTTCAACACCAGATTTTGCTGCTGCGATACTTGCATGAAACGGCATACCTAATTTTGCCGCAACGGTACTAAATAAAACGATTGACGGATCTGATCCATTTTTAATGATAGGAATATATTTTTGGATGGCTTTAACGGCACCAATGACATTAATTTCATAGTCTTCTCTAAAATCGTCCAAACTAAATCTACCAATGGGCTTTAAATTAATACTTCCAGGACAATAGACTAGGCCATCGGCACTTTCGATATCAGGTAGCTCATCTGATAAAATATCGCAGTCGTGATGTGTAAGATTTTCGTGTGAGTGTTGGGGAGCAGTTCTGCTTAAATTGATGACCTTGTGGTGTTCTTGCATGGTTTCTATTATAGCATTTCCTATGCCTTTGCTCCCGCCAATGATGATATATGTTTTCATGGTAATTAGATTATTTATGATTTGAATCTTCTATAATGTTTATACGCGATTTTGGTAAACTCTCTGGGTAATTTTGTTGAATAAATGTTATGAGCTTTTCTCTAATATAGACTCTCAAGTCCCATGCTTCGGGTGAATTCCTAGCGCTCATTAAAGCTCTTAATTCAATATAGTTTTGTTTAGAATCGGTCACTTGGAGCACATTAACCTTTTTATCCCATAATTCAGTCGATTCTAATAATCTTGTTAATTCAGTACGTAACTCATCAAATGGAATATTATAATCGGTGTAAATATATACGGTTCCTAAAATTTCTGAATTTTCCCTAGTCCAATTTTGAAAGGGTTTTTCAATAAAATAAGTTGTTGGTAATACCAACCGTCGCTTATCCCACAATCGTAAAACAACAAAAGTCAATGCAATTTCTTCAACCCATCCCCATTCACCCTCAACGACTAATACATCATCTAATCTTATAGGTTGCGCAATAGCAATTTGCAATCCTGCCAGAAGCGTACCTATGGCTTTTTGGGCGGCAAAACCTATAATAATTCCCAAAATACCAGCCGATGCAAAGACACTAATCCCAACTCGTCTTACGCCATCAAATAACATAAGTATAATAGCAATAGCTAATACAATAATGATGAAGATTACAATGCGTTCAAGAACATTAAATTGTGTGTAAAGCTTTCTTGCCTGTAAGTTATCTGCACTATTTATATCATAGTTTAACAGGTATCTTTTTTTGGCTATTTTAAGACTTATTATGAGCGTCCAGGTAATTGCAATAATGATAATTATCGAACTCGCTTTTGTGATGATGTGGTTAATAGCGACAACTTCAAAAGTGAATAAAGCAATAATTTTTTTAAGAAAAATCGCAGTTAGAAATAGCAATATAGGCGACGTAAAACGTTTTAGATATTTCATATATAACATATTAACATTTGAATATATGATTTATCATTAAAAGACCAAAGATTTTTTTATACGATCCTTACTTATGCTCTAAGTGGCTTTCCTTTTAGACGCTTTTCAACTTTTTGCTTAATTTTTGTAAGACGCTTCATTAAGTCCATTATGGATTCGTCTTTTTTGTCTTTATAAATTTGATTTAATGCTAAAATCAAACGCTTAGCTTCTCGTGATATCTTGACACGGTCGCTAGTTGATAATGATTTTCTTTTTTTATTTTCAAATTCTATGGCTTTGTCTACTATATCCATATCCTAATGGTTTATATAATTGTGTAATTCAGTGATTTTTTCTGGTCTGTTAAATTGTCCGCCATAATAGGTGGTCACAGTTGCAGATGTATCGTCTTTGATGCCTCGCGATGATACACAAAGGTGTTTAGCATCAATAATAACGGCAACGTCATCTGTTTCTAAAACTGACTTTAACTCTTCAGCAATTTGATTGGTCAAACGTTCCTGTACTTGCGGGCGCTTGGCATAATATTGTACAATTCTATTGAGTTTTGATAACCCAATAACCTTTCCAGATGAAATGTACGAGACATGAGCTTTTCCTATAATAGGAACAAAATGATGCTCACAGTTGGAATAAAATGTAATATTTTTTTCAACGAGCATTTGGTTGTATTGATATTTGTTATCAAACAATGCTACCTTGGGTTTATTTGCTGGATTTAGCCCAGAAAATATCTCATCAATGTACATTTTTGCAACGCGCTTTGGAGTACCTTTAAGAGAATCATCTGTCAAGTCTAAACCCATTACGTCCATAATCTCTTCAAATAATATAGCGATGCGTTGTTTTTTCTCATCATCGCTTAATTTAAAAGCATCTGGCTTCATTGGTGTTTCTAGTCCCGTAAATAAGTGGTCATCTCCAATTTCTGAAGTTGAGAAATCATTTAATGCGTGATTGTTTGTATTGGAATTCAATAAATCAGTATTCATGTAGAATCTTTTTAGGGTGCTGTCCTTAGGAACTCATCTCCTTAGTCAAAGCACATTATTTTCGTTTTGAAATCGAGTTGTGGGTTATTTGTTTTTGTCTTGAACACTTAAAGCGTCCTTCTTGGAATGTTCTTAATTTTTCGTGTTTAGTTTTTCGACCTTGAACGCGCTTTCGCCACATTCTAAAACTTTTAGGTTTCATTTCTTTGCGCATAAATGAAATTACCTCTTGTTCAGTCAATCCAAATTGAAACTCAATAGCTTCAAATGTAGTACGATCCTCCCAAGCCATTTCAATGATCCTATCAGTCGCTCTTTCATCTAATTCCATACAAATCTATCTTTGAAAGTTAAACTGCTCATCATATTTCACTTTGGCATTTAAGAGCTTATCAATAAACCCTTTATTTTCTTTAAAAGTTTTATTATTTCGAAAATGGATGAACTTACCCTGGGCATGAATACTGGTGCCATTTGTTTTATAAATGACTAATTGATAATAAGGAATAATCCAAGTGTAATTTTTAAGGCCCTTGTTGATATAGATTAAAATGCCTTTTGATCGCATTTCAACATTAGCATAATTAACATCAGAAACACTATTTAAATACTCCTGCATGTTAGGACTGGCATTTTCAATCATCATACGTTTTGAACCAACTCCACCCATTTTGAATGATTCTATAAATGAATAAGGATCACCAATCAATTTAGAAATAGTTTTTTTATGTTCTTTATTTGTATGGGTTGTATCTAAAACCAAGCCTTTGACCATTTTCGTTATGGCTCAAATTTACGAAATGTTTAATGTTATTTGTTTATGCTTAAACAAAACATTAACATACAATGGAGTTGATGGTTTGCACATAGTATAAGTGACTTTATACCAAATGTTTAGGAGTTTTTTTTAGTTGCGTAGCGTATGTTTTTTTAAAATTCTAAGGCGTTCTTCTCTTACTTTTTTGTCTTTACGAAGATTCCAAAGCGTATCGCTAGCTTGCTTGCGCGTTTTTTCCATATCTACAATAGGGTATGGGTAGTCTTTGCCCAATTCAAAATTGTATAATTGTTGCTCCAATTCTGTCATTAAATAAGGCTCATGGGCAAATGGCGTTTCAAGCTCACGTAATTCTGGAACCCATTTTTTGATGAATCTTGCCTCAGGATCATGTTCAAGACTATTTTTTACCGGATTATAAATTCTCAACATATTGTTGCCCGTTTCTCCCGCTTGCATTTGTAATTGTGGATAATGAATACCTGGCTCAAAATCGAGGAATTTTTGAGATAAATGTTTCGAGGCTGCTTGCCATGGTTGCCAGAGATTATGCGTAAAAAAAGAAACCACCATCGCTCGCATTCTAAAATTCAAATACCCTGTTTCATTTAGACATCGCATGCAGGCATCTACTAAAGGATATCCCGTTTGTCCAGTTTGCCATGCGAGTTTGTAGTCTTCCGAAATTGATTTTTTTAATTTATGAAAGCCGCTATTAGTACTTTCCTTTTCCATCGTATGTTCCATTTCAAATTTTTGAACAAAATGTGCTTGCCAGCGTAAACGTGACATAAATGCCTCCAGTGGTTTTTTGTTTTCAGCCGTCGTTTTGAGATGGTAAGCTTTGTGGTATACTTCTCTAATAGAAAGATTTCCCCAAGCTAGGTAGGGTGAGATCCGGCTGCAGCCGGTTCTCGCAAGTTCAGGTTTTGAAATATGAAACATATAATTGAGATAGCGCTTATTTAAAAATGACTCTAGATATTTCAAACCCATCGTACGACCCCCTTTTTGAAAAGGTGCATCTACAGGTGTCTCTAGAGAAGGTATAACAAGCAAAGGCTCTAAGAGTTCAATGTTTTTGATTGAAAGTAATTGACCTTCCGCAGGATTAAAGGTTAAAGGTTCTATTTCAAAATAAGCATTGCATTGCTCAGTCCATTTATCACGATCTTTGATACCACGTTGTACGCCATTATTAATAGTTTCGTGCCAGGTGATCAAATTGTTTTTGCAAAAACGCTTGAACGATTTATCACGATTATAAGTAATAAGAATTCCGGTTTCTTGATGTGAATAAATGTCTCTTATGGTATATTTTTCCATAAGTTGGTTAATGGTCAAAATAATATCGGCCTCAACGGTAAGAATTTTACTATGGTAAGACTCTAATTGTGTATTTAAATCGACGATAGATTCTCTAATAAAATTCCAATGACGCGCACTGTAATGGTCATCTTCCATGAGCATTGTCTCAAACGTATAGATCAACAAGGTACGTTCTCCAGTGGCCAAAGCATCAAAAATAGCCTCGTTATCCACTAGGCGCAAGTCACGCTTTAACCATACAATATTAATAAGTGGTTTATTAGTAGTCATCTTGATTCGCTATAATATGTTGTGCTTTTTCTTTCAAATTTTGAAGGTCTTGAGAGTCCATTTTGTCGAGCAAGCTATACATCATTCCCATTCTAAAGTTTTTACCCAAATACGCTCTTTTTTCCTCTAAAAAATTCCAATATAAACTGTTGAAAGGACAGGCATCATCACCTATTTTCTTACTTTTATTATAATGACAGTCGCCACAATAGTTACTAATTTTATTGATATACGAGCCTGACGATACATAAGGTTTTGTAGCAATTTTACCACCATCGGCAAATTGGCTCATACCTCTAGTATTCGTGAGCTGAACCCATTCTACAGCATCTACGTAAATGCCCAAGTACCAATCGTCAACAGCATCTGGATCGGTTTGGGTCAACAATGCATAATTACCTGTAATCATTAATCGTTGGATGTGATGTGCGTACCCATTATCTAAAGAGTTGTTGATAGCATGTTTGAGACAGTTCATTTTGGTGTCTCCTGTCCAAAAAAAGTCTGGTAATTTATTATGATTATCCAATTTATTTTTAGACTTATAATCAGGCATCAACGCCCAATACATGCCTCTCATATATTCACGCCACCCAATAATTTGTCTAATAAACCCTTCTACTTGAGAAATATCAATGTCGTCGCCATACTTCCTATAATAATTCATGACAGTCGTTACGACATCTTTTGGAGAAATAATCTTAAGGTTCATTGCAAAAGACAATCGTGAATGAAATAAATAGTCTTGATCGGTATGCATCGCATCCTGGTAATCACCAAAATGAACCAGTAAATGCTCACAAAAGTATTTTAATTGATCAATAGCTTGGGCTCTGGTAATAGGATATGAAAAGGTCTTTGTATCAAAACGACCTATGGTTTGAATATCTTCGTCTTTAATCGCTTTTTTTACTTCGGAAATATCATTTTTAAACAATTTGTATCTCGGGATCTCAACATCGCCTTTCCATTTGTTACGATTGCTTTTATCATAGTTCCATTTGCCACCTTCAGGCTGATCACTTACCATTAAGATATCGTGTTTTTTACGCATATCTCGATAGAAATTCTCCATAAGATATTGCTTTTTGCCCTCGTAAAATTTAGCAAGATCACCACGATTGGTATAAAAATGTTCTGCCGAAAATACCTTAGACTCAATATCTAATGAATCACAATATGAAGTTAACTGCTTATCAAGTCGATACTCATCGGGATAGAGATATTCAAATTGTTCAATATTATGGGTTTTGATTAGAGCTGATAAATTATCAGTCAAGCTTTGGGTATTCTGTTTATCGTTAATTTTGAAATAGATAACCTTATGGTCTTTCGATTCTAAATCTTCGGCAAATTGGCGCATGGCAGCAAAAAAACCAATCACTTTTTGGATATGGTGTTTAACGTAATCGGTTTCTTGTCGCATTTCAAATAAACAGTACGTCACATCGTCATTGGTTTCTTTAAACCACGAGTGCTTGATGTTTAATTGGTCGCCTAGTATGAGTCTTAAAGTTTTCATTTATAAAAGAGTCTTTGGCTTCTAGCCATTAGCTATTATCGTTGTTGTATTTAACTTAATATCGTGTGTTTAATTTTGGACTTTTAGGGTAATCTTACAGGCAAGCGCTAAATAATTATTGCAGCCAAAGTTCTCTAAATGTTCCATTCTCATCGTAACGATCTGCCTGTGAATCGACATTGAATTTTCGATCTCTCGGATCATTGCCTACACCCGCCAGATACATCCAATTTCCGTAGTTACTATGAACATCATAATCCACAAGTACCGATTCAAAATATGCGGCACCAATACGCCAATCAAGAAGCATATCTTTTGCGAAAAATGAGGCTACATTTTGCCGACCACGATTGCTCATAAATCCAGTCTCTTTAAACTCAATCATATTGGCGTTGACAAAGTCAGATCTTGTTTCTCCATTTATCCATTTCTTAACCTCGCGTTCGCTGGTTTTCCAGTCATAATCTTTATCTAGAATACCGCCAATTTTGAAAATGGCATTATCGTGTTTGAGCGAAATGTATTTAAAAAAGTCTCTCCAGATCAATTCAAAAATAAGCCAATAGGTGGAGTCGTTGCTAAAATATTCCTCTTCAAAATCTTTTACCTTCCAATAAATTGTTCGAGCCGAAATACTACCATTGGCCAACCACGCCGAAAATTTAGAACTGTAATCTGTGCCAATCAAACCATTTCTCGTCTTTTTATACGAGCCTAACTTTTTAGTTTCAAAAAAGTAATGATCCAATCGATCTAGTGCACTCGTTTCTCCACCATTGAATGGAAATGCGCTTTCGGGATGTTTTTCAAAAGAGTCTAATCCTAAATCTTTGAGAGAAGGTATTTCGGTCGTATTCGATATATTTTCAATAGGTTGGGCCGTTTTGTTTTCTTCGGAAGGTCTAATGTCACAATATTTTTCAACCTTTTTTCTGAAAGCAGTATAAACCTTCGGAATCTTATCAAATGACATCGGAATGTCCTCAGGATGATATAAAAATTGATCATAGTAACTTTTAAATATGATTTCATCAGAAACTGCCAATTTCACTTTTTCAAAGACATCAACCTCTTCTGTAGTCCACTCTTTTTGAAGATAGATAGATGTTATCTTAAAATTTTCGACCAGCTTAGGAAGTTCAATTTCTGGTTTTTCATTAAAAACAAAGAGCTCAATATGTAAGTTTTTGAGTTTTATCTTTAAATCTTCAATAGTTTCTATTAAAAATTGTGCTCTGTATTTTTCAGTTTTTTTAAATCCGTAGGCAGTGAGATCATAATGTCTTGGATCAAAACAATAACAAGCAATTATTGAATCATGCGCCATTACCGCTTCATGCAAAACTTGATTGTCTTGAACTCTTAAATCATTTCTAAACCATACTAATCCTATGTTGTCTTGTTTCTTCTGCATTTTTCACTACAATATTTTACGTGTTCCCAATTTTTCTCCCACTTCTTGCGCCAATTGAACGGTAAACCGCACGTTACACAGATTTTTGAAGGAAGATGTTGTTTTTTCATTTTTGTGAGATGATTTTAGCTGTTCGGGTTTTGCAATTAGCGTAGACATTTGTTTATACTAATCACTAACTCATACATCTACCAGCTTATTAATCATACCTTTAAATATAAAGCCATGAAATGGTAAGACGCTATACCAATAGAGACGACCCCAAAGTCCGCGTGGTCTAAATGTTGCTGTCTGTTTAAGTAAACCGTCTTCAATTTTAAACTCTAGCCACGCTTCGCCAGGTAATTTCATTTCGGCATAGAGTAGGAGCTTCTGTTGGGTTTTATTTGCAAAAATAACTCTCCAGAAATCTAGCGCGTCACCTGCGTCAATTTCAGTAGGGTTTGTTCGTCCTCTCCTTAATCCAATACCTCCAAAGAGTTTATCCATATAGCCTCTTATTTTCCAAAGAATTGTTCCGTAATACCAGCCGTTTTTTCCACCAATGCTCCATAACTTATCAATGGTCTTTTCAGCATTAATAACGCTTCGTTCCTTGTAGTCTTTAAAACAGCCGTATTTGGGCACATTGACATACTTATGAAGTTGATTTCTTAACCTCCCGCTGCTCACCATTGAATCTTTCCAGCTTGAAATAATACTATTTTGTTCGATTTTTTCAAATGCCAGCTCCACAGCTCCTTTGTAAGATATAGGCTCAACATCTAACAACTCATTAATGTTACTTGGTTTGCCTACAATTTGCACACCCATACTGTCTACTAAAGCTGATGCCAATTTATAAGAGGTGGACGTCACGAAGTACAGCCAATAGGATGACAATTTTGGTGTCATAACTGGAACTGTAACAATGGTTCTCTGCAAGCCTCTCACTTTGGCAAATTGCAAAAGCATCTCCTTATAAGTTAAAATTTCTGGTCCAAAAACATCATACGATGTATTATAGAGGTCTTCTCGACCAACACTTTTATGTAAAAATGAAAGTACATTTCTAATGGCTAGAGGTTGTGTTTTCGTATTTAGCCATTTTGGCGCAATCATAAATGGTAATTTCTCAACTAGGTCCCTTATAATCTCAAAAGATGAACTTCCTGAGCCTACAATGATCCCAGCCTTGAATATTGTAGTCGCATACTTGCTTGACTTTAAGATATCCTCTACATTCTTACGGGATTTTAAATGCTTAGAAAGATTATCTTCATTAGTTATACCACTTAAATAAATGACTTGTTTAACACTGGATTTTTCAAGTTGCTCTTTAAAATTCTTAGCGCAACGTTCTTCTAAAGCTTCAAAATCCTTAGAGGAATTAGACATGGAGTGAATAAGATAAAACGCAACATCAATATCATTTGGGATATTGTGAAGTGTTTCGGGCTTTAAAAAATCGGCTTCTACGACATCTATAGTATCGATATCACCATAATTAGGGTCTGCCCGCAACGTGTCGCGCACTGCACAGACAACATGATGATCATCATTAGCCAAAAGCGGAATTAACCGCTTGCCAATATAACCCGTAGCGCCTGTGACAAGAATTTTCATTTATTTATTTTAAGTATTATGTTATGTGACCTAAAAGCTATAACTTTTTCTATGGTGAAGTATGTAACAACCTAGAAAAAACAACTATTGAGGTCGTTGGTAACCAAAACGTTCATTCGTTTTTGGAACAGCATAGCCATCTAAACCGTTGATGGTTGCGACATTCGCTTTCACCAAATCAATAAAGCCATCGTCTGTAATGAAGCTGTCATCAACATGAAGACCTAATATTTTACCTATGACCAGCAGGGTATCGTTGGCTTTGATGTGATACTCTTCAACAAATTCCATAGCGATTTGCAACGGTGTGTTTTTTACAAAAGGAGCCTGAAATTCATTTTTATATTCTGAAAGAAGGCCTGTTTTATCAAATTCTGAAATATCTGAATCATATTTAGCCGAAGTATGATGGGCATCTTTCAAGATGTCTTCGTGAATATGATTAATGGTGTAAAACCCAGTCGACTTAATATTTTCGTAAGTATGACGCATTACGGTTGTTGGCCTGCAAATAAAACCTAATAACGGCGGATTTGATCCAATGTGCGTAACAGAACTAAATACAGCGACATTTTCAATTCCGTGTTCTGATTTTGTACCTAATAAATTAGCAGATTTATAACCAGAACAGCTGTTGATTAAATTTATACGGTATATATGATGAAACGTATCTAATTGTTCATTACTAATGTATGTCATTATAATGACTTATAATTGTTAATTTTAATGTCTTGAGCTTTAAGATCAAACATGAGATTATATAAACCAAAAAATGTACGATTAATATATATAAAGTGCTTAGAGCCTCTGTTCCCGTTCATTTTCCTGATTTCGGTATTTTTAGAGTAGCGTTCGCCAAGTTCAGCTATTTTTCCAAAGAATTCACCATCGGCAAAATTGAAGGTTTCAGAATGGAATGGCTGCGTGAACAGGCTCAACATTTCGTGGAACAATTCAGTAAAAAATTTAATTTCTTTTGGGTTATCATCAGTTCTTAAAATCTCTAATTCATAGAGCTTTTCAACAAAATATTCTTGATTATTGATGTTTTTTGGCACTGCCAAATCGAAATAAGGTACATAAAATTCATCTGGTATAATCTTCATACAACCAAAATCCAGTGCGATCAATTTTCCTTCTTCGGAAACTAGAAAATTTCCAGGATGCGGATCTGCATGAACTTTTTTTAATTTATGGATTTGGAACATGTAAAAATCCCAAAGTGCTTGACCGAGTTGATTTGAAAATTCCTGATTTGTGTTATGTGCTACAAATTCTGAAAGGTGCTCACCTTGCATAAAATCCATGGTGATGATGCGTTCCGAAGAAAGTTCTTCATAATACTTCGGAAACAGTAAATTAGGGATGTGGGCACAATTTTGAGAAATTTCCTTGCTTTGTTCAACTTCAAGAATGTAATTAGTTTCCTCAACCAATTTATTCTCGACTTCTTTAAAGTACTTATCTGAATCTTTACCTTTAATATTAAACATATTCATCGCTATGGGTTTGATCATAGCCAAATCTGATGCGATACTCTCCGCAACTCCTGGATATTGGATTTTCACAGCAAGTTTCTTCCCGTTTTTTTCTGCAATATGGACTTGTCCTATACTTGCAGCATTAACAGAAGTTGCGTTGAAGGTATCGTAAATTTCGTTCGGTAACTTACCGAAGTATTTTTTAAAGGTTTTAAGTACCAAAGGCGGTGACAGTGGTGGCACAGAAAACTGAGCTAAAGAAAATTTCTCAACATATGCTTGAGGCAAAATGCTTTTCTCCATACTTAGCATTTGCGCAACTTTTAGCGCACTACCCTTAAGCTGTTTTAAGCCATCGTAGATATCTGTGGCATTATTTTCATTTAAGCGGACTTTAGCCTCGGCCTCAGTTTTTGTTATTTTATCTCCGTAATATTTTAGATAATTAACACCTACTTTGGCTCCAGTAGAAACAAGTTTTGTAGCTCGTTGTATTTTTGATGTTGGAATTTTGTCTATTGTCTTCATTCAGCTTTCCCAAAAATTTGGGTGTCTTTAGTATTAACGTTATGGAATTAATTCATTTGTATTTTCTCCTTGAAAATGAATTTTCCAAAGTCAATAAGGCTTCTAACAGGTGCGACATCTAATACATCAAAACTCGTATTTACAGATTTCTCGATAAAAATATCTGTCTTTTCGAATCCAGCAGATGTATCATCCATCCAAAATTTCATGGTCAATAATAATTGAAACCAAGCTGTTTCTTTAAGTCCGCGCGTTTGGATTCTATCAAGCTGTTCCTGTTTAATATCTATCAGATCGATTCCTAAATGTTCAATATATTTTGTGAAGACATGTTTTAATTCTGAAAGTACAGCTAAACCTTTCATACTATTCTTATGTTGCTCTAGAGCATATTTTACATAACTACGGTTTGCCGTTAAATTTTCAAAAAATGTAAAATAAAAGCTTAGTAATTTATTTCTAGGATCGAAGGATTGATAATCATCACTCTTTTCCAGCATGTGTAAGCTATTTTCAAAAAACGCCTTAAATACATTTTTTTCTAAAGCCTCGAAAGAACCATAAAACTCATAGAATTTTTGTTCCTCAAAATTATTTGCTTTTGTAAATGCATAAACTGTTTTAGGTTGTTCACCATGCTCAAGGACATAATCCATGTAAAATGAAATAATGTCATTATTTGTGAGGTTTTTCTTTTTTGCCATGATTGTTAAATTGTTAAGTAAAGATACAAATGTTTAACCATGTTTAAATATTGTTAAACAAAATTTAACAAGACATTATACATGGGATTAGAAATATAATATAGGGGTTTTTAACGGTTTTTGTCGTCTTTAAAGACAGTAAAACCTACGATTGCCAAAAATGATCCAACAAAAGGCGCTGTCAAATACAACCATAAATGTTGTGTGTTACCAGAAACTAGGGCAGGAGCGAGTGATCTTATCGGGTTCATGGATGCTTTTGTCATTGGGCCAGCGAACATAGCCTCTAATAGAATAACACCGCCAACTGCAACAGCTGCCATCGTTCCAATTTCTTTACTGCCTGTTGAAACATTGATTATGACCACCATCAAAAAGAAGCTTAAAATCAATTCTAAAACGAAGGCTTTGTAGGATTCAAAATTTTCGGCTGGAAGAGAACTCCCTAAGGTTTCGCTCTCAGGAAATAGAAATCGCAAAATGAAACAGGCTAAAAACGCACCAATGGCTTGAGCGATAATATACTTTGGAACTTCACTCCAAGGAAATTTTTTGGCGCAAGCAAATCCGAAGGTAACGGCAGGATTAAAATGAGCGCCAGATCGTTCACCAAAAGCGTAGATCATACTCATCACAATCAATCCCCAAGTTATGGCGACACCTACATGAGTAATAGCGTTATTAGTAATCTCGTTAATGGCGATAGCGCCACAACCACAGAAAATCATGGCGAATGTTCCTATCGTTTCAGCATAATATGTTTTCATTGCAGGTGTCTATTTACAAGAGCTTTAACTTTAAGGTTTTATTAACAAACATAGGGAAAGCATGTTTGTAATTTTACTTGAATTTAAAACTAATCATAAAATCTAATACAAATGAAAAGATTATTACTTGTTTTTGCAGTATTCGCTATGACGTTCACGGGTAATGCACAAATTGAAACACCTGCACCAAGCCCAATGGGGACGTTAGAGCAGAAAGTGGGATTAACCGATGTCACAATTGAATATTCTCGCCCGAGTGTAAAAGGTAGAAAAATCTTTGGTGATCTAGAGCCTTTTGGTGGCGTTTGGAGAACCGGAGCTAACAAAAATACAATCGTAACTTTTAGTGATGACGTGACTATTGCAGATCAAGATGTAAAAGCAGGCGCTTATGCTATGTTTACAAAATTGAATTCTGCTACGCAATGGGATGTTATGTTTTACAGCGACACTGAAAACTGGGGGGTTCCTGAAAATTGGGACGATAGTAAAGTAGTTGCAACTGCGAAGGTGGATGTAATGGAGGTTCCTTTTAACGTCGAAACTATGACCATTGATATTAATAGTATTACAGCTAATGGAGCAAATATTGAAATTATGTGGGAAAAATCATATGTTTCAATTCCTTTTACTGTTCCTACCGACAAAATGGTTACAAATGCTATAGACAAGGCGATGGCAGGCCCAAGTGCAGGTGATTATTATGCCGCTGCGGTGTATTACATGAATACTGGTAAAGATGCTAAACAATCAAAAATGTGGATTGATAAAGCAATGTCCATGATAGAAAAGCCAGGATTTTGGCAAATGAGACAGCAATCATTGATCTATGCCTATGCTGGTGATAAGAAAGCTGCAATTGACATGGCTAAAAAATCTATGGCAGCTGCGAAAGCAGCAGGAAACCAAAATTATGTGAACCAAAACATGGACTCCTTAAAAGAATGGGGAGCAATGTAAGTTTCTATTATTATAGAATATTATTTTAAAAATCAGGCCTTTTGAGACATCAAAGGGTCTTTTTTTATACTGTAATTTGTTTAAAACGCTACGGGTCCAAGCTATTAGGTTTGTTTTATTTCTTAGCCTTTCTATTATCTTTGACTAAGTCTGTCATATTTTGCGCCCAAGCTGTCGTTTTTAGGTGACCGAGCCTATCGAAGTCACTCATAACTTAATCCAATTTGAGATCTCACGGTATCTAGTAATGTAATTAGTTTTCTACTGAAATCGTAAGTCATGATATCACTTTCTGTTTTTTGTTGTCTTATTAGCTCGTTAAAATGTACAATCTCATAATAATAACCGCTGCCCGTTGTTTCAAAATCAAACGTCTTCTTTATGTCTTCGGAAGCAATTGTTACGCTGGAAAGTTCATGAAATCTCGTGTGAATTTTAAGTGTAGCACGTTCGCAATAGAAAATCGCTTCGGTTGGTGTGTTTTCTAAGAAGGTGCTTTTTAAATTTGCTTCTACGCCTTGATCATAATTAAATGTCATCAAACAGGATGAATCTACACCATTGTCAAAATAGGTTGCTGAAGATTCTATTTGAGTAGGTTGACCTAGAACGGATAAGGCAGCAAAAATAGGGTAGATACCAATGTCGAGCAGGCTTCCACCGCCCAATGATTTTTTAAAGACTCGCGAGGTCATATCAACTTCTGGTTTGAATCCGAAATCGGCTTCCATTCGTATTATTTTTCCGTAGGTATTGTTTTCAAGATGGTTTAAAACAAATTGATAATGCGGCAAAAAATAGGTCCAAAGCGCCTCCATCAATAAGACATCATTGGCTTTTGCAGTAGCAATCATGGCATCGACGTCTTGCAAGTTCATGGCAAAAGGTTTTTCGCATAACACTGCTTTGTTATGATTTAGACATAATATCGTGTGCGTTTTGTGAAAGGAATGAGGCGTTGCGATATAAACGGCGTTTATACGGGAGTCTTTGGCCAGATCTTCATATTTCCCATAAGCGTTAATCGCTTGATAGCGCTTTGCAAATGCATTGGCTTTGTCTTGATCACGAGAGGCCACGGCGTATAATTTAGCGTGCTCAACTTCAAGTAAATCTTGCGCAAATTTATGCGCAATCTTTCCTAGACCAATGATGCCCCAATTTATAGTTTTCATGACGGTGTGTTATTAAGAATCAAATAGGCAAAGTAGACCAGTATAGCAATGAGCCCTGCCAACACTTTTTTATATTTTGGTGGAATCTTATCAAAATCAATCAACATCGCGATGATTATGGCCAAGAAACAACCCACAAAATTCAACCATAAAAATGGTAAATTGATGAGCTCATATTGATTGAGTAAAAATAGGGTAATGACCAAAACTTGCGTAATTAAAGCAGAAGTAAACACGGCATTTGCTTTTACAAATTTAAAAAAGAAAGCCAAAAGGAAAATACCCAGCACATTTCCGTAGAAAATAGAACCAATAATATTGACCAATTGAATTAAATTTTCTGCAAGATTGGCCACGCAGGCCACACCAATGGCAACAACTCCCCAAGCCAGTGTAAACCATCTTGAGGCTTTGACCATATCGGTGTCAGACTTTTCAGAGGTATTACGTTTATATAAATCCATAACAGTTGTGCTGGCAAGTGCATTCAATTCACTAGACGTACTTGACATGGCCGCACTTAAAATTACGGCCAATAATAAGCCAATGAGTCCGCGAGGCAAATTATGGAGTATAAAATGGATGAAGACATAATCTTTATCGTTGCTTTCTACTTTGAGATTTTTAGATTCTCCAGCGCGATCAATGAGCTGCCTAGCGTCTGCTCTTAGTTTGTCATTATCAGTATTTAAAGTAGCGATCGACTGCGCTGCTTCAGGATTACTGTTGGTTATAAAGTTGGCAATGATCTCTTTCTTTTTGTCAAAATTACGTTGCTGTTGATCCTGAATATCTTTATAATCCTGAGCGTATTTAGAATTTAAAACAACATCGGTTGCCGTAGGATTAAAATTTACAGGAGCTTGATTGAATTGATAAAAGACAAAAACCATCACCCCAATACATAATATAAAAAACTGCATTGGTACTTTGAGAAGACCATTAAAAATCATCCCAATTTGCATTTCCTTGAGTGATTTGCCAGAGAGATAGCGCTGTACTTGGCTTTGATCGGTGCCAAAATAGGAAAGCATTAAAAATGTGCCGCCAATAATACCACTCCACACGGTGTACCGGTTATTAAGATCAAAGGAAAAATCCAAAACTTCCATTTTACCACTTGCACCTGCAATATCTAGAGCTTTCGAAAACGTCACATTGTCGGGAAGCTTATTAATTATCAAAAAAAACGCAATAATCATTCCTGTAAAAATGACGATCATTTGATGTTTTTGTGTCACATTTACTGCCTTCGTTCCACCAGAGACTGTGTAAATGATGACAAGCACACCAATAATGATATTAAGTAATAGGAGGTTCCAACCTAAAACGGCTGATAAAATTATGGCAGGAGCAAAAATGGTAATTCCGGCTGCTAGCCCGCGTTGAATGAGAAATAAGATCGCTGTTAAGGTTCTGGTTTTAAGATCAAAGCGATTTTCTAAAAACTCATAAGCCGTATAGACTTTAAGGCGATGGTAAAGCGGAATAAATACCATACAAATCACGACCATGGCGATTGGCAAGCCAAAATAAAATTGTACAAAACCCATCCCATCATTAAAGGCTTGACCAGGTGTGGATAAGAATGTGATGGCACTGGCTTGCGTGGCCATGACCGAGAGGCCAATGGTCCACCATTTTGAAGTATTTCCTCCCTTGAGATAATCCTGAACATTCTTACTGCCACGTGACTGGTAAGTGCCGTAAATTACAATGAGCAATAAGGTGCTAATGAGTACAATCCAATCGAGCGTTTGCATTATGTGTAGGCTTGGGTGATGAAGTAAAACAAAATGATATATAGCAGGTTAGCGCAAAGCACTAACGTGTACATCTTATTCCATTTATATTTTTTCATAGTTCGTAGTTTTGTTAGAGGTGACTTCGACAAGCTCAGTCACCGAAATCGACAGGCTCAGCCATTGAAATACACGGGCTCAGCTGCGGAAAAACACAGATGTAACCTTCAAATAAATTGCACTATCACTTAATTTTAAAATTTCAGAATAATTTTAAAAACGATGATTAGTTTTTCATGTCACTAGAATTTTTAGCCGCATTTTTTCCTAAAGATAACATATTCGCGAAAAGTCTATAGGCTCCAGAAACACCAGCAGGAAATTCTCTAAAAAAGCTCAATCCTGTATACACGTAATACCCTTTGCCATGTTTGGCTACCAACAAACTTCCCGTTTTTGGATCTTCGCCTTCATCATTCATTGACAAAATAGGAGTAAAGGCACTCGACCATTCGTCGGGAAAATAAAGACCGCGTTCTTGTGTCCATCCTTCAAAATCGTTGGATGTTATCTTATTTGGTGAATTAAGTACCTCGTGATCAGCAGCGATAATTCTAACCTCTGCCGTTTCATCGGTCACACGATCTCTAGACAATCTAAGATCGTAAGGCGCAAGGTTATCAGTTTTTAGGCCGCGACTAGTGTTATATTGCACGATCATCGTTCCGCCTTGAGCGACATAATCGAACAATAATTGTTGCTTAAATTTGAGATCTGCAACAGTATTATACGCTCTAATCCCAACAACAATAGCATCAAAACGTTCAAGGTTTTCTGCGGAAATTTTATCGGGTGCAATAGTTGTTACTTCATACCCAATTTGTCTCAAACTTTCTGGAACAACATCACCAGCACCTTCTATATAACCAATCTGTTCACCACGTTTTTTAATATCTAAGCGTACTATTTTGCTTTCACTTGGCAATAACACTGTTTGAAACGGAATATGATCGTATTCTATTTCGATGAGCTCTTTGGTGTAAGTACTATTACCAACGGTTACCATTGGCGATAATAAGCCTTCACTTTGTTCTTTTGGCGGGATTACTGTAAAAATCAGCGTTTCGTCTTGACCTTTGTTCGCAATCACCACGTTCTGTTTCTCAGGGTAAACGCTCCAATTATCGGGATGCGCCAGCTGCACGTAGCCTTCGAGATTATCTCTTCCAGCCCTAACGATAACATTAATTTCACGTTGCGCATCAGTATCTAAAATAATGACCTTTTCTGAAATTTTTGCAGACGCTTCAGGAATAATTTCAAAAGGTTTGTATTCCTCACCTTTTACCGGATCGTTAGACTTATAAACGATAGCTTTGGTAAATGGAATAGCTACATTTTCAATATTAAGATTAAAGGTAACGCTAAGTTTTCGAGGCGTTTCTGGTTTGCCAATGAAAGATTTATCTTCTACCGCGTACATGCCTAAACTTCCTTTTTTGGTCAACCAATATGGTGTAGATACAGATTGATTATTACTTATTTTTAGAGCTTCTTTAAATTCAAAATCGATGTTGGATTCCAGTCCTAAGTTTTTTTCTACGGAAATATCATTTGGCAAAACCACACTGGTCAAGATCATCTTTGATGGACTGCGATTGATCACTTCAAGTTTCAAATCGACCGTTGAGCCAGCTGTTGCGTGATTGGTATTAGCAGTAGCTTCAAGATATAATCCAGCACATGCGGCAATTATCGTCTTAATTTCTTCTGTTTTGATCGTTCTCCAGTGAATGTCTTTAAGATTTTGAATAGCTTTATAAGCTCTCACCAATTCTGGAATGGATGCTGACGGATTTCTAAAATCATAATTTTTTTCAACCGATGCTAAAATAGTACCAATCACCTTACTGCCATCAACGCGACTCCATGTTGTATTGACGCCCTCAAAAATATTGGCTCTGTCTTGTGGAAGCTCACCTTTGATCAATTCAATATATTCTTTTTGAGTACCTCGACTGCCAGTGCTTCCGAAACCTTGGGATTTATGCTGACTGCGGCTCAAGGCGGCAATTTCAGGATTGCTCAGTCCGCTACTTGGAAAATAAACACCTGTGTCAATATCCAATAAATTCGTTTTATCGGCTTTATCAAAGTTTTCTTGACTTCCGTAGAACCACCAAGACGTATTAAAAAATAAACGTTGTGGTTGCCACGTATTGACAGAACTCAACTGACTAGAATACGCATTTTTATCACCCACCAAATCAAAAGCTTCAACACTTAACATGGCAGAACTAGTGTGGTGGCCGTGCGTACTTCCCGGACTTCTATGGTCAAAACGATTAATAATCACGTCGGGTTTAAAACGTCTAATCGCCAATACGACATCGCTTAAAACTTCGTCTTTGTTCCAAATGGCCAAGGTTTCATCAGGATGTTTGGAATAGCCAAAGTCATTGGCTCTGGTAAATAGTTGTTCGCCACCATCTGTGCGACGCGCTGCCAAAAGTTCTTGTGTTCTTATAACGCCTAGTAGTTCCCTAATTTCTGGGCCAACAAGATTTTGACCGCCATCGCCACGTGTTAACGAGAGATAGGCTGTTCTTGCCTTAACCTCATTAGACATATATGAAATAAGTCTTGTGTTTTCATCATCGGGATGCGCAGCCACGTAAAGAACCGATCCCAAAAAGTTTAGTTTTTTAATAGATTCATGAATCTCTGAGGCAGTGGGCTTTTTAGGTTGTTGGGCTGTTAGAAATGCTGAAGAACATAAGCACAGTAAGAGAAGGCGTAATCGTATAGTCATTATAACGTAGTTAGTTGTAATCAAATATAATGAAGTGGTTAAGCGCAGTTGGTGTTTTTAAAGTTTCTTTAACGTTAACTAGTATTACAAGCTGCACCAAACGGCCAATTCGTTTCCTGAGGGATCTATAAACTGGAAACGTTTTCCGCCGGGAAACGAAAAAATATCAACTGAAATCGTCCCACCGCATTCCACAATCTTTTTTTTGATTGCCTCAAGATTGTCATGATGAAGAATCACTAAGGCACCATTTTGTATTGCGCCTTTTTTGAGTTCAAATCCGCCTTCGAGCCCGCTATTTGAAAACGCCGTATAGGTCGAACCATAATCGGTAAATGACCAGTTAAAGGCATTGGAATAAAACGTTTTAATCTCTTGCAAGTCGTTGGCGTAAAGCTCGATATAATTGATATGGTTATTAGGTATCTTGATTGTGGATGATTCCGTTGCGTGATTAAGCACCTTATTTAGTAAATAAAAACTGAATAGAAAATCTGCGAAGATTTTCGTAAGTAGGAGAGAACCAAGCCATTAATTATACATAGTGTTCTGCGTTCGGTTTTTATTTAATTGCAAATGTTTTCATTATTTTCTCCATATCCGAAGAGTATTTTTCAAACTCATCTTCTTTCGCAGTAAAAGTCAGAATATATGCGTTATTGTTTTTTACAAAGTCATATTGTATAAATTTTAAATCAAAATTATTTAAATAAGCACTATAAATTAGTTTTTGAAATTCTGAATTATTTATTTTTATTCTTTCACTTGAAATTAAGTTTCCATTTGTTTTTATTTGATTTTCAGTAATTTCTACAAATTTATTCAAATCCAAATTCAGATTTTCTAAATTTTTTATTATCAAATTAATGTTCTCTACAAAGTTGTCATTAGCATTTATTTTTTTAGTAAATAATAGAAACTCACTTCCTTGTTTTCCGCTTTCATCCAATTTTAGATCAGAAGTATAAGTTAAAGTATATCCGTTTTTATCGATTTCTTTGGTTTCCTCTTTTTTATTGGATTGACAACTGCTAAATTGAAAAACGGTTAAAATTATTAGTAAGAATTTAATTTTCATTTTTTATAAATTTTCTTTTTCAGTTCTGATTCTTTAACTGACGCACAACTTCATTTATACAGAATTGCTGTCGTCATCGATAAAACCTTCAATAGCATCTTTTTCGACTAATGTTACGGCTTTTTGCAAAAGTAAATTGTTAGGGTAAGTCACCAAATCGCCATTGTCACATCTCAGGTGTAATTGAAATGCTCTAATATCTTCAATGATAGCTTCAATAGGAAAATCCTTATCGTGGATTTTTACCTTATCGCCCACTTTATACGGGAATGAAAAGAACATGATGATTCCAGACGTGACATTGCTCAATATGGACCAAATGGCAAAGAGTCCAATACCAATCACCGCAAAAACGGAAGAGAAAATAACCGCCATTTCCTTAAATTCTGCTCCAAAGACAAAGGCCTCAATAAGTAAGGCTATAATTAAAAAGGTGGCAGAGATGTATCTATTGATCAGTTTTATTCGGGCATCATTAATCTCGCTTTTTCTTCCTATTTTTCTAACGAGCGTATGTACTAAAAACCTAATGATCAATAGCACTATAATAATTATACCAGTAGTAATTAATTCGGTACGATATATTTCAAAAAACATTAAAAATTGATTTAGTTTGGTAGGCCAAAGATACAGGACAAAGCCTAAACTTATCTATTTTAGTTTAAGAGTTTCGCGCAAGTTTTCATCGGCATTGGAGTTCTTGTTCCAGTACGGCGATTTGATGGTTTTTAGTCGGGTAGCTTTTGTCGTTAAACGCGCTGCATTTGATCCATAACTGTCGTTATACGTTTCCTCCCATGATAAAATTTCATAAGGGAAATTAGTGTTGTAATACATTATTAAATCGCGTTTCAAATCGGGATAAGATAGAGTATAGGCGCCAGAGTTTAATGTAGCGATTGCCTTATAGGCTTTAAGCTCAATGTGCTTTAACTGAATGTAAGCCATAGACGGAATAACCTCCAATTCTCCTACAGGTAAACTTTTAGGATCGAGTCGCAACTGCGTCCAGAGTTCATTTTCAAGAATGGCCTTGTCTAAAGAAAAATCCTTATCACCCTCACCTTCAAAATAACTGTGAGCAATGATCTCAAATTGATCTCTATTGTTCAATTGGGTGTAAGTTTGACCACACCATTCTTGAATCGAACTGCTTAATTTTACAGCATATTGATTATTTACGATAGGAAAAAATGTAGATTCCATGATAGCGTATGGATATATGCCAGTGTTAAAAGTTTTGGTTGTATTGAGTTTTAAAATGGGGATATTAGTCTTGTCGAAATTATCGGCTTTGACCTGCTCTTCGGGAAGAAAATCTTCGGTCACGTAAATTAAAACGGCTGTTCCTTCTCGCATTTCACCATAACGTGCCTGTTCTAGTTTGTAGGAGGATATTTCGGCTTCACCAGCGTACCAATACGATTTAAAGGCATCTGAAGGATTGAATTTTTGGGTTGTATTGCTGTCTTGTTTTACGGTGTCTTCGGAAACATGATCTGATAACATACCTTGATCTTTTGCAGAGTTAGACTCGTTACAAGACGTCAAAATTCCGAAGAAAAAAAAGATAAATACGATGTTGACAGGGGTTTTCATAACATAGATTTTTTTAAAAATACAATTCAAATCCTAAGTCGCCATACTGTTTAACGTTTTGTAAACGAGATGTGTTGGAAGTCCAACGACATTGGTATAAGAGCCTTCAATGTTGGTAATACCTATCTGGCCGATCCATTCTTGAATGCCATAGGCGCCAGCTTTGTCGTAGGGTTTGAAGGTTTCAATGTAGTAATTAATTTCAGTTTCGCTCAAGGCTTTAAATGTGACTTTGGTCACGGCATGCACTGTTTTTTGAGACGTTTTTGTCGTAAAACAAACCGACGTCATCACCTCGTGTGTCGTAGCGCTCATTGAAGCTAACATATCATGAGCCTCTTGATGGGATTTCGGTTTCCCCAAAGCGATTTCGTTGTGCCAAACAATTGTATCGCTTGTGATTAAGATATCGGTATCTTTTAATTCAGCCCTAAAAGGAAGCGCTTTTAGTTGGGCCAGATAATCACTGATTTCAAAGTGACGCAAATGGTCTGGATAAATCTCGTCAACCGGTTTCAATCGGATTTCGAAATCAAGACCTAATTCTTCAAAAAATTGCTGCCGCCTTGGCGAGCCAGAGGCGAGGATGAGGTTGTAGTTTTGAAGTTGATGGTTGATCATGTCTGGCTTATTTCAGAAGTAAAGGATAAAGCAGCAAAGATAATACACCAAAAAACATAATTAACTTATACATCATGCTGAGGTGTTGGTAGTCGCTTTTTCGTTCTGCAGAGAAAATTTTGATCGTACAATATAGCAAGGGTGCGATTACAAAGACAAGAAAATAACCAATTGCGAAAATCTGGGTGTATAAATAGGTGACTACAAAATAAATCACCGCACCAATAGGAATCATGCTCACAGCAAAAGCAATTTTGTTGCTACGTTCGCGACCAATAATAATGGGTAAGGTATTCATACCAGCCTTATAATCACCATCGATATCTTGAATGTCTTTGATGAGTTCTCGCACCAAATTTACTAGAAAAGCAAAAATGGCATAGTCTAAAACGATATTTAAAAAGGTCATCTGGGTCGTTCTTGTTGCAGGAATAAGCTGTGGTAACAAATCGAAGATACCTACCAGCAAGAGGCTCATGGCTACTAAAAAAGAAATCAGAAGGTTGCCTAGTAATACCGTGCCTTTTAAATAGGAGGCATATACATAAAGAGCTATAGAAATGATGACAAAAATGGAGAAAAACGAACTTTTGCCGACATGGTGCGACAAATACAGGCCTAATATAATCCCGATAACGTTTAAAGCGAAAAACAGATTGTAAGCTAAATTTTCGGAGACTTGATTGCCTATGATAACTTTTTTGGGTTTGTTAATGACGTCGGTTTCAATATCGTAAATGTCGTTTATTATGTTTCCGGCAGCAGCGATACATAAGGTGGCTCCAACTAAAATTATAAAACTAGTTGTGTCCAATGCGGTTAAAGGAGGAAAGGGTTCAAACAGGGCATACTTTACTAAAACCTGAGCGATGATGATCATCAAGAGGTTTTTCCAACGAATAAGATTTAAGATATGCAAACTGATGATTTAATTTTTTGATTGATTGTTTAGATCTAACGCCTAGTCATACTTAGCGTCAAAATTCACGTCCCACTTGTCCTGCACCTTCATAACTTGTTCAATAATGTCGCGTACTGCACCTTGTCCGCCACCTTTATGAGAAATATAATGGCTCGTCCCTTTGACTTCGATTGTCGCATCCTGCGGGCAACATGCCAATCCAACCAATTTCATCACGGGAATATCAGGAATATCGTCACCCATATACAACACGTTTTTAGCATCAATATTGTTTTTGGTCAAGTACTCATGAAACTGATTGACTTTTTTGTGAGCCCCTAGATAAATATCTTTAATACCTAAACCTTCCAGTCGTTTTTGAACCCCAAGATTACTGCCTCCAGAAATAATACACATTTTAAATCCGGCATCTACAGCCGTTTTAAGCGCATAGCCATCTTTAATATTCATACGGCGCAGCATATCACCATTGCTCATGATCGTTACTGTACCATCGGTAAGCACACCATCTACATCAAAAATAAAGGTCGTAATTTGTTCTAGGTATTCTTTATAGCTTTCCGTATCCATAGGTGTAATCGTGTTATAAAAATTAGTGATTGTTTTTACTTAGGTTGCCTATTTTTTTTCGGTGATTGCGGCCGTCGCCTGTTTGGTTGCCGAGCCTGTCGAAGCCACTTTCACAACGTATGCGTATTTTTGATCGATGCTGTCATCAAGTTGTACACGTCTTTGTGATGGTCATCCTCCAGCAGTTTCAAATGTTTTTTTATCGTTTTTTTATCGTTCCGTTTTGCGGGACCAGTTTGCGAAACATAGGGCGAATTGCGCTGCACTTTGCGAGCGGTTTCTAAGATGAGCGGTTTGAGTAAATCAAATTCGGCACCTTGGGATTCTGTAATTTCATGAGCAATGCGATAAATTTGATTGGTAAAATTATTGACAAATACAGCCGCTAGATGTAAGGCTGCTCTTTGATCACTATTGATGCGTTTGGTGTGTTTTGATATGCACTTGGCTAAAGCTTTCAAGGGAAGGTAATCTTTGCGCATTAAGGTCTCTAAACAAATTGGAACTTCGGAAAAATCGATTTCAACTGACTTCGAAAAGGTTTGAAGCGGATAAAACACACCGCGTCTGTTCTTTTTATCAATATCATAAGCGCTCGCACTTCCTGAGGTATGCACAACAAGGCGATTCTCGAAGGGTAATTGTTTCGAAAGTTTTGAAATCGCATCGTCACTTACTGCAATAATATAGATATCAGCCTCTGCAAGAAGCGACACATCGTCTGTGATGGCTACCTCATTCTTAAACGACGCTATACGGCTAATATCGCGATTGTACCATTGCTTTATCGAGACTTTTTTTGAATACGAAAACGCTTTGTATAAATGACTGGCGACGTTACCAGCCCCTAAAATTACAACTGAAATCATTCGCCAAAAATACAATAGTCTTGGGAATTATGTTGAACGTTTTCTAAATTCGTGATTACATTAAATGGTTTATCTTTATTTTGTGAAAGCGAAGACTCCAAACTGGGTCAAAGAAAATGAAAATAATAGTGTAATGCCATAACTGAGATCTATGATTTTATGGCGTTGAATACTTAATGATTAAAAAATGAAACTAGATATACTTGCCTTTGGGGCACATCCAGATGATGTAGAATTGAGTTGTGCAGCTACTATTGCGAAAGAAGTTGCCAATGGAAAGCGCGTTGGAGTCATCGATTTAACACGTGGCGAATTAGGGACTAGAGGTACTGCGGAAACTCGAGCA
This sequence comes from uncultured Flavobacteriaceae bacterium, assembly GCA_963715465.1. Classification (GTDB taxonomy): domain Bacteria; phylum Bacteroidota; class Bacteroidia; order Flavobacteriales; family Flavobacteriaceae; genus Psychroserpens. The sequence goes on from OY970246.1 coordinate 2,030,640, forward strand.
GAGGAAGCAAGTGCTGCTGCAGCTGTCTTAGGACTTTCGATTCGTGAAAACCTTGGCTTTGCTGATGGGTTTTTTATTAACGACCGTGAACATCAAATGGAAGTCATCAAAATGATACGCAAATATCAACCCGATATCGTTTTGTGCAATGCGATTGATGATAGGCATATTGACCACGGAAAAGGTAGTACATTGGTGAGCGATGCTTGTTTTTTAAGCGGACTTCTAAAGATCGAGACAGAAATTGATGGAAAACCACAGCAGCTATGGCGACCAAAATTGGTGTATCATTATATCCAATGGAAATCTATAGAACCTGATTTTGTCGTAGATGTTTCCGAATATATGGATACAAAAGTGGCATCGGTTTTAGCCTATAAAACGCAATTTTACAATCCTGATAGTAAAGATCCGCAAACACCAATTTCGAGCCAAAATTTTACCGATAGTATTACCTACAGAGCGAGAGATTTAGGACGATTAATTGGTGTTGAATTTGCTGAAGGTTTCACTGTAGAGCGATTTGTTGCTGTTGATAGCCTTTTTGATTTAAAATAACGAACTCATCTTGACTTTTTGTTTTTAAGTGAAAATGAGATAAAATTTGGCAAATGAAACTGTTTTTGAAAATCATAGCATCGCTACGAGTGAAAAAAATGCTGAAATATGAGCGAATTTTAGCCATTTTTTAGGCAATAGAAAAAGTCAAGATGAGTTCAATATATAAACGTATTTAATAACAGGCAGAAGCCTCATTATTTATATCCCATGAAAAACATACATTTTGATAATATGAAAAACTGGATGTGGGTCGCACTCCTAATTTTATCTGTTGTGCTCATCATTGTAGGGACTTTCGAACTTATAGCTTTTGACAATCCAAAAATTAACGGGTTCATAAATGCTGTGGGATTTATTTTAAATGCGACTTATTTTAGTAAAATATTTTGGTATAAAAACTACGTGCAATGGAATGACAAGGGTATTCTTATTAAAATCAATTCGTTTATCGGGAAGTCTATTTCATTTAAAGATATTACTGGCGTAAGGCTTGATGGCAAGGAGCTTATCATCACGAAAACCAATCAAATTAGGGCATGTTTTGATTTGAGTCATATCATAAAGTCTGATGTTGAAAAGCTCTATCAGATTATAGATGACCATTCTTTAGAGTTCTCTGGTCTCGATCGATCAAGACGAGAACCTTTAGAAAGCTAAATAGTAAACGAAATTGCTAGGTTAGATTTGATTTTGGAATTGACTTATAATAGCTTACCTATTTTTATTGATTTTTAAGTCGATAGTTGCTTATGTTGCTGTTAAATTTATCATCATGATTTTTTACCGATCGGCATAAAATAATTTTAAAAAAAAGTCTTTGTTGTATCTTTGAAATCAATTACATTTGCAATCCAAATTAAACGGTTGTTCTTGCTTTTGGTTAGAGCATCCTTTTGTAAAGTTTTTTTTAAAACTTAATAATAAATAACATGGTGGTTCTTTCTTTTGGTTAGAGCATCCTTTTGTAAAGTTTTTTTTAAAACTTCATAATAAATAACATGGTGGTTCTTCTCTTTTGGTTAGAGCATCCTTTTGTAAAGTTTTTTTTAAAACTTCATAATAAATAACATGGTGGTTCTTCTCTTTTGGTTAGAGCATCCTTTTGTAAAGTTTTTTTAAAACTTAATAATAAATAACATGGTGGTTCTTGCTTTTGGTTAGAGCATCCTTTTGTAAAGTTTTTTTAAAACTTAATAATAAATAATATGGTGGTTGTAGCTCAGTTGGTTAGAGCGTCGGTTTGTGGTACCGAAAGTCGCCGGTTCGAGCCCGGTCTTCCACCCCAAGACGATTGGCAAGGTCAATGTCTTGTTGCTGACTTAGCGTCAGTACCACTGTCTTAATGATTAAAAAGCCCTTCAAGGATAGTCTTTGGAGGGCTTTTGTTTTCTCTAAAGTTAGATGCATATTATATGTTCTATACCTATATTTTATATTCAAAATCACTTGATAAGTATTACAAAGGACACACAAAAGATTTAGATTCTAGGTTGAAAAGGCACAATAATGGCGAATCTAAATATACATCAAGTGGCATGCCTTGGCAACTTGTTATGTCAATACCAAAACCAAAACCAAAACCAACACGAAAAGCGGCAGCAATTTTAGAACGAAAACTAAAAAATTTAAATCGTGATCGATTAGAGACCTTTGTGGTCAAATACAAAACTAAAAAATACTAAAAAAGCGCAACTTTTATGAAGTCACGCTTTTTTCTGCGTTAGCGATAGTAGCGGTATCCTTTTTGTTTTTACAAAAAGATTTAGCGGATAGCGCGACCGAGGCGTCGCTCTTTGGCGCGCCTTGGTAACGCCCAGATTCTTATTTTAACGTTGCCTTATCTACAAAAGGTCTTGTATCACGATTGGCAATTTCCCAAGCGGTGTAAAACACAAGTCGCGTCCTATTTTCTAGAAGATCGTATTCAATTTTATCGGCTGTATCACTTGGTCTGTGGTAATCGTCGTGCGTTCCATTGAAGTAGAAAATGATAGGGACATTATTTTTGGCAAAGTTATAATGATCACTTCTGTAATAATAGCGGTTGGGATCGCTATCGGCATTGTAGGTATAATCTAGCTCGATCTTGGTGTACTTCTGGTTCATGGTTTCAGAAAGTTCATGAAGCTCAGTACTCAATCGATCGCTACCAATGAGATAAACGTAATTTCTATTGCCTTTACGATTTGGATCAATTCGACCTATCATATCGATATTAAGATTTGCCACCGTATTGTTGAGCGGAAAAATAGGATCGTTATCCGTATAATGACTTGAGCCTAATAATCCTTTTTCTTCACCTGTAACATGTAAAAATAGAATAGAGCGTTTAGGTCTGTAACCATCCTTTACGGCGGTTTTAAAGGCTTCTGCTATTTCTAACATGGCCACAGTTCCTGAGCCGTCATCATCTGCACCATTATTGACATCACCATCTTTTGTAAGACCGATGTGGTCTAAATGGGAAGAAATGACCAAAATTTCGTCAGGCTTTTCACTACCCTTAATAAACGCAACGACGTTTTCAGAATCGACAGGTGTTGCCTCATTTTCTAAATTCATTTTAACTTTCGCTTTGATGATTCGTCCTTGATCGTTTATGTTTAAATCACTGACCAGTGTCTTTGCTAAAGTTTCAGTAATTAAAAGATAGAGCATAGTATCATTTTGGCTTGTTCCTGTCATTCGACCTGGCCAATTTGATTCTTTTCGAGTCCTATAGATGTTACTATAATAATCGTATGCAGCGGTATCGACAATAAAGATGCCTTTAGCGCCAAATTCTTCGGCTACGGTTTTCTTAGATGAGCGACCACTTCTACCTTTGCTCCATTTTGTTGGTTCTTTGGTTCCTGATGTGATGTAAGTGCTGTCGGCATTGATAGGTTCACCAGCCTTCACCAACACTATTTTTCCTTTGACATCCAAATTGGTATAATCTGAATAGCTTTCGGTATGAATGCCATATCCTGCATACACCAATTCGTCAATAGTTAGTGTTTGGGTATCTACAGATCCCATAGAGATAAAATCATCGAACATCGTTGCAGATTTCCCGTTGATAGACATCTCGATATTAGGGATCTTTTGTAGTTCTAAAGGGACTTTTTGAAAATAATTATCTTCGGAAATCGGCGAGGGAATCTCCATGCTGACATAATGATCTTTAATATAATTTACTGCTTTCTTTTGTCCAGGCTCTCCGGTCTCGCGACCTTCAAACTCATCTGAAGCATAGGTGTAGAGCATCTCCTTTAATTCAGAAGACGTTATCGTACTTGCATATTTAGTAATATCTGCTGGTGGTTTAGGCTTCGTGCCACAAGCACTTAGAAGTAATGCTATGATGATTATGCTAATACTATTTTTCATTGTATCGTTTTAATTGTTGGAGCACAAAACTAATGAAATCGATACTGTTTGTTGAAACAGGAGAGAAGTCTTATATAAATTTTAACGTGCTAAAGTTCGAGCTTGTCTGCCACAATGCGCTCATCAGAATTGGCAAGATACCAAGCCGTGGCAAAAATTAATCTCGTGCGCTTTTCGAGCAGCGAATAATTGATTTTATCAGCTGTATCGGTAACCTGATGGTAGTCCTCATGTTCTCCGTTAAAATAAAAAATAACAGGCACGCCTTGTTGCGCAAAATTATAATGGTCTGATCTGTAATAATAACGGTTTGGGTCGCTATCATCATTTAATCTATAATCTAAGTTAAGCTGTGTAAATTGATCATTGGCCTTTTCTGAGATGTAATGCAGTTCTGTGCTTAATCGATCGGCTCCAATAATGTAGATATAATCTTCTGCGTCAAGATGAGATTCATCGACACGACCAATCATGTCTATGTTGAGATTAGCGACCGTATTGGCCATAGAGAATACGGGATATTTTGCATAGTATCTTGAGCCATTCAATCCAACTTCCTCACCAGTTAAGTGCAAAAATACAATGCTACGTTTTGGTGGATGGCCTTCTTTTGCTGCTATTTGAAAGGCTTGTGCCATTTCAAGTACTGCCGCAGTGCCAGAGCCATTATCATCGGCACCATTATAAATTTCGGTTTCGGTATATCCCTCATGATCAGAGTGCGCGGAAATAATGACCACTTCATGAGGAAACTCGCTCCCTTCAATAAATGCGATGACATTTTGTGAATTTTTAATGCCTTCGGAAAAATAAGATTCTGGAATGTATTGAAAATAATCACTGCCTAAAGGTGATTTGATTTCCTGTTCAATATAATACGCTTTTAAATAGTTGCAGGCTTCATGATGTCCCGGCTCTCCAGTTCTTCTGCCTTCAAAATCATCTGATGAAAACGCATAGACATGAGTTTTTAATTCGCCTTCTGTAATAGAGTTCAAATAGGTTTCAACCGTTTTGGAATCGTCAAACGCAACGCCATTTTTTAAGTGTTCAAGTTTTTCAGCATGTCTCAAGGTAGAACAAGATCCAACAAGGGTAAGGACTAAGACAATAAGCTGAACTTTCATTGATGATTACGACTAATGCATTGAATTAGATTCAAATAAAAGAAAAAAATTGGAAATTGCGAAACTCAAGTTTTGTTTTCAGCTAAAAGCTGCGGTTCAATTGATTTTTAAATCTTTAAGAACGCTCACTACGCTTTCCATAAATAGCAGTGTTTAAAACTTGGTGCACATTTAACTTTTCATCATTTACAACAATGTTATTTTGTGAGTCAGCAAATGTAGAACGTCGCAGCAATAAGAAAACGACGCAAAGCAATCTCATAATTTTGAGTTGGCTTTTTCATATAATGTAAAACAGTTACTATGTCTAAAATAGGGAAGCTTCAAATACAATTTATCTTTTTGCTTCGGAAGATTTAAAACTCACTTCTCAAGTTATGGTCATAACAGTTAATGATTTTTTAATAGAATTCTAAAATGCTTATGATTGTATGTAAGGTCAAATTTCCGAAATAAATCAAAGCACTATTAACGCATCTAAATCTTCAATGAAAGTATATCCTGCTGTCACTTTTGACCCAATAATAACAACAAAAGGGGGGATAGAGTTAAAATAGCAAATTTTAAAGTCTTAATTTTGTTTAGCTTTTTAAATGAAAAATTAAACAGTTTTAAAGATTATATAAAAATATCAACCAAATGACAAACGCGCATTTAGAAATAACACTTGAGTCTTTGCTCCTTAAAATGACCTATGAAAAAGACCTCAAAACAGTAATTACCAATTCAAACTTTATAACTCTATTAGAGTCGCTTAGAAAAACCGATGCGTTTTCACATACTTTATCAAAAGACATTTCTGACGATGTAACATATCGCGCCACGCATCTGCTTCGGAAACTTAAAACAGCTTATGCGATGCCTGCATTTCAATTGTTTTCTGCGCTAAGACAACTGTCTGATGAGATTGCAAAAGAAGCATCAAGCACATGGAAGGATTTGGCACAGATGGCTTCAGAAAGTTCCGACGGACGACTAAGCATCACTAAACTTCTTTTAAAATTTGGAAATCAAACACAGACCAAAGCATTGATTGAGCGTTTGGAGAAAGAAGATCCACATGCCATATACCCAACATCGTCTTACCGAACTTCACAAGGAACTGTCAATAGTAACGAGGACGGGAGTTATATAGAGGCCGTAATGACCACATCAACCATGACAGAAATCCATATTACTGATGGCGTTTTAGAGCATGACAATCACTTGCTCAGTGATTTATACCAACCTTTAGGGCGTTGTATTTGTGTCTTAGATTCTAATGTGAGCGAACATTATGAGGATGAGATCAAAGCGTATTTTGACTATCATCACATTGAACTTACGTTATTGGTGTATCGTGCAATGGAAGTCGATAAAGGCATCGCAATGGTCGAATCTTTAATGGCCGATTTTAAAAAAGTCGGTGTTTCTAGACAAGAACCGGTACTTATTGTTGGAGGAGGAGTGATTGCCGATACTGGTGGTCTTGCTTGTGCACTGTATCATAGAAGTACACCGTACGTTATGTTGGCAACCTCCATCGTTTCTGGTATAGACGCTGGACCTTCACCAAGAACGTGTTGTGATGGTTTCGGATTTAAAAATCTTTTTGGAGCCTATCACGCACCAGTAATGACCTTAACCGACCGAACGTTTTTTAAAACCTTACGTACAGGTTGGATTCGTCATGGGATTGCTGAAATTATAAAAATGGCTGTCGTAAAAGATGTCGAACTCTTTAAATTATTAGAAGATACGGGCATCGAATTGCTCTATTCTCAGTTTGGAACGGTGACTAATGATCAGTCCCTTCAAGAAAAAGGACAACGTATTTTATCATTGGCCATGCGTAGTTATGTACAATCTGAATACGGTAATCTATACGAGACCCACCAATGTAGACCACATGCCTACGGCCATACTTGGTCGCCTGGATTTGAAATACCATCAGGAATGTTACATGGTCACGCGGTTGCCTGCGGAATGGGATTTGGCGCCTATTTGAGTTATAAGCAAGGGTGGATTTCTACGGAAGATCGAGATCGTATTTTACAGCTTATCAGTGATTTTGAATTAAGTTTATGGCATCCAATTTTAGACGATACCGATCTCATTTATAAGGCACAAGTCAAGGTCATTGAAAAACGTGGTGGAAATCTCGTTGCACCACTGCCTAAAGGAAAAATAGGGGAGTGTGGTTATCTAAACGAGCTTACTTTAGAGCAAATGAAATTATCAATTGAAGAATATAAGGCTATTTGTAAAACTTATGCGAGAGCTGGTTTTGGTGTTGAACCCCTTTGTGAGGATGTTGGATTGGAAGATCCATCTACAGTTGCTCATAGTTCAACTAAAAGCGAAGCCCTACAAAACGCCTAAATAATAAATTAACACATTTTATAGTACATCAAAATATTAAATATGACACCAAAAGTATTATTTATCGGTTCTATAGGAGTCGTAGCCGAAACTTCAGAAATACAGCGACAAGCTTACAATCAAGCATTAAAAGAATCTCATGTAGACTGGGTCTGGACGCCAGAAATATATAGAAAACTATTACAACGCAGTGGAGGCCAAGATCGCATTAATATGTTGGCTGTTGCGACAGGAAAAGATTTTTCTAAAAGTGAAATTGAAAAAATTCATGCTCGTAAAACTGAATTGGCTTGCGCAACAATAGTAAAAGAGCGCATTGCACCAAGACCAGGTTTAGTTAATCTTATTGCAGAGGCAAAAGTAAGTGGCGCTAAAGTAGCATGGGTTACAACTACAGGACACAAGAACACCAATGCGATTTTAGAGGCTTCCGCAGGAAAATTGAAAAAATCAGACTTCGATCATATTTTTCACAGAGATGAGGCACCAAAAGGAAAGCCTTCACCCGATATTTACAATGCAGCGCTAAAACACTTTGGTGTAAAAGCTCACGAATGCATTGCGATTGAAGATTCCTTAAATTCGTTGCTTGCTTCTCGAACAGCCAATATTTTTACCGTAGTTACGCTTGGTGCGTATCACGATGAAAATTTAGATAATATAGCAGATTTGACTCTAGCTTCTTTAGAAGGAGCGTCTTGGAATGATCTGTCTAAGCGTTTACAAAGTAAAACGGCATAAAAAAAATATTGAAGATTTAAAGTCATAGCTTATGAAGAATGGAGCACTAGCGTCAAGTAACAAACATCGTCCCATTACACCACATACCATTTTGAGTGCCAAATTGAACGATTTAAAAGAACTTATGTTGGCTGAGCAATCGAATCAAAATTTATTAGAATTGGTCGATGATTGTAAGGCATTGATCGATCCGTTGGACGCTTATTTAGCCCAACACTCATCTTCACCTTCCGAAGCATTGAATACTTTAGAAATTGAAACAAATGCATTGGATTGGGATAACGCTTTTGATCAATCTGAGACCGATCTCCATCTAGAAAAAGAAATGCTCTCTGGTGCTGTAGAGGGACAATTTCTTAAATTACTGGTGGCGATCACCAATGCAAAACAGGTTCTAGAAATTGGGTCGTTTACAAGTTACGCCTCATTGGCTATGGCAGAAGCTTTACCTCCTGACGGAAACCTTATTGCTTGTGAATATGATAAGTTCACAGCAACATTTGCCCAAAAACAACTTCACAATTCTCAATACGGAAAAAAAGTAAAAATAGTTATTGGAGATGCTTTAAAAACACTTGAAGACCTCGCACAAAACAATAGTGTTTTTGATCTCATCTTTATTGACGCTGATAAGGCAGGTTATGAAAATTATTTTACAACCATTATGGATTTTGAATTGCTCAAAAAAAACGGATTAATCTGTGTCGACAATACCTTGTACATGGGTCAAGCCTATGGTGCGGGAGACGTCACGCCCAATGGGCTGGCCATTCAAAAATTTAATAGATTGGTCGCTCATGATGAGCGCGTTCAACAGGTGTTACTGCCACTTCGTGATGGGGTCACTTTGATAAGACGAATCGCTTAAATGAAGAGCTTGCTTAAAACGATTGGCGTTCTTTTTATTTTGGGACTATTTGGTATTCCCGCAGTGTTCTTAGTGCTTTTATCTTTGTTAAAAGCCGAGTTTAGTAGAGAAAAGAATAAAAAACGAAGTGGTCGAACCGTATTGTTAACTGGTGGAAAAATGACAAAATGCCTTCAATTAGCACGTATGTTTCATGACTCTGGGGATCGTGTCATCGTTGCCGAAACGTCATTATATAAATGGTGTGGGACGCGTTTTTCAAATGCTGTGGATCAATTTATAATTATTCCTGAAATTGAAAGTGACGGTCAGTCCTATCAAAGGGCACTCATCGATATAGCCCAACGAGAGCAGGTTGATTTATTTGTTCCAGTGGCAAGTCCGAAATCTGCTGTTTATGACGCAAATGCCAAACCTGATTTTCCCGATCATACCGAAGTATTTCATTTTGATGCAGACATCGTAAAGCGTTTGGATGATAAGCATCAATTTATTGAACTATCACGATCATTCGGGTTATCGACTCCAGAATCGTTTCATATCGATTCACACGAATCTTTATTATCTCACCAATTTAATCCTACTAAAAAATATATTCTCAAAAAGATTGATTACGATCCAGTCTATAGGATGGATCTTCGCACCTTACCTCATGACGGTTGGGAAGATCGTGTGAGGTCTTTACCTATTGGTGCCCAAGAACCGTGGGTGTTACAGGAATTTATTGAGGGAAAAGAAGTTTGCACACACACGACAACGCGCGATGGTAATTTGAATCTCTATATTTGTTCAAATTCTTCACCATTTCAGGTAAATTATGAAATGCTTGATTTACCCAACGTCAAGGAATGGGTGAGGTCTTTTGTTGCTAAATTAGGCGGTACGGGACAAATTTCTTTCGATTTTATAATTACAAAAGATCATCGCGTGATGCCAATTGAATGTAATCCAAGAACACATTCGGCCATTACACTATTTCATAATCAGTTAGATGCGGTTTCGGCTTATTATACGTCTGCAAATGCATCGCAACGTTTTATTCCGAATAAAAGAGCAGGACATACTTTTTGGTTTTATCATGAATTGTATCGGTTGGTAACGTCCAAGAGTAGGAAGCAGTTTTTAGTTTTATGGAATCGCATGGTCACAGGAAAAGAAGCTGTTTTTGAGTGGAATGATGCTTTGCCTTTTTTATTCAATAATCACGTTAGCATTCCGTACCAAATCATAAAGAGGCCATTGAAAAACGTAGCATGGGAGAAGATAGATTTTAATATAGGTAAACTCATATATCAAGGTGGCGACTAAAACAGATACAAAACTATTGGTAGCGCTTCAACTTATAGGCTCTCCAACGTCTCAATTTTTTTATAATCTTTCGGTTTTATACGGAAAGCAGGTAGTCACACCATTAGGATTCGAGCTGCTTTTTGTCATGGCTTATCCCGACGGTAACTGGTCTGTTGGGTCTTCGGTAGAAAAACAATCGCAAAAAATGTCTTTGGAAGAACTGATTCCGAAGGTAAAACACGCCGATCTTGCTGTACCTCATATGTTCTGTCAAACTGGTTTAACTGCAATCCGGTCGTTATTTGAAGATATTTTGCAGATACCTATGGTAGGTTCAACGGCAGCAACGCTTCAATTGGCACAAGACAAGCATTTAACGAAATTGATCGCTAAGGATGTTGAGGTTTCAGTGCCAGAAAGTCTATTGTTGGAGTTTCCAGATTTGGATACCTTGCGCAATAATGACTTAGAGTTTCCGCTAATCGTAAAACCAAATCATTCCGATAACTCTGATGGCTTATCCTTAGTATATTCCGAGGATCAATTTAAGCAGAGCTGCATAAATGCATTTAACTATGACAGTGAAATACTCATAGAAACCTATATTCCTGGTCGAGAATTAAGAGGCGCTATCATCGAAATAGATGATGGTTTTATGAGTTTGCCATTTATAGAATATCAAGTAAGTGTAAAACAGCCCATTCGAAATCCAGAGGATAAGTTGAAATTTGACGATGAGAATAATCTTGTATCACAATCTGATAAATTGAACATTCCCGCAGTTTGTCCAGCAATTTTAGATCAGCATTTGCTTGAAGAACTCACCAATATGATGATCACCATGCATAAAGCTCTTAAATGTCGGGATTTTTCGATGTATGATTTTAGGATACATGCCGAAACTGGTAAGCCCTATCTTTTGGAGACAGGATTATTTTGGTCGTTTAGTAAAAACAGTATGATTTCTAATATGCTTTCCGTAGATAAAATAAATCTATTGGAAATCACAGGTGATATTTGGAGGCAGGCAGTGTCTCGAAACGCATAAAGTCCCTTAGTCTGTTTTAGTAAAAATTGAACGAAGGATCTATATAAGTTTTTGGTTTAAATGTATTTACGAATTTTAATCAGAATACTATCTACTCATATAAACTAATCGTAGTAGTCTACATGCTTTTAATTGAAAAAGTGATCTTTTTATAAATGAAAGTCATACTATCAAGAGTAGTAGCATTACTATTAATTTTATGTTAATGAAAATTGAGATAGAGTAATTAAATCTATTTTTGTTTAATCATTCACAAATAATCTTAAACAAATGAAAAAATTAATGTACTTGCTTGTGTTTTCTGTTCTATGTTCGGTCAACGCGCAATCTGATGAGATCAAAAAATTATTAAAGGTTCAAGATAACACATATTTTGCCGATAGGGACAGCGCTTATTTAGATCCTTATTATGGTCTAAAAAAACTTATGTACGGCAATAAACGTTTTGTTGATAATCGTCGCGTTTCTCCAAGACAGTCTGATGAGGATTTGAAAAATAGTTCTCTAGGTCAAAAGCCTTTCGCCACCATAATAGGCTGTGCAGATAGTCGTGTACCCAATGAAATGATATTTGACCAAGGTGTAGGTGATTTGTTCATTACGAGAACGGCAGGTCAGGTTATGGCTGAGGCGTCTTATGGCACCATAGAATATGCGACAGTTGCCCTAAATACAAAGCTCATAGTGGTGCTAGGCCATGAAAGTTGTGGTGCTGTTACTGCCGCAATGAAGCTGCCAGAAAACCCACCTGGTCACGTTGTTACGTTAATAAACTCTATTAAACCAGCTACCTTAAAAGCTATTAAAGAAGGCGCTTCTGAAAAAGAACAATTAGACATAACGGTAGAGGCGAATGTCTTGGAGCAGGTAAAGCTCTTACGCGGACTAGAACCTGTACTCAGCCGAAAGTTTGAAAAAGGTGAGATCCTCATAGTTGGTGCAGTTTATAAGTTATCTACTGGTAAAGTTGAATTTATCGAAGAAACTATTTTAAGTTTACCAAAATTTAAAAGCGAAAACAAGAAGAGTGCACCATGAAAAAAAAATTAACATTTTTAGTCTTGCTCATTTCTTTCTCTACTTGTTATGCTCAAGGTCCTGACGAAGACCAACTTGGTGCTTGGTACATGTATTTTTGGAATACGACGTTCAACGAATCAAATTGGGGCGTGCAAGGCGATTACCAATATAGAGATTGGCGAGGTTTAGGCGATAGAGAACAATTACTTTTAAGAACAGGACTAACGTATTCACCAAAAGAGTCTGGTGTAAAATTCACATTGGGCTATGCCAATATTACAACAGGAAAATACGGTACTGAAATTGACGATCCCACTGGTGAGCATCGTGTTTATCAAGAGGCCTTGTTCTCAAATACCTTATTAAAACGGTTATTGTTGAGTCATCGTATGCGCTATGAACAGCGTTGGGTAGAAGATCAAGATTTTAGGACGAGATATCGCTATATGCTTTTTGTAAATGTACCTTTTAAAGGAACATCGTTAAACAAAGGTACTCCGTATTTTGCCTTTTATAACGAGCTATTTATAAATGGTGAGCGAAAAATTGGTGACAATCGTAGTGTACAATTTTTTGACAGAAATCGTACCTATCTTGGTCTGGGTTACTCATTAACCGACAACATTCGTTTTCAACTAGGCTGGATGGAGCAGACCACGGTTAATTGGCAAAAGGGACAGCTACAGTTTAGTATGCACCATACATTTTAATAGTTAATAGCTTTAGCAAAAGCGATTTGATTACAATCAAGTCGCTTTTTTTATTTAAAACACCAAGCTAAAAACAGACCCTTCGCCCTCAATACTCTTGACGATGATACGACCTTTATGCAGCATCATGATTTGCTTGCATAAACTTAAACCAATCCCGCTTCCTGTCGCTTTACTCGTAAAGAATGGCACAAAAATGTTTTCTAAAATATCCTTGGGAATGCCCGACCCATTATCGATCACTTTTATGATGATGTTTCTATTTTTGTTTTGAGAAGCAGTGACTTTTATCTTCGGAAATTCTAAATGTTTACAGGCATCAACGGCATTTAAAATGAGATTGATGAGCACCTGTTCAATTAAATGGGTGTCCATGTCTAATTCCAGTTTTTCACTGGTCACTTCAAACGTGATTTTAATTTGTTTTGCTTCGATGGAAGGTTGCATTAACTGTTGAATGTTATTAAAAACATCAATAATTCGAACCGTCTGTAAATTGAGTTGGGTAACCTTACTTAAACTACGATAGGTTTTTGCAAATTTTAAAAGACCTTCACTTCGGTTTTTTATGGTTTTTATTCCAGAATTTAGATCCTCGAGTTCCAAGGGCGTAGCTTTGGGGTTTTCTATGACGATTTGTAAGTTCTGCTGAAGTGTGTCGGCAAGCGACGTTATTGGAGTTATAGAATTCATGATTTCATGCGTCATGACACTCAGTAATTTTTTCCAAGATTCCGATTCATTCTTATTTAGGGTATCATCAATGTTCTGAATGACGATCAACTTAAACGCATCGCTTTCTACCTGAAAAACGGTATCTGAAATCAGGATTTTAATCGTTTCGTTTTGTAATGCGATCGAAATAGAGTCTGGTTCGCGATGGTAGGTTTCAAAAATAGTGTTGAACAGTTCGGGTTTTCTGCTTTCTATGAATCTTATATTTTTAAACGACGGGACATCCAAAATATCACCAAACGAATCATTGCTCCAAAGCACATCTCCAGACTCAAGGTTATAGGCAATAATGCCGATATCTACCATCTCCAAGATTTTTTGGAGGTAAACATATTGTGCCTGATTTTGTGAATTGATTTCTTTAATCGTTCTGTTGATGTTATTAAAACCCGTATATAAATATCTAATATCCTTAGGGCCTCGATCTTCTGGAAACCATCTCGAGAAATCACGGTATTTTACGGCTTCAAAAAAATCTTCCATCGCTACAAAACGACGTTTCAAAAACGAATAGGTATTTATAAATAAATAGAAAACGACAATACTAATGACAATAGTGTAGGCTATTCTATCTGTGTAGATAACGTAAATCAATCCCAATATAGCAGCAATAATTATAAGGATTCTTAAAAAGAGTTTGAAGATGTACGCTCTATAATTCATACTTTTCCAATCGTCTGTATAAGGCCGCTCTAGTGATGCCCAATTCTTTAGCAGATTTAGACACGTTGCCCTTGTGTTTCTCGAGTACGGTGAGTATGGCGTTCTTCTCTAAATCGTCAAGATTTAAACTTTTTGTGGTCAAATTGCTCGATGAACTAGGGCGCTCTATTGCCGAAAACACTAGATCATCGGCATGCAATATGTTACCATCGGTCATGATCACAGCACGTTCTAAAACGTATTGTAATTCTCTTACATTTCCAGGAAAGTCGTGTTTTTTTAATTTTGAAATAAATCCAGCATCAAATGAAAAGGTACTTTTATTATACTTCTCAGCATAAAGAGATACGAAATGATGGGATAATTCGGTAATATCGGTTCCTCGATCTCGCAGTGGAGGTACGATGATATCCACAGTATTGATTCTATAAATTAAATCTTTTCTAAATTTCTTTTCATCTGCCAAGGCATTGGGATCGATATTGGTCGCACAAATCAGTCTAATGTCAACAGGAATCGCTTCATTAGATCCCAACGGTGTAACTTGTCTGTTTTGAATTACCGTAAGCAATCGGGCTTGTTGGGCTAAGCTAATATTTCCAATTTCATCGAGAAACAACGTACCACCATGTGCAGCTTCAAATCGGCCTTTTCGATCCTCTCTGGCATCGGTGAAAGCTCCTTTTTTATAACCAAATAATTCGCTCTCAAATAGGGACGCCGTCAACGCACCTACATCTACCTTTACAAAGGGTTTGTGCTGTCTGTTGGAATTGTCATGAAGGGCTCTTGCGATTAAATCTTTTCCTGTACCATTTTCGCCAAGCACCAAAACATTAGCATCTGTAGGTGCTACTTTTTTTAATTTCATGAAGACATCGTTCATTACAGTACTCTCCCCAATAATTGTCGTGCTATTTTTTGATAAGGCCTGTTTTTTTGTACTTTTTGAAGTTTTATTATGAAGGATGGTGGTAATGGTCTCAATAATTTTTTGATTTTTCCAAGGCTTCATCAAAAAATCAGAGGCTCCTTCTTTCAAGCCTCTAATTGCCAAATCAATATCGGCATAGGCTGTCATTAAGATTACGGCAGTTTCTGGCTTTAATTTTCTGATTTTATTGAGCCAAAAAATCCCTTCATTTCCCGTATTGACCAAACCGTTGAAGTTCATATCCAATATAATGATGTCGTAATGGGCACGATCAATCTGGGAAAGGATATTACTAGGGTTTTTTTCTGTTACAACTTCTTTGACCAATGGCTTTAGTAGTAATCGCAATGCAGTAAGCACATCTGCGTCATCGTCAATAACTAATATAGAAGCGTTTTTTATAATCATCACTACAATATTACAATAATATAGTCAGCAATTTAAAATTCAAAAAGCAAAAGTTTTATAAGACGCAATAGTGTACATTTTCGAACATAAAGTGTATTAAAACCGAACACTTTCAGTTTAAGAAAAAAATGTAATAATCTATTTATTAGAGGGTTATCGTTTTGGCATCAAATTCACTATAGGTAAGATGTAATAAAAAGATATTTAATGGACGTTCCAATTCAGAAGAAAAAATTTTCAAATCAAAAAATAGCACTAGCGGGTGGTATTCTAGCTGTTATCGCATTAATTGTATATGTATTGATTCAAACCTCCGGAGGTTCAAAATTAAATGTCGAGACAGAGCGTATTTCGATACATACCGTTGCTGAAAACGTCTTTCAAGAAAATATCCCTGTGAACGGGATCGTTTTGCCTATCACCACTATTTATCTCGATGCTTTGGAAGGCGGTCGCGTTGAGGAAAAGTTTGTGGAAGATGGAGCAATGCTCAAACAGGGAGAGCCCATCTTGAGACTGTCAAATACCGATTTGGAGCTGAGTTTGGTCAATCAAGAAACCTCAGTTTACAACTTATTGACCCAAATGCAGATTTCGCAAAATGCAGCACGCCAAAATACGATCAATCGTCAAAATCAATATACCGATGTCGAGAATAATTTAATTGAGGCCGAACGTATCTACAATCTTAATAAGCGCTTGTATGATAAAGGTGCGATTGGACGAATGGATTTTGAATCGTCACAAAATAATTTTGAGTACCAAAAAGAACGTATGAATTTAGCCGAACAAGTTTTAGCCGAAGATTCTACATCAACAAAGCTAGAAGTCAACCAAGCTAAAAATTCGTACGCGAGAACTCAAAGTGCTTTAGAATTAATGCGTAAAAAAGTAGGAGATTTGGTAGTTCGTGCGCCTATTGACGGACAATTAACATCCTTGGATGCCGAAATTGGACAGTCTATTAATAAAGGCACACGATTGGGACAAGTAGATGTGACCAGCGGATATAAAGTGAGAGTTGATATCGATGAACATTATATTTCTCGAATCTATAATGGACAAACAGGCACCTTTACACTAAACAATAAAACCTACACCTTAATCATTAAAAAAGTATTTACCCAAGTTACCAACGGCCGTTTTCAAGTAGATATGAAATTTGAAGGCGACGTGCCTGAAGGTATTCGAAGAGGACAAAATTTACAAATAAGAGTAGCATTAAGTGCCGAAAAAGAAGCTTTATTGGTGGCGAAAGGAGGATTCTTTCAGAAAACAGGAGGCAATTGGATCTTTAAGGTGAGTGAAGACGGTAATTCAGCATATAAGGTAAACATCAGGTTAGGGAGTCAAAATACAGAATATTATGAAGTTCTTGAAGGTTTAAATCCGGGAGATAAGGTGGTGACCTCGAGTTATGATTCGTTTGGCGATACCGAGGAACTTATTTTGAAATAAATAGGTCAAAAGCCAAAAGCCAAAAGCCAAAAGCTAAGACATTACTAACAACGAAAGACTAAAAAAAATAAAATGATACAAATTACAGACTTAGAAAAATATTACAAAACCGAAGAGGTTCAAACTATTGCTCTCAACAAATTATCGTTTGGCGTCAAACAAGGCGAATTTGTTGCCATAATGGGGCCTTCTGGCTGCGGAAAATCGACACTACTCAATATTCTAGGATTGTTGGACGATCCTGATGGTGGCAGTTTTATGTTCAACGGAACGGAAGTCGCTGGTTTTAACGAGCGTAAACGATCAGAATTACGCAAGCATAATATTGGGTTCGTTTTCCAAAGTTTTAACCTTATCGATGAACTTACGGTTTTTGAGAATGTAGAATTACCGCTCATCTATACTGGCGTAAAACCTGCAGATCGTAAAGTACAAGTGGAAGCGGTTTTAGAAAAAATGCAGATCATGCATCGTCGTAACCACTTTCCGCAGCAATTATCTGGTGGTCAACAACAACGAGTTGCAGTGGCCAGAGCAGTGGTCAATAAACCAAAATTAATACTTGCCGATGAGCCCACGGGAAACCTAGATAGTACCAACGGTAACGAAGTTATGGATTTGCTCATCGACCTCAATGAAGCTGGAACCACAATTATCATGGTGACACACAGCGAGCACGATGCCAAATACAGTCATAGAATTATTAGGATGTTGGACGGCCAAAAAGTAACCGAGAATATTTTAGCGTAGACATTAAGCTGGTAGCAACCTTTCAGGTTTTCAAACCCTGAAAGGTTTACTTAAGAAACGACTTTCATCAGTCCATCAGGTGGAAAACACTTCAGTAGACAAGGATCTAATCAATCTTACTGAAGTGTTGAAGCCAAATCACAAGAATATAAAAATTAATACGATCCACAAAAACAGTAAATGCTAATATTATGTTTAGAACCTATATCAAACTAGCTTGGAGAAATATTTGGAAAAATAAAATATTCTCAACAATCAATATAATGAGTCTTTCTATAGGATTGAGCGCATCAATTGTTATTGGAATCATCGTTTACTACGATTTTACATTTGACCAGTTTCATCCAGATATTGAGCGCATCTATCGCGTTACCACTAAGTTTTCAGACCCTGAGGGTGTAAATTATAGTTCTGGAGTTTCAGTGCCACTGGTTGATGATGTGGACGAAAATTTTACCGGTATAGAGAAAAGTGCTTTTATTTTAGCGTTTAGACCTTATAATTTGCAGGTTTCTAAAGATGACATATCCTTTAAGGAGCCAACGTTTGTGATTTATACAGATCAAAATTATTTTGATATTTTTAGTTATGATTGGCTAGCAGGTTCAAATGAACAGCAACTTCTCAAACCTAATGAAGTTGTTCTCACAGCATCACGGGCAACCGAGTATTTTCCAAACAAAAAACCGTCGCAACTTATAGGCGAAACCTTAATCTATGATGATTCGGTAAATGTTACTATAACTGGAGTAGTAGCTGATTTTAAACAACGTACAGACTTAGTTTTCAAAGAATTTGTATCGTTAAATACCATAAAAAAAGCTGATCGTAACGGTCCTTATCAATCGGTTAGCTGGCGCAATACAAATTCAGGTTCTCAATTACTGGTGAAATTAGAAGAAGATGCTACTGTCGAAACCTTTCAAAAACAATTGGATCAAACCGCAATAGCACATGAAAATCAAGAAGATATAACAATGGGAGCAAAGCGAGAGTTTTATGCACAACCTTTTCTAGACATCCATTTCAATCAAAATTATAGCGGTTTTGACTATACAAGCGTCTCGGCTGATAAAAGCGTGATGTTCATGTTGGGTGTAATCGCATTATTTATGTTGTTATTGGGTTGTGTGAATTTTATAAATCTTAATACAGCAAAGTCTTTTCAGCGGTTTAAAGAAATTGGAATTCGTAAAACGTTAGGGAGTTCAAAAAAACAGTTGATTACTCAGTTTTTAGGAGAGACATTTCTTCTTACAAGCATTGCTGCTGTGTTTTCTATTGTATTGTCTGTTTGGCTTATTGATATATTTGGTGAATTTATCGCTGATGATATTAGTATAAACATCCTTGCAGATCTAAGGATGTTGAGCTTTGTTGCAATTTTAATAGCCTTAGTCACGCTTTTAGCAGGTTTTTATCCTGCTTTAGTGTTATCAAAATTAAAACCTGCTAGAATTTTAAAAGGAGAAAACAAAGTAGATAATGGTAAAGTAGGATTACGTAAATTTTTGATTGTTTTTCAATTTACTATTGCATATGTATTTATAATCGCAACATTGCTTGTAGGAAAGCAGATTCATTTTTTGTTAAATATGGATATGGGATTTAAAACAGATTCGATTGTCTATATAGACACACCAACTAATGTTGATGGTGTAAAAAGTCGCGAGCTTCTAGCGCAAAAATTTCAAACAATACCACAAATAGATAAGATTAGTTTAGGTGGAGGCACACCAGTAAGAGTAAATTATAAAACTGTTTTTAAGGTAGATGGTAAGGATGGCGAGCAAGTGGCAGATATTGACGTCGTCTTTGGAGATTCTAAATTTCTAGATCTATACGAAATACCGTTGTTGGCCGGTCGACTACCCATAAATGATACCATCAAGGAGGTCGTGATTAATAAGACAGCTCTATCAAAGCTTGGTTTTAATACACCAGAAGAAGCACTGAATCAAATTGTGAATCCAACGAACTTTCCGTTACAGATTACTGGTGTAATGGATGATTTTCAAAATGGCTCATTAAAAAATGAGGTAAGTGCGATGGCTTTTGTGGGAGATATTTACCGTAAATATTCTTCCTCATTCAATACCGTGCATTTATCGATAAAGGGTGGATCTGCAAATACTATGTCAACAGCCCTAACAAACGTTCAAAATCGCTTCGATGAGGTATATCCAGATTCAAATATCGCAATTAATTTTATGGACGAGACCGTAGAGCGCTTTTACAAGAAAGAGCGCAGTATGTCAAAATTGCTCAATTGGGCTATGGGGCTATCTGTACTAATTAGTTGTATGGGATTGCTTGGATTAGTTATTTATAATACTGAACGTCGAGTTAAGGAAATAGGAATTCGTAAAATTTTAGGAGCTTCAATTTTACAAATCAACAACTTGATTTGTAAAGATTTTGTAGTACTAATTATAATTGCTTTTACCATAGCAACGCCCATTGCTTATTGGGCAATTAATAATTGGCTAAAAGACTTTGCAAATAGAACTGAAATAAGTCTTTGGGTTTTCGCAGTGAGTGGATTTGCGTTGATTGCATTATCCATACTCATTATGAGTGTTAAGACGATAAGAACGGCTTTAAAAAACCCAGTAAATAGTTTGCGTTTAGAGTAAAAAATTTAAATAAAAAAAGGAGTCATGCTCAAAAATTATTTTAAAATCGCCTTTAGAAACCTTATCAAAAACAAGGTGTATTCGGGTATAAATATTTCTGGTCTCGCCGTGGGAATGGCTGCAACGATAATGATTGGCTTATGGATTGCAGACGAGCTGAGCTATGATGACTACTTTAAGAATAAAAGTCATATCGCTCAAGTATTTCAAAGTCAAACCATGAATAATACGATTGGCACTGGTCCAGCAATTCCTAGACCTTTAGAGTTTGCCCTTCGTCAAGACCATGCAGATAATTTTAAACACATTATTATGGCGTCTTGGCAGCAACCAAGATATCTAAAATACGGTGAGACTACCATTTATAGAGATGGAAACGCCATGCAAGAAGGCGCTCCTAATATGTTGGATCTAGAGATTGTTGCAGGTGTGCAAAATGGTCTTTCAGAAAAAAATTCAATTATGCTTTCTGAAACTGCAGCAAGGTCTCTTTTTGGAAAAACAGATGGGCTTGGTAAGATCATTAAGGTAAATAATGAAGACAATTTGATGGTTACTGCGGTATATCGTGACATACCACAAAATAATTCGTTTAGCGACATGCAGTATATCATTCCGTGGAAACACTATATCACCACCCAAGAATGGTTGTCGTGGTCTAAAGATAAATGGGATAATAATTCATTTCAGCTGTTTGTGCAGATCAATGATAATAACAACATGGAGGCTGTAACTGCAAAAATTAAGGATATCAAAAAAAATGCAGATGCCGACATGGTGCAATTTAATCCGCAGTTATTTTTATTACCAATGCGAGATTGGTATCTAAGAAGTGATTTTGAAAATGGTGTACAAGCTGGCGGCCGCATAGAAAACGTATGGCTGTTTGGGGTTATTGGATTGTTCATTTTGCTTTTAGCATGTATCAATTTTGTAAACTTAAGTACAGCGCGTTCAGAAAAACGAGCCACCGAAGTTGGTATTAGAAAATCAATAGGGTCAAAGCGTAGCCAACTGATATTTCAATTTTTAAGCGAATCGTTTTTAATTGTCAAATTGTCTTTTGTATTTGCCATTGGGATTGTTTTACTGTTTTTAAACGGATTTAATAATTTGGCAAGTAAGTCGATTGTTTTTCCGTGGTCAAGCGTTCAGTTTTGGTGCATATCTGTCTTATTTATAATTCTAACGTCATTTTTGGCAGGTAGTTATCCGGCCTTGTACTTATCTTCCTTTAATCCTGTTTCGGTTTTAAAAGGCACATTTAAATCTGGACGCTTCGCCGCACTACCTCGAAAAGTGCTAGTGGTGACTCAATTTACCGTTTCCGTAGCACTCATTATTGGAACTTTGGTGGTGATGAACCAAATTCAATTCAGTAAGGATCGACCTGTTGGTTATAATAAAGATGGATTGATACAAATTCCCGTCATGAGCAATGAATTTACTGGGAAAAGCGAAATCATGCGCGAACAGTTTATAGCCTCTGGTGGTGCTTTAGAGATGGTTGGTACCAGCGCACCCATGACCCAGGTCTGGTCAAATAGATCGGGCTACACTTGGGAAGGGAAGCCAGCGGGATTTCAAGAAGATTTAGCGCACACCTCTGTAAATTATGAATTTACTCAAACGATGGGCTTGAAAATTATAGCTGGTCGTGGATTTTCACGCGAATTCGCTACAGATTCAAACGCTGTCATTCTTAACGAAACGGCAGTAAAATATATGGGTATAAAAGACCCTATCGGAAAATACATCAGAGATTCAGATACAGAAGAACCCAACGAGCCATTACAAATTATAGGTGTTGTAGAGGATCTGGTCATCCAATCGCCATATAGTCCTGTGAAACAAGCCATGTATGTTTTTAATAGAGAAGACAATACTGCTTATTACAATGTAAGGCTTAATCCAAAACAGAGCACGACCGAGAATTTATCGCTCATTGAAGACGTTTTTAAAACAAACTTTCCCAACATTCCATTCGATTACCAATTTGTAGACGAGGAATACGGTGCAAAATTTAAGTCGGAAGAGCGTATTGCAAGCTTGGCGAGAGTATTTACAGTATTGGCGATTTTTATAAGTTGCTTAGGGCTATTTGGTCTCGCCTCATTTGTTGCCGAACAGCGCACCAAGGAAATTGGCGTGCGAAAAGTTTTGGGAGCCTCCATCAGTCAGCTTTGGTTATTACTCTCCAAAGATTTTATAACGCTAGTGGTCATCGCTTTAGTGATCGCATCGCCTTTGGCATATTATATAATGGGACAATGGTTGCAAAAGTTTAGTTATAGAACAACGGTTGGTTGGGATGTGTTTGTAATTGCTTGTTTTGGAGCGTTGATTATTACGTTGATTACGGTGAGTTTTCAAGCTATTAAGGCTGCGACTTCTAATCCTGTAAAATCGCTTAGAACTGAATAACAATAACATATAGCTCAAAGATCTCATAGGTTTTAAATTGCTGTAAGGTCTAAAAACCTAAAACAAATGATCAAAAATTATTTTAAAATAGCATGGAGAAGTTTGTTGAAAAACAAAGGGCTTACCATTATAAATTTGATTGGTCTGGCCACTGGTTTTGCTATTACGTTACTTATTGTTCAGTACGTTCAGTTTGAAAAAAGCTACGAAAGCACGCATCCCAATGCCGATCGCGTCGTAAGGCTTACTTTAAATTATCTTACCGATGGTGCAGTGACGACCCAAGACAGCGAAATGTATCCTGCTGTTGGACCAAGATTAAAGGATGAGGTGCCAAATGTCGAGTTTTACACGCGCGCTTATGCGATTGGTGAACCTAATTCACCCATGCAAATTGGTGACAAGCAATTTTTGATGAAAGAGCTTTATGCTGTTGATGCCGATTTTTTTGAAATGTTCAATTATAAGTTTCTCTACGGAAGCAAGACAGATATATTCAAAAAGCCCAATGAAGCGGTAATCACTGAGTCTAATGCATTGACTTATTTCAATCGAAAAAATGTAGTGGGTGAAACCATCACATCGCCTGGGGCCAATGGTGAAATTCTCTATAAGATTGTTGGTGTGATCAACGACAGTCCGGTGAATACGCATTTAAAAGTAGATATGCTTATTTCATTTTCAACGATGTTTTCTGATCCTGAAATGCAAAAACGTCACGGTGAGAAAGAACAAAATTGGGAAGGAAATAACTCATATATGTATGCGCAATTATTTGAAGGCGCAGACTATGATGGGTTCTTGACCTCACTATCTGCATTCAACGATAAACTAATCTCTGAAAAGAAAATTCGCAGTGAAGAAATCGTTGCCCAAAAAATCAGTGATATTCATTTATACTCTAAAAAATCATTTGAACCAGAGCCCAATGGAGATGGTCAATCTGTGTTTTTTCTTTTGGGAGTAGCCATTTTAATTATAATAAGTGCTTACGTCAATTATATAAATCTGGCAACCTCAAAAGCACTTGATAGAGCAAAGGAGGTTGGTGTGAAAAAAGTTCTTGGTTCTACTAAAACGCAACTTAGAATCCAGTTTCTTACAGAATCACTTTTGATAAATGTACTCGCTGGTATGTTTGCTCTAGTTATAGTTTGGGCTGCAAAGTCCTTGTTTCTTTCGACTTCTGGGTTGCCCGAAAATTTTAGTTTCTTCGGAAACATGACCTTTTGGTTGCTTCTGCTTTCTTTTATAGTTTTTGGCGGACTCCTTTCAGGGTTATACCCAGCAATGATGTTATCGTCATTTAAGCCATCAACAGTTTTAAAAGGAAATTTTTCCCATTCTACAAAAGGAACGCTCTTGCGTAAAGGTCTGGTGGTATTTCAATTCGCAATGACTATTATTTTGTTGATTCAAACCTTTACCGTTAATGAGCAGCTTAATTTTTTGCGCAAATTAGACCGTGGCGCTAATGTAGAACACAGCATTGTGGTTGAGGCGCCAGCCAAGAATGCCTCTAAAAACTATGCGGTGTTTAAGGAGAAATTATTAGCCAATGCCAATGTCAAAGCGGTCTCAATGTCCCATACCGTTCCTGGGCAACCTTCGGGAGCTTTATCAACCACTGCCGATATTCATATTGTAGGAACTACGCCAGAGAAATACCATAATTTTTATCTCACGTTTGTAGATGGTGATTATGTGCCATTACTAAATATTGAAATCTTGGCAGGAGGTAATTTTGATGAAACTACCACCGAAGCAAAGAGCGAAGTGATCGTCAATGAGGAAGCACTCACCAAATGGAATATATCAAACTCTGAAGACGCTATCAATAAAAAATTAGCGTTTTGGGGAACAGAATGGAATATCAAGGGCGTTGTGAAAAATTACCATCAACAATCTCCCAAATCGCCATACTTGCCAATGATCCATATTTATAACGATACCTTTAGAAGTCTGGCAACCGTTCAATTTATAGGAGGATCACCAAACGATAATTTAAAGACTATTAAAGAAAGTTTTAGCGACGTGTATCCGCAATCGGCATTTTCATCCTTTTTTATGGATCAAGAATACGACAAACAATTTATTGGTGAAGATCGATTTAAAAACGTGTTTATGATTCTTACTCTATTTTCAATACTTGTGGCATGTTTGGGATTATTAGGTCTTGCTTCATTTTCGGTATTAAAACGAAAAAAGGAAATTGGCATTAGAAAGGTAATTGGCGCAACTACCACAAATATTCTTGTTTTACTGTCAAAAGACTTTGTAAAAACGGTTCTCATTTCCGTAGTCATAAGTATACCGATTACATATCTATTAATTACGAATTGGCTTCAAAATTTCGCCTTTAAGATTGACTTGAATATTTGGATGTTTGTCATTCCTATAGCCTTAGTCTTTGCTTTGGTTATTGTTTCCGTAGGAATAAACACATTGAAAACGGCGTTTGCTAATCCCATAAAATCACTTAGAACTGAATAATATTTAAAATAGAGCAAAAAGACCTCATAGGTTTTTTAAAACCTGTGAGATCTAAAAATCTTAAAAAACAATGATCAAGAATTATTTTAAAATCGCCATTAGAAGCCTTTGGAAGCACAAATTATTCACAGCGCTTAATATTGTAGGATTAACGACTGCATTTGGAGTTGCCATCCTATTAGCCATGTTCGCCATGTTTCAATTGTCATTCGATCGTTTTCATGAGAAAGGGGATGCTCTTTATTTAGTCTATTCTGAAGATAGCTCACCAAACGGTATTGAGGCCAACGTTTCAAAATCAGAGCCTTTTGCAGCAGCACTTCGCGATGAGGTGGCGGGAGTGAAGAATATCACACGTTATCAAGGTTCGGGCGTCTTGTTAAGCTATAATGAGAAACAATTACAAATGAGTGCAGCCTATGTAGATCCCGATTTCTTTGAGATGTTTAGTTTTCCAATTATTAGAGGGGATCACGAAAATCCGATTAGTTCTGAATCTTCTGTCGCCATTACCCAACATGCTGCAAAACGAATTTTTGGTGATGAGAATCCCCTTGGTCAAGCTATCACAATTTTGAGAGATGAACAGCAAGTGCCGTTTGTCATTTCAGCAATTATTGAGGATTTTCCAAATACCAGTTCTATTGGATTCGATGTTGTGCTTAATTTTAAAAGTCAGCCTTATCATTCATATGAAAGAGCCATAGGTCGATGGGATATGGAGAGCCATGAAGTGTATATGCAACTTTCCGAAGGAATGTCTCCCAATACCTTTGAAAATAATACGACCAATTTCACCCAACTTCATTATAAAAATGAAATTGCAAATGCCAAGCGTGATGGTGCGCAAGCGAATTCCGAAGGAAATTATAGACAAATTAAATTGCTGCCATTGGCAGATGTGCGATTTGCAAATTTCAATCAAGGTGCTGTTTCAGTCAACCGAACCATGCCTTATTTGGTATTAGGTATCGCCATACTCATCTTATTTATAGCTTGCGTTAATTTTATCAATATGAGTCTCGCCAAAAGCACACAGCGATTGCGCGAAGTAGGCATGCGTAAAACGCTAGGGGCAAATAAAGGTCAAGTGTTTTTTCAATTTTGGGGCGAAAGTATTTTGGTGTTTTTAATCTCCACAAGTTTAGGGGTACTGACGGCATTTTTGTTGCTGAAACCGTTTCAAGATTTATTTACAACCAAAGCGTCGTTTGCCACGTTACTCAACCCGTACTTATTAGTGATTCTCATCTTAAGTGTTGCCTTGATCACACTCATAGCAGGAGGCTATCCAGCATTTATGATGAGCCGATTGGGAACGTTACAAAGCCTTAAAGGTAAGTTGGAGCACAGCGGAAAAAACCGACTTCGTAACGGCCTAATGGTATTGCAATTTGGGATCGCCATTTTGTTCATAAGCGGTACGCTGGTGCTTTGGGACCAAATGGAATTTATGCGAACCAAGGATCTCGGCTTCAATAAAGATCAGGTCATTGCTTTTCCGCTTAATGGCGAACGAAATGATCAACAGGCGTTGCAATTATTGCGCGATCAACTGCTTAGTAAAACCAATGTTATTAGTATTACGGCCTCTAATAATATTTTGGGTCTTGGCAAAGATGGAACACGCTCAACCAGTATTTTAGGTTTTGAGCACCAAGGTCGTGGCGTCGATACACACATGGTCTTGGTGGATGCCAATTATGTCGAAACTTTAGATTTGAACCTCGTAAAAGGACGTTCCTTCCGTCAAAATCTCGCTAGCGATAGTTTATCGGTCATCATCAATGAAGCTATGGAGACACAATTAAGTGAAGCCGATATTTTAGCGGCTAAAATTTCCTTAGACGATGCGACTTACAATATTGTTGGTGTCGTTCAGGATTTTAATTTCGAGGAATTGGATCAACATATTGCACCAATGACCTTATTCGCGCTTCCCAATTGGAACTTACGAAACGTTTACGTCAAGGTCTCTTCTCAAAATTTAGAACAAGCCTATGATGATGTTAAATCGGCATGGGCAACGATTGAGCCTAATGCAGAATTTTTGGGCTCTTTTCTCAATAAAAATATTGAACGAACGCTTAAAAACGAGCGCACTATGGCAACCATGATTGGAAGCGGCTCAGTTCTCGCCATTGTTTTAAGCTGTATTGGCTTATTTGCCATGTCATTGCTCATTGTAGCGCAACGCAGAAAAGAAATTGGTGTGCGTAAAATTGTTGGTGCCAGCGTCTCTGCAATTACAGTACTGCTCACTAAAGATTTCTTGATTTTGGTATGTATCGCTTTTTTAATTGCTACGCCAATTGCTTGGTGGACAATGCATGAATGGCTTCAAAATTATGCCTATCGCACAGATCTTAATGTCTTGACTTTCTTAACGTCTGGCATTATTGCGTTTATAATAGCCATGCTTACCATAGCAGCAAAAACGATTCAAGCGGCAACGTCAAATCCAGTAAAATCCTTACGTTCAGAATAATAAATTTAGGAGACCTTTCAGGTTTTTAAAACCTGAAAGGTCTTTTTTCAAAATAATGCATCATGATCAGAAATTATTTTAAAATCGCATGGCGAAACCTCAAAAAAAAGAAGCTGTATGCATTTATAAATATCATTGGTCTTTTTGCAGGTATTAGTTTTGCTTTATTAATTGTGGCGTTTATTTGGCAGGAAATACAGGTGAACACCAACTTAAAACATGCTAAGTCCCAATATATTCTTACTAGTAAATGGAAAGACCCAAATATGGGTGTTGATTTTGTGACTCTTGGTCCTTTAGCAGAAAATCTCAAACAACAATATCCACATTTAATAGCCAATTATTATCGTTGGGATGGGATAACAAGTATCATTTCTAATGGGGAAAAAAAATTTAGAGAAGGCATTCAGCTCGGTGATGAGAGTCTGTTGACAATGTATGGTTTTAATTTGATGCACGGTAATAATGACAACGCATTTTCAGCTCCTTTTTCAGTCGTGATCACTAAAGAAAAAGCAATTAAATATTTTGGAACTACAGATGTTGTAGGGGAGACGGTTACGATTCAAAATTTTGAAGGTGATCATCAAGATTTTAAAATAACAGGCGTTCTCGCGGAAACTTTAGAAAACACTATAACTCAAATTACAAAGCAAGCAGATAACGGGTTTTTCATAGCTAAAAATTCGGCAACCTATTTTAACCGTGCAAATTTTCAAGATTGGGAGAGGTCAATGTTTTTGTCTTTTATTGAATTGCAACCTGGAATTAATGCGCGGCAATTAGAAGCGCCACTAAGTCGCTTAATTAAAAATCATACATCAGAGGTTGTTCAAGACAACTTACAAATAATTCCAATAAAGCTTACCGACTATTATTTAAATAGAAATAACGCTAGCCTAAAACAAATGCTCTTTACGCTATCTTTTGTTGGGCTTTTTATTATGCTTATGGCGATAATAAATTTTATAAATATCGCCATTAGCCATTCTAGCAGCAGGTTGAAAGAGATTGGTATTCGAAAGGTTCTAGGCGGAAAAAGAAAACAACTTATGTTTCAGTTTCTAATTGAATCGGTTGTTTTAGTTAGTATTTCAACACTTCTCGCTTGTTTTTCTTATCCTATTTTTAGTGGTTGGTTTGCTGAGATTATCGGAAAAAAATTGATTGGACTTTCAGAATTCCCAGCATATTTTCTTATCGTTCCTTTAGGCTGTATTATACTCATCAGCGCATTGGTAGGTTTTTATCCAGCGTTTGTTTTGTCTTCGTTTAAGTCAATTGATGCTATAAAAGGAAAGTTAAAAATAGGATCAGAGGGTGTCTATCTTAGAAAATTTCTTTTGGGATTTCAATATGTTACAGCACTTGTGGTATTAATTGTAGCACTTTTGGTAACGCAACAATTAGATCGTTTCTTGGGTAAAACCTTAGGGTACGATAAAGAATTTGTTGTAACGGCTGCGGTTCCGAGAGACTGGACTTCGGAAGGTGTACACAAAATGATGACCATTAGAAATGAATTATCAAAAGTGCCTTCAGTAGAAAGTGTGAGCCTATCGTATGAAATACCTAACGGTAATAATGGGTTTCAATTGAATGTATACAAAGCAGGTGAAAACCCAGACCAATCATATGCTACACAAGGATTGGTTAGTGACGAAAATTATCTTTCAACCTATCAAATTCCATTATTAGCTGGAACATTTCTAGAATCGGGAGACACAAATCCTGATGCAGTTGTCATTAATGAAACAGCACTCTATGCATACGGATTTGAAAATGCTAACGACGCTATTGGTCAGCAATTATATGTGGTTAATGAATCAAATGCATTAACCATTGAAGGGGTTGTTTCAGATTTCCATTTTGAATCTATGCAGCAGTCTATAAAACCACAATTGTTTTTCAATGTGAATAGCACGTTATATTACAGATATTTCTCTTTTAAGTTGAAGCCAGGTAATTTAAATGAAAGTTTAGCGCAGATTCAACAAAAATGGAAAGTTCTTATGCCCAACTCGTCATTTGAGTATCATTTTATGGACGATACACTGGCCACACTTTATGAAACTGAATTCCAATTTAAAAAAGCGGCATATACGGCTTCGTTGTTAGCATTAATAATAGCGCTTCTCGGCATATTTGGCCTTGTATCATTAAGTATCAATAAACGTGTGAAAGAAGTTGGTATTCGCAAAGTTTTAGGAGCTTCATTGTCACGTATTAGTTTTTTATTCTTGAAAGAGTTTTTAGTCATTTTAGGCTTGTCTGTAATCATAGCTTGTCCTTTAGCCTATGCATTAATGAACAACTGGTTATCCAATTATGCATACCGCATTAGTATAGGCTTGCTTCCGTTTGTAATTGGAATATTATCTATAGCGAGTATAACCGTGCTACTCATTATATTTCAAACATTGAAAGCAGCTAGTACTAACCCAATTAAAAGTTTAAGAACCGAATAATTAATCATAAGACCTCACAGGCTTTAATCCCGAAGTTTCGTGACTGTAAGGTCTATTAAAATAAAGATCATGATCAGAAATTATTTTAAAATAGCATGGCGAAATATCACAAAGCACAAGGCGTTTTCTCTAATAAATATTCTTAGTCTGTCAATAGGTTTAAGTGCAGCTTTAATTATAGGTATGATGGTATACCACGATTTTAGTTTTGATAAATTTCATTCAAAGGGCAATCAGATTTATAGAGCGGTTAGCGACCTAGAAATGAATGATGATAAATTTGGAAACCCTGGAACACCAATTCCTTTGGGTCAGACTATGGCTGCCGATTACCCTGAGGTTGAAATGAAAGCACATTTATTACTCTACAGCACAGATAAAGTCATTTCTACCAGTACTCAAAAAGTATCGACTATAAATGATAGGGCTATTTTTGTTGAGCCAAGTTATTTTGAATTATTTAAATACAAGTGGCTAGCTGGCAATCCAAATACGGCATTAGATAAACCTAATAAGACCGTTTTAGTCCAATCAAGAGCAGCCTATTTTTTTCCTAACCTCACACCAAACGAAATTATTGGTCAGGTCTTGGATTACGGAGAAATGCAAACAAGCGTTTCGGGTATAGTAGCGGATTTTGAGCAGAATACAGATATTATTTTCAATGAGTTTATATCCTACGATACAGTTTTGCAGACTAAAATGAAGGGCACTGCCACTCAAGATTTTGGTAGTATTAATTCAAGCTCACAATTATTTGTACGATTGCGCTCTGATGCTGATATAGCTTCTGTTAACGAAAGATTGAGAGCACTTGCTATATCTAATTGGGATGAAGACTCTATAGAGTTTGGCTTAAAATCTTATTATAGATTACAGCCATTAAGTGATATTCACTTTAATACTAAATACGGTATTTATGACAATAGTCGTAGCCAAGCAGACAAATCAGTTCTTACAGCCTTGGGTCTTGTTGCTTTATTTTTACTTTCATTAGGCGTTGTAAATTTTGTTAATCTAAACACCGCAAATGCCACTAAACGAGCAAAAGAAATAGGTGTACGTAAAACATTAGGGAGTTCTCGCAGTCAATTAATAAAACAATTTTTAGGAGAAACCTTTATTTTAACACTCTTGGCAACTGTGGTTTCTATTGGTGTTACGTTTTGGCTACTCAACGTATTTTCAGATTTCATAGTTGGGGAAGTCGATTTAAGCCTACTTTCAGAACCTTTGGTTGCTATTGGTGTAATAGTACTTATTCTTATCGTAGCTCTAGCGGCAGGTTTTTATCCGTCTTTGGTTTTATCTTCTTTTAAGCCAAACCGAGTACTTAAGGGTGATATCAAAACCCATTCTGGTGGCTCATCAATACGTAAGGGTTTAACAGTGTTTCAATTTGCAGTAGCACACGTTTTTATCATAGCGACACTTCTAGTTGGTAAACAGATTCATTATGTTATGAATCGTGATATGGGCTTTGCTAAGGAAAATAGACTGTTTGTAAATGCACCATTTGGCGAAAAAGATTTTAGTAAAAAAGAGACTTTTCAAACTTTGGTTAAAAGAATTCCTGGTGTTGAGGCTGTGAGTTTAGGTAGCCAGCCGCCAGCAAGTATTAGTGGTCATATTAATTTTATGGAAATGACCCATAATAACCAAGGTTATAAAACTGAAATACGAATGTTGTATGGTGATACCGATTATTTAGAGATGTATAATATTCCATTAATTGCAGGACGTCAATTACGAAATGATACGATTATGGAGTTTGTTCTTAACGAAAAGGCTGTATCTACTCTCGGTTTTCAGAATCCTGAAGATATTCTAAATAAACAAGTAATGTATGAAGATACCTTAGTGTCGGTAGTTGGCGTAGTTAAAGATTTTAATCAACGAACGCTCAAGGATGCTATTATGCCGTTGGCGTTTACAGGCGATTTAGCAAGAAGTGGTTGGTCTCATTTTGGTATGCTTCATATAAAAACTTCAAAAAATATAGACTTACCAGCAACGATTAGTCAAATCGAAAACGCATATCTCAACGTATTTCCAAATAACACGTTTGAAATTAATTTTATTGACCAAACTATTGCTAATTTTTATAGTGAAGACGAGCAGTTAGCAAAGCTTCTCAATTGGGCCACAGGATTGGCTATACTTATTAGTTGTTTGGGTTTACTGGGATTAGTCATACATACTACCGAGCGTCGTACGAAGGAAATAGGTATTCGTAAAGTGTTAGGTGCTTCGTTATTGCAAATTAACACGCTGCTGTGCAAAGAGTTTTTAATTCTTGTTGCTATCGCATTTGTTATTGCAGCACCAATTGCTTACTACGGAATCAATAATTGGTTACAAGATTTTTCATATAAGACAAGCATTAGTTTTTGGGTATTTTTAGTAAGCGGATGCGCTATGATTTTATCTGCATTACTAGTGATTAGTGCAAAAACGCTTCGGGCTGCTAATGCAAATCCGGTAAATTCGCTGCGTTCAGAATAAGTAATTAACCTCTGTTCTCAATCAAATTTTAGCATGTCTTGAGAAACAATTTAAATACACTTATTCTTATAGATTCTAGCGCATAATTATGTTCTCTAACTTTAGGAATGGGACGAAAAATCAACATAAAAAGTCTTATCTATGAATCAACTTACTAAAAGCAAATACGCAAAAATCTATCTCAAAATGTTTGCTATTGTCTTCATTCTATTGGCGTAAAATGTTATTAATTTATTCTTCTACGGAAAAATGAGCGTCAACTCTATTTCTTAAGTGTTCGATTTTGAACAAATAGTGTATCAAAAACGAACACATTAAGTTTTGTAATTTTATTTAAATTACTGATTTTTAAGTAATTATACACTTGGCATTATCTTCACTATAGTAATTGCATAAACATAGACTCAGTTGAATCATTATGATCATAAATTATATCAAAATAGCATTTAGAACTTTACTTAAAAACAAAGGCTATAGTTTCCTAAACATATCTGGATTAGCGATTGGCATTACCTGTGCGAGTTTAATCTTTCTTTGGGTAGAGGATGAGGTGAGTTTTAATACCGATTTTGAAAAGCAAGACCAAGTGTACTACGTGCCAACCAATCAACAATATGACGGTGTGTGGCGAACAATCTACGCAACACCAGGACCTTTAGCCCAAGCTTTAAAAGATGAAATTCCTGGTATTATTAGAGCAACACGATCAAGTAATCAAGAACGTTTGTTTAGTGTTGGTGAAAATGCAATTAATAGAACAGGAAGATTTGCAGACCAAGATTTTTTAGAAATCTTTAGTTTAAAATTTATCGAAGGTCAAAGAGAAACTGCTTTTAGTAATCCTGAAGCCATAGTGTTGACCCAATCTACTGCCATAGCGCTTTTTGGAACAGATGAAAATATCCTAGGAAAAATCATCAAAATGGGCAACACCGATAATTATCTAGTATCTGGTGTTATTGAAGATTTGCCAAATACTATTTCATTTCCTTTTGATTGGATCGCACCTTTTGAACGCTATAGGGATGGCGCTGAGTGGATGACGCACTATGGAAATAATTTTTCAGACACGTTTGTCCTATTATCTGAGGACGCAAACCTTGAGACTGTAGATGCAAGAGTTCGTCAATTGATTCAAGAAAAAAGTAGCGATGAGACCGATACTTATGCTTTTTTACATTCTATCAAAGATTGGCACTTAAGATCAAAGTTTAAAGATGGCAGTATAGTTGGAGGTCGAATCGCTTATGTACATTTATTTTCAATCATTGCCCTAATAATTTTACTCATTGCCTGCATTAACTTCATGAATTTATCTACCGCGAGAAGTGAAAAACGAGCCAGTGAGGTTGGTGTAAGAAAAGCGATGGGATCTGGTCGATCACGACTTATTTTTCAATTTATTACCGAGGCTTTGATGCTTGCTTTAATGGCAACCATAGTTAGTGTTGTATTACTTGTTGTGTTATTACCGCAATTCAATTTATTGATCGGTAAAAATTTAGTGTTAGGCTTAACGCAGCCCTCACATATTATCTTATTGTTAAGTATAACGTTAGTTTGCGGTGTATTTGCAGGATTATATCCAGCATTTTATTTATCCTCATTTAAACCAGTAGATGTTCTAAAAGGATTAAAAGTAACTCAAGGTTCTGCAACATCTATTCGGAAGGGATTGGTGATTGGCCAATTCACGATTTCAATTGTTTTTATCATCTGTACCATTTTAGTGTATCAACAAATTCAACATGTAAAAAATAGAGATTTAGGCTTTGATAAAGAACAACTAATCTCAATGAATGTGAATGATGCCATGATTGAAAAGTTTGACGTCATCAAACAGAAACTAATTGAATCAGGAGCTGTCAAAAGTGTTGGTTTGAATAACTCGGATATTTTATCGGGTGGAAATAATGGATCAAATCTCACATGGACTGGAGGAACTAATACTGAAGACGTCTTAATTTCATTTCGATACATCAATTCAGATTTCTTAGAAACTACCGGAATGAAGCTTGCCGAAGGTCATGGTTTTAGCGACAATGTGGCTAAAGATAGTTCTAGCGTTTTGATTACCGAATCTTTTGCCAAACTCATGGGAAGTGGCAGCGCAATCGGTAAAATAATAGATCGAGGTGATTATCCTTATACAGTTGTAGGCGTGGTAAAAGATTTTCTTTATGATGATATGTATGCGCAAGGTGATCCCGTAATGTTTTTTAATTACCCGGCCGGAGCGAATTATATGTATCTTAAGACTAATCCAGGCGTACCAGTTAGCGATATGCTCGCTCGTGTTGAATCTGTAATGAAAATACATAATTCAGCGTTTCCTTTTCAATATCAATTTGTGGATGATACTTTCGACGCCAAGTTCAAAAGCGAACAACTTATCGGAACATTATCTCAACTCTTCGCCTTACTGGCAATTCTTATCTCTTGTTTAGGATTATTCGGGTTGGCAGCCTACACCGCCGAACAGCGCAGAAAAGAAATAGGCATTCGTAAAGTATTAGGTGCAAGCGTCACAGGTATTGTCAAGCTATTATCTAAAGATTTCGTGAAGCTCGTAGGTGTTTCAATACTATTAGCATCACCAATTGCATGGTTTACAATGCACAACTGGCTTCAAGATTATGCCTATCGCATAGACATAAACTGGTGGATTTTTGTAATGGCAGGCGTCGTCGCAATTCTTATAGCCATAGTGACCGTCAGTTTTCAAGCTATTAAAGCTGCGGTAGCAAATCCGATTAAGAGTTTAAAAACCGAATAAAAACAGACCATTATGTTTAAAAATGATTTAAAATTAGCGTGGAGAAACTTGAAATCCAGTCCGTTATTTTCGGCAATCAATATTTTAGGATTAACGATCAGTTTGACCATAGCCACGGTTTTGTTTCTATTTATACATCATGAAACAAGTTTTAATTCGATGTATAAAAACAAAGACAATATCTACCGCGTTTTGGTGGAGACTAATGAGAGTTTCAATTCTAAAACCTATACCAATGCACCAGCTATGGTGGCACCTACTGCAATTGAAGACATTCCAGAAGTATTAGACGCCGTACGAATGTACAAACATGGTTTTGGTGATGCTGCCTATATCAATACAAAAAATGCTGAGTTCATAGAAAACTCTCTTTACTATGCCGATCAAAGTATCATTGATATTTTTGATATAAAGCTCATTCAAGGTAATGCAGCGGATGCATTGTTACAACCCAATACAGCAATTATCTCAAAGACTACTGCCCTGCGTTATTTTGATACCGACAAGGTCATTGGTAAAACCTTCAAAATAGATGATGACAAAGAAATAAGTATTACTGGCGTTTTTGAAGACTTACCTGTAAACACAACCTTGGATGCCAATATGTATGTGTCATTTGCAACAAGTTTCTTTTCAAAACGTCCTACGTGGTCTAACTCAAGTTTAGAGACTTATTTTTTAACTGCGGAAGGAACCGTTCCTCAAAATCTAGTCGCCAAGATGAAAGATATGCTCGATAAAAATGTAGAGCAAGAGGCGCAATGGTACAGTCTCAATGTTCAGCCATTAGATCAAGTGTATTTGTATTCAAATGAGTTTCAATATGCTTACAGTGAGCGCACGGGATCAATATCACAAGTGAAAAGTTTGACTTGGCTAGCATTGCTCATTTTAGTGATAGCATGTATAAATTATATGAATCTGGCAACGGCCAGATCGCAAAAAAGAGCCTTAGAAGTAGGAGTGAGTAAAACCTTGGGCGCATCCACCTCTAACTTGATCAAACGATTTTATGCCGAAACTGGACTAATGACTTTTATTTCAATCTTATTTGGGGTTGCTCTGGCATTACTAGTCTTGCCTTATTTTAACCAGATTTCAGGAAAAAGTATTCCGTTGTCATTATTGTTGTCTACATCTTTTGTACTATCTATAATCGCAGTTTGGATTGTAGCTACTCTATTGGCCGGTTCATATCCTGCGCTTTATATGTCAAGCCTTTCGCCAAAACAGATTCTTAATGGCGGTCGGGTGACCACTAAAAATTCGGCCACAGTGCGCAAAGGGCTCGTGGTGTTGCAATTTGTGGCGTCGGTAGTTTTGATTATTGGCGTTTTTATTATTTACAATCAGCTCAACTATATTAAAAATAAAGATCTAGGTTTTAATGCTGAACAGATTATGGCCATTTCTATCAACGGTATAAATGACAGAAATAATGTGGGGCTTTTAGAACAAAAACTTCTTGAAACTGCCATGGTCTCAAATGTTGGAGCTGCCCAAGGTTATCCAGGAAAGTCAGTGAGTGGACGTATGGTGCATAGTCCTATAAATGATGATGGCGGCCTAACAGTACAAACCAACCGAGCCGATGCTGGAGCCTTGGAGGTGTTAGAACTTAAATTTTTAGCAGGTAAAAACTTACCCGTAGTTAAGGCCATAAGTGATACACTTATTGAGGTCGTGATCAACAAAAAAATCGCAGATTATTTAGGATATACGCCAGAAGAGGCGATCAATCAAAATATAAGTATGATGCCAAGAGACGCTACGATTGTTGGTGTGGTTGACGATTTTAATTATGATACCTTGAGAGAGCCCATTGGTGCTTATGCTTTTCATAATCTAGATAGTGAATGGAAGGAATATTTATTGGTAAGATTTAACGTTGATGATTTACGTGAGAATATTTCTACGATAGAAGCTGTTTTTAAAGAAGTGGTTCCCAATGTGCCTTTTGATTATAGTTTTATGGATCAAAATATTGAACAGCTGTATTTGGAGGAAAAACGAACGGCCTCAATCGCAGTCATATTTTCGTCATTGGCCATATTTGTGGCGTGTTTGGGATTATTTGGATTGGCCTCTTTCACTGCCGAACAACGCCGGAAAGAAATAAGTATTAGAAAAGTTTTGGGAGCTTCGGTCGCAGGTCTGGTGACTTTGCTCTCAACCGATTTCATAAAACTCGTAGCGATTGCACTCGTGATTGCATTTCCTATCTCCTATTATATTATGGAGGGTTGGCTTCAAGATTTTTCGTATCGTATTTCAATAGGATGGCAGCCGTTTGCGATAACTGGAGTTTCCGCAGTAATTATGGCATTGCTCACAGTAAGTTTTCAAGCTGTTAGAGCTGCCATAGCCAATCCTGTAAATGCTTTAAAAACAGAATAAGACTAAAAAATAAGATTCAAATAAAAACACATAAAGTTATGAAAACACTAAGTCGCATTACAGTTATAATTATTATTAGTCTAAGCCAAACAGTATTGGCGCAAACAAAAGTTAAAACCGCACCTTTCTCAAAGGTTGTTATCAGTCCGCATATCGAAACCACATTCGTACAAGGCGATGAAGAGTCGGTCACTATTTTGGAGCGTACAGAGCCCGAAGATAAAATCAATATTGTAGTCAAAGGCGAAACATTGAGAGTCTATTTAGATGACGCTAAGGAAACCACTAAAACAGAAAAAATGGTGAAGAATGGCATGAAAATGACTGTGCCTATTTACAAAGGCAAAGTGTTAACGATTGTAGTGACTTATAAAACAATTGAAGAACTTTCTTTGCGTGGTGAACAAAGAACCTTATGCGAAAGCCGTATTGATGTCGAGGATTTTAATCTTAAAATTTATGGTGAATCTCAAGTGACTTTAAATGAGGTCAATTTTACAGAGTTAGACGTTGATATTTATGGAGAAAGTCAGTTGACTATTCATAAGGGCACAGTAAAGTATCAAAAAATTACGGCTTTTGGTGAAGCTAAAATTAATCTTGTCGCCATTGAAAATGAGGTTACAAAGCTAAAAGCTTATGGCGAGACTGAGTTTATCATCAATGCTTCCGAAGAGATAAAATTCACCTCCTACGGCGAAGCGCAACTACATTATAAGGGCAACGCTGCGGTAAAAACAGGATTGAGTTTTGGGGATTCAACCATTGAACGCATTAACTAAACCAGCATCATTTTGATGCATCATCATATATATATACTTCGATTAAAGTTTCCGAAGAAAACACAAAAACACATGGCAAATACACTATTAAAATTAAGCAGAGCATCTCGAGAGGTCAAAAATGGTAATAAAAAGGTGACGCTGTTGCAAGACATCGATCTCACCGTTAAAGAGGGTGAGTTTATATCCTTAATGGGACCTTCTGGCTCTGGAAAATCGACCTTGTTAAATTGTATTGGAATGCTCGATAGCTTCACCGATGGCGGCTATATATTTCTGGGTGATCCCGTGCATAGCATGAAAGAACGCGATCGTTCAAAACTGTACAAGGAATATATCGGTTTTGTTTTTCAGGCGTATCATCTTATTGATGAGTTGACGGTTTATGAGAATATAGAAACGCCATTATTGTATAAAAGTGTAAAATCTTCGGAACGAAAAGCATTGGTGGCCGATATGTTAGACCGATTTAACATTGTCGGAAAAAAAGATTTATTCCCGATCCAATTAAGTGGTGGGCAGCAACAGCTCGTAGGCATCGCGAGAGCCTTGATTGGTAAACCTAAATTGATCTTAGCCGATGAACCTACCGGAAATCTAAATTCAAAACAGAGTGAAGAAATCATGGAACTATTTGCGCAATTAAACAGAGAAGGCGTCACGATCATTCAAGCAACGCATTCTGAGTCTAATGCAGCATACGGTTCACGCACCATTAATTTATTGGACGGAAAAATAGTTTCAGCATAATAAGAAAATCATGACGCATAAAACTGTAATATACATCATCATAACCTTGATGAACGGGATGATGTTTGCTCAAACTCAAACCGAAAAAACCTATACGCTCGATGCATGTATTACGATAGCCTTAGACAATAATCTTAATTTGAAGTCGCGTGTAATCTTAGCAAATTCGACCAATATAAATTACCAACAGTCAAAAGCGAATTTGTTGCCGAGCATTAACGGGAATTTTAATTTGGGTGTCAACGATGGGAGAAGTATTGACCCGTTTACGAATGATTTTATAAATCAGGAATTGACCTTTTCTAGTGCGGGATTGAATTTGGATATGACCATTTTTAACGGATTTAGATTATTGAATTCTGCAAAGCAAAATCGATTGAATACAAAAGCGTCTGAGATGGAAGTAGAAGCTGCAAAGCAAGATCTCATTTTAAATGTAACGCTTGGCTATCTTCAAATTTTGAACAGCAAGGCGGTTTTAGAACTTAATGAAGCACGATTGGAAGCGACGAAAGAACAGCTCAAGATCCAAAAAGAATTTTTTGAAAGTGAGTCTGGAAATCCAGCCGATTATGCCGATATTTTGGGTCAGATCGCAAATGATGAAACCAGTATTTTAGTGTCAAGAAGTGCACTGAATAATGCTAAAATAAATCTGTCTCAGTTATTAAATTTAGAGACTGGAGTGACCGTCGATGCGGCGAATCTTATTTTAGATTTTGATAGGTATGAGCCATCGGTTGACGAGATTTATACAGATGCGCTGCAACATTTTGTAACCTTTAAAGCCAGAGAATTAAGAATAGAAGCAGCCAAAAAAGGCGTGAGTGTGGCAAAGTCTCAGTTCACTCCCGAAATATCGTTCTTCGCAGGAGTGAATACCAACTATTCTAGTGCTGCGGAAATCTTCAATTCTAATGGTTCTAGTTTTGCTGAAACTGGAGATTTTGTAACCATTGATGGGGAAAATCTTCCTGTCATAACTGAAACAACTGCATTTTCGGCAGAAAAAATAGGCTATCGTGACCAGTTTGATAACAACTTAAATACAGTTGTTGGTGTTGCGGTGAATGTGCCGATTTTTAACGGATTTAGAGCAAAAAACAATGTAGCACTCGAGAAAAATCGCGTTCAAGAAGCTATCTTGGAGCTGGAGCGTACACATCTCGATATCAAGAATGCTATTGCGCAAGTGTATTTTGATATGACGACCATCTACGAACGTTATGAAAGTTTAGAAAATCAGGTGGAAGCCTATTCCGAATCTTATCGCATCAATGACATTCGGTTTAAAAACGGCGTGTCTAACTTTCTAAATTATATCACAAGTAAAAACAATCTTGATAATGCGAAGGTAAACTTGGCAAATGCCAAATATGAGTATTTGCTCCGTGTTCGCGTGTTGGAATTTTATAGAGGTAATTTTGAAACGAGTCGTGACTTATAATTAGAATCATTTCAGAATCTTAAGTATTCTTCATGTAGTCATATGGATTACGTCAATTAAAAATTTTTCGAAGCGGCGGTATGAAAATTTTAGTTTGTATATTTCAAATTAAACAGCTAAAATATGATTCAGCACGTCATTCGATTACAATTCTTGTTCACTATATGTTTTATAATGTTTTTTGGTGCTTGTAATTCTGGGAAACATCCGGCCGAAACAACTTCAACATCCACTTCAAAAACACCTTCGGAAATAGGAACAAATCAAAAGAAACCAAGCATTGAAAATACCAAATGGATCATAACAACGCTTGGTAGTAGTGATATGTCTGATCGAGAAAAAAACGGACAAATGATCTACTTTACATTAGACTCAGCAACGAACCAAATTAATGGAAATTCTGGCTGCAATACGTTTATGGGCACTTATGAATTATTAGGTGATAATCGTATTATTTTCTCAAAATTGGCATCTACCCGAAAGTTATGTCCAGATTCTAAAATCAATGAATCCCAAATTTTAAGTGTCTTTGAAACTGCTGATAATTATACAATTATGAATGGTGTTTTAGCGCTCAACAAATCAAAAAGAGCACCTTTGGCAACTTTCAAAAAAGATGACGAATCAAAAAAACCTGTTGTAGAGACGTATTGGAAACTGAAAACCTTGAATGGTAAACAAGTTGAAATGGCAAAGCATCAAGAAGGCGAGATCTTTATGATTTTAAAATTGAAGGATAATCGCATTACAGGCTTCGCTGGATGCAATACATTTAACGGCGTGTATGCCTTGGATTATAATAGTCGTATATCGTTCCAAAAAATTATAACGACCATGAAGGTTTGTCCTAACATCGAAACCAATGAATCAGAATTTTTAAAGATGCTTTATCAAGTAGATAATTATCTTGTTAATGATGATAAGTTGTCATTAATGATAGGCAAACGTACACCACTAGCAACGTTTGAAGCCGTTTACATGGATTGATCTCTAAATATTCTTATAGATTTGATTTATTAAGCCAAAAGCCAAAACTCAGTAATCATGGTAATCTCATTTGCGAACACAAAATTTATTTCAATGACTACGACGTTATTTACAATAAATGACTCTGGTTCTTACTGCGAAGATTTCCGAAGAATATAGAGGTTAAGTCTGAGATTTAGCTTGAAATAAAAAAGTTTATGTTGGCATAATTTTAAGCGTTGTGGAATACGTCAATAATTAAATCTTTTAGGCACCATCTGGGTGTTGATTATACTTAAATTTACAATAATCAGTATGCACCTTATGAGGATGCTGATATTTAGATTAATTAAACGTAATATAAAATATATGAAAACGAATATTGGAATTTCCGAAGAGAATAGAAAAGCAGTAACTGGAATCTTGTCAAAATTATTGGCAGATGAGTTTGTGATTTATACAAAAACATTAAGGGCTCATTGGAATCTCGAAGGACATGATTTTCACACAAAGCATGAATTTTTCGAGGAGCATTATGATGCTATCAAGGGATTTACAGATGTAGTTGCCGAGCGTATTAGAAAAATAGGGCATTATGCACCAGGAACATTAAGAGAGTTTTTAGACTTAACACATTTGTCTGAGAAGTTTGACGGTAACAATACAAGTCATGATTATATAGAGGCATTGTTAAACGATCACGATACTATTATTCAATATATTCGTGAGAATATTTCAAAGGTTGAGGATGATCATAAAGATGCAGGTTCTGCAGATTTCCTTACAGGATTAATGATGGAACACGAGGAAATGGCCTGGATGCTGCGAGCAACCATTGCGAAGGCATAATCAAAGCATTTCGATCAAGAATAGAAGAAAAGGCTAGCGCTAACGCTAGTCTTTTTATATTTTATTTCGCCAAGTCAGCGAAAGTCTATTATGCGACATGAGCAGTGCTCTGTCAACAAGGTAGCTGTT
Source organism: uncultured Flavobacteriaceae bacterium (assembly GCA_963715465.1). Classification (GTDB taxonomy): domain Bacteria; phylum Bacteroidota; class Bacteroidia; order Flavobacteriales; family Flavobacteriaceae; genus Psychroserpens. The sequence continues at coordinate 2,073,796 of OY970246.1, forward strand.
GAGTAATTTAAGTACAGTAGCTTTCTGCTCAGGATTGATGGTTTTATATGCTGGTCTATCAATGACCGTATCCCACTTGGCTTGAAATGTATTGTCAAGAGCGATGCGCAAATAGCAATGATTATCAAATCTAAGGTTGGGGTAGGTCTCAGCGAGTTTTTCGGGGAGATGTTGATAGGTGGTATAGTATGCTTGAGAATTAGGCATTATGTATTTAGTGCTTGTTAGTTTAATTGAATGCTTTTAAAAGCGTTGCACCACTTTGAAAACGCTATGAGTTCAATACATTATTTAGTATGTTTTATAAAGATACGTCATAGTCGTAAAGATCAAAACATTCAATTGGCAATTTGTGAATAATAAATTATATTTCATTCCAAATCTTAATGCTCAAGAACTGTCAATCGATCAGTGTAAATTTCCGTAGAAAGACAATCTTAGGGAAATTTAATACGATCATAATTAATATTGTTATTTGAATGACAAAGATATTTTGTTCATTTAAACTTTTAAAATAGATCAACATGATAATATACCCAATGCTTAACAGGAGCGTACTCCTAGTAATACCGAAACAGCCTTTTTATGATTGGAGCAACGCTTTGTTTCCAGATATGGAGCCTACCTTACTGAGCGACGTTGATGAATATAACAGTTACTTGTTGGAAGACGAGCTGTTTATTGATAATCCAAAGAAAGAATTAAAGAAATATTGGAAAAAAATCTTTGTGAACGAGCTTTACGGCCAGTGTTTGGATGAAAACACTTTTCCCAATCTATCTTGGAAATTGTTCGTAGAGTGGTTTGATTTTCATAGATCGAGTGTTGTTAGTGATCTTGTGAAGGATCCATTATTTGCTTTCGACTACGATGAATAACTTAACTCAATTTTGTCTATAAAAAAAAACCACTAGCGTCGTGTCACGCTAATGGGTCTATTTTGAGCAGCTGTAAGGTTAGTCAACAGGATTGTTTTAAACTCAAATAGTTTAATAATATAAAATTCAAATCTAAAGAGACTCACCCTACAAACACATTACTTGATCAAAAACTTTTGAGATAGGGTTTGTTCTCCATTTTGTAAATTGAGAATATAAAGTCCAGATTCAAGTAAAGTTACGTCGATTTCTATTTTAGAATTTATACCCGACAAATCGTCAACGGTCATTACCTTTTTCCCGCTTATGTCAATAATTTGAGCACTAGCATTTGCATTTAAAGGCAAGGCAGATGAAATGTTGAGTATAGTCTCACTTGGATTAGGGTATAACGTTATCTCATTACGATTTGACCCTAAAACTGATAGTGTTTCGGGGCCTTCATAGGCACCTACAAACGTGTTTGGCGTAAATCGCGTCAAACCTAGAATATCCAAAGGTACTTCGCTCAGCGTTGGCGCTAAGTAGAGTTCAGGAGACGTAATTGATCCAGGAATACTAAAATCGCCATTTTCTAGATCTTCTAATTCAGGTAGAAAGTTGACACTATTGGCATTCGTTTCTGAGAATATTATAAACTCAGCAAGATCATTTGTAAATTGTTCAGTTCCGCCAAGTTCTCGTCCTATGCCTCCTAAAAAGCCATTGGTCCCACCTGCGAAAAGTAAATTATGGTCTGAAATTAAAAACCCTCTATTTGTGTTTCCGTCGGAAAGCGCGAAAGATTTATAGACATCAGAGGTGGTTGATAAATTATTAACGATTATATTGTTAAAAACTTCAGCTGGAAACTCACCAGTGGAACCACCGCGAAGTTGCACACCAGTAGAGGAATAGTCGAAAGGTGTATCTCCAGTGAGTACAATGGTATTATTATAGATTTTTGCTAGACCATTATTTCCACTTTGTTCAAAAATCCAGATGCCATATACAGTTAAACTTGGATCTGTAGTTGAGGCCACAATGTTGCTACGTTGTAGACCCCTAATGGTATTGTTTTTAATAAGCGTTTCTGCGCCTGCTAGCGTACTTGATCTTATTCCGAAAATACTGCCTAATGTACTTTCATATTCAATACTATTAATCATATTGTTGCTAATTTCTCCAGAACACGAATCTAAACTTATGCCACTTGTACTTGCTGGGATTGCAGGATCGGCATTAAAATTTTGAATAGATTCTATAATGTTTCCTGTAATAATAAAATCTCTTTCTCCCAAGCCATTGATCGCTAAAGCACCTGAGCTAAATTCATGACCCAAACTTGCGTTAGCTCCAAAAACACAGTTAACTATTTGATTGTTATTATCTTCTTGAGTGATCGCCCCAAAAAAGTTTGCCGCTGCACGAAACTGTATTCCCCAGGACGAATTATCGATGCTCATATTATCAATAATGTTGTTGCTATTTGAAGTTGCGAGATCTGTTCCTCTTGATCTAAATAAAATTCCTCTTGTGTTGGTTTCTGGGCGTGCGCCATTGGCTCCTAAAAAAATTGACCCATTAGAAATTGTGTTGTTTAAACAACCCGCTGCTGTACTACCTTCAAACTGATAGCCATATTCAATATCGTCGTCACTAATTGCGGAGACATCGACCAGATCTAATTGGTTGAACGTGATCCAACTTAAACTATTAACTCTAAAGAAAGCCTCTGTGGCTGTGGTGCCTTGAGATTCAAACGTTACGGTATTTGGTGCAGCGGTAATGATGAGTTGATTATCGGCGCTTAAGCCTGCAATGTTTTCTAAAACAAACGTTCCAGAATAAATTCCTGGAGAGATTGTAAGTGTTGCGCCACCAGTACCAACACCGTTGTCTTGAAGGTCTTGAATGGCTAAGGCTAATGTTTCATAATCTGAGGCGCTTGTACCAACGGTAAAATCTCCTGAGATTGCTTGTGCGTTGCTTAAAAAGGAAAACCCTAAAAAGCAAAACAGTGTTGTAAATAAAGTAATGTTTTTCATAATGATTTTGGTTTTGATTATGCTTTAAGTTACGATCACCCATATTAATTGTTGTTAAATAAAAAATAATATCTGACCGGTAGGTGTTAATATTTAGAGTACTTTAACTTGATTGAGCTAATTTCTCTGTGTATATGAATTAATGTATGTCAGGTTTTTGTTGCAGGATTATCCCATAGAATTGCTAGAACTATTTTTTAAATTAAAAACTATACAGAAGCGATTCTCTTAAAAAAATATAAGTATTGCAAAAGGAAATAATTGGCAATGTGTAGCTTTGAAACTTAAAGTTTTAAAGACGGCCAAAGGATACTGTAGTGGATTCTAGATGATACCTTTTTAAAATGGATGTGATTTAAACATTTCAAATTTAGACGAATAAGGTTAATTTTTCAGCAATTGAAAAACATTTATTTAATCACTATATAATGTCAAAATATAGATGATTTAATTAAGGATCTGCAGTTTCAGTCTAAAGTAATCACCTCGCTTTTTAAAATCCACTTGCCTTGAACTTCCTCACTGTGCGTAACCGTAATTTTATTAGGGCCTGTTTTTTTAAAAACATCAATAAAGCTCAAGTTTTTGTGAATTTCGGTATTAATAACTATGGGGTTAATAAGTAATGTCCCGTTGGTAGGATCAAAGACATATAGGCTTTTGGTTGTTGGCTTGATGTTCCAAAAACCGAGCTCATCTGCGTTGTCACTGTTTAAATCTTTCAAATTTTCCAATTGTGATTCATAAGCATCCTCGACGGTTATATCTTTTAATTTTTTATTGCTGAAGCTTATGACGCTGTTACATTCTTCTACACATTGTACTATCTGAGTTCCGTTTTCAGAATAGGTAATAGCCGTTGATTTTATATCAGGAGACATCACGGTAGCGTAATCTGATAGTCCGTCACCATCAAAATCACCATATAATCGTCTGTTTTTTGTAATTGCAGGATTGTTCTCCCTTCCGTAGGGAAAAATAGGGACATCGAGATCTATATGATCTTCGGAAACGCCCTCACGTAGGATTTTGAATTTATGATTTTTATAACCTATTGAAAGATAAGAGGTGTAATTGGCTTCAATCCCATTATAGGTGACCTGCTTGGTAAAGGTTACCAGATAACTTCCAGCTTCTTTGGTAACTACAAATTGATCTTTTAAAATGCGTTGTTCATAATCTGGAAATTGCTCAAACAACAAATTCTTATCATTTTGAACTTGTAACTTGGTACGCTCTTTTCCGTAGTAAGTCACAACATCCATATAATATGAGGTCAAATAAGCCGATTTAAGTTGCGTGTGATTATCATTCCACTGCTCAACAAATTCACGTACTTTATCTACATCCTTGGGTTTAGAATCATTACAATTCACAAACATTAAGATGGTTAGGCAAAAAAGGAAACGAAAAAGCGTCATAAATTTAGTAGCATTAGAGCGTGATAATTTAGTCTAAAGATACGGGTTTTTGGTAAGATTATCTGTTATTGATCAACAAACAGACCGCGAAATTAAAAGTGTAAAATGGCGTAAAATGCATATTTATAGAAGAGATGAGAATCTAGTAATTTTAATTGTAGCAGCTATACTTATTGTCGACCTTAAATTTTAGATTTACCATCACAATGCTTTGGTGAGAATTACTGTACCGCAAACCCAAAGCACTATGGTCAACAATCCACCAATGACAAGAAAGTGTTTAAATTTATATAAACCTGTCCCGTAAATCAACGTATTGGTTTGATAGCCAACTGGAGTAAAAAAACTAAAATTAGCGCCAAACAAAACAGCGAGAATAAATGGTTTTACCTCGAGATTTAGCCCAGCGGCGAGCCCAATCGCAACAGGAGTTAAAATAATGGCGGTCGCATTATTACTTATAAAACCAGATAGAATCATTGTGATGCCTAGTAACAAACCAATAACAACATAGGAAGGTTGATTGATAAGTAAATTTTGTAATTGATCACTGATCCATAAATCGGCACCAGAATTACTCATGGCAATACCAAGCGGAATCATACCTGCCAATAAAAAAATGATTTGCCAATTTATGCGATGGTAAATATTTTCTAACGAAATAAGTCTAAAGAGTAACATTGCCGCGACGCCTAAGACCGAAGCACTCAAAATTGATAAAAAGCTACTAGAGGCCAAACCTATGACACCTAATAATATTAATAATGCCGTAATTTTTCGTCTTTTAGGAGTTTGCCTTGAATAGTCATGTTGATTTAAAATGGCGACATTGTCTATGGCCCGAAGTTTGTTAATGTGTTGCTCTTGCAACTCAATGAGCAAACGATCTCCTGGTTTTATCCTAATGTCCTTTATGTTTTTTCTAATGAGGCGCTCTGTAGTGTTTCTTAAATTCTTTCTTTTCTTAATAGCTATCGGATATGCGCCATTGAGAGACATTTTCCGAATTTTTTTTAATGTGTTTCCAATGAGATGGGATCCAGGCAGAATTAACAACTCTATATAAGTCATGTCGCTTTGAGCTGCAATATCTCCATCTCCAAAGGTGTTTTTTTGAGACTCTCTTCGCTTTTCGTTAATGATCAAATCATGTTGTTGAACAATGGTATTGATGTGTTCAAAAGAGCTCATGAGCACCAAATTATCTCCAGTTTTTATCTCAATATATTTTCCGGGAGCGTTAATGACTTTTTTATCCCTAATCAGTTTTAAGGGTGTTGCAAGTTCTTCGGAAATAAATTGGACCTCTGAAATGCTTTTTCCTTTAAGATCTGAAGTTTCTGAAACTTTAACAGTAAAAATGTAGCTTTCAATATCATACGTTGTTTGTAAATCGGTGTTTTTATCCTTCGGAAGAAAATGGGATGCTACGCTCATAAAAACAATTCCCACGGCTAGAAAGATGAGACCGTACCAAGTAAATTCGAAAAATGAAAAAGATGCTACACCAGCTTGTTGGGCCACAGCGTTTACAATTAAATTAGTTGATGTTCCCATAAGCGTGCAGCTACCGCCTAAAATACCAGCAAAGGAAATGGGCATTAGTAATTTTGTAGCCGAAAAATTATACCGCTCTGCTAACTGACTCACAATTTTCAAAAAAATGATTACCACAGCAGTGGTGCTTATAAATGAGGAAATGGTTGCCGAAACGATCATAAACGCAGGCGTGAGCAGGATAAGTGGTAAAATTTTTAGTTTTTTGATGAGTTGCGTGAGCCATTCTATAACGCCATTATCTTCAAGAGCCACTGCTAAAATCATCAACGCCAATATGGTTATGACTGCAGGATTTGAAAACCCACTGATGGCCTCTTCTGCCGTCGTTAGTTGTGATACAATCAAGGCAGCGATGATGAAAAAGGCTATTTTATCTACAGGAAAAAATTCTGTAACAAATAGCACAACCGTAACACCAATTAATATAAATACTAATAATATAGAGGTTTCCAAGCACAACAGATTTAAAGTAAATTTAATTATAAATCTTTTTAAAGCGCTTTGTTTTATTTAGGATTTTTTATGAGTGTAAATTGGGTGCTATGAGATGCCGTAGTTCATAACATTTGGTTTTTATACATCATGAATACATATTGAGGTTAAACGTAATTAACAGATTTACAAATATAATTTCAATTGATTTACAACAACTAATGTGGCAATGTTCAAATCTTATAAACTAAAACCTAACTTACCCTTTTTTAGGTTTAAAGCTTTTCAAATCAAATCTATTATAATAGTTTTTCGTATTCATAGCTATTGTGAGATTACCATACATTGATAGTTGACACATTTGATCCTAACCGCAATTAACGAGCATTTTAAATTAAGCCATTTAATTATGGGTATTTTAAAAGTATAGCGTTAAAAAGTTTGATGGCTATGTAAATTTTATCGAACATTGCAGCCAATAACATATAAAAAAATATTATGAATATTATGAAAACAATTTTGGCAGCTGTCGTGATCACGGGAATCTTGATGTTACATTCTTGCAGTTCAGATGATGACTCTTCGGCAGATGGCAATGACGATAGTTGTGGTGAAGTGACAAATCAACCAGTACAGGGTAATTTTAGAGGTGAAAGTTTTGTCTCTCCAGATGCTTTTTACAAGCAGTTTAATTTTGGGGGAATGACCACTTACCGCGTAGATATTTACACGAAAGAGCGTATTGACGGAGATTGTCTTTTCCCTTTTTTTGAAGGAGCACAAGATAATATACTATTTTCAATTTCAACTTTAGATGTTCAAACCATTACACTTTCAGAGTCAGGAGAAAACACATTAAATTTTAACCGAATTGTCAATGGTGTTACTCAAATTGAGCTTGCCGAATGTGGTGAAATAAATATCACAAATTATAATGCAACTACTGGCGAGATTCAAGGAACTGTTTATGCAAAAGGCCAAGAAGGTAGTGTAGTTGATGGAAACTTCACATTGCAATTTTGCGATAATTAGTCATTGAACTAGAGCAAGGGACTTAATACTTTAAAAATATTTTAAAAAAGATATGGCTTTTCAAGCTATATCTTTTTTAGTTTTTGATCGTTTATAGATATATAACATTAATATGGTTTGTAGTTACGCCCATTGTAAATTGGTGACTTTAGCGAAATTCTAAAGGTTTTTTAAAACCATGGCTAAGTTTAAATATATCTATGTTTTATTTATAGAAATATCTAAAAGCAAAAGTATATTATTATATAAACAAACAACCTTAACCTTCTTCTCAGCTTTCCATTAGCGAAGCGCAAGGGATTACTTATCCCTAACGTTCATGACCTTACCATAAAGCTCAAGACCGTTATCGCAGCCTTTAGTCTTTTTTCATCTTTATATGGGCACTTTTACCATCGGAAAAAAAAAGCCCAATTTCTTATCAGAAATTGAGCTTTGCTCTAAGCGGAGAGTAAGGGATTAATAAATTTGATCCCTATAGAACATCCAGAACAAGCATAGAAACCTTCGCCTCACTAAAAAGCGAGTACGATTTTTGTTTTTTTTCACGGCTTTCAAGTTGAACAAACTTGAGCCGTTACAGAAATCAAAAAACCCACAACTTTCGTTGTAGGTTTCATTTTGCGGAGAGTAAGGGATTCGAACCCCTGGAGGTGTGACCCTCAACAGTTTTCAAGACTGCCGCATTCGACCACTCTGCCAACTCTCCAAAGTGCTCCATTGGGTTGCCCCAAATGCGAGTGCAAATATAGAACCCTTTTTTATTTCTTTCAAATAAAAACTGGTTTTTTTAAAACTTATCGATCTTGCCATTCAATTTATTTATTGAATAAATTCGGAATACTGCTGCGGCTAGCCTTATTTTTGCAGAAATACAAATTTCATGACGACGATTGATAAACTTAAATGGCGCTATGCCACTAAAAAATTTGATACTGAGCGCTTGCTTTCCGAAGAAAAATTGAATACGCTCAAACAGGCGTTCAATCTTACGGCAACGTCGTTTGGCTTGCAAACTATAAGTATGGTCGTGATAAAGGATAAAGCTTTGAGAGCATCATTGGTCGAGCATGCCTATTATCAAAACCAAGTCTTAGAGTCGTCGCACTTGTTAGTTATTTGTATTCAAGAGGATATCGTAACTAATGATGTAGATGCCTATTTTGACAATGTTAAGGCCATTAGGGAAACACCAGAAACTATTTTAGAGTCTTATCGAAATGACCTCAAAAAAATGATGACCTCAAAATCTATTGATGAGCGTCAAGAATGGTCGACTAAACAGGCCTATATTGCCCTTGGTAATCTCATGACGGTTTGTGCTATTGAAGGGATCGATTCTTGTCCCATGGAAGGGTTCAAGCCAGCAGCTTTTGATGAGGTTTTGAAATTGAAGGATAAAAATCTTAAATCGGTATTATTGTTACCAGTAGGCTATAGAGCAGAAGATGATAAATTTGCCAACTTCAAAAAAGTTAGGAAAACACTTCATGAAGCTGTTATAGAAATGTAATCAAAATCTTTTTAAGTAATTTCGATTATATTACTTTTGTTTAATCTCTTGAGTGCGCTATCGCATCAAAAAAAATTATCTCATGAAAACGATCTTCTATTCTATTATTCTGGTTTTTACCTTGCAAACGGCTGCCCAGGAGCAGTTAAATTGGGTAACAAGCAATGAGTTGGCTTTACAGGAATCTGCCACGCAAAACAAGCCTGTTTTTGTTTTTGTTACCGATCAACAAAATTCTGAAGCTTTAAAAACGATCAACGAACATATATTTAAGTCTGCTGAATTTTCAGAATTGAAATCTAAAATGATTTTACTCAAAATTGATATTTCAGATGCACAGTCTTCAAAAGTGCGTTTAGGAGTTCATTATACGAAGCAATTTACTGCACCAGGTTTATCACTTATTAATAAATATGGAAATAACACCGTTGAACCTCTTGTTATCATGACACCAGAAAATTGCGCAGCATTCTTAGAACTCATTAACGAAAACTTACAGTAAAAACATGCCTGGATTTGAATTGTTTGGTGATCAAGAACGCAAAGAAGTTAATGATGTCTTGGATAATGGTGTTTTAATGCGCTATGGATTTGATGGCATGCGTAACGGACATTGGAAAGCCAAATCCCTGGAGGCAGAGCTTGAAAAGACATTTCACTCTAAATACGTTCAGTTGGTATCTAGCGGAACTGCCGCAGTATCGGTAGCGCTGGCATCGGCAGGCGTTGGAGCAGGAGATGAGGTCATCATGCCAACATTTACGTTCGTGGCCAGTTTTGAGGCGATACTTATGTTGGGAGCCGTTCCAATTTTAGTCGATATTGACGATACGCTTACTTTAGATCCTAAGGCCGTTGAGGCTGCTATTACCCAAAGAACCAAGGCGGTTATGATTGTTCAAATGTGTGGGAGCATGGGCGATTTAGATGCGCTACAGGCTATCTGTACCAAACATGATTTATTATTTGTTGAGGATGCCTGCCAGGCAATTGGAGGATCTTACCAAGGAAAACCACTAGGCAGTATAGGCGATTTAGGTTGCTTTTCTTTCGATTTTGTGAAAACCATTACCTGTGGAGAAGGTGGCGCCGTTATCACCAATAATAAGGATTACTATCTCAATGCAGATCATTATAGTGACCATGGTCATGACCATGAAGGCAACGATCGTGGTGCAGAAACACATCCATTCTTGGGATATAATTTTAGAATTTCAGAGCTGAATGCAGCTGTTGGATTGGCTCAAGTAAAACGATTGCCTGAGTTTATTGCGCTTCAGAAAAAACATTATACTATTCTTCGTGATGCACTTTCCAAAATTCCTGAAGTAACATTTAGAACTGTTCCTATAGGCGGCATAGAAAGCTATTCTTTTTTAAATTTCTTTCTGCCAAATCTTGATGTTTCAACGCGCGTTTCCGAAGCATTTAAAAAAAATGGTATTGACGTGTGCTGGAATTATTACAACAATAACTGGCACTATGTCAAAAAATGGCATCATCTTAAAGAGTCTAAATCGCTCTATCCTTTATCTTCGGAAATAAAAGACGCTTTGTCTAGTCTTAAAACGAAAGACTTCTCACAGTCTGATCATTATATAGGTCGAAATATCTCTTGTTTGATTAAGTTGTCATGGACAGAAGCTCAAGTTCATGAACGCGCTTCTAAAATGGTAAAGGCTATTAAAATGTCTTTATAATTGCATCTAGCTGTTATGTTGTATTTTTGTAAAGGTAGAAAATTCGTATACACTACAATTAATTAATATCTTGAAAAAAAATATATGAAATTGCGTTATTCTTTGAGCTTACCGTTATTAGTGATGTCCATGATCACCTTCGGACAATCCATGCCTATTGATTTTTCAGATTCAAATGAAAATTTTTTAGCATTTAGTGGCAGCAGCTTTTCATTTAATACCGATCCGCAGGATGATTCAAATCCAGTTGGTCAGTTTTTCAATGATGGGTCAAATGCTACCCAGGGATTTTATCTGGACGTTAATCAAACCATAGATTTAAGTGAAGAACAGCTTTTGACACTCGCGTTTTACGCATTCGATCCAAATTCTCATAATATTGTACTTAAACTAGAAAATGGATCAGATCCAGATGTTCAAGTTAAAGAAATAATCACTTCTCCATCAGCTTCTAACTGGATTACGGTGACATTCGATTTTTCAAATGCCCAAAATAGTATAAATGGCTCCAATGTAAATGCTTTAGGTACTTATAATAGGATAACGGTTTTTATAGATGAGGGTGATCTTACGCCAGGAACCTATCTTATAGATGATATCAACAATGGGTCTGAGGCTGTAGATCCCAATATTTTAGATGTTATTTACACCGATTTGGTCTGGGAGGATAACTTTGACATTGATGGAGCAATAGATCCTAATAACTGGTTTCACCAAACGCAGTTACCTACATCTGGAAACGGAAGCTGGTTTAATGGGGAACAGCAGCACTACACGAACCGTATTGAAAATTCATATGTAGAAAATGGATTTTTAAATATAAAAGCGATCAATGAAACATATACCGATCAAGGTCAGACAAAGCAATACACGTCGGCACGTTTAAATTCAAAATTTGCATTTACCTACGGTCGCGTCGATGTTCGAGCTAAATTGCCTTTTGGTGATGGTACATGGCCAGCCATCTGGACACTTGGTAAAAATATAAATGAAGATGGTGGTTATTGGGATAATGAGTTTGGAACTGTCAATTGGCCAGCTAGTGGCGAAATTGATATCATGGAGCATGGTTTAGGCGCTGTAAATAATGTTAGTAGCGCGCTTCATTCGCCATGTAATGGCTGTTTTGGTAATACGATGAATGTTCAATATTATTCGTTGACAGATGTGGCAAATAATTTTCATGTATATTCCATGAATTGGTCACCAAATCAAATTACGTTTTTAATTGATGGCGTCGGGTTTTACACCTATAATCCGGCAATAAAAGATTCAGGAACTTGGCCGTTTGACGACGATCAATATTTATTGCTTAATGTTGCTATGGGCGGCATCGCAGGAACAATAGACCCAAATTTTGTAGAAAGCAGTATGGTAATTGATTACGTTCGTGTCTATCAAAATACTTTAGACGTTAATAGAGCTTTGGATAAAACGTTTATTATCTCTCCAAATCCAACATCGAATCATGTTACTATTTCTTCGGAAAAAAAGATTGATGCGGTAGAATTGTATGATGTGCTCGGCAATTTGGTACTTCGAAAAGTACAAGATCCTAATCAGATTGGACTAGACGCGTTATCAGCTGGGATCTATATTCTAAAGATATTTTCAGAACAGTCAACCTCCATAAAAAGACTGATCAAGGAATGACTATAAAGCTTCGTCATATTCTAAATTAGGAGTTATCTTAGACTAACTTTTTCACAATTAAGAATTGAAAATATAATGGTTATGCTTGTAAGTCTTGTGTGATTATCATATCAAATACAGACTCAATTTATAATAGCAATCTAAAGCTGGAAGCACTCTAGTAACCAGCACACTAAACACTCTTCATGTCATTGACCAATAAGGCCAATAGGTTTGGTTTGTTGGCTATTAGAAATCAGTTATGGTTTATGAATGTTAAGATCGTGCAGAGAATCTGTGTGCTCTTTACAAATTCCTTATAGTCCTATTTAATGCGGGACATTTTGATACTTGTGACTTCTCGTTGACTTTCCTTTAAAAATGAATGAAGCGCAAATAGATGGAATAGCGGCAATTGTTGGTTGGTAAAATGTTTGATATCTTATTATTTGATGTTACCAGCCTAAAATTTACCGTTCAATTCTTCGTCAACGTCGTTAGCAATATGCTTAAAACTTAAATAGTTTTGAAAAGACATATATATAAATTGAACTAATTTTAGATTTTTCGAGGTGAAAAATCATTTCATGGCCTTGCTTCCGAAATTGGTTTTAATGAAGAAAATTACAGAGAAACGTTTTATATAGAGCCTTTGGAAGCAACATTGGTATAAATCATCTTTCTGATTTCTTTTGTTTGATGCTTGCCCGAAGGTTAGTGCTCTTTATATTAAATCTGAAGAATAACTAAATTGATAATCAAAAAATTTTTTTATGCTCACATTTTCATAGTTGTACGATGTTATAATATAACATGCTAAACATCATATATTATGAAGGCAAACTTACATTTTAAAATTTTCATTTTTTCTTTATTGACATCGCTATTCGCCATAGGGCAGACCACTTACCGTATTAACAATCAAAATCTATATACTTGGAACGATGCTATTGAGGATTGGTCACAGTACGGCACCTTTTCTTATCATTATGACAATGGAGGCAGTAAAGAAACAAGACTAGTAGCCAGTAACTTTCCAGAGGGACAAACTACTTATCAATTCTATAAAGTTTATAACGAAATCAATAACATTGTCTCAAGTGAAGGTCAGTCATGGGACGCTCAAAATAGCGCATGGCTAAATGAAGCTAAAGTGGGCTATCAATATAACGCATCGAACGCTATAAATTTTACAGATATTCAGTATTATAATCAAGATTTGATGGTTTATGAAGATATTAGCAGACAATATATAACTTACGAAGGCGATAATGTGACAATGACAATTGATCAAGAATATGATACTGTACTTTCTGAGTGGCAAAACAAAGATCGCTATACTTATATCTACAACTCGCAAAATCTACTGGAGACCATACATGAATATCAATGGAATACAGTCAGTTCAATGTGGGAGGTAACAATTAGAAATACATTTATGTATGATACCAACGATTTGCTGGTGGAAACTTTAATTGAATACGAATCTAATAATTCATGGATTGAGACCAAACGTATCTATCGTACTTATATTGGTTTATTGGAAGTTGAAGTACTCAATACATTTTGGAACCTATCTATAGGTGAATGGGAAAATTCCACAAAAGAGTTAAGCACCTATGACTCCAATGGAAATAAAACCATATTTATTATCGAAGATTGGAATCCTTCAAATTCGACCTGGAATCTGGATTATAAAGAAGAATACACCTATGAAGAAGCAGTAAGTTTATCGGTTGCTGATGTAAATAAAATGACTATCAAAATGTATCCTAATCCAGTAAAGGATATTATAAATATAGAATTAAATGACAATGACTTATCCAAAAAAACCATTAGCATTTACGGCATAGATGGCAAGTTGCTCATGTCTACTTTTTCAAAGCCAAACGATAACTTAATTCAATTAAACCTAGAAGCTTTAAAATCTGGAATTTACTTTTTAAGAATCGGATCTAGCGAAGTAAAAAGAATTATCAAGGAATAACTAATTTTGAGTTGATTAGTATTGAACAGACCAACCCACTAAGAATGTGACTAAAATCATCTTTCTGATGACCTTCTATCTAATACCCAACATACTCCACAATTTCTAAGCCATAACCAATTATACCTACACGCTTGGTTTGCTGACTATTAGAAATGAGTTTTAATTTATGGATGTTAAGGTCATGCAGAATCTGAGCTCCAATGCCAAAATCTTTAGAATCCATGGCTATACGTGGTGCTTTCGCGATTTCGTCTTCAACTTGTGACTCTTTTAAAAGATTTAAACGCTTTAAAAGATTCATGGATTGTGATTGCTGATTGATAAAAATAATAGCGCCTTTACCTTCAGCATTGATCACTTTAAACATGTCGTCTAATTTCTCATCGGCATTGTTAGTGAGCGTTCCTAAAATATCATTATTGACCAAGGTTGCATTTACGCGAGTAAGAACATGATCATTTTTTGACCAAGTGCCTTTGGTTAAAGCGATATGGATTTGATTGTTTGTAGTTTGTTGGTAAGCGCGCAATCTAAATTTGCCAAAACGTGTTTCTATGTCAAAGTCTTCCTTTTTTTCAATCAAAGAGTCATGCTCCATACGGTAGGCCACTAAATCTTCGATCGAGACAATTTTTAGATTGAACTTTTGGGCGACTTTCATCAACTCTGGCAATCGCGCCATAGTCCCATCTTCATTCATGATTTCAACGATGACACCAGCAGGCTCTAATCCAGCAAGTTTTGCAAAATCAATGGCAGCTTCTGTATGTCCAGTACGTCTTAAAACACCACCTTCCTTAGCAACTAATGGAAAAATATGGCCAGGTCTTGCCAATTCAAACGGTTTCATTTCGGGATTAATAAGAGCTTTGATCGTTTTGGCACGATCACCTGCGGAAATTCCTGTCGTAACACCATGACCCTTTAAGTCTACCGATATAGTAAAAGCCGTTTCCATCGGGTCGGTATTGTTATTGACCATCATGGTGAGCTCAAGATCCTTACATCTATTTTCTGTTAAAGGCGCACATATCAAGCCTCTACCATGGGTCGCCATAAAATTTATGGTCTCTGGAGTAATTTTGCTTGATGCAGCTAAAAAGTCACCTTCATTCTCTCTATTTTCATCATCAACCACAATGATGACCTTACCATCTTTTATATCTTGAATGGCTTCTTCAATCGTATTTAGTTGTATGTCTTTTGGACGTTGAGCAGTATTGCTGGTCATGGCATTTTGTTTAGTAAAGCAAAGATATGGCTTATTTTTTCTATGCTGAAAAGTCTTTCGCAATTTTATTCCGTCGAAAAATGAAACTGAAACGATAGCAGAGTATGCTTAAAATAGTCCATTATAACTGTTTAGAATTGGTTTTATATTGGCTAGGTATAGTTAGCCTTTTAAAATGGATACTGGGCGACTATTCATTAATCAAAACAATAATCCTGAAATCGCTGAAAGCTCCTTAATAGCAAAGAGCGCTGCGGGAAGTTCATTGTTCTAAAATATAAATATGATACGAAAAGTGACGTAAAGTAAAGTGCCAATACTTAAGAACGTTAAGTCATATCGCGTATAGACCAAATAAACAAATTTGTTTGTTCCAATAATAGTGTCGAAAGCGTTTTGATCTAGTTCTATTTTCAAGTTGTTTCTGCTCTGTTCTTCTCGCTAATCTTTAAATCTTTGTTGATTTGTTTTACATGATAAAAATAAGTGAAAGCAAACAACGGGAGCGCTAACAAGATATAGCTAAGCGACTTTAGAACACTATGCTTCTCAATGGTTTTATAAAGATTGGTATAATCTAAATACGATTTTACAAGTGCAAATACATAAAATATGCCAACCAATAGTCCCGCTACGAATAAAATCTGACCAATAAGTGCATAGCCATTATTCTTCAATATAGCTCCCGGAAGGATCAAAAACAGTGTAAAGACATATAGTATAAACGACAGTTTTGAATTATCTTCATAAGAATACTTAAGTCGCAGTGACTCTTCATAAATATGATCGGTGAGATTTCCTCCAAACTTTAATTCTTGCGTACTAATGCCTCTATTGTTTAGGATAACAAGAGATGAGTTTTTATACTCAATACCATAATCATATCTGCGATAATGTTTTAAAATGTCAATAAGTTGCTTATTGTCATAACTTTCTAAAGTGAGATATGCTTCGGAATTTGTTGAAAGTAGATTCGTACTATACGTCAATGTTTTACTTTTTATGCCGAATAGTTTTTTGAGTGGTTCTAAAAGCCCTTCAGATTCAAACAATGGTCGGTCACGAGTGGCACGTCGTGTTAAGTAAATGCCGAGCGGCAGCATAATCGCAGTGGACAGCCAACTGCCAACAACTGGATTTAAGGAATCATCGAGTGAACTGTTTTTAGCGAAAATTCCAACAAAATGATAGGTTAGAAATAATAGAATGGCAATGACAAGGGGCAAACCGATACCACCTTTTCTAATTAACGCGCCCAAAGGAGCCCCTACAAAAAATAAAATGATACACGCTAGACCTAACACATATTTCTCGTGCAACGAATGCACATGTTTATTGCGCCATTTTGTATTACTACTCATACTTTGTTTATTCGACTTGATGATCTGCTTGGTGCTGCTTATGGTGTTACTTGCTAGATTTAGTAGGCTTACTTTGGTTTGCGTTTTATACAACTCTAAAACAGCAACGTTATAAATCGAATCGGTTACGATTGAATCCTTTTTAGGCTTGATGTTGTCATTTAAAGTTGTAATCGAGGTTCGCTTATAGAGTGTTTTTGAAAAGTCATTGGACGCCTTCGTCGAGCGCTCATAAAGACTATCGAGGGTGTAATTGAGTTCGCTAACATTGAGCATGTTATAACGGTTGTCATAACTTTCATCATTAATATCAACATCATTGAGACCTTCTAGATCAACGTTGATGGTATATTCCTCAAAATAACTTTTGGCGTGCGGTTTTTTCTCATTTTGTTTTGGCTTCTTACTAAAAATTTCTTCATAGCGATTACCTTTATATAAAATGAGCTGGAGGATATTTGAGTTTTCATTACTCTTAAGCAGGCCACTTTCAGAAATGATTACCGTTCTGTTTTTTGATCCGTTCGTTCCCTTTTCATGAATAACCACATTGGTTAATATCTCGTCGTTCTCTCCGCTTTTATCCTGAACTTTTATATTGTAGGTACCAATCTCATTAAACTGACCTTTTGCTATGGCCAAGGCTGGTTTGACCTGTGCAATATTTTTCCGAAGATTATAAACTTTGTAATTCGCCCAAGGGATCACGTTGTTAGAGAAAATAAAAGTTGTGATGCCAAGTAGAACAATAAAGACACTCAAGCCTCGCATGGCGCGCTGTAACGATATACCCGTAGATTTCATAGCAGCAAACTCATAGTTTTCTGCAAATTGCCCAAAAACCATGATGGATACCAATAAAATTGTAAGTGGTAAAATTAATGGAATTAGCGTGGGCGTAATATAGAGCAGTAATTTAAGAATGATAAATGTATCTAGATCTTTACCTGCAAGATCACCTATATACAACCAGATAGCCTGTAAAACAAAAATGAACATGAGTATAATAAACACGCTCAAAAATGTTTTTAGGTAGGTGACTAGAATATACCTATCTAATAATTTCATAAATGGGTTAGTTGACCTAATCTAGATTATTGATATAATAATCACTGTATTTATTTTTATCAAAAGTAAATAAGGTTTTTGAGATAGGTTCGTTGGTTCTAAAAGAATTAACAGTAAGAATTGTTTTCGTTCCGTTTTTCCCAATCTCAATAAGCCTGTAGATATGCTTGGTCTTAGCGTCAATACCCAAAAGGATTTCTTTTATTTCACTATTGGTATCAATAGGATTCAATTTCACAAACTGAATCTTTCGCCCTTTCATATCTTCAACAGTATCCATGTTATACGTGTAGCCATCCTTATAAAAGGACATCATCTTACTGGGTGTAATGGTAGACTCATCTTCGGTATTATCTGAAGAAATAGTGACCTCTTCATCTTCTGGGCTAATTGAGTATAATTTTTTACCATCAAATATTCTGGTAATCCCAAGAATATTTAAAACGTACTTGTCACCTTGCATGACCACGTCGCCACGAGTTTCTTGATTAATATTTTCGCTTTTATTTTCGAGGACATATTTAAAATCAATAAACATATTATCATAGGTGTTTACTTTCTCGTAAACTTCATTAAGCAAGGCTTCTGCTTTTTTAGAGTCCTGTGAAAATCCAATTCCTGTGATTAAAAACGCTAATAATACAATAATCTGTTTCATGTGTGTAATATTTAAATCGCTACTTGGCGATACTATAAATTTAATTTTCGTTTGATAATAAGGCGTCGAGACCTACTAAATCGGGCACTAAGACTTGTCGTGCTTTACTGCCTTCAAAACCACCTACGATGCCTGCGGCTTCAAGTTGATCGATAATACGACCGGCTCTATTGTAACCTAATTTTAATTTACGCTGTAAAAGTGATGCCGAACCTTGTTGTGCAATCACAATAATTTCGGCAGCTTCCCTAAAGAGTTTATCTCTGTCATCTATATTGTTATCAAGACTTATGCCACTTTCTTCACCAACATATTCGGGCAAAAGATAGGCTTCAGGATAGGCTTTTTGCGATCCAATAAATTCGGTAATTTTTTCAACTTCTGGAGTATCTACAAAGGCACATTGTATTCTAGTGATCTCGTTTCCGGAGGTGTACAGCATATCGCCACGTCCTATCAATTGATCGGCTCCGCCACCATCTAAAATAGTACGCGAATCGATTTTAGACGTCACTCTAAATGCAATTCGAGCAGGGAAATTTGCCTTGATAATTCCTGTGATCACGTTTACCGACGGTCGCTGTGTCGCTACAATTAAATGAATCCCGATCGCTCTTGCCAACTGTGCCAAACGAGCAATAGGTGTTTCTACTTCCTTACCAGCCGTCATGATTAAATCGGCAAACTCATCAACCACCAAGACAATATAGGGCAGAAATTGGTGACCATCATTTGGGTTTAATTTTCGCGCTTTAAACTTGGTATTATATTCCTTGATGTTACGACAAAGTGCGTTTTTAAGCATTTCGTAACGGTTATCCATCTCAATACATAAGGAATTTAACGTATTGATTACTTTAGTGTTATCTGTAATAATTGCCTCTTCGCTATCAGGAAGTTTGGCGAGATAATGCCGTTCAATCTTATTAAATAAAGTCAGTTCTACTTTTTTAGGATCAACGAGTACAAATTTAACTTCGGCAGGATGTTTTTTGTAGAGTAACGACGTTAATACGGCATTCAATCCAACCGATTTACCTTGTCCTGTCGCACCAGCCATAAGCATATGCGGCATTTTTGCAAGATCAACAACAAAGGTTTCGTTACTAATCGTTTTCCCGAAAGCGATTGGTAATTCCATATCTGATTTTTGGAATTTCTGCGCTGCAATGACCGAACGCATAGAAACAATCGTAGAATTTTTATTTGGGACTTCAATACCAATGGTGCCTTTCCCAGGAATAGGGGCAATAATTCGAATACCCAAAGCCGATAAGGATAGGGCAATATCATCTTCGAGATTTTTTATTTTTGAAATTCGTACACCAGCTTCAGGCACGATTTCATATAACGTTACCGTTGGTCCAATCGTCGCTTTTATGCTCGCAATCCCAATTTTGTAGTTGTTTAGGGTTTCTACGATTCGGTTTTTATTATCCTCGAGTTCTTCTTGGTTAATAGTAATCCCTTCGGTATCGTATTTTTTCAAGAGATCAAGTGGTGGAAACTGAAATTTGCTCAACTCTAAGGTCGGGTCAAATTGACCAAAATCCTCAACCAGTTTATTTGAAAGGTTATCTGTTTCTGAAATTTCCTCTTCAACGGTTTCAATTTCGATATCTAATTCTGCTTCCTTTTCGGTGTCTTCGGAAATATCAACTCTCAAGACAGGTGCTGCTGTTTTATTAGTTTTTGGTTCAGGCTTAATAACCGCTGTAGGATTGTTTTTTGCATCTGAAACATTAAGATCAAATGCCGATTTAATCTCTTCAGCTTCCGCAGATAAATCATTATCAACAAAGAACGAAGTATCCGATTTCGATGTTTTGATTTCACTTTGAAGATCACTTTTCGCTCGCCTGAACAGTTTGACAAACGACTCACCATTAATTCCGAAGCGAATCGCCATATAAATAATAAGAACGAAAACGAGTAGTAGGGCAGTACCTATTTTACCAATATAAGCCTGAAAAAAGGAATTCATTTCATATCCAATCGTACCACCTAAAATATCATAAGTATGAGAGAAAAATCCGAAAAATATCGATAGCCAAATCACAATGAGAGTGCCCCAAATCCAATGGCGTCGCAAACGTGCTTTATTAATGTCTAGAGTAATATAGATTCCAGATAAAAAAAGCAAGCCAGCAAAGATAAAAGAGGACACCCCAAACCCTTTATTGATAAAAAAATCACTCACCCAAGCCCCAATTTTATTGATCCAGTTTTCGGTTTCAACCTCGCGAGACGTTAACTGAGACAATGTACTTTGATCGGCTTTTCCAGTGAAGAAAAACGACATAAACGCAATGCACATCAAAATCCCTAAAATGATGAGCAAGCTACCAAAAATCAGTTTTTGTTGACTTGATAGCTTCATCTCTAATTTTCGAGATGGGTTCTTCACTTTAGGTGTTGGCTTAGCCTTACTTTTAGTTTTGGTTTTTCTCTTCGCCATGATCATTTTCCGTGTCTACGGAAATGGTGTTAAATTGAAAATTTAGTTGCTAAATGGTTGTTATTGCAATGCAACAAAAATACAAATAACAAACGTTAAACCTAGGTACATGTTTTAAATATGACGCAACCTTTTTACTATTTTTGTATCTTTAAACTAAAACCCGTTATTATGAAAAATTATATCACCTACCTATCGCTGTTTTTGTTGGTTCTCTCTACCGCATCTTGTTCAGACGACGACGACGGCCAGTGCTCACCTGCTATTATAGCAGTGACCTCTTTAGAAGATGAGTATGGTTGCACCAATACGCCTGATCAAATGGAGATTGACCTAACAGAGGATTTTATTATTATTAGTACACAAGCTCAATTTGATAATCTGGTTACAGGGTCCTGCACTCCAGATATTGATTTTGTGACCTACGACTTATTAATTGGTAAAAAACAATTATCCAGTGGTCTAGAAAAAATAACCTATGATAATTTGATGGGCAATTGTAATAATAACGAATTAGCCCTAAACATAACATTTACCCAGAATATTGCTACCATTGCGCCAAACGTGACGTATCACTTATTGGTGCCTAAATTACAGGATGGAGAAGTCATCATTGTAAGCACAACGACGATCATTTAATTTAAAATTTTAGGAATATAAATAACCGCAGCTGCAATGGCTGCGGCAACAGCAGCTATAAAAACGGCTCCTGCTGCAATATCTTTAATACGGCCTATACTGGCGTGCATGTCTGGATGCACGAAATCGGCAATGTTTTCAATAGCTGTATTGACGCCTTCCAAGCTCATTACCAAGCCTATAAATGCGATTTGAAAAAGCCATTCTGTTTTGGAGATTTCAAAATAAAATCCTGCAATAGTCACAACAATCGCAATAAAAACTTGAATTTTTACACTAGCTTCTGTTCGTATTAAATAAACAGCACCTTTGTAAGCGTAGCCTACACTTTTAAGCCTATTAACTAAAAAGGATTCTTTTTTTTTAGACATTAGAGCTAGCTTGAACTACGACTTTAATGCCTTCAGGGCAGCTTCGTAATTAGGTTCGTCAGCAATTTCCTGAACTTGCTCAGTGTATTTGACATTTCCTTTGGTGTCAATTACAACAACGCATCGTGATAATAAGGTCTCAAATGCGCCATCGGTAAAATCTAGTCCGTAGGCAGTACCAAAGTCTCCAGTTTTGTAATCAGATAAGCTTTCCACATGCTCTAAGCCTTCCGCAGCACAAAAACGCGCCATAGCAAATGGTAAATCTTTTGAGATGCACAACACTTTTGTGTTTTCTAATGCACTCGCACTTTTATTAAATTCTCTTATAGAGGTGGCACATGTTCCAGTATCTACGCTTGGAAAAATGTTTAAAACTAATTGGTGTCCCTCGTAATCTTTCAACGATTTTGCACTTAAGTCTGTTGTAGTCAATTTGAAATCTGGAGCCGAAGTTCCAACGTTTGGTAATGTTCCTGAAGTGTGTACAGTGTCTCCTCCTAATGTTACGGTTGCCATGTGTTTTGGTTATTTAGTGAATGTTAAAATTAACGATTATTTAAATGTTAAACTCTGCCTACTCTTTTATTTTACAATAGTTTAACAGATACCTTAGATCGATAAAATAAGTCAGGTCATTACATCGCGAGGACCTAAAGAACGTGTTCTTGCATCAGCCTTAAAAAAACAGACTTTAAAATGAGTTACCTCAATTCTGCACCAAGCTGTCTCTCAAAATTGGATTGCAACTTAGCCATGATCTTATCAATTTGTTTATCGGTAAGCGTTTTATGATCGTCTTGAATAGTAAAACTAACCGCATAACTTTTCTTTCCCTTCGGAAGGTTTTTTCCTTGATATACATCAAAAAGATCGACATCCTTGAGCAATTGCTTCTCGGTTTGATTGGCAATCTTATCAATGTCCTCAAAAGACACGTGGTCATCGAGTAGAAGGGCGAAATCACGACGCACCTCAGGATACTTTGGGATATCTGAAAATTTAATATCGTTATGTTGTGCCATTTGTAGCACGTTGTCCCAATTGAAATCGGCATATAAGACCTCTTGGGAAATTCCAAAGTGCTTCAAGATTTTCGTGTTTATAATGCCAAAATCGACTAAAGTTGTCTTGCCGAGCGATATAGAGATACCCTCGCTAAAGACGTCATTCTTAACTGGAGCCACTTTGAATCTTGAAATCCCTAAGCGTTGCAAGGTGGCATTGACAATTCCTTTTAAATAGAAAAAGTCACTTTTTTGGCCTGGAGCATTCCAGCGAGCAAGATTCTTATTTCCCGATAATAAAATGGCCAAATGTTTATGCTCTTCACGATTTTCTTGAAAGCTATGGTAGCTTTTGCCAAATTCGTACAATTTAAGATCATCGCGTCGTCTATTGATATTATAACTCACGGCTTCCAATCCAGAAAACAGCAAACTTTGACGCATCACGCTTAGGTCATTGCTCAACGGGTTGAGCATTTCTACATTATGATCTTCATGAAGCTGATCACTCAAAGCAATATATTTCGGACTCGTGAGCGAATTACATAAAATCTCGAAAAACCCTTGTGATGATAACTGGTTACCAATTAAATTTTGAAGCTTATAATCTTCAAATTTTGAAGTGTTGGAAATTGAGGCGTTTAGCTTTTCCGTAGTTTTGATATTATTATACCCGTAAACACGCAAGACTTCCTCAATAACATCGGCCTCACGTTGCACGTCGTTGCGGTAAGCGGGCACGGTAAGTCCTAGACCAGCTTCGGTAACGTTGTTTACTTTGATGTCCAATGAGGTTAAAATACTTTTTATGGTTTCCTTCGGGATCTCCTCACCAATTAACTTTCTAGCGTTCTCAAAACTTAATCGCACTTGAAAATCTTCAATTTTCTTAGGATAGAAATCCATCGCATCACTAGAAATCTCGCCACCAGCGATATCAATAATCATTAATGCTGCACGTTTGAGCGCATAATCGGTAATATTAGGATCAATTCCTCTTTCAAACCTGAAAGAAGCATCAGTATTTAAAGCATGGCGTTTTGCTGTTTTCCTGATGCTTACCGGATTAAAATAGGCGCTTTCTAAAAAAATGCTGGTCGTTCCCTCAGAAACTCCCGAATGTTCGCCACCAAAAACACCAGCGATACACATGGGCTTTTCGGCATCACAAATCATCAAATCCTCGGCGTGCAATTCACGCTCAATACCATCGAGGGTCTTAAATTTAGTGCCTTCTGGCAAAGTTTGTACGATGACTTTATTGCCCAAAATTTTGGCCGCATCAAAAGCGTGAAGCGGTTGCCCAAGCTCATGCAGTACATAATTAGTAATGTCTACAATATTATTTTTTGGTGTTAGACCAATAGCTTTCAAACGGTGTTGAATCCAAGCTGGCGATTCTTTTACTTTGAGCCCTGTAATGGTCAGGCCACAATAGCGAGGTGCCAACTTATAGTCTTTCACATCAATATCAATTTTAAGCGTGCGGCTATCCACGTGAAATGAACTTACCGAAGGCGTAATCATTTCTACATGAACGTCCTTCTGTATGAGACCAGCTTTAAGATCACGGGCAGTGCCGTAATGGCTCATGGCGTCTGCACGATTTGGTGTCAACCCGATTTCAAAAACCTGATCGTCTTCAATTTCAAAAAGATCAACAGCCAGTGTTCCAGCTTTGATGCTTTGGTCCAAAACCATAATGCCATCGTGGGATTTTCCGAGACCTAATTCATCTTCAGCGCAAATCATCCCGTGACTTTCCTCACCTCTTATCTTACCTTTCTTAATGGTCCAAGCCTCTCCAGTTTCAGTGTAAAGAGTCGTACCAATGGTAGCAACAGGTACTTTTTGACCAGCCGCAACATTAGGTGCGCCACAAACAATTTGGAGCGGAGCATCGTCTCCAATAGCAACCGTAGTGATTTTTAAACGGTCGGCATTTGGATGTGGCACGCAAGTTAAAACCTCGCCTACGACAATACCTTTTAATCCGCCTTTTACAGATTGGTAGGTATCGATCCCTTCAATTTCTAACCCTAAATCGGTTAAGAGTTCGCCTGTTTTTTCTGCAGACCAATCCGTTTTTAAAAATTGTTTTAACCAGTTGTATGAAATCTTCATTGTCCTATTTTATCAGTTGCCAAAGATACTAATACTAATATTTTGACGACCTGAATTTTACAAAAATTCAAACAATCTTTTTTTTCTTCGGAAATATAAGCTGAAAGAAATTTTCGGCTATTCTTTTTATAAAAAGATGATATGTTCGTAAGATTTCTAACTTTGCTAATACTACGACAATTCTAATTTTTTTTGATATGAACAAATTTATACTTTTAGGTATTGCGCTGCTTGTTTTAAGCTGCGCCGATCGTACAACCCAAGTATTGAATGAAGGGATGTGGAGAGGAGAGTTGCAGCTTGCTAAAAATGAAGTATTGCCATTTAACTTTCAAGTAACGTCACCAGATGCGCTAAAGATTTTTAATGCTGAAGAAGTTATTTTGGTGACCGATGTAACCTATTCAAATGATTCAGTCATATTTAGAACCCCAGTTTTTGAAGGCTATATCAAAGCCGTAATGACAGAAGGAAGGCTAAAAGGTGAGTTTATAAAAGAGAGCCTGGATCGTGTAGTGCCATTTTCTGCGCAATTCGGAACCAAAACACGTTTCGATATAACATCTCAAAGCACCACAACTAACGTTAGCGGAAATTGGGAAACAACTTTTAGTCCAGACACCGAAAATGATACTTACATGGCGAAAGGGATTTTTCAACAAGAAGGCACAAAAGTAACAGGAACCTTTAGAACAACTACTGGCGATTATCGCTACCTTGAAGGTGTTATGGATGGCAATACCATGAAATTATCGGCATTTGATGGCGCACACGCGTTTTTATTTACTGCAAAAGTCAATGACAGCACCATGAATGGTACTTTTTATTCGGGCAACCATTGGAAAGAACCTTTTATAGCGAAGCGAAATGACTCGTTCGAGTTGCCAGATGCAAATGACTTAACCTTTTTAAATGATGGTTACGAGACTTTAGAATTTACATTTCCTAATGCAGATGGAGAGCAGATTTCTCTTTCTGACGAACAATTTAAGGATAAAGTTGTGGTGGTTCAAATTATGGGTTCATGGTGCCCAAATTGTTTAGATGAGAGCAAATATTATTCTGAATATTACAATAACAACGCTGATAAAGATCTTGAATTCGTAGGGTTGGCGTTTGAATATGCAAAAACTGAGGACGCTGCATTTAAAAGTATTGCACGATTAAGAGAGGATGTTGGCGTATCGTATCCAATCTTATTGGCGCAATTTGGCTCCTCGAGTAAGGAAGAAGCGCAACAGAAATTGCCAATGTTAAACCATGTCTTGTCGTATCCAACTTCAATTTTTATTGATAAAAAAGGCAACGTGAGAAAAATCCATACAGGATTTAACGGACCAGCGACAGGTGAGAAATATACCGAGTATGTGGCGGAATTTACATCGTTTATGGATGAACTTTTGGCGGAATAAAATCACAGTTGTTAATCGGTCGATTTCATAAGTGTATTTAGTAAATTTTGAGAAGGTTTAATATATTTAGGTTTTGCAAGTTCCCTTTTCCAAGCTTCGGAAATAAATGTGCTTACTTGTATTCTCGAATCTACTTTTTGAAACGTAGGGTTGTTGGTCCACATAGGTTGCGAGGCCCAGTCTGAATTGATATAAGAAAAACCTTTAATAACATCTTGATTATCATTTATGGTTTTAAAAAATGGGATGAACCAGTGTTTCCAAACCGCAGCAGCAACTTTTGGATCGCTTAAATCGGTATTAAAATAAAGATTGTCGGTTTCCATGACAGGCGTAGCTTCAGCAATAAAAATAGGTTTGCGGTGTCTTCTGGCGAAGGTTAGCATCTCTTGGTCTGGTTTTCCAAAGTAAGAATAAGCGCACCAATCTACGAGGTCATCACCAGGATACCAATCTTCAAGCGTTTTTTGATTGGAGCCTGTTCCTTTTGACTGCCAAACAAAGGCGACATTATGGACGTTTTGTTCCTTAAATACCTTATGGATCTGTTTCCAAGCCTTTAAATAATACGTTTTGTGATAGTGGTTCCAATCCCAACCATCAAATTCATAACCAATTCGCAGGAAAACAGGTCGGTTACTAGATTTTATCCATTGCGCTAAATCAATAATAAGTTGATCATGTTTCCCTCTTGCTATAAGATTCTCATGATTTACTATCGACAGACCAATGGCGATACTGCTATAGTTATAGTCGGAATCTTCTAAATAACACTGCGCACAATTATATCCTGCGCCCCAATTTGCGGCAGTTTTGATACCGTCAATACCTTTGTTGAAGTGTGCGTACGATTGTTCTCCTGGTGAAAGATTCGTGTAGGTTGTAATCCCAAACGGACTCTCAAAATGATTGGTGTAGCCATTGCCAAATTTATCCAACCCACCCGTGGCTTCTAAGTCTTGACCAATAAATACTAAGCATTCTCCGTCTTTCGGTTCAAATTTAGCAGTGGTGTTTTGTGCAGTTATAGTTAACGTTGCGCCAAAAAACAAAAGAGCTTGTAGCGTATTCTTCATTAATTAACCATGTATGGATTCTGATTTTCCGTAGCTCTTTATCAATTCACCTTCAAACTCTACCAGTTCTTTCCAGCGTTTATCGACATCAATATCTTTTCCGTATTTTCTGGCAAACCCAATAAATGTGGTGTAATGACCAGCTTCGCTCACCATTAAATCGTAATAAAATTTAGAGAGCTTTTGATCTTTAATGTTTTCTGACAGCAGCTTGAACCGCTCGCAGCTTCTGGCTTCGATCATTGCCGAAAACAAAAGGCGATCAACCATACTTTGCAATTGACTACCGCCTTTATTCATGAATTTATAAAGTTCATTCACGTAGCTATCTTTTCGCTCTCTACCTAAGGTGTAACCACGTTCTTTAATGATGTTATGTACCATTTGAAAATGCTCGAGCTCCTCTTTGGCGAGTTCTAATAGCTCGGTGACCAAGTCTTCATATTGGGAATTGTGGGTAATCATCGTGATGGCATTGGTCGCTGCCTTTTGTTCGCACCAAGCGTGATCGGTCAAGATTTCTTCAATATTGTCTTCGGCAATACTGGCCCATCTAGGATCTGTTTCTAATTTGAGGTGGAGCATTTCTAAACGTATTTTATTAATAATGTTTCTAATTGCAAAAATAGACAAGATAATTTAAAGTAAACACTAAGCACTATAGATCAATATTAGCTTATATAATTCCAAATATTCTTGTATTTCCCTAGGTCGCGATAGGTTTGTAGGATATTCTTATGTTCTGGTTGTCCTAATGAAGGATCGCTCCCTAAAATGCGTTTGGCATAGAATCGTGCGCTCTGTAAAATGTCCTTATCTTTTACAACATCGGCTATCTTTAGGTTTAAAATGCCGCTTTGTTGCGTGCCCATGATATCTCCTGGGCCACGAAGTCTAAGGTCAACTTCGGCGATCTCAAAGCCATCACTAGTTCTGGTCATCGTCTCTAATCGTGTTTTGCTGTCTTGGCTCAATTTATGGCTAGTCATTAAAATACAATAGCTTTGTTCGGCACCACGACCCACACGACCTCTTAGTTGGTGCAGTTGCGCCAATCCAAAACGTTCGGCACTCTCAATAATCATCACAGAGGCATTGGGCACATTGACACCAACCTCAATGACTGTTGTGGCAACCATAATTTGTGTGTCTCCTTTAACAAAGCGTTGCATTTCAAACTCCTTGTCTGCCGGTTTCATTTTGCCGTGAACTATTGAAATTTGATAGTTTGGCTGCGGAAATTCTCTAACCACACTTTCATAGCCATCCATCAAATCTTTATAATCCATATGCTCACTTTCTTGAATAAGCGGATAAACAATATAAATTTGCCGACCTTTTTCAATTTCATCACGCATAAATCGCATTACTTTTAACCGATTAGAGTCGTAACGATGTACCGTTTTTATAGCTTGCCGTCCAGGTGGTAATTCGTCGATCACAGAGATGTCTAAGTCACCATAAACAGACATGGCCAAGGTTCTAGGAATTGGCGTTGCCGTCATCACCAAAATGTGTGGAGGTGAGGTGTTTTTTTTCCATAATTTTGAACGTTGCGCAACTCCAAATCGATGCTGTTCATCAATGATAGCCAGCCCTAAATTCTTGAATTTTACCTTGTCTTCTAATAAGGCATGAGTTCCAATTAATAGGTTCAAACTACCATTTTCAAGCATCTCGTGAATTTTACGTCGTTGTGAAGTATTACTTGAACCTGTTAATAGTTTTATACTGATATTCAAATTTTTAGATATCTCTTGTAATCCCTGGTAGTGTTGTACTGACAAAATTTCAGTAGGCGCCATTAAGCAGGCTTGAAAACCGTTGTCAAGTGCCATGAGCATTGACATGAAGGCGACAATGGTCTTTCCAGATCCTACATCGCCTTGCAATAAGCGATTCATTTGCGCATTGCTCCCTAAATCTTGCCGTATTTCCTTGATGACGCGTTTTTGGGCATTCGTCAAATTGAAGGGTAAATGGTCATTGTAAAAACTATTAAAATAGTCACCAACGGTTTCAAAAGGAAAGCCTTTTATTTTAGATTTATGGATGAGGTTTTTTAGTATAAGTTGAACCTGAACGTAAAATAATTCTTCAAATTTTAACCTGAATTCTGCACGTGCTAAAAGGTCTTGGTTCTTCGGGAAATGGATGTTGAAAAGTGCCTCGCTTTTTGATAATAATTTGAGTTCAGAAATTAACCCTTCAGAGAGTGTTTCATAAAAGCGACCTTTCGTTTCCAAAAATAAACGCTGCATGATTTTGGTCATTACGCGATTGGTGACGCCTTTGTTCGATAATTTTTCGGTCGAGGGATAAACGGCTTGCATGGATGAGCGTAAATTCTGTTTATGCTCGCTAAGACTTTCTGTTTCTGGATGTGGCATGCTAAAGACGCCATTGAACAAGTTCACCTTTCCGAAGATCACATAAGGCGTTTTGAGTTTTAGACTATCACGAATCCATTTTTGGCCTCGAAACCACACAAGTTCCATGGTTCCTGTATCATCTTGAAATGTGGCCACCAAACGTTTGCCTCGTTTTTGGGCAATCTCCTTAAAAGCAATTATTTGACCAATGACTTGAACCTCAGAACTATTGCGTTGTAGCTCGTTAATTTTGTAATATGTGGTGCGATCTAAGTACCGATTGGGAAACAGGTTGATCAAGTCCTGATAAGTGTGAATACCAAGTTCGCTTCGTAACAGATCGGCTCGGTTGGGACCAACGCCTTTGAGGTAATCAATAGGAGTTTGAAGGGTGACACTCATAGTTGCGAATTTAGCCAATTCCATTGAAAAAAGGAATCTCTTGGGAGATTGAAATGATCATTATATGAGGTAAAGAGGATTATTTATGAATTCTGTCTTTTTGTTGTATTTCGACTGCATTCAATGTACACAAGAAAATGACAATTGTTATAATGTCTTTTTTTAGACTTACAAAAACTGTACTTTGCTTTCATCTTTTACAAAGCTACTTATGAAGCAAATATGTAAACTCTTGATTTTGTTTTTTTTCTTCGGAAATATAACCGCTCAGCAAATTGATGACGTAGATTTTAAATCGGTCAGAGCGAATCTGAATTTATCGAGCGAATTAGAGCAGGTGGATGGCATGTATACTGTGGAATTTAAAGTTCTTAGAGATATAGACTCCCTATTTTTAGATGCCAAAAACATCCAACTAACCTCTCAGGTTTCTGAATATTCTGGAATAGCAAGAGACTTTAATAATATAGTAGAAGAGCGCAGTATTAAAGCTCAGATCAAAGACGGGAAACTATGGTTTTATGATGATTTTAAAGCAGGAACACGCATGGCTCTTCGGTTTACATACTCAGCATCACCTAAAAAAGCAATTTATTTTGTTGACGACCAAATATGGACGCAAGGTCAAGGAAAATTTACGAGCCATTGGCTACCAAGCATTGATGACGTGAATGATAAAATTAAATTTGATTTAGCGATAACTGCCCAGTATCCCAATAGCGCTTTAGCCAACGGTCGACTTGTTAAAAAGGAACGTTTTGGAGATCTTACAAAATGGACGTATAGCATGCAGCAACCCATGTCTAGCTATTTGGTTGCTTTGGTAATTGGCAACTACAGTAAAAAAACAGAGACTTCGAAAAGCGGCATCCCGTTAGAATACTATTATTATCCCGAGGATAGCCTAAAAGTTGAGCCCACGTATCGCCATACAAAAGTCATGTTCGATTTTTTGGAAGAAGAAATCGGGTTCCCGTATCCTTGGCAGAATTACAAGCAAGTGCCTGTAAAGGATTTTTTATATTCTGGTATGGAAAATACGAGTCTTACTATTTTCTCAGATAGCTACGTAGTGGATTCTATTGGATATAATGACAAGAATTATGTCACCGTTAATGCCCATGAGATGGCGCACCAATGGTTTGGGAATTTAGTCACAGCGACCTCTGGCGAACACCATTGGTTGCAAGAAGGTTTTGCGACCTATTATGCTTTGCTAGCTGAACGGGATATTTTTGGCGATGATCATTACTACTGGCAATTGTTCAAAAATGCACAAGAATTGATTGCCCAAGAGGAAGCGGGCGAGAGCACCTCGTTGCTCAATCCTAAATCGAGTAGTACGACCTTTTATAAAAAAGGGGCTTGGGCATTACACGTATTGCGTGAAAAGGTTGGCGACAGCGCCTTTAAAGCTGGCGTGAGTTCTTATTTGGTGAAGCATCAGTTTGCCACTGTGGAGACAATGGATTTTATTAGTGAAGTCGAGCAAGCTAGTAATAAGGACCTCACCGCATTTTTAAATGCCTGGTTGGTCGATTCAAAACTACCTGAAGATGCCATGGTAAAAAGTTTAAAGCAGTCTGAATTTATGAGTGACTATTTTTCAGTTGATTGTCAACTTTATAATGAAAAATGCGACGAATATGTGGTCTCTGATGTTTCCGATAAGGTAAAAGTAAAAGTGATTAGTCAAATGCCATATCAAATTGAAGCTAGTGCTTTTCAAAATAGCTTGCAGGTGCGTCAAGCGATTTCGCAATACGTTGATAAGATTCCGTTTCAGCTAAAAACAGCATACGAATCCCTTCTTAATGATAAATCCTACGTTACTATTGAAAATGCGCTGTATAATTTATGGGTAAATTTTCCGCAGGATCGCGTCAAATATTTACATAAAACCAAAGATATCATAGGGTTTAATGACCATAACATTCGATTGTTGTGGTTAACCCTAAATTTAAATACGTTAGAATTTCAGCCTGATAGAAAACAAGATGCTCTGAATGAGCTCATTGGGTACAGCCTGCCTCAAGGCTCATTTGAGTTAAGAATGAAAGCCTTTGGCTATTTGAAATTGTTGGATGCTTTTGAAATTAGATCTATTGAAAGTCTAATGGCCGCAGCTCAGCATCATAATTGGCGATTTTCAAAATATGCCAAAGAATTGATTTTGGAGTTAGAAACAAAACCAGTTTACAAAACAATTATTGATAGTCTAAAGCAAAAACAACCATGAAAGCATTAGTGATTTCTGGCGGTGGCAGTAAAGGGGCTTTTGCAGGTGGCGTAGCGCAATACTTAATGGAAGGTCTGGGTCATGAGTACGACATGTTTTTGGGAACTTCTACTGGAAGTTTACTGGTAAGCCACTTGGCGCTTGGCGATATTGGTAAATTATATGATGTGTTTACTAATGTACAGCAACATAATATTTTTAGCGTGAGCCCATTTGTGCAACGCAAAAAAGGCGATCGGGAATATGTCTCCATTGATTTTGTGAACTCCCTTTGGCAATTTATTAGGCGTAAACGTACTTTTGGAGAAAGCAAGGCGCTTAGACGGCACATCAAACGTAACTTCACCAAGGCAGAATACGAGCGAGTCAAAGCTTCAAAAGAAGATGTTGTGGTCACGGTCTCGAATCTCTCCATGAATAGAGTCGAATATAAATCGATTCATGATTATTCGTATGAGGAATTTTGTAACTGGACTTGGATTTCTTGTAACTACATTCCGTTTATGTCGCTGGCAAAAGTAAACGGACATGAGTATGCTGATGGTGGTTTGGGTTGTGTCATCCCTATTCGCGAAGCTATTTTACGAGGCGCTACAGAAATTGACGCCATCGTATTGGAAGCCGAACAAATGGAAAACTTGAAAGTATTGGGAAAAAACCCGTTTTCTTTAATGTTGAATTTGTTTGGTCATCTTTTAAATCAAATTGAGAAAAATGATATCTCCATTGGAAAGCTCGCTGCTCAAAATAGGGGAGTCAAGCTAAATCTATATTATACACCTACTAGTCTTACTGAAAACTCACTCATTTTTAGCAAACGCCTTATGACAAAATGGTGGGCTCAAGGCTATGATTATGCAAAAGAAAAACATGAGCAACATATATTGCCAAAATAGAATTACCAAATTGACGAGACTTCATCCTTTATGAACGAAAGCGCAGCATCACCAGGCGCTCTCCTGTCCATCATTTCCTTTAGGATAACCTCGCGTAATTGATTTGCAGAGTTAACGTCATTAGACATAGCTGTTTTTCTAATAAGTTGTATCGTGGCATTTTTTGCGGTAGACGTAATGCTCCAACATTGGTCTGTAACGTAAATTTGCTGTGCTAGATTGTGATCAAATTCCTGTTCAATACTTGCTATAAGTAGTGATTCGTAATCTTCTTTAATTGAAGATGTTGGGTTGACTCTTATTAATAATTTAGATGGCTTGGTGCGTTCTAAGAAAAGTGAGATACGTTCGTAAGCTTGAAGACGCATAGGGAGACTGTCTTTTTGTAAGTCTTTCTGGATTAAATAGTCGCGACGTCTACTTTCGTTTTCAGTGTGTTCTCTAAAAAATAAAAAGGCGATGGCTCCCGTGATTAATGATGGGATGATAAACATTAAAAGGTTGACTAATTGTTCTTCCATAATTTGTTGATTCTTTTTTTTTATGATTTTTCGGTTTGTAAACTTTTCTTATAGTTCCCACCCAGATACTCGCAATGTCTTAAGGATTTCATGTTGGTGTAGGGTACAGGTGTTTTTTCAAATTGATAGGTCGAGCTTAGTTCTGAGGATAGATTATGATCATCTACATTCACTTCGATATCGGTCATCTTAAATTGGCACGGGTGTTCATAGCCCGCAGCATGCGTAATCTCTAAAAATTCTTTTCTAAAGGTTTTAAAATATTGCGCCAAACGCTCCGATTTTAATGGGATATCGATGCCGCGCTGTAACCATTTATTTTGAGTTGCCACACCGCTAGGGCAACGATTGGTGTGACATACCTTTGCTTGAATGCAACCGATACTCATCATGGCTTCTCTGGCAACATTGATGACGTCGACACCCATAGCGAACGCCATGGCGGCTTTTCCTGGAAAGCCTAGTTTGCCGCTGCCTATAAAAACCATTTGTTTTTCCAGACCTTTTCTTTGGAATAATTTGTACAGATCACCAAATCCATAAACCCAAGGCAATGATACGTGATCTGCAAAACTTGGTGGAGCAGCACCAGTACCGCCTTCGCCACCGTCAACGGTTATGAAATCTGGACCTTTTCCTGATTTGACCATAAGATCGGTTAATTCTTCCCACTGTTCTAATTTTCCTATGGCAGCTTTGATGCCTACGGGCAGTCCTGTTGCATTTGCTATGGCTTCAATAAAATCGACCATTTCGGGAATGGTGGAGAATGCTTTGTGAGTTGGAGGCGATAAAACATCTTTGCCTTGTTCAACACCTCGTATCTCTGCGATTTCCTTTGAAATCTTTGAGCCTGGTAATACGCCTCCTTTTCCAGGTTTCGCGCCTTGGGATAGTTTTAGTTCTATGGCACGAATAAACGGATTGTCTTCAACCAGTTTTTTCATTTTTTCCATAGAAAAATTACCATCTTCTGTGCGAACCCCGAAGTACCCTGTTCC
This sequence comes from uncultured Flavobacteriaceae bacterium, assembly GCA_963715465.1. Lineage (GTDB taxonomy): Bacteria > Bacteroidota > Bacteroidia > Flavobacteriales > Flavobacteriaceae > Psychroserpens. The sequence continues at coordinate 2,108,817 of OY970246.1, forward strand.
GAAGTGAAAAACGACATCGCCACCATGACTATGGTAGGGCGAGAGTCCGCCTTCTCCAGTATTGTGAAAGGCATGCGCAATTTTAACGCCTTTATTCAATGATTCAATGGCTTTCGCCGAAAGTGAACCATAGCTCATAGCCGATACATTAATTATTGAAGCAGGACGATAAGGTTTACGGCGTTTATGATGCGCGCCTATGACTTTAGCGCATGGCAAAAAATACTTGTCTTGCGCATTGATGTGTTTATCATCAATCTTAAACGGAATCATCGCATTATTGATAAAAATATGTTGATGCGCATAAATATCACGATCTGTCCCAAAGCCTTCGTAGTTGTTTTCATTTTTAGAGGAGGCATAGACCCAGCCACGCTCAATACGATTAAAGGGTAGTTCCTCTCTATTGTTGGCAATAAAATACTGTCTTATTTCTGGACCGATGCTTTCAAAGAGATAGCGTAAGTGACCAACTACTGGGAAATTATGGCTTATGGTATGTGAGCGTTGTAAAATATCGCGAATCGCAACGATAACCAAAACAATTAAAATCCACATCCACCATGATATCGATGTGATAAGATTAATAATAAAATCCATTAGATGTGTTTTGTAATTAAAGTAGTTTAATTTAGTGGATATAAAAGTAATGAATCTTTATCTTTATAGAATGCCATCCAAAAGAAAAAAAGTAGGTTTTGTTTTCGTTTCAGTATTTGTTTTAGCCCTTGTTTTGTGGTTTGTTGCAAAACAAGTCGCACTAAATCAAATAGAGAAATTGGTCGAAAATCTACCTCAGCATATTGAGCTAAATTATACGGATTTAGGTCTCGATATTGTTTATGGAAATCTAGAGATTGTTAATCCTAAGTTTACTCTAAGAGGTAAAACTACTAACAATATGGTTTCAGATATTGAAATGAAGTCCTTTAGGATTGCTGGTTTTGGATATTGGGACTATTTTGTGAATGACAACATCTCGGTAGAGTCGGTTGTTTTTGATGTTCCAATCATTGCCTATTACCATAATGATAAGGTTAATGCCGAGAGTTATGATGCAAATTTAAAGACTGTTTTTAATAAAAATTTACACTTAGATCTATTGCATGTTGGTAATGCTAGCGTTCATGTTTTTGATTCAAAAACGGATTCCTTAATATTTTCTGCGGAAGAATTAGAGCTCAAACTGAATGACGTCACCTCCAAAACGGAAACCACAAACAGGCTGCCCGTCGCATTCAGCGATTTTTTAATTATTGCGCAGAACATAAAGTACAACAGCGGCAATTTTGAAAATTTATCGGTAGACTCTATTGAAGTTGCCAAGCATGAGTCTGTGATTTCTGGACTAAGTCTGAAGACTAAAAACTCAAAAACAGAATTATCCCATCTAATAGAAACCGAAAGGGATCATATCAATTTGAGTGTAGCTTCAATTGAGGTTCTCAATCAAGAACTGCTTTTAAAAAGTAATTCTTCCACGACTTTTATGACAGATAAAGTGAAGATTACCGAGCCTGTTTTAAAAGTCTATAGAGATAAATTAGTGCGTGATGATTTATCATTTAAACCTTTGTATAGTAAAATGTTAAGAGAACTTAATTTAAGTATCAATTTAAATTCGGTGATCATTACAAAAGGTGATATAGTTTACGAGGAAAACGTAAAAACAGATCGTCGAGCGGGAAAATTAGAATTTTTAAATGTCGAGGCGACTATAGATAACCTTTCAAACATGTATGCACCATCAGGCCGAACATCTATAAAGGTCAGTGCAGATTTCATGAGATCTACACCGTTAAATGTAGATTGGAGTTTTGATGTCAACGATGTAAATGACAGATTTATATTCAAAGCAGATATGGGTCTTTTAAAAGCCAATGAGCTAAATCAATTTATGCAGCCAAATTTAAATTTGAAGCTTGAGGGCGAACTTATAAAAACTTACTTTACTATTGACGGCAACGCTAATGATTCACATATAGATCTGAAAACAGACTATGATGAATTTGATATTATTTTATTGAAAGAAAATGGAAAGGAGAAGAATAAGTTTCTGTCAGGAATAATTAATTTAATCATTGCAAAGGACAGTAAGAATACGTCAGACGATTATAGATACAGCAAAACCCAAAAGGTAGAGCGTGATAAAACAAAGTCGGTATTTAATTTTGTCTATAAAAACGTTCAAGCAGGATTGCTTTCTGCTATGACGGGTAGCGGTAAAAAGTCTAAATAAAGTTTATGATTCTGTTTTTATTTGGCGTTAAGATAATCTAAGGTTAATTGTGTAAATGTTTTCACGCCGAGTAACATGCCGCTTTCGTCAATTTTAAAATCTGGTGTATGATGGGGAAAAGCACCTTTAGATTCCTCGTTAGGATCCATACCTCCCAAAAAGAAATACACACCAGGAACAACCTCTTGAAAATAAGAAAAATCTTCACCTCCAGTGGTTGCCTTAACAATTTGAACATTTTCTATTCCGGCCGCTTTTTGCAAAGAGGGTAACATTTGATCGGTTAAATCGGGATCGTTATAGGTAATTGAGGTTTGATTTCTAAAAGTAATAGAGGCTTCGCCATTGTATGCCTTAGCAATCGTTTCGGTCATTTCTTTCATACGTCGTTCTATTAATGCTCTCATGGCAGGATCCAATGTTCTTACGGTACCAATAAGTTCAGCGGTTTCAGGAATGATGTTAAAACGAGTTCCGGCAGTTATCTTGCCCACGGTAATTACAGCAGCTTCATCGGTTAGTTTAGCCTCTCTGCTTATGATGGTTTGAAGACCATCAATGATTTTAGCTGAAATTAAAATAGGATCAACTCCAGACCATGGCTGCGAGCCGTGTGTTTGCTTTCCTTTTACAGTAATGACAAAACGTTCTACTGAGGCCATAATACCTCCTTTTTTATATTTTAGAATCCCAATAGGAGTTCCTGCATTAATATGCAAACCAAAAATGACATCGACTTTTGGATTTTCAAGAACGCCTTCCTTGATCATTAAAGCAGCACCTCCTTCCTCACCTGGCGGCGGACCTTCTTCGGCTGGTTGAAAAATGAACTTAACGCTGCCCTTTATTTTGTCTTTATGTTTTGACAAGACTTCGGCAACACCCATGAGAATGGCGGTATGTGTATCATGACCACAAGCATGCATAACACCGGTTTTTGTTCCTAAAAATTCAGTTTCTACAGTACTTTTGAAAGGTAGGTTATTGCGTTCGGTTACAGGGAGTGCATCAATATCGGCTCTTAAAGCCACAACTTTACCTGGCCGATCGCCTTTTAAAATTCCTACAACACCTGTAACAGCCACCTCGGTCTGAACTTCTATACCTAAAGATTTTAGGTGAGTCGCAATTTTTTCGGCAGTTTTAAATTCTTGATTGGACAACTCTGGATTTTGATGAAAATCACGACGCCATTCAATAACTTTTGATTCAATATTTATAATATCTTTTTCTAAATCATTTTGAGAAAATACCGTGATAGTTCCGAAGAAAAGAGAAAAAATAAAAAAGTAGCGCATGAATTAATTTTTAGATTATGCTTAAAGATATTTAAAAATTTGGAAAGATAGTTTTATCACTTAATTGTTTATAATTAAATGTAAAATCGTTTAATAAAAACGGGGCTTTTGGTTAATTTCACGATTGATAAAAAGCATACAATTTGGAGAAGTATTTAAGTCAGTTAAACGAAGCACAGTATGAGCCAACGGTTCAAGTTGATGGGCCAATGATTATTATTGCAGGTGCAGGATCTGGTAAAACGCGCGTGCTTACGTACCGTATTGCATACCTTATGAGCAAGGGCGTGGACGCTTTTAATATTTTGGCATTGACCTTCACCAATAAGGCGGCCAAAGAAATGAAAGGCAGAATTGCCGATATCGTTGGTGATAGCGAAGCAAAAAACCTTTGGATGGGGACCTTTCACTCTGTATTCGCTAAAATTTTACGTTTTGAAGGCCATCATTTAGGGTTTCCGAGCAATTTTACAATATATGATACTCAAGATTCACAAAAACTATTGGGATCGATTATAAAAGAAATGGGATTGGATAAGGATCTTTATAAAACCAAACAGGTTTACAGTCGCATTTCATCTTATAAAAATAATCTATTAACAGTTAAGGCCTACTTTAAAAATCCAGAACTCATAGAGGCCGATACTGCCGCTCGCCGCCCAAGAATGGGAGAGATTTATAAAAATTACGTCGATCGTTGTTTTAAGGCAGGAGCGATGGATTTTGACGATTTACTGTTGCGAACCAATGAACTTTTGACGCGCTTTCCAAATGTTTTGGCGCAGTACCAAAACAAGTTTAGATACATTTTGGTTGATGAGTATCAAGATACCAACCACTCACAGTATTTAATTGTAAGAGCTTTGTCTGACCGTTTTCAAAATATTTGCGTGGTAGGCGATGATGCCCAAAGTATTTATGCCTTTAGAGGCGCTAACATCAACAACATTTTGAATTTTCAAAAAGATTATGATGATGTTAAAGTGTACCGGTTAGAGCAAAATTACCGCTCAACCAAAAATATAGTGGGTGCGGCCAACTCTGTTATTGAGCATAATAAAACGAAACTTGATAAAATTGTATGGACGGCAAACGTCGAAGGCGAAAAAGTTAAGGTAAATCGCTCATTGACCGATGGTGATGAAGGTCGTTATGTGGCTAGTACAATTTGGGAAACCAAGATGAATAATCAATTGCCCAATAGTGATTTTGCGGTGCTTTACCGCACCAATGCGCAATCTAGAGCCATTGAAGATGCCCTTCGGAAACGAGATATTCCCTATCGTATTTATGGCGGATTGTCCTTTTACCAACGAAAAGAAATTAAGGACGTTACTGCCTATTTACGTCTCATTTTAAATCCAGCCGATGAAGAAGCGTTAAAACGAGTGATCAACTATCCTGCTAGAGGTATTGGACAAACTACGGTTGATCGACTAGTTGTTGCTGCTAATGGCTTCGGAAAAACAATTTTTGAAGTATTGCAAAATATTGATAGGATTGACATCAATATCAATAAAGGAACAAAAAACAAGCTTCGTGATTTTGTAACGCTTATTGAAAGCTATCAAGTGATGAATCAAACGGCGAATGCTTTTGAATTGACCGAACACGTCACCAAATCGAGTGGCTTAATAAGAGAAGTCAATAAAGACGGCACGCCTGAAGGTCAAGTGCGTTTAGAAAATGTCGAAGAGTTGTTGAACGGTATCAAGGATTTTGTGGAAGGTCAAATCGAGATCGCAGATGCTGGAGATTCGCTGGCCGAATTTTTAGAGGATGTTGCGTTGGCTACCGACTTAGATGCTGATAAAGGCAATCCTGATCATGTGGCTTTGATGACCATTCATTTGGCTAAAGGATTGGAATTTCCATATGTTTTTATTGTGGGCATGGAAGAGGATCTGTTCCCGAGCGCCATGAGTATGAATACGCGAAGTGAATTGGAGGAGGAGCGTCGCTTATTTTATGTGGCGCTTACTAGAGCCGAAAAACAAGCGTTTTTGACTTATACCTTATCCCGTTATCGTTGGGGAAAACTTATAGATGCCGAACCTAGTAGGTTTATAGAAGAAATTGATGGGCAGTTTGTAGATATTATTACACCAATCAATGGCCCTAGGCAGAACCCCATGTTAAGTGCCGATATTTTTGGTGATGTAGAGCCTAACAGAATTCGATTTAAGAAACCAATCAAGCGAAAATCTGAAAGTAACGCGCCACCAAAATTCGTTGCGCCTAAAAATTTAAAACGCGTATCTAAGAGCGAACCTTCAGATAACACAAATTTGTTTGACGGTAAACTTACAAAAGGAAATATTGTTGAGCACGCGCGTTTTGGAAAAGGTGAGGTGGTTCAAATTGAAGGCAAAGGTGCCGATGTTAAAGCTGAAATCAATTTTGAAGTTGGTGGTGTCAAGAAATTGTTGCTGAGGTTTGCGAAACTGGATGTGCTGGGTTAGTTATCTCGCAAAGCCGCAAAGTCATTAATTAGCAAGGACGCAAAGCGTTAAGCTTGAAAAATGTTTAATCTTAGTGTAGTATTCGGAAATTTTAAAGACCATAACGTTGTTTCGAGTATGAAATGATTTGCTTACAATCTTTCTAAGAAAACTAACGACTGTGAAATTTATAAAATTTCCGCAGAAAAATTACTTCAAGTGCTCCTCAGTAAACGTCTTAATTTTTGTCCACGTATCTAAAAGTTCCAGTCCGTCCCAGCCATGACCCTCATTGGGATATAAGGTAAACTGATGTGTGATGCCAAGCTCGGCTAGTTTAGCTTCCATATCGATACCTTGGCTTAAAGGAATTAAAGGATCTTGCCCTCCATAAAATAATATAGTTGGTGGTGCAGATGTTGTGACTTGATGATACGGACTAACTTCTTCAAGAAACCCAACCGACGTATCAATCCCAAAAACAGAAACCAGCTCTTGCAATAACAAATTATCACTTTCTAAATATACAGGATCTGTGAAATTGGATGGTGCAACAATACTAGCTACCATTTTAACATCGTTTTCTGTATCAAAGGCATAACTCCACAGCATCGAAAGGTGGCCGCCAGCGCTTGTGCCGATAAAGGCAATATCATTAGAGATGACATAGTCTGTTTGATTGGCTTTTAGAAAATTGACTATTGCAGTGATGTCGTTAATTTGCATTGGGTAAGCCTGAGTATTTTCATCTGCCAAGCGGTAATTTAAATTGACCAAGGCGATATCAGGTAAGTCTATTTGAATAATATCTCTTAATGGATTCATGTCGGCTTTGTCGCCAGACGTCCAACCACCGCCATGAACCAAAATTATGGTTTTTGTTTCTAAAGTTCTTCCAGCTGGTAAATAAAGATCAAAAACCTGATTGCTATCTGTACCGTAGGATACATTAAGTTCTTGTCTAAAGGTTAGAGGGGTTTCATCTTGTAGATCTGTAGTAGTTGAACTATCATTAGAACATGACCACACCCCAGAACATAGAAGTATAACGCCCAGCGCAAATTTTGTAATATTCATAATGAAAAATTAAGTACTTTGTAAACGTATTTGTAAGACACATATTATGGCAGAGCTGATAAAAATATATAAAGAGAACCCCAATCCCAAAGAAATCAAAAAAGTGATCGACGTTTTAAAAGGTGGTGGCTTGGTGATTTATCCAACCGATACTGTGTATGGTCTTGGTTGTGATATTACCAATATCAAAGCATTAGAGCGCATTGCGAGAATCAAAAGTGTAAAATTGGAAAAATCTAATTTCTCATTTATATGCCAGGATTTAAGCAATTTAAGTGATTATGTTAAGCAAATCGATACCGCTACGTTTAAGATTTTAAAGCGAGCGCTTCCAGGGCCGTATACATTTATTCTTCCTGGATCCAAGAATTTACCACATCCTTTTAAAAAGCGAAAAACGGTTGGTATTCGTATTCCAAATAATGCCATTACTCTAGAAATCGTCAAACAATTAGGAAATCCGCTAGTCTCAACATCTATTAGGGATGAGGATTTTGTTATTGAGTACACTACCGATCCAGAATTGATCTTGGAGAAATGGGACAATCTAGTAGATTTAGTAATTGATGGCGGTTATGGTGATAATGAAGCGTCTACTGTGATTGATTTGTCACAGGGTGAGCCTGTTGTCGTTAGGGAGGGAAAAGGGAGTTTGGAGATATTTTAAGTTCATGTTATTGGTTTTTTTTGACAAAGTTGTTTCGTGGAGTTGCATAAAGTAAAACGCAGAGATTTACTGATGTGAGAAAAATTGAGATCTCTAGGGTTTTAATCATATCCATATAATTTATGCCATAACGTTTTATGACCCTTTGCGTCAACACCGCCGAAATGTCCTGCGCAACAACAAACAAACCCTTGACAAAGGCAAAAAAAAAGCCCAATCTTTCGATTGAGCTTTTCGCAATAATTTATTGTGTTTTATTTGTCTTCAGAAAGACTCTTCATTTCTTCTTCGACCATTTGGTAGAATTGATCAATCTTAGGTAGTACAACAATTCTTGTACGTCTGTTCTTAGCTTTATTCTCAGCTGTGTCATTTTCTACTAAAGGCACATAATAACTACGACCAGCGGCAATAAGTTGTTGTGGATTAACTTTGAGTTCTTCAAGTACACGCACTACAGATGTGGCACGTTTCACACTTAAATCCCAGTTATCAACCAAAACACCCTTTGAATAAGGTACATTATCAGTATGGGATTCTACCATAGCTTCAAAATTAGGCTTACTATTGATGACCGCTGCCACTTTAGCAAGTACTTCTTTTGCTCTATCTGTTACATTGTAGCTACCCGATTGGAATAACAATTTATCAGCAATAGAGATAAAAACAACGCCTTTCTCAACATTGACTTCAATATCTGGATCACTAATGCCAACTGCTTTTTTCAAGCTAGATACAATCGCTAACGTCACACTGTCTTTTCTTGATAGAGCATCTTGAAGACGCGTGATCTTAAGATCTCTTTCTTTCAAGCTTTCTAGTGACTTCTCTAAGTTCTCAGCACCTTTTTGAGTAAGGGTAGTTAAGCTACCTTTTGTATTGATCAAGTCTTCATTGCTTTTACGTAAATCAGATAATTGATCTTTCATAGCATCAACACGTGCCATAGCCGCAGCTTTGTCAGATAAACAACTATTTAATTTAACGGTTGCAGAGTTCAACAAGTCTTGTGTATTTTTTTGTTTAGCTTCAAGTGCGGCAAACTCTTTTTTTGAGACACATGAAGTGAAAACTAACATTCCGACTACACCTAATAGCATTAATTTTTTCATAATAAGTTTTAGAAATTTGATTATAAATTTTCTTCGTTTGTTCGTTTCTTAGAACATACCAAAAATATACAAATCGCTTGTCGCAATAAGATCATTTAACTAAAAATTTAACAAATTTGCTAACAATTAATAGCGATAACGTTTTCTTACAAAGTACGACCATACCACAGATACTGTTTGGTAATAGTTTTTTTTCTGCTGAAGTTTTTGGCGTTGTTTGAGAAGTCGCGGAAGGTGTGCATAATAACTGAAATGGGATCTTAAAATCGCCCAGAAATGTGCGGGCTTAAGATCGAGCAGAAACTTTAAACTCGCAAGTCCATCTAAGGTTAATCTTATGAAAATTATTCCGAAGAGAAATCCGTTGGCATTTTTAGTCAAAGTGAACAAGCTGTTTCTAAAGTTGAGATAGGTTTTTTGGGGATTGATGGCGTTTAAGGTGGCACCGCCAAGATGATAAACGGTCGATGCGCCAACATAAGTGGTCACCATGTTTTTATTGAATGCGCGCCAGCACAGATCGATTTCCTCAAAATGTGCGAAGTAGCTTTCATCAAAGCCGTTGAGTTCTTGAAATGCCGATTTCCTAATAAAAAAACAAGCCCCAGATGCCCAAAAAATGGGCGTTGTATCATCATATTGCTGCTTATCTTTTTTGATCCTGTTAAACACGCGACCTCTGCAATAGGCATATCCATATTTGTCAATAAAGCCGCCACCTGCACCAGCGTATTCAAAATAGGCTTTGTTTTTATGATCTAAGATTTTTGGCTGTATGATGGTCGTACTGTCATTGGTTTCAAACTCTTTGATAATAGCAGTAAGCCAATTGGCCGTTACTTCTACATCATTGTTAAGCAAACAGAAGATATCGGCATCAATATATGACAGCGCATCATTATAACCTTTGGCATAGCCGCCATTGCTTATATTTTGAACGATTTTTACATTCGGAAATTGTTTTTTTAAAAACGGAATGGAGTCATCGCTAGAGGCATTATCGGCCACATAAATATCAGCACCTTTAGAATGTTCAACGACCGAAGGCAAGAATTGCTGGAGTAATGCTTGTCCGTTCCAATTTAATATAACGATGGCTATTTTCAGGGGTTAGTGCTTAGTGGTTTGTGACTCGTGGTTAGTGTTTGGAAAAAAACGTATAAATTAGTTATCATCGCTTGACGATTTATAATCAGGAATATCCTCCAGAAACTGATAGCGTTCCTGTTTAAAATCCATGACACAATAATAGTGATTTAATCCGTTAGTCACCATGAGATAGCTTGCGTTTAGGGTTAAATTATAACGCGCAATTTGATCAAAAGTCGTTTGATCTATTTTAGTGTTGAAGGATTTGCACTCTACTATTAAATGAATGGATCCATCGGTATCAAATACGACGATATCGTATCGTTTGGATAATCCGTTCACTTTAAGTTCTTTTTCTACATTTATTAAAGATTTTGGATACTTTTTTTGGTGAATAAGATAGTGAACGCAATGCTGGCGCACCCATTCTTCGGGTTGTAGAACGATGAATTTTTTGCGAATCCCATCAAAAATAGAAACTTTATTTTCGTTACTTTTGAATCGGAATGAAAACTTCGGAAAATTTAACTCTTGCATAGTCGCAACCTAAGATTTTTTCAAAGTTAACCCGCAAAAATCAAATACCAAATTACAGTCTTCATTTTTAGAAATCGGTATTTGAACATCAAAAATTTTAGCAGTTGGACGAGGTCAAACAAATTGTAGCAGATATTAATAAAGGGCAAATTAAACCCATTTATCTTCTCATTGGAGATGAGCCTTATTATATTGATGCCATTTCTACTTACATTGGAAAGAATGTACTTACCGAAGCCGAAAAAGGCTTCAATCAAATGATCTTGTACGGTCGTGATGTTGCTATTGATGACATTGTGAGCAACGCCAAGCGTTATCCTATGATGGCCGAACGTCAAGTCGTCATTGTCAAGGAAGCACAAGACTTGGCGCGTACAATTGATAATTTATTGGCGTATGCTAAAAATCCCCAACCCTCAACAGTCTTGGTTCTTAATTATAAGTACAAGAAATTTGATAAACGTAAAGCCGTTTATAAAGCCATTAAGAAAACGGGAGTGGTGTACGAAAGCAAAAAACTTTATGATAATAAGGTGGCCGAATGGATTCGTCGTGTGCTGGCTGGAAAAAATTATACCATCTCTCCTAAAGCCGCTCAAATGCTGGTGGAGTTTTTAGGGAATGATTTAAGCAAGATCAATAATGAACTTGAAAAACTGAAGATCGTACTTCCTGAAGGCACGCAGATTTCCGCAGAACATATTGAAGAAAATATTGGAATAAGTAAAGATTACAATAACTTTGAATTGCGCAAGGCCATTGGTGATCGTGATTCGCTCAAGGCGTTTAAGATTGTAAAATATTTTGCCGATAATCCAAAGGATAATCCAATGGTGGTGACTGTCTCGTTGTTATTTAGTTTTTTTTCTCAGTTGCTTCATTATCATGGATTGCACGATAAAAATCCAAGAAATGTTGCTTCGGCCTTAAAAATCAATCCTTATTTCGTGAACGAATACGTATTGGCAGCGCGCAACTTTCCTATGCGAAAAGTAAGTGAGGTGATTGCTGTGCTGCGGGAATTTGATGTCAAGGGAAAAGGTGTGAATTCTAATAGCGTCTCACAGGGCGATTTGCTCAAAGAGCTTATGGTAAGACTATTAGCTTAAGTAGACCTCTTCTAATAAAACGGGTTCATTTCATATTCATTTTCATATACTATTGACACGTTAAGATGTCTTAACATTTTTTATTAAATCGACGTTAAACCCTCGCGTTTACTGTGATTTTTGTGTTCTTTCTATTATGTTGATACATATATTAATCATAAAACCAAATACAATGGAAAGTTTAAATAAAAAGACCGTTGCAATTCTCGCAACAAACGGATTTGAAGAAAGTGAATTAAGAGAGCCCATGAATGCTCTAATAAAGGCAGGTGCAACTGTACATGTTGTTTCTGATCAGTCAGGAAAAATAAAGTCCTGGGCCGATGGTAATTGGGGAAGAGCCTATGATGTTGATAAAACCTTAGATGCTGTGTCGCAAAATGATTATAACGCTCTGGTCTTGCCAGGTGGTGTAATCAACCCAGATACCTTAAGACGAAATGATCATGCTATTGAGTTTATAAGGTCATTTTTTAAAAATCATAAACCAGTGGCAGCAATTTGTCACGCACCTTGGTTGCTAGCAGAAGCTGATGTATTAAAAGGTCGTAAAGTGACATCATATAGTTCTATCAAGACAGATATTATTAATGCTGGCGCAAATTGGGTCGATGAAGAAGTAGTAGTTGACCAAGGTTTGGTAACCAGTAGAAATCCAAATGATTTACCAGCATTTTGCTCTAAAATAGTGGAAGAAGTGTATGAAGGAAAACATGAAGAACAAACCGCATAATACTAGTAATTATGGGAAAACAGAAAAACCACGGACCGCAAATTAAAAATGATGCTCAGTACGAAGCCTTGAGAGGTGAAGGTTACAGTAAGGAGAAAGCTGCTCGAATTGCCAATACAGACAAGGCAGGTAAAAAGGGTGGTAAATCTAAACCTTATGAAGATCGAACCAAAGATGAATTATACGAACAAGCAAAAAATGTTGGTATAGACGGTCGAAGTACAATGACGAAAGATGAGCTCATAAAAGCGCTTCGAAATAATTAGATGTTTTCTCATCATTAGAAAAAGCAGATTATCATATAAAAGATAATCTGCTTTTTTTTTGCACATCATTAAATTTCTAAGGGATGGGAGTTATTTCACGGTAAATGAACTTTCTATAATTTTGAATCCTGCATCATTGTGCTTGATATCCTCAAGCGCCTCTTGTTTTAACAAAATAAATCCTTTATCGTTTTTGTTAAACGCTAAAATAGAGCCTTTATGTTTTATGCCAAGAGTGCTAAAGGTGAAATTTATTTTGCGCGCGTCGTTATTATTATATGAGGCATCCATTATAGATTCATAATCAAGATCATTAACAACAGGGTTTGTTGCCAGCTGTTCTAAATTAAGCGCAATCGCTTCATCCAGATCTAGTTCGTCAGTAATCGTGGTAAGGGCTAAGAGTCCGCTGGAATCAAATCCGTTTTTTTCGATGGAAACAAAAAACAAGCCATCTTCCATGGGATCTTCATCGGTGATTGACCAATCAGGAGCATATTCAAATGTAAATTGTTCGTGTTCAAAAACACCTGTTTTATTTGAAGATGTTTCCGTTTTACAGCTTAAAAAAAGTTGCAGACATACGCAAAATAAGAGAAGATTTTTCATATTTAAAAATTGATATGGTTGATGGTTAGTGTTCTTTTTGAGCCGATTTCCGTAGATTAAAAATGTATTGGGAACCTATTAGCTATGAGATATCTTGTAATTGTAAATTATAGTCATACTGTAAATCTTCGTGTAAATTAAGCACCTTTTTAGTTATGACTTCCAGGTTGCGGTCATAAAGATTGGTCAAGGTAGTATTGCGATGAATGGGTGGCGACATGGCTTTGAGTTTTTTACAAAAGTAGAGTAGAAGCTCAACCTCGGTCTCTTTATTAAGAGAATACCGAATGTATTTTTTTGTATTTCGCAGTATTTTTCGAACGCTTTTTTTGATATAGAAATAGCTGTTGGTATTGATCAATTCAAACTGCTCGTCTATTTCGGCTTTTACCGTTTCGATATAACCATCTTCGCTGTCGGCTTCAAACAGGAGGTAGGTCAATAATTCCTTGTTTTCTTTTTTAAAGCGAGATAATCTTAGACACAATTCGGCCAATTCGGCATTTGATTTATGCTTGAGCTCTTTTCTAATGGTTACTACGGAAACTGCTTTCATGCGTCTAGATGCGTATTTTGTTTAAGCCAATCATTTATCCAAATCCGTTAAAGCTCACCTGTAATTCAAGGTATCTTTAATTGAATTTAAAATTAAACTTTTATGCCATTTATAACAAACAAAACACAAGAAGAAAACGTAGATATTTTTTATGAAGACTATGGAAGCGGACAGCCCGTTATCTTAATTCACGGGTGGCCATTGAGTAGAAAATCATGGGAACAGCAGGTTTGGAAAATCGTAGAATCGGGTTACCGTTGTATTTCATATGACCGTCGTGGTTTTGGGATTTCTTCTTCACCTTGGGGAAACTATGATTACACGTCATTAACGAGTGATTTACATGAATTGATCAAACAGCTTGAACTTAAAAATGTTGTTTTAGTAGGGTTCTCCATGGGTGGAGGTGAAGTGGTACGTTATTTTACCGACTTCGGAAATAAGAATATTGCAAAAGCGGTATTAGTGAGTAGTATTGTGCCTTTAGTCAAGAAAAAAGAAGACAACCCAGATGGTGTTCCGGAAGAGGCGCTTGATGGTATAAAAGAAGCATTACAGAACGATCGTGTAGGATTTTTAAAAGAATTTTCTAAAGGATTTTACAGCTACGATGACAACAAGGATAAGGTGAGCCAAGGTCAATTGGACTATGATTTTATTGTTGCGTCACACGCCTCACCAAGAGCCACAATTCAAACGGCATTGGCATGGATGCATACCGACTTTAGATCTGAACTCAAAAATGTAAATGTCCCAACACTCATTATTCATGGAGATGCTGATGCTACAGTCCCAATGGAAACCTCGGCAAAACAAGCGCATGAAGGTATTGAGAATAGTACATTAGAAATTATCAAAGGTGCACCACATGGCTTGAACATTACACATAGTGATGAATTAAATGAACTTTTGATCAATTTTTTGAAAAAATAAGTAAACCCGAAGGTTCTAATATTGAACTCATCTTGGCTTTTTCTATTTCCTAAGAAATGGCTAATATTCGCTCATATTTCAGTAATTTTTTCACTCGTAGCGATGCTATGATTTTTAAAAATAGTTTCATCTGACCAAATTTTATCTCATTTTCGGTCAAAAACAAAAAGTCAAGATGAGTTCATTTGAAAAAGTTCCAGTTAGATTTGTCTCTAGCTGGTTTTTTTTTAGAAAATCGTTCTTGATATAAACATTTTGATCTTAAATTGAAATATTGTAGGACTTTCCATGTCGGATAAGACTAGCAATGAACTATACTGGTTGTAAGCAAACATTGTAGTTAATGTTGTTTGTTCCATCATTGTTTTTGTTTTAATTGGACTGTAGAAAATAATTACTCTACACAATAATCATTATAATAGTAAACCATTTCTTTCGCAGTGGATTTTCTAAATTCTCCGCTGTCTATTTTACTTACTAAAACTTCACAATTAGAAACGTAATTCTTAGCTTTTTTTCTAAAATTACCAGTCAACGCAAAAGGAAATTCATCTTGAGCTTATTGAACTTATATTTTTGAAGTTTTGTATTCACCGTAAGCAGTATTAATATTCATATACTCATTATCGAAAATGTCATTATTAGCATTAAGGTTATGGGCTATGTAGTGCGTTTTAGTGTCAGAAAACAACTTTGTTTCTTCTCCAACTAGAACTTCTAACAAAAGAGGAGGTCTATTTGGTTTTAATTTTACATGTAAAAATTCTACACTCATTTCAAAACCATAAAAAATAATTTTTTTGACCATTAGATCGGTCCAAACATCAGGGTCATCAGGTAAAGATACTCTAAACATGATTCTGTCAAAATCGACAATCATACCATAGCCAATGATTGAAGTGCCATCGTTAAAAAATAATTCAGCATTTGTGTTTTGTGAAATTACTTTCACTGAAGAGAAAAACATCAAAATTAGTACAATCAACATTTTCATTTTGCAATGTTTGCTGACCTGTTTGTGTATGGCACGTAGCGTGTAAATTAACCATTATTTTCGGATGAAGCACGAGCCGAATTTTTAAATTTTTCTTATTGTCTTTTTTTACTAATAAGCCAAATTTAAAAATTTGGTGGACTTGCAAATATACCTCAACTTCGATTAATCAAATACCTAGCTTTAAGCTATATACGTTGTTGGCAACTGGCTTTTATTCAACAAGATTATTTAATTACAAATCGTACATTTAACTTTAATTATTTTCAAAAAGTATGAATTTATTAATAATATCAAGAGCCAGCTAATCTACATTGTTAATTGTTTTCTTTTTAGATGATTCCCTAATAAGATAATAACTACCTACAATGCAAACGATGAGTATCCCTAAACCAGCAAAATATAAAGGGTCTTTATCTAATTTTAAGTCAATAATATGTCTAGAAAGACCGATAATAGCTACTAAAATAACGACCTCAGCGTGAACTAAATTTTCTTTCAAATAGATTTTCATAGCTCGAAGAAGTTCTATACCTATAAGCACTAGCATGAATCCACCAAAAATAGTGTGTAAAGAAAGTAAAATATTCTTTTCGACTGAGACTTCTTGCATAATATTATCTACCATTCCGTCATATAGAAGCCATAAAAAAATATACATACTATATAAAAAAACTGCAAGTAATGAAAAGAGAAGAACTATAACGATAAATTGTTCTATTTTAGCTACAAATTTAAATTATTGTTATTTGTGCTCATAAATCAATTTTCCATCTTTAATTGTTTTTAATACTAGGATATTTTTAATGTCATCGACTTCTACTTTTAACGGATTATCAGACAAGACTACTAAATCGGCAAATTTACCTTCAGTCAATGTACCTTTGGTTTCCTCTTCAAAATGTTGATAAGCACTCCAATCTGTTATAGCCTTTAGAGCTTCGTAAGGCGTTAACCGCTCATTTTCGCCTATAATTTTACCGCTTCTAGACGTTCTAGCTACAGACGTCCAAACTACGCGCATTAAGTTTGGCAAGGCAACTGGTGCATCTGTATGAATTGTAATATTCATACCTTTATTTAAAGCGGAACGTGTTGGACTTATCTTTTGTCCTAATTCCTCACCAATTAATTGCTCATGCCAATCTCCCCAGTAAAAAGTATGCAATGGGAAAAACGAACCGATAACATTTAAGTTCTTAAATTCATCCAATTGTTCGAGTCGAATATACTGTCCGTGAATGAGTACAAATCTTCTATCATCGTTTCCGTATTTTTCTGTTAATGGTTCTAAGGTGCGTATCATTTGGTCCATTGCAGCATCTCCATTAGCGTGCGTAAGAACTTGCCAATTATTTTTAAAAGCCTTTTCGTAAATCGCTATTAAGTCTTCATCATTCGGAATAGCTGGGTAACCTAAATAATCTTTATCAGCACCATCTGGTGGAATTAAATAAGGATGAGTTTTCCATGCTGTTCGTCCTTGTGGTGAGCCATCTAAAGTGACTTTCATTCCGCCAATTCGATAACGGTTATTATATTTTTTTGAACTGTATGTTGAATCAATATACTTATCGATAAATAAATAATCTACATAACTTACCACGTCAATTTTTAACCTATTAGCATCTGCCATTTTAACTAGCAGTTCGTGATTTTGCATTGCTCTACCTTCTTGAGCAGTCGTGTAACCATAGGAAAGAGCCATATCTTGACCAGCTTCAAAAAAACGTAAGGCAGCTTCTGGTGTCGCTGGCGAAAGTGCTTTTGACATATATGGAATCGCTGCTAATTCCTCAAGAACACCATTAGGTTCGTTAGAGTTCTTCTCACGCCTAATGATACCACCTTCGGGATTTTGTGAGTTTTCATCTATTTTCAAAAGCTCTAGTCCCTTGGAATTTACGACTGCAAAATGACCAGAAATATGAGTTATCATTATAGGGAATTCGGTACTAACTTTGTCCAAATCGTGTTTGGTTAAAAATCGTTTTTCACTAATTACGGAATCGTCAAATCCTGTTCCGAAAATCCAACCTGTGAGTTCTCTGTTTTCTGGTGTATTCCATTTTTTAAGTAAATCTATAATAGCAGGGATATCTTTTGCAGAAGCGTCTGGTGGTGGTAAAAGCTGCGCTCCAATTGCTTGTCCTGCAAAGTTTGCAAAATGAGAATGACCATCTATAAAACCAGGCAGCATTGTTTTGCCTTTAAGGTCAATGAGCTCGGTACTATCTCCTTGAAACTCCATAATTTCTTCCTTGCTTCCCAATCTATAAATGAGCCCATCTTTTATCGCTAGAGCATCAACATAATTGGGTTCATCACCCTCCATTGTTATTATATCCCCATTAAAATAAATGGTATTTGCAGATTGCTCTAATGTGGTTTTTTTAGTCGAGTTGTCGCAACTTAAAATGCAAAGCGTAATTAAAAGAATACTAAAATTTTTCATCAATTTAATTTTTTTAAAGAAAGAAAGTTGTGCCAAAACGAATAGTACTGGCTTCGTTGGTAAAATTAGGGAAATATCCAATGTTGGCTTTTAATTTATTTGGAATAATCATATGATTGAGATTGAACTCTCCCGACCAATTATCGTTCCATTCGCCATCTGTGTTCAAATATGTAAAAATAGGATTGACGAATAAAAACCAATTTTGATTAAAACTCACACTAATATTAGCCTGTGTTACAAAGCCTGTGCTTGAAAACTTAAACGCATCGGGAATTAAATCGGTTGATGGTTTGGTAATATGTAAGACGCTTAAACCGGGAAACATTAATATTTTTTTAGATAATGCAAATCCATAAACAGAACCTGCTGAAAGTACAAAGCTACTTGTGCCTAGCCCATCCTCAAAGTTTCCAGTAGGTAATGTAATATCTAGAAATGGTGCAATAACATTAAATTTTTCAGCAGTCATTTCTCTTTGTACGACTGTGAAGTAACGTATGCGAACATCTCCTAATCCAAATGCATTTGTAGCAGCATTTTGCAACACTGGTATTTCAGCTAGTACTAGGTTATTTGGATTAAAGGTGTATTGTATATTGCCTCTAAACCCATACAGGTTTGTGCCGTCTTTTAATGAAGTATATTCAAATTGTGTATTTACTTGAGTGTAAAGATTGGTTGGGTTTGATGCATCAACATCTTGTTGTGTATCTATGTCATCATTTTGTGCAAAACAAATTGAATTACAAATAAGTAAAATTAAGGTAAGGTAAGTATTCTTCATAAAGTTATTATAATTTAACGCTTAAAAGATATTGAAGTTTGATTAATATGGAAACCAACATAAAATAAATCTCTCATTTCTTTGATAACTTATTGCCAACGTTGTTGTGTATGGTTTGTTGCGTTGGCTAGGACTAAGTTAGTAAACAAAAACGAACCAGAGCAAAATCCGTAGGATTTTCCGAGTACACACAAAACCAGCTATTAATTATACACGTTGTTGGGCATTGGCTTTTTTTATTTTCAGTTGATATATTATTCCATATATCAGTCCGATTACTCCACCAATATAGCTAAAATTATGCATTGTTCCAGCAGTCAAAAAACTTTTGCGGTCAATCAATTCCGCTGGAAGATTCCAATCAGTATTCAAGTTTGAGATTATAAACTGACCAACCAAAATTCCCACTATTCCAATTCCGATTGCGATTCCCAAAGCCCGAGTTATTGCTCCTAAAGAGCTTTTCCACATAATTTTAGTTGTCGATTGAAAAAATCCAACGATTCCAATTATCAGTCCAATTAAAAGTCCGAACCACCAAGTTGAGGCAATTCCGATTAATCCTGCGCTATAATGAGGAAAATCTATTGAAAATTTAACACCACCGAATTGTAAAAATTTAAATTCCGTAAAAAATTCGGTTGAGATTGAATAGGAAATTTGATTGTGCAAAAATCCGTAAATCGAAGCGAGTATTATCGATAAAAAAATTATTAATATTAAAAGTCCAATTTTTTTCGCCATTCTATTTTTTAGCTTGTACCCAACGTCCCTGTATATGGCTCGTAGCGTGCAAATTAAACAATTACTTTCGGATGAAGCACGAGCCGAATTTTTAAATTTTACTAATTTTTTTATTTTTGGGAATTTGTCAAATTTAAAAATTTGGCGACTTCCTAAAAATGCCCAAACCTTTGTGTTAGCAACGACTCGCGCTATTTTTTATATACGTTGTTGTAGGTGATTTTTATTCCACACTACATATCCCATAAGTCCAATTCCGATAATAGTCATTCCTACTATTCCAATTTTCAGTCCTAACATTGGATTGTCATAAAATTTGTCGTTAAACAAACCAAAAATTATAGAAATTAATCTTGTCGGTAAAAATGCCAAACTCATTAAAATCGCCAAATATTTTGGATTTGCATATTTTGTCAATATAGAATAAATTATTGGTGCAATATGAATTTCTGAAATTCCGAGAAAAACCAATGATATTAAATATGTAATTGTATGATTTTCTGTTGGAATTTCTGGAATTAGAAATAATATTGCAAGTGATATGGCTCCAAAAATAAAACCAACCATTAATTTGAAAAATTGAGAACTGTAGAAAAAAGTCCATAGAACAATTGCAACTAATGAAATAGGTAAAGTGAAGATCGAACCAATAGTTTGCCACAAAGTTTTAGATATATTCCACGCTGAAATTTCGCTGAACTGCATTTGTAAATCAAAAATTCGAATATTTGATATTTCGTAAATACTCCAAAATAGTCCAACCACAATAAAAGCAATTAGAATGTTTAAAATTCTTTTACTTATTGATGACTCATTTTTTTCGAATTCTTCTGAATTAATATCTTTAGTAATAATAATTGGAACAATTGACAATAACATCAGTATTCCAGATATTACAAACCCAATATTGTAACCAAATTTTTCTCCAAAATAGCCAATTAATGAAATTCCAAGAAATGAGCCTAAATTTATTGCGAGATAAAAGATTGTAAATCCTGAGTCCAACAATTTAGTTTTGTTCAAATATGATTTTCCAAAATTTGAAAGGATATTTGGCGTAAAAAATCCGCTACCTAAAACGACAAGAAACAACCCTAAATAAAGGCCAGTTGTCGATGATATACACAAGCTAAAGGCTCCGATTGCTTGAATAATCCCACCAATTATTATAGCTTTTTTATTTCCAATAAGTAAATCTCCAAAAAGTCCTCCGATAATTTGAGAAAAAACTATTGAACCAGCAAACCAGCCATAGATACTTAACGCTTCAGTTCTGTCCATTTTCAGGATTTCTCCAGTCATAAACAGAACTATTAAAGCTCTGAAACCATAATAAGATGCTCTTTCGAACATTCTCGATAAAGCATAGTAAAAAGTTTCTTTGGTATGTTTCTGATTTTGAATTTTTTCCATTCAGTTTCTTGGGTTGGTAAATTACCTACAACGTCTCTGTATATGGCTCGTAGCGTGTAAATTAAACGATTATTTTCGGATTAAGCACAAGCCAGATTTTTAAATTCTACTATTTATCTTTTTTATTGGAAATCGTCAAATTTAAAAATTTGGCGACTTTCCAAATATGCCTTAACTTCGGATAAACAACTGACTAGCTATGAGCTATATACGTTGTTGTGGCACGTATTTTTCGCGCAATTTCCATTCAATTCCATTGCTACTCCATCCCAATAATCCGCTTTCTTCACTCCAATAAAAGTAATCAATTGGCTTTAAATTGTCATTGTCAAATTCAGCACCTTTAATTCTTTTTACGTCAGCGTAAGTTCTGTTATTTATAATCAACTTTGTATTTGGAATATTATCAAACTCTTGAACCGTGAAACTTGTTTGATTCACATAGTTCATATTTTCAGATTCAGTTCGTAAATCAATTCTTAATCCTTTCCAGTTAAATGCCATTAATTCAACCATAAAATTTGGGAATTTAGAAATGTCATTATTCGAATGAATTAGTTTAAATCCGTAAGTTTCATATTTGTCGTGGAAAATTCTGTAAGGCACTTTTTCTGTGCGATTCCACTTTTTATATTCCTTTAATTTTATCGTGTCAATTTGTAATTCCGATGATTCGTATATTAATATCTCGTTTCCAGAATAAGGTATGTAATTAAATTCCGATTCTTTTATTTTATAAGTCGTTACACAAGAAGAAAGTATCATCGAGAAAAGCAATAAAATCGATATGTGCAATGTTTTTTTCATATGTGCCACAACTCCTTATATCTCAAATCACTTCCGCATTCCATCAACAGAATATTTCCCAGCTCCAGTCAATAAAATCACCACAAAGGCAATTAAATAGAGCAAGGCATGTTCTTTTTTGCCCAAATCATCGTTGGCATGAACTATAAACCCAGCAACAAACATGGTGATGGCTGCTGGAACAGCTGCCCATTTCGTCTTAAAACCAATAATAATTAAAATAGGAGCGAGAACTTCACCAATAAGACACAAAATTAAAGAAGCCATAGGACCAACACCTAACGGATCTGGAAACTGAGACGGATCAGACAGGTTGCTTATTTTCGGGATGCCATGCGTGAGCATAAAGCCACCAAAACCAAGTCTTAATATAAGTAGTGCAATATTGTTAAGATTGTTTTTCATAGGGATAAGTGATTTAATCTGGTTAGGTATTTAAAAGTTAGTCGTCGTAATTATTGAGTCTGGATTCTAAGATCGTTTAGCTTGTATTTAAGCTGTCAGCACTAAAGTCTCCATTGAAAATCTAGATTATTCCACATCATTTCCGCAATCTATTGCTCTGCTGTAAATAAGTTCTTTTTATTGCTCTAAAGACAATTCATTAAAACTTTAATATTTCCGAAGAAAAATACGATTTATATTATTACTTAAGTTCAAAAAAATAATTTAGAGAGTAACAAGACACCTATTTATTGAAAGAACTTATTACATTTTTAGAACCAGACCTGTGTTTTTCAGCTCTTTATATTGATGCGCTCTTTGATTAATGATGTCTTAAAATTTGTAATAATTTGCTAATGAAATTGGCCTTTTAGCGATTTCTAAAAAGTTGTTGTTACCTCAGTTTTGGAAAATCTACCGGACTCACTTCATGCATAACCTCATAAACGGACTCAAAAATATCTTCTGCCGAAGGTTTTGAAAAGTAGTCACCATCAGTGCCATAAGCAGGGCGATGTGGTCGAGCTGCCATTGTTTTTGGCGGACTATCTAAATATTGAAAGGCATGTTGAACATTCAAAACCTCATTAAGCATATAAGCGGAAGCGCCACCAGGAACATCTTCATCGATCACCATTAATCGGTTGGTTTTTTGAACGCTTTTTACGATATCGTGGTTGATGTCAAAAGGCAGCAACGATTGTACGTCAATGACTTCGGCATCGATCCCAACTTCTAAAAGTTCTTTTGCGGTTTGATGCACAATTCTTAAGGTAGATCCATACGACACTAATGTTATATCGCTTCCCTCTTTAACGGTTTCGACTACGCCAATTGGCGTTTTAAATTGCCCAATGTTATTAGGCATTTTCTCTTTAAGACGGTAGCCATTTAAGCATTCAATGATAAGCGCAGGCTCATCGGTTTCAATTAAGGTATTGTAAAAACCTGCCGCTTTGGTCATGTTTCTTGGTACCAAAACACGAATTCCTCTTACCAGGTTCACAATAGCACCCAGTTGTGATCCAGAGTGCCAAATGCCTTCCAATCGGTGACCACGTGTTCTAATAATGAGAGGTGCTTTTTGCTTGCCTTTCGTTCTGTATTGTAAAGTCGCCAAATCATCGCTCATGATTTGTAAGGCATATAAAATGTAATCAAGATATTGAATTTCAGCAATTGGTCGTAAACCACGCATGGCCATCCCGATACCTTGGCCGAGAATGGAAGCCTCTCTAATGCCAACATCTGCAACCCGAAGTTCGCCGTATTTTTCTTGTAGACCTTCCAGCCCTTGGTTCACATCACCAATATTTCCAGAGTCTTCACCAAAAATTAAGGTTTCAGGGTTATTTCCGAAGAGTGCATCAAAATTATCCCTTAAGATCAAGCGTGCATCAACGTGTTCGGCATTTTGGTCGTAAGTTGGTTTTACTTCGGAAGTATGCAATACCGATTTATTAGAGGCACTATGTAAAAATGAACTGTATTCTGGTTGAATGTTTGCGATGTAGGTCGTAATCCACTGCTGAAGCGTCTCTTTCTCATTGGAAGATTCTCCAATAAGATACCGAATCACTTTGCGGCATGCCGAAATCACATCTTTACGAACCGGTTCGTCAATACCTTTCAGTTCACTAATAATTTTTGTCATAAAGACCTTATTAGCACTTTTTTCGGCAGCTTTGGTCATCAAATCGACTGCCTGATATTGCTCTTGTAAAATAGGTTTTAAATAGGCAGACCATGCTGCTTTCTTGCCTTCGCGAACATTTTTTTTAATGGTTTTATCTATAGCATCCAGTTCCTCTTCCGTGGCAACGTTATTGCTAATCATCCACAAGCGCATTTGTGAAATACAGTCGTATTCACTTTCCCAAGCCAGACGTTCTTTGCTCTTATAGCGTTCATGAGATCCTGAAGTTGAATGTCCTTGAGGTTGTGTTAATTCGGTCACGTGGATCATTACAGGAACGTGTTCTTCACGTGCGATCTTCTCTGCTTTTTGATAGGTTTCTACCAATGCCGAGTAATCCCAACCTTTTACTCTTAAAATTTCATAGCCATCACCATGCTCATCACGTTGAAACCCTTTTAATATTTCTGAAATGTTTTCTTTTGTAGTTTGATGTTTGGCGTGTACAGAAATACCATACTCATCGTCCCAAATGCTAATCACCATAGGCACTTGCAACACACCCGCAGCGTTAATGGTCTCAAAAAATAGACCTTCACTGGTACTAGCGTTTCCAATAGTTCCCCAAGCAATTTCATTGCCATTAACCGAAAAATTGGTGGCATCAATACCTTTGACCTGGCGGTAAATTTTTGAAGCTTGTGCTAAACCTAATAGTCTAGGCATTTGACCGGCAGTTGGCGAGATATCTGCACTTGAATTTTTTTGCTCGGTAAGATTTTTCCAATGCCCGTTTTCGTCAAGACTGTGGGTTCCAAAATGCCCTCCCATTTGGCGTCCCGCACTCATAGGGTCTGCGGTAATCGACGTGTTAGCGTATAGACCTGAAAAAAATTGCTGGATATTTAGGCTGTCAATCGCCATCATGAAAGTTTGATCGCGATAATATCCCGAACGAAAATCACCATTTTTGAACACCTTTGCCCAAGCGAGCTGAGGGATCTCTTTGCCATCGCCAAAAATACCAAATTTCGCCTTTCCCGTAAGCACCTCACGACGACCTAATAGACTACATTCTCTACTCGTCATAGCGATTTTATAATCACTTAAGACTTCGTTTTGGAAATCTTTAAAAGTCAAATCGGTGGAAACTTCAGGGTTTGTTGGCATAGCTTTGGATTGTATCACACAAATTTAGCCAATTTTCATGAGTATACCAACGTTGCATATTGTTATATTGCTGCGAATTATTCAAAAAAAACCAGTAAAATAGAGGATATTGTTAGTAATCTGTAATAAATTCAATCTAGGTTACGAATCTGTTAATACCATCGGCGTCTAAATAACCCTAAAAGTGATTGTGGATCCAGTGTAAATTTGATCCTAATTTTTTGATCGTAATTAGGTTGACCAATCTCCCATCCTAAATTTGAATAAATAGGGAAGTACAGCTCAAAGTAATCGGTCACTAAATCGACCTTGATTCCTGAATCATATACAAAGGCAGCGCCAATTCCCTTATTTTTCACCAAACCTAAATCACCGTAAGCTTCGACATATTTCCAAATCGTTGTACTCATATTTGCAGTGGTCATCCATTGATTGGCAAAGGGTGTCTCGAGTTGGGATTTAAATCCGCCTTCGGCAATAATAATTTGCTGACTAAAGATTCCTGAATCTTCAGAACGCCCTAAATAGTTATAGTCGAATAAATAATCGGTGGGTCGGTCGAGTGCAAAACTGAAATAATCTGAAGACGAATCGGCATTATTATATAGAAATGTCCCTGCAAAAAACCGAAGGTTAAACTGCCGGTTATTTTCAGTAAGTTTCCTGTATTCATAATTTACGGCAACTTTTCCAAATTTATTAGCAAACTGTACATCATAAAACCAACGGTAGAAATCGACTAAACCAGGATTTGTATTGACATATCTTAAATTGACGACGCTATAATCGGGCTCCAGTAAGTCTTCAATAATGGCGTTTTCACCAACTTCCCGTGAAATACTAATGTATCTCAAATTAATATTACGTCGTTGATTGGATCTGTAATTCTCATTATCGCGAAATGAAAATGAGAGGCTAGGTGTAAAAATAGTTACAAAGGAATCTTCAGCAAATGAATTATATTTGGCACTCGCACCATAGGAAACAGTGAACAAATCCATATCGTCTAAATAATGTGTAAACGACATGCTAGCGCTTCCTGTCAATGACTTTGATTTTAAGGCGTATACCGGCGAAAATCTATAATTGAGCTTTTTTCTTAGAACAGATTTGTTATAAAACTTCGTACCCAGAACAATACCGTCGTAAATGTTATTGAATTCTACTTGGGGCATAATAAATACTTGGTTATAATAAGGATCCTCAATATCTTTAAATAGCCGAAACTGGAACGGTTTGTTAGTTAGAAACGAACCGTCTAAGGCTTTATAATTGTCTCTTAGGTTAAATTCAGGAATGGTGATGTCGTAGTTTAAGGCGAGCTTATCGAGGCTATCTCTTGGTATCGTAAAGGATTTCGTTTTTCCTATGTGTTCAAGCCATGATTTTGATAAAATGGAATCGTTTTTCAACGTAAAAAGCGATACCGGCATACTATTGTTGCGCTTATTTTTTATGGTAATGGTGACCGAATCTTCAGTTTTTTCAACTTTTTTTATTTTAAAGTCCATATGTGTTCTAGACCCTACATAATCCTTAAAGAACCAATCGACGTCTTTGTCGGTTTTCGATTCTAACACAGCTCTAAAACGGTTGGAATTTGTGATTTGCAGTTTGTCTTTTTTTAAATATTCTGAAATCGTCGTTTCAAGAATATTGGCATTTACAAACGCATCTAAATAGTTAAGTCCAATACCAGCCTTATATTTGCCAGCAATATTCGAATTAAATTTTAATAAAGAATCTTTGGATGTCGTAAGCGATTGATGCAAATTGGTTCTCGCCATTTGCATGTAAAATAAATTGAACTGGTCGTTATATTTCAAATCTGCCGCATGAAAAGATCGCACGCCCCAAATATTGGCCAGTTTCCCTAAAAGTTTGGTGTCTGGATAATTGAGTTCAACGTACTTCATTAAATAATAAATTTGAATCCCATCGCGCAGCCAATAATCTTTTCTTGGATTAATCAGTAGTGTATTTTCCAAGTAATTATTTAGCGCTGTTTTCAATAATTTAAGCTCGTATTGAAAACTCGCTGGAAAAGGCAAAATAAATTCGGGAAGCTGATTGAGACCGTAAAGCGGATCTTTTTTATAATCACTTTTTGTAATGAGTAAACGTTCATGAGGGTATTCGCCTAAGTTCTTGGTGATGTATTGTGTGATTTTATCGGTAATCAACGCTTTTTCTTCAAACGTAATAGCCTCACTAGATAAGTCTGAATAAATCGTGAAATTATCGGTTTGAACATATTTGAAGCTAGACCGTTGGGTCAATATCAAATTGGTGTTCACTCTATCTTTTCCGAAGAGATTAAAAGTTTGACGTTCGGGAGTTTGTTTGATATTAGTTGTTTGTAATTCAGAAATCAATTGATAATTGAGCGGTAGATTGATTTCCATGGTCATATTTGACGGCGGAATGTATAAATCGTCTAAATTTTTATTGCTGTAATACTGCCATTCCCCATTATAAACCGCTGGAGTAATATACCAATATTTTAGGTTGAAGTTCTTTTCGGGACTAATCCCGTAACCCGTAAAATTGTCATCGGGAACCACAAGTTCATAGTCAAGCGAAATCGTATAGGCTTCATTGGGATAAAGAGGTGCTTTTAGTTCAACTTTAATGACATCGGGATGCTCTTCTAGAGTAGAGAATTTCAATGGATTATTGAGGTCGTCCTCGAGTTTCGTGACCACGGTATAACCTCGCTGCTCACTTTTTGCAAAATGGAATTTATCATTAAACTCTTCGGTAAAACGATTGGCTAAAGGTGTTTTTTTTGTAGAATAGGCGTTGTTCCAATCGTTGAGGTAAATGACAGAAAGCGTATCGCTGCTTTGATTAAAGTAGGTAATGGTTTGATCAATTTGTAGGGTCTTAGTATCAACATCGACGCTCACCTTAAGATCAATTGAATTTTGACCAAAAGCACACAGACTCCATATAAAGAGATTGAAAAGTAAAAGTCGTTTTGGCATCAATGCGCAACTACAAATTTTAAGGGTTGAAACTGAAACTCTGAACTCGTTAAATAGTAAATACCTTCATTTAAATTTGAGGTATCTATGCTTACTAACGCATTATTGACGTTTATAGTTTTTATAAGCTGGCCTAAATTATTAAAGACCATTAAAGAAGTGCCGTTCTCAAGACGATTTAAAATGCTAATGTCTAAGTTATCGTCTACTATATTTGAGCTTATAATGGCTATTTGCTTTACAGTTTGAAATACATTTACGCTTAAGACTTGATTAGTTTGTAATTCTAAAGTCACTGGTAAATGATCGCTAAAATTGTGTAAAGCATCTCTTATGGTGAATGAAAAATCAGATCCTGCACAATCATTAGAATTTATTGAGCGATTAAAGCAATCTTGGTTTTCATTATTGCCATAAACATCATAACTATTAGGAACATAAGATAACTGCGTGTTGTTAGCCATAAATTCTGAAGTCATGATAAAATCAAATCGGTCATCAAACCCGCCAGTTGAACCCCCAAATCCAGTTTGCGTTCGTGTTGATTGCGTCATGACGTCTATAAAATCAAGATTGGTATGCCAATCTCCAATGCGATCTGCTGGATCTTCAAAAATAATGGTATTATTGGTATTTATGAGTTCTTGAAATCCAGCTTCTTGACTGGTATACATATTGAAATCTCCAGCCAATACAATATTGCTGTTTACAGGAAACGGGTCGAGGTAAGCGGTTAAATCCTGAACCATTTGAAAACGATCGGCTTCATTATCTGGTCCTGAGGATGCTTTTAAGTGGCACACGATGACATCCAGAGAAATAGGGTTTGTTGCTTGTTCAACCGTGTTTAATGTTAATTGATAATGATTAAAATCTCGAAAAATGGTCGTAACAATCGTTTGACTCTCTAAACTCAATTTTGAGCTATCATAAAAAATGAGCTGCTGTAAATCATTTTGATCACTTAAATTATCGTCTGAAGTATTCAGCTCAAACACGGCGCGCTCATAATTAGGGTTTAGAAACTGCATGACATTGAGGATGGAGTTGGCGCCATTTTCATTATTTAATTCACATACCATGAATATGTCTGGTCTGTAATCGTCAAGCACCAATTGTAAATCGTTTAACCGATTAGGGACAGCATCTTCTAATGGGTAATTTAATACATTGTAAAACATGAGTTTTAGATTTTCCTGAGCGTTTAGTGCAGGGCACAAGAACATGCAGGTACAAACCAAAACATATAAATTCTTAATCATAGCGGTAATCTTGAACTATATTTTGATGATGTGTTTTAGAAATTGGGACTCAATCCATACTCTTTATAGAAGCTATCGAGAATATTAAGAACTTCATCGGCTGTATCAACGAGGTGAATTAAATCTAGATCTTTTGCACTTACATTATTGTTAGCTTCCAGTAAGGTAGATTTAATCCAAGCCATAAGACTTCCCCAAAACTCTGTTCCTACGAGAATAATCGGGAATTTTTCAATTTTATTGGTTTGGATCAAGGTCATGGCTTCAAAGAGCTCATCTAAAGTACCAAAACCTCCAGGCATCACAACAAAGCCTTGGGAATATTTCACGAACATCACTTTTCTCACAAAGAAATAATCGAAGTCTAAGCTCTTATCCTTGTCAATATAAGGGTTATTATGTTGCTCAAAAGGCAAGTCGATGTTTAATCCAACCGAAGTACCACCAGCATTGTGAGCCCCTTTATTTCCAGCCTCCATAATCCCGGGACCACCACCTGTGATAACACCGTAGCCATGATCTACAATCTTTGTAGCGACTTCTTCGGTAAGTTTATAATATTTGTGATCTGGTTTTGTTCTTGCCGAACCAAAAATTGAAACACAAGGACCTATTTTGCTAAGCTTTTCATAACCATTTACAAATTCGCCCATGATTTTGAAAAGTGCCCAGGAATCGTTTGTTTTAATCTCATTCCAACCTTTGTGGTTTTGTTCTTTACTCATATAACATTCGTTAATTTTAATCTTTTTTAAGGTCACAAAAGTAGTGAAATGCTTATAAAAATATGGTTAAGCTTTATTTATGTTATCTGACTTATAAACAAAAAAAAGACAATCTATATTATAGATTGTCCATTTACTGATTTAATTTTATGATGTTCTATAAAGGTTTTCTTCCAGAAATAACATTATACAAAATAACGATTACTGCGATAACCAATAATACATGAATTAAACTGTTAGTTCCTAATCCTGGAATGATGCCTAATAAACCGAGTAGCCAACCGATAATACAAATGACAGCTACAAGCCAAAGAATACTTTTCATAATAGTTAGTTTTATTGTTAGATTTCAATGTACAATTATTTTTAAGAAATTAACAAAAAGCTATTAATTGCATTAAAAAATTCCGCAATAAGAGACAAAATTCCACAAAATCAACTTTATTTATGGATTAAGTTCTTTTTTCAGAAATTTGGCCGTGTAACTTTTTTTATCTTTTACAATGGCTTCAGGCGTACCTTTTGCCACAACGACTCCGCCACCTTGACCACCTTCGTAGCCAATATCAATGACATAATCGGCCATTTTGATAACGTCTAGATTATGTTCAATAATAAGTATCGTATTACCTTTATCTACTAATTTATTAAGCACGAGCATCAACACTCTAATGTCCTCAAAATGTAGTCCAGTGGTGGGTTCATCAAGAATATAGAACGTGTTGCCAGTATCGCGCTTGCTCAGCTCGGTAGCCAATTTTATGCGTTGGGCCTCGCCACCCGATAGGGTTGTGCTTTGTTGACCAAGCGTGATATAGCCCAAACCAACATCCTTGATGGTTTTTAGTTTTTTATGGATCTTTGGAATGTGCTCGAAAAATTCTACACCTTCGGAAATCGTCATATCCAAAACATCACTTATCGATTTCCCCTTGTAACGAATCTCAAGAGTCTCTCTATTAAACCGTTTACCTTGACAGGTTTCACATTCGACATATACATCTGGAAGAAAATTCATTTCAATGACCCTAAGGCCGCCTCCTTGACAGGTTTCACAGCGTCCGCCTTTCACATTAAAACTAAAACGTCCAGGTTTATAACCTCGAATCATCGCTTCAGGAATCTTCGCAAATAAACTTCTAATCTCATCAAAGGTTTTGGTGTAGGTCGCTGGATTACTTCGAGGTGTTCGTCCTATTGGTGACTGGTTGATATCGATGACTTTATCGCAATGTTCAAGACCTTTAATACTCTTGTACGGCATCGGTTTTTTGACGCCATTAAAGTAATAGGCATTCATAATTGGATATAACGTTTCATTAATCAACGTTGATTTTCCGCTACCCGAAACTCCCGTTACACCAATCATTTTTCCTAGCGGAAATTCTACGGAAACGTTCTTCAGATTGTTGCCTGTACAACCCTTCAGAGCTATTTTTTTACCATTGCCCTTTCGACGCTCCTTAGGGACTGGAATTTTCTTTTTTCCGTTAAGGTAATCGGCAGTAAGGGTATCGTGAGTAAGCAATTCTTCTGGAGTACCAATACTAATGATCTCGCCACCATATTTTCCAGCTTTCGGTCCAATATCAATAACATAATCGGCACGTTCAATCATATCTTTATCATGCTCAACCACGATGACCGAATTGCCAATATCCCGAAGTGCCACCAACGAATTGATGAGTTTTTCGTTGTCACGTTGGTGCAAACCAATACTGGGTTCATCCAATATATAAAGCACACCAACCAATTGAGATCCAATTTGTGTGGCCAACCGAATACGTTGCGCCTCACCGCCAGATAGTGACTTTGAACTGCGGTTGAGCGACAGGTAAGTTAGGCCAACATCTAACAAAAACTGAAGTCTCGCTTTGATTTCTTTGATAATTTCTTCAGCAATTAAAAACTGCTTTTTTGTGAGGTCGTCAGTAATGGTATTGAACCAAGCGGCAAGATCTACGATGTCTTTATTGGCCAATTCAGCAATACTCAACCCATTGACTTTAAAATAAAGGGATTCTTTTCGCAACCTCGAGCCTTCACAGGTAGGACACTGTACTTTATCCATATAATCCTTTGCCCAACGTTTAAGTGACGTCGTTTCGGCATTGGCATACTGGCTTTCAATAAAATTCGCCACGCCTTCAAAATCAATATTGTAATTTCGAGTGACACCCAATGTTTTACTTTCTACGGAAAACTTCTCGTTCCCACCATACATAATCATTTGTTTGGCTTCTTTTGGAATAGCTTTGTATGGATCGTTTAAATTAAATTTAAAACGCTGTGCAATGGTTTCAAACTGTTTAAAAATCCAGCTATTTTTTTGTGGTCCGTGAGGTGCCAAAGCGCCTGCTTTGATAGAAACTGAATCATCGGGAACAATCTTGTTTTCATTGACTTGATACAAAGTTCCTATGCCATTACAAGTCTCACAAGCTCCTTTTGGTGAATTGAACGAAAAATTGTTGGGCTCAGGGTTTGGATAGGAAATCCCTGATGATGGACACATTAAATTGCGACTAAAATACCGTGCTTGGTTAGACTCCTGATCGAGAACCATTAGTACATCGTCACCATGATACATGGCTGTGTTTATAGTTTCAGAAAGTCGCTTGTCGTTATCTGCCGTATGATCAATTTTGAGTCGGTCGATAACAATTTCAATATCGTGCATTTTGTATCGATCCAACTTCATGCCCTTGACAAGATCTTTGACCTCGCCATCGGCTCTTACCTTGACAAAACCTTGTTTGGCGATTTGTTCAAACAGTTCGCGATAATGACCTTTTCGAGACCGTACAACAGGAGAGAGAATGTTGATTTTTTTACCGTTGTAACTTTCAATAATGAGTTCTTTGATTTGCTCATCGCTATAACTTACCATTTTTTCACCTGTATTATAACTGTAGGCATCACTAGCACGAGCGTAGAGCAGACGAAGAAAATCATAGATTTCGGTAATGGTTCCCACTGTAGAGCGTGGTGACTTGCTTGTGGTTTTCTGTTCGATGGCAATTACGGGCGACAAGCCGTCAATTTTATCAACGTCGGGACGTTCTAATCCGCCCAAAAACTGTCTTGCATAGGCCGAAAACGTTTCAATATAACGACGCTGGCCTTCCGCATAAATCGTGTCGAATGCCAATGAAGACTTTCCACTACCCGACAAGCCGGTAATGACCACCAATTTTTCTCGTGGAATCGTAACATCAATATTTTTTAGATTGTGTACTCGGGCACCTTTGACCTCGATAGCGTCATCGAATTTGCTCATAAATAGACTGGAAATTACTCGTTTTTAATGCAAAAGTGCAAAGGTAAAGAATTTGTGGTTAAAAAGTGATTGCACTCATACTATGGATGTGTTAAAGATTGGCTGCCTAGTTGATCAATTACCATTAAGGTGCGATGGCTCAAAAGGCGATTTAAAAGCGTTATCTTTGTTTGAAACGCATCACTTTTTTGCCCAATGAATCAAGGTGACTTGATCGAGTTGACAGGATTTTAATCTCAGATACTTCACAACGATACGGCCTGTGGGATAATTTGATACACAATTTTTAATAAAAAAATGGGCCAAATTTATAAGGTTGGAGATTTAATTTACGATGCCAATATTTATGATGGTTTGAATACCAACATGGCCGATTTGCAGTTTTATAAACGTTGGTTGCCAAAAAATAAAACGGGACGCATACTTGAACTGTGTTGCGGCACAGGTAGACTTACCATTCCAATAGCCAAAGACGGGTATGATATTGTTGGTGTAGATTATACAACATCAATGCTCGAGCAGGCAAAAGTAAAAGCTTCCGAAGAAAAAGTGGATATTGAGTTCATTGAAGCAGATATTCGATTCTTAGATCTTCAAGAAAAATTTGATGTGATCCTTATTCCGTTTAACTCTATCCATCATTTATACAGTAATAAAGACTTATTTAAAGCGCTTAAGGTCGTGAAAAAGCACCTTAAAGCAGACGGCTCATTCCTGTTTGATTGTTTTAATCCAAACATGACATACGTGATCGAAAATGAGAATAAATTACAGGATATTTCAAAATACACGACCAAAGATGGAAGAGATATTGTGATAAAACAAAACATGCATTATGAACATGCTTCACAAATTAACCGCATCGAATGGCATTACTATATTAATGGCGCCTTCGATTCTATTCAAAATTTGGATATGCGATTATATTTCCCTCAAGAACTAGATGCTTACTTAAAATTAAGTCACTTTAATGTTATTCATAAGTTCGGGAGCTTTGATGAATTAGAATTTCAGGATCATTCAGAAAAACAGATTTATGTTTGTACATGAACCTAAAAGCTAAAATATCAAGTTTACTTTTTAATTTCCAATTCTCCCGACGTGAGTGCTTCATGATAATTAGCTCTTACTTCAGATAAATATCCGAAAAATTTTGTGCCGTCTTTTTTAGTAAGCATGACATACGTATTGTCTTCATCGGCTAATTTTACTTCTGAAACGACAACCTCAACACCATATACGCTATTGTAATTTGCAACCTTACCACGTTTGATCAATATGTTTGGTTGCGGAAACGAAACATGATTAAATTTCTGACCGTATGGCTCATTGATTTTTAATTCATCTCCAACTTTTGGCGCATCTTGGGCGATAGCTAAAAAAGGAATTCCTAAAAATAACACGATATAAAAAATAGTTCTCATAATTAAATGGCTTAATAATTAGAATACTATAAAATTAATGAGAAAAATTCTCAGTCACAATTAATTTAACAGTCATTAAGAGACGATTTTTTACCGTTGATAATCTTATTGCATATGCTGATATTTTTATTTAGGTTTGAGTTCATTTAAAATAAAAACAGATGCAACTACTAGGAATAGGATCAAGAATAGACCACAGTACATTTGGAAAAGGCGTCGTCACCAACATCACCTCAAAGCACTATTGGGTCACTTTTATGGACAACGGATTGGAAACCATAGACATCGATAGTGAATTTGAGATCATAGAAGCCTGCGAAGATGAGGTAGACACGATTAGTTTTGCCGAGGTAGAATCGAGCCTCGTACATATTTTAAAACGTTGGAGCGATGCTTCGGAAATCGTCAATATATCAGATAAGTACAAAGACGGAAAACTCGTTCTGCAACCTAAAGACACTACCTTAAAGGGTCAGGAAATGCCGATAGATACTTTTTTTCACAAGATCACTATGGTTCGTGATCGCTTACGGGTGATGGAACAAAAGATCAATTCAAGTAATCTCGAAGAGCAAGAAAAAACCGATTTACAACAGTATATCACACGCAGTTATGGGAGTTTGACCAGCTTTAATGTACTCTTTAAATTGAAATCTCAGCAGTTTGTTGGGCAACGAAGTAAATAGTTTTGAGTCGCAGTGACCATTTTCAGTCTCAGTCTAAGATTAAATCGTAAATTTAATATGGCAGATTGTATAATATTAAAATTAATCTACATTGTGGATTTTTGGGATCAAAATCGCTCTGTGAACCCCTGTGATGCTCTGCGTAACTCTATGAAATATCTATTCATTATTTCCGGTCTCAATTTGCTCAATTTCCAATCCAAACATTAAAAACTTATGAAACGTCGGTAACTCAGCACCAGTATCAGTAGTCAGCCAATCACTCCATGACGCTTCTAATCCGTCGATTGGTAAAATATCGACCCACATTTGGAAGCTTACAGGCTTTCCGCTGGCATCCACATGCCACAAGTACGAATCACCAGGCGTTGAGCCGCCAGAGGTATAGGTTACCAAAAGTGCTTCTTTGTTATCTTCAGTTTTAACAAGTCGTCGTTCGACACCACTATCAAAAACTTTGTAAGGTGCCACCAGCCAAAAGGTGTCATTATTAAAAAGATCAACTGCTTTTTCTATATAATCTGGCGCTTCTTTACCATTATACTTTTCTTCGGAAACATAAACTGTAGACTTGCTGTGATTGACCAAATCCAAGTCGACTTTAATATTTTTCCAAAAGACGTCGCAGGTATTTTTGGCCTTATGCCATTTGAAATGATGTCTTTTTTTAAAGGTGAACTCTATATAATCTGTTGCTTTATAAGCCTCGTAATTTAATGCATCTAACATGGTGTTGGCTATGTAATCTGCTGCTGGGCCTTGTGTTCCCGTTGGGAGCTCTTTATGATATTTAAAATACATGTAGGCAAAAAGTAGGAGTGTGGGCAAAGTGAAAAACACGATAACGCCAGCTATTATTTTAAGGACTTTCTTTGGTATTGCTTTTTTCTTGGACACGGATTATACGAATTTCTATAGATGGATGGCGAAGTTAGGGATTTTCCTTGTTGCCGGATAAAGTTTCGTGTAGTTTCACAGAGGTGCGTAGAGTTCTACAGAGATATTTGTGATTCAATTATATATTTTCTCAGAGTATCTCTGCGATTTTAGTTCTATGTGTCTCTGTGAAACGTTTTTTAGATATAGTCTTCAAATCGTGCTTTCTAGCTTAATTTTGAGACAATTACGCAAACTATTGCCTAATGACATTTACATCAACTTTTCTTTTATGCCTTCGGCCAATACCAAAGCCGCTTCTTTATGATGTCTAAACCACAATTCGGGTTCTATGAGTTCTAATTCAGAAAGGGCGATCTCACCGTCATTATCTTCAAAGATATCTACTCTTGCATAAATGGGTAATTCTGGGCAGGCGTTGACGCACTGTTCGGCAAACGCAATTTGATCTTCCGTAGGCGTATAATTTTCAATACTACCACCAAAATCATCTTGAACTCTAAAATCACCTTGCTTCGCTTTCTTTAAAACTGCATGTGTAAATCGCCCGTTAAACACCATCATTGATACTTCACCTTTTGAGACGATTTGATATTGAAACGGTTGTAGAAGCATTGCTTCTTTGTTGATCAATTCTTGAAAAAGCGTCTCGTGAGTCGTTAAAGTTTCCGAAGTTAATCTATAAGTATGCCTTGCAGCTCCCGAAATACAAGGTTTTAAAACGGTCTCCTCCCAATTTAAAATATCGTGTAGTTGTGCTAATGTGACCTTGGCACCTTTTTCTATAAAATGACTTTCGGTAATGCGAATACCTTTTGATTCTATATGTAGTAAGTAATGTTTATCAATATTCCATTTAATGAGGGCTTTAGAATTTAAGAGCGTCGTTTGTTTTGAAACCGTCTCTAACCACACTGAAAACTCATCAAACCGGTCAAAATAATCCCAAGTGGTTCTAAACAACACCGATTTTGTCGTAGACCAATCAAAAAACATATCGTCCCAAGCCAATCGTAGTGTTTTTAAGCCGACTTGTTCCAAAGCATGATACACCAAACGATCTTCATAATAGACATTATGTTTGTAGTCGTTGGTTGTAGAATCGTTTAAATAGCGGCTGTCGGTCAAAATAACGACATCAAAATCTTTTTTCAATAGAGTAGCTTATTTGGTGGTCAATTAATTATCATTCTCATAGCCTTCTGGACGTTTTGAACGTATGGGAGCTGCTGGCTCTGGGATTAATTCAAATTCCTTGATCTTTAATTGCCTCATGGCTTCAGCAACGGCACGCTCCAATTGCGGATCTCTCCCTTCACTCACTAATTTTGGATCTTGAATTACCTCAATATCGGGAGCGACGCCTTCGCCTTCAACTGCCCAATTTCCATTAACATCATAAAAACCACCTCGAGGTGCAACCATACCGCCACCATCAATAAAAGGCGGAGTATCCCAAGTGCCTACAAGTCCGCCCCAAGTTCGTGTTCCCACCAAGGTGCCTAACTTGGCCTCTTTAAACATATAGGGCAACAAATCACCGCCTGATCCTGCGCGCTCATTAATAATCATCACTTTTGGGCCCCAAATTCCTGCCATGGGAGTAGTCCATGGTCGGTTGGTCTCTGTTTTGCTATTGAAATATCCAAAGAGCTTACGGTTCATGATATCAATCATATAATCGGCTGCTGAGCCACCGCCATTATTACGCTCATCGATAATCGCCCCTTTTTTATCTTGTTGAGAAAAGTAGTACCGATTAAAGGACGTGAAACCACCATTGCCAGTATTGGGAACATATACATAGGCCAATTTCCCATTTGAAAGTTCATCAACTTTACGACGATTTCCTTCAACCCAATCCACATATCGCAAATCGCGTTCGCTCGCTACTGGTTTGACCAAGATCGTACGAGCCCCATCTATTGTGGCTGTTTTATTGACCGAAATATTGATTTCACGATCGGCTGTTTGCTCCAAAAGTTCATAAATATTCACCTCTGCCGACAACGGTTTCCCGTTGATGGCCACGATAAAATCTCCCGTTTTAACATCAAGTCCTGGTTGGGCAAGAGGTGCGTAGGTATCGGTATTCCAACGTTCACCAGAATATATTTTTTGAATTTGGTAACCGCCATCAACAACCCTAATATCGGCACCAAGCAAACCAATTGGTACATTTTTCACATTAGGCAAATCGCCACCATACACATACGAATGGCCAATTGCCACTTCACCGCTCATAATATCCACGACATAATTCAAGTCGGTTCTATGTCTCACATCATTAATCCACGGCGAGTACCAGGCATAGACATCGTCCCAAGGTGCTCCATGAACATTATCCACGTATAGAAAATCACGCATAAAGCGCCAGCCTTCCTTAAAAATTTGTTTGTATTCGGCCTTTGGGTCGATTTTTATTTTAAGATTGGTATCTATATTATCCTTGCTGAAATCTGGTTTTCCAGTTGTCGGAGAGATGGCCCATTGTCCGCTTTTATTTAAAAGAATTGATTTTCTATCTTCGGAAACAATCATCTCTTGAATACCCTCTACAAAATCATTGGCTTCGTCTTTCTCGGCATCGTAATCATGCAATTTTACGCCTTTGCCACCCTCTAAACTTTCAGCAATAAACACATGACCTTGCGGTGCTTTTGCCAAGGCTATATAATTTCCTTCGGGAAGCCCCATAGCAATCGCTCTATCAAATAAACCGTTGGTGTCGATGGTCACTTTGATATCTTCGGAAGGGTTAAGTTCTAATTTGGGGTCACCATCTTTTTCGGCTTTCTCTTTTTTCTTCTTTTTAAACTCGTCCACTTTTTCCTTGACCGAAATCAATTCTTCATCAGTTTTGAGATGATTTGGCGCTTGATCCTTAGCATTTAAAACTACGGCATATAAACTACGCGTTGTCTTTGGATCGTAAGAACTCATATCGAGCCAACCTGTTGCTAATCCGTAATTGGTACTCGCCAAAGTATACACATATTTTCCTGAAGCATCCCAAACTGGGCTAATAGCATCGGCAATTGGATCTGTAATAGGAATCACCTTTTTAGAATCAACATTATAGGCATATATCGATTTGAAACAACTATTGTTCTGTTTGGAATATGCAATCCATTTACTATCTGGTGACCACACAGGATTCATTGAACGGTTAGGGTGCGCATAACTCTCAGTGTCAGCTTTGACCGCTTTTTTCGATTCAATATCAATCACCCAAATATTAAAATCGGTATCTGTGTAAGCCAAATAGTTGCCGTCTGGAGACCAATCAGGTTTAAAGTAAAAGGTTGTATTGGGTAATTTTATAGAGGTTTGATTTTTCCCGTCTTGATCGGCAATGACAAGTTGATATTCACCACTTTGATCACAAAACCATGCGATTTGATCTCCAATTGGCGACCAGATTGGCGCTCTATCGGCAATACCTGATGAATTTGTAAGGTTTCTCCAGGTTCCGTTTTCCTTCGGAACTGTAAAAATATCACCGCGATGTTCGAAGAGGGCTCGTTTTCCATTTGGAGATATATTTGGATTGGATAACTGATCTCCAGTAACACTTTCCCAACGTTCACGAGAAAAATTTAAGTCGGCTTTTATTTGAATATTTAGTGTTTTTAATGTTCCGTTTGAAGGGTTTAAGGTATGAAGCAATCCGCCTTGTTCATAAACGATTTGGTCTTCACTCGCATCCAAACTCTTAACATCAAACTTTTTGTGAAAGGTGTGTTGCTTTTCGATCTTGGTTTTAGGATCAAATGACCAAATATTGCTGGTATAGTCACGTTCTGAAAGATAATAAACGATACCATCTAACCAAACAGGGTAGAGATGACGTTCTTTGTCGAGTTGCGGTGTAGT
Organism: uncultured Flavobacteriaceae bacterium; assembly: GCA_963715465.1. Lineage (GTDB taxonomy): Bacteria > Bacteroidota > Bacteroidia > Flavobacteriales > Flavobacteriaceae > Psychroserpens. The sequence continues at coordinate 2,149,070 of OY970246.1, forward strand.
AACCAAATCTTTAGTGTTGAGATCAACGATCCAAATAGGCATCGCTTGGCCGCCACGATAATTACGCCATTCTGGATCCCAAGACGTGATTGGTGTGTAAGCAATATAGTTCCCGTCTGCTGAAATATCGCCATAAGCTGCTCTGGGAATGTCTAAGGGTACTGGCAGACCACCATCTGTTGAAACGGTATAGAATTTATTGGTTTGGGTAGGTTTGCCCTCCCGTCCCGAACGACATAAAATTAAGCCTTCAGGTGTCCAGCCTTCCACAAAATCTCCAGACGGATGGTAGGTTAAACGTTTAGGTTCTCCGCCTTCGCTAGGCATAACAAATACGTCAAAATTACCATCGTATTGTGCTGTAAAAGCGATCCATTTTCCATCGTTAGAAAAATGCGGACTCATTTCATAGCCCGAATCGCTTGTGAGTCTAATTGCGGTGCCTCCATTTGTTGAGCCTTTCCAAAGATCGTTGGCATATATGAAAACGACGTCATTGCCATGAATCGTAGGTTGCCGCAATAGTTTTGTGTTTTGAGCAAATGTGGTTATTGCAAATAGACTAAGAAAGGCGATGACGAATGATTTCATAATGAGGTTGGGTTAAAGATACTGGTTTATGCACCTAAAGGTACAAAAATGAAACGATGAGCTGTGATTTGAAATTCTTAATCCAAAACGATTTAAAACCCGACCGCAGCATCATCACCACGATAATCTGCGCCTCCTTCAAGACGTCCATCTTTTAAAACCAAAATAGCATCTACTTTACCAATAATTGGAGTACGATTGTCATTGATGGTATAATTCTTATCCTCAAGTCGTGCCAGTGTGTTTTCTTTAAAGCGATTAGGCTCTATCCTAATTTCCTCCGGCAGCCATTGATGATGAAAACGCGGCGCATCGACGGCCTCTTGCATGCTCATATCAAATTCGTGCACATTCAAAATGGTTTGTAATACAGAGGTGATGATTGTAGAACCACCAGGAGTGCCAACAACCATATAGAGCTCATTGTTTTTTTCAACAATAGTTGGGGTCATTGCGCTGAGCATTCGTTTTTGGGGTGCTATTGCGTTGGCTTCACCACCAAGTAGTCCGTAGACATTTGGCACGCCAGGTTTACTGCTGAAATCGTCCATTTCATTATTAAGAAAAAAACCTAGATCATCAACGAAGAGCTTAGAACCGTAAGCGCCATTTAACGTTGTGGTGACAGAAACGGCATTTCCAAATTGATCGACAATGGAATAATGCGTGGTTTCTTCAGATTCTTGATAGGGTAGTACTTCGGAAATTTCCATAGTGTAATTGGAGATTTTTCCGAAGGAAATAGAATCTGAGGGCGTTGCGCTCTCAAATGAAAAGTTTGCCATTCGGGATTTGAGGTAATTTGAGTCGAGTAAGTCTTCCGTAAGAACATTAACAAAATCAGAATCCCCTAAATAATAACTACGATCGGCATAAGCACGTTTTTCGGCCTCGATCATAATTTGCATTGCTTTTACGGAGTTATGTTTATACTGTCCTACATTAAAAGGCTCTATCATGGTCATGATTTGGGCGAGACAAATGCCGCCCGATGATGGAGGCGACATGGAGATGATCTTGAGATTATCATAGCTAAATTGAATAGGATCTCGCCATTTTGCCTGATAGAGCTCTAAATCTTCCGCAGTAATAATGCCGTCGCTTTGGTTTAAGAACTTGAGCAATATTTTAGAGGTTTCACCCTTGTAAAATTCATCACGACCATTTTGGGATATACGCTTTAAGGTACTGGATAGTGCTATATTCTTGAATGTCGAATTGAGTGGCACATTTTTATTTATCAAAACCTGCTTCTCGTTGACTGCGGTAATTATACTGTCGTATTTTATGAAGCGCTCGTGCTGTTTTTGGGTAATTGTGAATCCGTTTTCGGCTAATTCAATCACGGGTTTTAATAAGGTTTTGATAGGGAGTGTTCCAAATTTTTCATGTGCTGCAAAAATTCCAGCAATAGTTCCAGGAATACCAACCGCGTATGCGCCAACCGTACTTTTCTCAGGAATCACGTTTCCGAGGGAATCAAGATACATGTTTTTAGTAGCCGCCAATGGTGCTTTTTCACGATAATCTAATGCGCCAGTTTCTCCCGTATTGAGCCTATAGACCATAAAGCCGCCACCACCAAGATTTCCCGCGTAGGGATAGATGACCGAGAGTGCCATTTCGGTAGCGAACATCGCATCAAAGGCATTGCCACCTTGCTGTAAAATGTCACGTCCTATAGCAGATGCTTCTTTTCGAGCAGTAACCACCATAGCATTTTTAGCAATGACACCTTGTTTTGAGATTTGTTTTTCTTTGCAGCACCAAAATGACAATACTACCAATAGCAATAGAAGTTTAATTTTCATGTTGTAATCTAATTTCGATATCCTGAAGTTTAAGTTGAGTGAATACTCTTAACTCTTCGAAGAACGACGTGAATTCTGTTTCAAACTCTGTGTAAAAATTTTGGAGTTCATCGGTTGCGGTGTGCATACCAGATTTATTTTGCGTACGACGATTCATGCCGTCTAATACATTTTGAATACCCTCTATTTTGGCATAACTGAGTAACCAATTATCGGCAATCATATGTGGCATCATTTTTTGAATTCTCAAAGGTAGGACTTCAAAATGTTCTCCTAATAAATTGTAAAAGTTATCGGTAAAATTGGCCAATGGAATATCTGAATACTGCGTCCAGTTTTTTGCTAAGAAGTGATCGTATAGAATATCCACAATAACACCGCTGTAATGACCATAATTTTTATGAAGTCGTTTTGTGCTTTGTCTTACCGTGGGATGCGCATCTGTAAACGTGTCAATATGGCGATGCAGTAGGATACCTTTTTGTATGTCTTTTGGGTATAATTTGTATCGTTTACCTCGTATACCGTCTGCAATAAAATTACCTATCGTGAGTAGGTCATCGTCATTTGATAAGTAAATATGCGCTAAAAAATTCATTCAATAAATATATGTATTTTTGAGTTCAAAATTTTAAGATTGGAGAGATTACCTAATTTAGATCCTTTACGATTTATTCTGGCTTCGTTGGTGATATTTTTTCACATTCAACTTTTAAGTAGAAATCAAGGGTTGCCTTATTACTTGGAAATCCCAATTTTTAATAGAGGACCCGAAGCCGTAAATATGTTTTTTGTATTAAGCGGTTTTTTAATCATTAAAGGGATTTACAAACACAAACAACACGGTTCTTTCTCCATCAAGACGTTTTATATTAAACGTGTACTTCGTATCTTTCCATTATACTACTTGGTCGTAATTTTTGGATTTATATTCTACTGGTTACTTTTACCAGCATTAGATATTCCCTATAACAATAATTATAATTTGGTCGAAGGCGTTCTATTAGCAACATTTTTTTTACCGAATGTTTTAGACGAGTTGCACAAACCAGGAGGTATTCTTGAAGTATTGTGGTCTATCGGGATTGAAGAACAGTTCTATATCATCATAGCGCCTTTATTGTATTTTGTTGGCAAATATAAAATCCTGACAGCCCTATCGTTGCTTACAATTGCGTATTTTATTGTATTTCATCTTGACAGTATGGACGTATTGAGGACTTATCAATTTCTTTATTTCTTTTTATTTGCGGGTGGCGTTATCGCCATCTTAGAAGAAAAAAAGCAATTGCAATTTTTAAAGTGGTCACCGTTGATGCCTATAGCGGTTGTGGTTTGCACAGGCTTATATTTTATGACCAATCTCTTTGAATTCCAGGTGCTATGGTTAAGAAATGCCTTGACGATGGTTTTATTTAGTTTATTTATTCATAGTTTGGCGCATAATAATTTCGGAAAGGCTATTAAAATCAAGTTTCTAAACTATTTGGGCAGAATTTCTTATGGTATTTATATGTTTCACGTTATCGCATTAAATATAAGTATGTTTTTTGTGCTAAAAGCGCGTGAACAATTTATATTAAATGACACTATAAGTATTTTGTCAATTTATATACTCACTTTTGGAATCACTATACTCATGGCCCATGTATCTTATGTGTATTATGAATCTTATTTTTTAAAACTTAAAACAAAATTTAGACAATGACATTAATAAAATCAATTTCAGGTATACGAGGAACTATAGGCGGAAATGTAGGTAATAATTTAACGCCTATTGATGCTGTAAAATTTGCATCGGCTTATGGGACTTGGATCAAGCAGCAACGCGATAAGGAACACTATAGAGTTGTTGTTGGTAGAGATGCGCGTATTTCGGGTGAAATGATTCAAAATTTAGTGATGAATACGCTTGTAGGTTTGGGAATTCACGTTATCGATTTAGGCTTGTCTACTACGCCAACGGTTGAAATTGCAGTGCCAATGGAGCATGCCGATGGTGGTATTATTTTAACGGCAAGTCATAATCCCAAACAATGGAATGCCCTCAAATTACTCGATTCAAAAGGTGAATTCTTAAATGGAGTGGAAGGCGCAAAAATCCTTGAGATCGCAGAAGGCACTGATATGGCCTTTGCCGAAGTTGATGATCTAGGGAAAATCACCATTAATGATGCCTATATCGATCTTCATATCGATGAAGTCTTGGAGCTGGAGTTGGTCAATGTTGACGCGATCAAGAAAGCGAATTTTAAAGTTGTTGTAGATGGTGTGAATTCAACGGGAGGCATCGCTATCCCCTTACTTTTAGAGCGATTGGGTGTTCATCCTGTAAAATTATATTGTGACCCAACGGGACATTTTCCCCATAATCCTGAACCTCTAAAAGAGCATTTAACCGACTTGTCTAAAGCTGTAGTCGAAGCTAATGCCGATTTTGGTATCGTTGTAGATCCAGACGTTGACCGTTTGGCTTTTATGGATGAGAAAGGAGCTATGTTTGGCGAAGAATATACATTGGTCGCTTGTGCCGATTATGTATTGCACCATACACCAGGAAATACAGTGAGCAATATGAGTTCTACCCGAGCACTTCGTGATATTACTGAAAAACATGGAGGCACTTACGAGGCCAGCGCAGTAGGAGAGGTGAATGTGGTCAATTTGATGAAAAAAAATAAAGCGATTATTGGCGGCGAAGGTAATGGTGGGATTATTTATCCAGAATCTCACTACGGAAGAGATGCCCTGGTCGGCGTCGCATTATTTTTAAGTTTACTTGCTGAAAAAAGTATAAGTGTAAGTGCGTTGAGAGCGTCCTATCCGAATTATTTTATGAGTAAGAAGAAAATTCAATTAACGCCCGAATTGGACGTAGATGAACTATTGAAAGCAATGGAAGCAAACTATTCCGAAGAAAATTTAACCACCATTGATGGTGTAAAAATTGACTTTGATCATTCATGGGTACACCTTCGGAAAAGTAACACCGAACCAATTATTAGAATTTATACAGAAGCACCGAGCCAATCTGAGGCTGATAAATTGGCCGATCGTATTATTTCAGAAATAAAAACGATAGCAAATATTTAGTACCTTTAATTTTCAATACACAAAATTTAAAAACCAATAGAAAGTTGTTATGATGTCTTCGGAAGTGTCACCTCATAAACCTTCAGCGCTTGAATTGTATTTTAATCAATTTAGGCAACATATTATTGGTATTGATCAAGAGTTTGAATCCCCTTTCGGAACAAAAAAAATAATCTACACTGATTGGACAGCTTCTGGCAGACTATACCGACCAATCGAAGAAAAATTATGCAACGAATTTGGTCCTTATGTTGCAAATACCCATACTGAAACAACAGTTTCTGGAACAGCCATGACTCGTGCCTATCAAGAAGCTAAGCACATTATTAAACGGCATGTCAATTGCAACGAAGACGATATACTTATTGTCTCAGGAAATGGTATGACTGGTGTAATTAATAAGTTTCAGCGAATTCTTGGGCTCAAGGTTCCAGAGAATCTTAGACAATACACGAATATTCCAGATGAGATTAAGCCAATAGTGTTTATTACGCATATGGAGCATCACTCGAATCAAACCTCTTGGCTGGAGACAATTGCAAAGGTTGAGGTGATTCCGCCAGATGATAACGGACTTTTCAGTTTAAAAAATTTAGAGATTTTATTAGAAACCTATAAACATTGTGCCTTGAAAATCGCGTCGGTCATTGGAGGATCTAATGTTACAGGAATTCAAACGCCATATCATGAGGTTGCAGAGTTAATGCATAAGCATGGCGGTGTTTGCTTTGTCGATTTCGCATGCTCAGCACCATATGTACATATAGATATGCACCCTAAAGATGAGTTTAGGAGTTTAGATGCTATATTTTTTTCACCTCATAAATTTTTAGGTGGGCCAGGAACATCTGGCGTACTACTTTTTAATAAAAAATTATATAAAAATATGATTCCCGATTGTCCGGGAGGAGGCACCGTGAGCTGGACAAATCCTTGGGGAGAGCATAAATATATTGATAATATTGAAGATCGAGAGGATGGAGGTACACCTGGGTTTCTTCAGACTATAAAAACAGCTTTAGCCATAAAACTTAAGGAGCAAATGGGCATTGCACATATTCTCAAACGTGAACACGAGCTCGTTGATATGGTTTTTAAAGCCCTTACTTCCGAAGAGAATATACATATTTTGGCAGGAGAGCATCAAGATCGATTAGGAGTAATTTCATTCTATATTGATGACTTGCATTACAACTTAGGAGTAAAGCTGTTAAATGATCGCTTCGGAATACAAACGAGAGGCGGTTGCAGTTGCGCTGGTACCTATGGTCATTTTTTACTGCATGTTAATGAACAAACAAGTAATGAATTAACCAATGAAATCTCGATTGGAGATTTAGTTCGCAAACCGGGTTGGATAAGAATGTCTCTTCATCCAACTACGACAAACAGTGAAATGCGTTTCGTGTGTGATGCTATTTTAGCTTTGGCAAAAAATCATAAGGAATGGTCAAAATCTTATGAATATCAAATAAAAACCAATGAATTTCTTCATAACTCTCTCGTGAATCTATCCAATGATCGCAAACAAATTGAGACATGGTTTTCAATTTAATTTTAATAAGTAATTACGATTTGGAAAGATTTTAGCCATACACAACTATCAACTTAGTTAATATAAGCCCAAACTTATCCAAACATTACCACAACATTGGTGAAAATCAAGATTATTTTAGTACTACATCGTTGTAGTTTGAGTATTTAGATATGCTAGCATTTAGCGTTTTAAATGGTAAATTTTAAGAAATCCTCAATCTATGTCTCACTTTTTTGCGTTGTATTATTTTTGTATAGGTTTTTTTTACAAGATTCCTAACGAGACTTCTTAGTTTTATATCATAATAATCAACCGATATGACAACAAAACTTTTATCCTTATTATTTTTATTCTGTACAGCATTTACGTTTAGTCAAAATACAACGGCAAGTGGAACTGTGACAGATGAAGCGACTGGACTTCCTATTCCTGGAGTTAATATTCTAGTAAAAAACACGTCTAAAGGCGCCTCTACAGATTTTGACGGAAGATTTACGATCTCAGATGTTCCCGTTAATGCGACATTAGTATTTTCATATGTGGGCTACAAAGAGCAAGAGGTCGTTGTGACGAATTCTAATCCTATAAATATCTCAATGATCGAAGACACTGAATCTCTTGATGAAGTTGTAGTTATAGGTTATGGTACTCAAAAAAAGAAAGAAATTACTGGAGCCGTGGCGGTAATTTCTAGTGAGGAAATCGAAAAATTAAAACCAACACGTATAGAACAAGCGTTACAGGGTCAAGTGGCAGGTGTTAATATCACATCGCAATCTGGTTCTCCTGGTGCGCCCGCAACGATAAGTATTAGAGGGGTCTCAACAAATGGAGACAGTAGGCCTTTAATTTTAGTTGATGGTAATGTTATTGAAGATCTTAGCACCATTAATCCTAGCGATATTGAGTCAGTGAATGTGCTTAAAGATGCAACCGCTGGTATTTATGGTGTTAGAGCGGCAAACGGCGTTATATTAATTACTACAAAAACGGGAAAACGAAACCGACCTTTAAGTGTTGATATCAATACATATGGTGGGTTTCAACAAACCACCCGTAAAATTCCAGTTTTAAACGCTACAGATTATGCGCTTCTTGTGAATGAAGCCTTCGCCGCAAATGGTTCGGCATTAGTTTTTCCTAATGTAGGTGACCTAGGCCAAGGAACAGATTGGCAGGATGAGGTTTTTGAAAACGCAGCTATATATAATGTCGCAGCAACCATAAGTGGCGGTAAAGAGAAATCGGCTTATGCTTATGGCGCCTCATTTTTATCACAAGACGGTATTGTTGGCGGCAATAAATCAAACTTTTCTAGAATCACGCAGCGTTTAAATTATAGTGTCGATTTTCTAGAAAATTTTAAATTGAACTCTGGGTTGATATTTACGCATACCAATAAAAAGAACCTTTCAGAGAATGGCTTAGGCTCGGTACTTTTTAATGCGCTTAATATGGCACCAACATTTGACGTACGAACCCCAGATGGCGATTACACTATTGCTGAAGGTTTAGGAAACGAGGTTATTAATCCATTAGCTCAAATTGACAATACGTTTAATAGAGCATTGGTGGATAAGATTGCGGGTAATGTTAGTTTGTCTTATAATTTTTTAGAGCATTTTACTGCGCAAGCTAATTATCAATTTAATTGGGCTCAGGTTGAAAGTAAAGTTTTTAATCCGGTATCATTTTTTGGGAGCGGAAAGGTGTTCAATAGAGATCGAAGCGAAATCGTTATAAACGATCAAACGTTTAGAGATTACACTTTTGATGCGTTTATTAAATATGAGAACGCTTTTAATGATGTTCATAACTTAAGCGTCCTTTTAGGAACTTCTGTTTTTAAAAGCACAGGAAGCTTTGGGGGCTTTGTTGGATTTGATATTCCTGGAAATTCTATCGCAAATGCAACTCTTGATCAAGCTAGTGATGTTCAAAACCTTTTTCCAAATGGAAACACTGAGTTTGATGCTAGATTATTATCGTATTTTACAAGAGTTCAATATGACTATGACGGTAAATATTTAATCTCAGCTGTGGTACGACGAGATGGTTCCACTAAATTTGGTCCAGAAAATAAATTTGGGATTTTTCCGTCAGGATCAGTAGGTTGGATTATTTCTGAAGAAGAGTTTATGGAAAGCAATGATATCGTGAATTTCTTGAAATTGAGAGGGTCATATGGAGTTCTAGGAAATGATAGGATTGGCGATTTTAGATTTGTATCTTTACTAAACGGTGAAGGTGAGTATGTTATTAATGACGATATTAGATTTGGTACCGCTATAGGCGGTTTGTCTAATCCTGAAATTAAATGGGAGAAACAAACCACTCTAGATATTGGTATAGACGCTAAATTTTTTCAGAATCAATTAGATTTAACGGTTGATTATTACAAAAAGACGACTGAAGATTTGTTGATCGTGCCTCAAGTTTCTGGTGTTATCGGTGTTGCCGCTCCAGGCTCTAGTCCACCCTTCGTGAACGCAGGTATAGTAGAAAATGAAGGCTGGGAATTTTCAATAGGCTATAACAAAGTGGTAAACGATGACTTCAATTGGAACTTAAGATACAATATCACCACGTTAGAAAACAATGTGGTAGAAGTTAGTGCAGATGGTGAATTTCTAACTGGAGGAAACTTTGGTGTTGGCCAAGATCCACCATCTAGAATGGAAGAAGGTTTCCCGATCGGGTATTTCAGAGGCTTCAAAACTGATGGTATATTTCAAAATCAAGCAGAAGTTGATGCTGGGCCAACTATTAATAGTGCGGTGCGTCCTGGTGATCTTAGATTTGTTGATATTAACGATGATGGTATTATTGATGACAATGATCGAACAGATATCGGTAATCCGTTACCAGATGTTACTATGGGTTTAAACTTCTCGTTTGAATTTAAAAATATTGATTTTGCAGTTTATGCGTTTGCATCTATTGGAAATGACCTAGTTCGTAATTATGAAAGAAATCAACCGCTCACTAACAGAAGCAGTTATTATTTAGATCGTTGGACGGGCGAGGGCACGAGCAACAATTTTCCAAGGGTAACTTCTGGTGCTAACTCAAACAGTTTGTTTTCAGATTTCTTCGTTGAAGATGGTGATTTTGTAAGATTACAAAACGTGCAACTCGGGTATTCAATATCTGAAAAGGCTTTAGAAGGATCTAAAATAAGTAAATTACGTTTTTACGTATCGGCCTCAAATTTATTCACGCTCACAGAATACAGTGGTTATGATCCAACGATATTTGCCACAAGTAATCCAGATGGTACGCCAGCTTCAGCAATAGGAGCAGGTATAGATTATGGCTTCTATCCAACGCCAAAAACATTTTTATTAGGTATGAATTTAAAATTTTAATAAGAGATGAAAATTACAAAAATAATTTATACAGCTTGCCTGCTATTGGTCCTCATCTCGTGCAGTGATGATTTTGTAAATGTAGATTCGCAGGATCAAAACTCAGAGGATTTCTTTAATTCCGAAGAAGACTATCAAAGCGCTCTCATTGGAGCATATGATCTTTTGCAATCAACCTACTTAAATGTAATGTTGGGTGAAATAGCTTCAGATAATACGAAGGCTGGTGGAGAAAGTGCCATCGATGTTCCAGGTATTCAAGAAATTGATGATATGGTTCATACGCCAGTAAATGCCCAACTTAGAGATATTTGGAGTTGGATGTTCGCCGGAGTCAATCGTGCAAATTTCATCATGGAATTTCAAGATAAAACAGATTTCTCGGGTAAGGAGAATGTTATTGGACAAACTCGTTTCTTAAGAGCTTACTACTATTTTGAACTGGTAAAATGGTTTGGTGATGTGCCTTTGGCAGTTGACCAACGTATTCTTTTTGGAGATCAGTTTGATTTACCTAGAACTCCTAAAACAGAAGTATATGCGCAAATTGAAGCCGATTTGATATTTGCAGCAGATAATCTTCCTTACACGCAGTCTGAAACTGGAAGAGTAACAAAGGGCGCTGCTCAAGCTTTATTGGGTAAAGTCTATTTGTATCAAGATAAATTTACCGAATCAGCGCTTGTTTTGGAGGATTTAATTAATAATGGGCCTCACGCTTTAGTGGCCGATTACAGTACCCTATTTGAAAATGACAACGAGAACAATATTGAGTCTGTTTTTGAAGTTCAGTATTCAGACGGTCAAGGTGCTGGTTTTGGATGTTTACAATGCAGTGAAGGAAACGTTGCTGTAGGATTTAACGGTATCAGAAATTATTCGGGTCCAGATTTTGGTTCTGGTTTTAGTTTCAATGTGCCAACTCAAGAAGTTGTAAATGAATTTGAAGCTGGTGATACTCGATTGGAAACGGCCATTTTAGATATCGATCAATGGGCTGCCGACACTGGAGCTACCTTCGCCATAGGCTATGAGCATACTGGCTATTATAATAGAAAATATATTGCGCGTGACGATGACTTAAATACTGGTGATGCTAACCTAACCAATCCTAACAATTACAGAGCTATTCGTTTTGCAGATGTATTGTTAATGGCTGCGGAAGCATTAAACAGAGGCGCCATTAGCGATATGAGAGCCCAACAATATGTAAATAGAGTTAGAGAACGCGCTTTCGGAAATTCTAACAATAATATCACATCAACAGGGACAGCACTTACTAATGCCATTTACGATGAGAGACGTGTTGAGTTGGTAGGTGAAGGACATCGCTTTTTCGATTTGGTAAGAACGGGAAGAGCTGGTGCAGAGATTGATGGATTTCAAGTTGGAAAACATGAGTTGTTTCCAATCCCTTTAATTGAAATACAATTAGCTGGTAATCAATGGGAACAGAATCCTGTTTATTAAAAATAACTATAAAAAGACAAACAATGAAGATTTTAAAATATATGCTGGGTATGTGCTGTTTCATGGCGGTAGTCTATGCATGCACAGAGGATGAAAATAGTACAGACTTTTTAAACGACATAGCCGCACCATCAAATGTGTCTGTTCTCGCAGTGGTAACGCCAGATAATACAGGTTTAGTGACGCTTACACCTAGTGGAGAAGGCGCCACAAAATTTGATATCGCTTATGGAGATGGATCAGAGGATGCTACCGACTTAATTCCAGGCTCCAGCACGCAACATATTTACGAAGAGGGATCTTACGATATCCTAATTACAGCGACTGGAATAAATGGCGCAGTGACCGCCGTTACACAAACTATTAATGTGGCTTTTATAGCACCACAAGACCTATTGGTGACCATTGAGAATGACGCTGCCATTTCAAGACAAGTCAATGTGGTTGCAACTGCCGATTTTGCTATTAATTATGAAGTTAGCTTTGGCGATGCAGATAATACGTCATTGATGGCAAACATAGGTGAGGCAGTTTCATTTACTTATGATGCCGCTGGTACATACATTATAACGGTTACTGCATTTAGTGCTGCCATTGAAACGACTACCTATACCGAACAGTTTTTGGTTACTGAAATTTTACAACCTTTAGTCGCTGCTCCAACACCACCAAATAGAAACGATGACGACGTCATTTCGATGTTTAGCAATAGTTATGCGCTAGACGTTGATGTAAGTTCATGGAGATCTGATTGGAGTACAAGTACTTTGTCCGATATTCAAATTAATGATAACGATACTAAATTTTATGCTGATGCTGATTTTGTAGGTGTAGAGTTTTATGGCGATGCGGCCGTTGATGCTACGGAAATGGAGTTTTTCCACGTTGATTTTTGGTCATTGAATGCAACAACGTTTAGAATTAAGTTGGTTGACCTGGGAGGTACTGCTACGGAAGCGGAAATAGTATTCGAGGATATCCCGCAAAATGAATGGGTTTCGCTTGAAATACCTATGAGTGATTTCTTAGATGCAGGCATGACCTCTATCAGTTCTATTCAGCAATTAATATTTTCTGGTTTACCAACAGGAACTTTTGATTTCTTTATCGATAATGTCTATTTCTACAGAACTCCAACGACTTATATGCCACTCCTTTCTGACGATTTTGAAGGCAACGGAAATATAGATTCATGGACGGCCGATGCATTGAGTATCGATATAAATGCGCCAAATGTAGTGAACGAAAGTATAAATACATCACTTACCGTTTTAGAGTATATTGATGATGGAAGCGGTCAATATGCTAATGTGCGTTTTGAATCTGATGCTGTTTTTGATTTGGCATCAAACAGTAATTTTGCTTTGAAAATATATGTGCCGTCATCTTCTGTTACTGGAAGTCAGCCAAATCAAATATCATTAAAATTACAAAATAATAATCTCGGTGGAAATGCCTTCTCAACGCAAACTGAAATCATTAAACCAATCGTATTAGATCAATGGCAAATGGTGACCTTCGATTTTGCGACTGATCCATTTATAAATTTTGACGGTGGTTCGCCAGATCCAGTAAACCGAAGCGATTTAAACAGGGTTGTTATACAAGTAAATTCAGAAAATAATTTTGATGCTGTAACTGCGTATATAGATGATTTCTCTTATGGGCCACAAATCCCTGCGGAATTACCTCCCTTTGCGATGGATGATTTTGAAGGTAATGGAAATATAACAAACTGGACAGGTGATCAAGCGACCGCAACTACCGATGTCTCTAATCCACAAATCACAGGAATCAATTACTCAAGTAATATCTTGTTATATGAAGATACTGGCGGACAATATGCAAATGTTCAATTTTCTGTAACTCCGAAATTTGATTTAATGGATAAAAGTAAATTCACATTAAAGATATATGTGCCATCATCAAGTGTTACAGGAAGCGAGCCTAATCAGATCTCTTTGAAATTACAGAATACTGATTTAGGAGGAAATGCCTTTTCAACGCAAACAGAGATTATAAAACCTATCGTACTGGATCAATGGCAGCAAATCACGTTTGATTTTGCCGTAGACACCTTCATTAACTTTGATGGAGGATCACCAAATCCTGTAGACAGAAGTGATTTGGATAAAGTAGTTATTCAATTAAATTCTGAAAATAATTTTGAATCGGTAACTGGTTACATCGATGATTTTAAATATCATTAAAAATAGATTAATTATGAAAAACTTAAAATATATAGTGTTTAGCATGTTACCATTGTTTTTGTTGGTCAACAGTTGTCAAGACGAGGATCAAGAATTTGGTGATGTTATAGCGCCTACAAATCTTATGTTGACTTTTGATATCGCTGGTGCCGATGCCACGAACCCTAATGGTGATGGTACTGGCTTGGTAACATTCTCAGCCAGTGCAGATAATGCTTTGGCTTACCGTTATAATTTTGGAGATAATACTAATGTGGAATTAGCCAATAATGGTAATGTTTCTCACCGATTTAGTCTTACAGGATTAAACACATATAATGTGACTGTAATCGCTTCTGGTACAGGCGGTATTACCACAAGTACATCTGTTGCCATTGATGTGTTTAGTTCCTTTGACGATCAAGAAGCTAAAGATTTATTGACTGGTGGTGACGGTTCCTCTAAAACATGGTATTTAGATGCAGCAGCCCCAGGACATTTAGGTGTTGGTGGAACTCCAGAAATTGCTGCAGACTCATTTTGGTTCCCTGCTTTTTTCTCGGCGACGCCTTTTGAGAAATGTGGTGAAGACATTAGCGATTGTCTTTGTGATGATGAATTGATCTTTACATTAGATGGTGATAATCAACTAAAATTTGAGTTGAATAACAACGGTCAAACATTCTTCAATGCAGGACATCAAGGTGTGATTGGTGAAGACGCGGGAGAAGATGCATGTTTCGATTTTGACACCTCAGGTATAAAAAATGTGTCTTTATCTCCAACATTATTTGATTGGTCTACTGTGCCAGATGAAAGTTTTAGCGCTAGGGGCACAACGATGACCTTTTCAGATGGTGGTTTTATGGGATACTATGTGAGCTCATCTGTGTATGAAATTATCACACTTACAGAAGATAAGATGTATGTAAGAACTTTAGATGCATTAAATCCTGTATTGTATTGGTATCACAAATATTCTACGACTCCTCCAGAAGATTAATCGGATACGATAGTAAAGAGCATAAGATTTTGTTTATACAATGGGCCATCTTCATAAGATGGTCTATTTTTTTATTACAGGTTCAGCTAAGATTTTAGACACTAGTCTTGGAAAAAAAAAGGCGTTGATATAAACGGTCATGAAATGACGATCTAGAGTATATTGCGTGGATAATTTCAGCATGACATTAACGTCAAATCAGCATTAAATAGGGAGGTCTATTTTTTATATTCTTTGGGAGATTTGCCTTTATGTTTCCAACGTTTATGAGTCCACAAATAATATTGAGGGGCTTCATAAATTTGTTGTTCCACACGTTTTAGGAATATATCGGTAATATCGTAATTTTCGAAGTCATTAGGATTTTCAGCCAATGTTTCAAATGTGGTCTCATAATATCCTCGCCTTAATCGCTTTACTTTAAAAAATACTACAGCCATATCCAGCCTCTTGGCTAGCATTTCTGCACCAGTATGAACAGGAACATGGATATTCATAAAATCTGCCCAATGGTAGGCCTTATTAGCTCTTGGTGATTGATCTGATACAAACCCGGTAATTGTAGTTACACCTTCAGTTTTGAGTCTGGTCAATTCAGGAACAATGTCTTTCGTTGTGATGAGATGACTATTGTATTTAGCTCTTATACTTTTGACCAAACCATCAAAATAGGTATTCCGAAGTCGTTTATATACTGCGTTACCACGCGACTTAACGTAAGTTTGAAGGATAAAGATCCATTCCCAGCTTCCGTAGTGTGCACACATCAAAACAATACTTCGATTTTGTTTTTCCAGATCTTGGATTACATCTACATTAGAAAATGTAAAACGCTTAAGCATTTGCGCCTTTGAAATGGTTAGGGATTTTATAGCCTCAACCATCATATCACATAGATGGTGATAAAATTGTCGCGTGATGACATTTATTTCAGAAGCGCTTTTTTCTGGAAAGACCAATCTTAAATTATCCTGAACCGTTTTTTTTCGATATCCGAATATGTTATAGATAAAGAGATATAAAAAATCAGAAAATGCATAAAGTAGTCGAAACGGAAGGATGGATACCAACCATAAAAACGGGTATACTAAAATGTAAACGAGAAATTGCATTAATGTGTTAAATTTGTAACGGCAAATATAATTATAATAAAGTGCTATGGGTGATTTTAGTTTGTTTACTATCATAATTATCGCGGCAAACGCAATAATTTCTTATAAGGGATTCAACGATTATAGTTTTTTTGAAAGGTATAAATTCAATGTAGGCAGTATTAGAAGGGGAGAGCAATTTAGAATATTTAGCTCTGGATTTTTACATGCAGATATGTCGCACCTCTTATTTAACATGTTCACGCTTTATTTTTTTGCAAGTCGTGTCGTTTACCATTTAGGCGAATTTAATTTCTTGATACTCTATATAGGAAGTTTAGCGTTAGGAAGTTTATTATCTCTCTATTTTCATAAGGATGAATTCCATTATAGTGCTGTAGGAGCAAGCGGTGCTGTAATGGGTGTATTGTATGCTGCTATTTTATTAGAACCTACTCAAGGCATTTACATGATGTTTATTCCCATCGCAATTCCTGGTTATATCTTTGGTATTGTGTACTTATTGTATTCTATTTATGGCATGAAAAACCGCATTGGTAATATTGGTCACGACGCCCATTTTGGTGGCGCTGTTGGAGGATATTTCATTACCCTTATTTTGCAGTCTTCATTGTTCGAAACCGACCTTTTAATGGTTGGTCTATTGGCCATACCCATTATCATTTTATTCATAATGCACAAAACAGGCAAGATTTAAGTCATCTTTTGATTAGTCGAAAACTAAAATAGCCTTCATCTTATGGGATGAAGGCTATTTCGTGCGAATGCATTACTATTAATTTAATAACTCAGCAATCTTAGCTTCTAAAGCGTCCCCTCTTAAATTTTTTGCAATGATTGTTCCATTTTTATCCAAAATGAACGTCGCAGGTATCGATTTGATATTATAGGCTTTTGCAACTGGATCATTAAAATAGCTTAAGTTGGAAACATGATGCCAGGTCAACTTATCTTGTTCAATCGCTTTTAACCATGCATCTTTAGGATCATTTTGTCTCGTATTTCCATCTAAGGAGACGCTAATAATTTCAAGTCCTTTGTCATGGTACTTATCATAAACTCTTACTACGTTTGGATTTTCACGACGACATGGTCCGCACCAAGCCGCCCAAAAGTCTATAATGGTTACCTCGCCAAGAACGTCATCTAAGGCTAATTCTTTACCATCTGTTGATGGAGCCGAAAATTTTGGCGCTATTTTACCTATTTCCGTAGCATTTAAAGCTGCTTGTCGTTGCTTAATAGCATCTAGTTTTGTGCTAATATCGTTACCTAACTTCGTTTTTTTAAGATCTGTATCCAGAAGCTCATAGAGATTAGCAACATTATTAGGATCGATATTTCTATCATTAAGCATCGTGTTGATTATGACTAGCGCATATAAACTATTTGGGTTCTTCTCGATATAATCATTAGGGAGTTTGGTAAATTCTTTATTAAGTTGCGCATATTCTTCACTCAATTTGGCTTTTTCTTCGGTATTTACAGTGGTTCGTATTTGGTTACCAAGTGCCTTGCGTCGATCGGTCGCCTTTTTTACTTTTGTTTCATAAGCTATTAAATCCTCATTAGCTTTCGTACCTGTAACTTTAGATTTTTTTAAATCATCTTTATCAATTTCAATCGAAATGGCTTTATTTTCAACAATGATTGGAATATTTCCTTTAATACTGTTTCCTGTGATAATCAATACTTCAGGGTTGGTTACTTGACCTTCAAAAGTAAAGCGCTCGTTCATGACGATAGCAGTATTTTCTGTGACCAAGTTGCCACGCTCACCTGTAGAACTCAAGAACACACGAATACCATTATAAACGCCAGGAGCGGTACCTGAAATAATATAGCCATCAAGCAATTTTTCTTCAGGCTTACTATCGGTTTTACAAGCTACAAGCAAAGCTCCTACTAATATTAAGGTAATAATCTTCTTCATGAGTTTAGTTTTAAAATTGTAGATACAAATATAATAAGATCGTTCAAAGTTGAACAACGGTTCGATATTAATAAATTCTTAAAGATGAATGTCAAATACACGCAGACTTCAAAAATTGGAATACTTTTGTAAAAAATATCAGCGATGACAAATGAAGATACGATTGTTGCCTTGGCTACGGCATCTGGAAATGGAGCGATCGCCGTTATTAGGCTTTCAGGAGTTGATGCTGTGGCCATTGCTGAAAGCTGTTTTAAATCGGTCGTATCAAATAAACAGCTTTCAAAGCAGGATAGCCATACCATACACTTAGGTCATATCATCGAAGGCAAGCGCGTTTTTGACGAGGTTTTAGTGTCTATTTTTAAAAACCCTAAATCGTATACAGGAGAAGATGTAGTTGAAATATCCTGCCACGGCAGTCTTTACATTCAGCAGGAAATCATACAATTATGTCTTAGGAAGGGTTGTAGAATGGCAAATGCTGGCGAGTTCACATTACGAGCATTTTTAAACGGAAAATTAGACTTGTCTCAAGCTGAGGCTGTAGCCGATTTGATTGCCAGCGATAGCGAAGCCTCTCACCAAGTAGCGATGCAGCAGATGCGTGGCGGATTTTCTTCGGAAATATCAAAACTCAGAGAAGAGCTTCTCAATTTTGCGTCGCTTATAGAACTAGAGCTTGACTTTGCCGAAGAAGACGTTGAATTTGCTGATCGTTCGCAATTTAAAGATTTGGTAGAACGCATTATTTTTGTGTTAAAGCGACTCATTGATTCATTTGCTATTGGTAATGTCATAAAAAACGGAATTCCCGTGGCTATTGTAGGTGAACCCAACGTTGGTAAATCGACATTATTAAATGCGCTATTGAACGAGGAGCGGGCGATTGTTTCTGAAATTGCAGGAACAACGAGAGATACCATTGAAGATGAAATTTCTATAGGAGGTATTGGTTTCCGATTTATAGATACTGCAGGAATTAGGGAAACCAAGGATGTTGTGGAAAGCATTGGGATCAAGAAAACGTTTGAAAAAATAAGTCAGGCGCAAGTCGTGATGTTCTTGGTGAGCTCTGTTCAATTGACCGCAAATGAGCAGGCTGTTCAAACGGTTGTTATTGAGTTAGAAAAAGTCAAGAATAAATTTCCGCAGAAACAATTATTGGTAGTGCTCAATAAAATAGACCAAATCGAGCAGGTAGAATCGTTACGCATAACAGCGCTTCTTGAACCTCATGCTTCAACTTTAATTCCTATTTCCGCAAAGACAGGAGCTGGAGTAGAGCAGTTAACAAATGCGTTACTCAATCTTATAAACACTGGTGCGCTACGCAATAATGAGACGATCGTCACAAATTCTCGCCACTATGATGCCCTATTAAAGGCATTTGAGGAAATCCTGAATGTCAAACAAGGTTTAGAAATGGAGATTTCTGGTGATTTAATGGCCATTGACATCAGGCAAGCGTTGTATCATTTTGGTGAAATCACGGGTGAGATTACTAATGATGATTTGTTGGGTAATATTTTTGCTAATTTTTGTATCGGGAAGTAAGTAAGCTCGCAAACCTGTGATCTACATTAACGAACTTATCCCGAACTCGTTTCGGGATCGACAAGTAATAAAACCAGCCACTAACGTTAAACGCACTTAGCACAAATACAATGTGGAGTCATCTTCATTTATTGAAAGTTACGAGAGACTATATTCTCACCTTACAGTTAAGTAAAACTTCGTTATTTCAAAAAAAACCATTTCTCAAACCCTAAATTTATTAAATAAAATGTTTACTTTATATGGATCTAATAGCGCGTAATATTAAGTTTAAGCGACATCTCTAAAATTATGAAAAATTCAATACAACTCGGCATATTATGCCTTATTCTATTGGCCTTATCTTGCAAACAGGCCATTGGAGAGCAGAAAGCAAAATCTGATCCAGAACTTACAGATAAAGAATATGCTGCAAGTACCGTAAATACATCTGTAGGTGTACTTCATCTCGATGCGCCATATGCGACAGCGTCTACCGCAAAAATATCAACGACAAGAGATTGGCCAGAAAACACCCTTCCAAATGCTCCTGAAGGTTTTACGGTAAGTAAATTGGCCGAAGGTTTTGATAATCCACGATGGACGTACATCGCACCAAACAATGATATCTTTGTTGTAGAATCAAATTCACGAAATAGTGCAAACCGAATCACAATACTACGCGACAGCAACAATGACGGTAAATTTGAAGTGAGAGAACCATTTTTAGAGAATTTAAATCAGCCATTTGGCATGTTAATCGTCGGTTCTTATTTTTATGTAGCTAATACTGACGGTTTGGTGCGTTACCCATATAAAGAGGATATGACTCAGATGACAAATGCTAAAGGTGAAATAATAGTATCGCTTCCCGCTGGTGGCTATAATAATCATTGGACCAGAAATATAATTATAAATGAAGCAAAGGACAAGATTTATATTTCCGTAGGATCTGCAAGCAATGTTGCAGAGCATGGAATGAAAGAAGAAATACGTCGCGCCAATATTCTTGAAGTTAATCTGGATGGCAGTAATGAAATTGTTTATGCCGACGGACTAAGAAACCCTGTTGGAATGGACTGGAATCCTATTACGGGCGAGTTATGGGCTGCCGTAAACGAGCGTGATAAATTAGGAAATAATTTGGTGCCAGATTATGCGACAAGCGTCAAAAAAGGAGGCTTTTATGGCTGGCCATATTCTTATTATGGTCAAATTATAGATCCTAGAATGGCCGATAGTATTGATGACGCATTAGTAGCTCAAGCAATCATTCCAGATGTGCCAACTGGAAATCATACGGCATCCTTAGGATTTACATTCTATACTGGTAATCAATTTCCTGAATTTTATAAAAATGGTGCATTCGTAGGACAACATGGCTCATGGAATCGTGAGAATTTTTCAGGCTACAAAGTGGTATTCATTCCGTTTACAAAGGGAAGACCTACAAGTATGCCTGTCGATTTTTTAAGCGGATTTGTGGCCGATGGTGATGGTTCAACTGTATACGGCAGGCCTGTTGGCGTCACCGAGACTCCTCAGGGCGATTTGCTAGTAAATGATGATACTGGTGGTGTAATTTGGAAGGTAACCTATACGAAGTAACGCTCTTATGGATACTTTAAAGATAATAATGACGACCGTATCAATGGTCGTTTTTTATTTAGGATACGGTCAAGGCATAAAGGGAACAGTAATGTCCGATAGCAACATTCCTATCGATCAGGCAAAAATCATGTTAAATGGTAATGTTATTTCATACACAAATGATCTTGGTCAATTTAACCTTACCGATGCCTCACTGCGTTTACCTCTAAAAATCTCAGTGACAAAAGAAGGCTTTTATGTTAAGGAGGATGTATTGAATAAGAATAATCAGATAATTATACTAACGTCTCTATTAGCTTCTGAAATATTAGATCCCGTAGTCCTTTCGGCGACATACAAGAAAAAGAGTGGTGTATTGATTCCTACAACCACGATTTCTCAACAAACAATAGAACAATTCAATCCCACAAGTTTGATCAATGTAGTCAATCAGACATCAGGTGTTTATATTCAAAGTGGTGCGATAAATACAAATAGAATTACCATTAGAGGCGTAGGGTCCCGTACCTTATTTGGTACCAATAAAATAAGAGCCTACTTTAACGGGATTCCCATAACCAATGGCGCGGGAGAGACCGCAATTGATAGTTATAATGCCAACAGTACCGCGACAATTGAAATCATTAAAGGACCAAAAGCGACGCAATATGGAACTAATTTAGGTGGTACATTATTGCTTTCTTCAAAAGAAGCGGTTAATGATGGCGCTACTTTTAACAGTGAATATACAGTGGGATCCTTCGGGCTATTGAAAAACACTTTGGGACTTAGTATTCAAGAAAACGATCTCAATATACAATACAGTTACGATCATCTTCATGTTGATGGCTATCGCGAAAATAACACGTATAACCGTAATGGTCATTTGCTTTCTATTGAAAAATCAATAGGTAAAAATTTTTCAGTAGATGTTATAGTTCAACACATCAATTCGTTTGCTCAAATTGCCAGCTCTTTATCTCGGGAAGATTTTGACGAAAACCCTGTTCAAGCTGCTTTTACTTGGGGACAAGCTAAAGGTTTTGAGAAAAATAGAAGCTTACTATTGGGAAGTAGTATAACATCTGCCATTTCTGAAACATTAAGTAATACCACAAGTATTTATTATTCCTATTTAGACCACTACGAACCTCGTCCTTTTAATATTCTGGATGAAGAAACGAACGGTTATGGTGCGAGAAGTATTTTCGCAAAGTCATACACAGTTAATGGTCGTAAAGCTAAATATAGCACAGGAGCAGAATGGAATCAAGATTTTTATAAGTGGGATACGATTGAAAATTTATATGAAAGTAATAATGGAGATGGCAGTTTAGAAGGCGCACAGATAAGTGCAAACGAAGAGATACGATCCAGTTTGAATGCTTTCGCTACAACCACTATTCCCCTAACAAATAGCTTGCAAGCGGAAATCGGAATGAACGTGAACGTAACAAACTATAAGTATTTTGACACGTTTAATCCAAATGATAACAGCAATGATGGCAATCGTAATTTTGATCCTATTATCGCTCCTAATTTAAATTTACTGTATAGAGTTGGCTCTCAACTTCAGTTCTTCGGAAATATTAGTCGTGGTTTTAATTATCCCAGTATTGAAGAAACGTTAACACCAGAAGGTGCAGTAAACCCTGAAATTGGACCAGAAAAGGGTTGGAATTATGAAATTGGTGTTACGCTAGGGTTTTTCAATAATGCACTAAAAATAACACCTCAAATCTATCTTATTTCAATAACAGATTTACTGGTGGCTGAACGTATTGGTAATGATCAATTTATTGGCAGAAACGCTGGTAAAACAGAACATAAGGGTATTGAAACTGAAATAACTTACAGTGAGGATATCACTCAAAAATTATCCTTACAGAGTTATGCAAATATAGAATACAACGCACATCAATTTATCGATTTTATAGATGGCGATGAAGACTTTTCTGGGAATGATTTAACTGGTGTGCCAAAAAATAAAATTTCCGTAGGACTATCGCTACAACACGATACGGGTATATTTATGAGTACCAATTATCAATATATAGGGACACAACCTTTAACCGATGAGAATTCATTATATAGCGATGCATTTGAGTTATTGAACATACAA
The DNA here is from genome assembly GCA_963715465.1 of uncultured Flavobacteriaceae bacterium. Classification (GTDB taxonomy): domain Bacteria; phylum Bacteroidota; class Bacteroidia; order Flavobacteriales; family Flavobacteriaceae; genus Psychroserpens. The sequence continues at coordinate 2,172,425 of OY970246.1, forward strand.
ATGGGAATACGCAAAAGACTTTTCAACAACTTAGATTTTGAACTTTTAGCCGGTGTTGATAATGTCGCCAATATTAAGTATGCGTCATCCATTTTAATCAATGCCTCCTCTTTTGGTGGAAATGCGCCACGTTATTATTATCCAGGAAATCCAAGAAACGTTTATTCTAGTTTGAGACTGTCTTATAATTTATAGTGCAGTCAATCTTTACTACGATGGCTAAAAATCGAAAAATGTGCCTGTCTCTATTTAAAATCTATAGCAGTAAAACGTATTGGACGCTACCTCGCGTTTAATAAAATTTAATTTTGTCTCTCGATGTCATATCTTGTATGGCACAAGGTATATGGATTTGACTTTTTCCCATTAAAGGTTTATAAATTGAGATCTAACATAAACGACCAAAATTCTCATAACAGTTGCCGTGTAAACTATGAAAAAATAAAAATTTGACTCAAAGCCTATTTGCGTATGATACTATCTAAAAATAGCAATAATATTGATAGCCATTTTTGGTATAAATTAAAATGTAAACGTGTGGTTTCAAGTTGTCAAACTAGGCATGTCAAACCTATTTTTTTAAGGCATAAGTCCCAAGAAGTCATTATCACTAAAATTTGAATAAAATGAATACGTACAAGACGAGACTATCGTATTTGTTTTAGAAAATATAGCATAATTAATTGCCTTTTAAACGTTCCCAAAGTGAGATCATTAAAGATTTAGCGTCTCGCTGAGTCTTTTCCGTTTCAACAAATGAAACAGAATTGTCTTTATTGATTTTAATTTTATATTGAAACACGAAATCTTGGGACTGTGGTTCTAGATTCAATAAACCAAATCTCAAATCATTAAAATATAGACCGTCATCTTTTTTAATAATGGTAAACCAACCCTTAGAAACGGAGATCATTCGTTTGACATCTTCATCATGTATCAAATTTCCTAGTAGCTCATGGTTTTTCTGATAACTCTCAAAAGAAATTTGTTTGGTGTCAAACAAAGAGTAAGTCCCTAATAAGTAAGCATGGTGTGTTTCAACATTGGCATTCCATAAAATGGTATTTAATGGAGATGGTCTGGTGTCAATTTGCGTGTAACTAATCTGTTGTTCTGCCAGTGCTTCTTCAAATTTAGTAAAAGTAACACTCTTTAAAACTATGGTCAAGCCTAGATAAGTTGTGCTTAGTGTTAGTCCTACAGTATTATAAAGACGACGTTTTCTTGAATCTCTTTTTTGAAACATAACCAAAATCACACAGATGAGGAACGGCAGTGTATATAAAGGATCAACCACAAAAATAGTTTTAAACGCTAAGCGTGTATCCAATGGCCAAAAGAGCTGCGTTCCCCAAGTCGTATGAGCATCCAAAAGCGGATGCGTCAAAAACGCCCAAAAGAAAAGCCAGCTCCAGCCTTTAATATTTTTATAATTTTCATAACGCGAGACCATCCAACCAAAAATAGGAGCAAACAAAATTGAAAACAATATAGAGTGCGTAAAACCGCGATGAATCTCAAGCGCAGTAACCGTATCAGTAAAGTATGATGCAAAGACATCAAGATCAGGAATAGTGCCACCAATGGCTCCATACAGAATGGCTTTATTTCCAATTTTTCTACCTAAAACAGCCTCGCCAACAGCCGCGCCTAAAACAATTTGAGTGAGTGAATCCATACGTATTGCAAAAATAAGATTTGAAACTCAAATAGGTTTAGATTTTATCAATGAGTTTAAATTTGATTTCAGAGCGATGCACGCTAAAATGTCGCTTTATTTGGTAACAGTAATACCTATACAATTAGTGGATTTGAGACTAAACTAACCAAACACAACTTATCTTTAAAGTAACAGAAGCTCAAGGTAACTTTGATATGTTGTTTGGTACTCTACGATATAAGTCTTACTTTGTTAGCCTTTACCTATACAACTTTTTATTTGGGCATATGAGTCATTTCAATTTTAGAGTATTAAAGGTATTCATCTTGTTGCTATTGCACATGTCTATGAGTGCCCAAGAATTGCCACCTGTTCAAATTTTTGGAACCGACCAATACAATGCCGATAATCAAAATTGGTCAGTTTCACAGTCTCAAGATAATCATGTTTTTATTGCAAATAATAAAGGATTGTTAGAGTTTAACGGCGAAAGTTGGGTGTTGTATCCTTCTCCAGATGAAACCATTATGAGAGCGGTTAATGTTATTGACGATTTGGTTTTTACTGGCAGCTATATGGAATTTGGATTTTGGAAGCGCGATGATTTTAGCGTTTTAAATTATACGTCACTTTATAAAGAGTTGGATATTCCCATTGTAGAAGATGAGCAATTTTGGAATATTTTAAATCTTGATAATTTTGTATTATTTCAATCTTTAGACCGTATTATTATCTATAATAGAAATGACGCTACCTTTAAGATCGTTACTTCAAAAAACACATTGACAAAGATTTTTAAAGTTGAAAATGCAATTTATTTTCAAAGCATACAAGAAGGTATTTTTAAAATTGAAAATGGCAAAGCCCAGTTAGTTATAGATAGTGAGCTGGTCAAGACCAATGTCGTTGTAAATATGTTTGATCAAGATGGCGAGCTTTTAGTGCTTACTCAAAATGACGGTTTTTATATCTATTCTGAAAATATTCTCAAAAAATGGAATATTGCTTCCAACGAGTTATTATCCCAAGTGAGCGTTTACAATAGTATCCGTTTAAAAGACAACAGTCTAGCACTAGGTACAATTTCTAATGGTGTCATATACCTAAAGCCTAATGGCGATTTGAGTTATCATATCAATCAATCAAATGGATTAAGTAATAATACGATCCTTGCATTGTTTGAAGATAAGGATCAAAATATTTGGTTGGCCCTAGATAATGGTATTAACTGTGTTAACACTAACTCTTTATTTAGGATATACAGCGATCGAGCAGGAACTATTGGTACGGTCTACAGTTCATTGGTTTTCAATAATTACCTGTACTTAGGAACCAATCAAGGATTGTTTTACAAGACAGAAAACAGTAATGATGAGTTCAAATTTGTTAAGGGAACCCAAGGGCAGGTGTGGTCGCTCACTAAACTAAACGGGACGTTGTTTTGTGCCCACAATACGGGAACCTACATTATTTCAAACGATACGGCTCAATTGGTTGAGCGTACCTACGGCACTTGGGGAATTAAATCCATTCCTAATCAGGACAATCTTGTGCTTCAAGGTAGTTATAATGGTCTAAATATTTTAGAGCGTATAGGTGAAGAATGGACGTTTAGGAACAAAATAGAAGGGTTTAACATATCCTCTCGTTATGCTGAAATTTTAGATGAAAACATCATATTCGTTAGCCATGAATATAAAGGTGTGTTCAAAATTAAAGTGAATGCTCAATTTTCCGAAGTTATAAGCGTTGCCAAAGAATCTTCGGTAGATAAAGGGATACATTCAAGTTTATTGAAGTTTGACGATCAATTATTGTACAATTATAAAGATGGTGTTTTTAAATACGATATAGCCGCTCAGGCATTTGAACGCGACAGTCTATATAGTGAAGTGTTTAGGGATCAAACATACACCTCTGGAAAACTTATGGTAACTCCAGAAACGAGTAAATTATGGTGTTTCTCTAAAGAGGGCATAAATTATATTGAGTCTGGTGCGCTCAGCGCGAGGCCTAATATAGAAACTATTACCTTACCAAAATCAATTAGAAATAGTATGGATGGCTTTGAGAATATCTCGCATATTGACCGAGAAACTTATCTTTTTGGATCTTCATCGGGATATATTGTAATCGATTTGAATAAGATCATTAAGAAAGAAGTAAAAGTGCTAATTAATACTATTGCGCGTCAAACGATCAATAATGATCACATTCCCATTTCAAAAACAGAAGCGGGAAAATTTGGAAACGAAGAAAACACGATCTCATTTACTTTTAGTGTTGCTGAATTTCAGAAATATCTTGAGGCAGAATATCAGTATCAGCTAGAAGGAAGTTACGATGATTGGAGCATGTGGTCAACAAGCTCGTCAGAATTATTTAAAAATTTGTCATACGGCGATTATACATTTAAAGTGAGAGCTCGTATAGGAGATGATATCAGTAAAAACATAGAGACTTATAGTTTTTCCATTGCTAAACCTTGGTATCTAACAACAATCATGATTATTATATATGTATTGGCGTTTATCATCATTGTTTTAGTCACACATACATTTTATAGACGTTATTATAAAAGGCAAAGAGAATCTCTTTTGGAGACCAATAAACGGGAATTAGAACTCAAGGCATTAGAGAGCGACCAGCAGTTAATGCAAGTAAAAAACGAAAAACTACAGCAAGATATTGAGAATAAAAATCGTGAATTGGCAATATCAACAATGAGTCTTATTAAGAAAAATGAATTTTTAAATAGTATTAAGGAGGAGTTGAAAAATGTCAATCAAAATAACGAATTAAAGCCAGTTATAAAGATAATCGATAAAAACCTAAACAATACCGATGACTGGAAATTTTTCCAAGAAGCCTTCAACAATGCAGATAAAGATTTTCTTAAAAAAGTGAAAGCTAAGCATCCTATGCTTACACCCAATGACTTAAGACTTTGTGCTTACTTACGATTAAATTTGTCATCAAAAGAAATTGCTCCTTTACTTAATATTTCTTCTAGAAGCGTAGAAGTTAAGCGATATAGGCTTAGAAAGAAAATGGAATTGCCCCATGAGTCAAGCCTTACAAATTATATTTTAGAAATATAACAACCATACAATCCCAATATACTCCCATACAAACACCATACATAACTTGGTTTTTCATCTATTACGCCGTTGTAGTATGTGATTTGATGTTAACTTAATTTTAGGATATAAGTCACTTAACTAACAATTTCGCAAAAAAATATCGTTATTTTTATGATGTATGTTTTTTGTTGAGGTGTTAATTGCGAGTCAAGCAAGGTATTGCGGTATATTTACACAATAACTTACAAGGACAGCATAAAAGATGGTGAGTCCTGAGTATTAGAAAGTCATTATTTCTGGCTGCATGCTCAAATTAATTAGTGAGTTAAATTCGTAAAAAAAAGTAAATGATGAAGCACAACATTTTAGGATTTTTTCTTTTCTTGGCAACATGTTCAGTTTTTTCTCAAGCCAACCAAGTTGCGGTTGATAAGGGCGCAGACGGAATGAGATTAAAAGTTGATGGAAAAGATTTTATGATCAACGGTATGAATTGGGGTTATGTTCCAATTGGTACGAATTACAATTACAGCTTGTGGAAGCAGTCAGATGATGTCATTAAAGCGGCTCTTGATGCCGAAATGGGTCTTTTAAAGAATATGGGTGTTAATACAATTCGTCAATACACGGGTATTCAGCCTAAGTGGGTGCAATACATTTATGAAAATTATGGCATTTATACAATGCTCAATCATTCATTTGGACGATATGGCTTAACAATTGATGGTGTCTGGACACCTGTAACAGATTATAGAGATGCCAAAACTCAAGAACTGTTAATGTCTGAAGTTACGGCTTTGGCTGAAGAATTTAAAGACACTCCAGGGTTATTGTTGATCTTATTGGGTAACGAAAATAATTATGGTCTCTTTTGGGCTGGTGCAGAAACAGAGGATTTTCCTGATGAGGAAGATCAAAGACGAGAAGTAGGTGAAAAGCGAGGACGACCAATGTATAAATTAATGAATGATGCCGCCGTAAAGATGAAGTCCATTAGTTCAGCGCATCCTGTAGCGATTTGTAATGGGGATTTGTTGTTTGCCGATATCATTGCCGAAGAATGTAAAGATGTTGATATCTATGGTACCAATATGTACCGTGGTAAATCTTTTGGTGATGCTTTTGAACGCGTAAAAAATGAATTGGATAAGCCAATACTTTTTACAGAATTTGGAGCAGATGCCTTTAATGCACTATCCAATCAAGAGGATCAAAAAATGCAAGCATTTTATATGGTGGAAAACTGGAAAGAAATTTACCAGAATGCTGCAGGATTAGGAAAAGCCGGAAACTCACTTGGTGGTTTCACGTTTCAGTTTAGCGATGGATGGTGGAAACTTGGTCAAACTAAAAATTTGGATATTCATGATACAGGAGCTTCTTGGTCTAATGGCGGGTACTATTTAGATACCGAAAACGGTAGTAACAATATGAACGAAGAGTGGTTTGGTATTTGTGCTAAAGGACCAACTAACGAAAGAGGATTATATACACTTTACCCTAGAGCAGCTTACTATTCATTAAAGGAAGCACATACGTTAAATCCGTATGATGAGGGTGTTGATCTTGATTTTGTGACAAATCATTTCGCTAATATTAATTTGATGGAAGGCGTATTGAGAGCGCGTGGTGATAAGGCTGCACTAGGGGGAAGCGACTCTGAAAAGTTAAGAATAAGTCAGTTAACAGCCAAGTTTACAACCTTCAATACGGGCGGAAGTCTAATCACGACGCCAGATAATCCAGATCCAGACTCAAATGCATTTCCTAATCAATTAGGCTTTGACCACATGCAATCTTATTTTGTTGGTGTCGAAGGTAAGCCTGCGTCAAATATGAGAGCAAATGTCGTGTTTAATATCATCGGTAAGGTTGCAGAAAATCCAATAGATGAGATTTTCTACGAAAACAGAGCGAGACCTGTCACAAATTTAGACGAGAACAATCAACAAGTCATTGTTAATGATATCAATCGTCTTAATGTTTACAATGCCGAATTTGAATGGAACGCTAAAGATTTTGACCTTAGGGGTTTTTATCGTACGGGTCACTATCACTGGGGCTATGAGGGTGATTTCTTCGGATTATATCCTGAAGCAAATTACGGTCCCAATTTAGATATTTATGGCGGTGAGATTTTAGGTATTGAAGTAGATGGTAAAGGAGTAGCCGAAGGACTTAAAGCTGCATTCGGACCACAATTATGGTGGGGTGCAAATCCAACAGCTTTGTTAAAATATAGACGTCAAGTTGGTAAATACGATATTACAGGTATCTATCATCGAGATCTTCAAACTGAATTAGAATTTGATGAATCTGGTCAGCGTGTTTTAGATATTAATCAGGTGCGAAGTGGTATCATCCCAGCATTTCCTACAGAGCGTGCTACCATTGCAGTAGAGCGAAACTTTGGCAAGTTTGGAGTCACTTTAGGTGGCATCTGGGCAGGAAGTCCGTTAAACGGCAGCTCATTCCAAGATGTAAGAGATGGTGTTGTGTTTACCGATGTTGTTCAAGGTGCCGATAACTGGGGTGGAAAAGCAAAAATAACCTATCAAGGTGGAAAAATAAATTGGTACGCACAAGGTGGCATCATGGGATTAGTGGCAGGCGCTGGCGCAGACCAAACACAAACATTTACGGGATGGCAATTAAAAGATAACGGGAGTGGAAATCAAACTAACTTCTTAACAGGTTTTACCTACACTACTGGAGATTTTCAAATAGCACCAAACTTTTTATGGCAAAAGCCAATTGTAGACGCTATGCCTGATGGTGTTGATGCACCGGGACGATTAAGAAATGTGATTAGTGATCCTTTTGCCGTAAGAGCAAATAGAGAAACGACGGCAGGAGAATTGTTGGTAACTTTTGATCCTACACCGGGAACATGGATGTATGAGTGGGATAACGATAGGTCTGAAGATGCTAAGTTCGCAATGAATTTAGGATTTGTTTACCGTCACCTCCCAACAACGCAAGATGCGCATATTGGTTTCTTGGCAAATCGTCAGTTTTTTGCTTTTCCAGATGCAGTTCCTGCTGAAGATTTATGGGAGGTACATTCAAGAATGGTATCTAAGTTAACACCAGATTTAGGGCTGATTGGTAATTTTTACTACGGAAATGGTCAGGCTAACGGTGATAGCGAGAGGTTGATAAAACGCTTTGGTGGAGATGTGCGCGTGATTTATAATAAATGGAAATTTCAGTACACCCAAAAAATTAATGATTGGGGACCATTTGATTACCACAGAGATTTTAACCTAACGTTCCCTGTGCAAATGATGTTAGATGTATCAACATCTTTAGGGAAGCCAGATTGGTTTATTTTACCAAGTACTACAATCGGTATAAGAGGGACATGGCGTTCGTTAAATGAATTTTCACCAAGATATTCACCTTTACAAGCTCCAGAATTTGGCGTTGCTCCTTTGAGTCCAGTCGGGTTTCCTGATGGATCTGAGTGGGAAATAAGAACTTATATACATATCAATATTGGACAATAAAAAAAATGAAAAATGAAAAATAGAAAATTTATTAATTTAAGAAAGGCATTCGTGTGCGGGTTAGTCTTAACCTTGGCACTAGGGTGTGAAAGAGACCTTACAGATGATGCTTCTCCAGCTACATTTTCTAAAGTTGGAGGTGTTTTCGATGACAATTTTATTGATATGGGAACTGATTTTTACTTTCCGTTTGCAGATTCAAAATTAGACGCCTTTTCGGTTGATCAAAATGAAGGGCACGAAAGTAGTGCATCTTACCGAGTTGATGTGCCCAATGCAGACGATCCTAATGGAAACTATGCTGGAGCAATACTAAGAGTAGATGGTGCTGGAAGAGATCTTTCAGGCTTTGACGCATTAACCTTTTGGGCCAAAGCTTCTCGTGGGGTTAATATTGGTGAGGTCGGTTTTGGCGTTGACTTTTTCATCAATCAATATCGTGTTGCTGCTAATGGTTTAAGTGTAAGTACAAGCTGGAACAAGTATATTATACCTCTTCCAGATGCCTCTAAACTTATGGAAGAACGCGGTTTGTTTTGGTATTCAATGGGTACTCAGGGTACGGGAGGCAGTGGATATACCGTTTGGTTTGATGAAATAAAGTATGAGACTTTAGGCACTATAGGTCAACCTAGACCAGCTATTCAACTTGGAAACGATATCATCGTTGACACTTTTGTTGGAGCGTCTGTAGTTGTAGATGGATTAGTTGAGTTGTTCAATTTGGCCGATGGATCTAACCAAGGAATTACTGTGTCACCCAATTTCTATCAATTTGAATCTTCAGATTCAAATATTGCAACAGTAAATGAAGTAGGAGAAGTTAGTATTGTTGGTAACGGGACAGCCGTCATTACAGCTACACTAAATAACATAGACGCTCAAGGCTCTGTAACGATCAATTCTTTAGGGAGTTTTCAATTTGCGCCAACTCCAACAAGAGATCCGGCTAATGTCACCTCGATTTTCAGTGACTTTTACACAAGTATTCCAGTAGACTTTTTCAATGGTTTTTGGGAGCCTTTCCAAACAACACTATCTGCTGATTTTGCGGTGAATGGCGATAATATATTAAACTATACTAATTTTAATTTTGTCGGTAATCAATTCTCTAGTCCTACCGTCGATGCCACACAGCAGTCAAATTTGCATGTCAATATGTTTATTCCAGCTGATATACCATCTGATCTTGATTTTTTAATAACCATTAAGGATTTTGGTCCAGATCAAGTTGATGGTGGTGGCGATGATTCTATACAGCAAGTATTTTTCTTTGCAAATGATTTTGAGGCAAATACATGGGCGACACTAGAGATACCAATAACAATGACGAATAGAAATAACATTGGTCTTATTATTTATGAAAACATCAATAACCCAACAACCTCGTCAATAGAGAATTTTTATTTAGATAATATTTATTTTTACTCTAACTAAATTTTAAAACTAATTTTATTTTGTCAACTATGAATTTGAAATATATAAATACAAAAAGAATATTAATGAGCATTACACGATTGTTGTGTGTGTTAGCAATGCCACTTCTCTTAGGTTGTAATCTAGACGAGACCCAAGAGGTTGCTCAGTCTTTTGACCTCATAATGGCCGATGAATTTGAAACCGAAGGTGTTCTCGATCCTGCGCTATGGTCATACGAAATTGGCAATGGAAGTGATCAAGGGATTCCAGGATGGGGAAATAATGAACTTCAATATTATACCGATAGAACAGAGAATGTTAAAGTAGAAAATGGTCAATTGGTAATTACGGCAAGACAAGAATCATTATTAGGATCAAACTATACCTCTGGTCGTATTATCACAAGAGGTAAATTTGAGCAACAATACGGGCGTTTTGAAGCACGAATTCGTTTACCTTATGGTAAAGGAATTTGGCCAGCATTCTGGCTATTGGGTAATGACTGCGATGAAAATCCTTGGCCGCAGTGCGGTGAAATTGACATTATGGAGTATCTCGGGGACGCGCCAACGGTCGCTTTTGGTAGTGCACATGGTCCAGGATATAATGCTGGCAATGCCATCTCTAAGGAATATGAATTAGAAAATGATCGATTTGATACTGGCTACCATGTGTTTGGTATTGAATGGGGACCAAATTTTATTAATTACTACATCGATGGTGACCTATATCAGAGTATAACCCCTGACACGGTTGCTGAAGAAGCCATAATTGATGGAAACCCGATCAACACTGGCGAATGGGTATTTAATAGACCGTTCTTTATTATAATCAATATGGCTGTAGGCGGAAATTTACCGGGCGCACCAAACGCAGAAACAGTATTCCCTCAAAGAATGTATGTTGACTACGTGCGAGTTTATAACTAATAAAAATAACAAAATGAGATTTTTAAATCAAAAAATAAGTTTGCTGTTCGTTGTGCTAGCATCATTAACATTCGGTTCATGTGAAGATAATGATGACGGTATACCTCTAATAGGTTTAGAGGCTAAGTTTATAACGTCTATCAATGCCAGGACTATAGAATTTATTAATATTTCCAATGATGCCACTACCTTTTCATGGGATCTTGGCAATGGCACTACAACTACACTCGTAAATCCTACTGAAACTTACGACAATGGGACCTACACCGTTACATTAACAGCGTTTGATGGCAATGGAAACTCCGAAACATTTCAAGATACCTTTATAATTGATGTTGAGATTTGCGACGATGAGGTTGCAGAAAATACAGATCCAGCAAACGGAGACTTAAATTGGACCTTTCTAACAGCAGGAGATAATACCTTTAGTGCCTTCGGAAATACAGCTGGCTTTATTGTAGATAATCCAGTTTTAGATAATGTAAACTCAAGCTGTAACGTACAACGATTTGAAAAAACAACGGGTTGTGAGACCTTCGCAGGTTTAGGTATCGCCTTAGATACACCTCTAGATTTTTCTGCCACTACAAGTAAAACATTTACAATGAAAGTCCTAGCAGAAACCCAAATCACAGAGGTGACTCTTAGACTTGAATTTATGGCGTTTCCAAACACAGAGCCATCTCAAGATAGAGTGGCAAGTATTACCCAGTTGGGTGAATGGCAAGAGCTCACATTTGATTTTACAGATGTGCCGTCAGGAACATTTCAAAGTATGATCATCTATTTTGAAAGAAACGCGACATGTGATGGTGATATCTACTACTTCGATGATATAATTCAGCAATAAAAAATTAATATTAAATACGGTTTTAGCACTTTAAGTTAAAACCGTTTTTGTTATAATTACATTTTACATTAAATTTTAAGTTACCAACCAATGCAAAGTACACAAGCTACAAATAAAGAGACTAATCTTGAAACTGTCGTTATCGATAAGGAAACTTTTTTTAAGATTTCGAATAGCGATGATATGCGGCCGTTTTTTATGAGCATTGTCAGTGATTCAAATCACTGGATGTTTGTGTCAAGTAATGGCGGTTTAACTGCCGGGCGAAAAAATAGCGAATATGCTTTTTTTCCATACTATACAGATGATAAGATCACAGAGTCTGCCGATATAACAGGAAGTAAGTCCCTTTTTAGGATTAATGGGGAACATCTGTGGGAACCGTTTTCTATTCGTCAGCAAGGACTCTACAAAATCACTAGAAATCTCTATAAAAATACCTGTGGAAATAAAGTCGTCTTTGAAGAGGTCAATCAGGATCTGAAATTGACATTTAGATACCAATGGAACACGAGTAATGAATTCGGGTTTGTAAAGAAATCAAGCTTATTTAATAATTCTGAAGATAAGGTTGATGTAGCTCTACTCGATGGTTTTCAAAATATATTGCCTTACGGTGTACCTTCAGATACTCAAAACCGTGTGAGTAATTTAGTAGATGCCTATAAAAAAAGTGAATTAGAAAAAGAAGCTCGATTAGGTATTTTTGCACTTAGTGCCATCATTGTTGATAAGGCTGAGCCAAGTGAAGCACTTAAAGCAAATATTGCATGGTCATCGGGATTTGATAATGCCAAGTATCTATTATCTTCACTGCAACTTAAAGCATTTAGAAATAATCAAAAAATTTCAGAAGAATTGGATATTAGAGCCGAAAAAGGGGCGTATTTCATTCATGCTGAGATTACCTTATCTGCAATTTCGAGTAAAGACTGGCTTATAATTGGTAATGTGAATCAAGATCACGTATCGATCGCAGCTATGATGCATCGCATTAAAACAGATAAAAATTTAGCCAAAGCCATTCAAGATGATATAGACCACGGCTCAAAACGATTAATTGAGCTCAATGCTTCTGCCGATGGGTTACAGCTCACAGCAGATCAACAAAAAGATACACGTCATTTTGCCAACACCCTATTTAATATTATGCGTGGTGGAATCTTCGATGATAATTATAACATCGAAAAATGGGATTTCAAAAATTACCTGTCACATGCAAACAAAAAAGTATTTGCAAAATCTGAACAGATTCTAAAGGAGTTGCCTGATGTGTTTTCGGTTTCAGAATTAAAAGCGATTGCCTATAACAGTGACGATCAAAACTTCAGAAGATTATGCTTGGAGTATATGCCACTTAAGTTTAGCCGTCGTCATGGAGATCCTAGTAGACCTTGGAATAAATTTTCGATCAATACGAGAAGTGAGGTAGACGGATCAAAAATTTTGGATTACGAGGGTAATTGGAGAGATATTTTCCAAAACTGGGAAGCGCTAGCACATGCCTACCCAGAGTTTATTGAGAGCATGATTCATAAATTCTTAAATGCTACAACTTTTGATGGCTATAATCCATATCGTGTGACCAAAGGAGGCTTTGATTGGGAAACAATTGAGCCAGACGACCCTTGGTCTTACATTGGATATTGGGGAGATCATCAAATCATTTACTTACTCAAGTTTTTAGAATTTATAGAAGATCATAATCCAGGACAATTGGCAAGTTATTTTGATCAAGATTTATTTGTATATGCCAATGTGCCCTATAAAATTAAGACCTATCAAGAAACATTACAAAATCCGAAAGACACTATTGAATTTGATGAGACTTTGGATGAAAAAATAAGAGCAAAAAGAAGTGAATTAGGCGCAGATGGTGCGTTATTGAGAGATCAAAATTTCTTTATCTGTAAAGTGAATTTTGTAGAGAAGATCTTAGCTACGGTTCTAGCAAAAGTGTCTAACTTTATTCCTGAAGGTGGCATTTGGTTAAATACACAACGACCAGAATGGAATGACGCCAATAATGCTTTAGTTGGTAATGGTGTCTCCATGGTAACGCTCAATTACTTGAGACGTTTTCTTGATTTTTTCAAAACCGTTGTGCCAAAAGCAGGTGTTGACAACGTTCAAGTTTCCGAGGAAATGGTGACGTTTTTTAATGCCATTGTTCAAACATTAGACGCTAACAAATCAGTATTGTCTGGCTCATTTTCAGACACCGAAAGAAAAACAGTTCTTGACGGTTTGGGAGAAGCGGGCAGCGTCTATAGAACTAACGTTTATGCAAATGCATTTTCAGGTAAAAAATCGCCGATTTCAATAGAAAAATTAAAGCATTTTATTACTATTACCACAACATATTTAGAGCATACTATTGATGCCAATAAGCGAAAAGATAGCTTATATCATGCGTATAATTTGATGTCTATAAATGGTGATACCGAAGTGTCTATATCTTATTTAGATGAGATGTTAGAGGGGCAAGTGGCTGCTTTAAGTTCAGGTTACTTAAGTTCTAAGGAGGTATTGCAAGTACTTGATGGCATGAAGCATAGTAAGTTGTTTAGAGAGGATCAATATAGTTATTTGCTATATCCTAATAAAGAACTACCACGATTTATGGTCAAGAATACCATCCCTAAGAGTGCTATAGAGAAATCTAAATTGTTACAGCAACTTGTGGCTAATGGAAATACACAAATCATTACAAAGGATATCAATGGTGCCTACCATTTCAACGGAAATTTTAACAACGCCAACAGTCTTAAGGCGGCTTTAGCCGAATTAAAAGGAACAACATACAGCGAGCTCGTTGAAACCGAGCGCTCTCAACTTCTTCAAACTTTTGAAAATGTATTTAACCACAAAGCCTTTACAGGTCGCTCGGGAACATTTTACGGTTATGAAGGCCTAGGATCAATTTACTGGCATATGGTTTCTAAATTACAGTTGGCTGCACAAGAATGCTGCTTAAAAGCAATTGCTAATAAAGAGTCTGACGAAATTGTTGGCCGTTTATTAGAGCATTACTACGAAATCAACGAAGGTATTGGAACGCACAAGCCGCCAAAATTATATGGTGCATTTCCTACCGATCCTTATTCACATACTCCTGGCGGAAAAGGCGCACAGCAGCCTGGAATGACAGGACAAGTAAAAGAGGATATTTTATCTCGAATTGGTGAATTGGGTGTGTTTACAGATAATGGACAACTTAACTTTAATCCTTGTTTGTTACGTCATGAAGAATTTTTAGAGAAAGCAAGAACGTACACGTATGTTGATATCCATAAAAACTGGAAAGAAATTGAGCTTCATAAAGGATCTTTAGCCTTTACGTATTGTCAAGTTCCTATTATTTATATAAAAGGTCATGACAATGGTATCGTTGTAAATCACAGCGATGGGTCTGAGGCTATTATTTCTAGTCTTATATTAGATGCTACAACGAGCGATGCTATTTTTAATCGCTCAGGCTTAGTGACAAAAATTACAGTTACCGTAAACCCAGCAACACTAAAATAAACGAGCACTATGACTTTAAAGCTGAATACCATCTTCATTTTAGTCATGTCAGTATTCGTTATATCATGCAATCAAAATAAAAAAGCCGAAAAAGAAATGCCAACACGCAAACAAGTATCTGCTAAAGAGATTTTAGGAAATCCTGAATATTTAGCAATTTCTTACGGAGGATATCGCAAAAAATCAAGAGATAGTCAGCCTAGTTTACAGGAATTGAAAAATGATTTGAAAATACTCTCGGCAATGGGAATCAAAGTTATAAGAACGTATAATGTGCAAGTGCCATTGCCCCATGCTTCAAATATTCTCAAAGCGATTGATGAACTTAATAAGGAAGACGCAAATTTTGAAATGTATGTGATGTTGGGTGCATGGATTGATTGCTTGAATGCATGGACAGGGCAACCTGTAAATCATGATGTTGAAAGTCCTGGAAATGCGGGCGAAATTGCAAGAGCAGTAGTATTAGCAAATCAATATCCAGATATTGTGAAGGTTATTGCTGTTGGTAATGAAGCCATGGTGAAATGGGCCGAAAGCTATTATGTGCAACCCAATATTATACTAAAATGGGTCAATCATTTACAGGGATTAAAACAATTAGATAGACTTCCAAAAGATTTATGGATCACCAGTTCTGATGATTTTGCGTCTTGGGGTGGAGGAGAGGACTTTTATCATGTAGAAGATTTAGAAAACTTAGTAAAGGCGGTCGATTATATCTCAATGCACTGTTATCCATATCACAATACACATTACAATCCGCAATTTTGGGGTGTACCCGATTCTGAAGAACAGCTTAGTGATAAAGAAAAAGTAGATGCCGCTATGAAACGTGCAGTCCAATTTTCTAAAAAACAGTACGATAGTGTTACTAATTATATGAAGAGTTTGGGAGTCAACAAACCAATTCACATAGGGGAGACAGGCTGGGCAACGACATCAAAAGGATTTTACGGTATAAATGGCTCAAAAGCGACAGATGAGTATAAGCAAGGTCTTTATTATAAGATGATGCGAGAATGGACCAATTCAAACAATATTTCGTGTTTTTATTTTGAAGCGTTTAATGAACAATGGAAAGATGCTGAGCACCCAAACGGCTCTGAGAATCATTTCGGACTTTTTACCATAGACGGAAAAGCAAAATATCCAATCTGGGATTTGGTGGATCAAGGCGTATTTGAAGGGCTCACCAGAAACGGAAATCCGATAACAAAAACATACAATGGTGATAAAGAAGCCTTGATGAAGCAGGTACTTGTGCCACCTGCGTTAAATGACATCATGGCGCATCGTTAAAAATGTGTAATAAATTAGTACAAGATGAAAACAGTAAACTTTATTTTTTATGCCCTTATCGTGGTTTTAATGGGAAGCTGTAACGATAACAAAAGCAAAGAAAACGTGCAAAAAATATTAAAAGTAGAGGTATATGAAACGTCTGCAAATGGTAATCAACTTAAAAAGTTAACAGATTTTGAATCTACCGATTCATCGGCAACAATTACGATTTCTCCAGATAAAAAGTTTCAAACAATCACCGGTTTTGGTGGATCGTTTACAGAGTCATCTGCTTATCTATTGAATAAATTAAGCAAAAAAAACCGCGATACAATTCTACAAGCCTATTTTGGTAATGATGGTGCACGCTATTCGCTTACAAGAACGCACATTAGCTCTTGTGATTTTTCATTGAATAACTATACTTATGCACCAGTTCCCGGTGACATGAATTTAGAAAATTTCACCATAAAAGAAGATCAGGATGATTTAATCCCAATGATAAAAGACGCTATGGCTATATCTAAGGATGGGTTTAAGATCATTGCATCACCTTGGACTGCGCCGCCATGGATGAAAGACAATAACGCTTATGTTGGCGGAAAACTTTTACCCAAATACTATGATACCTTTGCGTTGTTTTTTTCAAAATATCTTGAGGCTTACAAGGCTGAAGGTATTGACATTTGGGGATTAACACCGGTTAATGAACCACATGGTAATGGTAACAATTGGGAAAGCATGCATTTTTCTCCAGAAGAAGAAACCAATTTCGTTCAAAACCATTTAGGACCTAAACTTGAGGCCGATGGCATGGGAGCAGTGAATATCTTAGGTTACGATCAAAACAGAGCAGGATTAAAAGAGTGGGTAGATGTCATGTTTGCTTCGGAAGAATCCTCCAAGTATTTTGCGGGTACAGCCATTCATTGGTATGAAAGTACCTATGATTTTTTCCCGAAAGCGTTGCAATATGCCCATGAAAAAGCACCAAATAAATATCTGATAGAAACCGAAGGTTGTGTTGACTCTGAGATTCCCCATTGGCAAGATGACGCTTGGTATTGGAAAAAAGAAGCAACCGATTGGGGTTGGGATTGGGCATCAGAAAAAGATAAACATCTACATCCTAAATATTCGCCGGTTAATAGATATGCAAGAGACATTATAGGTTGTCTCAACAATTGGGTAGATGGTTGGGTAGATTGGAACATGGTTCTTGATCGTCAAGGCGGTCCAAACTGGTTTAAGAACTGGTGTGTTGCGCCAATAATTGTCGATCCAGAGGCAGATGAGGTTTACTTTACCCCTATTTATCATACCATGGCACATTTCAGCAAATTTATTCGACCTGGAGCTATCATTATTGACACTCAAAATCCTGAAGAAGAGCTGATGGTAACCGCAGCACAAAATCCAGATAGTTCAATCGCTGTAGTGGTGTTCAATGAAGGTTTGACAGCTAAAAACTTTACCCTAAACTTAAATGACCAACTCATAAGTATTAAAATCAACGCGCAGGCGATTCAGACCATTGTGATTCCGCAGTCATAAATTAAACATTAACTAAACTACTAAAACAAACGCTATTATGTCTACAACAACTACTAAAGTTCCGATGGGTCAAAAAATAGCATTTGGAGTAGGTATGTTTGCAAATCAGATGTTTCCCGCTATTTTAGGAATTTTCATGGTGGTTTTAGTTGAAGACCTAAAGTTCACGGGTCTCATGTGGGCAATGATCTATCTTTTTCCTAGACTATTTGACGCCGTTTCAGATCCAATTATGGGTTTTATTTCAGATAATACAAGATCAAAATGGGGAAGAAGAAGACAGTATGTTTTGATGGGCGGTATCGTGATGGGTGTTGCTTATATCTTCATGTGGCAGCTCTTCAAAGAAGACTCATTACAATATAATTTTTGGTATTTCTTTTTATGGTCTGTTGTTTTTTATTTAGGGCTTACTCTTTTTAGTGTGCCTTATGTGGCTATGGGGTATGAAATGAGTAATGATTTTCATGAACGAACCAATATCATGGCAATTGCGCAATGGATTGGGCAATGGGCATGGGTCATTGCGCCTTGGTTTTGGGTTATCATGTACGATCCCGAATGGTTTCCTTCGGCAGATGTCGCAGTCAGAGAATTGGCCGTTTGGGTAGCAATACCTTGTGCATTATGTGCCATTGTGCCAGCGCTTTTTATAAAAAGTGAATCTACATTGGATAAAACAGATTATGAACCCTTAAATCTTTCAAATATAAAAGGAAGTTTAGCAAAAATTTTAGAGAGCTTTTCTGAAGCCTTCAAGATAAAAGAATTTAGAAAATTATGTATTTCTACGTTTTTTATTTTTAATGCTTTCAATACGGTAGCGTCACTGACCTTTTTTGTTATCGTTTATAAGTTATTTAATGGTGATGCAGGAGCAACAGGTATTTGGGTATCCTTATTTGGGTGTCTTGGTGCTTTAGGAACCACGTTTTTGGTGATACCAATTGTAACTCGGTTATCTAAAAAATTTGGGAAGAAAAAAGCATTTTTAATTGCGCAATCAATTTCGATCATTGGTTACATTTTATTATATTTTTTATTCGTGCCAGGAAAACCATGGCTCTATATTATTGCATTACCTTTCTTTTCTTTTGGTATAGGTAGTTTATTTATGATTATGATGTCTATGACCGCAGATGTTATTGATGTTGATGAACTTAATACTGGTAAGCGTCGGGAAGGAACCTTCGGTGCCATTTATTGGTGGATGGTTAAAGTGGGATTTGCTATTGCTGGCGCCTTAAGTGGTTTAATTATTTGGATAGTCGGTTTTAGCGCAGATGTACCAGCAGCAGAGCAAACAAGTGCGATTGAAGGATTACATGCCTTTTTCTGTTTCTTTCCATTAATAGGTACACTTGTAGCTATGTGGGTAATGAAGGACTATGACATCGATGAAAAACGTGCCGATGAAATAAGAGCAGAATTAGAAAAACGAAAAATGAAAAGTAAGGTCGTGGACGTACCATCGGTGTATAGTGCTGGGCACCTGATTTCAATATCAACGAGTAACTTAAACTTACTTCCTTTTAAACAAATTGATTTTTCAGCAAAAAGTCTTGCCGAGATCAAAGATCTTTTCGCTAAGACACTTAATGGAAAGCCGCATGGTCTGTGTTTTAGTCCGTATGTGGAAGGTCAGGATCCAGATGATAAATTATCTGTAGAACAAATTCAAAGACGAATGCAGATTATTGCACCATATACCAAATGGGTTCGTTCTTTTTCCTCTTCTGAAGGTAATGAACTTATTCCAAAAGTGGCACATGAAAAAGGTATTCAATCCATTGCTGGTGCATGGATAAGTGGTGATAAGGCACGAAATGAAATAGAAATTGAAAATTTAATACGACTTGCAAAATCTGGGGTTGTTGATATTGCTGCCGTTGGTAACGAAGTGTTGCTGCGTGGTGATATTTCCGAAGAAGAGCTTATAGAATACATTAACCGAGTAAAAGACGCTTTGGAGGGTTTTAATGTACCGGTAGGTTATGTAGATACTTATTATGAATATAATAACCGTCCAAAATTAGTTGAAGTCTCTGATGTAATTTTGGCAAATTGCTATCCGTTTTGGGAAGGGTTTAGTGTAGAGGATGCTTTACATTATTTGAGACAAATGCATGCCATTACCAAAAAGGCTGCAAATGGCAAAAAGATTATTATTGCCGAAACAGGCTGGCCTAGTCAGGGCGCAGCTGTTCAAGATGCGCATCCATCCCAAATCAATGCGATGAAGTATTTTATCCAGACTCAACAATGGGCAGATAAAGAAGGCGTTGAGATTTTTCACTTCTCTTCATTTGACGAATCATGGAAGGTAAAAGTTGAGGGAGAATTAGGAGCGCGTTGGGGAATTTGGGATAAACAGGAAAAATTAAAATACACATAAGATGTCATACAGAGACGAAGATTATCACGCCTACGAAGGGGTCAATTTTACGGAACATTCAGGAATTGAATTTGACGAATATTCAACTAAAGAATTAAATGCACTTTGGAGAGCGACGCTAAAAAAAGGAATGCATGGTATTTGTTTTAGTATGTATGAGGATGGTCAAGAACCTGGTGATATTATTACTGAGGCTCAGGTTGAACGTCGAATTGAAATTTTAAAACCGTATACAAAGTGGATTCGCTCGTTTTCCTGTGTTGAAGGTAATGAGCATGTGGCGCGCTTGGCACACAAACATGGACTAAAAACGTTGGTTGGCGTTTGGCTAAGTGACGACAAAGAGGATAATGAAAAGGAAATTGAAGGATTAATTCAACTCGCTAAAGAAGGTGTTGTAGACATAGCCGCTGTTGGTAACGAAGTACTTTATAGAAATGATTTGCCATTAGAAGAACTTTTAGAATACATGAGACGCGTTAAGGAAGCAATTCCAAATGTGCCTATTGGTTATGTAGACGCTTACTATGAGTTTTCACTCCGTCCAGAACTCGTTGAGGCGAGCGATGTTATTTTGAGTAATTGCTACCCATACTGGGAAGGTTGTCATATTGATGGCAGTTTAAATCATATGCAGCAAATGTTCGGTCAAGCATTAGATGCAGCGCAAGGAAAAAAAGTAATTATTACTGAAACAGGCTGGCCAAGTGAAGGTGGCAGTTTAAGAGGTGCGCTTTCTTCTAAAGAGAATGCCATGAAATATTTCATTAATGCGCAAGTTTGGGCAAGAAAAGCAAATGTGGAGATGTTTTACTTCTCATCATTTGACGAATCTTGGAAAACTGGTGACGAAGGTGATGTCGGTGCCTATTGGGGACTTTGGGACAAAGATGAAAAACTGAAGTTTTAACAGCGTTGTATTACGTGTTTTGGCAAACGGATTTTTCGGGACATGATGCACTACTAAGACTTTAGTTTTCCAAATTATACGTTAAATTTTAAAATGTAGTGTTTTAAATTTTAACAAATAGATTTCTTTTTAGATTTAACTAATTGGTTTTAAGTTTTTTAAAATATTTTAGGTATTCTGTCTAGTAATTCCAATGAACGTGATGTATGGTTTTTGTATGGGTTGCTTTTGATTTATTTTCATTAATTTTCACTTTATTCGAGTAATATTAACTAATTCAAAAAAAATTATGAAGAAAATTACATTTTTATTATCCCTGTTAGTTGTTACTGCAGGATTTTCCCAATCATTACCTTTGGATTTTGAAGATCCTCTAGATGATAACTTTGGTGCTTTTAATGGCGCGACAGTTGGCGTTGTAACAGATCCAACAGATGCTGCCAATCAAGTTTTAGAGTTGGTCAGTAATGGTGTAGATTTTGACGGCGCTGCGCTTAATTTAGGTACTTATATTGATTTATCTGACGATTCAAATAATACCATGACTTTAAGATTTTGGGCTCCTGATGCTACAACTAGAACACATTTGTTAAAATTAGAAGGTGCAGGTCCACCAGAGGCAGCAACTGAGTTGTATTTTGATACGACTGTAAGCGGATGGCAAACGATCACCTTGGATTTTGGAGCTAACTTATCTGTTGATTATTCAATTTTAGTCCTGTTTGCAGATGCTGGTCCTGGAAATACGGCGACGGGCACATACTACATTGATGATATTACTGGGACTAATGGTGATGATGTTCCTGTCGATCCAATTCCAGCGGAAGCTGCACCAATACCAAATGTGCCAGATGGAGAAGTATATAGTATATTTAATGATACTAACGGTTTTACAACTGTATTTCCAGTCGCATATGATTTTGGAACCAACTTTGGTGTGCCCGATTTAGATCCTTCAGCTGCCGTGAATACAGCGTACAAATTCAATTTTGGAGTAGCAGGATGGGGTCAAGGTGAAGGTGGTCCAGATGATGTTTCAGCGTATGATAATGTTACGTTTCAGTATTGGGCTGGAGCAATGGTTGTAGGCTTTGATTTTGTATTGATTGGTAACGTTGGCGGTACAGTAACAGAACATGTTTACAAGATTGGTGTGAATGAACCAGTTGTAAATGAAACTTGGAATCTAGTCCAAATACCAATGTCATTTTTTACAGGTATAGGTTTTGACGACACGGCCTTATTTCAATGGAAAGTTAGTCCATTAAATAACAGCGTTGATAACGACGGAATTGTGTATTTGGATAATATATTATTGACACAAAACGTATTATCTGTAAACGAGGTGTCAGAATTTAGTTTCAAAGTATTCCCTAATCCAACAGTGAATAACTGGAATGTTGAAAGTAATTCAATAATTAGTGCTATTACAGTATATGATATTTTAGGTAAAAAAGTTTCAACTTCTTCTCCTAATTCTAGCACAGCAGAAATCAGCACTACAAATCTTAAGACTGGTTTGTATTTTGCCAAAATTGAGAGTGATAGTGGATCAAAAACTGTTAAACTTATAAAAGAGTAAGAGAAATTTTCTTTTTGAGATTATAATTATTAAAGGCGTGTTTATATTTGTTAAACACGCTTTTTTTATGAATAGTTTTAATTTTAAATTATTTTTATATTTCCTATAGTTTAATAATAAAGTCTCATCACAACCATGGTTACACTAAAGCATCTCGCCGAGCAGTTAAATGTATCGGTATCGACAGTATCAAAAGCATTGCATAATAGCGATGAGATAAGCCCAGATACTATTTCACGCGTAAAGGCCTTGGCAGAGTTTTTAAATTATAAACCAAATAAGCTGGCTGTTAGTTTAAAGAGTAGCAAGACAAACACAATTGGTGTGATCATACCAGATATTCTAAATCATTTTTTTGCAAAGGCATTATTTGCAATTGAGCAAGAAGCGACAAAACAGGGCTACAATATCATCACCTGCCTTTCAAACGAATTGAAGGAAAAAGAACAAAATAGTCTGCAATTATTGTCTAGCGGAAGTGTTGACGGCTTTATTATATCGATTGCCGAAGAATCGCAGATGTCAAATGATATTGACCATATAAATGAAGTTCTTGATCAGGATATACCAATTATTCTCTTTGATAGGGTTTCAGATCATATAGATGCGGATAAAGTCATT
This sequence comes from uncultured Flavobacteriaceae bacterium, assembly GCA_963715465.1. Taxonomy (GTDB): domain Bacteria; phylum Bacteroidota; class Bacteroidia; order Flavobacteriales; family Flavobacteriaceae; genus Psychroserpens. The sequence continues at coordinate 2,195,749 of OY970246.1, forward strand.
ATTGACGATTTTGATGCTGCTTATCAAGCTACAAAACATCTTATTTCCGAAGGAAGAAAACACATTGTTCTCATTAGTGATATTGATGAGTTAAGTGTTGGCAAATTGAGAACCAATGGTTACTTACAGGCACTTAAAGACACAACTGATTATCAAAATGAGCCTGTCGTTGTAATTGTAAAAAAGGAAAGCTCTATCGAGGATAGTATCGACCAAATGTTCAAAGTACATGATGCGGTCGACGGGATCGTAGCTATTGATAATATTTCGGGTGTCGTAGCACTCCAAAAAGCATTAAAGCTAAATTATAACATTCCTAAGGATTTATCGATTATTGGGTTTTCAGATGAAAACGTGCTCCAATTTACAGATCCAAAGCTGTCAACCATTTCTCAACATACTTTAGATATAGGGAAAGCTTCGGTAGAATTGTTGATCAATCGCCTCAAACAGAAAGATTTAACGAGTTCTATAACGAAGACGATAAAAGCTAAACTTCAATTGAGAGGTACAACTAAATAGAGAAGTAATAGTTGTGCTGATTGTTGTTATTGTTTTTTATTACAAATCGTTAAAATGTTGCTTGTAACGGGTTAATGCTTTTATTACATCTGCAATTTGAGTTATCTTTATAAAAACCCAAGACCGATTGAAACTCATTAAATTTACTAAAAAAGGCATTTATTGTATTCCTGGAAAATTTTATTTGGATCCATGGTTTCCGGTAGATTATGCCATTATTTCCCACGGTCATGCCGATCATGCCAAATGGGGCATGAAACATTATTTATGTCACGACGAATCCAAATCCATTTTAAAGCATCGTATTGGTCCAGATATTTCTATTGAAAGTCTGCCTTACAGTAAACAAATTTCTATTAATGACGTAAAAGTTAGCTTTTTTCCAGCAGGTCATATTATAGGATCGGCTCAAATTCGCTTGGAATATAAGGGTTATATTGTTGTATTTTCAGGGGATTATAAAGTTAAAAACGACCATCTCACTACGCCTTTCGAGCCTGTGATTTGTCATGAGTTTATTACTGAAAGTACCTTTGGTTTACCCATTTACAATTGGTTGAAAGAAGATGTGCTACAACAACAAATGCAGGATTGGGTATTGAATAATCAATCGAAAAACCGAACGAGTATTTTTATTGGCTACTCGCTAGGTAAAGCGCAGCGCATTATGAAATTGATGGAGGGAATGACTGACATGTATGTGCACAGTGCCATTCACAATACTAATGAAGCCTTAAAAAGTTCAGGAATTATCCTTCCAGAAACAAAACGTTGGACGGTCGATACCAATAAAAAAGAACTTCAAAATAAAATTGTGATTGTGCCGCCAGCATTATTGGGATCAAACATGATTAAAAAAATTCCAAATGCAGTCACTGCAATCTGCTCTGGCTGGATGCAAACGCGAGGAAGTCGGCGTTGGGCATCTGTCGATGCTGGTTTTCCAGTAAGTGATCATGCCGATTGGAACGGTTTGCTTTCTGCCGTTAAAGCTACAAAAGCCGAGAAAGTGTATGTCACCCATGGTTCTCAAGCGACGTTCTCTAAATATCTCAATGAAATAGGGATTTATTCCGAAGAGGTAAAAACCGAGTATGGATCAAATGAAGAGGACGCTGTTGAAGATGCTAATACCAAAAAAGCCTCATGAAACACTTTTCTAAACTAATCAGTGACGTTGAGATCACCAACAAAACAAATGATAAAATTGCCGCATTTGTAGATTACTTTACTAATGTGCCAGATCGAGATAAATTATGGCTCATCGCTATTTTTACGGGAAAACGCCCAAAACGACCTGTAAAAACAACAGTGATGAAACAATGGTGTATGGAAATTACTGGGCTCCCAGAATGGTTGTTTCTCGAAAGTTATAGCACAGTTGGCGATTTAGGTGAAACGATGGCATTGCTATTACCAGATCCCACCCATGCCATAGAGAAAACATTTAGTGAATGGATGCAGGAAATTGTTGAGCTCAAAGCCAAGACCGATGATGAAAAAGAAGCTTACATTCGCCACGCTTGGTCAGGATTAGAGGTTCAAGAGCGCCTTATCTTCAACAAATTAATTGGTGGCAGTTTTAGGGTTGGTGTGTCCAAAAAAACATTGGTAAACGCGTTGGCGAAATATTCGGGTATTGAGGCCAACCAACTCATGCACAGTATTATCGGTAATTGGGATGTTAATAGCATTACGTTTGATGCACTTTTAAATGGCGAGCATATCAACTACGACAATTCTAAACCATATCCCTTTTGTTTGGCGTATGCTTTGGATAAGGAACTATTAGAATTAGGACCACTATCAGACTGGCAAGTAGAGTATAAATGGGATGGTATTCGCGGACAAATAGTAAAGCGAAACAACGAAATTTTTATCTGGTCTAGAGGTGAGGAGTTAGTCACTGAGCAATTTCCCGAGTTGGTCGAAGCCATCAAAAAATTAGAGGGTGATTTTGTCATTGATGGCGAAATCCTAGCACTAAAAGATAACGCGATATTATTGTTTAATGATTTACAGAAACGACTAAACCGTAAAAACGTTACAAAAAAGCTGCTTGAAGATGTCCCAATTGGCTTCTACGTCTATGACATGATGGAATGGAATAATGAGGATATTAGAGAACGTCCTTTATCGTTTCGTAGGGATTTATTAGAAAAACTATTTGACGCTGCATCTACAGATAATAAAACACTTTTTCGTTCTGAAATTTTAACTGCGGAAAACTGGAGCGATTTGATTTCTATTCGTGCTGAGGCAAGAAGTAAGGACAGTGAAGGCTTGATGCTCAAGCAGAAAAGTTCACCATATCATACTGGTCGAAAAAAAGGCGATTGGTGGAAATGGAAAGTCGACCCGTTGACGATTGATGCCGTAATGATTTATGCCCAGAAGGGTAGTGGTAGACGAAGCGGCCATTATACCGACTATACCTTTGCCGTCAAAAAAGACGATGGTTTGGTGACTGTCGCAAAAGCATATTCTGGTTTGACCAATGAAGAAATCGTTCAAGTTAGCCGATTTGTAAAGAAAAACTCAATTGAGAAATTTGGACCAGTTCGTACCGTAAAGCCTGAACTTGTTTTTGAGATTGCTTTTGAAGGTATCGCTCTTAGTAATCGTCATAAATCTGGCGTTGCACTTCGGTTTCCGCGCATTTCAAGATGGCGTCAAGATAAAACAGTCGACGAAATCGATACGATTGAAAATGTTAAACAATTGATTCTTTCTCCACATTGAGCACTGCATTCAAAACTTCCGAAGGGTATAAAATTATTGAAAATTGGATGGCCTCCAAAAGACATAAGCCCTTCAAATTTCAAGAACAAACTTGGGCAAAATATCAAAATGGTTATAGTGGCATGGTGGTCGCGCCAACGGGATTTGGGAAGACATTTTCAGTATTTTTAGCTGTAATGATTGATTATCTCAATCATCCAGAGCATTACAAAAAAGGTTTAAAATTACTTTGGATTAGCCCACTGCGATCCTTAGCTAAAGATTTGGCAAAAGCAATGACGCTTGCCGTCGAGGACATTGGTCTCGATTGGGAAGTAGCGGTGAGAAATGGCGATACACCTACCAATGTACGACGTAGGCAGGAACGTTTAATGCCAGACGTATTGATCATCACGCCCGAGACGATTCATCTCTTATTCTCTCAGAAAAAAAATTCAAGATGGTTTAAAACAATCAACTGCGTGGCCGTTGACGAATGGCACGAACTCTTAGGTAATAAACGCGGCATTTTAGTTGAATTGGCGCTATCTCGTTTAAGGTACCTTTCCGAAGGATTGAAAATTTGGGGAATTACAGCCACTATCGGAAATCTTGATCAAGCCACGAATGTCCTTTTGCCATATCCTGAACTTAAAACGGTCATGATCAAAGCAAAGGAAAAGAAGAAGATCAAAGTCACTTCATTGCTACCCGATGAAGTTGAAGTCCTACCATGGGCTGGACACTTGGGTAAGAGTATGGTATCCAAAATCATCCCGATTATACACGAACATACTACAACGCTTATTTTCACCAATACACGTGGGCAATCTGAATTGTGGTATCAAATTATCCTTGATGCCGATCCCGATCTCGCTGGTCTTTTGGCCATTCATCATGGCTCAATTGATAAAAAATTAAGAAATTGGATTGAAGATGCTATTTCCGAAGGTAATTTAAAAGCAGTGGTTTGTACGTCATCATTAGATTTAGGAGTCGATTTTAAACCTGTTGATTGCGTAATTCAAATTGGTTCAGCTAAGGGAATTGCGCGATTTATGCAACGCGCAGGACGCAGCGGACATTCACCCTATGAGACTTCTAAAATATATATTGTACCAACACATTCTTTAGAATTGGTTGAAGCCGCAGCGTTAAAAGAAGCGGTGAAAGAAGAACGTGTCGAGAATCGTGAACCTATGGTTTTGACGTATGATGTCATGGTCCAGTTTCTCGTGACCTTGGCAGTAGGAGAGGGCTTTAGAGCAGAAGTGGCCTTGCTTTTATTGCGCCGAACTCACGCCTTTTCTATGTTGACCGATGAGGAGTTTGCTTGGGCAATTCTATTCATCACTCAAGGTGGACATACGCTAAAATCTTATGAGGAGTTTCACAAGGTTGTTAAAGATGAAAACGGTTTGTTCATAGTAAAGAGTAGGCGCATTAGCATGCTGCATCGCATGAATATTGGTGCCATTGTGAGTGACGCCATGTTGCGAGTCAAATTTATGTCGGGCGGCTATATTGGGATGATCGAAGAATATTTTATTTCAAAACTAAAACCTAACGACAGTTTCATTTTGGCAGGTCGCGTCTTGCAATTACTTCATATAAAGGACATGACCGCTTATGTGAAAATTAGTAAAGCTAAAAAAGCGATCACACCAAGTTGGTTGGGCGGTCGTTTACCATTAACCTCGTATATGAGTCATTTTTTGCGGAAGAAACTCAGCGATGCCTTAACACCTGGTATTAGGGAGCGAGAATTGAAATTCTTGCATCCTTTGATTGCCAGACAAAGCGAATTTTCTCATATCCCGAAGGAGGATGAATTTTTAGTTGAACTTATCGATACCAAAGAGGGATTCCACTTGTTTATGTACCCGTTTGAAGGTCGGTTGATTCATGAGGTCATCTCAGCTTTGATTGCGTATCGCATTAGTAGAATTACACCGTTGACCTTTACCATTGCCATGAATGATTATGGTTTTGAATTGTTGAGCGATCAACCCATTCCTCTCGATCATGATAATATTCATGAGATTTTGAGCAATAAAAATTTGATGGATGATGTCGTTGCAAGTATCAATGCTGCGGAAATGGCTTCAAGAAAATTTAGGGATATTGCCGTGATTTCAGGATTGGTCGTACAGTCTATGCCTGGCAGAAATCAAAACAACAAGAGTTTACAATCGTCTTCGGGTTTGATCTTTCGTGTGCTGGAAGATAATGAACCCAATAATTTACTGTTACGACAGGCTTATACCGAAGTGTTTAATCAGCAATTAGAAGAAGTTAGACTAAAACACGCTTTTAATCGCATAAACAATAGTAAGCTTATCATTAAAAAATCAAATACCTTTACGCCGTTGAGTTTTCCAATTAAAGTAGACAGTCTAAGACAAACGCTCTCGAGTGAAAAATTAGACAAACGCATTCAACGTATTCAAGCAGAAGTATATAGAAAGAGTAAAAAATGACATTTGTAGAGAAGCACATTCGGTTGCAGGATGAGGATTTGATTTTGAATAACGGCCGAGTGCTATTTTGGGAAAAGGAAGGTATTTTGATCACCTCTGACATCCATATCGGAAAAACAGCTCATTTTAGACGTCACGGCATCCCTATTTCATCTCAAGTTCAGGACAATGATTTAAAGCGCCTATCGCATTTGATTGATTATTACCAACCGAATCAACTGCTCGTTGTTGGCGATTTATTTCATGCTGAACTTAATGTCGATATGGAGTCATTTAGTAAGTGGAGAGATAACAACCCAAACTTGGATATATCGTTGATCAAAGGTAATCACGACCGCTTAAAGAATGAGGTTTTTGAGACGTTCGATATCGAATGTTGCAGTAAACAACATGTTCGAAATCCTTTTAAATTTATCCACGAGCCTGATTTTTCTGCGGAAGGCTTTTCAATATCAGGACATATCCATCCAGGAGTCGTGGTTCAAAAAAAAACGCCACGTATCAAATTACCTTGTTTTCAGGTTTTAGAACATCAACTTATTCTTCCTGCATTTAGCGAATTTACAGGGTTAAGCATTGTTAAGACTAACAATAAAAGCGTTTGCCATGCCTTTACCGAAACTTCTTTTTTTGAATTTTAGGACGTTTTACTTTGGCCATTTTTAATTTAGGTTGTTAAGCAGTTCCGTTATTAATGGTTAGTTTTGCAATCATGGATATCACCCAAATTTTAGGATATTTTGGAGCTTTACTAATTGGTGTCGTTTTAGGACTCATTGGCGGAGGAGGCTCTATTTTGACCGTTCCTATATTTGTGTATTTGATGGTCATAAATCCGGTCACGGCCACAGCATATTCTCTTTTTGTGGTTGGCGTATCGTCTGCGTTTGGCGCGTTTCAGAATATAAAAAAGGGCTTGGTCGATTTTAAAACGGCAATTATTTTTGCGATTCCAGCGTTTATTGCAGTGTATTTGACTAGACGATTTCTAATTCCAATAATTCCTTCGGAAATGTTCACCTTCGAAAACTTTATTTTTACAAAAGACATTGCGATCATGTTATTTTTTGCCATCATTATGGCGTTGGCTTCATTTACCATGATTCGGGATAAAAAAGAATATAGAGCGATCGCTTCAGAAACTACAATATTTAATTACCCTCTAATTTTAATTGAAGGATTTGTAGTTGGCATTCTTACAGGATTTGTGGGTGCAGGCGGTGGATTCTTGATTATTCCTGCGTTAGTATTATTGGCAAAATTACCAATGAAAAAGGCCGTTGGTACATCCTTACTAATAATTGCCGTAAAATCTTTAATTGGTTTTATTGGAGATGTCGAAAATTTAGAGATCGAATGGACATTCTTGTTAATTTTTACAGCTATATCAGTCATAGGTATTTTTATAGGGACGTATTTCTCTAATTTTATCGATGGTAAAAAACTGAAAAAAGGTTTTGGGTGGTTTGTATTGATTATGGCGATTTATATTATCATTAAAGAGCTTTTTTAGGATGCTAGAATTAGACGCAAGCTATTGGGATAAGCGTTATCAAACCAACGATATTGGTTGGGATTTAGGAGAGATCTCTCCACCTCTAAAAAACTATATTGATCAACTCACAGATAAGACGTTGCGAATATTAGTGCCTGGTGGAGGTCATTCTTATGAGGCAGAATATTTATTTGAAAGCGACTTTAAAAATGTTTACGTTATTGATATTGCTCAAACAGCGCTTTCGCAATTTAAGGCGCGAGTTGTGAAGTTTCCTTCAGAACAATTGCTGCACCAAGATTTCTTCAAACTAAATATGACCTTTGACCTCATTTTAGAGCAGACCTTTTTTTGTGCCTTACAACCATCATTAAGAGTGTCATATGTAGATAAGATGAACGATTTACTTTCTCAAAACGGAAAGCTTGTAGGCGTATTATTTAACCGATTATTTTCTCTTGATCATCCACCCTTTGGAGCGATAAGACAAGATTATCTAGAACTATTTCAAGGTAAGTTTCGGGTTAATATTTTGGAGACATGCTATAACTCTGCTTCTGAACGATCAGGAATGGAATTGTTCTTCAGTCTTTCTAAATTATAAATACCGTACTTAAATATGGTATTTCAATTTGACAATGTAACATTTTGAGATTTTGTGCGTCCTATCTTGATGTAAAAACACCACTTAATTATGCGTCAAGATAATCAACTCATCGTTTTAACCCATTTAAGCCAGTTACTCACATTTATAACTGGTTTTGGAGGGCTTATAGTACCTTTTATTATTTGGGCAACTCAAAAAGAGACCGTCTATAAAATGGATCGACAAGGCAAAGATATCATCAATTTTCAATTGAGTATTTTGATTTATAGTTTAATATGTATTCCGCTTGTATTTATTTTGGTTGGCATCCTAGGATTTGTCATTATAGGACTCCTCGCATTTGTGTTACCTATTGTAAATGCGATTCGAGCCAGCAACGGCGAATCACCAAAATATCCTTTATCTCTTAATTTTATTAGTTAGAAGTTTTTAGAGATAAAACGAAAACGCTCACTTGTTCAAGTGAGCGTTTTTTAGTATTATAATCTAACACTATATGAAACGTTTTTTTGAAATTTCTGACTCTACAGAAATTATTTTAATTGTTTAGCATCACAGGCATGACCAGCATCGTGACCTGCTCGCCATCATCTAGACCATCAATTGGTGTTAAGATTCCCGCTCGATTTGGCAGGCTCATTTCCAGTTGCACATTATCTGAACTTAAATTGTTCAACATTTCGGTTAAAAATCGAGAGTTGAAGCCAATTTGCATATCGTCACCTTGATAATCACAGGTGAGACGTTCTTCGGCCTTATTTGAATAATCAATATCTTCCGCAGAAATGTTTAATTCTGCACCAGCAATTTTTAATCGTATTTGGTGAGTGGTCTTGTTTGAGAATATGCTAACACGTCTTACTGAATTTAAAAACTGTGTTCTATCAATCGTTAATTTATTTGGGTTTTCCTTCGGAATAACCGCCTCGTAATTTGGATATTTTCCATCAATCAATCGACAAACAAGAATTGAATTTTCAAACGTAAATTTAGCATTGGAGTCGTTATATTCAATACCGACATTTTCATCTGTTGCGGCTAGAATCCCTTTCAAGAGGTTCAACGGTTTTTTCGGCATGATGAATTCAGCAACTTGATCGGCATGAACATCTTCACGCGTATATTTTACCAATTTATGAGCATCTGTAGCTACAAATGTTAATCCTTCCGTAGAAAACTGAAAAAACACACCGCTCATTACAGGTCTTAAATCGTCATTACCTGCTGCGAAAATCGTTTTGCTAATAGCAGTTGCCAGAATTTCTCCAGCAATGGTGGTTGTGCTTGGGTTATCAAGTTCCACTGTTTTTGGAAATTCATTGCCATCGGCGTAGGCCAATGCATATTTACCATGATTAGAGCTTATTTCGACTGTATTATTATCTTCTACAACAAATGTGAGTGGTTGCTCAGGAAATGTCTTAAGCGTATCTAATAACAATCTTGCTGGTAAAGCGATGCTGCCATCAGCATCACTTTCAACGTCTAGGGTAGATGACATCGTGGTTTCCAGATCACTAGCCGATACTGTTAGTTTAGAGTCGTTTAGTTCAAAAAGAAAATTATCTAAAATAGGCAAGGTATTCGAGCTATTGATTACACCTCCTAAAACTTGCAATTGCTTGAGTAAATACGTACTGGAAACTATAAATTTCATTTATTGTCTATATAAGATTGAGCAACAAATATATTTTATTAAACTGATAATCGTAGGGCTTATTTGTACAAATTTATTAACAGTTTTCAATGTCAGTTAATATGTATTTATGCATTAGATTCAGAAAATCTTAAATAACGCAGATTTATGTTAATTATAAGGTTATTCGTTCTAAAACGATTATTTTTAAAAAAAAAATTAAATTTATGAAAAGAATTACCAAGAAAGCAGCCCAGCTGTTGGCCTTATCTCTAATCATTTCTTCTGGATTATTTGCCCAAACATTGGAGCAGAAAGCAGCTATAGCAAGATCTTATGATCAGGCTTTACTTAAGACCATGGGGGATGAATTCTCAAGAACATTTAAAGAGGAATTTGCAGCCGCTAAGGCATACGCTGCGGCAAACAATATCCCTGTGACTATCGAAAAGGAAAATGGCGGTATTGCCGTTCTCCACAAAGTTTTAGATGACGGTTCGTTACTATATACGTCAACTACAAATGAAGGTGCGGGTATTACTATTAGAGCAAATAGATTATACCCAGGGTCTACAGGAACGCTTGATCTAGAGCTAGAAGGTGAAGGTATTGTCATAGGCGTGTGGGACGGTGGATTTGTACTGCCCACGCATGAATTATTAAGTAATAGGGTATCACAAATTGATGACGCTACTGGCTTAAGTAGCCATGCGACACATGTGTCTGGAACTATTATAGGTTCTGGGACGCCTCAAAATGGAGCGGCTAAAGGCATGGCTCCAAAAGCAACCCTTTTAGCAAGTGATTTTGGTAATGATCTTGGCGAAATGACACCTCAAGCTGCAGCCGGACTTCTGTTATCTAATCATTCTTACGGTGTTCCTGCAGGTAATGTTCCGACTTGGTTTTTAGGAAATTACAGAGGTGATGCCCAGTCATTGGATCAGTTGCTTTACAATACCCCTTATTATATGCCAGTGTTTTCAGCTGGAAATGACAGAAATACGGGTGTCAACCCTGGTGATAACGGTTACGATCTTTTAACTGGTGATAAAGTTGCAAAAAATAATATAGTAGTTGCAGCGGTAAATGGTGTAGCTAATTACACAGGTCCTGGCAGCGTTGTCATGTCAGGATTTAGTTCTTGGGGACCAACCGACGATGGTCGCATAAAGCCAGACATTTCCGCTAAGGGTGTAAATACATTCTCATCGGTAGCTAATAACAATACAGCCTATGCTAATTTTAGTGGTACGTCAATGGCTGCGCCTAGCATTACTGGTGGATTGGCCTTATTGCAAGAACTTCATAGTGATATCCATGGAAGTTTCATGAAGTCTGCTACCTTAAAAGCATTGATTATTCATACAGCTTTAGAAGCTGGTACGAGTCCAGGTCCAGACTTTAGGTTTGGTTGGGGTTTATTAAATGCTGAAGCGGCTGCACAAACTTTATTAGATGAAGGCTTTGCTTCTATCGTTGACGAGAATTCTTTGGCAAATACAGAGGTATTTACAAGAACTGTGACTTCTAATGGAATAGATCCTCTGATCGTTTCAATTGTATGGACTGATCTGCCAGGAAATGTCCAGTCAATGATTGAAGACGACATAACGTCTCGTTTGGTCAATGACTTAGATGTTGTACTTGAAGATCAAAATGGTAATTTGTTTTATCCTTGGAAATTTATACCGGGAATTAATAATATTGCACCTACAAAAGGGATCAACAGCGTTGATAACGTCGAAAAGGTAGAAATTGATGCACCAGTAGGAACTTATACGATTAGAGTTACTCACAAAGGAATTCTACAAACTGGACTTCAAGATTTTTCACTTATCGCAACAGGAATTTCTGAAGCAGATTTTACGTATACTGCTGATAACATTTTTAAAACCTTCTGTTCAAATGAAGTCGCACAATATCAATTTAATTATGAATCTAGTTTAACCTTCAATGGACCAACTAATTTATCTGTTTCAGGATTGCCATCAGGAGTTCAAGCCACATTTACTCCTGATGTCATTACGTCTGACGAGGATTTCATATTAGAAATATCTGGATTAGATACCATAGACGCTGGCTCATATCCATTTACCGTTTTGGGTTCAAGCTCTGGATTTTCGAAAAGTATTGATATGGAACTGGTCGTGGAAAGCGCTGCTCCATTAAACTCTACAATTATAGACTTTCCCAGCGATGGAGCTACTGATGTTTTCATCTACCCTACATTAACATGGAATGATAATCCAAATGCTTCTCAGTATTCTGTTGAAATATCTACAACCTCAGACTTTTTGTTTAGCTCTTATCAAACGGTAACTACACAGAATAGTATTTCAGTTCCAGGTTTGAGCGGTAATTCATTATATTATTGGAGGGTAAAGGCGTTTAGCAATTGTGTTGAAGGTGAATTCGCTACTGCCTCGTTTACTACTGAATCTACCATCTGCTCACCTATAATAGCAGCAGTGGATACACCAATTAATATTTCTACTGTACCTAACACAATCCAATCTGTAATAACCATACCACAAAGTCAAAATGTATTAATTGGTGATTTAAACGTAAGTCTAGATATAACTCATTCTTGGATTTCAGATTTGACCATAACGTTAACTAGTCCAGAAGGGACAGAAGTTATTTTAATAGATGGTGTTTGTGGCGATTCTGATAATGCTAATGTTATTTTTGACGACAGTGGTTTTGCTTTTTCGTGTTCATCAAGTATTGGGCCTGCTATAAACGGTATGATGCAAGCCCAAAATTTATTGACGTCGTTTGTTGAAGAAAATTCTGCAGGCGATTGGACTTTGACGATCACGGACGGATTTAATCAAGATGGAGGTAGTTTAAATGATTTTGGTTTAGAAATTTGTTCAACAGCTGGATCTTTATTAAGCGTTGAAGACAATCAATTAAGTACTTTTGATATATATCCAAACCCGGCAGATGATTATTTTGAATTTACGCTTAAGACTCAAAATGGAAGCGTTGATTTAAATGTGTATGACGTCAATGGACGAATATTGATGAACAAGACATTCGATGAGCAAAATAAATATAGGGTTTCTACAGAAAATTTAACAAGTGGAATATACTTTGTAGAAGTGACATCTGGTTCGCAAAAAGCGGTTAAGAAGCTTGTTGTAAAATAGAATTGCTTTAACAGATTTTTATATGATCAAAAAGATCACATCCTAACAGATGTGGTCTTTTTTATTTGGTATTTCGTTTTCTTCGGAAATAATTAAAGACAATACCAAAAAGAGCTAAAATTAAAAGAGGTAAACCAATGTTGACGAGTTGCCATTTTAATTTCTCGTCTTCAATTTTTTCGGAATCCAAAAACGCCAATTTCACCTCTTTGGTACGAATGTTAATAAGTCCGTCGTCATTTAAAAGATAGTTTACTGCATTTTCAAGAAATTCTTTATTTCCAAATTTACGTTTGGTCAAAAATTCAAACCCTAACTCTTGGGGTTTGTTTCTAATGACTTCGTTTTTAATAACATCACCATCAGCAATGACAATCATTTTTGTAGGTACACTTATCGTTTTATCACCCATTTGATCGTTTTGCAAATCAGACATATTAAACGGTTTTACTCGATTTTCATAGACTGAGCTAAACGTGCCCTCGAGCAAAACGGCCAATGTTTGATTAGGTTCTTTATAACCCTCAGGGTTTGGTTCTTGAGTAACTACCTCAAGACTTATCTCTCTTGGCACACCTTCTAACTTTGTGAGCTGTGAGCTTCTAAGTAAAATGGTTTTAGTGATGCCATTTTTTAAAGTATCGATCTGGCTGGCAAAATCAAATTTCACAGGATCGAGATTTGTAGTAATTGGATGGTTGGGATTGCTGGCCGCCAAAGGTGAGTAAGGCCATTGCAAGGGTTGAAATTGCGAATTGCTGCCTTCACCAACAGCCAAAGTAATGGGAGCAGAGTAGAGGTCATTCACAATAACGGGATTGATACGCACACCATATTTAAAAAAGAAATCGGTAAGATTGAGATCTTTCATTATGGCAACCGCCTTTCCAGACTCGTTGAGCAGACTATCACGATCCATAACAATACTTTCGGTGAGCCACAGGCTTTTCCCGCCGCGCATTGTAAATTGATCAAGAACGTATTTTTCTTCTTCGGAAAATGGAACACTCGGTTTTGCCGAAATGATGAGATCATAATTACTAATTTCACTTAGCGTTTTTTGGGGATTCTTAGCGACGCTATCTAATGTAAATGGCGCGAGGAAATAATGCTCACCAAGGGTTTTTAGAAAGTCGGCAACATAGATATCGGCTAATTGTGCGTTGCCACGCAGCACGGCAATTTTTTTCTGTTTCGGACTTACTAGTTTCTTAAACGCTTCGGCAAAGGCATATTCCAGATTTTGAATTGATCCGTTGACAAGTTCTTGATCGTTTGCTCCAATTTTATTTTTTATAAGCGGAATAATAACAGTTTTCTCATTATAGCTTGCCAATGCCCAAGGAATTATAAGTTCCTGCGAGGTTTTACCATTTTCTTTGATATTGATCTGAAAAGGCTGCAAGCCACGTTGAGCTAACTGCTGTACGTTCTGATCCCGTGTTTTTTCATCAGCTAAAGGATTGATAAAATCAAAGCGCACTTGCGCATTTTCTAATGAAAATTCTTCTAGCAGTTGTTGGGTTTCATTCCGAAGTCGTCTAAATTCCGAAGGAAAATCACCCTCTAAAAACACGTCGATTATTAAAGGAGAATTTATGTTTTCAACCGTTTGCAAAGCCTCTCTTGACAAGGTATATCGCTGGTCTAGGGTTAGGTCAAAACGCTTGTAGATCTTGCTAGAGACGACATTGATAATAATGAGTATAAGGATGCCTATACTTACAGTAATGATATTTTTTCTAGTCTTTAGCATTAGGCTCTATGTCTTCTTTATATGGTTTCACTTTGGTCACTTTTTGATCGCTAAATTGAAGTTCTATGCATTGTTTCTTTTGGTTAAATGCGCCTGGTTCGATACCCAAACTATAATTCCATCTGTTCTCATTGTGCTTTTTTTCAGCGTCGTTCCAAGACAACCACTCGTAAGCACCCAATTGCGCTTTAATATCATTTTTAGTCATGCCAAGTAATATTTCCGAAGTGATCATATCATCAGATAGTTCGTAACGCAACGCTGGTTTTGCTTTCCATACTTCCGCAGAAAAATGCTTTTGATGATGGTAACTGCTAAAAATATTGATCATCGGGTAGACCGCATAGAAATAGACTACTGGTGTTAATGCCAAACTTACTAAAAAGGTCAACCATTTACGTGGGTCTATGGTTTTTACAAATAGAAAAACAAGGACAAAGGTGATGCTCATGAAAACAACTAAAGGCACAGTGATAATCATTGATTGGCGCGTTTTATATTAAGTAGTGTAAGTAATATAAAAAAAGCTGTGACGCTTAAAAAGTAGATGAGATCTCGAGTGTCTAAAACCCCTCGACCCATACTTTTAAAATGCGTTTCCATTCCTAATGTTTCAATGTATATCGTATCTCCAAAAAGATCGTAGTTTGATAATCCTTCAAAGCCGAAATAAAAGAAAAAGCAAATGAAAACGGCAATAATAAAAGCTACGATTTGATTGTCGGTAAGGCTAGAGGCAAAAATGCCAATGGCTGTGTAAGCGGCAACAAGAAACAGCAAACCAAAATAAGAGCCCATGACACTACCAACATCTAAATTACCTTCTGGATTGCCTAATTTTGAAATCGTATAGACGTATAATAAGGTTGGAATTAGGGCGATGACAATGAGTACGACCGCTCCAAAGTATTTACCAAGCACTATTTGTAAATGGGAGATGGGTCTGGTGAGAAGTAGCTCTAGGGTTCCTTGTTTTTTTTCATCAGCGAAACTGCGCATTGTGACTGCAGGAACTAAAAAAATGAGGATCCAAGGTGCCAGTAAAAAGAAGTTTGATAAATCTGCAAAGCCATTATCCAGTATATTGAAATCTCCTTTAAAAAGCCAGAGAAAGAGACCGTTGAGCACTAAAAAAACAGCAATCACTAAATAGCCGATTGGCGAGGCAAAAAAGGTATTGATTTCTTTCTTAAAAAGTGCGAACATAGATGGTCTTGAATATTATGGGATATTAAAAGTTAAAAATAAGATTTTAAACGTAAGAACATAAGATTGTTAGCCTTCATCTCCTAAATTTCCATAACAAATTACTTTAATGAGGCGAGTTTTTCGACGCTCCATGCCTCAGGTTTTGCATTGAACATTTGTTTTGTAGTTGCCCAAATTTCTTTAAATAATTCAGATTGTCTGTAGGTTTCCAATGCCGCTTCCGATTCCCAATAACTATAGGTAAAGAATATATCAGTTTGATTATTATCCCGATAAAGCTCTAGAAACTCACAACCTCGAAACGCCCTAATATACTTTTTTTTGTCCTCAAAATTTAAGAGAAACTGAGGGATTTTTGATGGCTCAAAACTCATTTTTACGATTCTAACTAGCATGTTTGAGGTTTTAGTAATTAGTATTTAGTTTTTAATTTATATCCTAAATGCTCGGTCTTAATATTTAGGTTTTAGAAAAATTGATGGTCACTGTGTCCCTTACCTTTAGCCCCATAAGTGTAGAAGCGCTTCCTACATTTTCATTATTACTTTTATACACTGCAATTTCCAAATAGCCTGACGAGTTGAATACCACCAACCGTTTGCCATCATCATAGCGTTTCTCTTCAGGTATCTTAAAATTAATGGCATCACTGTACTTGTCAAAGATCTCTTTAAATTTATAACTTCTTGCTGAAATTTCATAACGACGACCTTTACCGATACGTTCAAAAAACTGACGCTTGATATTGGTGATCACATTTCCGTAGTTATCAATATAAATCACACTGCCAATAATTTGGTGCTTTTCATCATTAACAAACGGAATCAAGTTTTTGATCGGCTTAATAATATCTGTAATTTTACCAATAACTTCAAGCGTTCCGCCACGCGCGATATGACAAGCGACATTTACAAATACATCAAGCACAGGAAAGCTAGTAGCGACGCGATCATGAATATTGATCTCAACGATTTTTTGGGGTGCGATTTCAGAACAGATCATGCTCATAATCCCATTATTTGCACATATAAAATAGTGGTCATCGAGCATTACCGCAATGTGTTTATTTTCGGGATTCAATTCAGAATCAATCCCAATCACATGTATCGTTCCTTTAGGGAAACTGTTATATGCATTTTGAATAATGTAAGCGGCTTCGGGCACATTGAAGGGCGAGACCATGTGCGAGATATCAACAATTCTAACATCGGGCAACTCGCTGTAAATTGCGCCTTTTATGGCACCAGCAAAGTGGTCTTTCTCTCCAAAATCGGTTGTTAATGTAATGATTGCCATAGGGTAATGAAAACGATGTCATGCGAATTTTTTGGGTTTACCTCAAACAACATCCATCTGTTAAAAACTAATCATATTTTAATCTTTATATCGTACAAAGAATAAAATAGTTTGGCTACATTTGAGAGTGATGACGTTTAAGAAAAGCCTTATATAGACGCATGACAAAACTAGTAAAACAAAATAGATAAACTTATAAATCAGAACGCTTTTGAACGAACTTATTTTAGAACTAGAAGAAATCACTCCCAAAGAATTTTTTGGAGCTCAAAATGCCAATATCAAACTACTCAAACAGTATTTTCCAAAACTCAAGATCGTGGCCAGAGGAAATAGTATAAAAGCTTATGGTGATGAAGATTTACTTGAAGAATTTGATCGTCGCATGACCATGCTCATGGAGCATTTTGGTAAATATAATAAGATTGATGAAAACGTTATTGAACGTGTTTTGACCAGTGAAAGTAGTGACGATTACAATACGTCGCAACAAAGCGGAGAGCCTATCGTACATGGTGTCAACGGGAAGATTATCAAGGCCCAAACCGTCAACCAGCGTCGTATGGTGGAGAGTATGCGTAAAAACGATATGGTATTTGCCATTGGACCTGCAGGAACAGGAAAAACATATACAGGGGTTGCGTTGGCCGTTCGTGCTTTGAAAAATAAGGAAGTCAAGCGCATTATCTTAACGCGTCCTGCGGTTGAAGCTGGAGAAAATCTGGGATTTCTTCCTGGAGATCTTAAGGAAAAACTGGATCCCTACATGCAACCGCTTTATGATGCTCTTCGCGATATGATCCCAGCGGAAACTCTAGCACGTTTTATAGAAAACGGAACCATTCAAATTGCACCCTTGGCATTTATGCGCGGTCGAACCCTTGACAATGCTTTCGTCATTTTAGACGAAGGTCAAAATACCACCCATGCCCAAATGAAAATGTTCCTCACGCGAATGGGTAAAAACGCCAAATTTTTACTTACAGGTGATCCAGGTCAAGTCGATTTGCCACGTCGTACCATTTCCGGATTGAAGGAAGCCCTTTTGGTATTGCAAAATGTGGAGGGCATTGGTATGATTTATCTAGACGATAAGGATGTGATACGCCATAAATTGGTAAAAAAGGTTATTGAAGCCTACCGCAATATTGAGAATAGAGATTAGAATATATTGATTTTGATTTTTTTGGAGCCATTTCCAGCTTTCGGCAGTCGCTCTCTGCGAGGAGCTCCAACAATGCCTCAATCTGGGCTAGGGTTTAAAGCCTTGATATTACATTATTGATTTGATCATAAAAAATGGTTATAAAAAGCAAAATCTAAATGAAGCCTCGATAAGTCAAAACATTGAATTAGGATCAAGGATGTAAACACACCAAAATTATAGAAAAGTACTAATTATGTTGCGCATAAAATTGAAGTCAATCTAACGTTGTTTGCGCTTAACAGTAGATTTAAATAACCATGAGCCATACCATAATAGCATCAAATTTTAATTTTCCGAAGCAAAAAAGTGTTTACAAAGGAAAAGTACGGGAGGTCTATAATATCAACAATGAGGAACTCGTCATGATTGCCACCGATCGTTTATCGGCTTTTGATGTGGTGATGCCAAAAGGCATCCCTTATAAAGGTCAGATTCTCAATCAAATTGCGACCAGCATGATGAGAGCTACTCAAGATCTTGTTCCCAATTGGTTGACCGCAACACCAGATCCTAATGTTGCCGTAGGTCATTTGTGCGAACCCTTTAAGGTGGAAATGGTGATTCGTGGCTATTTGGCAGGACATGCCGCGAGAGAGTATAAAGCCGGAAAGCGTTTACTGTGCGGTGTTAAGATGCCAGATGGTATGAGGGAAAATGATCAATATCCAAGTCCGATAATTACACCAGCCACCAAAGCAGAAATGGGTGATCACGATGAGGATATTTCCCGTGAAGAGATTTTAAAACGTGGTATTGTCTCAGAAGCCGATTATGCGGTTTTAGAAGATTATACTCGAAAATTGTACCAACGTGGCTCAGACATAGCAGCCTCGAGGGGACTGATTCTTGTAGATACCAAATATGAATTCGGGAAAACCAAAGACGGGAAAATTGTACTCATTGATGAAATCCACACACCCGATTCGTCACGGTATTTTTACAAGGAAGGCTATCAAGAACGACAAGATCGAGGCGAAGCACAAAAGCAATTATCAAAAGAGTTTGTAAGACAATGGCTTATTGCTAATAATTTTCAAGGTTTGGAAGGGCAAAAAGTCCCAGAGATGACCGATGCTTACATTCAAACGGTGAGCGAGCGCTATATTGAACTCTATGAAAATATCATGGGAGAGGAGTTTGTAAAGGCTGATGTGAGTGATATACAGAGCAGGATAGAAGGAAATGTTTTGGGGTATTTGGGAAGAAGATGATATTAAGTTGTTATAATAGGAGTTACAAAAAATAGCGGACAACAACTTCGAGGAATCGTTGCGCTGTTATTAATTGGGCTGTTTAGAAAGTTATATATAAATCTCTATTCTCGTCAGATTTTTATTGGTAAAATGCGATATTGAAAAAACTGGGTACTGAGACCAAAAACCCTATATAAAATCTAGAAAGCCCTGGAGGAATCAACAGATTGATTTTTACTCTTGCTAATCTTAGACTAGAAATAGTCGCGATATTGAAAAACTGGGCGGAAAAATCGTTCTGTAAATGAATACTTCTGCTCGACTGGACAAAAACAACCGAATCATACGGAGCTGGGTAATGAAATCAATAACTCCATAAAACTGAAAAGACCTGGAGAATCGATTGATTGATCACAAATTGTGCTTTGATAGTAAGATTCAAATCAGAACTTGACCAATCAATCGTGCAATATCCCGTGTCGAACTGAAATGCAGAATTCAACAATACTACTGGTCGCAAATTAATTCACAGGAAAATTGTGACATTGAAAATACTATCATCTAAACTGGTCTTTAGTTTGGTAAATGAGAGAAAGTCAATGCTACATTTTGTAACAACGTGTATAAAAAATTGCTTATCTTGAGATTGACAAAAAGAAGTTGTGTATTTGTAATGGCGGACTTTCCCAACGGAAAATCCTCGTTGATTTACCCGCAACTTTTCATACACACAACGTTGTGTGTAATGCAAAAAAAATCGTGCAAGCAATAAACATTAGTCTGAAAAGGCTGTGGAATAATAAAAATGCGAACTGAATTGACTAAAATACCGAACCAAATAAAATATATAGTTTACGGAATTTCGGGACTGATTTTTTTGTTATTAAGTTTTGGTTTAGCACCAAGACTTTTGATTGGAATGATAGAAGTATTAGATAAATTAACAGGCTATTATTTCGGTGTTTCAACTAATACGCTGGATTATTTCGCTTTTGCCTCTATCCCGATTTGCGGAATGATCTATAACTCAACTCGAACGGAATTTAAAACGGGGGAATTATTAAAAGATATAATAACTATATTGCTCTGCGTAGTAATCATTTTTGGCATTGGACTTTTTCTGATGATATATTTAGGTTCAAATTGGAATCCATTAATACCAAAAAATTTATTGATTGAGCCATTTAATTTGTACTCAACAATGTTAATCGTTATTGGAATAGCACTTCCATTTATGATATTGAGAATGATGAAAAAACCAATCAGAGCGGAAAGCACTACACACAACAACGTATAAAAACAATAGGGCAATTAGTGCTTAACCCAATGTTTCAGGTACATTTGCGAGATCGCCAAATTTTTAAATTTGGCTATTTGAGAAAAGAGAGATAAATAGAAAAATTTAAAAATTCGGCTTATATTCAACAGAATGGTAGTCGCTCATTTTCCGCCCTACTGTTCTTATACAAATCCGTCGTGGTGCATATAAAACAAAAAACGAAATGGAAAATACATTTAAAATATCTTTAGCTGTAATACTGATTTTAACAATAATTGGATGTCAAAACAATGACAAAAAAGAAAATGAATCAGTGAAAAAAGAAACATTCTTGGTTCAAATGGAATTTGGAAAGTGGAACAAACAGAATGAAAGTCTGGGTGTTGAATTAGACGTTAATAATTTCAATAACTGGTTTGACTTAATTAATCGGACTGAAAAAATAGCCTGTAATGATAGTATACCAAAAATAACTTTGACAACAGATAGCGAGATTAAAACCATTTATTTCAGAAACACTTGTTCAAAAGAAGATTCCTTTAGAATTATTAAAGCTAAAAATGTAATTGAAATCTATAATAATAAGATTAGCAAAAATAACGAATCTGGTATTCCTTTGGATAGTTTAGAAAATGTCTTAAGAAAAGATATTGATAATAATGGGAAAAATTTAGACTTAAGTGAAAGTTCTGAAAAGCTAACGATATGTATTCAGTATGATGATAAAAGTGAATTTAATAATCTGCCTAACATCTTAAATCAACTTACAGAAACCTATTACCGAATTACAAACAAAACGGATTTGAAAATACTTTTAATTGATGAAAACTATTTTAGTCCACCACCAAGGCCAAAAGAATAAATTTAAAAAATACGCACCACAACACCGTGTATAATTAATGGCTGGTTATAGCCTACTTACGAAAGTCCTCGCGGACTTTCTATTTGGTTTTTATTTGCTAAATTAGGTGCTTAAACACGCCACTAATCATACACAACAACGTTGTGCTTAATTTTAAAAAAAAAATTGCGAACAATAAAACTTCTACTTCTGATTTTTCTGATATCGTTATCAAGTTGTTATTCAACAAAAAGATTGATACGTGAAAATGATTTTAAAACGTCTGTCTTCAATAAGCAAAGACTGAATGGAATTTATAATAACGGTTTAAATGATAGCTTGCCAAAAAATTTATGGGCGACATTAAAATCAAGTTATAGTGATAAAACCGACACGATTCATCTTGAAAATAATAACGTTAAACTGACCTTGATTGACAATGAAAATATTAACGTGAAATTATTGAGTGAAACGGACGAAAATATAATTGATGAGTTTAATTTAAAAGGTAGAATTAAGGATGACTTCTTTACAATCGACCGTAAACTAACGCTTTATCCATTTATTCCAATATATTATGTTAACAAGGAAACTAAAACAATTCTCGGGAATGATTTGAATGGAAATTTAGTTGTGGTAACTGGAAGAGTAAGTGAAGCGATGATTTTGATGATGGCGGGCGGAAATAGAAGCGTGCAAAACAACCAATTTAAACGGATAAAAAACTAAGCACAACAATGTATATAAAACATAGCAATTATAGGTTTTTCGAAAGGTTTGTGTGTATTTGCGAAGACCGCCAAATTTTTAAATTTACTGTAGTTTTTATTTATTAAATTGGTAACAGTAGTCCTTCGGTGGGCTTATTAGTGGAATAAGATAATAAGAAAAATCCAAAAATTCGGCTCGTGCTCAATCCGAAAGTAATTGTTTAATTTGCACGTTACGAGACATTTAGAGTGACGTTGTCTAAAACACAAAAACCGAAAACGATGAGAAATTTTGGAATTATAGCATGGATTTTTTCGACCATTTTGATGAGTTGTAACACAGACAAATCAAAAACCAGAATTGAAAATCCGGAATACACGAAGACTGAACAAAAAACCGACACGCTAACAAAACACCTAAAACCGTTTAACCCAGCATTGCCTACAATTGGACTTTTGATGTATAACGGAGTGTTACAAAGCGAAGTCATCGCAACTTCTGATGTGTTTGCAAAACTAACCGAGGATGGAAAGCAAATTTTTAACGTCATTTCAATAGCAGAAACCGAAAATCAAATTACAACAGAAGAAGGAATGCATTTCGTCCCCGATTATACTTTTGAGAACTGCCCGAAATTAACCGCTTTATTTGTGCCAAGTGCCTATGATATGTACGCTCAAGTGAATAATGACAAAATCGTGAATTTTATACGAGAAAAAAACAAGGAAACAAAATATACGGTGAGCAACTGTGCAGGAGCGCAACTAATAGGAAAATCAGGAATTGCTGACGGACATAAAATTGTGACATGGATTGGTGGTGGCGAGCAATTACAAAAAGATTATCCAAATTTAAAAGTCCAAAACGACAGTTTGGTAACATTTGTAGAAGACGGAAAATTTAGCTCATCAAACGGAAATTTAGCAAGTTATATTTCTGCGTTGAATTTAGTAGAAAAAATGACCAGTCCCGAGCATAGAAAATTTGTCGAAAGCTATCTTTATCTCGACCGACTTCAAAATTGGAACGAGTAAAGTACTGTGGGTAATAAAGACGTGTATAGTTTATAGCTTGAAACGTCGTATCCAATTAAAAAATGAAAATAACGATTATTATCATTCTTTTTATCACTCTTTCCTCCTGCAACAATAGGAGGGATAAAATTAACCGACAGTCCAATTTTGATTATTCAGGAGTAGAAAGCTATTTCAGATTAATCGAAAGTATTTCAGTTAATGGAACATTTTCAGAATCAGAATGGATTGATTTTCTTAATGTTGAAGGAAACCGCTTATATATTGAAGAAAATAATATACCTGAAGATTATCTAGATAATATTAAAGAAAACATTATCAAAGTTTACGCTTCTAAAAATTTTGATGACAACGAAGATATAGTTTACAAAATTCGCAATTCATTCAGGAAAAATGATTCGATCTATAGAGAACATCTAAAATTTTTAAAAAATAACGAGCAAATATTATTAGATTCAATGATTGCTCGAACTATAAAATTCTTACCAGACCATAGATTGTTAAATGACAGCTTACCAAAATTATACTATCACGCTTTAGACCACGATGGAAGCGCTAATGGGAAAGGTATCTTTATTTCCATAATGGCAGCCCATCAAAACAATTCACGACGATTATCGAACTTTGAATCTCACGAATTTTTTCATATACAAAGACCTGATATCCTTGAACATGTTAAGATAGATTCTATTGACCAAGGAATTATTTGGGCTTTAAACGCGATTTTAGATGAGGGAATTGCAGATATGGTTGATAAAGATGTCATGCTTGCTGATAATTCGGATTGGTGGCTTAAAGAAATGGTCAATGATTTTTACGTAGGAAAGTCAAAAGACGTTATTTCTAATTTTAATACATTGATAATTGATGAAACCAATGGCAAGCACCATAGTGAAAACGATTACAGAGAAGCTTTCTTAGGAAGTGTTGGGCACGTTCCAGGATATAGCATGGCAAAGTTGATTACTGATAAAGGTAAATCAAGAGAAATGATTGACAATGCAGACGATCCATTCTCTTTTTTTATACTCTACAATGATATTGCATCAGAAAATCCTGAAGAATATCCGCATTATGATAACGTCGCAATGCAATATGTGAAAGAATTAGCTAATAAGTACGGGAAATAGCTGGCTAAATCAACGTATGTAGCTTATAGTTAATTAGTTGCTTGATTCAGAATTAAGGTGTTTTTAAGAAGTCAGCAAAATTTTAAATTTACGGTCATTTTTTTTATAAATTAAGTAAAACTAGTTATTTGGTGGGCTTATTGAGAAGAAAAGATAATTAGTAAATTTTAAAAATCTGGCTTGTGGTTAATCTAAATTGATAACGCTTATTTTTATCGCTTCGTTTCATACACAAGACCATCGAATTACGCACCCATTAAAAGCGCGATTATGCGGTGAGTGTTTTTTGCTTCTTCATTATAGTTGAATAACTTCTAAATTTTTAACCGCATTATTCAAAGTTGTAAAAAAAGCCAAAAAGAAAATTTATAGGAATTGCAATGAATTAAACTGGGTGGTTCAGGGTTATAATGAAAATACCTTTTTAGATGGATATCGTATTTTACAAATAACCAATACGTTTTTTTGAAGTAAATAACAGATTATAAATACGTTTTGGGCTGTAAGTGAAGGTAAATACTTATAATCACGGCTTAACCTGCCTAATGATCTTTCTTACAATTTTATAAATAAAAGCATTCGTCTTCACATAGTAAAATGAAATAACACAAACAACGACCATAAAAATAAGTGCACCAATAATGGCCTGTGTTGGATTTAAACTTCGGAAATAAAACTGTTTTAACCCAACACCCGTAAAACTTCCAAAGATGATGATAAAGTGGATCACATAAATGGAGAGTGTTTTTTGTCCGATTTTCCCAATCATCGATCCTTTTAAAAAACGTTCAGCAGCATAAAACAAGCCCAATAACAACAGCACGTTTCCGAAGCGAGGAAAGAGATAGTTATAGTAGGCACAAGACTTTAAAAGTTCATACCCAGTGACTTCATAGAGCATCATAAATAGCCACGAGGAAGATGTAGTAAGCAACAAGCCCGTGACAAAAAAGCATGATACAATAAAGGCTCGAAACCTAGGTTTATGCACATGAGAAAAAAACAGGGTGGCTAGAAATCCGCCAAAAGCTGTAAATCCAAACCAAGGCAAAATGGTAAAGACAGAGCCATTGGAAGTGCTCAGATAATTAGCAAATACTTTTGGGATAGTTGTTATTTCAAGAGTTCTATAATACGGTTCGGTCATAAAACATACGACTCCAAAGACGAATAATAGAAAAGACAGTAGTTTGAGGTGTTTCCGAAGTAAAATATAACAAAACGTCAAAATAAGCAATGATAACCCAATACATTGTAAGACGTCAACGGCAAGAGAATTATCGTGAAACTCGCCACGAAACCACCCAAAGATATCAATACGCAGGAGATAGCCAATCACGATGAGAAGCAAACCGCGATATAGTCCTTTTTTGACTCTTAGTTTGTCATTACCCTTATCTCGAGCACGCAGCAACAGATATAAAAAAACCAAGCCCGAAATCGTAAAAAAGGTGGGTGCCGTAATACCTCTAAAATAAAACCACACTTGATATGCTATAGTCTTAGAATCCCTAAATGAGGGATCAAGCAGCGTATCAATAAAATGACCTTGAAGCATCATCAAAATCGCAAATGCACGCACGGCGTCAATGAAAAAAAGGCGGTTGGTTTTCAAATAATGGTGATTTGCGTTAAATATACTTTTAAATTTTCAGCTTGACCAAACGGGAAGTTATATCTTAGAACGCAAATTCAATCACTTATGGAACAACTCAAGACCATTTCAGAACAGTTTTCGTCACTCGCTTGGGGCATTCCGCTACTTGTTTTATTGATTGGTGGCGGCTTGTACCTCCTCTTAGTTTCCAAATTTTTACCGTTTCGGTTTTTTGGACACGCCATTCAAGTTTTACGTGGTAAATATGATAATCCTAACGATTTAGGAGAAATAAGTCATTTCAAAGCCTTGACCACAGCGCTCTCCTCAACCATTGGCATGGGAAATATTGCGGGTGTAGCTTTGGCGATTTCGGTTGGTGGGCCAGGAGCCATGTTCTGGATGTGGATTAGCGCAATTGTTGGCATGAGTACTAAGTTTTTTACTTCAACCTTGGCGATCATGTATCGAGGCAAGGATAGTAATGGCGACTTACAAGGCGGTCCCATGTATTTTATCACAGAAGGTTTAGGCAAGAATTGGAAATTTCTGGCAATCATGTTTTCAGTTTTTGGCATGTTGGGTGCACTTCCAGTGGTCAATGTCAATCAATTAAAACAGGCCATTAACGATATTATTTTAATTCCAAATGGGGTAGAAGTCAGCTTGGGATCTAATTTAATTATAGCAGGTATTTTGGTTATCACAACCTCAATTGTGATTCTTGGCGGTCTAAAGCGCATTAGTACGATTGCCAGTAAAATGGTACCGAGTATGGTTATTTTGTATTTTGTTTTGGTGCTTATCATTCTAGGGATACACTACACCGAAGTGCCAAAATATGTGATGTTGATATTTACAGATGCTTTTGAGGCAAATTATTTACAACCAGGTGAAGGCCAAAAGGATATTATTGGTGGTGTACTTGGAGCCTTGATTTTATTGGGCATAAAGCGTGGTGCCTTTTCAAATGAAGCTGGGATTGGTACAGCGCCAATGGCTCATGGCGCGGCAAAAACCAATGAACCTGTTCGCGAAGGTCTAGTTGCCATGTTGGGTCCCGTAATTGACACCTTGATTGTTTGTACCCTTACGGCTTTGGCGATTTTGGTGACAGGTGTTTGGCAAACCACGAGCGATAATGGCGTGAGTCTCACAGCCGCGGCCTTTGAAGATGCCATACCAGTTTACGGGCAGTATTTGTTAATGGTCTGTGTGTTCGTGTTTAGTATGTCGTCGCTGTTTTCGTATGCGTATTACGGCACTAAATGCATGTCTTTTCTCATTGGAGCGCATAGAAAACATTATTATAATTATCTCTATATTTTAAGTATTATCCTTGCTGCAACCACGCCATTTAGTACGATGATCAATTTTATTGATGGTATTTTTGCATTTATGGCGATCCCAACGATGTTGGCGACAATTATCATGGCGCCACGAGTGGTTAAGGAAATTAAGGCTTATAAAAAACGGTTGAAGGAGCATTCAGTTAGGTAGTGTGCTCTTTTTTTCTTCGGAAATAGGAGCAGGTTGACACCGCAGCTTTTTATCTATCTTAGGATATTCCTTTTTTTATATTGAAAATTTAAAACCTGTTAAAGTTTCCGAAGTAAAATGAATAATGACATTGATGGCACTGTTTTCAAATTTTATTACTACGGAAATTTGAGTAAATTTAACAAGCCATAATCAAAGCACCATGAGCAATTACCATATTAAACATTTAGAGGAATATTATCAAGTCTATCGGAAATCGGTTAGAAACCCAGAAGTATTTTGGGAGGAAATCGCTGAAGAGCACTTTTTATGGCGAAAGAAATGGGATACCATCCTAAGCTGGGATTTCAATAAGCCTGAAGTAACATGGTTTGAAGGCGCTCAACTTAACATTACTGAAAATTGTATTGACCGACACCTGTACACAAGAGGTGATAAAACGGCGATTCTCTTTGAGCCGAACGATCCAACTGAAAAAGCACAACATATTACCTACACGCAATTGCACGAGCGCGTGTGCCAATTTGCCAATGTGCTCAAGGATAAAGGCATCAACAAAGGAGATCGGGTTTGTATTTATTTACCTATGATTCCTGAGTTGGCGATTTCGGTGTTAGCTTGTGCAAGAATTGGCGCGGTGCATTCGGTCGTATTTGCCGGATTTTCAGCCAATGCTTTATCGACGAGAATTCAGGATTCCGATTGTAAAATGGTCATTACTAGTGATGGCTCCTTTCGAGGTGCAAAAACGATTGATCTCAAAGGAATTGTCGATGAAGCACTAAAGGAATGTGAAGGCGTTACCTCTGTTTTGGTCGCCAAGCGAATTCATGCTGACATCAATATGCAAGCAGGACGCGATTTTTGGTTGCAGCCGTTGTTGGATCAAGCGTCAAAACAATGTGCTCCAGCATTGATGGAGGCCGAGGATCCCTTATTTATTTTATACACGTCGGGTTCTACAGGAAAACCTAAAGGTATGGTGCATACTACGGCAGGTTATATGGTATATACAGCTTACACGTTTAAAAATGTATTTCAATATAAAGAGAATGATGTGTATTGGTGTACTGCCGATATTGGCTGGATTACCGGTCATAGCTACATCGTTTATGGGCCATTGGCCAATGGAGCCACCACAGTCATGTTTGAAGGCGTACCCAGTTATCCTGATTTTGGACGCTTTTGGGAGATCGTAGAAAAACATAAAATAACCCAATTTTATACGGCGCCAACGGCTATTAGAGCGCTCGCAAAAGAAGGGGTTGCGCATTTAGAAAAACATGATTTATCCTCTTTAAAGGTTTTAGGTACGGTTGGCGAGCCAATTAATGAGGAGGCTTGGCACTGGTATGATGATAACGTGGGTAAAAAGAAAGCACCAATTGTAGATACTTGGTGGCAAACCGAAACTGGTGGGATCATGATTACGCCAATTCCTTTTGCCACACCAACGAAACCAACTTATGCGACACTGCCGTTTCCTGGAATTCAACCTGCGCTTATGGATCAAGATGGTCAAGAAATTAAGGGCAATCAAGTAGATGGTCGCTTGTGTATCAAATTTCCATGGCCAAGTATGGCGCGAACTATTTGGGGAAATCACCAACGCTATAAGGACATTTATTTTTCAGCATTTAAAAACATGTATTTTACGGGTGATGGTGCGCTTCGAGATGAAGTGGGCTATTATAGAATTACAGGTCGCGTTGATGATGTCATCATTGTATCTGGTCATAACCTAGGCACAGCGCCTATTGAAGATGCGATTAACGAACATCCTGCGGTAGCTGAAAGTGCGATTGTCGGTTTTCCACACGACATCAAAGGTAATGCGCTTTATGGATACGTAACATTGAAAGATACTGGCGAAAGTCGAAATCAGGATAATGTGCGTAAAGAAATCAATCAAATTATAACAGAACAGATTGGTCCCATTGCAAAACTGGATAAAATTCAATTCACTAACGGACTTCCTAAAACACGCAGTGGTAAAATCATGCGTCGTATTCTCAGGAAAATCGCTCATAGGGATGCCACAAATTTAGGAGATATCAGTACACTTTTGAATCCAGAATGTGTGCAAGAAATTATCGATAATGCACTTTAATAACTGAACTCATCTTGACATTTTGTTTTTAACCGAAAATGAGAAAAATTTGGTCAGATGAAACTATTTTTGAAATTTATAGCATCGCTACGAGTGAAAAAATTGCTGAAATATGAGCGAATTTTAGTGATTTTTTAGGAACTAGAAAAAGTCAAGATGAGTTCACTATAAATAGCTTACGATTATGCCAAAACCAAAGGGTCAAAAAAACGGAAAAAACAAAGCGAAGCATTCCAAGCTCATCGCTCAAAAGAAGAATAAGGTCAAGAGTGAAAAGGTGTTGCGTAAAGAACGTTTAAAAGAGATAATTAAAAAATCAAAGTCTCAATCTTAAACATAAAAAAAGCTCTAAAAACGAAAAGATCTTAGAGCTTTTTCAAAATATAGATCAGGCTGAAACAGCTACCTTATTTTTTTTCAAATAGTGACTTGGTGCACAGTTAAATCTCTGCTTGAAGATTTTTGAGAAGTAACTTCTACTTGTAAAGCCGAGACAATAAACGATTTCTGAGATATTCATATCGGTAGTTGCCATGAGTTCGACGGCCTTAGATAATCTTACATATCTTATATATTCACAAACGGTTTGTCCATTAGTCATTTTAAAACCCTCTTGGATTTTAGCGGCAGATAAGCCAATTTTCTTAGTAAGCTTGTCAAGTCTATGATCGCCTTCAGGATAATTGTTGATGTAGGTGATAAGTTCATTGACCAATTTCAATTCGGTTTTTGTAAGTGAGCATTGTGAAAACTTAACGTTCTCAAGGTCGATTTTATGTTGTTCAATTTCTAAGGCCAAAATAACATTGATTAACCCTTTAAGTAATAAGGATCTCACAACACCTTCTTGTGTTACGGCTCGAAGCTGTTTAAGATATTCGGCAATTTTCAAATTGTATGATCCTATATAGATATAGTCGGCATCTTTATCATCAATAAACAACTTTTTAAGCGTATGATTGATATGTAATGTGGCGGAATCTATATATTCAGTATTAACCGAGATAATTGAAGCTTGAACGTGCATATCTCTTTCAAAATATAGAGCGTTATTTTGGGATGTAATATTTGAAACTATTCCTGTTTGAAAATTTTCAAGGGTATTTTTTTTACTGCCGTCTGAAAAGCTATGGGCAAATTTACCATTTGAACAATATGAGAAATTTACCGTGTTAACGAGAGAGGACTGTAAGATCAATTTGATGTCTTCATTTAGCGAAAAATCAAATTCCAAAAAGGAAATATGATCACCAAGATCAATTGAACGAATGATGCCCTTACCTAACCGTTTGTCTATTTTAAATATATGCTCTTTTCCAACTGTCGTTAAAGCGCCACCAATTTCATTTTTTAAAGATTCAAAAAAGGTCTGTTGTTTATTATATTTTGTGTCAATCGTGATCATGGTAATATTGGTATTGGTTAGAAAATTATTAAAATCAATCGTTCTGTGACATTTGCCTTAAAGACGTTTGCCTATAGGAGCGTAAATGTCTTTGTGCAAGGATAGGGCGGGAGTTCTTTTGCTTGAGAAAGGTGAAGGCTTTATTTTGCCAACTCTGGCATTTTGCTTGTTCAATAAATTTGAGGGTGTATTCATATTGCAATTGATTTATTACAAAGATGCCTTGAACATCGATAAATCCTGTTATACAATTTTGGTAGAGCGTTATAAGATTGCCTTAAAATCTTAAAAAACTCTTAATTATAGAGAAGTATATAGGTGTTAATAGATAGACATGCGCAACATGACATAAGAAACAGGTTATTTAGATTTAAAGAGAATTTCTAATAAAACACAGCCCTATAATGAATTAATTGCTCGAGAGATTAAAATTTCCGCAGTAACTAGTTTAGGTAGCTATACAATACAATTTGTCATTTATTTTTTTAAAAATGAACCAGCAAAATATATTAATGGCTCAATTGGTGAGGGTTAGGTTAGTTTTTAAAATTTGCGTATTGGTGACGTCTATAATAAAAAGTCCAGCAGACCAATTCAATTTCTTTAGCTCTTTGGAGGATGTTGAAGTACGATTTCCAGTAACGTCGTTTTAGCGTCGTGAGCATTATATGAACTCATCTTGACTTTTTGTTTCTAACCGAAAATGATATAAAATTTGGTCAGATGAAACTATTTTTGAAAATCATAGCATCGCTACGAGTAAAAAAATTGCTGAAATATGAGCGAATTTTAGCCATTTTTTAGGAAATATAAAAAGTCAAGATGAGTTCTATATCAGGATTTTAGTTTGTATAAATTTTATTTAAGTTTTTTTATGCTTGGCAGAAGTACCAGTAAAACTGCAATAACCAGCAGAATATGAACCAATTCACCTAATGGATAAATAAAATATATAACAGCCCAAATAATAATAAGGATAACGGTAATAATATCAATTAGATATGTTTTCATGAATTCAAAGAATATGATGCTTAAGTAGCGTTGGAAAAAACAAATTGAACACTCTACCCAATTCGTTTGTTCTACAAATACTACTTTGGGTAAAGGTGAGTGTAATTAATCGATATCTATTATACAATTGACTTTATATGTTACTTAATTCACATAAATTGCTTAAAACATATCAAATATCTTAGTACAATTAGATGTTTACTTAAGATAATCAGCATTATAGGCAGAATTACGCTTTGTCCATGTCATGAGCCTTATTTATTAGTCTTGAAGTTTTTGAGGCACTATCCCCAGACTTACTTTCGTATTATGGCGTCGTTTTTTTTGATCTCGTTGCAAATTCTTTTTTAAAAGTTATCATCTTTATCAATACTTAGCGTGTTTAGCTTTTGCAAGTTGATATAGTGGTTACATTTTCTTCGGAAGAAGTCATCAGAAATCCTATTGTGGTAGAAGTGTTCATGCATCAATACCTGTTCTTACTGAAAAATGTATAGAAAGTATTGGCTAAAAATGAATTTGATTTGATTTAACTCCAACGGATATTTTGTAGAGATTTATTTATAACCGTAATGTAGTTGGCTGTTGATGGTTACTAAAATGAAATCATCTTTAAAATGACTACGGCATTGAATGTTCTTTAGGTAAATAAACATTAAATATCGCACCTTCACCCAAGGTACCGTCGGCACAAATATAACCTTGATGGTTTTCTACAATTTTTTTACAGATAGAAAGTCCAATCCCGGTTCCAGAATAGTCGTCCTTATCGTGTAATCGATTGAACAACGTAAAGATTTTTGCGCTGTATTCTGGATTAAAACCAATACCGTTGTCTTTTATGGTAATTTTATGGTAATATCCTGTTTTAGCCTTTTCTAAGTATTCTTCGGCGCTGCTGTGCGTGTTTTCATAAGTGATGTTAATCACTGGTGATATATTTTTCTTACTATACTTTAGAGAATTTCCTATCAGGTTTATGAACAATTGTTTGATTTGAAAAGGAATCACTTTCATGTTTGGCATCTCATCATTGGTGATTACTGCCTTATGTTTAATGATCATTTCCATAAGTTCCTCTTTGGCATCATAAAGAAGGTCGTTCATATTTTGCGAGACTAAAGCGACATCAGATTTATTAACTCTAGAGAATTGTAAAAGATCATTGATGAGCAGTCTCATTCGTGCTGCCGCATTATCAATGCGGTCTATATATAGTTTGCCATTTTCAGAAAGACGATTGTACTCCTCATCCTCAAACCTTGAAATAAACATTTGAATTTTTCGCAGCGGTTCTTGAAGGTCATGGCTTGCTACATAATTAAATGCAGAAAGTTCTCTGTTCGTAAGTTCTAATTCTCTGTTTTGTTCTTCTAAAACAATCACATTATTGACTTCTTCCGTAATATCAGAAACGGTACCAATTAATCGTCTTGTGCCATCTTGATTAATAAATAATTCACCAAATGACTTCACATGTATAATGGTACCATCAGTTTTAACCATTCTGTAATAGATAAATGGTAAATCTTGAACTTCATGCATCTGGTCAATTTGAGACTTCATTTTTTCACGGTCGTCTTCATGAACAAATTCTATATAATTCTCAATGGTGGCAACAAACGATTGCGGTTCGACTCCTAATAATCGGTAGAGATTGTCTGAGAGCGTATACGTGTCCTCTCCCACAATACATAGCCATGTACCGTGTTTACTCACACTTTCAGACAGATTGGTAACTTCTTTAAATAATTCTAATCGAGAATTACGACTCTTTAATTCTTCTATATTACCAACTTCATCTGTAATATCCGTTGTGGTACCAATCATGACTTTCTGTCCGTCGCTATATTCAAAAAGTTGGGCGTAGGCCTTGAGGTGCCTTATGTCGCCATTTCGTCTAATTATCCTATAGGTTGTAAAAGGAAGGCTTTTATCGGTATGCATTTTTTCATTTTGCGCATTCAAAATATCGAGATCATCGGGATGAACAAATGTCATGAAATTATCATGTGTGGGCTCAAACGAGTGTGGCTCTTCTCCAAAAATTCGAAATAGATTATCTGATGCGTCGTAAACAGATGCTCCAATTTGGCAACTCCAAGTACCTTGTTGACTCACTATTTCAGATTGGTTGACCGATTCCTTGAACAACCTTAATTCTAAATTTTTTTGTCTCAGTGTCTTAAGGTCTCTATTGATTATGGAGTAAGCGATCAACAGTAAAATTAAAGTAAAGATTAACGTTGAAAACAGCATAAAAGGATTTCTTTTCAACGATAGCTCATTGTCTGCCGAGCGCAGCGCCAATAAATTGTTTTCAACTTCGATCATCTCGGTGATATTTGATCTTATGCTGTCCATTTTAGTAGCGCTTTCAGTAAATCGACCTTTGATAAGTTCACTATCCAAATTATTTAAATCGTTGTCTGATAAGGATTCAGAGAGGTAATTTAAACGTTCGGCAACCAAGACTTTGAGATTTTCGAGACGAACTTGTTGTGCCGCATTATCTTGAGTAAGTTCGGTTAGTTTATTTATACTCGACGTCACCTCACTTTTTCTGTACCTATAGCTATTTAAAAAAAGAGAGTCTTTAGCCAATAAAAAACCGCGCTCACTGGTCTCGGCATTGCGAAGATTTGATAAAAGCTCCTTGAGCTCTAAGGTGACTTCGTAGGTATGCTTCACCATCTCCATAGAGTGGGCAAGTTCCTTATTATGTTTTAACAAAAAACCAGCTATGCATAAGATCACAAAAAGGCCAGCTCCAAATAATATTTTAAGTAATCTAATGTTAAACTTTGCGGTTCTTATCATAACTACAATCTAAGTAAAAAATTGGCTTTATTGAGCTTATCGGTTTGAAATTGCCAATTTGTAGTAACCACTTCTGAAAGCACTTTTTTCAAGTTATTAAAATCATCGGGTTTTTTGATATACACATTCGCACCCAAAACAAAGGTTTTTTCAATGTCCTGTTCTGACGCAGAGGTCGAATAAATAGCAATCACAATATCTTTAAGTCTCGCGGTTTTTTTAATTTCAAGTAAACATTCTATCCCAGACTTTTTGGGCATATTTAAATCCAAGAATAAAATTTCTGGTAGAATATGATCAACATTGTTGAGGTAATTCATGAGCACAACCCCATCTTCAAAGGTGGTGACTTCAGATTTTATTTTCAATTTTTTAAAAGCTTCCTTAAAAAATAAACGATCATCTTTGTCGTCATCGGCTAAGGCGATTTGAATAGGATTGGTTTGCATGCAGTTTTAATCTTGTTGTAAGTCTCTTCGTTTTGAAATAATACGTTGAAAAGCGGAAGGTGTAATACCAGTAGTGTTTTTAAATTGTGAACTTAAATGCGCTACACTTGAGTAGTTGAGCTTAAACGCAATATCGGTAAGGGTCATAGTGGTCGTTGCCATTAATTGTTTGGTACGTTCTATTTTTTGTAGAATGATATAATTCTCAATAGATGAAAACGTCATTTCAGAAAACAGATTTGATAAATAGCCATAATTTTGATTTAAACGTTCGGCCAAATACACAGAGCTCTTTACCATAATCGTCTCGTCGTCGTCATTAATCAAATCAATAATCGCATCCTTGATTTTTTGGATCATGATTTTTTTATGATCCTCAATAATAATTATGCCGTAAGGTTCTAGAGCGTTTTTAATAGCCTCATGACGTGATTTAGTCAGTGGTTCCAAAATCTCAATTTCTCCAAAAGCCAGTACATTATACTTTATATTAATCTCATCAAGGCATTCGTTAAGTATCTTATTACAAAGTAAATGGGTGTCAAATTTTAAAAACAATGTCATGGTTTGTAAAAAAAATAAAATTAAAGCATCAAAATAAAATTTGGTGCTTTATTTTTTAAAAATTTAACTCTAATATACAAATTTTAAGAAAATTTTAAATTTTCAAAATGTTTTTTAAAAGTAATTTATGAATTTAAAAATGGTCTAAGCGCGACGATTTTTTGACATATATAACAACGACAAATTCAATTTAAAGGGAACTATAATAATATAGCAACATAGACTTTGGTATGGGCATAATCTCACGCATCACGCTACAATGTTTAGATTAAATGCTGTACCTTTAGATAAAACAATTATCAATATATGAAAGTAAAAGCATACGCAGCAAAAGAGGCTAAGGCCCGTTTAGAAGATTACAACTACGAACTTGCAAAAATAGGCAATGAGCAAGTTGATATTAAAGTCCATTATTGTGGTCTATGCCACAGCGATCTCAGTATGATTAATAACGATTGGGGAAATGCCCGATATCCACTTATTCCAGGACATGAAATTGTAGGAGAAGTTGTGGCAGTAGGGAGCGAAGTCAAAGGATTGAAAGTAGGAGAAAAAGTAGGGATGGGCTGGTTCTCATCATCGTGTATGCATTGCAATCAATGTATGGACGGCAAACAACATCTCTGTCCCGATACCGAAGGCACTATCGTTGGACGTCATGGCGGATTTGCAGATCACGTGCGTGGTCACTGGTCATGGGTAACAAAATTACCCGAAGGAATTGATATGTCTAAGGCTGGACCACTATTTTGCGGAGGGATCACCGTTTTTAATCCTATTGTCCTGTCAGGTGTGCAACCCACAGACAAGGTTGGTGTAATTGGTATTGGAGGTCTCGGCCATTTGGCACTCAAGTTTTTGAAAGCATGGGGTTGCGAGGTTACAGCCTTTACATCTAGTAAAGATAAGACCGAAGCACTTAAAAAAATGGGCGCTCACAACGTGGTTGATTCGACCAACTCGAAAGAACTGGAAGGTATTGCAGGAACTTTAGATTTTATTTTAAATACCACCAATGTCAAGTTAGACTGGAATGCCTTTTTAACCACCCTGGCACCACAAGGAAAACTACATACGGTAGGAGCGGTCTTAGAACCCATGGAAATTCCTGCGTTTAGCATGATTGGGGGAGAGAAATCGGTTGGCGGAAGTCCGTTGGGCAGCATCGCACTTACTCGTAAGATGCTAGAATTTTGCGTACGCCACGATATTTATCCAACCGTTGAGGAGTTTAAAATGAGCAAGGTCAACGAAGCCATCAAACATTTACATGACGGTAAAGCACGATTTAGAGTTGTGCTCAAGGCATAGTTCACTGCTATTTTTATGGGCATTCCCTTTTTTTCTTTTTCAAAATGGTTATTAAGCCTGTCCAAGTAATCATTTAGAAAAAAAGGTCGCGCTCTCGCCAGTCGCTTCATGACCTAAGGGTCATAAGAGCTCCAACAATGGCTCCATCCCTAATGCAAATAGAGCACAGCGACCAAAAAAGGTCGGTGTGCTCTATTTTGATAATGATCACTATCAGCCCCTACATTTAATTTTTGTTTCAATAACCAATAACCAATAACCACCAAACCTCATTTTTTAAATCAGTCAATACTAGATGGGATTGCATCAGTTTGAAGGCCACGCAAGACGTATATTTAAATAGTATTAATCTTAAAACTATAATATTATGAATAATGATCAATTTGAAGGAAAGTGGAAACAGATAAAAGGTGATTTCAAAAAGAAGTACGGCAAAATAACCGATGATGAATACACCGAAGCCGAAGGCGATATGGATAAACTTGCAGGTAAAATGCAGGAGAAGTACGGAAAGTCTAAGGAAGAATTAAAAAACGAAATTGATAACTGGTAGACTACAGTAAGTTTCATTTCAAAAAAGCGTCTCAATAGCATATGTTGATGACGCTTTTTTTTATATTGAACTCATCTTGACTTTTACCTAACATTAAAGTATGATAAAGCAATTAGTACTCTTGGTTTTTATAATGGGCATGTTTTCGAGCTGCGCGTCTCGAAAGTTTAAAGACATTCAATATCTTGAAAAAGAAGATTCAACTAATAATTTAAGTCTCAATATTTTTCAGCCCAGAGATAAGGATGCACACCAACTTCCGGTTGTTATATTTGTTCATGGTGGCTATTGGACAGAAGGCAACAAAGATATCTACGGATTTCTAGGGCGTAATTTCGCTAAAAATGACGTGGTCACTGTGATTCCTTCATATACTCTAAGTCCGAAAGCGAATTACGATACCATGGCTTCAGAAATCGCCTCGGCATTGCAATGGACCTTAAACAATATAGAAAATTATAAAGGCGATCCAGATCAAATTTACTTGATGGGGCATTCGGCAGGAGGTCACCTCATTGCCTTGATCAGTACCAATCCTAAATATATTGACGATACGTCTGTGATTAAAGGCGTTATCCTTAATGATGCTGCGGGACTGGATATGTATAGCTATTTAAAGGAAAATCCGCCAACCACCCAGTATAATTACAAAACCACATGGACGACCAATCCCGAGCAATGGAAAAATGCTTCGCCACTTTATTTTGTAGATGAAAACTCACCACCTTTTATGATGTATGTCGGTGAAAAAACCTACCCTTCCATTAAAAAGCAAAACGCCGATTTCGTTGATAAGCTCCACCAATTTCAACCCAACGTCAAACCCATTATTTTGAACAAGAAACATGTGCCTATGATGAGTCAGTACTTTTTTCCTTGGACCAATCGGTATGATGAGATTTTAGAGTTTATTGAAGAAACCAATAACTAAATATTTGCAAAGACCGTGTACCTTGAACTGATGGCAAACTTTGATAATTAAACATTATCTATCAAAAAACAGAAATTAACGATCTCATACAATCTGTTCCTGTTTTCTTTTGCTTTTCAACCACAAAAAGACCAACAAAGACAACATTCCAAAAACCGAGAACCCCATAAATAATGGTAAGACTGACGTTTTCACGAAACTCCCGATAAAATTGGCGATAGGAACTGCCATAACCGTCGATACAAAACCATTGATTGCTGCACCAATGCCGGCAATATGACCCAAAGGCTCCATTGCCAGAGATCTTAAATTTCCGAAGAGAAAGCCCACTGCAAAAAATTGCATTAAAAAGAAAGCAACTAACACATGTATACTTGGGTTGATGCCATTGTGAAATATAAGGACATATAATATTGAGACCGTTGCATAAGCGATGGTTGCATAAAATGCAATATTAAATGACCCAAAACGAATAACTAACCTACTGTTGGTAAACGTCGCAAATCCAACCGAAAATGCCGTGCTGGCAAAAATATAAGGGAATAATTCTCCCAATTGATATTGCTCTTGGAAAATTTGTTGGGACGTACTGAGATACACCATAAAAGAACCGGTAATAAAACCTGAAACAAAGGTCAAAGCAATCGCCTCATTGTATTTTAAAAATTCTTTAGTTCCTGTGATAAAAATTTTAGGTGAGAATTTGATCCGGTTTTTAATTTTGAGCGTTTCAGGTTGCCGCTGCCAAAACCATAAAACAATCA
Source organism: uncultured Flavobacteriaceae bacterium (assembly GCA_963715465.1). Taxonomy (GTDB): domain Bacteria; phylum Bacteroidota; class Bacteroidia; order Flavobacteriales; family Flavobacteriaceae; genus Psychroserpens. The sequence continues at coordinate 2,235,039 of OY970246.1, forward strand.
ACAACCCAATGATGAGGTTGGCATTAAAGATGGCTTTCCAATCAAAAAAATCTAAGAGTAATTGTCCAAACGTTGGCGCTACAATGGGCACTAAAATAAAGAACATCACAATAATGGATAATATTTTTGCCATAAAATCACCACTGTAAGTATCACGTGTCATTGCGATGGCAATGGTCCTTGGAGAGGAAAGCCCAATACCTTGAAAAATTCGCCCAATAATCATGACCTCAAAGTTGTTCGTGTTTACGCAAACAATACTTGCAACCACAAAAACACCAAACCCAAAATACACCATAGACTTTCTTCCGAAGCTATCAGATAGCGGACCAAAAATCAACTGTCCAAAGCCCAGTCCTAAAAAAATCATAGTGATTAAGAGCTGGTTATCGGCAGGATCTGTAACACCCAATGAATCTCCAATATCGCTAAGACCCGGTAAAAGCGCGTCTATAGACAAAGCAACGATAGACATCAACGATGCCATAAGCGCTATAAATTCGAACTTAAACGTGGGTTTATTTTGCATCAGGCAAAAGTACGAGAAAAGAGAGAGTAATTAAGGCGGTCAATTGAATTAACAAAAGATTGACTTTTAGGAAAATCAAACGACATTTCAAACGTATCTTTGTACTTTCAAAATTGACTATGAGACATTTAAAAACACCCGAAACTCAAGATAAATCAAAATCAAAAGTAACGCTAAAGCAAGCCTTTAAGAGCATTATTTGGCCACGCCGAAATCTAGTGTTTATAGGATTATTTCTTATTGTGATTAGAAGTTTATCAGGACTGGTATTGCCTTGGCAGAGCAAAGTGCTACTGGACGAGGTGGTGCCAAATGGAACACTAAGGGATATTTGGATTCTTGTGGCCATCGTGCTTATCGCTATAACAGTTCAAGCAGTGACGTCATTTATGCTTGTTAAGATTTTAAGTGTTCAAGCGCAATATTTAATAAGTGAACTGCGCGCGCAAGTGCAAAAAAAGGTGTTGTCGTTACCTATTAGTTTTTTTGATAACACAAAATCGGGAGCCTTGGTATCACGAATTATGAATGATGTTGAAGGGGTTCGAAATTTGATCGGTACGGGTTTGGTGCAATTGGTTGGTGGGAGTTTTACGGCTATCGTTTCCTTGATCATCTTGATAAAATTGAATGCCTGGATGACACTTTTTGTATTTGTGCCTTTATCTATCTTCGGGATAATTGCTTTAAAGGCCTTTAAATACATACGTCCTATTTTTAGAACACGAGGAAAAATCAATGCTGAGGTTACCGGTCGCCTAACGGAAACTTTAGCGGGTGTACGCGTTATAAAAGCATTTAATGCCGAAGAACAAGAAAACAAGATTTTTGAGGTGGGCGTAGATCGTCTATTTCAGAATGTGAAAAAGAGTTTGACAGCGACTGCCTTAATGACGAGTTCATCTACGTTTTTGATTGGTGTAGCGACGACAGGAATCATGGGAATTGGTGGTTACTATATGATGCAAAGTGAAATGACCACTGGTGATTTTCTGTTTTTTACATTAGTTCTAGGATTTATGATCGCTCCAATAGTACAAATGAGTAACATAGGTAGTCAACTTACCGAGGCAATTGCGGGATTAGATCGTACCGAAGAGCTCATGGATATGGCTGCCGAAGAAGATGACACCAACAGAACGATAGAACTCGAGAATTTTAAAGGGGAACTGAAATTTGATGACGTCTCGTTTGAGTATGAAAAGGATAAACCTGTGTTGCACAACATAAATTTTGAAGCGCAGTCGGGTTCAGTGATCGCATTGGTAGGAAGTTCTGGATCTGGAAAATCGACCATTGCTGGATTATCGGCAACGTTTTTAAACCCAAAATCAGGAACAATTACCATTGATGGCGAAGACCTTTCCAAGGTGAAATTACAGAGTTTCAGAAAGCATCTTGGTGTTGTACTTCAAGATGAATTTTTATTTGAAGGCACCATTCGTGAAAATATAATGTTTCCGAGGCCAAACGCTTCCGAAGCACAATTACAAGCAGCCGTAACCGCAGCTTATGTGAATGAATTTACAGATCGTTTTGATGACGGCTTAGAAACCTTGATAGGCGAACGAGGTGTCAAATTATCGGGAGGCCAGCGGCAGCGCATTGCCATTGCAAGAGCAATTTTGGCCGATCCTAAAATCATCATTTTGGATGAAGCGACGTCAAATTTAGACACCGAGAGTGAAGCCCTTATTCAAAAAAGTTTAGGTGAGCTAACAAAAAATAGAACGACTATAGTTATTGCCCACCGATTGAGCACCATTAGAAAAGCCGATCAAATTCTAGTGATCGAAAATGGAAAAATTGTCGAGCGAGGAACTCACGAGAAGCTCATCGCAGTAGAAGGACGTTACTTTGACTTGTATACCTATCAGGCAAAAATTTAGAAGTTTACCTCACAAATGTTTATTTAGACGTTTTTTTTAGCTTATTAGGTTTAGACTTTGAACCAAAAAATTTATAATGCATAGCCTCATGAGGTAATGGCTTACTTTTGAGTTATGGAAAAATTACTAAGATTTATAGGTGCCTTTTGGGGAGCAAAAAAAATTGGCGGAGGAAAGTGCGGTTGCATAGGGACTATTTTCGTTTTTATCATTCTATATTGGCTTTCGGGATATCTTTTTTAGGTAAGGATTTTTAGTAATTCCCATAGGCTCGAAAATATTTTGATCACGGTTTTATATGGGTTAATTTCGATTACCTTTAACACCAAATTACTCAATCTGTTTCAATGCATAAATTATATCTTTCAATAGTTGTAACGACTCTTATCTTTTGGTGCGATTTAAAAGCTCAAGAGCAATCTCCACAGCAAATACAAGCGCTTGTAGAATCTTATAAAAAGGACGCTCGTGGCCCTTATCATCGTATCAAATGGTTTTGTGAAGATGGTACTGAGCGTGAACCAAAAGATCCTTGTCCAGATAACATAGAGGGCATTCAACATGCTAGTTTTAAGGAGTCGGCTCTTAAACTTCGTAAAACGAATCGTCTCTATTTTTCTGAAATTATAGCTAGTAACAAACCTAAAGATTTTCTAGATGAGGCGAACGATTACAGCAGATTAAAACAATATCAGATCAATGCCTATCTAGGAAGTGTTGATGATGGTTGGGTTTTAAGAAAAGCACAATACTACAGAGGGGCTATCCAAAGCGAGGATGAAGAAGCTTGGGGAAAGGAATTTTTCGAATCGATCTTAAAAGATGATGACTTCTTGAGATCGCACTATTATCTCATTCGTCAAATCTTAAAAGACATTCCACATAATGGTGATGATAACTTAGCGCAGTTAATGCGCAGTCAATCTAAGATTCTATCTGAAGCCATACCGACCTTTATGGATGCCAGAATTAAAATTCACGGGCAGCCTCAAAAATCGGATATTGATTTGGTAAAAGGGTTTATGGTTAATCGCAATGATAAAATTTCTGAAGGCCAACGTGAAGACTTCGAGCAGCTTATCGCCACCATGCAAACATTTTATGCACCCTTAAACTTATCTACTTTAGAAGATGATATCAAACGCATGGCATTGCCAAAAGATATTGAGTCTAGTTTTTTTGAATTGATCAAATCGTCAAGAAGTGAACCTTCTGCAGAACAGTTGGTTGCCGATATAACAAACATTCTATATCAAATTAGATTGCATATTTACGAGGTAAATTCAAGTAAAAATAGATTGAGACTTCTCGATTTATCAAATCGCTTAGAGCAAAAATTACTTATAGAGGCCCAAAATTGGCAAACGCCTACATTAGCTCAAAACCTGAATAAGATCAACACTTTGGTATGCGCCTCAATGGGAACTGGCCTTATTGAACATTGGGAATACACGTCAATTGAAAATACTATTACCGATCAACTCGTCAAAAATGAGATAACGCTTGCAAATCTAAATAACGTTTTAACAACATCAAGAGGTGTTGTTGAGTGGAGCGCGTCGATGGTTAAAGCAACGTACCAGGATATAGTTGATACATACACCAAATTTGAGCCTTTATCCTATGGCTTTATTGATGATCGTGTACGCAGCAGTGTGGCACTTAATCTGGGTAATACAGTTGGTGATTTAGGGGTTTTGGTGGCGCAACTTTCTAATATTGAAAATAAAGTCATGAGCTTAGATAATCAATCTTCTGTAAGAGGTTTGAATCCAGGCTATGCTTACGGAACATTAGTTGTAGTTGATGGAAATCCTGATGATGAAGAGGTCAATACACATAATATTTACATTTTCGAAAAGCCACCATCAGATTTGAAGCCTGTAGCGGGAATCATGACCGTTTCTGAAGGTAACTTAGTATCGCACGTGCAACTTTTAGCACGAAATCTTGGGATTCCAAATGCTGCCTTGTCCTATGATAACCTTAAAGCACTGAAGACATACGATGGTAAGAAAGTATTTTACGCCGTTTCAAATAAAGGTAATGTTATCTTGAAATTGGAGGAAGACATGATAAATGCTGAAAAAGAGCTTTTCAATAAAAAAGAACGGAGCAAGAATATTGTTGAAGTACCGACGGCTCAAATTAAATTGGATGTTGATACCGTTGTCAATATGAGAGCTGTTGATGCCAATGATTCTGGAAAATTATGCGGACCAAAAGCGGCTAATTTAGGCGAATTAAAAAAGATGTTTCCTGAGCAAGTTGTTGAGGGGCTTATTATTCCCTTCGGAATTTTTAGATCGCATATGAATCAGCAAATGCCAACACACAATATGTCTTATTGGGACTATTTAAACGCGACGTTTAAAGCGGCAGAGATAATGAAAGCCGATGGAGTTTCCGAAGAAAAATTGGAATTATTTCAATTGTTGGCGTTAGAGAAATTGCATAAAGCCATGTTGGATATCGAGCTCGATACTAGTTTTATAGCTGATATGTCATCTCAATTCGAATCTGTTTTTGGGGCAAAAATTGGAGACATACCCGTATTTTTAAGAAGTGATACCAATATGGAAGATCTTAAGGAATTTACGGGAGCCGGACTCAATCTTACACTCTTTAACATTAAGGAAGAACAAAAAATTATTGAAGGTATTAAACGTGTATGGGCTTCAGCATATTCTGAACGCAGTTTTAAATGGCGTCAAAAATTTCTATCAAATCCAGAAAACGTTTTTCCGTCCATTTTAATTATTCCTAGTGTAGACGTTGATTATTCTGGCGTGATGATCACCAAAGGAATTAATTCTGGTAATGATGATGATCTTACAGTTGCATTTAGTCGTGGCGCTGGAGGAGCGGTTGATGGACAATCGGCCGAAACACGACTTATTACATCCACAGGAACTATGCTATTGTCGCCAGCGCGTCAACCTGATTATATTAGATTACCGGTTTCGGGAGGCACGCAGCCTTATGCAACGACTTTTGAATCCCCAATTCTTAACAATAAAAATATTGAGGAGATTAGAACTTTAGCTGCTGCAATTAGAAACACAATGACGTCACATACCGATTCTGGAAAGCAAGCCTATGATGTAGAATTCGGATTTAAAGATGATCAATTATGGCTGTTTCAAATACGTCCTTTTGTTGAAAACAAACAAGCAAAAAGTTCAGAGTACCTCGCGTCAATAACCTCTCAAAGCGATGACAATCAAATGGTCGCTCTTAAGACAAAATTTTAAATTATGAAAAAACCATTTTATTTAATTATCCTATTTGGAATATTATTGTCTACCACGATGACGTCGTTCTACCCCATTGACGGATATCAAACCACAGGTATTAAGCGATTATATCAATTGAGACAATTTCAATTGGACTCTGTGCCTTACAAGAGAATTCCATTTGGGGCATTTAAGGGAGTTTCAGATATCAAACTCAATTTAACGACAAGAAAAGATAGCATAGATAATCTTTTGGTAGAAGATAAAGATTTCGCAAAAGATATGTCTCGATTATTTCCTGGTGCCGGTTATTCGGCGAGTATCATGGATATGACCAATCCTGAGAAATTACGCTATGCCGCGTTTCGGGAAGATGTAGGCTATCAGCCAGGAAGTGTTGGTAAATTAGCTGTGCTCTTAGCGGTTATGGATCAAATGGCAAAAGTGTGTCCAGATTCTTGGGATCAACGCACCATGTATATGAGAGACATTAAAGTCACCTCAAGATATTGGGGATTAGGTGATCACCATACCATTCCGATTTATGATATTGAAAAGGATAAACTAATAAAGCGACAAGTGATTGCTTCCGATGAATTTTCAATCTACGAATGGCTGGATCATATGGTATCTGTTAGCAATAATGGTGCCGCGAGCATCATGTATAGAGAAGCTATGCTTATGGCTGCATTTGGTGCAGACTATGTTAATTTAGACGCCGAGAAGGCAGAGCAATATTTTAAGGATACCCCAAGAGATTCGCTTACTAATTTGGCACATCGTGTGGTCAACGATCCGTTAAGAAAATTAGGGATAACTGAAGATGATTGGCGTTTAGGTGGCATGTTTACTAGATCTGCAGAAAAATATGTAAGCCGAAAAGGTGGCAGTATAGGAACACCTAAAGGACTTATGAAATTTTTAGTGCAAATGGAACAAGGCACGGTTGTGGATAAAGAATCGAGCTTAGAAATGAAACGACTCATGTATGCGACAGACCGAAGAATTAGATATGCAAAATCGAGTAGATTAGATAGTGCATCAGTTTACTTTAAATCTGGCAGTTATTATAAATGTGACCGCGTGAAGGATCCAAACTGTAAGTCGTATGCTGGAAATGTATACAACTACATGAACTCGGTAATAATTGTGGAACACCCAAATGGAATTAAATATGTTACTTGTTTGATGACCAATGTGTTAAATAAGAATTCAGCTGGAAATCACATGTACCTCGCTAGTATGATTGATGATGTGATCAATAAGGATAATAACGCGATGAAAGAGGCAGTGAGAGAGGTAGAGTATAAGAGCGATAAGGACGAAACCGACAATTAATTACGCGACATTTTTATTTTTTAAAGTATTAAGAGCATCAAGAGCAAAGAACACAATGTCTTTATTTTGATGCTTTTTTAGTTTATTTAAGACAGACAAATACTTGGTGTCTCTACTGGCTTTAATAAGCCCTATTGCTGCTAATTTGATTTTCTTCCCTCTGTTTTTAGTGAGCATTTTAAGGCAATTGATTTCGCTCATCAATTGTAATTCTAGCGTAGATGAATCTATTTCATTAGAAGTAAGCACGTAGTGTTCAATTAATGGCAATACAGATTGTTTTAACTGATTTTGCAATAAATTATCAAGAAACTCTAGCGCATTGATTCGTGCCTCTTTCACATCACTCAAGAGTGCAGCGTAGGTAATCTCTATATCAGACTCTTCATAAACCAGGCTTAAAAGATTGAACAAACATTTTAAACTATCTTCAGATTGTTCTTCTAAAATTTCAATTAAGTCTTGTCTTTTGATCAGTAGGTCTGTGGCGTTGGGATTGCTTTTGGTTTCAATCAATTCTAAGTTGATAATATGCTGCAATGAGGCAATAGCATCTAGGGTTCTTTTGTAATAGGCACTTTCTGCAATAATTCTGTTTCGAAATAATCGCTTACTAAAATAAAGTTTAGGAGAGCTGTTTTCCAATTTTTTTAAGCTTCTTGATGCTGCTAATCGAATTACGATATCTTTACTTTTCTGAAACTTTAAAAGCACATTTACAGCCTTTTGAGTTTTAAAAGCGCTAATAATTTTTGGTAGATGCTGAGCTACTTGGCTACTGATTACATCAGATTTTTCCAGTTGCACGATGTAATCGATAATCTTAATTCCAAAAGTCTTTAATGCCTTTACAGCTTGCTTACGATGGGTTTTTTCAATTAAAAAATAAAACAATGGATCTATAAATGCATCACTTGATGTAATTCCAGCCGCTTTAATAGCATGTTTGACGACATAGGGATTGCTATGTCGTAGATGTTGATTTATAAAATCATAGTGTTTAGACATTCTGGATTCTGCAATCGTAATGAGTAGTTCTGCAAGCGCTATATCAGAATCAATGGTTGCAGAATTAGAAAGAAGGGCAACCTGCGATTCTATTCGATTGTATAAACCAAATTGCAAGGCTAATTTTTGATTTGATGATGCTTCTTTTGCAAGACAGAGTAAGGCCGCATTAGCTATGGTAATGCTCTCATGATCTAAATAAACTTTAAAAAATTCATGTTCTTTAATAGAAGAATGATTTAAGATATATTCTAAGGCAGTATAAACGAGTTCGGCATCTTCAGAATAGACAAGTGGTTCTAGATTTTTTAAGGCTGTCCCTTTATCGTAAAGATAAAATTGCTTGATAGCCGCTGCTTTTACTTTATTTGATGGATGATTCAATAAGCCAATGATGCTTGGTTTTAAGGCTTTAAGATTATTTGATTTGACATAGTCTAATAAATTTAAAATTTCAGACTCTTGTCCTTCATTTAAAATTTTTCGAGCTGTTTTTAAGGTATTTTCAAATTTTGAGCTCGTCGTGGAGTCTCTTGAAACGGCAAGTGTTCGTTGTATATTGACTCTAAAAGATTCAAAATAGGCTTCTCTTAATTTGTAAATTAAAATAATCCATATAAAGACAAACAGGAGAATGATAATCGTTATGTAGGACGTGTCCAGATCTAATCGTCTTATTAAGAAAATAAGCATAAAGCCTGCAATTCCAGTTGCGATACTATCTACAGCAACATCAATGTAAGACTTAGCCTGATTTTTTATTTGAAGCGGTATGGGCATTATGGATAATTCGATAGCTGCTTTATTAAGAGATTGTTTGAAGCTGCCGTCTACACCTTTAATGATGACCAAAACCCATAATTCAGGAAACGTTAAGAACAGCAAACTACCAAGTGCTATAATACACGGCAAAATGAGCAGGGTAGAGGCGACGCCCAATTTGCTTAATACGCGATTGGTCAAGAATAGTTGTATGGTTAGAGCGATGACATTGAATGTAGAAAACCAAAATCCGAAAAATGAGGCAAGTTCCTCAGGATCAGATATGGCCTTATTGGCAAAGTCACTAAACTGAAAATCTACAAGTTTTGCAACAATAACGCTAATTCCTGTAATTAAAGCTAGATAGCTGAGATGCTTCGATAATAAAATGATTTTAAATGAGCTTTGTTCTAAACCTTCATCAGTATGTTTTCTTTGTACCCTAATGTAAGAATTAAGCTTATAAATTCGAAGTTTCCAAATTTTATTGAGAATAGGAATGCACGATAATATGAGTACGGCTGCCAGGATAATGACTTCTTTTGTCCCAAAACTGGACACCACAACGCTTGTGAGATAACCTCCAAATACACCACCAGCGATAGCGCCTGCACCAATAAACCCAAATAATCGTTTAGCTTCTCGTGCATTAAAAACCATATTGGCCAATACCCAAAACTGAGAGGTTGCCATGACAGCGAATAAAGATACACCGAGATAATAGATATATAACAACCAGTCTTTTAAGAAGGAATAATTTATAATTATCGCCAAACTCATAAATGCCAAACTAAAAATAACCAAGGATGTCGTGGTGACCTTGAGCAACGAGAATTTTTGGATGGCGCGGTTGTAAAAAAACGAGGCGATAACTGCTACTACAGCAACTAATAAATACCCATAAGGTAAGTTGTCTGCGCCTAATTTAGATAAAAACAAAGCGTTAATAGTAGGCTTCACTATCAACAAAACAGTGATGATAATGAAGATATATAACTGCATTAAAAAAGAGATGTATATTTCGCCATCTCTTAAACCAAAAGTTTTATGTATCAGTGTTCTTAACACGTTTTAATTTTTCGTTTTCTGTCGAGATAAAGAACGTGATTTTTTCAATACTTTTTCAATTGGAACAACTAAATCTCTAATGATTTTTTCTCCAAAGTCATTGTCTATAAGAGCTACAATGATATATTTTCGCTTAGGTCCCCAAACTAATGCCGAATCTGCATGCCAATTTTTCCATGATCCAGATTTTCTGTAAATGGTTGCCTCTGGAGCAATTTTATCTAAAGTATTAACGAATTTATGATGTAGGGCTGGATCTTTCATATAATCAAGCATCTCTTTAGAACGCTCGGCACTTACCAGATTTCCCATCGCCAACTGGTAGTAGAAACGACAAACTTGTTTGGCGGTGGCGGCATGACTTAAGTTTTTCATGGGTTCTCTATTGGTATTTCCTCCAGCCGCGTAACGTTTTCCTACCCAGAGACCGCCACCATCTTCTTCATCATAAAATTTGGTAACAGGATCTCTTAATACACTTTCAATTTTGTCATAACCCAATCTATCAATCATTCGTGTTGAGGCTTGATTATTTGATTTACTGATCATCAACCGCAAGTCTTTTTTAATTTCTTTTGTGTATTCAAGTTCACCTTTTTCAATCGCATCCATTGCCGCTAGCAGTATGGCAATTTTAGGTAAACTTGCCGCATACATCATGTAATCATCATTAATACCTGCATATTTGTAATTGTTCTTTACGCTAAGATCGACAATGCCAATTGCCATTAAGTTTTTCGCAACCAATCCTTTCCATATCGGATTTGAATTAATTTCGGTCTCCAAAATATTTTGCAATGCTAAATTTTCAATTTCAACAAGTTTATCAATCTCCTCAACATTAGGTATAGGTAAAGGTGATTGCGCAGCCAATATATAAGCGGTAAAGAACATAAAAAGACTACAGGTTTTCATAAATAAATTTTTCAAGATGCATTTATTTGGTTCAAACTTAATTTACAATTTATATACCAAAAACAAGAATAAAACGAGTTTATTTAGAATACTTAAGGAACGTAGCGCATTCTTATAACATTGAGATTACAGATCTGGATGTTTTTCGTAGAGCGCGTTCTACAGGTTTTACCAAATCCCTAATAATTTGCTCCCCTTTTGAATCATCTATGAGCGCGACTAAAATGTAACGTCTATTTGGATCTTTGCCCCAAACTAAAATAGAGTCAGAGTGATAGTCCTGCCACGAGCCAGATTTTCTATAAAGGTCGGCTTCTGGTGCAATTTTTTCAACGGTATTAACAAATTTATGGTGTAATTCAGGATTGCCCATAATCTTGAGCATTTGTTTTGACCGGTTTCTATTTACCAATTTACCGTTTGCCAATAAATAATAATAGCGACATACTTGATTTACGGTAGCCGCGTGGCTCAAGTTTTTAAGCGGTTCTCGATTAGTGTCGCCACCTCCTCCGTAACGCTTGCCAACCCAGAGACCGCCACCATGATCTTCATCATAAAACATATATTTAGGATCGGTCATGACAGCTTCAATTTTATCATAACCCAATCGATCAATCATTCTAGTAGAGGCCGCATTATCAGATTTACTTATCATTAAGCGCATGTCTTTTTTAACTTCGGAAGTTTCCTTTAGTTCTCCATTTTCAATGGCATCCATTGCCGAAAGTAGAATGGCAATTTTAGGTAAGCTTGCGGCATACATCATATGATTACCGTTAACGTTGGCGAATTTAACCAGATTAGGATCACTTAAATCAACTATTCCAACGGCCATCTTTTTTTGTGAGACCAATAATTTCCATTCGGGATTGTTATTGATTTCATAATCTAACCTTGCTTGTAAATCAGTATTAACTAATTGCCTTAAAGGTTTTATTTTAGAGTCTGCAGTTTTTATGGGCAACTCGTTTTGAGCATTTGAAATACATAAACAACTTAATAGAAAAGTAACAATCAAGAATTTGTTTTTCATCACGGCGTAGTTATTAATTAAACTAGCCAAAATTATCTAATAAAATGATTGCTTGACTGTTAAATTTTTATGGCGATGAGAAATAAATTATTGAGCAAAAACGCCTTAGTAATAAAGATTGTATGATCAATATGTTAAAATATTGATTTAACCTTTGTGAAAATTCATTTATAACGGAATGTTTCCATGCTTGCGTTTAGGTGTTTCTACGGTTTTGTTTTCAAGCATTGCAAACGCTTTAATGAGCTTTCGACGTGTATCCTTCGGAAGGATAACTTCATCTATAAATCCACGTTCGGCAGCACTATACGGATTTGCAAAAAGTTCAGCGTACTCAGCTTCTTTCTCCTTCCATTTAGCATTTGAATCTTCAACAGCGTTGATTTCCTTTTTAAAGATGATTTCCGCAGCACCTTTAGCACCCATAACAGCAATTTCGGCGCTTGGCCACGCAAAATTCATGTCGCTTCCAATATGTTTTGAGTTCATGACATCATAAGCGCCACCATAGGCTTTACGCGTTATAACGGTAACTCGTGGTACTGTTGCTTCGCTAAAGGCGTATAATAGTTTTGCACCATGAACGATAATCCCGTTCCATTCTTGATCGGTGCCTGGTAAGAAACCTGGCACATCTTCTAATACTAATAATGGTATATTAAAAGCATCACAAAAACGAACAAATCGCGCTGCTTTTTTAGAACTGTTGACGTCTAAGACGCCTGCTAAAAACATGGGCTGATTGGCAACAACACCTATGCTTTTTCCGCCAAGACGTGCGAAACCTACAACAATATTCTCAGCGTGATTTTTATGGATTTCGTAAAATGACTCTTTATCAATAATGCCTTTTATGATATCGTGCATATCATAAGGTTTATTAGCGTTATCTGGCACAATGGTCGACAATTCTTCCCTAATTTCTTCTTTCAATTCATAAGGCAGTAGAGTAGGAGTCTCAGTATTATTTTGTGGTAAATAACATAATAAAGATTTTAAATCTTCCAAGCACTCGACGTCATTGGATGAGGTCTTATGGGCAACACCAGACTTTGTAGAATGGGTACTTGCGCCACCAAGTTCTTCACTGGTCACTTCTTCATTGGTTACTGTTTTAACGACATTGGGTCCAGTTACGAACATGTAGCTAGTATCTTCTACCATCAACGTAAAATCGGTCATTGCTGGAGAATATACGGCGCCTCCAGCGCAAGGTCCCATGATTGCAGATAGCTGCGGAATCACACCAGAGGCCTGCACATTACGATAAAAAATATCGGCATAGCCACCAAGCGAACGCACACCTTCTTGAATACGTGCGCCTCCAGAATCATTTAGTCCTAAAATTGGCGCACCGACTTTTACGGCGAGATCCATGATTTTACAAATTTTCTCAGCATGAGTTTCAGAAAGAGAGCCACCAAATACCGTAAAATCCTGAGCGAATACGTACACCAATCTGCCGTTGATTGTGCCATAACCTGTAACGACACCATCACCATAGAATTTTTGTTTCTCCATGCCAAAGTCCTTGGTTCGATGTGTGACCAAAGCACCAATTTCTTCAAAGGAGCCTTCATCCATCAAGTATATTACGCGTTCTCTAGCGGTTAATTTCTTTTTTTGGTGTTGTTTATCAATACGTGTTTGGCCACCACCCAAATAGGCTTGTTGTAATTTTTCGTTTAAGTGTTTTATTTTATCCTCCATTGAAATGGTTTGTGTTGTTTATCTTTCCATAAAGCCCAGTGTAACCTTGTGTTTTCCCTTTATGTATCTCTATGAAACAGTTTTAAATGATATTAAAATCGTACTAAATACAAATACTACTGTGGAACTCTAAGTAATTTTTGAGCCTTTACGTAGGCGTTCACCGCAATAAGCGCAGCGATGCGAGCCTCCTTTTTGTGTTGTTCTAATAAGTGTTCTGCGGAATAATATTTTTTTACAAAATGGGTGTCAAAATGTCCACTTCGGAAAGCGTCATGTTCAAACACAAATGTTCCGAAAGGTAAAGTTGTCTCAATACCTTCTATATGATAATTATCAATGGCTTCCAACATAAGCGACATCGCCTCGTCACGCGTTTTTCCGAAGGTAATAAGCTTGGAAATCATGGGATCGTAATAAATTGGAATATCCATGCCTTGCTCAAATCCGTTATCAACCCGAATGCCTTCTCCCTGTGGCATTGTGTAGGTTTCTAAAGTGCCCACGCTTGGTAGAAAATCGTTAAGAGGATCTTCAGCATATACGCGTAATTCCATCGCATGACCGTGAATTTTAATATCATCTTGAGTGTAAGGCAACACTTCGCCGCGAGCCACACGAATTTGAAGTTCTACCAAATCGGTTTTCGTGATAATCTCAGATACTGGATGCTCCACTTGTAAACGGGTATTCATTTCCAAAAAATAGAAATTAAGGTCGTCATCGAGTAAAAACTCAACCGTTCCAGCGCCAATATAATCACAGGCTTTAGCTACTCTAATGGCAGCTTCTCCCATCTCATGTCGAAGTTTGGGAGTTAAAACGCTAGAGGGTGCCTCCTCAACGACTTTTTGATGCCGTCGTTGGATGCTGCACTCGCGTTCAAATAAGTGAATGTAATTGCCATGGGTATCAGCCATAACTTGAATTTCGATATGACGGGGAGAAGTCACATATTTTTCAATAAAAACCGAGCCATCGCCAAAAGCGTTGACCGCTTCGCTGATAGCGCGATCCATCTGTGATTCAAATTGCGACTCATTTTCTACAATACGCATGCCTTTTCCGCCGCCGCCAGCAGAGGCTTTTATAAGAATGGGAAATCCGATTTTTTTGGCGATCTCCTTGGCTTCTGGAATATCCGAAATAGCTTCAGCAGTGCCAGGAACCATTGGGATATCATAAGCTTTTACAGCATCTTTAGCCGCCAATTTGCTTCCCATAATTTTAATGGCATGCGATTTCGGACCAATAAAAATGATATCGTTGGCTTCACACAGCTCAGCAAATTCTGCGTTTTCACTTAAAAAGCCGTAACCTGGATGAATGGCATCAGCATTTTGTGCTTTAGCGACCTCAATAATTTTGTCTCCTAATAAGTATGATTGGTTTGAAGGAGCTTCTCCAATTAATACGGCCTCATCGGCATATTTAACGTGAGGAGAATGGCGATCTATTGTTGAGTATACCGTGACTGTTTTAATGCCCATTTTTTTTGCTGTTCGCATCACGCGAATAGCGATTTCACCTCTGTTTGCTACAAGTATTTTTTTCATTCCCATCCTAACCTTCCCAAATGGAAGGAATTTTATTTATCGTTCCCTTGAAAACGGGAATCTTTTTTTAATTATTATCTGTTCTAATTATCTGCAAAGTTTATGAGTTGACTGAGCGCAGTTGAAATCAAATACTTGTAGGGTAATTGTTTACGCCTCAAACTCAATCAGTAATCTGTTTTTATCAACAGCGTCACCTTTTCCTACAGAAACAGATTTGATAATACCATCTCTTGGTGAGGTCAAAACGTTTTCCATTTTCATGGCTTCTAGGATTAAGAGCGTGTCATTTTCTTTTACTTCTTGACCTACTTTGACACTTATTTCTAAAATGAGCCCAGGCATAGGTGCTTTGATATCTGAGACAATTTTAGAGCTTCCTATTTCAAATCCCATATCCTTGATTAAGACATCTAATTGATTTGAAATGTTTACGTTATAGATATTATTGTTAACTTTTACTTCAAATATTTTTTTACCAAAATCAGCGTGTGTGACTTCAGCATCATAAGACCTATTTTTTTGTAAGATATGATGATGATGCTCTGAGGTTTCTATACTATTGAGTTCTGAACTTTCCGCTTCGGAAATATCAAAATCAAATGTAGAATTGACATTGACCTTAAAAGATTGATGCATTGGAACTTGGGTTTAGTTTAGGGTAAAGATAAGCAATTATAACGTTTTCGTAAATTCAATAAATAAGGAATAACTGAGATTTTAAACTCTAATGATTAAAATTTTCTGGATTAAAATTAGAGTTTTTCTGATGCGCTTTAATCGCTTTATGAGACAGAATAATGCCCAATATGAGTGAGATAATAGCGCCAATCCAAATTCCTGGGATAAAGTTTATAAATAAGAATACATCATAGAATCCGTGAAACACGACAGCCAATAATAATCCTAAAAGATTATAGGCAATACGGTGCTTTGAAAACTTGGCCTTACCCATAAAATAACCCATCAAAATACCGAAAGTTGCATGTGCAGGAACTGCTGTAAATGCTCTCATGATACCAGTGACATAACCGCTCTCCATGACGTACAAAATATTTTCGGTGGCAGCAAAACCCATAGACACCATAAGCGCATACATGATCCCATCATAAGGTTCATCAAATGCAGCCTTGGGCTGAGCAAAGTATTTTACGATAACATACTTACTAAATTCTTCGGTAAGACCAACCACTAAAAACGCTTTTATAACCTGCTGCGGTACACTAAATGCATCTTTTAAGGGCAACACCAAATCAAATCCTAAATAGATGACGGTAGTAATGATAACGCTTACAAAAGCACCGAGAGCAAAAGTTGCCAGCAGCAAACGTTTAGGCTCTTTGTTGTATTTATCTTTGTAATAAATATAGAGGATGATCACGCAAATAGGGGCGAGTGCAACGAGGAGTAAGTTAATCATTTAGAAAAATACTATGTGTGAGATGTTTTGTTTTTGATGTGTTCTAGTACAAACTCATAATACCGTCTATTGCTTTCAATAAAATGAGAATTGGTTTTTGAATGGTCCAAAAGCTCCATAAAGAGATCATTAGAGACAAACTTCAGGGCTTCAACCTCTTCCTTTTGAGGTTTTAGATCACTAAGTTTCATGTTAATTTCTGCGATAAAGGTATTGTGAAATTCATTATCGATAATCCCGTTGGGATACGTTCTAAAACATTCGAAAACGCCAATTTTAATCAGTTGTTCTTCGGAAATAGTAATGCCAATTTCTTCCTTCGCCTCTCTAACTGCAGCGGCCATAATCGTTTCTCCAGCATCAATATGTCCAGCAACAGAAACATCCCAAAGCAAAGGATAAACAGTCTTGGATGCAGCGCGCTGTTGGAGTAGAATGTTACCTTCCGCAGTAAAAAGCCAAAGATGAGCAGTATTATGTAAATGGCCTTTGGTATGGATTTCAGATTTAGGTGCCGAACTACCCGTTGGCTTTCCGTATTGATCTACAATGTCTATAAGTTCTTCCATAAAGAGAAGACCTCACCAGTTTTTAAAACCCGCGAGGTCTTTTTTATTTACTCAAAATAGGAAAAGGTTTGACCGTCTTCAATTTTCAGCAACGTTTCGTAGATCATTTTAATCACGTTCTCAACATCATCACGATGCACCATTTCTACTGTGGTGTGCATGTAGCGCAATGGTAAAGAAATTAAGGCCGAGGCAACACCACCATTACTGTAAGCAAAAGCATCGGTATCTGTTCCTGTTGCTCTTGACAACGCAGAACGCTGAAATGGAATTTTTTTAGACAATGCAGTTTCTGTAATCAAGTCACGCAATTTTTGTTGTACAGCAGGAGCATAAGCAATCACAGGGCCTTCACCGAGTTCGAGTTCCCCTTGTTTCTTTTTCTCGATCATTGGGGTTGTGGTGTCGTGGGTTACATCTGTAACAATAGCCACGTTCGGTTTGATGGTATGTGTGATCATCTCGGCACCACGAAGACCAATTTCCTCTTGAACAGAATTTGTTACATACAGTCCGAACGGCAAAGTTTTTTTATTCTCTTTTAGCAGACGTGCAACTTCAGCAATCATAAATCCGCCCATACGATTATCTAGCGCACGGCATACAAATTTATCTTTATTTAGGATATGAAATGTATCGGGATACGTGATCACGCATCCCACATGGATATCGAGTTTTTCGACTTCTTCTTTGGTGGCACAACCACAATCGATAAAAATGTTATCGGGCTTAGGAGCTTCTTCCTTGGATTTATTTCTAGTGTGTATAGCAGGCCAACCAAAAACACCTTTTACGATGCCATTTTTAGTATGGATATCGACAATCTTGCTGGGGGCAATTTGGTGATCACTTCCGCCATTTCGTATGACGTAGATAAGGCCATTATCTGAAATATAATTGACGTACCATGAGATTTCATCGGCATGGCCTTCAATAACCACTTTATATTTTGCTTTTGGGTTGATCACGCCAACCGCAGTACCATACGTATCGGTAATGAACTCATCAACATAAGGTTCTAGATATTTCATCCAAACTTTTTGTCCGTTCCATTCGTAGCCCGTAGGAGCTGCATTATTTAAATAGTCTTCAAGAAACTCGAGGGATTTTTTATTAAGGATGCTTTTTTTAGCCATAACTCATTGTATTTGGTTTGTGTAAAAATAAAGGATTTAATTAGGATTAAAATCTTAGCGAGATAAACTTTGTAACAAAATGCAGTATTTTTACACTCATAACGCATATTCTCAACTTTTAAACTAAAATAAAACGCATGAAGCTTATCATAGAAAATTTAACCAAGACCTATAAAAATGGTGTAAAAGCTATTGACAATCTCAATCTTGAAATTGGAACAGGAATGTTTGGGTTGCTTGGACCAAATGGTGCCGGAAAATCCTCTTTGATGCGAACGATTGCGACTTTGCAAACTCCAGATTCTGGTTCAATACATTTTGGAGAAATTGACGTTTTGGAAGATAAAATGGCATTGCGTAAATTATTGGGTTATCTACCACAGTCTTTCGGTGTATACCCAAAGATGAGTGCCGAAGATCTATTGGATTATTTTGCAACCTTAAAAGGCGTAAGTTCAAAAACCGATCGACAAGCCTTGGTCAAGGAAGTTTTAGAAATTACCAATTTATATGATGTACGTAAAAAACATGTAGCAGGTTATTCTGGAGGAATGAAGCAACGATTTGGTATTGCACAATTACTACTTAACAATCCTAAACTTATCATTGTAGATGAACCTACTGCTGGTTTGGATCCTGCGGAACGGCATCGTTTTTTAAATGTTTTAAGAGAAGTAGGAACCAATTGTACGGTCATATTCTCAACACACATTGTTGAAGATGTAAAAGAACTATGTAATGATATGGCGATCCTAAATGGAGGCCGTATTTTAAAACAAACTACCCCATCGAATGCTAGAAAAGAATTGATAGGTAAGATTTGGACCAAGATTGTAGACCGTGATGATCTCGAGCAAAATGAAGCTGAATATAATGTGCTATCCTCTAATTATAATGAAGACAACACGCTAAATATTCGGGTATTTTCAGATGAGCAACCTGCTTCAGATTTTGTAACGTCAGAACCTCAATTGGACGATGTATACTTTATTGCTTTAAAACAAGATGAACCTGTTAGAGACCTAAGTTCAACTTAATATTCATTTCCAGTTTGTATAAATTTTAAGCTATTCGAAAATGTAATTTTGAAATACAGACCAGTTAATTTAAAAATTGTAACAATTGGAACAAATTTATCAAATCATCAGAAAACCTACGAAAACGCAATCTTATCGTAAAAAATTATTTGAATATCTAAATATTGAAAGACGTTTTTTACTTCAAATCCTTCACTTTCAAAAGGCTTCTGTAAATTCAATCTTAGGTCGAACTCTGGTCTTTGAGCTAATTTTTTTCAACAACTAAAAAGTGCACTATGTTTTCTACTATATTTTTCCATGAATTAAAATATTGGCTTAAAAAACCAGCGTTTTATATCTATATGGCTATTTTCTTCGTTTTGGCAGTATTTTTTTCAGCTACTACCGCTGGTATATTTGATAGTATTACCGCTACAACAGGCTCTTCAAGAATTGTAAACTCTCCTAGCAGTGTTACGGGTTTATTTAATGGGTTGACCATATTTATTTTCTTTTTATTTCCCTCTATCATAGGTGTTTCGGTATATCGAGACTATAAGAGTGAAATGCACACCATCTTATATTCCTATCCATTTTCTAAGGGAAATTATCTGTTTGCGAAGTTTTTCAGTTCTATACTTATTGTAACTAGTATTGTTTTTGTGATTGGAATTGGGATGTTTATTGGGTTTCGATTACCAGGAACAAATTCTGAACTGGTCACTGCCTTCGATTTTAAATCATATTTTGATGCATATTGGGTATTTATTCTACCAAATATATTGCTCTTTGGAGCCATCGTATTTGCAGTGGTCACCTTTACTAGAAATATAGCGGCAGGATTTATTACAGTCATATTATTATTGTTTGTACAAGGGGTTACTGAAAATTTATTGTCTGATCCTGATAGCCGATATTTAGCAGGATTGTTAGATCCTTTTGGGGCGGCTGCATCAGATTACTACACGCGCTATTGGACGGTTTCTGAGCAAAATGAAATGCATATTCCTATCAAAGAGCTTATACTTTACAATCGTTTAATATGGTTGGGCGTGGCGAGTTTAGTGTTTGGTTTGGTTTATTATTTCTTTCAGTTTAGCCAAAATGCAGTGTCTTTTTCAATTTTCCGAAGTAAAAACGGCGAACGTGCTACAAAACGTAACTTTGGGGGAATTACAAGAATAAATCTTCCGGAGGTATCATTTGATTATTCTGTACTTCAAAATTTAAAAACCACATGGAAATTATCAAATATAGATTTCAAATATATTGCTAAAAGCTGGCCGTTTATATCAATTGTTTTGGTGGGCTTGATCATCGTTCTAATTGCACTTTCAGATGTTGGTAATCCTTATGCCACGGCAACTTATCCTAAAACGTGGCGCATGCTACGAAGTGGTGGTGCTTTTGTGATTGCTATTAATATCTGCACTTTTTTATATGCAGGTATGCTGGTCAATAGAAGTAAAACGGCACGACTCAATTTTTTGATTGATGTCACGCCAGTGCCAAATTGGTCACTGTTTTTATCAAAATTTATTGCTATAGTAAAAATGCAAATCCTATTGCTTGCCGTGATCATGGTGGCGGGTATTTTATTTCAAATCTATAAAGGTTATTTTGATTTTGAAATTGGCTTATATATTAAAGAGTTATACGGGCTGAAACTTATCAATTACGTTATTTGGGCATTCTTGGCATTGGCAATTCAAACCTTGATTAGAAATCCATATTTAGGATTATTTGTGTTGATTGTATTGTCTATAGGTATTCCTTTATTGTCATTAGCAGGCGTAGAACAATCGATTTTTAAATATAATGAAGGACCGGGATTTGGTTACAACGATATGAACGGTTATGGAGATTCACTTGACCGTTATCTGCTTTATAAAGGCTATTGGTTTATATGTGGATTGATATTAATGATCGTGACTGCCTTATTTTGGGTTCGCGGATTACCGCATTCATTTTTTGAAAGGCTATCGATCGCGAGATCAAGATTTACGGCTCCAATTGCAGTCACGCTTTTAGTATTAATTGTAGGATTTGTGACTTTAGGGTATAGTATTTTCAAAGAAACAAATATTGAGAATGTGAGCTATTCTTCAAAGGAACGTGAGAAATTACGGGTAGATTGGGAGAAAACCTACAAACAGTTTGAGACTTATGCACAGCCTAGAATCGTTGCGGTCAATGTAGAGATGAACATTTTTCCGAAGCAAAGAAATTTTCAGTCTTCTGGAACCTATCTCATGATCAACAAAACGTCTGAAGCTATCGATAGTATCTTTTTAAATCATAACGACTACGTTAGTACATTTGAGTTTGATCGTGCTAATGAATTGGTAAAGGAAGATACGGTCTATAATTTTGATATCTATCAATTGAAATCGCCTATGCAACCTGGAGATTCGATGACATTATCTTTTAGTGTTAAAAATGAGGCAAATACGTTAATTACCAATAATTCACCAATAGTTGGTAATGGTACGTTTATCAATAATAAAAGTTTGTTTCCATCATTGGGCTATTCTAGCTCCAACGAACTCACCGATGATAAGACGCGTAAAAAATATAATCTACCACCAAACGACCTCAAACCAACGCCTAGCGATTCCACTGCACTAGGAAATACGTATATTGCTAATGACAGTGATTGGATCGATTTCGAAACTACGGTGAGTACGAGCGAAGATCAAATTGCTATTGCTCCTGGATATTTGCAAAAAGAATGGGTAAAAGACGGCCGTCGCTATTTTCATTATAAAATGGACAGTAAAATCTTGAATTTTTATGCCTATAATTCAGCAAGATATGAGGTTAAACGTGATACATGGAAAGGTGTTAACTTAGAAATTTACTATCATAAAGGGCACGAATACAATTTAGAGCGTATGATGCGAGGGATGAAGGCATCTCTTGAGTATAATACCGAGAATTTTAGTCCGTATCAGCATAAACAACTTCGTATTGTAGAATTTCCTAGCGGAAGTTTTGCACAGTCCTTTCCAAATACGATTCCATTTGCAGGAGATGCAGGTTTTATTGCCGATGTAGACGATAGCGAAGAAGGCGGCATTGATTACACCTATGCCATTACGGTTCATGAGGTAGCCCACCAATGGTTTGCGCACCAAGTAATTGGAGCCGATGTGCTGGGAGCAACGATGCTATCTGAAAGTCTTTCAGAATACGTATCACTCAAAGTTTTAGAGAAAGAACTTGGCAAACCTCAAATGCGTAAATTTTTGAAAAAAGCCCTTGACGATTATCTTACGCAACGCACCTTTGAAAGCAAGCGCGAAAGTGCTCTGATGTATAATGATGGTCAACAGTATGTGCATTATCAAAAGGGATCGCTGGTGTTATATGCGATGAGCGATTATATTGGAGAAGATGTATTTAACAATGCCATAAAAGCCAATGTTGAGAAAGTTAAATTTCAAGAGGCACCCTATACAACCTCAATTGATATGGTGAATCATATCAAGGCCGTGACGCCAGACAGTTTGCAATATGTCATCAAGGATATGTTTGAAACCATCACTTTATATGACAATCGTATTAATGATGTAAGTATTACGGAAATCGATAACGGCAAGTACAAAGTTGATATCGAATTTAACGTGAGTAAATATCGAAATGATGAAAAGGGGAAGCGTTTTTATGCTGAACAAGGACGCGATTCCATCACGTTTTTGCCAGAGGGAAAAACGAAGCCGCTTCTATCTGTCAAACTTGAGGACTATATTGATATAGGTGTTTTTACTGAAGATGACGTTGATGGGAAGAAAAAAGAACGCGTACTGTATCTCAAAAAACATAAGATCACCCAAATAAACAATAAAATTTCAATTATTGTAGATGAGAAACCTACTGAGGTTGGTGTTGATCCTTTTAATATTTTAATTGATACAAGGTCTGATGATAATCGGCAGAAGCTGTAGTTAGTGAATGTTGAGGTATTAAGCTGTCTCTTGCAAAGGTGCAAATTCACGAAGTCAAATTGTATTTCATGCTTCTGGAGATAAACTAAAATTCTCAACTTATCAGAAGGTCGATTTGTGAAGCTCCAATAGGGCAGTGGAGTAACATAAAAAAATCTAGTGTCTCTATTGAACCAGACCTTTCAGGTTTTTAAAACCTGAAAGGTCTATATAGGTTCTATCTTAAAGTATCAAATACAGTGACTATTTTAAATGAATAAAGCACCTTTCAGGGTCATAAAACTGAAAGGTGCTTTGCTTTTTCCGAAGTAGATACCTTGCAAGACACAATATTAATAGGATTTTAAGGGTTTGCATGATGTAAATAATTAATTTTACACCGTATTGGAACAGTTTTAGATACGTCCCTAAATATGAAATCAATCGTATATCTCATATTATGCCTACCTATGTTGGTCTTTTCTCAGCGAGAACCTGTAGAACAAGACACAACGGTCGTTCAATACATCTATGTTGAAGGCGATTCTATACCAAAAACAGCCATTGATCTCAATGAAGTGTTGTTACTTAATAAATTGAAATTTTCCAGTAGAGAAGACCGTATTAAATATCTAATTTTAAAACGAAAAACCTTAAAAGTATACCCATACGCGAAACTGGCTGCCGAACGATTGACCACCTTAAACGATCGTCTTGAAACGCTTGATAATAAGCGCCAGAAAAAGAAATACGCAAAAAAAATCCAAAGTTATATAGAAGATGAATTTTCTGCAGAGTTGAAAAAGTTAACTAAAACAGAGGGTCAGATACTTGTGAAGCTCATTCACCGCCAAACCGGAAAAACAACTTTTGAGCTCATTAAGGAACTACGCAATGGGTGGCGTGCCTTTTGGTTTAACAGTACGGCAAGCCTTTTTGATATTTCACTAAAACGTGAATTTAATCCTATGCAAGAGCGAGAGGACTTTTTGATTGAGGATATTCTAGAACGCGCTTTTCAAAACCGCCAGTTGCAGCGTCAGGAGCCAGCAATCGACTTTGATTACTACGATCTTTCTGATAAATGGCTCAACCAAAAAGCAACTGCCGAAACTAAAAATTAATGCGCATCCAAACCGAATTAGAAGAACGATTAAACGCCTGGAGCCACGGTTTTGGGGCCGTTTTAGGGCTTTTAGGTTTGATCTTTTTAATCGTATGTCTCGAAAAAGATGTGCCTTATGCTTTATTTAGCGTTGTTGTTTATGGCTGTTCGATCATTATCCTGTTTTTAGCCTCAACATTTTATCATGCGGTCAAAAGCAAAAAACGTAAACACTATTTTAGGATCGTAGATCACATTAGTATTTACTTACTAATTGCAGGAACATATACGCCCGTTTTACTCATTATATTGCCAGACAGTTTAGGATGGACACTCTTTTATATAGTTTGGGGTATTGCCTTGTTTGGCGTCGTATTAAAGATTTTTTTCACTGGGAAATTCGAGACGTTTTCTACACTGCTGTATTTGGTGATGGGTTGGCTTATTGTTTTTGATTTCTCCACCTTATCAGGACGAATGGCAACTAATGGCCTTTATTTACTTGGGGCTGGTGGTGCGTTTTATACCATAGGGATCGTGTTTTACGTCATAGACAAGATTCCTTACAATCATGTCATCTGGCATTTGTTCGTTCTTGGTGGCGCCATCTGCCATTTTTTTATGGTGTATTATTTTGTGATTTGAATTGGGTGCAGTGGGTTTGTTCAACACTTTATTTTAAAATGATAGTCTCATCTTACTTTCTTAACCAGCCTAAAACTTGGTTGTTTGCAATTCGCCATTTCCCGTCTTTTTTCAATAATTGATATTGTTCTCTCGAACTCCCATAAGGTCCAGGGTTCTGCTGAATAATTTCAATTTCGCCTTCTTTTACATTGGAAATAATAGAAACGTGTCCATATTTGTTTATAGCAGTTCCAGAATATATAACTAAATCGTTTGGTTTTGGTTTGAATGTACTCGGGTTTTTGAACTGCCTTAAATTTCGCTGTTTGTTTATTTTTCCGTCTTTAACCTGTGCATTAAAAAAGTCTCTCGCGTGTCCATAGCTGTCGGGCATTTTATGGTTTAATGCTTCGTAATAATACCGTTTTACGAATTCTACGCATTGATATTTTAGTCCAAGATTATAACCATCTTCCGTTAATTCTCGTCCTACAACATTGTCAACGCCTCCATTATAATAAATAAATATTCCATTTAGACTGTCAACTTTTTGTCCGACTTCATAATTCGGATTTACATTGATTTTCTTTGACATAAAAAATCCAATAACGAATAGAGCTAGAACTACAAATAGAAGTAAAAATCGTTTTTTCAATTCGTTTGTAATTTTTGCATTTGTTAATTGTTATGAATTTATTATTCTTTCAATCCCTGAACCGTTCCTATTGATCAACCCTAACAGCTTGCGTCGTGAATGATAACCCTTGTTGACCAACCGTAGAGTTCATGATGCCCTCAAAAAGCGGAGCAGGTGCGTTTTTAGGGATTTTCCATTCGAAGATAAAGTTAGAGCCTGTGCCGCCTTCAACATCTAATTCCTCAATGATAATTTCTGTAGTCTCTAAAGGAGCCAGATAAATTGGTTTGTCAAAATAAGTCCTTAATAACGTACCGTGAGTGTCATAATACTTGGCACTTAAAATATAGACGCTATCTTGATCGCTCACGTTTCTTAAGCTTGCCATAGCCGTTAAGTTATGAGTTTTATGCTGATACAAACTGTAAATTTGGGAGTAGATCGATAGATACGATTTTCCGTAGGCTAATGAATCTTTAGCGTTCAAATTGATTTGGCGTTTGTTCCAATTTTCAGAATGGATAACATCGTAATCCTGCTTAGAATCACAGTTGATTATAAAAAGAGAGAGTACGATAATAATGAGCGTGTTTTTCATAGTGAGCGCTTCCGTAGTTAACATAGATTTCTAAATTGTAGATATTTAGATAAGCTAAAGTTAACTAATTAATCGGTTATAATATCACGATAGTCTTCAAAAAACACTTCAAATTTAATCATCGTTTCATAGAAAAACACCATTACGTCTTGCCATGTATTCTTGTTATGAATCGAAACCTTTTGCTTTAGCGGTAAATAAATTCTAGAGATTTCTTTGCCATCTTCAAGATGATAGATTTCTTCAAATATAACATTGGGTAGATAATTCTCTTGGAGTATCGATTTTAGTGTCAACAGAGTTTCCCAATGATCAATGCGCTTTTCTAGGTCGCCTTCAAGATCTAAAGCGACCAAGGCACTTTTTGTATCAAAATGAAACTTGAACACCAAACCTTTAATTTTAGTATTGTATAAGATCCATTTCTTCGGAAAGGATTTCCCAAAACTAATCCAAAAGTCTTGTCGAAGTCTTTTACGTTCTTCCTTTGAAAACATATTAAATTATAAACGCAATGCCGACACCTAAAATAATCGCTATCAGTTTAGACAAGTTGAATTTATGACCTTCACTACTTTCAAATAAAATGGTGGTAGAAATATGAAAAAATATACCAATCACAATTGCATTGATTCTAATGATGTAGTCTGTTGATATTTCCGAAGCATTAGAAATAAAGGTTCCTAATGGCGTCATAATTGTAAATACCAATAAAAAACTGGCAATTTGAGTTCGCGTAAAATTGGATTGAATTAAAAATGCTGAAATCAATGTAGCAATAGGAATTTTATGAATCAATACGCCATACACCATATCATTATGATCATGAATGGGAAAGCCCTCTAAGAAACTGTGTAAACATAAACTTATGAAAAGCATCCAAGGAAACGCAGAATCTGTTTTTTGAATATGGATATGCCCATGCTCGGCACCTTTGGAGAAAAACTCTAAGATGATCTGCAATAAAATACCAGACATAATAAATAGTCCTGTGGTTTTCGCCTCTAGATGGTCATAGACCTCTGGCAGTAAATCGAAAAGGGTGAGCGCCAATAAAAAGGCACCACTAAAAGAGAGTAGGAGCTTAGTGTAGGACGACTTTTTATATTTCGTCAAAAATGCGAGTCCAATACCAATACCAACAGCTAATATGGGAAGTAAATACGACTGCATTATTTAAAGATCATTACTAAACGTTCGGAAGTTTTGGCATCATAAGGTCTAAGTTTGTAATCTCCAAACACATCCAACAAATACACGCCAGCTTTTTCAAATAGCAGCTCAAAATCTGCCAGTGAAAAGGCTTTCACACGTTCTTGAAAGGTGAAATGTTCGCCTTCGTGGGAAAACGAAATATCCTTTGTGATATAACCATCCTTTAATGAGCGTGTTTGTTTAAAGTCGATGCCTTCAACGGTTTTGATATCTTCGGAAACAAGATGGTCCATCACAAATGCGCTGTTCATAAAGTCAATGACTCCAAAGCCATAGGGATTTAAATTTGCTTTTATCGCTTCAATGGTCTTAAGATTATCGTCTTCATTATCAAAATAACCAAAACTGGTAAATAAATTGAACACGGCGTCAAACTGCTTTTTGTAAGGCTGGCACATATCGTGCACCTCAAAGTGCAGACTGTCATTTTCAAACTGTTTTGCGAAATCGATGCTGTTTTCAGAAAGATCTACGCCAGTCACGTTGTAGCCTAAACTGTTTAGATATATGGAATGTCTTCCTTTTCCGCAGGCTAAATCGAGAATATCTCCACCTTCGGGAATGTTCAAATACTCGGTAAGATTATCCATGAATTGTTGTGCTTCTTCATGATCTCTATCCTTATATAAAATATGGTAAAATGGGCTATCAAACCATGAGGCATACCAATGTTGCGTGTCTTCTGTCATATCCATTTCCCATGAAATTGGGAATCTCGTTTTAAATAGTCTTAGCTTGCGACAAAAATACTTTATTTTTGTAACCTATTAGTCGTACAGCATGGAGAATAATTATAAAATGGTAGCCAAAACCCTATTCGGTTTTGAAGAGATATTAGAGCGCGAATTGATACAATTGGGCGGCATGCATGTCAAAAAAGGGGTGCGAAATGTGAGCTTTGAGGGCGATATTGGCTTTATGTACAAGGCAAATTTGGCTTTGAGAACGGCTATAAAGATTTTAAAACCTATAAAGACTTTTCGTGTTACTAATGAACAGGATCTGTACGACCAAGTTTATAAGATGTCGTGGAGTAATTATCTTAAATCCTCTGGGACGCTAGCTGTAGATGCCACTGTGCATTCAAAGGTTTTTACACATTCAAAATATGTGGCACTAAAAACTAAAGATGCCATTGTAGATAAATTTAGGGATATTGATGGGCAACGTCCAAATATTGACCTGCGTTTTCCAGATTTAAAAATCAATGTCCATATTGACCGCCAAGTTTGCACTATTTCTCTGGATTCGTCAGGAGAGTCATTACATAAGCGAGGGTACAAAACTGCTACGAATATTGCACCAATTAACGAAGTTCTAGCTGCTGGGTTAATTATTTTATCGGGTTGGGATGGTCAATCAGACTTTATGGATCCCATGTGCGGTAGTGGTACGATTTTGGCCGAAGCTGCCATGATTGCCTGTAACATTCCACCAAATTTAATGCGCAAGGAATTTGCCTTTGAGCGCTGGCAAGATTGGGATGTTGAATTGTTTGAAAAAATTGAAGAATCTCTTCTGAAGAAAACTAGAGATTTCCACCATACCATTACAGGATACGATAAAGCACCAAGTGCGGTGTCAAAAGCGAAGGACAATATTAAAAATGCGCATTTGGAAGATTTTATCACGATTAAGCATGAAGATTTTTTCAAGACCGAAAAACATGGCGAATCTAAATTGCATATGGTTTTCAATCCGCCGTATGGAGAGCGTCTAGACATTGACATGGAGACGTTTTATAAGGAAATTGGAGACACCCTCAAACAAGGCTACCCAGGTACAGATGCTTGGTTTATCACCTCAAATCTGGATGCGCTTAAGCATGTGGGCTTACGTCCCTCTAGAAAAATTCATCTCGTTAATGCCAAATTAGAAGCGCGTTTGGTCAAATATGTAATGTATGAAGGCAGTAAAAAAGGGAAGTATATGGATCAGGATTAATTATTTTCTTTCTCAATGACTACCTTTTTATCTTTTTTATAAATCGGGATCAAGTAAGATACCGTGTAGCCAAAACCAATACCAAAGCGTCCGCTATCAAAGGTTCTGTTAAAACCTGGAACATATAGATTTTCAAAACCTACAGGTTCATCTTGACTGATCAAAGATTTGATTTGTACATTTAGCCCTGCATACAGGTTTGGCAGCAGCTCTGCTTTAAGCCCTATTATAAGTTCTATCCAAATGGCAGAAAGTCCGTTAAATTCTTCATTAGGATCTAAAGTAAAAGGCTCTTGCCAATATTGATCTGGATTATAAACGGTTAAGCTATTTAGGGTTTGGCTAAAAGTGCTCGCGCCAACTCTAAAACCAGTAAAAACCATATTTTGCATATCCAGCCAATTGGTATAGGTGTTGTAGTCAATGCCTGCCTTAAAGTAACTGCCGTTTGCCGTAACGTCTAGAAAATCGGTCGCAATTCTACGTTCTTCTGTACCTAATTCACCAGCAAGGTATAAATTTTTAGACAATCGATAATCGCCATTAATTTCAAAACCTGTATAATCGTCATCTAAGGCCGTACGTAACAATTTACCAACATCACCACCAAGTCTAAGGCCGTACTTTTGTTTATAGATAGCTGTATCTGAAGCTTTTTCAGCCTCTATTTCTTCTTGTGCTTGCGATGTTGATGACAACAACATCACTAGTATCAAATTAATGATAAATACTAATGTGTGCTGCGCTTTCATTGTCTATGGTTTCATTTAAAATATCGAAGTCTATGATCCAATTATCGTCGTCGGCCTCTCTGGTAATTCCTCCTGTAGTCCCTAAATCAAAAATACTTTTATATCCGCAAGCTCGGGAGACATAGATAAACTCGGGCGTGTAAGTGATTTCTATGACATCTCTGTTCTCATTGAGACTCTCATTGTCATTGCCAATGTAATCAGCACTTCTAACCAATTCAAAGCGAGACGTTGTTATTTCGCCTTCCGCTTGAAACCGAAGCGGTAGGGCAATAGAATCGGTATTTGTCCTTGCTAAGATAATATTATCTTCTATAGGAACACCGTCATCACCAATCCCTTTAATTTCAAGTTGACGCACGTTTTTTGGCTCATCCCGATCGTTGATATCAAAAAATGTGATGATTAAACGAGGCGTCGTTGCTGTAGTTTCGGCACAAATATCATCTCGTTCACAGCTCAATGCGACAAGAGTTGTAATGATCACAATACTAATAAAAATAAGTATTCGTTTCAATAGTGTTTTTTTAAATCAGTGATCGTTTCTCTAACAACACGACATTCTCTACGTGATGCGTCTGCGGAAACATATCAACTGCTTGGGTTTTTGTAATACTATAAATGTCTTTCAGCAGGGCTAAATCTCTTGCTTGCGTGGCGCTGTTGCAACTTACATAAACAATTTTTTGTGGAGCAATATTTAATATTTGGTTAACAACGTCTTTATGCATGCCGTCTCTAGGCGGATCTGTAATGATCACATCGGGTTGGCCATGTGTTGAAATAAATTCGGCATTAAAAACAGTTTTCATATCGCCAACAAAGAAATTAACGTTATCAATCCCATTTAATTGTGCATTTTCTTTGGCAGCTATTATCGCATCTGGTACAGCTTCAACACCAATGACATGTTTTGCTTGTTTTGCGATAAATTGGGCAATGGTTCCAGTGCCCGTATACAGGTCGTAAACGAGTTCATCGCCTTTTAAATCGGCGAAATCTCGTGTGATTTTATATAATTCATAAGCTTGTGAAGAATTCGTCTGGTAAAATGACTTTGCATTTATTTTAAAGCGTAAGCCTTCCATTTCTTCAAAAATATGATCGTTTCCTTTGTAGCAAATTACGTTTTGATCGTAAATAGTGTCATTGGCCTTTTCATTGACAACGTACTGTAATGAGGTGATCTGCGGAAATGTGCTTGCGATATAATCCAGCAGCAGTTCACGTTTCTCTCTGTCTTCCTTAAAAAATTGAATCATGACCATCAAATCTCCTGTTGATGATGTTCTTATCATCATTGTTCTTAGTAATCCGGTTTGATTACGTGTATTAAAAAATTCTAAGTCGTTGGCCACGGCAAAGGTTTTAACTGCATTTCTAATAGCATTTGAAGGATCTTCTTGTAGCCAGCATTTATCGATGTCCAAAATTTTATCCCACATACCGGGAATATGAAATCCTAAAGCATTCCGGTCGCCTAAATCTTCATCAGATTGTACTTCCTCCATGGTCAGCCAACGGCTATCGCTAAACGAAAATTCCATTTTATTGCGATAGAAATACTGTTCTGCAGCACCAAGGATTGGCGTAACTTCGGGTAATTCTAAATGGCCAATACGTACTAAATTATTGGTCACTTCTTTTTGTTTGTATTCCAACTGAAACTCATAGGCCATGTCCTGCCATTTACAGCCACCGCAAACGCCAAAATGTTGGCATTTGGGCGTGGTACGTTTATCGGAAAGCGTATGGAATTTAATGGCTTTTCCTTCAAAATAAGCTTTGCGCTTTTTAAAGGTTTGTACATCGACGACGTCGCCAGGAACGGCATTAGGTAAAAATATGACGCGACCATCAGGCGCTTTAGCAATCGTTTTGCCTTTTGCACCAGCATCGATCACTTCGATGTTTTCAAAAATCTGTCTTTTTGTCTTTCGTCTTGCCATGCTGCAAAAATAATAATCGTCAAAGATAAACGATAGGGAAATAGAATTATCTTTAAAAGATTTCGGTTTTAACTAATAGGTGAATGTCAGTTTTACACATTTGAAGTTGAGATTTTGGTTTATAATAAAAATGGGGATATCATTTTTGTTAAAACGATTTCCAATCATCATAAGATGAGATATCCACTTTATCAAAAATAAAATGAACTTATTTATAATATGCGCGTCTTAAGTATGTCAACCCATGTTAAGCCATGAAAAAGAGCGATGCGTCTTTAGTTTTAGAGTTTCAGTCAGGAAACACGGCTGCGTTAGCGATCTTAGTGAAGCGATGGCACAAAGTATTTTGTGAGAAAGCCTTTTGGGTTGTTAAGGATGCCGATGTGTCCAAAGATATCGCCCAAGATAGTTGGAGAACAATTATTGATCAATTACACACGCTCAAAAACCCGTCAAGCTTTAAAAGTTGGGCCTTACGAATTGTGTATACCAAATCCATTGATGCCTTTAGACAACAAAATAAACGGCGTAAGGATCTGCAAACTCTTTATTACGAAGACACAGCGGTTAACCACTTAGATGATGCCGACAATGACAAACAAAACATAAAACTACGATTATTAAAGGCAATTAAAACGTTGCCACAAAAACAACAAATCGTATTAGATCTGTTCTATACACAAGGTTATGCACTCAAAGAGATCAGTTCAATCCTTGATATTTCCGTAGGTACGGCAAAATCAAGATTATTTCACGCAAGAGAAACATTAAAAAAAACACTAAAATTTAAGTAAAGGATTCTATTTCCGTAGCAACCAAAAAACCAAAATTATGAAAGATATAGATAAATTAATTCGAGAAACACTCACAGAAGAAGAAGCGAAATTTTACAACGATTTAGAGGAACAACACCTTTTTGGTAAGGTTAAAAGTCTTTATAAAGGAAAAAATGCTTGGCTAACCGTTGTGATGCACGTCATGAATATCATCGTATTTGGACTCATGATTTACTGTTTGATTCAAACCTTCGATGTTGAAGAGACCAATGATCTTTTGCTGTGGGTTTCTGGATTTTTCTTTTGCTTCATTACAATGAGCATGTTAAAATTATATTCGTGGATGGCTATGGATAAGAACACCATTTTAAGAGAAATGAAGCGTTTAGAATTGCAAGTCTCTTCTTTATCGGCTAAAATTTCAGAATAAGTCAGATTAAGATTTTAAATCATAGTTTTAATTGATTAATTTGCGACTCCCAGGGATGATTTCTTTCCCACGCTGCTTTTTCAGTCTCCCTGAAAGAATAAAGGTAGATAAGGAATGGATGTAAGATTCATTTAATAAAAATTTAAAATGGCTGTTTTAGAACAACTCACGTCGCAACAAGCGATCGATTTAGAAAACAAGTATGGTGCACACAATTACCATCCTTTACCCGTAGTATTGAGTAGAGGAGAAGGCGTGTATGTTTGGGATGTAGAAGGAAAGAAATATTATGATTTTCTGTCGGCGTATTCGGCAGTAAACCAAGGACATTGTCATCCAAAAATAGTTAATGCCATGACCAATCAAGCCCAGACGTTGAGCTTGACATCAAGGGCGTTTTACAATGATATTCTAGGGAGGTATGAAAAATATGCTTCAGAGTATTTCAACTATGATAAGCTTTTACCTATGAATACGGGTGCCGAAGCGGTTGAAACAGCGTTAAAAATTTGTAGAAAGTGGGCCTATGAGGTCAAAGGAATTGTCGAAAACGAAGCCGAAATTATCGTTTGTGAAAACAATTTCCATGGCAGAACAACCACCATTATTTCATTTAGTAACGATCCAGTCGCTAGAAAGAACTTTGGCCCATATACAGATGGTTTCATTAAAATTGAATACGATAACATTAAAGCTTTAAAGGAGGCTTTAGAACAAAATAAAAATGTCGCTGGTTTTTTGGTGGAGCCTATTCAAGGTGAAGCTGGGGTTTATGTACCCAGTGATAATTACCTTGCGCAAGCAAAAGCACTCTGTGAACAACATAATGTGCTGTTTATAGCAGATGAGGTTCAAACAGGGATCGCTAGAACTGGTCGTTTATTGGCGACCTGCGGAAACTGCAGTTGTGCAGACAAAAACTGCTCTGGAACACCAAATGTAAAAGCAGATATTTTGATTTTAGGCAAAGCCTTGTCTGGAGGAGCCTATCCAGTTAGTGCTGTTTTGGCAAATGATCCAATAATGAATGTCATTAGACCTGGTAATCACGGCAGTACTTTTGGAGGAAATCCTATTGCCGCTGCGGTCGCTATTGCCGCACTAGAAGTGGTTCGTGATGAAGATTTAGCAGAAAACGCATTTCAGTTGGGAGAATTATTCCGAAGTGAAATCAACAAATATATTGCATCAAGTTCTATCGTGAATTTGGTAAGAGGGAAGGGTTTATTAAACGCGATCGTAATCAATGATGACGAAGATAGCGACACAGCATGGAATATTTGTTTGGCACTTCGCGACAACGGCTTATTGGCAAAACCAACTCATGGCAATATCATTAGGTTTGCGCCACCACTGGTCATGACCAAGGAGCAGCTTTTAGATTGTGTTACAATTATTATCAAAACTCTCAAACAATTTGAAAAATAGTATTTCTTCGGAAATTTGATATAAAAAAAACCTCAATCATTATGATTGAGGTTTTTTTATTAAACTGAAATGATGACTATTGATTCATCATTTCTTGTATTTTCTCTTGCATAGCTTCTTGATCTTGAATAGTTTCCCATCCAAAGGTCATGATAGCCCAAACAGTTGCTAAGAGATATAGAACACTTAGTATTAATCCAATGATAGCGAGAATTTTACCAATTTTCACGTTTTGAAAACCCGTGTATATTTCAGGGTTTTCAGCATAGATTGCAGTTGCTTTTTGAGCAAGCACGATGGTCACGATACCAAGGATGATACCAATGACGCCATAGCAGCAACAGGTTAAGATTGATAAAATACCTAATACCAGTATTAGGGTTGAATTTTGTAACGGTTCTTGAGTTTGATTCATTTGATTCATTCGATTGATTTTAGTTGAAGTTGAAAAAGGTTTTAAAAATAAAATTGCCAAGGATTAACATGGCATTCATAATTGCCAAAATAACAATTATTTTAAAGGCGTGTTTAAAATTCACGAAGTAATTTATAAAAATAACGATGACCAAAGCCATGAGGCTATAAATAGCAGGAAACATATAAAAAGCAGAAAGAAGATCACCATTCAAGATAAAGGCGATAGAACGTTGCATACCGCAACCCATACAGTCCAAACCAAAAAGCTTTTTATTTAGACAATGAAGCATGTAATCTTCTGGAGACATCATAAATCTTAATTCTCATCAAATGTAAAACATTATACCAGCAGTTTATTAGTTTTTGATAATAACCTTTTTAGAAACGGTCTGGTTTGTGTTTGTGGTAATCGTTGCAACATAAACACCATCACTTAAAGATTTAGTAGAGAAGCGATACTCATTTTGGCTACCCAGCTTTGAAAATTGTATCACATTTCTACCCGCAGTATCTACAAGATTTACTGTGTTTATAGTCAAACCGTTCGGGTTCAAAACCGTTAGCTCGGCATTTTTGATGTTTTGATACACGTCAAAATCCGTAACTTTAGCAATGTCAGTACTCAAGGTTTCACTTTGGAAGGTGATCTCAAAACGATCATCATAAATACCAGATGGTAAATTGATACTATAATCTTGTTGTGTTAAATCGACGTAAATACCATTGTCGATATCATGCAGATAGATAGCCTGGGAGGCGTCAAAGTTTTGGACATCGAAAATGCTAAAATCAACAGGTTGCTGATCTTCAACTTTCACCACCACAGGTATGACTCTTTCAAGATCAAAACTATGCGCTTGAATCACATAAGCGTGCTCATCTTGAATCCAAGAGGCATCGGTTGTTGCGTTGTCGGAAGAAGGTGCTTCTAAGCCGTAATCAAATCCATCGGTTGCTGTGTCGTGAAAGTTTTGCAGGAGTTGTCTTGTAAAGTCTTGATTAAAAATAATGTTTAATCTAAAGCGCTTATAATCTTCTGGGACAATATTCAATCCGTATTCATTGTATGCTACCTCGTTTTCTGAGGAAACATCTGTACTGCCATCAGTTCTATAGAATGTACTATTTCCGCTAGACACTTTTTGAAATACACGATGCTCATTTTTTACAAAAACCTTAGAATTTATGGGCGTGCCCGTTGCGCCTTCAACCATAAAACCTTGACCTATTGGTATGTATCTTTTTGGTCCGTTAAGTGTATTAGGTCCTGGGCCTGGTGGCGCTGGTTGCGGATTACCTGCTGAATCATAAGCATAGAAAGTAGGAAATGAGAAGGATTCCGTCCCTCCAGATGATATCGTATATGCGCCATAACCGCCAACATATTCACTTGTAAAATGAGAGGTAGGAGTTTGATCCCAATAGTAAAGTACACCTGTTGTTGAAGCCGTATATGGAAATGGAGCCGAATTTATATTGGCATTTTGTGGATCATGAATCAATAATAGCGCATCTATTGCAGATGGATAAGGGTTCCCAATGAGCGTAAATTGGTTCGCTGCAATATTGGTTTCTATGGTACCGTTATTTGGTTTACCTCTAAATTCATAGAGTTGTCCGCCAATGGCATCGGTTCCTTTCATCGTAAAACCTAATCCGGGTGCTATATCTGTATCTTCATTAAGAGCATTCCATTCTGAATACTCGTCGGAGGTTTCGAACGTATATAGCCATCTATTTGATATTGTCAAAGATGTAGGAGAGTCTGCGCCGTCATAAGCAGTAGTAAATGTAGCATTAACGCTTGAGATTAGTCCTGTAGATTTATCAATCAAGTCCACTCGAGCGGCATCATTACCTGAGGTGGCCGTTCCTAAACCAACCGGAGAACACCAATAGTTGTATGTAAGTTCATTGGCATTGCCTTTTTGTTGCACGCTCAGTTCGCCCACGCCTGAGTTTCCAGTAGAACCGCTTCCTTGTACCAATTGCGCTTCATTGCGAAGGTAGATTTTGCTATCTGCTCCCAAGAGATTGACCTCATTGGTTACATATAATGGCGAGACATCGGCACTATCAGTAAAGCCATCTCCGTCAACGAATATGTAATTATCGCCAACTACGGTTAGCTGAGCGAAACTTATATAAAAACAAAAAAATGCGAGTATTGTAAAACAACGATTAAACATCTAAATACGTTTTAATTAGGCCGTTGTAAAGTGTAAATTATGAGGGTATTTCAAATATAGATAAAAAATGCTTGGTATTGTTTTTTTAGTCTATTAAAATTGTATTTTCGATTATAAACAACAAAATAGCGTTAATCAACAAAAATATGCCCAAAATTGTAAGTTATTTATTAATCTTAATTGGTGGAGCGATCGCAATTTATGCCCAAGCTTATGAAGATCAAAATCAGTATATTTTAATTTCTGGTATTGTCGTTTTAATGGTTGGCGTTTATACGATTTCCCGAAATATCCCGAGTAAAAATGAAAGAGATGAACGAGAAAATAATAGAGAATGAGTTTTAAAGTTGGCGATACAGTATCAGTATTAGACGAAGATATAACAGGTGTGATTACTCAAGTTTCCGAAGAAAAAATTACGATTGAAACTAATGACGGCTTTCCAATGGAGTTTACCATTTCTGAAATTATAAAAGAAAAATCATTACAATCGGGTCTGTTTGATAATACAAATGTTGATGCTGTAATACATGAAAAAGAGCGACCTCAAAAACGTAATTCTGTTAAGGTCAAACCTAAAGAACGTAGTTTGCCGGCTATGGAA
This sequence comes from uncultured Flavobacteriaceae bacterium, assembly GCA_963715465.1. GTDB lineage: Bacteria > Bacteroidota > Bacteroidia > Flavobacteriales > Flavobacteriaceae > Psychroserpens. The sequence continues at coordinate 2,272,827 of OY970246.1, forward strand.
GTCGATTTGCATATTCATCAAATTACAACGTCCAATCGCCATATGAGTAATTTTGATATGCTCAATTTACAAATGGATACTGCTAGGCATAAATTAGAGTTTGCCATAAACAAACGCATTCAAAAATTGGTATTTATTCATGGTGTCGGAGAGGGCGTTTTAAAAGCAGAATTAGAATCGTTATTTGGACGCTATGATAATGTTAAGTTTTATCCTGCCGATTATCAAAAATACGGACTAGGAGCAACCGAGGTTTATATTTATCAGAATGTGAAGTCTTAATTGAATTCAGGAGTTACCTCTCTAATATCCTCTAAAATTAATGTTCCAAAATTTAAATCCTGCTGAACTAGATTTGAAAGACTTAGATTTTCGATAAAAGCCGAAATGGTAAAGCTTTGTTGGATATTATGAATTCTAAATGCCGTTGCAACGACTGTTGTAGCAACTGCAGGATTTAAATAGTCAGGACCACCATTAGATTGAGAAACATCATTTTGAGGATTTTGATCAGCAGTTATATTTTCTTCATCTCTCGTGTTAACGCCATCACCATCATCATCAATATCTAAATAGTCTGGTATATTGTCTGGATTCATCGTACTGTTAGCATCAGAATTTAATGGATTTGTAAGTGGATCATTATCACCATCAAGGTTATCATCATCTATTTCATTTATGGTCAAAACATTATCACCATCGTCATCAGGATCTAAATAATTAGGAATACCATCCATATCGGTATCATCATTTTCTAAATCACCATCACCATTGATATCTTCATCTGCCGCAGGAATGCCATCTCCATCGTCTTCAACTAAAATTGTTGTTATGGTGACCGTCCCAGAATTGTCTTCTGCATCAGTAAGAATTTCATTTGATGAAGAAGGAACATCATTGCAAAAATCTACGAGCACTACGGGAATGTCTGAATACGTTCTATAATTAAATGAGTTATTGCTAGAACTGAACAAAAATTCTTCTTGATACATGTTTTCTTCATCGACTTCTAAAAAATCATCTAATTCAGTTCCAGATAATTTAATTGACAGCGTTTCGGGTGGCGTATCCTTAATTTTATAAAGTACTAAATCACCACAAAATTCAAAAGTGTCTTCGTCAAAATCTAAATCCACCTCAAAAATATCGCCATCATCACATGATAAAACCATCAACCCCACAAAACAGATAAAAAGAATAGAACGCATAACCATTAATTTTGAAGCAAAAATAAAAGATTTGCTTATCTAACGTCTTGCTTTAACAAATTATTTTGCACGGTTAGAGTTTCAGTTTTAAAAGCAGTTTTAATGTTGCATCTTTGTAAAATAATCTCTAAAACGATGAAAACGGTTTATTTTGATAATGCGGCAACCACACAAATTCGTGAAATGGTAATTGATCGCATGAGTGACGTTATGAAATCCAATTACGGAAACGCGTCTTCGACACACGCCATAGGAAGGCAGTCTAAATCCTTAATCGAAACATCTAGAAAGCGAATTGCAGCCCATTTTAATGTGTCTGCTGCCGAAATTGTATTCACATCTGGAGGTACCGAAGCCGATAATCTGGTGCTTAGAAGTGCTGTAAAAGATTTGGGCGTTACCGAAATAATTTCAACTAAAATCGAGCACCATGCTATTCTACATACCATCGATCAGCTGGAAAAAGATTATAAAATTAAGGTGAGTTACGTCAACCTTAATGCCAAAGGGGATGTTGATCTTGATCATTTGGAGATGCTTTTAAAATCTGATACGAAGAAATTAGTCACCTTAATGCACATCAATAATGAAATAGGTAATAAATTAGAGCTTAAGGCTGTCGCAAACTTATGTAAAGCCCACGATGCATTATTTCATAGTGATACCGTACAATCTGTGGGACATTATCAACTAGATTTACAGGAGATCCCATTGGATTATTTGGCGGCAAGTGCGCATAAGTTTCATGGGCCAAAAGGCGTTGGATTTGTTTTTCTTCGGAAAAATAGCGGACTCAGAGCATCGATCTTTGGAGGAGAACAAGAACGCGGACTTCGTGCAGGAACAGAATCCATTCACAATATCGTTGGGATGGACGAGGCTCTACACATCTCATACGAGAATCTCGACACCGAAAAACCTTATATTCAAAGCCTGAAATCTTATTTCATTGAGCAACTCAAAACTGCCTGTCCAAGTGCAGTTTTTAACGGACAATGTGAAGATCCTGAAAAAAGTACCTATACCTTAGTGAATGTGTGCTTGCCAATTGCTAGCGATCAAGCTGGGTTACTGCAATTTCAGTTAGACCTTAAGGGAATCGCTTGTTCTAAAGGTAGTGCCTGCCAAAGCGGAAGCTCACAAAGTTCGCATGTACTGTCGGCAATATTGGATGACCACCATTTGAAGAAACCATCAGTGCGTTTTTCATTCAGCAAATATAATACTAAGGAAGAGGTGGATTATTTGATTGAAGTTTTAAAGGGATTTATGTGAGAGGAATGAAAGATTTAAGATCGCTGCGCTTTAAGAAACAAAGTCCTAAATCTAAGAGTCAATAATTAAGATAAGACGAGATACAAAAGATGAACTTATTCTAAAGCCATAGTCATCTACCAAATCACCCAAAAAACACGCCGTGCAAATACCGTCCAGGAAAAAAGGTAAAGCTACCTGCAATAATGATAGCGCCAAAATAAAGTAAGACTATTTTACGCTTGTGCACTTTAACATTGCCTTTTTTGATGGCTACATAAGCCGTTGGAACTGTATAGATTGTTAAAAGACTAAATAAATGAATCCAGCCAAAGTGATTAAAGAGAGTTGGGCCAACTTCCGCAGACATAAATAAGGTCACTATAGCTGTAAATAGCATCAAGATCATGTAAATTTTACCGATAAGCTTGTGAAAGGCAGTACCTTTTTTAAGAAGTAAACTAATAGTACCTAAAACAAAAGCGGGAACTACAGTGAATAAATGAATAAACATTAAACTTTTATAGTCCATGCAGTGTATTTAAAATCTCGTCGATAATCTCACATTGAAAACTCGAGGCGTTAAAAAGTTTGGGATAGCAAATTGTCGTTTTGAGTATACATCACGAACCCATGTATTAGTGATGGAGTTTTGACCATCAAACATATTATAGATTTCTACACCTATAGAGAGCTCCTTAAATTTCTGTTTCCAAGACGAGGTATAGGTTTTATTGGGGTCTACCAAAACATAAGACACTCCTAAATCGGCACGTCTATAGTCACGCAGTCGCGATTGGAAATCATACGGATCAGCATAACTAGGAGATCCGCCAGGAACACCCGTATTATACACTAAATTTAGATACATTTTTAAATCGGGAATGTTCGGTACATAATCTTGAAACAAGACCCCAAATTTTAAACGCTGATCGGTAGGTCTCGAGATAAAACCACGATCATCAATATTTTCTTCGGTTTTTAAGTACCCAAAACTAAACCAACTTTCGGTTCCAGGTACAAATTCACCATTAAGGCGTAGATCTAATCCGTAAGCATAAGCGGTTGCATTATTTTTGGCGCGATAACGAATGCGCACATTTTCCAAGGTATATGGATTAACGTCGGTTAAATTTTTATAATAGGCTTCGGAAACAAGCTTGAAGGGACGATCCCACAATTTGAAGCTATATTCGTTACCCAAAACGATATGAATGGATTTTTGAGCCTTTACGTCTGGCTGAACCGTGCCTGAAGAGTCTCGTAATTCACGATAGAAAGGCGGTTGGTAATACACACCACCAGCGATTCTAAATAACATATCCTTTTCCCAATTTGGCTTGATAGCGAATTGTGCTCTCGGACTAAAAACCGTCTGGGTAGAGGAGGAGACACCGTCTTGATTTGGCACATCGCTGTTGACTGTCCAATTATGAACTCTTACTCCAGCATTATAAAACACCTCATTTTCACCCAGCATAGAGCGCTTACTCCATTGGGCATATGCCTGAAATCTATCAATTTGCACCGCATTGGTGGCTCTGGTATTTTGAAATGCTACCAACGGACCTTCAAAAGGCTCATAAGGCTGATTGTTTGGAAAACTAAAAATTGGAGGTCTTACTGAAAAGCCTGCGCTATCAATGACTTCCCATTCTATGACGCGATCCCTAATATCTTCATGGGTGTATTTTGCCGACCACTCTAAAGTGCTTTCATCGTCAATTTTGTAGTCCCCTTTATGTTCAATATTAAATATAAGCGCATCTAGATCATTTCGAGCGTGAGACAACTGCGAGCCAATCCCTTCAGAAAATTCTACCTCTCCCAAATTCTCATCACCAATATTACTATTGACCTCTCCTAGTCTGTATTGTGCCAAGATATCAAAATATTCCTCTTCCGTAGTGTGGTAAGCAGAGGCGATTAATTTGAGTGTTGTGTCATCATTAACAAAGTAATTCGCTTTAAAAGCGCCAAAGGTTGTGAGGTATTGGTCTTGTTCTTGTCCGTCATAAAACACCAAAAGCGCAACAGGCTCATCAATTGTCCCAAAGTTGGTTTGGCGGTTTGTTGGTTGAAACGTGTATTGGTTTAAGGAAACGTTTCCGAGGAAATTTAAATGAAACTTATCGCTAAATTTATAGGTCAAATAGGTTTGTGCATCTGCAAAAATAGGTCTAACGTTGGTTTCGGTTTCTAAACTATTTAATAGCAGGCTGTTGTCTCTGTAGCGTAAACCCACAATGCCCGAAAATTTTGAATCCTTACTAACAGCTTCCGCAGCAATACTAGCGCCCAATAAACTGGCCTCTGCACGAACTCCAAATTGTGACGGATTGCGATACGTAATATCTAAAACAGATGATAATTTGTCGCCATATTTAGCTTGAAATCCGCCAGCAGAGAAATCGACATTTTGTACCAAATCGGTATTGACAAAACTCAAACCTTCTTGTTGACCAGACCGAATCAAAAACGGGCGGTACACTTCAATTTCATTAACGTAAACCAAATTTTCATCAAAATTTCCTCCACGAACAGAGTATTGTGTACTCAATTCGTTCGAAATATTTACGCCAGGAAGGGTTTTTAAAATATTCTCAACACCAGGTTGTGCGCCTTTGATTGTTCTAATGGTCTCGGGCGTTATGGTCACGACGCCATCTACTTTTTGTCTAGTATTACCATTGATGATGACCGCTGCAATTTGCTCGATCTCAATGCTCATAACTGGATTGAACTCGATGTCTTGTCCGTTTTTTAAATTGAACGTCGCTTCAACACGTTCATGACCAAGATGAGAAAACACGATAGTAACATCAGTATCTGAAGGTATTTTTAAAATATAGAAACCGTTTATATTTGTAGTCGTACCAGATGCGCCAGCGCTAATATTGACACCGTAAATGGGAGCTTTTGCATCGTCTAAAATGATACCTCTTATTGTGGCCGTTTGTGATATTCCGAAGAAAGAAAAGCCCAATAAGGCAATGAGTAGTTTGATGTTTAACTTCAAAAGCTTGTGTTTTTATTTTCTATAAAAGGTTGCTTCAAATGTAGTATTATTTCCCACATTATCGGTAACAATTAGTTTGAGATTATTTTCGGTTGACTTGCTGATGCCATCCTCAAAATCATAGGTTAAGGTGTTCTTTTTATACTCATATTCCATTAAAATCCATTTCCCGTTAATGGTCGCTCTGTAGTTGCTAATGCCAGAGAGATCATCGTCAATTTTGACTTTTAGCTCATTGAGCTTGCTTAACCATTGGCCATCTTGAAAATTAAGAGGTTTAATGGTAGGACTAACTGAATCTCGCGTTAGCGCAAAGGTTCCCAATGATTTTGTGCGCGCAGATAGTTTATCTCCAATACGTTTTGTGCTTATATAACTCGGTCTTTGGTAATATCCGTATAAACTGGCAATAAATAATTTATCTTTTTCATCATTTGCATAGTTTGCTATGTCGTAAGTGATAGTGTAGGTCTTGTTTAGCGGTATAATGTCACGATGCAATTTTAGCGTATCATTTCTTACATTAAAGTCGATATGAAAATTATCGTAAAATGTTTGCTTCGGAAAGTAGACCTTAATATTTTCTTTCTCCAATTCGTTGGATTGATTGGCTAGGATGTACGTGTTTGGTTTTATTTCAGGAGCTTCTAGAACTTCCTTTGAAGGTCTACCTTTAATAGGAATGGAGAGCCATGATTCATTACCTTTATAATCACGTAATCTTACCTTATATACTGAGTTTGTACTGTCTTCAACCGTGATATAGCCGTCATTTTCAACATCTTTAAGCATGCTTAGCGTATTGCCAGTCTCCACAAACAGTTTTTGAACGCGAGTGCGCTTATCTTTATAAATTTCAAAATCAATAAAGCGGTTGAGATGTCTCGTTTCACTAAAGCTAAAGCGCTTAAAGTCCATCTCATAGCGCTTAGCGCCATTATAAAAGGCTTGAATGTTACTAATGCCATTTTTATTATTGGCAAGATCTTGCTGATCGTAACCAGCGATACCAAATCCAATGTCTCCGAAAGCTTCAACAGGTTCAGAGGTATAATCGCCATTTTGAAGCGGGATTAGACGCAGCTCCTTTCGTGATTTGCTGTCTTCGATATGTGAATTTCTATTTTTTGGATAGGCGTAAATGTCTGTAATGACAGGACTTTTGTTATCTGCTACATCCAATCCAAACAGCATGGGATTGATGGGGCGCTCTTCATTATCTCTAATTTCGAAATGCAAATGTGGACCGCCAGAACTGCCGCTATTTCCTGAATAGGCTACGAGATCATTGGTTGAGATGGGGAGTTCAGTTGGAGAAGGAAACAGTTCTATCTCATAGGTCTCTTTTTGATATTGGCAATCTTTGACATATTTCTGAATAGCCGGTGAAAATTTTTCTAAATGTGCATAAACGGTAACATAACCATTGGGATGAGTGATGTATAGGGCTTTTCCGTAGCCATAATGAGAAACCTTGATACGACTCACATACCCTTGTGCAGCAGCAAAAACAGCTAAACCTGTACGCTGCTGGGTTTTAATATCCAATCCAGAATGAAAATGATTGGAACGCAGCTCGGCAAAGGAACCTGACAGCACCAAAGTAACATCTAACGGACTTCTAAAATAATCTTGGGGGTATGGCGATTGGCTAAAGCATAAATTAAACGTGAAAAGTAGGATAAAAAGATGTTTCATAAGGGTGATGGATTACGTTAAAGTGTGCAACGTAAAACTATTGATTTTTAATTTAATATAGAATATAATCTATCTTTTAATTGATTTAGATTGGCGTTGGAAGTTCAGTAAAAAAGTAAAAATAACAAACTAAAAGTAATAAAATTTAATTCTGAAAATTAGCTAACCTCTTTGGCTTAACCTCTTGTAGGCTTAGCGGTATTATCGATTTGAAAATTAATGGGAAAACTATTGTTATTTTTGAGTTAGTATGTTAACTTTGTTTCATCAGTATTGAATTTTGTAAATGAGTAAAATTGAAGATGTTGTAGATTCGCTAGAGAACAAAATTAGTAAGGTTTTGCATAAACTAGAAGTGTTGAAGCAAACAAATGCTAAGATCTCAAATGAATTGACCATTCAACAGCAGAAGAATATCCAACAACAAGAAGACATTAGTTCTTGGATTGAAAAATATGAAACTCTTAAAATGGCAAATTCATTACTGGGCAGTGACGAGAATAACAGAGAAACGAAACTCAAAATAAATACGTTAATTAGAGATATTGATCATTGTATTGCTCAATTATCTGAATAATGTTGATGACATTGAATGGCAGAACAGCTTAAAATAAAGCTCTCCGTAGCAAATCGAGTATATCCTTTGACCATTGCGCCGAGCCAAGAAGAGGGCTTACGTAAAGCGGCAAAGAAGATTGAGGCCATGATAGGTCAGTTTGAGCAAAATTACTCTGTACGTGATAAACAAGATGTTCTAGCCATGTGTGCATTGCAATTCGCATCTCAGGTTGAGCAGAAAACAATAGATAAAGCCAGTGTGAGCGAAGAAGTTGAAGAAAAGCTAAATGCTTTAGACCAATTGCTTCAAAAACATTTAAGCGCTTAACGTTCTTTTAAATAGACATAGGTTACTGCCTACATTAGTGATATTTTTTGATAAACTCAACGATCAATTCTTTAAAAAGGGTGAGTTTAAGTTGTAAAATCGTGCTGCTAGTGCCAAACGCGTTTTGGTATCTCAGGCAGATTTTTGATCAGCTTGTTAGCCCTAAACTTGTTTTTAAGGAGTTTATACAAAACCAGAACTAGTGTAGGCTTTTTTTATACCATTATATTTGGGTTGTATGACTTAAATAAAGATTGAAATTACCTTTAACTAAAACTAACTAAACATGAATACAGATACAATTTTAATGATTGTTGGAGGCGTGGTACTGGGCATAGTACTGGGCTATATAATAGCAAAAACTTTAGAGAAAAATAACGCGTCAAGATTGATAAAAGATGCTAACAATGAAGCGAACTCCATTTTAAAACAAGCAAAGAGCGAAGGCGAATCTATTAAAAAAGATAAGATTCTTCAGGCTAAGGAAAAATTCATTGAGCTCAAATCTGAGCATGAGAAAGTAATCTTGTCACGCGATAAAAAGATGGCCGAAGCTGAAAAGCGCACCAAAGATAAAGAGTCTCAAGTGTCAAGCGAATTGGCCAAAAACAAGAAAACAACACAATCTTTAGAAGATAAAGTAAAGGATTACGATTTTAGATTAGAGTTTCTAGAAAAGAAAAAGGAAGAAGTCGAAAAAGCACATAAGAGTCAAATCAAGCAACTTGAGGTCATTTCTGGTCTTTCAGCCGAGGACGCTAAATTTCAATTGGTTGAATCACTCAAAGGAGAAGCCAAGACCGATGCGATGAGTTATATTCAAAATACACTTGAAGAAGCAAAATTAACTGCTCAACAAGATGCCAAGAAAATCATTATCAATACCATCCAGCGTATCGGCACTGAGGAGGCTGTTGATAATTGTGTATCGGTATTTAATATTGAAAGTGATGATGTTAAAGGTAGGATCATTGGTCGCGAAGGTCGAAATATTCGTGCGATTGAAGCAGCCACTGGCGTAGAAATTATTGTTGACGATACGCCAGAGGCTATTATTTTATCCTGTTTTGATTCGGTGCGACGCGAAATCGCTAGGTTGTCGCTACATAAGTTGGTGACTGACGGACGTATTCACCCTGCACGTATTGAAGAGATCGTTAAAAAGACCGAAAAACAAATTGAGCAAGAGATTGTAGAAGTTGGTAAACGCACCGTTATCGATCTTGGAATTCATGGACTACATCCCGAATTGATTAGATTGGTAGGACGTATGAAATACCGCTCGTCATACGGTCAAAATCTGCTGCAGCACTCCCGTGAAGTAGCAAAATTATGCGGTGTCATGGCGGCAGAGTTAGGATTAAACCCTAAATTGGCCAAGCGTGCTGGACTCTTACACGATATAGGAAAAGTACCATCTTCAGAAGCCGATATGGAAACGCCTCATGCCATCTTAGGAATGCAGTGGGCAGAAAAACATGGTGAAAAGCCAGAGGTATGCAACGCTATTGGAGCTCACCACGATGAAATTGAAATGACTACATTATTAGCGCCAATCATTCAAGTTTGTGATGCGATATCTGGAGCGCGACCAGGCGCACGACGTCAAGTATTGGATTCTTACATTCAAAGACTTAAAGATCTTGAAGACGTGGCATTTGGCTTTAGTGGTGTGAATAAGGCTTACGCCATTCAAGCCGGACGAGAGTTGCGTGTTATGGTAGAAAGTGAACGTGTAAGTGATGAACAAGCAGCAAACCTGTCGTTCGAGATTTCACAAAAAATTCAAACCGATATGACCTATCCTGGTCAAGTGAAAGTTACAGTGATAAGAGAAACACGTGCTGTGAATATCGCGAAGTAGAATCTAAAAATTTAATATGAATACAAAAGCACTCTATATTAGAGTGTTTTTTTGTTTTGGAAAGGTTAGGGTAAAGGTTGTACCTTCATTGAGGACGCTGTCGACCAGAATGCTGCCTCCTAAGGCTTCAATTTGAGTTTTTGTAATGTACAATCCTATACCTCGAGAATCTTCTCGTCTCGTACCATGAAAAGTTTGGTACATCTCAAAGAGTTGATTTTTATATTTCTCGGTATCAATCCCGATACCATTATCTGATATTAACAGTTTTAAATCAGTATCAGTACTAACCGATTGCAAGGTGATTTTTGGTGAACGCTCTTTTGCTCTATACTTGATGCCATTAGATATTAGATTATGCAGGATACTTTCCAAATATGATCTATTCGCAATGAGAACATCGTCTTGTTTGATGGTATTATAAATAGAGACCGTATGCAATGCGCTATCAATCTCTAAACTTTTTATGATCTTATCGGCACAATTAAAAAGATTAACGCTTTCATTGAGCTGATTGGACTCCGATTTAGATTTTATACTTATAATATCGTCCAAGTCAATGATCGTTGTCGTCAATGCTTTCGAAATCGTTTTTAAGTGTTCAAAGAGTTCTGTTTTTTCATCTTCGGAATTAGAATCTTCGTAGAATTCTAATAGGTTCTCAAAATTACCAATGTGCGTTTTAAGATTATGGGAAACGATATGTGTGAAATTATGGAGTCTCTTATTTTGACTTGTAATTAGCTGAAGATGTTCTTCTGACTGTTGTGTTTTCTTTTTACGGTAGGTAATATCGGTATGTGTGCCAATAATTCGTGAAGGCTTTCCGTTGGCATCTGTCTCAACAACTTTCCCCTTATCCAAAATCCATTTGTAAGAACCATTTTTACATTGAATGCGATGTTCATTTCTATATACCGCAAGATCACCGTTTAGATGCGCATTAAAGTCTTTGAAATAATTGTCAATATCTTCGGGGTGAACTCTTCGGTTCCATTCAATTGCTGTATTGCCCAACTCATGACTAGCATAACCAAGCATGCGTTTTGATTCCGTAGAATAAAAAACAGTGTCTGTTATAACATTGTAATCCCAAAGACCTATTTCAGAATTTTCTAATGCGATTTGCCACTTTAAATCCTCCCAATGGTTCGTGGATCCAGTGTGATTTCCCTTTAATCGATTTGTAGTTTTTTATTTTTTTCCACAGCATTTTCATTGATACCCTTTTTGAGATAAGACTCGATTGACTTAGAAACGACATTAATAGCATTCCAAAAATATCGTTTTCTAAGGAGACTCTGTGTTAATTTTTTTTGAATGAGACCAATTTTATTCTAAAAGGATTAATTATATAGAAAGAAATAACGCCCTATGTTTCTATTTATTAAGGTTTAATTGATATGCTCTAAATAAATGGATGAGCTGTTCTTGATTATTACAACTTCATATATAGGCTGTATTTGTAATTTTATTGATGACATATGAATCCATTTGCGATGTAACAGTAATATGAACTAATACATCAAATTATTATGAAAAAAATTAATGTCTTTCTGTATGCTATTCTAGCGCTACAATTATGTCTTTTTGTTGCTTGTGAAAAAGACGAGGATAATGATCCCATGGAGGAACAAGAGGAACAGGAGCAACTTGGTAACGCCTTAGGGTGGAATGGGCAAGATGATTTAAGTACCATTCCTACGTCAACTAATTTTAGCTTTGGAAATACGAGTTTACCGTCTTCTGTAGATTTGGTTCCGAAGTTTCCACCTATTGGAAATCAAAATCCTTACGGGACATGTGTATCATGGGCTGTTGGGTATAACTTGAAAACGGCTTTAAATGGAATGAGTAAAGGGTATTCTTCTTCTCAATTAGCCTCAACGGTGAATCAATTTAGCCCCAAGGATTTGTTTACGGCAATACCAGATAACAAGAAAGGAGGAGACTGCAACGGCACTGGCTTTGCTGAAGCGTTGACCGTTCTGCAAGATAGAGGAGTGGCGACTGTACAAACTGTGCCTTACACGGGATTGGGAGATTGTTCTAATTCTAACGTTCAATCGAGTTGGACTTCCGAAGCAAATCAAAATAAAATAAAATATTGGAGAAAAATTGAAGGCAGTATTCAAAGCATCAAACAAAACTTGGCCAATGACATTCCCGTCGTTTTAGGTGCGAAACTAGCTGATAATTTTATGAGCTGGAACAGCGATGTCGTTTTATCATCTAGTACCTCGTATGCCAATGTGGGACAGCATGCTTATCATGCTATGGTGATTGCAGGTTATGATGATGATAAAGGTGCTGCTGGCGCATTTAGGGTCATTAATTCATGGGGTGAAACTTGGGGAGATTTTGGTTACGTTTGGGTTGATTATAATTATATGATGACTGAATTTTGCGTAAGTCCAGACGGAAGTAAACCTCTTTTTATTGCCTCAGACCAAGACGAAGGTGGTGATAACAATCCGCCAGATGATACCGCTCCAAACACAACAGGTGTTGACCTAGCGCCATGGGTATTTGCAGATTATTCAACCTTTCAAAATAGTGGTGTCTCCAATGAAAGACAAATTGAATTCAATATCTATAATATTGGAAATCAAGCCGCGTCGCCAGATAATGATTGGTCTATATACTATATTTATTTTAACGCTTATGATGCTAATGATTATGGCGTAGTGTATTACGATCAATTTAATACATCAATCCAAGCTAATACCTATAATTGTCCTACAGCAGACAACTGCGTATTTAATTTGTCTATTCCGTCGGGTTCGAGTTTTACGGAAACGGCTTGGGGATTGCCAAGTCAAACACGAACATATTATATGCCTGAATTATCAGGATATTATTATTTGGTTCTCATTGCTGATGCCGAAGATAAATTTGACGAACAAGATGAAATGAATAATCTGCATTACACGACAATTAATCCCAAATATTTCGATTTTGGATATAGTTCTAGGCTAGCACAAAATGATTCAAATTCGACTGATGATGAAAACTCATTCAGTTTTGTGAACGACATGGAGCCAAACGAGCAAACTTTGCTGGATAACAAATACCAAACGATCGTGAATGAAAACTTCAAAAATGCTTATACTCAAAAGGAAATTTTAGATTTTATCAAACAAGAAACAAAGAATGGTAATATTGACACTAAAATTGACCGATATATTCAGAAAACAAAAGACCAATATTACGGTCAGTAAGACTAATAATTCATGATGTATTGAGGTCTTTCTTTCTTGACCTCAATACATTATTTTAAAACTATAAAAATGAAGTATATCTATATATCAATGGTGTTTGCCATAATTCAATTGTCATGCGCGACTCAAAATTCACCATCAAAAGACGATAGCAGTATATATGATTTGATGAAAAGAAATCAGTCGGTTTATATGGAGAATCAAACTATTGATGATGGCATTGATTTTACCTCCATATCAAATGCTCATCCAATAAGCGAAGGCATATCTCAAATTAAAATACAATCTGGTATTACCTTTAAAAATTGTGTTTTTAATAAATCGGTTCTTGCTTTTAAAAAATTAGAAAACGGGAACATGATACTTACAGCCTTTCTTGGTAACGTTTCATTTATAGACTGTATTTTTAAAGAAGAGGTGAATTTTCGAGGAAGTAGTATTTACGGTAGAGTTGATTTCACAGGATCAACGTTTAATAGTGATGCCAACTTTGAAGATTTCAATTGTCATGAGAATGCATTTTATAATCAGTGTACATTTGAAGGTACTTCACGGTTTCAGAATGCTTATTTCAACCAGAATGCTAATTTTATGAATGCAGAATTTTACGGCATTACAAGTTTTCAAAGCAGTCTTTTTAATTCCGAATTGCAATTCAGTGCTATCAAGTGCGTTAAGTATGCCGATTTTACGCTCATCGATTGTAGAGGTAAAACGTTTTTTAATTACGCCGAATTTAAAGAAAAAGCCGATTTTAGTCATGCCATATTCAATCAGGATTTCCAGTTTGTTAGTACGGTAAGCCAAAACACCCGATTTGATGCTTGCAGATTTTTGGGAGATACACGATTTAATGAGACCGAAATGTCGTCTTTAACCTTTAGTGAAAGCTATTTTTTATTCCAATCTTTAGAAGTGCTCGATGCTAATCGCAAATTAACGCAAAGAAAATAATCAATGATCTATGAATTTTTCCTTGGATGAAAGGTGTTCATCACTTCTTTTAAATGCGAACGATCGACATGCATATAGATTTCTGTAGTAGTTATGCTTTCATGGCCTAACATTAATTGTATCGCTCTCAAATCGGCGCCATTTTCTAAAAGATGAGTTGCAAATGAGTGCCTAAATGTATGTGGAGAAATGGTTTTTTTTAAATTAATCGCCTTTGCTAAATCCTTTATTATTGTAAAGATCATCGCTCTGGTCAATTGTTTGCCGCGATTGTTTAAAAAAAGAATATCCTTATGTTCTGGATGAACATCGATATGTGCTCTAATCGCTTTCCATATATGAATGTGCTTTTGGGTATATTGTTCAATGGGCACAAAACGTTGTTTGTCACCTTTACCTGTAACCTTAATAAAACCTTCGTCAAAGAATAAATCAGAGATTTTCAAATTAATAAGTTCGCTTACACGCAAACCACAACTATATAAGACTTCTAATATGGTTTTATTGCGTTCGCCGATTTTTACACCATTAAACTCTTTGCTTAAATCTATCGCATTTATAAGAGCGTCGATCTCTTCAATGGCTAAAGTGTCTGGCAGTTTTCTGCCAATTTTTGGAGACTCAATATGATCTAGAGGATTTGTTTGGCGATAATCCTCAAAAACCAAATAGCTAAAAAAACTTCGTAATCCAGAGATGAGACGCGATTGCGAGCGTGCGTTTACACTTTTTGAAACATGATAAATAAATGATTGGATTTGATCGTAGTCAATCTGTATTGGAGATATTGTTATTGCGTTTACCTCTAAATAATGCATTAATTTTTCTACATCGAGTTCGTAATTGGCAATAGAATTGGCTGAAAGTCCTCGCTCTATCTTGAGATAGTATTTAAAATCGTTGAGTGCATTTTGCCATTTCATAGGGGATAACAGTAAAAAAACCATTCTAAAGCATAGAATGGTTTTTTTTAAATTGAATTGGTTTTTTAAAAGTTGTCGGTTAACATATTGATCAAATCTACTATAGCCCAAATACCTAGTCCACCAAGAGTCACGATATATAATATGTTCCATCCTACCGGCTTCTTATAATACCAGCGGTGCGCTGCAAAAACACCTAAGAAAAACCACAACGCGACACCAACCCATTTGTCATTGCCCGAATTAGCAGCAGGAGAATACATCGCGCTTGAACTGGTCTCGCTAACTGAAGCATCATCAAATTGTGCTGTTGAAACCGTTGCCGTAGCAGCTCTTTTCACAGGAAACGACGCATGACTTAAGGACACTGTGCCGAACAATAATAAAAACGAGAGTAAAATTTTAAATTTCATAGATTATTGAATTAAGTTTGTTTAACAATAATAAGAAAAAAAAGGATGAAATCAATTGTTGGTATACTCTTTATTTTGGGATGCAGTTTACAAGTAGGTGCTCAAGATTTGGGTGAATATATTGGGGCTATTAAATTGAACGATTCAGATTTTATTACCTATAAAGTGAAATTAAAAATCAACTATGATCAAGTAGAGGGGTATTCCTTAACAGATTTTGGTGGTGACCATGAAACTAAATCTAAATTAAGAGGAGAATACAATCCATTGACAAGAGAATTATCTTTCAATGAATATGATATTATCTATACTAAATCTGACGTGATTCAAAACGATTTTTGTTTCGTTTTTTTTGAACCTACCTTTTTTAAACCTGGTAAAACCAAATATTTTAAAGGAAATTTTAAAGGGTTATTTTCAGATGGTCAAGAATGTATCAGTGGAGAACTATTTTTAAATGCTACTGAAAATATAGAACGACGTGTAGAGAAAATGACTGCAAAAATAAATAACTCTAATCGCGTACCAGATAGCATAAAACAAAAAGCAAATGATTTAAAGCTCATGCAAAAGCTTGATATGAATATTCTTAAATCTTCGCAAATCACCACTATATTAACAACTTCAAAGTCAATCACTTTGATTATTTATGATGGCGGGCAAGAAGATGGCGATATCATTAGTATTAAAGTTAACGGAGATATGCTGCTTCGACAATTTAAGATAACCAAAACCATTAAAGAAATTGAGGTTCCCATAACATCCAATGAGACGCTCATTGAAATTATAGCCGATGGTGTTGGAAGTATATCTACAAATACGACGGTAATAGAACTGCAAGATGGCGTTAACCAAATTAAAGCTATGACCATTTTAGAGAAAAACCAATCGACTAAGATTCGTGTTTTTCAAAAAGGCAAATAATTTAATGTTAATAACTTGATTTCTAAAAACCCCTAGGTCAGTTAGTTATTTTTTTTGTTTATAAAATTGTTAATAACATTGGCGTATTTTTTTTTGGTGTAGAAAAAAAGCATTAAATTTCAATAATCAATTTTAAAACTCTTTTATTATGAAAAAATTATTTTTATGTGCTGCACTTGCAGTATTTGGATTTTCAAACGTTGGTGCACAAGACGTCACGTTTGGAGCTAAAGCTGGTGTAAATTTCGCCTCTTTTGGTGGTGATCTTGAGGATTTAGATGGTAGAACTTCTTTTCATTTAGGAGTTGTTGCTGAATTTGCCATTTCAGAAAAATTCTCGGTTCAACCAGAATTATTATTTTCTGGTCAAGGAGCAGGCGCTGAATTCTCTGAAACTTTTTTTGGGGAAACTATATCTTCAGAGACAACTTTTAACTTAAGTTATCTTAACCTTCCTATTATGGCGAAGTATTACGTGGCAGATGGATTTAGTTTAGAGGCTGGTCCTTACGTTGGCTTTTTGATTGGAGGTGAATCTGAAGAAACATTCTCAGGAGGTGGCGAATCTGGATCTGAAACCGAAGACTCAACCGAATTATTTAAAGGATTGGATTTTGGTTTAGGTGTAGGAACATCTTATAAATTAGAGAGCGGATTGTTCTTTTCAGCACGTTATAATCTAGGTTTAGCTGACATAACTGATGCTGACGATGGTGACGATGCTCCCAAAATTAATAACAACGTTATTCAAATTTCAGTTGGTTATTTTTTCCTATAATATGCAATCTAAGTTTAAAAACCGAAGCCCAAAAGCTTCGGTTTTTTTATGCCCAATTTTTAATATCTTTACTTCTATGAAGAAGCTCATCATTATCAATGGCCCAAACATCAATTTACTGGGCAAGCGAGAACCTACAATCTACGGAAATATAAGTTTTTCAGATTATTTTGAAACCTTAGAGAAACAATTTCCACAGCTGGTATTAGAGCAGTATCAATCTAATATTGAAGGTGAACTTATTGATAAAATACAAGAGGTAGGCTACAGCTATGATGGGATTATTCTCAATGCTGCCGCTTACACGCATACCTCGGTTGGCATTGGCGATGCCGTAAAGGCTATTGAAACACCAGTGATTGAGGTTCATATTTCTAATACCTTCGGAAGAGAAACCTTCAGGCATCAATCTTTTATTTCAGGACATGCAAAAGGTGTCATTTTGGGTTTCGGTCTCAAAAGCTATGCATTAGCCATTCAGAGTTTTGAAGATTAACAGCCAGTTGTCCTATTTCCGTAGTACATCTATAACAGCATATGAAAACATATCTAATACTCATTTGCACACTTTGGATGACTTTGCACAGCTTTGCGCAACGTCAAAAAGACTTTGGTATAAAAGGTGGCTTCAACCTAACTTTTTTTAACGTAGAACAAGCTAATTTCGGACCAAATGCCATGACCCAAACTGGATACTATGGCGGTGTTTTTGTAGATTTTCATATCGATGATTATTTTTCCTTTCAGCCAGAAGTGCTTTATATCAATCTTGGCGATTTCAAATTTATAAATGCACCCATTTACTGCAAGTACACAGTCGCCAAAAATTTTGATATCATGGTAGGCCCGAGTATTAATTATTTTTTCGACTTCTTTAATCGTAACCTAAAAATAAGGGGTGATTTAAGTACCGCGTACCATATTACAAAAGCCTTAGACGTTCATGTCAAATTTACACTAGGATTTCAAGTGATTTCCCCAAACGGATTGTTTATTGGTACAGGCTATAGGTTTTAGCATACGCTTTCAATAGAAGCTAGAGAAAAAAAAATACGATTCAGTCATCAACCAAATCGCATTTTTATTTTACCTAATACCTAATACCTAATATTAAAGATGTATCACTTCATCATAAGCATCGGCAACAGCCTCCATCACAGCTTCACTCATAGTTGGATGAGGATGGATCGCTTTAAGGACTTCATGTCCTGTGGTTTCCAATTTACGACCAAGTACAGCTTCGGCAATCATATCGGTAACACCTGCTCCAATCATGTGGCAACCCAGCCATTCGCCATATTTGGCATCAAAAATAACTTTAACAAATCCGTCTTTCGCTCCAGAAGCACTTGCTTTTCCAGATGCCGAAAACGGGAACTTTCCGACCTTGATATCGATGCCTTTGTCCTTAGCTTGTTTTTCGGTCAATCCAACACTGGCAATTTCAGGAGAACAATAGGTACAACCTGGCACATTTCCGTAGTCAAGCGACTCTACATGATGGCCGGCAATTTTTTCAACACATAAAATACCTTCCGCAGAAGCGACGTGCGCTAAGGCTTGTCCGGGCGTGACATCTCCAATGGCGTAATAGCCAGGAATATTGGTTTGGTAATAATCATTAACAAGAATCTTGTCCCGATCTACTGCAATTCCAACGTCTTCTAGACCAATATTTTCAATATTAGATTTAATTCCTACAGCAGACAGCACAATGTCAGCTTCTAAAACTTCCTCACCTTTTTTCGTTTTAACCGTTGCTTTCACGCCAGATCCAGAGGTATCAACTTTAATGACTTCAGCAGAAGTCATAACTTTTATACCGCTCTTTTTAAATGAGCGCTCTAATTGTTTTGAAACATCTTCATCTTCAACAGGAACGATGGTTGGCAAATACTCAACAATCGTGACATCGGTTCCCATAGAATTATAGAAATAGGCAAACTCAACGCCTATCGCACCAGAACCCACGACGATCAACTTTTTTGGTTGCTTTTCTAAGGTCATCGCTTTTCTATACCCAATCACTTTCTTACCGTCTTGGGGCAAACTCGGTAATTCTCTTGAGCGTGCACCTGTTGCGATAATAATATGATCGGCACTATAATCTGTACCATCGACTTCCACTTTTTTGCCGGTTTTTAACTTACCAAAACCTTCAATGATATCAATCTTATTTTTTTTCATTAAAAACTGAACACCTTTACTCATACCATCGGCAACACCTCGGCTTCGTTTAACCACAGCGTCAAAATCATGAGTGGCTTCTTTTACGGTGAGACCGTAGTCTTCGGCATGCTTTAAATATTCAAAAACCTGAGCAGATTTTAGAAGCGCTTTCGTAGGGATACAACCCCAATTAAGGCAAACCCCTCCTAAGCTTTCTTTTTCTACAATCGCAGTTTTAAAGCCTAATTGAGATGCTCTAATTGCAGTGACGTAGCCTCCAGGACCACTTCCAAGTACTATAATATCGTATTTACTCATTGTCTAATTTTTTCGCATATATTGAAGTTACGAATTTACAAAACAAAGCCGAACAATTAAAAACAACTATCTGTTTTATTTGGGCGTGCCCTAAAGGTCAGGCTTTCAAGGCTCGCTTCCCTCCTAAGGTCGGGAGAGCTCAAACAAACCTTTCAATCCTTCACGCAGATCGTGCTTTTTAATTAAGGTTATTATGAATTTTAGGAGGTGTTTTTAGTTGAGATCAAACTTCTTTTTCAAAACATCATGAGTAATGCCTACACATCATCAGTAAAATGTCGTCGGCCTTTGTCTTTACTAAACTTATTGGCATTGTAGCTTTCAGATTTATTTTTCGGGATAGAAAGTGACATCCAGTTTTTACCTTTGATCAACTTTCCTATAAAAACCATCTGTCCAACATGATAGCTGTAGTGGGCCAATTGGCGATTAATGGCCTCAGTGACCGTATGGCCTTCATTACGAATGTAAATAATGGTTTCTAAATCTTGTTTTTTTAGGGGTGTTATGGCTTTAAACAAGCAATCCCATCCTTTGTTCCAATAGTCAATCAATTCAACTTTGGTGTTGAAATTCTCCACGAATTCTTGATCCCGATGTCGCCATGATTTTTCGCCATCTTCGGTTAAGAAGTTTGTCCACCGACTTAGCATATTTCCAACCATGTGCTTGACGATAATGGCAATCGAATTAGAATCATCAGCAAATTCTGTTTTAGTATCCTTGAAAGTCACCTGATCAATGGTCTTATCGCCAAGCGATTTATAATACTCAAATTGTTTGATGCTGCTGCTTATATAAGAATTTTCCATAAGTCAATCGTCTCTTTTAAGTTCCATTACATAGACATCACAGTATTGAATTTTACTATTAGGCTCTAATTATTTGTGCACTCGGCCTTTTATTCCGCAGGAACAAAATCCAGTGCCACACCATTAATGCAATGGCGTTTTCCAGTGGTATCACGAGGGCCATCATCAAACACATGACCAAGGTGGCCACCGCAAGTCGCACAGTGTTCTTCATTTCTAGTATAACCTAAATTGTTATCTGTTGAAAAAGCAACGTTGCCTTCAATTTCACGATCAAAACTTGGCCATCCCGTACCAGAGTCAAATTTGTGTACGCTCTCAAATAATGGTGTATTACATGCAGCACAGTGATAAGTGCCTTTGCTGTATTCTTTATTTAACGGGCTCGTAAATGGACGTTCAGTCCCAGCTTCACGAAGAACGTAAAACGCTTCACTGCTTAATTGTTTTTTCCATTCAGCCTCTGTTTTTACGACTTCATATGTCTTGTCTTTTTGTGACTCTTTTTTTTGTGCGGAAGAATTGCAGCTAAAGCATATCGCTATAGCGCATAACATGATTATTTTTTTCATTTCTTTTTCAATTTTTTATTGATTTTACCCTAACCAATGATCAATTTTGATCTAGAGAAAAGGCAGTTAATGTTTTATAAAAATAAGATATTTTTACAAGTCTCTTCGTCGTTTCGATAACTAAAACCTTACGAAATCGATGTAAATTTAATTATCCTGTTATATTATTAAATTATTGAGGAAATTTGTACTGATTTTTATTAAATTCACATTCTTAATTTCCTATCGACAAAAAAATGCAAAATCAAAATCGTGTAGTTATTGACGCTGTTTCTCCACAAATAAACTGCGGTGAATTCTTTATCAAACGTGTCATAAATGAAATAGTAAACGTAGATGCCCATGTGCTTGTTGATGGACATGATGTCATCGCAGCGTCTGTTCTATTCAAGCATGAGAAAGAGCGGGTATGGAGCGAGTCAAGAATGTATCACGTTGTTAATGACGAATGGAAGTGTGCCTTTACAGTTCAAAAACAAGGATTTTATAGTTATAAAGTCCAAGGTTGGGTGGATTATGCCCTCAATTGGCAGCATGGGATAGAACGAAAAATTGAGGATCATCAACATGTCAAATCTGAGCTTTTAGAGGCTGTTCCCATAATAGAGCCACTACTTAAAAAAGCTACAAAAGAAGAGAAAGTCTTTTTGAAACGCTGTATTGCTAATTTTCAAGACGAATCAAAATATGAGGAAGCCGTAAAGGATGCTATCAGTGAAGAACTGCATCATATTTTCGTGACATATCCTGAAAAGTTTTTGGCAAATGAATCAAAAGTGTTTCAGGTGTATGTGGATAGAAAAAAAGCGCGATTTAGTACTTGGTACGAGTTTTTTCCGCGTTCAGCTTCCGAAGTAGAAGGCCAACACGGAACGTTTAAAGATTGTGAACGTTTACTACCTCGTGTGTCAAAAATGGGATTTGATACTTTGTATTTTCCGCCAATTCATCCTATTGGAGAGGTCAATCGCAAGGGAAAAAACAATACAACCGACGCCAAAGATGGCGATGTGGGCTCTGCTTGGGGAATCGGCTCAAAAGATGGAGGTCATAAAGCGTTACATCCGCAATTGGGTTCTCTGGATGATTTTAAAGAATTAATTAAGAAAGCCAAAGAACTGGATATTGAAATTGCCATGGATTATGCGTTGCAAGCTGCTCCAGATCATCCTTGGGTAAAATCGCATCCCGATTGGTTTAAATGGCGTCCTGATGGAACAGTTCAATATGCCGAGAATCCTCCAAAAAAATATCAAGATATTCTGCCGATTTATTGGGAAAGCAAAGACTACAAAAATCTTTGGCAAGAATGTTTAGAGTCGATGCTTTGCTGGATTGATTGTGGCATTAACGTGTTTCGCGTTGATAATCCGCATACAAAACCCTATTATTTTTGGAATTGGCTCATTTCCGAAGTCAAAGCAAAACATCCAGACGTTCTGTTTTTAGCCGAGGCTTTTACAAAGCCAAAGGTGATGCAACGTCTCGCCAAAGAAGGCTACACACAATCGTACACCTATTTTACATGGCGCAATAACAAGCACGAACTTATCGAGTACATGACAAAGTTGACGCAATCAGAAATGCGAGACTACATGCAGCCAAACTTTTGGCCAAATACGCCAGATATTAATCCGTTTCATCTTCAGGGTGCTAACGAGTCTAAGTACATTCAGCGTTACATCCTAGCGGCAACCTTAAGTTCTAGTATTGGAATCTACGGACCAGTTTTCGAGCAAATGATCAGTGAGGCCATTCCAGGAAAAGAGGAATATCACATGTCTGAAAAATTTCAGCTAAAACACTACGATTGGTTTAAAGAGAATAAATTAACATTGCTAATTTCTAAAATAAACGCTCTTCGCCATCAAAATGAAGCCTTGCAACAAACCAATAATATTAAGTTTTGTACCATTGAAAATGACAACTTGATGGCGTTTTATAAATGGAATGACAGCCGTACCAACGAACTTTTGATAATTATTAGTTTAGATCAATACTATGCACAACAAGGCAGCGTCCAACTACCGCTTGAAGAACTTGGGGTGCATCATGGGCAACAGATACGTGTCGAGGATTTGATTACTGGAAGCAGTTATAATTGGCATCACGAATGGAATTTTGTCGAGTTGCATCCAACATTACCGTTTCATATTTTTAAGATTAATAAATAATATGGCAAATAAAGTGAGCAAACCGTCCATACTTCAGCCTCCCTATAATTTCAATGATAAATGGGAAGCGCTTTTTGAGAATGAAGAATTTATAAAAATTTTCCTGTCAGATGTTTTAGAAGATTATATCATTAAACAACGCTGGTATGGCGGTAAAGCGAGTAAACTCAAATATATAGAACTTGCTGAATATTTTAAAATACAGCAACACGATGAGGTTTATTATGGCTTAATTCTAGAAGTTAATTTTACAGAAGCCTTTTACCAGCATTACTTTTTACCAATTGCTTTTGTCTCTGATGAAAGTTTTGCCCAAGATGACAGGATTTTGCCAATCAGTATTCAAGATCAAGAAGGTTTTATTATCGATGCCATAAATCTAGAAGCTTTTAGAAAAGTGGTATTTGATCGTATTCTCACGGCAATCCCAAAGGATAAAACAAGAGTACGTTATCATAAAAGCGACATTTTTAAAGATTGCCAGTATGAGTCCTCTCGTTTTATGGGCTTGGAACAGAGTAATACATCCATCGTTTATAACGAAAAGTACGTGCTAAAGTTTTTTAGACGAATATACGCCGATCGTAACCCTGATTATGAGATGAGCCGGTTTTTATCAGATAAAAAGGATTTTAAAAATACGCCTGCCTATTTGGGAAGCATTCAAATTAAAGACAGTGATGGCTTGAACATTACGATCGGGTTGATGCAAGAGATGGTAGAAAATCAAGGTGATGCTTGGGCCTATATGCTTATAGAATTTCATAAAGTATTTTGCAACCTTGAGTATAAAAAAATTAACATCTCAAAACTCCCAAAAACTGAAGAGTTTGGTCGCTTAGAAATCAAGGATGTGCCGCCAGAGATTATTGATTGGGTGGGATTGAATGTGTTTACTAAAATTCAAAAATTGGCGCAGCGCACCGCAGAAATGCATATTGCATTAGGTAGCGAATTCGAAGATACGGCTTTTACACCAACACATTTTAATGGTGATTACACGGTTTGGTTAAAAAATAGGCTGCTGTATCAATTTCAAAATCGATTGAATACTATTGAGAATAGTTTACACAAATTAGACGGACTGGCCTTGGAATTGGCCAATGAGTTTTTAGATAAAAAGAACATTATTAGAAAGCGTTTTGTCAATTTTGATTGGACCAAACTTAAAGGTGAACGCATAAGAGTTCATGGCGATTATCATTTGGGACAAGTGTTGGTAAAGGATGATGATTTTTACATTCTTGATTTTGAGGGAGAGCCAGAAAGTACTATTAGAGATCGAAAAGTCAAACAGCCACCACTAAAGGATGTTGCTGGCTTGTTCAGGTCTTTCCATTACGCTATTTACGCTACTATTTTTAATAATCAAGACTTATACAAACACGAACAGCATGAACTTTTTAATGCTGGCGAAATTTTATACCAATATCTCAAAGGTGTCTTTTTGGGGACTTATGTACATAGTATTCAAGAAGCAAATCTAAATATAGGATACAATCAAGAGCGTATTTTTTTACTGAAATATGCCATGCTCGAAAAAGCGGTTTACGAACTGGGCTACGAACTGAATTCTCGTCCGCGATGGGCAGTGATTCCACTAAAAGGAATTTCAAATATTATTAATAATTAAGTTATGGCAAACGTAATTGCACACAGTCTGTTTTCTGATTTTGATATCAATCTTTTTAAATCTGGAAAGCATTATAAACTCTACGAAAAAATGGGGTCGCATATCATGACCGTTGATGGTGTAGAAGGTACTTATTTCGCTGTCTGGGCGCCAAGTGCCAAAATGGTATCGGTTATAGGCGATTTCAATTTCTGGATAGAAGGGGAGCACAAGCTCAATGTGCGCTGGGATGAAAGTGGGATTTGGGAAGGTTTTGTTCCTGGAGCTGGAAAAGGCAGCATCTATAAGTATAAAATACAAAGTCATAATAACGATATCAAGACTGAAAAGGCCGATCCTTATGCACGTCGCAGTGAGCATCCACCAAAAACAGGTTCGATAGTTTGGGACGAGCCTTATAAATGGAAAGATGCCAAATGGATGAAAAAGCGTAAAAAGCACAATGCTTTAGATGCGCCATATTCTGTTTACGAGGTGCATCTAGGCTCTTGGAAAAAACAAATTGAAGAAAACCGATTTTTATCTTATGTCGAATTGGCCGACGAACTAGTGAGCTACGTCAAAGAGATGAATTTCACCCACGTCGAGCTTATGCCTGTCATGGAGTTTCCTTACGATCCTAGTTGGGGTTATCAACTTACTGGCTATTTTGCGCCAACGTCACGTTTTGGATATCCTGAGGAATTTAAATTATTAGTTGATAAATTACACCAAAATGATATTGGGATCATCCTCGATTGGGTGCCTTCCCATTTCCCTGAAGATGCTCACGGACTCGGATTTTTTGACGGCTCATGCTTGTATGAACATCCCGATAAACGCAAAGGTTACCATCCCGATTGGAAAAGTTTGATTTTTAACTATGGTCGGCATGAGGTTAAATCCTTTTTGATTAGTAATGCCATATTTTGGTTAGAGCAATTTCATGCCGATGCTTTACGCGTCGATGCCGTTGCATCGATGTTGTTTTTAGATTATAGTAGAGAAGAAGGAGAATGGGAGCCCAACATGTTTGGCGGTCGAGAAAATCTTGAAGCCATGTCCTTTCTTAGAGAAATGAATGAAGCTGTGTACGCTATGTTTCCTGATGTACAGACTATTGCTGAAGAATCTACATCCTTTCCAATGGTCTCAAAGCCCACGTTTTTGGGCGGTCTAGGTTTTGGTATGAAATGGATGATGGGTTGGATGCACGATACGCTTCAATATTTTGCAAAAGAACCTATCTATAGAAAACACCATCAAAATGATTTAACCTTTTCAATGACCTATGCCTTTACTGAAAACTTTATGTTACCCTTTAGTCATGATGAGGTGGTCTATGGGAAACATTCCATTTTGGGAAGAATGCCCGGTGATGAATGGCAACGTTTTGCGAATTTACGACTGTTGTATAGTTATATGTTTACGCACCCTGGGACTAAACTGTTGTTTCAAGGTTGTGAATTTGGTCAAAGCGAAGAGTGGAATTTTGAGCAAAGTTTGGATTGGCATTTATTGCAATATGCACCGCATAAAGGTGTGCAACAATTATTGAAGGATTTGAATGCTTTTTATCAATCAGAGCCCGCTTTGTATAAAAAACAATTTTCTGCGGAAGGTTTTGAGTGGATCGATTATAATGATGCTGAAAATTCAGTCTTGGTTTACATTCGAAAAGGAGAGAAGACCAAAAATGATATTATCATCGCTTGCAACATGACACCAATGACACGCGAAATGTATCGTATCGGACTTCCGAAGAAAGGAAAACTGAAGGAAATTTTCAACAGTGATAAAAAAGCGTATTTCGGTAGCGGCGAGTTTAAAAACAAGCAACTAACTTCTGAAAAAACGACGCATCATTTTAGAGATGATTCCGTAGAAATTACAATTCCGCCACTTGGGATGGTTGCTTTTAAATACGTTTAGATATAGAATAATATAATAAGTACGAATACAAAAGTCCTTATCGTTAACATTCCAGATCGAAGGTCTCATAAAAGTTTCAGTTTTAAAGGCCTTATTGTTATGGTCAACATATATCTATGTCTAAAAAATCAAAAGCGTTTTTTCTTAAGTATGGTATCGCTGCGATAGCTGTTATCATCGTATGGATTCAAGTGTACAATGTACATACACAAAACCTTAATAAATGGAAGGGCGGTGGATATGGTATGTATACCGAAATTCATTACTACTACAACCAAATCCATATTCCTGGGATGTCTGTAGATTCTCTGGTAGAAAGCCATAAGGATATTAGAGGTTCATTTGGAAAGCTCATGCTTATGCCCAATCAAAATACGCTCAATGACGCTGCGAGAATACTTCTTGAAACCTCCAAAAAAGACAGTATTCATATTCAAATCTGGAAGCCGACTATCAATATTGAAAATGGCGTTTACACGAGAGTACTATTTGATGAAATTTATCTAAATCAGTCAGGTCTTTGAAGTATTTGCGTGCCATAGAGTCTAGGATAACTAATCACATTGAGCTCGCCATACAATTGTTGTTAATGGCACTTACCGCTTATGTCTTTATTACCGCGAAGGCGTTTTATTTATTAAAAAGTCCTGTGATTTTTTTGAGTTTAATCACTTGGTTGCTCTTTCGAAATAAAATAAAGCATCCTATCGTTTGGTTTACTTTTTTTGTTTTACTCTCTTTTGATCTTTTTAGATCTTATTTATGGGTTGCCAATCATCACTTTATGCTCATGCTTATCGTGCTTTCGATAATTAGCTACAAGTATCATAAGAGGGAGGCTATTTTGGTAAAGAATATTCAGGTGTTATTGGTGGTGGTGGTACTAACTTCAACGTTACAAAAGTTGTTTTCGCATCAATTTATGAGTGGTGAGTTTTATTATGACATGATGAATCGTGGTGCGCTATTTAGAAATTTTGTCAATTTCTTTCCCGATAGTGTGGAGATTATTGATCATAATGTGGAGAATCTTTCATCCTTAAAATCCAGTGACCCTAACGATTTAGATCATATTATAATTAAGGATATATTTCCTAATCTAGCACCAATCTGTCAAATCTTTGCTTATATAACAGTCACCTTAGAATTTACAGTGGCTATGGCCATCCTAACGAAACCAAAACACATCCTAACTCATTTGTTTTTAATAACATTGATTCTTGGTATTTTATGTACACGACTTGAAACGGGATTCATGAATTTATTGGCTATTTGTGGTCTTTTTTTATGTCATAATCTTAAGATGAGATTGTTGTATATAATTATTGCATTAGGATGTTTGACTTTAGTCATTACTAAATATGGTTATCACTAATATTATTATGAATTGATAAGCCATACATAGAAGTCGTTTAAACTTTTTTATTTGCTACTAGATCGATCTTGTTCGTGTTTTTTGTTTTTAGTTGTGCGTCGAGGTGCCTAGGAAGAAAAAAGCATACAATTACATAAAAATTGAACAAGTTTTGCCTGAACGCTAAAAGTTAAAATTGCTTGAGAAGCAAAAACCTATAAATTAATGGTAATGATCTATTATTCGTAATGTATATTACCAAAATATACATTCGAAATCGATGTAGTTAATAATTCATTATAATTACTAATTATAATATTTTTGAAAGCCCTATTTTTTCCGTTTTTTTACGTTGATTGCTAATTAAGAAATACCCTATGATTGTAAATACAGAATTAGAAAGTAAAGGGAATATTTTTCCGACGAAAATAATACATTTTAAAAAGGATGTTGATACACTTTATTTTACGACCGAAAATGAAGTCATTCTTCAATTAACCGTCGTTAGAGATAGTGTTTTAAGATTTCGATATACCACTGTTGGGAAATTTGACAATGACTTTTCGTATGCGATTACAAAATACGCAAGTCGTGGGTATAATAAATTGGAGATTGAAGCCTTGGAGGCACATTATATTATTACCACTTCAAAATTGATCTGTCATATTTCAAAAGAGAACTTGAGCGTTAAAATTTACGATGCGATTGATAATACCTTGATCAGTGAAGAGGAAAGTGGGTTTCACTGGGAAGAAAGTTACGAATATGGAGGAAACATTGTAAAGATGAGTAAAGTCTCCAATGATGGTGAAAGCTATTACGGTTTAGGAGACAAGCCTAGTCATTTAAACATGAAGGGTAAGCGTTTTGAGAATTGGGTAACCGATTCTTATGCCTACGGAAAAGATACCGATCCCATCTATAAAGCAATTCCATTTTACACAGGATTACATCATAATAAGGCTTATGGAATATTTTTCGATAATTCTTTTCGTTCATTCTTTGATTTTGCTCATGAACGTCGCAATGTAACAAGTTTTTGGGCGCAAGGTGGTGAAATGAACTATTACTTTATCTATGGTCCCCAAATGACCGAAGTTGTTGAAAGCTATACCGACCTTACAGGAAAACCACACGTATTGCCACCACTTTGGGCTCTAGGATTTCACCAATGCAAATGGAGCTATTATCCAGAATCAAAAGTCAAAGCAATTACCTCAAAATTTAGAGAATTAAAAATACCCTGTGACGCTATCTACCTTGATATTGATTACATGGATGGGTTTAGATGTTTTACTTGGAACAAGGAGTATTTTCCAGATCCTAAACGTATGGTCAAGGAATTGGCAGACGATGGTTTTAAAACCGTGGCCATTATAGACCCAGGAATTAAAATCGATAAGGATTATGCTGTGTTTAAGGAAGCTTTAGATAAAGATTATTTTTGCAAAAGAGCCGATGGGCCTTACATGAAAGGAAAAGTATGGCCTGGAGAATGTTATTTTCCAGATTACACAAATCCCGAAGTGCGCGAATGGTGGTCTGGTCTTTTTAAAGAATTGATTGAGGAGATTGGAGTAAAGGGTGTTTGGAACGATATGAACGAACCTGCAGTCATGGAGGTGCCTAATAAGACCTTCCCTGATGATGTTCGTCACGATTATGATGGCAATCGTTGTAGCCATAGAAAAGCTCACAATATTTACGGCATGCAAATGGCAAGAGCCACCTACCAAGGGCTTAAAAAGTTCGCGTATCCAAAACGTCCTTTTGTGATCACACGTTCGGCATATTCGGGGACGCAGCGCTATACATCAACATGGACCGGTGACAACGTTGCAACCTGGGAACATTTATGGATTGCTAATGTGCAAGCGCAGCGCATGGCCATTTCTGGTTTTAGTTTCGCAGGAAGCGATATTGGCGGATTTGCAGAACAACCTCAGGGTGAATTATTCACACGTTGGATTCAATTGGGTATTTTTCACCCATTCTTTAGAGTCCATTCTTCTGGAGATCATGGCGACCAAGAGCCTTGGACATTTGGAAGTGAGATTACCGATATTGTTAGAAAGTTTATAGAAATACGATATCAGCTTTTACCTTACTTATATACTGCCTTCTGGCGATATGTGGAAAATGGAACACCGTTGTTAAAATCATTGGTGCTTTATGATCAAGAAGACGTACAAACGCATTATAGAACTGATGAGTTCGTTTTTGGAGATCATATTTTAGCTTGTCCAATATTAGAGCAAAACGCTAAAGGTCGTCGCATGTATATTCCTAAAGGACGTTGGTACGATTTCTGGTCTGACTCAACAATAAAAGGAGGTAGGGAGCTTTGGGTAGATGCAGATCTAGACAGTATGCCAATTTTCGTAAAAGAAGGCGCAATCATTCCAAAGTATCCAATACAGCAGTATGTAGGTGAAAAGAAAATTGATTCGGTCGTGTTGGACGTGTATTATAAGAAGGGTAAGGAACAGTCAGAATTATTTGATGATGCCCATGATGGCTATGATTATACAAAAGGTCGTTATAGTTTAAGGACATTTAAACTTACAGGAAAACCACAAGAACTTATAGTACAGCAACATAAAGAGGGTAAATTTAATGCCGAATACGAAACCTTTGAGTTAAGAATACACGGGTTACCATTTACTATTAATGAGATTCAAGTCGATAATGTTATCATTCCCTTAAAACGTATCACCACCAATGGTATGTCAACGATGACCATAAACAAGGAATTTACAGAGTTACATTTGATAGGAACTCCATAATTGGCATAAATCTTGTCTAGTTAACTATATGTGACAATATAAAATTAGATTGTGTCAAAAGAGATATATTCGTTTTGTAAATTTAATATACTAATAAAAATATCTATGAAATATAAAAATAGCGTCGTAACTGTTGGCATCTTAATATTGTTCTTATCGTGCGCAACAAATCCATTTACAGGCAATAAGACTTTGGCCTTTGTCTCTAATGACTCATTATTTCCATCTGCATTTGCACAATATGATCAGTTTCTAACTGAAAACAATGTAATAAATGGCACATCTGATTCTGAAATGATCAAACGTGTAGGCCAACGCATCGCAACTGCCGCAGAACGTTGGTTAAATGCCAATGGTAATCAAGGGTATCTTGACGATTACAAATGGGAGTACAATCTTGTTAAGGATGATGCCGTAAATGCGTGGTGTATGCCAGGTGGTAAAATAGTTTTTTATACGGGTATATTGCCAATTGCTCAAAATGAAACTGGAATCGCAGCTATCATGGGTCATGAAGTTGCACATGCCTTGGCCAATCATGGTCAACAGCGTATGAGTGCCGCTTACATCCAGCAAGGTATTTCAGTTGCGGGTAATATTGCATTGGCCGACAGTCAAAATTTGGGACTGTATAATCAAGCTTTCGGGATAGCGTCTCAAGTAGGAGGGATGTTGCCATTTAGTAGAAGTCATGAAACACAAGCCGATGAAATAGGGTTATACTTAATGGCGATCGCTGGATACAATCCGTCAGAAGCTGCAGAATTATGGAAACGTATGAAAGCCAATAGTGGTGGACAGGCTCCTCCAGAATTTTTAAGTACGCACCCGTCTAATGATACAAGAATCCAAAACTTACAAAATTGGGAGTCTAAGGCTGCAAACGAAGCTAAGAAGTTCGGCATTACCTCGTACCGACCTTTAGGAAAGTTTTAGTCGTTAAGAATAAAAATTATAGTACTTTAGAAGCTGTTCAATTATGGACAGCTTTTTTATTGAATGATTATGGTAAACCTAGAAAAAGGCAGCAAAAAACTTCTTAATGCTTGGGCGTTTTATGATTGGGCAAACTCGGTGTATACGCTCACGATTGCGTCTTCTATTTTCCCATTGTTTTACGCTTCTCTGTTTGAAGACAAAAATGATTTGGTCGCCGCTTTTGGTTTTCAAATGAAACAAGAAACGTTGATTACTATCGTTACTGCTTTTACGTTTCTGGTTGTGGCTGTTTTATCGCCAATTTTATCTGGTATTGCTGATTATGTAGGCAACAAGAAGAATTTTATGAAGTTCTTTTGTTATGTTGGAGCTGCTGGATCTATCGGGTTATTTTGGTTTGATTTGGACTTTATATACCTGAGTTTGCTCTATTATTTCATGGGCTTAATTGGCTACTGGGGAAGTTTGGTATTCTACAATTCATACTTACCAGATATTGCACATCCAGAGCAGCAAGATAGCATCAGTGCCAAAGGATTTTCTATGGGATACATAGGTAGCGTTTTATTATTGGTAACTAATTTAGCGATGGTAATGAGTCAAGATACCGAAGAAGGCGCCATAAAAATGATGAAGTATTCTTTCATTACTGTTGGCGTTTGGTGGGCCTTGTTTAGCCAATATACGTTTTATATCCTTCCAAAGGGAACATCATCAGGCCATAAAGTTACGAAGGCCATTTTGTTCAATGGCTTTAAAGAACTGAAATTGGTTTGGATAGAACTGAAAAACAATCTTAGGTTAAAGCGTTATTTAAATGCATTTTTCGTCTTCAGTATGGCGGTTCAAACCATTATGCTCATAGCAACCTACTTTGGAGAGAAAGAAATCGCGTGGACTTCATCTAGCCAGAAAACATCAGGATTGATCATTAGTATTTTGGTCATTCAATTGGTGGCAATCTTGGGCGCGTTGTTGACGTCTAAGGCTTCGGCTAAATTCGGAAATATTAATACATTGATCGTCATCAATTTTATTTGGATGTGTCTCTGTGTGTATGCTTTTTTTATGATTGAGCCTGTTCAGTTTTACATTGCGGCAGGTTTGGTTGGTCTGGTGATGGGAGGTGTTCAATCTTTAGGGCGTTCAACGTATTCAAAATTCTTACCCAAAACAGAAGACACAACCTCTTACTTCAGTTTCTATGATGTTGCCGAAAAAATAGGGATTGTAATAGGGATGCTCATATTTGCCATAGTTTCAGAGTACTATTCAATGCGCTACGGAATTTTGTTCCTGTTCGTATTCTTCTTGATAGGAATTATTTTATTGTTTAGAGTTCCGAAGGAAAATAAATAAAGTAGTATGTTTGTATAAACCCAATTAGTATTGATATGAAAAAGATAGGTATATTTTTGGTGTGTGCATTGTTGTTCACTTTGACCTCATGTGATAATGAACCTCTAGAAGATGACTTCCCAGAAAATGGAGAAACTTCATGCACAGTTGCAGTCGCTGAGACAACTCAAGCCGCGATAAATTTTTCGGTCGCAAATGTCGACACCTATACACAATTATGCACAGTATATCGTAATGCTCTTATCGCGCAGTCGCAAATTTGTGGTGATGACGATGGTAGTTTAGATCTTATTGTTAGTGGATTGGGTGACTGCTCGCAAGTGGTCATCGATGATTGTGAATCGGCTACAGCAATTGTTGTAGCAACTCAGCAAGCTTTTGACAATGCAACTGATGCCAATTTTACGAGTTTTTGTAATGCTTATAAAACAGCTTTGGAAAATCAAATATTGATTTGCGGCGATGATAATGATAATATTCAGTCAATTATTGATAGTTTGGGCGATTGTACGCAAACTACGTTAGAAGTTGAAATAAGCGTAGTCGCGGGAGGTTTAAGAGAGTTTGATATGGTCAATGTGGTTGTTGAAGGAAATCTTTTAAAAGTTACAGGAGAAACTTCTGGCCCTAATGACTATATGGTTTATTTTGAAATAGCAATGAGCGAAACAGGAGTAGATGTAATCAATCCAACTTTTGAATTGACCCTAATTTCAACATTTTTCCCATCGACTCAAGGTTTTGAGGATTTCACTTCAAATATAACCGTAAATACAGATGGAACACTTACAGGAACATTTAGTGGTACTGTCACCAACGCAGATGGCGGTGATTTAAGTTTGACCTCAGGGATGATCAACATTACCTATTAAAGAACATATTTATACAAAAAGCCACTTATAAGTATCAATAAGTGGCTTTTTTGTTTTTGGCAGTGAAACGTTTTAGTTTTGAATACTCCCAGATCCTGAAACTTTAGAATCTGTATTTGTCGGATTTCCTTTATATTCAATATCACCCGATCCCGTAACCCTTGCTTTAAATTGACCGTTACAAACCACTTTGGCGTCTCCAGATCCCGTTACCGAAATGGCTGTATCAATAGTATCAAGTTCGAAAGCGTGTAAATCACCAGATCCAGTTATTTTTGCCTCTAAGTTGGTTGTTTCACCTTTTAATGTCAAATCACCAGATCCAGTAATGCTTCCTGAAAGATTTTTAGATTGTACATGTAAAACAACATCACCAGATCCCGATAAGGACACTTCAAAATTAGTGGCTGTTATTTGATCTTCATTCCATAAATCACCTGATCCATACAGCGAAACGCGATTTAATTCCTTAAACGGAATCGTTACTTTAATGGTTTTATTTCGGCTGGAAGAAATGTTTTTGTTGTTCTCTGTTTTGATGTAAAGTGTTCCGTTTTTAACTTCGGTAATGATGTATTGTAACAGATTAGATTCGCCTTCTAGAGTGATTTGTCCTTCTGTGCCAGCCACAAGCTTGTAATCGAAACTACCAGCGCAGCTTACGGCATCATAATCGGCAGTCGATCTGTTTTCGGTGGTCATCGTGCCATTTCCTTTTATTTTTCGCCATTGCGCCTGTGAGATTGTAAAGCTTAAAAAAGTGATCGTTAATAAGAGTGTGCTTTTGAGTGATGTTTTCATAGTATTAGATTGTTTGATTTAAATTATTTTGTGTTTTTTTAATTTTTCTTGAAGGTAACGCTGCCGTATTCTGAACGTATTCTGATGGTGTTCCCGCTCGTCGAATTTCCGTGGTAACCTTGATAATATTTATCGGTAGATTCAATTCTTTTTCTTGTGAACTCAAAATCGTTTGCATCGCGCAATGCTGCATATTCTAAATTGATGTCAAAATTAAAATTATAGCCGGTATTGTAGCCAATGGTAATCCCATTATAATTTGATTTTATATCTATATTTCCAGCATTTGCAGCCATGTTTTCAATTTTAATTGACCCATAATCGGCATTAAGCTCTACATTGTTATAAATCGTGCCTAGCCTTAATGTCAAGTAATCACCGTTGCCTTCAACATTGTTGGCGTTATTGATTTTCATGGAGCCATAATCACAAACGTATTTGATGTTCTCAGCGACTTCAATCTCAGATTTGGTGTAATCGGCATTAATGATTAAGTTTTTTGTTTTTCCAACGGTATAGCTGCTGTAATCGGCATTAATGCTTCCGCTGTTTATATATTCAAAATAGCTGTTGTTGCTGTAGTCAAATGAGATCGCATTATTATCTGCCATAAGCTCCTTAGTGGTTATTTTTCCGTAGTCACAATTAATTTCAGCACGACCTAGTAATTTATCGAGATCAATACTTCCGTAGTCGTTATCTAAATATACATTATTGGTGATGGGCATTTTGATGATGTAATTGATTTCCATATTGACATTGTTGTTTTTGCCCCAATTCCACCATGACTTTGATTTATTTTTACTGAATATGGTTTTTGCTGAAACTTGAGAACTTGAAGCGCTAAAATCTACAGTTATGTCATTAAGTTTTTCTTGCACATCCTCCAAATCATTACCATTGGTTTTGATGCGTACCTCTATTGATATCGTCGAGCCCTCATAAGTCGTAATGTTAATATTGCCGTAGCTATTGTCTACTTTAAGTGTTGCATTACTAGACACCTCAAAATCTTTTTTAATGGTTTTTTCCTTGTTATGCTTGCCATTTATTTCATTGTTGATGCCAGCAAAAGTAAAAATTGGCAGAAGGCTTAAAAAAACGATAAATTTAAAAAGTTGTAGTTGCATTTTCATTATTTTTTATGGTGTTTAAGTCTTTGATATCTGTCATCACAGTCTCTAAAACCACGATTCGGTTTTGAAAGTTGGTAATCATGGCATAAATAACACGTTGGTCATTACCACTTTCAATGAGGTCACTATTTAATTGGTTATAATCGTTTTCAAGACTTTTAAGTTGTGATAGCGCATCGGTAATCATTTGCTCTGTTTCTGGCGAACGCTTTGCCTGTATTGCCGCTAACTCCTGCTCAATGGCGAACGTGAAAAAGGATTGGGTTTGGGACATTTCTGGCGAAACACTGGCTAAACCAGACAGATCTTGTTCTTGTTGTTGCATGACGCCAAAAATGCTAAGACCTAAAATAATTGAGGCTGCGACTGCCAAGATTGGTTTCCAATATTGTAATGTTCTCGATTTTGAAACTGGGAGGCTCTCACGTTGTGATATCAGTTTATCTAAAAATCGGTTTTGATGTCCAGTATTTGGTGATTCTATATCAAAAGCACCTTCTAGATCTTTGAATAGGTTATCTAAAAAATCGTTTTTCATAAATTATTATTAACGTATTGTTTATAGTTCTTAGCGTTAGGCAAATGCTTCTAATTTTTGCCGCAAACTTTCTTTTGCTCTAGAGATCATTGTTCTGCAATTTGAGGCCGTGATGCTCATAATCTCGCCAATCTCCTCATAATCATAACCTTCAATTAAATGAAGGGTCAAACTAGTTCTGTAATTGTGCTTCAAAGAATTCATGGTTTCAAGCACTTGCTTTGCTTTCAGATTTTTAAAATCATAATCTTGAGTGATACCAAAATCATCCTCAATTTTATAGAGCACATCATCCAGCGGAATCTCTTGATATTTAGTATTTTTTTTATAATGCTGAATACTATTATTGATGACGATACGCTTTAACCATGAGCTGAAGGTTCGCAATTCCTTAAGGCTGTCTAGCTTTGTAAAGGCCGACAAAAATGACTCCTGCATTATATCTTCTGCCTCAAAACTATTTTTTACAATTCGATACGCTATATTGTACATCGCTTTATAATAACGCTCATAAATTTCCATTTGTGCCTGCTGGTTGCCCGATTTACATAGCCGTAAAACCTGCACGATATCTTGATTGGTTAGTGTCAACAAACAATTGCTTTTATGTATAGATGGCTCAATTTATGATTTGTTACACTTCTCAATAAAAACTTTTTAAACTTTCAAAAGGTAATGGCATAACTATTGAATTTAACTAAAGGTAAAGTATTGCGATAACTTGTCAACGCGTTGATATACAACATGTGTCGTAATCCTCATACGTTTTATAAATCTAGAGTTCTGTTGTTTTAATGACAGAATGACCAAAAACATAATATGGCGAAATCTAATTTCTTAAAGCTTGACAGTTTGTCATTTCAGGATTTTGATGAAAATTCAGAATTAATTCCTTTAATGACACCTGAAGACGAAGCTGAAATCAATAACGAACTTTTACCAGACTCTTTATCTATTTTACCACTTCGGAATACCGTTTTGTTTCCAGGAGTTGTAATTCCTATAACTGCAGGACGTGATAAATCAATCAAATTAATCAAGGATGCCAATAACGGAAGCAAAGTTATTGGTGTCGTGTCCCAAAAGGATGAAAGTGTTGAAGACCCTTCAGCAAAAGACGTTTTCAAAAAAGGAACGGTTGCACGTATTTTAAAGGTGCTCAAAATGCCCGATGGCAATACGACGATTATCATACAAGGGAAAAAACGATTTGAAGTTCAGGAGTTTGTTTCCGAAGAACCCTATCTCGTCGCCAAAGTCAAAGATGTGCCAGAAGCAAAACCAGCGGTTGATAACGAGGAGTTTTCTGCCATTATCGATTCTATCAAGGATTTGTCATTACAGATTATAAAAGATAGTCCCAATATTCCTTCGGAAGCATCATTTGCCATTAAAAATATTGAAAGCAGTTCATTCTTAGTAAATTTTGTATCCTCTAACATGAATCTTTCTGTTAAGCAGAAACAAGAATTATTGGAAATCAATGATCTAAAAGAGCGTGCATTGGCAACCTTGAAATATATGAATGTTGAAGTTCAGAAATTAGAGCTTAAAAATGACATTCAATCAAAAGTTCAAAGTGATATGAGCCAGCAACAGCGTGAGTATTTCTTGCATCAACAAATGAAAACCATCCAAGAGGAACTTGGAGGAGGTGTGTCGTCTGGCGAGGAAATCGAGGACATGCGCCAACGGGCAAAATCCAAAAAATGGAACAACAAGGTATCAGAACATTTCACTAAGGAGTTGTCCAAGATGCAACGCATGAACCCACAAGTTGCAGAGTATTCTATACAACGCAATTACTTAGATTTGTTTTTAGATTTGCCCTGGGATGAATTTTCAAAAGATAAATTTGATCTCAAACGCGCCATGAAAATCTTAGATCGGGATCATTACGGTTTAGATGATGTTAAAAAACGAATTATAGAATATCTTGCTGTTTTAAAACTTCGGAATGACATGAAATCGCCAATTTTATGTCTTTATGGCCCTCCGGGTGTTGGTAAAACATCATTAGGAAAATCTATCGCCGAAGCATTAGGTAGAGAATACGTAAGAATGTCATTAGGTGGTTTGCGCGATGAGGCCGAAATTAGAGGGCATCGAAAAACATATATTGGTGCCATGCCAGGACGAATCATTCAGAGTCTTAAAAAAGCGGGAACGTCTAATCCGGTTTTTGTTTTGGATGAAATTGATAAGTTATCCAACTCCAACCAAGGTGATCCTTCCTCTGCATTATTAGAAGTTTTAGATCCTGAACAGAATAGTGAGTTTCACGATAATTTCTTGGAAATGGGCTTTGATTTATCAAAAGTCATGTTCATTGCCACGTCCAATAGTTTAAATACCATCCAGCCAGCGCTTATGGATCGTATGGAAATCATCAACGTGACCGGTTATACGATTGAAGAAAAAGTTGAAATTGCGAAACGACATTTACTTCCGAAGCAATTGAAAGAACACGGGTTAAACGAAAAGCATCTTAAAATTGCCAAGCCACAGCTTGAAAAAATAGTTGAAGGCTACACTAGAGAATCTGGCGTGCGTGGATTGGAAAAACAAATCGCAAAAATGGTGCGTCATGCGGCCAAAAGTATTGCGATGGAAGAAACCTACAATCTTAAGGTGACCAATGAAGATGTGATTGAGGTGTTGGGCTCACCAAAATTAGAACGTGACAAATATGAAAACAATAATGTTGCAGGCGTTGTTACAGGGTTAGCCTGGACTAGAGTAGGAGGTGATATCTTATTTATAGAGTCTATTTTATCTAAAGGAAAGGGAACGCTCACCATCACTGGAAATTTAGGAAAAGTCATGAAAGAATCGGCAACTATTGCCATGGAGTATATCAAATCCAATGCCGACGAATTCGGGATTAGTCCAGATCTGTTTGAGAAATACAATGTACATATCCATGTGCCTGAAGGTGCCACCCCAAAAGATGGGCCCAGTGCAGGTGTGACGATGTTGACCTCATTAGTCTCATTATTCACCCAACGCAAGGTTAAAAATAGTTTGGCCATGACAGGTGAGATAACATTGAGAGGAAAAGTGTTGCCAGTAGGAGGGATTAAGGAAAAAATCCTTGCTGCCAAGCGTGCCAGAATTAAGGAAATCTTATTGTGTGAAGATAATAAGAGAGATATAGATGAAATCAAACCTGAGTATCTAAAAGGCCTGACTTTTCATTATGTCAAAGATATGAGTGATGTTTTAAAATTGGCGCTTACGAGTCAAAAAGTAAAGAATGCAAAAACACTCTAATTTTTTGTAGAATAGAATTTAGATTTTAAAGATCAATCCACCGATACAAGTGTGTCGGTGGATTTTTGTTGATATTTAAATAACATTTGAACTTTTTTTAGAGCCTTCAATGCGGGTAAAACTGAAGATTATAGATAAAAAACGGTCTCTAAAAAATATAATAGTCATAACTCCGTTTTAAGATAGATTTAGTTACTTTGCACACCTCTATGCTAAGAAAAATTATTACGATATGTTGTCTATTGGCGACAGGCCTTTTTTTTGCCCAGGTTGGTGGAGAATCGACGTATCAATTTCTTAATCTAATAGCCTCGCCACGTCAAGCTGCTCTTGGTGGCAAGATCATTACCAATTATGATTATGATGTGACGGCAGGTCTCTTTAATCCTGCGTCAATTAATCCCGAAATGGACAATCAGTTGGCTTTAAATTACTCCAGTTACTTGGGAGGTATTAGCTACGGAACGGCCGCTT
This sequence comes from uncultured Flavobacteriaceae bacterium, assembly GCA_963715465.1. GTDB lineage: Bacteria > Bacteroidota > Bacteroidia > Flavobacteriales > Flavobacteriaceae > Psychroserpens. The sequence continues at coordinate 2,313,090 of OY970246.1, forward strand.
ACGCCTACACTTGGGACCGACATGTTCAAACCTTTCATTTTGGAATGACCTATATCAATTATGGCACATTTGACGGCTATGATCTCAACGGCGTTTCAACTGGCGAGTTTACAGGAAATGAGGCGGCATTATCGGCTGGTTATTCGTATAATATACCGTTTTCAGATTTTTATGTTGGCGCCAATGTTAAGGTGATTACTTCAAAGCTAGAACAGTATAACTCTATCGGTGTTGCTGCCGATTTTGGAGCCATGTACATCAATGAACGTTTAGATTTTAGGGCCGCTTTGACTGTTCGAAACTTTGGAACGCAGATTACAACCTACGCTGGCTTAAACGAAAAATTACCCTTAGAGATTAATTTGGGATTATCCCAAACACTTGAAAATATGCCTTTACGCTGGCATTTGACCTTTGAGAATTTACAAACCTGGCCAATTGGTTTTGATAATCCGGCGAGAGCAACGACCGATCTGGATGGTAATCAAACCCAAGAGGAGGTTAGTTTTTTCAATGAACTATTGAGGCATACCATTGTTGCTGCCGAGTTATTTCCTGAGCGTGGCTTTAGCATTAGAATGGGCTATAACTTTAGAAGGGCAGAAGAATTGAGAATTGTTGATCAGCGTAATTTTTCTGGCTTATCTTTGGGATTGGGAATTAAACTCAATAAAATGAGATTTAGTTATACCCATGCTCGATATACTGGTGCATCAAACGCTAATTTCTTCGGAATACAAATTGATTTGCGGTAATGTCATACCTGTACTATTTCCGTAGTTAGAAAAACTCATCTATGAAAAAAATTACTATAGCTATCGACGGATTTTCATCCACAGGAAAAAGTACCGTTGCTAAACAACTGGCAAAAGCATTGGGCTATGTGTATGTCGATTCTGGTGCCATGTATCGCGCAGTAACCTTATTTGCCATGCGGCAAAAGTTTATTAATGAAAATCTTTTTGACAAACAAGCACTCCTTTCTAAATTAGACGATATTGATATCAGTTTTAAATTCAATAAGCAATTGGGCTATGCCGAAGTATTCTTGAATGGCGAAAATATAGAAAGGGAGATTAGAACCTTAGACGTTTCAAAATTTGTTAGTCAGGTGGCCACGATTTCTGAAGTGAGAGCGCAATTGGTTAAACAACAGCAAGAATTTGGTGCGTATAAAGGCGTCGTTATGGACGGCCGTGATATTGGAACCGTTGTATTTTCTGATGCCGAGTTGAAATTATTCATGACCGCTTCCGCAGAAAAAAGAGCACAACGACGTTATGATGAGTTGATAGAACGTGGCGACGATGTGAGCTATGAGGATGTCTTGAAGAACGTTCAATCGCGTGATCATATTGATTCTACAAGACAAGATTCTCCTTTGTCAATAGCTAAAGATGCTATTAAAGTTGATAATTCGAACATGACTTTGAATGAGCAATTTGAATTTCTTTTGAAACTTTCCGAAGAAAAAATACGAGAGGTAAGTGCAAAATAAAACCGGTCACTTTGACAAGCACAATGTCTAACTTCGACAGGCTCAAGCAACCGGTTAATTTTAAATTGACATTAGTGATTATGCGTTAGGGATAATCAATTCTTGATCTGGATGAATCACATCTGGATTTTTAAGAATGTCAGAATTTGCTGCGAAGATTTTTTGGTATTTCGACGCATCTCCATAATAGTGCTTAGCGATTTTACCTAAAGTGTCACCACTTTTAACTGTGTGTCTCGTGTACACAGACGTATCTGCAACCTTGATATCTGCCATGATATCCTGTGGACTGTCGCCTCCGGCTTTTTTAATAGCATCCCAGAGCAGATCCTTTTCGTATTGGTTTTTAGCAGTTCCCCACATTTTAAGTTTTCCATCTTCAACCTTGACATCACCATCTTGAATGTTTAGTGTTTGTCCTAGATCTAATACATCTTGATATTTAGCCTTTACCATAATAATCTTGTTTTTAGTTTTTAAAAATATAATAAGGAGTAAATATACCATTAATGATTTAAATTTTAACATTGAGAGTATTTAGATTTTAACATTTTTCTATTCTGAAATCCAGCTTGTTAAGCATTTGTGTAATTATTTTGTTTTGTACTGAATAATATGTATTTTTGCACTCCTTTTGGCGAATTCTAGAAAGAACAGGAGGGATAAAAAAACAAACGCTAACACTTCTGTGTGTTCTCGCTTAAATCTTTCAAAGCACACGGAATACAAATTTTAATTCAGCACATGTCTGAAAAAGAAACTAAAGACGCAGAGGTAGCAACTACCGAAGCAGCAACTGTAGAAACTACAGAAACACAAACCGCTGAAGCTCCAAAACAATCTGAGGCTCAAGCAAATCCAGAAAAATTCTTAGCAGATTTCAATTGGCACAATTACGAAGAAGGAATTGATCCCGTTGATGATAAGCAACTAGAAGAATTTGAAAAATTAGTATCTGAGAATTTCGTTGACACCTTAGACGACGAAGTTGTAGAAGGTACAGTGATCCATTTATCTGATCGCGATGTTATTATCGACATCAACGCAAAATCTGAAGGTGTAATCTCTCTTAATGAGTTTCGTTACAACCCAGATTTAAAAGTAGGTGATAAGGTAGAAGTATTAATTGATGTGCGTGAGGATGCAACTGGTCAATTAGTATTATCTCACCGTAAAGCTCGTGTGATCAAGGCATGGGAGCGTGTTAACAATGCACATGATACAGGTGAAATCGTTAATGGTTTTGTAAAATGCAGAACTAAAGGTGGTATGATCGTAGATGTATTTGGTATTGAAGCATTCTTACCAGGTTCACAAATTGATGTGAAGCCTATTAGAGATTACGACAAGTACGTTAATAAAACAATGGAATTTAAAGTGGTTAAAATTAACCACGAATTCAAAAACATTGTGGTGTCTCATAAAGCGCTTATTGAAGCCGATATTGAAGAGCAGAAAAAAGAAATCATTAGCCAGTTAGAAAAAGGTCAAGTACTTGAGGGTATCGTGAAGAATATTACGTCTTACGGTGTGTTTATTGATCTTGGTGGTGTTGATGGATTAGTTCATATTACCGATTTATCTTGGTCTAGAATTAACCATCCAAATGAAATCGTAGATTTAGACCAGAAATTAAACGTTGTTATTTTAGACTTTGATGAAGATAAGTCTAGAATCCAATTAGGTCTTAAGCAATTGAGCAAACATCCTTGGGAAGCATTATCTGATACGGTAAAAGTTGGCGATAAAGTGAAAGGTAAGGTTGTAGTCATAGCCGATTACGGTGCTTTCGTAGAAGTTGAAGAAGGTGTTGAAGGATTAGTACACGTGAGTGAAATGTCTTGGTCAACGCATTTACGTTCTGCGCAAGACTTCGTGAAAGTTGGTGATGTGATTGATGCAGTTATTTTGACATTGGATAGAGAAGATCGTAAGATGTCTCTTGGTATCAAGCAATTGACTCCAGATCCATGGACTGATATCACTTCTAAATATCCTGTTGGCTCTAAGCATTCAGGTATCGTACGTAACTTTACAAACTTTGGTGTCTTTGTTGAATTAGAAGAGGGTATTGATGGGTTGATTTACATCTCAGATTTATCTTGGACTAAGAAAATAAAACATCCAAGTGAGTTTACAAATGTAGGTGACACTCTAGAAGTAGTCGTATTAGAATTGGATGTTGAAGGACGCAAATTATCTTTAGGTCATAAACAAACCACTGATAATCCATGGGATAAATATGAAACCGAGTTTGCATTAGGTTCAACGCATACGGCTGAAATTGGAGAAATTGTTGACAAAGGTGCAACGATAGATTTCAATGAAGATATCGTAGCATTTGTGCCGCAACGTCATCTAGAAAAAGAAGACGGTAGCAAGCTTAAGAAAGGTGAATCTGCAGAGTTTAAAATTATTGAATTCAATAAAGAATTTAAACGTGTAGTCGCTTCTCATACAGCTATCTTCAAAGAAGAAGAAATGGCGAATGTAAAAGCAGCTGTTAAGAAGCAAGAAGCTCAAGCAGCCGAAGCAAAACCTACATTAGGTGACGCCAACGACGCTTTACAAGCGCTTAAAGATAAAATGGACGGGAAGAAATAATTTTCTTGAAATTTTTTAATACTGAAAAGAGCCTTTCAATTATGATTGGCTCTTTTTTTGTTTGCTTCAAAAATTTATAAATGATTACCTAGTGCATCACTGAGTTTTATGAAGAATGAGTAGGGCATTCTATTTTTGGCTAAAATTTTTAAAATGATATGATTGAGTTCTCTGTGCATCACTGCGATTCTTTTCGTCCCTGTGACATAAATAATCTTATTAGTTTCATTTAAAAAGGATATACTTCTAAGACTTTACAATTTCGGTAAAAATAAATACCATAGTTACATGCATCTCTGCGAAACGATTAACCTAACTGTACCACTAAAAGAAACCATTGCAAACACTATTTTTTTATCTTAACTTTGTCAATCAAATACGTTTGGATAACACATGAGTCAAAAAGTATTGCTTAATGCTAAGGAAGTTGATATCATTCTTCACCGATTGGCTTGCCAACTTATTGAAAACCATCACGACTTTCTAAATACCGTTTTAATCGGGTTACAGCCTAGAGGTAAATTTCTTGCGAATCGCCTTGCTGAAATGTTAAAGACTGATTACAAGATCAAAAACATAAAATTGGGGCATTTGGATATTACATTTTTTCGGGACGATTTTAGACGCGGAGAAAAAATTTTAGAAGCCAATACGACTAAAATTGATTTTGTGGTCGAAAATAAAAATATAGTTTTTATAGATGATGTGTTATACACTGGTCGAAGTATAAGAGCTGCTTTAACTGCCATTCAATCTTTTGGGAGACCAAATGAAATTGAATTATTAACTCTTATTGACCGGCGTTTTAGCAGACACTTACCAATCCAACCAAATTATAGAGGTCGTCAAGTTGATGCTATAAATGAAGAGAAAGTTAAGGTCAATTGGTTTGAAAATGAAGGAGAGGATGCGGTATATTTGATTTATGATTAAGAGTTTAGCGACTAGCAAACAGAGATAGAAGAGAAGTGGAAATATTGAATACATAATAAAATGAGCGAATTAAGTGTCAATCACTTATTGGGAATTAAATACCTCAAAAAAGAGGATGTTCAATTAATTTTTGAAACGGCAGATCATTTTAAAGAGGTCATCAATAGACCAATTAAGAAAGTGCCGTCGCTAAGAGACATTACGATTGCCAATCTATTTTTTGAAAACTCCACCCGAACCAAGCTCTCTTTTGAGCTCGCTGAAAAACGCTTATCAGCCGATGTTATTAATTTTTCGGCATCTCAATCTTCAGTAAAAAAAGGTGAAACACTAATCGATACGGTAAACAATATCTTATCGATGAAAGTGGATATGGTTGTCATGCGTCACCCAAGTCCGGGTGCAGGTGTGTTTTTATCGCAACACGTTGATGCGAGTATCATTAATGCTGGTGATGGCGCCCATGAACATCCTACGCAAGCCCTTTTGGATAGCTACTCCATAAGAGAGCGATTAGGTGAGGTCAAAGGGAAAAATATAGTGATTGTTGGCGATATTCTTCATAGTAGAGTTGCCTTATCCAATATTTTTGCCCTACAATTACAGGGTGCCAATGTGATGGTTTGTGGCCCAAAAACATTAATTCCCAAGTATATCAAACAGCTTGGAGTGAAAGTAGAGACAAACTTGATGAAAGCACTTCATTGGTGTGACGTGGCCAATATGTTGCGTGTACAAAATGAGCGTATGGATATTAGCTATTTTCCAACTACTAGAGAATACACTCAACAATATGGAATTAACAAGAACTTATTGAACTCGTTAGATAAAAAAATTACCATCATGCATCCTGGTCCAATTAATCGTGGTGTTGAGATTACAAGTGATGTAGCCGATTCTGACCAATCTATAATTTTAGATCAAGTACAAAACGGCGTGGCGATTAGAATGGCTGTCATCTACTTATTAGCATCCAAAATAAAACACTAATTCTATGTTCATCGATAAAGACGAAAATACCATATTAATAACTCAAGAAAACGCCACTATCATTGAACTTGTCAAGTCTATTCAAGAGCGTTATGAAGAGTTTAAAAACAATAACATCATTGTAAATATTTCGAGATTAGAAGGTGTGAAGCTTACTGATATTGTAGAATTTTTACAACTCTCAAATAAACATCGCCAAGCGAAACATTCGTTTGTGATTGTCTCTGGTAGTGCCAACTTAAGTGAAATGCCAGACGAAATTATGGTCGTGCCCTCAACTAAGGAAGCCTTCGATATCATTGAAATGGAATCCATGGAACGCGATTTAGGATTTTGATATGTTATTGATTATTGCTGTTGTCATTCTTGGCTGATTCGCTACTCGTAATGAGTATTTCAGCAATTTGTTTAAATTTTCTACAAGCATATATTTACGTGCAAACTTAGCTTTCCGAAGTAAAAAAAATTGGGCAACGAACTTATTAAGATTTGAGTTATTACGGCTCTACAGCTAACAACTAAATATCTACTTAAAAGTAATGAAATTAACAATATTAGGCTGTCATAGTGCCACACCACAAGTGGATATAAATCCTACAGCACAAATTTTAGAAATTAAAAACCATACATTTTTAATTGACTGTGGAGAAGGGACACAAGTCGAATTACGCAGAAACAAAGTGAAATTTAGCAGAGTCAAGCATATTTTTATTTCTCATTTACATGGAGATCATTGTTTTGGACTGGCTGGTTTAATTTCTACGTTCAATTTACTGACAAGAGAAGCCGATTTACATATTTATGCTCCAAGAGGCTTAAAGGAGGTCATAACACTTCAAATGAAATTATCCGGATCTTGGACAAGTTACCAATTGATATTCCATGAATTATCCTCTACGCAGTCTGAATTAATTTTTGAAGACGAAAAAGTCGAGGTTTACACTATTCCCCTTGATCATAGGATATATACCAACGGTTTTCTCTTTAAGGAAAAACTTGGGGAACGAAAATTAAACATGAATAATGTACTGAATGCAGATATTGATGTAGCTTATTATAGGAAATTGAAGCAAGGTGCCGATGTGCCAAACAAATCTGGAGCTAACGTTAAAAATGAATCTGTGACCTTAGATCCAAAACCTCCTAAAAGTTATGCATTTTGCAGTGATACTGCATATAATGAAGCCATCGTACCTATTATAAAAGGCGTTGATGTATTGTATCACGAAGCTACATTCTTGGAGAAAAATGCAGATTTAGCGCAGCCAACGAAACACTCTACTGCTATTCAAGCCGCAACTATTGCAAAAAAAGCAAATGCAGGGGAGTTGATTTTGGGGCATTATTCAACAAGATATAATGGCCTAGAGGAATTTAAGACTGAAGCTGAATCTGTTTTTAAAAATGTTCACTTAGCACGAGATGGACGACAATTTGATTATAGCAAATTATAACTATTAGTTTTTTTAGCGATTGCCATAACTAGTTGAAAGTATTTTATACTAAGACCAAATGAGTTAATATTATAGGTATAAGAGCAACAAAACTAGTGGTTTAGTCATTTTTATAATTGGCCACTTTACAAGTTAAAACATCTTATCGGTAATAATAATACTTTGAACGAAAACTTTCTATGTTTTTATTTCAAACTGTAAAATAAATAATAATTTATCATATTTTTGATCCAAATGTTTTAGACACAATTGATTGATAGCACAATTTTGATTGTTTGAATAAAACAGACCTTGATAAAAGGTTATTTTCGACAAACTGGTATGATCTGTTTTGAATTATGCATCGGCAGCTAGGCTGCCCTCAATAGATTATTATAGTTTTTCCTAAATCTGAAAAAGATAGGTTCCTGTCTTTATTTAAACCTTCAATTTTATATTTTTTTAATTAACCCTCATTGGCGTGTTCTATACACGTTAATGATCCTCTAATATCCACGATAGTTAGAGCATTGGTAAACAAATTTATTAATCCTAAACAAAACAAATTTTTATGAAAACAATTACAAAAAAAATGGACAGGATGTTATTCTGTCTTATGATTGCTCTGGGCCTTAGTGCGCAAAGCATGTATGCTCAACCCTCGGGAGAGTGTACCAATTTTGACTACTTTATTTTTAATAAAGCAGACAATGGAGTATTGACACTATATAGTGCCGAAATTTCTGGGTCTGATGCTGTTATGACAGCTATTTATTCTCCAGAGACTGAGATTTCTGTAGCTTATGATTCGCAAAATAATGTGATTTATGGTGTTGATTCAAATGCCACCTTCATTCAAAAGATCGATCCTAGTACTGGTACAATTTTAACTACGATGATGTTGCCTGATGATGGACTTGGAAACGTATTTTCTTGCGCGTATTACAACGGAGATATTTATATGTCTGCCGGTAATACAAACAGAATTGTAAAACTTGACTTAGCAACATTAACTTATACAGACGTTATTTCAACCATTCCAATTAGTGGTGGTGATGTCGTATTTAATAACGATGTTCTTTATGTAGCTACTAAATCTGGAGATAAGTTATTCCGTGTTGATGGCGGCGTTGCAGTTGAGGTTAATGGATTACCTAACAATGTACACGGTATGGTTAATACTGCTGATGGTAATTTAGCGCTGATTAGAAGAAATTCAAACCAACTTTCACTTATCGATACCGATGGTATGTCATTAGGAACTGCTAATTTAATGTTAGACGGATCTGCATTTACTGCAAAAAACGGAGATATGGCCAGTGGTTGTAATGTATTGAATCCAAGTCAGGACCCAGTAGAATGTAACACGTTTCAGTATTTAGTGGCCGACAAGAAAGATAACGAGGGCTTAAAGCTGTACGGTGTTGAAGTTTCTGGAGGTGATGCTGTTATGACCCAAATTGGTGATCCACGTGAGATTGGTGTTTCGTTAGCTTTTAATGATGAGGCTAATATATTATATGGAGTAGAGCCAAACGGAGATGCAGTACAAACTATCAACGCTATGACAGGAGAGACTGTCGCTTCTTTAGATTTAGACTCAGGCTTATCTGGTATTTATGCAGCCGTATTTAATCCTAATGATGGTCACCTATACTTGAGTTCTGGATCTCAAAATAAAATTTACAAAGTTAATTTGACCGATGGTTCTTACGAAACAGTAATTAGTAACCTGCCTATTGAAGGAGGTGATTTGGTCGTAAGAAATGGTAGCCTGTATCTATTTACAAAAGAAGGAGATCGCTTATTTAGAATTGCTGGAGGTGCTGCGATTTTAGTAAATAACATTCCTGTTAATATTAATGGTGCAGCTTTAACTCCAAATGGAGATTTCGCCATGGTAGGAAGAGGATTAGGTGTTTTAACTGTCGCTAATGAAAATGGTGTTACGGTAAACGCATTCGATTTGACATTAGATGGTGCTCCTTTCGTTTTTTCAAATGGAGATATGACTAGTGGATGCATCGACGGTATGGTTGGTGATCCAACAGGTGGAGATGCTTGTTATGCAGAAGAGGTTGTTTCTTTTGAACAAGGGATGACATCAACTGGTGGAATGGTACCTGCTAACAGATCTGATTCAAGTACCGCTCTAGGTACTCCAGATAAATCTAATGCTGCTGGTGGTTTCTTTTCTTTAGGGATAGGAGGAACTATGACACTTCAATTTTCTGGAGCCGTTTTCAATGCGCCAGGAGATGACATAAATGTTTTTGAAACATCATTTTCAGGTGATAATTGCTCAGGGGCTAATGATGAAAGAGCTATGATTGAGTTATCTCAAGACGGTATTAATTTTGTATCAGTAGGAACTATTTGTCGCGATGGTAGCATTGATATTATGGATGCTGGGTTAGTTTATGTAACTCAAATTCGTATAACAGATGTTACTACGGGTAATGGAGACGGTTATGATGTTGATGGTGTTGAGGCTGTTAATGGTTGTCAAGATGTCCCTACCAATGATGCAGATCCATGCTTTGGTTCTTTTGTAGTTGATAATAGCTATAACCCAGGTAACCTTAAAAATGGAGGACCTATTACAGATACAAACCGTACAGATCCTTCAAAAGCATTAGGTGCACCACAAGATGATAACACACTTAATTTTGTGTCATTAGGATATGGTGGTACCATTACTATTGGTTTTGATGGTGCTGTTTTAAATGGTGAAGGTAATGATATCGCCGTTTTGGAAACCACGTTCAACAACGCGACTTTTGATCAATACCCAGAGTCTGCTATGGTTGAGGTATCTCAAGATGGTGAGAACTATTATATGATTGGTACTGATGTGACCAACGCATTTGGTGAGTTTGATATTAGTGATGCTACAGAGACTTTAGCATTTATTAGATTTGTAAGATTGACTGATACTACTCCGGCTGATTCTCAATCAACAGATGGTTATGATCTTGACGGTATAGTAGCCCTTACAGGATGTACGTCTTTAGAGGATTCAACTATCGCTGCGCTCATGAATCAATTGTTAAGTACAGATAACAACGTGTTAGAAGTTGCTGAAATGGTTTTATACCCAGTTCCAGCTAAAAATACGTTGAATGTTAAATTAGCAAATCAAAATAGTACTGAAGTATCTTACGAGATTGTTTCTATCTTAGGGCAGTCTTTCAACAGAGGTACAGAGACTGTTAGAGGAGGAGAAGTGCAAATTAGTGCTGATATTTCTGGATTAGCAGATGGAACTTATTTCCTTAAAGTAAGTTCGAATGGTGTAACAACGACGAAGCAATTTGTGAAGTCTTCTAGATAAACCATGAGATTAAATTAGGTCATAAGTGATCTAAGTAAATTTAAAAATGCGATAAGACGTTAAGTTTTATCGCATTTTTTTTTTAGGTATGTAACGGTCTATCTTAATTATGATTTAGTATTAGTGTAATTAATATCATACAAACCTCAGAGCTTTCTTAATACTCTAGAGCTGTTTTGGTTATGTATTTTGATTCTCAATAGATTTAGTCTAATTTTTTTAACTTGCTAATAGCATTTTAGCGGTATATTCAACCTTTTGACCAAAAATTTTTATAATTTAAATCTAAAATAGCATATTTGTACATCCCTCATTTGCATTGTTTTAATTATGCGGTTGAAGTGTTAGTTTTTTAAATGTAAACCGACTCAATACCTGTAACCTAAATCTATCTTATGATAACTAAAATTACTTCTTCAATTATTAGTGATTTCCACAAAAAGAGCTATGCTTTTATAGTATTTATAATGTTTATTTCTGTTGTTCAATCTCAAACTTACACGGCCTCGCCTTGGAGGGTCACTACAGATTTTACGGTGATCGTAACAAGTGATACGCCAATATTTGTTCCCAGTGATAAAAATGATGACAACTTATTTAAGGTGCAGCTCTATTTTCTGAGCACGCCAAACCTTGGTAATTCTGAATTATGGATTAAGGATACTTTCAAGTATATAAGTTCTACTCAAATGTCATTTAGAGTTAGAACTTCACAGCCCTATGACCAATTTGGTGAACTTTATGTAAAAGGTAATCCTACTGGTATTGATATTAAGTACTATGGCGCGACTAGAAAAGAATCTTCGAACAGTAATTCAAATACTAATGTAAATAGAATTACCGAAATATTTACGACCTATAATCATGATGGTACTAATTTTTGGCGCTCTGGTGATTGGAAAGTAGATCAAAATAACGAAAATTTAATGCCAAATAGTAATCATGATTTACTTGGTTTTACAGTAAGTGATGGTGGTGTAGAAACTACTTATTCTACTGGAGTTGTTGATTCAGAGGGTGTGGTTAACGGGAAGCTTATTGAGAAAGGTATTTCTTTCGTAGACCAAAAATATAAAGCATATTCTACAAATGGTGTACAAGGCAAAATTAACAGCAATCATTATTACATTGCTGGGGATGCTATAGATGGAAATCCAATAGAAAATGAGGGTTCAACAATTTCGTCTTCTGAAATATTAGGAATGTCGGTTTTTAAATCAATCATTGACGGAGAAAATGGTTTAGACTTAGGCACAGGTATAACGAATTTTAATGATGATGTTAATGTCAAGTTTTTTAGCGGAAATGGTGACGTCGGGGCATTGGATGGAACAATACCAGATTTAATTATAACTCAAATTGCTGATGCCGCTAGTTCAGAAAGCAATGCAGATCTTTATTACTATGCTGGAGAGGATGGAAATTTAGTGGGCAGACCTGTTTCGTTGTATATAGCTAAAAACAACAATAGTTATGGGCCTGGCGTATTGGCCAGATGGCGTATGGATCTATTTAGATATCCAAATGGCGTCAGTTTTCAGGCAGCAACTCCAACTACATTTCGTACAGGTACTAACACCTATGAAAAAACCCTTAAAATGGTTGGTCTGCAGCTAGAGGATTTTGAGATTAGAGATAATTTGGTTACCGATCCACTTGATCCAACCTATTATAATCGAATAGAACTCATTAATAATGTAAATATGGCTGCAGGAGGTAATGCTGATATTGCTTTTCTAGCGTATAATACAGCCTCTTTTGATATAAGGTCGCCTTTAGCTAAACGATATCCTGTCTCACAGTTTATTTGTAAATTTCCAAGCACCACTGATATAGAATTTAATGTAATTGCAGACATTGAGGGGCGTGAACCGATGGAGGCCGTAGAGCCTGATGAGGAGCTTACTTACGAATGGTATAAATATAATGTACTAACATCCCAATTTGGTTCAATTGCACCAGCTAGCGTCCAAGCAGCATACCCCATCCCAGCAGGAGCTACTGTAGCTGATTTGGGAATTTATAATTTACATATTACCAATACTTACGGGACGATCATTTTACCTGTTACCTTACAAGAAGGAGGTACGCCTTATGTTTGGAACGGTACAAATTGGAATTTTCCACCTGTATATCAAGCCGCAAACATACTTCCTGGAGCACCAGACAGAAATTTAATATTTGCCGCAGACTATAATCCTGCCACGCCAGTAGATTTGGAAGGTTGTAATTGTACTGTAGGCAGTGATAATGACGTCGTCATCGGTGAAGGTAAAACTGTGAAACTTTATAGAGAAATTACAGTGGCTCCTGAAATTTCAGTAGTCTTAGATTCAGATGGTAATGATTCCATACCAGCAAGTCCTAGAGGTACATTTACCCTAATGGACGATGCAAACTTAATCCAAACATTCGACGTAGGTACGAGTAATCAAAATAGTGGTGAAATTGTGGTAAGACGTCAAGCAGACAATTTAAATAGACTTGATTATGTATACTGGTCTTCACCAGTTGAAGATTTTAATATAAACGGTATTTTTGGTGGCAATACACCAAGATTTTCATGGGATCCGACATTGGCCAATACAGGAGGTTCTGGAACAACTGGAAATTATGTGTCGGCATCTGGCGCAATCATGTCGTCAGGAATTGGCTATATTGCACGAGTTCCAAATTCGATGCCAACTAGTCCGGCTCCTGGAGTATCTGCAACGACTATATTTACAGGTAGAGCTACTAACGGTAACGTAACCGTAGATATTAATAAGTCGTCAGGTACGTTTGATGCTACACAAAGCCATTGGAATTTGATTGGTAATCCATATCCTTCATCAATTGATGCCACTAAATTACTAAACGCCAATGCTATAGGAGGAAGTAATCTTAGTGCTGGTGGTGCCATTATTGAAGGAGCTGTTCATTTATGGACTCATGGTAATGCGCCAAGTGGAGCAAATAGCAATCCTTATTACGAAGACTTTCAAGTCAATTATGGAAATGACTATGTGAGCTATAATGGTACTGGTTCTAATCCATCGGGATTTGATGGTAAAATCGCATCAGGCCAAGCATTCTTTGTACAAGGCCTTAGTTCAAATTCTTCTACGGAACAATTGACATTTACGAACGATTTACGATTTGATAATAGCGAAAACGCCTATAACAATAGTCAATTTTATAGATTAGCAAATAATTCTGAAAATGATGATGCTATCGAGAAGCAATTGGTTTGGTTAGGATTAAGCGGTGAGAATGCCATTCAAACAACAGCATTAGTTGGTTACGTAGACGGTGCTACTCTTGGAAAAGATGGTTTGTATGACGCGAGTATTACCAATAATACATTTGCCATATACTCAGTGATTGAAAATTATACCTTGGGTATTCAAGGTCGTCCGGCACCATTTCAAGATAGCGATTTGGTTCCCTTAGGTATAGCAGTTCCGTCAAATGGTATTTATACGATTGCTCTTGATCATTTAGAAGGTTCAAATTTTGTAGATCAAGGTCAAGATATGTATGTAGAAGATCTGTATTTAAATGTAATTCATGATTTAAGGGAGTCCCCTTATAGTTTTACGGCCACTTCAGGAGTCGTTAATGACCGATTTGTGTTACGATTTACTTCGGAAAATAGTACGCTTTCTATAAGTGAAAATGAAGTTGCTGAAACCTTTATCTATATTACAGACCGTGAACTTAAGGTTCGAAGTGGTTCAAGCATTGAGTCGGTTGCAGTGTATGACATTACTGGAAAATTAATAATGAATGATGTTCTCAAAAACTCTAGTGATACCTATACGTCTGATTTTAATTACGCTAGAAGCGTCTATTTTGTAATGGTCGTATTAGAAAATGGTGCAGTGGTCAAGAAGAAACTGATCAATTAAACAAACTTGTGATCATAAAGATCTTTATGAAATTTTGATAACATTTTATAATCATTTCAGTTTGCGTCTAAATCCTAACAACAGCGAATGATTTTTATTAAGATGATCTTGTTGTAAGATTTATGTTATCTCATAACACAACCTTATTAGCTGTTGGTCCCGTTAATTTACATTACTAAGACATCAAGTTACAGTGTACGCGCTTTCTCTTAAGAACTTTATACCACGTGTTCTGCTAAGAACATCTATTTTTTTATTTAGGAGAATACCATGAGGTGTCATTATTAATATTTTGAAAAATAAATAAAATCTTCAATTAGTTATTATAAAATAGTCGTAGCACAATATGTGTTGCGACTATTGCTGTTAAAGGATAGATTTGTATTTCTCTATTTCCTAAAAATTTACTCTTTTTTGTCCTTTCGCTCAAAACCTTTTGTACTTACTTAGTAATGCAATACAATTCAGAATAGTAGATTTACAGTTAAAACCACAGCCAGGTTAATTTAGACCCAGCTAATTTAAATGAGTCTGCTTGAGATAATCACGTTTTGCGATAGATATGGAACCCACAATAAGCTTACGTTAACAGATCTATGGTATACTTCACTAATGCTTATAATGGTTTTCCAAGTGTATACTTTGAGTGAGCCATATTGTAATTTAACATAAGGAAGGCAAAAAAGTAAGTTCACTTAAGTACCATTAGCTTTATTTATAGCATGCATTGACATTACCTGACACAATAAATAAGGGTATCACAGATATGATTATATTATAAATTAAAAACATAAATCTATTGCATTCATAGATTATGTGTTTGTTTAAATCGATTAATTACAATAATTATCATGATTCAATGCATTTCATCGATGTTTTGCATATAAAATCGATGAAATGCATGCTCTTCATCGATTTTAACATTTAGTTAACAGTTTCAACTTAGTAAGGTGTCTATTTTAGTAGTCCCAAACCTAAATACCCTATTATGAAACCTACTAAACTTTTGCCTTTCATTGCATTGATGTGTATCTTCAATTTCTCATGCAGTAACGAAGAGTTCGTTGATGAGACTCCTGCAAACCTAGTCGAACTTAATGCTCCAGAAAGTAAAGTAATAGAAATCGAAATTTTAGAAATCATTAACAACCATAGAATCAATATTGGTCTAACGCCTTTACTCAGTAATGAAACTATTAAGGCTGTTGCGTACACGCATACAGAGCGTATGGTAGAAGTCAATACGATGTCGCATGATTTTTTCTATCAGCGTAGAGATGTTCTTGTAGAGAATATCCCTGCTTTAGATGTCAATGAAAATGTAGCATATGCTTATTCTACTGCTGGGTCAGTTGTAGAGGCTTGGTTGAATAGTGAAGGACATAGAGCAAATATTGAGGGAGATTATACCGATTTTGATATTTCCGCAGAAAAGAATGCTGAGGGGAAATGGTATTTTACAAACATTTTTATTAAACGATAATGTTCTGTAGCAATTATAAAAGATCACACCATACACAAAATTGACTGAAAAACTGTAAACTAGTGCTATAGTTTTATTCAAAATTTATATTTGATAAAGGGATTTCAAAAGACCATCGCAACGCGATGGTTTTTTTATTTAACTTCGAATTACACCTGAATCTCTTTAATTAAAAATTCTACCTGTCTATTCATTTAATGAATTATATTATTACATGATTACGCTTCTTATGGTGCAGTCTTTGGGCTTTTGTTTACATCATTTTTCCTTACGTCAAAAGTCCTTAAATCCTCTTATAATTCATCAGAAACTTAAATACGTGTATGGGTATTGCTTTAAATAAATATAATCGCTATTAGCCAAGTTCTAGATCCTCTATCTTAGTGTATACTTAGTTGTTTTAGTAGCATCATGGGATTGGTATTTCTAAATAGTAAATGGAATAGGTTGGTTTAGTAGCTGGCATTAATATTGACACGTTATCGCCTCGGGATACTATGATTAACAAAAAAAGCAGACTTCATAATGAAGTCTGCTTTTATACAAAGTGTATTGATGTTCTTATTTCAGAATATAGAAATATGAACGTCTATTTTCTTGATGTTGTTCTTCGGTACAATCTACACCGTTTGAGCATTTATTGATTAATTGGCTTTCTCCAAAACCAACGGCACTCTCAATACGGTCTGGTGCAATATTTCTGGACAGAATATAATCTTTTGTAGAAATAGCACGTCTATTTGATAACTTCATATTATAAGCATCCCGACCACGACTATCAGTATGAGATTCAATTTTAATTTTCATTTTAGGATGAGTTCTTAATACATCTACTATGTTTTCTAATTCATATTGTGCATCGGTTCTAATATTTGATTTATTGTAATCAAAAAATATCGGATTAATTACGATTTGATCATTTACAACTAAAGGCTCTAGTATTAAGACCTGATTGTCAAATTCAAATTTATCGGCTGTTGTCGTTAATTTTATCTGAGCTGTTTTAAAGTCTGCTTTAGTTCCTAAAACGGTATAACTAGAATTACAGTCAACTTCAAACTCGTAGCTACCATCTATTCCAGTTTCGACTTCAATAAGCACAACGCCAACTTCATTTATAAGTTGTACGACTACATTTGCCAAAACAGCATCGTCTTCCATGTTTACAGCTGTTCCTTTGATGCTTCCATTGCATGTTCTTGTATCAAATCCATAAATATCATCACCACCTTTTCCGCCTGGTCTATTTGATGAAAAATATCCGTAATAGCCTTCATTTGCAGCATTGTCATCAATATCATCAAAATAGGCGAAATCATCATAGCCACTATTGTAAGGCGCACCTAAATTTTCGGGCATTGCGTTTTCGTCTTTTATAATATTTGTCTTGAAAATATCTAAAAGGCCGAGGTTAATGTGTCCGTCAGAAGAAAAATATAGTGTACTGTCTTTACTTACAAATGGAAACATTTCACGTCCAGCTGTATTGACTTTGTCGCCAAGGTTAGTAGGAGTGGAGAAATCACCATTGTCATCAATGTCAACCACATAAATATCTGTTGCGCCTAAACCACCTTCACGATTTGAAACAAAATACAGTTTTTTATTGTCTGGACTCAGCGCAGGATGTCCTGTTGAGAATCCTTTATCATTAAAAGGAAGCGCCGTAACATCTGTCCATTGATCGCCTTCTAAGGTTGCTTTATAAAGATTTAAATGCGTTGTTCCTTCATCGTCGTATCTTAAACGTTTTTTACCTTTAACATTATCGCGAGTAAAATACATAGTTTGACCATCATTGGTTATTGCAATTGAAGCTTCGTGATAATCTGTGTTCAATTTTTCCGAAGCGATAAAATCGGCAGTACCATAAGTGATTAAGTCGCCACCTTTAGTCATATCTACTTGATAGATATCTAAAAAAGGTTCTTCGTTCCAAGCATAACGTTTTTTAGAGTCGGTATTTCTAGCAGATGTGAAATAGAGTAGGTTGTCTTTGATAATACCACCAAAATCAGAAAATTTCGAATTGAAAGGCAGGTTTATGACCTCTACAACATTTTTACGTTGCATGTTTTTTAGTTCATCATACTTTGCGATATTGTTTGGATTGTAGTCGTCTGTTCTAGTGTCATCGTTGGTGGCCTTCATAAATTCAACGATCCATTCACTAGCTTCGGCATACTGACCTTGACTTCTCAACGACTGAACGTACTTGTACATATATTCAGGATTGATATCATCCTTATTGTATTTATCGAATGCTTGTTTGTACCAAAATGCTGCTTTTTCAGAATTTGAATTGTTGTAATAACTATCGCCTAAACGCAATAATGTGTTTTGGGTCGTATCACCTTTTTTAAGAACTTCTTCATAAAGTTCGGTCGCTTTTGCATAACCGTAATTGCTAAAAAACTTATCTGCTAGTTTTTCTTGAGCAAATACAAACGTTGTGCTAAGCGTAAGTAGTAAGAGTATAAACTTTGATTTCATAAGTGTAGTTTTTAGAAGTATCTAGGTGATTTGATGCGTTTGCTTTTAAATATCTCGAACATTAGCAGTATTTCGTGCGTTCCGCTCGTATAAGGTCTTAATTCTGAAGTCGGATTTTCATAAGCATATCCAATTCTTAAGGACTTAGATACTTGAAAGTCGATAAGACCACCGATAGCTGCGGCTCTTTCATTGATTCTATATGATGGGCCTATCCATAATTTATCATAAAGCAAAAAGTTAGCCGTAAGATCTAATGATAGTGGAGCGCCATTGGTCAACTTTAGCAAAGTTGCTGGCTTAAATTTAACGTTTTCGCCAAAATCAAAGACGTAACCACCGGTAAAATAGTAGCTAATACGCTCTAGGGATTGAAAGTCGTCATCACCAGTATAATCAGTATTCAATAATCTTGGAGCTGAAAGGCCTAAATACCATTTGTTTGTATGTAAATAGGCTCCAGTACCAATGTTAGGTTTCCAGCGATCTTCAAACCCAAAGACTACAGGATCCAAAGACTCAGATTGTTGAAAATCATCATCTAAACTATATCCCGTAAAACCAGCTTTCATACCGAAGGCTAATTTTACCTCCTCTCCAAGGTTAAGCGTGTAAGAGAAGTCGGCATAGAGATACTGAAAATTTTGGAACCCTAATTCATCATTGATAAATGAGAAGCCTAACCCGACTTTCTCATTTTTCATTGGTGCATGAACAGATAAGGTTTGTGTCGTTGGTCCGCCATCTAGACCAACCCACTGGCTTCTGTGCAATCCCACCACGCTCAAGGTTTCCCGACTTCCTGCATACGCTGGATTTATCGAAATTGTGTTAAACATATACTGCGTGAACTGCGGAAGTTGCTGCGCAATACTCGATATACCGCTTAGCAGTATAATTGTCGTAATGATAAACTTTACTAGTTTCATATAGGCTAAGATTTATTTAGTTGATACGTACAATGGTCCTGCAATAGGTTCAAAACCACTATTGTTAATTGTTAATATGTAATAATATGTACCTGTTGGCACTACACCTGAGCTTCCAATAGAGCCGCTAGATGTTGTTCCCTGCCAATCATTTTGGTAATTAGAATTGTCATAGATTTTAGCTCCCCATCGGTTAAATATTTGAACCTCATAAGTAAACCCACAAGTGGAATCAACACCGCTAATTGCAAAGGCATCATTGACACCATCACCGTTTGGAGTTACCGCTTTAGAGATAATTAAATTTGAACGATCGCATGTTACAGATCCTACAACACATCCATCATTTACAGCAATCGTTACATCGATCTCTTGAGCGCAAATACCAGTTACAGTATATGTGAATGTATAATCTCTAATTGCTGTGTCAGGATATTCATCATCGCCAGTAAGTAATGATGTTGGGTTAAATAGACTTCCGTTTATGGTAGCAGTACCACTTTCTTCTGTCCATACACCTGAAGTATCCAAGTCACCAGAGAGTAAATCAAATAAATCTAAATCTACATTGTCTGTGATACAGATATCTGTTGAGTTGTCAACACTAACAATTCCGCCTCCATTAATCGTAACGGTTTGTGTAAAAACAACCTCGTTACAACCATCGCTTACAGTCCATTCTCTAACAATTATATCATCTATCGTGTTTTCTGTAAACTCTACGGTAACGGTTTCAGCGCAATTATCTTCAAACTCTAAACTAGGGGCATCAGGAATCTCTTCCCCACATTCTACTGTGATCGATTCGTCAAATTCACCAATCACGGTTGGAGCCGTCGTATCTTGAATAGAGATAACTTGATCTTGAGATGTTGAATTTTCACAAGCATCAGTTAAAACCCAAGTTCTAGTAATTACAGTTGGCGTTTCACAATCTCCAACGACAGTTACATCGGTAAAGGTCGCTTCAATGCCGGTAGCACAATTATCACTTTCATCTGTAACATCTCCTGTAACACTTAAATCACTAGTATCTGCATCACATTCTAGGGTGATATTTGCTGGAACCGTAAAAGTAGGAGCAATGTCGTCTATCAATATAATAGCTTGATCTTGTTCGGTAGTGTTTCCGCAGGAATCAGTAACACTCCATGTTCTTATTATAGATGTGCCACAGTCTCCGTCTGTAGAAGTGCTGTCTGTAAAAGTGACTTCTAGATCTGCCGCACAATTATCTGTTGCATCATTTACGTCACCTGTAATAGAAAGATCACTAATGTCGCTATCGCAATCTAGTGAGATATCGGCAGGAACTGTGAACGTAGGGTCAATGGTATCTGAAACCGTAATGGTTTGTGTTATGACCGTTGTATTTTCACAAGCATCAACAAATGTCCATGTATAAGTGGTGATAATGTTACAAGCATCGGCATCATCAGTAGTAATGACTGGTGAAACAGTTATATCTCCTAAACAGTTATCAACAGCTGTTAAGTCCATACTTGTTGGAAGATCATCACTACATTGAAGTGTTGTGTCTTCTGGTGCTTCTGGTGCAACAGGAGCAATAGTGTCTTCAACATTAATAACTTGTATCGTCGTTGTAACGATGCCACATGTATTGGTCAAGGTAAACTCCCTGTTTACTATGATTGGACAACTAACGTCGTCAACAATGGTATCAATATAAGTAATACTCACAATGTTTTGAGGAGCTTCGGTTGTATAACCGTCCACGGTGTTAAATATATCTTTTATGTCTTCGGAAATGGTCGTTGACAGTGGGAACACTGCATTATCAGAATTAATAACGCTTGTATCACATCCTTCAATCACTAAAGGATCAGGAACACTTAACGAAGGATCAACGATTGACGTCAACGTTGTGTTGGTGACACCAGCAGTTTCAGGATCATCTGAAGTCACTGTCAAAAATTCTGACGATAATGTTGCTTGGTTACTAATAACCATATCCATAATAGAACAATCGGTAGTCACATCAATTTGGAATGTACTTGATCCAGTTGGAATGTCACTTATCTCAAGATTTGCCGATGTTAAGGTATTGGTCATACCCGTAATGGTCATGCCATTGGTAATATTATAAGGGTCTGAGACAAACACAAGACCAGGAACCAGGTTATCTACAAATTCTAGATCATTCAATACATCATTAGTAGCATTGGCGATTGTGAATGTATAAGTAAAGGTTTGACCTAAATCAACTGAATCTGGAGCATCTTTTAAAAGTTCGAAACCGAAGGCACATGACGCGCCATCATTTGCGGTTACCTCAATACCTAAACCAATTGTGGTTGGTACACCAGTAGTCAAATCAAATTGAACAACACTTTCTTGCGAATTACCAGTACCTAAATTAGTATCATTACCATAGCCAAATAGTTGACCACTTGCAGTGAAATACATGCCACCAAAAGAAAAGTAGTTACTAGTGTTAGCGGCAGGACCTATAATTTCTATTGAACCATCAGACAAATCAACTCTAAAAAGTTGTCTTGTGTTGCTATTCCAACCATACATTTTAAAATCTGATGGATTGATAGCAATATCTGGTGAATTGACATTTAAATCGTAAAGAAACGTTGATGTAATCGGATCTCCAGGATTAAGATCGGCTGTACCCGTTATACTTACTAAATTACCATTGTTACCAAGAACATAATATGTTCCATTGTTATCAAAAGTACCAGAATAGTTACTTGAGTTTGAAATTGCTCCAGACACAACACCTAAATTTTGTACAAATCCATTAGGCAGAATTCTGTATAGAATGTCTTGGGTTGAGTCTACGCCATAAATTAAACCATCGACTGTATTAAAACCAATACCGTTTATTGAGTTCACAAGTGCTTCATCCTCAGTCCCAGCACCATCATCATCGACAGAGAGGTTTGCAAAGAATGAAAAGTCACCGCTTGGATTGACCAAGTATAATATAAAGTCTCCCGCAGATCCTACATTTACAATGTCTTCATTTATTTGAATCGTCTGGTAAAAGATTGTACCATCACAAGTGAATTGCGGATCGTTGATTATTGTAATGATTTGTGTCGTTGTTGAGCTATTGTCACAATCATCTGTAAATGTCCATGTTCTTGTAATAATAACATTATTCGGGTCTGAATCATTTATGGTATCAACAGCAGTTGCTATTATTTCACCAGAACAGTTATCAATTGCAATTAAGTCATCTGCAACTGGTACATCTTCAGGGTAAGATCCTTCAATCGTGATATCTTCAGGACCATCTGGTGCTACTGGTGCAGTGGTATCTTCGACTGTGATTGTTTGGTTATGAACGCTTGTGTTACCACATTCGTCAGTTGCAGTCCATGTTCTAATAATAGTTTGTTCAAATACACATTCACCAGGTGAACTTACTTCCTCAAATGTCACGACAGCAGTTCCGCAGTTATCATCTGCCAGAAGAGTAGGAGCATTAGGTATATTGTCACACTCTACCGTCACATTTGATGGCGGATTTTGTGTAAACCCAGGAGCCGTTGTATCTTCTACAGTTATAATTTGTGTATGAGAGACACTGTTACCGCATTCATCACTAGCAGTATAGGTTCTAGCGATGGTATATTGATTTGTACAACTGCCAGGAGTGATTGTTTCCATAAGCGTTACAGTAGCCTCGCCACAATTATCGGTAGCGGTAAGTATCATAGGTTCTGGAACTTCATTACATTCTACAGTGATATCTTCTGGCAAAGGACCAAAACTATTAAGATCTGAATTGACCGTAATGGCATCTAATAAATTACCAATAGAGTTTGTAGTACCAGATATAGCTTGAAAAAGCACTATTGTGGCATCTTGACCAGCTGGAACGGTATAGTTAATTATATTTTGTTTCCATCCTTCGGCATCACTAACTTGATACAATCCTTGAGATATTAAATTATTTAGGTCAGCGCCAATGAATACTTCAAGAACATCGACATCTGTTGAACTCGCTCTCTTTTTGTGATAAAATGATAATTCTAAGTTACTTGTAGGGACTGTACAAAATTCTTGATATAAATCATCAAGTGCTTGTCCATTAAGTTCGAAATGATAATTTCCGTCGAAAGGTATAGACCCGTCAATTTGGCCAGATCTTTGAATTTCTATAGTATTGTGGGCCGCAGTAGTACTCCATCCTGGAACGTCTTCTTGTTGAAATTGTATAAACGTTCCGTTGAACGTGTTTGCTTCAAAAGAACCGTTGATGAATTCTGCGATACAAACAGCGTCATCAACACCGTCAAAAACAGGAACAGTAGTATCTTCTATTGTAAATGTTGCATCAAATACAGTCGTGTTTCCACATAAATCTGTAAGTGTATAAATAACATCAATACTTCCTGTTTGACCGCATGCTTGAACTAGGTTGCCATAATCATAATCTGAGGTAACCGTAATATCAAATGTTTGAGTACAATTTTCTAACGTTGAAATGTTACTGGTATCCCAGTTGTCAGCAATTGTTTCAATATCAGTAAACGAACATTCTACCGTTTGGTCAATGACCTCACAGTTAGATAAATCGGGAAGTGTACCATCATCAAAGGTCAACGTCACATTGATACTTGAGGCATTTCCACAGTCATCGGTTACCGTATAAAGAACATTTAATGTTCCACAAGGACCACATGTTGTATTAAGATTTGCAAAGTCGTAATTTGATGTTACTTGTCCGGTTAAATCCATATCACATTCGTCAGCTCCGCAAGTCTCAAGTGCAGCAATGTTTGAAGCGTTCCAAGCATCGGCTAAGTTTTCATTGTCAGTTGGAGAACATGTTATTATTGTATTCTCTACACCACAACTTTCTAAATCTGGAGAGATGGTATCAACGATAGTCAAGGTAACTGGTTGTAACTCCATGCTATTTCCGCAACCATCACTTATTCTATATAGAACAGTAATAGCACCACTTTGTCCACAGTCTGTAACAAATTTGTTGAAGTTATAATCTGAGGTAATTAAACCCGTAAAGTTTGTATTGCAATCATCTGTAGCACAATTTTGTAAAGCGGCGATATTAGCGGCATTCCAATTATTGGCTAACATTTCATTGCCAAGAGCACCTTCACATTCTAACGTTTGGTTATTCAATGTACAAAAGGTAATATCTGGAGCAGTGTTATCTTCAACAGTGATTGTTTGAACTTGCTCTGTTAAATTTCCGCAGTCATCAGTCAAACTCCATGTACGAACAATAGTGTAAGAGCTATTGCAGGTATCTGGAACATTATCCGTATTAATGACATCTACAAAAGTAGCTTGCAAGTTTTCAGAACAATTATCGGCTTCGTCAGTGACATCACCTGTTAGCGTGAAGTTAGATGGGTCTTCAGAACAATCGATTGTAACATCGTTAGGCACTGTAAATGTTGGCTCAATAGAATCTTGTACATTGATAACTTGAATGGTTATAGATGTAGAGCCACATGTATTTGTTAAGCTAAATGCTCTATTAACGACCTTTATACAACTATCTTCGTCAATTATTTCGTCAACATAGGTTATGCTTGCAATATTTTGAGGAGCGGTCGTTGAATAATCTGGTATGGTATTAAAAATTTCTTTTATGTCGCCAGATGGTGTAAAGCTAAGTGGAAAAACAATCGCATCTTCAGTAAGAACACTAAGATCACAACCTTCAATAACAAGAGGGTCAGGAACAATGATTGAAGGATCTACAATGTCAGTCACAGTTGTATTTGTGATACCAGAAGCCTGAGGGTCATCAGAAACAACCGTCAGAAAATCAGACGATAAGGTCGCTTGATTACTTATGACCATATTTTCAACGCTACAGTCGGTAGTAACATTTATCTTAAAGGAGCTAACTCCGATAGCAATATCATTAACAATTAAATTGGCAGATGTTAATCCTGCAGTATTTCCTACAATGCTTAAGCCGTTTGTAATATCATATGGGTTGGTTGTAAACACGATACCAGGCATTAAATTATCTGTAAAATCTAATCCAGTAATTGGCGTACCCGAAGCATTGAAAATAGTGAATGTATAGGTAAATTCTTGTCCTAAGTCTACATTATCTGGCGCATCTTTAAATAACTCAAAACCATAAGGGCACGAAGCACCATCGTTAGTACCAACACTTTCGCCAGTGGCGATAAAGGAAGGCACACCAGTATTAATATCTATTTGAACTAATGTTTCTTGAGTATTACTTCCACCTCCAACAGTAGTGTCGTCACCGTAACCTATTAATTGACCACCTGCTGTAAAGTATAAGGCGCCAAAAATTCTGTATTGACTAGTTCCCGCTGCTGGACCTATAACGTTTACTGAACCTGTTACTAAGTTGATAGTGAATAATTGTTTGCTATTAGATTGATCCCAACCATACATCAGGTTGTTTAACGGGTTGATCGCGATGTCAGAGGTCTGTTTACCAATATTAAAAAGAAATGTTGACGGTAATGGATCTCCAGGCTGGGGATTATTAGATAAATCTATACTATATAGCTTTTGAGAGCCACCTGTGACATAATAAATTCCGTTTTCGTCAAAAACACCAGCTTGCTTACCGCCACCATTAACTAAGGGACCGGTAATATTCCCTAATGATTGCACAAAACCATTTGGTGATATTTTGAAGAGTTCAGAAGAATCTGTATCGATTCCATAAATAAAACCATCAATAGGATTGAAACCAATAGAATTTATATTTCCAGGTATAGCAATATCTCCATTGGCGCTTCCATCATCGTCTACCGATAGGTTACTAACAAATTGAAACGCTCCAGTTGCTGGGTCTACGCTATAAAATATCATGTCACCGTCGCTACCTACACCAGCTATGTCTTGTTCAATTTTTATAGTTTGATACAGAGCAGTAGCATCACAATTAAAAACAGCAGGCACTTGAGCAAAACCCTTGAGATTTAATAATAGTAAAAGCAAACATATGCTCTTACTAAGCTTTTGTAAATAAGTAATGTTTAACATACACTTAAAATTTAATTTGTTAGAGATAAATTAATGTTTAAAAATTAGCGTCAAAATAATTACGATTATTTTGATATTATGGATTTATGAGTTATTGCAATAGAACGAAGCCTAGGTAAGCTGCGCACAAATTAAACTGGTTAAATCACAAAATTGGTTTGAGGGAAGAACATTGATAAACAATGTATAATGAATGGATTGACTATTGTATTTCTGATTTGGGGTCATAACTATAGATTCTTGCTACAAATGAAATCATTATTGAATAGGTTAACAAATTTCAATGATGAAGGTGCTAAAATACTCGTTAAAAAGGAATAAACAACATTTTATCGGAAAAAAATGCGTTTAAACGAGTAAAAATTTGTTAAAATCAATTCGATATTCAAGTAATTACTAAAATTTATGTCCCTTAATTTGATGATAAACAGGCTCTTTTACTACGATTAATGAAAATTCAAACACTGAGACTATAGTTTATTTTCTAAAATTAAAATTTTTAGAAATTTTTTTAGATTTTTCGTTTTTTACGAGCAGAAAGTTATTTTTAGAGCGTATTTGGAATCGCTTAAATCATTAGATTTGATAAAATTGATATGATTTTACAACTCTAGCAACACATTATTAATTTGAAATTAAGACAATTGATGCCAACTTCAATTATGATGTCTAGCCATAATCACATGGTCTCGAACCCAGCCTTTGTTATCGTTACAGCCTTATTCCAATTAATTCAGAGCGCATAAACGAAATCTACGATCTTACCATCTCCCAATGTACTGTAATCTTTAATTCTGGTTCATTTCCTTTTTAAATTCTTCCAATTGCGACATCCATTCAATAGCTTCGTCTAAACTGCGACACCGTTTCAGACTTTTTTTGAAAAAGTGTTTTTCTAAAGACGAGTTGAGATAGCCAAAGTCGCTGTAGGTAACAATGGCGCTCGCTATCAAAAAATCGTAGTCATTATTAAAATCGATCCAAAGTTGTGGTTCAAACGAATAGGCATTGATCCTGTTGGCGATGTAGCCTATCTTTGTGTTGTTTCCAATTTCTTCGGAAAATTTAGCAATAAGTTCATTTACTAATTTGTAGTCTATATGGACGCCTTCATTTAATTCTGAAATAACAAAATGTTTCGTAATGAAGAGATTTCCGAAGTTCAATTGAATTTTTTTGTAGTTAAGTAATTTGGAATATTTACTGTTTTCGAAGGTCATTTAATAGGGATTATTGTTTAAATTTATGAGAAATATCTGAAGTTAACAGAGAAAAAGCGGTATAAATTTATTGAATAAAATCTAATGAATACAGACTTAGGTAATTACAGGAAGTCCTATGACAAAGAGGCCTTACTTGAAAAAAATGCGAGTAACAATCCCTTAGAGCAATTTAAAAACTGGTTTCATGAAGTAGATGAACATTATGATGTTGGAGAAACTAATGCTATGACGCTAAGCACCATTGGATTAGATGGGTTTCCTAGAAGCAGGGTGGTCTTGCTTAAAGAATTTAATGATGAGGGATTTGTGTTTTATACTAATTATGAGAGTGAAAAAGGAGTAGCCATGATTAATAATCCTCATGTATGTATCTCTTTTTTTTGGCCTGCTGCTGAGCGTCAAATCATTATAAAAGGTAAGGTCGAAAAAATCACAGAACGTCTTAGCGATGACTATTTTGCCTCACGACCTCGCGGAAGTCGACTTGGTGCATGGGTTTCTCATCAAAGTACAGTCATAAAAGATAGAGCTGTTTTAGAGGATCGACTTAAAGCCTTAGAACAAAAGTTTGACGGGAAAGAGATACCGCGTCCTGACTTTTGGGGCGGATTTATAGTCAAACCTCTAGAAATTGAATTTTGGCAAGGTCGTCCCAATCGTTTGCACGATAGATTGCGATACCAATTGAAGGATGATTTAGATTGGACGTTAGATCGTCTATCACCTTAAATAACTAAAAGTTTAAATATTTGTCTTTCTCGATTTTTAGAAAGAGTTCAATACGGTTTCGTTGATTACGCATAAGTTTTAAAATTATCGTGATTGGCTTGGTATTACTTCCAAAGTAAATATTTTGGACAAAATCCAATAAAAAACTAAAATCATACGATTATGAAACTATTAACATTGGTTCGACACGGTAAATCATCTTGGCAATATGATGTAGATGATAGGGATCGTCCACTCAAAAAACGAGGTATTAAAGATGCTAACCTAGTTTCGATGGCATTGAAAAGTCATTACAAAGAACCAGACATGGTGTTCTCAAGTCCAGCAAATAGGGCACTTTCTACAGCTAAGATCTTTGTCGAAAACTTGAATATCAATCCTAATACATTTGAGGTTGTTGATGAGCTGTATGATTTTGGAGGTGATAATGTCATTCGTTTTTTTAAAGCATTACCTTCAGATTATAAAAACATTATGATTTTTGGTCATAATCATGCATTCACATCAATTTGCAATATATTTGGCGATACTTTTATTGATAACCTTCCAACTAGCGCACTAGTTTGCATTAAATTTGAGGTCGAGTCATGGGCAGCTATTGATAAAGGAACAACAGAAACAATGATTTTTCCAAGAGATTTAAAGTAATGACAAAAGATAAAAATACTTACACTAATAGAGAATTGAGTTGGCTTAAGTTTAATGAGCGCGTTCTTCAAGAGGCTGCAGATGAAAGTGTACCGCTAATAGAGCGCTTTCGTTTTTTGGGTATTTTCTCCAATAATCTTGATGAATTTTTCAAGGTGCGCTATGCCACTATTAAAAGAATTGATGAAGCCGGAAAAGGTGGTAAAAGTGAATTAGGAATTAAGGCGAGCGATTTATTAGACCTCATTACTCAAATCGTAATTACACAACAAAGTAGTAGTTTGGATATTTTGAGCAATATGCAACATAAACTAGAAGAAAAAAATATCTATATAATAGATGAAACACAGGTTGACGAAGATCAACATGATTTTATCAAGAATTATTTTATTCAACAAGTAAGCCCTGCATTGGTCACTATCATACTTAATGAAATGTTAGAGTTGCCTCATCTTAAAGATAGTGCAGCTTATTTGGCGGTAAAAATGGAACTTACCAATGAGGAGAAACAATTTGCACTAATTGAGATCACAAAATCCATGGACCGTTTTGTGGTGCTGCCCAGTAAAGGCGATAAGAGTTACATCATGATACTTGATGATTTATTGCGCTATTGTTTGGATGATATTTTTAATATTTTCAACTACACCAGTATAACCGCGAACATGATTAAGATTACTCGAGATGGAGAACTTGATTTTGATAGTGATTTAAGTAAAAGCTTTATTGATAAAATTTCCGACAGTGTCAAAGATCGTCAAATTGGTGATCCTGTTCGTTTCGTTTATGACAAAACAATCGATGATGAAACGCTAGAGTATTTAATGTCCAAAATGGGAATCGATTCAAAAGATAGTGTCATTCCTGGTGGACGATATCATAATAGACGCGATTATATGGGTTTTCCCAGCTTGGGCAGAACCGATTTGCTATATGATAGAATCGATCCATTGAAGGTAAAGGGCTTAAGTATCGAAAGCAGTATTTTTACTAGTATTTCAGCCAAAGACTACATGTTGCATACGCCATATCAAACATTTTCTTACGTGGTGAAGTTCTTGCGCGAAGCGGCCTTAGACCCACAGGTTAAGACCATTAAGATTACAATATATAGGTTGGCCCAAATTTCTCACATAGCAAGTTCACTTATCAATGCGGCAAAAAATGGTAAAAAAGTAACCGTTGTGATTGAGCTTAGAGCGCGTTTTGATGAACAAGCCAATATTGATTATGCCGAACAAATGCAGGATGAAGGCATCAATTTACTGTTTGGAGTTTCTGGATTAAAAGTACACAGTAAAATTTGCGTGATCGAACGTGATGAAGAGGATATTATCAAGCGCTACGGATTTATAAGCACAGGCAACTTTAACGAGTCTACGGCAAAAATCTATACAGACTTTACCTTATTTACGGCAAATCAAAAAATACTGAAAGACATCAATAAAGTGTTTAGCTTCTTTGATACCAATTATAGGATTCACCGTTATAAACATATTATTACCTCACCACATTATACCAAATCAAAGTTATTTGCCTTGATCGATACTGAAATTGATAATGTAAAAAAAGGTAGACCCGCTTTTATTAAACTCAAATTAAATAGTATCTCAAGTTATAAGATGGTTGACAAGCTTTATGAAGCAAGTCGAGCCGGTGTGAAGATTCAAATGATCGTGAGAGGTATTTGTTGTCTTATTCCTGGTATAAAGGGTATGAGTGAAAATATTGAAGTTATTAGTGTGATTGATAAATTTTTGGAGCATACCAGATTGTATGTGTTTTGTAATAATAATGACACCAAGGTTTATATATCTTCAGCAGATTGGATGACGCGAAACATTGAAAATAGAGTGGAGGTGAGCTGTCCTATCTATCAAGAAGATATCAAACAAGAATTACTTGACGTATTTGATATTTGTTGGAGTGATAATGTCAAGGCGAGAGTTATTGATGAACATCATACCAACGATTATCGCCAAAATGGTAATAAAAAAGTAAGAGCTCAATTTGCTTTATACGATTATTTTAAAGAAAAACTGAATACCTAAGTATGTTGACCATAAAGAAATATGCTGCAATAGATATTGGTTCTAATGCAGTACGACTTTTAATTTCTAGTATTATTGAGCAAAAGGGAAAACCGGTTAAGTTCAAAAAAACATCTTTGGTGCGAGTGCCAATTCGTCTTGGAGCCGATGTGTTTTTGACCGGTCAAATTTCCGAAGAAAACATCAAACGTATGCTCGATACCATGACGGCGTTCAAATTACTTATGAAATCCCATAAGGTATTGACTTATAAAGCCTGTGCGACTTCTGCCATGCGTGAGGCCGATAATGGAAATGAGGTGGTTAATCTAATCGCTAAAACGTCTGATATAACTATCGATATTATTAATGGTGAAGACGAAGCTGCAATTATTGCCGCGACCGATCTTAACTCCTACATAAAAGAAGATAAAACGTATTTATATGTTGACGTTGGTGGTGGTAGTACAGAGTTTTCTGTTATTCACCTCGGAAAAACGGTCGCATCCAAATCATTTAAAATTGGTACAGTTAGGTTATTGAATGATATTGTAAGAAAAGAAGATTGGCACGAATTGGAAAGTTGGATCAAATTAAAAACCGCTGGATATGATGCCTTGGATCTTATTGGATCTGGAGGAAACATCAATAAAATATTTAAAATTTCTGGTAAACCTTTGGGCAAACCATTAACTTACTTTTATCTCACATCTTACTATAATAAACTGCAAACCTACTCTTACGAAGAGCGTATTACCGAACTTGAACTTAATCAGGACCGTGCCGATGTCATTATTCCCGCGACCCGTATTTATCTATCTGCAATGAAATGGAGTGGTGCCAAAGATATTTATGTTCCCAAAATTGGACTCTCTGATGGCATCATTAAAAGTGTCTATTTTAATACAGTTTCGAGTGTAAATATTTAATAATTAAACTGTTTGTCATGCTTTTTGAAGCATTGAGCCGTATTTATTTCGTATTTTAGAATTTCAATATATATTCGCTTCATTATGAATTTGCATTAAGCCTATAATAAAATTGTAAATTCTAATTTTTAACCCAAATAAAAAATTTTGTTATGAAATCATTACTACTTACCTTAGTTGCTCTTATTGCGACGACCAGCGTTTTATTTGCTCAAGATACAAGTTACGGCGTTCGTGCAGGCATCAACATTTCAAATTTAGATTTTGATCCAGACGCCACATTCAGTAATCAACATCGAAACGGATTTGCCTTTGGTGGATTTGTAGATCACGGATTTACAGAGTCATTTTCAGGTTATGTCGAAATACAATATTCTGCGGAAGGCGCCAAAGCAGATGACCTACGAGCAGATTATATTCAAATGCCAATACTAGCACGTTTCTCAATTGGAGATAATTTGACTATTGGCGCAGGACCAATGGTAAGTTTAAAAACATGGAAAGATGATGATGCCTTCGCTACATTTGCTTACTCAGGCGTTGGTGGTATAGAATACATGATTACCGATGAGTTATTTATCGATGCTCGTGTACATTACGGATTGAGTAATATTCTCGACGACGATATTGAGGGATTAGAAGCCCAGAACACCACATTTCAATTTGGATTTGGTATTAAAATCTAAATCAAATTAGTTCACAATTTCAAAAAGCTTCAGTGTTATGACCGAAGCTTTTTGAATTTTATCGCTTAATTAATGTCAAGGTGTGTGTAGCATTTCGGTTAGAAAATATCTTGAATATCTATATTCCAGCTTCTAAAGTTTCCAAAGCAATCGTCTCGATTATAAGTTTCCCCTTTTTAATGAATTGTCTTTAATCTTAGTTAAATTTTTGGCAGCAGAAGCCTCGTAAGAGCGGTCATTTGTAGTACCACAAAAACGTTCTATAGTGCTACTGTTGGAATTATCATTAAATTCTATGATGACAAGATTTGTTGGGGTTTTCTAGTACTATATCGTAACAGGAAATAGAATCCAAGGTTCATGGCGCTCCTAATAACTGCTCCTGAGAACTCATAAATTAAGGACAGTGAAACATAAAATGAGAGTGTAAAAATGCTTCACAGGTAGCGCAGTTGAACTCAAGGATAAATTTTAGCCGTGAATTGTTTCACTCTTGCTCAAATCTTTCATAATATCAGCTTCATAATTTAGTAGTTCCTGCCATTTTTGATCCACCTCAGTACGATCGCCATATTGTCTTGCAAAACCGAGAAACATGGTATAATGGTTCGCTTCACTTACCATCAACTTTCTGTAGAATTCCGCAAGTTCTTTATCTGCAAGTTCTTCCGATAATAATCTAAAACGCTCACAGCTTCTGGCCTCAATCAAAGCTGCATAAAGTAAGCGATGCACCAATTGTGTCGTTCGGCTTCCGCCTTTTGGGAAAAACATTATCAATTTTAAAACATAGGCATCTTTTCTATCGCGTCCTAAAATCCAACCTTTGGCGATGATTTTATCGTGAACCATTTTAAAATGGCTCATTTCCTCTTTGACAAGAGCCGTCATTTCTGTGACTAATTCGCTATACTCAGGAAAACTAACAATTAGCGAAATTGCAGTACTTGCTGCTTTTTGTTCGCAGTAGGCATGATCTGTAAGTATATCCTCTAT
Source organism: uncultured Flavobacteriaceae bacterium (assembly GCA_963715465.1). Lineage (GTDB taxonomy): Bacteria > Bacteroidota > Bacteroidia > Flavobacteriales > Flavobacteriaceae > Psychroserpens. The sequence goes on from OY970246.1 coordinate 2,346,911, forward strand.
ATTTTTCTCTACAATATTGACCCATCTTGGATCTGTTGGTAATTTTAATCCTAGCATGATTAACTGTGGTCTTCTAAAAGGGTTAATTGTTCGTTGCCTTTGGCATCAATACGCATTTCATAAAGTTGGTAAGCCTTATTTATAGGGTTGATAAAGGAGATGCCCAAAGTCAATTTTTCTGAATTTGAGTTCTCTTGATTGACCCAAACATGTTCTAACGTAGCGTTTTGCAAAAAGGTATTTGGATACTTGTCTTTAAAATGTTCTGCGGTAATATGCTTCTCAAAAATAATCTCGTTAGCTACTGAAATCAACACATCAGATTCAAACCGACGATGAAATTGTATTGTTTTTTTATGAGCTTTTACAGATTGATTCATTAAAATTTCGGAATCTAAAATCGAATAATTTTTAATATGAACTTGAAATTGATTAGCAATAAGTGAATCGGTCTGAACCTCTAAATAACCTTCAGGATAATAAGTATAATGATCAGTTAACTCTAAAGTGGACTTAAACTGAGCAATGGCATGTTCTAAGCGCTCTTTTTTACTGGTCCTACGATCACAATTCAATAAAAAAACAAATGCAATAAGTGAAATTATAAGCCCATACTTTTTCATAAATTTAAATTTAAATGTCTAATCCAAAGGTCTGTCTTAAGAGTTCGATATTAGGGTTTTTAGCTTTGAGTTTTTCATATTTTTCAGCATCAGTGAATGCATATTTCTTGGCAATTTCCTCATTAACACTAATGTTCAACTTTAAATCGTAATTTAATAAATGTTTACGTAGAAATTCCATTAACGGAAATTGCGCACGTTCTAATTCAACACGTAACGTATCATTAGGAAATTCAAGTAGAATATCGGTATCTTTTAAAACAGGTTTACCCATTTCTAAAATAGACGCCATAATCTTTTCCCCTTTTTTATGTAGTAATTTGATATAAGCGTTCCAAGCGTCTTGAAATTGAACTTCCGTAAAGCTTTCGGTAGGAAGATCTTCGGCATCAATAACAACTTCCATTTGTTTGATGAGATGCTCTTTCTTAGCTCTTATGCTTTTTAAGGATAGACCAGACGTACGATGATCCTTTTTTAGATCAATTTTAGGTTGAGGAGGTTCGGCTTGAACTTCAGCTTGGACTGATTGTTTTTCGTTATCTTTTAATTTTCCCTTTTCTTCGGAAACTGGAATCGCATCTTTAGGCTTCTCGACTGAAACAGGGATAGGCTTAATTCCTTTAGCTTTAAAGTAAGAAGGTGGAATTATGTAGTGTTTGCTATTTTTTTTTTCTCCATCAAAAGTGATAGAGGCAAGCTGCATGAGACAAAGTTCAACCAGCAGTCGCTGATTCTTACTGCTTTTATACTTCAGGTCGCAATCATTGGCGAGCTCAATACCTTTTAATAGCACGCTATGGGCAGCTTTTTTAGACTGTTCTAAATATTTTAATTTGGTATCATCTCCAACTTCAAGAAGTTCAATGGTCTTTTCGTTTTGACAAACGAGTAAATCCCGAAAGTGGGACGCAAGACCAGCAATAAAATGATGCCCATCAAATCCTTTTGATAACGTATGATTAAATTGAAGCAATAATTCAGGAATTTTATTCTCTAAAATAAGGTCAGTGCTCGTAAAATACGTTTCATAATCAAGCACATTTAAATTCTCGGTAACCGCTTGTCTCGTGAGCTCTTTCCCAGAGAAACTTACGACGCGATCAAAAATTGATAAGGCGTCACGCATGGCACCATCGGCTTTTTGAGCAATGATGTGCAACGCGTCATCTTCGGCAGTCACGCCTTGTTCTTTGGCGATATAGTGCAAATATGCTTTCGCATCCTTTACGGTAATTCGTTTGAAATCAAAAATCTGACAACGTGATAAAATGGTTGGAATGATTTTATGTTTTTCCGTAGTTGCTAATATGAAAATACAATGTTTGGGAGGCTCCTCTAATGTTTTAAGAAATGCATTAAATGCGGCCTGTGACAGCATGTGAACTTCATCGATAATATACACCTTGTATTTCCCTACTTGTGGCGGGATACGCACTTGATCGGTCAAACTTCTTATGTCGTCAACCGAGTTATTGGAGGCAGCATCCAACTCAAAAATATTAAAGGCGAAATCTTCATCTTCGGTTTCAGAACCATCACTATTGATCATTTTGGCCAAAATACGGGCGCAAGTAGTTTTACCCACACCACGCGGACCAGTAAATAGCAAGGCTTGAGCCAAGTGATTATTTTCAATGGCATTGAGTAAGGTGTTTGTAATCGCCTGCTGACCAACAACATCCTTAAAGGTTTGTGGTCTATACTTACGAGCCGATACAACGAAATGTTCCAAAACTTAATAAATTTATTTGCGCATGATGGTTGATGCCAAATGAACAGATAGCAAAGTTATTAATTCAGTTTCAATATAGGAATAATGCGGCTTTAAATAAAGGGGAGTTATTAACAATCCCATCTGTGATTTCATGACATCTTCCCAATGGTAATAGCGATTGCACCTGAATATTATTTTGTTATAATACCAAATTCGGAATTTGCATTTTAAAATTTAGTTATTGTACTTTTGCCCCAAGTATATCGCCTTATCGATTCTAATTTAATTAGAGTAGGAAAGTCCGAACACCATAGTGCAATCATAGTGGCTAACAGCCATCCATCGCGAGGTGAGGAAAAGTGCAACAGAAAGTATGTACAGGTCATGCTGTAGTGAAACCAGGTAAACTCTATGTGGTGCAATGTCATGTAAACTAGTGATTGCCTGCCTGTCATTGATTTATTTCTTTGGAGGCAGACAGGAGCGTGCACGCGCGATACTAGAGGGTAGGCAGCTAAAGTTTGCTGGTAACAGTAAGCGTAGATAAATGATAAGGAAACTGACGTGATTCGTCATCGTTAGTGAACAGAATTCGGCTTATAGATTTACTTTAAAACAGGCTCTTTAGAATATTTCTAAAGGGCTTTTTTTCTTCGGAAAAACTCGAGTTTGCCCAAGCACTATTTTAATCTGTTTCACTTTGAGTAGCAACCGAAAAGAAACTGAACATATTACCGCCATAACTTTTAGAGTGTGAATAGTGCTCAAGGTGAGACAAATCGGTGTGTTTAGAGTGTTCAACGATAAGTAATCCGTCGGTTTCCAATAAATCATTTTTGAAGATGAGTTGCGGTATTTTAGCAAATTCTTCCGTAGAAAATTCATAAGGAGGGTCGGCAAAGATCACATCATGCTTTTGCTGCGATTTCTCAAGAAATTTAAACACGTCACTTTTTATGGTAGCGATATCCATTTCGAAGCTTTCGGCCGTTTCATTGATAAACTTTATACAACCGTAGTGGGCGTCAACAGCGGTAATATCCTGAGTGCCTCGTGATGCAAATTCATAACTAATATTTCCTGTTCCAGAGAATAAATCCAAAACCGAAATTTGATCAAAGTAAAAGTGATTGTTCAAAATATTGAACAGTGATTCCTTCGCCATATCTGTCGTTGGTCTCACAGGTAGTTTCTTGGGAGCTGTTATTCGTCGTGCTTTGTACTGTCCAGATATGATGCGCATTAATTGAAGCTATTTAGTAAAATGAAGTCGTGATGCTTTGAGTTTGGAATGTCATCAGCAAATGAAAATTTATGGCTAGAATGGTTAAAATCTACAAATCTTATATACTTAAAAAGTATAGCATATAAATTTGATGCTTTATCAATAGCTCCAGATAAAACGACCTTAATCGTCTCTGGATCAAGTTTTAGTTGTTCAATGGTGAAAAGTGTGTAATAGATAAAATCTTCGTGACTTTGATATTCAAACGTGTTATAAAGTATGAGTTCTTGTTGTATTATATAGACAATCTCAAAGGTTGAAGCATTGATATTAATATATATTTTGTCATCGGTGAATTTTGAGACAGATTGCAATATGGATTCAATTAAAATAGTGGATGAATGCTTGTAGGTAAAGCTTCCAAACGTTTCAAAAATGTAATTATTGACATTGATTAAGGGCACATACACGTTAAAACAATTATTTAGAGTCAATTCATCGAAACTGATATAATCGGTCTTTAATATTTTTGCATTAAATTTTAAGTAATCGGCCAGATGTGATTCATCAAAAACCTCTTTTGGTACTAAACAAGAGAGCTCATTTTGATAAATACAGGTAATGGTTTCAAAAGCGTACTCAAAGCGTGGGTGTGATGCTATTACCTTTTTTATGTCATTTAAAAGTTCAAAAGGTGTGGCCTTTTTTTGAAGTTCAACGTGATTCAACCATTCAATAGTATGATTTGAACGATTTAGGATACAAAAAGAAAGTCCACTCAAACGAATTTGAATGGACAGTGCTTTTATATGTTGTGATATCACTTTAGTTTTTACTTAAATTCTTAGGCCAGTTTCCGCCAGTTTCTGCTTCGGTCATAGAACCAACTTTAAGAGTAGGTCCATTCACACCGTCTACTGACATGACATTCTTTTCTTTCTCAATTAGGTTTTTTTCTTGATCATACAAGATAATATCCTTTTCAACCGAGGCTTCGAAAACAGCAATATTACTATCAGCCAATTTTCCAGCTTTCATGTTAAATTTAGCATCAGCGGGTCCAACATTTTTTGGGAGATTCATCATAGTCTTATAGCGAGTATCTGCTCCAAAAAGTGAATCTCTCACTGAGACTGTTCCAAGAGTATCTGTAATGATAATATCCTTTGTAGTTTCTACACCACCAAAACGACGCGTTAATTCTTCATCAATAATAGTAGAATCCCGACGTTGTGTTATCGTAAATTGAGCGGTATCAATAAATTTAATTAAATCATCAAAACTACCTGCAAAGTTTTTGGTAACCGTCCTGTGCGCTAGCTGTGCATCTCTAATATCCTTGAGTTTTGTAATCACTACAGCATAACGATCATCTTTAATTTTATTAAATTTGATTTCGCCGTAAACAGACATGAAGGTGATATATCCTAAAAAGACAATTAAACCCCATAACAAAAGGTTGAGAACTGGTTTTAGCTTTTTAGGTACAAACTTATCGATCAACCACACAATACCGACGGTTAATAAAATAAGGCCTACAACTACAAGAATTACTGTTAACATAGTTAGTTTTTTTATTTTGTTAAGGTGTTACGCAAATCTACAATTTTTTTTTATTCACGAAAATATTGCAGGCAAAAAACAATCAAAGTTGAAAGATATAAAATTACTTTTAAATTCTATAACAAATTTGAGACGTAAACACGCATCAACATTTGCGCATTAAATGTTATCTTGCATTTCTTAGAGTTTTCCAATTGATTCCCTTTTTTTCGATATATGACGTCATCTGATTTTTATAAATTACTAAATCAAAAATTTCCATTTACGCCTACCACCAAACAAATGATTGCGCTCGAGCAACTATCAAAATTCGTATATGACGAGTCTCCCAACGCACTTTACCTTTTAAAAGGATTTGCAGGAACTGGCAAAACTAGTATAATCGGGACGGTTGTATCTAACTTATGGCATACAAAAAGGAGTGCTGTGCTCATGGCGCCAACGGGAAGAGCAGCCAAGGTGATTTCTAACTATTCTAAAAAGGAGGCGTTTACGATTCATAAAAAGATATATTTTCCGAAGAAAGATAGAGGAGGACGTGTCAAGTTTGTGATGCAGCCTAATAAACATCGCAATACCATTTTTATTGTAGATGAGGCGTCCATGATTCCAGACACGCCAGCAGATTCTAAAAACTTTGAAAGTACCTCGCTCTTAGACGACCTCATTCAATATGTCTATACGGGTCACCATTGTAAATTGCTTCTAATTGGTGATCAAGCCCAATTGCCACCTGTGAAATCTGACGTTTCTCCAGCATTAGATAGAGATAAATTAGATTTGAACTATAACAAGAACGTCACCACGATAGAGTTAGATGAAGTCGTAAGACAAAATCAAGATTCAGGAATTTTGAGTAATGCAACCTTAATAAGGGACGCTATTGAACACGACTTTTATGAATCGTTTAAATTTAATATTCATGGATTTTCAGATATTATACGTCTCATAGACGGTCATGAGGTTATGGACGCCATAAATGACGCTTACGGAGACCATGGTCACGAGGAAACCGCAATCATCGTTAGGAGTAACAAACGCGCCAATTTATATAACCAGCAAATTAGAACTAGAATTCTATTCAACGAGAACGAATTGACCGTCGGCGATTTTTTGATGGTTGTCAAAAACAATTATTTTTGGATCAAGCCAACTACCGAAGCGGGTTTTATTGCCAATGGCGATATCGTTCAAGTCTTAGAGATTTTTACGATTACGACGTTATATGGTTTTAGATTTGCCGAAGTCAAAGTGCAAATGGTCGATTATCCCAACATGAAACCATTTGAAACCGTACTGTTGTTAGACACTATCGAAGCCGAGACACCGTCATTAACCTATGAAGACAGCAATAGACTGTATCAAGAGGTACAAAAGGATTATGAAGATGAATCATCAAACTATAAAAAGTTTTTAAAGATCAAGGGCAACAAACACTTTAACGCGCTTCAGGTCAAGTTTTCATATGCGATTACCTGTCATAAATCTCAAGGTGGCCAATGGCATACCATCTTTGTAGAGCAGCCATATTTGCCAAATGGCGTCGACCGTGATTACATGCGTTGGTTGTATACAGCCGCGACTCGAGCTAAAGAAAAGCTATATCTCATAGGTTTTAAAGATGATTTTTTTGAGGAACTTTGAGTTGGGTTACAGTCTCAGTGATGCAGTAAGACTCTTGTTATTGGTTTTTTCTTCGGAAATTTTAGCTTTTGAGACGCGGCTTTAATTTAAAATTTATGTGGTCAAAAGATCCTTGTATTCTTATAATTCTGAAGAATTAGGAAATTAAATAACGTCTATCAGAATAAAGTAAGAATGCGCTATTTCTTCCGAAGACAAAAAATTGCAGCATCATTTTAAGTTCGGTAAAAAAGATTATACGAAGTGCTTACAAAGTCAAGTTAAAAGTTTTATTTTTGAGATTCAACCTATTTTAGAGATGAACATCATATCAATGATACCAGCACGCTATAGTGCATCTAGATTTCCTGGCAAGCTCATGCAAAACTTAGCTGGAAAATCTGTAATCGTGAGAACTTACGAGGCGACTGTGGCGACGCAACTCTTTGATGATGTTTATGTCATCACAGATAGTAACATAATTTTTGATGAAATTACCAGACACGGTGGTAAAGCGATTATGAGTAAAAAAGAACATGAGTCTGGTAGTGATCGCATTGCAGAGGCGGTAGCAGATCTTGATGTGGATATTGTAGTTAATGTGCAGGGAGATGAACCTTTTACCGAACGTGAAAGCTTAAAAAAGGTTTTAGATGTATTTGATGATGATCATAACAAAAACATTGACTTAGCTTCGTTAATGGTCGAAATTCACGATTGGGATGAGATTAGTAATCCCAACACGGTGAAGGTCATAGTAGATCAAGATAATTTTGCGCTTTATTTTTCAAGAAGCCCTATTCCGTTTCCTCGTGATAAACAAGCAGGAGCACGCTATTTTAAGCACAAAGGGATCTATGCATTTAGAAAAGAGGCGCTACTGGATTTTTATAAGTTACCAATACAGTTCATAGAAGCTACCGAAAAAATTGAGTGCATTAGATATTTAGAATATGGCAAACGCATTAAAATGGTGGAGACCACTGTAGAAGGTGTAGAAATTGATACACCCGAAGATCTAGAACGAGCTAAAAAACTTTGGAAATAATTGAATACTAATTACGAACATATCAAAGTCATCGGTTTCGATGCAGACGATACACTCTGGGTCAATGAAACGTATTTTCGTGATGCCGAATTAGCGATCGCAAAATTAATGGCGCCTTATGAGACGGCCAATACAATCGATCAGGAATTATTTAAAAAAGAAATAGAAAACCTACCGTTATATGGTTATGGTATTAAAGGTTTTGTATTATCTATGGTTGAGATGGCGATTGAAATATCAAATAATACCGTATCAAACAAAACGATATCTAGTATTTTAGATATAGGGAAAGACATGCTCAACAAACCTGTAGAATTATTAGATGGCGTTGAAGAGACCCTAAAAACCCTCTCAAAATCCCATCGGTTGATTTTAATTACCAAAGGTGATTTACTCGATCAGGAACGTAAAATGGAAAAATCTAACCTCACACAGTATTTTCACCACGTGGAAGTATTAAGTGATAAAAAAGAGGCAAATTATTCTAGGTTGTTGGAGCATTTAAATATCAAAGCGTCGCAGTTTTTAATGGTAGGAAATTCATTGAAATCAGATATTTTACCTTTGGTCAATATTGGTGCTAACGCTATTCACGTTCCGTTTCATACCACATGGCTACATGAGCAAGTGAGTGAAGAAGAAACATACAAAAAAGAGTATCAAACAATTACAGGCTTAACAGAGCTGAAAAAGATATTGAATCAACATTTAATACAATCGTAAAAACGACTGTGAAAAATCTGAACATTATTAAAATATGTCAAGATAAATCCAACTATGTTTTTATTTTTGTTACACGAAGACAAGTAAATGAGTTATAAAAATTATCCAATGGTGTCCAGAGTTGTTTTTGGACGAGGCAGTTTTAATCAGTTGGGAGATATCATCTCACCCAAACGCTTAAATCGAAAGGCACCATTTATCTTTTTAGTGGATGACGTATTTAAAGGCAATACTAAGATTATTTCTAGAATTCCTATAGCTTACGATGATCAATTGGTTTATATTTCTGCAAAGGAAGAGCCAAAGACGAGTCAAGTTGATGACTTGGTAGAACACATTATCGTGTCCCATAAAGATAGACCTTCTGGCATTATAGGCATTGGAGGTGGTACAATTCTAGACCTGGCAAAAGCCGTTGCCATCATGATTACCAATGAAGGTGGTGCCAAAGATTATCAAGGCTGGGATTTGGTAAAAAACCCGGCGATTTATCATGTTGGTATTCCAACGATTTCTGGTACAGGTTCAGAGGTGTCTCGTACAACTGTGCTTACAGGTCCAGAGAAGAAACTTGGTATTAATTCTGATCACACACCATTTGACCAAGTTATTTTAGATCCAGAGTTGACCAATGGCGTTCCTAAAGACCAATGGTTTTATACAGGTATGGATTGCTATATTCATTGTATTGAATCTCTTAACGGCACGTATTTGAATGCGTTTAGTGAAAGTTATGGAGAGAAAGCCTACGAGCTCTGTTTGGATATTTTTATGAATGACAATCCCATTTCCGAAGAAGATATGCAAGATAAACTCATGATGGCGTCATGGCATGGAGGGATGAGTATTGCCTATTCTCAGGTTGGTGTCGCTCATGCAATGAGTTATGGCTTATCCTATTTATTAGGTACAAAACACGGCATTGGTAATTGTATCGTTTTTGATCACTTAGATGAATTTTATCCAGAAGGGGTTAAACTCTTTAAGGCGATGAAAATAAAGCATAATATTACCTTGCCGCAAGGTCTTTGCGCGAATTTGCATGATGATGAATATGACACAATGATCGATGTAGCGCTAAGTTTAGAACCACTTTGGGAGAATGCTATAGGTAACGATTGGAAACAAACCATCACAAGGGATAAACTTAAGGCGTTATACCAAAAGATGTAATATGCGCTGGTTAGCCCGTTTAATTTATTTCAAGCTTCTGGGATGGAAGATAACAGGAAACGCGAATTTCTCAAAAGACACCATCAAAAAATCTGTGATTATTGCCGTGCCACATACCAGTTGGCACGACTTTTTTATCGGAATTTTACTCCGGAAAATCGCCAACGTCAAAACCAATTTTGTAGGAAAAAAAGAGCTGTTTAGATGGCCGTTTGGGTATTACTTTAGAGCCGTTGGAGGCGCGGCACTAGATCGAACTTCTGGACAAAACAAAGTTGAGGCTATCGCAAAACTGTTTGAGGAAAAAGATGAATTTAGACTAACGCTTGCTCCTGAAGGTACTCGCAAAAAAGTGACCACATGGAAAACAGGATTCTACTACATAGCCAAAGCTGCCAATGTACCAATTATCATGTTCACCTTAGATTTTGAACACAAGCAAAATCATATTTCAGAACCATTCTATCCAACCGATGATGTGGAAGCAGACTTCGCTTTTATGAAATCATTTTACGCTGGGATCATTGGTAAAAAGCCAGAATATTCTTAACACTATTTTTTTGGCATAGAAATTGAATTCTATAGACTGTAATCGAATACTGAAACATAAAGTAAACGCTCAGTCCCTAAAAAGAAACAGAACTTGATTATTTTTAAGCTATTTAAGAACTTCTTAAATAGCTTTTTTTTTAGTTTAAATAAAAACACAAGTGAACTTTAAATCGTTTAATGATGATGTGCTTCGAATTTTGTAAGTAAATTGTTGGTGTTATGTATGAGCTTACTTTTAAAATAAGCGGTTCCTCCCATAATAAAACCTTTAAAACCCATAGCTTGTTTGGCCCAAGTTCTAAGGTTGAAATGGTCGGTATGTTTGATGATCTTTCCATCTTGAAATTGAAAGGTAGCGGTAACTATATTATGCACTTTGCGGTTGGTTTTGCTAAAATTATAAAAGGCTTCCCACGTGGCGCTTCCTTTAGACCCATCAGATTTTATATTGGAGTAGACCACTTTAAAATCCTTATTTTTTTGAGTAGCGCAAAGCATTCGCCACATGTTTTTCGCACGTTCGCCATGTAAAACTCCAAAAGCAGGATCTTCAAAGATAATATCATCATGATAAAGGGCCACCATGGTTTCTGCATCCAATTCACTAAACGCTTTGTAAAATTTCTCGATAAGTGTATCCATACCCGAAAGTTAGCAATTATTTTAGAGGTTTTACCATAAAACCTTAGTGCGAAAAATTACGTACATAAATTGTAGGGATAAAATTGATTGATTAATTTCTATGAAAAAGAAAGAAAGACCATCATTGTTGATGGTCTTTCTGTATATGTTAAAATCTAATATTGATAAACAGTTGTGAGAAAAAAATGACCTGTCTAAGCCATCTATGGCATTTCTAATACATCTTCTTAACCTTTCGTAGTTTATCTTGTAAGACCACAAGTTCCTCTTTTTGCTTATTTATATTTTTAATGACATCACGTACTAACGGATTTTTTTCATCGACATTAGAGAAAAACTGCATATTATTTTCCAACTGTATGATGTCTCCCTTAATTTCGGTAATTTTCTTTCTAATAAAATTTTGCTCATTATCCAGTAATCTCGTATCGTTTGAAGCCGACAAGTTCTCAAGTTTATTCTCAAACTTGATCATCTCTAATTTTGATTTGTCCATGTCCAATTTTCCAAATAATGCATCCAGTGCTTTATTGAATTTTCCATCGATATAGCGCTTGTTTTGCGGTACATGACCAATGGCTTTCCAAGCTACAATGTTCTCCTTGATCATTGCGATATCTTGATCTGGGTTGCCAGTTAATTCTATAGCTTTGATGTTTTCTAACATCGCATTTTTTTGCTCATAAGCCACCATCAATTCTTTATCAGCTTCATCCCTTTGGGCATTGATGCGATCAAAATAGGCGTTGCAAGCGCCCTTGAACTCCTTCCAGATTTTATCACTATCTCGACGAGGCACGTGTCCAATTTTCTTCCAATCGCTCTGGATCTTTTTCATTAGCGGTGTTGTCGCTGCAAAATCGTCACTATCCTTGTGCTCTAAAGCAACCTTAATGAGCGCTCTCTTTTTTTCAAGGTTTTCATACTGATCTTTTTTTAGATCTTTATAATAGGCATTCTTATTTCTATTGAATGCTCTTACAGCACCTTTAAATTTAGACCACGTTTGATCACTGTTTCGTTTAGGTACTTTTCCCGCATTGAAAAAGGATTCTCTTAAGGTCTCAATTGCTTTGATCTTCTTTTGCCAAGCTTGATGAGAACTGGACGTGTCTTTGGCAATCTCATCAATTTTTGAAATGATCTCTTCTTTTTTGATTAAGTTGGTTTCTCTAGCCTTGTCTAGGTCGAGATAGTACTCTTGGCGCTTATCATGAATCGTTTTAGTGGCATTGCTAAAACGTTCCCAGATGGCATCGCGATGTTCGCGTCCAACCGGTCCCAAATCTTCTTTCCAAAGTTTGTGAAGCACTTGTAATTCTCTAAACGCACGATTAATGTTATCGTCTTTAGCCAATTCTTCGGCACGTTCAATAATTTTTGTTTTTTGTTCTAGATTATGTTTAAAATCCATATCGCGCAAATCACGATTGAGGTGAAGCACATCATAGAATATTTCGACATGATGATGGTAAGAGTTCCAGGCATTATTGTAGCGATCTCTAGGTATTGGTCCTGCATTACGCCACTGTTCCTGTAAATCCTTAAATTGCTTATATGTAGTATTAATATTTTCTTCTGTATCAACAAGTCCTTTAATTTCCTCGATGATTTTTAGTCTATTATCTAGATTGGCCTGTAAGTTGTTTTCACGTTGCTTGTAATAGGCATTGAGGGCATTTCTGTAACTTTTAAAGGCAGTGCTAAATCGTTTTTTGACAGGAGACGCGTAATAAAAATCAATTTCATTGCCACCTTCGCTTAAAAACTCTTCTTTTTTTTCGTCTAATAAGGCATCAAATTTCGAGTTAAACTCACTTTTAATATCCTCAACTTGAGATTTAATATTCTGTATTTTATGGTTGGCAATTAGTGCTTCAAACTCAATAGTGAGTTGCTCCATAGACATAGCGTCATACGCTTTTGTCTCTAATGTGTGACGTTCGGCATTTTCTTCATCTTCGGCATCTTCGGCATTAGCTTCGTCAATTTCGTCAACGTGGGTAGCACCTGTATTTTCTAAATTATTTTTAGGGGTCTCAATAGCATCATCGTTAGAATCGTCGTCTCGCTCAATCTTCTCCTCGGAAATTGGCTCGGTTTCAATGTCAGCGGTTTCAGGTGTATTTTCTTTTTCTTGATTTGGTGTTTCTTCGTCACTTTTAGATGCTGAAGTTTCCATTTTTTCTTCGGAAGTTATTTCAGCATCTTCTGAACGATCAGTCGCTTTTTCAATGATTTGATCGGCAGGCTGCATGAACTGAATATCAGCAGGTGTTGGTTTCTCTAGTTCTTCGGAATTGGACCCGCTTGAATCGTTAGTTGAAGGTTTAATTTTTTTAGGATTTAATTCCTTGTTTCCGTCTGCATCTTGCAGGTTATCATTCTCAGACATTTTTCAATGTTTTTTTGTTAGACGACTAAGATACTAACAAGCGACTGATTTACAAAAATAACGACTAACTAAAGCATTTAAGGCTATAGGGTAGCATTCCAGATGCGCCATGCTTTCTCCGCCTGATAGATTAGCATTTGATAACCATTGGAGATCGCAGCACCTTGCGCTTTTCCTGTTTTTAAAAATTTGGTTTCTTCAGGATTGTAAATAAGATCATATAAAAGATGTTGCTCTGTAATCCCATCATATGGAATATCTGGGCATGAATTCACATCGGGAAACGTGCCTAAAGGCGTACTGTTAATGATGATTTGATACACCTTTATGTCTTCTACTGAAAGTGACTCATAGGTGAATTTTACCTTTGGCTTAGGCGTTCTTGACACATAGTCAAAATCAATCTTTAATTTTTTAAGCGTATAGGCAATGGCTTTTGACGCTCCTCCGGTTCCTAGAATAAGTGCTTTTTTATGATGGGATTTCAAAAAAGGTTTAATGGATTTTTTAAAACCGTAACAATCGGTATTGTAACCTTTTAATTTTCCGCTGAAAGCGACTGTGATGGTATTAACAGCTCCAATCTTTTTAGCCTTAGCATCCAGTTTATCCAAATAAGGAATTATCGCTTCTTTGTATGGAATAGTCACATTAAAACCTAAAATATCATTATGGTCATCAACCAATGGCTTAAACTCTGAAATATCCTTGAGATCAAAATTTTCATATGAAAAAGGTCGTTTTTCAGCTCTAAACTTTTCAGTAAAATAGGTTTTTGAGAATGAATAAGAGATATCCTTTCCAATTAAGCCAAGTCTAATCATTTTTTCTAGTTGTTTGTTGTCCGTACCATTCTAAAGCAAGCACGATGCCTATCCCCAAGAGAATATAAGCAATAGCAATATAGGTCTCAATAACTAAGTCTGGCAAAAACCGCTCGTAATTAGATATGATATTCTCACCACGAGAATCGGTCATAACACGACCATCGGAAGCTAATTTATAAATAGTAGTCTTCCACGGCCAAACTACGCCCAAAGAACCTATAATGAAACCGATAATGGATGCGGTTGTAATACTTTTATAATGCTTGAGAACATAACTCAATACATGGGAAAAGGTCACTAAGCCTGCAACTGAACCTAATGTGAACATGGTCAATACTTTCAGCAAACGTATGCGCATCTCGTTTTGAATAAAACTGAAGTCTCCTGTAATAACTTCAGAAAATGTATCATATAGTGCATTGACCGAATCGACCAAAAGCAGTACATAATTACCTAATAGAATTAGAATGAACGACCCTGAAAATCCTGGTAAAGTCATTCCAGACACGCTAATTATTCCGCAGAAAAAAACAAATATGAGATTGTCATTTTCGGTAGCGGGATCCAGAAAACTAACCGCAATACCAAGTCCAGTCCCAATTATTAATGCAGTGATACTTTGGTAGTTCCAATCTTTAAAATCTTTATTGATGTAGTAAATGGAGCCAATGATCATGCCGAAGAATAAGCTCCATACGTACAATTCGTAATTTTTGATGAAGTAATCCAGTATTTTTGAGACGCTAAAATAGCTAACAATCATTCCGAAGAATAAGAGTGCTAAGAATTTTCCGTTGATGAAATTATAAAAACTACGGAAACGACCACCAATTAAAAGTTTGAAAGCTGTTTTATTAACGCGTTGCAGTGAGTAGATAAACTCTTCGTAAAATCCGGCTACAAAGGCAACGACACCACCAGAAACCCCGGGAACTTTATTGGCAGCTCCCATGGCGAGACCCTTTATAACCAGAAAAAAGCGATCTGTAAGTGTTCTGGTATTTTGCATTCTATTGTTTTTTAGCCCCTACTTTTTCAAGAATAAAGATTAATAAGAATCCAAAAACCATTAGTGCGATGGCTTGCCATATTTGGGAATTTCCAGAGTAGGAGCCAGGTAAAATACTTTCTTCTATTACGGTTTTGTACGTTTCAAAATCATTGGTTTGCTGTTGATAAATTGACAGTGTGCCAACATCTGAAATTTTAATGAACTCTTCAACGTTACCTGTGCGATCATTTAGTACTGAAATTGTTTTTTTCCAAGGCCATACTTTGTTTAGCGATCCAACGATGAAACCGGTAAGTAAAGCCAGTGTTGTATTAAAATAATGCTTAAATAACCATTTTAAAAGTTTGCTAAAACTCAACAAACCAATTATTGCCCCTATCATGAAAATTGCAATTTTCTTAATGTCAAAATCATGAAGTGCATCGCTCAAGGTTTTATAAGCGCCTAAAATAACTAAAATAAAAGATCCTGAAATACCTGGTAGAATCATGGCGCAAATGGCTATTGCACCAGCGATAAATAGAAAATAAGGATTGTCATTTGCCCCTAATGAAGGTAAAGTAGACACATAATAAGCAGCAACGGCTCCAATTATTGCTGTTATGATCGTAATTATATTCCACTTTTCAATTTGTTTACCCACAAACCAAATGCTAGCGATTATGAGACCGAAGAAAAATGACCAAATTAAAATAGGATGTTGGTCTAACAAGTAGTTCGCAATACGCATAAAAACCACAAAACTTACGCCAATTCCCGTGAGTAATGCCAATAAAAAATTACCATTGAGTTGAGACCAAAATGCCTTAAACCCCTCCTTGCGTAAAATTTTTAATAACGACAAGTTTACACTGCCAATTGTTGTGATAAGCTCTTCATAAATCCCAGAGATAAGGGCTATAGTTCCTCCTGAAACTCCAGGAACTGCGTCTGCGGCTCCCATCGCAATTCCTTTTAAGGAAATGACCATATAATCTTTAAATCGTCTTTGCATTTTTAATAAAGGTAATGAAGAAGTAAAGGTATGAAAGATAGCGGACTAATAACAGAACTAAAAATACTAAATGTTTCAAAGAAAGTTACGAATCAAATCCTTTACTTTTTAGCTTCAGAAATCAAATATTGAACCGACGGTTTTTTTACAATATGAGGAAAAAGTTCTTCAATAATGAACTCATAATCTGTGTTAAGCAAAAGCGCATTTTTTAAATGATATTGGCCTTTGTTGCTCTCGTGTAGGGTAAAATGTAATCCTGCTAACCGAAATTCAATTTCGGCAGTTTCTGGATAGAATTCTGCAGCCTGTATTAAATTCAATACCGAAGCTTCATACTCACCTAATGAAATCAAAACATCAGATCGGGACAACCACGTTTGCAATTCGTAATTTCCTAAATCTAAGGTCTTTTTGAAGCCGCGTTCGGCTTCCTCTAAAAAATTAAGACGTAAATTAATTTGTGCATATAGTTTCCAGTACACAACATTTTCGCCATCTATGTTGATGGCTTTGTTGATATAAAATAAAGCTTTTTGGTAATTTTTTTGCTTATTATAAAATTTGGTAATGGCTATCCAACCCTTATCTAATAAAGGATCTTCATGTACGGTTTTATAAAAATACTGTACGGCAGAATCCTTGTCATTTAACTTTTCATAACAATAGCCTATGCGTAATAATGCAAAA
Organism: uncultured Flavobacteriaceae bacterium; assembly: GCA_963715465.1. GTDB lineage: Bacteria > Bacteroidota > Bacteroidia > Flavobacteriales > Flavobacteriaceae > Psychroserpens. The sequence goes on from OY970246.1 coordinate 2,363,718, forward strand.
GAGGTGGGTTCGTCTAAGGCCAATGTGATTTTATAATTATCAATGGCCTCGTGATATTGTTTTTTCTTTTCTAGAACTTTTCCCTTTTCCAGATAGGCACCAACAAAACTATCATCAGAAATAATTGCAAAATCAAACGCCGTCACGGCCTTATCATAATCTTTCACCGTAACGTATTGCCTTCCCAGTTGATGCCAAGCCACTTCACAGTAAGGATTGGTGTCTATATAAGAGTTTAAGAAGTTAATGGCATCTTCGTTTTCATCTAAAAAGTCATAGCAATACACCACGTTATACAATGCCGAATAATCTTCTTTGTCGATACTAAGGCATTTTTTAAAATACAGTCGTGCATTATTAAATTGATCAAGAAATAAATACTCCATGCCAATTAATGCGTAAAGATCGCCAATGCCTTCATCATCCTCTGATAAATCCAAAGCGATCAATAACGTATTTACCGCTTTTTCATGTAAATCTTGTTTAGAAAGGACGTTTGCCTTTTGAATAAATATTTCTTCGTTAGAAGGCTCAAGAATATGAAGTTCATCAAGGATTTTATCAGCTTGCTTAAATTTATTCTCTAAAACAAAGAGTTCGGTAAGAAACAATCTCAAATTTACAGAGCTAGGATGCTGTTCTAAGCCAAGTTTAACAGCTTTTTTTGCTAGAGCTATTTTACCAGACTCCAAATAGTGATGTATGATATTCTCAAATTCATTAGAATCAAAAAATAAAACATTATTTGTTTTAAGCATCGACTCAAATCGTGTAAGAGAGATATCATTGTTGTCTTCAGGTAGACTAAACTCCATAAGCAAGTAGCGTTGTTAGTTTTTTAAAAGTACTCTTATCGGTTTAAAATTTTGATTTTCAGGGCTAATGTTTTCAACAAAATAGTTAACACTTTGAGTGAGTTATAAAATAACCGACTTCTATTAATTATAAATCAGTAGTTTAATACAAGTGGTTTATAGCATGAATTATGCCGAAAGTTCCTCTAAAACATTGGTTATAATACGGCAACCTTTAATAATATCTTCATTCGAAATAGTCAAAGGAGGCGTTATCCTTATAGCTTTGGGCTCGAAAAGCAGCCAAAAAAGAATTAATCCCTCGTCTTGACATTTTAGAACGACTTGATTTGCTATTTCCGAAGAAGCCAATATGGCAGCCAACATGAGGCCGCGACCTCGAATTTCTGAAATCAAGGGATGTTGTAAATGCTTTCGAACCAATTGTTCTTTTTCTAATGTTAAAGCTATGAGATTACTTTCGGTAATTTCTTTGACTGTTGCTAGGGCCGCAGCTGCAATGACAGGATGGCCGCCAAAGGTTGTTATATGTCCTAATTTAGGATGTTCTTGCAGTTGATCCATAAATTCCGCAGAAGTGGTAAACGCTCCAATTGGCATACCACCACCTAAGCCTTTACCAGTCACTAGAATATCTGGGGTACAGTCAAAATGTTCAAATCCGAAAAGTTTTCCGGTACGTCCAAATCCGGGTTGTATTTCATCTAATATCAACAGTGCGCCAACCTGATCACATCGCTCACGAACCTTAGTCAAATAGCCATCTTTTGGTTCGATAAAGCCAGCTCCGCCCTGAATCGTCTCCAAAATAACGGCTGCAGTTTTGGTCGTAATATGTGATAAGTCTTCAACAGTATTAAATTGAATAAACGACACGTCTGGGATCAAAGGCCTGAAAGCACGTTTGCGTTCCTCATAGCCCATGACGCTCATAGAGCCCATAGTATTGCCATGATAAGCATGATGTGCCGCAACAATTTCACTACGATCAGTAACACGCCTTGCCAATTTAAGCGCACCTTCAATAGCCTCGGTACCCGAATTGGTGAGATAGGTTTTTTCTAATGGCTTTGGAAGATGGGACGCCAATAATTTAGCGAGATCTACAGCGGGTTGTTGGATGTATTCTCCATAAACCATAACATGCAAATATCGGTCTAGCTGATTTTTGATAGCGGCCACAACCTTTGGATGTTTGTGGCCTAAGCTACATGCCGATACGCCCGCAACAAAATCAAGGTAAGCCTTTTGATTGGAATCATAAATATAACTACCCTCAGCGTGCGAAACCGTCATCGCTAATGGATGTGGTGTCGTTTGTGCTTGATATGTAAAGAAGTCAGTATTCATTAATTGCCTGTCTTTTTTGATATCGGTTTTAGAGCTTTTTGAGCTTTAATTATAGATTTTTTAGAAGTTGAGTCTGTTTTCTTCGGAATTTGCCGACCTGCCTTATTTTCCTGAGTTTCATCCTCTTTTTTGGCATCATCTACGCGCTTCATAAGAGCTTCGTCAAAAAACTCTTCTTCAGGCACAAAAGGATCTAGTCCTTTAATGATGGGCAAGGTAAATGGCGGATCATCGCTAAACAAATCTTCTACGCTTTTAGGTTGTTCCTCGCCTCGCCAATCGAACCCTCTAAATTGTCGTGCATTTTTTGGGAATTGAGATTCTGGATAAATATCGCCATCCACTTGATTGAGTAAGGTTATGATTTTAAATGGCCCGTCAAATGTCATGTTGATGCTTCCCGACTTCGATTTATTGATGCCAATTAAGGTGTCTTTATCATCACGTGAGTAAAAAATAATCTCTGCATTTTTAACGATATCTACATTGTAGAGTTCGTTATTTGCAAAGAGTCCTGTCAATTTCTGACCTTTTATCTGGTTATAGCCCTCACCAAGTGAATCTTTACTAATTAAAAATGCATTATCAAAAACTTTTAAGGAATCCAACTCTTCTTTTTCTACATTAGATATTAAATGAATAGAATCTCCTGTCATTTGATTGCCCAAATTCCAGATAACCGGTCGGCGTTTTACTGAAAAAGCGTCACCCGTATTAAATCTTTTTATATTGATCAATTGAGTTAAACCAGATTTATGATCGGCATGAATAGAATCAGATTTACCGCTCATATCACTTTTAAACAGTTTCGCATTGTAATAACCCCTGGTGATACGGTGTTCGGGTTTTCCCGTGACCATAAGCGTATCGGCATGAATATACAACGAATCGTTTTCTTGAACTGTAATCGCTAGCGCACGTTTGGTTATAAAGACAGAATCTTGGGCTCTAAATACTTCGGCATAGTGTCCTTTAATAACGCTATTATTGATGGTGTCTGTGACCGTGATATTATTGGTGGCTGATGCAAAACTCCTATTGCGATCAAAATATAGACTGTCTCCAATCACTTCCCGATTGTTGTAATCGATTTTTGAATTCTTAATAAAATATCCGGTATCGTTGTTGGTGTCGTAAAATCCGCGTTCGCAATAAATTTTACTAGAATCTCCAACAATCGTCGATGGGCCATACATATATGCATGTCCAGTATCTGAATAAAAATCAAGCTGGTTGGTTTTCAATGTATATTCAGGATTAACGAGAACGACATCTTTTAGAAATCGGTATTTACTTGTATCCATGTTATAGCGTCCAATCTGGCTAGTGATCGTTCCCGAAGAATCTCTTACCACTTTTCCTTTACTCTTGTAATAAGCCTGTTGCTTGGTACGATCAAAATACAGCGTATCTGTGGTGAGAACCGATTGTGGTTCGGTAAGTACGACGTCGCCAGCCGCAAATGCCAATTGGGTAATGCCACTATATTCAACATATTTAGAGGTCATATTGATGGTGTCCCCTTGTTTCATGCGCACGTCGCTAAAGGCCTCTATAAAATCTTCATCTTGGTAATATATGGCCTTGTCGCACCACATATCGGCACCTTCATGAATGATGTGAATTTGGTCTTGATCGCTTCTCACGAAGGTAGTCACGTTTTCACCTTTAAGGGTATCCCTAACGGCAAATCCGAAATATTCAATAAAGATTTTTTTTGGTTTTTGAGAATAGGAGAGCGCTGTTGTTAAACAACAAGTGAGGATCAAAAAATAGCTCAGGCTTAACTTCAAGATTAAAGTTTTGCGGCAAAAATAACTATTATCTCTACGGAAATATAACTGTTAACAGATTTTTAGTAGCGAGGAATGATATTTCACAGAGCAGTGCAGAGATTCGAGAAGGCGGTTGATGGAATGGAGGTTTGTTTTTAGACTCGGATTTCACGGATTTTCACGGACTATGATTTGGATGTGGTGGTTGTTTCACAGAGTTGCGCAGAGAGTAGCGAAGAGGTTCGCGGAGATGGCGGCGAATGGATTGGATATTTTTGTTAGACGCCGATTTTACGGATTTACGCGGAAGCTATTTTGAACTGAAGGTTATCCTAGCCAATGTTGGTGTTTTTGCCAATATTTTACAAAATGAATCTTCAATTTCTTGTGTCACGGAGTTGCACATAGAACAACACAGAGTTCCGTTCAGGAGACATTTAATAGATTGGCGATTTTCAATAAACTTTGATTTAGAGAAATTTAAGTGGATGAGTATAAGGATTGGGTTCTTATTTCATAGCATTGAACGGAATGCACAACTTGATTGTACTAACAATTTTTCAAAATAACACATAAAAAAAAATGCTACTAAAGCATCTCTTTAAATTTTTTTATCTCAACGATCTATCGTCTGTGTGCGATCTGGACCAACCGAGACAATTGTGATAGGTATCTCTAGTTCTTTTTCCAAAAACTCGATGTAGGTATTTAATTCCGAAGGAAATTGTGATACGTCTCTCATTTTCGTCAAATCTTCTTTCCAACCTTTAAAATCGGTATAAATTGGTGTGACGTTATGCTCTTCAATATTATAAGGTAAATGGGTAATCGTTTCACCTTTGTATTTGTAAGCTGTACATACTTTTAAAGTCTTAAACCCTGATAGCACATCGCCTTTCATCATACTCAATTGCGTAACACCATTTACTTGACAAGCATATTTGAGTGCGACTAAATCCAACCATCCGCAACGTCTAGGACGCCCTGTAACAGCTCCAAATTCATGACCAATTCGCGCCATTTCGGCACCAGTCTCGTCAAATAATTCGGTAGGAAATGGTCCTGAACCAACTCGAGTTGTATAAGCTTTAAAAATGCCGAAGACCTCACCAATACGATTTGGCGCTACACCTAAACCTGTACAGGCACCTGATGCTGTCGTGTTTGATGATGTCACAAACGGATACGTCCCGAAATCAATATCGAGAAGTGATCCTTGAGCACCTTCGGCTAAAATAGATTTTCCGTTTTTTAAGGCTTGATTTAAATACTCTTCACTATCTATAAATTGTAATTCTTTTAAGCGTTCTACGGCAGCAAAAAATTCAGATTCCATCTCATTGAGGTCATACTGAATATCGACGTTGTAAAATCCAATCATCGCTTCGTGCTTATTCGCAAGCGCGCGATATTTTTCTTTCCAGTTTTCTAACTCCAAATCACCAATTCTAATACCGTTACGACCAGTCTTGTCCATATAAGTTGGACCAATACCCTTAAGTGTCGATCCAATTTTAGCTTTACCCTTTGAGGTTTCAGACGCAGCATCCAACAAACGGTGTGTTGGTAAAATAACGTGTGCTTTTCTTGAAATAATAAGCTTTGATTTGTAATCGAGATTAAATTTATCCAGCCCGTCCAATTCTTGAACAAAAACGACAGGATCTATGACCACACCATTACCAATGACGTTGATGGAATCCTTATGAAAAATCCCCGAAGGTATAGTTCTCAATACGTGCTTGATGCCATCAAACTCTAAAGTATGACCTGCATTTGGCCCGCCTTGAAAACGTGCAATAATATTATATTTGGAGGTAAGTACATCGACAATTTTTCCTTTGCCTTCGTCACCCCATTGTAATCCTAGTAGTAAATCTACTGCCATGGTGTCGTTAATTTGTTGGTTTGTTTTTTGTTGCGTAAAAGTAGAGTGAATGATTTGAAATCGAAATATCAAAAACTTCTTCGATCGTCTTTTTAATTGATTGTATTCGTGGATCACAGAACTCGATGACTTCACCCGTATCTGTCATAATAACATGGTCGTGCTGCTTGTCGAAATATGATTTCTCGTAGTGCGCTTGGTTTTGACCAAATTGATGTTTTCTCACCAAGGCACATTCCATTAATATTTCGATAGTATTATAAAGTGTTGCGCGACTCACTCGATAGTTTTTATTTTTCATTTTGATATACAAGGACTCGATATCAAAATGTTCTTCACTATCATAGATTTCTTGGAGAATTGCGTAACGTTCGGGCGTTTTTCTATGTCCTTTATCTTCAAGAAATTTTGTAAACACGTTCTTTACGATCTCTTGATTTGTATGTTCGGTTTTATCACTCATAAGCTCTAAGCAAATTTACATAAATTTTAAACTCTAGTGACTTTATCAATCCCATTAATTTTTTTGAGATTATCGATGAGCTTTTTAAGCATCGTGCTGTTGGTTACGACTACATTTATTTTGCCTGAAAATATGCCACCATCGGTATCAAAACTGATACTTTTCATATTCACGTGCATGTTTGATGAAATTTCGCGGGTAATGTTGTTGACCAATCCTAGATTATCAATTCCAGAAAGGGTTATTTGCGTCGCGAAATCCTGTTGCGATGAGTCTATCCATTTAGCCTGCATAATGCGATAGGCATAATTGGATTGAAGGCTCAATGCATTTGGGCAGTTCTTTTTATGAATTTTTATACCTTCATTAATCGTAAGAAATCCAAAGACAGGGTCTCCAGGAATCGGGTTACAACAGGACGATAATTTATAATCAAGGTGCTCTTCTTCCTTTCCAAAAACAAGTTGGTCAAATTTTGAGGTAATTTCATCTTTATCAAGATCTGGAGCCACAGAGGGCTTTCTAATTTTACTCTTGATATAGCTCATGAACATGTTGCTGCGAGAATTCGCGTAGTCCTTAAGCATTTTATTATCTATGGTGCCAATACCAACCCGATAAAACAAATCTAAACTTGTTTTCAGTTTAAAATGATTGACCATCTCATTGACCGATTTTTCATCTAAAGCTATTTTCAATTGCTTGAGCTTACGTCTTAAAATCTCCTTACCATCTTCAGCAACTTCTTTTTTCTCATCTTTCAAGGAGGACTTGATTTTTCCGCGTGCTCTGGCAGTGGTTGCATAGTCTAACCAATTTCGGTTGGGTTTAATACTTTCCGAAGTTAATATTTCGACTTGATCGCCACTATTGAGTTCTTGACCTAAAGGCACTAGTTTTCCATTGACTTTGGCGCCACGTGTTTTCATGCCGATTTCAGTATGAATACTAAAAGCAAAGTCTAACGGTGTCGCTCCTTTTGGCAAGGATTTTAAATCTCCACGAGGGGAAAACACAAATATTTCTTTTGAATACAGATTAAGTTTAAATTGTTCTACAAAATCCACGGCATTAGTTTCATTACTCTCCAGTGCTTCCTGTAGTTTAGCAATCCAAGAATCTAAGGCGTCTTCAGCGTTGCCTTCTTTATATTTATAGTGGGCAGCATAACCTTTTTCTGCAACTTCATTCATGCGTTCACTTCTCACTTGAACTTCGACCCAACGGTTTTTTGGCCCCATAACAGTAATGTGCAAGGCTTCATAACCTGTTGATTTTGGAGATGAGATCCAATCGCGCAGTCGGGTAGGGTTGGGAATAAAATGATCGGTGACGATGGAGTAGATTTTCCATGCTAGGAATTTTTCATTTTTAGAATCGGATTTATAAACAATTCGAACTGCAAACTTATCATAGACTTCATCAAAACTAACGGCTTGTTTTACCATTTTTTTTCTGATGGAATAAATTGATTTTGGCCGACCTTTAATGACATAATTTAAACCTTCTTTGTCCAGTGAATCGACAATGACCTTTGAGAATGCTTTTATGTAGTCGTCTTGATCAGACTTACTTTCCTCTTGTTTTTCGAGAATATCATTGTAAACTTCTGGTTCGGTGTATTTTAAACCTAAATCTTCAAGTTCTGATTTAATATTATACAGACCAATTCGATGCGCTAATGGCGCATAAATATATAAGGTTTCTGAAGCGATCTTCTCCTGTTTATCAGGTCGCATCGCGTCCATAGTTTGCATATTATGAAGACGATCGGCAATTTTTATGATAATCACGCGAACATCGTCATTTAGCGTAAGCAGCATTTTTCGAAAATTCTCAGCTTGTGTTGAAACATCGGTCTCCTTGCTTAGGGAAGAGATTTTTGTGAGTCCATCGACGATACGAGCTACGGTCTCGCCAAAAAGGCGTGAGATATCATCTTTGGTGTAGTCTTCATTATCTTCGACAACGTCATGAAGGAGTGCCGCAGCAATACTTGTGGCATCCATTCCTATCTCGCTAGCAACGATCTTAGCTACGGCAATAGGATGAAAAATATAAGCCTCTCCAGATTTACGACGCTGGTTTTTATGCGCATCAACGGCTACATCAAACGCTTCGCGAATGAGTTTTTTATCATCTTTGGTGAGTGTTTGGTAACTTACTTTTAAGAGTTGTTTGTAGGCCTTTGCAATCTCTGCATTTTCCTTTTCAATGGCGTCTTTAGTCATAGAACTAAATTATGAATAAGAAATGTAATGGGCAATAGGTTTTTTTGGTTTTGTTCTATCAGATAATGCTATTGGTTAATCGTAACGTTTTTACAAATGTATTTTGTTGTTAAATTAATTACTACTCGCTTTATGCGATTTTCTTCTTCGTTATGTTCAGCTTGATACAACAGGGAAGCATCTTTATCAAAGTTAAGATATAAGTCGACATCGCTTTTCTTTTCTTCACTTTTAACGTGCGTCATAAACTCACTGAATAATTGGTTTTTTACATAAGGGTCTTCAATGCGTTCTGGAACTCTTATAAAAAAATAAAGCGTATGATAAATAAGATCTCCTTTTCTTAGACAATCATAAGCAGTTTGTTCTATTAGATCGAATTGATCGTTCTCGCTGTACATAAAAACAAAATATTGTAAAGCCCCATGTTTGGAATAGTCAATTCTGGAATAACTAATGTCGATTTCTTGAAAGCTAAAGGTATTTAATGTTCTTGTTTGAGCAGAAAGAAATGTGCTCATTGTGCATAAATAGAAGACTAAGCAAATTACCAATGGGTTTGATTTTTTCATGGAGCTCTTATTTTTGTATGAATTATAATCTTTATTTCCTTAGGTTTTTTACTCGTTCTAACAATGTTGGATGCGAATAATGCATCCATACATAAGCTGGATGTGGTGTTAAATTACTCAAGCTGCTTTTAGAGAGTTTTTTTAAGGAGGTCATTAATGGCTCTGCTTTGTAGGTCGATTTTGCATAATCGTCGGCTTCATATTCAAATTTACGTGAGAACTGATTCATAATAAGTCCTGTGACTTCGGAAATCGGCGAATACAATAACCCAAAAGCAATTAAGCCCACGTGAAAACTTGCGATCTTAACACCCAATGCATTGGATAATATAGGATTAGATATAAAAATTGATAAAATATATAAGGTCAAACCAGTAAGTAAGATGGAAGTGACCAAGTTGAAAATAATATGGTTCTTTTTATAATGTCCAACTTCATGGGCAAGAACAGCAACAATTTCTTCCTCATCTAATTTGTCAACAAGCGTATCATATAGTGTTACTCGCTTTTCACTTCCAAATCCTGAAAAATAGGCATTCGCTTTGGTGCTACGTTTGGAACCATCGATGATAAAAATTTTTTTCAGATTGAAACCGACAGATTCCGCATAGGCAGAAATCTGATCCCTCAGATTACCATCCTGCAAGGGCGTTTGCTTATTGAATAATGGCACGATCAATTTAGAATAAAACATATTCATAAATACGGTAAACACAGTGACAATACCCCAAGTGTAAAGCCAAAATAAATCTTGGGTATGTTGATAGAACCAGATGATGAGTGCAAGCATGCTACCGCCAAGAATAATAGTCATCAGCAATCCTTTTAATTTATCGAGAATAAACGTCTTTTTTGTGGTGGTGTTGAAACCAAACTTCTCCTCAATCACGAAAGTTTTGTAATAGCTAAACGGTGTAGCGATAAGATCGCTTCCCAACATGATGATTCCGAAGAATATAAGAGCAATACCTATTGGGCTATCGCTGTAGCTTCTGGCTATGTTGTCAACATACTCAAAGCCGTCAAGTAATAAAAAACCCAAGGTGAGCACTAAAGAGAACAATGAGCTCCAAATGCCAAATTTATAATTGGTCTTTTTATAGGCTTGGGATTTTTCATATTCGGCTTTATCATAAACATCGCTCAATTCGGTAGGAATGGGATCATCATAATGTTTGGCATTTAGTGCATCCAATACTTTATCAACGATAAAATTGATGATAATTATAGAGATGATGATGTAAAAGAGTAGGGTAGACGTCATAGGTTATTCAAAATTACGTTGTCGTTTTGCTTCAAAAATAAGAATTCCGGCTGCGACTGAAACATTCATGCTATCAATGTCACCTTGCATAGGGATAATGATATTTTGAGTAGCTTGTTGCAGCCACGCATCGCTTAATCCTGTTGCTTCGGTTCCAACTACAATTGCCGATGGTAGTGTGTAATCTTGAGTGTGATAAGCAACAGACGCTTGCAAAGCTGCGCAGTAAATTGAAATTTTATGCGCTTTCAAGAATGAGATTATCTCTAACGTTTCACCAACAGCAATCGTATTGGTAAAAACGCAGCCAACACTCGATCTTATGATATTGGGATTGTAAAGATCGCCTTTTTGATTGGCAATAATCACAGCATCAACATTGGCTGCATCGGCAGTGCGAAGAAGCGCACCAATATTTCCAGGTTTCTCGGGAGCCTCAGCAATGATAATCAATGGGTTTTTCTTCGGAAACTTTAGCTCATTGAGCAAATGCGCCTTAGTTTCAGCAATGGCAATAATCCCCTCCGTAGTGCCGCGATAGGCTAACTTTTCAAAAACGTCTTTGGAAATTTTAATGCGCTCTATTTCTGGTGAAATTAGAGTGTCTAAAATTTCTTCTGAAATCAATTCAGCATAAAATAAAACTGTTATAATCTTATACTTGGCCTTTGTTGCAAGCATCAATTCGCGCTGACCTTCTATAATAAACCGACCGCTTTTTTTACGTTCGCGTGACTTCTCCTTTAAAACTAGGATGTGCTTGACCAGTTGATTTTGGGTGCTTGTGATTTCTTTATAATGCACGACGTTAAAATTGAGAATTTTTTATAGTCACAAACTTACTGTTTATCGAAGATATACGGCATTAATCCATAAATAGATTTTAGAAATTTAATATTTAAAGTAGGAAAATCTATAACTTAGATGTTTTAATGCTGTACAAAATCCTAGTTGGTATAACTTGAAATTGTAACTTGTAACGATCAATCAAAACCCTTCTTTATGAAAACAAAATTACTACTTCCGCTAATTGCTTTCTTCTTTTCCTTAGTTTCATTTTCACAATCTATCAATGATCCTTTCGATTTAATTGCGTGTGACGATGATAATGATGGCATCGCCATTTTTGACATTGAATCCCAAACGTTTCAAATTTTAAGTGATTTAAATTTTAATGAGTATACGGTTACCTATCATGAAACACAATTGGATGCCAATCAGCAGATAAATCCTGTGTTTACTCCTTATGCAAATAATTCTAGTCCGCAAACTATTTTTGTAGCTGTTGTAGAAAACAGCACAGGTAATCTAGAAACTACTAGTTTTGGTTTAGTGGTAAATCCTGCACCTTTGTACGATTGGTCTTTTGATTTAAATATTTGCAGCGATTCACAAGACGGCTTTGGAACATTTGATCTCACGAGTTTAGAACAGGAATTCATGAATGGCAACTTTAATTTAAGTGTTACGTATTACGAAACCTTTCCTGATGCAGTAAATGGAAGCAATGCGATTCCAAATCCGACAGCATTTACAAATACAATACCCTTTTCCCAAAACATTTTTGTTAGAGTTAGTGACTTAGTTACAGGCTGTTTTTACGTAAATGATGTGCCTGGATTAATTTTAAATGTCAATTTAGGTATAAGTGTTAATCAGCCCACAGCTTTGGTTGCTTGTGACGACGATGGTGATGGTTTTGCTGTTTTTAATTTAGATGACAAAACCGAAGAAGTTTTAAATGGAAATTCGTCGACCCAGTTTCAGGTAACCTACCATGAAACTCCGTTTGATGCAGATAATGGCACTAATGCAATACTAGAAACCTATACGAATACCATTGCATCACTTCAAACACTATTTGTAAGAGTATCTAGCAACTTTAGTAATTGTTATCAAACCACCACCTTAGATTTAATAGTTGAGACCAATTGTGTCGCGATTACAGATGCGTCAATTACAAGTTGCACATCAAACCCAAACCTTATTGGAGTGTTTGATCTTACAGAAGAGAATACAACTATCGTAAATGGAAATGATCTCGCTAATTACAATTTTAGTTATCACCTTACGGCTGGTGATGCAGAAAATCAAACAAATCCCATTACCAATACTGAGAATTTTACTGCGAGTGGAAACGTAACCATAATTTACGTTTTTGTAGAAGAGATCTCTACCGGTAATTCTTCTATTGCGACGTTAACGCTCAACGTAAGTGAAATCCCTATTGCAACATTCAATAATTTCGAAAATATATGTAGTGGTCAAGAGGTGTTTTTAGCACCAGAAGTAACTGGAGGAAGTGGGTCTTATGAATTTGAATGGAATACAGGTGAAACCAATGAGGGAATCTTTGTGTCTATTGGTGGCACGTATTCAGTTACAGTAACCGATTCAATTTTTGGATGTTCAACGTTTGCAACGTTAGATGTTTTTGAGGACGAATCACCTGACATACAACAACTACCAGTACAAAATATTTGCACAAATGATCTGATAGGGTTTGACTTAACCCAATATGAGCAACAGATCGCTAGTGCATCAGGCTTAGAATTTGAATATTTCTTTGACAATGCTTCGTTGATAAATGATTCAAACCAAATTTCAAATGCTACTGATTTTGATTTAACTGTCAATATAGAAACTATTTTTGTTAAGGTTTCTAGTCTAAACAATGAATGCTTCTCTACGACCACGATAAATTTTAATTACCTCAGCGGTGAAGAAGGAGATGATATATGTGAAACTAATTGTCAAGATATAGATATAACAATTATCACGAGTCCTGTTGTTGGTAATCAAGGTGTTTTATCCACAACACCTGGAGCTGTCGTTAATTTTAATGCAGAACTTGTAATATCTGAAACTGATGATAATTTTACATACTCATGGGATTTTGGTGATGGCAATTTTGCTACCGATTTAAACACCACTTATACTTATAACACGGTAGGAGCGTTCGATGTTACACTCACCATTTTTGATGATAACGGCTTTGATTGTATTGAAACGTCAGACGTTTTGACGGTTCAGGTGTTAGGCGAAAATGTCGTTGTAACTACTAATTACGAATCTATAGAAGAGTTGGTGGAAAATATTTTTGTTGGTGATCAATGTAGTCAAATTTCTAACATCACGTATTCCACATCTAATGATTTTCAAAATACCGAATTTAGTGGAATTGGTCATTTTTTGAACGCTTCTACTGAATTTCCATTTACCGAAGGCATCGTGCTTTCTACAGGAAATGCTCTAGACGCCTCAGGACCAAATACCAGTACCAATATCAGTAGCGGAACGAATCTTTGGCCTGGAGATGCCGATTTAGATGCCTTATTGGATATAAGTTCAAATAATGCTACCATTATAGAATTTGATTTTATTCCTGTAGTGAATGAAATAAGTTTTGATTTTTTAATGGCTTCTGAAGAATATGATGGAAATACTGGCGGTTCTTTTGAATGTAATTTTTCAGATGCTTTTGCTTTTTTATTGACAGACGCACAAGGTGTAACATCAAATCTAGCCGTTTTACCTAATACCGACATACCAATTTTAGTGACAAACATCCATCCTGAGAATAGTAGTTGTCCTGCGATTAACGAAGAATTTTTCGGAGGTTATATCGCGCAAGATGCACCTCCAATCGAATATAATGGAAGAACCGTACCCTTTACGGCCAATGCGCAAGTAAATATTGGTGAGTCGTATCATATAAAATTAGTGATAGCAGATGATGCTGATAGCTCGATAGATAGTGCCGTCTTTCTCAAAGCAGGTAGCTTTGATATTGGGGAGCTGTGTAATGATATAGGTTTGATTAATGCCAAAGCGTTTATTGACACCAATGCTAATGGGATTCTTGATAATGGTGAATTAGACTTTACGAATGGTTCATTTACTTATGAAAAAAATAATGATGGTATTATCAATGAGGTCAATACATCAACGGGGAACTTTTCTATTGTAAGCTTTGACGAAGCTGACACCTATAGTGTGTCGTTTACGGTTTATGACGATTATTTGAATTGCTATACAGTGACGACTGACTCTTTCGACCTATTAAGTGTTTTAAATGGTGAAGTTCTAGCCATTAATTTTCCAGTTACTGATAATTTGGTTTGTGAGGATTTAGCAGTGTATCTTATAAATTCTTGGATCGCACCAAGACCAGGATTTTCTCATGAAAACCACATCTTTTTAGAAAACTTAGGGTCGGCGACTATCGCATCAGGAACCGTAGAATTTACCACAGATCCCTTGTTGGTATTTAACGCCGTGACCAATATTAATCCTAATTATACCGTGACAACGACAGCTACCGGGTTTACGGTTGATTTTGTCAACCTGCAGCCAGGAACTTTTGAGGATATTGAAATCTCTCTTACCTGTCCAGCCACTGTTGCGCTTGGTGAAATCGTGACCAATACCGCAACTTATATAACCGATAGTAACGACTTGGTTGCCAATAATAATGTTTCATCTTTATCTGAAATCGTCATTGGCTCCTACGATCCCAACGACAAAATGGAGGCGCGAGGGCCACAAATTGTTTTTGATGATTTTACAGCAAGTAGCGAGTATTTGTATTACACCATTCGTTTTCAAAATTTGGGAACCGCTCCAGCCACTTTTGTAAGAATTGACGATGCCTTAGATAGCCAATTGGATCCAGCCACATTTCAAATGTTGAGATCTAGCCATGATTATGTGGTGACAAGAACTGACACCGATCTAGAATGGTTTTTTGACGATATCAATTTACCAGCCGAGCAGGATGATGTTGAGGGCAGTCAAGGTTTCGTATATTTCAGGATCAAGCCCAACGCTGGTTATGCCATTGGTGATATTATTCCAAATACAGCAGCCATCTTCTTTGATTTTAATGCGCCTGTGATTACCAATACCTTTAATAGTGAATTTGTTGAAACACTTTCAGTGTCTGATAAAGATTTGACGGCTTTTGAAGTTTTCCCAAATCCTGCGAAAGATAATATTACCATTCAAACGAATCAGAATAGCTTCGGAAACATAACCGTTTCAATAGTTGACATTCAAGGGAAATTGATCTTAGAATCTCAAATTTCCGAAGTACAACGTTTCGATATAGATATTTCAGCAATTCAAAGCGGATTGTATTTTGTGAAATTGAATTCAAACGGGAAAAGCCTGATCAAAAAACTAATTATAGAATAAATTAAAATAGAAAATTTTGCTAAAGCCTTAGATTTAATTCTGAGGCTTTTTTTGTAATTATTCTTTAGTGCATTCGTCAAAGCAGAAAATTAAAACCAAAACCAAAATCAAATGAAATTTAAAAGTGTATACCTTCTAGCATTAATTGTCCTTGCATCTTGTAAAGACTCGAAATCTCCCGAAAGTGTTGAATCTACCGATTATTCCGAAGAACATTTAGACGTCACCACCAGCACCTATCCTGAAGCAATTACAAAAGTCTTTGAGGCTCATGGCGGAATTGATACCTGGAACACTATGACTACCCTAACATTTACTATGGAAAAGGAAGACGGAGATGAGGTGACCACTACAAATCTCAAGACAAGAGCCGAATTGATCACAACACCAACCTACAATTTAGGATATGATGGCGACAAATTATGGGTTGATGAAAAAGACGGAACCCCTTACGTGGGCAATGCTCAATTTTACAAAGGCTTGATGATGTATTTTTATGCGATGCCTTTTGTTGTTGGCGACGACGGTATCATTTATGAAATGGCAGAGCCTCTGCTTTTTGATGGAAAATCTTATCCTGGGATTCTCGTGTCATACGAGTCTGGAATAGGTGTGTCACCAGATGATCAATATATTATTTATTATGACGAACAAACCGGACAAATGCAATGGTTGGCTTATACAGTTACTTTTGGTAAAGACGGTAAAAACAAGGATTTTAGGTATATTAGATACAATAATTGGCAAACGCTTAATGGCCTCGTACTTCCCAAAAGTATTGACTGGTATGTGGTTGAGAATGGCTTGCCAAAAGAAAAGCGAAATACCGTTGAGTTTTCTAATGTATCAATTTCGAAAAGTGAGCCAGATGCCTCGCTTTTTGAAAAGCCAGAGAGTGCGAAGTTGATCGAATAACAAAACTCTTTATTATAATAAAAGAGGTCGTCTAAAATACGTTTGACGACCTCTTTCTATTGATGTGGATTCATGTAAAGGTTAAAAATCGCTTTATGGTGTGTTTATGAGATCATGTATTCAAGACAACCAAAAATTAAATACAAGATGCCAGCAACAAAAAACTAATCCTCAGTTTCTAATTTCTTTGAATAGCGTTTCCATAATTCGGTTTGGTGTGTTTCTAAACTTAGGGAACGACCATCAATGAATGCATGTGTCAGTTGATTTGTTCTCATATCTAAAGCGTCACCTTCACTTACAAATAATGTTGCGCTTTTACCAACTTCTAAAGTGCCGTAGATGTTGTCAATGCCCAAAATCTTAGCCGTATTTTGAGTGATCAATTGTAAGGCTTGTTCTTTTGTGAGACCGTGGGCAACCGTTGTTCCTGCATAAAAAGGTAAATTACGAGAGTTCATACGTTCCATTTGTCCGCTGGTTTCTAAGCCTACAATGATGCCCTTATCGGTCAATAACTTTGCTAATTTAAAAGGCATATCATAATCATCGTCACTTTGATCTGGTCTGGAATGCACACGTTGCAATAGAACGGGAATATTATTTTTCTTTAATAAGCCTACAACCTTATGTGCCTCATAGCCACCAACGATAACCACCGATTTTAATTTTTGTGACGTGGTAAAATTAACGGCATCTGTGATCCCTTTTTCATCATCTACATGAATAAATAAGGTTTTAGTGCCATCGAGAACACCAGCAGTAGCTTCATAAGGCAAATGTTTTGGTGTTTTTTTTCCAGCATTGTAAGCTTTGGTGTTACTAAACCAACGCTCAACTTCGGTAACTTGATCATCATAATCTGTATTCACTTTCATACCTGGGTCTTCACCTAGCCACCAACGACCTCTTGTAAAACTATTTGGCCAATTCATATGAATGCCATCATCTTCTTTCACAACGGCATCTTCCCAGTTCCAAGCATCTAGTTGAACTATTGATGAGATTCCGGAAATTCGGCCGCTTCGAGGTGTAATCTGCGCTAACAATACACCGTTTGGTCTCATGGATTCTACTACTTTAGATTCTGCATTATAAGCGATCAAGCTTCTAATATGCGGATTCCAACTTCCTAGTTCACTATCGTCATCGGTCGCTCTAACGGCATCAATTTCTACCAAGCCCAAAGTTGAGTTTGGAACGATAAATCCAGGATACACATGCTTGCCGCTGGCATCAATGACGTTCATTTCTGTTAAATCTGTGGTAGATTCAGAGGTCTTTGAGACTGCTGTAAGTTTTCCGTCCTTGAAAATAATAACGCTATTCTCAATGACGTTACCATTACCAATGTGGGCCGTAGCTCCAGTAATCGCAATTGTCGTAGACTGTTTTGACGCTGGCGTTTGCTGGGCGTCGCCTATGGATAAGTTTAGCATAGCAGCTATAACTACTATGATATGTATATATTTCATCTTGTTCGGTTTAGTGTTGTTCATGGTCTAAATAATCACAGTGCATTTGATCCTTTTCAGTTTTTTTAATGGGTTGGGTTTTTAGACCTTTATGTTTTGCAACCATCATTTGACTGATCAATTGGCTTTTCTCTTTTTCAATTTGTGCTCGTAATTGCTCGTCACGTTTTAAATCGAAATAGGTGACACCTTCAATAATCGTTTTTTCTGCTTTCGCATAAATAGATAGGGGATGGTCTGTCCATAAAACAACATCAGCATCTTTACCTACTTTTAAGCTGCCCACACGTGCGTCAATATGTAACAATTTTGCGGGATTTAAGGTGACAAATTTCCAAGCCTCTTCTTCGCTAATGCCACCATATTTTACCGATTTTGCCGCTTCTTGATTCAAGCGACGTGCCATTTCACCATCATCACTATTAATCGCGACGACAACACCAGCATTGTGCATAATGGCAGCATTGTAAGGGATGGCATCATTAACCTCATATTTGTAAGCCCACCAGTCGCTAAAAGTCGAACCGCCTGCACCATGTGCTTTCATTTTATCGGCCACTTTATAACCTTCAAGAATGTGGGTAAACGTATTTACTGTAAAACCGAATTGTTCTGCAACTTTCATGAGCATATTGATTTCACTTTGTACGTAAGAGTGGCATGAGATAAAACGCTCACCATTTAAAATTTCGGCAAGTACATCAAGTTCTATATCCTTACGATAGGCTTTATCGCTTTTTTTCAAGGCATCATAAGCTTTGGCTTGGTTAAAGTAATCAATGTAGACTTGTTCAACACCCATTCTGGTTTGCGGAAATCTATTTCTCACGTTATCGCCCCAATTAGACTGCTTGACATTCTCGCCGAGTGCGAATTTTATAAATTTCGGACTATCATTATAGATCATATTTTCTGCGGAAGCTCCCCATTTCAGTTTTATGATTGCCGAGCGTCCGCCAATAGGATTTGCCGATCCATGTAATATTTGAATAGAGGTTACACCACCTGCCAAATTTCGGTAAATATCGATATCCTCATCATCAATCACATCTTCAATCGAAACTTCTGCCGATGAATTTTGACCACCTTCATTAATAGAACTGGCAGCAATATGAGAATGTTCATCAATCACGCCTGCAGTAAGATGTTTGCCTTTGGCATCAATAACTCGTGCGCTACCGTCGGAAAGATTTTTACCAATCTTGGCAATCTTTCCATTTTTGATGAGCACATCTGTATCTTCTAAAATCCCATCGGTTTCATTGGTCCAGACGGTTGCATTTTTAAAGAGCAAGGTTTCAGCTTTAGGCTGTTCGACAAAGCCGTAAGCCACATTTGGGTAGGAGATAGGTAGAATCTCTTTAATTTCGGCGTCTAATGTTTCCTCGTTATTATCATCATCTTTGTCATCATCTTTTTCATTGTTCTCGTCTTTCGTTGTTTCTTCGGAAGTAGCAGCGGCTTTTATTTTTTTTCCGAAGAAGGTCATCTCATTTCCGTTAGGAAAAATAGCACTCCCGTTTAATGACGACCCATCTGAAACGTTAGCGACCAACCTTATAAAATCTTGTTGGGTAGAATCTTTAGTCGTCATGGCGATATTGATCCAATCTGAAGCATAGGATACCGTTGACCCTCGTTTTTTACCGTCACTGGTAATGTCAGATTTTAATTTTTCAAGTTCCCCTTTGAGTGTCATTTTGTAATCGTCTCCAGCAAGCGTAAATTCATAATCACCTCGAATATCAATAACCGCCATGTCTTTGAGTACAGTTTTTTCACCTTGGACCCAATTTTCAAATAGCGTCGTTTTCTTCTCAAAAATATCGCCCGAGGTAATGAGAAAGTTGGCATATGCGCCATTTTGGAGTGAGCCAATTTCCGCAGATTTCCCTAAAATTTGAGAAGGAACAATGGTTAAGGCCTCCAAGGCCTTTTCTTTAGAAAGACCGTAGGCTATGGCTTTTCTGACCTTGGCCATAAATTCTTTAGGAGATTTTAAGCCGTTTGTCGTAAACGTGAACGTTATATCGTTTTCAGCAAGAATCTTTGGGTTAGCCGGTTCTTGGTTCCAGGCCTTCATATCGCTCAATGACAACGATCTACTTAAATACACATTCTCAACATCATAAGCATCCTTGAAATTTACGGGAAGTATGTAGGTGGCATTGGTCGATTTAATATCAGTTATACGTTCATACTCGTCACCACCACCCAATATCACGTATTGAACTCCAAAAAGATCGCCAACCTTATCGGCTCGCATTACATTGAGTCTACTACCAGCATCAAATATTTGGACTAAATTTTTATTGGCGTTTAAGGCTTCTAATGAAAGGTCCTTTGTTTTGATATTTCCCTTAGCATACCAATCGGCATCATAATAAAGTTGGCGCAATAAAGCCATGCTTCCCATAATTGAACTCGGGTAAGACTGTTTTGAGGTTAGACTGTTCTTAAAGGATAAATATTGACCAGATCTTGAATTCAATACTCTCGTTTCGTTTCCTTCTTTAGGATTTAAAGCCACTAGGATTCCCGTACCTCTTACGATCCCATCTGCAAGGTGTGTGTTTACGACGCCAAATCCGGCTTCCATTAATTCTTTAGCCGATTTTTCATCAAAATCAAAGGTGTCGATAGCATTGGTTTCTGGCATGACATGATCATTCCAATAATACCCGGATCTTGAGGGTTCGTATTGCGGATTTCGGCCTTGGCCAGATTCCCGTTTTGGACGTTTGACACCAAACGTTGAATAGACATCTATAAAAGACGGATATATACTTTTCCCGTCCAAATTAGTCGTTAATGCCTCCTTAGGAATAGAGACTTGAGCGCCCGAAGCCACAACTTTACCGTCTTTAATTAATAGCGTACCATTCTCTATAATTTGAGTGGGAGTGATGTAAATTTTTGCGTTGGTAAAAGCGTGATAGCTTGAATTTATGGTTCTAACACCGTCATTTTTTGGGAAATAGTCTTGTGCAAATAATGCAAAACTACAACAGCAAAGCGCTATTGCGAATTTAATTTTAGTCATATAATTGAGTTGATAATTAGTTTGTTCTAAAGATAGAAAATTCAAACAGTAAGCACACTAGAAAGTCGAATTATTCAATTTTTAATCAGTTTAGCAGTTTATCAAAATCACATTTGAACACAACGCAAAAAAAAGGCTTTGAAAACGGTTAGTCAATCGGGTTGTTCTTATGATAATTCACCAAAAGTGCCACCACGTAACTATAGCTATCCATACCGCCAGCTTGATTGTTGCTCTTTAAAAAATTGCTGTACGTGGCTTTAAATAAAGGTTCGGCCGGATTTTGATAGCTGTCCCAAAAATCCCTGACCTCTTGATAGTTTTTTAGAACGCCAATATGAACTTGCTTTTTTAGCGTTTCGTAATGCTCGGGATCTCGTCTATAAATTTCTCCCAAGCAATGTCGCAAAGCAAACGCACAACCCGAATAATTAAAGTAAATATCGGGATGGTGCATCGCTGCCATACTCCCAATAAAATTTGCTTCATTTTCGGCAGCATAGCCCAATTGGTGCGCCACTTCGTGACTTCCGGTAGTAGGGAATTTGTAGGTTGGGATCAATCTGTCAACCTGTGCTTCATTGGTAAACGGATTTAAATAACCTGAAAATCCCATATATGTAAGCGGTATACTGTACAATGACTGTTTTATGCTTCTTGGATGATAGGCTAAATATGGGAATTTTTTCGAGAGCTCATCGTAACCATCAGGAATCATTTTGAGGACCTCAGATTTTGAGAAGGGCAGAACGACTTTGATCGTATCAGTCTTAGCTAATGTTAATTGTAAGGCGTTTGTTTTCTCAATGAGTTTTTCGGTAAGATCAACTAATTCTTCGGTAGTGTAATCGTTTTCAATCTCTAAGGATTCATGAAGTGGCAAGCGATAATAGTTAAAAGCCCAAAGTACATGAAAGGCAAAATAGCCCATTGCAATCGCCGAAAATACGTCTACCATCCAATTTTTAGGATCTCTAATAACACGTTTTCTATGCTTGATGATCCAATACATAATATAGACCCCTAACAAGGTATAAAAAACATCACCTACCGAAAACGGCACCCACCCAAACACATAGCGCATAAATTTTGAGATAAAAATGTATAAGCCATGACTGTACATTGACTCAACAACATTAGGGTAGTTAGCGATAATCTTCAGCAAAATAAGTTGCGGAATAATAGATAACGCCATGAGGCGTTTTTTATGTTTTAGCATGACCCAAAAATAGGTTTTTTTTAGAACCTGATCATGCTTGTTTTTAGGCATTGTAGTGTCCTGCTTTTCGTTATAGCTTTTGTGCCAAAAGGCTGTCACTACAATCAGGAGTAGCGACCATGGTCGTTTTGTTTAGGCAGATGTCTCAATCCTTGTTGAATATTATAAGGTAGTTCTCAAGCAATTTGTATCTTCGCTAAATGATATAAGAGATTAATATTTCCGAAGAAAGACTAAAGACATATTTTTCTGTTTTTTAAAACAATAATCAATTATGAGTTCAGAAATAAGACAGTTAGAACCAAAAGCCCTTTGGAATAAATTTGCCGATTTAAACGCCGTACCAAGACCTTCAAAACAGGAAGAACGCGTTATCAAATTTATAAAAGATTTTGGCGCCAGCTTAAATTTAGAGACCATCGAAGACGAGGTTGGCAATGTCATTATCAAAAAGCACGCAACTTCTGGGATGGAAGATCGTAAGGCCATTGTCATGCAATCGCATTTGGATATGGTACATCAAAAAAATAACGATACCGAATTTGATTTCATTGCACAGGGCATTGATATGTATGTAGATGGCGACTGGGTAAGAGCGAAAGGAACAACTCTTGGTGCCGATAATGGGCTTGGTGTTGCCACAATCATGGCTGTTTTAGAAAGTACCGATATAGCCCATCCAGCTATTGAAGCACTGTTCACCATCGACGAGGAAACCGGAATGACAGGAGCAATGGGTTTAAAAGGCGGACTCCTTAAAGGCGAGATTCTTCTAAATTTAGATACCGAAGAGGATGATGAAATTGGCGTAGGATGCGCTGGTGGTGTTGATGTTACTGCCACTAGAACTTACGCTGAGGAAGAAACGCCAGAATTTAAGATCGGATTTAAAGTCACCGTAAAAGGATTGCAGGGCGGCCATTCTGGGATGCAAATCCATGAAGGTCTGGGAAATGCCAATAAAATTATGAACCGTATTTTATTTGATGGTTTTGAGAATTTTGGTTTGCGAATCTCAGAGGTTGATGGTGGTAGTCTTCGTAATGCTATTCCAAGAGAAAGTAATGCCATCGTCGCAATTGATTCTATTCATGAGGAGGCTTTTATTGCTGAAACCAATGAAGTTGCCAAAACGATCAAATTAGAGTATAGCACTATGGAGCCTGATTTAGTGATTTTGGTGTCTAGAATTGAAACACCAACATCAATTATGGATCTTGGTGTCCAAGAAGGATTGACCAGAGCTGTTTATGCGGCATTGAATGGCGTGTATCGCATGAGTGCCGATATCACAGATTTGGTTGAAACCTCAAATAATATAGCACGTGTTATTGTAAAAGAAGGTCATATTAAAATTGGCTGTTTAACCCGAAGCTCAGTAGAAAGCTCAAAATGGGATTTGGCTAATTCACTTCGTGCTACGTTTGAATTGACAGGCTGTGAAGTTAGTTTTGACGGTGACTATCCTGGCTGGAAACCCAATATGGATTCTGATATTTTGAAAGTCCTAGTGCCATTATATAAAAAATTAAATAATGGCGACGAGCCGCATGTTGCCGCTTGTCATGCTGGACTAGAATGTGGGATTCTAGGCACTAATTATCCAGATATGGACATGATTAGTTTTGGACCTAATATTAAAGGCGCGCATTCGCCAGATGAGCGAGCACAAATTTCTTCTACCCAAAAGTACTGGGAGTTTGTGAAGGAGATCTTGAAGCATATTCCGAAGGAATAGTTATTATAATGGGAGTTGTGCATAATATATACCTACTGCTATGAAGAAAAAATTGATTTTTATTTTATCCCTTTATTCACTTCTATTCATAAGTTGTGAAAAAGAACCAATTCCAGCTGATTTAGAAACTTTAATTTTTGGTCAAATATATGATTCCACGAATGACTTGCCAATAATCAATAAGAAATTAAAAATTGCTGAGTATCGAGAAGTCGGAACATTCTCTGGAACCAGTTATATTTTTAATGGATTTATAGATTCAACATATACAAACATCAACGGAGAATATAATTTACCTTTTAGAACTACAGGAAATGGGAGAAGTTACTTAATTCAAATTGAATATGATAACGAAGTTTATATTTCTAATTCAGATGAAAATATTCAAGATGACATTATTGGAGAACAGTTAGAATTAAATTTTGAGGCTTTACAACTTTATCCTGTCGACCTGAGAGTAATTACAACAAACATTATAAATCAAGAAATTACAGTTTATCAACAATTCCCAGGTGGAATAACTGACAGAATAGCACCTGCGACACAAAATTCTGTTAGAAGAATTTGGGTTGATAAAAATATTGCGAATGGAATCAATTTTAGTATTCGAGAACCAAATCCAAATTTGAACTATGACATTGAAATTCCTATTAACAATACGACAGAATTGTACGAATACGAAGTTGAAATAAACTCAACTGACTTTCAATAAATACTATGCACAACAACGTATATCGCTCATAGCTAGATAGTTACTTAATCGAAGTTAAGGCATATTTGGAAAGTCGCCAAATTTTTAAATTTGGCTTATTGATAAAAAAAGGTAATAAGAAAAATTTAAAAATTTGGCTTGTGGCTCAACTGAATAATTAGCGTCTATTTTCAGCCATACTTCTCTTATAAAAACCGTTTGTGCTTAATATGAAAACACTCTGCTCTATTCAAAAGCTTTACCTGTCAAACCTACTGCTTTAAATCTTTTTTCGAGGGCATGTTCCTTTTGATCTTATAATTCAAAAATTCTACAAACAAAGAGAATGCAATAGCAAAATAGAGGTAACCTTTAGGGATGGCGCCTACTTTATTTCCAAAGAATTCCGTTTCAGATAAATGCGCTGCCTCAGTGATGAGCATAAACCCAATTAAGATCAAGAATGCCAAACCCAGCATTTGAATACTCGGGTTGGTATTGATGAATTTTCTAATTGGGTTCGCAAAACCAATCATGATCCCAATGGAAATCATGACTGCAATAATCATTAACACCAGCGTATAATTATGGTTTGGATGTAATCCGTTAGTCATTCCAACAGCCGTAAGGATGGAGTCGATTGAGAAAATAAAATCCAGAATTATGATTTGAACGATGGCACTCGATAGCGAGTTAATCTTCTTTTTCTTTATGTTGTCCTCCTCTTGATGCGGATGCGATGTTTTTTCTCGAATTTCCGAAGTGCTTTTATAGATCAAAAATAGACCGCCAAAAAACAAGATTAACGCTTGACCACTTACATGCAATGAGAACCAGCTTGACTCTAAACTGTAAAAAGGCTCAGATAAACCCACTAAAAACGATACAAAGAATAATAAGATAATCCGCTGCACCATGGCTAGGATCAATCCAATATTTGTCGCTTTTGCACGCTGGTGTTCAGGTAGTTTATTAGCTGCGATTGATATAAATACAATATTGTCAATCCCCAAGATAATTTCTAAAAACGTCAACGTGAGCAATGCGATAATGGCGTCACTAGTAAGTAAAAAATCGAGCATATTAGTCTATCTTTTTTGCAGTGCCTTTTTCAACACGTTCTTTTTTGTAAGGGTCCTTAGCGGCAAGTTTATACTCAAACGAATAGCTATCGTCGGTTGTGCTTATAATTTTAAAATGAATGGCCTTTTGCCCATCTTTATTTTTGGGATGTAATTCCTTCTGAATAAACTCGCAGTCATTTATCCATCTTACCGAGGCAGAGTCTATCTTATTATCAAAATAATCAATATTATAGCGATCAGTTCTTACAAACTTACCCGTTTTCTCAATGCCATCAACAGTATAGCTAAATTCGAAAGTACCCGTTTTAAATTCGGTACAATCACGCTCGACTTGGTAACAATTAATAAAGCATAATGACAATAATAGCAGGAGAAAATGTCGCATTTAGATTTTATTAGCAAAATTACGAAATGAATACCATTATCACTGTGCCGAAATAAAAAATAGAGTGACGCAATTAAGAGTGTTCAAAACTCATAAACGTACCATCCTTATAAAATATCACGATCCGCTCAATGAGTTTGTCGGTTTCTGAAGAGCTGATGTCCTCTCTTGGTGTAGTTTCTTTTTTTACTTCGGAAATCGGCTCTTGAAAAGTTTGGTCTTTCGACGATGGAAATTCTCCTTTACCATTCATGAGCCAATACAATTCTACCTCAGGAAAAGCCGAAAGTACCTTTAAAACAAAGTCTAAACTTGGCTTGTTTCTGCCCGATAAAATATGCGAAATACTAGAGCGCTGTACGCCAATTTTTTCTGCAAATGAGGAGGCCGATTCACCGTAGAAATCAATCACGTTTTGAAGGCGTTTTGTAAATTCTTTATTGTTTATCATTGTAAACTCAATAGATATCGTATTGTAACGTTACAAATGTAAACATATTATAAATAATAGATCATATCTCTATAGATTAGTTTAATATTGTCTAAATTTTTACTACATATAAAGTAGATTATAATATTGATTTAAAGTAAATTAATTCTTTGATAATTGTTTCTTAAAAGTTAAGGTCATTTTTGTAGATCCAAAAGAGTCGATCTGTATACATTCGTAACATTTTACGCGTATTTAGGTCGTTTTGATTTGTTTACAAATGTAAATTATCATTTGTTTACCTTTGTGGTATCCACCCTATTTATATGACTATAGAAACCTTAAAATCGTTATTTCAAACTCACAAAGAAACATCTCTTTTTGGTCGTTATATTTATCATCAATCCATAGCTCCTCTTCTTAAAAGCAAGAATGAAATTATAACGGTCGATGTCGTTGGAACTTCGGTCAACAAACTCCCAATTCATGTCATGACTTTGGGGCTGGGCAAAATCAAAATCTTAATGTGGTCTCAAATGCATGGCAATGAAAGCACGACTACAAAAGCTGTTTTTGATCTCTGTAATGTGTTGTCCTCCCATGATGCCAACGCAAAGCAAATTTTAAAATCATGCACCATTCAAATCATTCCCATCTTAAATCCCGATGGTGCAAAGGCCTATACAAGAGTTAATGCTAACGGTATAGATCTTAATCGTGATGCTCAGGACTTGTCCCAGCAAGAAAGCCAGGTATTACGTTCGGTTTTAAATTCATTTCAACCAGATTATTGCTTTAACCTCCATGATCAACGTACCATTTTTAGTGCTGGTGAGATCAATTCTTCGGCAACGGTTTCTTTTTTGGCGCCTTCGCAGGATGAAGAGAGGTCTATAAGCCCAAATCGGAAAATAGCCATGGTGATCATTTCAAAAATGAACGACACGCTTCAGCTACAAATTGAAAATCAAGTCGGTCTCTATGATGATGCTTTTAATCTCAATTGTGTAGGTGATACCATTCAGGCGTCTGGAGTGCCAACCTTGCTCTTTGAAGCCGGACATTTTCCTCAGGATTATATGAGGGAGCAAACGCGGGAGTTTATCTTTCAGTCGTTACTTGTGGCCGTCAATTATATTTCAGAAGAAAAAAATATCGGAACTAAATATGAAACGTATTTCAAAATTCCGAAGAATAAAAAACTGTTTTATGATATCATCATTCGAAACTCAAACAAAGGGGACATCGCCATTCAATATCAAGAAAAATTAATTGACGATAGGATCGAATTTTTACCTAAAGTCGAGAAAATTTGTGATCTACAAGGTTTTTATGGACATAAGGAGATTGAGGCCAATGGTTTTGAAGTGCTCAACAAAAAAAATCAACCGATAGAAGCAGGATACGAAATCGATTTCGTAATGATAAATAATGAAAAATTCTTGATGAATCTTTAAAATAGTTGCTTTTCAATGCAATATCTCTAAGGAAAATGCATTATTTTTGTATAAACCTTATAAAAAACGCAGAATGGCAAAATTTAAATTAGATGAAATTGATCATCAAATTCTAGATATGTTGATTGATAATACACGAATTCCGTTTACAGATATCGCCAAAAAATTGGTGATTTCAGCAGGCACGGTTCACGTTCGTGTAAAAAAAATGGAAGAAGCTGGGATTATTAGAGGCTCATCTTTAACTTTAGATTATCTAAAACTTGGGTATTCATTTATCGCCTACGTAGGTGTGTTTTTGAACAATACGTCCCAAACAAAATTTGTTTTAGAACGTATCGCTCAAATTCCTTATGTTACAGTAGCTCATATTACCACAGGTAAATTTAATATTTTCTGTAAAGTAAGGGCGAAAGACACGTCTCATGCTAAAGATATTATTTTTCTTTTAGATGATATTGAAGGTATTTATAGAACAGAAACAATGATAAGTTTAGAGGAAAGCATTAACGATAAAAAGCGTTTAATGCATACCATTTTTAACGATCTTTAAACTTTAAATATTACCTTGAAAGCCCTTCATCATTTTTTGACGAAGGGTTTTTTATTTTCTACATTTATTAAAAGAGTATCATGACCAAAGACGACTTATCAAAAGGGGAGTACAATCCTTATTATCAAAACTATATTGAAAAGGCAGGCTCAGTTAAGCTGCACGAAGGTTTAAAAGCCAATGCCGATCTTACGGTCTCATTTTTAGAATCCATACCCGAGCATAAATTTGAATACCGCTATGAAGACGGGAAGTGGACTGTAAAAGAAATTATGCAGCACTTGATCGATACAGAGCGGGTATTCACGTATCGCGCTTTATGCATCGCGCGAAAAGATAAAACCTTGTTTCCAGGATACGATCAAGATCAATATGTTGTGTCTTGTGAGGCAAACCTTCGATCGTATAGCAGTCTTATTAACGAATATAAAGCCGTGCGTTTAGCAACCTCTGTGTTGTTTGAAAGCTTTACTCGCCCTATGTTGACCGAAATCGGAACGGCCAGCAGCAGTAATTTATCACCAAGAGCTGTAGCCTTTATTATCATAGGTCACGAAAATCACCATTGCCAAATAATAAAAGATCGATATTTATAGAAGAAGCCACTTCGTTTGAAGCGGCTTTTGTTTGTTTTAAAGTTGGTGTTAAGTAAAATTTAGAATCTATATCTTATACCAAGTGCGATATCAAAATCTAAATCATCTCTAAAGTCTCCAAATCCAAGCTCTGGTCTTGCATCAAGTGATAACTGTAGCGGAAAGTCGAAATTATATTCGATACCAATATTACCAGCGGCAAAGAAAAATGTTTCGTTGTCATCATTATTATCATTGAATGGCCTGTCAAAACTGTAAGATCCAACTCCACCACCAGCACCAGCGTACCAGTTGAAGTCACCATCAAGAAGCCATACCCATTGGTAAATACCAGCGAGTTTAAAACCATCATAACCTTTTCCGCTTCTAATGCCAAGGTCAACCTCTAGTCGATTATTGTCACCAAGTCCTCGTTGATATGAGATTTCAGCACCAAAACCGTCGCTATCCCCTAAACGTAATCCTATCGCGTTGTCTGCAATGTCCTGAGCGTTTGCCGATGCAAACCCTACAAAGGCTAATGTAATTAATACTATTTTTTTCATAATGATCTTTTAATAATAATTGATGTTAATAATTGTTTTAAGCCAAATTTAGGCGTACGAAAATATGTTAAAATTGTATATAAACGCTTATTTTTGGGATAATTTTAAGTATCCTTCACTAAGATAGCGACTTCTAATTTATGCAGGAAAGTACCGTTCATAATCTAAAACAGCTCGCTGTTAATTTGTCAGGTGAATTGCACTATGATGACCTTATGCGAACGCTTTATGCTACCGATGCTTCAGTGTATCGCATGTTGCCATTAGCCGTTGCACTTCCCAAAACGATCGATGATATAAAAAGATTGATTCAATTTGCAAAAGATAACCAAACCTCATTGATTCCTAGAACTGCTGGTACATCTTTAGCGGGTCAGTGTGTGGGCAAAGGGATCGTAGTCGATGTTTCCAAATACTTCAACAAAATTTTAAATATTGATGAATCGGCGCAAACCGTGACGTTGCAGCCAGGAGTTGTTCGCGACGAGCTCAATCTATATCTCAAACCTTTTGGTCTGTTTTTTGGACCCAATACGTCAACGTCTAATCGCTGTATGATTGGTGGTATGGTAGGGAATAATTCATCTGGTACAACCTCAATAAAATATGGAGTTACACGGGATAAGGTTCTTGAGCTGCATACGGTTTTGAGTGATGGCAGTGAGGCTGTTTTTTCTGAAATCTCTTCGGAAATATTCACTGAAAAGATCAGTCATGATGGTTTAGAAGGCTCAATTTATAAAACGATTTATAGGGAGTTGTCCGCCCAAGGCGCAAAAGAGCAAATCACATCCCAATTTGCAAAACCTGAAATCCATCGCCGAAATAACGGCTACGCCATTGATGAGCTTATAAAAGCACAGCCTTTCGCTGAAGGTGGAGCGCCTTTTAATATGTGCCAACTCCTTGCAGGAAGCGAAGGCACATTAGCCTTTACCACTCAAATCACCTTAAAATTAGATAAAATTCCGCCATCTCAAAGTATGATGGTCGCTGCACATTTTAACTCGATTGAAGCGTGCTTAGAATCTGTAAATATTGTCATGAAACATGACTTATTTACTTGTGAGATGATGGATAAAACCATTTTAGATTTGACCAAGCATAACAAGATGCAGCGTGAGAATCGCCGTTTTATTCAAGGCGATCCTGAGGCTATTTTAATGTGCGAATTGAAGTCTGATGATTTTGAACCCTTAAAAAACCAAATCGATACGCTCATTTCAGACCTAGAACAATCTGGTCTTAGCTATGCAAATCCCGTTTTACTCGACGATGAGATTGAACACGCTAACACATTACGTAAAGCAGGATTAGGCCTGTTAGGTAATATGATTGGCGATCCAAAGGCTGTGGCATGTATTGAAGATACGGCTGTTGCGCTCGACGACCTATCCTGTTACATTAAGGAGTTTTCAAAGTTGATGGAAACTTATAATCAAAAACCTGTTTATTATGCGCACGCAGGAGCAGGAGAGTTGCACTTAAGACCGATTTTGAATCTAAAGAAGCAAAGTGATGTAGAGCTGTTTCGCAAAATCACAACCGATGTGGCGCACTTGGTAAAGCGCTATAAGGGGTCAATGAGTGGTGAGCATGGTGACGGCATTGTGCGCGCCGAATTTATTCCAATGATGATTGGCGCGGATAACTATGAGATTTTAAAGCGAATTAAATCTGCTTTCGACCCGAACAGCATTTTCAATCCAGGAAAGATTGTGGACGCTTTCCCCATGGATAAGGCACTGCGATATGAGCCCGATGCCGAAATTTCAGAAATCAAAACCGTTTTAGACTTTTCGAGCTCACAAGGGATTTTGCGAGAGGCCGAAAAATGCAACGGATCTGGAGATTGCAGGAAACTACCCGAGTTTGGTGGTACCATGTGCCCAAGTTATCGTGCCACCCGAAATGAAAAAGATACCACGCGCGCTAGAGCAAATGCTTTGCGTGAATTTTTAAGCACGTCCAATAAGGTCAATAAGTTTGATCATAAAGAGCTCAAAGAGGTTTTTGATCTATGTTTGAGTTGTAAGGCCTGTGCGAGTGAATGTCCGAGTAGTGTGGACGTCGCTAGTTTAAAGGCAGAATTTCAATACCAATACCAGAAAGCGAATGGCACTAGTCTGAGAACAAAATTGTTTGCTTACAACAATAGCCTTAATGGTTTTGGCAGTCATTTCCCAAGACTTACGAATTTTATGTTTTCTAATTCGTTTACAGCTTCTGTATTAAAAAAATCATTCGGGATTGCAGCACAACGTACCTTACCATTAGTATCAAGTAAAAGTTTAAGTAAAATAGTAAAGGGTGCTATAAATAAGATTGATAAGGACACTTGTATTAAAGAGGTGTATTTGTTTAATGATGAATTTACCAATCATCTAGATACTTCGGTTGGTGTAGATGCGATTACGCTTTTAGAAGCTCTAAATTATAAGGTAACGTTAGTTGAGCATTCAGAATCTGGACGTTCCTTTCTGTCAAAAGGACTTTTGGAGCAAGCTAAGGACGTCGCCAATAAAAATGTGTATGTGTTTAAATCGCTTATTTTTGAGGAGACACCATTATTGGGCATAGAGCCTTCAGCCATATTAACTTTTAGAGATGAATACCTTCGGTTGGCCGATGATAAATCTTCCGCAGCCCATATTGCAAAGCATACTTTTTTAATCGAAGAGTTTATCAAACAAGAAATTGATCTGGGTAACATTACGTCTTCACAATTTACTTCCGAAGTAAAAACGATAAAGTTTCATGGGCATTGCCATCAAAAGGCTTTAGCAAACCAAGCATCGAGTTTTGCGATATTAAACCTTCCAGAGCATTATAGTGTAACGATAATTAATAGTGGTTGCTGCGGTATGGCAGGAAGTTTTGGCTATGAAAAAGAGCATTACGACGTGAGCATGCAAATAGGAGAGCAGACGTTATTTCCAGCCATACGACGCGCTGGTGATGATATCGTTATTTCAGCAAACGGAACAAGTTGTAGACATCAAATAAAGGATGGTACTGGTCGAAATGCACTACATCCCATCTCAATTTTGAAACAAGCGCTGTTATAAAGACTTTGATTTTTTCTTCTTTTTTTTCTTAACAACGGTTATGGCAGCTATTAAATCGCTAATTTCCATGTCCTTAATGTCCTCATCGGCATAGAAAGCCCTTAATTTGTCGTTGTTGTAATTGTAGATTTTCCAACGTTTAAATTGGTATTCTAAAGCTGTGAAATTTTCGATCCAATCCCCAGAGTTTAAATAGGTCGTTTGTCCTCGTTTCGTCTCAACAGTCATCATTTTTGGTTGGTGAATATGACCGCAAACCACATAATCATAACCATTTTCAATCGCTAGATTGGACACTACATTTTCAAAATCACCAATGTATTTAATGGCGCTTTTAACGCTATTCTTAATTTTTTTTGAAAGGGAGTAACGTTCTTTGCCCATATGTTCTAAGCCCCAATTTACAACGCGATTGCATAAAATAAGGATATCGTAACCATAACCGCCAAGTTTTGCTAGCCATTTGGCGTTTTGAATGGAGACGTCAAACACATCACCATGAAAGAACCATGCTTTCTTATCGTCAATGTCTATAATTATCTTATCGACAATAGAAATATTACCGATGGTCATATCGCTAAATTTCCGAAGCATTTCGTCGTGATTTCCTGTGATATAGATTACTTCGACACCATCGGCCGCCATATCCATTATTTTTTTGATAACTTGTAAATGTGACTTTGGGAAATACCGTTTTTTAAATTGCCAAATGTCAATAATATCACCATTCAAAATTAATTTTTTTGGAGAAATACTGTTGAGGTAGGTGAGCAGGTGTTTAGCGTGACAGCCATAGGTGCCGAGATGCACATCAGAAATTACTGCTATTTCTATTTTACGCTTTGTTTTCAATACCGATTTGCCGTTTATGTTGCAAATAACATATAATGTTATGAATTAAGATCTCTTTTGTAATTAACAAAAAATCAGCAAATTGTTAAGCCATTGTTATGTGGTTTTACTTCGGAAATAGGATGCTTTATACGATTCTGTTTTCGTTTCTCTATTTTTACAAGTACTTTAGCATAAAATCTGTATTTATGGCTGGAAATTCCTTCGGAACACTATTTAAACTAACCACATTTGGAGAGTCCCACGGGATCGCAATAGGTGGTATTATTGACGGCTGTCCTCCTGGAATTCAGCTCGATTTTGATGCCATCCAAAATGAATTGGATCGTCGTAAGCCTGGACAGTCAGCAATTGTCACACAACGTAAAGAGCCAGATACGGTCGAATTTTTATCGGGAATTTTTGAAGGGAAAACTACGGGAACTCCAATTGGCTTTACCATTAAGAACACCAATCAAAAATCTAAGGATTATTCGCATATTAAGGATGTGTATCGACCTAGTCATGCCGATTATACCTACCAAAAAAAATATGGTGTGCGTGATTACAGAGGTGGCGGTAGAAGTTCAGCGCGTGAAACAGCCTCAAGAGTGGTCGCAGGAGCGATTGCAAAGCAGTTCATAAAAACGATAAAAATTAATGCCTATACGTCTTCGGTGGGTGATTTATTTCTAGAAAAACCGTATCAAGATCTAGATTTTTCCCTTACCGAAACCAATGTGGTACGTTGTCCTGATCCTCAGGTCGCTGAACAAATGATCAATAAAATCAAAGCCATTAGAAAAGAAGGCAATACCATTGGTGGCACGATAACCTGTGTGCTACAAAATGTTCCTGTAGGTTTGGGAGAGCCAGTTTTTGATAAACTTCATGCCCAATTGGGCAAAGCCATGCTATCTATAAATGCGGTAAAAGGATTTGAATATGGTAGCGGATTTTGTGGCGCCAGAATGAAAGGGACCGAACATAATGATCTTTTTAATGAAGATGGCACAACAAAAACCAATCTATCTGGCGGGATTCAAGGCGGAATTAGCAACGGAATGGATATTTATTTTAGAGTGGCCTTTAAGCCAGTTGCCACGGTGATACAAAAGCAAGATGCATTAAACAGTGATGGCGATATTGTGGAAATGCAGGGTAAAGGACGTCATGATCCTTGTGTGGTACCAAGAGCAATACCTATTGTTGAAGCTATGGCAGCATTGGTGATTGCCGATTTTGTTCTGTTAAACTCAATATATCAACACTAAATTTTGAAATAGGCCCAAGGAATTAACTTGAGTCTTTATTAACTTGACTACTAATTAACAAAAATTCCCGTTTTTACTGAATTGACATATGAAAAACCTTGCATTACACTGGAAAATAATTATTGGTATGGTTCTCGGGATCATCTGGGCTTTAGCATCAAGCTCAATGGGATGGAGCTCATTTACCATTGATTGGATTGATCCCTTTGGAACAATTTTTATCAATCTCTTAAAATTAATTGCAGTGCCTTTGGTGTTGTTTTCCATTATTAGTGGTGTTGCGAATATTGGAGATCCTGCAAGCTTAGGCAGAATGGGAGGCAAGACGCTCGGGATTTACCTCTTGACAACGATTATGGCAATCTCCTTGGGTTTGGTACTGGTGAACGTTGTAAAACCCGGAAAATTAATTGATGAACAAAGCCGAATAGATAATCGTATTAGTTATGAAATTTGGGCAGACTCTCAAGGATACGAATTAAAAGATGGGATCAATTACCTAAAGGATCCTGAATTTTTTGAAAGAGCGCAAGAGATTTCAGAATTATCAAATAGTGAACTTCAAGAGGCTGCTGTTGATGATAAAATGGAAAGCGTTAAAAATAAAAAGGAAAGCACCCCATTACAGCCTTTGGTAGATATTGTACCCAGCAATTTTTTCTATTCGTTATCTAACAATGGTCTAATGTTGCAAATTATCTTCTTCGCAGTATTTTTTGGAGTATGTCTGCTTTTTGTTCCTACGGAAAAATCTCAGCCCGTTTTGAATTTAGTGGATGGTATCAATGAGGTTTTCTTAAAGATGGTTGACATCGTTATGCAAGCGGCTCCATTTTTTGTATTTGCCTTGTTAGCTGGTGTCGTCTCTAAGATGGCAGGCGATGATATTGGCAAGGTGCTCGAAATATTTAAAGGGTTGAGTTGGTATTCACTTACAGTTTTAGCTGGATTGCTATTGATGATCTTTGTGATCTACCCAATAATTTTAAAGCTGTTCGTTAAGAAAATACCGTACAAAGGATTTTTTAAAGCTATGAGCCCTGCGCAAACTTTAGCGTTTTCAACATCAAGTAGTGCGGCAACCTTGCCGGTAACTATGGAGTGCGTTGAGCAAAATCTAGGTGTCAATAAAAAAATAAGCAGCTTTGTGTTACCTATTGGAGCAACAGTAAATATGGATGGTACGAGTTTATACCAAGCTGTAGCTGTGATCTTTTTGGCGCAAATGCACATGATCGATTTAACCGTAGGGCAGCAAGTCACTGTGGTATTGACGGCTACCTTGGCATCAATAGGGTCGGCAGCTGTGCCAAGTGCAGGATTGGTAATGTTGATTATCGTATTGGATTCGGTTGGGCTTAATCCAGCTTGGATCGCGATTATTTTTCCTGTTGATCGAATTTTAGACATGTTTAGAACCGTTGTAAACGTGACTGGCGATGCAACGGTATGTTCTATCATTGCCGATGGCGAGAAGATGTTGGATTACAAAGAAGATGTCGATCCTACCGAAACTTTTGACTTAGATTCCTAATCGATTTTAAAAGTTCTTAATTTATTTTTAACTTTAGGTTTACCAATTAAAAATATCAATAATGAATATTTGTTTTATCATGTACCCTTGGGATCAAATTGATCCAGAAAATGATACAAGTCTAGCGCTTATCAAAGAATGCGTTAAGCGAGGTCACGGTGTCGCAATGTGTTCACCAGCAAATCTGACTATTAGAAATAGTGTGACCAATGCATTTTGTATGGTAATTGGTAGAATGGATAAAACCCCTAAAACGTTAAAAGCCTTTTATAATAAGGCAAAATTAAGAGAGGAAATGTTGCCACTTGCTGGATTTGATTCTATTTTCTTTAGAGCGAATCCGCCATTGGATCCTATTATGCTTAATTTTCTGGATTCTGTAAAAGACGATGTGTTTATTGTCAACTCGCTTCAAGGTATGCGCGAAGCCAACAACAAATTATATACCGCTGCCTTTGGAGACGCGCATAGTAATATCATTCCAAACACACATGTTTCAAAAAACAAGGCGTATTTGGTGCAGCAGATTAGAGAGTCCAAAGCCGATAAGATGATCCTAAAGCCACTTAACGGTTTTGGAGGTTCTGGTGTGATCTTGATTGAAAAATCAGCGATGAGCAACATCAATTCCTTGTTGGATTTTTATATCACTAGTGGAGATGGCTCATCAAATTACGTCATTTTACAAGATTATATAGAAGGTGCAGATCAAGGTGATATAAGAATATTACTGTTAAATGGTGAACCCGTTGGCGCCATGCGACGTGTGCCTGGAACAAATGATCATCGCTCTAATGTCTCCGCAGGTGGATCGATTCAAAAACATGTGTTGACCAAAGCTGAAAAAGCGCTGTGCAAACAAATTGGACCGAAACTGGTTAAAGACGGCCTCTATTTCGTCGGGATTGACGTCATTGGCGGGAAACTCGTAGAGGTCAATGTTATGTCTCCTGGCGGTATTACCTACATGAACAAAGTCTATAAAACAAAGATCAAAGTAGAAGAACGCGTTATTGATTTCTTGGAAAGTAAGGTCGTAGACCAGATGCAAGCTTTTGATAGAAGAACGCGATTGCGAAAAACAGTTCAAGATGCTTAGTTCGATTACAGGTTAATCGTCTAGTTCTTTTAATATGATTGCCACATCAATTACAACCAATGAAGCTAGCCTCAGTTGTCAATTCAAAATGGTTATACGAGTATCGCAATGATGACAGGTTGGTCTTACTTGACGCCAGTATCAAAGCGGCAACAGATTTAAATAGTCTGTCCTTGAAAGATTATATTCCAAAGTCAAGATATTTTGATATTAAACAGAAATTTAGTGATGTCAAAGCCCAATTTCCGAGTACTGTACCATCACGAATACAATTTGAAATTGAGGCTCAAAAACTAGGTGTAAATAAGGATTCGTTTGTTGTTGTTTATGACAATAGAGGGATTTATTCTAGTGCCAGAGCCTGGTGGCTATTTAAAACATTTGGTTTTAAAAATGTCGCAGTTCTAGATGGAGGTCTCCCAGAATGGAAACGTCTTGGTTATGCAACCGTGCCTACCTTCTCTTCGGAAATCGTAGAGTGTGGAAATTTTAGTGCTAATTATCAAAAACATTATTTGGTTAATTTTAGTGATATTTCCGAAGCAATAGCAGGTGATACTGCCATTATCATTGATGCGCGTTCTAGAGATCGATTTAATGGTGTTGTTCCCGAACCTCGTGCAGGTTTACGCAGTGGAACTATTCCCAACTCACGAAACCTACCATTTGAAATGATGTTTGATAACTTTTGTCTAAAGCCAAAAGAAGGGCTAAAATCAGCCTTTGAGCCAATTGATATTGATAATAAAAGGATTATTTTTTCTTGCGGCTCAGGCATAACAGCCTGTATTTTGGCATTGGTCGCCGACATCTTAGAATTTCAAAACAGTGCTGTTTATGATGGTTCTTGGACAGAATACGGAACCTTAACACCTCAATTATGACCAACAAAACCTGGACAAAAAAAGAGTTAATAGCCTACATTTTACTGTATGTAGCAAATGCTGATTTAAAGGAATCAAAGAAAGAGCGGGATTATATCTTATCGCGTGTGGATATCAAAACCTACCAACATATCAAAGATGAATTTGAACGGGATAATGATTACCAATGTATTACAAAAATTGTGGATGCCGTAAAATCGGAACGCTATTATAATGCAGATCCAGTAGGACTCTTTGCCGACATTAAGCTTATGGCCTTTGCCGATGGAAATATGGATCAAATTGAACTAGCCATTTATAATAATTTAAAGAAAATATTGACTTAATGCTCTATGAAAAAATTATCAATTGATACCATAATCAGTAAAATTCAAAACGAAGAATGTTTTCATGCGGTTGCCAACGATTATTCGTTGACCCTAAAAATTGATCGTTATGTAAATTATGCCTGTGCTGCAGTTCATGACGGACATCAATTTAGAAAACCACTATGGGACAATTGTTTACACACCGAGTATGAACGTTGGTATGAGGAAGATCCAGAAACCAAATCATTGGTTGCATCACATCCTATCGTGCTCGCTGGTCGGGATTCCCGATTTGAATATGATTTAAATCGACCGCCAGAAGAAGCTGTATTCGTGACCGCTTGGGGAAAAGAACTATGGCGTGAGCCACTTTCTAAAGACGAAAAAAAGGAGAGTTTAGAAAAGCACAGCAATTTCTATCGAGTGACGCATGCGTTAATGGCCAAACTTGAAGAAAAATTTGGTATGGCTATCGTTTATGATATGCATAGTTATAATTGGAAACGCTGGGAACGGGAAGTGCCAACCTGGAATTTAGGCACCTCAAATATTGATAATAAACGTTTTGGGACCGATATTGAATTATGGCGCAAAAGTCTTGCTGAAATAAAGTTTCCGAGGGAAATAAAGTCGACAGCAAAAATAAATGACACCTTTCAAGGTAATGGATATTTCTTAAAATATATCACTCAAAACTTTAAAAATACACTAGTTTTGGCTACCGAAATTGCTAAAATCTATGGTGATGAATATGAGTACGTTCTATATCCTGAAATCATCGCAACAGTTGAAAAACAATTAAGAAACCGAATACCTGAGCATGCTGCTCAATTTTACAGAGCGCATTCTCCAAAACTATAATAATAGTTATGCAAAGAATTGAATCCCAAATCGTCGATCGTGTTTGTGAGACTGTTTCCAATGGGCAACCCGTAAATGAAATGTTGCCAAATAATGGAATTTTACATATTGATAAAGTACTTCCATTCATTTGTGTGTATCGTTATAATGAGGTTGATGTGTACTTTTCCCGTGTCATTAAGACTCAGGCCTCCTATATTATTGTAAATAAAGACGTTGATTTAACGCACATTTTAGAAGCGGTGAGATTGATCATGTCCAAAAGGTTTGAGACCTTTTTAATATTAGAGTGCTGGCCAGTTTTAAATGATACTAGTGCCAAGTTTCACATATTATGTCCTGACGAAAAGGCGCCGAGTACGGTGAAAGCGTTAAAATCTGGATTTGAGCAATTACAGGAAACATATCCAAATATAAAGGTAAAAACAAATGTCACCTCGAGGCGTCATCCCGACGGATTTCAACCCTTATTTGATGTTGGTGAATCTAAAAAAACAGGAACATTGGTCATAGGCCTTGCTATCCCAACACTTTACAAAAATGATCAAACTGAAGAACTATATGCTCTGTTTTTTAGAGAATTTTATTCGGTATTTTCTGAAACAATCAAGCGTGCGGTTTATGAGTTTATAAGAATTCAAACGACCGATGATTTTGAGAATTTTTTAATGCTGGGTAAAACTAACATAGACGAGGTTACGTTGCGCGCAGATGATGAACTGGCGCAAATTAGTAGTGGTATGTCATTTTTACTTCGAACCACACCCGTAAACAGTAATGAAGAATGGATCAATTTTAAGAAAAATAATTTTAAAAAATTACCAGCTTTTAAATACCGACTTATTGCTCTAGATCCTGAACAAGAAAAACGTAAGCTCTATAATATTCCAATTGATGAGGTTAATGATCCTACGATTGCTTTTATCTTAAGAGGTAAGCGTTTAGAAATTGAAAAACAGCTCACTATGCTGGAGGAGCGTGGCACCAAAAATTTTAGATTTGTTGGTGAGAGCCTTTATGGGGTTATCAAAAAAAATGTGCTGGAAGAAGCTAAACTTATTTTGAAAAAATATCCAAAACGTGAAGAAAAGAAAAGTAAGAAACGGTTTAATTGTCACGAATTTGCAAGTCATGCCCAAAAAGAATTGGATTATTATAATACCAAGTTTCCCGATTTAAATTTGGCATTAGAAATTAGAAATGATGTGGCAGGAATAATGGTTTCTAAGTCTAAGTTGTTGATCAACGATGAAGTAAATCTAGATGAAGATCGTTGTGATGCTTTGATTCAACATGAAGTCGCAACACATATTTTGACATATTGCAATGGCAAGCGTCAACCCTTAAAGCAAATGTACGAAGGTTTTGAAGGTTATGATCAACTCCAGGAGGGATTGGCTGTGGTCGCAGAATATCTTGTTGGCGGCTTAACAATCAATCGTCTTCGACTTTTAGCTGGTAGAGTTATTGCGGTAGAATCTATGGTGAATGGAGCAACGTTTATAATGACGTTTGACTTACTTGTAAAAAATTATGGCTTTAGCAATCGCATTGCCTATTACATTTCTATGCGCGTTTATCGTGGTGGCGGTCTTACCAAAGATGCCGTTTATCTCGCTGGATTGATTGATTTAATGAAATATCTAAAAAACGGCGGGAATTTAGAAAATCTGTACACAGGTAAATTTAATATTACCCATATCGATTTGATCAATGAGCTATTGTATAGGGACGTATTAAAGCAACCAGAATTACCTCGCTTCTTAGAACGTAAAAGCGTTCAAAAACGATTAAAAAAGCTTAGAAAAGGTATTGACATCACCGATATGGTGAATTAAAAAAAAATTATGAAAATTGCATTCATTATTAATGATCACACGACAGAAAATTTTAATTATACCACACCCTTGTTGGGTTATACCGCTTATAAAAGAGGACATGAAGTGTTCTTTATTGGTGTTGGCGAATTATCTTATGCTTCAAAGGGGCATTTATCTGTTAGAAGTAAAACTATAAAAGATCGAAATTTTAAAAGTGTAGAGATGTATTTTAAGGCGGTTCAAAAAGAAAAATTCTCTACAGTTTCTTCGGAAGATCTTGATGTACTTTTTCTAAGAAATAATCCAGCCGACGAAATCAACGAACGAGACTGGGCACAAAATGCTGCCTTTATTTTTGGTGAAATCGCCATGCGCAACGATGTGTTGGTATTAAATCACCCCAACAGTTTGGCAGGAGCAGTCAATAAAATGTATTTTCAACATTTTCCAGAAATCTTACGTCCCAAAACTGTTATTACGAGGGATCATGAGGAAGTCCAGCATTTCTTTGAGTCTCAAAAAAGAAAGATGATCCTAAAACCTTTGCAAGGATCGGGTGGGACCAATGTATTTATGATGGACAAACAAAACGAGCATAACTTATCACAAACAATCGATGCTATTTGTCGCGATGGCTTTGTAATAGCACAAGAGTATTTATCTGAAGCAAAAAATGGAGATACGCGACTGTTTTTAATGAATGGAGAACCCTTGAAAGTCAATGGACAGTACGCTATGATGCAACGTGTCAATAAATCGGGAGATATAAGAAGTAATATTCATGCAGGTGGAAAACCTCAAAAAGCCAAAATGACAGATCAAATTATGGAGCTTGCTGATATTGTTAGACCTAAATTAGTTCAAGACGGGATGTTTTTGGTAGGTATTGATATTGTTGGCGATAAGCTCATGGAGATTAACGTGTTTAGTCCGGGAGGCTTAAATGTGATGGGTCAAATGTATGACTGTGATTTCGCCACGCCTGTTATTGAATCGATAGAAAAGAAAGTACACTATAAGGAGATGTATAATAGTTATCTGTTTAACAGTAGGTTAGCAACATTGTAGATATATCTATTAACAGGGGCTAGTCATATTTAAAAGATTTGAGTGAATTGACCTAAACATAAACTTAGACGCGCAGATATTCATGTTAATTGAAAGTGAATTTGTATAATGGATTGAATATTCTTTGGTCTGAAATTCTTCTAGTAATGACCATAAGTGTAATGGGTATAGTGTCAAGCACTAAACCATACAAATGATAATGACCTTTCATAAGAGATGATATCTTCAACACCTCATTAGGACACATGTCGTTATAAATGTAAACAAAGTTTTTCATTGCTGTTATGATTTCACTTGGCGTTCAATCTAGTATTATAGAGCCGCAGCGCGATCCTAATTATATTCTATTCGGTATTGGAGGAGTTTCAACTGATTGAGAGGATTATAAAAACGCAGAAATTTTTGAAATAGTCAGGACCCATCCAAGCAAATCTCTTAATCAGAATTACAAATTATTGTTTAACGTTGTTGTAACTGAGAAATTCATGCATCTTACAGATGATTTTTGCACGCTTTGTATTTTTAACAATTTTATTGGGTCTATACCGATGTTTTTGCTGAAACTTTAAACAGTGATCTATCTTTGAACTATAAATAATGTGCTATTAGTCAATAATCTAGGAGTAGATTCCCTCATTGGTTAGAAATTATTTAAGAGTTTAATTAGTTTTAATTAGTTGTTAATTAGAAAGTCCTTTTTTCCCAAAAGGACTTTTTTTAGTTAAATCCAATTCTCAAAAGCCGGAGGCGCATTGAGAATTGATGATTTAACTAATCTCGCTCCTTAGCGGGATCTCGTCATGTTACGTCAAAAGCCGAAGGCACATTGAGAATTGATGATTCAAATAATCCAGCTCCTTAGCAGGATCTTGTCATGTTACGCTAAAAGCCGAGGGCGCATTGAGAAATGATGATTCAAAAAATCCAGCTTTTAATCTGATCTCATCCTGTAAACAACAAAAGCCAATTAAATATTGAGAATTTATTTATTTTATAAGATCGAAACGTTTAGCCACTTAGAACCTTAGCTATTATTCTAAAAATTTAGCTTTCAATTCAGGTGTAGGGATCATACATGCCTCTTTTTTACCATACCATTTATATCGATTTTTTGCAATATAATCGTAGACCCAGTCACGAATAAACGTTGGAATGATAAAAAACACGATCATTAAATTAATTGGAACACCAAGATGTTTAGCGATTTTTAGCGCTGCTGTCGATTTAATTGAGAGCCCGTTGTCATTAGAGTAGAGTAGAATGGAGTCCGTTTTTTCAACATCAATATTATATTTCGCAATAATCTGTTCTCCAGCTTCACTTTGTAGAGGCGCAAACATGAAGGTATTGTTTTTATCATGTTTGATTACATAAGTAATTGAGGCGTTGCAAAGATTGCAAACACCGTCAAAAAGGATAAGTTTTTTGTCTTTTGGCAAAATAATAGTCATGAGGTCCGTTCTACAAGTTCTAACAATTCCATATTTACGTGCGTCGTGAAAATACCATAGTTTACTATGGCTTTTCCTTTTTCAATCGTGTCAATACTGCCAACCGCTCTACCGTCGTGCATTCTTACACGATCACCGACCTTTAAAATTGGCTTGGGTTTCTCAACAGGCTTGGCTTTTTCTTTAGCCGTTTTCTTTTTCTTCCTAATTACGGCAACCTTTTGTTCGGCTTCGTTTTTAATCTGTTTTTCTTTGGCTTTTTCTGCTCTTTTTTGTTTCGCGGAAACTTTCTTGCGTTTAGAATTCTCTATTTGAACCAATTTAAAGAGTTCGGCCAATAGCTCACGTTTTTTATGGTCATCAAAGTATTTTTCTGAAATATCATTGACCTTTTGTCCTAAATAAATGAGTCGTTGGTTACTGTCAT
The DNA here is from genome assembly GCA_963715465.1 of uncultured Flavobacteriaceae bacterium. Taxonomy (GTDB): domain Bacteria; phylum Bacteroidota; class Bacteroidia; order Flavobacteriales; family Flavobacteriaceae; genus Psychroserpens. Next base: position 2,408,029 of record OY970246.1, read on the forward strand.
AGAGTTCTTGAAAGTTCTCCAATTTCTTTTGCACCTTCGCATTGATTTCTTCAAGCTTATCGGCTTCCGATTGTTTTTTCTTTTCGTTTTCTTTTAAGGAACGTTCGGTCTTCTCCAGTTTACTGCGTTCTTTTTGAAGTTTCGCAATCGTCGCATCAAATCGTACTTTACCGCGTTCTATCTTCTTTTTGGCACGATTGATCAAACTATAGGGAATACCATTTTTTTGAGCGACTTCAAAGGTAAATGAGCTTCCGGCTTGACCTAAAATGAGTTTGAACATAGGTTCTAAACTTTTCTCGTCAAACATCATGTTTGCATTTTGCATGAATGGCAATTCGTTGGCTAAAACCTTCAAGTTGGAGTAGTGGGTCGTTATTATTCCGAAGGCTTCACGATGGTAAAATTCCTCTAAAAAGGTTTCCGCCAAGGCGCCTCCTAATTCTGGATCACTACCAGTTCCAAATTCATCAATAAGAAATAAGGTGTTTTTATTACATTTCCGAAGAAAAAAGTTCATTTGTTTTAAGCGGTAGCTATACGTACTCAAATGATTTTCAATAGATTGGTTATCGCCAATATCACTAATAATATGATCAAAAAAGCAGAGGTTACTTTGTTCATGCACAGGGATCAACAAACCACTTTGGAGCATCACCTGCAATAAGCCAATGGTTTTTAGGGTAATACTTTTTCCACCGGCATTGGGACCCGATATAACAATGATCCTGTTCTCGGGATGCAACACGATTGACTGCGGAAATGTGACTTTACCTTGGGCTTTATTAGACACTAGCAAAAGCGGATGATAGGCATTCTTGACCTCATAAATTTTCTCCTCATTGATCGTAGGAAGGATGGCCTCAATGGCTTGTGCGTATTTGGCTTTGGCATGAATGACATCCAAACGAATAAGAAACTCTTGATAGTTTTGAAAAAGCGTTTTGTACGGACGAATATATTCGGTAAGATTGCGTAAAATCTGATCGACTTCTTCGCTTTCATCAAACTCCAGATTATTGAGTTCTCGGGCATATTTAAAGGTTTGCTCAGGCTGCATATAAACGATGCTTCCTGTTTTACTGCCACCCATAATATTGCCTTTGACCTTTCGTCGATACATTGCTTTTACAGCAAGTACACGTTTGTTCTCCACGACAGATTCCCGAATGTCATCTAAATAATCGAGATTGTGATATTGGGTGAGTGCCGCATTAAAACTGATGTTGATCTTGCCTCTAATGGAGTTTATAGACTGGCGCAGTTGAAACAGTGTATCGGTTGCATTATCCTTTATATCTCCAAAACGATCAATGATGCTATCAATTTCGGTGACCACATGTGTGACACTTTCTAAATTAGAGGAGCGTCCATATAACGACGGATAGTATTCTTTAAACTTTTTAAGAAATTCTAGGATGGTATTAACGCTTAAGGTTATTGAAGCAATTTTTTTAAAGCTTTTAGTATCTAAATACGAATTTTCAATTTGTAAGAGCTTTAATTCTTGAGTGATAGGTTCAAACCCATGATTTGGGATGCGATTATCATTATAAAATGAAGCAACATATTCATTAGTGAAATCCAGTGATTTCATCACTTCTTCTCGCGTTGAAAACGGCTTGATAAGTAATACGTCGTTTTTACCTAAATCGGTAATGCAGCGCTCGGCCACTTGCTGTAATACAGCGTGAAACTCAATATCTTGAAGTGTTTTGTCGTGAATGTTAATCATAGATAATAGCCTCGTAGAATGAGGAATTACAAAGGTACTTATTAAAGATTTAGAAATAAAATGTTTCTAAAATTTGTAAACTGATGGTTTGTGTTTAACGACAGCATTATTAGAAATTGACGTCTAAAATAAGAAGGTTTATAATTTCACTTTGAATTGGTTTATGGTAATATTACTTTTGAATGGTATAATTAAATGGTTATAATAATGAGCGTAAACATACACCAAAGTTGGAAAGAGAAGCTTGGAGATGAATTTGAACAACCTTATTTTAAGTCGTTGATCGACTTTGTCAAAAAAGAGTACACTACTACGAAATGCTATCCGCCTGGAGCTCAAATATTTTCGGCCTTTGATTTATGCCATTTTGATGATCTTAAGGTGGTTATTTTAGGACAAGATCCGTACCATGGTGCTGGGCAAGCCAACGGTTTATGTTTTTCGGTTGCCGAAGGTACAGCACATCCACCATCGTTGATCAATATTTTTAAAGAGCTTATGAGTGATTTAGAGGTGCCTTATCCAAACTCTGGAAATCTTGAATCCTGGGCAAAGCAAGGTGTTTTACTTCTTAACGCGACGCTTACCGTAAGAGCGCATGAGGCTGGAAGCCATCAAAATCAAGGTTGGGAGCATTTTACAGATCAGGTTATTAAAACAATAAGTAATGAAAAAGAAAATGTTGTGTTCTTGCTTTGGGGCGGATTTGCAAAAAAGAAGATCAAGTTAATTGATCCAACAAAACATACGGTTTTGACATCTGGTCATCCATCGCCATTAAGTGCTAATAGAGGGTATTGGTTCGGCAATAGGCATTTTAGCCAAACAAATATGGCGTTGAAAGCAAAAAATTTAAAAGAGATACAATGGTAAGGTAATTAGCTACCTGTTGGAGCTAGCTGCGACGTAGTAAGCTGCTTAGTAGGATTAGACTTTAGAGTAAGTTTATCAGTTTTCAGTTTTGATAAGACCAACGGAGTTCTGACTGTAGTTTCAGCAGATTTTTGGGTTTTGTTACAACTTATGAACAATAGCAAAAAATTTAAAGCGACTAAAGCGGAGAGAATTATCGTAACGGTTAATATCATATATATGCAATTTTACTCGAGCAAGAGTCTTGTTTAGTGATATAAATGTAAATAAAAATTTGACAATTATAAAACTTACAAGGTTAAAAGTTAATATTCTATTAAAATTTACGGTTATGCACAATTGACATGATCTCAATATTGATAAGGTCTAATTGATTTTTTGAACCAGATCGTTGTAAGCGATTTTTTTCGATATGATGTCTAATTCTAATAATTTATCTTGAATTCTATCAATTGTTTTTTTATCGATGATGTCTTGGGACCATTTGGTCAAAGACAGCCATTCACGGACATCTTCTAATTTTTGATCATATCTACTGGCAATCATCTCATCAATCTTGGGCATGGTCTTAAAGTCACGCGTTGTGCCGTTTATAATCTCGAGTATCATCCTTACATCCTCCAAATTGTTGTCTAAAAATTCTTGTCTTACGGCAATTACAAAACAGGGCCAAGGCGTAGGGCAGTTGCCTATACGTCTAAAAACGCCACTATCTACTATGGGTTTGGTAGTGAATTTTTCCCACATAAAATAATCTCCATCACCTTTGATCAATCCTTCAACAGCGCCTTCTAAATCACGAATGACCTCAAAATCAAGATCCTGCTCGATGTTCCAGTCGTTATTTTCGGCATTAATATATGCCATAAGGTGAGAGCCAGATCCATAACGGCTAATGGCAGCCTTTGTTCCTTTAAGATCTTCAATAGTCTGATAATTGGAGTCATGAGCCACATGAATTCCCCAAATTAGTGGAGACTCCACAAAAACTTGAACAATTTTACTCTCATTACCATCAATGATGTCCTTGATAATACCTTCAGTAAGGATCACAGCAATATCAATATCGCCATCACGAAGTGCTTTGTTCATTTCTCCGGTGCCACCAAAATAATCTTTCCAACGCAAGTTGATGCCCTTGTCTTTGTATTCCCCTTCTTTTAATGTGAGATACCAAGCGAGATTAAAGTGTTCTGGTACACCGCCTATATTTATTCTTTTCAATATTTAAAGCTTAAATTTTATTTTAAATCTTTTATTTTTTCTAACGTGTATGCAATCAGTGAATCTACAACAGTCTCAGCTTTTTCAGTAAATTCTCCCGTTACTCGATTTACGATAATAGCATTCATGGAGACCGCATGATGGCCAAGCAATTTGGCAATACCATAGATGCCCGCAGTTTCCATTTCTAAATTGGAGATCGTTAATCCGTTGAAATCAAAATCGGCTAATCTGTCATTTAATTTAGGATCTTGAATACCCAAGCGTAACACTCGTCCTTGCGGACCATAAAACCCAACATTTGTGGCAGTAAAACCTGTAATTGTTTGAATACTTGATAAGTGTGTAAACAATCGCTCGCTGCATTTTACAACATAAGGATCTGATTTTTTATCAAACCACTGCGTATGTTTTTTTAAGGCTTCGGAAACATCAAAGTGTTGACAATGCGCGCTATCATAGAAATGAAGCAAGCTGTCAAATCCTGCTGCAAACTCACTCACTACAAACGAATCGATTGGAATAGTCTCTTGAATAGACCCTGAAGTCCCAATTCTTATAATATCCAAAGACGTTAAGTTGGATTTGATCTCTCTTTTATCCAAATCTATATTGACCAAAGCGTCAAGTTCATTCAGTACGATGTCAATATTATCTGTGCCAATTCCCGTAGAGATTACCGTAATTGCTTTGCCCTTATAAGTTCCCGTTTGGGTATGAAATTCTCTTTTTCGTGTTGAAAAATGCACATCATCAAAATATTTGGTCACGCTATCTACACGATCGGGATCACCAACCGTAATAATGGTCTTCGCAATATGTTCGGGACGTAAATTGAGATGATAAACGCTTCCGTCAGGATTCAAGATTAATTCTGAGGCTTTAATTGGCATACATCGCGGTTTTAACCAATTTATTTTGGGCTTTATCAAATGCATACTCTAAACTTTTTGCACCACCAAAATGGATAGTATTGTTCATTTCAGCTTGATAATTATGCTCATACGCTAAGGCAAGTTCCCCTTTTTTGTTTAATTTTAAAGATCCTTGAGTCTCAGTAAAAAATAATGCTAGCACATCAACAATGCGTTCTAATTGCAAATCGCCATAGCCGTAATATCCTTGATAATGTAGCGCATAACCCACAAGATGGTGTCTAGATGTAATCGTGTTTTCTTTAACTAAGGTCAATATATTATATTCTAATGCGCTTATGCCGCTCTGTGAATCTGGAAATCGTTTGAGGTGTGCTTTTAAACAGTTGCTTAAATATGTAAATGATGATGCTCTAGTAATTAAAGGCTTTAATAAATTGTGATCGTTGCTACAGTAAATACGCCATGCTTTTGTGGCCAGAGTGATATCATCTACTGTTAATTTTACTTTGTTTTCATAATGAGACATTAATTGTATTTGATTGAGCTCTGTAAGACTTTTAAGCCCTTTTTCGCCCTCAACACGTCCGCTACATACTAAATATATGGGAAGGTAAACACCTTTTTGTTCCAACAAACTAATTACGGCGATCATGTTGATATGACAAAATAAATCGTATTCAAACCATAGGATAATCTCGGTATAATTTGAACTGACATCTAGCTTTTTTAACGACGTCGTAATTTGTTTTCGGCTTAGTTTTATATCATAAAAAGACTCAAAAAAAGCTTGTCTCAATTTTATGAACTCATTTGATGATACCTGCTCAACCGTTGGGCCAACACAAAGTGTTTCTTGCCATGTAATTATATGGTCTTCTGTCGCAATTTGTAACGACATCAACATATCTGTTAGGATATTGCCGTTAGTAATATGTAAGGGATTTGAATTCATTTAACCGCCAACTCGTTTTACGTTAAAGCCTTTTTCTTTTAAAATCGTCATAATTTTGTCTCTATAATCACCTTGGATGATGATTTTATCATTTTTAAAACTTCCGCCAACGCTCAATTGTCGTTTTAGATCTTTAGCCAATTTTTTGAAATCTTCATCGGCACCAGTGTAACCTTCAAGAATCGTAATGGGCTTCCCTTTGCGTTTTTCATATTTGCAAATAATAGGATCATCCTGCAACCAAATACCTTGATCTTCATCTTTTTTTTCTTCGGAAACCTCCTCGGAAACATGATCTGGAAACATATCTTTTAATTGATCTCTTAAATCCATTTTGTGATAGTAAGTATTTTAAGTAAGAAGTAGTAAGGGCCAGGTTTTTTACATTAGTCATCTTCAGCTTTGAGCAAAACTGGGACTATGACTGATAACTATTTCTTAAGCCCAAGTTCTATAAGGCGTTCATTTAAAAATTCTCCAGCGGTAATGTCATCGTATTGTTTAGGATGCTCTTTATCGATACAGCTGTCTAAAACATCCAACTTCATTTCACTTATTGGATGCATAAAAAACGGAATTGAATAGCGTGAAGTGCCCCAGAGCTCCCGTGGCGGATTCACTACGCGGTGAATCGTAGATTTTAGTTTATTATTGGTATGTCGAGATAGCATATCACCAACGTTTATCATCAATTCATCTGGTTCGGCCATGGCATCAATCCATTCACCATTATTGTTTTGTACTTGTAAACCGCGACCTTGAGCACCCATTAACAGAGTGATTAAATTAATATCACCATGAGCAGCTGCACGAACGGCATTTTCTGGTTCTTGTAATATTGGCGGATAGTGGATAGGTCTCAAAATAGAGTTACCGTTATGAATGTAATTATCAAAATAAGTTTCTTCTAAATCTAGAAACAGAGCCAAGGCTCGAAGTACATATGTTGCTGTTTTTTCTAGCATTTGATAGGTCTCTTTACCTATCGCATTAAAAGAATCGAGTTCGTTTACCTGAACATTTTCTGGATATTCCTTGGCGCGTTCAGGATCGTCATCAACGTATTGCCCAAAGTGCCAAAATTCTTTGAGATCACCTTCCTTTTTGCCTTTGGCACTTTCTTTTCCGAAGGAAACATAACCTCTCTGTCCTCCAATGCCTTCAATTTCATATTTGCGCTTCGTTTCAACAGGCAAGCTAAAAAAATTCTTAATCTCTTTATACAGATTATCAACAAGTTCATCATCTAAAAAATGACCTTTAAGCGCTACAAAACCGATGTCTTCATAAGCCTTTCCTATGTCATTGATAAACTTTTGCTTTCTATTTGCATCTTCAGAAAGAAAATCCTGAAGGTTTACGCTTGGTATTCGATTCATTTGATAAAAACATTTATTGCTGTTCAATATAACAAAAATAGGAAAAATAGTGCGAAAATCACAGATTAGAATGATGCTAAAAAAATGAGACTTAGGCTTTATTCTCGTCATTTTTTATCTACATTTGATTCACTAATTTAATTTACTTCGCCATGTCGACCTTACCCAAGCGTCTAATTACCTACGATAAAAAAAATCTGGACGATCATACCTTATTGGATCTTTATAGAAATATGTTAAAGCCACGCATGATTGAAGAGAAGATGCTCATTTTATTACGTCAGGGTAAAGTGTCAAAATGGTTTTCGGGTATCGGTCAAGAAGCAATTTCGGTGGGTGTTACAATGGCCATGCAGAAAGAAGAATACATCCTGCCCATGCATAGAAATCTTGGCGTATTCACGACACGTGAAATTCCGTTAAATCGATTATTCAGCCAATGGCAAGGCAAAGCCAACGGATTTACAAAAGGTCGAGATCGGTCATTCCATTTTGGAACACAAGAGTTTAATATTGTAGGCATGATATCCCATCTTGGACCGCAGTTAGGTGTAGCCGACGGCATTGCCTTAGCCAGTTTATTACAAGATAAAGAACAAGTTACCGCAGTGTTTACAGGTGAAGGTGGGACCAGTGAAGGTGATTTTCATGAAGCACTCAATGTCGCATCGGTTTGGCAACTTCCGGTTTTATTTTGTGTTGAAAATAATGGTTATGGCTTGTCAACGCCATCAAAAGAGCAATATTTTTGTAAAGATTTAGCCGATAGAGGCAAAGGTTACGGGATGGAATCTTTTATCATCGATGGTAATAATATTATTGAAGTCTACACGATCATTAAAAAATTGACAGCGAGTATTCGTAAGCGACCAAGACCAATTTTGATAGAGTTCAAAACCTTTAGAATGCGCGGTCATGAGGAAGCCAGTGGCACAAAGTACGTTCCGCAAGAACTGATGGACCAATGGGCTAAAAAAGATCCTTTAGAAAACTTTGAAAACTTTCTAAAAGAACAAGGTATCTTGACAGAAGAACAAGATGCTCAATATAAAGAGGAGATTCAATTAGAGATCAATACGCATTTAAAATCGGCTTTTGATGAAGAGCCAATAGTTCCTAATGTTGAAACCGAATTGGGAGATGTATATAAATCGTTTGATTTTAAGGCGGTTGTACCCAATTCTGAAACTGAAGAATTAAGACTTATCGATGCGATTTCCGAAGGGTTGAGACAATCTATGGAGAAACACGCCGATTTGGTCATTATGGGACAGGATATTGCTGAATATGGTGGAGTTTTTAAAATCACCGAAGGTTTCGTTGATGTGTTTGGAAAAGAACGCGTTCGAAATACACCTATTTGCGAGTCTGCCATTATAGAAACAGCCATGGGACTTTCAATTGCTGGGATGAAGGCTGTTGTAGAAATGCAATTTGCCGATTTTGTAACCTCAGGATTTAATCCCGTGGTCAACTATCTCGCAAAATCACACTACCGTTGGAACCAACAAGCCGATGTGGTAATCAGGATGCCTTGTGGTGGTGGCGTTGCTGCTGGGCCGTTTCATTCACAAACAAATGAGGCTTGGTTTACGAAAACACCTGGATTAAAAGTAGTGTATCCAGCTTTTCCATATGATGCAAAGGGACTTTTAGCTGCTGCCATCGAAGATCCAAATCCAGTGCTGTTTTTTGAGCATAAAGCGTTGTATCGTAGTATTCGTCAACATGTACCAATAAATTATTTTACACTTCCGTTAGGAAAAGCATCCCTATTGAGAGAAGGATCAGACGTAACGATAATATCTTATGGTGCAGGTGTGCATTGGGCTATGGATACCCTCGATAAAAACACGCATATCAAGGCCGATTTAATTGATTTACGAAGTCTTCAACCGTTGGATAAAGAAGCAATTTTTACTTCTGTAAAGAAAACAGGTCGCGCAATCATTTTACAAGAAGATTCGCTGTTTGGTGGTATTGCCAGTGATATTTCTGCATTAATAATGGAATGCTGTTTTGAGCAATTGGATGCGCCTGTCAAACGAGTGGCTAGTTTAGAAACACCCATTCCTTTTGTCGATCAACTTGAAAATCAATACTTAGCAAAAGGACAATTTGAAAAGGCTCTTATCGACCTACTTTCATACTAAGACAACTATGAGAAAGCCCACAAAAATTTTTTATCGATCCTTGGTTTCCTGCCTGCTCATTATTGGCTTCGGCATATATTTGTCAATAAGAGGCGTGACACCAAAGACGGAGTTCGCAAGTGTAACTGGGAAAATTGATTATTTAGACAAGACATTTGAGGATATTACATATCGAGATAAAGGCGACCATCGCTTTATTCATATTGCCGATTATCCTTTAGTTTTTGATGTTTTTATTGGCATGGAAACTTTTGATTTAAGTCCGAAATTTGAACAAATAGACCAATTGGCAGTAGGAGATGAGATCACAATTTATTATGCAGATAATACGCCATTACAGCGCAACGAGCATATTGGCATCAATAAAACGGTACAGTTTATTGATATGGATGATGATGTTTATTTTATTAGAGGCAACAAAGATAAATATGGCGGTTATGCACTAATCGCAGTAGGATTGCTTTTAGTTTTCACTCTGTTCATTTTAAAACGTTTTGGTAAAATTAAATAGTCTTATAAATACTCGTGTTATTTTAAATAGAATGTCTAATTTTTGTTTTCGGTTTTTTTAATTAAACCTGTTTTATGGTTGTTGAGCAATTGCTTGCACGTCATCCAAAACCCTTAAGAGATTTCCGCTCCATAGCTTTTCAATTTGTTCTTCGGTATAACCACGTTTCACCAATTCTAAAGTGACATTGAACGTTTCCGAAGCATCACTCCAACCTTCAACGCCACCACCACCATCAAAATCACTACTGATCCCTACATGTTGGAGTCCGATTTTTTTAACCATGTAATCAATATGATCCACAAAATCTGAAACATTTACTTTTGGCGGAAAGTCTTTTAGTGTTTTAGCCTTTTCATCTGCCATTTTGATTATTGTTCCTCTAACGTCGTAAAATGCCTCTTTTTTTTCTTCGGAAAGGGTTGCCATTTCGCTGCGCTCGTACCAAGTGCTTCCTATTGATTTGGCAATATCCTCACGTATAGATTTTATGGCATGGTCTCGCACATTGTTTTTTTCTGTATTTGTATAAGCCTGAAAAGCCACAGTCTGAACAACGCCTCCATTTTTTTTCATCCATTCTAACTGCTCGTCGTCTAGATTCCTACTGTGATTGCATAAGGCTCTGGCAGAAGAGTGTGACGCAATTATTGGTGCTCTGCTTATTTCAATCATATCTCGCATGGCCTCTTTTGAAGGATGTGATACGTCGATCATCATGCCAAGACGGTTCATTTCCTTTATGACGTCTTTACCTAAATCACTTAGGCCATGATGTAGCCAAACATTGTCTTTCTCGCCTGTATTACTGTCGCATAATTGACTGTGCCCGTTGTGGGATAGCGACATATATCGCGCTCCAAGATTATAAAATTTTTCTACGTTCGAAATGTCTTCACCAATAGGATAACCATTCTCTATACCTATCATGGCAACTTTTTTGCCTGAATTTGAAATCTGCCTAACGTCGTTTGACGTTAGGGCAAGCTCTATTTGATTTGGAGCTAGATCTTTAACGAGTTTATGAATAGCTTCAAACTTTGAGATGGCATTTATATAAGCGTTTTTGTAACCTTTGGTCGTTAAAGAATCTTGTCCCGTGTAAACCACAAACCAAGCAACATCAAGTCCGCCAGCATTCATTTTAGGTAGGTTGACCTGCGATTCTAAATTTTGAGTATAGTTGAGGGTATCGGTAAAATTTTTGATATTAATATCGCAGTGGGTATCAAGTGTGATGACGTTTTTATGAATATTTTTGGCGCGTTGAACAAGCGCTATAGAATCATTTTGAGTTGAATTGTTTGCTTCTGGATTAGGTTCAGTTTTACAGGAGGTGGCCATGGTTAAAAGACATAAAGACGTTGAGAAAAATTTCATAAAATTAAGATGGATTAGTCTTGGTCAAGTTACAAAATCTTATATTTATAATATGTGGTATTCTTTTTTACGAAATCTATTATGTTGTTTACTTTGTTGCGTTATACTGTTTGGTTGTAAAGACAGTGACATAAGCGAATACGAATGGAATACAATAGAGGTGACTGCCTCTGCATATAATTCTTTAGCGTATCAAACAAGCGCTAATCCAAATATCACGGCTTTTGGTGATAGTTTAAAACCAGGACTAAAATATATCGCAGTATCAAGAAATCTATTGAAATTGGGACTGGTTCATAATACACCTGTAATTATTGAAGGATTGGAAGGAACATATCTTGTCAAGGATAAAATGAATAGACGTTACCGAAACAAAATTGACATTTATATGGGAACTGATGTCAAAGCGGCTCGGGAATGGGGACGACGCAAGCTCAACATCAGTTATAGAGTTAAAATTAAAAAAGATACTTTACAGGATTAATCTATTTGTTTTACCTCAGATAATATAAACGGATAAGCTGCTTTTACAATTTGTAATTCTCCTTTGGTGAGCTTATATAAAGGTTTTTCAAAGATGGTTTTAGCATATTGTTCCCGTAACTCGGTATACGCCTTTGTTAATTCATCTTGAACTTTAATGTAAAAATCATAAGCCGTAAGGGGATCATTTTTCAATGATATTACTGCCTCGGCTGGATGATCTGAAGCTGTTGCTTTCATCAAACCGTCACAATAGCTACAAGTCATATCGCCGTTATTATCAATAAATGCTTTAGCAATATCCTTTAATTGCGTTATAGGGATAATATCACTGTCAACGAGGAGTTCATTTTTAGCGCTGACCATAATTTCCAATACATTTCTTTTGTGAATTTCCCCGCCACAATCTTCATTGTTTGGGCAAGGGGCTGGTAATTTTCTTTGAATGCCCATATCATTAGGAATCGTAGCGGTAACCAAAAAGAAAATAAGAAGTAAAAAAGCGATGTCGGCCATCGAGCCAGCGTTTACCTCTACAGATTGTCGTCTAAATGTTTTCATAAAACTAGATTTAAGGTTAAAATTTGGATGGCTCAAAAATGATACCAATCTCATTATCAAATGTAAAGACTTGAAATCGCTCAAGCACTTATCACATTTAAGATTAAAATTGTCTTATAAGTTTTAGTTGAAATTTTGAAGATCTCTCTATTTCATAAAGTTTTTAAATCTTTTTCATATTATGCCATGATAACCTTATAAAACCTTAATTTTGTACGAATTTTTTCCTCAGCAGCTACTATTTATATGTCCGAATCTTTGCAAATAACTCAATCAAAAGAATCCAAAAAACGTCTGTACGACTATCAAATTGCCGATCTCAATCGCATTTTTGATGTATTTGAAGCCGCACCAGATAATTTTAATCTTTTATACCAACTTCCAACAGGTGGTGGCAAAACAGTTATTTTTTCTGAAATCGTTAGACAATACATCAAAAAACATCAGAAAAAGGTTGTCATCTTAACGCACCGTATTGAACTCTGCAAGCAAACCTCAAAGGTATTGCATGGGTTTGGTGTTAATAACAAAATTATCAATAGTAAGGTAAAAGAGTTGCCCGATCAAGATCAATACGGCTGTTTTGTCGCCATGGTTGAAACGCTCAATAACCGACTTAATGATGGGAAACTTAATCTTGAGGATATTGGTTTGGTCATTATTGACGAAGCGCACTATAACTCATTCAGAAAGTTGTTTAAATTTTTTGATAATTGCTTCATTCTCGGCGTTACTGCGACACCTTTGAGTAGTAATATTAAGTTGCCAATGAAGGATAATTATAAGGAGTTGATTGTTGGAGATAATATTTCGACCTTAATTAAAAATGGATTTTTAGCTTCCGCGGAAATATACAACTATGACGTGTCTTTAAATACCTTAAAAATTGGTATCAATGGCGATTATACCGTGAAATCTTCTGAAGCGTTATATACCAATGCAGCAATGCAAGGTAAGCTATTGTTCGCTTACGAAGAATTATCCAAAGGCAAGAAAACACTTATTTTCAATAATGGTATCAATACGTCAAAAGAAGTGTATTACACGTTTAAACGCGCCGGATATGAGGTGCGTCATTTGGATAATACGTCCTCTAAACTAGAGCGCAAAGAAATCTTAAAATGGTTTAAAAATACACCTGGAAGTATTTTGACCTCGGTAAGTATTTTGACAACCGGTTTTGATGAGCCTTCTGTAGAGTCTATCATTTTAAATAGAGCCACACGATCTTTAACCTTGTATTTTCAAATGATTGGTAGAGGGTCTAGAATTTTCAAGGATAAATCAAAGTTTACGGTTATCGATTTAGGGAATAATGCGGTGCGTTTTGGGCCGTGGAGTCAACCTGTGGATTGGCAACATATTTTTAAAAATCCAGACTTTTATTTAGAAAACCTTAGGAATGATGAAGATATAGAACGTGAATTTGTGTACCAGATGCCAGATTCGTTAAGAAAGCGTTTTAAGAAAAATCCAAATGACGATTTTGATATTAAGGCCGAATACAAAAAGGTGACTCGAGAAGGCAGCAAATCAATGAAAGCGATTGAAAATAGCATCGCACAACATTCAGAACTGGTCATTGCCAATAGTGAAGATGTTTTTGAGGCTAGGGCACTGGCAAAACTACTTCATGATGATATTTGTTATCGCATCAAACAGTACTGTTATTGCATTATGAACAGCACAAAAAACTACAAAGATTGGCTTCTTGAAGAGTATACAAGACGTCTGCGTTTAAGTTTCAACGGAAAGTTTTAACGTAATATTTAAATCTTTACAGCCTAAAGACGTTACTTTTAATGTTAGGTATGGTTATTGAAATAATCCTGCTAAATCATTATGATGAAAACACATCTCATTTTATTAATAATATTGTTATCGACATGTTGCTTGTTTGCTCAAAAAGACACGCAAGAGAAGAAGTCCATTAGAATTCCCGCTATCGAGACTGAAGAAAACGATACCATCTCAAAGCTTATAATAAAACCAGAATCCAAAATTGGTATCACCGCGCCAAAACTAAAGGTCGATGGTACCCCTACGGAAAGTAAATTTTCTATCAAAAAGTCTGAAAAGGAATTTTCAATGATTGATGATAACGGATTACGAAACCCAGGAGAGCTCTTCGAGCAGCGTTTCAATAAAGTCGCAGTAGAACAAGGTTTCAAGATTGAAACCATGGCAGATGTATTTCTTGGCGACCTGCGAAATAATGGAAAGTTTGTAAATATTGTATGTCGCGATCACGAATATCCCGATGGTGATTTAGTACGGGTTTTTGTGAATGGCGAAATGCTCATTCCGTCTTTATTATTGACTTCAGGATACAAAGGTTTTAATGTTGATCTTAATGTAGGAATCAATGAAATCGTTTTTCAAGCTTTAAATCAAGGAGACTCTGGACCTAACACGGCGGAGTTTTTAGTCTATGATGATACTGGGCGATTGGTCTCTTCAAAAAAATGGAATCTCTTAACAGGTGTTAAAGCGACAATTAACGTCATCAAGGATGCGAATCCAATCTTGGCAAATTCTGAAGTAGATAAAATCAATAAGCAGAAAGACAAGGAAAAACAAAGTAAAGAACAGGATAACTAATTATCTAACAGGGGGACGTAGCGAAAGATTATAGATTATCTAAGTCTCTTGACAAGCTATTAAACAAAGTTGCCTTAGCTTTCAAAAATTTATTTTGAAGTTCTACAGATTTCAATTGTGAATCAATGAGACTCTTCTCTCGTGAGTTAATCAAGAATATTGAGCTTTCCCCAAAATTGAACTTGCGCTCTTCGGCATTCAACATGGTAGCATAGTCTGTTACAATATCATCAATAAGTCTATTTTGGGTCTCAAACGACTCTAGTTCTCTATATATCGCCAATACTTTATTTTGAATTTCAATGGTCGCATTATCGATTTCAAACTGAAGATCTTCGAGTTTTACTTTTGCCAATCTCAAGTCGCCACGTTCTTTTCGTAAAAACAAAGGAAAGGCAATATTAAATCCGCCCTTATATTGATTGGTATTAAAAGACCTCGCAACATCTGCTGTCTCTGTTAAAAAATTATATTGAACATCAATCTTTGGAAGTAATTTGTTCGCTTTTAAACGTCTATCAACTTCAAGCCCGTCAAATTTGAAATTTAATGAACGTAACTTCGGATGGTTTTCAAGCGCAAAATCGGTAAGCGGTAATCCTGAAATTTCTAGGACATCGTCAATAGACTCCTCTACCAATGCATCTGGAATGACGTTAGGTTGGATTTCAACAGGAATGTCATCATTTAACCATAAAAAGGTGGATAGCTCTAGTGAAGCTTTCATAAGTTTTACTTTAGATTGCTCTAATCCTAAAGCTCTGTTCTTGACAGTTATTCCGGCCTCAATGGAATCTATGGCAGCTTTGTCCCCATTAACGACACTACTTTTGACACCTTCTAAACGAATGGTAGCATTTTCAAGAAACTGCGTGTAAATTTGAATTTCGTTATAGGTTTGTAGCCAATTAAAGTAGGCCAGGGATGCTTCATACAAAATTTGGTTGATGAGCATTTCCCGGTCGGCTTTAGTTTGTTCTCTAAAGAATTTCGCTTTCTTTAAATCGGCCATACGTTTATTGATCAATAAACCTTGACCAAGGGATGCCGAAATTCCTGCGCTATAGAGGCCATCGTCTGGTACGAAGGCTTGCGGATTTAAAAATTCTCCTGTGTTTTGTTCGAAATTGCCCTTAAGCTCAATGCCATACCAAGTTGGTATTTTGAAAGTGGCGTTGAGTTCATCAAAATACTCTAAGTTCTTAAATTTTTTTCGTTCATTGTCAACTTCAATTTTTGGATCAAAACCGCCTCTTGCTTTCATTAAATTAGCTTGTCCCATTTGTATTGTGAGCTCAGCTTGCTTAGCAATAGGATGAAACTTTTTGACATAGCCTAAATATTCACTAAAACTCAACACCAAGGTGTCTTGAATTGGTGTTTGAGCGAACGTCAACGATGTGAGGGTTAAAAAAATTAAACCAACATACTTATTCATACCAACGTTTATTTTTTGTCAGATTTATTTTGAGCCGTACCTTCTGGTTGATAATAGTTAGGAGGGAAGCCGTTTAGTTTTCTCCATAGTTCAAACCAAATGGGTACATCTTCCAATAAGGCAATTGTTCTTGCACCAGATCCTACTCGAATGGCTTCTGGCCATTCATGATCAGATTCATCAGGTGCAAGAAGTACTCTAAATTTACCATTTGTACTTATAAAATTTTCAATTGCGACGACTTTGGCACCATATGTTCCGTAGGAAATATTAGGCCACCCGCTAAACACAATGGCAGGCCAGCCATCAAACTCAACCCTTACTTCCTCATCTATGTGCACTAAAGGTAAATCTATTGGCTCAACAAACATTTCTACCGCTAAGTCATAATTAGCAGGCATGATACCTACTAACGATTGACCTTCCTTAAAGGTTTCGCCAATACCTCCAATAATGGCTTTATTTATAAAACCATCTTGAGGCGCTTTGATATAGTAAAGATCATTTCTTATTTCATAGCTCGTAAAATCGCTTTCCAGTTTTGTGACTTGAGCTTCGGCATCAAACCCATTGGATTGTGCGGTAAATTTATCGCTTTCGGCTTTAGAAATTTTATCGATATACTCGGCCTGAACACGATTGATCTCTAATTTAGCATTGATCACGTCATTCTTGGAGGCCAAAAGTTTATTCTCTTGAGAAATCAATTTGGCTTGTTTTTCTTGAAATTTTGAGCGCTTTTCTTCTAATTCTGTCAGAGATTTTAAACCTTCATCATAAAGATTTTGAATCGCTCCAATTTGTCGTTCAGCAATACCCAAATCTATTTTAACCGCTTCCAAATCAATACTATCACTTTGTACTTTGTATTTGGACTGTAGTAATTTATTTGCCGCTTGTTCAAGTTTTAATCTACGTTCATTCTGTAAGGCACCTATTTGATTGTTTAACGAATTGACTTTAGATCCATACGAATTTACCGAAGCCTCTTTAGCTCGTATTTGCTTACCCGTCCTATTGACCAAATTAGGATCAAAATATTCATTTTTTATTTCAGAAATAAATAAAATCGTATCGCCTTTTGATACACGATCGCCTTCCCTTACAAACCATTTTTCAATACGTCCAGGGATAGGGGACTGGATGGTTTGAGGTCGCTGATCTGGAGTTAAGGTCGTCACATTACCACGACTATTGATGTTTTGTGTCCAAGGTAAAAACAATACAATGAAGCCTACAATTGCAAAAGCGAATAAAAAGCGATTGAACTGGGCAAAGTGCCTTGTGTGGAATACTTTTTGACCAGACTTAAATTCAGTCAAATCGACTCTTTTGTTTAGTTGATTTTTAGAAATATTAAGCATGTTACTTTGTGTTTAATTCAATTTTGCCATCCTCTAGATTAAAGATTCTGGTACATTTCGTTTTCCAATCCATATTATAGCTCACCACTATTAAGGCCCATGGATTACTCTTATCGGTTAGAAAATCCATAATGCGTTGCGCTTCTTTTTTCTCGAATTGCTCCAAAGGATCTTTTAACAATAATAATTTAGGTCGCTTGAGAATGCTTCTTGCTAAGACAATCTTTTTAGAGGCCGTTAATGATAATTTTTTTCCTTCAGGATATAAAATAGTGCGTAAACCCTGTGATTGGGATTTGACGAAATCGATTAGACCTATTTGCTCTAAAACTTTATTAATATCTTCTGTAGTAATAGATTCATCTCCAAAGGTTAGATTTTCTCGTATGGAGCCTTCAAACGGCAATTCTTCAGGGAGCGATTGTCCAATCAGTGCTCGGTAGTGGTTCAATTTCATTCCAGTCAAATTGATATCGTTCACGAATATTGATCCTTGGGAAGGTTCTAATATTCCAGCGATCAATTTTAAAAGCGTAGATTTTCCAGACCCATTTGAGCCATAAATCATAATGCGATCTTTTGGGCCAATGCGCATTGAAATGTCTGACAGGACAGGCTTTGAGCGATCGGGTACGGCATAGGTGACATGATCCAATTCGACCTTGAAATCTTTGTCATCATTTACGATGATGTCTCCATCTTGCGGTTCAAGCTGTCGGTCGACTACTTGTGCTAATTTTTCCATAGATGTTAATACATCGTAGAATGACTCTAGTCCTAAAATTAATTTTTCAACAGAACTAATGACTAATAGAATGATGATTTCCGCAGCTACAAACTGGCCTATATTCATTTGCTGATTTAAAACTAAAAAACCACCAATGACCAGCAATCCAGCCGTTACTAAAATTTTAAATCCAATTAGTTTGATAAATTGTTGGATTAAAACTTTAAAATGACTTTCCCTTGCGTCTAGATAATCGGCAGTGAGGTTATCGTTTTTTTCTAAGGCCAAATTGGTTTTTCCAGACAATTTAAAGCTAAGCACACATCTTGCGATTTCTTGTAGCCAATGTGCTACTTTATATTTTTGTTTTGATTCTATCAAACTAGTATCTAAACCACGCTGAGCCGAAAATTTAAATACGACATATACCAATATAACAAGAAACAACCCATAAATGATAAAAAATGGGTGGTAGAAGGAAAGTAATAACAAGCCGAAAATAATTTGCAATATGGCCGCAGGAAAATCAATTAAAATTTTAGATAAACCTTTTTGAACGGTGAGCGTATCGAAAAAGCGATTGGCTAATTCTGGTGGATAGAACTGGCGTAGCTCGCTCATTTTCATCTTTGGGAAGCGGTAAGCGAATTCAAATGATGATCTTGTAAAAATTTTTTGTTGTACATTTTCAATTATACGCATTTGCATTAACTGTAAAACACCAACGAAAGCAACACCAAGGGTAACTAAAACGACAAGAACAATCCAGGAACTGCTTATTTGTGCGCCTTGTATAAGGTTAATTATCGCTTGAATTCCCAAAGGGAGCGATAGGCTCACGACTCCAGCAAATATGGCGTAATAAAATATTTGTCTTACGTCTTTTTTATCTAGTTTCAAAAGTCCAATAAGACGTTGCCACGAAGTTAAAATCTTAGTCATTGCTGGTTTGGTTTAAGGCATTGAATACTAAATGCGTAAAATAATCTGAAGGCTGAATCTTATCATCACAATCGGTTAGTGACTTAAAATGCGCCTTCAAAAAATGTTGATGTAAAGCACCTTCTAAGACAGTACTTGCTAAACTATGGGGAAATTTATAAGTGGAGGCGACTTCAATGATCATGTCATGCAATCTATTAATTAATCGCTTGTAGATAGCAAAGTAACCTTCTTTATTTTCTTGATCAACTTCTTTTGTCAAATAAGACTTCGAATATTCGTTAATCACTACACGACTTAGGAGAACTTCATCAATATGGGCAAATGTGGAATCAGATTCTATTGTTCGTGTCAAGACATTAATGGCTTTGCCTAGTTTTTCATTTGAATTAGACACATTGGTCGTTGCGAATACAAGCTGGTATTCTAACCATGCCCAATACCATGAAGTCAAATAGAGTAGAAGCTTGTGCTTGCTATCAAAATAACGATAAATAGAACTCTCGTTCGAGCCTATTAAAGACCCTAGTTTTTTGAACGTAAAACTATCAAAACCAACATCATTGATAAGCTTTATGCTGTGCTCGATGATGCGTTTACCTAGATCTGAAGATTCTGGATCTTTTAAATAAATATTGGCGTTAATATCAATCTTCAAATTTGAGAGCAATATATTCATAATATCATTATTTACACGCAAATATAATAGTAACACTATTAGGTTAAATGTTTTTAACGTTTGATTAACTATCTAAACTATTATTTTAAAAAGTCAATAATATCTAGTATCTTTGCAGATGTGTTTTTAAAAAGCATATGAATTAATTAAAACCTCTCAAAGTAAAGAATGGCAAAGTCGCAACAGACATTTAACAAAAGTGAAAAAGAAAAAAAGCGTTTAAAAAAACGTGAAGATAAGCGCAAAAAAATGGAAGCGCGTAAGCAGGAAAAAGAAGATAATGGAGGTGCGGAGAGCATTCCGTTTGCTTACGTAGATCAATTTGGTAATCTTACAGATACGCCTCCAGATCCAGCAGATAAAGTCAAGGTAAAAGCAAAGAACATCGTTATTGGTGTACCTAAAAAAGAAGATATTGAGGAAGAAGAATACGATCCTATTAGAAAAGGAAAAGTATCTTTCTTTGATCATACAAAAGGTTTTGGGTTTATTATTGATACCGAAGATCAAGAGAAATATTTTTGTCACGTTAGTGGATTGATTGACGAGATCAATGAAAATGATAAAGTTCAATTTGAATTAGAAAAAGGAAACCGAGGTATGAACGCTGTTCGTGTTAAGGTTATTTAATCCTATAATTTTGATAAAAAGTAAAAGGCTAATGTTTATGACATTAGCTTTTTTTAAACAAATTATCGACCTCCATCACGTTTGCTAATTCGAGTCCTTGAAGTGTGATCTCACCCACGCGAACTCTTACGAGTCGTAGCGTCGCAAATCCTACCTGAGCTGTCATTTTGCGTATTTGCCTAAATTTACCTTCATTTATTGTGATCGAGATCCATGACGTTTTACCATGTCGCTCATCACGAATTTTTTTTCCACGTTCGGGAAAATCGGGAATTTTGTCTAGTTTGAATATCTTGCAAGGTTTAGTTAAATATTGGTTCTTCTCATGACTAATATGGACGCCATGTTCTAGTCGTTCTATAATAGCTTGCGTAATTTCTCCATCAACTTGAGCATAATATTCCTTATCGATATTAGAACTATTGATTTCAAAACTCACTCTACCATCTGTAGTCAATAGAAGTAGACCTTCACTATCTTTATCAAGACGGCCAATTGCCATTGTTCCTTTTGGGAAATCGAAAAGTTCACCTAAAAATTTTTTGTTGACTTCGTGTCTGGCATTGGTTTGAAACTGACTCAGATAACCGTAAGGTTTAAATAGCTTAAAATGTCGATGCTTCATTTTACACATCGCCCTTTAAGATACTATGCACAAGATCTTTGGTAAGTTTTTTGTCTTTAGCTTTTGATCTGATCACATCAAATGACATTCTAAAATCACAACCTGACTTATAGGCACTGCAACCATACGCCGTTTTTCCTTTAATAATGATTCCTACTTGACATTTTGGGCAGCCAACATTATCACTTTTGTTTGCTTCGGAATGAACTTCGGAAACTTTAGACGTTCCTTTTTTTGCTTCTAAAATTAATTTGAATTGCTCATCAAGACGAATCAAACCTTCTGTCGTTCCATTTTCCGAAGAAAAGCCTTTTAGATTCACGGTAGATCCTTTTTGCAAAAGACGAATGAATTGCTTCTCTGAAATTTTTTTTCCGTAGGCAGTAAACGGTAGGATAAAGTCACAACCCGATTTAAACTGATTACAACCGTAAGCAGATTTTCCAGTAACCATGTGACCTTTTTTACATTTAGGGCAGGTTTCGGCTTCAATACCAGCCTTTTTTAGAGCCACCACCTTAGCCTTTCGGTCATTTACTACAGTGATTTGTGAAATGTTAGCGCGAGAGGTTTCACTGCGTACTTCGTAGACCAATTCATCGACCATCTTTTTCATGTTCCTGATAAATTGACTTGCACTGTAAGTGCCTTTCTCAATATCCTTTAATTGCTTTTCCCACATACCCGTGAGCTCAGCAGATTTCAATAGTTCATTCTGGATCGTATCGATTAACGTTACACCTGTTACGGTTGGTAAAATTTGCTTTTTGTTCCGTTTTATATATTGGCGTTTAAAAAGTGTCTCGATGATATTAGCTCGCGTTGAAGGTCTTCCAATTCCGTTTTCTTTCATGAGATCGCGCAGCTCGTCATTATCAACTTGCTTACCGGCTGTTTCCATGGCACGCAGCAGTGAGGCTTCAGTAAATTGATTTGGTGGTTTGGTTTGTTTTTCTAGAAAAGACGGTTCATGAGGTCCTTTTTCACCCTTTACGAACGTGGGTAATATATCTTTATCTGTTTGACCATTAGAAACTGATTTTCCAAACTTAAAGACAACTTTCCAGCCTTCTTTTAAAATTTCCTTTCCTGTTGTTTTAAAGTTGACATTGGCCGCCTTACCGATAACGGTTGTATTTGATACATCGCAATCTGGATAAAACACAGCAATAAAGCGTTTTACAATAATATCGTAAACCTGTTGTTGATTGTATTGCAGCTTGATTTGAACGCCAGTTGGGATAATGGCATGGTGATCGGTTACTTTTTTATCATTAAAAACTTTAGATGATTTTTTTATTTTCTGATTTAAAAGTGGCTTCATCAGCGTGGCATAATTCGTTAGATTTTGAAGAATGCCTTTCACTTTTGGATACACATCATTAGGTAAAAAGGTCGTGTCCACCCTAGGATAGGTGACCACTTTTTGTTCGTATAATTTTTGAACAAGTTTTAAAGTTTCGTCTGCTGAAAATCCGAATTTTGTATTACAATACACTTGTAAACCTGTAAGATCAAATAACTTTGGAGCATATTCTTTACCTTTCTTTTTTGTTGTTGAAACGATTTCAAACTCGTCCTCTTTTACCTTATTTGCAAGGATCTCACCATCCTCCATTTTTAGAAAGCGTCCGTCTTCATAGGCGAACAAAGTATCTCGATATAGGGTTTGCAGTTCCCAATATGGCTGCGGATCAAAATTTTCGATCTCTTTAAAACGGTTCACCACCATAGCCAAAGTAGGCGTTTGTACGCGACCCACCGAGAGAACTTGCTTATATCCACCATGTTTTACGGTATAAAGTCTAGTAGCATTCATGCCTAATAACCAATCACCAATAGCACGTGAAAATCCTGCATAATAAAGATTGTCATAACGTTTTGAATCTTTTAAATGTAAAAACCCTTCTTTTATAGCTTCGGTCGTTAGTGAAGAAATCCATAAGCGTTGGACTTTCCCCTTGTAATTGGCTTGATCTAAAACCCAACGTTGAATCAGTTCTCCTTCTTGACCTGCATCGCCACAATTTATAACCAAATCGGCCTTATCAAAAAGTGATTTTACAATATTGAATTGTTTTTTAATTCCCGTATTGCTTACTACTTTGGTTTTGAACTTTTCTGGCAACATTGGTAAATTGTTTAGATCCCAGCTTTTCCAGTATGGTTTATAATCGTTGGGCTCCATAAGTGTGCAGAGATGCCCAAATGTGTAAGTGACGGCATAGCCATTGCCTTCGTAGTACCCATCACATTTGGTGTTGGCACCAAGAACGTGTGCAATTTCTCTTGCAACACTCGGTTTTTCGGCAATACAGACCTTCATTTATATTTAGATATTCATATTGTTTGAGACTTGCAAAATAGGAAAAAGAGCTTGTTTTCTAAGGTCGTTGTATAGAGAGTTATTAACGAAAGTAAAACATAAAGTACATGTTATCGATTGCACTGAACGTGGAACTCCAGGAAAATTTATTAGCTGTATGTGTTAGCTCGTATTTGTTAGTTAATAACCTGTTCTAAATATGGAAAGAACTATAATATGCGAAGCTGCGTTTAATTAATTCATTAGCGACTACACAATCAATTTTTGGATTCCCGAAGGATTCTAAAAGTACAAAATTGATATTGCCATGCTCGTTTTTCTTGTCGTATTTAAGCAAATCTATGATGTAATCAATATCGTGGGATGCGATATTCACGGGCTTATAAATAGCGTTCATAGCTTTGGTGATTTGCTCAAGATCAGATTTTGGAAACCCTAATATTTCCGAAGAAATAAAACATTCTAAGATCATTCCAATCGCAATGGCTTCACCGTGAAGTAGCGCTTCTTTGTCTTCATGGCTTAAAAAATAAGATTCGATGGCGTGGCCTAACGTATGGCCAAAATTAAGGTGTTTGCGTTCGTTGTGCTCTAGAGGATCATTGGTAACTACTGTTTTTTTGATCTCTACAGATTCATAAATTAGAGTGTCTAGATCGGCAAGCGTGAGTGTTGAGAGGTTTGTGAGTCTTTCAAAATAATCTTTGTTGCGAATGAGACCGTGTTTTAACATTTCGGCTAAACCAGACTTCATCTCATTTTGAGGTAAAGTGTCTAAATACGATGTGTCAATGAGTACCATGTCTCCAGAACTTATAACACCTACTTGATTTTTAAGAGCACCAAGGTCAACACCTGTTTTCCCGCCTACCGAAGCATCTACCATGGCTAGTAAAGAGGTCGGGATATTGATATATTTTATACCACGTTTAAAGGTACAGGCTACAAAGCCGCCCAGATCGGTCACAACACCACCGCCCAAATTGAGCATGATGCTTTTGCGATCGGCTCCAAGTTCAGAAAGTGCGTTCCAAACTCCCACACAGGTATCGATAGTTTTGTGAGATTCACCAGCTTCTATTTCAATAATTTCAATTTTAAGCGCAGTTTCTAATTGCGCCATAAATTTTGATAAGCAATGCTCGTGAGTGTTGGTATCAACAAGAATGAAAATTTGAGAGAAATTGTTCGTTTTTAAATACGCATTAAGCTCATTATAGGCGTTATCGTTAAAGTGAACGTGATATGTTTTGGTTGCTATGGAATTCATATGGCTAAGAAAACGGAAAATTAGCGACTTTTAACAACATTATCCCTATCGAATATTTATTTTTGTGTTATATTTTTTTATAAATGACAAATTCTCTTTTTGATAATACCCAAGTTGCCTTCGCTCTCAAAAACGATTCAGAATTAGAGCGCGCTTATTTTTTGTTTAAGATGATTTCCCATGAGCCCTTAGTAAGAATTGGAACTGCCGCAACCAATTTTGCATTAAAAGCAAAATTACCTGTGGAGGGATTGATTAGAGCTACTGTTTTTGATCATTTTTGCGGCGGTGTGAATGAGAAGGATTGCTTGCCAGTAATTGATAAAATGTTCACCAATGGCGTGAGTTCGGTTTTGGACTATTCGGTAGAAGGGAAGGAAGATGAAGCAACTTTTGATGACGCCAGAGATAAGATCCTAAAGATTATCAAATTTGCAGATGAAAAGGAATCTATGCCAATCGTAGTTTTTAAACCAACTGGATTTGGACGCTTTTATTTGTATCAAAAAAAAGGAGAAGGCAAAGCATTTACCGAAAAAGAAGAACAAGAATGGGAACGTATTGTAGCGCGTTTTGACGCTGTTTGCAAACTAGCCAAAGAGAAGGATGTTGAAGTGCTGATCGACGGTGAGGAAAGTTGGATGCAAGAGGCAGCCGATGAACTTTGCGAGCAAATGATGCAAAAATATAATGGTGATATCCCGATTGTTTATAACACCCTGCAAACCTATCGATGGGATCGATTAGAGTATCTAAAAAACCTTTATGATCGAGCAATCGCAGGCAATTTTAAGCTTGGTTTTAAGATTGTTCGTGGTGCTTACATGGAAAAAGAGCGCAAGCGTGCCGAAGATAAAGGGTATCAATCACCCATTTGTGAGACAAAACAAGCAACCGATAAGAACTTCAATACGTGCATGACCTTTATCTTAAATCATTTAGAAACAATTTCTTTATTTATCGGTACTCATAATGAGTTGAGTTGTTATATCGCAATGGATATGATGAAAGAAAAAGGCATTGCCAAAACCGATAATAATGTGTGGTTTGGTCAATTGTATGGCATGAGTGATCACATTAGTTTCAATCTTGCCGAACAAGGTTATAATGTCGCCAAATACGTCCCTTTTGGACCCGTAAAAGATGTGATGCCCTATCTCATTAGACGCGCAGAAGAAAACACCTCTGTGGCAGGCCAGACTAGTAGAGAATTAAATTTACTGAAACAGGAGCGAAAGCGACGAAAAGCGATGTCTTGATTTAAAATTTGTCGGGATGAATTTTCACCATACGGTCTAAATAACGATTTTGCTAAATTCAAGGTAAGACTTTTGTTGCCTAAAACACCTGACAATACTAGTTAAAGAAGGCTCAATCTATTGTTTAAAAAATTGAGTTATTACAGCACAAACGCGATGAAGGTCTTGTTCTGATAAACTTGAACCGCTAGGCAAACACAAACCTCTTTTAAATAAATCTTCGGAAATCCCATTCAAATAGCGAGGTGCATCTTCAAATATGGGTTGCAGATGTAACGGTTTCCAAAGCGGGCGTGCTTCAATATTTTGATGATCAAGCGCCACAATTAAATTGTTTTTTATGGCTTCGGAAGGGGTAAGCATACAAGTTAACCATCTGTTTGATTTTGAGCCTGTTGGTTCTGCAACAAATTCTAGGGCTTCAATATCTTGAAATGCTGTTTTATAACCGTCGTAGTTGAAACGTCTAGCATTAACGCGTTCATCCAAAACTTGCATTTGACCTCTTCCTATGCCTGCCAAAACGTTTGATAATCGGTAATTATACCCAATCGATTTGTGCACGTATGCTACGGTATTTTCTCGGGCTTGTGTTGCTAAATAAATCGCTTTATCTTTTAGTGTTTGATCTTTTGTGATGAGCGCACCACCACCTGAAGTGGTTATGATCTTATTGCCATTAAAGGATATAACGCCCAATGTTCCGAAGGTTCCACATTTGTTATTGTTGTATGTGCTTCCGAAGGCTTCCGCAGCATCTTCAAGAATGGGTATGTTGTAGGCCTGTGCAATTTTATTGATCTCATCGACTTTATAAGGCACTCCGTAGAGATGCACCGCAATTATTGCTTTTGGTTTTTTGCCTTGTGATAGTCGGTCTTTGATGGCGATTTCTAATTGCTCAGGACAAATATTCCAGGTATCTTTTTCACTATCTACGAAAATAGGAGTAGCGCCTTGATAAACGATTGGATTGGCACAAGCAGCAAATGTGTTACTTTGACAAATCACTTCATCATCGCTATCAACGTTTAATAAAACAAGAGCGAGATGTATAGCGGCCGTTCCAGAATTGAGCGCTACAGCTTTCGTGTCTTTACCTAAATAGGTTTGAATATCAGTTTCAAAGCCGTCAATATGAGGACCAGAAGGTGCAACCCAGTTGGTATCAAAAGCATTTTGAACAAATAACCGCTCTGTAGTGCCCAGATGAGGTGGTGATAACCAAATTTTTGATTTCATGTTGCTAGTGATTTATTTGACAATTTTGAAGAGTTACCATCAACACTTTATATCAAAAATAGAGCGCGTTTTAACCTAACTTTAATTGACATCGACTACTCAATTAGTTAAAAATAAATGACTCTAAGGTAGCTGTTGTTTTGCAATTTTTAACCGTTAATATCACATCACGATCGTTTAATTCATTTTCAATGACGTAGGTTTTACAATCTTCGGGATTTGTATCACTTTCAGAAAAGTTGACATTTCCTGTTTTTATTAAATTAGAAATTGCTAAGGTGTCTAGACTATAAGTGTGCATAGCGCTTTCAGTAGCTTCAGAATAAACTTGTTTTTTGATCATGATATTTTTGATCGTTCTGGCATTTGGGCCATAGGAACATGATGTTTTTTTTCCGCTTAAAAAAAAAGCCAAGAGCACCAAACCAATAGAAAAGCCTCCCAGATAATAGCCTATTCGATGTAATAATTTCATATTAAATTTTTAGGGCATCTAGAAAATCAACAAATTGACGTCACTGCAATCGAGATCAAACCAATCTGCCACCGATTTATTTGTCAAAATACCGTGGTAAAAGTACAACCCATTTTTTAAACCTCTATCAAAACGAATGGCATTTTCTATACCGCCATCTTCACCTATTTTAAGTAAGTAAGGGGTAAAAATATTACTGATGGATACCGAAGCAGATCGTGAATAGCGCGCCGGAATATTGGGCACACAATAATGAATGACTCCATTATGATCAAAGGTTGGATTATTATGATCGGTCACCTGACTTGTTTCAAAACAGCCACCCATATCAATGCTTACGTCAATGACGACAGCTCCAGATTTCATAACGCTTACCATGTCTTCGGAAACAACAATTGGAGATCGGTTTTTCCCTCTCACCGCACCAATAGCGACATCACATCGTTTAAGGGCCTTGATTAGATTTTTTGGTTGCAAAGTGGATGTGTAGAGTGTTTGACCAAGATTGGATTGCACACAGCGCAATTTAGTAATAGAGTTATCGAAAATTTTCACGTTTGCTCCGAGTCCGATAGCAGATCGCGCTGCAAACTCGCCAACTGTACCTGCGCCGATAATAACCACTTCGGTTGGTGGAACACCACTAATATTGCCAAACATCAGGCCGTTGCCACCATTGACGTTTGATAGTAACTCTGAAGCGATTAATATAGAGGCTGTTCCAGCGATTTCACTAAGTGAGCGCACTGCTGGATAGGCACCATCATCATCTTTGATAAATTCAAATGCTAAAGCAGTGACGCGCTTTGAGGCTAAAGCTTCAAAATATTTTTTACTCTGTGTTTTAAGTTGTAATGCTGAAATTAAAAGCGTTTGCGGATTGATAAGTTTGATTTCGTCAAAGGAAGGCGGTTCTACTTTTAGCAGGATAGGGCAGGAGAAGACCTTTGAAGTGTCTTTGGTAATTTCTGCACCAGCCTCGCTATACGTTTTATCCTTGAAATTGGCGCCTTCACCAGCTCCAGACTCCATCATGACGCGGTGTCCATTTGATACTAATGCAGATACTGCATCAGGTGTTAAACAGACTCGTTTTTCTTGAAAATGGGTTTCTTTTGGGATGCCTATAAATAGTTCGCCTTTCTTTTTATAGATTTCGAGCATCTCTTCTTGAGGTAGTAATTGTGCTCTTGTAAATGGAGATATGGTCTCGCTCATTGCGTAATTTAATTGGAATTTCAAATTACAAATAAAAATTCGGTATAAGCAAAATAAGTTTTATATTAGATGGAGATAATTTTCTATTATGTTGAGATTTAAAGACTTTAGTTGGAAAGATGTTTTGATGATGCTCCTTATTTTGGGGGTGACATTTGGGTATTTTTTGGATGATTTGTTTATCGATTATGAGGAATTTTACGATGATTTTTATGATTATGAAAGTCTAGTTTATTTTTCTAAAATGAAACTCTTAATTATATTTTATTCGTTAATATGGTTTTTTACCTGCCGTCATTGGTGGAAAATATCAATATTGATAGTGATTTTAATCGAATTACTTAAGTTAATAAGTATTTTCAATGTGAATCAAAACACTTTTGATGAAATTGAATATATTTCAAGTATACCCATTACTGCTCCAATAATCTTACTGTTATTCTTTTTGTCAAAAAAATTAACAGAATATAGGCTGGCCGAAGACTTAAGAACAAAACTTGACTTAGCCATCGATGAGCAATTTTTTGAACTCAATAATGATAAAAATGAGCAAATAAAAAAATTGAATGAAAAGTTAAATTACGTAAAAAGCAATAATCCAAAACAAGAAGATAACGAATATCTCAAAGAACTCATTGCTTTACGAAACGAATTTTATAATTTATAGTTATATGTTGGCAACTTTTAAAAACAATAAAAAGGATATTTTAATTTTGCTTTGTATGATTGTACTACCTTTTGCTTTTTTTACATATAATCTGTTGCCTGATAATTCAAAAACTTTTACAATATTCAAGATAACTATTGATGCAGGAACTTTAGAATTCGTAAAATGTTACGTTTGGCTATTATCTGTTAAATTACTTACATTAGTATTACTATCAATATGGTTCATAACATGCCAAAAACCATGGCGCATCATACTGTTAATACCTATCTCTTTTGAAATTTATAAATTTTGCGCCGTAGTAAAATTTGCTGAATCGGGGCTTAATTTAGATTTTAATTTTGTCGATAATTTTGTTGACAGTTTAGTAGTAATTATTCCATACATAATTTTGTTAATATTTTTTTCGAGAAAAATCGGTTATTATACTAAAGTAAAGAACCATAAGATCAACTTAGAAATAAATGCAAAAATCGCTAAATCATTAAAGATTGATATCAAAACATACAAAGAGGTTGATAAATCTTGGGCTAATCTAAAAAAATGTAAGAAACTTCATAATAAAAAGGATTATCTTATTAAACTAATTGAATTGCGGGATCAAATCTCAATTCAATAATTTTTTAAATTTTTCTATTCCATATGGATTACAAAATCTCACTATGAACGTTTATTAATTTTTTTTTGTGTTCGGTTTTGACAATTATTCAAATTTATATCCTTCTTAAATATTTGGTCATCAGTTGTTTTATCTAATAAATTAGAAATCTTAGTATGATTTTAAAGTTTAAAGCCAGAGCAGTAACTTTTAGCGACGTAAGTATAATTCTTTTGTTGTTATCGCTTCAAGCACTTTCCTACATAAATAAGTTGTTTTCAGTAAAGCAGTTATCTGGATACGTCTTTGATTTAAATTTAGATCTTAGTACGTTTTTGTATGTCATGAGTATTAAGCTATATATTCTTTTTTTACTTATAATTTGGTTTATTACCTGTAGGCATTGGTGGAGAATTACGATACTTGTTCCGTTAAGTGTTGAATTGTTTAAATTAGTTGGTTTTATTAACCCGAATACTCAGGTTTTTGATGAGGTTGATTTTTTAACAAGTTTACCAATTACGATTCCTATATTAATAATCTTAATTATATTTTCAAGGAAAGTCAATCATTTTTCAAATTCACAAAAACTGTATTCAAAACTTAATAACGACATAGACTTGATTCTTAAAGAAATTTCTAATGAAAATTTAGACAAAAATATTGAAAATGACTTTTACGAACTTAGAAAGAATAAAAATCATATTGATAAATCTGAATACTTAAAGCAATTAATTGAATTAAGAGAAAAACTGTATTAAATGAAAAAGCTTAAAATTAAGACAGATATTGTCATTGTGACATTTATAGTGCTAATGCCATTCGCCTTCTATCTCTATCTCTTAGCTCCTTACCAAACAAAAATTTGGACAACAAGTTTTTTTGTCATTGATGCCGAATATTATGAATTAGTTAGGCACTATCTTTGGATAAATTTTTACCTATTAACAACGCTACTAGTCATCGCAATATGGTTCTTAACTTGTAAATATTGGTGGCGATATGTTCTATTTGTACCGTTGATTTTTCAAGTTTATCAATATTTGTTTTTTTTAAATTGGAAATCTATGTATTATTCAGGCTTTAATTTTTATCATTCATTATTAATATCCATTCCAATACTTACACTATTACATATGCTTTCTAAAAAAATGGGCTATTACTCTATCAAAAAAAACTATAAGGACGAGCTGAATAAAGAGATATTTCATTTGATGAATGATCTAAGTTTATTCGAGCAGAACGACTATTTAATTGCTAATAAACAATTTGAGATTTTAAAAAAGAAAAAAAATATGATATCAAAGAGAAAATATCTATCAGAACTACTTGTTTTAAGAGACAGTTTTATCAAAAAATAACGCTTTACTTATCATTCAAGCTATCCATTTCTTTTAAAATTTCATCGTAAAGCTTTTGCTTTTCCTTTGACCATTTCGATTTCAATTTCTGATCGATAAAACGTTCAATTTCTTTCTTACTTCTTGCTTTTGGTTTAGCAGAATTTTGGATATACATATCGCCCTTACCAGTGATAAGCCATACCAAATTAACTTGTGGATACTCTTTGACAATACGTTCAATCACATCGCTTCCAACAGAAGCATTATTCTTTTGCATACGTAAAATATAGCCGTTGGCAGCATCTATTGACATATCAAATTGACGAGCGCTCATGTTCATAGAATTTACTAATTGCATGATGCGGTTGATGGTTTTACTCATAATCGTGGGGTAACTAATATTATATAATTTTCTCAAATGTAGGTAATTTTTAGATAAAAAAAATTTAAACCATATGCACAAACTATTTTATGGCGGTTCAATCTGCGGACTTGTTTAAAAAATTTGAGGCTTATGATTTAAATTATCATAAGCCTCAGATATTCTCTAAATGAAGAAAAACTCTACTAAAAATATTGTTTGATTGTCCCCCAAAAGCCCTTGGGTTTCATCATGAATTCTTGTTCTAATTCTTCCATACTTTTATCAACATCATTAAGCTTATTAAATAGCTTTGCCCGAATTAAATAAACTGACGGCACTATTACCGCCATTACTGGTATCATATATAAAAAGTTTAGTTCATCAATGTAAGATTGATCTTCATTGAAAAGCGCAAATATTTGATATACATACATAACAATTGGAACTAGTAGGGCATGATACCACCAATGCCTGCATGTAAAGAACCAAATAAATAATAGCCCTAACGGAATCGCTTTTCCTGTTAAAATCCACATAACTAGATTAACGTTTTCCCAAGCCTTACTATCATAAGTGAACAAAAAAGTGTCCCACAGCTTTTGCTCTGGAACACTTTCGTGAATCGAAAAAAAATAAGGAGTTAGAGCAAGTAAAATTGCCACTATACTTCCTTGGATTAAGGCTTGTTTAGCCTTTGTCTGGGACTTTAAATTTGTGCTTGTCGATTTCGGTTTTGATTTGTCCATCTAGGTTGATTAAATCAGTCGCCTGAGCTGTGAACAACATTCCACCGAAAATTGCGATTGCAATAACGTACTTTTTAGTTTTCATAATATGAGGGATTAAATTAATTAATTGCTCAAATATAACATGTTGCTATATTTCAAACCGTTAAACCGAATGTTAAAAACATCTCGTTTAATCTTTAAATATTACGGTTTTTCCGTAATCCTCATTATGTACGCGGTGTCACGTTGCTATTTTAATTACTGATATTAAGCTATTTTGCTACTTTATTATTAAAATTTTATCGTTTTTTACTTAATTTGATAGTTCTAGAATCTTCTGTATTGTAAGAAATTTCTATTTTGTTGGACTCTTTTGGTAATAAACTCTCGGCGTTTTCAGGCCATTCTATAAAAATCCAATCTGAATTATAAAAATAATCTTCAAATCCGAAATTTAGTGCGTCTTCTTCGTCTTTAATTCTGTATAAATCAAAGTGATAAATTGATTCGTCTTTGACCATATATTCATTAACTATAGAAAAAGTTGGACTGCTTACCTCTTCATTACAACCAATTGCGCTCAATAACGCTTTAATAAAAGTCGTTTTTCCTGTGCCCATATCGCCGTAAAATAAAAGTGTCTTGGATGTTATATGCCTTAACATAGTTTGAGCAACATCATCAATATCTTCTAGCTTATACGTGATTTCCAATAATTTGGACATAATTTATACTTAAAGCAAACGATGAACTATCAATTATAAAAGCAATGTTAAGTAAATAATTTGAAAAAAACTAACAAAAAGTGTATTTCATCGGGTTTTTACGTAGTATATGGATTATTTTTTAGGATTTAACACCACAAACGGAATGATCATTTCCTCCAAAGAGACGCCTCCATGTTGATAGGTGTTTCTGTAGTAACTAACATAATGGTTGTAGT
Organism: uncultured Flavobacteriaceae bacterium; assembly: GCA_963715465.1. GTDB lineage: Bacteria > Bacteroidota > Bacteroidia > Flavobacteriales > Flavobacteriaceae > Psychroserpens. The sequence goes on from OY970246.1 coordinate 2,441,597, forward strand.
TATTTGGGTAGGCCAAAAAGTAATCGCTCTTAGCGAAAATAAACGAACTACTCATCGTTATGGAAGGTAGATGAATAGCTTTAGGATCTTTTGCCACCAAAACTTCACGCTCTTCATAGGTTAAACTTCGACCAGTTTTGTAGCGTAGATTTAAACTGGTATCCCGATCACCAATTACTTTTGAAGGATGTTTAACGTTTATGGTACCATGATCTGTAGTTAAAATTAATTTGAATCCAAGTTGCTGTGCTTGTTGGATCATTTCCAATAACGGCGAATTTTTAAACCAGCTCACTGTCAAAGAGCGATAGGCCTTATCGTTTGATGCTAACTCCTTGACCACATCCATTTCAGTTTTCGAGTGCGAAAGCATATCGACAAAATTATAGACAATGACAGAGAGGTCGTTATCTTTAAGTGTTTTGAAATTCTCAACCAGTTTCTTGCCTGCCTTTAAATTGGTGATCTTATGATATTCTGTTTTTAAATGCTGCAATCCCAATCGTTTTAATTGACCATCTAAAAACTCGGCTTCATGTAGATTTTTTCCACCATCATCAGTGTCATTCTTCCATAATTTAGGGTGAAGTTTTTCCATATCGGCAGGCATTAATCCCGAAAATATGGCATTTCTTGCATATTGAGTGGCGGTAGGCAAAATGCTATAAAATGGTGTCTCAGATTGTTTTTTGTAATAATTATTGACAATGGGCTCAAAGGCTTTCCATTGATCATAACGTAAATTATCGATAACGATTAATAGCGTAGGTTGATCTTTATTGAGTTCGGGCACGACTTTATCCTTAAATAGGTTGTGCGACAGTGTTGGAGCATCGGCCTTATGGTCAAACCAATCTGGATAATTTTTCTCTATAAACTTACCAAATTGAACATTAGCTTCCGTCTTTTGGGATTCTAAGATTTCGGTCATCCCGATATCCTCAATATCTTCAAGCTGTAACTCCCAATAAACTAATCGTTGGTATAGCTCGGTCCATTCCTCAAAACTATTGACCATAGATAAATCCATCGCAATTTTTCTAAATTCCTGCTGATAATTAGACGTTGTTTTTTCTGAAACGAGCCTTGAGTGATCCAAATTCTTTTTGAGACTCAATAAAATCTGATTTGGGTTTACGGGTTTTATCAAATAATCGGCAATTTTATTACCAATAGCCTCCTCCATAATATATTCTTCCTCACTTTTAGTAATCATAACCACGGGAAGATTGGCGCGACGCTCCTTGATCTCATTCAAGGTTTCCAAACCTGTAAGTCCTGGCATATTTTCATCTAAAAACACGATATCAAAATTGGTGTCGTCGATGATTTCTATGGCCTCGGTGCCACTTTGACAAGTCGTTACTTTATATTGCTTTTGCTCCAAGAAAATGATATGAGGTTTTAAGAGATCGATTTCATCGTCAACCCAAAGAATATTTATAGTGTTCATGTATATTTGTTTATTATTAATGTAAAAGTCACAGATTGAAGACAGGCAACAAACTTAAGATCTTTAACGATCCAATTTACGGATTTATTACTATTCCAAATTCTGATATTTTTGATCTCATTGAGCATAAATATTTTCAACGCCTACGCCGAATTTCTCAAATGGGACTGTCATATCTGGTATATCCAGGAGCTCACCATACGCGCTTTCATCATGCCATTGGCTGTATGCATCTCATGCAAAAAGCAGTCAATGTCCTGCGTTTTAAGGAGGTAATCATTTCCGAAGAAGAAGAAAGAGCGCTCTATATTGCCATTTTATTACACGATATTGGACACGGTCCATTCTCACACGCGATGGAAGATAGCATCGTAAATGACATTTCACACGAGGATATTTCGATGCGATTTATGCAAAAGCTCAATATCGAATTTAACGGAAGTTTAACGCTGGCCATCAAAATTTTTAAAGGAAACCATGAACGGCCCTTTCTCTGTGAACTTATTTCTAGTCAGTTTGATATGGATCGTGCCGACTATTTAAAACGCGATAGTTTTTACACAGGTGTGGCCGAAGGTAACATAAATAGTGAACGCTTAATCACCATGCTCAATGTGGTAAATGACAGATTAGTGGTAGAAGAAAAAGGCATTTATAGTGTTGAAAAATTTCTGGTTGCTCGCCGGTTTATGTACTGGCAAGTGTATTTACATAAAACTGGTCTAGTGGCCGAACAGCTCTTGACGCGCGTCCTTAAAAGAGCAAAAGAGTTATCTCGAGAAGGCGCCAAACTTGATGCTAGCAATTCACTATCTTTTTTTCTTCGGAATGAGATAACCACTAATAATTTTGACGATGCTGTGTTGGAAACCTTCTCACGTCTTGACGATACCGACATCATCTCTGCAATGAAAGCTTGGCAAAATCATGAAGATTTTGTGCTCAGTCATTTGTGTAAAATGATTATAAATCGCGATTTGCTGAAGATTAAGCTAAAAAACAAACCCATAAAATTAACGACACTCGATAAGCACATTAACGCATTGAAAGCGACTTATAAGATTACTGACGATGAGGCTAAGTATTTCGTGTTTATTGACGAAATTTCTAATCAGGCTTACCAGTCAAGAATTCAAAAAATAAAAATTTTACAAAAAACAGGAAAAGTAGTCGATATCACAAAGGCATCAGATCAATTTAGCATCAAAGCGTTGTCAAAACCTGTTACCAAATATTACATCTGTTATCCTAAGACTTAGGTCATAAATCATAATGCTTTGATTTTTCTCTATTGCTGATTGGTACTTCAACAAGCTTAACCTGAACGTTGTAATTAATTTTAGATTAAATTTTAAAGAAATTGAATTACTTTGCGTTAAGCTACCTAAGTGCGCTGTAAGCTTAAGCATTTAGGTCGAAATTCAAATTTCCGAAGAAAAAAACGATCAAAACACCTTTAGTATACGGTCTACTTTGGGCATAGAGGATTACAACTTTAAAACATGAAAAACAAATAACAATATATAGGACATTTTTCCTATTTTTGCTAGGATGAACTTTACAGCACAACAAATAGCTGGAATTTTAGAAGGCGATATCGTGGGTAATCCTGAGGTTGAAGTCTCTAGACTTTCAAAAATTGAGGAAGGTACAGAGGGCTCTTTGACGTTTCTCGCCAATCCTAAGTATAAGTCCTATATTTATTCTACCAAGGCATCTATTACAATTGTGAATAAAACCTTTGAGCCAGAGAATGAGATTTTCACGACACTTATTAAGGTTGAAGATGCTTATAAGTCATTTTCGAAGTTGCTAGAATACTACAATCAAGTTAAGTTGAATAAGCGTGGCATTGAACAGCCATCCTTTATTTCGGAGTCTGCAATAGTTGGTGACGATATCTACGTTGGAGCGTTTAGTTATATAGGTGAAAATGCCGTTATTGGTCAAAATGTAAAAATTTTTCCTAATTCTTATATTGGTGATAATGTAACGATTGGGGACCATACGATCATTTTCTCTGGTGCTAAGATTTATTCTGAATGCCTTATAGGTAATCATTGTGTTATTAATTCTGGCGTCATTATTGGAGCAGACGGATTTGGTTTCGTTCCCGATGACAACGGGGAATACAGCAAGGTGCCGCAAACTGGAAATGTCGTCATCGAAGATCATGTCGATATTGGTGCGGGCACAACGATTGATCGAGCAACTTTAGGGTCTACTGTTATTAGAAGAGGTGTTAAATTAGATAATCAAATACAAATTGCCCATAATGTTGAAATCGGGAAGAATACCGTAATAGCGGCACAAACTGGTATCGCAGGTTCAACCAAAATTGGTGAAAATTGTCAAATTGGTGGTCAAGTAGGCATTGCAGGACATATTACTATTGGTAATAATGTCAAGGTTCAAGCGCAATCAGGAATTGGGCGTCATGTAAAAGATAATGAGGTGTTGCAAGGATCGCCTTCCTTCACTTATGGCGAGTGGAGCAAGTCTTATGTGTACTTTAAAAATTTACCAAAAATTGTTAAAACTATTAATGATTTAGAAAAAAAAGTAAATGGGAATAATTAAAACAGACATAAAGCAGAAAACAATTGAGCAGCAAGTTTCGCTCACTGGTGTAGGTCTGCATACTGGTAAAGAAGTGACTTTAACGTTTTGTCCTGCGCCAACAAATAACGGGTTTTCTTTTAGACGTATCGATCTTGAAGGATCGCCAGTAATTGAAGCCGATGCGAACTACGTGACAAATACGCAGCGTGGAACCTGTTTAGAGCGAAATGGTGTTACCATTCAAACCTCTGAACATGTTTTGGCAGCCTTAGTGGGATTAGACATAGATAATGCTATCATTGAGCTTAATGCTTCGGAGCCTCCAATTATGGACGGTTCGGCTAAATTTTTTGTTGAAGCCATTGAAAAGGCAGGAATTGTTCAACAGGATGATTTTAGGGAAGAATATGTCGTTACCGATGTGATCTCGTATGCCGATGAAGAATCTGGAAGTGAGATTATAGTAATGCCATCTAAGGAATACCAAATTACAACCATGGTTGACTTCGGAACGAAAGTACTTGGAACACAAAACGCAACACTAAATCATATTTCAGACTTCAAAGAAGACATTTCAGATTCGAGAACCTTTAGTTTCTTGCATGAATTAGAAATGTTGCTAGAACATGGTCTTATTAAAGGAGGTGATCTCAACAATGCCATCGTGTATGTTGATAAAGAATTATCTCCAGAAACCATGGATAAGCTTCGCATCGCTTTTAAAAAAGATTCGATCGCAGTTAAACCCAATGGTATATTGGATAATTTGACACTTCATCATCCAAACGAGGCTGCAAGACATAAATTGTTGGATGTCGTTGGTGATTTAGCATTGGTGGGAACACGCATTAAAGGTAAAGTCATAGCCAATAAACCTGGGCATTTTATCAACACCCAATTCGCTAAAAAGTTATCTAAAATTATAAAAAACGAACGTCGTAATAACGTTCCTCAAATTGATCTAAATCAAGAGCCTTTAATGGACGTGATGCAAATCATGGATATGTTACCGCACAGGCAGCCTTTTTTATTATTGGATAAGGTGTTTGAACTGTCTGATTCCCATGTGATCGGTATGAAAAACGTGACCATGAACGAAGAGTTCTTTAAAGGTCATTTTCCTGGAGCACCAGTCATGCCAGGCGTTTTAATTGTGGAGGCTATGGCTCAAACTGGAGGGATCTTGGTTTTGAGCACTGTTCCTGATCCAGAAAATTATTTGACCTTCTTTATGAAGATCGATAAAGTTAAATTCAAGAAAAAAGTAGTGCCTGGTGATACCTTGATTTTTAAGTGTGACTTGATCACGCCAATTCGTCGTGGGATTTGTCATATGCAAGGTTATGCCTATGCAAATGGTGTGCTTTGCGCCGAAGCCGAGCTGATGGCTCAAATTTCAAAAGTAAAATAAGGCAGAAATTTATTTAGCAAAGTACCTTGCTCTTAAAATAAAACTAACCATGAACCAACCTTTAGCATACGTGCATCCTGGTGCAAAAATAGCCAAGAATGTCGTCATTGAACCGTTTACCACAATTTATAGTAATGTAACCATTGGCGAAGGCACGTGGATTGGCAGTAACGTCACTATCATGGAAGGTGCGCGTATTGGTAAAAATTGTAATATTTTCCCCGGATCTGTTATTTCTGCTGTACCCCAAGATTTAAAGTATGATGATGAAGATACACTCACGATAATAGGCGATAATGTTACTATAAGAGAGTGTGTTACGATCAATAGAGGAACTACAGATAAAATGAAAACAGTTATTGGTAATAATTGTTTAATTATGGCGTATTGCCACATCGCTCACGATTGTATTGTGGGTAATAACTGTATCTTTTCAAATAATAGTACCCTTGCGGGTCATATTTCTATCGGCGATTATGTCGTCTTAGCTGGTATGACCGCTGTACATCAATTTTGTTCTATTGGCAACCACGCTTTTGTAACGGGTGGATCCTTAGTAAGAAAAGATGTGCCACCGTTTGTTAAGGCTGGACGTGAGCCATTGTCTTACGTCGGGATTAATTCGGTAGGTTTGCGTCGTCGCGGATTTTCCACGGATAAAATCAGGGAAATCCAAGACATCTATAGAATGTTATATCAAAAGAATTATAATAATACGCAAGCATCAGATTTAATTGAAGCTGAGATGGAAGCCACCCCAGAACGGGATGAAATTCTTCAGTTTATTAAAAATTCACATAGAGGTATAATGAAGGGGTATTTTAAAAGCAATTAATTTTTTCTTCGGAAAATAGAAACATCAAACTCGTTAACTCTCGTTGGGAAGACGTCAATAAACAAAAGCACAATTTCACCAGAACCATTGCGAAGGTGGAGACAACTAGTATTAATTATTAAACGACACCCACTCTAGTGGGCAATATTATGGCAAGTACATCAGACATAAGAAACGGATTATGCATCCGATACAACAACGACATTTACAAAATTATAGAATTCCTGCATGTAAAGCCTGGAAAAGGTCCTGCATTTGTAAGAACAAAGATGAAAAGTGTTACGAATGGTAAAGTTTTGGACAATACGTTTTCCGCAGGACATAAAATTGAAGATGTACGTGTTGAGACTCATAAATTTCAATATTTATATACAGATGGCGAGTTCTATCACTTTATGAATGAAGCCGATTATACCCAAATTCGTTTATTGGAAGCAGCACTAGACCGGCCCGATTTATTGAAAGAAGGAGAAGTTGTTACCATACAAATCAATACTGAAGATAATATGCCGCTTTCGGTAGATATGCCTGCCACTGTGATTTTAGAAATCACTTCTACTGAGCCCGGCGTCAAAGGTAATACAGCTACTAACGCTACAAAACCTGCTACTGTTGAAACTGGAGCCGAAGTCAACGTACCATTATTTATAAATGAAGGTGATAAGATCAAGGTCGAAACTGATAAAGGCACCTATAAAGAGCGCGTAAAGGAATAAAAAACAAGTCATTGGCTATCGATTTGCCGTTATCTATTACTCGCATTTAAAACTAAGCCTTCTTACACTACACAACAAACAATGAAATTTCCAAAGCCTCATACTCTTAAATCTATTGCCAATATTATTGCTTCTGAATACGTTGGAGCAGACGATTTTCCAGTCTTAGGTATGAATGAAATTCACGTCGTTCAATCAGGAGACATTGTTTTCGTTGATCACCCAAAATATTACGATAAAGCTTTAGAATCTGCCGCGACAATTGTTTTGATCAATAAAAAAGTAGATTGCCCTGACGGTAAAGCGCTCTTGATAAGTGATGATCCATTTCGGGATTTCAATAAATTGACGCAACATTTTAAGCCGTTTCAATCTTCAAATACAGCAGTTTCAGCTTCAGCAAAAATAGGAGAGCATACCGTTATTCAACCTAATTGCTTCATTGGGAATAACGTAACAATTGGCAATCATTGCGTCATTCATTCAAATGTGAGTATTTACGACGATACAATAATTGGAGATCACGTGACCATACATGCAGGAACAATTCTAGGAGCCAGCGCATTTTATTATAAAAACAGACCTGAAGGTTTTGATCAATTACGTTCAGGCGGGCGTGTCGTTATAAAAGATCATGTGGATATAGGAGCCTTGTGCACCATTGATAGAGGCGTAACGGCCGATACAACTATTGGTGAGGGTTCAAAGTTGGATAATCAAATTCAAATTGGGCATGACACCGTTATTGGTAAAAAATGTTTGATAGCCTCACAAACGGGTATCGCTGGTTGCGTCGTAGTTGAAGACGAAGTCACACTTTGGGGACAAGTTGGAGTAAAAAGTGGTATCACTATCGCCAAAGGAACAGTCATCTATGCGCAATCAGGATTGGGACATTCAACACAGCCCAATGGTGTCTATTTTGGATCTCCAGCAACCGAAGCGAGAGAGAAATTTAAGGAAATGGCATACTTGAAAAAAATTCCAGAAATTCTAAAAAAACTTAAAAATTCATAAATGTCTGCAAAAGAAATTGTAAAATCATTCTACGATTTAGATTTAGCAAAGGCTGAAAATGCCATTGATTATTTTCATAAAGATTGTAAACTCCTATGGAATAGTAGCAAAGGATATACAACCTTAAATTATGAGGGCGTAAAGGTTATGCTTGATGATTTACGCAAGTCTTACTTGTCCTTCAATTATAGGTTAAGTCATCTTCTAGAAGATAATAATATGGTGACGTCACGCTACACCATTTATGTGACCTCTATTGAGCGACAAGAAAAAGAAGATGCGTTAGCGCATTTTATTTCAATTTGGGAACTAAAAGAGGGTAAATTATACCGCTGTTATGAAATAAGCCAATTGGCAGATAATAGTTCTGAAAGCCTAAATTCTTATGCCGAAATTAAAGTCTAAATGTTTTTAGAAATCACTGGCAATGACTTATTTTTGTCAAACTAATTTTCGTCATACAAATTCTTCAAATTATAAACAAATTCAATAAAACAAAAACACATGAGCGTTTTAGTTAATAAAGATTCAAAGATAATAGTACAAGGTTTTACAGGTAGTGAAGGTACTTTTCACGCAGGTCAAATGATTGAATATGGAACTAATGTTGTGGGTGGAGTAACACCAGGCAAAGGCGGTCAGAGTCATTTAGACAGACCTGTTTTTAATACGGTTGCTGAAGCTGTAAAAGAGGTTGGAGCCGATACGACTATAATTTTCGTTCCTCCAGCATTTGCTGCCGACGCTATCATGGAAGCTGCAGATGCAGGCATAAAAGTGATCATCACGATTACTGAAGGTATTCCTGTTGGTGATATGATCAAAGCTGCAGATTACATCAAGAACAGAGACTGTCGTTTAATTGGTCCAAACTGTCCGGGAGTAATCACTCCAGGTGAAGCAAAAGTTGGGATCATGCCAGGATTTGTATTTAAAAAAGGAAAAGTGGGGATCGTTTCAAAATCGGGAACTTTAACATATGAAGCAGCAGATCAGGTTGTTAAGCAAGGTTTAGGTATTACTACTGCTATTGGTATAGGTGGTGACCCAATTATTGGCACGACTACTAAAGAGGCGGTTGAGTTATTGATCAACGATCCAGAAACAGAGGCGGTTGTCATGATTGGAGAAATTGGAGGTCAGCTAGAAGCAGATGCTGCAAACTGGTATAAGGCTAGTGGTAGTAAAAAGCCTGTTGTTGGTTTTATTGCTGGAGAGACTGCACCTGCGGGTAGAACTATGGGGCATGCCGGAGCCATTGTAGGTGGAAGCGATGATACGGCGCAAGCCAAAAAGAAAATAATGAGAGCATGTGGGATTCACGTTGTAGAATCACCTGCCGAAATTGGTAAAAAAGTAGCCGAGGTTCTTGGGAAATAAGAATTTGGTGTTAAAATATATATAAATTATAATCGTTATAATTCCGTTGGACATATCTTGTTTGACGGAATTTTTTTTAACCAAACCAATAAAAATGAAACAAATCAAACTATGCATGATGCTGTTTGTAGTCGCCTTGGCTTACAACTGCAAAACAGAAAACAAAACAGATTTAGCTTACGCGGTCAAAACGCAAGAAGATACTAACGGCTTGTCTTACGAGACCGTTGCAGATGATCCAACGGGTTTACGCCTGTATACTTTAGAAAATGGGTTAAAAGTCTATTTAAGCAAGAATACCGACGAGCCCAAAATCCAAACCTATATTGCGGTTAGAGCAGGATCAAATTACGATCCCAAAGAATCTACAGGGTTAGCACATTACCTGGAGCACATGGTATTTAAAGGTACCGATGAGATTGGTACCACAGACTGGGAAAAAGAAAAGGCTTATTTAGACAAAATTTCCGAATTGTACGAACAACACAGAGCAGAGTCTGATCCCGAAAAGAAAAAGGAACTTTACAAGAAAATTGACGACTTATCGTTAGAGGCGTCCAATACAAGCATTGCCAACGAGTACGATAAAATGGTCGGTTCTTTAGGTGCAACTGGCACCAACGCCTACACGTGGTTTGAGCAAACAGTTTATGTCAATAAAATTCCAGCTAACGAGTTAGAAAAATGGTTAACATTAGAAAGCGAACGTTTTAGCCAGTTAGTTTTACGTCTTTTTCATACCGAGTTAGAAGCGGTTTTTGAAGAATTCAATAGAGGTCAGGATAATGATTATAGAAAGCGGTATGCGGCTATGTTAGATGGCTTATTTCCAAACCATCCTTACGGTCAACAAACGACTATTGGAGTTGGCGAGCATTTAAAGAACCCTTCCATGGTCGATATCCATAATTATTTCGACAAGTACTATGTGCCAAATAATATGGCGATGGTTTTGGTTGGAGACTTTGATTTTGACGAGACGATTAAGGAGGTTAATGATGCCTTCGGAAACTTTGAAAGAAAAGAAGTTGTTCATCCAACACTACCAAAAGAAGAGCCAATCACGTCGCCAATTGTAAAAGAAGTTTTTGGGCCTACGGCTGAAACAATATCTATAGCCTTTAGAACTGATGCTACAGGAACGAAAGAAGAGAAAATGGTCACAATGTGTGATATGATCCTAGCAAATGGAACAGCTGGCTTAATAGATTTAAATTTAAATCAGCAGCAGTTGGTACAAAACGCTGGTTGTTCTCCCACATTTTTAAAGGAATATGGTTACCATGTATTTTCAGGAACGCCCAAAGAAGGACAATCACTCGATGAAGTGAAATTGTTACTTTTAGGAGAAATTGAAAAATTGAAGAAGGGTGAGTTTGATGAATGGATGATGGATGCCGTCATCAACGATTTAAAACTCAATCAAACACGACGTTATGAGAATAATTCAGCATTGGCAGATATGTACGTTGATGCTTTTATAAAGCAATTAGATTGGAAAAACCGTGTCACTTTTTTAGAAGATCTTCGAAAAATCAAAAAGCAAGAAGTTGTCGACTTTGCCAATGAATTTTACAAGGATAACTATGTAGTGACTTATAAGCGTCAAGGTGAAGATAGTACAATTGTAAAAGTCGAAAATCCTGGTATTACTCCTGTGAATTTAAATAGAGAACAAAGTTCTGCTTATATCACAAACTTTAATGCTATGAATTCTAAGCCATTGAAGCCAAAGTTTATTGATTATAAAGAGGAGATCAAAGAGACTAAAATGGATAACGATATTAAAGTGTCTTATATTAAAAATGATCAAAATGACTTGTTCAATATGAACATCATTTTCGATATGGGTAGCGATAACGATAAAAAACTTGGTCTAGCTGCAGGATATTTGGAGTACCTCGGTACCGATAAGTATTCGGCAGAAGAATTGAAAAAGGAATTCTACAAATTAGGGGTTAATTATTATGTGAGCGCAGGCGCCGAAACAACTTATGTTGGCTTAAGCGGCATCAAGGAAAATTTGCCAAAAGGATTGGAATTATTAGAGCATCTTTGGAACAATGCTGTTCCTAATAAAGAAGCTTACGATAAATATGTTGAATCTATTGTAAAAGATAGAAAAGATACTAAAACTGAAAAAGGAAGTGTGCTTTACAGCGGTTTGATGAACTACGGTAAATATGGTGAAAATTCTCGACTCAGAAATATTTTCAAGGTTAGCGAACTAGAGGGTATGAATCCTGCTGAGTTAGTCGATATCGTTAAGGATATGAAGAATTACGAACAACGAATTTTTTACTACGGAAAAGATATTGATGCGGCAGTGACAGCATTAAATGCGAATCACGTGGTTGCAGATCAATTAAATACCTATCCAGAGGCAATGGCTTACGCCGAAAAAGAAACAGGTGGAAACGTGTACTTCGTAGATTTTGATATGGTACAATCTGAAATGTTGTTCTTGGCAAAAGGAGAACCTTTTAAGGTTGAAAACATGGCAGCTTCAACATTATTTAATACGTATTTTGGTAGCGGATTATCATCTATCGTATTTCAAGAAATTAGAGAGTCTAAATCTTTGGCATATTCAGCTTGGTCAAACTATAGTACAGCAAATAAAAAAGATGACTCTAATTACGTCATGGCATATATTGGTACACAGGCTAATAAAATGCCACAGGCTGTTGATGCGATGATGGATTTGATGACAAACATGCCTGAGGCAGAAGAACAGTTTCAAGCAGCAAAAGAATCAACATTAAAGAAATTGGCTGCAGAGCGTATCACTAAGTCCAATATTTTTTGGAATTATGAGCGACTCAAAAAATTAGGCATCGATAATGATAATCGTGAAGATATATACAATACAGTCAAGAACATGACCATGGAAGATCTTAGAAATTTCTTTAACGAGAACATCAAAGGTGAAAACTACAATGTTATGGTAATCGGTAATAAAAAAGATGTCGATTTAAAAGCGTTAAGTAAACTCGGTAATGTTCAAGAAATGGATATTGATTATCTATTTAATTACGAACAGCCAGAGGATATCAAAATGTAAATTAACGCTTTTGGTTAGAATCTAAAAAAAATTAAAGCAGCTGCCATTGGTAGCTGCTTTGTTGCGTAATTATGTCAAGATTTAATCAAAATGAGTTAATAAGATGTCATCTTTATAACGTTATTATAAGAACACTAATTAAAAATGTATAGAGATGAAATTTATAATAACAATTTGTATCAGCTTGATTACATTAGCTGGATTTGCCCAAGATCCCATGCTACAACAAAATAATCCTAAATTAGATGATCAAGCAACTAAAATAACGCAAGCATATAATGACCAATTAGCGCTTACTGGTAAGCAGTTCATGCTTTTTCAAAAAAAAGTTGAGGAGTATTTGATCAGAAGGGAAGAGATTGAAAAGAAATATACCGATAAAGATAAACTCGACAGGCTCTTTAAATTGCAAGAAGTTGAGACTAGAGAAATGAACGATATCCTCACAAGGCCACAATTAAATTTGTACAAAGAAATTAAGTCTAAAATTCAACCTCTAGCCACTGTAAATAAAGATTAAACATAGCGAAAAATGCTGTTAAAAACCTCACAAGATTTTGTGAGGTTTTGTTATTTCGTGCAATTTGTAATTGTTATATTTGAATACCAACTATTAAAATGTATAGGATGAAATTGTTAGAAGGAAAAACAGCAATAATCACTGGGGCCAGTCGTGGTATTGGCAAAGGAATTGCTGAAGTTTTTGCACAGCATGGCGCAAATATCGCATTTACATATAGCTCATCAGTTGAGGCTGCGAACGAACTTGAAAAAGAATTAAATCACTTAGGCATTAAAGCTAAAGGCTATCAAAGTAATGCCGCTAATTTTGAGGAGTCCCAAAAGCTTGCCGATGATGTTTTGAAAGAGTTTGGTAGCATCGATATATTAGTCAATAATGCTGGTATCACCAAGGACAATCTCTTGATGAGAATGATTGAGGAAGATTTTGACAAAGTCATTGAAGTCAACTTAAAGTCGGTTTTCAACATGACCAAAGCCATTATGAGACCTATGCTAAAACAACGCAAAGGTTCCATTATCAATATGAGTTCTGTGGTTGGCGTAAAGGGTAATGCCGGACAAACAAATTACGCAGCATCTAAGGCAGGAATTATAGGGTTTTCAAAGTCTGTAGCTCTAGAGCTTGGATCAAGAAATATAAGAAGTAATGTCATTGCACCAGGTTTCATTGAAACTGAAATGACAGCAAAATTAAATGAAGAGACCGTTAAAGGATGGAGAGATGCCATTCCCTTAAAACGCGGTGGAAGTCCAGAAGATATCGCTAATGCTTGCGTTTTTTTAGCAAGTGACATGAGTGCGTATATTACGGGTCAAACCATCAACGTTGATGGTGGTATGTTGACCTAATTCGGTTCTTATAGTTTCATGTTATAAATTGACGTTACCTTTTGTCTTCGATAAATTTTTAGAAGACATAAAAAGAATGCAAACAGACACACTCACATACCTTATTATATCTGGAGTTATAGCGCTATTACTAGCGCTTTTTCAGTATGCTTATAAATCAAAAATTAAGGGGAAACGTGCCTGGTTCTTAACGATGTTGCGATTTATAACGTATTTCTCAATTTTCGTTTTGCTGGTGAACCCAAAGTTTGATAAGGTTACGTATTACAACGAAAAGCCAAATTTGGTCGTTGCTGTGGATAATTCAGAGTCGGTGAGTTATTTGAAACAATCTCAAACAACAACCGATTTTATCGAAACTCTTAAATCAAACCAAGAACTCAATGAAAATTTTAATCTAGAGTTCTATAGCTTCGGAAAAGAGATCAGTCCTTCAGAAGCATATACCTTCGACGAAAAACAGTCCAACCTTGCCTTGGTCTTTGACCGTCTCTCTGAGGTTTACAATAATGCAATTTCTCCAACCTTGCTTATTTCCGACGGAAACCAAACCTACGGAACCGATTATGCTTACATGACCAAACGTTATAAGCAACCTATTTTTCCTGTTATTCTTGGTGATACGACTACATTTACCGATATAAAGATTCAGCAGCTCAACGTCAACCGTTATGCCTTCTTAAAAAATAAATTTCCTGTTGAGATCATTGCAACCTACAATGGTAATACAGCGGTTAATACGCAATTGAAAGTTTCTAAGGGCAACACCACCGTATTTTCAATGCCGTTGTCATTTAGTAAAACCGAAACATCACAGATCATTACGTTCACCTTGCCAGCAAATAGAGTAGGAGTGACAAGCTATAAAGCAGACGTTATTGCGTTAGAAAACGAAAAAAACACCATTAATAATGTAAAGAACTTTGCCGTTGAAGTGATTGATCAAAAAACCAATGTTGCTATTGTTTCAGAGCTTTTGCACCCGGATTTAGGCGCCCTTAAAAAGTCTATAGAAAGTAATGAGCAGCGCAAGGCAGAGATATTAAATACTGAGGAATTTCTTAAAAATTCGAACGATTTTCAATTAGTTATCGTCTATCAACCAACCACTAATATTGAAAAACTATACGCTGAGATTGATAGACTTAAACTTAATAAGATAATTGTAACTGGGATTAAAACAAATTGGAATGTTCTAAACACCTTACAATCTAGTTACAAGCAAGTATTAACCAATCAAACTGAAGATTACCAACCAAGTCTCAACCAAAACTATGCGACTTTTAGTGTCGATAATTTGAATTTTAGCGAATTTCCTCCGTTAAAATCTGAATTCGGTGAAATCAAATTTTCAGTTCCATTTGAGACGATTTTGTATAAATCCATAAACGGCGAGCAAATTGACACCCCATTATTGGCCACATTTGAAACTAATGACAAACGTGAAGCATTACTTTTAGGTGAAGGTATTTGGAGGTGGAGAGCGCAATCGTACATTAACGATAAATCTTTTAATGCCTTCGATAATTTCATCGGAAAATTGGTACAATATTTAAGTACCAATGCACGCAAAACAAGATTGAATGTCAATTACGAATCCTTTTACAACGGTAATGATAACGTAAAAATAACAGCTCAATTTTTTAATAAAAACTATGAGTTTGAAGATAATGCCAACCTAAATATCACGCTTAAAAATCAAGATAATGACGAGATACAATCTTTTCCTTTTGTACTTAAAAACAATAGGTATGAAGTTGATCTTAGCGGATTAGGAGCTGGAAATTATACATTTACTGTCAAAGTTAATACTGAAAATTTCTCAACATCTGGAGAGCTCAAAATATTGGATTATAATGTCGAACAGCAATTTTTAAATGCTAATGTCTCTAAGCTTCAAAGTCTGGCGTCGAACAGTAAAGGTAATGCCTACTTTATAGATAATACAACTTCAATTATTGATAACTTATTAAACGATTCTAGATTCGCTACCATACAAAAGAGCACTAAAAAAGTCGTACCTTTGATAGATTGGAAATATCTACTAGCACTTATCGCATTTAGTCTAGCGGCAGAGTGGTTTATAAGAAAATATAACGGACTAATTTAATTTTATTACTATGGAAAAATTACCAAAAGTCGCATTACCATTTATTATTGGAGTTGTGGTTTTATTGATCTTATTGTTTAAATCGGCAGTAACTATTGACTCTGGTCAAGCTGGTGTGCTGTATAAAACATTTGATGAAGGTGTCGTTACCGATGCGCCGCCATTAGGAGAAGGGTTTCATATCATTGCACCTTGGAATAAGGTGTATATTTATGAAGTAAGACAGCAAGAATTGTTTGAAAAAATGAAAGTATTGTCTTCTAACGGACTCGAAATTCAAATTGACGCATCGGCATGGTACGAACCTGTGTATGCCGATCTGGGAAACTTACATCAATCTTTAGGTGAAAACTACTTGCAACGTGTCATCCAGCCGGCCATTCGTAGTGCGGCACGAAGTGTTGTAGGTCGTTACACGCCAGAGCAATTGTATTCTAGTAAGCGTGATGCAATTCAAGATGAGATTTTTGAAGAAACAAAATTGATACTAAGTAAGCAGTATGTGCAACTTAATGAGGTCTTAGTGCGTGATGTAACCTTACCAAATACCATTAAAGATGCTATTGAGCGTAAGTTAAAACAAGAGCAAGAATCGTTGGAGTATGAATTTAGACTTGTTACTGCCGCAAAAGAAGCTGAAAAAGTAATTATTGAAGCTGAGGGTAAGGCAGAATCAAACCGAATTTTAAGTGCGTCACTTACCGATAAGATCTTACAAGATAAAGGTATAGATGCAACGTTGAAATTAGCGAATTCGCCTAACAGTAAGGTGATCGTTATTGGATCAGGAGATTCTGGAATGCCAATTATTTTAGGAAATCAATAATAATCTAAGATGAAGATTGGTGTCTTGTTGTTATTTTGTTGTGTTAACCTTTTGGCTCAAAATAACCCTGAAAACCAATCAGAGGTCTATACAAGATGCTATTATGATCACAAGGTAAAATCGCCATTATTGGTTTATGATGCGGTCGATGGTCATGTGATAGATACATTGTATAATAGCGCCGGTAATGAGGCTTGGTTAAGGTTGACGATTCTTGAAAGCGACTATGGTTGGTTTAAGATTAAAGAATTAACAATCACACCGCCTTCAAAATCTAAGGAAGATTATAAAGACTATTGGGTAAAGAGTGAAAATTTTATTGTCTTTGTAGATCATAAGATAGATTTAAATAGTTTGGACGTTGCCTATCTTTATGATTTACCATCAACTCAGGCCAATAGAATCCATAAGTTAGATCAGTTTCAAAAGGTAATGGTGACAGAAGTCACCGAGAATTGGTCGAGAGTCAGATTTGAAGTCGATACAAATGAAATTGAAGGTTGGCTACATTTAAAGCATCAAATTTCTAATCCTTTAACGGTACTTTCGAAGTTTAAGTAATTAGAGCCTTTATGACCATATATTAATAATATCATAAAAGTGAATTTAAGATTTGGAATTATGGGTTTAAATTTGCAACCTTTGCTAAAATAAGAGAAATTATGCGTTTTGTTCAATCACATCATCATTTTCATACCAGCACTCAAGCGAGATGAAAATGTATTGAACAAAAACGAAATATATTTAAACCCGTTTGAGCTAATCAAACGGGTTTTTTCATTCTCGATCTTAGTTCAAACATAAACCAAAAGATTCCCGCTTTCTCGGGATTTATTATGAGTAAATTAAAAATAGCAGTTCAAAAATCAGGTCGATTACACGATGACTCCATGCAAATTCTTAAAGATGTTGGGATCTCAATTGACAATGGTAAAGACCAACTCAAGGCTTCGGCAAAAAACTTTCCATTAGAAGTGTTTTATCTTCGTAATGGAGATATTCCACAATATTTAAAAGATGGTGTGGTCGATGTGGCCATTATCGGAGAGAATGTTTTGGTTGAAAAAGGACAAGGCATAAAAATCATTGAAAAACTGAAATTTTCATCTTGTAAAGTTTCCGTAGCAGTCCCTAAATCAAAAACATATAGCTCTATCAAAGATCTTGAGGGTAAGCGTATTGCAACGTCCTATCCAAATACGGTCAATCAGTTTTTAGAGAAAAACAACGTTAAAGCCAATCTTCACATTATTAGTGGCTCTGTTGAAATTGCACCCAGCATAGGTCTTGCAGATGCTATTGTTGATATTGTGTCTAGCGGAAGCACCCTATTTAAAAACGGATTGAAAGAAGTAGAAGTCCTATTAAAATCGGAAGCCGTCTTAGCCGTTTCACCATTAATTTCTTCAGAAAACCAGGAAATTCTAGATAAGCTACAATTTAGATTACAGTCGGTCTTGAGAGGTCGTCAAAATAAATACGTGTTGCTCAATGCTCCCGATGATAAATTAGAGGCTATTGTCAATATTTTGCCAGGCATGAACAGCCCTACGATTTTGCCGTTAGCTAAAGAAGGTTGGAGTTCACTGCATTCTGTGATTAATAAAAACGAATTTTGGGAAGTCATAGACGAACTAAAGCGTCATGGCGCCGAGGGTATCTTGGTTTGTCCAATTGAAAATATGGTGCTCTAATTTTTTTTAAAACTCAATACAAGAAAGCGTATAGAAAAGAGACAAGAGCTAGGATACTAAAGTAGATAACATGACTTTACATTTTTATAATGCCGCGATATCATTAGCGCAACTCCGTGAAATCTGAGCATCCAAAAAGTTAATTATAGAAATCATTTAAAGCAATGAACAAAATATACAACCCGAAAAAATCAGAATGGTTAGAGCTTCTAAAAAGACCCACTCAAACTGTTGAAAACATTGAGAATACGGTTGCTGAAATTTTTACAGATGTGCAGCGTCGTGGTGACAAAGCGATTTCAAAATACACTGAGTTTTTTGACGGTATCAAATTAAAAACCATGATCGTTTCTTCGGAAGAAATTGCAAAAGCCTCCATTTTAGTTTCCGAAGATTTAAAAAAGGCGATTCAAACCGCAAAATCAAACATTGAAGCGTTTCATACTGCTCAAAAAACCGAACGCGTCAACGTCGAAACCTCCAAAGGCGTAACATGTTGGCAGGAAAAGCGACCAATTCAAAAAGTAGGTTTATACATTCCAGGAGGAACAGCGCCTTTATTTTCAACGGTTTTAATGCTTACAGTTCCTGCCAATATTGCTGGCTGCCAAGAGGTCGTCCTCTGCTCACCACCAAATAAAGAAGGTCAAATTGCCAATGAGATCCTGTATGCAGCGCAATTGTGCGGTGTTACCAAAATCATGAAAGTTGGCGGCATTCAAGCTATTGCTGGTTTAACTTTTGGGACGAAAGAAATTCCGCAAGTGTATAAAATTTTTGGTCCAGGAAATCAATTTGTGACGGTCGCCAAACAATTAGCGACTAAATTTGGTGTTGCAATCGATATGCCTGCAGGACCGAGTGAATTGTTGGTTGTCGCAGATGATTCTGCTAATGCCAGTTATGTAGCTTCAGATTTATTGAGTCAGGCCGAGCATGGCGCAGATAGTCAAGTCATTTTAGTGTCTACCTCTAAACAACTTATTGATGAGATATCTTCGGAAGTGAAGTCTCAAATCAAAGCGCTACCACGATTGGATTTAACCCAACGAGCGATTGATAATTCAAAATTGATCTATGTCGAAACTCATGAAATCGCGTTAGATATGATCAATACTTATGCACCTGAACATTTTATTGTTTGTACTAAAAATGAAGACTTTTACGTTGATCATATCGCTAACGCTGGATCTGTATTTATAGGAAATTACACGCCTGAAAGCGCTGGAGATTATGCCTCAGGAACAAATCACACCTTGCCAACCAACGGATTTAGTAGAGCTTACTCTGGTGTAAATTTAGATAGTTTTACAAAAAGCATCACGTTTCAAAAAATAACGAAAGAAGGCATCAAAAATATAGGAACAACGATTGAATTAATGGCAGAGGCAGAGGGTTTACAAGCCCATAAAAATGCGGTGACGCTCAGGCTTAATGATCTGAATAATGAATAAGAACGACACAAATAATCCAATAGTGGATGAAAATTTTGACAAACAGATGAGTAATTTCGATTTGAGTAAGCTCATTCGTGATAATATAAAAAATGTTAAGCCTTATTCTTCAGCAAGAGATGAATATAAGGAGATTTCTGATGGGATGGTGTTTATTGATGCCAATGAAAATCCGTTTCAAAATGGTGTGAACCGATATCCTGATCCGCAACAACGTGATGTAAAATCACAATTGTCAGCATTAAAAGGTATTGCCACAGATCAAATTTTGCTAGGAAATGGAAGCGATGAGATTTTAGATTTAATTTTTAGAGTGTTTTGCGAACCAAATAAAGATAGTATAATTACATTACCGCCAACCTATGGGATGTATGAGGTTTTGGCAAATATCAATGCGATTGACACCATAAAAATAGAATTAGATTCAAATTTTCAACCCAATGTTGATGCCATACTTGATGCGACTACTGATCACACAAAATTGTTATTTCTATGCTCGCCCAATAATCCTACAGCAAACAGTTTTAAAGCCACTACGATTGAAAATTTGATAGGTAAATTCTCTGGTATTGTGGTTATTGACGAGGCCTATATCGATTTTTCAAAAGAAGCGTCTTGGGTCAATAGACTTCAGGAGTTTCCAAATCTTATCGTAACACAAACGTTCTCCAAAGCTTACGGGATGGCGGGAATTAGGCTGGGAGTCTGTTATGCTTCGGCAGAAATCATCGCGATTTTAAATCGTATCAAACCGCCTTATAATGTGAATGAGCTTACGCAAATAAAAGCTTTAGAACGGTTATCACAACCAAATGATGTTTCCGAAGAAATAAAACGAATTATTTCACAACGAGTGTGGTTGAGTTGCGAATTGAAAAAAGTGTCGTTTGTCAAGATCGTATACGCATCTGATGCTAATTTTCTACTAGTTAAAGTTGATGATGCTAATTTGCGTTACGCACAATTGATCAAAAGCGGAATTGTCGCAAGAAATAGGACCAATCAGCCGCTTTGTAATAATTGCTTGAGATTTACGGTAGGAACGCAATTGGAAAATATTAAACTAATTAAGGCATTATATAACCTTGCAGGATAAACATTAATCATGAAAAGAGTTTTATTTATAGATAGAGATGGTACCCTAATTAAGGAACCGGCAGATGAGCAAATTGACGCGTTTGAAAAGTTGGAGTTTTACCCTAAAGTGTTTCAATATTTGGCAAAAATCGCGAGTGAGTTAGATTTTGAAATGGTGATGATTACCAATCAAGACGGTTTGGGTACAGCGATTTATCCAGAAGACACGTTTTGGCCTGTTCATAATTTTGTACTAAAAACCTTTGAAGCAGAAGGTATTGTTTTTAATGAGCAATATATCGATAGAACTTTTGCGAAAGACAATGCTCCAACCCGTAAACCAAACACAGGATTGTTGACCAAATATTTTTCTTCGGAATATGATTTGGCCAACTCCTTCGTAATTGGCGATCGACTCACAGACATTGAGCTTGCAAAAAACCTTGGCTCTAAAGGGATTTTTATCAATGATCATACCCACTTAGGAACCGATGAGATCACAGTGAAAAGAGATGCGCTTGATCCATTTATTGCCTTAGAGAGCAATGATTGGGAAGCCATTTATAATTTTTTGAAAACCGATGCTAGAACAGGAAGTATTGAAAGAAACACCAATGAAACCAAGATAAAGATTGATTTAAATCTCGATGGAACAGGTCACAGCGATATTGATACAGGAATCGCTTTTTTTGATCACATGCTCGATCAAATTGCTCGACATGGTCAATTGGATTTGACCTTAAAAGTAGATGGTGATCTCGAGGTCGACGAACACCATACTATTGAAGACACGGCAATTGCCTTGGGAGAATTATTTGCTACGACATTAGGGAATAAACTTGGTATTGAACGTTACGGATTTTCCTTACCAATGGACGACTGTTTTGCGCAGGCAGCCATAGATTTTGGTGGAAGAAACTGGTTGGTTTGGGAAGCCGATTTTAAACGTGAGATGATTGGAAAAATGCCTACCGAAATGTTTTATCATTTCTTTAAATCCTTTACAGATGGTGCCAAATGTAATTTAAACATTAAAGCCGAAGGAGCCAATGAGCACCATAAAATCGAAGCCATATTTAAGGCGTTTGCAAAAGCGATTAAAATGGCCGTTAAGCGCGATGTGGAGAAAATGATATTACCATCAACAAAAGGAATGCTCTAGAATAGCTTTTGGTTTTTATCTTTAGTGTTGCGCTAATTGCCAAGAGCCAAGAGCCAAAAGCTACAAAATGAAATTAGTGATTATAAATTATGGCGCCGGAAACATTAAGAGCCTTCAATTTGCGTTCAAAAGATTAGGTATAGATGCTGTGCTTTCTAACGATCCAGTGGTTATTCAGGCAGCAGATAAAGTTATTTTTCCAGGTGTTGGAGAAGCCAGTTCAGCAATGAAAATGTTACGGCAAAGTGAATTGAATCGTATAATCCCAAAGTTGACACAACCCGTTTTGGGCATTTGTTTAGGGATGCAGTTGATGTGCAATACTACGGAAGAAGGAAACACCAAAGGCTTGGGGATTTTCGATGTCGCGGTGAAACGATTCACGAATAAGGTAAAAGTGCCTCAAATGGGCTGGAATACCATTAATGGATTAAAATCTGAGTTGTTTGATGGCATTAAGGACAACGAATTCATGTACCTTGTGCATAGTTTTTATGCAGAAATTTGCCCAAACGCCATTTCGGTCACACATTATGAGTTGGATTATGCTTCGGCTTTACAAAAGGATAATTTTTACGGCGTGCAGTTTCATCCAGAAAAAAGTAGTTTAGCTGGAGAGCAGCTATTGAAGAATTTTATTAATATTAAAAGTTAGATATAACATATTAAAAGTATTAAATTTTAAATACTGCTGTTTATGAAAAATGAGCTAATTCTTCGAACAAAACAGTTTGGATTACAATGTTGGAAATTTTGTTTCAAAGTGCCAAAGTCAAGGGAATATAATGCATTTGTAAACCAGTTGATAAGAAGTTCAAGTTCTGTTGGAGCTAATTATCGAGCTGCTCAGAGAGCTAAATCTACTGCCGATGTTATATATAAACTGAAGATAGTAGAGGAAGAAGCAGATGAAAGTGTGTATTTCTAGAGCTTTTTCAGGAAAATTTACCTGACCATGACAAAGACATTAAAATTTTATTAAAAGAGGGATCTGAATTACTTCCAATAATTGTCGCATCGATTAATACGGCCAAAAGAAATCAAAAATCAAATTAAATCATTGAGCTTAAATATTGTTGAATACAGAGCAGTTTAAACTTCTAAAATTTTATATCTAATATTTAAAATTGAACATGAGAATAATACCAGCGATAGATATCATAGACGGAAAATGTGTTCGACTCACAAAAGGGGATTATAGCACAAAAAAAATCTATAACGAAAATCCCATTGAGGTCGCCAAAGAGTTTGAAGGCGCAGGTATTCAATATTTGCATTTGGTAGATTTAGATGGTGCAAAAGCGAAACATATTGTAAACTATAAAATACTAGAGCAAATTACGAGCAAAACAACGTTAAAGATCGATTTTGGAGGAGGCTTAAAGTCTGATGAAGATTTACACATCGCATTTAACTCTGGAGCAAAACAAATTACAGGTGGTAGTATTGCAGTCAAGAATTCAACCCTATTTGAATCTTGGATTTCAAAATATGGAGGTACCAAGATTATTTTGGGAGCCGATTGCAATAATGAAAAAATAGCAGTGAGTGGCTGGCAAGAGGAGAGTAATATTGATGTGCTACCCTTTATTCAATCTTTTGAAAACAAAGGTATTAAATATGTGATTTGTACCGATATTGCTAAGGACGGGATGCTTGAAGGGCCATCATTTGATTTGTATAAACGAATTTTAAGCAACTCAAAAGATATAAAGCTCATTGCCTCTGGTGGCGTTACCTCTATTGATGACATCAACGCGCTCGAAGATTTAGGCTGCGAAGGAGCTATCATAGGGAAAGCCT
Organism: uncultured Flavobacteriaceae bacterium; assembly: GCA_963715465.1. Taxonomy (GTDB): domain Bacteria; phylum Bacteroidota; class Bacteroidia; order Flavobacteriales; family Flavobacteriaceae; genus Psychroserpens. The sequence continues at coordinate 2,465,535 of OY970246.1, forward strand.
TATATGAAGGCCATATTAAACTAAAGGATTTAGAGACTTATAGTTGATATAGTTTCACAGCGCATCATAATAAATTAAACTAGAGATTCCCTATTTTGAGGGCAGTTAATATGTTAACAAAACGAATTATACCATGCCTAGACATCAAAAACGGAAGAACCGTAAAAGGTGTTAATTTCGTCGATTTACGCGACGCTGGAGACCCTGTTGAATTGGCAAAACAGTATGCTCAATTGGGAGCAGATGAATTAGTGTTTCTTGACATTTCAGCAACACTAGAAGGACGTAAGACAATGCATGACATGGTTTTGAGAGTGGCCGAGCAGGTCAATATTCCATTTACAGTAGGTGGCGGAATTTCTTCAATCAAGGATGTTGATGATTTGTTGCACTGTGGCGCAGATAAAGTGTCAATTAATTCTAGTGCTATAAAACGTCCAGAGCTTGTTAATGAATTATCTAAGAAGTTTGGGAGTCAATGTATTGTTGTAGCAATCGACGCAAAGGAAATCAAAGGAGAATGGATGGTGCATTTAGCAGGTGGAACAATCCCTACCAACCTTAATCTGTTTGAATGGGCCAAAGACGTTGAGCAACGAGGAGCAGGAGAAATCTTGTTTACCTCGATGAATAATGATGGTACAAAATCAGGATTTGCTAATGAAGCACTGGCTAAGCTATCTAAAACGGTCAATATTCCTATTATTGCTTCGGGTGGAGCTGGGAACATTCAGCATTTTATAGACACATTTAAAGCAGGAAAAGCAGACGCTGCCTTAGCTGCAAGCGTATTTCATTTTGGAGAGATTGAAATTTTAAATTTAAAACGGGAACTTAGGGATCAAGATATTGCAGTAAGACTGTAAACACAATTCTATAAAACATTAATTAAAGAGATTCCTGATTTCGCAGGAAATGAGTATGGAAATAGATTACAAAAAAAATAACGGACTAGTACCAGCCATAATTCAAGATGCTGAAACCGATAAAGTGTTGATGTTGGGATACATGAACGAAGAGGCACTAAAAGTAACCATTGATACCAAACAGGTCACTTTTTTTAGTAGGACGAAGCAACGATTGTGGACTAAAGGTGAAGAAAGTGGCAATGTTTTGCATCTCATCGATATCAAATTAGATTGTGACAACGATACACTTTTAATTAAGGTAAATCCGCACGGGCCAGTGTGTCACAAAGGATCTGACACTTGTTGGAATGAGGATAACACGCAATCATTCGGTTTTCTGTCTAACTTAGAGTCGGTTATCGAGAATAGAAAAAACAATGCTTCTAAAGATACTTCCTATGTTGCGTCATTATTCGCAAAGGGCATTAATAAAATTGCCCAAAAAGTAGGCGAGGAGGCTGTTGAAGTCGTTATTGAAGCAAAAGATAGTGATGATACTTTGTTTTTAGATGAAAGCGCCGACTTACTTTTTCACTACATGATTTTGCTTCAGGCTAAAGGATTTAAGCTTAATGATGTAGTAGAAGTACTTAAAAATCGTGAAAAATAAGTCAAAAAAGCCATCTCCTTACTTAAGATGGCTTTACTCTAATGTATGTATAGAAAGTTTAATCGCGCATTAGAAACACTTAACTTTTTAGCTTTTTTATTTTGAATCTTTCGCAATGATCTCTAAAGTCTGCTCAATCCAATCCTTATCAAAATCGAGTTTAATTTCTGGAGCAACCCCTTTTCCTTCGTATGCAATAAATTCGTGAAAGTTCATATCTGTTGGTGTAATTCTAAAATGACCTGATGGTGCATCATAACTTCTACCGTAATTTAGGCCATAAGCAATGATCCCAAATGTACGTTGACCTAAATGTGTTGCGTTCTTTAATGCTTTAAGTTTAAGTGTAAATTGTTCGCCGTTACTTCCTGTAAAACAATTGGTTAATATATAAATATTCTTGTTCTTTAATAGTTTAAGAAAGGGATCTGAGAATTTTTTATTTCCACCAGTATTACTTCTTAAATCAACAATAATGTTTTCTGCTGAAATCTTATTTTTCACATCATCAAAGAAAGCTTCATGAGCGGCTTTTTTGCTATTACTAAAATTTCCGAAGTACAAATATTGCGTATTATCATTAATTTGCTTGAAGTCCAATTCGGGCAATTTCTTATCCCTAAACTCGTTGTTAAACTCATTCCCTAGCTTTTTATAACTCCAAATACGTCCGTTTTCAAAGGTGAGACTCTTGACCAATCCAGGAGTCCTTGAATCACGATCGTAGAAATACACATCATATTTGTTATCGACAGTATGAGTCGCATAAAATCTAATTTCACCAGGTGCCCATTGGGCTAGATCGCTTTCTAAAACGACACCAATAAGATCTATGTTGTTTTCGGCATAATAAATCCCAATTTTTTGCTGATCAATATAATTGTAAACACCTTCAAGATCATTGGCTGGTTTAGTTGACAGTGCTTCTGTTAAGGCTTCGAGGTCTCGATCTGTTTTTGGATGGTCTGTAAATAGTTTGTTTGTTTTAAAATCTGTCAATTTAGCTTCATCCTTTAAAATGGTTTCTGACAAGAAAACGTCATTTATACTTATTGAGGCGTGACCATCATTGACAAATGCCATTTGCTCCAGCAGCATTTTATAGCATTGTTCAATGGTAACAGGTGTTTTCATTTTAGAGGAAAACTCTTGGTACGTCGTTTCAAATTTTACTTTCAAATCCCCTTTAATTTGCTTTTTGTAGGATGGCATTTTTTTGATTTTTTCTACAACAAAATCTAGATCTGCTTTGCAATCGCAGGTTTGGGTTTGTGAAAAAGCGACATTGAATGAAAATAGAACTGCAAGACCAAGAGTGCATGCATTCTTGAAGTTGAATTTACGTTTGTTTGCTTCTAATAGTGTCATAATTAAGTGTGTTATTTGATTAAACTTTCTGAAGCAAATATATTTTAATGGTTTCTTAATTATCAATGATAACAAGGGATTGGGGCGAAAGACCTTTATTCTGTGGTGAAATGATAAGAGTTATTTGATGAAATCACGAAGAATGTCGAGATGAAGCTTGAAGAGTTTGAAGAATCTGTAAAATATAATCGGCTTCATAGATCAATGCGCGCTTTAACATCGCTTAAATACGTCTTTGAGATAGGGATTTTGATCGATTGCGAGAGCTGTAATAGGTGCTTTCCTTTTTCGGTTTTCCAAGATTGAAAATGATAAGGGTTGACCATGAAGCTGCGATGGGTTCTTAGGAGTTCTGGGAATGCTTCGGAAACTTTAGACAATGTGTTTCTTATTAAACTTTTTTTAAGCGTTGTTCCGTCGAGATAAAATACCTCCACGTAATTATCTGATGATTGGATGCAGATCAAATCTTTCAGCAGCAATCGAAGACTTTCGTAATTCCCTTCACCCTGAATTTCAATTTTTTGTTCCTCAAGTGTCTTGTCTTTGTATTTTCCGAAGGCAAAACGACCAACGATTAAAATTGGCAAAATCACAGACAATGCTGGCAGAAATATACTGGTAATATGATAGCCTAAACTATAGGGATTAGGTTCATAGGGGACAATCACAAACAGATAAAATAATCTTGCGACCGTCATGGATAAGAGCACAAAACATAATAGGAAGACAAGCTCATGCTTTAATTTCCAATGATCACCGCTTTTTTTGAGAAGCATCTGCTGTAAGGGCATAAAAAATAAATAGCAACTCCCTGTAATCAATCCATAGAGTGGCAGGTAAATTAATTTTTCGGCATCGCTAAACTCGCTAACATCCATAGGTTCTGTGAAGTATAGAAACAAAAAGATCCATAAGGCTAAACCTAAGGCAATGCATATATGATGTTTTAAAGAAGAATCGAAAGGATATTTGATAGGCTTGTTTTTTATTTATGGTTTAAAAATAAGATTTGCCAAATGATATATCACTAACAAAGCATGCAAAAATTTTGTAAAAACTTACAAAATAGCGTTCTTGCTTTGATGTTCAATAAGCGCTATTATTACCTCATAAAAATTCAATATCTCGGTTATCGATTTCATGGTTGGCAAAAGCAGCCTAAATTAAAAACCATTCATTTGATGATCGATAGAACCTTAAATTTTATCCTCGAAGGGGCTACATTTAAAACCCTTGGCTCTGGACGAACCGATGCGATGGTATCTGCCAATGAAAGTGCATTTGAGCTATTTATCTATAAAAAAATTGAAGATGAAAATGCGTTTTTAGAACTGTTTAATCACAACCTCCCTCAAGATGTAAGAGCATTAGCGATTAAAGAAGTAGATGCTGACTTTAATATTATTCAACATTCAAAAATTAAGGAATACGTGTATCTTTTTACCTACGGAAAAAAATGCCATCCGTTTTGTGCCTCCATAATGACCACGTTTCTTGATGATTTAAATATCCACATTATGCAGAAAGGGGCAAAACTCTTTGAAGGCACACATAATTTTAAGCCTTATTGTTTTCGAGCGACCGATAAAGGCATTTACACCCGAACCATTGAACGTTGTCAACTCGTGCAGAACACCCTATATACCGCAAGTTTCTTTCCTGAAAGCACCTTTACGCTAATTGTAAAAGGGAAAGGCTTTGGGCGCAATCAAATTAGGCTCATAATGGGAACGCTCGTAAATTTGGGCAGAGGCGATGTCGATTTAGCATACATTGAAAACTCTTTAAAACCTGAGAGCACCGAAAAAATGGAATTTATTGCACCTGCTTCTGGTTTGATATTGAATTCGGTTGAGTTTGAGTGAACGGAATTGGCAACAGACAGCGCATGAGACTTACAGTTTGTAAACCCCTACTGTAAACTGAAAACTGTAGACAGTGACTAAATCTTAAGCCTCGGTGAAGCCATCACATTTTGCTGTGCATAATCACCTTCTAAGTATTTTAAATGGCCCACGATGGCAATCATCGCAGCGTTATCGGTCGTGTATTCAAATTTAGGGACGTAGGTGGTCCACCCAAATTTCTGCTCACCAGATTTTAAGGCGTCACGAATCCCTGAATTGGCCGAAACACCGCCACCAATGGCAATATGGGTAATCCCTGTTTCTTTGACTGCTAATTTTAGCTTATCCATCAAAATCCCAACAATCGTATATTGAATAGACGCACAAATATCATTTAAGTGCGCTTCTATAAATTTAGGGTTCTCTTTAACTTGCTTCTGAATAAAGTATAGAATTGCGGTTTTCAAGCCGCTAAAACTAAAGTTCAATCCTGCGACTTTCGGTTTGGTAAACTGAAATGCCTTAGGATTGCCAAGTGCTGCCCTTTGGTCAATTTCTGGTCCAGCAGGATAACCAAGTCCTAATATTTTCCCACTTTTATCAAAAGCCTCACCTACAGCATCATCGATAGTTTCGCCAATGACTTCCATATCAAAATAAGACTTGACTTTTACAATTTGGGTATGACCGCCAGAAATCGTCATCGCCAAAAAAGGGAATGGAGGTTTTTCGAAGTCATCTTCTTCAATAAAATGAGCCAAAATGTGCGCTTGCATATGGTTAACGTCAATAAGCGGTATGCCCAACCCATAAGCCAAAGACTTTGCAAATGAGGTTCCCACAAGTAATGATCCCATTAAACCTGGACCTTTTGTAAAGGCGATCGCTGTAAGTTGTGATTTTTCGATATGAGCTTTTTTAAGAGCCATATCAACGACGGGAACAATGTTTTGTTGATGTGCTCTTGAGGCCAATTCTGGAACAACACCACCAAACTCTTCATGAATTTTTTGACTGGCTATAATATTGCTTAGTATTTTACCGTTGCACATCACTGAGGCAGCCGTATCATCGCAAGAAGACTCTATCGCAAGAATATATATATTTTGTGGGTTCATTACCATTAATTAGGCACAATAATTGTTAATTTTGAAACCAAAGTTATAACTTTCATCTCGTATCAAAAAATTCCTGAAAATAGTATCAAAGATAATAGCCGTTATTCTGCTACTATTCATCATTTTGGTGCTCATCTTATCTATTCCTGCCGTACAAACAAGTTTAGGAAAATACGTTACCAAGCGTATTAATGATGATTACGGGACTAACATCAATATTGGCAAGATCGGACTTCAATTTAACGGCGATGTAGAGCTCAAGGAAATTTACATTGAAGATTATAAAAAGGATACCCTCATTGCTGCTAGAGAGTTAAACACCTCCATACTCAATTATCGAAATGTCATTGACGGCACCTTAAATTTTGGGGATATTGATTTTATGGACGTCATCTTCAACGTAAAAATGTATGAAGGGGAATTGAGCACGAATTTAGATGTGTTTATCGCTAAGTTTAGTGCAGATAACCCAAGATCTGACAAATCGAAATTTTTATTATCATCAAGTGATGTTTCTGTATATGACGGTACCTTTAGGTTGATTGATGAAAACAGAACAACACCAAAACTTCTTGAATTTTATGATTTAAATATAAATGCGACCAATTTCGTCATCGCAGGTAGCGATGTTAAAATGCGAGTCAATACACTAGCTTTTAGAGATAGTCGAGGTGCGTTTGTGAAGAATATGGTGACCGATTTTGAGTACACCCTTGACCATATGAGTTTTGATAATTTAAGTATTAAAACCGAAAAATCAAACCTTGACGGTAGTTTGCGTTTTGATTATAAGCGGGAAGATTTCAAGGATTTTGAAGATAAGGTGCAAGTCACGGCTAGTTTTAAAAATTCTGAAGTATTTCTAAACGACCTCAATACGTTTTATAATGAATTTGGTGTCGATCAAACGGCGAAGTTGGATGTTGATTTTTCTGGAACGCTCAATGATTTGAGCGCCAAAAACCTTCGGTTAAACGCTAGTGGACGAAGTCGTATATATGGCGATATTGTATTCAAAAACTTATTCAGTAAAGAGCAAGGCGACTTTTCTATGAATGGGAGATTTGATAATCTATCTTCAAATTATTATGATCTAAGAGCGTTATTGCCTAATATTCTAGGAGAGTCAATCCCTTCTGTATTTTCTAAATTAGGAGATTTCAGAATAAATGGTACGTCTTACATTACCGAAACGACTATTGATGCCAACCTTCGTATTAATACCGATATTGGATTGATCGTGTCTGATATGAAAATGAATCGGGTAGACGATATTGACAATGCCAGTTATGTTGGTAAAGTCATTTTTGATGAGTTCGATTTGGGTGTGCTTCTTAATGATCCAAAAGTGAAAACAACCTCTTTTGACCTCGATGTGAATGGTAAAGGCTTTACAATAAACAACCTAAGTACAAAGGTTGCTGGAAACATTTTTCATATTGAATATAATGATTACAATTATCAGGATGTGGAAATTTCTGGAAAGCTTGGTAACCAGATTTTCAACGGTTTTCTAGAATCAAGGGATGAGAATTTCAAATTTAAATTTAATGGTTTAGCAGATTTATCCAAGGACGTCAAGGCGTTTGATTTTAATGCCAATGTTGAGTATGCCAATTTGAGAGCGTTGAATTTTATTACAAAGGATAGTCTTTCTGTTTTCCGCGGAAATGTGACCACATCAATGAAAGGCGCTTCATTGGATACGGCTTATGGAACGTTGACTTTCGAAAACACAACCTATATCAATGAAAACGAAGAATATTTCTTCAAGGATTTTAAAATAGAATCAAAGTTTGAAAATGACCGTCGCTTCATAACCATAGATTCTCCAGATATTATTCAAGGACAAATGAGTGGAGACTTCAGATTTGCAGATATTGGCAAGCTGGTCGAAAATTCAGTGGGAAGTATTTATACCAATTACATCCCAAATAATATTGAAACCGACCAATACATAGAGTTTAATTTTAAAATTTATAATAAGATTGTCGAAGTTTTTTATCACGATTTAGAACTAGGCCCAAACACCATAATAAAGGGACGAATCGAAACCGACGAGAAGCGATTCAACCTAACGTTCAATTCTCCCGAGATCAAAATCTTTGATTACTTCGCCAATGATATTTCGATTTTAATTGACAATAGCAATCCTATTTTTAATACGTACATTGAAATTGACACGCTAAATACTAAATTTTACGATGTATCCAAATTTAGCCTTATCAATGTCACACAAAGGGATACTTTATTCATAAAGACCGAATTTCAAGGTGGTAAACGCAATACCGATAATTTTGATCTGAGCATGTATTATACTATTGACGAAGAGAATAAATCGGTTGTTGGGTTTAGAAAATCGAGCGTTCTTTTTAAGGAGAATGAATGGACGGTCAATGAAGACAGAAACAAGCTAAATAAAATTGCATTTACTCGAGACTTTAAAAATTTTGATATCAGCGAGCTAGTCATGAATCATTTTGAAGAGCGTATCGAACTTTCTGGACAAATTAAAGGCGAGGATTATAAAGACCTTAAATTGGATTTTACAGATGTTGATCTCACCAAGATTACGCCAAGATTAGAGACCTTACTGCTCGAAGGTAGCGTCAACGGTAAACTAGCAGTCCTACAAGAAGATGGCGTGTATTTGCCAAGTTCAACCGTTATCATAAGTGATTTTAAAGCTAATGATTATGAGTTGGGTGAACTCAAGGCTAATATTATTGGTAATAATTCATTGACGAACTATGCCGTTGATCTTACCCTCAAAAATGACAATTTAAAATCTTTGGATGCCAAAGGACTGATTGACGTAGACACCAATATCATCGATGTTGACGTCGAGTTTGAAGAATTCTTACTTAATCCGCTGGACGCCTTTGGTGCTGGTGTTATTACTAATATAAGAGGTTTGGTCACTGGTAGCGCCAAAGTAAGCGGGAGTCTTAAAAATCCGCAATTTAGCGGTGATTTAATTTTGGATAACGCGGGTCTGACGATTCCTTATCTTAATATCGATTATAGTTTTGATTTTGATTCTAAAGTGAAATTAGAAAGCCAGAAATTTATATTTCAAGATGTTGAAATAACAGATTCAAAGTTTTTCTCAAAAGCTACTTTAAACGGATTTATAGGGCATCAGAATTTTTCAGACTGGAAACTAGGTTTAGAGATTGATACCGATCGATTATTAGTGCTGAACACCGATTTTGATGAGGAAGAACTATACTACGGAACAGCATTTGTTGACGGTAAAGCTGAAATCTCGGGACCAACCGAAGCGCTGAAAATTGAATTTAACGGCAGCACTGCCCAAGGAACGGTCTTTAAAATTCCGCTCAGTGATTTACAGAGTTATGGCGACAACTCTTTCATTCGCTTTATTACACCCGAAGAAAAAGCTGCACGCTCTAGAGGTGAAACGATCAATACGACCGAAGTTAAAGGACTTGAATTAGAGTTTAATCTTTTTGTAAACCCGTATGCCGATATTGAGATATTAATAGATAAAAATTCAGGAAGTACCATTCAAGGTAAGGGAAATGGAAACTTATTGTTTGATATCAATACCAACGGAAAATTTCAAATGTTTGGTGATTTTCAGATTGTAGAAGGCAATTACAACTTTGCTTACGGTGGGCTAGTGCAAAAAAAACTGACCGTAGTTCCTGGAGGTTCTATTCGTTGGGAAGGGGATCCTCTCAAAGCTCAAATTGGATTAACAGCCGTGTATGCCACACAAGCAAATCCGTCGGTATTATTGGATAACCCTATTAATAGAAGTATTGAAGTAGAAGTAGAGGTCAATCTAGCGGGACAGTTAGAACAACCGGAGCCCGATTTCACATTTAATTTTCCAGATGTGAATTCAACCATAAAATCAGAGTTGGATTATCGGTTAGAGACACGTGAAAGTCGTACTAACCAAGCCTTGTTCTTACTATCTACGGGTTCTTTCGCCAGTGAATTAAGTTTAGGCCAACAAGCTTATGGTACGATTTCTGATCGTGTCAACGCATTCTTCAATAGCTTTTTAACCAATGATGGTGATAAACTTCAAGTGGGCGTCAATTATCAAATTGGTGAACAAACCACAGAGTATCAAACCGATGATCGTTTAGGCTTAACCCTAAGTACAAAAATTAGCGATCGTGTATTGATCAATGGTAAAGTTGGTGTTCCAATTGGAGGGGTAAACCAAACCGTTATTGCGGGCGATGTACAAATTGATGTGCTTTTAAATGATGATGGCACGCTTAAAGCTACGTTTTTTAATAGAGAAAATAGCATTCGTAATTTCGGTGAGGAAATAGGCTACACACAAGGTGCTGGATTAGCATATAATGTTGAGTTTGATACTTTCAAGGAATTGGTGCAAATTATTTTTTCTAGAAAAAATAAAAAGGAACCAGAAACGCTAGAGGAAATCAAGAAAGAGGAAGTAGAATCACTCACCCCCGAATTCATTAAAATCAAGTCTAAAAAAGACTTAAAAAGTAATTAATCTTGCTTTAATTTAACGAAATTTCTTTTTTTTATCAACGAAAACGTTTGAGTTTTTGATGACTTGTTAAATAAACCTCATATACATTTTTATTATAGTATATCTTTATTAGCTTTACTCAACAAATAAAGATTTCATGCCAAATACCATTAAAAAGATAGGGGTTTTTACATCAGGAGGAGATTCTCCAGGGATGAATGCAGCTATACGTGCTGTTGTTAGATCCTGCGCCTTCCATGACATTGAATGTGTTGGTATCTATAGAGGATACGAAGGTATGATCGAAGGTGATTTTAAGGCTATGGATGCACGTAGTGTCAAAGGCATTATCAATAAGGGTGGCACTGTTTTAAAATCGGCACGTTCTAAAGAATTTAGGACCAAAGAAGGTCGAAAAAAGGCTTACGATAAATTGGTCGAGGCCAATATTGATGCGTTTGTAGTGATTGGAGGAGATGGTAGCTTTACAGGTGCCATGATTTTTAGTCAAGAATATGGAATGCCAGTGATGGGAATTCCTGGTACGATTGATAATGATATCTTCGGAACAACACACACCTTAGGATATGATACGGCGTTAAATACGGTCGTAGAGGCTATCGATAAAATTAGAGATACAGCGAGTTCACATAACCGCTTGTTTTTTATTGAAGTCATGGGTCGTGATGTTGGTCATATCGCCTTAAATGTTGGTATTGGGGCAGGAGCAGAAGAAATTTTAATACCTGAAGAAGATCTAGGTTTAGACCGTTTATTGGATTCTCTGCGTCGTAGTAAGCAATCTGGAAAATCGTCGAGTATTGTTGTGGTTGCCGAAGGTGATCGTATAGGCAAAAACGTCTTTGAGCTTAAGGATTATGTCGAATTGAATATGACAGAATACGAAGTTCGAGTGTCTGTTCTAGGTCATATGCAGCGAGGTGGTTCACCGTCGTGTTTTGATCGTGTGCTAGCCAGTAGAATGGGGGTGAAAGCTGTAGAAAGTCTTATTTCAGGAGAAAACAATTGTATGGTCGGTCTTAAAAACGACATGATGGCATTAACGCCACTGGATCAAGCGGTTAAAGGAAAATCAAAAGTAAATATGGAATTATTGCGAGTGTCAGATATTATGTCGACGTAATAATTCAAACATAAATTAAGTTTAATACAAATTAATATAATCACAGATAACATGTCAAATTTAAAATTAGGAATTAACGGTTTTGGTAGAATTGGAAGAATCGTATTTAGAGCAACAGTCAACCGAGATGATGTGGATGTTGTCGCAATTAACGATCTATTGGATGTTGAGCATTTAGCTTATTTACTGAAGTATGACTCAGTTCATGGAAATTTTGACGGCACTGTTGAAGTGAAAGATGGTCACTTAGTTGTTGACGGAAAAACGGTTAGAGTTACGGCTGAAAGAGATCCCAAGAACCTTAAATGGGATGAAGTAGGAACAGATGTAGTAGCAGAATGTACTGGTATTTTCACAACATTGGATACAGCAGACTATCATATCCAAGCAGGAGCTAAAAAAGTGGTGATCTCTGCACCAAGTAAAGATGCACCAATGTTTGTTATGGGTGTGAATGATGCCGATTTAACAAGCGATCATAATATCGTATCTAATGCTTCTTGTACGACAAATTGTTTAGCGCCTTTAGCTAAGGTCATTGAAGATAACTTTGGGTTAGAAGAAGGATTAATGACTACAATTCATGCTACAACGGCTACGCAATTAACAGTTGATGGTCCATCTAAAAAAGATTACAGAGGCGGAAGAAGTGCGTTATTAAATATTATTCCTGCATCAACAGGAGCAGCCAAAGCTGTAGGTAAAGTATTTCCTAAAGTTGATGGAAAACTTACAGGTATGGCGTTTAGAGTTCCTACTGCAGATGTATCGGTTGTTGATTTAACATTCCGAACTAAAAAAGAAACCTCATTAGAAGAGATTAAGGCAGCTTTCAAAAAAGCCTCTGAAGGATCAATGAAAGGTGTTTTAGGATATACAGAAGATTTAGTAGTATCTCAAGATTTCGTTAGTGATGCGCGTACCAGTATTTTTGATGCTGAAGCAGCGATTGAATTAAATTCAAAATTCTTTAAGGTCGTATCTTGGTATGACAATGAATTTGGTTACTCAAATAAATTGGTAGATTTAGCTCAAAAGGTTAACTCTTTATAAAAATATATTCATCAAAAATCCGTGGTTGTTCATTCAACTGCGGATTTCTTTTATCTATACCTTATGATTTTAATAACTGATGGTGGCTCCACAAAATGCGATTGGATTGTCGTCGATAATAATGGGGCACAGCTCCATGAAAAAATTCGTACGAGCGGACTCAATCCGGCGATTTTAAAGGAGAAGAAATTAAAAAAAATCATTAGAAAGAGTGATGAGCTTATGGCCATAAACCATCAGGTCACCCACGTATTCTTTTATGGTGCAGGTTGTGGGACTCAAAATCCGAGATTAGCACTTAAGCTTGTTTTAGAAAATATCTTTATCAATGCTGAAATTGATGTTCAAGAGGATACCATGGCAGCAGTAAGAGCAACCCTCAATAAAAAAGATGAAGCTGCCGTAGTGTGCATTATGGGTACGGGTTCTAACTGTAGTTATTTTGATGGCACGCGACTACACCAACGTGTTTTATCTTTAGGTTATACGCTTATGGACGATGCATCGGGTAATTACTACGGAAAAGAGCTTATCAAAGACTATTACTTCAAAAAAATGCCAGAAGATATTAAAGTGGCATTTGAGCATAAGCATAATTTGGAAGCAGATTACATCAAATACAATCTTTACAAGCAGCCAAATCCTAATGCTTATCTCGCAAGTTTTGCCGAATTTATGTTTTTAAATAAAGATTCAGAATATATTAAAGCACTTATTAAAAAGGGCATACGCACATTTGCAACAAACATGATATTTCAGTATCGTGAAGAATTAAAAAAAGTACCCGTACATTTTGCAGGCTCAATAGCCTTTTTTGCTAAAAATGAAATTTATGAAGTTGCTGAAGAAATGGGCTTTAAAGTAGGTAATTTTGAAAGACGTCCAATTGAAGGTCTGGTATCTTATCATACAAATCAGCTTTAAACGACGATTGATAGTAACACAAAAAGGCATTAGAGTGAATCTAATGCCTTTTTGTATTTGTTCGAGCAGTGACATTTTATTAAGAGGACATGATATCATATCACTATTGATATATAGGTGAAATTCTATGAACTCATTAAAAATAAAAAAACCTAAACTGATATCATGGCGAAGATAATATCAATTTAGATTTAGTTTTGTAAGTATTAAAAGAGCTTAGCTACCTGGAACGTGATGTATGGGCGTTTTGTTCACCCATTTTCCGTTTATAGATTCGCCGAGAATAATAACATCTTTTGTTTGTTCGTATTCTTTTACAGTACGCATCATTTGCTCTTTCGTATCTCTGTGCAATTTAATTCCTGTATTTTTACCTTTATTTCTTATTTCGATATAAAAGCCGTCTCTAAATTTTATTGGTCTTGTTGGAGGTCTTCCCATGAATGTATATTTGTAATAATTGTTTGGCATATTAATGAAAAAATAATCAATATGCAAGTGAATTTGACTATATTCAAAGCTAAGCGTTTTCTACATTTTGCCATTCATTTTAACAAAAAATAAACGTAGCCCTCGAATGTTGTATAGATGCTATTCTAAGTTTTTATACATTTATCCAGATTGATTGCTATTATTGACATGAGAATTAAAAAGAATAAGAAAAAATATGTTACTGCCAATCTTCCGCCAGGCACTATGGCATATAAAGGTGAAAAGCTAAGTACTATTACCGCAACAGAGATTGTAAACTACTCTAAAGATGAGCATCACAGGCTACAAAGTAATCGTATAGAAGATGCGTTCAACCTCAAAGGTAACAACCAAGTTACGTGGATTAATATTAACGGATTAAATAATGTTTCAGATATAGAGACATTAGGCGTGCATTACGATCTTCACCCTTTAACGCTAGAAGACATTGTAAATACGGGCCAGCGACCAAAAATAGAGGAGTTCGAAAATTATATTTTTGTCGTATTTAAAATGTTGTTTATTAAAAATGATGACGAGCTCCATTATGAACATATGAGTTTAATTCTAGGTTCAGATTACGTGCTCACGTTTCAAGAGGCCGATGGTGATGTTTTTGGAGACGTAAGAGAACGGCTGAGTACAGCCAAAGGACGCATAAGATCTCAAGGTTCCGATTACTTGATGTATTCTTTATTAGATGCCATTGTAGATAATTATTTTACAGTGATTGAAGTTTTTGGAGATCAAGTTGAAGAATTGGAAAGTCTAATTTTCCAGTCTAAGGAAGCTGGCGATGATACGCCGCAGGATATTCAGAAGTTAAAACAAGAAATTCTCAAGATGAGACGTTCCATTTATCCGTTGCGAGAGGTGATCAATCGCATGGAAAAGATTGAATCCAGTCTTATTGAACAAAAGACGCATAGTTACTTGAGAGATTTATATGATCACATTATTCAAGTCAATGAATCTGTAGATTTATACCGTGAAATGATTTGGAGTTTAATGGATATGTACATGACCATCATCAGTAATAAGATGAATGAAATCATGAAAGTCTTGACCATTATCGCAACGATTTTCATACCATTAACCTTTATTGCAGGTATTTACGGGATGAATTTTCAGAATATGCCAGAACTCAGTACAGAAAATGGGTATTTTGTATTATTAGGTATCATGTTTTTACTTTTTCTGCTCATGCTCCTTTACTTTAGAAGAAAAGGATGGCTCTAGTTAAGTAATGTTAAACATTTCCATCAAAAATTTTACGTATTGAGCAAAATGATGTTGTCATATCTAATGTACTTTAGTATCTTGAAAAAAAATTAGGGATTAAGAAAAATTGAATAACAATGAATGACCAGTTGAGTGAAGCGTTTAATAATCTGAGAGACAAACTTTCAGGATGGTTTAATTCGATAGTAACAAGTTTGCCCAATGTAGTATTAGCTATATTGGTTTTCGTAGCTGCTTTTTTTGCCGCAAGATACGTTAGTAAATTAGTTCAAAAATTAGTGAGTAGGCGTGTGGAACAAAAATCCATTAGCTTAGTCGTGGCGAGAATTGCTTCTGTTATTACAGTGTTAGTTGGACTATTTGTGGCTTTGGGTGTTTTGAATTTGAGTCAAGCGCTAACCTCTCTTCTTGCTGGTGCCGGAGTCGTAGGTTTAGCAATTGGTTTAGCTTTACAAGGTACATTATCTAATGTCGTCTCTGGAATTGTACTCTCGTTTAGAGATAGAATTAGAATTGGACATTGGGTTGAAACCAATGGCTTTTCTGGGGAAGTCATGGATATTAACTTGAATACGTTTATACTGAAACAAGCCGATAATAACATTGTAGTTCTGCCTAATAAAATGATTTTAGAGAATCCTATCAAAAATTATTCTTTGACACCTACCATGAGAATTTCATTGGCTTGTGGTGTTGGATATGAATCTGATTTGGAGGTGGTTGAACGATTAACAAAGGAGGCTGTTGCCAACGCATTTGATAGTATTGAAAATGCTGCTGCAGTAGAATTTTTTTATACTGAATTTGGAGACAGCTCCATAAACTACATCTGTCGTTTTTGGGTAGATGCTACAAAGAACCTACATAATTTAGAAGCGAGAACAAAAGCAATTATCGCTATTAAGAAGGCTTACAATGCAAATGATATCAATATTCCGTTCCCAATTAGAACCTTACAATTTGATAATAAGCTGAACATTGAGTCTCCAAATACGCAAGAGAAATAAGCCTTTAGGCTGCAAAATAATAACAACTAAATAACTATATAAACTTTATTAAAATGAAAAAATTAACTTTATTATGTATTGCAATGTTCAGTTTGAGCGTCATGTTCACGAGCTGTAGAGACGAAAAAACACCAGATGAAAAAGTTGAAGAAATCATGGAAGATGCTAAAGAAGATTTAGAAGATGCTTCTGACGATGTCCAAGATGCTGCCGAAGATTTACAAGATGAAATTGACGAAGCCGCTGAAGAGGCCAACGATGACAACTAGAATACTCATCGCATTATAAGCAAAAAGTCTCGATACCAATCGAGACTTTTTTTTGTATTTTCAAATCAAACCAATGACTAAAATGACCACTCCAAAATTTTCCCAAGAGCTACTAGACTTTTTTAGAAAATTAGAAAAAAATAATAATCGGGATTGGTTTGCCGAGAACAAGAACCAGTTTAAGTTAAATGAAACTAAAGCAAAGGCTGTGTTCAAGACTGTTTTTGAAGAATTAAATAAACACGATATTGTTGATAGTTTCAAAGTGTTTAGAATCTATCGCGATGTACGGTTCTCTAAAAATAAATTGCCTTACAAGACCCATTTTGGTGCATCTTTCCACCGAAAAAAACCAGAGCTAAGAGGTGGATATTACCTGCATATTCAGCCCAATGATCAATCATTCATTGCAACAGGCTTTTGGGAACCTAGCAAAGACGATCTTTTGAGAGTTCGACGTGAGTTTGAGCAAGATGATACAGAGATTAGAGCGATTATACATGCAAAACCCTTAAAATCGGTTTGGGGAGAATTTCAAGGCGATGAACTGAAAACCTCACCAAGAAATTTCGATAAGGATCATTCTGCCATTGATCTTATCAGAAAAAAACAATTCCTTTTTACCAAGACATACACCGATAAAGAGGTTATAAGTGATATGTTTATAGATGACGTAAATACCTCTTTTAGAGCTATTCGACCATTTTTCGATTATATGAGTGACGTCTTAAATACCAATTTAAATGGAGAGTCCATTATTTAATTGCCTCAATCGTATAGTGTGTGTTATTAAATGTAAAATGCTCGCCAACTGTTTTGTACATTAGCAGCTCTCCAATTGGTGAAGACTTCGAAATTATGAGATACGTCGCGTTTTCAATTTCAACTTTACCAATACTCACTGCAAGAAAAAACCGACCCTTATCGGTAGTCACCACACTTCCTAAAACCACAGTTGTGTGCACGGCATTAGGTTTGATCAATTGAAGCGAATCCAGCATTTTATTGGCATCACTAAGATGTATGGCGTTCTTTTCGAGATCATTAAATAACTTTCCGTTGCCCGAGTCGTCATCGACATCATTACTCTTATCATTACTTTCTATGGATTCTTTTATCGTCTCAATTTCATTTTTGTAGTTGGCAATTCGTTTATTAACATGTGCTTTACAAAAGTCGAGAAGTTGCGTTTTAGAAATACTCATATCGCTTCGGCCATGGGCTGGGTAAAAAGTTGAACATTACTCACCAAACGTTCCTTGACTATATTCATCATTCGTTTGTTAAGAGCCGAAGAATTTAAAATGTATACTTCATATTCTTCAACAGTGAACTGACCTATCACCATACCTTTGATAGAGTTTCTAAACTTCATATCCTTATTGATCGCATTCTCGATGTAAAGCAGTTGCTTTTCTAAAGATAAATTGTAGAACATATTTTTACGCTTTGTAATATAATTTCTAAAGACCAACGTGAGCAAGTGATTTTGCATTTTTACGATAGGACGTAAGGTTCCATTTTGAAAACATTCGTCGGCACTCATGGTATCATTGACTCTTGCAGAATCTATAGTAGGTCTAATAGATTTTAAATTTGTAGATCGATCGTTCATGGCATTTATTTTTAATAAAAATAGAAATTATGCTGCGGTATACCGATCATCTGTATTGTTATTGTCAACCGTGTTATTAACAAATTAAATTTGGGATGAGAGAAATAGGCAGTTGATTATTAATTTTCCCGCAACCCATAAGTAATCGTTAATTTTATCTAAAAGGCAATAACGAAAAATAATTAATGATTGGTCACAACGCGCTTATATTGGGATTTGAGTTCAATTTTAGCGTATATTTTTCTTCTGAATATTGCTTTCACTTGAATGTAAAACTTTTTAGGTATATAAAGTTTCCGAAGTACAACCTTATGTGATTCTTTGTAAATGCTTTAAGTATAACTGTGGAAATTTCAATTTTGATACGTAATTTGAGCGTTTAAGTTTCCGTAGAAACTGGTATAGTTTTTTAAGCTGAAATTTTAATACATTATAAACCATATTTTCAAAAAAATTACTTTATGAGATTTCATACTAGAAAATGGGTTAAACCCGAAGATTTGAATCCCAATCAAACCTTGTTTGGTGGTCAATTGTTAGCCTGGATTGACGAAGAAGCTGCGCTATATACCATTATACAACTCGAAAATTCTAAGATCGTGACCAAGTTCATGTCTGAAATCAATTTTATGGCCTCAGCACGTCAAGGCGATATTATTGAAATAGGTATTGAAGTTCTCAAATTTGGAAGAGCATCTCTAACCATGAAATGCGAAGTACGAAACAAGATGACCAGAGAAACCATACTCACCGTTGATAGTATCGTAATGGTCAATCTTGGTGAGGATGGCAAACCGGCACCTCACGGCAAAACCCATGTGGAATTTGTCAAAGATCGTTTAGACGATTAGTTGGTGATAACACCGCTTGTAAACTCAAAAATCTCAAGGTCAAAATAGGGTACTGCCGCCAACGCATGATCAAAAATATCAGACATGATATATTCATAATTTTCCCAACGTTTATCACTACTAAAACAATAAATTTCTAATGGCAATCCTTGTGGTGTTGGTGCCATTTGTCGCACCATGATGAACATATCCTTGTTAATGGCCGAGTGATTTTCAATGTACGTTTGTAGATATTTTCTAAACACACCTAAATTGGTGAGATTTCTGCCATTGATTAGTACCGATTTATCGGCATTATTTGTGTCGTTATGGGTATTGATGTCTTTTTGGCGTGATTCTAAGTAATTTGAAATTAATTGAATAGACTTGAGCTTTTCGATATGTTCATCTGATAAGTACATGATGCTTTTGGCCTTAAGAAGAATAGAACGCTTAATACGTCGTCCACCAGAAGACTGCATGCCTCGCCAATTTTTAAACGCATCTGAAATCAACGCATAGGTGGGAATATTGGTAATCGTCATGTCAAAATTCTGGACCTGAACTGTCGATAAATTGATTTCAATGACTTCACCATCGGCACCATATTTTTCCATGGTTATCCAATCGCCAATTCTAACGCTATCGTTTATGGCAACTTGAATACTCGCTACAAAACCGAGAATCGTATCCTTAAAAATCAATAGCAGTACAGCCGAGGCCGCACCTAATGTGGTGAAGAATTTTAAAAACGACAAGTTAATCAATATGGCCAGAATGGAGGCAATCCCGATGATCCACATAAACAACATGACGACTTGAATATAACTATCAATCGGTTTATCCTTTAAATGTGTTAAGGTTTTGAAATAGGCCTCAAAGGTTTTTAAAATACTGCGCACAATCCAAATGAACAATATAATGCCGTAGACTTTAAGGAGCATGATGACATAACTTTCAAACTGCGGAAAATCGTAAAAAACAACAGGAAATAATTTAATGGTCAACACTAATGGCACTAGGTGTGCGACTCGCCTTGGAGCTCGATTGTCAACTAATAGATCATCAAAATTAGTGCTGGTTTGCTCTGAAATTCTACTAGAGAAATTAATGATAATAAGCCTTGCCAAACGATCGGTTATGAAAATAATGATAACCAAGATGAGCAGCAGGCAAATCATATTAAAATACATTGCCGATAGTTCGGTCATGCCAATAGACTCGAAATAATCCCTAAAAAAGCATTGGATGTGTTTCATGATTTACGTTTCGGATTTAGGAATTTTTTTTCGACGTAAAATGTGCCGAACGGAATAATAGAGGCAGCCAAAGCAATCAAAAAAGTACGCGATGTCCATTTTAGCTGTCTTCCAACAATAACGACCAACACTACATAGGCTATAAATAAAATTCCATGAGGCATCCCGAGTAATTTGACATAAGCGTCATCTTGAGTAAAATATTTATATGGAGAAGCGATGAAGAGTAGTAGGAGATAGGAGACGCCCTCTAAGACGGCTACGATTCTTAAGATATTCAATAGTGAAAACATAAGCTGTAATTTTTTGCAAAAGTACTGTAAGTTGTGAGTTCTATCAAGCGTTTTATGACATATTTAATGATTTAAGTATCCGATTTTCGGCATCAAAATGAAACCGCTGTGTAAGTTTTGAAATTTCAGTTTAAAACAAAAAAGAAAGGCTACTGCAGAGCAATAACCTTTCACGGATTAATTAACCATATTTTTCAATAGGTCAAGAAAATTATTTAGATTCCATCATCGCAAAAAACTTATCGATATTTGGTAAGATCACGATACGTGTTCTTCTGTTTTTAGATCTGTTTTCTTCAGAATCATTATCTGTTAATGGCATGTAAGAACTACGACCAGCTGCAATTAATTGTTCTGGTGCCACTTTATAGTCATCTTGCAATTTTTTAACAACCGCAGTAGCTCTCAAGACACTTAAGTCCCAATTGTCTTTAACCGCAGCATTATTTCTCATTTGCTTATTATCAGTATGACCTTCAACCATCACGTCAAGACTTTCTTCAGAATTGATCACATTGGCAATTTTTTGTAAAATTTCATTAGCTTTATTACTAATCTTATAACTACCAGAGTTAAATAGCATCTTGTCAGAAATAGAGATCATCACAACAGTTTGTTCAATATTGACCGCAATATCTTCATCTTCTTCGATGTTATCCATTGACGCTTTTAAATTAAACTCCAAAGCTAAATTCATTGAATCTTTTAACGTTTTAGCCGTAGCCATATACGCTGGCGGCACGCTCTTTAAAGATTCGCGCATGGCTTGCTTTTGGTTTTCAGAAATAACAACTCCGTCTACTGAAACCAGTTTAGAGTTATTCTCGTCGGTTAGCTCATTGATTTTAGAATTGTAGCTATCTACACGTTGCTGAATCATTGCAAATTTTTGCTCTAGTTCCTCATTTTCAACTTGTGTCTTTGTAAGCTCGCTCTTTAGTTCGCCATTATCTTGTTGCAATGCCGTATATTTCTTCTTGGAAACGCAGGCTGTTAAAAAAATTGCTGATAATACTAGTATTGAAATTCTTCTCATAATGTAAAAATATTGTTTAGTGTTTATGTGTATATCTACGGTGTAAATTATATTCTGGACTTTTAAAGAACGATATTATGATTTCTTTAAGAGTTGAACGCTTATTGATTTTCGTAACTCTACACGATTTAAAAAACTGAAGATAAATAGTTAAAACGTCTTCATTTTATCTTTACGTTTTTTAAGTTGTTTATTCAATTCTCTTACGGTTTCAGAAACCGATTCCTTAAACGTATCGTGAGAAGCTTCGGCAAACAAACGTGGACCAGGAGCGCTCAATCTAATCCCACAGATCATCCCAGTTTCGTCGCTTGACGTATTCTCGGTTTTGAAAAATACATCTGCACGTATTACAAAATCATAGTGCTCGAATAATGTGGTCAATTTCTCTTCGGTATAGGCTTCTAAACTATCACTAGCAGAGACGCCATTGTATTCATAATTAATAGTCATAATGTTATTTATTAAATTAAAGTAGCGCATGATGCTCATCGCCAAAATAAAGTATAAATGTAGTGTGCTCCTTAAGATGACGCTAACTGTATCATAAGCTTTCTTGTCTCATATGGAATCTTTAACCTTTTGTTACGCATTGCGTTTATCATCTTATGGGATTATACTATATTTAGCTGGTCTTAGGGTTGGGAGATTTCATTGATCTTCGGAATTTTTTTTTGAGGCATCAAAACAAGCGTCTAAATGAAACTATTTAATAAACAACGATTTCGATTGATCAAAGCACAACGTTTAAAATCATATACCGTTTATGCCACTGGCGAGATCTTGCTGGTGATTATTGGAATTTTAATAGCGTTAGGGATCAATAATTGGAACCAGCAACGGCAATTGGAAAATGCCAATCTAAAACTCCATCAACAAGTCCTATCTCAATTGGAAGAAGATATTCATACCATCAGCGCTTTTCAGAAAGATTTAGATTCGTTAAATCAAACCTATCGAAGAGTTTTAAATCGGACCTACGATAAAGGTAAAATTCTGGCAAGTGGATCTCTTTCGACCATACTATTAGAAGCTTACGTATTGTCCTTAGACCAGCGTATCTCTAATTTAATTGACAATGCCAAATTAGACGAAAGTGTGGCATCGCAAAAAATGGTCGATTTAAATGGGGCTTATAAATTATATCTTAAAGACCTAAATGATATAGAACGAATCATTTTTACTAAAATCACTAATAATCTAGCCGAAATAGAGCAGACCCAAGATTGGTATGCCGAGTTTATTACAGATCTTGTCTGCAAAAATGACTGCATTTACTATTTAAGGGATGATGAAGGTCATAAATCTCGGGTCGCATCTCTTAGGTTTTTGTACGTCAATAGATACGGAAAAGTAATTGATGATTTTCATAACGATTTATTGGTTTACAAAGCAGAGTTGAAAGCACTCATATCGAAAAAAATCCAAAAGAAGATTAGGTAATTAATTTATGTGTAAATGCGTTTCTAAATTATAAATCGTGGTTACACTGTAAAATGTTATCAAAATATTTTAAAAAAATAGAAGCGTTCGTTTGGCTAATTCTGTAATTTTGTTTTATCTTTTGTAACATATTATAAACAAACTATCATGTACTACGTAATCATAGCCTTAAAACTTATTGTCGCTATTAGCCTATTGAATGTCTGGCTCATCCAAAAAGATAAGCCAACAAAATGGCGTGGTGGCAATGCCCAAAATATCAAGGAGGAATTTGAAGTTTATGGATTGCCAGGTTGGATGTGTTATGTCGTGGGTGCTTTAAAAGTTGGATTAGGCCTTTGCTTGATTGCTTCTATATGGTTTCCTGTTTTGGCGCAGCCCGCAGCATTAGGATTGGCCTTATTATTGTCTGGATCTATTGTGATGCACTTTAAAATTAATGACCCATTGTATAAGTCATTTCCAGCATTTCTATTTTTGTTGATGTGTCTTGTTATAGCCTATTTTGCAGATGTCCAATTAATAGCTTTTGCGTAAGTTATAGCATATGGATCAAGAATAATTAGGTATAGGTTATGATCTAGAGCGCTTAAATTCATGCAACGCCATTGTATTTCTTAATTTTAAATAATTATTAATTAAAACACAAGAATTATGGCAATTATGAAAGTAATAGAGGTGATGGCAAATTCATCTAAGAGTTGGGAGGATGCAGCAAAACAAGCAGTAAAACATGCTTCAAAAACGGTCAAGAATATTAAGTCGGCTTATATAAATGAGCAGAGTATGGTCGTAAAGGATAACGATGTTTCAGAATTTCGAGTAAACGTTAAAACTTCATTTACTGTTAACGATTAGCACTAACATAAAATTAAAGCTTAAGAAGCATCCCTTTTTTGGGGTGCTTTTTTGTTTTAATAACTATATGATTTCAAAAAAACGCAAACCCAAATATAAATTTAATAAAGCATACATCAGAGCAGGAGCAGAGGCAATTACCGAATCTTTAATTTTAAGCCTTACAATAAAACCTAAAAACATGAGCAAGGATAAACCAAAAGCACTAAAATCGGCCAAGGGCGTAAAAAGATAATAGCCAATGCCTAGACCTAATCCTCCTGTAAGTTGAAGTATACCTGTGATATCGCGCTGTTTGGGTGTTAACCCAAACCTACCAAACTCTATGGCCATACGTTTGGATGTAAGACAACTCAAACCGTAAAAAATGAAAGATAAGGAGGAGAACAATGTAAGTATAGTGATGGCACTTGGCATATATAATAGTTTTAGTAAAGATAAATTATTTTAAACTAGAAATGTAGCTTAATGGTACAATGTGTCTAATAAGTCAATCTAGATTCTTTATTCTAAATTCCTGATCGTCATACAATTTATCAAACGCCATAATGATATGTTTTTCTCTAAACTCGTTTAGTTCAAATACACTGTTAAAACCGCCGGCTGTATAGATTTTTAGAGCGTGCTCGTAATATTGTGAGACTGGAAATTTCGATCTATGAACAACGACATTTGCATTGTCGACACTTAGTTCCACTTGTGTAAATACGACAATTATAATGTGTTCCTCATTTTTATAATCTTGAACCGCTCGTTCACACAATTTCACAACATCTGCTGTCCCTCCAGAATGCACCACCAAAACGTAGGGTTCTTCACTATATTTGACCGAAGCCCTGTGATCTAGCTGTAACGCTATTTTTTTGGTAAGTTTAGACTGGTTGTTAATCCATGTGAGATGCGACTCATACAAAGGTTCTAATAGAATGGTTGCGTCAAACTGGATATTTACTTCGGAAATATGAGCTTTTAAGTAGGTTTCCCATTTTAAAATTCTAGAAATATAGACGTACTTTAACTTCGGAAACTTTCGAAATACAGCGCATAATTCACCTTTTAAGCCTAACGGAAAAGTATCCACATAAAACTGGGTTACCTGAGTTGTTAAAATTAGAGATTCAATGTGTTGCGACCAATCGTTAGCACTTGAGGTCCATTCTAAAAGAATGAACTTATAGTTGGGAAAATAACCAGTAAATACGGAAGGCGTCATTATGACGATCTCTTTTTCAGGAAGTTTTAAGGTCTTAATCAGCCGGTCAACTCGCGTTAAATGACCTAAGCCGCCACCTTGCACATAAAAAATGAACATTTAATAGCCTTTATCTTTGAGCTCCTTCATTAAAACATCCTGTTGATCTTTAGCGATTTCTGTAATTCGAGTGATCAATAGACTAGGAGAATAAGCAACTTGATAAGCGTCAGGCTGTGCGTCGCTTTCGGCAGCGACAAATTGCTGGTTTAATTCTGGATCATAACTTGTTCTTGCAATCGTTTTATCTGCTCTAACCAATTTAGCCTCATAGATTCCAACCATTTTAATTTCGTAGGGATCAAGGTTTTCTTCATTATCACTTATTTTAACTTTATCATCGTAGAGCTTAATTTTCCATAGTAAATTTGATGTTGCCGTTCTTAACTTGAAGCCGTCTTGTTTATATTTAACTTCATAAACGACCTCGTTGCTAGCGTTGTAGAATTTCTTTTTATCGGCCTTTGTCATTTTAGAGGTCAAGGGCTGAGCATTATTGGTGTTTGCCGTTTCAGTTTGTGTGCTGGCTTCGGTATTGTTTTTTGTCGCGGTGTTGCAGGATACAAGTAAACCTATACTTAGAGTGATACATAATGATGAAAATACGTTTTTTATAGTCATGATATTGGGTTGTTATTATTGTGTTATTTGATTAAAAATAGCTAAATAATTTTGAGTTTCTTGTGCCGTTGTAAAAGAGGTTTTAATTCTGGTTTTAAGTCGTTTCGCTTTAAGTTGTCTTTGATCAGGAGCTGTTTTTTTAAAAGCAGACAAGCTTTGCAGCAACGATAACTCAGAAAACATATCAAATAAAAAGGCATTTTCTTCGGTCAGTACATCGGGAATTCCGCCAGCTTTAGAAGCAATTATGGGAATGTCTAAAGTCGCAGCTTCAAAAATCACATTGGGCATCCCATCGTAAATTGAAGGAACCGCCACGGCATCACAAATACGATAGTTGGCGATAAGCTCTGTTTTTGAGGTTGGGACTGTAGTCGAGTAGGAGAGTTGGTGGTCTTTCAGATCCTGTTCAATATGAGGTTCAATATCACCAACGATATGGACATGCACGGTTTTAGATAGTTCCGATTTCCGAAGTACATCAATAAAAAAATCAATTCCTTTTTTCTGTTTTAGAAACCCAATGAGTCCAATCACCATTATGGATTCCTTAAGATGCAGCGAGGCCTTTAAAGTTTCGGCTAAATCAACATCAGCTTTTAAGATCTGCCAATTTTCAAAGTTGATACTATTTGGTGTAAAATAAACATCAGGATTTAACTGCATGGCTTTAATACGCGCAACCTTTTCAGAAGTGACACAAGCAATAGCGCTGGCATTTTCAGTAGCATACAATACATCTTGTTTCTTGTTTGAAAAAATAGCTGTGTCAAAATCATTTCCCCTAAAGCAGATCATTACCGGTTTTTGCAACCAATTGCCCATAAGAGTGATGCCTTTTAAACAGAGATGACTCCCAAACGCTGTAAAAACGGCACTTGATTTGATAAGCTCATGGTCTTTGATAAAAGCCCACAATACATTTAAGGTATGCGAGGTGTCCTCAAAAATAGGCATAGAAACATACGTGCCATTGTCATGGGCTTCTTGGGTAAATGCTGGACGTTTATTGGTAAAGTGAAAAACATCAACGCGGTGATGTTGTCTCAAATTAGCGACGATACGATCGCAACTGCGGGACATGCCTCCTTTGTGTGGCGGGTAATTTTCGGTAAACCAAGTGATTGTCATGGTGCAGGTTTAGCTGTAGAAAAAAGTGTCATCACCATCTGCGAATAAGCCGCTTTGACCATCAGATTGGGTGAGGCTATCCATATCACCTTCGGTCCAGGAAGCGCCTGCGCCACCACCACTAAATTCACCTCCTCCAAAGCCGTCTTCAAATCCTTCTGGTGATGATGCATGTTTAGAATTTTGGGAAGATGGTATACTTGTGGAGGTAATGATCATATCATCGTCGAGATCATCTCGACGTCGGGTTGGTTTTTTTTCCGAAGCCAGTAAATAATGCTCCCAGTAGCAGTCTTCACAAAATAACAAGCTTTCCCATTGTTTGTGGTGTCGTTTGCAAATCTCCTTTTTACAATTTGAACAGGTATAAGCGGCATCACGCTCACAGTCTAAATTTAGAAATACTCCCGATTTTTGTTGACACTGCATAGTTCTATATTTAGGAGATTAATTTTGGTTTGGTTGACGTCAAAATATGATGTTCATTAAGATAGGTAATCATCTCGGTATATAAAGACGTTTTATGTGTCGTCCCGTCTTTAAGTTTATTTGGCACATGATTCATTTTCATTTTTGCCTTCACTTTTATATAATGAAATCCGTTTTCAGTATGGAGTTGAATATTGAAGCGATCATTGGCCATGAGTTCTGGTTTGGCATTGGTAATCGCATAATCTGTATCTTTCAGTTTTAAAGTCAGGAGATGAAAAAACTTGTGTTTGTGTTTAGTCTTGGTTTTAATTTTACCACTGCTACGGCGTTTTCTAGTGGACACGCTCAATGTAATTTGATGTAATGCTAACGTACAAACAGAGCCGTCTTTTAAAATAAAATTCACTTTAAAACGCTCGACTTCATAAGGCTTATGGGTAGACCCTTTTCTAATGGTGATCCCTAAAGTCTCGGGATCTAATCGATAGGCGTCGTTGATAATATTTCCTGAATTTAAGCGCATCTCAAATCGTTTTTTATAGATATCGTTTTTTATAGATATGATAAACTTGGCCAAGTCATGAAAGGCATTGATAGGCACAAAGGCGGTTCTAAGCTTTATAAAAGCAATGATACTCGCGATGATAGAGACAATAATGCCTAAAATCATAAATCCAATAAACGCATCGTGACTTACAGCATTAGTAGCATACAAACCAATTGGAATTATAATTGGTACAAACAGAAGTAGGTGCAAGTAACTAAATTTTGACTTTTTTTTATGTAAAAAGATATAGCGTTTTATAAATGCAAGCCAGTATTCTGTTGGGCGTTTCGCACTAATTTTTTGACTTTCGGAAAATAGCTTGCCGTCAATAAGAAGTTCTTTTTCAAACATAAGAAAGCAGATTTTGGTATAGACTGATCATCTTAGCTTCTTGATCTTCCCAAAGGTACTTATTTTTAATCTTTTGCTTGGCGTTTTGTCCTACTTCGGAAATTTTATCGGGAGACTCCAATAGCGCTCTTATCGTTCTGCCTAATGTTTCGGGACGATCTGGAGCCACCAGAAAACCAGTGTCTTTATCAATGAGCGCTCTAACCACGGGAATATCACTTGCCACAACGGGAATGCCGTATGCCATGGATTCTAAAATCTTTAACGGATTGCAGCCTTGTACAATATTGCGATCACAGGCCGAAAGCGGTGCGACCGTCAACGTAGCCTGTTGAATATGTGCGGCTAGGTGCGATTTGTCAAGTTCATAATACCAATCGATACGATGGGCAATACCAATGCTTGTAGCGAGCTCTTTTTGGATTGTTGTTCGTTTTTTGGGAACCGATGTGCAAATACGCAGTCTTACATCTAAATCGGTAAGCTCTTTAAATGCTTTAAACAGTGTCTTTATGCCTTGCCATTTTTGTAAGGCTCCAAAGTAAAGGATGAATGGAGAGGAGGAGATGTCGTTTTTTTCTAACGGAAGGGCTTCATAAATCGTTACGCCGTTTGGGATGACCAGAATTTTTTCACGATTGGTTTTAAACTGATGACTGAGGTGGTTTTGGGTTATTTCCGAAGGTGTCATAATCGCATCACATTGATCAAGGCAAAATTGCTCCATTGCTTGAATGGTATTTAAAACAGACCTGCTTATGGTGGGATAGCGATTTGGTAATTCGATATGTGAAAAGGCATTGACCTCAAATACGGTTTTATAGCTGGCGATGTGTTGCAATACTGGCAAGCCGCCCCAAATATCTCTAAAATGGACCAGTTTTACGGTTTCGCAAAGCGGAAGGCGAAGTAGATTTGACACCGCATTTTGGAATTTTTGAGTCCGTTCTAGAAGGTTAATGACCTTTTCTTTCCAGCGGTATACATACAGATGTCTCGCTTCATCGTACTGAAACGTGGGCATGGGATCATTTCCCAAACAAATAAGTAGCCCTGTTTTGAAGGTACGCTGTAAGGCTTTGAGGCAATGGTCTATATGAGTGGCCGCTCCTTTTTGAGACGGAAACACATCAAAAGCAACATAGATGTACTCTGGTTTTGGGTTCATGAAGCGGGTTGAGCTTTCAATATAAAAGGAATAACCGATTTATAGAACAACTTTAAAAGAAATCGAGCGATTTCATTTTTGGCATCATCTTTGAAATGTGTAAAGTAATATTAAAAATTATATATATTATGAGTAAAGGAACAGTAAAATTCTTCAACGATACCAAAGGTTTTGGTTTTATCACAGAGGAAGGTTCAAACCAAGAGCATTTTGTGCACATTTCAGGATTGATTGACGAGATTCGCGAAGGCGACGAGGTCGAATTTGAATTGACAGAAGGCAAAAAAGGATTAAACGCAATAAACGTAAGAGTTATCTAATAATACGCTTAACCTTAGTTATGAAAGTTTGGTACGCAAGTATCAGACTTTTTTTTGCTTTATATTTCTTACTTGAGTCATACGTGATTTTTGATGATATCACCAATTCAATTGCTGAGCAGATCACGAGGTAAGAACTACTTGGTCTATGCGACTGGTGAGATTAGTCTTTTTGAAAGCTAACGTTTGAGAAAAAATTCTATTTAAAAAAATAAATCCTTATTTTAGACCTTAATATTTATTAGTCACTGCTATCTCATGAAAAACCTATTGCTACTTTGTTCGCTTATTGTATCAACACTATCCCTTGCGCAATCGACAACAACCCTAAAGGTGAGTGAAAGCGAAGAATACAAGGATAAAAAAAAATCGGAAGATGTTATTGCCATCTATACCTCAGACGCTTCGGAAACAGCCATTGTTAGAAACAGTAAAAAAGATTTTCTGTTCGATATGTTTGATGCTAACCTCAATAAAACATTTAGTAAAGTCGTTGAAAGCAGTAAAAAAGAAACGCATGTTGGAGATTTGTTTTACGACAATCAACTTAAATTTTTTACCGTGTATGCCCCTAAAAATGACGAGCGCGTCGTTTATTGTCACACGCTTGATTTGAGCGCTAAATCCCACAAGAAAACCGTCATTTTTGAGACTACTGTTGAGAAAAAACAGCGTTTGTTTGGATCGCGCAAAAACCATAATACCAGCTTTGCCTTATCACCAAATGGCAACTACTTTGCGATTGCCACCGATAATATTACAAAAAATAAAAATGCCTATACCATTCGTGTGTTTGATGCAAAAACCGAAGCCTTACTGTACAAGACAACCTATCAAGAAGATGAGAAACGTGCCTTTAAACACAATGATCTTTATATTGATGACAGCATGAACGTGTTTTCGTTAGGCAAACTCTATTTAAATAATCATGGCAAGTCGAACAAAAAACTTAACGGAGACGCTGCCTATGAATTCGTGTTGAACAAAGTCTCAAAAGATAAGAATACAGAATTAATTATCGACTTAGAAGATGAGCATATCCAATCCTTGAGCTTTTCTAAAACTAATGATGTCTTGCACTTGCGTGGTTTTTATTCTGAATTAAATGTAGACCGAATTAAAGGTGGCTGCGATTTTGTTATAAACACCAATACCATGAGTGTGGTTACTAAAAAAGCACAAGCACTACCTAAACAAGTCTACAGCGATTTATATGGTTATAGAACCGCAGATCGCAAAAACAAGAAAAAGAAAGAACTTAGAAATTTTGATATAGATTATGTCCTGACAGACGATCAAGGTGGGACGTATTTAATTGCAGAGGAGTTTTATATCACGCAAAATTATGTCCAGAACGGCACTATGGGAGGCTATTGGCAAACCGTATTTCATTATGACGATATCCTGATTTTAAAATTTAGACCTAATGGTGATTTAGAGTGGGGAAGGAGTGTTTTTAAACGCGCAAACGTACCGTCTTACAATGCGTTTTTAAAAAATGACCAGCTTCATATTATATTAAATTCGGGTAAAAACTTAACTGAGAAAAGTGATGGACGAACGAAAGTTTCTAAAGGTTGGTTTGAGTCGTCGTCTTTATATGATTTTGAATATTCGGTGAATGGCGAGGTGTCATACAACAAAATACAAGACAATAGTGGGAACGAGTTTTACCTACCGTTTTATGGTACTTATAATAATGACAAATTTATTATGATGAGTTCTGGCCGACGAAAAAAAACATTTATGATATTAGAGTAGCATGTAGACCATGTTTAACTATAATACCATAAATGTTATGAAGTTTGTGGTCGTTCGTTTCTTGCTATATTGAAGCGCCACGTATAAGCTTTAAATTTCTAAATATTAAGCTGTCATAAGTTGATCTTCGCGTACCGATTTCTTGATTTGTAACAGGTGACTGGCGATTGAGGTGAGTTCAAACTTTAGCAATCGGCTGTCTTTTCTGCTGAAATTTTCAACATGATGCTTATAAAAGGATTCAGTACCATTTTTGATAGAAATAAAGTAACTGTCATCATTCGCATCAAAAGCGATTGAACTTTTGTAATTACTTTCTTTAGATAACCAATACGATAAACTATTGATTTGGTTGAATAAGGCTAAATTCTCGTCCATAATATATAGGTTTAATAGATTTGATACTGGCAAGTTACGAGCAACACGAGATGTAATAGCACAATCTAGGACGACCGACGTATAAATTCGTTCTAGAACTTGAAGTGTAATGTTTTATCGATGAGTGACTTAGCAATCACAGCGTGATTGTAAACTATGATTTGGATTTATACTTGAGAAATGAGCACGTGGTGGAGGAATGACTTTTATGTATACGATAATAGAATGCCATCATAAGACGCTCTGTATTTTTATTTTACATAATATAAATTATAGGACAAATGTATTCATTTGATCAAAATAGCGAATAGAACATTTTCGTTCTATTTTACATAGTTGCAGATATGATGCCTTTAGGTTCATATCGATAGCAATTATGTAACAGCTATTTTACGTAAAGCTAATAGTTAATATTCGTAAGCTATAATTCTATACTATGTAAAATACCCTAGAAACATTAGTCTGCTAAAGACTATTAAGAACTTGGGGCAATTAAACTATTAAGCGGTTTGCTTCGCAGAGTTGTTTGCATTTGTACTATAATTTGACGTTATGTAAAATATCCGCTACCAACGCTTATTGCTTTTACAAATCAAATTGCTTACTGCAATTTATTTTGTACTCAAAGGCAAAGCATTCATGAGCTCTTTATTAAAACAATAAAAGAATCCGCGAATAATTTCCAGCCGCTTGCCAGCCGCACATAAAAGCTACGTTTTAGTATTCATTAAAATTTTGCGGTATTTGGATATTTGTGCTACATATTTTTTTCTACGCGATTCTCGTGACTTGCCATAAGATCTTAAATTTTAAGAAAAATAAAATTCTATGCACTTGTTATATTTAACCTTCTAATCGACGTTTTTTTTAAGGTTTCATTGTCTTTTGCCATAATAAGGATCCAATAATAAGTACTCCTCCTTTTAAATTAAAATCCACGTAGTTTTATTTTTAGTCCAATAAGCAAATAAAGAGGCATCATGAAAATTCTTCATACTTATCAATAAATTCCTTATGATAAGAAAGAGCATCTTGTAGTAAGTCTGCATAAGATTTAAAATATACGTCATTAGATTGCTTATATGAATTAGCCTTTTTAATTGCTAATGGATCACTTGAGAGCTTTTTACCAATAATATAACAAAATACCTTATTTCCAAATTCATTATTTATATGCGCTTCTAAAAACGAAACATACGACATTCCTTGATCTAAATCTGCGGCACTAATAATTTTACCAGGCCTTTTTAATTCTACGATAAAATGACCTTGTCCAAATTTTAAACACAAAAAATCAATTCTTCGATCATCCTCATCCAATTTGACTTCACCAAATTTTTCTTTCAATAATTGCGAATATGTGATTTCATCTTTAAACTCCATCATGCGAGGATCAAGAATCCATGGGAATTCCTTTAAAAAGTTATGCATAGTAGGCACTTCTTTTGCATCATCATCAATATGCTCCTTGAATTTCTTTATTGCCTCTAAACGAACCTGAGCAATTTTATACATTTCTCTAGCCTCAATATGTTTCCACTCCTTTAGAAGTCCAAGAACTTTATGTACATCCTTAACATCACTAGAGTCTATATCACTAGCTAATTCTTTAAAAGCTTCAAATTGAAATGAATCTTTTACAAATTTCACAAGTTCCGTTGATTTGGATTTATCAATACCTTCTGAATTAATTATTGAAGTTACCATTTTCTTTGCCAATGATTTCTCATGACTTGGCAAAGCTTCAACCCATGAATCTATTGGTTCACCGGTTTCGTCTTCAAAATCTTTAATTTTGAATTGTTCTTTAATTTTTTTTGATTCATTGTATATAGAAGAAATCACAGAAGCCAAATAACTACGAAGTTCTTTGGTTTCATCAGTCTCCCAGTTCAAAGATCGTCTATTAGTAGAAATAACATCTTTTTCAAAAAGATCAATATAGTCAACATTTAACCAGCCCGTTAAATATGAATAACCATGGCTAGTAGCACTTAAGTCATAAAATTCATACTCGTTTACCAATTTATTCCTGGAAAATAAGGATACTCCCTTCATATTATGAGGTACAGTTTCCTTAGATAGGATTATCTTACCAGTTATAACATCTTCACAGTAATAAGTCTTTGGGCTTCTATCTTTATGAATTGGGAATTCCCAACTTTTTAATTCATTAATGTTTTTATAAATTAATTTATTCTCAATCACAGTTTTGTTGTCTAAAGAATTGTGAAAAATAGTAACGTCGAATTCTTCTTCATCAAAAACTTGAAAAGATTTAGCTAGAGAATAAGCTATACTATCTGGATCGAAATTTGTTTTTCTTTCTATATTATAAAGAGTAATTGAGGTACCATTAGGTTTACTTACTTTGGAATCTTGATGAACTATTTCTGGTTTATAATGTTCTTCATCATTTCCTAAATTCTTAATTTTATTCCAATCAAGAATAAATTTATTTTCAAGTTCTTCAGAGACGGTTAGAACTTCTATACGATCTGATATACCAAAAAATGAAAGTTTGCCTATACCCTTTTTACCTATAACAAACCGGAGTTTGTTTTTACTTTCTTGAGAATTATTATCTACCCTTCTATTTCGTCCAATTCTTAGAAAATTAGAATTTATTTCAGAAAAAGTCATTCCATGACCATTATCTGTTATAGTGATAGATTTATTTTTCTTATTATCACTTAATATTATATCTACTTTTTTTGCTTCTGCATCATATGAGTTTGACACAATTTCAGCAATAATTGGTGGTAATGTTGAATACATTTTCACACCAAGGTGTTCAATTGTATTCGGGTCAAATTTCATTTCTAAAACTTCTTCCTTCTTAGGTTCTTTATTTTGATCTTCCATTATGCCTTAATTTGAAAATTTAATTTGATAAAAGACTCATTTCCATCCATATAAACAGAGCCATAACCCATTTTTGTGCCCGAAGGATTATCAAGTCGTGAAGCATTTTTCAAATAGTGTTTAAACTTATTAAAATCAATTAGATGGTAACAAAGTATTTCAGCATCTGGCTTAACAATGATTATACCTCCTACTACATCATATTTCCCAGACCAAACTGCCTTTGATGTCATGCCAAGTGCTGCTTCAACTAGAAAATTTACTATTCGATATTCATAGAATTTATGCCCTTGAGAAAGATCATAATTCATTGGGTTATCGAGCTTAATTTTATCTATTACATCTGTTATCCTAGTTATTTTGCTTACATACTTATCCAAAACTATATGTGCCATAATTTCAGGTAAATCGCTATCTATTACTTGCAGGTTTAGCTTAAAAGTATCATCCTCATAAGTATCAAAATCGATATCATATCCTAATGCAGTAATCTTCGCAATACGTTTTATATACTTATGACCAGTTTTAATAGTATTTACTTCATTTAAATGTGCTTGAGTGATTGGGTTATTTGAAGAATCTTTAATTCTATATTTTATATTTGTCGTTTTATTGGCATTAAACAAAGTTGGATCACTTCCTAAGAAAGATTTTATACTAAATTTCTGTTGCGAGCTAATTCCATGTTCTGGGTCATAAATTAAAATACTTATATCTCCTTTGCTCTTAGACTTTTCTGCAACTTGTGTTATGCTTAATTTTTGGATGGTTTTTTTTAACCCTTCAGAAACACCAGTTTTACTGATTATTTCAGTAACTAATTTATTAGCTATATCTTTTGCTATGGATTGAGAAAATGACAAGACAACCTTATTAGAAGTTTCATCAATAATATTAATTGAAGAGCCAGGACACAATTTGAAGTTTAATACTTTTCCAGCATCTCCTCTGTCTATAGAAATAATTTTAACAAAAGATTTTGTTTGATTTAAATTTTCATCAGCAGAAAATAATTTCCCAGCAGCAAGTAGTTTGAAAAAAGTAAATAATTCACTCCATTCTCCCTTATTCCCTCTCATTTTTTCAGAGTTTTTAGAATCTGTTTTGCCATCGCTTGAATAGCTGGAACAGCGACTGAATTGCCAAACTGTTTATAAGCTTGAGCATCTGAAACTACTTGTCTAAAGTCATCAGGAAAACCTTGTAATCTAGCCCATTCCCTAGGAGTCATTTTCCTTATACCTTCCCGATTTACTTCACTAGAAATATTAGTAATAGGTTTGAAATTAGTTAATTTATGGTCGTACAATAGATTTCTTTCTCTTCCCATACCACCACAAACTACAGCATTAGCAGTACCATGTTCTGGAATAATTTCATACCCAAAGCCATTTCCTTTACTTGCGTGTCTGGCCTTATGATTTTTAAGTGTATTCAAATACCTATCTGATAAGTAATATTTAACTGAAACTTCTTCTTTTTCGAGTATATCACTTAAAATCGGTTTCTTATTAATTGCTTTTGGATATTCAAATTTTTCAATGCCTAAATCGTTTCTAAAACCAACAATAAATATTCTTTCTCTATTTTGTGGGACACCAAAATTTCTAGCATTTATTATCTGTGGTTCTGGCACAAAATACCCCAAATCCTCTCTTAAAGTATTTAGAATAGTTTCTAGAGTCTTTCCTTTATCATGACTTCTTAACCCTTTAACATTTTCTAAAAAAACAGCCTTAGGTTTTCTTTTTTTAATTATTTCTGCAACGTCAAAAAACAAGGTGCCTCTGGTATCTTCAAAACCACCTCGTTTACCTGCAATTGAAAACGCTTGACAAGGAAATCCTGCACACAAAACATCAAAGTTATCAGGAATAAAACTCTTTGTAATATCTTTTGTAATATCTCCAAATGGTATTTCACCAAAATTAGCTTCATAGGTTTGCTTGGAGTATTTATCCCATTCGCTAGTAAACACACATTTGCCACCAATGTTTTGAAGTGCTAAACGAAAGCCACCTATTCCTGCAAATAAATCAATAAATTTAAATTTTGGGTTTTTCGGTTCTGGAAATGGAACATTATTCTTAAAATTGAATAAATAGTATTGCAATGCTTTTTCTGCAACTTTATTTGTTATTCTTTCCTCAGGATTCTTATTAGCTAATAAATCCTTGACATAAGAAACGGCATCTTTCTTATAAAATCTTGAGACTCCATTTTTATTGTTGTGTAAGTAATGTGTAAATGCAGACTTTTTATAATTCTCAGCTTCAACTAGTCTGATTCTAACTGACTCGCCATTGATATCCTCAATACTAATTTTCTCTTTTAACTCCATTTATTCAGTACACATTCTTTGTTACGAATTTACTGAGTCATTTTCAATATTTCAACTTATATGGCAAAATACTTTCCATTCACTTTTCAACAATAGACTATTTACTAGTTTATCTATCTTAATAGTAGGAATTGGAGAAATAAACTCAAAAATTATCTTAATCGTCCTTGTGTTCTTCTTCAAACTTATTTTCAGCTTCTATTAATGGTATATGCCATTCCCATAGCTCTTCCAATGTTTCAAAGTTATCTTGTATAGGGTTTCCATCTTGAAAAGCTTCAGAAGGCGTTAATGGTTGCGTTCTATGTCTATGACTTTCTACAGTTCTTCTGGGATGCAAGGCAAATGAAGAATCAAAATAATCAGTGCAATAATGGTAGTGGTGTGAATGGATAAATGTATTCCATGAATTTTTTACGGCCTGTTCTTCTCTTATATCGATAAGTTCAAATTCTTCCATATCTCTATCATCTGCAGAACCCCATCCCTTTTGTAAAAGAGAAATTGCTTCAACATCACTTACTGGTGCAGAGTATCCAAAAACTGAAACGCGCTCTGCGTGTTTAAGGTTTCTTGCGATTGCTTCCCATTGGCCATTAATGAATTCATCTGAAATATAATCTTTTTTGTCTACTGGATATAATAGTTTTGTTGGCTCAAAAGGTTGACCATCTTGGGTAGCCTGATAGCCAATTGGACCAGAGGCACCACTTATATTATCGAAGCCTAGAGAAACACACCCATGCAAAAAAAGAATTCCTGGGCTTTGCACAAATTCCATATTTCTATAATATGCTTGAAGCAAAAATGGATCCCAGTTAAAAGTTGCAATTATATCTTTTCTATGTCTTAATGATAATATTAAGTAATCATAAATAGTTGGTTCTTCTGGTAAGCTCAACTCACTAAAATAGGCATGTACTGATTTATCAATCGTTGTTATCTCTTCCTTATATTCACCCAAATTCACCAATTTACTATATAATGCCTCGAAATCTTCTTTTAAAATTTTTAATTCGTTTGGTAATTCATTCACCAGATAATTTAATCCGACAACGTCTATAATATTCCTCATTAAAGGCAAGGTCTTACCACCTTTTTCAGGGTTTCTTAATGAAGAAGCATATGAAGCTCCAGCTCCAAGTATTACGACATGGCCTCCACCACCGTGCACTTTTTCTATTTCATCTTTTTTAGTCATTTATGCTTTTACCTTCTCTTCAGTCAATCCATTCATCAACTTTTACTTAAAAAGTTTTTTAGTAATAAATGAGAATAGAGTTTTACAAGTTTTAATTATTTTTTTAAGCTTGATCCAGGAACATAATGGATTAACTCCTTCATTCTTTCAATTTCCTTTTTCAATTCATCGTTGCCTTCTATTACATCGGTTATTGATTCTTCAATTATCTGAAATTGTTCGATTAATTCTTTTCTCTCTTGATTTGTTGGATATTCATTTGCCATAATTCAAATTAAGTTTATCAATTTTTAATACTACCCAAATATATACAAACAAATTCAGAATTTAGAAATACCAATACCATTCCACACACATTATGCTTCCCTCCTACGTCGTCGCATAAAAAGTGTTCCATTAACATTGAAGAAGAAACTTTTAGAACAAATTTTTTAAGAAACTGTAGATATAACATGCGCTTTTAACCAAAGCCCATGTTGTACATAACGCAAGTACATTATAGAACATTTCTTAACAATTTACGTAATAGCGCTTTTTAGCGGTATTTGACAAAATTGCAGATATAAAGTCTTTAAACTTATATCGATAGCAATTATGTACAAGTAAATTGTATTCTAGATTATAGTCGAATTTGATCTCGAAGTAGCATAGGGAACAGTACGTTTTTCAAGTTCTATTTTACATAGTCGTATATATGACGCCTTTGGGCTTATATCGATAGATAAATCGACATTAGGAGATACATGAACGCCATATAAATCTTATGCTTTTCCCTAAAATCAAACCTCTACAGCGCTCAGTGAAGACACCATACCATAAACTTTACAGCATTAAAAATTAATTTAAAAAACCCTAAGCCACAAATCATTTATATTTCCGAAGAAAAAAATACAAGAAGACCCTTTAATATATTCTAATAATACATCCTAAAATCAAGCATTTTACAAAGATTGTAATGCCGTTTATGCAGCTCTTCAACAACCTCTAACATATGCTCATCGTCTTTAAATAAATTAAAGAAGACCTTGTCAAGATTTGTGCTGGTTATGCCATTAAAGGCATTGCCATATCCAGAAACCGCTTTTGCGCCCGTGATATCTAAAAAATATTGGGCTTCTTCCTGGTCTAAGTCCAAAACTTTTGCATTGGAGAAATGTATGATTTTACCCGCTAATCGACCTTCAAAGAGTTCGGCGATTTCTTGGAGCGTGTAGAGGTAGTCATTTAAACAGATACTATTGGCCTCCCCTTTCATGATTAGGTAGATCACTTCATAGTCTGTAAAGTTATGGTCGTCCAAGACCAACGCATTTAAGCTGTTTTCTAAGCCTTCAATGCTGTCGCAGGTGTTATGAATACTGGCAACGCCATACTGTAGTGATAATTCTTCTAAATGTTTTTGTACATGGGTCACCTCGTCTCGTTCTATATCATCAACCGCTTCTAAACAGTAAATGAAATAATCGGCATCTGGATAGGATGCTTGGGGTAATTGCTGTTTGTTCTCTAACAAATCTTAGGGTTTATATAATGTCGATAAACAGCAAAATTAATGGAACGCTTTTATTCTTTTTAGAGATTTAAGATAACATTGACAAAAATAATAGGGAGTTTCTGTTGTTGTTTTAGGAGCATACACAACAGTAAACGATACAATTACTTCATATTTTGTCTGCGGTAAGTGCAACTGAAACAAGGATTTATAAGGCGTCAAATTATCGGACATGTAAAATAGTGCATATCCTCTGTGTAACTAACTATATAAAATTAATCGCCTAATTTTTTGAAGGCCATAAACTACTTTCTCTGTTTTTTGATCACCCGACCTTGCCAACTGTTATATCCAATTTTTAACACGATACTATTGTAAGAATGTAATCCTGTGGCATCATATTCATAGCCTACGGCAAAGCGTTTGGTTCGTTTTCTATTGTTATCTCTTCCTAGGTTGAATGCGACATCAACTCCTGTAATCAAGCCTGCATTGGAATTGGGCTTATAAAAGGGCGTCATACCGAAACCCAAGCGCGGTTCTAAGACTAAATTGCGTAGCGGTAAATAAATGCCAATTTTGCCAGCAATTTTTAGCTGAAGCGATTCAAAAAAATGGGCATCCTCTAAATTTCTGGTATTTTCATTAATGGCCAAGGTGAACCCATAAGGCAAACGTTGAAAAAAAGAAGTGGAAGAAAATGCGGCTCTGGGCGTAACATGATAACCAACCTCGTATCCAAATGAATTGATATTTGGATCATTAATACCATTTTGATAATACAACATATGCGAAAATAAGGGGTATCGATCTAATTTTAAAACATTATAATTATTGGCATACCCATCATCGTAACTTAATTTTACAGTGCTATTATCGTCATCAAATCTAAACGCTGCTTGATCAAGAGTCGCATTGGCAGGTTTAAAGTGGCGACTCATATAGCTTGTTATTAAGGTCTCAGTATCTTGAGCATTATTCATGACACTGTAAATGGTAACCAATAAGTCTCTTATGGCGTTGGCAGCTGCTATTGCTTCTGGTCTCAAGGTGTTATCATCATATTGCCATTCTTCATCGGCAGTGCCTAGAATGCTATGTAAGAATACCATAGTGTCAGATTGACCTGACTGACTTGGGCTCATGATTTTAGCCGACTCTGGCCAAAATAATCGCGATAATTGCCAGCTTTTAATAGTTATGAGATCGAACGTTTGTGAATCTCTTATGGTGTGTTCTCTAGAATAAGAATCGGTAATGGCATGCATCAACACATAAATCCCTCTTCCTGCTTCACTTGCTCCTTGCGGACTATCAACAGTTTCTCTCAGCAAGGTATACACCATGTTATAACAATCTGGTAAGGCTTGCTTTAGGATGTAATTTTGCTGTGCTTCTATGTGGTCAAACTTTTTTAAGGCATTGATGACGTAACGGTTATCTGCCATAAAGTGATAAATCTGTCTATCTGAAAGAAATTGTCTTCCAAGGTCAAGATCAGGATAAGCGCTATTGGCATCGTCATCATCTTTTATAATACCATTGGACACCAAAAACTGAAATATAGCTTGCCCATCAGGTAAATTATCTTGGGGCAGCTGGGCCTTAAGCAGCGCATAAGCTTCCCTTTCAATTCTTACATGTCCGTCGGAAATATGAGCCCGTGCTAATAACGTCATTAAAAAAAATACAATGCATAAGGTAGCAGACAGTCTGTTAGGGTTTGTCAACGTATGGAAGTTTAATTATTTAGGTATTTAACAAGTCTTTGCGCTACGGAAAGCGTTGGGTAATTTACAATAAAATTTTTGACCTTAAAAACAGCAATGACCTTGTTTAGTGTTATGCATTATATATTGCTAGAGTATCGATACGAGTTATGATTCAAAGGGCATAAACAATTATCCTGAAGTATTTATTTGATCATCATTTTTTAATGGTGCTTGGTCGTTCGATGTTTCTGCATCAAATCTCCGCAGACTTTGTTTTCTGCCAACAAACCATGTATTTTTTGTCAATTATAATACTTGTAACACTATCGACATCGATATAAACTTTGTGTTCTTTTTACTTTGTAGCTTCCTTCATGCGTTGGAGGATCATGTAAAAATAGAAACTTGGAGCGAGCCATCTCATTTACAATTTGTTTTGCTTTCATTTATTTGTGACATAGCAATAGTAAAATACCAGCTCGTCGTGCATTCATTTTAAAGCCGATCACTTCTTATCGGCTTGCACTTCTAAAATCGCCCTTTTAAGCGCTTCAAATTCAGTATAGCCATTCGCAATGCTATAAAATTGATCTTTTTTTCTGTAGAGTACTGACGGAAAGCCGCGAATACCTAATTGCCTACTATTATCAAAATCTGCTTCGGTGGCTTGTTTTAAAGTTTCAGAATTAAAGGTCTCACTAAATTTTATAAAGTCCATATCGAGTTTTTCACAAATTGGCTTATAGAAATCCACTTGTTTTGGGTCTTTAGATGCGGCATAAAAATAATATTGTACGAGCTCGTAAAAGGCCAAGGTTTTTAGAGGAGCTAATGTTCTTGCGGTAACTACAGCTCGGCAGGCAGGCTCGGTATTATAATCGAAAGCTTCTCTTTCAAAAAGTGAGAGGTTAAAAGGTTGTCCGCTTTTTTTATGGACCTCTTCCCAATGGTGCTTTAAAAAGCTTCTAAAGGAGGCATCCCATTCTTGGCCACCATTTGGTCTTAGGCCGCCCATTATCATACTAAATTTGATATGTTCTTGATTGGCATACCGTTGTAAGGCATTGATTTGTGGAGAAATGCCCCAGCACCAACTGCACATAGGATCACCAACGTAAATGATTTCCTCATAATCATTCCACTCTACCTGCTTATTATTGGTTTTAAAATCTGGTAATTCGCAAAGTCCTGTGATCGGATCGCATTGTACTTGTATAGGCTGTTCTTGACACATCGTTTTTGAATTTAAGCTTATGATTAGCAAAACTGTAATTATGGATCTCATAAAAATAGTATCTAAAAATTAATAAGAGTTTCAGAGAAACATTAATAAGATCGTGTGAATATTTAGCTCAAAAAGGGCACCCTCATTAAAAATACTGAACTCCACTATAATTTAATAATTGCATTGTTGATTATATCGTGGGAATTTCAATATGACCTCATAAAAAGTAAGCCCACAAAGCCTACTAGTTATGCATGTATCACTACTTTAGCAAATGCTTCCGTAGAAAAAATGAAAGCACCTCGAGTTATCGTGATCACGTTAAAACGCCTCTGCAATTCCTAGATAAAATCCGTTAGTGCCTCTACCAAATCCAACATCAAAGCGCAAGTTTAAATTTTCCTTTTTATCGATCATAAATCTGGCACCAACACCATAGTTGGGCTTAAGGTTTTTAAACTGAAATTCGTCAACATTATGATACACATCGCCTGTTCCAGCAAAACCTACTAAACCCCATCTAGAGTCTTTAAAGTTCTTTCGGTATTCAACTTGTGTGGCGAGCAGATCTCGATCTACAAATCGGCCTTCTTGATAACCACGCATGATCTCACTGCTCCCGAAAAAGGCGTATTCTGAAAACGGAATATCGGCACGCGTAAAGCGACCCACAAATTGAACTCCCAAAATATCATCGTTTTTTGAAGACACATCGATGTAATGGCGCAGGTCAAAACGGGTGAGGTTAAAGGCGTTGGTGCCGCCCAAAACTTTTCCGTAAAGGCCATGGGTAAATTCAAGATACCAGCCATCTTGTGCATTAAGAATATTACTCCTGCTGTCATATAACGCGGCTACCTCTGCTCCTACCGATGTGGAACCATCAAAGCCATCACGCTGCTCAGTGGCAATGAGGCCTTCTTGATCAAATTCGGTTTTATAAATGTGGTTATATCTAATGCCTGCACCAATAAACAAATAGCGATGAAACATTTGCTTCAAAAAAATAGGCTCGACGAGAAACTGGTAATAATCGTACTGTTCTTCGGCACTGTCTGGTGTATCGCTTCCAATACCGTAGTATAATCGCGGATAGTTTTGAAATAATAAATTCCCCTCTATCACCCATTTTTCCTGATTGGTAAATACTTCAAAGCCAGAATACAGAAAAAACTGTTGGTTAAGCGTGTACTGCAAAGTGATGGGCATATTAGACACCCTCGTTTCCTCACCACTACCGTTAAATTTAAATAGGAATTTGGCGCCAGTTCCAAACGCAAAATTAGTTTCGGGCGAATAACTAACCACAGGTGCTGCAATAAACTTTTGTCGGTAGATTGTAGAATCGCGATCAACCGCCTTTTGATTGGGGTAAAAGGTAAAAAATTCTTTGAGATTATCAACGGTTTGCGCTTCCATTTGAGTTGGTAGGCAACATATAAAAGCTAACAATAGGCCTGTAAAAAACGATAGCGTAACAGTATTTTTCAAAGTATAAATGACTTAATTGATTATTTGATAGTAGCTTACAGCGATGCGCTGTAAATAACACGAGTTTGCGAAATTAAGTAAAACCGCGAGTTGTGACAAAATTTTAACGCCATGCGCATGGTTTTAATAACAAGGCTCTATAAAACAACCTCAATGTGCTGCAAGAATGAGTGTTATAGAGACTAGAAATTAATTAAGCTGTTAATTTTATTAATCTGTTCAATTAGAATAGTGTTTACGCAAACAAAAGTTTTATCTTTAAATAAAAAGTTATGATGTTACGTACAATGATCAAAAATAAGATAAAAGCGAAAATTAAATCTAAGATCACCGCTAAGATGCAATCAAAAATGACATCGAAATTACAATCAAAGATTCAATCAAAAATACAGTCAAAGATCAAAGCGAAAGTAAAAGCGAAGATCAAGTCTAAACTTAAGGCTGAACTTAAATCAAAAATGAATTGCGCAGTAAATCCTTACACCATGAGTATGATGCCAAATCGGTT
The DNA here is from genome assembly GCA_963715465.1 of uncultured Flavobacteriaceae bacterium. Classification (GTDB taxonomy): domain Bacteria; phylum Bacteroidota; class Bacteroidia; order Flavobacteriales; family Flavobacteriaceae; genus Psychroserpens. Next base: position 2,510,115 of record OY970246.1, read on the forward strand.
GGGGTTAAAAATGATCAAACTTTCAAAATCCTATAAATGTTAGTATGTTCATCTTGAGTAATACAAACACTCTTTTCTCTTCTGAAACTTTAAGCATTCGACATATTTAAATTATTGATATGTTGTCAACATTAAGGAACTAAAAATTGACCAGACCAACCTTCATCCTGTTTTGAAAACAAAACACGAATATGATTGGGTCGGCTCAATTGCAGATATTCTATTGTTGCTGGAATCAACTTGACAGCGCAAAAATGGTGTTGGTCTTCTGTATAGTTTATGTTTTCAGGGGCGTTAATTGGTGTACTTGGAGCGAGTTTGGTTGTGTAATCTTTTTTTGAGGATGCTTGTATCGTGTGCCAATAGGTGTCAATTTGCGCTTGATCGGTAATGATTTCGGCTTTGCCCTCCACACGAATTTGTAATAATTTCTTGGGATGATAAAACAGTGCGCTCAACGCAGCGTTTTGTTTAATATCATTAATTTTTTGTGTGCGACTGTCGGTATAAAACAACAAACTCAAATCTAAAAAAGACTTCCGCAGTACAACAGTTCGCTGCTTTGGAATACCGTCTTGACTCGTTGCTAAAACAAAATATCGAAACGGATGTCTTTTTTTAGCGTGACCGTTTATAAGTTCACGCTTGGCTTCTTCTAAATATTGGTTTGTCAATTGAAGTTTTTTTTAATAGGTTCAATGCTAAATTAGGCTAAATTTGGCATTATAATTAGAGCGATCTGTCATTTTTTTTGTAAATTTAAATCATGAACTTACCAAGCGAAGCATACGAAATTATTATTGCAGTTATTCTGGTGTCGGTGGCGATGACTTTAGTTAGTTATATTACCAAACGTAGTCGGAATTTTAGAAGCAGTAGAAACAGAAAAGCGAGACAACAATTTTAATGGGATATGCTTGTCTCAAATGTCATCTTGCTATTTTTATGTATTGCTAAAAGTTCTTCTTGACTTTTAATACTATAAATATATATTTTATTAACTGGGTCATGCAAGGTTTTACGATCCGCTTTCAGGTCGTATTGAATGCATAAATGCTATCTTTGCATTCTTAATTCTCATTAGCTATGACCACAAATACACAAGCCTTAAATGTTCTTGGTGCGCCTTTAGAAAATTGTTCCTGCGATCCCATGACGGGTTATTTACGTGACGGATTTTGTAATACCACAGCAGATGACTTCGGAACCCACGTGGTATGCGCCATCGTTACCGAAGCATTCCTAAATTACTCGCGCTCTCGTGGCAACAACTTGATCGATCCTGTACCACAATGGAATTTCCCCGGACTCAAACCTGGCGATAAGTAATGTTTTTGCGTGTCTCGTTGGAAGCAAGCCGAAAAGGCTAATGTAGCACCATTTGTAGATTTAAACGCGACGCATGAACTAGCGCTTAAATTTGTATCCTTAGATTTACTAAAAACCTACGCCAAGCCGTTATAAGTTCTTAATTATCCAAATTCCGTATTATGATCATTCCTAAACTTCACTATATTTCTGAAGGTGATTCGCCAAAACAACACTTAGCGAATATCCAAAAAGCATGCAACTCTGGTGCCGAATTAGTGCAACTTCATTTGAATAACGTTTCAGAAAAAAAAGTATTGAAAATCGCCACAGCAGCTAGAGAAATGACCTCTCATTTTCAAACACGATTGATCATTGACAACCAGTATAAAATCGCAAAAGCCATTAAAGCCGATGGTGTACATCTTAATGCAAATGATGTGTGCCCTACCCTAGTGAGAAAACAACTTTATAGTTGGCAGATGGTTGGCGCTACAGCACATACGCTTGAAGACTGCGAGCATGTTGTGTCAAAGACCGTTGATTATGTGTACTTGAGTCCGTTTAAAAATGTAGCAACCACAAATATTTCTTCGGAAACTTTAGGACTTCAAGGGTTTGAGGCTATTGTGGATGAACTTTCTACCGAAACACCCATATTGGGATATGGTCGCATCACAACAGATGACGTTCATGCGATTTTAAAAACGGGAATTTCTGGTGTTGCTGTTTCCGAAGCGATAACCCAAAATTTTGATTTGATCAAGATTTTTCACCAACTGTTGAATGCCTCTTCAACAGCGGAAATGAGACATTTTTTTAAGCCAAGTTAAGGCCATTGGTGATTTTTTTATAGGATGTACTGCAATATTAATAAATAAAAAAGCTTCTTGAATTAACAAGAAGCCCTCTTTTTTAAATTAAAATTTTAGACTTAATACTAAACATTAAATCTCTTGGATTTTTTTAATCCTTTATTGGTTGATCAAATTTCTTAGTCAAATGTTTTGCATAAAAGCCCATCATTGATCTGTATAAAGCAATAGAATTTTCCTCTTTTGCAAAGCCGTGACCTTCATCATATTTTACCATGTAAGGAACATCATATCCCTTATTACGAAGTGCACTCACGATTTGATCTGACTCGTCGATATTCACACGAGGATCATTAGCACCTTGCACCACGAAGAGCGGCTTTTTTATCTTGTCAATTTGAAACACAGGAGAAACCTCTTCCATAATGGCTTTTTCTTCAGGAACATCAGAGTCATACCAGATTTCTTTTACTATTTCTCTATAAGGTTTCCAGTATTCTGGAAAGGATTCGAAAAAGGTGAAGATATTGGAAACTCCAACATAATCAACACCACAAGCATACAGGTCTGGTGTTTTTGTCAACCCACGCAATACGGCATAACCGCCATGACTTCCTCCATAGATAGCAGCATTATCTTTATCGACCCAACCTTGATCAATGACATATTGCAGTCCGTCTTCAACATCATCCATTGCTTTTCTGCCAATTTGCTTGAATCCAGATTCTAAAAATTCTTTTCCGTAGCCACCAGAAATCCTGAAATTTACCTGTAATGTGGCATATCCTCGACTAGCGAAAAGCTGTGCTTCAGGATTAAAGCCCCAAGAATCCCTAATACCTTGTGGACCACCATGCGGATTCACAATAACCGGTACTTTTTTACCGTCAATAGCTTCTTTTGGTAAGGTGATGTACCCATGAATCGTTAACCTGTCTCTACTTTTAAACGATATCGGGCGCATTTCGGCCATATCATTTTCTAGTAAGTTGGGCATCAAATTATAAAGTAATTTGAATTTGTCCTTTTTAGCGTCGTAAGCATAATATGTACCGTACAATTTATCGCTCTGCAAAAAGATGAGATATTTACTTTCATCCTCGGTATAATCGGTGATGGAATAACTGTAATCTGGAAATTTAGACGTAATTTTTTTATGAAGCTTTTTATAGTAATCGCTTACAGGAATAATGTTTTGCTTTTCACCTTCGTAAGAAAAATAATCGAGCTCGTGATTTCTGTGTTCAGATAAACTCATACCAGATACATCATAGTTATCATTGGCATATAATTTTTTGATTACCTTGTCTTCCTTGAGATCATAAAGGTAAATCTCTGTTTTATCACTATTTAAATTGGATAGAACGTAAGCTTCATGGGGATTATTTGACGCATAATTAAAGCTTAATATAGCGAATGAATCTTTCCAGCTTAATTCTTTTTTGACCGCATAATTTTCGTTATCTAGTGTGTAATATAAATCAATATAAACACCATCTCTCATTTTCGAGAATCCTCTTAATTTTCCGTCTTTATCAAAAACATAACTATTGATGGGATTGGCAGCATCGTCATTTTTATATAATTGCTCTAGTTTACCGCTTTCAATATTTATTTTATAAGGTTCAAAAATTTGAGGATTATTTTTATTCATGGAAATAATCATGTGATCCTTATCTTCTTTTAAATTCTCTAAGATATTGACTTTTACACCCTCAAAAGGCGTTAATTCTTTTTGGTTGGAACCGTCAAGATTAACAGCGAATAAATGATAATCCTCATTTCCACCTTTATCCATAACATAAATCAAGCGATTGTCATTGGCCCATCCAAACCCTCTAATGAGTTCTTCCTTTTCTTCTATAACCTGCGTGACCTCTTCTGTCTTTAAATTTTTGACATAAACATGATTCTTTTTATTCTCGTCTTTTTCTCGATATGACAAATAGGTTCCGTTTGGAGAAAAACCGAAAGATCTTGCCTTTGGTCTTGCAAAATAATCTTCTACCGCATACTTATAATTCACGGGATCCCAATCTGCGAGTTGTTCCAATTCGGCATCAGAAGTTGGCAGTGCTGTATTTCCTGGTAAAGTCTTGACCGTTTTAGTTAGTGATAAAGGCATTTCGTTTGGCCCTTGGTAGAACGTTCCAGTAACCGTGCTGTTTTCCAAAGTTCCTACAAATTTTATTCCCGCTTGCTTAAATTCAAGGGTTAGAATGTTGTCAATAAATGTAGTCACGTCCATTGGGATTCCCATGGCACCTTGCGAAGGACTATCCATTGTTGATGAAAAGGCGTCGCCTTCCATGGAGATCTCAAAAACCAAAGGAATTTTAGCGCCTTGCGCTTCCAAAGTTCCTTCCCAAGCGCCAACAATACCTTGCGCGTACGAGGTTGTTACCGCTCCAAATATGAGCGTGAGCGTAACACTTAATTGTAGTAGTGTAGTTTTCATGTGTATGATTTTAGATTAATGAATTAAAAAAACAATATATAATCTTAGTCATGTAAACAAATTAATTGTTACAATATCACTACAAAAATTTAAAAGTTAAACGCTGTTTATTATTTATTTTAAACTGAAATTTGAGTGTCTTGATCAATTCGTAATGACCACAACTAAGTCTTATATCTAAAGTGTGAATGCGACGAGTGTTGAACGTATTGTAATAAGCGGTATTTATTTTTAGAGAGGAAAAATTAGTTTTAATCTGTGCAATCCATGTTCAATAGAATTTTCAGTTTATTTAAATCCCAAATCAAACCTATTATGGTGTAGTTCATCACAATCAAGTGTTATGTCTTACAACAAAGCGGTATTCAATTTATTTTTTGCGCATCTCGGCGAACAGCTCCTTAAATAAGCCTCGAGCAATCAACACTTTCATAATTTCATTGGTGCCTGCATAGATTCTGGCGACCCTATTATCGGCGTACATTTTGGCAATTGGGTAATCCCACATATAACCATAACCGCCAAATAATTGTAGACATTCGTCAACCACGTTTCCGTGCATTTCGGTAGCAGCATATTTTGCCATAGAGGCACTTTCTGCGGTAAGTTTATGCTGAGATAACAAAATGGAGCAACGATCTAAAAACGCTTGGTGCAATTGTAATTGCGTGGCGCATTCTGCCAATTTGAATTGCGTGTTCTGAAAGTTAGCTATAGGTTGTTTAAATGCGGTTCGTGTTGAGGTGTAAGCGATGGTATTTTTAAGAGCACCTTCGGCGCCACCAATAGCATTGAGCCCTACGGTTAAGCGTTCACGCGCTAATTCGGTCATCATAATCTTGAAACCTTGACCTTCTTCTCCCAATAAGTTTTCTTTCGGAACCTGCACATTATCAAAAAATAATTCGCAGGTATCTTGAGCTTTCATTCCAATCTTTTTGAACGGTTTGCCTTTTTCAAAACCTTCCATCGTACTTTCCATAATTAATAGTGAGACACCTTCATGATCGGTTCCAACATTTGTTTTAACGGCAACAATCGACATATCGCTCATATACCCATTGGTGATGAATGTTTTTTGTCCGTTCACGACATAATGGTCGCCTTGATCGGTTGCGTGGGTTGTAATCGCTCGTAGATCGCTACCGCAATTTGGCTCAGTCATACCTAGAGATGTGATGATTTTTCCAGTAGCCATAATGGGAAGATATTTTTGCTTTTGGGCCTCTGTACCGTACTTTAAGAGATAAGGCGCAATAATATCAGAGTGTAAAGAAAATCCTGGACCAGTAACACCTTGTTTTGCGAGTTCTTCAATAAACAATGCACTAAAACTAAAATCGAGACCACTGCCACCATAGGCTTCTGGCATATCAATACACAATAAACCAAGCTCGCCAGCACGTTCCCAAACCTCGCGACTTACCATGCCGTTTTTTTCCCAATCTTCCGTTTGGTCAATGATATCTTTAGCAATGAAATCTTGAATCATGCTCTGCATCATTTTATGCTCTTCCGAAGCATAAATATCCCGTTCTAGTAAAACATGCTGTAGCATATGCGATAGCTATTTAAGCGGATTTATAGTATGTTCTATGTAGGCAATTGCTGAAAATTTATTTCTATGAACGTTTCCGAAGCGAAAATAATTGCAGTGTAGCCATGAGTAAATCCTGATTATTAGTGTACTAAAGATAGCTATAAATGTGATGGCATTCACCATTCACTTTTCTACGGAAGTAAATTGTGACGTGTATGAGAGCGTACGAAGAATTTTAAAACGGGAGTACAGACCGTCAAGCCCTTAGTATGGCATAAAAAAGGCGTTTTGAAATTAAAATGAGAACGAGCGATTAATTAAGCCTCTTCTAGTTTACGTTTTGTTTTTCTATAGATGTATTTTGAGTAGATGTTACGTTTGGCAAAACGATTTAAATTGCCCGCGTGCATCATTTTTTGAAACACTTGCTTCGTTACGCCAAAATATTCGTAAGTAGAGCCATCGGTGAATGTGATCTCTAACAAAAGACCTTTGTGTTGATAATCGGCAATTGGTGAATTACTGGTCGTTTCAAGATAAGCAGGTCGGTTTTTTTCTTTGATCTCTGGCGCCATACTCACTAGAAAGTGATAGCCATCAATAATTTTTCTACTTTGTATTTCTGCCTCTTCTTGTAGGGTGTCACCATTTTGAAATTTATCGGGATGCCATTCTTTGACTAAATCTCGGTAGCTTTTCTTTAGGACTTTGAGATCAATTTGATTGTCAATTCCAAATAACTTTTTGTACTCGTTGATGCGCTTCATAACAGGACTTTTTAATGAGGCGCAAAACTACTGCTTTTTAATGGATTAATTTTCAATAATTTCAAACTATAAATTCGATTCAAAATTGTGGGTTCACTGCCTATCAAGATTATAATATCTGGTTAAAATCTATTATCTTTCAGGGTTTAAATTTATGAGGTGTTTTTATTTTAAAAGAAAGCGATTTACAGCACATGATGTATACTATTATTGATGTCGAAACGACTGGAAAAGGAAACCGAATTACAGAAATTTCAATCTTTAAATACAATGGGGAAACCGTAGTTGACGAGTTTACAAGCTTGGTAAATCCAGAGAGTTTTATTCCTGCACACATTACAGCGCTTACAGGTATTGATAATGATCTATTAAAAGATGCGCCTACCTTTGCCGAGATTGCCGAGTCGGTTTTAAATATTACTGAAGACGCCATTTTTGTGGCACACAACGTGAATTTTGATTACAATATGATTCGCGGTGAGTTTAAACGTATCGGGATGGACTTTAACCGAAAAAAACTCTGTACCGTAAGATTATCACGAACCTTATTACCAGGTCATCGTTCTTACAGTTTGGGTAAACTTTGTAATGCGCTTCATATTGATTTAGTCGATCGACATCGTGCTCGTGGAGACGCTGAGGCGACCGTTATTTTATTCAAACTACTAGTGTCTCAGCCCGAATCTGATGAGGTATTTAAGAAGTTTCTTAACAAAAATTCTAGAGAGGCTACTTTACCGCCCAATCTTCCTAAGGCTGTTTTCGAGGGGTTACCTAATGCACCAGGAATTTATTATTTCAAGAATAAAAAAGGTAAGGTTATCTATGTTGGGAAAGCGATTGATATCAAAAAAAGGGTACTCAGTCATTTTTACAGTAAAACCAAGAAGGCCTTAAATATGGTTAGGGAAACTGGACATATCGATTTTGAAGTATCGGGATCTGAACTGGTGGCGTTACTTATGGAAGATGCAGCGATTAAACACCATTTCCCAATTTATAATAAGGTGGCCAAGCGCACCATCCAGTCATTTGCCTTATTTTCTTATGAAGATAGAAATGGTATTTTGCATCTTGCGACGAATAAGGGCCGTTTGGTTTCTAATCCGTTAATGGTGTTTTTTAGTGTTCGGGATGCACGATTGTATTTGGAACAGATGTGTGCCGATTTTAATTTATGTCCGAAATATTGTCATTTGCAAGAAGCGGTTTCAGAGTGCTCACATTTCAGTATTAAAGATTGTAATGGCATCTGTAAAAATGAAGAACCTATAGAAAGGTATAACGATAGAGTTTTAGAAGCTATTAACAGCATTCTAGAGCAAAAAGATGATGTCATTCTAAAGGAAAAAGGTCGCCATATTGACGAAGAAGCCTTTATCATGATCAAAAATGGGGATTATTTAGGCTACGGATTTATAGAAAAAGAAACTATCATCACACATGTTGACGAATTAGAGCATTATCTTATTCCGCAGAAAAACAACATGGAAGTTCAACGTATATTACGACAGCGTGTGCTCACTTATCTAGCAGCTGTGAAAAAACCGAAGACCAATTCGGAAAAAGGTGAGAAGCTAAGTGGTTAATGCTTAGTGTTTGGTGTTTAGTGTTTAGTGTTTAGTGTTTAGTGAAAAATAATTGTTTTATTTAAAACATATCTGAAATTCACAGATCACATAGTGCAACGTGTTAATATCCCATTCTAGAAACCTTTACGACAGTCCCTTTTATGCACCAAATTCCTTTTGCTCTTTTTCATTTAAAAATGTCCAAGCCACTACTCTACTTACTTTGTTTCCTAAAGACATATCTAAAACTTTTACTGATGTTGCTCCTAATTTTTTGAGCGACGCCTGCATGGATTTAACGTGTTCCTTCTTAGAAACTAGACTTGTATACCAAAAGCAGTTGGTCTTAAATAGGGAGCTTTGATATAAATAGTTGTGTAAAAATGCTTTTTCGCCACCTGGATAACACAGTTCCTTTTCGGTACCACTAAAATTACGTTTTACAGTGTGGCTATCTTGACCGAGACCTTTTAATTTTTGAGTATTGCTCTCTAAGGCGTCAGCTTCATTTTTATAGAATGGCGGATTGCACATCGCAGCAGCAATGCGGTCGTTAGGATTTAAAACTTCGGTTAAAATGTTTTGCGGATTCTTCTGAAAGCGTAATTTTACAGACGATTGTAGACTGTTGTTTTCAACAATCTTATTGGCAATTTTAAAGGCTTTATTATCTATTTCCGAAGCTATAAAACGCCATCCAAATTCGGCTTGACCAAGCAAAGGATAAATGCAAGTCGCACCTGTACCTATATCAAAGACCGTTATGTTTTTAGTGATACCAGACTTTTTTAACAGCTTATGCAATAGCTGAATGTAGGCCATACGCCCAGGAATTGGCGGACATAAATGGGCATCTGGAAATTCCCAATAGTCAACCTTGTAATTCTTTTTAAGTAAAGTCGTGTTCAAGGCTTTAACCGCTTTTGGATTCGAGAAATCAATGGTTTCCTTACCAAGAGGGTTAAGTTGAATAAATTGGGCCAGTGCTGGATTACACGCCACAAGCTCAGTGAAGTTGTAGCGGTCTTTTGATGCTTTCAGGCGTTTAGGTTTTTGTTTAGAAATGATCTTGAAATTTAGTCGTTAGAATTTATAAGTGCTTTTTCGATGCGCTTATCTGGAACAAGCCATATAATCGCTACCAAAATATAAAAGGCAAAGCTAATCCAAACATTGTAAAAAGATACTATAATGCCAGCAATATAAAAGAATGGCGAAATTTTGCCTTTATAATCTTTACCCAAAGCTTTACACAAAACAAAATCAGATTCATGATGATGAAGGATGGCGCGTTGCAAGATAAAGTATGCAATGGCGCATGCTAGTAAGACCATACCATACATAAATACTGTTGCTTGAGTAAATTCATTTTCACCCATCCAACCCGTTACGAAAGGAATCAACGATAGCCAAAACAATAAGTGCATGTTTGCCCAAAGAATTTGACCGCTCACCCTATGAACGGTTTGTAGCATGTGGTGATGGTTGTTCCAATAAATGGCGATGTATATAAAACTTAACACATAGCTACCAAAAACAGGCAGTAAAGGCGTGAGGCTTTCAAAATCACCGCCATGCGGTACTTTTAATTCGAGAACCATAATGGTAATGACAATAGCCAAAACGCCATCTGTAAATGCTTCTAATCTCCCTTTTTTCATTGGCGAACCTATTAATTAGTCAAAGCAGCTTCAGGTTTTGTAGCGATAATTGCCTGTTCAATATCATATTTTAAGTCTTTGAAAGTCTCAATGCCTACTGAAAACCGAATCAAACGATTGCTAATGCCTACAGCGTCACGTTGGGCTTGCGTCAGTAATGAATGAGAAGTTTCGGAAGGCAAGAGCATCGTGCTTTCAACACCTGCCAAACTCATAGAAGATTTGATTAATTGCAATTGCCGCTGAAAAGCCATGGCATCTATGCCATCTACTAATTCGAAGGACAACATGGCACCAAAATCATGCATTTGCGCTTTTGCCAATTGATGTTCTGGATGACTTTTTAAACCAGGATAAAAAACTTGAGCGACACTGTCGTGAGTGTCTAAAAATTTAGCCAGTTTTTTAGCATTTTTGGTTTGCGCTTTTACACGTAGCGCCAGTGTTTTCATGCTACGCTCTAGCATCCAAACGGTCATGTCGCTGAGACTTCCACCAAGGTTTTTGGAGACATTCCAAATGCGATCCATATGTTCAGATGAGCCAGCAACTGCTCCGGCTGTTATATCACTATGGCCACCTAAATATTTGGTAGCCGAATGCATCACGATATCAATCCCAAAATCAATGGGATTTTGATTGATCGGGCTTGCGAAGGTATTATCTATGGTTGTGATGATGCCTTTAGATTTGGCCAGATCGGCAACACCTTTAATATCGGTAACTGTAAGTAAAGGATTTGATGGTGTTTCGATATGAATCAATTTGGTGTTTGATTGGATGGCTGCCTCAAAATCGGTAACCGCATAGCTATCGGTAAACGTGAATTCAATGCCATACTTGGGGAATTCCTCTCTAATAAAATTACTTGTGCCGCCATATAAGGTATTTTGAACCACAATATGATCGCCTTGCCTTAAAAACGCTAGAAACATATGGCTAATCGCTGCCATGCCACTGCCAAAAATCATAGCAGTTTCTGTATGCTCTAATGCAGCAATCTTTTTAGCCAAAAATTCTTGGTTGGGCGTATTAAAATAACGCGGATAGCGTTTGACATCTACATTATCAAATTCATACGACGTTGATAAGTAGATGGGCGAGACAGCTCCTTTAAATTGTTTGTCCTTGATTTCACCAACGTGGGTGCAAATGGTATTAATTCCGTATAATTTCTTTGACATTATTGCGTGTTTTGTAATTTTGAGTGCGCACTAAAATTACAAAAAAGGAATTGACTTCACAGCGCGAAATTGATTTATGAACAGATTATAAATAATCGGCATTCCAAATAATAATTGAATGCATAAAATTCTAAGCTATGGCTATAAACCCAAAGTTGTGAACACTATTTAAAACGTTTTGATCCTCGTTTCCGAAGAAAAGTAAGACGCGACTTCAATTTGAAAAAATAACATCACAACATAAGGCATGGTAATTCAATTAGCTACGGATTAATAATCAAGCGTTTATTGAACTGTCCCGATTTTGTTTTAACAATTACCAGATAAGTGCCTTTCGTCAAATGATCTAAGGTAAGAAGATAACGTCCATAAGAGTTGGGTTTGATGTTAATCCATTCCTTTACTTTTTGTCCGAGGATACTGTAGAGTCTAATATCCTGAATATCGAGTGCATCAGCTGCTATAATTTCAAGCGTTTGGCTAGAATTGATGTAGCTAATGTTTAAAATGGCATCTGGTTTATCGCTCGTTTCAAATATAGAGTGATCAATAATAGGTGCATTTTCCACATCATCAGAATTTTGATTGGACGCTAAAACCTGAGTCCAGTATGTTTCCGAAGAAACAGTAGCACTGTTGCGGTGATAATCGCTAGCTATAATTGAACATTCGCCATAAAAAGGTGCTAAAAACAAAAGTCCATAACATAATTTAGTAGGTAATTTCATTGCATTTGGGGTTTAATGAAACAAAGTAGGTTCACAGCTAAGCTACTATAAAAAAATAAGAATATTCTATAAGACGCATAATTATTCGACGAAGTGCAAAGTCGAGACACGTTTAGAGTCGCTTTCCAAATGAACACATAACGATCATACTTATTCCGTTTAAAACGGCTACAGGCATCATAAGGTCTGCCATAAATTGGTTAGAAATTACTGTTTATCGCAAAAAATCGCAGATTGACTAGACAATTAGCTTTTGTGATGGGATACTGTTGATAATCAGACCCTAATTATATATATTCGTTTTGCTAAATTAATTATTACTTATGTTTAAAGCTGTTTTATTTGATATGGACGGAGTCATTGTAGACTCTGAACCACTCCACCGCACTGCCTATTTTCAAATGTTTAAGGATGTAAATATTGATGTTTCCGAAGCACTTTATGCCTCATTTACAGGACAATCGACCCTTAATATTTGTAATGCGCTTATCTCCCACTTTGATTTGCCATTAGGCGCCCAAACGTTGGTCGACATCAAACGCCAGCATTTTAAACAGTTATTTGACACCGATACATCGCTGCAATTATTAGATGGCGTTCTAGACCTGATCCAAGACTACCATAGTCATGGCTTGACCTTGGTGCTGGCGTCTTCCGCCTCTATGCCTAACATCAATCGTATTTTTAAACGCTTTGATCTTGATCAATATTTCGTGGCTAAGATTAGTGGTGCCGATTTAAATGCTTCCAAACCCCATCCCGAAATTTTTATCAAAGCGGCTCAACTTTCAGGACATGATCGTAAAGACTGTTTTGTAATTGAGGATTCTACAAACGGTATAGCCGCTGCAAAGGCTGCCGATATTTTTTGCATAGGTTATAACAGCAAGCACAGCAAAGCTCAGGATTATGATGAGGCCAACTTGGTGGTATCAAGTTTTAGTGAGATTGGGTATGGAGCGCTTGAGGTGCTCAAACGTAAGAGTATGGCATCTTAATTCTTAATTCTTTATTCTTCGGAAATATAAATATGAAGTTGAAATTGTACTTATGATTACTACAACGCATTCGTATTTAGTAACTATCACAATTATTTTAAGGTAATTATAACTCGATCGATTTGGGATGTGAAGCCAATTTTGATGGTTCTAGAATTTCTAAGAAATAATCCAAAGTAATAATGGCTGAAATAATTTTAATAAGTATGTTGAGATAATGACTACTTTTATTCACAGGTTGTAAAGAACAAGTTAGATTCACAATTGAGAGTCATCTGTTTGTATAGAACGCAACAATAAACAATAAATTACATAGAATCTAAAATCGACAACACCATGGCAAAATCACAAGACGCAAAAAAGAACGTCAAAAAAGAAGCAACGTTAACACCTAAAGAAAAGAAAGCTGCTAAACTAGCAAAAAAAGCGAAACGCAGTTAGTTCTATTAATAATAACCACTCCATCACGAGTGGTTTTTTTTTTAAAAAAATGATAGCCCGCTTTTCAAAAAAAGTAAAGATTTGTAACTTAGTCTTCCATTAAAAAAAAAATAACGATGACCTCAGAAGACAAACAAGAGATTTACGACGATTTTTACGATAAGGTTAATATGACACCATCAGAACTGGAAGACTGGTTAGACACCGACAAGTCAAAGTCGGTTGGTAAGGATAGTGGCGATGGAGAATCTGTTGGACATAAAAGCGGAAGAAAAATTATCAAGATTAAAAATAAAAAGAAAGCCGATTTGACCGATACCAATTACGAGCACATGAAAAAAGTGAATGGATATGTGGCGAGACATTCGGCCCAACGTCCTGATGGCGATGTCAAAGAAAGTGATTGGCGATATTCATTAAAAAATTGGGGACATGATCCGTTGAAATGACGTTGAACTTGAAACTGAACTCGAAATTTGACTAAAGCCTTTAATGAAATTGAAGTTGAAATTCAATTAAAAAGTAGAATAACCTAAGTAGCCGATTAATGGCTCCTACCTATTATTACGATCCACTTTGTCGTAGGCGCGAATGGCTACAATCGCCCAGATGACCACACATACTGATACGAATCCCGAAAAATATAATATGACTTCGTTAGCGTTCATTCTTGATCTGTTTTATAAAAATAGCCACCAAAAGAAGTGTTGGAGCCCAAAGGCCGATAAAAATTGCAGGTATTTCGTCACCACTTAGAAACATATATTCAGCCACCACAATGATTAACGCGCACAAGGCCAGCATTAATGCATTGGACAATCCTAATTTTTTGATAAAATTCATTAACTATGCATTGATTAGAGCCTCTAAGATAATTAAAAAATATAGAAAATTAACAAGACGTTAAGATTCATTTTACTTCGCTTTTAAATCCGCTATTATACAGTATATACATAATCACAGCTTTAGCTATTGCTTGGATTTAACAACATAAATGCCCCAAACGATGGTCGCTAAAGCACTAACAAAGGTAAAAAGTAAACTTATATTCATGATGATAACGTTAAATAGATAGCTCTGCAAAAGTGTTCAAAAAAATTGTACACATTTAGTCTGTTTGAATAAAAAGGGTGCTTTATCTTTGTAAAAAAGTAATAGTATCATGTCGGAAGCCAAAAAACCAGATCAGGTTGTATTTAATGAAGATGAAAAGCGTTATGACGCAGCACTTAAGCCTTATGCAACAAACGTTGGTGCGCCTTCCATAACCGTAACCGATACATCCTCCTGGAAAGATAAAAATGTTCACAAAGCAAACAAGCAAATCCAAGCTAAATACTTAGAGCTCAAAGCTGAGTACGATCATATGATTGAAGAGTTAGAATATAACAATCTGGTTTATAACGCACGTTACAATTTCGAACCTCTTATTGGTGAAACTTATCACCTTTATCGGGATAAGAACGAGCAACCCTTTTTATCCATCCTCACACCCAACAGCTGTAATTTTGATTTTATAGGCAGTTTTAAACTAAACAGTGAACTGCTATGGAAAAAAGTATCACTTAAATGACCTTGGATCTTGTTCGATTATTAATTGATTTCGGACTCGTGGTCTTGATCTGGATGGTACAGTTGATTGTGTATCCCAGTTTTCTTTATTATACGCAGACCAATCTTTGTGGTTGGCATAAACGCTATACGGCAAATTTATCTATCATCGTTATGCCATTAATGTTTGGTCAGCTAGGTATCTATGCATTTCAAGCCATACTCCTACCAACTTTATTTAGCATTACCGGTTTCGCTATTGTCATTTTGCTTTGGGCAATAACCTTTATTCAATTCGTGCCTTTACATCGTGCTATAAGTGAACAACGTGCAACCCAAAGGACATTACGCGCTCTTGTTCTTCGAAATTGGATCCGTACAGGCTTATGGAGCCTACTCAGTATATGGAGCATTTGGTCATATTTAAATACCTAAACTCGGTTTGCAAATCCAGCTGTCAAATAATGGTAATCACGTTTTAGAATTAGCGTATTTTCTACTAAAATAGAGAAGGCGTTATGTTTAACGCTTAAGTAGACTATTCTGTTCTTCCATGAGATCGGTAAGTTTGGCGAGAAGCTCGATGTCTTTTGGTGTTTTTACAATCTCATTTTTAGGGTCTTGCGCTTTATCTTTTAATCGGTTCATGGCCTTTACTACTAAAAACACAGTAAATCCAACAATAATAAAATCCAAAAACGTTTCAAATAAGACGCCATACTCAATGGCAATTTGCTGTGCTGTAATGTCTCCTTGGGCATTGACAGCCGCATCTCGTAAAATATACTTGCGATCTTGAAAATTGAGGCCGTCGGTCATCAAGGATAATGGCGGCATAAACACTTTCTTCACAAGTACGTCAATCACTTTGTTGAAGGAAGCGCCAATTATAATACCAATGGCCATTTCCATCATATTTCCCTTTACGGCAAATTCCTTGAATTCTTTTAAAAATGTCATGTTAATTCAGATTTTAAGATTTTTTTTCTTCGGAAACTCTATTTCGAAATTGAAAAATCAAATCTAAAAATTTTATAAAAATTGACACTCTAATTCAGCGATATTTTACATAGGCAAAAAGAACCCGTTCTATTTCCTATAATACTTGGCATATTTTCGGTAGGCCAAGAAGCCTATTATCCCAACCGATCCTATTACGATAGCAATAATTTGATAGCTTAAAATTTGCTGTCCAGATTGGTAGGAGTGTAATCCTGCGAGATAGAAATTCACACCAAAATAAGTAAACATAATGCTTGCAAATGCAATTATAGAGAGTAAATTGAACCCGTAACGTCCGCGCAATCCAGGTATCAATCTCATGTGAAGTACAAAGGCATATACCAAAATACTGATAAGTGCCCATGTTTCTTTTGGATCCCAGCCCCAATAACGTCCCCAACTTTCATTGGCCCACATCCCACCAAGAAAGTTTCCTATAGTAAGCATCACCAATCCAACGGTCAGAGCCATTTCATTGATTAACGTAAGTTCCTTAATGTTCAAATCCATTTTGGTCTTGTTGCTCTTCGTTGTAAAAATCATGAGCAGTAAAACGGTAAGTCCTAAGATCATTCCTAGTGCGAATGGTCCGTAACTTGCTACGATTACCGCAACGTGAATCATCAACCAATAACTATCTAAAACAGGTTGTAGATTTGAAATGGCTGGATCCATCCAATTCCAATGTGCAACCATCAAGATCATGGCGGTCACAAACGCTGTGGCAGCTAAGGTAAGCCTGCTGTCTCTTCCAAAAGCGAGACCAAAGAACATTGTTGCCCATGCCACATAAATCATAGATTCGTACGCATTACTCCAAGGTGCATGGCCAGAAATATACCATCGCACAATTAATCCACCGGTATGTACAATGAATGTGATCACTATTGCTGTGACTAAAATTGTACTTATATACTTAAAAATCTTATTTTGATTTTTAAAAATCTGAATGATCAAACATACAAACAGCACCACGCCAAACAACATATAAAACAAATAGAGCTTCTTGAAAATGTCATATTTATTATACAGGATTTCCGTTTTGATTTTATCTTCGGAAATCATCACTTCACTTCCCTGTTTTATTTGATTCTTTTTAAAACCATCTAATAAACGATCTGCTGTGGTATAGTCACCATCTTGTCTTGCTTTGTTCAACTCGCTCAGGTAATAGCCAAAACTATTTTCAATAAATTTTCCGTAGAGGGTATCTTTAATTTTTGACTTATAGTCTTCTCGATATTCAACTGGCGAAATCCATGTATTCTTTTCATCTCCAGGAACTGGAAAAATTTTCATCGATCGTCCGTCAAGGGTATTAAAAAGCAAGCTCATTCTGTCGTATGCTTCTTTGAATTCCTTTTGAAAGCCATTAGGCGTTTCCGCAGCATAAGCATCTTTCAAATAAGGCCCCAATTTGTTGCGGCCATCATCGGTCAAGAAATCGGTGATTGATACATATTTGACATCGGTATCAACACCAATAATCTTTCTTATGGAATCTGCTTTTCTCTTTGCCAAATAAATCACTGGAACATTGTACCAAAATAGAGGACTCTCCTGCATGGATAACAATACCTGATTGGCATCAAACTCTTCATAATGATCACGTTTGCTTAGTTTCCGTAATATTTCAGAAGCAAAAGTATTTATAGGCATCATACGACCGCTATAGTCTTGAATCACCAACTCACCAAATTTATCGGCATGGGATTTCGGGATGATATTCGCCTTAATCACCGAGTCAATCTCTCTTTTTGTTGGTCGTGTAAAAGCTACCTCTGCAGGTTTGTGATCGTGACCATCGCCTTCAAAATGCTCCTGCACTGGTGTGGTCGCGCTGTGATCGTGTCCATCATCAGCAGAATGTACTTGTGCTGGCACACTGTGGTCGTGCCCATCATCTTCGGAATGTTCTTGAGAAAAACCTAACAGACCAAAGCACAAGATGAATATGGTTAACGCTTTTTCCTTTTTACTCTTGACTTTCTCGAGTATTCGTTTTAAGTCGGCAAATCGTGTTCCCTTCGCA
This sequence comes from uncultured Flavobacteriaceae bacterium, assembly GCA_963715465.1. Lineage (GTDB taxonomy): Bacteria > Bacteroidota > Bacteroidia > Flavobacteriales > Flavobacteriaceae > Psychroserpens. The sequence goes on from OY970246.1 coordinate 2,528,171, forward strand.
AATAGAATGGCCATCATAGCGAAATATAGAAGTATATAACCAAAATAGGTCACCCAAGTACCCCATTGATCGTGATTGACCGAGAGTTTCGTTCCCTTTTCATCTGGAAAAAAGCTCGACTGAAAAAAGCGGTAACCGCCTTCATCTAAAATATTGTTCATAAAAATGCGGTAATCGTAAGGATCCTTATTTTCATTAATTACAGTGACCTCACTGGCAAATGCTGAAAAGTTATCTTCGGTTCCTGGATAGCGCTCTGCCACAAAGTCATTCAGTTTAATGCTGAACGGTAAATCCTTGACCAAAGAGCCATATTTTACAGCAACATCCAATCCACCAACATTGACCTGTTCAAATCGGCCATCAACGTACAAGCCGCCCAACAAATTGACTGTTTTTGTTTCACCATTTGCAGTTACATCAACCACAAGACCATCCTCACGACTTCGTAACAATTGTGATTTTTTGACGACGCCAAATTCACCTTGTACAACTGGTTTAGGAAAAACCATCGCCATGGTGCCAATTTGATATCGAGAGCGCAATGCTAAGGGCTGAATGGAATCTTTATATAATTTACCTTCTGTTTGGGTAGCCATGGTGAGATAATCGCCTTCAAATGGCGATTCTATAAATAACTGATCATCCTTGGTCGTAATATTAATAGCGCCTTTTTTCGGATTATTTAGGGTAAATGCCACGTTATGGATCAGTTCGTCATCACCATCTTTGATGAAATGGCTATGGGAACCTTCTTCCCCTGCCTCTACCAATTTTAAATAAGATTCGCCAACATCACCAGGAATGATATCCAGTTCGGCATCTTTAATAAATTTTTTAACTTCTATTTTTACAGGTGTACCATCATATTGGCTCTCCACCTCAAAATCATTATCTAATCGCTCTGAAAAATCAACTCGTTTTTGAATGACCTTTCGTTGTTGTTGTCCATCAATAACTAAATCTCCATCTATGTAGGCCGTAACGAAAATATCTCTCGTAAGATAGGTGCTTTCTGTTTCTCCCTCGCGAATTGGCATCCAGCCTTCAAAGCCCATATATCTGGTAATTGCGGCGCCTGCAAGAATGAAAATAAAGGCTAAATGCAGGGTTAATGTTGCCCATTTTTCTTTTCGTAACAATCTGTATCTAAAAATATTTCCAACGAAATTGATCATAAATACAACCATAATGGCCTCAAACCACCAAGCGTCATAAATGTAATGTCTAGAGAATGGTGTAGGTGATGTTTCTTGACCTGCATCCATAAACGTTCCAACGATCATGGCAACAGCGTAAACAATAAATAAAATTCCGGTAAGACGAGTAGAAAAGAGAATATTAGCTAGTTTCTTTTGCATAGTAACAAAGCGTATTTTTTTGTTTTGCAAAGATAACCAATTTTGTTTGTTTTGTTTATGAGAATGTACGTCAAAGATGTGTTAAATTAGTGGTTGGTCAAAAATTCTAAATCGTTTAGGTTTGTGCGATTTAGAATGTTATTTATTAATGAATGTTGAATAATCAATCACTCATATTTTGGGACGCTATTCGACATGTATCGCGCTTGTGTGATTACAATAAATCATTATAAATCGATCTATTAATATTCACCTAATAACGGCGAAACTCGATTTATAACTTTTGCTTCTCATTTATTGTTCTAAATTCGCCTTTAAGATTCAATTAAATGACATCATCGCATTAACTAAAATTTTTTACAATGGATTCCCGATATACCAACATCATAAAAAACGCCTACGACTTTGCCCAATCTCAAAAATGCAAAGGTGAGATTGCGAGTTATATTCCAGAACTTGCCAATATCGATCCTAACAAATTTGGTGTACATATGACCAAATTGGATGGGCGTAATTTTGGTATGGGTGATCACCTTGAGAAATTTTCAATTCAAAGTATCGCCAAGGTATTGTCGTTAACATTAGCTTATAAATTTGTAGGTGAGAAAATATGGGAACGCATTGATGTTGAACCTTCGGGTACAAAATTTGACTCACTTCTACTTTTAGAAACCTATGAGGGCATTCCTAGAAATCCGTTTGTGAATTCTGGCGCCATTGTGATTTGTGACATTCTCATCACGCATTTAAACGATGCAAAAAAGGAATTTTTAGAATTTGTTCGTGACGTGAGTGATTTGCCAAAGTTAACCTATTCTGATAAGATTGCTGATTCAGAAAAGGCCACAGGTTATCGAAATGTTGCCGTTTGTAATTTTATTAAATCCTTCGGAAACATTAAAAATGAACCCAATGTCGTTCTCGATTTTTATTTTGATATGTGTTCTTTGGAAATGACCTGCCAACAACTTTCTCAAACATTTACATTTTTAGCCAATGGCGGAAAGAAAATCACCGATGGAAAGCAAATCATTACCAGCAGTCAATCTAAACGGATTAATGCGCTCATGCTTACTTGTGGCTTCTATGACGAGTCTGGTGAATTTGCCTTTCGAGTCGGACTTCCAGGAAAAAGTGGTGTTGGTGGCGGCATTGTTGCCCTTTACCCAAATAATTTTGCCATCGTGGTATGGAGTCCGAAACTTAATAAGAACGGAAATTCTGCCCGAGGAATGTTATTGTTGGAAGAAGTCACAACACACTCAGAATTAAGTATATTTTAGTAGTTCGTTGCTATTTCGGCATAATCGAAAACCGAAGATGATACAAGTATGTTGATAGAAAATCATAACGAACGGCATAGTCACGATATAACACTCAATATCAAATTAATGTCTTTGTCCTATTAATTTTCTAACTAGACTTTTTTAATTCTCCAATAAATCTTTTTGATAATAACAACTTATGAATAAATTTAAGTTTATCTACGACAGCTGGCGTGACGATAAATGGATATACATCTGGAACGCCCATTGCCCTATTAATACTATTGACAGCAAAAGAAAGTGGTCTACAGGTTTTGATAATAACATCAAAATCTTCAATCGTGTAAGGGTCAAAAGTGACTTTGGCTTTTAAACCTTTTTTCTTTTTAATAGGTTTTACAGTAACTCCAAAAAAGTATGCTGTTTCCACCATATCCATAATATGAAGATAATGCGCCCATGTCTCGGCCCAATCTTCCCAAGCGTGAGACGTTGCGTATTTACTAATAAAAGAGGTTTCCCATTTGCTAGGTGCTCCCACTTTGTAGTATAGTTTTAAGGCATCACCATAGTTAACACGCTCATCACCAAAAACAGTTCTAAATTCGTCCAACATATTTTGATCGGTATAGATAAGGCGATCCCAAAAATAATGTCCCACTTCATGTCTTAAATGTCCAATTAGTGTGCGGTAAGGCTCTAAAAATTGTTTGCGCATTTGTTCCCTCAACACAGGATCTGCTTCTCGAAGCAAAATAGTAATGACGCCATTAGAATGACCGGTCATTAAATTTGGATTATTTTGTTGGGCTACAAAATCAAAACATAATCCATTAACATCTATCATTTTACTTGGTAAGGGCAAGCCTATTTTTTGAAGTTGATATACCAATCGGTGCTTAGCGACCTCTAAATTTTGCCATTTTTCAAAGTTACTTTCATCAGATAGGTTTGGTATGGTTCTGTTGAGTTGACAAGCACTGCAATAATCTAACGGATGATCTTTTTTCAACACCCAGTTGCAGGCATTAAATTCAATATTCTTACAAAATTTGTATTCTTTTTTATTTCTATCGGAAATAAACGCATCTGCATTAGGGGCAAATGTAAGCATCTTTCGTCCTTTGTCTCTGTAACCGCATAAATGACCGCAGTTTTCACATTTAATATTTTCATAGAATATAGCGTGGTTACAATGCCCACATCTAAATATTTTCATCTGCAATTTCCGCCAAAGCGGCTCTATTATTAGTTAATACATTATAAAAATTATCGGAGTAAATGTAGGCTATTCGCTATATCTTTTCAATAGAAAGTTGTGTTATTAATTTTGAACTTGCATTTCCTCTAATTCCGCCAGACACAGGCATGGTTTTATCGGGAATGGCGCTTACGGCAATGGGAAAATGGGTGTTACAGGTTAACATGCCGTAACTGGGATCTACTCCTACCCAACCCGCTCCTGGTAAAAAGACATCTACCCAAGCGTGTAATTCATAATTAGGCTCTTCCATATCGTAAAAATAGTAGCCACTAACAAAGCGTGCTGCAATACCTTGTTTTCTAAATAGATTAATTTGCATCCATGCTAAATCGCGGCACGATCCTTTAAGATGCTTAAATGTTCTATTAGGTGAGAATGGTGCGCCAACTTCGCGATGCACAACCGCAAAATCTTGTTGGATGCGTTTAGTAAGATCGGTAATGTACGTTACAGTTTGATAATTTGACGATTTTAGAATGGTATTTCCATAGTCTAAAAGTGCTTCGGAAATCGGCTTTTTATACAAAGCGCTATATAATAATTTACGCTGCGGCTCAAAATATTCAAAAGGAATTTCATTAAACTGGGCAGGATACAAAATAAAATCAAACGGATTAAAAGGCTTCACCTCTAAAATACTTTCGGCCTTGATCGTAAGTTTTTCGGTCATACCTTCAAACCAGTAGAAATCAACCGTATTACTTTCTTCGTCCCTAATTCGTTTGTGACCAATAGGTTTTGATTTTACAGCTATTGAAAAGTCTACAAGCTTAATGCAGGGCGTTTGTCTGGGGCAAAACCTTAAATGATGGGGATATAGAAATACTTCCGAATCGAATACATATTCTGTTTGGTGAGTAATTTTATATTGCATTTAGTTGGTTTTGATACTATTTAACATAAAAAAATGAGGCCATTACGTGTGCTTGAAATGAGTCGGTTAATTCCCAAATTTTTATGTTTAGAAATGTCAGTGTTAAATAAACATCATTGATTGCTATAATCTGATTTTGCGATAGTGCTTAATTTAATGACATCTAATGGGCTGAGCTAATAATTAGAGTCTACCGCAAAGAAGGATTCATAAATAGCCGATGAGATCTCATTTAATTTTCGTTGTATATCATCTAAATACTCGTGCATGCCAGCGGTAACTATATCATTGATATCGACATACTCCAATTGGGATTTTAAGGCTCCTAAGAGTTTTTGAGCATTATTATTAAAGCCAACAGAGCGCCCTGAAAGTGCACTCAACGATTGGTCTGCCCTAATTAAACAGGCAGAAATGGATCTTGGAAATTCAGTATCTAAAATTAAAAATTCAGCAATATTTGAAGCGGTCAGTTTTCCATATTTTTTTCGATACATATCGTAGGCACTTACCGATTTGAGCAGGGCAGCCCATTGTATCAAATCTAAAGACGACCCTACTTGTCTAGCAGATCCCAATAGCAAATGGTATTTGGCATCTAAAACACGAGACGTTTTATCAGCACGTTCCAATACTTGACCCAATTTTCCAAAATTCCATCCTTCATTTCTTGAAATGGTCGCGTCGTACATGCCATAGAGCAATTGGCAACCGTTTTTTATTTCAGTAAAAAAGCCTCTTAAATTCTCATCTTTGTAGCGCTTATTGTCGGCACCATCTTTCACCAAATAATACAAAGCATTAATTTGTTCCCAAACTTCCTTAGTGATTTCAGGTCGTATAGATCTCGCATTTTCTCTTGCATTGGTAATACAATTATAGATGGAGTTTGGATTGTCTTCATCAAAGGCTAAAAAATTGACAATATTAACTTTGTCAACTTGATCATATTTGGTTTGATACAAGTCCCAATCTCCAGTGATGACCACCAAGGGCTTCCATTGCTGCTCCTCATTTGGTGGCAGATCTAACGAGAGATTAAAATTAACGTCCATGAAACGCGCATAATTTTCGGCACGTTCAAGATATCTATTCATCCAATATATAGTGTTTGCTACTCTTCCTAACATAAATTATGTATTTAACTGTTTAATACCCAAGTGTCCTTACTTCCTCCACCTTGCGAAGAGTTCACGACGATTGATCCTTTTTTTAATGCCACACGGGTCAACGCACCTGGAATAATTTTAATATCATCACCATATAGCGCATATGGCCTTAAATCAACATGTCGACCTTCGATGGTATCGTCGGTGAGTGTTGGTACACGCGACAAATTGATCATGGGTTGTGCGATGTAGTTTCTAGGTTTATTCTTTATTTTCTGAATAAACTCGTTTTGTTCCTCTTTGGTTGATTTTGGCCCAATAAGCATTCCGTAGCCACCCGAAGCATCAGTTTGTTTGACCACTAAATCATGAATGTTTTCAATCACGTATTTGCGATCCGCTTCCTCATCACAGATGTAGGTTTTGACATTTGGTAAAATCATGTCTTCGCCTAAATAGTATTTTATGATTCTTGGGATATAAGCGTAAACGGCTTTATCGTCAACAACACCAGTTCCTGGAGCATTGACCAAGACGACGTTTCCTTTCAAATAGGCTCCAAATAAACCAGGTGTTCCTAATAATGAGGTTTTGTTAAATACTAAGGGGTCAATAAAATCATCATCTACACGACGGTAAATCACGTCAACACGCTGCAGGCCGTTGGTAGTAATCATGTAGACCACATCATTTTTAACAACTAAATCGCGTCCTTCAACGAGCTCTGCGCCCATTTGTTGCGCTAAATATGAATGTTCAAAATACGCCGAGTTATAAGTGCCAGGCGTTAGCACTACGACATTTGGTTTTTCAACAGTAGTTAAGGACTCTAAGGTGTCTCTAAGAATATGTGTATAATTATAAACAGGTTTTACATCTAATCTTTCGAATAATTCGGGAAAGGTTCTTTTTAAAATCTCTCTGTTTTCTAACATGTAGGATACTCCAGAAGGGCATCGTAGATTATCTTCCAAGACATAGTAGGCGCCATCTCCACCCTTTATCAAATCTGATCCTGTGATGTGACACCAAATATCTTTGGGAGGTTTAAAACCCTCTAATTCTTTTAAATAAGAGATACTGGAAAGTATCATTTCCTTCGGAATAATCTTATCCTTAAACAATTTTTGGTCATTGTAAATATCTTGTATAAACAAATTAAGCGCCTTAATTCGTTGCTGTAATCCGTTTTCAAGATGTGTCCACTCCTTATTATTGATAATTCTCGGAATGATATCTAAGGGAAGAATTCGTTCTACACCTTGATTGTCATTGTAAACATTAAAGGTCATCCCGAGCGATAATTGTGCTCGATCTGTGGAGTGCTGTAATCTATTTAGTTTTTTATGACCGATTTTTTCGATGCGTTCTAAATAAAGTTTGTAATTGGGTCTAACGACATTATGTTCATCGAACATTTCGTCATAAAAACCCTTGGTATCATAACTAGAGAAGTCTAATCTTGGCATAAACGTATGAGAATTATATTCTAAAATTATCGCAAAGAACCGCTGATTATGAAGTTCAGAATCAAAAATTTGGAATAATTAGTGGTGAAAATTTAGTAAATAAATGCGCTATTAACGTAAGATTTTGAATTTACAAAAAATAACTACAAAACACGAAGGTTAGTTAATTTTATGCGAATCGTTACAGAAAAGCTTTTGATCGATAAGGTGTCAACAAGTTTTACTCGTTTATAATTCATTAAACTCAAATTTCAGATTGAATTTATTTTTATATGGTCATCCCTGCGTTGCTTAAACCTTTGTTAAAAAAAGAATGAACGTTCATTTATTAATAGTTTTGCATCAGAATTTATCAGCCATGACCAAACTTCAAAAGCGTATAGACAAAAGAAAAGCCTTGATTAGAGCCACCATTGATCTTGTTAATAATAACGGATTTCACGCTACACCAATGAGTAAAATAGCAAAAATGGCAAACGTATCTCCTGCAACTATTTATCTGTATTTTGAAAACAAACAGGACTTGGTGAATAAAACCTATATCGACGTGAAGGGATTATTTACGGCTTATGCCTTTGAAAATTATAATGCTAAAGTTTCCGTAGAAATCGGGTTTGAAATCATTTGGAAAAGAATAGCACAATTTAAAATGAACGAGTCAGATAACGCCAGGTTTTTGGCGCAATGCGATAATACGCCTATGATTGATGAACCCAGCCGAGAAGAAGGTATCAAACATTTGCAACCTCTGCTCGATCTATGGCAACGTGGTAAAAGGGAAGGTATCATAAAACCAATTTCAGACTACCTGCTATATGCCTATGCTATTAATCCGTTATCGTTTTTAATGATGGCACAACAACGCGATAATTTTGATTTAAATGAGACACATATTGAAGCAGCATATCAATCTGCTTGGGATGCCATTAAACTAAACGCTAAGGATTAATGATTTTAAAAAAAACAGCAATCATTTTAGGTGCATCGGGATTGACAGGAGGTCATATTCTCAAGAAGCTCATTGATGACGACAGGTATGAGACCATCAAATTGTTTTCGCGCTCCAAACTTGAGGGACAGCCTGAAAAGGTGGAACAATATATTGGTGATCTTTTAGACATGGAACAGTTTACATCACATTTTACAGCCGATGAAGTGTACTGTTGTATTGGTACTACAAAACGTAAAACTCCTGATAAAACACTTTATAAGAAAATAGACTGTAACATTCCTGTTTCCGCAGCAAAACTAGCGAAAGCGAATAATATTGATACGTTTCTCGTGATGTCCTCGATGGGTGCCGATAAGGATAGTAGCACGTTTTACACGAAGGTCAAGGGAGAAATGGAAGCTAGTGTACGCCAACAAAAAATCAAGCATACTTATCTATTTAGACCGACGCTTATTGGTGGTGATCGTGATGATAAACGGATTTTAGAAAACATCGAACTTCTACTGTTTAAAGCAATTAAGCCAATATTGATAGGATTCTTAAGAAAATATAGAATTACAAAGGCTGAAACTATTGCAAAAGCAATGATTTTTTTGGCAAATACTCAAAACGATTTCGAAGTCATTGTGACTTCCGAAGCCATTCAAAAACTAGGAAACACTAATTAAAACAAACAAAATGATACAAACAATTTTATTAAAACATAGACCAAAAGGACGACCAAAACTGTCTGATTTCGAATTTACAAAAGAGGACGTTGAATTGAACATTAAGGATGGAGAACTACTTCTGGAAACGCTTTATGTTTCTGTAGATCCTTATTTAAGGGGTCGAATGAGCGACGCTAAATCCTACATCGAGCCATTTGAACTAAATCAACCAATTCACTCTGGGATTATTGCCAAAGTGTTAGAATCTAAAAATGAGAACTTTAATTCTGGTGATTTCGTTTCAGGACGCCTAGATTGGAAAACCAAGCAAATTTCCGATGGAAAAGGTCTGCATAAAGTGGATCCAAATAAGGCCGATTTAAGTGCCTACCTCGGCGTTTTAGGAATGACAGGTCTAACCGCCTATCTTGGATTGACTCAAATTGGAAAGCCTAAACATGGTGAAACTCTTGTTGTTTCGGGTGCTGCAGGTGCTGTTGGAAGCGTTGTTGGTCAAATTGGTAAAATTCTCGGGCTTCGCGTGGTTGGTATTGCAGGAACCGATGAGAAAATAAACATGCTAAAATCGAAATTTGGTTTTGATGCTGGCATTAATTATAACACCACCAAAGATATGAAGGCTGCAATCAAAGAAGCGGCGCCCAATGGTGTGGATGTGTATTTTGATAATGTTGGCGGACCCATTTCAGATGCGGTATTATTCAATATCAACCGCTTTGCAAGAATGGTAATTTGCGGCGCGATTTCAGTATATAACAATACAGAACTACCAAAAAGTGTAAGCGTGCAGCCGTTCCTAATTAAAAACAGTGCCTTGATGCAAGGTTTTATTGTTTCCAATTTTGAAAACAAATTCCCAGAAGCTATTGAAGCTCTATCAAATTGGTTAGCAGAGGATAAACTTGCTTATTCTGAAACGATTGTTGAAGGGTTTGAGCGAATACCTCAGGCATTTATCGATTTATTCGACGGAAAAAATATGGGAAAAATGGTAGTGAAACTATAACTAAAAAGAAAACAACAATTATGAATAATTTTGAATTTAAGAATCCAACCAAAATCATTTTTGGAAAGGACACGATAAAAAACCTAGAGCAAGAAATACCGAAAGATGCAAAAGTATTGCTGTTATATGGTGGCGGAAGCATTAAGAAAAATGGTATTTATGACCAGGTAAAAAAAGCATTGAAAGATGTTCACGTCGTTGAATTTGGTGGCATTCCTGCAAATCCTGAATACGCCAAACTAATGGAAGCTTTGAATGTTATAAAAGACGAAAATATCACTTATTTGTTAGCAGTTGGTGGCGGATCGGTCATTGACGGGACAAAATTTCTTTCGGCAGCGGCACTTTATAAAGGAGATACGCCGTGGAACATTTTAAGTGATAACATCAAAACCGAAAAAGGAATGCCATTTGGAACGGTATTGACTTTACCAGCGACAGGATCTGAAATGAATTCTGGTGCCGTCATTACTCGTGAAGAAACGAAGGAAAAACTTGCCATGGGTGGACCAGGTTTATTTCCTGTGTTTTCAATTCTCGATCCTCAAGTGGTCAGCACCATTCCCGAACGCCAATTGGCTAACGGGTTAACAGATGCATTTACCCATGTTCTAGAACAGTACATGACATATCCTATTGGAGCCTTGTTGCAAGATCGTTTTGCTGAAAGTATTATGCAAACTTTGATTGAGGTTGCTCCAAAAGTGATGAAAGATCCAACCGATTATAAAGCAACTTCCAATTTTATGTGGAGTTGCACTATGGCACTTAATGGATTGATCCAAAAAGGTGTACCAACCGATTGGGCCGTTCACGCCATTGGTCATGAGCTCACCGCATTATACGGGATCGATCATGCACGCACACTCGCCATTATTGCACCAAGCCACTATAAATTTAATTTTGAGGCTAAAAAGGAAAAATTAGCGCAGTATGCTGAGCGTGTTTGGAATATTACCGAAGGTAGTCAAGAGGATAAGGCGCATGCTGCCATTGCAAAAACGGAAGCTTTTTTCCATGAACTGGGCATTGATACCAAATTGTCAGACTATACCAAAGATTATAAAGATACTGCAGAAACTATCTATAAACGTTTTAAAGATCGTGGCTGGAACGGTTTGGGCGAGCACCAATCTCTAACGCCAGAAAACGTTAAGGAGATTGTAGAAATGGCTTATTAAAACTAAAAATTAATTAACACCCTATTTAGGGTCAAAAACAATATAACATGAACATATTATTCGTATTAACATCTCATAGCACTTTAGGCGATACTGGGAAAAAAACCGGTTTTTGGGTTGAAGAATTTGCCAATCCGTATTACACACTTTTAGATAAGGGCGCTCATATAACTTTGGCGACACCACAAGGAGGTGCTGCACCAATTGATCCCAGTAGTGAAACTGAAGATGCAAAGACAGATGCCACAAATCGTTACTATAAAGACGATGAGGCTAAAAAGCGTATCGCTAACACCGAAAAATTATCAAATATGAATCCTGCTGATTTTGACGCCGTTTTTTATCCTGGCGGTCATGGACCGTTATGGGATTTGGCAAATGATAAAGATTCGATGGCGCTTATTGAAACGTTTTATAATCAAAACAAACCTGTTGCGTTTGTATGTCACGCACCAGCAGCACTTAAAAATGTAAAACACTCAAATGGTGATGCTTTGGTGAACGGTAAAAACGTTACTGGATTTACAAATTCTGAAGAAGAAGCTGTAGGTCTTAAAGATGTCGTTCCGTTTTTGGTAGAGGACATGTTGAAGGCAAATGGCGGACAGTATTCTAAGTCTCATGATTGGGCAGCATACGCCATTAAAGATGGAAATTTGATTACTGGACAAAATCCAGCATCATCGCATTTAGTTGCTGAAAAACTCTTGGAAAGTTTGAAATAATTTCAAATATCTATATGATAGAAAGCCTGCGAACATTACGTTCGCAGGCTTTTTTTAGTGATATATTAATGTAGTCGCTAAGATTATAATTACGAACACGACACCAAAAAACTTAAGGATTTAATATCATGACTTTTACGAATACACCACTGTTACTTTCTATTGCGACATAATACAAACCAGAAGCAAAAGGTGATAAATCAATTTGTTCAAATTGGTTCGTTTTATTAAGAAGCGCAATGCCATTGACATTGTAAACTTTTACCGTATTGATCTGGGACATGACATTTACACTACCTTTAAGATTAACAATTCCATTTGTAGGATTTGGATATAGGTAAATTTTAGAGTCATTTTCAGTAAGTTCTGTGGATAAGGTTTCAGTGTTGGTAATTAGCGCTACCCAATCGTCAGTATCTGGAGCGGTCAATGATGTAGTAATCACTTCTAACGCGGATAATGGTCCTCCCGACCTCGGGTTATACCATTGCACTGCCCAATCACCAGAAGGTAAGGTTATGGTTGTGGTGCCACCTTCCGCACGATAGACAACATAGACCTCGTTAGGTTTTGAATAAACATAGTCAGATGTATCATTGGTTAGTGCATCCATTGAAACCATATCTTCTAGATAAGGCTGTAAATATGTATCAAAAAAGTCAAGAGCATAACTCGCATCAGTATATTTTTCGTCACGTGACCTGTGGTCTTGTGCGGTTAAATCGGTTTCTCCAGTTTGATAGCCATAATAATATTCTACGCCTGCTCCACCAGCCATTAACGTCCCCCAAAGTACACGGTGACGAACCAATTTATTATCATTAGGGTCGGCATCTACGCCTATATTTGCGCTCCCTTGTTCATCATTGGCCACTACCCATTTTTTACCCGCTGCATTCGAGTTTGCTACCCAGGTTTTCACCATATCGTGAACTTGGTTTTTACCAATTTGAATTGAGGCACCAGTTAATGCGGAACTGTTGCCAAGCAGTGCATTGTAGCGTTGACCCTGTTGATTGGGATAGGTATGCATCACGATCAAGTTGTCGTAAGGATCGAGAGCATCGATATAATTCGCCGTGGCAATTGCAACAGCATCGGTAAGTGTGGATTCTTCGGAAAGGTTCCAATTAAGGGCTAAATGGTGACCAAATCTGGCGATAAGTTCACGATAATACAATTTTCGCTCTCTTCCGAAGGTATTGTTATCCATGATATTATCATTCTCGGTTTCTAGGGTCTTAAAGTGCATGAACATCCCTTTTTTGTCGGCATATTCAAAAATACGTTCCCATTGTGCTAATTTAGAGACATCAAAACGATCTTTGTAAACACCTTGGTTCCATTGCTGTGCGTCATTATAACCATTATAAACGCTTTCATTGACTTTCAGTAAATGTGGAAACACGTTTTCATCATCACCATGCAAACTAAGGGTTAAAAATGAAAATGCATTGATACCTTTGCCAGAGAGATAATTGATGACTCCTAAAAGTTCAGAGCCTTTACCACCATTCCACGTATAATCGCTGGCATCGTTTGCATTATAATCTTGTTGATGCGGATTCCAACTTTTACGTCTATTACCACGATTTGGGGTGTTATCAAAATCCTCGTAAGCTAAAGTATTTTCAGGAGCGTCGGCACCTGCTTTTACAAACCAATCTCCATTTGGTGCGTTAGGATTAGTACCCGAATATTGTAAATAGTGTTCACCAACATACACCGCTTTTCCTTTATTAGCACTGCGATGATCACGTCCTGTTTTATCGCTTTCTGAAATTTGAAAACTTCCAGAGGCACCATCCATAAAACCAGATGAGACACCACCTCCATCAATGGCCACATCTGTTCCTGTAGTGAAAGCCGCTGTCCAACTCCATGTGCCAGTGAGACCAAGAGAAAAATGGGTTTTCCAAGTGGCACCCGAATCACAACTTGCTTCCGCTGCATCATTACATCCTGAATAAAAGCCAGGTACAACCATGATCGTATTAGTGGCTGAATGAGTAAACGTCACATCTAATCGGTAATCTGAAAACGGATTGACTGTGGCAGTTTCCGAAGTATTTGGGCCTATAAAGGATAACGTCACTTTGTGCCATCGTTGTAAATCACCAGAAGGTGTTTGAGCGCATAATAATGCTGAAAAAACAAAAAAGTAAATAGGTAGAAGAGTTCTCATAATCGTAGGTTTTTAGAGGAGTAAAACTTGGGGCGTTACTCTTGAATACCTATAAATACGATGAAAATGACTGCATTAGACGTTAGAAAAACAATCTTTTCGATGAACGGTAGAAACGTTTAAGACGTACTGAAAGATCATTCTAATACAAACGATTTTAATTATTACTTCGGAATTTCCCGTTTCCTTGACGTAATAAAATAAACACCTGTTAATAAAACTGCAGCGGCAATGATGGATTGGGTACTTAAAGTTTCATCCAAAACATACCATCCTAAAAACATGGCAACAATAGGATTGACATATGCCGAAGTCGCAACTTTCTCGGTAGATACTTGTTTTAACAGGAAATTAAAGGCTGTAAAAGCACCAATGCTTCCGAAGGTAATCAAAGCCAGCATGGCTAATTGCACTCTGGGACTCCAACTCAAAGGCGATGACCAGGATTCTCCAAGACTCAAACTGGCCAATGCCAATAAAACACTGGCAATAATCATTTGATACCCTGTACTCACAAAATAATTTTTAGGCACGTCGGCCTTGGAGACATAAACGCTGCCGTAACTCCAACCCAAAACACAGGTGAAAATCATGAAAATACCTAATAAGGTTTCCTCATTAGTGATTAATTCTTTTTGGCTCACCAGCAAATACATGCCAATAATACCAAGTGCTACACCAATTAGTGATTTAGCTTGCATCTTCTTTTTATCGATCAATCGCATTAATAATAACACAAATAGTGGTTGCGTAGATGCTAAAAGAGCGCCAAATCCACTATCAATATATTTCAAGGCCCACACGAATACGCCGTTTCCGTAGACCAAAAATAAAAATCCGACAAGGGCAGAATTCAATAACTGCTTTTTGGTAATCTTTAAGCTAAATTTTAAAATCTTCGCAATACAAAAGATCAAAATACTGGCGATAAAAAAACGCACCGATGCTAAAAACAAAGGAGGCAGCTCTGTGACCGAAATTTTATTAAGTAAATACGTAGAGCCCCAAATGAGATAGATACCAATAAAGGCAATCACAATTAGTGATTTAGGACTTGGTTTTTGCATAATATGGTTATAAATAAAACGGTAAAACTATAATATCTGATCTTGAAACTGACGTGTTAAACTTGATAAACCCGCACCTTTTTCTTTTTGAGGCGCACATTATTAAGTTCGGTGATTAAATCTGCTGCGATATGCTGCGATACAGCCACAAAAGCACAATCTTGCTTCAACTCAATCACACCCAATTGGTCTTTATTTAGGTTTGCTTGTTTAAAGAAGAGACCAGCAATATCCCCTTTCGAAATCTTATCCTTGCGACCACCAGAAATAAATAAGGTCGTCCAAAATTGCGGTTTCCAATCACCATTATTCATAGGAACGTTCATCACTTTTGAAGGTTCGATAAACTCGGGAAAACGTTCGTTTTTGCCTTTAATTAGATAGGCGGTTCCTTTGGAGTTGACTCGAGCCGTTCGCCCGTTACGATGCGTATATTCTTGATAAGCGCTCGGGATTTCATAGTGAATGATATAGCTCATTTCAGGAATATCAATACCTCGAGAGGCCACGTCACTAGCAACTAAAACAGAAACACTTCCATTTCTCAATTTTATCAATGAACGCTCACGATCTCGCTGTTCCATACCGCCATGAAAACAGGCATGGGTAATTTTTTTCTTATCTAAAAACCTGCTTAAATCTTCGATGCTATCTTTCATGTTACAAAACACAATGCCAGGTTCATTTCCTAGAACATAGAGTAAGTCGACCAAGGTATTATGTTTGTTTTCCGAAGGCGATATGACCGTTTTTACCGTGAGCTTAGCGCTTACGTTTTGATCGAGATAATTGATAGTCACCTGTTTACTCATTTGCAAAAACCCAGGAATAGACGTGCCTTGGGTTGCCGATGTCAAAATTCTTTTATTGACATTAGGCAAATACTCCATTATCGCTTTCATCTCTCCACTCGAACCAAGTTCTATAGAAAGATCAAATTCGTCAATCACGATCGTTTTGATAAAGTCGGTCGTAAAACGCTCCTGTTCAAAATGATCGGCCAAACGCCCTGGCGTTCCAATAAGAATTGCTGGCGTGTGTTTGAGTTCTATCTTGTCTTTAGAAATGGCTCGTCCGCCATAAATAGCATTGGCCTTATAACCAGAGCCCATGTCACGAATAACGCTTTCAATTTGAATTGCCAATTCTCGCGATGGTACCACAATCAAGGCTTGCACTTCTTCACATTCTGGATCTAATTGGTCAAAAATGGGCAATAAAAACGCTAAGGTTTTTCCTGTTCCCGTAGGCGATAAAAGTATGATATTGGTATTGTTTTTTATGACTTCCAAGGCCTCTATTTGCATTGGGTTGAGTTCATAAATACCTAATTTTTCTAAAATTTCTTGTTGATCTTTAATCTCGTTGGCCATTACTACTGCTTATTTTTCTTAGTGTTATTAGCATCTTGTCTTGGCGCGCCCAAGGTGGTTTTTGACACATAATCTGCCAACAGTTTTTCAATCAATTCTTCCTTGGTCAAATGATGAAAAATGGTTCTCACGTCTTTTCTTAATGCTTCGGAAATATGCCTGTTTGGTTTTGTCTTAAATAATTTACGAGCCCACAAAAGGGTTTTATTTTTCTCAAGACTCTGAAGGTCGGCCTTTTTATATTCTGAAAATTGAATGCCCAGCTCCTCTTGAAACTCAGAGATTTCAAACACTTCTTCCTGCTGCAAAATGGTGATCGCAAAACCCTTTGCTCCTGCCCTAGCTGTTCTTCCGCTTCGGTGAACGTAAGCCTCGTAAGTATCTGGTAAATGATAATTGACCACATAGGCAATTTCTTTGACGTCAATGCCGCGAGCTGCTAAATCAGTGGCCACCAAAATATCGATGTGACCCTCACGAAACTGACTCATGATACGATCTCTAATGCCTTGGGACAAACTACCATGAAGTGCTCCCGATGAAAATTTATTGATCGCTAATTTCTTGGCAAGTTTATTAACCGCTGCTTTCGTTTTGCAGAAGATGATGCCACGTTGCCCTTCTCTAAAATTTAAAAAATGCAATAAGACATCTAATTTTTCAATAGGTTCAACCACCACGAATTGATGATCGATACCTCGGTGCCCAACGGTTGACATATTGGCTTCGATATGAACCACTTTTTTGGACATGTAATTTTGAACCAATTGCTTAATCGCGCCAGATAAGGTCGCTGTAAATAATAGTGTACGACGCGTTTTAGGAATCTCCTTTATAATCGCATCAAGCCCCTCTTTTAAGGCGCTTACCATTTCATCGGCTTCGTCTAAAATAAAATAGGAAATCTTTGAAATATCAATAGCCTTGCGTTTTACCAAATCGGCCAATCGGCCTGGCGTCGCAACGACAATATGCGTGGTGCTTTGTAAACGTTCTATTTGAGGTTTAATAGGAATTCCACCACATACGGCTGCGATTGAAATACCGTTCATATATGTTGCGTAGTCTACAAGATTAGCATGAATTTGTTGCCCTAATTCTCGTGTTGGAGCTAAAATAACGGCTTGCAGGTTGGTCGCGTCACGATCAATCAATTGCAATAATGGCAATCCAAAAGCAGCGGTTTTTCCAGTTCCTGTTTTGGCAATGGCAACGACATCATCTGTTTGCTGTAGGATTACGGGAATCGTTTTTTGCTGAATATCGGTAGGTTCCGAAATATGTAAATCGGCTAAACCACGTTGAAGGGCATCATTGATTCCTAATGCAGAAAAGGGTTTGGACATAAACTTAAAATTTGGACAAAGGTAAACATCTTGCTCTAGGAAAAGTGATAAATTATTAGGGTTTCAAATTTGGTTGTTGCTATAGAACTATAAATTTCCTTGCGACAATTATGTTCGTATAAAATGTGAAAATTTGACATAAAAAAAACCATCTGTAGCGATGGTTTTCATTGGTTTTTGAAATTCTTATTTCTTGTCTAAGCGCACATTTGTAGCGACCAAACCTTTGTCACTTTCTTCAATATTGAAAGTCACTTTGTTTTTTTCCTTGATTCTCCCTGTAACGTTAGTCGTGTGTACAAAAATCTCTTCTTCAGAATCTTTAAGCGTTATAAATCCAAAGCCTTTTCTCGTGTTAAAGAACTTTACGGTACCTTCCTTTCTATCACCTTCGTCATGCTGCTGTCCTGATGTTTCTGAACCAAACAGTTTTTTAATGAAATTTCTAATCATTGGTTTTGTTTTGATGTTTAAATACTAACCGCTACTCATATCTTTCAGTTAGCGCTACAAAAATAGCATAAATAATAGAAATTCGGCAAAAGAATTACATTACTCACCAACATGACCATCGCTGTTGCTTTCATATTTCCGCGGAAACCTAAACATCACAAATTACCGACCGTATTATGTTTCCGAAGTGTATAGTAAAAATTGTGTCATGAATTTGAACGCTAAAACAATACATAGGATTAGGCTTCCCTTCTCAAGACTTCTAAGGGTGAACTTTTTAAAACGGTACGAATATTACTGAGCCCAATTGCTACAACCAGAAGCGTGATGCCTGGCAAAAACACGACAAACGGAATGATTGAGGGAGAAAACGGTTCTTGAAATACAAAAAATGCCAAACAAAAACTGCTAATTAGGGCTAATAAGATACCCACAAGACTTCCTAAAAGTCCTAAAAACACATATTCAAAAGCTGAAATTTGTAGAATCTGTTTGTTCTTTGCGCCAAGGGTTCGCAATAAAACACTTTCTTTAATACGTTGGTATTTACTGGTACGTACAGAGCCAATCAACACAATAATCCCTGTAATGATGCTAAAAAACGCCATAAAATTGATAATCCAGGTCACCTTATTCAAGATGTCCTCGACCACGGTGTAAACTTGACGTAAATCAATAATAGAAACATTGGGGAATTTTGCCACCAAATCCCGTTGTAATGTTGCCGAAACCGTTTCGTTAGGAACCACTGTGGTAAATACATTAAATTGTGGTGCATCTTCTAGGATTCCCTCCGGAAAAACGATTGAAAAATTGAGTTGTAACTTACTCCAGTCAACTCTACGAATGCTCCCGACTTTAGTTTCCATGAGCACGCCTTGCACGTTGAAAACGATCGCATCGCCAACGCCTACTTTGGCATCTTCGGCTAAATTATCTGAAATTGAAATCACAACGGGATCACCTTCTTTAAGTTGCGGCGTCCATTT
This sequence comes from uncultured Flavobacteriaceae bacterium, assembly GCA_963715465.1. Lineage (GTDB taxonomy): Bacteria > Bacteroidota > Bacteroidia > Flavobacteriales > Flavobacteriaceae > Psychroserpens. The sequence continues at coordinate 2,547,461 of OY970246.1, forward strand.
GCCCTCTAATAAATCTTCTGAAGCAATAAGTGAATCACGATAGGTCGTTCTAAATTCGTGATTTAAAATCCATCCTCGAACCGTACTGGTCGAATCTTGGCGTAGATCGTTCACCAATTTATCCTTGATTTTATGCATGCGCATCGTCACCAACGGGATATTATCCAATACAGGTAAATCATTCGTCATGATCTGTTTTGACATCGCCTCACTTTGATCGCTTTGCACGTCTAAAATAATGATGTTGGCATTTTTTGTGGTTTGATCTACATCGGTTTTTGCCAATAAAATATCTTTTGTAAAATATAAGGTACTTATTAAAAAGGTTCCTAACCCAATGGCCACGACAAGCACAACGGTTTGATTATTAGGCCAAAATAGATTGAGTAAACTTTGGCGTGCCGTAAATCCCCATTGCTTCGGAAAAAATCGTCTAATACCTTTTATAAAAAGAAGTGCAATACTTGCCAATATGGCAAACGTAACGAAAGTTCCTAAAATAAAACCGAAAGCAAAGAGCGCATTACCAATGAGCCAATAAGAGAATACAAACAGAAATACCAAGATGGCAGCAAAGACCAAATAGCGAACTGATTTTGGTTCTTGCGCTGCGTTTTCATCAACACGTAAAACTTCTAAAGGCGACACATACCAAGTTCTCAACAATGGTAGAAGCGCAAATAAAACAGACATAAACAGCCCAAGAAAAACACCTATTATAATTGGTTGTGCTGTAATAGCGATCTCTACGGAAAATGGTAAAAAATCCTCAAGCAAATATGGAAAGAGCTCTTGAAGCGCAACGCCAATAGCCGATCCTATTAAGCCGCCAACAATTCCGATTCCTGAAATTTGAATTAGAAAAATTAGAAAACTTTGCAGTCGGGACGCTCCCATACATTTTAAGACCGCAATAGCACGTAATTTTTCTTTAATATAAATATGAACCGAACTCGCAATCCCTATACAACCCAATAATAACGCTATGAAGGCTGCCAAATTCAAAAATCTACCAACGTTATCATAACGTTTGCCCAATCGCTGGCTAGTACTCGTGTGCGTATCAAGATCTGCATTTTCGAGATCCAAAGCCGTAGCGAGTTTGTTTTCTAGTTTTTTGAGATCAAAGGTTTCAGGAACCTTATAGAAATATTGGTATTCGCGCCGGCTTCCAAATTGTAGCAATTGGGTTTGCGCTATCAACGCATAAGGCATCACAATTGGTGGTGCGACCGAAGATGCTATGGCCGAACTTCCAGGAATTGACTTGAGTGCTCCAGCAATTGGCAAGGTCAACTCACCTATTTTTATAGAGTCACCCGGTTTGATATTATACTGAATCAATAAGGTCGCATCTACCAAAACGCCTCCTGAATTCTGATAAGTCGACGCGGCTTCGACAGGCCTGGTGCTAATCGATCCATAAAACGGAAACTCGCCTTCTAACCCTCTCACCTGAACCAATTTGGTGCCTCCATTTTTAGGAAAAGCGATCATAGAGACAAAATTGACTTCTTTGGCATTGGGATTTAGAGAGTCGATTATAAATTGCGCTCGTTGGGTTGGGATTTGTCGGGAATCGATAATAAAATCTGCTCCCATAAGGGTTTTAGATTGACGCTGGATATTATCTTTTAGATTAGAGCTAAACAGCTGTATAGAGACCACAGCAGCAATACCTAAAATGATCGACGCCATAAATAACAAAAGTCTTACCCTACTTGCCTTGGCATCGCGCCAAGCCATTTTAAAAAGCCAAGGGATGTTAAGTGAAGATGAATTCAATATACTGTGGTAGGTTGATTGGTTAATATTTGTCCGCCTTTTAAGCGTAAAATTTGTTGGGTGCGATTCGCGAGATCTAAATCATGTGAAATAATCACCAGCGTGGTTCCCGCCTCCTTATTGAGATCGAATAATAATTTGATTACATTTTCACCAGTCTCTTCATCCAAATTACCAGTAGGCTCATCTGCAAATAGTATGGTTGGTTTATTCGCAAAAGCTCTCGCTAGAGCAACGCGTTGTTGTTCACCTCCAGATAATTGTGACGGATAGTGATGAAATCGATCACCAAGCCCAACCTTCTCCAACAGCGCTTTACTCATTTTTGTAGCGTCTTTTGAGCCCTGAAGTTCTAAGGGCACACTCACATTTTCAAGAGCCGTGAGGGTTGGTAATAATTGAAAATTTTGAAATATAAATCCAACTTCCTTATTACGAAGTTGCGCACGTTGATCTTCGTTAAGCCTACCTAAATCATGACCACAAAGTTCAACAGTACCAGCATTAGGTTGATCGAGTCCTGCACAAATGCCCAATAAAGTTGTTTTACCGCTCCCAGACGGTCCAACGATAGCGAACGTTTGCCCTTTCTCAACATCAAAGGTGATATTTTGCAAGACCGTTAATTGTTTGTTACCGCTTTTATAAGTCTTCTCCAAGCCAGTAATCTTTAATATCTTTGACATGTAATTTTAATTTATTCTTGCATAAATGTATATCGCTCAAAATAATCAATTGCCTGCACATGTACCAAATTCACTAAAGCCGAAATTCATAAAGTTTTGTTATTTTATGATGGCTTTTATAGTGCTGTCTTGTGGTGATAAAAAAAAGGAAACCTCTTCCGAAGAAAAAGGAGCAGCGACATCAAATGATGCAACAAGCGCTACAGCTACTGTGTCTAAAACAATTTTATGTTTTGGCGATAGTATTACCGCTGGTTATGGTCTTGACGATACAGACGATGCATTTCCAGGATTGATTCAAGAGAAAATTGATAGTTTGAATCTTGATTATACGGTGATTAACTCTGGGTTGAGTGGAGAAACTTCTGCTGGCGGCAGAAGCCGAATTGATTGGGTGATCAAACAGGATATCGCTATTTTTATATTAGAACTTGGCGCCAATGATGGCCTAAGAGGCTTGCCACTTTCTGAAACCAAAGCCAATCTTCAAGCTATCATAGATGTTGTGAAAACTAAAAGCCCAAAGACTACTATTATTCTTGCAGGTATGCAGTTGCCACCAAATATGGGACAAGCCTATACCTCAGAATTTAAACAACTCTTTTTTGATTTAGCTGAAACGAACGCGCTTGAATTCATTCCTTTTATTCTCAAAGATGTTGGAGGCATTGCGGCACTAAACCAGAGCGACGGCATTCACCCAACTGCCGAAGGTCATGAGATTGTAGCGAATACAGTTTGGGAAACGTTAAAGCCAATTATTAAACACGAATAGCAATTTAGAAAACCATCCAGATAAGCACACTTTTATTCTATTTCCACACAATTCAATACTTATCTTTACAATATCATCAAAATGACAAGTAAGCGTGCAACAAATAAAAGCCTATTTAGATCAAATTGCCGACATATCAAATGACGATTGGGAATTTTTCACCTCAAAATTGCAACCTCGCGAGTTTCCGAAGAAAACCATATTTTTGAAATTAGATCAGATTGAAAACCATATTTCATTTATAGAATCGGGTGTGGTTCGTTTGTTTATTCCGAAGGAAGATTCAGAAAAAGAAATCACTTTTGGTTTTAGTTTTAAAGACCAGTTTATAAGTGCTTATGATTCGTTTTTAACGCAAACGCCATCGGCTTATCAGCTACAAGCACTTACAGATACTAAGATGTTGAGCATCACCTATACCGATTTACAGGATGTTTATAATACAACCCAAATTGGAAATCTTATAGGGCGACTTACAGCCGAACGACTTTTTTTGCTGAAATCTAAGCGTGAACAAAATCTACTCAATTTATCTGCGGAAGAACGCTACGTCAAACTTTTTAAAGAACGACCAGAACTCTTGAAAGTGATTCCGTTAAAATTCATCAGTTCGTACATTGGGGTAACCGCTCAGGCCCTTAGCAGAATTAGAAAACGACTTATTTAATTGATTTAGGTTCATTGTTTGGCACGTATTGTGCACTTATCTTTGTAAAAAAAGCTATGATTATTATACTCTTCGTCTTGATACTTTGGTATGGAGGCCTTTTCTTTCAATCCTTCTTCTTACATCGTTACGCGGCACATCAAGTATTCACAATGTCAAAAACCATGGAGCGCATCACCTTTGTACTCACATGGATTTTTCAAGGCTCTAGTTACTTAAGTGCTTATGGTTATGGCATCATGCATCGCATGCACCATGCTTATACCGATACTGAGGATGATCCACATTCGCCATCACACGACGATAATGTCCTGGCCATGATGTGGAAAACAAAAACTATTTATCAAGATATCAATAAACAGCGTATCGCTGTAGACGAGCGTTTTACTAAAAACGTCCCGCAGTGGAAATCGTTTGACACATTTGCTAGCTCTCGTTTTTCACGTGTATTGTGGATTTCACTTTATATTTTATTCTTTGCTTTTTTTACAACATCATTGTGGCAATGGCTCTTATTGCCTATCACGTTTTTAATGGCGCCTATTCATGGTGTCATCATCAATTGGTTTGGTCACATTTATGGTTACGTTAATTTTAAAATGAAGAACACTAGTAAGAACTTGTTCCGTTTTGATTTTTTAATGATGGGAGAAGGTTATCATAATAACCATCATAAACATGCCAGTCGTGCCAATTTTGGATTTAAGTGGTATGAGATTGATGTGACCTACGTGATCATAAGGATTCTGGATGCTTTCGGATTGATTAGATTAAAGCCCATTCCAGTTAGAAAGCGATAGACTTTAAGTTCTCAACTTGATTTCTAAATAGGTTCAGACCGTGTTCTGTTAAATTTTGTTTAATTATTCCTACAAAAGGTTAAGCAAAAGTAGATTTTTAGTATTTTTTATAGCATAATTATGAACTAAAAATCAACAACATGCAAAACTTAGGAAATTCAAATTTCGAAAATTACATTGGTGCTACTGAAGGTTATTCAGAAATCGCCTATCAATTCACGTCACATATTCTTACCTTGGGCTATGCCGTAATGTTGGCCGGCTTATTATATTTTATATTAACCATTAAGAACGTTGATAAAAAATATCAGATGTCGAATATATTATCGGCAGTGGTAATGGTATCGGCCTTTTTATTGTTATATGCCCAAGCAGAAAATTGGACAACCAGTTTTACTTTTGACGTTGATAAAGGAAAGTACTTTTTAAATCCAGAAGGTGATCTTTTTAATAATGGTTACCGTTATCTAAACTGGCTTATTGATGTACCAATGTTACTTTTTCAAATTCTCTTTGTTGTGAGTTTGACGACATCAAGTTTTATATCTGTAAGAAATCAATTTTGGTTTTCTGGAGCACTTATGATTATCACTGGGTATATTGGTCAATTTTACGAAGTAACTAACTTGACGTTATTTTTTGTTTGGGGTGCAATTTCTTCGGCATTTTTCTTCCATATTTTATGGGTTATGAAAAAAGTTATCGATGAAGGTAAAGAAGGAATTTCGGCTAAAGGTCAAAAAATATTGAGTAATATTTGGATATTATTTCTAGTATCATGGTTCCTATATCCAGGTGCTTATTTAATGCCTTATTTAGCTGGTTTAGAAGGTTTCTTTTACAGTGAAGACGGTGTTATGGCAAGACAATTGACATACACTATTGCCGATGTATGCTCTAAAGTGATTTACGGCGTGCTCTTAGGTAATCTCGCATTGACACTTAGCGGAAACGACACTATGGTAGAGGCGAAAAAAGCTGCATAAACTGATTGTGTAGATAAGCTTAAATTTTAAATAATTAAAACGGATTCAATTAAAAGTTGAATCCGTTTTTTTATTGCCACCGCCAAAATTTTGTAACAAAATAGTGCGTAAATTTTTTGAAATAAGACGTTTAGATTATGCAAGTACTTTTAAAAACGGGATATTTAGCTAAGATAATACAAATGATAACATCATCGCCATCATCAACAGTTTAGATCAAATTGTTCGCAAATTCCTGAATTATATATAACATAGTCTACTGTGGTAAATCGCTTCATAAGATTTTTAAAGGAGTAACTAAAAATTTCTTTTCACAGTAGAATGAATAGATGCAAAATACTAATCTCCCTCAAAGTTTATAAAGCGGCTATTGGTAGTATGATCATTTCCGAAGAAAAAAGCCTGGTTAGCTATTAGAGCCAACCTTTAAATTAATGCAGTTAACAGTTTGCTTACTTGACGTGTACTTTTATAAGTATCAATAACAAGAAAAAAATTAAAACATGATTTTAAAAGACAGAACTATAATTATAACAGGAGCCTCTAGCGGAATTGGTGAGGCGACGGCTAAAAAGCTTTCAGAACACGGCGCCAGCGTGGTTCTCATGGCAAGAAGCGAAGATAAATTAAAAGATTTAGCATCAAGTATTACCAAAGCGGGCGGTAAAGCCCTTGTAGCATCTGGTGATGTCACCAAACGTAAGGATTTTGAAAACGTAGTCGCAAAGACGGTGGAACATTTTGGAAAAGTGGACGGGTTAATCAATAATGCAGGATTAATGCCGCTTTCTTATGTCAAAAAATTAAAAACAGACGAGTGGGATAAAATGGTTGACGTCAATATCAAAGGTGTACTCAACGGTGTGTCGTCGGTATTGCCGGAACTTATTAAAAATAATGGCGGTGATATTATCAATATCTCATCTATGGCAGCACACCGCTATTTCCCTGGAGGTGCGGTTTATTGCGCCACAAAAGCGGCGGTCAAGATGTTCTCAGAAGGATTACGTCAAGAATTAGCCCCTAAACATAATATAAATGTTACTTCAATAGAACCTGGTGCCGTAGATACTAACTTAGTGAGTACGATTACAGATGAGGACATTAAAGAAGAATTACAGGAAATGATGGAAATGACCACTCTAGAAAGTGAAGATATAGCTAACGCCATTTATTATGCATTAACGCAACCAAAGCGCGTGAACATCAATGACATTTACATCGTACCAAGTGAGCAGAAATAATAATTAAAACAACGCCAATTATGGGAACAGAAACCAAAGACAATACTTTTAAAACAACTAATCCAACAAACGGTAAGACCTTAGAAACTTACACTCACATGAGTGATCAAGAGGTGCAAGAAACCATTAAAAAATCCCACGAAGCGTTTAAATCATGGCGATTCAAATCGTTTGAGGAACGTGCTAAAATCATAAGTGCCATTGGAAAAGAGCTCAATACTCAAAAAACAGAGCTTTCAAAATTAATGACCGATGAAATGGGAAAACTATTAAAACAAAGTCATCAAGAGGTGACATTGTGCAGTGCCATTTGCGATTATTGCGCATCTAATGCTTCGGAAATTTTAAAAAATGAAGAACGTGAATTATCTGATGGTGGTAGAGGTATCATTACCTTCTCACCCGTAGGAGTTATTTATGGAATTCAGCCTTGGAATTATCCCTCGTATCAAGTGATTCGTTATGCAATCACTAATTTGATGGCTGGAAATAGCGTTTTGCTAAAACATGCGGCCAATGTCACGGGAACGGCAAAACTTCTTGAGAAAATATTTAAGGATGCTGGATTGCCAGATGGGCTTTTTAGTGTTTTAGTGATTGATCACGATCAATCTGATGCGATTATTGAGCATAAGTTGGTTAGAGGCGTTACGCTCACAGGAAGTCCAGGAGCTGGGAAAGTGATTGGCAAAAAAGCTGGAGCCGAACTTAAGAAAACCGTTTTAGAATTAGGAAGTAATGATGCTTATTTAGTGTTGCACGACGCAGATATTGAAGTGGCTGTAGAAAAATCAGTGCAAGGTAGAATCTACAATAACGGAGAAACCTGTATTGCAGCAAAACGTTTTATTGCTGTAGAATCGATATATGAAGATTTTAAAACCGCATTTGTAAAAGCGATGAACGCTCTTACTTTAGGGGATCCCAATAAAGATGATACCGACCTAGGTCCAATGGCGAGAAAAGATCTTAGAGAGAAAATTCACGAGCAAGTGACAGAAAGTGTTGAGAAAGGCGCCACAATTTTATGTGGAGGACAAATAAAAGAGGGCGATGGTTTTTATTATCCAGCGACTGTACTTGAAAATGTTAAGCCAGGTCAACCCGCTTACGATGATGAACTTTTTGGTCCTGTAGCCTCATTGATCAAGGCGAAAGACGAAGATGATGCTATGCGTATCGCTAATGATAGTCGATTTGGTCTAGGTGGAGGTATATTTTCAAAAGATGTAGATCGAGCAATTGAACTAGCCTCAAAACATTTTGATACAGGAATGGTCTTTATCAACTCTTTCGGATTGGCAGAACCTAACATGCCATTTGGAGGTGTTAAGGATTCTGGGTATGGACGTGAGCACGGCGGATTTGGACTCAAAGAATTCGTAAATACTAAAGCAATTATGATTAGTGAAGACGATTAATTTTTATTTGTCAATCAATGATACAAAACATCCAAAGCAACAAGCTTTGGATGTTTTTTTTGGAGAAACAACACAAGTTGACTTATTGAAGTATGCTGCTCTGCGCTTTTATGTGTTTAATGGTGTACTGAGAATTACAAATCAAACTAGTCTGAAAAAATGCATAGTGCCTTTATAAAATAATAATATTCAAAGATTTACTCAAATTTTTTAGTTACAACGCATAAAAAAAGCCAGCTATAAGCTGACTTTTCTTATTAATGTTGTTCTTTAATTATTTAGGCATCACAACAGTATCAATAGCATGGATTACACCATTAGACGCTGCAACATCTGCCATAACAACAGTTGATGTTGTTCCATTGGCATCGGTTAACATCACGCTATCACCACTTAAACTTAAAGTAATTGATCCTCCGTTAACAGTTTCTACCATAAATTTACCATTATTACTATTAATAGCTTCTATTACAGCCGTCGCTTCATATTTTCCAGAGATAACGTGATAGGTTAAAATTCCACTTAACTTACTTTTATTTTCTGGCTTCAATAGAGTTTCAACAGTTCCTTTTGGTAATTTAGCAAATGCGTCATTTGTAGGTGCAAATACTGTAAATGGTCCATCACCACTTAAAGTTTCTACCAAATCAGCAGCTTTTACAGCAGCAACCAAAGTTGTAAAGTTTTCGTTTCCAGCAGCAACGCCAACAATATTTTCCATTTCTTCTTGCTCAGACATTGCCATATCGTTCGCTTCGTCATTTTCAACCATTTCGGTATCAGCTGTCTCAGCATCATTCATTTCGGTATTTTCTTTTTTCGTTTCAGCACATGAGGCGAATAACATTGCCGCAAAAGCAAAAACTGATAATGATTTTAAAATTTTCATAATGATTTCGTTTTAAGTTAATTGTTGTTTAGTATTTAAAAAGCAAATATAAGTCATTACCTAACTTTGTCTAATTCTATTAACAAAACATTAAACAAATAATAGGGAATGGATTAAGAATATCATGGATTGAGCATTAAATGTCGCAAGCTCAGCGCTGTTAAGAGATAATGACATAAAAAGTATCAAGGTTAGCGGGCACTTCAAATACTTATTAATAATTCATATGCTATTCCTCTGTTACTAAAAGTGATTTTGGCAATCCCATCTCAAACAAACTTGCTTTAATTGCTTCTTGCATAGCCGGAGGACCGCAAAGGTAGACAGGTTTGGTCAATTCAAGATTTTTTGATTTTAGGAATTTTTTGTCAATTTTTCCGTTATGATAATCCTTATGATCCTCTTTAGATAAGGTCAAATGCAAATGATCACCCAACCAAGCTTCAAGATTATTTTTATAAATGATATCTTTCTCTTTATGATTGCTGAAAAACAAAGTGTTATGGTTTAATTCTCCTCTTTTATTAAGATCTTTTAATATGGCAATAAATGGTGTAATTCCTGCTCCACCTGCAATGAAGGCACCTTCACCTTGATATGTAATTGCGCCCCACGGATCACCAATTAGTAAATGATTGCCAACTTGTAATTTTTCTATCTGCTCTGTTACACCATCATGGGAAGGGTAAATCTTAATGGTAAATTCCAATTCATCTTCATCTGGTAAACTTGTAAATGTAAAAGGTCTCTTTTTTTCACTCCAACCTTTTTTATCTATAGACATTTCAGTCGCTTGTCCTGGTTTAAAATTATAATCTTTTGGTTTATCTGTAATTAATCTTACAACATTATGATTAACGTGTTCTATTTTTCTTAATTCTACTTTGTGCTCCATCTTATTTATTTTATGATTTTATCATCTGGTTGTGGTACCAACACGCCATCAATACCATGAACTACACCATTAGAACCTTTCTGGTCTGGATCTGAAATGATATAAGTATTTGTAAATTCATCTGTGATTGTTAGTTGGTTATCATCTATATTTAATGAAATATTGGCGCCTTGGATCGTTTTTAATCGCATAGGTTCACCGCTGGCTTTGATGGTAGAGATAATACTTGCGCTGTTTATCTCACCTTCAACGATATGGTAACTTAAGACGTTTCTTAGACGTTGCATATTTTGTGGTAATTTTAAATCGGCATATTCGGTATCTGTAAGTTTGTCAATTCCAGCTGCTGTGGGAGCGAATACCATGACATTGTCTAGTGCTTTGATTTGATCAAAATAGTCGGCAATGTTAACTAATTTTAAAAAATTATTGTATTCGGGATCCTGTTCTAGAACCTCATAAATTGGTCTTAAAGTCGTCGTTAAAGCTTGCTCCTTCATTTCAGCTTGTGTTTGATCTGAATCGCTTAGTTCATTTGGATACTTGCTTTCATTTTTACAACTTTGAACTATTAAAAAGGTCACTAACACGACTTGAATTATCTTTTTCATTTTTTTCTTTTTTTTAATTTATGCTTCACCTCTTGCTGGATAATCATTTTTCACTACAAAATCAATAGAGTTGAGTAAATCCTTAATGGCTGGTCTAGCAAACGGCATGGTTTGAATAGATGATGCATACAATGTCTGATCTGGTTTGATTAAGAAAACAGCCGGCTCTATAAAATGTTTTGGTTCTTTTTTAATGCCTTCGGAAATATAAAGTCCCCATTCTCTGGCGTTTTCTATTGAAAATTCAAAACCTATTGGCAACTCAGAAACTTCCCAATCCTGATAGCTCGATTTTGAGGTTTCTTCATTATCTGAACTTATAGCAATGACATTAACGCCTCTGTCTGAAAATTCGTTAATATGTTTTTGAATGGTCTCTAAATATGTCTTGCACACTGGACAATGTTTTCCTCGATAAAAAACGACCAGTGTAAAGTGCTCGGGATCCTGATCGCTTAATTTCCATTTAGTATCATTGACGAGGTCTATTGAGATATCTGGTGTTTTTGTTCTTGGCTTTATCATAAAATGTTTGTTTAAATTATTTTTTCTTCGGAAATTGTATGGTATTAGGATAGTCTTTCAAAGGCTTTGCCAATCAAAGTATCTCCTTGTAAAATTTCAAATGTACTATTATGCGGCGCATCATCATGAAGAGAACGCACTAAGGTTTGTGCGACGTCATCACGTGTAATTTCTCCTTGTTGGGATAGAGATTTGGCTATTTTTATTTTTCCCTGGCCTTTCTCGTTATTTAAACTTCCAGGTCTTACAATTGCATAAGTTAGTCCTGATGATTTTAAGAATTCATCTGCATTATGCTTGGCTTTGAGATAATCTTGTAGTTTCTCGCTTTCCTCTGGCTTATCGGCTCCCATTGAGCTGAGCATCACAAATTTTTTGATGTTTTCGTTTTTAGAAGCAGTAACAAGTTTTTTTGCGCCTTCTTGGTCAACAGCCTCTACGTTCTTACCACCAGATCCAGCTGCAAAAATCACTTTATTTATATTTTTTGTGACATGGGAAACGTCCTGCTCTAAATCTGCAACTACCGACTTGACATCATGCGCCAAAAACTCGACCTTCTGTTGTTCAGTTCTAACCATTGCTATTGGTTCAAAATATTGCGAAGACTTTAATAGGTTTACAATTTTTTTTCCTGTGGTGCCCGTTGCACCAGCTACTAATACATATTCCATAATTCTATTTTTTCTTTAATATGCGTCAGACCCAAAGAACTCTTTAATTTGAAACCAACAAAAGTTAACTCAAATGCGTTGCATAATAAAATTCGAACGAGTAGCTGTAAAACCTTCCGAAGAAAAAAAAGATAGCATATTGAATTAACATACTGATTATAATGTATTTAGTTGTTTGATGAGAAACGTTAGTCTGTAACTTACTAACAATAAATTAACAGAAGTGAGCGTTTAGTTTAATTATATTCGCGACGAAAATTCTAATATCTCAAACAAATTATGAAATTACATCTGTATTCTTACTTCGCTTTACTTTTAAGTATGACGTCATATGCTCAACAACGTGAAGGTCTTAGAATAGATTTATCAGGGTTTGACTTTATCAAATCTTCTCAAAACGAAACCTCTTTGACCATACCAGAAATAGATACTACAATAGTTCAAGACATCAAGGCAGAATATTGGGATCATACAACCTATAATCCATTTAAAGGTGTTGAAGTGACGTTTCCACTAAAACTAAAATTTACAGATTCCAGTTATTACTCACCAATTGATAAAAATAAAGTAGTGACGTCGCGATTTGGGTGGAGACGCGGTCGAGCTCATCGTGGTATTGATATTGATTTGATAACTGGAGATAGCTTATTTGCTATGTTTGATGGTATTGTGCGAATGTCGAGATATACAAGAGGTCATGGAAAGACGGTTGTGGTGAGACATTATAACGGACTAGAAACCGTGTATGCCCATTTATCGGCATACGGCGTTAAGGAAAATGATTCAATTGTGCGTGGTCAATATTTAGGTAAAGGTGGAGTCTCTGGAAATGCGAGAGGTAGTCATTTGCATTTGGTGGTAAATTACAAAGGTGTTTCTATAAATCCAGAATATCTATTTGAATTTAATGATCAAAACACCATAAGGGCAAAAGAGCTTTGGGTGACAAAAGCATGGACGCATCCCTTAGTTCATAATTCTAGACAGCAGAGTAAGGTGAATGTATTGCTGTCTGAAGAAGATGCAATCGCGAGCCTAATAAAACAAAGCTCTGTATATATAGTTAAAGCTGGCGATACACTTTCAAGAATTTCGAGACGCAACAATGTTTCTATCCCAGCGCTTTGCGAAACGAATGCCATCAACAAAACAGCAGTTTTAAGAGTAGGCCAAAAATTAATTATTGGTCGTTAGTTTGTATTCTAAGAATCTATATTATATACCATACATCAATGAATATGATTATGATATTGGGTGAAATATTCTATTCAAATACAATTATGATACATCCCCGTAAATCATTTTAATAGTGCTCTTGATTTATAAACTTTCAGGAGCTGAAGGTAATATTATATCCTTTTGTGCCACCATTAAGCCATCTATCTCATTAAGGTCAAGAATTCTGGTTGGATCTCCTTTTTTTGCCATTCTTTTTCGACAGCGTTTCGTAAGTAAAGGGTCTTCTTCAAATAAGAAACTAGCGATATCATATTCAGCCTTAGAAGGCTCCTTAATCGCAGGAAATAACTGTTGCAATTGATTGTAACGTCTATCGTTCCCGGGTACATAAGTATAAAAAGTATAATGGCCGTTGGCATCTGTCTTAACCCAACCTCTATTATGCACATACCGCTTCTCGTTGTCTTCTCTTAAATCGAAGTCACCATGTTCTTCGGCTTGCTCAATATATAAAATGACATCTTTTGCAGGAGTTGTGCCATCGCTTTGATATATAGTCCCTGTAATTTTTACTTTATTTTGATTTTCCAAAAAACCAGGAATGGTATCTGTACTATTTAGCATTTGATCTTGATAATCATAGATAGGATGACGTTCAAGATAATTATCACTTGTAGTGGAATGATCTTGTGCAGAAATTGAAGGATTCGCAGCTATTAAGCTTAAAAGTAATACAATAATGATGGGCTTTTTCATGAGGTCAAGTATTTAAGATTACTCAAAATTGCCTTATTTATCTCATAAAACCTTAAAAATCATGTCAATGTAGTTTTTTTTCGTTCAAAGGTTTAGAGATGTCAAAATTCTCGATGAACTGATGACATTGTATCACGTATCATGGTAGATTGAAAATGATTCATCACTGTGCAGGTCAAATCATATATGTTTAGATTAAAGTTCATCTGAAAAATTGAAATCATCTCTTTTTTTCCTGCGGAAAACAATTAAAAATAAATAGCTTTTAGTTTAAAGATTATGATTTCATGCATTAAAAAATCATAAAATATGAGTATTTAAATTACAAATAGTCAAAAAATATCACAGAGCATTTAAACGTATAAATATGCATTTTGTCTAGTAAAATAGCACTTTATCCAAGAAATATGCATTTCATATAGATAAAAAAATAGCAAAAAAATCATTATTTAACTTGTTTTTTTTAATTTATTGTATAGATTTGCTTGACCCTGATTAATAAAAAATCTAAAAATGAAAACAAAACCTACTTTATTAATGATTATGTTCTTGTTGATGATAACAACAAGTTATGCTCAAAAAAAGAGCAATGAAACAAACATCATAAGTGGCAAAGTGAATATTTCAAAATATCACGCCCATGATGAATTGAGCCGCAAAACAAAAGGCGAACTGCTTACGCTGTATATTGAGCGTATTGAGGTAATTGTAAACATCCTTCCCAATATTGCTTTTGCAACAAAGCCTGGAGTAACAATGGCAGCTTTGGGCATTCCTGAAACAAAGGAAAACAAAAAGGCGCTTGAAGCAAATAAAGAAGCATCGGTGAATTATTTTGATAGCACTGTAGAATTTCAAACATCAATACTACCCTATTCTGATACACGTGACTTAGTTGCCGCTATTCTATTTTACGAAGAAACTTTAAAATCATTGCATACATACAACGATTACAAAACTGATTAGTCTCATTTTGCAATTATTTTGAATTTAAAACCTCAACGCACATGCTGGGGTTTTTTATATCCTCTAACTTTTATTAAACATTATTACTGGAAGATATCAAACCAAGTTATATAAAAAGTTATCTGTAAATTTAAAATGTAAGTAAAAAGCTACTTAATGTTTAAATTAAATGCATTTCATCGATATTATTTGCATTTCATATGAATTATTTTTATTTTTGATGTAAATTGTAAGTGTCCTTTAATCTATTAATTGAATTTAACTATCATGAAAAAACTTACTCAAATTACACTTTTATGTTTACTAGTGTATGGCAGTGTCTCTGCCCAGCAAGAAAAAGGGATCATCGGTTACAATAACTGGTTAAACCCGTGGACAGAATTTCAACCTAACAAGTTAGAATATAATAAGCCTACTCAAATACTGAGCGGAAATATTGACAAGGATACTAAATTGACCAAAAGAGATGTATATCTCTTATTAGGTGATGTGTTTGTAATAGATAGTGCCACAGTTACTATTGAACCAGGAACGGTCATTATTGGAGATTTTAAAACCAAAGGATCGCTTACCATAACCAACGGATCAAAGATCATTGCCGATGGTACAAGTACAGATCCAATAATATTTACATCAAGTAGAAGCGTTAAAAAACCAGGCGACTGGGGAGGCCTGTTCATACTAGGAAATGCGCCTACTAACAAATTTGGAAATGAAACATCTTTAAATTATGGTTTAGAGCCTTCAGATTTTAAATACTTAAACTATGGTGGAGATAATCCAGATAGCTATTCTGGCATTTTAAGACATGTAAGAATTGAGTTCGCAGGAAAACGCACCAAAGATTATGGATACCTTAATGCACTTACCCTTGCTGGTATTGGTCAACAAACGATCATCGAAAATATAATGGTGAGCTATTGTGAAGGTAACTCCTTTAGCATTTTAGGTGGCGAACTAACTATGGATAAGATGGTGTCATACAAATCGAGTGGTTCCGATTATAAATTTAATTATGGCGCTCAATGTAATGTGATCAATTCGTTAGCGATACGGTCACCATATGTTTCTGGAGCAGAGGTTTCTCGTTGCTTATATGTTTCAGCTTATGATACAAAAGACGAAGCAGATTTTACAAAAAAACAAACCTTTGTTGAAGCAGAAAATTTAACACTCATCAACTTGAGCAATGATTTAGACTACGACATAAGCGTCGGTTTGGTTAATGAATCTATTTACATTGCACAAGATGCATCGCTAACAAGTGACAAAAGTGTTATTTCTGGTTTTAATCCTGCGGTTGTATTCGATAATGGCATAACCATAAATAATGACAGTTTAGAAAAAATAAAGTTTACGAGAACTTATTTCAATAATTGCAAAGGAAACATTTTTATTGAAAATGATCCTAACAATGAAGATCTAGAGAATTGGTATGGCAATAGAGCTTTCAGCAATGTATATTCAAAAGCACCAGATGCCGAAACCTTCATAAATGCCAACAGTTCTAAACGTCCAGATTTCAGACTTAGGATCAATAGAATTATTGCAGCCAACGATGCCATTGATGACGATGAGAACGATTAAATAATTATAAAATATAAAACCAAAGCTTATAGGTTAAACTATTACGCCCCTAATTAAATGTATTACACCAAAACAGTATATAATCTCCTTATCGGAATTAGTTTTTTTGTGTTCTCCCTGCAAGAGAATTCACACGCTCAAATTGTCATTGGTACACCTAACTTAGGGTTTAGTCAAGCTTGTGCGAGTGAGTCATTTAATACATTTAATACAACATTTGTTTTTTCTCCTACCAGTGAATTGAGTGCTTCAAATCAATTTAGTATTGAACTATCAGATGCCAATGGCGAATTTGATACATCAACGATTATATTTACGTCTGCCGCTGGAGCTGTGACCACCTCACCAGCTACGTTAAGTTTCTCTCTTCCCGAAACCACATTTGGTGAGAACTATAAAATAAGAATCAGGAGCAGTGCTCCTACTGCAGTGAGCTCAAGATCGGTAGGTTTTGCTGCATACTACAAAATTCAAGATGATCCTTTTACAATAAATAACTTAGTATCTACAGCAGCCTACTGTTCTGGTTCTGATTATTTGCTAACAATAGATAATCCTGGATCTGGCACAAACGATTCGCCATTAAATTACCCTGCCCTTACCTACAATTGGTTTAAAGAAACTGGGCCTACAACGTCTGTATTTATTGAAGAGGGTAATTCCCTATTGGTAAGTGAAGAAGGAACCTATTTTGTTGAAACTAATTATGGTACATGTACCTCCAATTCATTTTCAAACCGAGTAACGGTGTTAGAGGTGACTTCAGGAGAGTCTGAAGCTGGTATTTCCTCAAGTTTAGGAAATCCATACTGTCCGGGAGACGATGTTACAACCTTGAGCACTATAAGTGGCAGCAGTTATCAATGGTTTAAAGATGGTTCGGCAATTTTAGGCGCTACAGATCAAATGTATGATACAAATGCATCTGGTCTATTTTCAGTTCAGGTTGATTTAGGCGATTGTTCGGCTACGGGCTCAATTGAACTTATAAGTGAACTTTTTGAGGCCACAATTAATGTTTCAGAATTTAATACAGTTGAAGAGGGAGAGTCGTTAGATGTGAATATCACGACCACAGCTAATAACCCAGAGTTTGAATGGTTTTTAGATGGAACACTTATTACTAGTGCTACGGAAGAAAATTTTGAGGCTACAGCCTATGGCGCTTATCAAGTGATTATAACTGAAACTTCAGGTTGTCTAGGTACTCAAGAATTTTTATTTGAACTTGAAGAAGCTTTTGACGCATTTCCCGATGTTGAGAATATACCGAATGTAATTAGTCCAAATGGAGATGGTATTAATGATACATGGATAATTCCAACGACCTATGTCAACGGTGCAAATGCCGAAGTCATGATTATGACAAACCGAGGAGAAATAGTTTTACAAACTAACGATTACTTAAATAATTGGCCAGAAAATGATTTAAATATAACTAGCGTAAACCAAATCTTTTACTACGTCATAACAACCTCAGATAATGATACCAAAAAGGGTTCAATAACAATAGTCAAATAATATGAAAACACTTTTTTTTGTTTTAGTATTATGTATCTGTTTCTTACAGATGTCCTATTCTCAAGAAGATGACGGCGTTGTTGCGCTTGCCCTACCCGTAAGAAACTCTTTGACATTTAATCGATTTGCCTTAAATCCTACATTCAGTTTTGTTAGAGAGCAAAACAAATATATAAGTTTCACTAATAAACGTGAATGGGTACAATTTGAAAATGCTCCTCTCACCTATTTGGGCGCTTACTCAGGACGTTTTGGTGAAAATATTGGTGCAGGGCTTGCCGTCTTTCAACAAAATTACGGTGTGCTCACGACATTTGGAGGTAATCTAAACTTTGCATATAATGCAAGATTAGATAGAGATAGCAACTTAACCTTCGGTCTAAATATTGGTGCTTATAAAAGTGGTGTAAATACAGGAAACGTTGTTACAAACTTTGACGATCCTTCATTGCAAAATGTGCCTGAGAACTTTTTAATTACTGTTAATCCTGGAATCAACTATGGGTTGGCTTTTATTGATTTTGGAGTGTCCATTAATAATCTGGCGACTTACAATTTACAATCTTCAGCACTTATCGAAGACAATCCAGAACAATCCATTCAAGGTCATTTCATGTATACAGGATATATGACGTCGCGAGGTTTTTTTGATGAAGCTAAATTTACTGGACTTGTAAGATCAGAATTTAAAGCCGATGAGACCATTTACTCGGCAATCGCGATGCTCTCAGTTCCTAAAGGGATTTGGGCACAAGTGGGTTACAATTCTGTTTTTGGAGCTTCCGGAGGTTTAGGATTGAACATCACCACTCAAATTGCAATCGAGTATAATTATGAAAAAGCTATTGGAGATTTAGTAAATTTTGGCTCATCCCATGAAATAACACTAGCGTATAGATTTAAGGACAAAGAGCGTTATGATTATAGCAGTGATGATGAAGTTTCAGGACTTTTTTCTAGTAATCGCAGAAAACCAATTGTGTCTAATATCTCTAAAGAAAAGGCTGAAGAAAATCGTAAACGTGCTGCGGAACGCAAAGCGCAATTACAAGATGAGCGTTTGGCCAGAGAAGAAAAGCGTCTTGTGCAACAAGAAGCAGCTGCTGAGGCTAAAGCACAATCAAAATTATTAGATGAATTAAAATCTAAAAAGAAAACGGAAGTTGCTGCTGAAACATTAGATAATGACGAAGCTAAAGCCAGACAATTAGCTGAGCAAGAAGCCTTAGAAGCTTCCGAAGCAAAAAAAGCGCTACTAGCGAAGCAAAAAGCAAACGCCTTGGCAGAAGCTGAAGCGAAACGATTAGAGAAACAAAAAGCAAGTGAATTAGCTGAGCAACAAGCTAAAGAAGCGGCACAAGCACAAGAGCAACTATTGGCAGAGCAAAAAGCAAATGAAGAAGCTGAGGCCAAAGCTAGACAATTAGCTGAGCAACAAGCTAAAGAAGCGGCACAAGCACAAGAACAGTTATTAGCAGAGCAAAAAGCAAATGAACTAGCTGAGGCCAAGGCGAAACAATTGGCTGAGCAAGAAGCTAAAGAAGCGGCACAAGCTCAAGAGCAACTATTGGCAGAGCAAAAAGCAAATGACTTAGCTGAGGCCAAGGCCAAACAATTAGCTGAGCAACAAGCAAAAGAAGTGGCACAAGCTCAAGAACAATTATTGGCAGAGCAAAAAGCCAGTAAATTAGCCGAGGCCAAGGCTAGACAATTGGCAGAACAGCAGGCTAAAGAAGCGGCACAAGCTCAAGAGCAATTATTGGCAGAGCAAAAAGCAAATGAATTAGCTGAGGCCAAGGCGAAACAATTAGCTGATCAACAAGCTAAAGAAGCGGCACAAGCTCAAGAGCAATTATTGGCTGAGCAAAAAGCGAGTGAATTAGCCGAGACCAAGGCAACGCAATTATCGACTGAAAATAAAGCTAATGACTTAATTTCGAATCCTAGAAGTGCAGTTGAAAAATCAATGTTAGCTATTACACAGGAAACTCAAGTAACAAAAACAACTCAAAGTGATTTGTTGAATCAATTTGATGACATCGTAGAGATTAAGAATAAAGATTTAAAAGACTTAAAAGAAGAAAATGATTTAAGTGAAAAAGGAATGGCTGTAGGCCCAAAACCATTTAAGAGTATAACTGCCGAAAACAAAATGTTGGAGGGGATAAAAACACAGTTAAATGAAGTTATAGACTCACGTAATTCAAAAATTAAAGAATTAAAAAGATTGTATAACGAAAAATACAAAGCAGATACGATCACAAACGATGTGGTCATGCTTCATTATAAAAAAACCATCAAACAATTAGAAACTGAGCAATTGAGGGCATTAGAAGCTAGAACCAAATTAGATAATAAACTGAAAGAGATAAAGATCGCCACAGAATTTGAGCGTAGACGTCGTATTAAACGTGCTGCATTTGATAGCCAAGAGGATCGTTTTTCGCAAGATAGAGCTACTCTTAAAAACATTAAAGCAACAACAGTTCTAGTTGAGAAGCCTTATGAAGACAACGATTTTGATTTTGGTGAGACGCAAAGCGACAACATTCAGATTTTAGAAAATGTAAAAAATGTAGACAATGGCTATTACCTTATCCTGGCCGTACATAATGATGTTGAAAAAAGAAATGAATTTATCAAGAAGGTAGTTGCTTCTGGTCGAACAGATGTAGACTTCTTCTATGACGTCAATACGAGTAAATATTATATTTATTATGACAAATTTCAAGATATAAATGCAGCTAACAACGGTATGAAATTAAAAGGAAATAGACCGTTTAATAAAAATATGTCACTTGTCAAGATAGAAAATTGATTATAGTAATAGTTAAGTTAGTTTCATCGTCATCATGCCCCTGATCAAGATGAAAAAAATATAAAAATCATGAAAAAACCTACTTTTTCAAGAATAGTGATTATTGCGACCGCAATGATGATCTGCTTTCAATCTTATGCTCAAAATTATGAGCCATTTGCCCCTAGGTTTAATCAAGATTTAAAAGGAGATATTGTCCTTATTGGTAATAATATTCTTGGCCCAGATAATAATGCGTTCAACAATAATGGCGTATTTAATCACAATGTCGATATGAGATATATAGACATTGATTCAGACGATTCGACATTTAGTTCATCTAGTGCAGATTTGGACATTGCAAATCCAAATTGTTATAAAATTATATATGCTGGCTTATACTGGGGAGCTGTTAATCCAGGAGATGAGCCCATTACAAGTGTAAAACTTAAAGGACCACTGGGAGATTATAATGATATTCAAGGAACTATCATATATGATGCAGGCTCTTCTACTGTAGATGGAGGAGATAGTTTTTCTTACGCATGTTTTGCCGATGTCACTGCCATTGTAACCAGTTTTGGTTCTGGCGATGATTTAGGAACTTATACAGTAGCTAACGTTTCTTCAGGTGAAGGTCAAACAGCAACGTTTAGTCCTTATAATGGGACTGGGCAATCTGCAGGATGGTCGTTATTTATTGTATACGAAGATCCTACGCTACCCGGAAAATCTATTACTAGTTTTGACGGGTTTAGTGCAATAAGTGTTCCTGGGAACAATACAGCATTAGATATTCCTGTGGATGGTTTTAGAACGATTCCAGCACCAGCACCTGTAAGAGCTAATTTTGCATTTGCAACACTTGAAGGGGATAGTCCAATCTTAGGAGATCGATTAAGGCTTAACGGTGTTAGTTTATCAACCGCTGATAGACCAGTTGCTAACTTCTTTAATAGTTCGGTAACTCAGTTAAATGCTCTACCAGTAGATACAAGAGTTCCCAATAGTACAAATACATTAGGGTTTGACACAGGAGTTATGGCTGTGCCTAATCCAGGAAATTCAGTAATAGCCAATGACGCCACATCTGGTACAATTCGACTGGAAACAAGTGGCGATACCTATTTTCCCTACTTTTTTGCATTTGCAGTTGAGATCATTGAGCCAAACATAGTTTTGACAAAAATAGTAGAAGATGATGCTGGTAATAATATTGGTGGACAGCTCGTTGGGCTAGGGTCCTCCTTGAATTACGTGATTGGTTTCCAAAACACTGGAAATGATAACGCCACCAGTTTTCAAATAAGGGACATTTTACCTGTCAATATCCTTTTTGACTATCCTTCAGACTTAATCTTACCTCCAGGAGTAACCGTTACGAGTTACAATCCCACAACCCGAGAATTAATTTTCGCAATTGAGGATAATTTAGTCGAGGAAAATGATCCAGTTTACGAGATCCGTATCGAGGCGCGTGTTGTTGATGAGTGTAACCAATTGGCCGATGCCTGCTCTAATATTATCAATAATCAAGCCTTTGCAAGTTATAATGGATTCTTTAATCCAACTTTTACAATCACTGACGATCCAAGTCTGAGCAGTAATACAGGCTGTTTGTTATCGCCCCAAGCCACTAATTTCTTAGCAGATCTAGATTGTCTCTTTACCGAGGATATCGTTCTGTGTGGAGATAGTGTCCAATTGACCGCTGCCAATGGCTATGATTCATACTCATGGTCGACAAGCCCCACGGGAACACCCGTGATCGGAACGGCACAGAGTATCGATGTCACCCAAACAGGCACCTACTATTCTTACAATACGGCCGTTGCGCCCTGCCAGTCTATCCAACAGGAATATGTCGTTGCCCTTTTCGGGGGAACAATCCAAAACCCTGTCATTCCCTACGCTGATGAAGTCGTGACCTGCCCCAACAACGGCAAGCTACTTCCGAACATCTTCCTGTGCGGCGCGAACGACGAGCGCTTTATACAGACCAACATCTCCGGGGCGCAGTCCATCATCTGGGAAGAGCTCGATGGGCTAAGCTGTGCCGCCGTGTCGAATCCCGACTGTGCCAACGAGAACGATGCGTGCAGTTGGGACCAGGTCGGCACCGGCTCAGATTTCATGGCCAATGCCGCGGGAGAGTTCAGGCTGACCATCAACTACGAGGGCGGCTGTTTTACCCAGTTCTATTTCAATGTCTACCAGAACGAGCTCTCCCCCACTGTCATTTCCGAGGATATTATCTGTACAACGTTGGGGTCGATAACGGTCAACGACGTGCCATCGGGCTATGAGTACAGCATAAACGGTACAGATTACCAGAGCGGTAATACGTTCACAATCGATACCGCTGGGACCTATACGGTCTACGTGAGACAGATCGGGGTGCCAACCAACCCTTGTGTCTTTACGGTTCCCGAGGTACAGATCAGGGATCGTGACTTTACAGCGACAACCACCGTGCTCCAGCCCTTGTGCTTTGGTGACCAGGGAAGCGTGCTGCTGGCCGCGAACGACGTTGATCCGCAATATACCTTTGAGATCTACAATGGCGCAACACTGGTCAACAGTGTCGGTCCCGTTGTTGGGAACACATATACCTTTGGCAATCTCAATCCCGGCACATACTCTGTGACCGTCGGGACCGAGAACGGCTGTAGCTTCACCGAGACCGTACAGATCATCGAGCCGCCTATCTTGACCGTGACCGCGGCCATAACATCGCCGCTCACCTGTGACGACGGTGAGATCACCATCTATCCGGTCGGGGGGACTGCCCCCTACTTCTATTTTGTGAACAGTTCTGCCGATTTTCAAACCGTTCCCCAAATCGTGGTCACTGCCGCGGGGAGCTATGACATCACCGTTGTGGACTCCAACAACTGTTCGGCGGTGACCTCCATCTCCATTGACGGCATCCTGCCCCCTGAGTTCAACGTTACGACTACGGATATTGCCTGTACTGGAAATACGGGAGCTATCACTATCAGCACAACGGCCACAAACGGCAACAGCTTAAAATACAGCATCGATGGCGGAGCGACCTTCGTCAGCTCCAATGTATTCAATGCGCTTGCAGCTGGTGATTACGACGTGGTGGTGCAGTACTCCTATGGCGGCTCTGTTTGCGAGACAGTCCCCCAAACGGTAACGATCGTCGCGGCCGAGGCTATCTCCGGAACTGTAGAACTTTCCCAGTCATACACCTGTGAGGGTGACGGCACGATCACCGTGACCGGAGTCACGGGCGGCGATGCGCCCTATACCTATAGCATTGACGGTGTCAATTTCCAATCTGGCAACACCTTTACTGGCCTGACAGCAGGAACATATACAATAACATTGCAAGACAGCAATGCCTGTACAGGGATAACGAACGACATCGTGATAGAGGCCTTAAACCCGCCTACCGATCTTGTGTTTGATATTCCCACGGTAACATGTCCATCCAATACGACAACTATAACAATAACCAATACTGCTGGTGGCACGGGTGTTTTTGAATATCAAATCATTGCACCGACCGCAAGCGCGACACCGTACCAAACAACAACGAGTTTCCCAGATTTAGAACCTGGCAGTTATACCTTCCAGGTTAGAGATGAGAACGGTTGTACCTATACCGAAACGGTTACCATATCCCCAATCCCGACACCCACAGTAAATGCGGTGTTGACCTCTGGATTGGACTGTACAACAACACCAGATGCCATTATCACTGGAACGATTACCGGTACGGCTCAATTTACATATGCGGTTTCGATTGATGGTGCTACTTACATAGACTTAGGAGCAACGGCAACACCTTTTACTTACGAAGCATCAACAGACGGAACATACCAATTTGAGATTACAGATGCCAATGGCTGTACTGCTATATCAAGCAGTGTTGCTATTGCACCTATATCCTTGCCAGAAATAGCATTCATTGCTCAATCACAAGATATTTTATGTAATGGTGATTCAAACGGAGTGATTGATATTTCTATAGATACTACTACAGGAACACCGCCTTTTAGTATAAACATTAATAATGATACTACTGGCACTGACTTCGGAAACCAAACTTCTGGTTTGCCAGCAGGAACTTATACGATTACTCTAACTGATTCAAATTTATGTACAGCTACTGAGTCTGTCATCGTTGACGAACCAGATGCTATTGTATTAGACTTTGATACGGTCGATATTACTTGTACCACAAGTGGGACTTCTCAAGGTTCTGTAATAATCAATTCAGTATCTGGCGGAACGTCTCCCTACAATTATTTTGTAACGGGAACTAATGGCTATTCAAACTCTGAACTAAACAATACAGGATCAACCTCAATAAGTTTTGATGTGGTCGATTTTGGTTTGTACCAGATCAATGTCGTGGATGCCAACGGATGTTCTATTCTAGTTCAGGATGTATTGGTAGCATCACCTCCAACCGATTTGGATATTGATATCATTGCAACAGTAGATTGTCTTGCCGGTGGTGAGGCCATCGTGAGCGTAGGTTCTACGTTGAGCAGTGCAGGGCCATTCTATTTTGATATCTACCAAGGTTTTACACCTCCACCACCTCCTGCAGGAACTTGGATTCCAGAAGATTTCCCAGGCAGTGAATCGGCAACATTTACAGGTTTGATTCCTGGGGTAACCTATACATTCATTGTCTATGATGCCTCTACACTGTGCAGCTATTATGAGCCAGCCACTTTGCCAATACCTACAAACTCGACGTTGAGCCTAACTGCCGTAAGCTCTAATAATATAACCTGTACCGGAAGTGATGATGGTAATGTTTCATTTACCATCAATAGTATTTATGGCAGTAATGTCAATGTCAGTTACGAGATATTCGACTCATTATCCATCCAATCCACGGGAATTACTGGTACAGGGACTGTTCCTGCCAATGGAACCCTTGATGTCCCTAATCTTGGACCCTTACCTTTTGGCAACTACTTTGTATCCATAAGTGAGACTTCTGGACCAAATACGGGTTGTGGTGTGGTAACTGCGCCTTTTAATATAACCGAATCGGCAATCGCTTTAGACCTCTCGGTATCTATTATTCAAAATGCAAACTGTAATACCAATTCTGGCATTATCAACGCCATCGGTGCAAACGGAACAGCGCCTTACCAATACCAGATTACGACAACACCTGCAACTCCGTTGTTTAGTGATGCAGCATGGGTTTCTGCAAGTTCTTTTAACCTTAATGCTGGTGATTATTATGTACATGTAAAGGATGCCTTTAACTGTATTGTGACGAGTCCTATAACTGTGTTGCCAATGGATGACACTCCGTTGATTTCTGCTGCAGTTACTAACTTATGTACAGTGACCGAAGGTAATTTCGAAATTGACGTTACCTTGGATACTGCTGGAATCGCACCTTATAGTTTTAGTATAGATGGTGGTGCTTATCAAGTTATGAATGTACCATTTACATTGAACAATTTATTCTCGGGAGTACATACAGTTCAAATTCAGGATATCAACGGTTGTGGAAACTTAGTCACTATTGATATTGAAGAGCCAATTGATATTATGTCTAATGTTTCCGCAGTACCAACCTGTAGCGATGATGACGGTATTATTGATATAACAGGAACAGGTGGATCTGGTTCATTTACCTATAGTATTAATCCTAGTCCGGCGTCTATAAGTCTAATTGGTACACAATTTACAGGAGTGCCGTCTGGAATTTATACCATTACGATCACTGATACCGTTACGGCCTGTACCGACGAAGTTACGATTTCATTGCCTTCAGCAACACCATTGAACTTTACTACAACACCAACCCAACTCACCTGTTTTGGTGACGATTCTGGCGCAGTAGATATTACCGTAAATGGTTACTCAGGAACCTATACTTATGAAATCTTAAATAGCTCTGGAACTTCTATTACCGGAGTTGTCAGTGCCAATACAACGACCAACCCATTAATGGTCTCAAATTTACCAGCAGGTGTTTTGACGGTTGTACTTAACGAGACCGACATCCCATTTTGTTCTGCAACGAGCACGGTGGTGATCCCTTCCCCAACGCAGGCCCTGGATCTTATCGCTACGGAAACATCAAACGTCTCATGTGACGATAGCCAGGGGACGATCTCTGCCGTTGCCAGTGGCGGATGGGGAACCTACCAGTACGAGCTTACGGGTGATGCGACCGTAGCCTTTTCCGACAACGGGACATTTACCGGTCTATCCGCTGGCACCTATACCGTGAACGTCATCGATGCCGGAGGTTGTACCGACTCGGTCGATATTACTTTGATCGCGCCTTTACCTATCTCAGCGACCTTTACGCCGAGCGCTTCGAGTCTGTCCTGTTTTGGAGATCAAAATGGATCGATAACCGTAACGAATGTTACTGGCGGGCAAGGTGTGGACTACATCTATACGCTAAATACAATTTTACCTACGCCGAGCACCTCTGGTCCGCAAAGTTCAAATAGTTTCGAAAACCTTGGCGCCGGAACGTACTCGGTCTCCATTTCCGACGGCAATGCATGTGAGACTACTTCCGTAGAAATTATAATTGCTCAACCCTCTCTGGTCATCGCCTCTCTGGTCAGGGAAACCGGCCAGACCTGTTTGACCGAATCCACCTTGACTTTATCCGCTACCGGCGGAACGGGACCTTATACATATAGTGGTGATAGCTCGTTCACTGCGACCTTGGGACCATTACCGGCAACATTTGCCGTGGCGCCCGGGACGTACCAATACTATGTGCGCGATGCGAATGGCTGTATCGCAAACGTTTCCAACGAAATCACAATTGACCCGTTACCGGAACTGACCATAAGTTTATTGTCCACAAATCCGTCCATAAACTGTGCGGGGGACAACAACGGAACCATTACCGCAACGGCGCAAGGTGGTCTGGGAGATTATGTCTATACCCTTGAGGACACCAACGGCAATGGGATTGCCGCCACGCAGAACAGCCCAGGATCTTTTACCGGATTGGTGGCGGGAACCTACATTGTTCGTGTTGTTAGTGGAGATTGTGTCGAGGTCACCGAGCCAATAACGATAACTGAGCCACTGGCACCACTGGAAGTCGAATTTAGCGTAAGCGATATTACCTGTAGCGGTAACAATGACGGTCGATTGGAGATCAGTGCAACTGGCGGTACCGGTACGATCAAGTACGCCATCTCCCCACAGTCCAACCAGTTTTTCGAGACCAACGTTTTCGAGAACCTATCACCTGGTAATTACGAGGTGATCGTGCAAGATGCCCTAGGGTGTTTTGTCACTCTTGAGGTTACGATTACCGATCCAGAGATCGTGATAGTAAGTATCGTTCCGGGATCACTGTACGAGGAAACATGCGCTGGTGAGAACAACGGTGAGTTCAGCATTGCAATATCTGGAGGTTCACTGCCCTACAGCGTGAGCCTTGATGACTACGATGGCCCTTACATACCTGGTGATATGGCTCAAGCTATTTTTGAATTTACTGAACTCGGAGGTGGTGATCATGCTGTATTCGTCCGTGATGCCCAAGGTTGTGAGTCTGAGTGGAATATTACTTTCCCCGATCCCGTATTGATCGAGCCCTCGATAGAGATTGAATTCTTGTGTGAGGATAATATGTTGACCAATACGGTGACCGTCCTTGCCGGTGATGCCATAGCCGATCTCTCCCAGATAGACTACTCGCTCAACGGTGCGCCCTACCAACTGGAGAATGTATTTAAAAATGTGATGCCGGGCACCGGCCACTATATCGATGTGAGGCACACCAATGGGTGCATCCAAAGAACGGATCTTTTCGATATAGGCGACCTCGCCCCTGTTTCCCTGATACTATCTGAGGGCAGCGCACAGGGAGAGATCATCGCGACTGCTGAAGGCGGTACTGGCGAATATCAATACACGTTTAACAATGGAGATAGCGGAGGCACCAATGTGTTCTTCGTTACCGAGGAGGGGACCTACACCGTCTTGGTGACCGATAGCGCGGGCTGCGAGGCCCTTGCCAGTATAGTGATCGAGATCACGGGACCGTGCATCCCCAATTACTTCACCCCAAATGGCGATGGCATAACCGATGGATGGACCGTTGGCTGTGCCGAGGACTTCCCCAACCTGACCTTCGATATCTACGACAGATATGGCCGTAAGGTCGCCACCTACCGCGTCGGGGAGTTCTGGGACGGAAAATACAATGGAAAGGAACTGCCAACCGGAGATTACTGGTACGTGGTCAACCTGAACAGTAACGTAATGGAAGAAGAATACGTTGGTCATTTTACACTATACAGATAACATTAATCTATGAACCCCAAATCAATAGACTCATGAAAAACCTACTTATATATATACTATTACTGTTCGGCCTAATAAGTCATGGACAAGAACTTAACTTACCGGTTTGGACCCAATATTTAGCAGATAACGAGTTTGTCATCTCCCCTACCTATGCAGGGATTGGTGATAACTTTAAGGTAAGAGTCAATGGTTTGACCCAATGGGTTGGCATCGACAATGCACCAGATAATCAATCGTTATATGCCGATTTTAGAATTGGAAACCAAACTGGTGTTGGATTGTCATTATACAATGATAGCAATGGAAATACACGTCAAAAAGGAGTGAAGTTTTCTTTTGCCCATCATATCATACTAGACTACAATACTAAACAGTATCTTTCCTTTGGACTATCATACAATATTAATAGTTTCAGAATAGAAACGGAAAATTTTAGTAATGGCGATGGAACTCCAATTGTTGACCCTGGTATTACGGACGATAGATCAAGATCAAACAATAACTTTGATGTTGGATTTCTATATCGCTACAACCGATTTTTCCTAAGTCTTAATGCCAACAATCTTTTGAAAAAGGATATTGATAATTATACTGGGTTTGAGCCTGACATGCTTACAAACTATCAAGTGTATACAGGATATATTATTGCTGGTGGCAATAAAAATATTGAGTTTGAACCGTCGGTATTTTTTCAATATTTTGATAGTGATGATCGATCTGCAACAGATATCAATTTTAAATACAGAAAGTTCAATAGAGATGGAGATTATTATTGGGTTGGAGGATCATACCGATTTTTGAATGATCAAGCTTTTAAGCCATTAAATATCGGTCCTATGGCTGGAATAATGAAAAACAGATTGTACTTAGCTTATGCATATCAAATTACCATGAATGATTTATCTGGATTTAATTCAGGAACGCATATGGTTACAATAGGCTTAGACTTTTTAAATGGCGTGAGTAATTGTGCTTGTACTAAAGGCACGAGTTATAGAAAATTCAAAAACAATGGTAATAATAGAAAATAGATAATAATATAACTGAAATACATATTAAATAGACAAGAACATTTCAAAGTCGACATGCCCCTGAAGACTGAGAAATACAAAACCAAGAATTATGAAAAAACCTGCTTTTTCCCAATTAAGATTCACCGTATGGATATTTCAAGCTTTGATACATCAAATAAAAAAATTATGTATCGAAACAACGGATGACCTTTTAAAAAATTACTCATTACAACTAAGACGCGATAACACCATTCAGTTTAGAAAATTACAATAGGCTTCTAGATTATATTGGATAATTGTAATTTTAGAAAGATTGAACTTCTTCACTAAGTAACCAATTCGATTGGTAACGAAATTAGAATGAGGAAGCAAGAAAATTTAATATGTTAGGGCTCTTATGGGCAATAACATAGAGATACGAGAAGGCTATTTAAGTCTGTATAGTACTCAGCATATTATAATTATAAAAACAAGCATAATATAGAAGAATATGTTAATGTTTACAGCAACGTTTATCCTTCTGTATTTAATTTTAGAAATAATAATTTAACCGTAAATAATTGATCATACAGATTTATTTTTGGCCTCAATTTATCTTAAAGTAATAACAGTAAACAATAAGACAACAATTATTTAATAATGAATAAGGTTAGCTTACAATAAAAGTATAAATTAAATAAACACACACTTTTCAAAGTCATCATGCCCCTGAAGACAATGAAATATAAATATAAGAATCATGAAAAAACCTACTTTTTCTAGAACGAGATCTATCATTCAGATCTTGCAAAAATTGTTATATCTTTTAAATGAAAAATATGAAAAGGTCTTAAATAGACAACTGTCTATTAGTAACCTTATTCTAAATCATATTAAATTTGATCGTTTTAAAAAGATTAGATACGTTTCATGTTTCTTCTTTTTACTTGTGTTTCTTGCAGGACCGAATGTTTTCGCGCAATTACCTGTTCCATTTGTGCCTAGACTTAATGGAGGTAGTATCAAGGTTAAAGGAGATATAGTCTTTATTGGAAATAGTATTGTAACGGGTGAAGGTCTTCCGCAGCCTTATAACGGAAATGATATCAATAATAATAATGTAGGGGAATATATTAATGTCGCGAGCGGTGGAGATCCAAATATATTTAGCTCGAGTAGTGCCGAATTGGTCACAGATAATTCTTGTAAGAAAATTGTATATGCTGGATTATATTGGGCATCGGTGTATCCTACGGAAATTGCAACAAATGGAAACGTGCAATTTGAGGGATCGCCGCGATTTGAAGATTGGAATCAGGTCAAATTTAAGTTGCCAACTGGAAATTTTATTGACTTAGTTGCAGATAATGATGCAGATCCAGTAGGCGAAGAAGATGACATCATATTTGATGGTTACAAGTATTATGGTCCTGATGTTGAAGACTCTTTTAAAGATTCTCCAATTATTTGTTATAAAAATGTGACAAATCTTGTTCAGGGGTTGAGTGAGGCCGATGGTAATTATACTTTGGCAAATCTAAGAGCTACACGAGGCGAACGCAAAGGTGGCTGCTCTGCTGGCTGGACCCTTGTCATCATTTATGAAAGTCCAGTACTTCCCAGTAAGTATATCACACTTTTTGATGGTTATGCGGGAGTTCAAAATAATACCGAATTAGAAATACCTGTCTCAGGCTATCAAACCTTACCAGCGCCCTACCCAGTTAATGCTAATATTAGTGTTGGTGCTCTTGAAGGTGATATTGGTATCACGGGGGATTCCTTTCAATTTAAAGCAGGGACGTCAACAAATTTTACTGTGATTTCAGATGCGATCAATGAGACTAATAACTTTTTCAATTCTTCAATTACCATAAATGGAGCCCACAATCTAAATAGAAATCCTGCAAGTACCAACACACTTGGATTAGACATTAATAATGTCAGAATTCCAAATCCATCAAACCTTGTAATACCAAATGATGCTACGGAAGGCCAACTTAAGCTAACAACAAATGGTGATGGATATGGTGCATTTGTGACGTCTTTTGCAGTCGAGATTATTGAGCCAGATATCGTACTCACAAAAATTGTTGAGGACGATGCCGGTAATAATATTGGTGGTCAATCGGTAGGTCTCGGTTCCACATTAAATTATGTGATCGGTTTCCAAAATACTGGAAATGATGACGCCATTGATTTTCAAATCAGGGACATTTTACCTGTCAATATCCTTTTTGACTATCCTTCAGACTTAATCTTACCTCCAGGAGTAACCGTTACGAGTTACAATCCCACAACCCGAGAATTAATTTTCGCAATTGAGGATAATTTAGTCGAGGAGAATGATCCAGTTTACGAGATCCGTATCGAGGCGCGTGTTGTTGATGAGTGTAACCAATTGGCAGATGCCTGCTCTAATATTATCAATAATCAAGCCTTTGCAAGTTACAGAAGCGAAACTAACCCCTCTTTTCTTATTACTGACGATCCAAGTTTAAGTAGCAATACAGGCTGTTTATTATCGCCCCAAGCTACTAACTTTCTGGCCAATCTAGATTGTCTCTTTACCGAGGATATCGTTCTATGCGGAGATAGTGTCCAATTGACCGCTGCCAATGGCTATGATTCATACTCATGGTCGACAAGCCCCACGGGAACACCCGTGATCGGAACGGCACAGAGTATCGATGTCACCCAAACAGGCACCTACTATTCTTACAATACGGCCGTTGCGCCCTGCCAGTCTATCCAACAGGAATATGTCGTTGCCCTTTTCGGGGGAACAATCGAAAACCCTGTCATTCCCTACGCTGATGAAGTCGTGACCTGCCCCAACAACGGCAAGCTACTGCCGAACATCTTCCTGTGCGGTGCGAACGACGAGCGCTTTATACAGACCAACATCTCCGGGGCGCAGTCCATCATCTGGGAAGGGCTCGATGGGCCAAGCTGTGCCGCCGTGTCGAATCCCGACTGTGCCAACGAGAACGATGCGTGCAGCTGGGACCAGGTCGGCACCGGCGCAGATTTCATGGCCAATGCCGCGGGAGAGTTCAGGCTGACCATCAACTACGAGGGCGGCTGTTTTACCCAGTTCTATTTCAATGTCTACCAGAACGAGCTCTCCCCCACTGTCATTTCCGAGGATATTATCTGTACAACGTTGGGGTCGATAACGGTCAACGACGTGCCATCGGGCTATGAGTACAGCATAAACGGTACAGATTACCAGAGCGGTAATACGTTCACAATCGATACCGCTGGGACCTATACGGTCTACGTGAGACAGATCGGGGTGCCAACCAACCCTTGTGTCTTTACGGTTCCCGAGGTACAGATCAGGGATCGTGACTTTACAGCGACAACCACCGTGCTCCAGCCCTTGTGCTTTGGTGACCAGGGAAGCGTGCTGCTGGCCGCGAACGACGTTGATCCGCAATATACCTTTGAGATCTACAATGGCGCAACACTGGTCAACAGTGTCGGCCCCGTTGTTGGGAACACATATACCTTTGGCAATCTCAATCCCGGCACATACTCTGTGACCGTCGGGACCGAGAACGGCTGTAGCTTCACCGAGACCGTACAGATCATCGAGCCGCCTATCTTGACCGTGACCGCGGCCATAACATCGCCGCTCACCTGTGACGACGGTGAGATCACCATCTATCCGGTCGGGGGGACTGCCCCCTACTTCTATTTTGTGAACAGTTCTGCCGATTTTCAAACCGTTCCCCAAATCGTGGTCACTGCCGCGGGGAGCTATGACATCACCGTTGTGGACTCCAACAACTGTTCGGCGGTGACCTCCATCTCCATTGACGGCATCCTGCCCCCTGAGTTCAACGTTACGACTACGGATATTGCCTGTACTGGAAATACGGGAGCTATCACTATCAGCACAACGGCCACAAACGGCAACAGCTTAAAATACAGCATCGATGGCGGAGCGACCTTCGTCAGCTCCAATGTATTCAATGCGCTTGCAGCTGGTGATTACGACGTGGTGGTGCAGTACTCCTATGGCGGCTCTGTTTGCGAGACCGTCCCCCAAACGGTAACGATCGTCGCGGCCGAGGCTATCTCTGGAACAGCAGAACTTTCCCAGTCATACACCTGTGAGGGTGACGGCACGATCACCGTGACCGGAGTCACGGGCGGCGATGCGCCCTATACCTATAGCATTGACGGTGTCAATTTCCAATCTGGCAATACCTTTACTGGCCTGACAGCAGGAACATATACCATAACAGTGCAAGACAGCAATGCCTGTACAGGGATAACGAACGACATCGTGATAGAGGCCTTAAACCCGCCTACCGATCTTGTGTTTGATATTCCCACGGTAACATGTCCAGCCAATACGACAACTATAACAATAACCAATACTACTGGTGGCACGGGTGTTCTTGAATATCAAATCATTGCACCGACCGCAAGTGCGACACCGTACCAAACAACAACGAGTTTCCCAGATTTAGAACCTGGCAGTTATACCTTTCAGGTTAGAGATGAGAACGGTTGTACCTATACCGAAACGGTTACCATATCCCCAATCCCGACACCCACAGTAAATGCGGTGTTGACCTCTGGATTGGACTGTACAACAACACCAGATGCCATTATCACCGGAACGATCACTGGATCTGCTCCATTTACATATGCGGTTTCGGTCAATGGCGCTACTTATACTAATCTCGGTGCTACTACGACGCCATTTACTTACAATACATCAACTGCTGGAACGTATCAGTTTGAGATCACAGATGCAAACGGCTGTATTGCACAATCAAGCACAATTATAGTAAATCCAATAGCCCCTCCAGCGTTGAGCCTGATCGTAGAGTCCCAGCCGATATTGTGTAATGGCGATGAGAACGGCGCTTTGGATATTACAATTGACGACACCGTTGGAACACCTCCTTTTGTGATCAATGTCAATAACGACACCACAAGCACAGACTATGGATCACAGACCTCTGGACTATCTGCAGGAACTTATACTGTTACGATCACAGATGCGAATCTTTGTTTCTCTTCGGAAACAGTAACCATCAGCCAACCCGATCCTATTGTATTGGACTTTGATACGGTTGATATTACCTGTACGGCTGGTGGAATTTCACAGGGTTCTGTAATAATCAACTCAGTATCTGGCGGAACGTCTCCCTACAATTATTTTGTAACGGGAACTAATGGCTATTCAAACTCTGAACTAAACAATACAGGATCAACCTCAATAAGTTTTGATGTGGTCGATTTTGGTTTGTACCAGATCAATGTCGTGGATGCCAACGGATGTTCTATTCTAGTTCAGGATGTATTGGTAGCATCACCTCCAACCGATTTGGATATTGATATCATTGCAACAGTAGATTGTCTTGCTGGCGGTGAGGCGGTAGTAAGCGTAGGTTCATCGCTGAGCAGTGCGGGACCATTTTTCTTTGCTATCTATGAAGGACCGACAACGGTTTATCCAAACCCGGTCGGGTCATGGATCCCTGAGGATTCAGTCGGAAGTCAGTCAGCGACATTCACAGGCTTGATTCCTGGGGTAACCTATACATTCATTGTCTATGATGCCTCTACACTTTGCAGCTATTATGAGCCAGCCACTTTGCCAATACCTACAAACTCGACGTTGAGCCTAACTGCCGTAAGCTCTAATAATATAACCTGTACCGGAAGTGATGATGGTAATGTTTCATTTACCATCAATAGTATTTATGGCAGTAATGTCAATGTCAGTTACGAGATATTCGACTCGTTATCCATCCAATCCACGGGAATTACTGGTACAGGGACTGTTCCTGCCAATGGAACCCTTGATGTCCCTAATCTTGGACCCTTACCTTTTGGCAACTACTTTGTGTCCATCAGTGAAACTTCTGGACCAAATTCTGGCTGTGGTGTGGTGACCATACCTTTCAATATTACCGAATCTGCATTCCTATTGGAGCTTCAGACCTCGGTAGACCAAAATGCAAATTGTAATGCGAGTTCGGGAGTCATCAGTGCGATAGCACAAAATGGTACCGCGCCTTATGACTATCAAATAACCACGACAGCCACCGCACCATCAAATACAGATTCCAATTGGGCATCTGCAAGTACCTTTAATCTGGACGCAGGAGATTATTACGTTCATGTAAAAGATGCTTATGGATGCATTATCACAAGTCCCGTGGTTGTTTTGCCAATGGATGATGTCCCTAATATTTCCGCAGTAATAAACGACTCCTGTACCATCAATGAAGGTGAATTCCAAATTGACGTTACCTTGGATACTGCTGGAATCGCACCTTATAGTTTCAGTATAGATGGCGGTGCTTATCAAGCTATGAATGCACCATTTACGATTTCTAATCTGTTTTCAGGAACACATACGATCGAGATCCAAGATGCCAATGGATGTGGGAATTTAGTCACAGTCGAGATCTTTGCGCCAATTGAGATCACACCTGCAATTAGCGCACTTGCAACGTGTAATGACGACGATGGAGAGATAACAATAACCCCAGATGGCGGTTCTGGAACATTTACCTACACAATCAGTCCGAGTCCAGCCTCTATTTCTGAGATTGGTGGCGTGTTCTCTGGGGTACCATCAGGAATTTACACCATCACTATTACCGATACTGTCACCCTATGTACCGAAGATGTTACGATTTCATTACAACAACCAACGCCTCCGACATTTACAACAAGTCCAACAGCGATAACCTGTTTTGGGGACAGTTCGGGATCCTTTGAAATTGATGTTAATGGATATTCTGGATCCTATACCTATGAAGTTTTCGATACTGGCTCAACGTCGGTTTTCGGTGTAGTGAACGCCGACACATCGACCAATCCACTAACAGTTACGGGAATGGTCGCGGGAAGCTTTACCGTCGTTATCACAGAGACCGACACCCCATTTTGTTCAGCAACGAGCACGGTGGTGATCGCTTCCCCAACGCAGGCCCTGGACCTTATCGCTACGGAAACATCAAACGTCTCATGTGACGATGGCCAGGGGACGATCTCTGCCGTTGCCAGTGGCGGATGGGGAACCTACCAGTACGAGCTTACGGGTGATGCGACCGTAGCCTTTTCCGACAACGGGACATTTACCGGTCTATCCGCTGGCACCTATACCGTAAACGTTATGGATGCCGGAGGCTGTACCGACTCGGTCGATATTACCTTGACCGCGCCTTTACCTATCTCAGCGACCTTTACGCCGAGCGCTTCGAGTCTGTCCTGTTTTGGAGATCAAAATGGATCGATAACCGTAACGAATGTTACTGGCGGGCAAGGTGTGGACTACATCTATACGCTAAATACAATTTTACCTACGCCGAGCACCTCTGGTCCGCAAAGTTCAAATAGTTTCGAAAACCTTGGCGCCGGAACGTACTCGGTCTCCATTTCCGACGGCAATGCATGTGAGACTACTTCCGTAGAAATTATAATTGCTCAACCCTCTCTGGTCATCGCCTCTCTGGTCAGGGAAACCGGCCAGACCTGTTTGACCGAATCCACCTTGACTTTATCCGCTACCGGCGGAACGGGACCTTATACATATAGTGGTGATAGCTCGTTCACTGCGACCTTGGGACCATTACCGGCAACATTTGCCGTGGCGCCCGGGACGTACCAATACTATGTGCGCGATGCGAATGGCTGTATCGCAAACGTTTCCAACGAAATCACAATTGACCCGTTACCGGAACTGACCATAAGTTTATTGTCCACAAATCCGTCCATAAACTGTGCGGGGGACAACAACGGAACCATTACCGCAACGGCGCAAGGTGGTCTGGGAGATTATGTCTATACCCTTGAGGACACCAACGGCAATGGGATTGCCGCCACGCAGAACAGCCCAGGATCTTTTACCGGATTGGTGGCGGGAACCTACATTGTTCGTGTTGTTAGTGGAGATTGTGTCGAGGTCACCGAGCCAATAACGATAACTGAGCCACTGGCACCACTGGAAGTCGAATTTAGCGTAAGCGATATTACCTGTAGCGGTAACAATGACGGTCGATTGGAGATCAGTGCAACTGGCGGTACCGGTACGATCAAGTACGCCATCTCCCCACAGTCCAACCAGTTTTTCGAGACCAACGTTTTCGAGAACCTATCACCTGGTAATTACGAGGTGATCGTGCAAGATGCCCTAGGGTGTTTTGTCACTCTTGAGGTTACGATTACCGATCCAGAGATCGTGATAGTAAGTATCGTTCCGGGATCACTGTACGAGGAAACATGCGCTGGTGAGAACAACGGTGAGTTCAGCATTGCAATATCTGGAGGTTCACTGCCCTACAGCGTGAGCCTTGATGACTACGATGGCCCTTACATACCTGGTGATATGGCTCAAGCTATTTTTGAATTTACTGAACTCGGAGGTGGTGATCATGCTGTATTCGTCCGTGATGCCCAAGGTTGTGAGTCTGAGTGGAATATTACTTTCCCCGATCCCGTATTGATCGAGCCCTCGATAGAGATTGAATTCTTGTGTGAGGATAATATGTTGACCAATACGGTGACCGTCCTTGCCGGTGATGCCATAGCCGATCTCTCCCAGATAGACTACTCGCTCAACGGTGCGCCCTACCAACTGGAGAATGTATTTAAAAATGTGATGCCGGGCACCGGCCACTATATCGATGTGAGGCACACCAATGGGTGCATCCAAAGAACGGATCTTTTCGATATAGGCGACCTCGCCCCTGTTTCCCTGATACTATCTGAGGGCAGCGCACAGGGAGAGATCATCGCGACTGCTGAAGGCGGTACTGGCGAATATCAATACACGTTTAACAATGGAGATAGCGGAGGCACCAATGTGTTCTTCGTTACCGAGGAGGGGACCTACACCGTCTTGGTGACCGATAGCGCGGGCTGCGAGGCCCTTGCCAGTATAGTGATCGAGATCACGGGACCGTGCATCCCCAATTACTTCACCCCAAATGGCGATGGCATAACCGATGGATGGACCGTTGGCTGTGCCGAGGACTTCCCCAACCTGACCTTCGATATCTACGACAGATATGGCCGTAAGGTCGCCACCTACCGCGTCGGGGAGTTCTGGGACGGAAAATACAATGGAAAGGAACTGCCAACCGGAGATTACTGGTACGTGGTCAACCTGAACAGTAACGTAATGGAAGAAGAATACGTTGGTCATTTTACACTATACAGATAACATTAATCTATGAACCCCAAATCAATAGACTCATGAAAAACCTAATTACAGAAGAGGATAGCTCAATATTAAATTAGAAAATTTAAAAAGAAAATTTGCAATAGCTATTGAGATGAAACGTATTTTGAAAATGAGTTGTTATGTCAAATGATATAACAACTCATTTTTATTACTAAAACAAAAACATGATTAGCTAGTTTCAAGTTTGTAGCCAATTCCATGAACATTGGTAAGTTTTACAGAGTTGTCGTCGCGTAACTTTTTGCGTAATTTTGAAATATACGTATCTAGGCTTCTACCCACGATAACGCCATGATCTTCCCAAACTTTTTTGGTAAGCTCATCTCGCTTAATCACTTGATTTGGATTGGCAACAAATAGCGCTAATAATTCACATTCCTTTCTTGATAAGTTGATCTCGATGGCTGCTCTTGCTAACTTACTCTGTTCTCGATAAAATTTGAAACTACCTATTTGTTCATAAGTTTGATCTTCGTTCGGTAATTTTTTATTGGAAGTTGACAACATTCTAAAATAGAAAATAAGCCCTCCAAGAAGCATAAAAATTATGGCAATCAAAACTAGGTATCCAATAGATAATTTTGAACTTTGATTACTAAATAAAATTTCAATAGAGTAACAGTCTTTTGTTAGATGGCGCCCTGCACAAGGAATAATAGTACGTTTATTATCTTCATTCATCTCGTAACTATAAGCAACTTCTTGATCTATGCATTGCAAAACTTCAACACGGTAGTTATGCGATAAGTCCATCACATTAAAATTTATGTCTATAATGGTCACGAGTTCATTAGGCTCAAAGGATAAATCATTCTGAAATTGTAACACAAATTTATGTTCATCAATTTCAATAATAGGTTTTATTATTGAAGTCGAATCCTGATTACGCAACAGCAATTGATTGCCTACTTCTCTCAAAGCAATTTTAACAGCTCCGGAGTCTTGGGATGACTGATTTGAACAAGAAATCAGAACTAGTAGTAACACTATAATAACCGTTCGTATCCCTGTATACAACATTAATTTTCTCATAACATCTGTAAATAAAATTATAATTACTGACTTTTCACATCTGTTGACACTTCTTTTACATTTTTTTGACAGTTTTCACTCGAGCGACTTTTAGTTTTGTTCCATTAATAATTCAAAAACATTACGTATCATGAAAACTTATTTAATACAAATTGCCTGTATCCTTTCTTTAGTATTAAATTTAAATGCTCAAGAAAATCTTCAAATCGATGTTACTAAAAGTGAGCTTAAATGGTCTGGTGAGTATACGTTTTATTTTGGTGGTCATGATGGTTTTATAAAATTTCAAGAGGGCTATTTTATAAAAACAGGTAATCAAATAACAGGAGGTTACTTTATTATTGACATGAACTCCATAACCAATAGTGACATTAAAGAAGAAGATGCTAATGAAGGTCTCGTGAGTCATTTAAAAAATCCTGACTTTTTTGATGTTGAACAATTTTCGAAGGCCACATTAAAAATAACCAATGTAGAGTATCATAATGCAACAGACATGAAGGTATATGCAGATCTCACGATAAAGAATATTACTAATCCCGTTTCCTTTCAAGCACAAGTTAATTTTGAAAAACAACAATTAATCACAAAATTTAAGATTGATAGAGTGCTATGGGGAATTAACTATAACAGTAAGCTGAAAGATGGTGCCATTTCTGATGCTATAGGATTTGAGGTTTTATTGAGTTTATAATCCTTAAAAAGACAAATCACTATTTCTCTATTTCAATGAGCTCTCCTGAATAGCGAATAGAAAAGCGCTTTGCACCATTTAAAATCATTTCGGTTTGTAGAGATGTATACATTAAAATGGTTACGTTAAAATTTTCGTTATTACTTTTTGCGTCAAACGTTATGGTATAGCTATTATCCTTATTCTTTACAGCTTTATAATCTGTGACCAATCCATCAAACGTGATGCTATTATCATCGGAGCCATTGTAACCAGATGGCATTTGTACTTCTCCATAATAAGGCAATCTCGAACTTATGCTATCCTGCGATACGGTTAAATGATTTGAAATACCAGAAATATTCATACGATTAATGCTATTTCCAGGTGCTATTAAACCTGAATTTTGTAATGACGCTAAGCTATTTGTAACCTGAGGCATAGCCCAAATAGATTCTATTTTAAAAGTTTTACTAGTTACAATGTCATCTAATTTGGCTATCTCAGAGAGCGTTGCCGAAGACTTGCTAGAGGCGCAACTCATTGTCATTGCTAAAAGAACAGCATATATTGAGAATGGTGTTTTCATAATTTAAATATGTCTTTAATAAAGATAATTGTTAAAGTGTTTAATCAATTGTTATTTAACATTTTAAATATATTCTGAAGTCAAACCTTCCATTCGTAATCCGTCTTCTAAAGTAAGAATTAATCCCTCGGCAGCAAGTTCACCAGAACGCATCGCAGCATTTAAAGATCCATTGAGTAGTTGATCACCTGCTAAGAATATCGTAGGTTTTAATTGGGTTTCGGTAGGTGAAATTGTATGCCTTAGGTTTGTTAATTGTGGCAAGGCTTTTGGAATGATGTAGCGCTTCAAGAATGTTGTATTGTGAATGTCGCAAAAATGTTCCAATTCAAATTGCGCTTGTTTAATCAACTGTGCTTCGTTTAAATCATGGGATTTGACGACTGTGACCGACAGTAGTTCATCCTCTCCTCTAGTTTCGGTATCGACACTGGTATGAAATACGATATTATTGATAAGCGCCTTGTCGTCAACGACCAAACCTATAATGGGTTTTTTTAAGGTGCGTTCTGCAACGGTAAAGTATATGTTATCGCATGATTTCCATGAGCTATCCGATTGTAAATTAGGAATTAAATGCGCAGCTTCCGTAGCAATAATCGTAAAATGCGTATCTATTTTTTTACCTGAATCTGTGATTACATGATCATCATTAACCGTCTCGATGCTTGTATCAAATCTAAAATTGGTTGTCTTGAGTTGTGATTTTAATTGCTTCGGAAGTGCCTCGATACCTCCCTTTGGCAACACAGCATGTCCTGTACCGAACATTTTATAAACAA
Source organism: uncultured Flavobacteriaceae bacterium (assembly GCA_963715465.1). Taxonomy (GTDB): domain Bacteria; phylum Bacteroidota; class Bacteroidia; order Flavobacteriales; family Flavobacteriaceae; genus Psychroserpens. The sequence goes on from OY970246.1 coordinate 2,589,817, forward strand.
ATTCAAACATACGACTTGACGTCTCTAAATTGGGCTCTAAGAAAATTCCGGAAAAGAACGGTTTAAAGAAGCCTGAAATCATTGCGTCGCTAAATTTTTTCGACTTAAGATAATGTAGAGTTGACGTTTCTTCCGTAGAAAATATATTGGCCATACTTTTTTTCTTTAAGTCGGCATTTAATTTCAATATCTTCATCTTATCTCCCAAGGTCCCAACAGAGGCCATTAGCGTTGGAAACAAAAGGGTTAAACTACGTAACGGATCACCAATGGTCTCAACCTTTCCTTCTGAAAACAACGTTGCACCTGGCAGTAAATGTTGCAAATCGAGAGCCTGATAATCAAGATGTTTTTGTGCTAGAGGATAACTGTCTAAAAGAACTTGAAAGCCATGATCTAATTGATAACCGTTGACGATATCGGTTTTTACACGACCGCCAACTCGATCTGAAGCTTCAACAATAGTGGGATGATAGCCTTGAGCTTCTAAAGTTTTTGCGGCAATAAGTCCACTAACACCTGCTCCTATAATATGAATTTTGTAATCTTCTCTTTTCATGTTATAAAGATAGTGTCTAATGTGAGGTTCTCAAAACTAAAGATTGAGAGTTGCGCGTTAATGTGGTGTTAATTGACAAATTGAATTGGCTTACTTGCTTTAAATAGAAAGAGCAAACTTTTCGGTTTGCTCTTTCTATTTAGTTGATAATGGTGCCGTCGGCTTTAAATTCGATGTCTTTATTCTTTCCTTTTCGTTTGAACTCCACATCATAAAACGTTCCTTTTGAATGATGTTCTACTTTTTCAACTTCAGTAATGTCGTCATCGTCAAAATCTGACTTTATTTTTTTTCTAATGGCATCAGGTAAATCCTTAACATCGATGCTTGTTTCGGTTTCAATCCAATTTCCGTTAGGTGAATAATCGGCTCTATATTTAATACCATCCATTTTAAAATGTGATTCAAAATTCCCGTTCGCATCTGTATGCCAGTCAGGATCGTTTTCTCCTGGATACATTTTTTTAAATGTCTTCTTCACGGCATCTGGAGCTTGAGCATTGGCACTATCTTGACATCCCAAGCTAAAAAACGCGAGAGCCATTAACAATATTGGCAGTTTTAAAAATTTCATAATGTGTTAGTTTTTTATGTGTTAATAATCTGTGTAGCCCTCTGCTCCTGCTGTATAGAACGTATCAGGGTTTGGTTCTTTTAAGGACGTTCCGTTTTTAAATTTATCAATTAAATCTGGATTTGCGATGAAAGCTCGACCAACGTATGCCAAATCGAAACCATTATCTATAACTTGTTGCGCTTTTTGTGCGCTATCAATTTCTCCGCCTGTAATAATTGTACCTGCAAACACGCCTTTTATGGTTTCTTTAATTTCTGTTTTAAACTCTGGCGCACCCATTTCACCTCTATGATCTACAAGATGAATGTAGGCTATTCCTATATCTTTCATTTTTGAAGCGAGATAAACGTAAAGTTCTTTTAAATCTTCGTAATACGGGTTGACATCATTCATTGCTCCATAAGGAGAAAAGCGAATACCTACTTTATCTGCTCCAATTGCTGCAACGACTTTTTTGGTAGTTTCAATAATGAAACGTGCCCGATTTTCAAATGAGCCACCATATTGATCGGCTCTCACATTGGATTTTGGATTTAAAAACTGCTCCATTAAATAGCCATTTGCGGCATGTAATTCGACACCATCAACTCCTGCTTTTATAAGTTGGCTTGCCGCGTTGACATATTCATTTTGAGCGGTTTCGATATCTGCAAGTGTCATCGCTCTAGGAGTTTCGTGCTCAACAGGGCCTTTGCTATCTGTCATCATTTCTCCATCGGCTTTTACGGCACTTGGCGCTAATGTTTCTCCAGCTTCAGGAATATTCTCTGAGGCGGTAACTCTTCCGCAGTGCATCAATTGTACAAAGATTTTGCCGTCCTTTTCATGAACGCGATTTGCAATATCTGTCCAGCCTTGAATTTGTGCAGGTGAATACGCTCCAGGAATCCTAGGGTAACCTATGCCATTTACCGATGGTGAGGTGCCTTCAGAAATAATAAGTCCAGCACCCGCTCTTTGCGAGTAATACGTTGCCATTAGATCATTTGGTATGTTGTTAATAGCCCTAGAGCGCGTCAAAGGCGCCATCACTATTCTATTTTTAAGCTTTAATTTGCCAAGTTGGTAAGATTCAAATAGGTTCATAATGTTTTTTTATGGCAAGATAGATTGATGATGTGTTTTGACTTATCGTAAATACAATTATTTGTGACCCTTTACATGATAGCAGTATGTTTGGTTTGAAGTCAATTTTTCTTTAATCGGGATAACCTCAATTTAAACTTTAATATATTTTCGATAAAATTTAAAAACATGAATGACCAAGTCACCTCAGTAAATGATTCTTTTCTTAATTTTTATGATTCTATGATTGACCAACTTCCAAAGATTGGATTGGCAATTTTAATAATTGTTCTCGGTATCTTGCTGGCTTCTTGGATTGGTAGATTTGCCAGACGTCGTATTTCGGCGCAAACCGAAGATCCTCTAATGAGCCGGTTTTTAGGTCAATCTATAAAATATATTTTAATTATCATAAGTATCATGCTGGCCTTAAACGCAGCAGGCTTGGGTGGTATTGCAACAGGAATTCTTACTGCGGCCGGTGCTGGAGCTGTTGTTCTTGGCTTTGCTTTTAAAGATATAGGAGAAAATTTTATCGCTGGTATCATCTTGGCGTTTAATAGACCTTTTGATGTTAATGATACGGTTGAAATTGGAGAGGTCTTCGGAAAGGTTAAAACTATGGAGTTTCGTTATACCAAATTAAAAACATTTGATGGTAAAGATGTGTATATCCCAAATAGCGATGTGTTGACAGAACCTGTGACCAACTACACTGAAGATGGCTTTTTCCGTTGGAATTTTATCATAGGAATTGCCTATGAGGATAACATCGAAGGTGCGAAGGACACCGTTATGAAGACCCTCAGAAACGAGCCTAACGTGATTGAAGATGAAGAACACGAAAACTTTGTGATTGAGGATGAACTGGCGACGAGTACGGTTAATCTCAAAGTCTTTTTCTGGGTCGATACTAAAGACTTTAGGCGTATGGCGTTGATTACAAAAGGTAATGTAGTGCGCAATGTGAAGGAAGCTCTAGAAGATGCAGGATACTACATGCCAGCAGATATCCAAGAAATTAAATTGTATGGTGGTGAAAAAGAGTTTCCGGTTAGAATTGCTGAACGGCTAGATGATAAGGCAAAACAGTAAGTCGAGGTTTAAATGCATCAAGAGTTTAAGTGATGGCACTAAATCCAAATGCATTTATGTGTTAATTTTAAATATAACCTTAAACTAATATATCATGTCATTATTAACAATTATCTTAAATATTCTTTTACCACCATTAGCCGTTTTTTTAGTACACGGCATTGGTACCGAATTCTTGATTAGTCTATTATTAACCTTAGTGGGTTGGTTACCAGGTGTAATTTATGCCTTTTATGTCAATTCATAAATTAATTTAAAAACAGTGTATTATGTCAAATAATAAAAGTTCAGAAAAAAAAGAAACGTATAACTCAAATATTACCAAAGATGATCTTCAAGCACTAGGTGATAAAGCTGGAAATTTAAAAACAGAGCTCAGCGATGATGAACTCTTAAAAAACCGCGAAAAACCAGTCGATTTTACTGGAAACGGTCTTGACGTTCCTGGGCGCGATCTTCCCACAAACACATCTGGCAAGTTAAAAGATGAAGAAAATCAACTTTACAGCCAAGGTGGAGGTGACAATGAAGATCTGGAGCAAACCACAGAGCACATTAAATAGATTGTAAAATATATAATCATTATCCAAAAAAAAGACTGCACGAAATATGCAGTCTTTTTTTTATTAAGGTAAGCGCATTACATCATAGATTGTAGCGCTTGACGATTGACAGCTTGGCCATATAATTTTTCTTCTGGATCCATAATTTTTGTTTTTGTTAGATCGCCAACATAAACGGCATCAAACCCGATGTCTTCGATTAGTTGCTTCGTTACGTTTCTACTATCTTCATCTTGTGCGGCAAAGGGAATTGCTATTTTATCAACAGTTCTCCACGCTTTGGTCTTTAGATCTTCAGCTTTTATGGTATTGAATGCTTTAGCGGTTTTCGCGGTATTAAACTTCATCGCCGTATACTCAGATGCATTACTATTGCTATCTCGAACTTCTTGTGCCATATTGCCGTCTCGGCTTGGGTAAGGATTGGTAGCATCGATAATGACCTTGTTTCCATATTCTCCAGCGTATAATTCAGACAAGCGATCTACAGCCATAAATGGCATTGCCAACAAATATACATCTGCTTTTGCTTCAAACGCTTTTTCGATACTTATCGCTTTGGCATTGCCTTCACTATCTCGAACAAGATCGTTCAATTCTTCAGGGTGCCTGCTGCTAAATAATACCTCATGCCCTGCCTTAGCCCAATGCTTTCCGAGATTGCCGCCTATATTTCCACTTCCTATAACTCCTATTTTCATACTAAAATATTTAAAAGATTAAACTGATAATCAATATCTTAAAATAAGACAGAACGGAACATCGCGAATAAAAAAAGAATTAACGCAAATGGTAAAGAAACCTTATAAAAAAGCGAACTCCTTAGTGACCATACCAAGGAGTTCTATTTGTGTAATACCTAAACATGTATTGCTACGCATTTAAGTGACTGCGAAAGTACGCAATTATTATAACTGTATCTGTTCTTTTCGTTGAGATTATTGAAATAATACATGTCGAGGTGGCACCAATCCTTTCAATTTTAAAAAGACTAGCATTTGTCCTCTGTGGTGTGTGATGTGATGAGCGAGTGACAAGAAAATTTGTCGCTTGAACGTCTAGTGTAAATTGTAAAACAACTCTATTACCAAAAAGATTAAACCTATTATTCGAACTTTATTCATGTTTTAAATTTTTAGTCTACCCAAAAAAGAGACCATCTTTAAAGTGACCCCAATCTGATATTATAATAGAACTAATGATCACAGCAAATATGAATAAAAGTAGTGAAAGACGTTCTTTTCTGCTAAGTGTGTTCATAAGCATAGCCTAAGTATTATTAATAGTATAAAAGTATGTAATCGTTTCATACTAAAACGTCATCTGTCTAAACTTAATATCCAAATCCTTTTGAAGTTTTTGAATGTTCTCCTCCTCACCTGTTATAATCAGTGCGATTGAAGCACCAGTTTTTCCAGCCCTTGCCGTTCTACCACTTCGATGTGTGTAATATTCTAACTGATCTGGTAATTGATGGTGAATCACGAACGCCAAATTGTTGACATCTATACCTCTCGCCGAAACATCGGTAGATACCAAATATTGCAAAGACTCATTTTTAAACGCGCGCATGACTTTATCACGTTCCTTCTGTTGCATATCGCCTTGAAGCGCTTCTATTGAAAAGCCTTCGCCTTTCAGCTTTTCAGTGAGTTGATTAGTTCCCGCTTTGGTTCGGCAAAAAATAATACCGCGATCATTACTGTATTTATCCAATAAACGCGTGACAACATTAGCCTTTTCTTTTATTGACGTTACGATGTAATGGTGTGAAATATTGGCATTCACCAAACTATTTTTGTCAATCTCTACACGAATGGCCTTGGGAGACATATAAGTTTTTATAATACTCTGGATTTCCTCGGGCATTGTGGCCGAAAACAACCATGTATGTCTTGTTCCCGTTGTATATTTTAATATTTTATTGAGATCTTGTTTAAACCCCATACTCAGCATCTCATCGGCTTCATCAAGTACCAATGTGTCAATGTTTTTTATATTGATGTCACCACGTTCTATAAAATCCAATAAACGTCCTGGCGTCGCAACAATAATATGTGTAGTGCGCTGTAAACGTTTCATTTGTACGTCTATTTTCTCACCGCCATAAACACCCTCAGCAAAAATTTTATCATCACAATACTTCGTGAATTTAAATAGTTGTTTTTGAATTTGTTGAACTAATTCGCGCGTTGGAGCCAAAATTAATGCTTGAATCTGATCTTTTTTAGGATTTATATTTTGTAAAATTGGTAAGCCATAAGCAGCTGTTTTTCCGGTACCTGTTTGCGCTAAGCCTATAAAATCGGTTTTACGCTTTAGCAATACAGGAATCGCTTCCTCTTGAATTTGCGTTGGGGTTTTTATATTGAGTTCCTTTAAACCTTTTATTAAAGATTTTGAAATTCCTAAATCAAAAAAAGTGCTGTCCATATCTATTGTAATTGACCACAAAGGTATCGTAATAATTCGTAATTTCGAGATCAAATGAATATTAGTCCGCAACATCTACAAGCCTTATATCTTGCATTCACAAAGACAAAATCACTTTGGAAAGCCGCTGCTGTTTTAAATTTAGAGCAACTGGATTTACCCATCGATTCCTCTCCTTTATGGCTTCGGAAACTTGATAGACCATTACGCTTAGGGCAGCTGGCCGAGCAGTTCGTCTTTAATCAGATTGAAGCCAGCGTTTCGCTGAAGATTTTGGCTGAGAACATTCAGGTTCAACAAAATAAACAAACGATAGGCGAATTAGATGCGCTTATCATAAAGAACGAACAACCAATTCATTTAGAAATCGTTTATAAATTTTACGTCTACGATGCCTCCTTAGGTGATGCCGAAATAGAACGTTGGATTGGTCCCAACCGAAAAGACAGTCTTTCCGAAAAATTGACCAAGCTTAAAAATAAGCAGTTGCCACTACTCTACACCGATGCTAGTCAAAATTTATTGCATACCTTAGATTTAAGTAAATATCAGTTCAAGCAGCACGTCCTATTTAAAGCGCAACTTTTCGTTCCGTTTGAGCAGGCCGTTATATTTGAAGATTTAAACGAAGCTTGCGTTTGCGGTTTCTACATCAATACGGCTCAGCTCAAAATATTTGCAAACTGTACATTTTACATCCCAAGAAAACTAGATTGGTTTCTTGAGCCACATAAAGCGGTGAGTTGGTTAGATTTTGAAAACTTTTCATTAGAAGCCCATACCTTTATTGACAATAGGCAATCGCCTTTATTCTGGATGAAATCAGAAATAGGAGATTTAAAAAAGTGCTTTTTGGTGTGGTGGTAAATAAAAATTATTTTGAAACTAGTTATACTTGAGGCAGAACCATCGGTAATTATTGATATTAAGCGTTGTGTGCAATTGGGCTAGGTTACCAATATTTGGTATATCTGAGTAACTTATTGTTAAAATGGCAAAAAACACATCAATTTCAATCGGAGATTATTTCGAAGGTTTCATAAAAGACGAAGTGAAATCAGGCAGATATAGTTCAGTTAGTGAAGTAATACGTTCAGCTTTACGTTTATTGGAAAATGAAGTAAAAAAGGAAAGAGAATTGATTAAAGCTCTTGAAATAGGAGAACAAAGTGGCTTCGTTGATAATTTCGACCCAAAACAAAATCTCGCTGAATTACATCGAAAACACTTATGAGTATAAATAAATACAGCATAAGTGAACAAGCAATTAAAGGTTTGAACGACATCTGGATTTATACTTTTCAAAAATGGTCGAAAGAACAAGCAGATAGGTACTATGACTTGATAATTGGAGAACTTGAATTTATTGCTGGAAACTTTATGATTGGAAAATCGGCTCAACAAACTCGGAAAAACTATAGATATTCAAAAATCAAATCAGATCTGACTTTCTATAAAAAAGCAGAAAATGGATTTGTAGAAATCATTAGGATTTTACATCAAAGAATGGATTTGGAAAACAGGTTAGCGGAATAAAACTAAACGCAACAACGAATATTAAAAATAGCGCGAGTCATTGCTAATAATAAGACTCTGGCATTTTTAGGGAGTCGCCAAAATTTTAAATTTGACGATTTCCCAAAAATAAAATAAATAGTAAAATTTAAAAATTCGGCTTGCGTTTCATCCAAATGGATAGCGTCTGTTTTCAGCGCTACTTTTCATATATGACCGCTCCATTATAACTTATAAAAACCAAAATTTAATCTGGCTGCTTCTCACTCAAATATTTCCAGTACCGTTTTGGTACATGTCTAATATGCAAGGCCATGTTCTTTCGAGATTCGATATTGGTACTTTTAAAATAACCTTGCCAAAGTTTTTGAAACTCAAATTCCTGATCGTTAAAAAAATCTTGATTGGTTTTTGTAGCGTCAAAATTTTGAGGTAGTTGCATGGCTACGAATTCTACGCTGTTAAGGTCGTAAAATAAACCATAATGTCGTTTCACATCATAGATCAACCATTTTTGATCGGCATATCTACGTTCAAAATGTTTTGAGATTATGGGCAATACATTAAAATCAGGTTCAATACTGGCAAAGTAGATCTCATCTTTAGTGAGTCTAAAACGAACAAAGGCTTCCATACGATGTTTTTCTCGACCCACCATTTTCGCAATTTGCGCAATCTTTAAGACTGAAGGATGAGCATAGTCTTTGTCCACTTGGGTCTTTTGAGAAAAGGCATACTTAATATAATCATACAGCACATTTTCAACGCCTTCTTTTTCGCTTAGAAATGCATAATATAGCTGATGACTACCGGTTTTTGACAAAATCTTTTTCAATCCTTTCCAAACGCGATTCGCTTTTGATTGCTCAGTAATAACCTGCTCGGTTTCTGTGAAAAGTGCGTTTTGTGAGGCATGCTCGCTTTGAATGGACACAACATTCAGCTTACATTCAAAAGCATAGAATATAACGCTCAAAAAGCCATCAAACGTTCCATCATAAGTTAACCGCTTGTCTATCATTTATCCAAATAAACTTAATTGGTTACTTAGGGTTTTACGGTATTTACTAGTAGAATTTTGAAGTATAAATCCTTTTATTTGTTCCGAAGTTAAATCGCGACGTTCAAATTGGTTGCTACTGCACACCATAAAATACTGTGCTCGATTTAAGGCAATTCCAATTTTTTTGAGATGCTCCCAATTTAGTAATCTAAACCGTCGCGCATTTAAGATTTTATAAACCGATGTCATGCCCAGTCCAGGAATTCTTGCGAGCATGCGCTTATCGGCTGTATTCACATCAATTGGAAATTCATGTAAATTGCGCAATGCCCAACTTAACTTAGGGTCGATGTCTAGATCCAGATTACGATGCTGATCATTCAAAATCTCACTCACGTCAAAGCCGTAAAAACGCATCAACCAATCGGTTTGATATAATCGATTTTCTCGAAGCATGGGAACCTCGCTTCCTATCTGCGGCAATCGGTTATCATAACTAATAGGAACATAACCAGAATAGTAAACTCGTTTGAGGTTATAATTTTTATAAAAATGATTTGAGGTTTGCATGATCTGAAAATCATTTTCACCACTTGCTCCAATGATCATTTGGGTACTTTGACCGGCAGGTGCATACTTAGGTGTTGCTTTTAAAACTTTCTTTTCGGCCTTATATTGAATAATTTCGTTTTTGACCTTAATCATAGGTTTTATAAAATCCTCTCGTTTTTTATCAGGTGCTAAAAGTCTAAGACCTTCGGTAGTAGGAATTTCAATATTAACACTTAGCCGGTCGGCATACAATCCTGCTTCTCGCATCAATTCATCAGAGGCTCCAGGAATAGATTTTAGATGAATGTATCCATTAAAATTTTCTTCTAAGCGTAATTTTTTAGCCACAGCGACCAAACGTTCCATCGTAAAATCGGCATTCTTAAAAATCCCTGAACTCAAAAAAAGACCCTCAATATAATTACGCCTGTAAAAATTAATAGTCAAATCAACTACTTCTTGAACTTTAAAAGCTGCCCGTTTGATGTCATTACTTTTTCTGGTGACGCAGTAAGCACAATCAAAAATACAATGGTTGGTCAATAATATTTTTAGTAGCGACACACAACGTCCATCTTCGGTATAAGAATGACAAATACCCATACCCGTAGAATCGCCTAAACCTTTCGATGTATTTGAGCGATTGCTTCCGCTTGAAGAGCATGATACATCATACTTTGCTGCATCTGCTAATATTTTTAATTTTTCTTGAGTTCTCTCGAATGACACTAATAATTCCTCCTCTAATTGATGAATACACAAAGATACTCATATATGTAGTTTTTGATTGCTTTTATATGTAGCAATAGGTGTTAAAAGTTTTTTAAACTTTATGAGATGGTGATAATATTAGTTATACTTTGCAGATTGATTATGATTACACGATTTACAACGCTCATTTTCCTATTTATTTTCATCACTATGAATTCCCAGCATATTATACCAAAATCGATTGCTACTGAAGCAAAGAAAGCACTATCCTATTATCCGCAATTGGACAATATTAATATCGAGATCAAATTTAAAAAGAACATAAAAAAATCTACTATGCAGGCAAGACCTTCATTTGGTAGTTTTTTTCGGACTAAAAAAAACAGACGTTTCCTTATTTTAATTAGTGAGACGTTTCAAATTGCGGATAAAACTTTTAAAACGCGCGATATCCCTTCTGATATTTTAATTGGTTGGATTGGTCACGAACTTGGCCATATCATGGATTATCAGGATCGTAATAAAATGAACTTGATTTGGTTTGGGCTTAATTATTTATTTTCAGAGAATCACATTGTCGAGGCTGAGCGTGCTGCAGATACTTTCGCTGTTGAACACGGTATGGGAACTTATATTTTGAAGACTAAAGACTTTATTTTAAATCATGCTGAAATCACGCCTTCTTACAAGGCGCGAATTCAGAAATATTATTTATCTCCAGAAGAAATTATGGAATTGGTCAATGATAGAGAAGCACTTTTAAAGGTTGATTAATTTTCGGCAACGAAGGCCTTCCAATCTTTAAATTTATCTTCGTTCATAACGCGTTCCATTTTGACTTGTCCACCTTTCTTTTTATTTCTAGCGTTCCAATCGTAGAATATTTCCGAAGGGATAACGGTAACCTTAACCCCTTTTAGTGCTTTACTTCGAGCTACTTTGTAATTTTTATTAGCGCCTTTAAGTGATTCATCCAATGCCTTTGCAATAGCTTCCTCATCGGCATTTTGAAGATCAGATCCTAGATACCAACAATGGTAAAATTCGCCATCATCTTCGCGATTGGCACAAATAGTATATTCTGGAAATGTCGTAGAAAACTGCTCTCCTACTTCTCTTAACGCCGTATCCATTTTATTTACCGACAATTGAGAACCAACTGTATTTAAAAAGAATTTAGTACGGCCTGTAATCTTAATCTCAGCGCGTTCTATATCAGTAAATTCGATAGTATCACCAATTAAATATCGCCATGTTCCACTTACAGTACTAATGATCAACACATAATCTTGATCGAGTTCAACCTCTTTTAAAGTCAATGCTGGAGCAGAATCTTTAAGGGATCCATCTTCGTTGATATATTCTGGTTTAAACGGTACGAATTCGAAGTAAATCCCATGATCGGTATTGAGTTGCATGGCATCGGTCTCTGGTCGTACTTGAGTTGCAATATAACCTTCGGAAGCTAAATAGGTGTCGATGACTATAACTGGCTTACCCATCAAGGCGTGGAAGCTTTTGGAGTATGGACCAAAGGCGACGCCACCAGAAGTAAACACTTGCAGGTTGGGCCAAATATCATGAATTGTTTTAAGGTTATGATGTTCTATCACTTTTTGGAGCATTAGCTCGATCCAAGACGGGATGCCGCTTAAAGCTCCTATATCCCATTCTTCGGCACGTTCGGCAATTTGTTGGACACGTTCATCCCAATCGTCAATCTTGGCAATATCTTCTCCTGGTTTATAATAACTTTTAAACCAACTCGGAATGTTACTAGCGGTTATGCCACTAATTTCACCCTCTAGATGATCCTGATTATGGTCAAGATCTGTTGAGCTCCCTAACATCATCATCTCTTTTTCGAAAAAATCTGCCGGAAGATTAAAATTGTGTAAAGCAAAGACTTGCTTAATACCAGAACTTCTAATGGCATCAATCATATCATCTGTCACAGGAATACGTTTACTAGTCTTACCAGTAGTTCCTGAGCTTACGGCGAAATAGGTAGGATGACCAGGCCAAGTGACATCAGATTCTCCAGAATGCAATTTATGCCACCACTCCTCATTAATCTTATTATAATCAAAATATGGAATTGTTTGGGCGAAATCCGTGAGAATCGTATCGCTATTTAAAATCTTCTCAAAGTTGTAATGCTCACCAAACTGTGTGTTCTTTGCTTTTTCAAGTAGGTTTTTTAAAACATCTGCTTGAACGTCAATATGATCAGTTTTTGAAGTGAACGTATCTTTTAAATCAATTACACCCTTAATGATATTACCCAATATTGCCATGTGTTATATGTTTAAGTCGCCTTGATCATTAGTGTCACTTTTCTCACCTGTTATTGCCGCTTTGGCCATTTTAAATAGGGTTATGGCTTTGTTGTATTTTTGATCCCAATAGTACGCGTCTTTAATCGTCACACAAAGCAGCGCTAAATTTGGATCATCTTTTCCTTCAAACCACACCTTTAAGATCGATGACCATAGCTCATCAATGCGCTGGTCATCTTCAATAATATGAGCAACACCATAGACTGAGAGATATTCTTGATCACTTTGATTCGCATAGCTCAAATGTAACCTATTATCTTTCTCTAACTCTCTAAAATGCTCACTGTCTTTACCTGTGAAAAACCAAAGTTTGCCCTGATCATCAATTTCTTGGGTCGTCATTGGGCATACAGAGAAGGGCATACTTGTCAATTTAGTAGACATCATTGCTAGTTTATTATTATCCAAAAGTGCCTCAATTTTCTTGATGGCGTCTTTACCAATTAAATTTTGTTCTGATTTCATGATGATTTATTATGTTTGTACGAATATCATCATATCATCCAACTAGACGTATTTCTTTTACAAAAACTATTAACTCAAATACAAGGCGTATTTCATTTAGTTTTTCATTAATTTAAAAATCATATAAAAGGCACTAATTTGAAGAAATCAATACTTAAAAATTTTCTCACATTTTTTGGAATGCTTACGATTGTTTTAACGCTATTGCCCTTCGTAGCTGCCGATTATTGGTGGATAAGAATGTTTGACTTTCCTCATCTACAGTTAACCTTTTTGACATTGGTTGCTATTGTTTTATATTTTATAAAATTTGACTTTAAGGAGTGGCGGGATTATGTATTTATAACCGTGCTTCTCATCTGTTCAGCCTATCAATTTATCAAGATTTATCCATATACTACTTTTTCAGAGTTTGAGGTTTTAGATTCAAAGCACCATAATCACACATTAAGTTTGTTCACGGCAAACGTTTTTCAAGAAAACAAAAAATATAATTTGGTGAAAGAAATGTCTGAATCTTTAGATGCTGATATTATGCTATTCACAGAAACCAATAGAGAATGGATGAATGCCATCACTACTAATTTGGATGCCGAGTACAAAAATCGCAAAGAAATTCCTTTAGACAATACTTACGGCATGTTACTGTATTCGAAATTACAATTGTTAAATCCTGAGGTGAGATACTTGGTTAGTGATAGTGTGCCTTCCATTCATACCAAAGTGAGATTAAGAAATAATGATACGATTCAACTTTATGCAATTCATCCTACGCCTCCAATGCCTCAAGAAAATCCCTTATCAACCGATAGAGATGCAGAAATGATGATGATCGCTAAGTTAGCGTTAGATTCGAAATATCCTGTTATTATCATTGGGGATTTTAACGACGTAGCGTGGTCACAAACTTCAAAATTATTTCAAAAAATAAGCCGTACGCTTGATTTGAGAAAGGGTCGCGGATTGTACAATACATTTAGCGCTAAAAGTCATCTTATGCGTTGGCCTTTGGACCATATTTTTATATCCAGCGACTTTAAGTTGACCAAGGTACAACGATGCGAGGATATCAACTCTGATCATTTTCCGTTACACACCATCTTAAGTTACGAGCCCGAAGATCTTGACTCGCAAAGACAACCATTCCCTAGCGACAAAGAACTCAAACGCGCTCAAGATCAAATTGATCACTATGAGAATGAATTAAAACTCAATCCCAGATAGTTATTCGTTATTTTAATCGAACTTGATAATTAGTTTGATTCAAATAACGAATGCCTTAAATTCACTTAAATTTCAACTACCCATGTAAGCGTTGCCATGCTATATCTTCCCTGCCTTATTTCAGTTGAAAAAATTTTATATCATTTCTAACTTAAAACTAAACGTTAAAACGAGCTCTGTTGAACATACATTATTTTCAATGTGCTTACTACTTTACAATGCTGGTTTTAGATAGCTACAAAAAATGACGTTTTTATCTTAAAAGAAAATTTTAATTATTTACTGCCATAATTAAGCGGCAATCTTTCGACACTCGTCAGCACATGCTCTGCACGATTCAACGCAAGCTTTACAATGGTCGTGATCGTGTTCTGCGCAATGATCGGCACAATAGTCACAAATCTCTGCACACAATAACGCATATTGTTTAACATAAGCACTATCACAAGCCATCATTTTAATGCATACATAACATGCGTCAATACATTGAATACAGCATTTTGGGCAGTCATTCATACTTTCTTTACCTGCCATTTGGGTCAAACAATCTTGACATTCTATTAAACATTTTTGACAGGCCTCTATACAATTACCGTACTTGATTTTTATTGCATCCATAATACTTGATTTTTTAATTAATTTGAAACCTAATATCTGCATTTAGTTCATTATTTGATATTGTAAAAACGAAAAGATTTGACTCATTTCCCTATTGCCGTCAATTATAAAATTTTTTGGGTCAAGAAATTTCTGGATATTAATCACCTTAGCGCAATCAAAGTATATCTTATGAAAGAGTGGTTTACAAGTTCTTCGGAAAATTTAGTTGCAATTATATTAACTGCCATTGGCATTTACGTTGCTCTAGTTGTTTTAACACGCCTTAGCGGAAAGCGCAGTTTCTCAAAAATGTCTAGTTTTGATTTTGCAATGACCGTAGCAATTGGATCAGTTATGGCAACGGTAATTGTATCCAAATCGGTATCCTTACCACAAGGAATCGTGGGATTGGCAATTATCTATGCGCTACAAATAAGTGTGGCCTATCTAAGACGTATAAAAGCTGTACAACAGTTGATGGATAATAAACCAACTTTACTCATGAAGGATGGAACAATTATCGAAGGAAGTCTCGACAAATGTCATGTTACCGAATCTGATCTTAAAGCCAAGTTAAGAGAAGCAAATGTCATTCATCTTTCTGAAGTAAAAGCAGTTGTGTTTGAATCAACTGGTGATATTTCAGTTTTGCACGGTACTGGTGACAAATCTGTTGACCAATGGATTATGGATTTTTAAAATCGAGAACTTACAGTGTCAAACAGCTCTTCAAGGTTTCTTCGTATATGGCTTCGTATTGTGGCACCACTTGGTTGATATCAAATCGTTTGGATACCTTAATGGCATTGGCCTTAAATGTATTGAGGCGCTCTTGGTCGGTCAAGATATGCAGAGCATTTTTAGACATGTCTGCAACATCATTAATCTCACTGAGATACCCAGAAAGTGCGTGTTCATTTACTTCAGGAATTCCGCCAGTATTACTGGAGATCACTGGTACACCCGACGCCATAGCTTCTAAGGCTGATAACCCGAAACTTTCAGTTAATGATGGCAATAAGAACAAATCACTAAAACAGAGGATTTTATCTATTTCGTTACTATTTCCGAAGAAAACAACTTTATCACTAATTCCTAATGTCTCACATAATCGCTCAGCAGGCTCCCGCTCTGGCCCTTCTCCAACCATCATAAGCTTCGCAGGGATTTCTTTTTGAATGTTATAAAATATCTTGATAACATCAGGGATTTGCTTGACTTCCCTAAAGTTACTAATATGCGTGATGATCTTTTCATTATCTGTTGCCATTAAAGCACGCTGACAATCTGTAAACATAGGTTTATACTTTTTTTGATCTATAAAGTTAGGCACGACATGAATCTCCTTTTTTATATGGAACAACCGTAGGGTATCCTCCTTTAAACTGTTAGACACCGATGTGACCGCATCTGATTTATTGATACTAAAGGTCACCGCAGGTTTGTAGTAAGGATGGCTGCCAACAAGTGTAATATCTGTACCATGGAGCGTCGTAACAATAGGGACATAAATTCCTTCCTCCTGCAACATTTTTTTCGCCATATACGCCGCATAAGCATGTGGAATTGCATAGTGTACGTGCAATATTTCAATTTTATGAAGTTTCACCATATCGACCAACTTGCTGGACAACGCCAGTTCATAAGGCTGATATAAAAACAAAGGATATTCGGGTACGTTAACTTCGTGATAATGTACATTATTATTCAAGAGCTCTAACCGTACGGGTTGGCTGTACGTGATGAAGTGAATTTGATGACCACGTTTTGCCAGTGCCAAACCTAACTCTGTAGCGACGACACCACTTCCTCCAAATGTTGGATAACAAACTATTCCTATTCGCATACGTTTATACTCTAATATTTATGTTCAGCAATATCACCTTGCGCATCATCATCAAGTATCGCTTCGTAGATCAATCGTTGTATTTCGGTTCTAATATTTTCTTTCAATAATAAATTCTTTCCTGCATTTGGATAGGTTCGATTTGCCAAGAAAATATAAATAATCTCTTCCTCAGGATCTGCCCAAGCATATGTTCCTGTAAATCCTGAATGCCCAAAACTCGACATCGATAGACATCCACAAGTTGGTCCAGATTCTCCCAGTTGAGGTTTGTCGAAACCAATGCCTCGCCTTACACCTTTATGACAATAATGACAGGTGTTAAATAGATTAACGGTTTCTGGTTTGAGATAGCGCTTTCCGCCGTAAAATCCTTTTTGTAGATACATCTGCATAATTTTCGCTACATCATTGGCATTACTAAAAACGCCAGCATGGCCACCAACGCCATTTTGCATGGCAGCTCCCATGTCATGAACATAGCCTTGAACTTTTTGATAACGAAAATAGTCATCGATTTCCGTAGGAATAATATTTAAGTCTGAAAATTTAGTAGCCGGATTATAAGTCGTGTAATTGGCACCTAGTGATTGATAAAAATGCTCTTGAACCAATTCATCTAATGGCTTTTTGTAATAGCCTTCAATATATTTTTTAAATATATAATACGGTAAATCACTGTAACGATAGCGTTGTGAGGATAGTAAATCTGTATCTACAATAATCTTTTGAATGGAATCTGGATAGTCGTTACGCAAATACAACTCTTCGGCTACCTTAATACTAAATTGGGGGCTTGATGCTCTGCGATAATATTTGGGATCTGGTTTTTTAGTCTCTGGATCTAATGTTTGAACGTAAAAAGGAACCCATGGTCGTAAACGTGCATAATGCGACAACATTTGTTTTACAGTAACGTTCTTTTTGTTTGAACCTTGATATTCAGGTAACAGCTTAGACAGTTTCGTATTAAGTGTAAACGCTTTTTTCTCCTCTAGTTCCATTAACAGTGGCAAGGTTGCCAAAATCTTGGTAAGAGAGGCTACATCATAAAGATCATCAAACTTGACAGGTTCATCATCTTCATAGGTGTGCTTGCCAAAGTTTTTGTTGTAGATGACTTTACCCTTTCTAGCCACCAACAATTGAATGCCAGGTGTCATATTATTAGCGACCGCATAATTGGCAATTGAATCTAAGCGTTGCAATTTTTTAGAACTCATCCCAACGCGCTCAGGAAGACCATAACTTAATGACGAAATCATATTGTAATTAATGCCATCGCCCACCTTAAAGTGTTCCCCTAAACTCACAGGGACTTTGCCTTTGACAGGAATAGCACCAAACAAAGCTTGCGCCGATTTTTGTTGGGCAATGTCACTGTTTTGATAACTCATGACGATGCCTTCAATGTTTTCAATAGACTTCATGTCAATGAGTGCATAAGGTCTTGCAAAGACATCTAAAATGACGGTATTTGTTCTTGCGATTTCATAGAGCCAAACAAGTTCCTTATCCTCAAAAGTAAAATTTTGCCAAGGATTGTCATTTTTTTTATGAAATCCAACAATAACCGTATTGTAGTTTTGAAGTTTTGTGAGCAGCTCGTCTAATTTATTGGCTGTGACCTTGTGGACTTTTGTATATTTTTTTAATTCATTAAAGTAGGTGTCACCAGAACTGTCACCTAATTCAACGTAAGCAATTTTCTTTGTTTCTAGATTTCGGAGAGGAAGAATTTCAGATTTATTTTTCAGTACCGTAATGGCCTCTTCAAATAATTCTTCGTAGAGCAAATCGTCTTCCAAACGATTGAGATCGCTTACTAAGGTTTGTGTTCCGATAGGTTGGTAATTATTGAGTCCGACCTTATATTTCGCCATTAAAATTTTCTTTACGGAATGGGCTAATCGTGTTTCTGTAAATTCTTTGGCATTGTAAGCTGTCACGATCTTATCAATTGCTTTTGGAACGTCTTCAGAAATCAATAAAACATCATTTCCCGCTTGAAACGCTGCTAAATCAATTTCTCCCGGAGTACTATAGTTAGATACACCTTTCATTTCTAAAGCATCGGTAAAAATTAGACCTTTAAAGCCTAGTGAGTCCTTTAAAATATCGGTGACGATATGCTTAGATAGTGACGATGGAAATCCAGAACGTGGTTCTAAACTTGGAACATTTAAATGCGCCACCATGGCACTAGACAAACCTTCTTTTATAAGTTTTTTGTAGGGATATAATTCAATAGAATCAATGCGTCGCTCATCAAATGTAATGGTTGGTAACGTTTTGTGAGAATCACTATCTGTATCACCATGACCAGGAAAATGTTTGGCATTGGCAAGAATTCCTGAGTCTTGCATGCCTTTCATAAATGCCAACGCTTTATTGGTAACATTATCCCGGTCTTCACCAAAAGAACGGTTACCAATGATTGGATTTTTAGGATTGGTATTGATATCTACAACAGGCGCAAAATTGTAATGCACGCCTATACGCTTACAATGTTCACCTATGTGGTAACCTGTACGCTCAATCAGTTTTAAGTCGGTCACGGCACCTAAAGTCATATTCCAAGGAAAGGCGTAAGTTGAGTCCAAGCGCATGCTCAAACCCCATTCTGCATCCATACCAATAAGCAATGGCGTTTTTGAAATGGCTTGATAAATATTGTTGAGTTTTGCCTGTTGTACAGGACCGCCTGTTGAGAATATTAAACCACCAATGTGATTGTCATTGATAAGATTTACAATTTCCTTTTCATTACTTTTCTTTTCTTCGGAAAAAGCGCGTACCATGAAAAGTTGTCCGATTTTTTCCTTTAAACTCATGGCACTATAAACGCTGTCGACCCACTGTTGCTGACTTTTTACATCTTTGGCAGCTAACGGGTGATTGACATTTTGGGAAAATATAGGAGCTATAATTGTTAGACTAAAAATGAGGGATACTATATATCGCATAAACTACAAATCTTTTTAAGAGGTTCTTTTAAGAGTTCACCATTACGACCTTAAACTTTTTTTTAGAAATCAAATGGGCATCACTTTTATATAGAACTAATAACAGTGCCAAAATAGTATTTTTGGATTGAACAATCCCGACTTTAAGATAGATTTATAACCCTATTTGTAAACAGTGGCGTCATTTTAAAAGCTTATAAAATTTATGTTCTAACGATTATAGAATCATCATTCCATTAAATCAATGTGTTTGTCATGATAGCCCAAAAGATAAAGAACACCATCAAGCCCAATACTTGAAATAGAACTCTGTGCATTGTCTTTTACGGTTGGTTTGGCGTGAAATGCAATGCCTAATCCTGCCAAGTTGAGCATTGGCAAATCATTAGCACCATCACCAATCGCAATGGTTTGGTTGATGTCTATACCTTCGGTTTCGGCAATTTCCCTAAGGTATGCAGCTTTTTTATTACCATCAACGATATCACCGAGGTAACCGCCTGTTAAAGCGCCATCTTTGATTTCCAATTGATTGGCGTACACATAGTCAATACCTAACTCCTTTTGTAAATAATGGCCAAAATAAGTAAAACCGCCAGAAAGAATAGCCGTTTTATAACCATAACTTTTTAAAGTATCAATAAGTCTTTTAGCGCCTTTGGTAATGGGTAAATTGATCGCCACGTCATGCAAAACATCTTCACTTAATCCTTTAAGAAGTTTCATTCTTTGCTTAAAACTATCATTAAAATTGATGTGACCTTGCATGGCCGATTCAGTAATGGCTTTTACTTCTGCTCCAACGCCCGCCAATTCGGCCAGCTTATCGATAACTTCGGCTTGAATGAGTGTAGAATCCATATCAAAACAAACCAAGCGTCTATTTCTTCGGAAAATATTATCCTCTTGAAATGCAATATCTACATCGAGTTCACGCGAAATTTGCATAAACTTTTCAGTAACGTCTTCCTTGCAATCAATTTTGCCTCTAATGGATAGTTGTATGGATGCTCTCGGATATTCGTCTTTTCTGATTAGGGATGTACGTCCCGTCAAGCGTTTGATCGCATCGATGTTGAGGTTTTTATCAGAAATGATTTGAGTAACTCTTGAAATTTGTTGGGCAGATAATTTTTCGCCTAAAATGGTTATGATATAACGATCCTTACCTTGTTGATTCACCCAATCCTCATAGTCCTTGAGAGATATTGGTGTAAATTTAGCGGTCACACCAAGCTCGTAAGCCTTAAAAAGTAAATCTTTTAGAACTGCAGCCGATTTTTTCTTGGAGTCTATCTCAAAGAGAAATCCCAAAGACAGCGTGTCGTGTATGTTTGCTTGCCCTATATCCAGGATCTTCGCTCCATAATCTGACAATACGGCGGTCAAACTTGATGTCAATCCTGGTTTGTCCTGTCCAGATATATTGAGTAAAAAAATGTCGTTGGTCATGGTAGTATCATAAAATTATTTAAGAAAGCGACTATGCCAGCTCTCACTCGCTGGAACTTCCCAGTTTTCTTTAAATTCTGCGATATTAGTGACCAAATTATTGAACACAATGGTATTTTTTGAAACGGCCTTATCCTTTGCCATTTGCTTAAAGTCTAATAATGATTTGTGTGCAACGAATTGACCTTGTTTATAGGACACATTCATTTTATCCATTAAATCAACATTATAATCGTTTTCCAATTGCTGAATAAAATGTACTGAGGCATCAATACTACATCCCGTAGCATTAGTTAAGCTTTGGTTTATCGCTAGTACTATAAATCTTTTATATTCAATGGTATAACCAGAATGAAGATTACTGCCATGAGCTGTCCAATTGGTAATAAAGGTATTGAGTTTTTCTTTTATTTCTGAAAGTTCCTGATCTGTGAAAGATCGGTTCGACTGATAGATCCAAACGCGAGATTCTTCAGGAAGTGAATTAAAATCGACAAGCATAAATTTGTTTTTTCTAGTTACAAAAGTACAGTTTTACATCCAATCTTTACCTTGCGATTCAAGCTTATATAGCAAAATATCATTGATGTATTTGGCATCGTTTTCTGTTATATATGGAATTTTCACTGCTTTTGAAGCGGTCATAATAATAACTGAGGCAATCTGTCTGCGTTTTTGAAATACAGATTGCTTGATTTGTATAGCTTGTATTTTATGGATTTCCAGAATATTAGTAGTAGTTTCAATAAAGCCACTGCCTATAGTCACAAAGTTTTCAGTTATACTATAATAAGCCTTCTTATATGAAAAATGAACATAAGCGATACAAAAAATGAGCAATACCAAATTGATCCACCACATGCTATTTCCGAAGATTAAAAAAACAGGAGTATTGATAATAATAACTAATAATAGCATTCGTAACACCATGATACGCTTGAAATAATAAGATGGTTTTGAGCGGTTCTCTATTTGCTCATAGCACTCTAGAAACTTATCGAGCAATTGATACACGTGAAGATGGTCTAAAGCAATAATCTTAAAGTTTTTGCGCTGTTTGGCATTGACCATAGCTTGACTTACCGATAAGGTATAAAGACCAAAATATGTTTTGATGCGGTTTGTAGTGATGACAATATTTTGGATGCGACTAGGCGTAAGACTTAAAGACAGCTTATTAAGTAATCCCTTATTTATTTCTATAGTTTTTTGATTATCTAGAACCTCAAGATTGAAATTGGTGATCACCGTTTTGACTATTGAAAATAACATCGAGAGCACAACCAAAACCAGCACGATAACACTATTGGTAAGTAGAATGTTGAACATACTGCTTGTTTTTAATTGAACGACATTTTCTAATTGTTGATCGATATTTAATTCTCGTAAATAATCCTTGAACTCATAATACAATCCAAAAATAAAGGAGGCCAATATGGCAAAACTTTTAAAGTGATTTTGGGAAACGCCCTCTAAAAGCAAACGTTTAAGGGAGACCCGAAAAAATACATTATTTGTAATCTGGTCATTTTGAGGGTCGTTTGATATTTCAGTTTTATTAAATAATGCTCTTTTAAGTTTTAGGGCTGTGGGTTTATCAAGAGCATTGATTTCAATTTCTGACTTGTCATCGCCGGCCGTTTCAATATTTAACGATACAACATCAATGAGCTGTTGGATGAAATTTTGTTTGATATAAACGTTTTGAATTTTTGACTTCGGAATAATGGTACTGTCTTTATTGAAAATACCGGTTGATAAGTGAAACTCAGTATTGGTAAGATGAAACTTAAAATTTAAATACTTTAGAATGGCAAAAATTAAAATCAGTAGCAGAATGACCACTATGATCACCAATAATGTATTTGTGGATAAAAAACTGAAGGTGTTTTTTTTGGATAAAGACAAACCGAAAGCTACGAAGAGTACAAAAAAACGGCGTATAAATTTATAGGTATTTAAACCAAATATAATAATAATACCTTTTGAAGACTGTCTTTGCGAGTGCGTAAAATCAGTTGTTGCCATTTACTTTTTCACTTAGAAAATCATTGACCTGCTTGGCTTCTTCTTGCGGTAATCCTTTAATGCTCAAATCACTCCCAGATTCGCCAGCAGTATAAATATTTAGTGTGGCCAATTGAAACTGACGTGCCAACCAACTACGAGATGTTTCGGTATGTTGTATTCTCGAAATGGAAACTGTCGTTAGAGACTGTATCATCAATCCTTTTGCATAAATGACGTCATGCTCTCTTATGGCGTATTTTAATTTTTTGAAAGCTAGTAATGAAATGATCAAATGTGAAAGACAAAGTATGACCACAATGACCAAAATTAAAATAAAATACTGCTGAAACGTTGGTTCGCTAATGGTATATTTTCCCGTCATGAGCAATCCAAAAATGATGGTATATGAAAGCGTGCTATTTAAGATTATGATGTTCTTGTAATGCTTGGATACCGGTTTGAGTTCGACTGCATCCAAATTTGGAAGGTTGTCGATTTGTATTTGGTTATTGCTGAATTCCATTTAGCGTTTGTTGTGTTTCTTAAAGTTGCGATAGGTCAAAAACCCATACATGATCACACCGAACACAAAATAAAAGACCAAACGCTGCCATGAAAAATTCCTGCCCAGCAATTTGTCAACAACTAAAACGACACCAGCAAAGATAGTACCTCCAATGACTGCGGTAATGATAATACGTTTTTTGTTGATGTCTGCCATTTAGACCTTATTCTTAGAATATTTGTACCGAAAAGAAAGCGCCATGAAGACGCCGAAAAATAGAAAATGGATCATTACTAAAGCAATCAAATACTGCCATGATAGCAGCGTACACTACTCCATTTGAAAAACCTATTTTAAAAGTTGTCATAAGAGGTAATCGTTCCCTTTCCATAAATTACAAATCTTGCGCGTTAGCAATCAATTCGGCAATATCCATAACCGCAATTTGCCCTTCTTTCTCCTTATTTTTTACGCCATCGGTCATCATGGTATTGCAAAACGGACAACCCGCTGCGATAATTTCGGGTTGAGTATCTAGAGCCTGCTCTGTTCTCTCAATATTAACTTCCTTATTACCTGGCTCAGCATCCTTGAACATTTGAGCACCACCAGCACCACAACATAATCCGCGTGACTTACAACTTTTCATTTCGACCAATTCGGCATCAAGTTTTCTAATCAAATCTCTTGGTGCTTCGTAGACGTTATTGGCACGTCCTAGATAACAGGGATCGTGAAAGGTAATACGTTTACCTTTGTATTGACCACCTTCAATGGTGAGTCGTCCATCGGTAAGTAACGATTTTAAAAACTGCGTATGGTGCATCACTTCGTAGTTACCTCCTAAGCCTGGATATTCATTTTTTATGGTGTT
This sequence comes from uncultured Flavobacteriaceae bacterium, assembly GCA_963715465.1. Taxonomy (GTDB): domain Bacteria; phylum Bacteroidota; class Bacteroidia; order Flavobacteriales; family Flavobacteriaceae; genus Psychroserpens. The sequence continues at coordinate 2,614,171 of OY970246.1, forward strand.
AAAACAATGCGGGCAAGCCGTCACAATCTTCTTAATTTCATAAGCATTCATGACTTCAATATTCGTCACCGCTTGCATTTGAAATAAAAACTCATTTCCTGAGCGTTTTGCAGGATCTCCAGTACAGCTTTCTTCGGTACCTAGAACTGCAAACTCTACATTAGCCTTGTTCAACAATTTGACAAATGCCTTTGTTATTTTTTTAGCTCTGTCATCAAAGCTTCCAGCGCAACCTACCCAAAATAATACTTCGGGTTGTTTTCCTTCTGCCATAAATTCTGCCATTGTTGGCACTTTGAGTAATTCGCTCATAATTTTATTTTTATGCTTTCCTATTGATTGAACCAGCAAAATGCTGCTCATATATCATTCGTATTATTCTTCTTTAATTGCCGCTAAATCTTTTTTTGCGATGCGAATGTAAATGGCCAATTTTTTCTTACCATTCTTAATTCTGTTTTTTGGATCAAAACGTTCATTGAATGATCGTCGTAATACCTCTTCTCCAATAATTTTTTTCTGAAAATCGCTACAATAATCACATAAAACTTTTAACAACTCTATGTCCTTGACCTCATTGTTGCTATATTCGATAGTCGCGTAGGATTTAATTTGTAAAGAATCTTTTTTGTAAGATTGTGCAGCCATGACCGCAGTGCTTAAACAAAAAGCAGTCGTCATAATGAGTTTATATTTCCGAAGAAAAACACGCATTAGCCTTCATTTTTCCAATTTAATCGATCCATTTGATTGTAAGGCCAAGGTGCTCCATTGTTCTCAATGTTGGTCATCATATTATTGAGTTCCATTGGTGCAGCACTTTGCTCCATCACCAAATACTGACGCATTTGCATGATGATGTTTAAAGGATCTATACTTATTGGGCAAGCTTCAACGCATGCGTTACAGCTTGTACATGCCCACAACTCTTCATTGGTAATGTAGTCGCCCAGCAGTTGCTTACCATCATCTTTAAACTCACCATTATTGGCTGTAATATTTTTACCGACCTCCTCTAAGCGATCACGCGTATCCATCATGATTTTACGTGGCGATAATTTTTTACCTGTTTGATTGGCTGGACACTCACTAGTGCATCGACCACATTCGGTACAGGTATAGGCGTTCATCAAATTGACCCAACTCAAATCCTGAACGTCACTTGCCCCAAATTTGGCGGGCACTTCATCTTCGGTACCTTCGGGAGCAGCAGCGAAAGGATCTACATTGGGATCCATCATCATTTTGACTTCATTGGTAACTGCATCAAGATTTTCAAATTGACCTTGAGGTTTTATTTTTCCGAAGTACGTATTGGGAAATGCTAATAGGATATGTAAATGTTTGGAATAGTATAGGTAATTCAAGAAAATTAAAATTCCCAAAATGTGCAACCACCAAGCTGTTCTCTCTACGATGATCAAGTTTGCGTTTGACAATCCATCAAATAAAGGCAACAGCCATTGGCTTATGGGAAACGAACCTGCCGTTGCATACCCATCTGCGCCATTTAATTGCAGTTGAAGATCGGCACCATTCATGGTTAAGAACAAACACATGAGTACAACCTCAAAGTATAAGATGTAATTGGCATCGTTCTTAGGCCATCCTTTCATCTCCCGACCTAAAAAACGTTTTAATTTGATCGTGTTTCGGCGTAGCCAAAAAATAATCACTGAGACCAATACCAAGAAAGCTAAAATTTCGAACGTCCCAATTAGAATGTCATAAATTTCTCCAGCAGGTGCAAAAATACGGTGTTGTCCCGTAAGACCATCAATCATAATTTCAAGCACTTCAATGTTGATGACGACAAAACCTACGTATACAATAACGTGAAGAATTCCTGCAATTGGTCGTTTGACCATTTTACTTTGACCTAAGGCGATCATAGCCATATTTTTCCATCGCTGTGAGGTATTGTCACTGGTGTCTACACCATGACCTAACTTGATGTTACGCATGATTTTACTCACATTTTTAGCAAAGTAACCGATGCCAAAAATTAGTGCAATTGCAAAAATTATTTGAGGTAAAAAACTCATAGTCGTGTATTAGTCGTTATCTTTAATTTCATTACCATCGGCATCATAACGCTTTGGTTTTTTTCCGAAGAGAGAAAAATGGACGTAACGCTTAGGATTTAACTTCATGTCCTCTAATAGCTGTTCCATTTGCAAGGCAGCGCCTTCAAGATTAGTGTACAGACCGTCATCATTAAGTAGCTTGCCCATTGAGCCGTTTCCGTTTTCAATATTGGCGATGATTGCATTTACCGAACCTAACGTTCTATCAAGTTCGGCCATAGTTTGGGAAAGTTTCACATCTTTAAGATCATTGGTGACAATAGCCAAATCTTTAGATATAGAATCAAAGTTATTAAGCATGGAGCCTAATTTCTCATCATTTTTAGTAACTATCTTATTGATGGAATAAGACAGGTTTTGGAAAGATTTCATCGTTTTGTTAAGTTCTGCAATGGCATTTTTCACACCATTTTCTGAGTCGTCAACGACGAGACTGTTTAAATTAATTAAGAGCGTATCGGCCGATTTAAGTGTGACATCTAAATCCTGGCTAACACTTTCGAAATTCTCGGTAAGTTTTTCGACCAATCCTTCTTCAACCGTAGACTTCAAGTAATCACCTGATTTAGCCTGCTCACCTTCTTCTCTAATGATCAATTCTAAGGCATTGCCACCCATTAAACCAGTTTTATATAATCTAACGGTACTTTGTTTGCTGAAGGAGAGATTATCATCTACGGTAAATTCAACTCGTGTCTTGCCAGTATCAAAATTATATTTGATTTCTCTAATCTTACCAACAGCATTACCTTTCACGGTAACAGGTGATGATGAACTTAGGGCATTATAATCAAACTCGGTATAGAAGGTGTTATCAGACTCTAAAAGATTTTCACCTTTAAGGTAATTGAATAGAAATACTAAAAGTAGGATACCCGAAATAACGAGTATGGCGGTTTTTATTTCTCTAGAGATTTTCAAAGTTTACTATTTTGGGTTAACACAAAATTAGCGATAAAAATGTAAAGAACCTTTCTAATTAGAGGCAGATTTTAACGCGTGGTCTACATCAATTTTTTTTCCGTCCTTAAAGGCCACTACAAAACAGTCTTTATACCCTTTGGACTTCGCCTCGATATGCATTTGTTGGATACTGCTATAATCAGATGTGTATCCATAATAGTACTTGTAAAAGTCACCAACTTTCTCTCTAGAAACGTCTTCTAGACCCTTAAAATTATAAGATTTTGGCTCCAGCAACTTTGAGCTAGCAGCAATTTGAACTTTGAAGACTACATTATCAATAATTTGTGGCGCATCACTTAAGGCTTCTGCTGAATTTACTTGATAGAGATCCTCGCCAACGTTGAAATCCAATTGTTTTTTATAATCTAAAATAGCATCGGTTATGGATTTAGACATTTTGGTTTGACCATTTTTAGAATTTAAATACGCTCCTTCCTGTTTGTAGGTTAGAAATCCTGTTTCAACCAAAACACTAGGCATGTAGGTATTGTGCAATACCCAAAAACCGGCTTGTTTTACGCCTCTACTCTTTCTTTTTTGTTGCGCTTTAAAATTATCTTCTATATGTCTGGCAAGACGTATGCTGTTGTCTAGATAATCCTCTTGCATAAGACTGAGTGTAATAAAAGACTCTGGAGAATTTGGATTGAAACCTTCATAATGCTTTTCATAATCAGACTCCAGGAAAATCACTTCGTTCTCTTTTTTTGCAATTTCGAAGTTGCGCTGGTTAGCATGTAAACCAAGCACGAAAGTTTCGGTGCCATTTGCCGAAGAGTTGTGCGCATTGCAATGTACCGAAACAAACAGATCGGCATCAGCATCATTCGCAATCTTGGCGCGACCTCTTAGCGTTACAAAAACATCCTTATCTCTCGTATAGATGACTTTGATATCTTTATTTTTCTCTAAGCTATTACCAATGTCCTTTACAATTTTGAGAGCAATATCCTTTTCCTTGTAGCCACTCCCTATATTCCCGGAATCATGACCGCCATGGCCAGCATCTAAAACAACCACAAATTTGCCGCTCTCTTTTTCACTGGTTTGTGCAGATGTTAAAAAAGTGGTAATTAACAAAGCTATTAATACGAATATATACTCTAGTGTCGTTCTCATGCGTGTCTAACGGTTAATCAACTTGATTTATTTTTTTAGCTTTAAAAACTAAGCAAAACAAGCTTTTGTGACTTTAGATAAAAAAATTGAATTATAAACTAATCATAAAAAATATATGTAGTTTTGGCAATTCAAAAACCGAGCCATACTTTAGCAAAAATACATTTAAAAGCGTTGCGCACAAGAAGCCTATACATACTTTTTACTTTAAGTTTTACCATGTTTATTAACATGTTTTGCTTCGCTCAAGAGTTGCCAAATCCTAAAGATCCCATTCGTCCAAAGCCAACCAATGACTCCATAACGGTGAAGGTGGATTCACTGCTTACCAATCCTCAAAATATTAGGGAAATTGACAGTGTAACGACCGATTCTATTCCGAAGAAGAAAAAAAAAGAGACCTTAGAAGGCATCGTCAATTATAAAGCCAAAGACTATGTAAGGCTAAACCAGAAAGTAAACAGAACGACGCTATATAATGAGGCCGAGGTCACTTATACCGATATGAATATCAAGGCTGGTATTATTGTTATTGACCACAGTACCGATTTGATCTACGCGGGACGATTGAAGGACACCTCTGGCGTATATTCGCAAAAACCCGTATTTACCCAAGGCGAGAGCGTGATTGAGCCCGACTCTATAATCTTTAATATTGCTACAAAAAAAGCCTTGGTGTTTAATTCTAAGACCGAACAAAGTGGCGGCACCATCATTGCCGAAAAAACAAAGATGGAAAATGACTCTATTCTTTTTATTGAGAATGGAAAATTTACAACTTCGGAAAATTTAGACGATCCTGAGTATTATTTTTTAATGCGAAACGCCAAGGTTGTTCCAGGAAAGAAAGTCGTCACAGGATTGACCAATTTATTTATTTACGACGTTCCTACACCCATTGGATTACCATTCGCCTATTTTCCAATGACTAAAAAGCAAACATCAGGTGTCATCATGCCAACTCCTGGACAAGATTTGGGTAATACCGAACGTGGCTACTTTTTACAAAATGGCGGTTATTACTTTGCTATAAGCGACTATTTTGATTTGGCTGTTCTTGGAGATTATTATACCAACGGAAGTTATGGGCTGCGATTGGAGTCGGGTTATGGACTGCGTTATAAATTTAGAGGCAACGTGAGTTTTAGATATGAGAATTTAATAAGTCAAGAACGTGGTTTTCCTGACTTTTCTAAATCGACGATTTATAATATTAGATGGTCCCACAGTCAAGATGCAAAGGCAAATCCGAACTCACGATTTTCGGCATCTGTAAATTTAGGAAGTAGCCGATACTTTCAACAATCCATCAATCAATTAAACTTACCGAGCACGCAAAACAATACCTTAGCCTCTTCTGTTTCGTATTCAAAGACCTTCCAAGGCGAACCGCAAGTCAATATGAGCGTTACGGCAACACATTCACAAAACACAAACACCGAGTCTATTAATATGACGCTACCAACGTTTCAAGGTAGTGTAGGTAGAATGTTCCCCTTTGCTCCAGAGACAGGTTCTAAAAAAGGTGCCATTCAAAATATAAATCTTCAGTATAATGTAAGAGCAGAAAACAGGATTCAAACTACAGATTCTCTATTTTTTAAGTCTGAAATGTTCGATGATGCACGTATTGGTGCTTTACATTCTATTCCCGTATCGACCAACTTTAAAGTATTTAAATATTTTAGTATGAGTGCCAGTACTAATTTTGAGGAGGCTTGGACCTTAAATACGATTGATAAGTTTGAAGACGAAGACGGTGTCATCATTACTGAAGATCTTACTGGCTTTGATCGTTTTTTTACCTATAACTTCAGTACAAGTATTGGAACAACAATCTACGGCATGTTCGATTTTGAGAAAAAAGGTAAAGATCCAAAAATTCAGAAAATTCGCCATGTCATGCGACCGTCGATTAGCTATAATATTAATCCAGCCTTTGATCAATACTACGATACATTTGAACTCGCTAATGCTGATGGTGTTACGGTTGGCGAGGCAGAGCGAGAACAATTCACTAGATTTGAAGGCAGCTTGTTTGGAGTGCCCAACAGAACATATTCAAGCTCTATGGGCATTTCCGTAGGAAATAATTTTGAGGCCAAGGTAAGGGATACAGATAGCTCTGCAACCGAGCCCAAAAAAATTAAACTTTTAAATAACCTTAACTTCTCTACAGCCTATAATTTTTCGGGCGATTCTTTAAAATGGAGTCCGTTGCGTGTTTCTGGAGGAACCGCTATTCTTAAAGAAAAAATGAACATCAACTTTGGGATGGTTCTCGATCCATACGCTTTAGACAATAACAACCGTAAAGTCGATCGTTTTAATATTGACAATGGCGGGAGCTTGTTTAGGCTTACCTCTGCCTCGCTTAACCTTAGTTATTCCTTATCCAGTAAAAGTTTTGAAGGCAATGGCACCGAGGATGATGCGGCCATACAAGAGTCTTTGAGAAATGGAGGGCGTGCAGATGATCTCTTTGGTAAACCACAAGATTTTGCCGATCAACGTCTCTCTGATGAAGAAAATGGAAAACAAGATGATAAAGAGGAAGAATCTGAACTTTATAATTACTTCCCGCCTTGGAGTTTACGCCTTGCCTATGCCGTTAATTACAGTAATTCTACGAGACAAAACACGATTTCTAATAATTCATTAATGTTCTCTGGTGATGTAGAGCTATCTCCTAGATGGTCGGTTGGCGCTTCATCAGGTTATGATTTTGCCAATCAAGGATTTACACAAACACAATTGCGTTTTGAGCGTGATTTGTTGAGTTGGCGCATGAACTTTACCTTTGTGCCGTTTGGTCCTTATAAATCATGGAACTTCTTCGTAGGCATACGTTCTAACTTGCTTAAAGATCTTAAATATGATAAGCGTAGACAACGCGATCAACAACTGTAAACTTATTTAACAAAGACTATGAAAACAATCATAAACACGCCTCTTGCACCTGCACCTATCGGCCCTTACAATCAAGCTATTTTATCTGGTAACACCTTGTACACCTCAGGACAAATTGCGATCAATGTCCAATCGGGAGAGCTGGTGTTAGAATCAATTACTGCGGAAACAGAACAAGTCATGCAAAATCTCAAGGCTGTTTTAGAAGCAGCTGGTATGACCTTTGACCAGGTTATTAAATCTTCAATTTTTATAAGCGATATGAATAACTTTTCATTGATCAATGAAGTTTACGCTAAATATTTTAATTCGCAAACTGCACCTGCACGAGAAACCGTTGAAGTTGCGAATTTACCAAAGTTTGTCAATGTAGAAATAAGTATGATTGCGGTCAAATAAGGGCTTTTTCGAGTTATAAACAATTTTTTCTTTACAACTTCATTGTAGACGTGCTGGTAAGTGGTTTTAGTGCTCTAATTTTGAGACCTAATAAAAAACGATCCTACTATGTTTAAATTACTAATTACTTCTGCCCTATTTTTTACTGCTACTACTGTATTTGCCCAAAAGGAATTTGAACAATCCTTAGATTCTGTGCAGACCCTTGACGATGTCAATCTGTTTTTTAAAAAGAATAAAAAAGTCAAAGGTAAAGTTATTGTATTCAATGAAGAAAAGCACAAAACACAAATGGCTGAGGATATCTTTAAAATGAGCATTGGCTCCAAGAAGTATTTTAATGATAGTCCGCAAAAAACATATTTCAAAGTCATCGAGAAGTATGAAATCCCTTTTTACAAAGTAAGTTGTGTTTATTTAGATGGTAAACAAAAATCAGAGGAAGATATCAATAAACTTAGAAAAACGATTCTATCTAAATATCGCAATGGCACTCGCTTTGAAGATCTAGCCAAAATGTATTCTATGGACAATACCGCTAGAAAAGGTGGCGATTTGGGTTGGTTCACTACTGGTGATTTGCATCCAGATTTTGAGGCAGCCGTAATTGATGGCAGTTACAAGGTAAATGATATTTTCACTTTAGACATCCCTGAGATAGAGGCCTATTACGTCGTTCTAATCACAGAACCACAGAAACTTATAAAAGAGGCTAAAGTTTTAAAAGTTGCTGAACCTAGAAAATAATGCAGCTTTTCTATAATCCCAATTTAGAATCTAACGATACAGAAATTCGTTTTGCAAAAGACGAAAGTCGACACATTGTTAAAGTATTGCGCAAATCGGTTGGAGATGTTTTAAATATAACCAATGGCAAAGGGTATTTGTTTTCTGCGGAAATTATTAAGGCAGATCTTAAAAATTGTACAGCTACCATAAAAACGTGTACTCTTCAAGCCAAGAGAGATTACAAACTCCACCTTGCTGTTGCTCCAACAAAAATGAATGACCGTTACGAGTGGTTTTTGGAGAAGGCTACCGAAATTGGTATCGATAGCATTACGCCCATTTTTTGTGATAACAGTGAACGTCGTATTATTAAGCCAGAACGTTTTGAAAAAATCATTCAATCTGCCATGAAACAATCGCTCAATTGTTATTTGCCAATTTTAAACGAGGCACAATCTTTCAAAGACTTTACCGAGCAAAACCATGATACACAAAAATTCATTGCCCACTGCGAAGCCACCAATAGAATATCGTTAAAAGAAGCATTAATCCCAAAACAAGATGTGACTCTATTAATCGGGCCTGAAGGCGATTTTAGCACTACCGAAATTAAATTTGCTATCAATAATTCTTTTAGACCTGTGATGTTGGGTACTACTAGATTGCGCACAGAAACTGCGGCAATCGTCGCTAGTCATTCGGTAGCTTTATTAAATGAACTATAGATTTACCTGAATAGCTCCAATAATATCTAAATCAGTATTTTGAATAATAGCTACTAATTTTAAAACATCAGCTTCGTTGACTAAATCGCGAACGTCAATAGTCATACTGCCAGCTTCTTTATTTACTTGTAAACTGCTTTCAGAAACGACAATATTTGTATTCTTTAATGTTCGATTTCTGTTTTCACCATGAGCTATTTTTGTCGTTCTTTCGTCAATAACCAATGCAATTCTTAAGGTCTTATTTTTAATATTTCCGTCGAGATGATAGTCGAATTTTATCTGATCTTCAACTCTTGAAAGATCGTGTATCCTAATTTTATTTTTAGATAACCTTTTAGAATAATGATCTAGTTTTGATGTCAATACTGAGGCGTTAGAACCAACAAAGTGTTCTTGACCGTTTACAATCAATTGCGGTGTATAAATTGAACTACTATTAAATTTCCTACTGTAGCGAAGTTGTTTATCGCTAAAATCTTTTTTGCTAAAAGGATCGCTCCAGCCCATATGATTCCAATAATCCACATGATACGAAAGCACAATGACTTTAGATGAGGTGTTGCTAGTTACTAATTCAGATAATAGCCTATCGGCTGGCGGACAACTAGAACAGCCCTGTGACGTAAATAATTCTAGAACGGTGACTGGTGGATATACATCCTCTTTTTCCGAAGTGAAGAAAAATGGCATCATAAATAACGTTAAAAGGATATGTTTCATTTGTATAAAGTTCTATTTTTGAAGTATGGGATTTAGTACGAAAACATTTAAAAATCTTACAATTGTATCAGTGTTTGTAATCAATTTAACGCTGAGCGCGCAAGATCTGGCCATAGCAAAGTATAAAGGGGGTGGTGATTGGTATAGCAACCCAACAGCACTTCCCAATTTAATTGCTTACTGTAATACAAATATAAAGACCAACATGAATACATCCCCTCAAGTTGTAGAAGTGGGAAGTCTGGATATTTTTCAATTTCCCATGCTACATATGACGGGACATGGTAATGTTTTTTTTACTGATGAGGATGCCGAGAATTTGAGAAATTATTTAGTGTCTGGCGGGTTTATTCACATTGATGATAATTACGGTATGGAGCCCTACATAAAAGAAGAACTAAAAAAAGTCTTTCCAAATCAAGAATTAATAGAGCTGCCAAAAGAACATAAAATTTTTAATACCGCTTTTAATTTTCCTGACGGGCTTCCAAAAATTCATGAACACGACGGAAAAAGACCTCAAGCATTGGGTGTTTTTTATGAAAGTCGTCTCGTGCTCCTATTTACTTTTGAAAGTGATCTTGGTGACGGCTGGGAGGATCCAGAAGTTCATAATGATCCAGACGATGTTAGGGAAATCGCCCTAAAAATGGGTGCCAATATTATTAAGTATGCTTTTGAAAACTAATCTTTAGTGCATCTTTTTTGTGTAAAAACCCAAATAAGCTTTCTTGACATACTATGCAACTCGACCACTACTCTACGTCTTTCAATAAGCAAAACTTCCCTATTACACTTATTTGTGAGCAGGTGAGCAATGCGCCAAATATTGGTAGTTTATTTAGAACAGCAGACGCTTTTGGGATTGAAAACCTCATTTTTTGTGGCGACGCGATTCCTTTTGGACGCCATATGACAAAAACGTCTAGATCTACCGAGAAGGTGGTGCCGCATACTATTAGGAAAGATGCATTAGCTGTGGTTTTAGAACTTAAGGCAAAGGGGTATATTGTTATATCACTTGAAATCACCGATAAAAGTATAGCCTTAACCCACTTTAATTTTTCTACAGAAGCACCAATTGCTTTGGTCGTTGGCGACGAAAACTTTGGCGTATCCCAACCTATTCTTGATTTAAGTGATGCTGTTATACACATTGATATGTTTGGACAGAATAGCAGTATGAATGTCGTACAAGCTGCAAGTATAACTTTATACGAAATAACTAAACAACTTAAATAAAGTCTCTATATTTATCCTTTAAATTAATAGATGACTTCAAAAATTATAGCAAACGGGATTCTAAAAGCGGTGGGTATTATTGTTGCTATTGCCGTATTGTTGTTTTTTCTTTATAAAATTCAATCTGTAATAGTATATGTGCTTATCGCAGCGGTTATTTCGCTTATTGGGAGGCCGATCGTCATGTTTTTAAGAAATCACCTTAGATTTAATAACACCGTTGCTGTACTTATTACCATGCTTATTTTATTTGGGATTTTTGCAGGTATCATTAGCTTATTGATTCCCCTTCTCATTGAGCAAGGACAAAATTTATCATTATTGGATATTCGAGAATTACAGTTAAGTATCGAAGAGCTTTATCGCTCTGGGATTTCTTATTTAGAACTTAATCATATTAACGCAGAACAGGCCATTCGAGAATCGAAGATACTGTCAAATTTAGATTACAGTATTATTCCAAACTTTTTAAATAATTTTGTATTAGGCTTGGGTAATTTCAGTATCGGCTTACTATCGGTGTTGTTTATCGCCTTTTTCTTTTTAAAAGACAGCAGTTTATTTCAGCAAGGCATTATGACCTTTATCCCCAACAGTAAAGAACTGAATACGAAACGCTCTATTATTAAAATATCAGATTTATTATCTCGCTATTTCGTAGGCTTATTTTTACAAATATTCATTCTTTTTATCATTTATACAATTGGCTTATTAATTATTGGCGTTGATAATGCGATTGTAATAGCATTTTTATGCGCATTGATCAATCTCATTCCTTATTTGGGACCACTTATTGGCGGCGTATTAATGCTGTTTCTGGTGATGACCAATAATCTCGGCAATAGCTTTGATGAAGTAATTTTACCTAATATCCTTTTTACATTAGTCATTATTTTTATAGCACAATTGATTGATAATTTTTTTAGTCAGCCTTATATCTTCTCTAAAAGTGTAAAATCCCATCCACTGGAGATTTTTCTTATCATCATTATTGCAGGCCTATTGTTTGGTGTTATTGGTATGATCGTCGCTGTACCAAGTTATACAGCTATCAAAGTGGTGTTAAAGGAGTTTTTATCTGAGCATAGATTCGTTAAAAAACTAACTCAAGGACTTTAGGTTTATTTTGAATTCGGAACTATTAAATACTGAAATACAAACATTCATTGACGATAATCTAACGATTGATACGTCTAAAATTTTACTAAAAGGCACGAGCTTTCCAAACGTAAATACACACGAGATTGTAGAACAGATTGAAGCTAAGTTAAAGTCAAGAAAAAAACTCCCAACATGGTTTTCAACAAAAAATATTTACTTCTCCAACAAACTGAATATCGAGCAAACCTCTTCAGAAATTACCGCAGCATACAAAACATCGGTCTTAAAAGGACGCTCTATTGTTGATATCACGGGAGGTTTTGGAGTTGATACCTACTACTTTTCAAAAGTTTTTGAAAGCGTCACACATTGCGAGATCAGTACCGATTTGGCAGCCATAGTAAGTCACAATGTCAAAAAACTCAAAGCTCCAAACATTGAAGTCATACCATTAGATGGGATAAAATATGTTGAAAGCTCTACAAAAAAGTATGACTGGATCTATGTAGATCCCTCACGCCGTCACGACACCAAAGGCAAAGTGTTTTTTTTAAACGATTGTCTACCAAACATACCTGCACATTTAAACGCACTTTTAAAATCGACCAATCAGATTGCCATAAAAACGTCTCCATTGCTGGATATATCAATAGGAATTAGCGAACTGCAGCATGTAAAGGAAGTTCATATCATCGCCGTGAAAAATGAAGTTAAAGAACTGTTGTGGATTATAGAGAACGGCTTTATTGATGATATTAAAATCCACACGGTTAATCTTATTGATATTCCAGAGCATTTTTCAATGGCCGTATCTAAAGAAGCAAAGGCAACAGTTCGTTTTGAACTTCCTTCGCTCTACTTATATGAGCCAAATGCCTCAATTCTCAAGTCTGGCGCATTTAATACCGTTGCTCAATTTTTCAACATAGCAAAACTTCATCAACATTCTCATTTGTACACGAGTGATACGATCATAAATTTTCCAGGACGCACGTTCAATATAGAATCGGTTGTGAACTATAACAAAAAAAGTCTAAAAAATCTCGCCATTACAAAAGCCAACATCACTACTAGAAATTTTCCTGAAAGCGTTCAATCAATCCGGAAAAAATACCGTATCAAAGATGGCGGAAAAGTCTACCTCTTTTTTACGACCAACTATCTTGAAGAGAAAATAGTAATAGTGTGCTCTAAAGTTTTATAAAAAAAAGGTGTTTTCTGTACGTCCTGCGGAAACTTTCATTTAATAATGAAAAACATTACGAAACAAGAAATCCCTTCCAAATGAATGAAAGGGATTCTGTGAGCCCTGAAGGATTCGAACCTTCGACCGCCTCCTTAGAAGGGAGGTGCTCTATCCAGCTGAGCTAAGAGCCCTCAATAAAAATTAAAGTGGTCACGCTTTAGGGCGTGACGACCTCCTTGATGTCGGGGTGGCAGGATTCGAACCTGCGACCTCCGCGTCCCAAACGCGGCGCGATAACCGGGCTACGCTACACCCCGAATTGGTTATCTTTTAAATATCTTTTAGCACCTCTCTTTTTGATTTTACGCTCTAAAATCAGTGCTTCAGATCTTGTAATCGTTTCGATCTTAGTAATTAATTCCCAAGGAACACCATACTTAGTTGATCTTACTAGACCGCTATTGTGCTTTTTCAATCTTACAGTGATATTAGAAGTTTGACCTATATAATATCTAGAACTTTTATGACTATGCAATATATAAATATAAACTAAATAGCCCATCTTTTATCTGGGTGGTCACGCCTCAAGCATGACGACCTCCGCGTCCCAAACACGGCAAGATAACCGGGTGAAACCTGTCACGCTTTTTTCGCGTGATACACCCTGAATTGGTTATCTAATTTTAGTAAATCGCGATACAATTTGTCTAAAATTTCGAGGTGCAAATATATATCTTTTCTTTAAAAATTGACAACTTTTATTATTAAATTTAAACATAAAAATTTTTTACATGACATTTCTAAGACAATCCTTATTATTTATTGGTTTAATCAGTGTTTTCGCATGTGCTCAAGACAAAACACCAATAGATGTAAAGCATTCATATGAACTCATTGTTCCAGATTTACAAAATCCGTGGGGTTTCGTATTCATGCCTGACCAATCGATGCTTATAAATGAAAAGGACGGTAGGATGATTCATTTCAAAAACGGTAAAAAAATAGACATTAAAAATGTACCTACAGTTTATAATCGCGGTCAAGGTGGACTACTTGACATCAAGCTACATCCAAATTATACCGATAATGGCTGGATTTATATGAGCTATGCATCTTCCGAAAGAAAAGATAAAGGCGGTCATACGGCCATCATGAGAGCAAAATTAGTTGATGGTGCCTTGATTGAAAAGCAATTGCTCTACAAAGCAACGCCCAATACCACCAAAGGTCAGCATTTTGGATCCCGAATCGTTTTTGATGACAAAGGCTATTTGTTCTTTACAATTGGGGAGCGCGGTAATCGTGACGAAAATCCCCAAGATCTTACGCGTGATGGTGGCAAAGTTTACCGCTTGAATGATGATGGCTCGGTTCCTGAAGACAACCCGTTCGTCAAAAAAGCAAACGCTAAAACTGCTATTTTTTCTTACGGCCACCGCAATCCACAAGGTATGGTCATTCACCCAGAGACCAGAGCGATTTGGACGCATGAGCACGGACCAAAAGGCGGTGATGAAATTAACATTATCGAAGCAGGTAAAAATTACGGTTGGCCCATTATCACTTATGGCGTTAATTACAGCGGTACCCAAATCACCAACGAAACCGCACGTCCAGGAATGGAACAACCCATTCATTATTGGGATCCCTCCATAGCACCAAGCGGGATGGAATTTATCTCAAGCGACACCTATGGCGACTGGAAGGGAGACCTTTTGGTAGGCTCGCTAAAATTTCAATATTTAGATCATTGCTATATTGACAATGGTAAGGTCGTAAAAGAGGAACGCTTATTAAATGAATTAGGTCGAGTGAGATCAATTAATCAAGGTCCTGACGGATTCATTTACGTAGGGATAGAAAATTTAGGTATCGTTAAATTGATCAAAACAAAATGAGAATACATACTGTGATAATAATCGCTTGCGGGATCTTGTTATCTTGTAATTCTTCGGAAAAAAAGAACGATCTGTCAATCCTTAATGTTTCCGAAGACAACGAACGTCCTGAAAATCCAGATAAAGACACGAGCATGTCGAACGGACAAGAAGTCTACATGAACTTTTGTATGAGCTGTCATCTACCCAATGGCCAAGGCGTTCCAAAAGTATATCCACCTTTGGCAAAATCTGATTATTTAATGACCAAACGCGTTGCTAGTATAAAAGCCATTAAATATGGGCTGGCTGGCAAAATCGAAGTCAATGATGTTGTGTACAACGGCAATATGTCTGCTCTTGGTCTTGACGATGAGGAAATCGCAGATGTGATGAACTACATTACGAACAGTTGGGGAAATACTAATGATACGTTGATAACTGCGGAAGAAGTTTCAAGAATTGACGAATGATGTTCTAGCATAATTGCTAACTTTGTTGACGTAAAATTTACAAGTCAATATGCTTATAATAGGAATCGCTGGCGGAACAGGATGCGGTAAAACTACCGTTGTTAATCAAATACTCAACGAACTACCCGAAGGAGAAGTTGGCGTATTGTCTCAAGACTCCTACTATATGGATACGACCCATTTGAGTTTTGAGGAACGAAAAAAAATTAATTTTGACCATCCACGCTCTATCGATTTTGAATTAATTGAAGATCACCTTAAAGAGTTACGAAAAGGCAATGCTATTGAGCAACCCGTCTATTCTTTTGTCAAACATAATCGCACAGGAGATACCATCAACACCAAACCTAGAAAAGTGATGATTGTTGAAGGGATTTTGATTCTTACGAATCCTGAATTACGTGAGATGTTTGATATCAAGATTTTTGTGCATGCCGATAGTGATGAACGTCTTATACGTCGTCTTAAAAGAGATATTACAGAACGCGGTCGAGATATTGATGAAGTTTTGATGCGTTACCAAACTACATTAAAACCAATGCACCAGCAGTTCATTGAACCTATGAAAGAGTATGCAGATATCATTATACCTAATAATAAATATAATACAGTAGCCGTTGATATCGTAAAAACCATTATCAACGAAAAATTAAATTAATGCTTAAATACTTTAAAAATATATTTGTTTTGGTTTTCGTGGGTTTTGCTATTTGGATGCTATTCGTAGATTCCAATTCACTGCTTATTCACAGAGAACTTAATAGCGATATTGACGATCTTGAAAGTGAAAAGGAATACTATACAAAACAGATTATTAAAGACAATAAAGCGATCAAAGAGTTAAGTACAGAAGACGGTATTGAGAAACTCGCGCGCGAGAAATATTACATGAAGAAAGACAACGAAGATATTTATATCATTGAATATGAAGACAGCCTAAACATCAAGAAAAATGAATAAGGAACTATTTTACGATTTTTCTGCGGTATCCTCAAAACAATGGAAACAAAAAATCCAAGCAGACCTAAAAGGAGCCGATTATAACGATACGCTCATATGGCATACTAATGAAGGTATTGATGTTAAGCCCTTTTACCATGCCGATGAATTTACAATGTTACCAAACATTTCGACCACTAAAGCGAAACGCTTTAAAATTTGCCAATCGATATATGTCGCACAGGTTGAAAAATCAAATACCAAAGCATTAGATGCGATCTCGAGAGGCGCAGAACAGATTACGTTTATTATTCCTTCGGAAACCGTCTCTATTGATGACCTTATCAAAAATATTGACATTAGCCTTACTCCTATTGTTTTAAAGTTGCTTTTTCTTTCATCAAACTACGTTAGCAAAATATCAACTCAAGGCAACATCACGATTGAGATTGATAGTATTGGTCATTTGGCCAGTTCTGGAAACTGGTACCATAATTTAAACGAAGATTTTAAACAAATAGAGACTATTGTTAAACACTCCAATACCATTACTGTCGACACTAATGCCTATCAAAATGCTGGTGCTACAATGGTACAACAATTGGCTTATGCCCTGTCTCATCTTAATGAATATTTTAATCTGCTTCAGGATAAGTTATCTCAAGATCAAAAAAGCAGCCTAACAGTCATATTTAACCTTTCGGTTGGAACCAACTATTTTTTTGAAATCGCGAAGTTGAGAGCTTTACGAATTCTATATAAAACCTTAGCTTCCGAATATGGCTTCAAAACCACATGTACCATTAATGCGACACCAACAAAACGCAATAAAAACATTTACGATTATAATACCAATCTTCTTCGAACCACTACAGAATGTATGAGTGCTATTTTAGGAGGTGCCAATACAATTACCAATTTAGCTTATGATGCCATTTACCATAAAGACAATGAATTTGGCGAACGTATAGCCCGAAATCAGTTGTTGGTACTTAAACATGAAAGTTATTTTGATGCTGTTAACAATCCTTCAGATGGTGCTTACTATATTGAAAGTCTAACCGCACAACTAAGTGAAAAAGCATTAGATGTATTCAAGGATGTTGAAGCGAACGGCGGATTTCTATCACAGCTAAAATCGGCCACCATTCAGAAGAAAATTAAAGAAAGCGCCCAAAAAGAGCAGGCCCAATTTGACAAGGGAGCATTAGAGTTGTTGGGAACTAATAGTCATCCAAATAAGGACGATAGAATGGCCAATGAATTAGAGCTCTATCCATTTATAAAAATGAATCCAGTCAAAACACTTATTGAACCCATCATAGAAAAACGACTCGCTGAGACCGTTGAACAATACCGACTTAAAACCGAATAAATTTATAAATCATGACGCCTAAATTTTTACTTTTTTTATTGAGTCTTAGCCTTTTGGCTTGCAAACAAGAAGGATCGAAAACTGATAATTTCGACTACAAATACACCGATAAACCAGACGTGCTATCCTGCGAGCAAACCAAAACCGCTTTACTGCAAGAAGCCTTATATGCTTTTGAAGATGATATTGTCAATTTTTACACACCCGAAAAACCAGATTATAACCGAGCTTATAGTCTCTTTGTTAGCGAAGCCTTATCCAATAAGACCGACTATTCAAAATTGGTGTCACCACACAGCCAAACGATTTTTGAGGTCTTAAAAAATGATAACGCGCTTTGGTCCAATAATAAAGATGGAAGCCATTTGAACTATAACCACCCAATTTTTAAATGTATTGGTAATAGTCTTAAGGATAAGAATTTTAAGACCACGTTCAATGCGTTAATTGACACCAATAGTATGAGCCTTCGTATGATAAATCCCATATTAAGACGACAAGCCAGAGGCATGCAAAATGACAAATATTTGGCCACTTATGCTGCTCTTGAGTTGTTCTACGGAAAATTATTTGACGCCAAGATCAAATCACAATTGGATGAAGATGAGGCTTATGAAGAAAGAAGTGGATTGAAAGACCAAGGATCACACGAAGGACATAATCATTAAACCATGTTATTAAAACGCTGGCTCTTT
This sequence comes from uncultured Flavobacteriaceae bacterium, assembly GCA_963715465.1. Taxonomy (GTDB): domain Bacteria; phylum Bacteroidota; class Bacteroidia; order Flavobacteriales; family Flavobacteriaceae; genus Psychroserpens. Next base: position 2,632,717 of record OY970246.1, read on the forward strand.
GTTTTAATAATAATGTGTTTTTCATGTGAAAACGCTCCTAAAAAAAAAAGTAGAAATGACGTGCCAGGTGATTATTTCACTTTAGCTGATGATCATATAAAATTATTTTTACCTGCTTATTTTAGAGAATTTTCAGAACTTGAATATGCCGCCTTACTTGATCAACTCCCAGATTCCGAAGAAAAAGAAATGGAATTGAAACGCTTTAATTATCTTAAATTTTCTAAGGGAAACATCTACTATTTTAAGGATGTAGCATCTTCAACACTCATCAGCCTAAAAATGGGACAATTTCTACCATTTACAAGAGAGGAATCAGCCTACCTCTTAGGTGTGCTTTCCAATTCTTGTAGTGCTTATGGCAATGCTCTTAGCCTCAATTGCGAAAAACTATCTGCTGGTTATTCAGACACTAAACGCACTAAAGTGTTTAAAGCTAATTTTAAATTAACAAATGGTCAAGACTTCGAAAGCTTTAATACCGTCTATTTTGTATCGTCTAATTATAAAACCTTCGCCATAAACATTTTTTCTAATACGAACAAAAACTATAATTCATTTATCGAAAAGTTAATAGTCAACTAATGCGAAAAAATCTCCAACAAATAAGTTTAAATCAAAACGTCGAAGTTGAAGTTAAACAAACAGAAGACACTTTCAAAACTGCTGAAGGCATTGACCTAAAAGCGACATACACTAAAGCTGACATCGCCTCGCTTGAACACTTAGATTTTGTTGCTGGTATAGCTCCAAACCTACGTGGACCATATTCTACGATGTATGTGCGTCGCCCTTGGACCATACGGCAATATGCCGGTTTTTCTACTGCGGAAGACAGCAATGCGTTTTACAGACGAAATTTAGCGGCTGGACAGAAAGGGCTGTCGGTGGCTTTTGATTTAGCCACGCATCGTGGGTATGATTCAGATCATGAGCGTGTTGTTGGTGATGTAGGGAAAGCAGGTGTTGCGATTGATAGCGTGGAGGATATGAAGATTTTGTTTGATCAAATTCCGTTAGATAAAATGTCGGTGTCAATGACCATGAATGGGGCTGTTTTACCCATTATGGCGTTTTACATTGTTGCTGCGGAAGAACAAGGCGTCAACCCAGAAGATCTAGCTGGAACGATTCAAAATGATATTCTAAAGGAGTTTATGGTGCGAAATACCTACATCTACCCTCCTACACCTTCCATGAAAATCATTTCAGATATCTTCGAATACACGAGTAGAACGATGCCAAAATTCAATAGCATTAGTATTTCAGGTTATCACATGCAAGAAGCCGGAGCGACTTGTGATCTTGAATTGGCCTATACTCTAGCCGACGGACTAGAATACATTCGTAAAGGATTGGAGGCAGGTATGGACATTGACACCTTTGCACCGCGATTATCCTTTTTCTGGGCTATAGGCATGAATCATTTTATGGAAATCGCCAAAATGCGAGCCGCTCGAATGCTATGGGCTAAATTAGTGAGTCAATTTAATCCTAAAAATCAGAAATCCTTAGCGTTACGAACGCATTGTCAGACCTCGGGATGGAGTTTAACAGAGCAAGACCCGTTCAATAATGTTGCTCGAACAACCATCGAAGCAACTGCAGCCGCTTTTGGGGGCACTCAAAGTCTACATACTAATGCCTTAGATGAAGCCATTGCATTACCAACCGATTTTTCAGCACGTATTGCCCGAAATACCCAACTTTTTTTACAAAAGGAAACAGGTATTACCAAAACAGTCGATCCGTGGGCCGGAAGTTACTATGTTGAAAAACTAACCCATGATATTGCTCAAAAAGCATGGTCGCTCATCGAAGAAGTAGAAGCACTTGGTGGGATGACCAAAGCCATCGAAGCAGGAATCCCTAAGTTAAGAATTGAAGAAGCCGCGGCTCGAAAGCAGGCGCGTATTGATTCTGGTCAAGATATTATTGTAGGTGTCAACAAATACCGATTAGATAAAGAAGATCCAATTTCGACACTAGAAGTTGATAACCAAACCGTAAGACTAGGACAGATCAAACGCTTAGAACACATTAAAGCCACTAGAGACAACGAGGCCGTTAACAATGCGCTTGTAAAATTAACCGAAGCCGCGCGCTCGGGAAAAGATAATTTATTAGCTTTAGCAGTAGTTGCCGCTAGAGAGCGTGCAACTCTAGGGGAAATTAGTGATGCTTTAGAAGCTGAGTACGGACGCTACAAAGCGCAAATAAAATCATTTTCAGGAGTGTATAGTAAAGAGATAAAAGACGATAAGAGCTTTCAAAAGGCGAGAGCGTTAGCCGATCAGTTCGCCGAGCAAGACGGACGAAGACCGCGTATCATGATTGCAAAAATGGGTCAGGATGGTCATGACCGTGGTGCTAAAGTGGTGGCCACAGGTTATGCCGATGTAGGTTTTGATGTTGATATTGGTCCGCTCTTTCAAACTCCCAAAGAAGCTGCCAAACAAGCCGTAGAGAACGATGTACATATTTTAGGCGTATCTTCTTTAGCTGCAGGACATAAGACATTAGTACCTCAAGTGATTCAAGCGCTTAAAAATTATGGTCGTGATGACATTATGGTTATTGTTGGAGGTGTCATCCCAAAACAAGATTATCAGTATTTATTTGATGCTGGAGCACTAGCGGTATTTGGACCTGGAACAAAAATTAGTGAGGCTGCCATTAAGATATTAGAGATTTTAATTGATTAAGTACTTGTGTAACTTTCAATCGTATGCTCCTACTATTTGCGATTGTCAAAATGGATGATGGTTTACTTATTCACCGACCACAAAACCGATAGATTTTGAGGCGTCTTTAGAGGTTAAAATCAAGATATAAGATCCAACTGCTAATTTTTGAAGATCAATTTTTGAGGCGCTATGTCCTGCATTGATCGTTATAATTTCTCTATGCATGCGTTTCCCGTTAAGATCGTAAACTTCAATTCTTGAATTAAATGCAGTTTTGGCATTATTGACTTGCAATGTCAACATACCGTTTGATGGATTTGGGAATAAAAAGGCTTCTGCCGGAAATTCATGATCATGGCCTTTAACACTGAGTACTGTTGATAAATTAGCTTCATCAAAGTCTGCACTAATAGGGACAGCAAGCTCGGCAGCTGTGGCCAATGTCGCTTTGACGACATTCATCATAAACTCCAAATCGAGTGTATCTATGGTATCTGCCGCAGTATGATAATTATCGTTTCTGTATTCTGAAGTATCCGTTATCATTAAAGCTTGGAAACCACCATCCCAAAACGGCGCATGGTCACTTCGGCGTAAATCTGGAGCAATTGTACCGTTTCCGGGTACAGAAGCTGTAATAACTCTTAATTGTGGCACGTAAGTTTCCGAGGCATTTATAAAAGCAGCTAGTAAGGGATTAGAGGTTGTATTTCCGCAGGCAAAAATAAAATTACCACGGTTGTTGTCATCAGCAACCTCTTGTGAGGCTACGGGAAATAAAATATCAAAACCAAAAGGTAAGTCTTGCGTATTGGGCGCATTATCGAAATAGCCTATCATTTCATAATTGAGAACCCCTTGGATATTTTCAAACGATTCTATGCCGTTAATTACATAATTCTGGCTTCCAATAAGACCTAACTCCTCGGCGTCAAATCCTATGAACTTGATGGAATGTTCAAAATTATATTGTGATAGAATTCGCACCGACTCTAAAAGTCCTGCAACCGCTGAGCCATTGTCATCTGCCGCAGGACTTCCTTGGACGCCATCAAAATGTCCATCAATGATATACGTAATATTCTCTTCTTTAGCGCCAGCCTTGCGACCTAGTATATTTTGCATAGTTGTGCTATTAAACTGAAAGTTTTGACTCTCAGTTTGGAGATCTGCATTTTCGAAAGAAGTGGTAATAAGGTTACGAACTTCGGTTAAATGTACTGGTGTTGTGATATAATTGCGCTCTCCCACTACATTAGTAAGTGTATTTAGTAATTCTGTTTCGCTAACTTGACTCACCATTTCTGAAATATCAACCACCTGATTGTCTGATGCGAACAAACGTATATTGATGGTCTCAATGCTCGCCATTTCATTTGAATAATCCCAAGCAAGCGTGCGTGTTGCGTTTGGGGTGATGTTCGTACCAATATCTCCCGTAATGTTGCTTTCTGCTATCATTTCATTATAAGCACCGCCATCTAGAGATCGTTTTAACCAAACCTCACAAGCATCATTATCTGCATCGCTCAAGGCATAATTTACTGTGAGGATCTGTGCTGTGATATCTACTTGAACACTTAAAATTTCAATGTCAGGTGCGCTATTTTGGGCAGTAGCGACCGCAGCAAACACGCTAAAGATAAACGGTATGAGATTTTTCAAAATGAATATAATTTTAATTAATGAAATTACTTTTAATAAATATATTGATTTTAAACTAATTAAGCACCTCACATTTCAAAACGAACTATGCGAATTAATTTTGTTCCTTAACCAACACAAAAACATGTGTAATCTCATTAGTTAAAATTATAGAAATTCGTTTTTATTTTTATAAAAATGAGTAGAAAAAATTCTTCATCAACTAACATTTTAGTTATCTTTAGAACAATCAATTTTAATCCATAAAACTTTTAAACAATGAATCAAAAACCCTCAAAAACGCTTGTGTTTGGCATGCTGATGCTATTTTTCGTATCTGTCACTGCTCATGCACAAGACACGATGACCAAGACGCAGGATATTTCTATTTCAGAAGATATTCCTTTTAGTGAAGAGGTAAAGACCGGAGTGCTCAGTAACGGTCTTACCTATTATATTAGAAATAATGGCAAACCAGAAAACAAAGTAGAATTGCGGCTGGTCATTAAAGCAGGCTCTATCTTAGAGGATGAGGATCAACGTGGCCTTGCCCACTTTATGGAGCACATGAATTTTAATGGTACCAAAAATTTTGAAAAGAACGAACTTGTCGATTACCTTCAAAGTATAGGTGTGAAGTTTGGTGCGCACTTAAATGCGTATACCAGTTTTGATGAAACGGTTTATATTCTTCCTATTCCCAGTGAAGATCCCGAAAAACTAGAAAAAGGATTTCAAATTCTAGAAGATTGGGCACATAATGCGTTATTGACCGATGAAGAAATTGACAATGAGCGAGGCGTCGTTCTAGAAGAATATCGTTTAGGCAAAGGCGCCAACGAGCGCATGATGCAAAAGTATCTCCCAAAGATGCTGTATGGTTCGAAATATGCCGAGCGCCTTCCGATAGGTACAAAAGAAAATTTAGAGACCTTTGACTACGAAAGCTTAAGACGCTTTTATAAGGATTGGTATCGCCCAGATTTAATGGCGGTCATGGCGGTTGGTGATATTGATGTAGCAACGTTAGAGGCTAAGATTAAGGAGCACTTCGGAAACATTCCAGCCCCTAAAAATCCTAAGCCAAGACCAAAATTTAACTTGCCTAATCACGATGAAACCTTTATTGCTATTGAATCTGATAAGGAAGCTTCTTTTTCTCAAGTTCAAGTCATGTTCAAGGACGAAAATGACGCCAAACCCGATGTCACCCTAGAAGATTATAGAAAATCTATTGCCGAAAATTTATTTTCACAAATGATCAATAATCGTCTGCAAGAATTAACCAATGGTGAACAACCACCTTTTGTTTATGGGTATAGTTTTTATGGTGGTACTTACGCTCAAACCAAAAATGCTTATCAATCATTTGCAATGACCAAGGAAACAGGGCAGCTTAACGCCTTAGAGACATTGTTGAAGGAAAATCAGCGGGTCAAGCAACATGGTTTTTTTGAGGGGGAATTTGAGCGTGCCAAAAAAGAAATTTTAGCACGAATGGAAAAATCCTTTAAGGATAAAGATAAGATGGAATCCGACCGTCTCATAGGAGAGTATGTACGTAACTTTTTAGAAAACGAACCCATGCCAGGTATCGCTTGGGAATATGATTTCTATAAGAAAGAACTTCCGAAGGTACGATTAGAAGACGTAAATGCATTAATATCCGACTATATTAAAGACGACAATCGCGTCATCATCCTAACGGGTCCAGCTAAAGATGGATTGGAAGGCGCCACAGAAGCCGAGGTCAAATCCATCTTGAAAGAAACCGAAAGTAAAACATTGGAGCCTTATAAAGATGAAGCCGTTGCCGCTTCTATCATGACGGCAATGCCAACTGCTGGAACGGTTACCGACTATAAAACAGATGATAAGCTTGGTACAACAACCCTAACACTCAGTAATGGTGCAAAAGTTACCTACAAAGTCACAGATTTCAAAAATGACGAGATCCTTTTTGACGCCTTTAGTTTTGGTGGCTCGTCGCTCTATTCGGTAGAAGATTACATTGCCACGGTCAATGCCAATGGTGGTTTATCTGAGGCAGGTGTCAACGGTTTTGATAAGACGCAATTGGATAAGATGATGTCTGGTAAAATTGTGAGCGTTCGACCTAGTATTGGTAGCTACAGTGAAAATATGTCAGGATCGGCATCACCAAAGGATTTTGAAGATCTGTTTCAATGGGTACACCTATATTTTACGAGTTTAAATAAGGACGAGAAGGCATTTAATTCTTTTAAAGAAAAGCAAAAATCATTTTTAGGGAATATGATGTCCAATCCGCAGACCTATTTTTCAGTGAAGATGGGCGAGTTTATGTATGGTGAGAATCCGCGATATACAGGATTCCCAACCCCTGAAAAAATGGATGAAGCTGATTACGATTTAGCGTATGAAAAATATAAGGAGCGCTTTGCAGATGCTGGTGACTTCCACTTTTATTTCGTCGGAAATATCAATGAAAAGAAATTAGTGGCGTATGCAAGTACCTATCTGGCCAGTTTACCAGGAAAAGGATCAAACGAGATGTATGAAGTTTCAGACTTTAGACCACTCACTGGCCAACATGAGAAAATCATCGAAAAAGGCCAGGATCCTAAGAGTTCTGTTCGCATCACTTATCATGGCCCAACGGAGTATGATGCCAAGGAAGATGCAGGATTGGAAGCCTTAGGTGAAATATTGACCATTAAGCTCATAGAGCAATTACGTGAAGAAGAAGGTGGTGTATATGGTGCAGGAGCACGCGGAAACATTCGTAAAATGCCTTATGATTGGTATAGCTTTACCTTAAGTTTCCCTTGCGGACCAGAAAACGTTGACAAACTAAAAACAGCCGCTTTGGCAGAAGTGAACAAGCTGGTTACTGAAGGTCCGACCCAAAAAGACTTAGATAAGGTTATAGAAGCCTATATGCTTGATCACAAGGAAGACTTGAAGACGAACCGTTTTTGGTTACGCCATTTGAAAAACTCTGATTATCAAAAAAGTGATGCTCACAAGCTCTTGGATTATGAAAAAAATATCAAGATGCTCACGACAGAGTACCTTCAAGAGGTCGCAAAAAAATACCTAAGTAAAGATTATATCATTGGAATTCACAACCCAGAATCTTGATTTAATTTTTTTATTTTTTATTAAGGAAGCAGCTCTTAGGAGCTGCTTTTTTTATGTTATATGTTAACAACTTCAATTTCCAAAACTCACAAATAATTGTATTTTTACACTCAATTAAACCAAACTATTTAATGGGCAAAATCATTGCAATTGCTAATCAAAAAGGAGGCGTTGGTAAAACGACGACCTCGGTCAATTTAGCGGCATCACTGGGCGCTCTCGAGAAGAAAGTACTGCTTATTGATGCAGATCCGCAGGCCAATGCCACATCGGGTCTTGGGATTGACGTTGAGCAGGTTGAAATTGGAACCTATCAATTGCTAGAACATTCTGCCTCTGCCGAAGAATCGATTATTAAAACCGACTCTCCTAATGTTGATATCATCCCATCGCACATCGATCTTGTTGCGATAGAGATTGAATTGGTTGATAAGGAGGAACGAGAATACATGCTCAAAAAAGCCATCTCCCATTTGAGAGCATCTTACGACTATATTTTGATTGATTGTGCGCCATCATTGGGATTATTAACATTGAATGCCTTAACAGCTTCAGATGCGGTGATTATTCCTATTCAATGTGAATATTTTGCGCTAGAAGGTTTGGGCAAATTATTGAATACGGTCAAAAGTGTTCAGAAAATCCATAATGCCGAACTAGACATCGAAGGCATGTTGCTTACGATGTTCGATCAACGATTACGTTTATCAAATCAAGTGGTTGAAGAAGTCCAAAAGCACTTTAGTGATATGGTTTTTGATACCATCATACAACGTAACGTTAGATTAGGTGAGGCGCCAAGTTACGGGGAAAGCATTATAAAATATGACGTGAGCAGTAAAGGCGCAACCAACTATTTAAGTTTGGCAAAGGAAATTATTAAAAAGAACGCATAATGGCGAAAGCAACAAAAAAACAGGCCTTGGGTAGAGGATTATCTGCTTTGCTTAAGGATCCCTCAAACGATATAAAGTCGGCACATGACAAAAATGCCGAAACGATTATTGGGAGTATTGTGGAGTTAGATATTGAGGTCATTGAACTCAACCCATTTCAGCCACGAACCAATTTTAATGAAGAAACGTTAAGAGAACTTGCGTCTTCGATTAAAGAGTTAGGTGTCATACAGCCAATTACAGTAAGAAAACTTGAGTTTAATAAGTTTCAATTGGTTTCTGGCGAACGTCGTTTTAGAGCCTCCAAATTAATTGGTCTAACCACCATTCCTGCATACATTAGAATTGCCAATGATCAAGAATCGCTAGAAATGGCCTTGGTCGAAAACATCCAACGTCAAGATTTAGATCCTATTGAGATTGCCTTATCCTACCAGCGTTTAATTGATGAAATCTCGCTAACCCAAGAGCAAATGAGTGAGCGCGTTGGTAAAAAGCGCTCAACCATTGCCAATTATTTACGATTATTAAAATTAGACCCAATTATCCAAACAGGCATGCGTGATGGCTTCATCTCCATGGGTCACGGTCGCGCCATTATCAATATTGAGGATCAAGGTTTGCAATTGGATATTTACGAAAAAATCATTACCGATAAATTGTCGGTACGAGCTACAGAGAGTTTAGTAAAAAGCTATAATAACCCAACGCCCAAAGACGCTTTAGAACCTGAAGAACTTCCTAGGTTTGTTAAAAAAGGCATAAAAGAATTTTCAGAATACTTTGGCCATAAAATAGCCGTTAAGGTGTCTAAGAACGGAAAGGGTCAAATCACGATCCCATTCCATTCCGAAGAAGATTTTAACCGTATAAAAAAATTGGTACAGCGTGCTAAATAAGTTCATATACAGTCTTTTAGTATCCCTATTATGTTTCTATTTTTGTGGTGCGCAAGAGGAAGGTTCGTTAGATGACTCTGTTAGCACTGAGTTGATTGTGGTAAAAGACACGCTCAATTCCAAAAAAGAGCCAATCAATGTTTTAGCACCCGCAAAAGCAGCGTTCTACTCTGCCGTACTTCCTGGATTGGGACAAGCTTACAATAAAAAGTATTGGAAAATCCCGCTAGTATACGCAGCCATTGGGATTCCTGTGTATTTTTACATTCAAAATGATAATGAGTACAATGTGTTTCGAGATGCCTATAAAGGTCGTCTTGCTGGCATAGAAATGGGATCTGAGCGTGATCCATTTCCCAATGTGACCAATGAAGGTCTTATCAACGCCCAGAAACAATTACGACGACGTAAAGAACTTGCCTTATTAATTGCTCTCGGTGCCTATGCCCTCAATATTGTTGATGCCAATGTGGATGCGCACTTATTACAATTTAATGTGGACGAAGACTTAACCTTGCGCCCACATTTTAAGTACAACCAAATGGAAAATAATACCGATTTGGGGCTCACCCTTAACTTTAAGTTCTAAGCTATGAACATTGCACTTTTTGGCTACGGAAAAATGGGTAAGATCATTGAAAAGATTGCTTTAGATCGCGGGCATCACATACTTTTAAAGGTTTCAAGTACTTCGGAAACTTACGATTTAAGTCAAATTGATGTGGCCATTGATTTCAGTTTACCTTCAACAGCGGTTGCTAATATTTCAGAATGTATAAAAAGCCATACGCCTGTTATCTCTGGTACTACAGGATGGTTAGACCAATATGACGATATGGTGGCTCTTTGTAAATCTCAAAATGGAACATTTTTATATGCCTCCAATTTTAGTTTAGGCGTCAACATTTTTTTTGAATTGAACAAAACCTTGACGAGATTATTAAAAGGATTTCCCGACTATACGGTAAGTCTTGAGGAAATACACCATACTCAAAAGCTGGATGCGCCCAGCGGAACTGCCATAACCCTTGCCAAAGACATCATTGCAGAAACTGATTATAAAAATTGGACACTCGATGCACCAAAACAAAATGAGATTGGTATTTTAGCAAAACGAATTGAAGGTGTTTCAGGAACGCATACCGTTAGTTATGATTCTAATATTGACAGCATTCAAATTAAACATACGGCACATAGTAGACAGGGTTTTGCCTTAGGCGCTGTAATTGCTGCGGAATATATTTATGATAAAAAGGGCGTTTTTCAAATGAAGGACGTTTTACAGTCTCATAAATGAAATAATTTTTTAAATAATTGACACTTTACTACCTAAACATACAATCAAAATAAATCAATCCTAAGTTATGACAATTACACAGTGGTTAATTTTTATTCTAATCATCCAAGTTATTCATGGTCTAGGCACATGGAAATTATACATTAAGGCTGGTCGCCACGCTTGGGAAGCGTTTATTCCTATTTATAATGCTGTTATTTTGATGAAGATCATCAATCGCCCATGGTGGTGGACGATTTTACTATTTGTTCCTATCGTGAACTTAATCATGTTACCTGTTGTGTGGGTAGAAACAGCGCGAAGTTTTGGTAAAAATCAATACGTCGATACCTTTTTAGCAATCATCTCTTTTGGTTTTTATAATTATTATCTTAATTATGTTGCAGATGTCACCTACATTGAAAACAGAAAATTAGAGCCAAAATCAAGTTCTGGAGATTGGGTAAGCTCCATTTTATTTGCCATTGTCGCGGCAACGATTGTGCATACCTATTTCATTCAACCATTTACGATCCCAAGTTCATCCTTAGAAAAATCCTTATTAGTTGGTGATTTCTTGTTCGTTAGTAAATTTCATTATGGTGCACGTGTCCCAATGACAACGGTCGCACTGCCAATGGTTCATGATACCATTCCTGTTTTAAACGTTAAGTCTTATCTATATAACGATCGTATCGAGGAAAACAAAACGTCTTGGAAAAATAAATTGCAATTGCCTTACATGAGGCTTCCGGGATTTGAAAGTATTGAGCGCAATGACATTGTGGTATTCAATCAACCAGCAGATACCCTCTTAGATATGAACGATTTTAACCCTGATCGTAATTATTACAAACCAATCGATAAAAAAACCAATTTAGTAAAACGTTGTGTTGGGATTGCTGGTGACTCACTAGAGGTTAAAGATGGTTATGTGTACATCAACGGAAAGCAAAACGAACTTCCAGATCGCGCCAAGATACAGTTTTCTTATAACATAACTTTAAAAGGAAATGTAGCCTCATACCAAAGGTTAATGGCCATACTAAAAACCTATGACATTACAGATACGCCCTATCAGGCGAGTGATGAAATTTTTGTTGTTCAAGCGACAGAAGAGTCTTCGGCAAAATTAAAAAACCATCCTAATATCGCTAGTATTTCCAGACGTGTTACACCTAATGAGGTCGATGGAAATCTGTTTCCTAGAGTGCCTCAATATGCATGGAATTATGATAATTTCGGACCAATTTATATTCCGAAGAAAGGGGCGACCGTTCAATTGAATATGGAGGTATTACCATTGTATAAGCGAGTCATTTCAGAATATGAAAACAATAAGGTGACCACGAACGGCAATCAGATTTTAATCAACGGTCAAGCCGCGACGTCTTACACGTTTAAACAGGATTACTATTGGATGATGGGCGATAATAGAAACAATTCTATTGATGCTCGTGCTTGGGGTTATGTGCCTTTTGACCATGTTGTTGGTAAGCCTGTATTTATATGGATGAGTTGGGATGGTCTTAAAAATCCGAGATGGGATCGTTGGTTCACGACGGTTAGTGGTGCTGGAGAACGCACATCCTATTTAATTCCGTTTTTGGTACTGTTGGCAGCTTGGTTTGGATTTAATGCTTACAGAAAAAAGAAAAGGAATAGTTAACACATGGACGTCCTACTCCATCCAACCTATTTCCCAAACGTTGCACACTTTGTGGCCATGGTTAAGGCAGATGAGATCATTTTTGAAGTCTGTGATAATTATCAAAAGCAAACCTACAGAAATCGCACTTCGGTATATGCGGCCAATGGAAAATTGGATCTTAACATTCCGGTGATTTATTCTCAAAAAAACAGACAGCTATTTGAGGATGTTGCTATTTTTAATGAAGAACCATGGCAAACGCAACATCTTAAAACCTTAGAATCTGCCTATAGAACTTCACCGTTCTTCGAGTTTTACATCGATGACTTAATGCCTCTGTTTACTTCGGAAGCAAATACTGTCATGGATTTCAATCTAAATACGAATAGACTTATTTTTGAATGTCTTCAGTTACCTTTCGTCTATTCTAAGACAGAAAGATTTCAGTTAGATACCGAAGATCATATAATAGATGCACGACCTTTGGCAAATTGCCGAAAGGAAATTCCGCAGAAATTCAACCCTTACGCGCAAGTTTTTGATGATAAATATGGGTTTTTATCCAACCTGAGTATATTAGATCTGTTATTTAATGAAGGTCCCAATACAGAATTGTACCTTGAGTCCCAACATCTAAATTTTTAATGTTACAAACTATAATCCATTATGGCATTCACTTTTTGTTGCCGTTGGCAGTCGCACTAATTTGGTATAAAAAACGTTGGAAAATTGCCTGTATTATAATGCTTGCCGCTTTTATAATTGACTTAGACCATTTGCTCGTAACACCTTTTTTTGATCCCAACCGTTGCAGTATTAATTTTCATCCGCTTCACTCCTATTATGCGGTAATTATTTACATCGGCTTGGCGCTATGGAAAAAGACACGGCTTTTTGGTTTAGGCTTGGTCATTCATTGCTTGGCAGATCAGGTGGACTGCTGGATGATGTAGTTGATTTGAGTTTGATTTTTGCCATGATGGGAAAATGATCAGAATATTCTACATCAAAGGTTTTAAAGGCGTTAATTTCGAAGCCTTCATCAACAAGGACGAAGTCAATACGTACGGGAAAAAATTTAAAGTCGTAAGTTCTACCAAATCCGTTTCCAGCACGCTTGAAAGCGTCTTTTAGATCACCTTTAATTTCTTTGTACACATATGAATATGCGGTGTTATTAAAATCACCACAGATGATCATTTGGTATGGACATTTAGACTTATGTTTTAAGAATAATTCGGTTTGGGACTGTTGCATCTTAAAAGTTGAACTAACACGTTTGACCATACTTTCTGAATTTTCTGTAGTCAATTCTTCTTGATCGGGTTGTATGCCAGACGATTGTAAATGCACGTTGTAAACTCTAATAGTATCATTTCCTTTTAAAATATCTGCAAAAATAGCGTTGTTAAAGGTCTTCGGAAAATTTATAGATCCAGATTTGATAATCGGATATTTTGAAAATATAGCTTGTCCGCTCGAAGATTTTTTTCCAACGAACTCTTCATACTTTTCATAGCCAACCAAAGCAAAATCATCATATTTTCTATATTCCTGAATACAGATAATATCGGGTTTTTTTTCGGCAATAAAATCTACAATGTCTTTACCTACATTAGGATCATCAATCCAATCATATACGTTAAATAATCGTACATTATAATTCATGACTAAAAGATTCTTACGATCATCAAGATGTTTAGACCCTGAGAACTTATAAAGCGATAAGACGTGGCTGTAGCCTAAACCTAGGACGAAAAGCGATAAAAATAGTTGTTTTTTAGTCTTCAATAGCCAATACACTAGAAACAGCAAGTTTACTAGTATTAAAAAAGGGACCGCTAAACTGAGTACCGATAAAAACCCAAAGCGCCTTGGCTCAACATACGGTAATAGATAGGACAGTAATAAGGCAAATGCCATCAACGAATTGATGACAAAAACAAATTTTTCAAATGCCTTTAAGTTGCGCATAAAGTTTAATCGTTACCTGCCTTAAAAAGAAATGCCTTCTCCTCTTTTGTTAAACTATCATACCCACTTTTACTGATTTTATCTAATATAAGATCTATCTTCTTCTGTTTGTTAAAGGTGCTAAACTCATCCTTATTGTGACCAGCAAACGGCTTACTTTTTGTTTTATGAACGGTTTTAAGGGGGGATTTTGCTTTAAATAGATTGGCGATTTTATCAGTGAATTTTCCAAAACCTAAACCAATATCGTTACCTTTCAGTAGTTGCTTTGCATAAAAATACCCCAAAAGAATACCCCCTAAATGCGCTACGTTTCCGCCTTGATTAATTCCGAATAAACCAATAATATCAAACACAACAATAGCAACGCCAATATACCAGAGCTTGATTTTAATTGTAAAAAACTGAGCTTCTCGATACGGCATATAGGTACAGATAAAAATAAGTAATGCGTTAACACCTGCCGAAGCTCCAACTAAAGATCCTACTGGATACGTGGTATCTTCAGGCATGATATTATAAACAGCCAAAAATGCGAGTCCGCCAACAATAATTCCGAGGAAATAAATATTGAGAGATTGTTTATTAGGGAACAGATTTACCATGGTTCGCGAAATAAAATAAAGCACAAACATGTTAAACAGCAAATGGATAAAACCATAGTGCACAAAGCCGTAAGTAATAATTGACCAAGGTTGTAGTAGTGCGTCAAAAAAGTCTTTAGGTAATTCTAACCAACCTAACGACGATACGCCAATACTAGAAATAACCAATCGCAAAATCCAGCCTAAAACAAAAACGGCTATGTTGATCGCAATGATCTTTTCAAAGACATTGAGATGCTTTAATTTATCTTTTAGATCGTGTTGTAAAGAGGTCATCTGTCCCAACGGTTTTTATTAAATTGTGTACGTTTCCAATACCACATAATTAAAAACCCTGTAAGCGCACCGCCAACATGAGCCATATATGCGGTATTACTCGGGCTAAAAAAGGATTGACCAGAAATTGCCGAAATAATATCTAAAAGAATAATGCCTGGAATAAAATATTTCGCTTTTATTGGAATCGGCAAAAAGATCAACATTAATTTTGCCTCAGGATTCATCATCCCAAAAGCCGCGAGAATTCCCATAATACAACCAGAAGCGCCAACCATTGCTGCATTATACGTTGGGTAAGCCTCTTTTAACAAAGCCAATTGATTTGGTGAAATATTCCCAACCGTTTCATTGGAGGTAAACATCTCAATAATTTGAGAATCGGTCAATCCAGAAGCAATCAACTCGGTATGAACTGGTATATAATTAAAGTAATAAAATCCCAGCTGAAACAACACCGCTCCTAAACCAGCAGACAGATATAGAAACAAGAATTTTTTAGAGCCTAACTGTGTTTCGACTGCGGTACCAAACATCCACAAAGCAAACATATTGAATAGAATATGCATGAAACCACCATGCATAAACATATGCGTGAAAATTTGCCAAGGTTGAAATAAATCATTCTCTGGAAAATACAAAGCAAACCACGTTCTAAAAGGTACGCCATTTTGTATGGCGATCGTCCCAATGAACATAATGACGTTTATTATAAGTAAATGCTTTACGCTATCTGTGATTCCTCTTATCATAAATTAATTACATAAATTTTTTATCAAAATCATCCACACTCATCGTGATGAAGGTGACTCTATTGGTTGGTGACACTGAAGGCGCTTTGCAGCCAAACAAACTATTCACCAAATGCTCTTGCTCAAATTTAGTTAAGGCTTGTCCCGTTTTAATGGCTAAACTTTTCGCCATTGATTTTGCCAATAAATCGGTCGCACTAAAATGACTATCGGGTACGTCTTGCTCTACATCACTAATCAATTGCTCCAACAGAATGGACACCTCACTTTCAGGAACATTAATTGGTACTCCAGTAATTTCAAGCGTATCCTTTTCAAACGATGAAAATACAAAACCCGTATGTTCTAAATCTTCTTTTAATTGACCCAGTAAGGTCATTTCAGTAGACGAAAACTTCAAAGCGAGTGGGAATAATAATTGCTGACTCACCGCTTCCTTAAGCGTTAAATGCTTTAAAAAACCTTCATAAAGCACACGTTGGTGCGCACGATGCTGATCTAGAATCATAATGCCCGACTTTATCGTGCATATGATGTATTTATTGTGAAGTTGATAGGTCGTTTGCGAGGTTTCGACTTGTTTCTCTTCGGAAAAAAGAGAATCATGCTTCTGGTCACTTTCAAATTCAACTTCACTAAAATGATGATCTGTTTTAGTGCCTTTTGATTCTAGTCCTACATATAAGCTTTCCCATTGAGCAGCAGGCTCTTTTCTATAAGAGGTAGTACTATAATTTGGTTTAGATCCAATGCGCTCATCTCGAAACGGATTAAATGACCTATCGACTTCAACCATAGGCGTTGCACCATGTCTGTTTTTATAACTATAGGGTGTATCCAAATTTGTATCACGCTCAAAATCCAATACTGGCGCAATATTAAATTGTCCAAGACTGTGCTTCACTGCCGATCTTAAAATGGCATAAAGTGTGTGCTCATCGTCAAACTTAATTTCAGTTTTTGTGGGATGAATATTGATATCAATAGATTTTGGATCGACCTTGAGATTTAAAAAATAACTAGGATGACTTCCATCTTTCATCAAACCTTCAAAAGCCGAATTGATGGCATGATTGAGATAAGCGCTTTTGATAAAACGATCATTAACGAAAAAAAACTGTTCGTTTTTAGTGCGTTTCGAAAATTCTGGTTTACCCACAAATCCCGAAATCTTTAAAACTTCAGTTTCTTCTTCAACTGGAACTAATTTTTCATTTGTTTTTCCGCCGAAAATATTAACCACACGCTGTCTGTAATTACTGCTCGGTAGATTAAAGCTCTCACTACCGTTATGGTACATCATAAAAGCAATGTCGGGATGCGCCAAAGCAACACGATGAAATTCATCAATAATATGGCGAAGCTCTACGTTATCTGATTTTAGAAAATTACGTCGTGCGGGAATGTTAAAAAATAAATGTTTTACAGCTAGTGATGTGCCGTTGGGAGTAACAACAACGTCTTGATTTTTGATGCTGCTACCTTCAATTTCAATTTGCGTACCAAGCTCATCTAGATCTTGCTTTGTTTTAAGCTCAACATGGGCAATGGCAGCAATACTGGCCAGAGCTTCGCCTCGAAACCCTTTGGTATTGAGACTGAATAAATCTTCGGCAGTGCGTATCTTAGACGTGGCATGGCGTTCAAAGCTCAATCGCGCATCTGTGCGGCTCATGCCCTTACCATTATCAATAACCTGAATTAAAGTTTTACCTGCGTCTTTAACAATTAGTTTTATGGAGTCTGAACTCGCGTCAATAGCGTTTTCAAGCAATTCTTTCACTACTGAGGCCGGTCGCTGTACAACTTCACCTGCAGCAATTTGATTCGCGACATGATCTGGTAACAATTGAATAATGTCTGCCATTAGCGATTCGTAGAAAATATGGATAAATCGAAGTCGATGATATAGAGAAATATCAAAATTAACGCAGCTATGATATACAACACACGACGATTGGCACCTGTGGTATCCACATTGGTCTTATAATCATCGACAGCATTATTGATTTTTGTTTTAAGTCCTTTATTACTTCCTGCGGTAACACGATAATCATCAAACTTGTGTTTAAGTTCATAAGGATTACCTTCACCTTTGTAATAACGAGGTTGATAGCTGTATTTTTTATTTTTGCGTGTGCTTAAAATTCCCATAATGCTATGATTTTTCGTAATGCGTTAAAATCAACCATATTGCAATTACCATACCCAAAACAATCATCAAAAACAGACCTGAAAAGCCCTTTTTGCTTTTTTGTTTACCATTGCCCCTTACAGATTCCCATTGCGATTTGAGATCTTCTCCATCTTTAGAATTCCTAAGGCGTCTAGGTATGTAATTAAAACGCTTATGTTTTTGTTGCTGAAATAAACCCACTATGGTTTTTTAGTCTTAGTTTCAAAAGTACAGAAATTACGAGCAAAACGAGTACTTGTCCTCCTAAAAATTGTTAACAAATCTAAGTTTCTTCGGAAACATAAATGCTTTGAGATTTCAACGTTGAACGTACGTTTGCGCTATTAAGTTTGGCTTATTTATTACGGTGAAGATCAGCCATTTTAATGGCTGCAATAGCTGCTTCGATCCCTTTGTTACCGTGAATCCCTCCTGAGCGATCGATAGACTGCTGCATCGTGTTATCGGTAAGTACACAGAAGATCACTGGTGT
Organism: uncultured Flavobacteriaceae bacterium; assembly: GCA_963715465.1. Lineage (GTDB taxonomy): Bacteria > Bacteroidota > Bacteroidia > Flavobacteriales > Flavobacteriaceae > Psychroserpens. Next base: position 2,651,169 of record OY970246.1, read on the forward strand.
GTCTGATTTTAAATTTAGCTCTTTGATACCATGTGTGACCGCTTCGCAAACAAAGTCAAAATGTTTGGTCTCACCTTGGATTACGCAACCAATCGCAATCACAACATCCACCTGATATTCGATCATTTTTTTACTTCCGTAGATCAACTCAAAGCTACCGGGAACATCCCATTTGATAATGTGATCGGTTGTCGCTCCGCAGTCAATAAGCGCATCATAAGCGCCTTTATAGAGTCCGTTAGTGATCTTATCATTCCATTCTGAAACAACAATCCCAAATCGAAAGTCCTTCGCATTTGGGATTGTGGTCTTATCGTAATTCGATAAATTATGATTAGCAGTAGCCATATAATATTGATCTCCTAAAAATGGAGCACTTTTAAATTAGTTTTTTGATTCAGCTCTACCAATAAAAACGTCGATATTTTTAGCTTGATCAGCATTAGAAAACTCAGTCTTAATTCTCTTGTAATATTCTAAAGCTTTGTTAGACTGGCCTAGGTTTTGAGCCACGTTAGCGGCTTTGAATAAATACATTGGTGTTGTATAATCATTAGTCGACGCATTGATAGCCTGCTCATAATAACCTAGCGCATCCTCTGGCTGGTTCAATTGCACAAAAGCATCACCTATACCTCCTTTTGCAATAGGGCCAAGAACAGCATCATCTGTTTTGAAATCACTTAAAAACTGAACAGCGTTCGTGTAATCCTTTGTATTTAAATACGCCATTCCCGCGTAATAATTAGCAAGATTACCGGCAGGAGTACCGCCATATTCATTAGCAATATCTACCAAACCGTATTTTCCTTCACCACCATTAAGCGCTAAAGTGTAGAGCGAATCTTTACTCGTTCCGTTTACAGCCTGATCAAAATATTTTTGAGCTGTGTACATTTCATTCATTGCCTCTTCAGCCTTAGGCTCAGCAACAAACTTGTTATAACCCAAATAACCCAAGACGATTACCGCAGCCAGACCAATAATCACAAAAATACCTTTTTGGTTTTTTGCTACGAAATCTTCGGCTTTGTTCGCTCCGTCATCCAAGGTGTTAAAAACTTCTGCAGTAGTTGATTCTTGTTCTAATGCATCAATTGATTCACCCTTTTCCTTGACAGGTTTTGCTTTATATCCTCTTTTTTTATAGGTTGCCATAATTCTTCATTTGTGCCCGCAAAAATAAAATTTTTATTGGGATTTAAAAGGTAAATTATTTGTTATTTTTACGTCCCCTTTCATTTAAAGGCACTTCAATCGCTATATTTCGTTTAGTTTTATGATTTTAAACACGTTAAGCTTAGTCAATTATAAGAATTTTGAAAGTCAGGATTTTGAATTTGATACTAAAATTAACTGCTTTGTAGGTGCAAATGGCGTTGGAAAAACGAATGCCCTTGATGCCATTTATCATTTATCCTTCGGAAAAAGTTATTTCAATCCAATTGCGACCCAAAACATAAGGCACGATGCCGATTTTTTTGTTGTCGATGGTATTTTTGATAAAAACGACAAGACCGAAAAAGTTGTCGTTGGCTTAAAACGCGGCCAAAAGAAAATGATCAAGCGCAACGGAAAGGCTTACGACAAATTTAGTGATCACATTGGGTTTATTCCATTGGTAATTATCTCGCCTGCCGATCGTGACCTGATCATTGAAGGAAGTGACACGCGCCGTAAGTTTATTGATAGCGTGATTTCGCAAAGCGACAAACTGTATTTGACCAATCTCATTAACTATAATAAAGTCTTATCCCAACGCAATGCGTTGTTGAAATACTTTGCGTTGAACAATACATTCAATGCGCAAACTATAGACGTCTATAACGAACAGCTAGATACTTATGGAAGTACCATTTTTAAGACGCGTCGTGATTTTCTAGATACTTTTATCCCTATATTCAAGGCACGATACAACGTGATTAGTAATCATAATGAAGACGTTGATCTCAAATATAAGAGCGATTTATTTGAAGAGGATTTAAAAGCACTGTTGGCCAAAAGCATTAATAAAGATAAAGCGCTTCAATATACCAGTGTTGGCATACATAAAGACGACCTTAATTTTGAGATTTCGGGTTTTCCTATTAAAAAATTCGGTAGCCAAGGTCAGCAAAAATCATTTTTAATTGCCTTGAAGTTGGCACAATTCGATTTTATAAAACAGCAAAGCGGTGTGACACCTTTGCTCCTGCTCGATGATATTTTCGATAAGTTAGATGAAAATCGAGTCGCTCAAATTATCAGTTTGGTGGATGATGATGATTTCGGACAATTATTCATCAGCGATACCCATGCCGAGCGCACCGAAAACGTCGTCAAGCAAATTCACCAATCCTATAAAATTTTTAAATTATAAAATGAAGACTAGAAATGGCTCATTAAAATTTCCGAAGTAAAACAAATATGAGATGGAGGTTATAAAAAATCCATCACATTTAGACTCTATAATTATGACCAAACTAAAATTTCTCATCTTTCTAATACCGTGTATACTATTAAGTTGCTCAAAAGATTCTAATGACATCTTAATGCATGTTGAAGGCTACTGGGAAATTGAAGAAGTCACGCTCAGTAACGGCGTAAAAAAAGCATATAATTTTAATGACACCATTGATTATATAGAGCTATCTGATAGTTTAACTGGTTTTCGCAAAAAGCTAAAGCCAAATTTTAGAGGTACTTACGACACGTCAAAAAGCAGCGAATCCTTCATCATAAAAATAGAAAGCGACAGTGTTAATGTATATTATGAAACGCTGTATGCCACTTGGAAAGAAACTATTTTAGAGGCCGACGAAATGCATTTACTGGTTGTTAATGCCAATCAAGATCACTATTTGTATAAACGTTACCAACCGTTGGATTTAGACTTAGAAACCGAATAACTACATTTTTCGTATCTTATATAACTCATAATTAGACGTCATTATAATCGTATAAATAGCTATGGCAAAACGACATAACGATAATTTACCAATTAGCGATATCCTCAAAGAATTTGTTGAGGCCAATCGTTTACAGTCTGGATTGGATAAAGTTGATGTGCGTGACGCTTGGGCCAATATGATGGGAAATGGTGTTAATAATTATACTACAGAAGTCAAATTGGATCGTGATACCTTGTATGTAGCATTGAGTTCTAGTGTGCTGCGTGAAGAATTAAGCTACGGAAAACAAAAAATCATTAACATGCTCAATGAATCCATTGGCAAAGAAGTAATTAAAGTTTTAGTTTTACGATAGATTACCGCTCTTCGTTTTCTGAAAAATTTTCAGTAATTTCCTAGTCAAATTGTAAGCGTTCATGAAATACATCAAACTCTTTGCAACTTTGGTGCTTACCTTAGTTGTATTTTATGTTTTTAACACCAAAATTGGCTCCATTCCTCCCATGGGCAAATTTTTAGATCCTTCTGAAGGGATTTGGCAAAACGAAACCAACGACATCGTAAATGGCACCATTAATATAGATGAACTCTCTGGTCCAGTAACTGTTCATTATGACGAACACTTAATCCCCCATGTGTTTGCTCAAAACGAATTGGATCTTTACAAAGCCCAAGGTTACATCACCGCAAAACATAGACTATGGCAAATGGAATTTCAAACCTATGCGGCGGCAGGTAGATTATCTGAGATAGTTGGTGATGCCGCTTTAGATTATGACCGTCAAGAACGACGTCGTGGGATGGGCTTTGGTGCCGAGAATGCTTTAGAAAAAATGATGGCAGATCCTAAAACAAGTATGTTTTTAAAAGCCTATTGTGATGGTGTAAATAGTTACATAAACACTTTAGATAATGCCAACATACCATTAGAATACAAGTTGTTAGACTATAAACCTGAATCATGGACTGTAAAAAAAACGTCATTACTTTTAATGTATATGACTAAGATGCTCGCTAGTAGAGATCACGATCTAGAATACACCAACGCTCTACGCAAATTTGGGCAAGATCGCTTTGATTTACTCTATCCAGATTTTTATGACGTCAATGATCCTGTAATACCAAAAGATACTGATTGGAGTTTTATTAATGCAGCTATGACTTCAATGCCTCCAAGCGAATTACCCTTAGATTCTATTGCTGAAACGATCACCAAACCACATCCCAATAACGGGAGCAATAATTGGGCAATTGCTGGCGAAAAATCGACATCTGGACATGCAATGCTTGCTAACGATCCGCATTTGGGATTAAACTTACCCTCTATTTGGTTCGTTATGCAACTGAGCACTCCCGAATTTTCAACAATGGGAGCCACCTTGCCTGGTGCGTTAGGTGTGATTTCGGGATTTAATAATGATGTGTCTTGGGGTGTTACTAATGCTACTCGTGATGTTGTAGATTGGTATAAAATAGAATTTAAGGATGCGTCTCGAAAACAATATAAATATGATGGCCAATGGAAAAATACAACCTATCGCGTTGAGGATATTAAAGTAAAAGGCAATACAACGATTAATGATACCGTGATTTATACGCATCATGGGCCAGTGACTTATGACCATAATTTTAAAGGAGACAATCCATTATCGGGCTATGCCATGAAATGGGTAGGGCACATTGGTGGCAATAATCAGCTTACATTTTTAAACCTCAATAAAAGCAAAAGCTATGACGATTATGTAAATGCCATCAAGACGTTTACTGCACCTGCACAAAATTTTGTTTTTGCATCTGCGGAAGGTGATATCGCCTTATGGATTCAAGGGCTTTTACCAAATAAATGGGAAGGCCAAGGCAAATTTTTGATGGATGGCTCTAATCCGGAACACGATTGGCAAAGTTTTATTCCTCAAAAATTCAATGCCCATGTCAAGAATCCCGAACGTGGTTTTGTGAGTTCTGCCAATCAACACCCTGTCGATGAAAATTATCCGTTTTATGTATTCAATGATGGTTATGAAACCTACCGAAATCGTGTCATCAATGATTTTTTCCGTGGTAAGGAAAAATTTAATATTCAAGATTTTAAAGACCTTCAAAACAACAATTATAATTTAAAAGCCTCTGAGTTAGTGCCTGACATGCTAAATACTATGGATGTGTCTGCATTGACTTCCGAAGAAAAAGACATCTACAACCAAATCAAATCTTGGGATTTCAATAGCGGTATCGACGATCTCGCTCCTAGTATCTGGTTAACTTGGTGGAGCAAATTGTATGCAAGTGTTTGGGATGAGTATGATGTTGAGAATGTCGCGTTGAACAAACCTTTTGAATACCAGACTATTTTTATGCTGAAAAATCACTCACAAGATGAATTTATGGATATTGTAGAGACGTCAAAAATAGAAACTGCGGAAGATTTATTTCTCATCTCATTCAAGCAAGCTGCGGAAGATTTATTAGCGTGGAAAGCTGAAAACGGGGACTATGTTTATAAAGATTATAAAGCGACCTATGTTGGTCATTTACTCCAAGCATTACCTGCATTATCTCGATTTAACGTCGCGATTGGTGGTGATCGCAACACGGTAAATGCGGCTTCTAAAAATCATGGCCCTTCGTGGCGAATGATTGTTGAGATGAGCACTCCTCCTAAGGCTTTTGGTATTTATCCTGGCGGACAATCGGGAAACCCAGGAAGTCTGTATTACGATAATATGATCGATGATTGGGCGGCTGGTCGCTATTACGAACTTAATTTCATGCAAAACGCAAATACGAGAGACAATGTAATATCTACACAAACTCTAACGTCTACCAAATAATGATCAAGATGAAGAATTCAATAAATTTTGTCGTCACCATAATTTTAGCATTTATTTTATCTCAATTTTTGCCATGGTGGTCGATTATGGTCGCTGGATTTGTGTCGGCTCTTTTTTTTAGTTTGAATAAAGTAGCTGTGTTTATGGTGCCATTCTTGGCTATATTTTGCTTTTGGGCCATTTATGCCTTTATTATGGGAAATACCAATGATTTTATACTAGCGAAAAAAATTGCAGTCCTGTTGCCATTAGGTGGTAATCCGTATGTGCTCATACTTGTGACTGGAGTGGTTGGCGCGTTAGCAGCAGGTGTTTCGGGCTTGCTCGGTAAGCAATGTGCCAGTTTGGTTAAAAGCTAAAATATCTAGCTAAAAAGAAACGCCTTTAAGCGTAAATTAATTAATACCTTGATCTTAATTAAATATTTTAGACGCGTTAAGTAATAAAGGATTTATGAATCAGAACGAGTTTAAATACACCCATCTATAAAATTTGCAGAATGACTCCAAAATTACTTTTATATGTAATCTTTTTATTGTTTACCAGCTGCGTTATAAGTCAAAATGATTTACTTATAAATACCTATAATAGAGAAACCAGAAGCTTAAATGGAAGCTGGAACTACATTATAGATCCTTATGAAAGTGGCTACTACAATTACAGACGAGTGCCCTACGATACTCAAGAACAACCATGGAAAAATGCATTCTTCCTAAATTCTAAACCCGAGAATAAATCTGATCTTGTTGAGTATAATTTTGATAACAACGACAGTTTGTTGGTGCCTGGCGATTGGAATACCCAAAAAAAAGAACTTTTATACTACGAAGGGAGCTTATGGTATAAAAAATCATTTGACTACAATCTTGACAAAAAGGCAAAGCGGTTATTTATCTATTTTGAAGCTTCTAATTACAAAACAGAGGTGTATCTCAACGGAAAAAAGCTTGGAACACATATTGGAGGTTTTACGCCCTTTAATTTTGACATTACCAATCTTGTTGAGAAGGAAAACAATCATATTATTGTAAAGGTTGATAATAAACGCACAAAAGAAGGTGTACCAACGCTCAATACGGATTGGTGGAATTATGGCGGACTCACAAGAGATGTAAAACTTATTGAGACGAATGAGACATTTATTCAGGATTATATGATTCAATTAGATCCCAATGATTCAAAAAAAATAAATGGATTCATTACTCTGAAAGGAAAAGATAAATCTAAAAAAAAGGTGACTATTACTATTCCAGAGCTCGGAATATCCAAGAATATTAAAACAAATGACAGTGGTGAAGCGACCTTTGAAATACCTTCAGAAACTATTAACTATTGGTCGGATAAAAAACCGAAGTTATATGACGTTACTATAAGTTTAGATGACACCAAACTAAACGACTAAATTGGTTTTAGAACGATTTCTACCAAAGGAAAACATATTCTTCTCAACGGAAGTCCGATTTACTTAAAAGGAATTTCAATTCATGAAGAGAGCTTGCTGCGAGCAAGAAGAGCTCATTCCTTAGAAGATGCCAAAGACCTACTTGAAAAAGCTCAAGAATTAGGCTGCAATTACGTGAGGTTAGCCCACTATCCTCATAATGAGCACATGGTGAGATTGGCCGATAAAATGGGATTGTTAGTATGGGAAGAAAACCCTGTGTATTGGACCATTGATTGGGAAAATGAAACGACCTATAAAAATGCAGAACACCAACTATCAGAATTAATCTACAGAGACAAAAACAGAGCAAGTGTTATTATTTGGTCAATGGCCAATGAAACGCCAACCTCAAATGCTCGAAATTTATTTTTAAAACAACTCGCTGCGCATACCAGAAAACTTGATTCAACCAGATTGATTAGTGCCGCACTAGAACAAAAAGATTATCAAGGTAATACCGAAATTAGAACCATTGAAGATCCGTTTGCCGATGTTGTTGATGTGCTAAGTTTTAATGAATATATAGGATGGTATGATGGCTTACCCGAAAAATGCAGTAGAATTACTTGGAAAATTGACCAAGATAAACCGATCTTAATATCCGAGTTTGGTGCTGGTGCAAAGCAAGGACTTTATGGAACTATAGATGAGCGCTGGACTGAAAATTACCAAGAGTATTTATATGTTGAAACCTTAAAAATGATCTCCAAAATTGACAATGTTCAAGGCATGTCTCCATGGATTTTAATTGACTTCAAATCACCAGCACGAACATTGCCAAATATTCAAGATGGCTGGAATCGTAAAGGTCTCATCTCTGATGATGGAGTTAAAAAGAAAGCTTTTTTTGTACTGAAAGACTTTTATCTAAAGAAATAGGCCTTTGGCTAATCAAGTAACTCAATAATAGTAAAGACTTGATCAGGTTTGTGATAACTAAAACCTGCGACTGAAATTATCGTCTTTAAAAACGATAATTAATAATATCGCCTTTTAAGACGATAAATTAGGATATCGTTTAATAAACCGATATATTTACGTAAAAAATATTATGATAGCTGTTATTACAGGCGATATTATAAATTCTCAAATTAGTGATGTCGAGCGATGGATTATCCCGCTAAAGAAAACATTACAACGCTATGGGAGCGAAACTAAGCATTGGGACATTTTTAGAGGTGACAGTTTTCAATTAGCACTAGCTCCAGAGCAAGCACTCCTTGCTGCACTTCATATCAAATCTACCTTAAAACAAGACAAATTACATGACGTGAGAATGGCGATAGGATTAGGCGCAGAAACGTACAGCACTTCAAAAATAACCGAAGCGAACGGCTCGGCTTACGTCAATTCTGGCGCATGTTTTGAACAACTTAAAAAACAAAACCTTGCTATAAAATCTGATCATGAGCAATTTGACGAAACTCTAAATATTATGTTTAGTTTATCCTTATTGACGACCAATACTTGGAGCAGCACTGTTTCCGAAGTCATTAAAACCGTTATCGAACATCCCGATGAGCATCAAAAACAGTTAGCAAAACGTCTCAATAAATCGCAAAGCACCATCAGCGAAGCGCTCAAACGAGGTGGTTTTGAGGAAATCATGATGATGAACACGTTTTATAAACATAACATATCTCAACTATGATGACCTTATTGATAAAACTCTTAATTGCCCATGTGATAGGAGATTTTGTGTTACAGCCAAATAGTTGGGTCGATGATAAAAAAGAAAATACCTATAAATCAAAATATTTCTATTTTCATGGGCTTATCCATTTGCTAGCATTGTTAGTACTCTTGGCATTTGACTGGTCGTATTGGATTTTGATTCTTACCATCGTCATTAGCCATTTGATTATCGATCTCATCAAATTAAAACTCAACGGCAAAGTCAATTCTAGGCTTTTATTTGCAATCGATCAAATATTGCACTTGGCCATTATTGGTTTAGTGGCGTATATACGTATTCCTTTTGAAATTGAACTTGATACGCTTTTCTCAACATCGGTACTATTGCTCATACTTGCGATACTCACCATCACATTTGTATCTTCTATTATAATGAAGATCATGATGGGTACGTGGAGTTTGGAGGAGGACAGTAGTGAGGATTCCTTAAAAAACGCCGGAAAATACATAGGGATCTTAGAGCGTCTTTTTGTATTTGGTTTTATATTAATCAACCAATGGAGCGCTATCGGTTTGCTGATTGCTGCAAAATCGGTGTTTCGATTTGGTGATCTTTCAAGAGCGAAAGACAGAAAATTAACCGAATATATTTTAATTGGAACCTTAATGAGTTTCGGCCTAGCCATAACGATAGGGTTAACCTACAAATACCTTATCAAACTGCTCTAGCGTGATAATTATCATCATTTAAAACATAAAAAAAGCGCAACATTAATGTTACGCTTTTCTGTATCATAAGGTCTATTTTACTTAAAACATCTCACGTCCTGCAAAATGAAACGCACCTTCTATTGCTGCATTTTCATCGCTATCGCTTCCATGAACTGCATTTTCTCCAATAGAATCTGCATATAGTTTTCTAATCGTGCCTTCGGCAGCTTCGGCAGGATTTGTAGCGCCAATCAAGGTTCTAAAATCTTCAACGGCGTTATCTTTTTCTAGGATCGCTGCAACGATTGGTCCTCTTGTCATGTAGTCTACCAACTCACCGTAAAAAGGGCGTTCGCTATGTACTTCGTAAAACGCTTGAGCGTCTTGAGTCGTCATGTGCGTTAATTTCATCGCTACGATTCTAAATCCTGAAGCTGTGATTTTTTCTAAAATTGCACCAATATTCCCTTTTTCAATAGAATCTGGTTTAAGCATTGTAAATGTTCTATTTGTTGCCATTTTTTTGTTTTAATTTTGCTGCAAAAGTAACACATTTCTTTAAGACTTCAATACAATCCATTATTTAAAAATTGTATCTTTGCGGCCTATGACTCAAGACGACATTACCCACATTAAATCGCTTTTACATTCACCAAAAGCAATTGTAATAATCCCTCATAAAAACCCAGATGGTGACGCGATCGGCTCTACGTTAGGCCTCTATCATTACCTGAAAAAACACAATCATGAAGCCGTTATAATTGCGCCAAATGAGTATCCCGATTTTCTAAAGTGGATGCCAGGTGAAGATTCTATACTGAAATATGAGTATCAAAAGGAGTATTGTGACGACAAACTAAACGCGGCCGATCTTATTTTTACTCTAGATTTCAACGCTTTAGGACGCATAGGTACAATGGAAGAGGCCGTCACAGCTTCCAAAGCCATAAAGATCATGATCGATCACCACCAGCAACCTGATGATTATGCGACCTTCATGTACTCTGACGTGACCATGTCTTCCACCTGCGAAATGGTATTTAATTTTATTGAGAAGCTAGGCGATTTAGATGATCTAGATTCTGAAATGGCGACCTGTTTGTATACAGGGATTATGACCGATACTGGATCATTCCGATTTTCTTCGACAACAAGCAAAACACACGCTATTGTGGGACAATTAATTGAAAAGGGTGCCGATAATTCTCAAATTCATAACAACATTCTAGACACGAATAGTTATGAGCGCATGCAACTATTGGGTAAGGCATTGACTAATCTAAAGGTTGTTCCCGAATATCGTACAGCCTACATCACTTTATCCCAAGAAGAACTAAATACGTTTAACTTTAAAAAAGGTGATACCGAAGGTTTCGTTAATTATGCGTTATCCTTAAAAGATATTATTTTTGCGGCCATCTTTATTGAGAGCCATCAAGATAATATCATCAAGATTTCATTACGTAGTAAAGGTGATTTTTCGGTAAATGCCGTATCTCGATCTCATTTTCAGGGAGGTGGCCATACCAATGCTGCTGGTGGAAAAAGTGACCTAAACCTTAACCAGACCATTGAGAAATTTATTAGTATATTGCCTCAGTACAAAAAAGACCTCAAAGCCAAATGACATATATCTTTAGATTAGCGATCCTACTCCTACTCTTTGCTGGGTGCAAAACGCCAGAAGCTAGACAACCTGAGCAAGTACAATCGGGCTCTTTTATTAAAATTTCCGCAGAACGAAATAAAAAACTAAATGAACGCGAACAACTGCGTATCGAAGCTATTATGGCTCAAAATCCTGAAAGGGATTACAAAGCATCAGCAAACGGATTTTGGTATTATTACGATGTGAAAGTAGAGCAAGATACTATAACGCCTAGTTTTGGCGACTTAGTCAATTTTGATTACAATATCAAGGATCTTAATGGGAACACCATTTATACCCAACAAGAATTAGGCAATCAAAATTACGCCATGGATCAGGAAGAATTATTCTCTGGTTTGCGGGAAGGTCTCAAATTAATGAAACCTAACGAATCTGCCACCTTTCTTTTTCCGTCACAAAAAGCATATGGTTATTATGGCGATAAAAATAAAATTAGAACCAACATCCCACTCATGGTCAAGGTGACCGTAAATAACATTAAACCAAAACAATAAATAAAAATTAATTATTATGAACTTGATGAGTAGAACACTCCACATTTTAATGCTATGCTTACTGATCTCAGTAACATCATGTAAAGAAGAATATCCTGATCTTGAGGACGGACTTTATGCTGAAATTAATACAAGCAAAGGTACGATGCTTGCTACATTATTTTACGATAAAGTACCAGTAACCGTCGCCAATTTTGTGGCTTTAGCCGAAGGAAACCACCCAATGATGAGTGAAGAATTTAAAGGAAAGCCTTTTTATGATAGCTTAACCTTTCATAGAGTTATGGACAAATTTATGATTCAAGGCGGCGACCACACTGCCACTGGCGGCGGAAGTCCTGGATATAAATTTACGGCAGATTTTGATGCAAGCCTCAATCACGATGAAGGTGGCATGCTTTCTATGGCAAATGCTGGTGGGATCAATACTAATGGTAGCCAATTTTTTATTACTGAAGTTCCCTACCCTAGCCTCAATGCTTTTGATAGCGACGGAAACATGAAACCTTGTGAACAACGCGGTGTAAGTTGCCATTCAGTCTTTGGTGAGCTGGTTCAAGGCGTCGAGGTACAAGATTCTATTTCGAACGTAGAAGTCGGTCAAGGCAACAAACCTGTTGAAGATGTTGTTATTAAAAATGTAAAAATCATACGTAAAGGATCTGATGCTAAATCATTTAATGCGCCTAAGGTATTTGAAGAAGGTCTTCCAAAGGTAGAAGCCGATTTTGAACTTGAAAAGGAGAAAGCACGTGTAAAAGCAGAAGAAGAAAAATTAGTTAGAGAAGAAAAAACCGCTCAAGGTACTGCTGAAACAAAACCAAAGTTAGATGACTATACTACAAAGGCGAAAGCCTTGCCATCTGGACTTAAAAAATACGTCATTACTGACGGGACAGGACCTAAACCAAAAGTAGGAGACTCCATTAAAGTGTACTACGAAGGTTATTTTTTAGATGGTCGTTTATTTGATAGTGATCGTGTTGAAATTGCAGAAAAATACGGTATGTTCAATCAGCAGCGTATGGATGCAAACGCTTATGGGCCAACCCCAATGTTAGTAAGTCCAGACGCTCGAATGATTCAGGGTTTTAAAGAAGCCTTAGCGTCGCTTAAAGTTGGTGACAAAGCCTTTTTCTATGTGCCCTCACACTTAGCTTATGGCGAACGAGGCAATAGAGGTATCCCTCCAAATACAGATCTTACTTTTATTGTAGAATTGGTTGAGATTATAGATTAAGTTGAATTAATCAATGAACTTTTTTCACTCGTAGCGATGCTATGATTTTCAAAAATAGTTTTATCTGACCAAATTTTATCTCATTTTCGGTTAAAAACAAAAAGTCAAGATGAGTTCAGTATAAAAAAGAGCCCGAACGTATTGTTCGGGCTTTTTATTTTTTGATTTTGTTGGTTCTAAACGTGCAATGGTTTTTATGTGGAACTATATTGTTGTTATATGAATACATCTAAAAAAGAAGATTTTCATTTTCATACTTCAGTCAAAATTTCATTTTATTGCCATTTATGGAATCAAATTAAAATCGGTACAGAACATATTGAAAACATCACTGATCTCTGCACCAATTTCTTGTGCGATTAATTCGCTTTTAATTCTTGAACCTTTGTACCAAATGGTTTAAATAAAACGTGTTTGCAGATAGTCGTTTTAATAGGCTGTTATAAAATCTGAGTTAGTGAATATGTATTCCACCGTTCCATTTTGCGCTGCCGAAAAATTTAATTTTAGTTTTACAACTTGAAAACCATTAATTGTAGTTCTTTCCATAATAGTAAAATTGCCTTGTGTCTCATATAAAATCCAATCAGTTGGTATTAAGAATGTTGTTGAAAACGATTTTGGCATGCCTATATATTTTCTGAACTCTATTTTTTCAGTTATCGAATTATTAAAAAATGAATAAGTCCCTAATGGCATTTCCATTAAATTTTGACTAAGATTTTTAATTACAATATTATAGCCATTCAATGATGTTCCCTCATAACAAACTATTGTGTTTTGCTGATCATTTTGATTTATTCTACTTATATTAGATAATTCTATGTCATCATTTAAAGTCATATAGTTTACAAAAGTATTACATTGATTGTTTATAAATTTATTGATTTCAACAGTTCCCTCAATTGTAATTGTTTCATTTGGCTCCAAAAAGTTATTTTTGTTTTTAATAACCTGCCCCGAAAACTTAAATTTAAGTTTTGTATTAGCTATAAATTCAAATTCAGAAATTGTTATTGTTGAAGCTGGAATGAAATCGGGCGAATAATAATCTTGACGAAAATTTCCGCTCTTATCAGCAAAATAAATAGATTTTAACTCTCCATCTTTAGTGAGGTTAATAACTAAAAGATCTCCTGTTACATTATCTTTTTCAGAGGTTACTGCAACATTCAAATCCCTATCACAACTAAAGTACGAACTAATTTCCAAAATATTTTCAGTTGTACTCAATCCATTTACTTTTAAATCTATTTTATTTGGATTTTCGATTAATTCAGTATTTTCTTCAATTATTGAATCACTTGAACAGCCAATATTAAGTACAATGATTAGTAAAATTAAAATTTTCTTCATGGGTTTTGATCTGTTGTTTAAACAATTTTTCTTGCGGTTTCTGTCAACGTATGCAGTATGGTTAGTTGCGTAAAATTACAAGATTAATTCTCTACGATGTAATATAGTAAAATGCACACAAAGATCGTCGTCTTAGCTAGCTGTAAAAATTAATCATACACGTTGTTAGAAATAGTTTTTAGGTTCATTGCTATTAATTTGCCCATCAATTGAACTCCTTGAATGCTTTGATGAAGACCATCATAACTTAAATAATCTGATTTCCAGTTGTCATTTTTTCTCATCTCATTTCCCAAATCTATCACGACAACATTTTTATTTTCTTTAAAATTAAACACTAATTTATCTTTTAAATTTGTGTTAAAAGAGTCTCTTTCTTCATTTTCAGTTGGAATTGGTGTTAAGTATAATATTTTCGCATTTGAATTAATTTTTGTTAACGATTCGGTCACTTCTACTATATTTATAAACGTAGTTTCGATATCATTTTTCCAATCATTTGTTCCTATTAATAAAGTATAATAATCTGCTTTGGGTATTCTATTAATTCTTTTAATCAACTGGTAAGTGCTGTTTCCTCCTTCTCCTTCGTGTCCGTATCCAAAAACATCAGTATTCGAACCAATAAAAATTAAGTTTGGATATGATTGATTAATGAATTTTCTCAAATTTTGTGCATTTGACCACCAAGTTTGGCTATCTCCTATTGTACATAATGAAATATTTCCAAACTGGATATAATCAATATTGACCACGCTAAATTCAAAATCAGAAAAACCATCTATTTCCTTTGGTCTATTGTCGTCAATCCAATTTATATTTGAAAACATAGTTTCATTTTCTTTAAAAGACACCCATCCAAATTTAAAGTAATACGTGTTACTTAAGCTGTCTTTTATTTCATAAGTATTATTAAAATCAAATTCTGTGTATAGATTACTATATTTTAATGGGCTAGATATATTTCCGTGAATTTTGTTAAAATAAATTTTGCTTTTATTTATTTTAATTTGATAACTTCCTAGCTTATGAATAGTTTTTATGTTTCTAGTATTAAAATAATCTTTTGTTTCATTCTTTTTAGTTGAATTTTGAGCAAATCCTATATTGAAAATCAACATTGAAATTATAAAAATTAAACTTTTAGCCATTTTTGTCATAATTATTGCGAACGTGTTCGTGTTATGATGTGTTGCGTTGTTTAGGAACTAAGTTAACAAAAGAAAACGATCCTGAGGGAATCCGCGAGGATTTGCGTAATTGGGCGAGAACTAGAAATAAATTATATACAGTGTTGGCAACTGCCTTTGTTACTTTTCTATTTTTTCTAATAATTTATCGTAATGCCTCATCAAGTTATTTTCTTGGATGACAACATCTGTCATTGAAACAGCCAAGTACCCATAAAATTTCCTAATTCCTATTTCATTTTCCTGAAAATCAATAGTTATTAAACCTGATAATATTAATTTGTTGAAGTCTTTATATGCAGACTGCATTGTGTAAACATTATTAATAGCTTGAATTTCTTCAAACTTTAAATTATTAATCAAGCCCGTTTGAATTCCAGTGTCGAAAGCACTATTGGTCAAAGTAATCGTTCGAGTTCCCTTAAAAAATGAAGGCATCTTTTCTATGTTGGGGATATTTTTATAAAATCGAGAGCTATCCCTTATCATGGTGTGATATTCTAATACTTCGTCTATTTTTGATTTATTTGATTTGATTTCAGCGATAATATTATTTCGTAACAATTCAGTTTGGGATGCTGTTTTGTTCGTTTCCGACCAATTCGAAACAACAAAACCTAAATAAACGCCAATCATAACAGGTATAATTTGCAAAATAACTTCACCTATTTTCTTTTTCATATATGATTTTTTTTACCTGTTGCACAACGTTTCTGTTTACGAACAATGCGAGGGATAATGGCATTAACCATCTGGATGAGTCTCGAGCTGACTTTTATAAATTCTGTCGACATCTTTATAGAATAAACTTAAAATATTACTTGAATTTACATAAACATCATATTTTGATAAATGTAATAATTCAACAAATTTTAAAAATTTGTTGGCATCAGTTTTTTTAATAAAATTCTCTTTCTTCAAGAGTATCTTTTGATAAAGCTATTTTTTTATTTCTTTATAATCAATTTTCTCTTTCCCTTTTTTCTCTTTGTCTTCCCTAAATCGGTCACAAAAAGCTGAGCTCTCAGATTGTATAAAACCATTTTTATACTATCGTTTTTTAATATTATAGTTCCTTTTATATAAGGGTTTAATTTCATTTCTAACTGGGCATTGGTCGTACCACAACAGAGAATAATTATTAATAAAATTAGATTTTTTTTCATTAGATTTTTTTCGTAGTGACACACAACGTGTTCGTTTATGTTTAGTTGCGTTGGCTGGAACTAAGTTAACAAAAGAAAACAAACCAAATAAAATTCCGTAGGAGTTTCCGAGTACACACAGAAACAGCGATTAACTATACACGTCTTAGCCACTGGCTTTTCCTTTCAAATACGTTTCTGGTGTCAAAATTGCTAATTCACTTTTTTTAAAATCCTTTAGATTTCTTGTAAGAATGATTTTTACTTGTCCGCTTTCTATTGCCGAGAAATTCTGTAAAGCATCTTCAAAATCTTTAAATTCAGAGCTTAAAGCATTTAGGACAGCATTTTTATCCATTTTAACAATGTCAATTATATTTAGAAGTAGTTTTAATTTCTCCACAATAATAATGTGTTTTGCTGTTTTTCTCAGCAAATAATAAACATTTGAAATTATCACTGGAGTTGTATATCCTTTGATTTCCTTTTCTGCACATAGATTTAGAACTCCTGCAGAGTAATCCGCAAATGGTTTTCTGTCAAAAAAGAAATCTAGAAGAACATCTGTATCGATTAGAACTTTATCCATTTATAAGTATTTATTTTCTAATCTATTTTTAAGCTCTTTTTCGTAATCCATATCCTTAGGCATTTTAAAAGGACCTTTTAATGCTTCAACTGCTGGATTAAGTTTTTTTCTCTTATTATTCCGATCTTCTTTAGTAAGTATTTTTAAATAGTTTTCAATAATATCAGACAAACTACGATTTTTTCCTTTCGCATAGTTTTTTGCTCTTTCAATTATCTCTCTTTCGATTGTCAACGTCAACTTTGTGTTCATAATAATTTGGTTATGAGTTTCTTTTAACAAAGCTATAAAATAATTTTTTAATACGTGTAAAACTTTTTATTTTAACACGTGCCTTACTTACTTATGGCTGACGGTTTTATATAAAAATAGTAGGGCGGAAAAAAGGCGACTACCATTCGGATGAAACACGAGCCGAATTTTTAAATTTTACTTTTTATCTTTATTTTATTTTATTAAAAGCCAAATTTAAAAATTTGGCGACTTCGCAAAAGTGCTTTTACTTTGACCAAGCAACTAATTAGCTATGAGATATATACGTTGTTGCCAGCCGTACTTTTTTCAGTCGTAATGAAACCTACATTTTGCAATTAAAATTTCTCCTTCTTTATATTTATAAATCAATCGATGTTCACTATCAATTCGTCTTGACCAAAATCCAGCGTATTTGTGTTTTAGAGGTTCAGGTTTTCCAATTCCATCAAAAGGGTTTCGAGAAATGTCTTTCAGAAGTTCATTTATTTTCTTTAGCTTTTTCTTGTCGGTTTTTTGCCAGTATAAATAATCTTCCCAAGATTCGTCAACGAATATGTATTTCATCTTAGTCTTCGATAAGATCTTTATTCATAGTCATTCCGTTTTTTAGCTTTTCGATTGCAGAATCCAAACGTAATTCATTTTTTCGAGAAGATAACTCATGATTTGTAGCCATTAGCGAATTGTATTCCTGCAAAGACATAACTACAATTCCAGAGTCTTTTCCACGATTTATGATTAAAGTCTCAAAGTTCTTTACAACTCTGTCCAAGTATGTTTTAATATCTTTTCTAAAATCAGATACAGTTGTTATTTGCATAATATTGTATTTAATAAGGTACAAATATATGTACAAAATATAATTTATGCAATTTTTTTGTAATACTGGAAACGTCTCTGTATATGGCTCGTAGCGTGTAAATTAGCTGTTATCATTCGGTTGAGCACAAGCCAGATTTTTAAATTTTACTATTTATTTTTATTAGAAATCGTCCACCGAAGGACCACTGCTACTAAATTAACAAATAAAAACCCAGTAAATTTAAAAATTTGGCTACTTTCCAAATATGCCTTTACTTTGACCAAGCAACTAATTAGCTATGGGCTATATGCATTGTTGTACCCAATTATTTTTCAGTTTCTGATTCTTCATCCGTTTCTTGAATTTCGTAATCATTATTATGCCACGAAATTAAATTATATAAGTTTTCATCGTCTGTTCCGTGTAATCTACACATTCCATTATTTTGTTCAATGAATTCTGCGATTATCCTGTCATTTATTTTCTTTTTATAAAAGATGTTTATTGTGTCTTTTATCAAAGTGTAAGGTGTCAATAATATTCCGCGTCTCGACCACCAACCAGCAAATCCAGTAATCAGATAAGATTTGAATTTTTTATTTCTCCCACAATAATAGCAAAGAATTCTGTTTTGAGTTATATCGTTACACCAAAGAATTACAGAAATAATTGTATTGAATTCTTGTCCGATTAACTTACTTCTTTTTTGTCCACATTTTGGGCAATTCAGATTTTCAATTTTTCTTGTAAGAGATTGCTTTTCATAATCCGTCAGAGTATTGGTTTCTGCCTCAACCCAAGTAATAAGTCTTGCGTCTAAATTCCGTTTTTCAATTTCCGCTTTTAAAACTCCGAGTATTTCTTTTCTTAAACCTTTTGATTCATTTCGGGCAATATTCTCAATTTTTGAATCGGAAAATCCTTTGTAGTTTTCTCTTATTTCCTCGACACTATACATTCAGATTTGAGTTCGGTTTTAATTGGGTACAACTCCTGTCAAAACAACGTCGTCTGCCCTTCTCCATTTAAATCATCATCATCGTCATCCGTTTTCTTTACCTCTGAAGTTGAATCTTGAGAAGCGGCATTCCCTTCCGTAGGTTCCACCGTCTCGTCAACTACTTCAATCTCTTCGGCAGGAAGATCTTCTGGCGCATCGTATGGTAAGGAATCCAATAAATTAACTTGGTTGACTTTTTCCTTAGTTAGTTGATTACCAATAGCACTTAATCCTTTAACCGCAATAAATTCTTCAAGGTTGATCTTTTCATTGTCTTTACGCTCCTTGCCGCGTTCTTTTTTAAATTCAATTTCGGCCATCGGCTTCCAATCGGTCGATACAATTTCAACTTGAGAGTTGGGATGCTCAGTTATAAACGATTCTTCGCGACCTTCGTTTTCGATCAAGAACCGCTTGACGTAATACAACGCTCTTTCGCCATTGTAATACACCACCGAAATAGGTTTTTTAGGCACCCACTTTTCTAGAACGATTATATCATCGTCAAAATGCGCAGTGATTTCTGGTAAAATCGTTTTAACCGTTCCCGATTGCTTGATGATCAATAATCGGTCTTCACCCCGAAATTCACCAATTAATTCGCCACGTTCGTCCACATTGAGTCGTTGAACGGTATCGTCAAACCATATTTTGCGTGGCTTAAGGGTTGAAACGCCTTTTTCTTTGAGCTCTATTTTCTTTATGGCATGTTTGGTGACCCGATTTCCTTTTGAGGTGCGGCCTTTGATTAGGACTTCGGCAAAATCGAGATCCCATTTAAGTTTTTTGATACTTCCCACTTGACGAAGAAAAATGGTAATGACCTCAGCTTCACCATTTGGATTGGCCGAAAAATACCATAGTTTAGATCCTTTTGCGCCATTGGTCAAATCGTATTCGCGATCTCTGGTCATTGAGGTTACCGCAAAACGCTTGACATAAGTTGCTCCTTTTGTACCATCACGATACACCATATTATAAATGGTACGCTTGTCCTTTTTCTTAAAGACTGCAACGTGAATAATATCTTTGCCAATAAACGTTTTGCTGTCGACTTTCGTGACCATCATTTTGCCTTCATTGGTAAACACGATGATATCATCAATATCGCTACAATCACAAACATACTCATCCCTTTTTAATGACGTGCCAATAAATCCTTCGGCGCGATTGACGTATAGTTTTGTGTTTCTAATAATGACTTTGGCCGCATCGACATCTTCAAAAATTCTGATTTCAGTTTTACGCTCTCGACCTGTACCATATTCCTTTTTAAGTCGCTGAAAATAAGCAATTGCATACTCAATGAGATTGGCCAAATGATACTTCACCTCGGCAATTTGATCTTCTAAAGCATCAATTTTTTGTTGGGCTTTATCAATATCGAACTTAGAAATTCGTTTGATTCGTATTTCAGTCAAACGAGTAATATCATCTACAGTAACAGCGCGTTTTAAATGCTTGATGTGTGGTTGGAGTCCGCGATCTATGGCATCAATCACACCTTCCCAAGTTTCTTCTTCTTCAATATCACGATAGACTCTGTTTTCGATAAAAATACGTTCCAAAGAAGCGAAGTGCCATTGCTCTTCATATTCGCCCAGTTTGATTTCCAATTCACTTTTCAGCAACTCAACGGTATGTTCGGTTGAGCGTCGTAACATTTCGGTGACGCCAACAAAAAGTGGTTTATTATCTTCAATAACGCAGCCTAAAGGTGAGATTGAGCTCTCGCAGTTGGTAAAGGCATATAAGGCGTCGATGGTTTTTTCTGGGGAAATGCCGCCAGGTAAATGCACTAGTATTTCAACATCGGCAGCTGTATTGTCTTCTATTTTTTTTATCTTGATTTTTCCTTTATCGTTTGCTTTTAGAATTGAATCAATTAATGAAGAGGTATTTGTTCCGAAGGGAATTTCAGTAATGACCAGCGTGTTTTTATCCAATTGTGAAATTTTGGCACGTACACGCACTTTTCCGCCACGCAAACCGTCATTATAGCCAGATACGTCGGCTATTCCAGCCGTTGGAAAATCGGGAAAGATCGTAAAGCGCTTACCTTGTAAATGTTTTATTGAAGCATCAATAAGCTCAATGAAGTTATGCGGTAAAATTTTAGTAGAGAGACCAACTGCAATACCTTCACCGCCTTGCGCCAATAAAAGCGGAAACATCACTGGCAAATATACTGGCTCCTTCCGCCTACCATCATAACTGGCTTGCCATTGGGTGATTTTCGGATTATAGACCACATCCAGCCCAAATTTCGAGATGCGAGCCTCAATATAACGTGATGCCGCTGCGCTATCGCCTGTCAATATATTTCCCCAGTTTCCTTGGGTATCGATCAATAGGTCTTTCTGCCCAATTTGAACCATAGCATCAGCAATACTAGCGTCTCCATGCGGATGGTACTGCATCGTGTGACCAACAATGTTGGCTACTTTATTATAACGACCATCGTCTAAATCCTTCATGGAATGCATGATGCGTCGCTGCACTGGTTTGAAGCCGTCCTCAATAGCAGGTACGGCACGCTCTAAAATCACATAAGAGGCATAATCCAAAAACCAATCTTTAAACATCCCTGTTACTCTAGTGATGCTCTCTTGTGGTTCATCTCGGTTTTCTAAATTGTCAATAGGTTCTTCACTCATTAATCTGTACTGCTTTTTATATTTGCTTTGACCATCTTGCTTAAGGATTGTCTCATGTAGCGTCGTTTCTTAATGGTTACTAAAGTAATATTAAAAGTTTCCTTATACTTTTTACCGCGACTATTTTTTAAATAAAAGGTCAAGGTTTTATAAAATATAATATTTCGGAATTTGTAGGCATACAATTGGTGCTTCTCAAATTCAATAAGGTGTTCTCGGTAATTGAATTTATCGGCAAATAATAAGCCCCTATTCGCCACGACGACTTTCATACCATCACTATCATACTCAAAAAATTTAGACACATGATGCATGAGTACCAATAGCAGAACAAAAAACACCGCCAGACCTGCCATGAGCAACCAAGCGCCTGCCGATTCATTAGACATAATTTTAAACACAATCAAGAAGGTAATCGATATGACGATAAGAATAAAATAGACCGATATAATGGTGTTTTTCACCTTGGCATTATTTGTTCTCATACGCTCGTCCCTTCTTCAACAATATCTAATTCTACTTTCAGATTATCGATAATAAACTCCTGACGCGTTGGGGTGTTTTTCCCCATGTAGAAGGATAGCAGTTCTTCAATCGACATGTCTTTATCCAACATGACAGGATCCAGACGAATATCTTCTCCAATAAAATGAACAAACTCATCTGGAGAAATTTCACCCAAACCTTTAAATCGTGTGATCTCAGGCTTTGGTTTTAATTTATCAATGGCGTCGCGTCGTTCTTCTTCGGAATAACAATAAATCGTTTGTTTTTTATTTCTTACCCTAAATAAAGGCGTTTGTAAAATATAAAGATGGCCTTCCCTTATGACCTCTGGAAAGAACTGCAAGAAAAACGTAATGAGCAATAACCTGATGTGCATCCCATCAACATCGGCATCTGTAGCGATCACAATATTGTTATAGCGCAAATCTTCTAACGATTCCTCTATATTGAGTGCTGCTTGAAGCAGATTAAATTCTTCATTTTCGTATACAATCTTCTTACTCAAACTATAGCTATTGAGCGGTTTTCCTTTTAAGCTGAAAACGGCCTGTGTATTTACATCCCTAGATTTCGTGATACTTCCCGATGCCGAATCTCCCTCTGTGATAAACAAGGTCGATTCTAAATTTCTTTCATTTTTGGTATCGCCAAAATGGACACGACAATCTCTTAGCTTTTTATTATGAAGGTTGGCTTTTTTAGCTCTATCTTTTGCCAGTTTTCTAATGCCCGAAAGTTCTTTACGCTCGCGTTCTGCCTGAAGGATCTTACGTTGAATCTTTTCGGCAGTTTCGGGATTTTTATGTAAATAATTATCCAGATATCGTTTAAGAAAATCGTTAATATGGGTTCTCACCGTTGGCAATTCGCCTCCCATATCGGTTGATCCCAATTTTGTTTTCGTTTGACTCTCAAAAACAGGTTCCATGACCTTGATAGAAATTGCCGACACGACCGATTTCCTAATATCTGATGCCTCGTAATTCTTGCCGTAAAACTCACGAATTGTTTTTACCAATGCTTCGCGAAACGCTGCTAGATGGGTTCCGCCTTGCGTTGTATTTTGTCCGTTAACAAAACTATGATAAGCTTCGCTGTACTGGGTTTTGCTATGGGTAAGGGCGACTTCAATATCATCACCTTTTATATGAATAATTTTGTATAAGCGATCAGATTCTGCGATATTATCTGATAACAGATCTTTCAGTCCGTTTTCACTATAAAACTTTTCGCCGTTAAAAACGATGGTTAGTCCAGGATTGAGATACACATAATTCTTAAGCATTTTGGCGACATACTCGTTACGATATTTGTAGTTTTTGAAGATCGTATCATCAGGTACAAAGGTCACTTTGGTACCCTTTCGCCTTGAGGTATCATCTAACAGATCCTGCTGCATGAGGTTACCTTGCTCAAATTCTGCAGAAGCTGATTTGCCATCACGTGTTGATTCGACCCTAAAATAATTGGAGAGCGCGTTCACGGCTTTTGTTCCAACACCATTTAAGCCAACCGATTTCTTAAACGCACGTGAGTCGTATTTTCCTCCCGTATTCATTTTCGAGACCACATCAACAACTTTTCCCAATGGAATACCTCTGCCGTAGTCTCTCACGATCACCTTAGTGCCGTGAATGGAAATTTCAATGGTCTTACCCGCTCCCATGACGTATTCGTCAATAGAATTATCTAAAACCTCCTTTAGTAGAATATAGATGCCATCATCTGGAGACGAACCATCACCCAATTTACCAATGTACATACCAGGTCGCATTCTAATATGTTCTTTCCAATCGAGCGAGCGTATGTTATCTTCGGTATATTTGGTTTCTTGAGACATAAATGAGAGAAAATATTAGATGGATTGCTAATATAGCATAACGACTTCAAAAAGGAAATAGAGATGGCACAAAGTAATTAACAATCATATACGGTTATTGTTGAGAAACCTCAATTAAAACCTATAAGAATTTAAAAATGTTAAATAATCTCTTATTTGGAGTAATACATATTGAATTCACAACTATCTTTGCACAAAAATTTGACATGAAACAGATGACCTGCTTAGTAGTATTAGTATTGACATTGTGTTCAACTTACGCCCAACAAAAAAGCGTTTCCCCTTACGAATGGAATTGGACTCGTGACGGCATTTGGACTGGAGCTGCTCTTGCTGGAACTGCTGGTGGATTTTTAATTATACAAAATAAAGATCCATTCACAGAGGCCGACTTGGAGAAATTTCGTGACAACATAGATGATATTAATGGTATTGATCGTTGGGTTGCTGGAAAATATTCTGAGAATGCCAGTAAAATGAGTGATATTCCTTTTGCAATATCTTTTGCTGCACCCTTTGCCCTATTATTTGATAAAAATGCTAATGACCATGCCGGACAATTGTTTGGGATTTACATTGAAAGCTTGGCAACGACCTCAACATTGTTCACCATTACAGCAGGTTTGACCAATAGAGCCAGACCTTACGCTTATGGCACGAAGGCATCTTTAGACCGTAGGTTGGGCACCTCGGCCACCAGATCGTTTTATTCGGGTCACGTTGCTGCAACAAGTACCGCTTCTTTTTTTGCCGCTAAGGTCTTTCAAGATTTTAATCCAGATTCTAAGGCGGTTCCCTATGTATGGACAGGGGCTGCTCTGCTACCTGCCGCCGTTGGTTATTATCGAATGGAAGCAGGACAGCATTTTTTGACTGATGTAATTTTAGGATATACAATGGGTGCTTTGGCTGGATATTTTATTCCAGAATTACATAAAAAACGTTCTAGTGATACCCAAGTAGGATTTTCAACCACGACTGGATTTACACCAATTGGTGAACGATATGACGGCTTAAGATTATCCTATACGTTTTGAATATTGGAGGTTTTGTTCTGCTGCATTCTTCAATTCCAAATTTCGAGTCATCAGGAGCCTCCTCATGTATTGTTTTAGAAACAATATGTTGGCTATTTTTCCTAAGATTCCAAAGGGCGATTGAAAATTAAACCGATCAATCATGAGTGTTCTATTTTTTTCTTCGGAAGTAAATATGTGCTCATGTTTGAACGATTTGAATGCTCCAGACACCATGTCATCCACAAAATAAAAAGGTCGATCGTACTGTGTTACTTTTGAGGTAAGTTGTTGCTTTACACAAAAGTGCTTGGCCTCCCAAGTAACCCACTCTCCTAACCCAATTAATCCGGATGTTTTTCCTGCAATGGCTTTTTCATTAGAATGCTGCATTGAAGATTGATGCAAATCAATATCCCTAGATACATCAAAACAGGTTTGAATATCTGCATGAATATGAGTTTCAATTTTTATCAGTGGCATGAATTTGGATTTCAGCAGGTTAAAATGCTAAAGAGAATTTTACATGATTCTTGACAAGAAGTCATAACATGATAAGACATTCAGCTTAAACAGTTCAATCATGAAGATGGTAGTACCTTTTCTTTTAGATAATATCAATCTTGTGACTTACCTGCTAAAAACGCAAAATAAAGTAATGGGGCAATTACGATGACTGCTGAAATTATTAAAGCCGTAATAAGCACAAACTTAAAGATGTAAACCAATACCACGAACGCTACAATAGCAATGACAATAAAAATCAAAAGTTTCTTTCCCATGGATTTTCTTAATTATGAGCTCATCTTGACTTTTTCTATTTCCTAAAAAATGGCTAAAATTCGCTCATATTTCAGCAATTTTTTCACTCGTAGCGATGCTATGAATTTCAAAAATAGTTTCATCTCACCAAATTTTATCTCATTTTCGGTTAAAAACAAAACGTCAAGATGAGTTCTATTTAAAATTATAATTTTTGATTGTTTATTGCGTTTTGATTGCAAATACCATAAAATAATTACAATTTAATAACTTGTTCTTTATTCGTGTTGCTTGTCTATAAATTAAACAAGAAATGCATCACATCGCCATCCTTCACTACATAGTTTTTACCTTCCACGCCTACTTTACCAACTTTCCCAACTTTAGATTCGCAGCCAAGACTTTTCTGCCTCGATATTGATTTGTATACATCAAGCGTAACTATTTGAATACAAAGCAATAATATAGTTAATTAGGTCAATCAATTACAATCGTTATTGTAAATCTCGAAAATCTCCTCGACATCTAGTTTGCCGAATTCCCTATTTTTAATTCGCTTAGCAAGTTTCGGACAATCTTTCAAATACTTTGACGCTCGATTTTTGAATTTATTTACCAATGCACCATCGTAGTTTAAATCAAAATAAGAGTCCTCACTATCCCTTTTTGCATAATATAACCGAATTGTTCCACCGGAATTATAAGTATCAGCAGTCACCGTTTTCTCATAAGACCCGTACATATAACTTTCTGTGACGTGCAAATTAGCCTTTCCAGAGCTGACAGTAGTCAATAGAACTGTACCAATTGTCGGTACCTTATCGTAAAAATATTTGAGCATATTACCTTCGCTTAAAATTGTTGCACCAGTAATATCATCATTGGTATATCTCTTTTTTTTCTTAGTGCCTTCTTCCGTAAATTTTAATACAGACTTATTCATTTCAATGACCTTGCCCGTTTGAGTTGAGCCATCCTTAAAATAGATAGTATCTTGCGCATATGATGAAATTGCGGTAGATAATATCAAAACTAGTAATTTAATTCTCATGATATTAAAATATAAATTGGTTGGTTTAATTTATTGTACTACTCAAATCTACTAAACATTAAAAAGAAAATGCATCACATCACCATCTTTAACTACATAATTTTTTCCTTCCACTCGCATTTTACCTGCTTCCTTTACTTTGGCTTCACTGCCAAAAGACACATAATCATCATAGGCAATTACCTCTGCACGAATAAATCCTTTTTCAAAATCGGTATGAATAACGCCTGCCGCCTGTGGTCCAGTAGCTCCAACATTAACCGTCCACGCTCTAACCTCCTTAACACCAGCGGTAAAATAGGTTTGTTGGTTCAATAATTTATAAGCCGAACGAATCAATTTTGCCGATCCTGGTTCTTCCAAACCGACATCTTGAAGAAACATTTGGCGTTCTTCATAATCATCTAACTCATTAATATCGGCTTCTGTTCCTACTGCTAATACTAAAACCTCAGCATTCTCATCTTTTACCGATTCGCGTACTTTTTCAACATACGCATTTCCTGATACGGCACTACCTTCATCCACATTACACACGTACATTACAGGTTTTGCTGTAATCAATTGTGCTGGTTTGACAAATTCTTCATAATCCTCATCACTAAATTCTAAAGCCCTTACCGATGTTCCAGCTTCAAGTCCGGCTTTTAGTTTTAACAATATAGATTCTTCTTTTTGAGCGTCTTTATTGCCTGTCTTGGCAGCACGCTTCACCTTGTCCAGCTTTTTATCAACCGTTTCTAAGTCTTTAAGCTGAAGTTCCATATCAATGGTTTCCTTATCGCGAATCGGGTTCACATTTCCATCAACATGAATGATATTATCGTCATCAAAACATCGTAATACGTG
This sequence comes from uncultured Flavobacteriaceae bacterium, assembly GCA_963715465.1. Lineage (GTDB taxonomy): Bacteria > Bacteroidota > Bacteroidia > Flavobacteriales > Flavobacteriaceae > Psychroserpens. The sequence continues at coordinate 2,679,103 of OY970246.1, forward strand.
AAGAATGGCATCGGTTTCACGAATATTACCTAAAAACTGATTACCTAAACCTTCTCCTTTACTTGCTCCTTTTACAAGTCCAGCAATGTCAACGATCTCAACCGTTGCAGGCATCACACGTTCTGGATTGACCAAAGATTCTAGTTTTTGGAGTCTTGGGTCAGGCACATTCACAACACCAATATTTGGTTCGATGGTGCAAAATGGAAAATTCGCACTTTGTGCTTTTGCGTTTGATAGACAATTAAATAAGGTTGATTTCCCTACGTTTGGTAATCCTACAATTCCAGCTTTCATTAAAACATTTGTTTTTCATTCCCCTATCAAAGAGAATCTTGTTATTTATCTTTTCAGTTCCGAATAGTTCAAGAACATATCTATTTTTTCGAACGCAAATGTAGTTAATTAGTAGACTAATTGGATTAAAAACCATCAGAATAATAACCGCGGAAACTCTAACTATTGAGCAGTTTTGAATTGACAAGTTTTTCCAGTGCCCTTATTGATTTCAATCTGAAAAAACTAAAAACCAACAACTACCGTTCGTCGAAAAAACAAGTGTTTTGACTACCGAATACAAAACATTCATTACTTTGTATCCACCCAAATCAAAATGTAATACTATGAAAATCAAAATCCTACTAGTGACAGTTGTGTTCTTAAGCACCTTACTTTCACTGCATGCTTTAACCTACAGCACTGTTGAAAATGACGAAAAAAGCACAAACATCCTAGATGCTAAAATTTCCGAAGAAAAAACCCGAAAAGATCTTACCGTAAATCATATCCTGTTTGATGATGTTGCATCAGAGCAAAATGACAATTGCGGAGAAGCCACCTATGAAGATGTTAACGGCCGTATTACGATAGAAGCAGAAAACTTAGTTGTTGCCAGTACAAACTGGAATGTGAAAACAGTTTTCGCTAATTATACTGGAACGGGATATCTATCTTGGGACGGTAGCAATAACCTTAACTCACCAGGATCTGGCTTAATTACTACAAAAATAAAAATCAATACACCTGGCAGGTACCGATTTCAATGGCGCAGTAAGATAGGGGTTGGCTCAAACAGTACTGAACATAACGACAGTTGGTTGCGTTTTCCTGATGCTGATGACTTTTACGGCGAGAAAAATGGCAATCGTATTTATCCTAAAGGCATTGGTAAAACTCCAAACCCAAACGGATCAAGTAGCGATGGTTGGTTTAAAGTTTATCTTTCGGGCTCGACAAACTGGACGTGGGCAACCTCAACAAGTGATAACGATGCCCATCAAATATTTGTAGAATTTGATACGGCTGGTGTTTACACCATGGAAATTTCTGGTCGGTCACAATTTCATTTGATCGATAGAATTTCATTAAGTAACAACGCCTCAAACCCGCTTGATCTCACTAATACCGAAACGCCATGCGCTAACAGTGTTCTTGGTGTAAATGAGGTCGCTACAAAATCAAGAATTTCGTTGTATCCAAATCCTGCCAATCAATTTATCTATATCGATAACAACACTTCGGCAAAAGAATTCAGTTCGATTTCAATAGTTGATTTTAGAGGTGTTGAAATAATGACATCCCAAATCAATGCAAATAATAATGAAGTCGATGTGTCACGACTATCGGCTGGCGTTTATTTCTTGTTAACCAATGCTGGTAATTATATAAAGTTTATTAAAAGGTAGCAAAATGGGAAAGTTACGAGCGAAATAAATCATAATATCTTAGATAGAGAATTTAAAATCAAGCCCTTGTTATTAACATAGCGCTAGCTTAAAAAATAAAAAATCCTAAGCGACCAGGCTTAGGATTTTTTTAAAATTTTCCAATTAGTTCTGACGCATTATCCATCAGGATGCATAAATTTTTGTTTGCCCAATAAGGTCTCCACCGATTCTACATGTTGATCATCTGGCACACAACAATCCACGGGACAAACCGCAGCACATTGTGGCTCTTCATGAAACCCTTGACATTCGGTACATTTATCGGGAACAATATAATAGACCTCATCGCTTATCGGCTCCTGCGCTTCATCGGCATCTACGGCACTCCCATTAGGCAGTACAACTTTTCCTTCTAAACTCGTGCCCTCATTGTACCTCCAATCATCTGCACCTTCATAAATTGCGGTGTTTGGACATTCGGGCTCACAAGCACCACAGTTAATGCATTCGTCTGTTATTATAATTGCCATAATCGTTTTTATTCTATATTTTATGATGTTGAAAAAGAAAAAACAGAGATCTAATAATCGTGAAATGCGCTCTTGTTAAATTCGCTAAATTCTTTTTCGTTTGCTTAAATTTGCACGTGAAACATGATAAAAATCACCACAAACACGATTGCAAAAATAAAGCCAAAACATCGTATAACCAAACCCAACATGGATTTACAACAAAGAATTAACGCATTCGCAAAATTAGGTCATTTTCTTAAACAGTTTTCTTCGGAAGGATTTGCGAGAAACGAAGATGTCGCCTTCAATGATGAATTCTTTGATGGCTTTAAACACCAAATCAAAATAGCACAAGAACATAACGGATGGTTCACTAAAGAAAATATCGTATTCGCTTTAAGTGGATGGTCTAATCAATTGACTGAAAGTAATATTAAGATATGGACTTCAAAGTATAAGTTTAAATCAGAATATTTGAAAACCATAGCTATCATCATGGCGGGAAACATTCCTTTGGTTGGCTTTCACGACTTTATTTCAGTATTAATTTCGGGTCAAAAGGTCTTAGTTAAGCAATCGTCAAACGATAAACATCTACTGCCTTTTTTAGCTAAATATTTGGAACATATAGAACCTGAATTTAAAAACAGAATCACGTTCACTGAGCAAACGCTTGACCATTTTGATGCCGTTATAGCCACAGGAAGCGACAACACCGCACGCTATTTTGAATATTATTTTAAAGGGAAGCCCTCCATCATAAGACGTAATCGAAACTCAGTCGCCATTCTAAACGGAAGCGAAACTGAGGCTGAGCTTAAGGCGCTTTCCGAAGATATTTTTAGATACTACGGTTTAGGCTGTAGAAACGTCTCTAAGCTTTTTGTACCAAAAGGTTATGATTTTCAAAATTTCTTCAAAGGGATGTACGATTGGAATCCCATCATCCATCAACACAAATACGCCAATAATTACGACTATAACAAAGCAGTCTATTTAATGAGCGAATTTGATATTCTTGAAAACGGCTTTTTAATGATCAAGGAAGATGAAAGCTACTCCTCGCCTATTGCGACCGTTTTTTATGAGTATTATGACTCCCTAGACACATTAAGAGCTTCGCTTCAAAAGAAAACTTCTCAAATTCAATGTGTCGTTTCTAAGGGAATAATCGAGAACGATATTAAATTTGGACATACCCAATTACCAAATCTTTGGGATTATGCAGATAACGTTGATACTATTACGTTTTCGTTGACAATCTGTTAATAAATTATCATATTCTTAACCTGTTTTTTTATAGAATTTACCACCTTTGTGAAGAATTCAAAAAAATGGTTTTCGATCGCTCGGAAACATAATCATATAACGTCATGAAAAGACATAATTTTAGTGCTGGTCCGTGTATTTTACCAGGCAGCGTTCTTCAAAAAGCTTCAGAGGCCATCATCAATTTTGACAATGGATTATCCTTGTTGGAAATCTCTCACCGAAGCAAGCCTTTTGTGGATGTAATGGAGAAAGCCAGAGCATTATCACTTGAGTTACTTGGCTTAGAAGGAAAGGGGTACAAAGCGTTGTTTCTCCAAGGTGGTGCTAGTTTACAGTTTTTAATGGTCGCGTTAAATATGCTAGAAAAACGCGCTGGATATCTAAACACAGGAACGTGGAGTGATAAAGCTATCAAGGAGGCACGTATTTATGCCGAAGTTGATGAGTTGGCATCATCTAAAGAAGCTAACTTTAATTACATCCCAAAGGATTATAAGATTTCAGCAGATCTTGATTATTTTCACTGCACCTCGAACAATACTATTTTTGGCACACAAATGAAAGCGTTCCCTAACTCTCCAGTGCCTATGATATGTGATATGAGCAGTGATATTTTTTCACGTCAAATTGATTTTTCAAAATTTGATATTATTTATGCTGGCGCTCAAAAAAACATGGGTCCCGCAGGAACAACCCTAGTTGTTGTCAAAGAAGAGGTACTAGGAAAAGTCTCAAGACAAATTCCTGCCATGATGGATTACGCTACACATATTAGTAAAGGCAGCATGTTCAACACACCGCCTGTATTTGCAGTCTATACGTCGATGCTTACTTTAGAATGGCTTAAAGATTTGGGAGGCATCTCAGTGATTGAAAAAGAAAATGATAAAAAAGCACAATTGATCTATTCTGAGATTGATTTGAATCCGCTTTTTGATGGTTTCGCAGCAAAAGCAGATCGTTCGACCATGAATGCTACGTTTACCTTGAACAATGGCGATTTAAAGGAGACATTTGAGACTATGATTAAAGAAGCAGGCATCAACGGCGTTAACGGCCATAGAAGCGTTGGAGGTTATAGAGCATCAATGTACAATGCTTTATCGTTGGAAAGTGTAGGTGTTTTGGTAGATGTCATGAGCGAGTTGGAGCGCAAGGCTTAGATCCTATCGTTACCGAAGGTTATCGGGACTTCCTTAAAAAAAAGACTACCACGTTAGATTATAACAAAATTATTAACAATTAAATACCCGCAAGAGTTCACTTTCCATTGGAAAGGGTCTGGGATAGGAAAATGAAAGTATTAGCAAATGACGGAGTATCACAAAGCGGAATAGACGCTTTAGAAAAAGCAGGTTTTGAGGTGTTGACGACGACAGTGGCACAAGAGCAATTGGTCAATTATATCAATGAGCATAATATTACAGTACTTTTAGTGCGAAGCGCAACGACGGTAAGAAAGGATATTATAGACAACTGTGAAAGTTTGAAAATTATTGGTCGTGGCGGTGTTGGTATGGATAATATAGATGTGGAATACGCTCGTAGCAAAGGACTTCATGTTATAAACACACCTGCTGCGTCATCACACTCGGTAGCAGAGTTAGTGTTTGGTCATTTTTACGGACTTGCGCGTTATTTGCACAATTCTAATCGTGATATGCCCTTAGAAGGCGATAAAAATTTCAAAGGTCTCAAAAAAGCATATGCAAAGGGTACTGAATTAAAAGGAAAAACTCTGGGTATATTAGGTTTTGGACGAATTGGTCAAGCTACAGCAAAAGTAGCTCTTGGCGCAGGAATGAAAGTTGTTGCTTATGATCCGTTTATAGAAAAAGCGAATTTAGAGCTAGATTTCTTTGATGGTCAAACCGTAAGTTTTGAAATTAAGATCATCTCGAAAGAAGATGTTCTCAAGCAAGCAGATTTTTTAACATTACACGTACCTGCTCAAAAAGACTACGTGATTGATGAAGCTGAATTTAATCAAATGAAGGATGGCGTAATCATAGCAAATGCTGCACGTGGCGGTGTTGTTAATGAAATTGCACTCGTTAATGCAATTGAAAGTGGTAAAGTGTCTAGAGCGGCTCTTGATGTTTTTGAAAAAGAACCACAACCAGAAATACAACTATTAATGAATGCTGCATTGTCATTAACGCCTCATACAGGCGCTGCAACTAATGAAGCTCAGGATCGAATTGGAACAGAGCTTGCAGAGCAAATTATCAGTATTTTAAAGTAGTTTGTCCTTAAATGTGACTAAAACAAAATAAATGGAGCTCTAACGGTGTTAGGGCTTTTTTTTGTAAATTAACGATCTAACTTATAAACCTTATTACAATAAATTATGTCAGGAATTTTAGATTTATTAAACAGCGATCTCGGTAAAACAATAATAAGTGGAGTATCTGGATCTACAGGCACAGATGAACGCAAAACCAATAGTGTGCTTACCATGGCATTACCAGTGTTGATGAAAGCCATGGAACGAAATGCTTCTACATCACAAGGTGCTGAAGGACTCATGGGAGCGCTTAGCAAAAAACACGATGGTAGTATTTTAGACAACCTAAGCGGTTTGTTTGGTGGTGGTGTTGATGATGCTGTGAAAAAAGATGGTAGTGATATTTTGGGTCATGTTCTTGGAAACAAGCAACAAGGAGTAGAAAAAATTATTGGTGAAAAATCTGGCGTCGATGCAAGCTCAGTTTCAAACATCCTCAAAATTGCAGCACCTCTATTGATGGGCTATTTAGGAAAACAGGCTCAACAAAGAAAGGTTAACTCTTCAAATGATTTGGGCGGATTATTAGGCGGACTCTTAGGTGGAAACAGTTCTAATGCTGAACAAAGTTTCTTAGAGAAAATTCTTGATGCCGATGGTGACGGCAGCGTTATTGATGATGTTGCAGGAATGGTATTGGGAAATGCAAGCAAAAAAGGTGGTCTTGGTGGCTTATTAGGCGGTCTTTTCGGCGGAAAATAAATCTTTATAATAATTACTTCGGAAAATAAATTTTATTCTAGGAGACTTGCCAATCATTAAGAAGTAATACCTATAACAATAATTAAAACAGTATGTTGAAGAAGCCAAACCTGTGTTTGGCTTTTTTTTATAATCCTTAAATGAAACTGACTCACCCAAATCTACAGTTCACTCATTAGTACTTCTCGTCAAACGTAGTTTAGCCTATTTTTGTTTTTAAGAATAATCAACATCTAGTCTCTAAGGGCTATGGAATGATTTTCGTAACTTTAAATAAAAACAACATGAAAAATTTCATATACCAATTTATGATTGCTGTAGTATTGTGCAGCTGTGGTGCATCCCAATCTGTGTCAAGCAATACCTCACAAACTGAAATTCCAGAGGACGACATCGTAAGAATTGCGAATGATGATCTCGAATATGAGATTATTATTATCGAACCTGGATTTAATGCGTGGTTAATTTCGATGGCGAGACCAGAAGGCTATTATTCTCAATCGTATATGGAAGCAAGAAATAGTATTTATGTTCAAGCTTGGAACTCTAGAGTATTACAGGTGAATCGATTTGACCCGAATCTTTACGAGATGCAAATAGATTATAGACCTAATATTGATTATGGCTATGATGTAAATTATAAATTATATAACTATTTCATCTACTTTCAATTGACCTATAATCAAAAACTATCAACGTTTATTCCTAGAATTTAAAGTACCTTTGCATCGCAAAATTATGCTATGTTAGACGATTTTAAAACCAAGTGGGAGATTCACGAAAATTGGCAACTTATGTTCCCAATATTGGGTCTCTTGGGCCTCGGATTTAGCACTTTTAGACTCGCTCTAGCTTTAACATCTTCTTACAATATTCTATTCACGATACTGTTAGCTTTAATTTTGTTTTTTGCATTAATAAAGTTCACCCTATTCCTCTTTAAAAAATTAGAACATAAATGGATTGTAGACCAACGTTGGGAAATGATTCGTATTTTCATTGTCTTTGCGATTACAGGTTCGTCTTCGATGTTTGTAGGACGACCATTTATCGCTTTTTTAGGAATTACTAAAGAAAACTTAAATCCTATCCTATACTGGGTTTTATTCATTATCATTGGGCTAATTTTCTATCAAATCCTTTTGGTATTGTTTGGTTGGCTTTTTGGCCAGTTTAAATTTTTCTGGGAATTTGAAAAAAAGATGTTGAGACGATTTGGATTAGGAAAGTTTATAGATTAATGGTAAAAGAAGATTTTAATAACATATCAAAGCGTCTGGCAGTTCTCTTGCTGGCTTTTATATTGATATTACCCTCCGTAGTAAAATTTTCTCATGCCATAAGTCATCATCACGAACATGAAGTATGTTTAGAAAAAGTTCAAACGTATTTCCATGAAACGAATGCAGATTGTGACTTCTATAAGTTTAAACTCAATAATACATTTTACTTCGAAATTAAAGTTGTTACCATTGCTGACAAGAGCATTTCTGAGAGAATCCATATCACACTTCCTAAATTCTTAAAAAGTCATCAGCATCTTACACACTATTTAAGAGGTCCTCCCCATTTAACGTAAACATAGATAGATCCTATTTTTTTACGTTAAAAATTTCAATGAAATATTTTTTACTAAGCATTGCCTTTTCGCTTTTTGGAGTCGCGAATGCTCAAGATTGTGAGTTTCAGTTTCTTGGAAAACTGTCTGATTTTCACGATGGCACGTCCATCGTGGGCGCAAATATATACATTCATAATCTAGATACGTATGTAATCTCAGATCTTGATGGAAATTTTAAAATTGAAGAGCTCTGCCAAGGCGATTTGACATTGACAATCTCTCATGTGGGCTGCGAAACAAAAACAGTTACCTACACAATAATAGATAATACATTCAAATCCATCTTGATAGAACATCATATTGAAGAGTTAAATGAAATCGCAATAACCGGTCAACGTTTAAGAAAAGAAACTGCTACGGCTCAAGAAACGGTCTTAAAAACCGAAGAATTAGAGAAATACAGCGCCTTAAATCTTGGTGACGCGTTGAAGCAAGTTTCTGGTGTATCATCTATCAATACGGGAAATAGTATTGTAAAACCTATTATAAATGGTATGCATAGTAGTAGAATTTTAATTTTGAATAATGACGTGAGATTGCAAGATCAAGAATGGGGCATTGAACATGCGCCTAATATTGATATTAATGCTGCCGATCAAATTTCAGTAATAAAAGGATCTGGTGCATTAGCTTATGGCGGAGATGCCATTGGTGGTGTCATTGTTATAAATTCGTTGCGATCAATTTTAAAAGATACGCTCTTTGGGAAAACTATTATTGGCGCACAAACCAATGGAAGAGGTTACCATATTTCATCTAAACTGAACAAAAATTACGCTTCTGGATGGTTTGCTAATGCACAGGCTAGTTTTAAACAGAATGGTGATTTTGAGGCTGCTGATTATTCCTTGACCAATACAGGATTGAAATCCCGAGGCATTTCTATAAGTGCTGGAAAAAGACGTTTTGAAAGTGGTTTTGAGCTATTTTACAGTTATTTGAATAATGAGATCGGGATCCTGAGTTCGTCGCACATTGGTAACGTTTACGATTTGATAAATGCTATCATTTTAAAGAAACCTGCTATCATTAGGGATTTTAGCTATGACATTGATAACCCGAGACAGGAGGTCACTCATCATTTATTAAAGGCCAAATATTTTAAACGGTTTAAGAATTTTGGTAAGATGAGCCTGCAGTATGACTATCAAAATAATAGACGCTTAGAGTTTGACATAAGACGTGGTGAGCTTAGAGACGTTGCAGCTCTTGATTTAACATTACAAACCCATACCATACTGGCAGATGTAAATTTAGACTCAAATTTAAACAAAAAGATAAACTTTGGAGTTTTAACGCGGTACCAAGATAATTTTGCACCAAATACAGGTGTAAGACGACTCATTCCTAATTATGAAAAATATGATTTTGGGAGTTATATCACATCAGAATGGCGCATAAGTGATGACCTATTGTTTGATGCAGGACTACGTTATGATTATAATCGAATTGACGCGCTTAAATTTTACAGAATAACCCGTTGGGAAGAACGTGGCTATGATGTTGACTTTCCTCAATTTGTAGTTCCTCCAAAGAACGATGAGGATTTTGGGTCAGATTTACTTACCAACCCAACATTTAATTTTCATAACCTTTCTGCTGCCACAGGAATTAAATACACATTGAACGACGACAGTTATCTTTTAGCAAATTATAGCTTAGCCAGCCGATCTCCTAACCCAGCTGAATTGTTCAGCGATGGCTTGCACCATTCCGCAGCTCGAATAGAACTGGGTGATTTAAGACTGGATTCTGAAATCTCTAATCGTGTCTCGATGACCTATGGTTATGATAAAGTAGATTTCAATGTTGTCTTTGAAACATTTTATAATTCAATCAACGACTACATGTATCTAAGACCTACTGGAGTTCTTCAAAGCAATAGAGGAGCATTTCCTGTTTGGGAATACGAGCAAACTAATGCCACCCTATTTGGCGCAGATCTCACAATGAGTTATGATATCACTAATCAAATTAACTGGCTCAATAAAACGTCCATTATAAAGGGATATGACTCTGGCAATTTGCCGCTCATTGATATGCCAGCATTTACCACCACTAATAGGATAAACTATTCTAAGCCTGAGTGGTTTGGTTTTAAAGCAAGTTTAGAACACGAGTGGGTGTTTGAGCAAAATGAATTTCCTGATTTTAATTTTGAAATTGAGAATCCTACTACTGGTGAATCTGTGATATTAGATATTAGTACACCGCCTCCTGCTTACAATATTTTTCACTTTTATACAGAGGCCCTTTTTGCTGTAACGCAAAGATCAGACGTCGTGATAGCCTTCGGAATTAATAATATCCTGAATGCATCCTATAGAAATTATTTAAACCGTCTTAGGTATTTTGCTGATGACCTTGGAAGAAATATAACCTTACAATTAAAATTTAATTATTAAATAAATGAATATGAAAACAATACAATTAAACTTAAAAACAATGAAAATCAAATCTTTAAATTCAAAATTTATGAAAACCACAACATTTTTATTTAGCGCACTATTGTGCCTGTCGGTAATGGTATCATGTTCAGACGACGATGACTCTCCAGAACAACCAAATGAAGAAGAAATTATTACAAATGTAACGCTCACGTTTACAAATGATGCCGACCCGACTGATGTTGTTACCTTGCTTAGCATTGACGCCGATGGTGACGACGGCCCGTTAGCTCCTGTACAATCTGTTACTGGTGACTTTACTGTTGGTGAAACCTACACTGCTACGGTTAATCTATTTAATGCAATTGAAGATGAAGATATTACCGTAGAGGTAACAGATTTGGAGCCAGATGAGCATTTCTTTGTCTACGCTGTAAATGGCCTTGACATGACTTTCACTAGATCGGTTAACGATGTTGTGAGGGCAGATGGTAATTCACTAGGGTTTAGAACTTCTTGGGTCGCCAATGTAGCTGGAACGGGAAGTATTACCCTTCAACTTTTTCACGAGTCAGAGACCGTAAGTGATGACAATCAATTGGGAACGCAAACTGGTGGATCGGCCGATGTTGATATCACCTTCTTAGATGTAGAGATTCAATAATTAATTTTTTTTATTAGTAAGAGAGACCGTTTCTATAGCGGTCTCTCTTTGTTATATCTTTTTTTCTTCGGAATAAAAGGTAAAATCGTGTTATCTTTGCGACATATTGTAGCATTAAAAATGACCGAAATCGACTTTGCATTAAGCCAAGAAGAAGACACTGAAATTATCGAACTCGTTGGCATCGTTCTATGGAACAAAGCCAGTGAAGTCAAAGAATTTTCAGAATTATCGCAACCAGAACAAACCTTTATCTACATCGATATTTTTGAGAGCGAGCTTATTCATGGTGGATTATTTGATTTCTTTTACAACACATCTGGAGCATACGCGCATGAAGTATTAGATGCTTTTGCGGCTATTGGTGCAATAGAATCTACTGAATATATTCATCAAGCGATCAAAAGTATTCCTATATTACCTGTACCCAAAGATATTTTTGAAAGAAGAAGCGTTATGAATCAATTGCCAGAGTCAACCACCATAATATGGGAAACTCTTGAAACGTCACTTTTAAATTCTGAAGAAGATATTGCAACGCTCATTATTAATTACGTTACCTTACATAAAACCTTTTTCGAGTATTAATCAATCCGGTATATTCCACAACATTTTATCCTAATGACGTTACATGTCAAAATTACCAAACGAACACAAATTTCTTGATCTCTCAGATTACGGTCGGCCAATCGCGCGACTTATTGCCAACACTTTAAAAAACACGTCATTTACGCCTATAGATGTAACTTTGGCATTCATCGTATCGGGCTTAATTGCTGTAGGGTGTATTATAACTGGATATTATTGGGCTGCTGCTTTTTTCTTGATATTTAAATCCATTTTAGATGCTGCCGATGGCGAATTGGCTCGCTTGAAGAATACGCCTTCTTACACTGGTCGCTATTTAGATTCCGTAGCCGATATTTTATTAAATGCCATAATTTTCCTAGCGCTTTGGTACATATCAAATTCAAATATTGTCATGACCATTATTGCCTTTATAGGCATTCAATTGCAAGGTACACTGTACAACTACTACTATGTGATTTTAAGAAATCAATTTGATGGTGATGCTACCAGTCGTGTTTTCGAAAACAAGACACCAGTAGCTTTAAAAGGTGAAAAACAGAAGCACGTCAACATATTGTTTAAATGGTATAAATTTTTATATGGTCGTTTTGATACCATCATCTACGCTCTAGATAAGCAAGCCTATCGTGGTAAAACAACACCAAATTGGTTGATGACCGCAATCTCTACTTTTGGTCTGGGTTTTCAGTTATTGCTAATCGCCATCCTTTTAGTACTAGGACTAAAAAATTATATCATTTTGTTTTTTATTATCTATTCTACAATGATATTTGTGTTTATCGGTATAAGACGATTTTTATATAGTAATTGAGGATTAATCGATGTCAATAACGGTTTCTTCTGGTTTCTTTTCCGAAGAAAAAACATGTGTATACAACCACATAATAGTAAATGACGGAATAAAATCAGTACCAGGGATGATCTCTTCAATAAATGAGAATACACCAGCAAATTTACCGATGTTGCCTTTGTAGAGTCGAGACATGATATATCCTGAAAGAGGCGCCCAAATGATGTCGATAAACGGAATCATTCCTATGGCGTCACAAACGATACTGAGGATTAGTTTTTGATTTTTTGAGAGATGTTCTAAAGTCATATGTTTGATGTTCTAATATTCGTTTAGCAAATAGTATTCCATAAATCTCACCATGACAATGTTTCAAAAATGTGTGCTTACAAAAACAATATAATTTACTTCAGAAGTCAATTACAAGCAGATACCTTTTAACGTTTATTTAAGATTATTGCACATAACCCTAAGTAGTTTTGTAAGCCTTATAGCATTAATCAACGTTTCTAGCGCTATCAATCATCATAGATCACTAGACATCAATGACTTTAAATGAAATTTCGTCTCTTATTAACTATATTATTTTTTAGTTGTCTTTATACCTTCGGACAAAATAAAGCATTACTAATTCCGAAAAAACAACTTCAAACCTCACGTACCGAAAGGCCTCCTGTCATTGATGGAAATCTAGACGATCTCGTTTGGGATGATGCTGACATTGCTACTAATTTTATTCAGTTCACTCCCGAAATGGGAATCGCCAATCCCCAATCACAACGAACTGAAGTAAGACTAACTTACGATAATGATGCTATCTATGTTGCCGCTTATCTTTACGATGACCCGAGCAAAATAATGAAACAGGTTACTGGTCGTGATAATTTTGGACAGACCGATTTCTTCAACTTGATCCTTAATCCCAACAACGATGGGCAAAATGACACGCAATTTATTGTCTTTAGCTCTGGGGTTCAAGCAGATGCTATTGCCTCACCGAGTATAGGTGAAGATTATAGTTGGAATGCGGTTTGGGACAGTGCTGTTCAAATAAATGATGACGGTTGGTCACTGGAAATGAAAATTCCATATCGTACGTTACGATTTTCCAATCAAGAAGCGCCAACTTGGGGTATTCAATTTATAAGACAATTTAGACGATCTAGATCTCAGTTTTCCTGGAATCCTATTGATGTCACAAAAGGCAATATAGGATTATATCATGGTCAACTTTTAGGATTGGATGGTATCGAACCACCAACCAGATTGATCTTATATCCATTTACCACAGGCATTATTAATTCTTTTGATGGTACTACGGAAACAGATCTTAAATTTGGAATGGACGTCAAATATGGTGTTACCGAAAATTTTACGTTAGACGCAACATTAGTTCCAGATTTCAGTCAGGCACGTTTTGATAATGTTGTTTTAAATCTTGGTCCGTTTGAGCAAACATTTTCTGAACAACGACAATTTTTTACCGAAGGTGTAGATCTTTTTTCAAAAGGCGGGCTTTTCTTTTCGCGTCGCGTTGGAAGCGCACCAACTGGTCAAGTGACTTTAGCTGATAATGAAGTCCTTGACCAACCTGATGAGGTTAAAGTTTTAAATGCTCTAAAACTGTCGGGAAGAACCAAGAATGGTTGGGGATTTGGTTTGTTTAATGCGATTACCGAAAAAACGAAAGGACAAATTACAAACGAGATCACTGGAGCAACTAGAGAACAAGTGGTAGAACCATTTACAAATTATAATATCCTAGTTGTTGATAAACAATTTAGAGGAAATTCATCAGTGAGCCTCATAAATACCAATGTAATGCGTGAAGGTAGTTTTCGTGATGCAAATGTCACCGCAGTACGTGCCGATATTGTGAACAAGAAAAACACGTTCAGGTATGTTGCCGAGGCAAAGGTGAGTCAAGTTAATTATCAAAATAGAGATACCGATATTGGTGCGAGTTCCTTTCTTTTTGTTGGTAAAGTTGCCGGAAACTTTCGATACAGCATTGATCATAGTTTTGCAGATACCAAATATGAAATCAATGATCTTGGTCTTCAATTTAGAAATAATTTCAATAATTTTGGAGTAGATGCCAGTTATGAGATTTTTGAACCCAAAGGACGGCTCAATAGTTACAGAGTCAATCTATTTGCAAACTATCGAAATTTAGCAAATCCAGGCGTGTTTACAGGATTTAATTTTGGTGGTAACTATCGAGCGACAAGCATTAAACTAGACAGTTACGGGTTCCGACTCAATATTGAACCTGGTAAACAATATGATTATTTTGAATCACGAGATGGCCGACCTTTTATTTACGAGAATTTTGCAAGTACAGGAGGCTGGATTTCCTCAAATTATAACCGTGTTATTGCCATTGATTTACGCGCCAATATAGGTGCACTCTTAGAAGATGGACGTGATTTTTTTAATTATGATTTTGAAGTAAGCCCTAGAGTACGATTTAATGATCATTTGCTCATGGTGTATCGTTTGAACTTTCTTCATAACAATAGTGATCGCGGTTACGCTGCCGAAGTGAGCGGTCAACCAATATTAGGAGAACGCAATCGGCAAATTATGACAAATAGTATTTCTGCCAATTACGGTTTTAATCCCTTTAATACGCTAGGTTTAACGTTTAGACACTATTGGGATACTGTAGACTATGACTACGATCTATTTACGCTTTTAGATTCTGGTCGCTTGACAACTGCTTCAGGTTTTAATAAAGATAATATTGGCGATGATCCAGATATTAGTTTTAGTACCTGGAATATTGATCTCACTTATTCATGGCAATTTGCACCAGGTAGTTTTTTGACCGCGCTATATAGAAATCAGTTGTTCAATAAAGATACGATGTCCCAACAATCTTACAGCGATAGTTTAAATACATTATTTAGTCAGCCCATCCAAAACACATTTTCATTACGATTGCAATATTTTATAGATTATAATGACGCTAAGCGTTTATTCAAATCTAAAAATAAATCCAACTCGTAATAGTGTACATAATTTACTAAAACATTAAATTGTTGCCTTATAATACCACATGATCACAGCAAAAAACATACACAAGTACTACGGAGACTTACACGTCTTAAGGGGAGTTGACTTGACTATTACTAAAGGAGAAATCGTTTCAATTGTTGGTGCTTCGGGTGCTGGCAAAACCACTTTACTTCAAATTTTAGGTACTTTAGACCAGATTGAAAAAGGCACGTCTAGTGAACTTATTATTGACAAAGTATCTATCCCGCAGTTGGGAGAAAAAGCGATGGCTAAATTCAGAAATAAACATATTGGATTTATATTCCAATTTCACCAGTTGCTTCCAGAATTTACGGCTTTAGAAAATGTTTGTATTCCTGCTTATATCTTCGGAACATCGCAATCACAGGCGGAAGTTCGGGCCAAAGAATTATTGGATTTTCTAGGGCTATCAAGTCGATACCATCACAAACCAAATGAACTTTCGGGAGGAGAACAACAACGAGTTGCTGTAGCCAGAGCCTTGGTCAATAATCCAGGATTGATATTTGCCGATGAACCTTCAGGAAATTTAGATAGTGAATCTGCCGAAAACCTACATGATCTATTTTTTAAACTTCGTGACGAGTTTGGACAAACGTTCGTGATCGTGACCCATAATGAAGAATTAGCGAATATGGCAGACCGCAAACTGACTATGGTCGATGGAAAAATCGTTGTCTAAGTAAGTCATTCCACAATAATTGGTTGGGTGGTATCAATGTCGACATTTTTATTAAATGTAAAACTAAAGTCATCAATGTGTCCTTGCTCGCCCTTTATTTCTAATTTAGCGCGTTTTTCTTTACCATCTGTTTTGTCCATGACTTTTATGTAAACGACGTCATGAAAATCCTTATCAAAATTGAGCTGTAAGGTTACAGCATTGGCTACGGAATCTTTAGTGCTAGAATCTAAAAAGGCTCTGTTGATTTTGACACCTTTCTCTATGAGATTGGCAGCTGTATTAATTTGTTGTATCGCACCTTCATTTTTGGTTTTTACTACAGATGTCTCAGCAGAATTAGTTGTGTTATTCTTGTCGCCTTGACAAGCAGTAAATACTAATGCACAAAAGACGAGATTAAAAAGCGGATGTTTCATAAGCGACATTTAAGATATGGTTCAAAAATAATGGTTTCATTGTAATTAGAAATAAAGAACTGTAACTTTGTTCACTTAAACTCCTGCAACAAGATTGAATAAAAAAGACCTCAAAGAATTTTTAGACACCAAAGTAGACCAATACAATCATCCGCGTTTTATTGACAGTGACCCAATTCAAATTCCGCATCGATTTTCAAAAAAAGAAGATATCGAAATTTCGGCGTTTTTAACAGCGACTATTGCTTGGGGAAATCGAAAAAGCATTATTAATAATGCAAATAAAATGATGGAATTACTCGATCAAGCTCCACATGATTTTATCATGAATCACCATCAACGTGATCTTGAGAAATTAAGTCCTTTTGTGCATAGAACGTTTAATGGTAACGATTTTATTCAATTTGTAGAGAGTTTGCATCATATTTACAAAGAGCATAACGGCCTTGAAGCCATTTTTTCTAAACACTCAAACAATAAAAATCTACAAGTTGCCATTCATCAGTTTAAAAAGAATTTCTTCGAAATTGATCATTTAGAGCGCACTAAAAAACATGTGAGTGATCCTTTAAAAAATTCTGCGGCAAAACGAATAAACATGTTTCTAAGGTGGATGGTGCGTAAAGATCAAAATGGCGTCGATTTTGGAATTTGGAAAAGCATTTCTCCTGCCCTATTATCTTGCCCTTTAGACGTACACTCTGGGAATGTAGCGCGAAAACTCAAGTTATTGAAAAGAAAACAAAATGATGGTAAAGCATTGTTAGAGTTAGATACGTCTCTAAGAAAATTAGATTCAACCGATCCCGTAAAATATGACTTTGCCTTATTTGGATTGGGCGTTTTTGAAGCGTTCTAAACTATTTATAAAACCAAATTGTCAATTTTTACGTTAGTAAAGATGCAACCAAATACTTCATTATGATAATTTCGAGCCTACCTGTAGATGAAGCACAGCGTTTACATGCTGTTAAATCTTACACCATTTTAGATACCATTCCTGAAAGTGACTATGATAATATCACTACTCTGGCAGCAAGTATTTGTGAGGTTCCTATTGCATTGATTACCGTAATGGATGAGAAAAGAAATTTTTTCAAATCTACTAAAGGTATTGATTTTAATGAATCACCCAGAGATATTTCATTTTGTGCTCATACAATACGTGAAGATGACATATTAATTGTTGAAGACTCTAGAGAAGATAGTCGTTTTGCCAATAATCCTTTAGTTAAAGGTCAAAATGCTATTTTTTATGCAGGAGTGCCTATCGTAAATCCTGAAGGTTTTGCCTTGGGTACACTTTGCGTTTTTGACCACAAGCCTAAGATACTAAACGATGTACAGATTAATGCGCTTAAAATTTTAGGTCAGCAAACGATGAAATTATTTGAACTTAGAAAGAAGAACATAGTTCTAGAGGAGACCAAGCGCGAATTAGAACAACGCAATAACCACTTAAAATTATTTGCTGGTCACGTTTCACACGATCTAAAATCACCTTTAGCAAATATTTCGTCACTTACGTCATTACTCATGCAAGATAATAAAGACATTCTTTCAAATGAATCTATTGAATATTTAGATTATATCGAAGAATCTGCCACTATTTTAAGAAATTATATTGATGGCATATTAGGATATTATAAAGCCGATGAGGTATTAGGATTTGACAAAGAAGATGTTGATTTTGATGATTTAGCCGAAGATATAAAACAAATTCTTATATCAAAACGAGATAATTTTGAATTTCATAAAGGCATCACCATTAAAAACATCAACAAAGCTGCACTTTCTCAAATCTTGATTAATTTGGTAGACAATGCATTAAAGCATAATGATAAAGCAGTAAGAACGGTGAAAATACACTATAAATACGACCTATTTCACCATCAATTTAGTATTACAGATAATGGCATTGGTATTCCTCTTGACAAACAAGACCAGATATTTGAAATGTTTAAAACATTAGAAAACAATACTGGTAAATCAAGTACTGGTATTGGATTAAGTACCGTTAAAAATCTAGTCGAAAAATTAGGTGGTACAATTTCGGTGGCTTCGGCGGTAAATCAAGGAAGTACCTTTACGTTTACAATGCCCAAATAATAAGGATTCAATCAAAATCTAGACTCTACTTTAGAGTTTCAGAGTAAAAAAAACCTGCCCTTTAAAAAAGACAGGTTTATATATATATATATATATATATCGATAATTAGTCCTTAGCCTTTTAACCAAGCATCTCTAAGCTTAACTTGTGCCATGGTCGCGTTATCTTTAATAGCAAGACCGTTATAGACCGTGTAAGCTTGTGTCAACTTTGTTTTTATTTGAACTGGATTGCCATCGCGCATAACAGTGACATCAATGTCATCTCCAACTTTCCAATTATACATTTGCTTAAGCACTGTATTTGCATTATCGGGAGACACATTAATCCCATTTACAATGGTTAAAATATCACGCTCCAAAATGCCTTGCTCCTGCCAAAACGAATTTCCAGATACTTCGCCATTAAAAAAAATAGTTCTGTTTTCTAAGTCTGCCTCTAAAATAAGTGCATTTCCAGACTGGATGAAAAGCGCTTCAATTTTTATATCCTCGTAGTGAACGCCGACCATTTCAAAATACGTTTCATAATCTATTGGAGCATCACCAATGACATGCGTATTTAAAAACGCTCCAATAGATGGATAGGTCATCTCGATGATCTCCTCGATAATAGCGTCGTCATTAAAAGGTTTTTCTTTTCCGTAGGTATTAGATAGTTCCTTCATTAAAGACAACATGCTTCTATTTCCGTCACTTTCCTTTCTCATTAATATATCGATACACAACCCAATTAACGCACCTTTTTGATAAACATTGCCATAGTTGGCAGCATATGGCTCGTCAATGATATTCTCGCTCATTTCAGTAAAACTCATCGTATCATTGTAGCGCTTAGAGTAATTAATTTGCTGATCTAAAGTCGCTAAATAGGTTTTGGTATCCACCAAACCTTCGTACACTTGAAAATGTTGCGCAAAATATTCGGTCACGCCTTCATACATCCATAAATGCTTAGAGAACGTTGGATCGTTATAATCGAAATAGTGCACATCTTCAGAGTGAACAGATAGTGGTGTTACAATATGAAAAAATTCATGCGCCACAACATCTATCATAGATGCTGCCAACTGTTCTTTACTAGAAGATTCTCGCAAAACGACAACGGTTGACGTATGATGTTCTAGGGCTCCAAAGCCTTTAGGCGCTGTTTCGCTGCCATCAGATAAATACAAATAGATGTCGTATCGAGGTGTAGAGTCGATATCACCCAAATAAGCTTTTTGAGCTTGCATCATTTTAAAAATGGTTTCCTTAAGACTTTCGGCTGTGTGGATCTTGTTTGGCGAATACACACTTAACACAATGTTGATATCACCTACCATAAACTCTTCAACATCTAAGTCACCGTACATCATAGGATTATCGGTAATATCAAAATAGCGTGGAGCAAAATATGATGTTGTCATTTGTGTACCATCTGCGCTCGTTACAGAATTTGTAGTCTGCAAAGCAGATGTTCTTTTAAAGGTTGACGGCGCTGTCACGTCAAGTGTATATTGAGCATCTTTTAAACTATCGAAGTAACCAATAAAACCATGTAAATTCAATACAAAATCATTGGGTTCAATGTTCGTTCCGCCAGGTGAAAAGGGAACTTCAGGCTCATCAGCCAATGGCTTATTCTCTTGATCAAAAGTATCATTGACTAAATATTCGATCTTATCTAAATTAGTGGCATCAATAATAGTCCACGAATTAGGATCTATTTTGCTTACCGCTAACTCTTTTCCGCTGTAATCATAAGCTCGCAAATTTTCAATATACCTTCCGAAGTCACTTACATCATAAGAGCCTTGAATCACTCTAGGCAATCGATACACGACGGTATCTTGTGAAAAACGTCCAGGATTTATGACCACTGGCACTTTGTCATTTATAACTTTCGATAAATTGATAGAGGTCACAATGGGATTTACTGTGGCCAGATCATTACCAATAGATTTTGAAGAGCCACAAGTAAACAATAATATACTTATTGCAATGAGGGAGATGTAACGCATAGGGTCTTATTAAATATGGGGTTATTATTTTATTTTTAAGAGCGCAAAATTACAATCTCTTATCGCTTATTAAGCTAAGAATTTGTTAAAAGGCTACATTTACCATATGAATCAAGATCTCATCAGTATCCTAATTCCTTTTAAAAATACCGAGCTGTTCTTAAAAGAATGCCTAAATTCTATAATTGCCCAAGATCATGACAATTGGGAATTATTGATTGTTGACGATCATTCTACCGATAATAGCTTTGAACTTGTTTTCGCTTTCGCGGAAAAAGATAAGCGCATAAAATTGTTGAAAAATACGGGTGAAGGCATTATACATGCGCTAAGGTTGGCGTTCTCTAAAAGTAAAGGCAGTTACATCACCCGAATGGACAGTGACGATATAATGCACTCGGCGAAATTAAGTACGATGCTGGCCGACCTAAAACACCACGGAAGACATCATATCGCATTGGGACTGGTCAAGTATTTCAATGAAAATGGTCTGGGCGATGGCTATGCACGCTATGAATCTTGGCTAAACGCCTTAACCCAAAATGGCCAGAATTATACCGAAATCTACAAGGAATGCGTCATCCCATCTCCTTGTTGGATGGGACACCGTGACGATCTTGTTTCTTGTGGCGGTTTTGAATCCAATCGCTACCCTGAAGATTATGATCTTG
Organism: uncultured Flavobacteriaceae bacterium; assembly: GCA_963715465.1. Classification (GTDB taxonomy): domain Bacteria; phylum Bacteroidota; class Bacteroidia; order Flavobacteriales; family Flavobacteriaceae; genus Psychroserpens. The sequence goes on from OY970246.1 coordinate 2,700,522, forward strand.
CGTTTCGCTTTTATAAACATAAAATGGCTTGCATCCCAAGTCAGGACGTCTTACATTATTGGAGAGATTACAATGAGCGTACGTCAAGAACCGATGACCACTATGCCGAAAATAATTTCTTAGAACTTAAAATAGATTATTTTAAAGAGCTCAATTATGATGCATCGAAACCACTTGTTATTTGGGGAGCCGGACAAAAAGGAAAGCAGGTTGCTAAACTATTGAAGCTAAAAAAAATCGACTTTATTTGGGTTTGTGATAACCCGAAAAAAATAGGAAAACATATTTATGACGAGGTGCTATATAGCTTCAAGCATCTAAAAACATTAGAACAACCTCAATGTATCGTGACTGTTGCTAATCCTGTTTCTCAAGCAGAGATCAGATTAGCTTTAAAAACGCTCCAAATGAAAAACATGACCGATTATTTCTTTTTCTGCTGAAGGTTGTTTCGCATTGTACAAGAGTTATTTCGTGGAGATACGCAAAGTATCAAAAAGTTACACAGAGAAAGAGTTAATTAATGAGCTGGATATCCAAGTCTTAAAGACATCCTCTGTGAATCGCTGCGAGCCTCAGTGCGACACTGTGAAACTCAACGAAACCACAAAAGTTAAAATTCTCAAAAGCAAAAGCAACAAATCCCGTATCATTCTCTATATTTGATTTCTAACCAAAACCAATCCCAAACATAGGAATGCAGTTTAAAAACCCAGAACTTCTTTACGCGTTATTTCTGCTTATTATTCCTATTATCATTCACTTATTTCAGCTTAGAAAATTTAAGAGTATTGCATTTACCAATGTTCAGTTTTTAAAGGAATTGACCATTCAAACCCGTAAAAGTTCGCAACTTAAAAAATGGCTTACCTTAATCACGCGCATGCTTTTATTGACTTGTGTGATCTTGGCATTTGCCCAACCCTACTTTTCCAATTCAGAAAGCTTTAATACCAAAAGTGAAACCGTTATTTATCTCGATAACTCGTTTAGCATGCAAGCCCCTAGTGTAAATGGTAGTTTGCTCAACTCTGCAGTTCAAGATTTATTAGAGGAAATTGATGAAAACGAGCAAATTACAATTTTTACCAACGATGCCAATTTTAATACAACGACGATCAAAGCTATTAGAAATGATTTGATCCAATTGAAATACTCGCCGCAACAGCTTAACTACGATGCCGCAGTGTTAAAAGGAAAAAACTACTTTTCAACAGATAAGAGTTCGATTAAAAACTTAGTGCTGGTTTCCGATTTTCAGCAAAAAAAAGAGGCGCTAAAAATAACGTCTGATAGTTTAGTCAATCTAAAGCTAGTTCAGTTAAAACCAACTAACCTGAGCAACATTAGCATTGATAGTGTTTTTATTTCAAAAACCACGGTAGAGAATTTAGAACTCACGATACAGATCAAAAACCAAGGCGATCCCATCGAGACGCTCCCTGTTTCTTTGTTTAACGATGATAAACTTATCGCCAAAACGGCGGTTTCAGTTGCAGATGAAGCTATCACAAATTTTACGATTCCTGTTAATACTGTTTTTAATGGTCGGTTAGTCATTGAAGACAATACGCTTCAATACGATAATACGCTCTATTTCAATATCGATCAACGTGAGAAAATAAATGTTTTAGCAATCAACGAATTTGATGATACGTTTCTTACAAAGATTTATACCAGTGACGAATTTGAGTATGTTTCAACCGCTTTCAGTGCCTTAAATTACAACATCTTAAATGAGCAAAATCTTATCATTTTAAACAGTTTAAATAATATCCCAAATTCATTAGCAACAATCCTAAAGTCGTTTAGTAATAATGGTGGTTCTCTATTAATAATTCCTTCAAATGACATAGACTTAACGACTTATAATCAGTTATTCACAGATTATAATCTTTCGATTTTTAGTGCGTTGAATTCCGTAGAAAAGAAAATAACTACTATTAACTTTTCCCACCCCTTGTTATCAAATGTGTTTGATAAAAAGGTGAATAATTTTCAGTATCCTAAAGTGAATTCTTTTTATAGAAATACGTCAACATCTACAGCTTCAATTTTAAATTATGAGGACGGTATGTCTTTTTTAGCACAGTCTGATAATGCCTTTAGATTTTCCGCGGCAATAGATACTGAAAATTCAAATTTTCAAAATTCACCCTTAATTGTGCCCATCCTTTATAATATTGGCAAACAAAGTTTAAAAACAGGTAATTTATTTTATACGGTTGGCGCAGAGCATACCATTGATATTGCAACGACGCTACAGCAAGATGATATTTTATCATTGGTAAATGGCGATAATGTCACCATCCCTTTGCAACAGACTTATGAGAACAAAGTTGAGCTCATAACCAATACCTATCCCAAAGATGCTGGTATTATAGCTGTAAAAAATAAAGATGCTTTTCTTAAAAATCTCAGTTTTAATTTTGATCGAGCCGAAAGTAATCTTAAGTATAACGATCTCTCATCTCTCGAAAATGTATCTATAGAAAATTCGCTGACATCTGCGATTACAGCTATTAAAAGTGCTACGAATGTTAATGAACTATGGAAATGGTTTGTTATTTTTGCAGTGATTTTCTTAATCATTGAAATGCTTATCTTAAAATTTCTGAAATGAACGTACTTGTAAAATCCGCCACAATAGTTGACCCTAAAAGCGATTTTCACAATCAAACCGTTGATATTCTTATAGAAAAGGGCATTATTTCTGAAATCTCAGCAACTATTAATAATCCGAAAAACTACAAAGAACTTTCCTTAGACAATCTTCATGCATCACAAGGTTGGTTTGATAGTAGCGTAAGCTTTGGAGAACCTGGCTATGAAGAACGAGAGACAATAGAAAATGGATTGTTGACCGCTGGAAAATCGGGGTTTACGGCGGTTGCGGTCAATGCGAATACAAATCCAGTTATCGATAGTTATGCCGATATCTCTTACCTCAAGTCTAAGGCTCAAAAAAATGCTGTGAACCTCTATCCTATTGGTGCGCTTACCAAAAATAGCGAAGGTAAAGATTTGGCTGAATTATTCGATATGACCAATGCTGGTGCCGTAGCATTTTACGATTACCAGCATCCAATTTCTAATCCAAATTTGATGAAGCTTGCGTTGCTATATGCCAGTAATTTTGATGGATTGGTCTGTTCATTTCCGCAGGAATCAAAAATTAGCGGTATGGGCGTGATGAATGAAAATGTGACCAGCACCTCCTTGGGTCTTAAAGGAAATCCTGCCTTAGCAGAAGAGTTACAAATTGCCAGAGACCTATTTATTTTAGAATATACAGAAGGTAAACTTCACATCCCTACGATTTCAACAGCAAAATCGGTTGAATTAATTAGAGCTGCAAAACGGAAGACATTAGACATTACCTGCAGCGTAGCGATTCATAACTTGATTTACACAGATGAGCATTTAAACACATTTAATACCAATTTCAAGGTATTACCACCATTACGAACGGCATCAGACCTTAAAGCGCTCATTGAAGGTCTCAAAGATGGTACCATCGATATGGTGACAAGTGATCATAATCCCATTGACATCGAGGATAAAAAGATAGAATTTGATTTTGCAAAATACGGGACGATAGGTCTGGAATCGGCCTTTGGAGCATTAAATTCGATATTTACCGTGAAGAAAACAATAGAACTTTTGACTAAAGGTAAAAAACGGTTTGGTATTGATAGTACCGCTATAAAAGTTGGAGCAACTGCGGATTTGACGCTATTTGACCCAAATACAGCGTACACCTTTTCTAAAGACCTGATACTTTCAAGATCTAAAAATACCATGTTTGACGGTCGAGAACTTAAGGGAAAAGTCTATGGAATTATTGCCAATAACCAATTGATTACAAATTAAAGTTATGCAAGAATCAAAACCAAAAAATAACGACAGCTTAGCCATTGTAGCGTATATAACGCTTATTGGCACTATCGTCGCTTTTTTCCTTAATAGAGAAAACCGCAATACTTTAGTCACTTTTCATATACGCCAAGCTCTCGGCCTTTGGCTATTACAAATGGTATTAGGATATTTTATTGGCGCTTTTGATAGCGTGATGTTATCGACTTCTTTTTGGATTTTCTTTATCGTACTTTTTATCTACGGAATTTTTAGCGCAGTCGGAAAGAAAATGAATGCCGTCCCAATTTTAGGCCCATTTTTTCAAAAATTATTTGCGTCAATTTGAGATAATACAATTTATGAACTTACACCACATAACAAGACCGTCATCCTTAAAACAAAATGCTCCATTACTCATCATGTGTCATGGTTATGGCAGTGACGAAAACGATTTGTTTTCATTCGCTCAAGAGTTACCCGAAGAATTATTTATTATTTCGTTGAGAGCTCCACACCCTATGCAACCGCATGGCAACGCATGGTATGCCATCAATTTTGATGCGCAGCAAAATAAATGGAATGACGTCGAACAGGCCATTAACTCGAGAGATAACATTGCCAGATTTATAGATGACGCGTGTACTAAATATCCAGTCGATTCAAAAAATGTCACGCTTTTAGGGTTTAGTCAAGGCACTATTTTGAGTTATGCCGTTTCGCTCTCCTACCCTGAGAAAGTAAAAAATATTATTGCGTTGAGTGGTTATGTTAGCGAAGATATGCTAAAAAACAATTTAGAATCAAAAGCGTATTCCCATCTTGATTTTTATTGTTCCCACGGAAGCGTCGACCAAGTAATTCCCGTAGATTGGGCCAGAAAAGCACCTAAATTCTTAGAGAACCTTGACATAAAGCATCAGTATTCTGAGTTTCCTGTGGGTCACGGCGTCGCGCCTCAAAATTTCTACGAACTCAAAACATGGTTGGAAAAACGCATCTAGTTAAATCACGTTCTACGCTTCACAAACTAAAATTACTAATTACTTTTTATGAGTTACTAATGACGTGTCTTATGGTCTATACAGTATAGAGGCAATTTCTTTGAACTTTAAATTTTCTTTATTCTCAATATCGTATTCCAACAACATTTCACCCCAATATTTCCCGTCGGTAAAATTGATGATGATCCACTTATGGTTGAGCAGCCGTATTTGATCGATACGCATTTTATTTCCTGTCATTGAAGCGAAAGGCACTAATGGGTGATCTTCAGTATCATAAACGTTGAGATTGATCAACTCATCTTTGATGAAAGGCACAAATTCTGAAATGCGATACCCGCGATCTTCCCAATAAGTCATGGCATCATCATTGGTATCAAATTTGAAAGTGTATAAATTGTTCGCCGTATTTTCCTCAATCCCACGGATCGAATCTTTCAGCTCAGTGTTTTTATCCATATAATTAGTAAGCTTATCATCGTAACTCTCAATAATACTCTTGGAGTTTACAAACTGAAAAATCACTAGTAAAAAAGTGAAAATAAACAAATACATAAAAATTCTACTCTTCATAACTATATCTCAATTTTTAAATTATCGTAAGCCAAATAAACGTTTTTTGGCAAGTTTTCTTGCACCACATCATGAAATCCGAGATGATGGCTTATATGGGTTAAGTAGGCTTTCTCTGGTTTAACCTTATTAATAAAATCCAAAGCCTGCTCGAGATTAAAGTGCGATATATGTTCTGCTTCGCGCAGTGCATTGACAACTAAAACCTTCACGCCTTTTAGTTTATCGATTTCCTCATCGGCAATAGTTTTCATATCTGTGAGATAAGCAAATTCGCCAAATCGAAATCCAAATACCTGCAACTTGTAATGATAGCCGTTAATCGGTATGACGTTCATATTTCCGAGGAAAAAAGGCTCATTTTTTATTATATTTTGAATTACACTTGGTACGCCAGGATATTTATCTTTGGAAGTGAAAATATAATTGAAGCGTATGTTCAATTGATCCATAACCCGCTCGTGAGCATAAAACGGAACATCGCCTTGCCGGAAATAAAACGGACGAATATCATCTAGCCCAGCGGTATGATCGGCATGTTCGTGTGTAAAAACAATACCGTCAATTTTTTTGCAGTTGGCACGAAGCATTTGCTGTCTAAAATCTGGTCCACAGTCGACCACATAAGCATAATCATCCCATTCTACCAAAACCGAAACACGTAAACGCTTGTCTTTATGATTGTTACTCAAGCATACTGGATGATCGCTTCCTATGATCGGAATTCCCTGTGATGTGCCTGTTCCTAAAAAAGTTACTTTCAAGCTATAATTAGTTTAATGCAAAAATAAAACTAATTTTTTTAGTTTGACTTCCTATTTTAATACCTTTGTCTTATTGACAATCCCAAAACAAACATGGAAATAACCTTAAAAGGAGATAAAGAGTTTGAAGAGATTCCTTCACTTAAAACCAAATGTCTTCGTATCAATTTAAACGAAAATATCTACGGAACTTTTGCCGAAATTGGCGCAGGTCAAGAGACTGTTCGTCAGTTTTTTAGAGCTGGAGGAGCTTCTGGGACGATTGCAAAAGCCATGTCTGCATATGACAAAGCTTTTAGTGATGCTATTTATGGTATTGAAGATGACAAGCGCTATGTTACCGAAGCAAGACTTCGTAAAATGTTGGATCACGAGGTGAATTTGGTTGAAGAACGTATTTTAAGAGAAACACATCCTAATAAAATGTTTTTCGCTTATGCCAATACCGTAGCCACTATAGATTTTGCCAAAAAATATAAAGGCCATGGCTGGGTTGGCGTAAAATACCAAGTCGATCCTGATCAGGGTTATAATGAAATAGTGCTTCACCTTAGATTTAAGGAAACAGATGCTCGACTTCAGCAAGAAACACTGGGTGTTTTAGGAACAAACCTCATATATGGTGCGTTTTACAAATATAACGAACCAAAAAAACTACTGCGATATCTTTACGATCACTTAGATAAAGACCAAGTAGAAATTGACACCATTAATTTTACGGGACCTGTTTTTGAAGATGTTGACAACCGATTAATGAGTTTACAACTTGTTAAAAACGGAATGACAGATGCCGTGATGTTCGCTCCCGACGGAAATAACGTATTACCTGCCAAAGTACTTTATAAAAAGAATATTTTAACGCTTCGCGGAAGTTTTAGACCTGTTACCAAGGTAAATATGGACATGTATAAGAAATCTTATGAAATGTTCATTAAAGAGAACAAGGTAGATATTGATAAAACGCAGGTCATTTTTGAAATCACACTCTCAAATCTTAGAGCCGAAGGTGAAATTGATGAGCAGGATTTCATGGATCGCGCACGATTGTTATGCTCACTAGGGCAAACCGTTTTGATTTCCAACTTTCAGGAATATTATAAACTCGTTGAATACTTCTCTCAATATACTAAAGGCCGTATGGGCTTAGCTATGGGCGTCAATAATCTTGTCGATATTTTTGATGAGAAATACTATCGCCATTTGAGTGGTGGCATTTTGGAAGCCTTCGGGAAATTGTTCTTTAAGGATTTACGCGTGTATCTCTATCCTATGCTCAATGACGACGGAACTTTAACCGATAGCGAGAACCTCAAAGTGCATCCTCGAATGAAAGAATTGTACAAATTCTTTAAATATAACGGTAAGGTCGTGGATATCACCGATTATGATAAATCAACTTTAACTGTATTTTCTCGAGCCGTCTTAAAAATGATTGCCAATGCCGATGATGGATGGGAAGCTATGCTGCCAGAAGGTGTTTCTAATCTTATAAAAGAGAAAAGCCTCTTTGGTTGTGAAACTGAACAAGTGCATCTGGGAGAATGAGACTAAATTTTATATCATAGAAAAAGCCGCGTTTTTAAGTGCGGCTTTTTTTGTTGATTTATATATCTACGGAAATTGACTTTTATAATATGAACTCATCTTGACTTTTTCTATTTCCTAAAAAACGGCTAAAATTCGCTCATATTTCAGCAATTTTTTCACTCGTAGCGATGCTATGATTTTCAAAAATAGTTTCATCTGACCAAATTTTATCTCATTTTCGGTTAAAAACAAAAAGTCAAGATGAGTTCTATATAAAGAGCCTAAATACGTTATTTATTCTGAAAGTATTTGAGCAGTGTGGTCTTTAGTTTTTACTTTGGAAATTACGTTTTCAACAACACCTTTTTCATCAATGACAAAGGTCGTTCTATGAATACCATCGTATTCCTTACCCATAAATTTCTTAGGTCCCCAAACACCAAAAGCTTCGATAACGCTTTTATCTTCGTCGGCCAATAAAGGATATTTAAAACCATATTTATTTTTAAAATTCTCTTGTCTTTTGGCACTATCAGCACTTACCCCTAAAATCTCATAACCCTGAGATTGAAAACGCTCAAAATTATCATTTAAATTACAAGCCTCTGCGGTACAACCTGGTGTACTTGCTTTAGGATAGAAAAATACAACTAGTTTTTTTCCTTTATAATCGGCTAAAGTAATAGTATTACCTTGTTCATCTTGTGCTGAAAAATTTGGAGCTTGATCTCCTGCTTTTAATTGTGTCATAAGTATTAACTTTGGTTTTAGTAAAAATACGACTTATGACGAAGCAAGAAAAGGTAGAATTTGTTATTAATACGTTAAAAGAGCTATACCCAACTATTCCCATTCCTCTAGATCACAAAGATCCATATACCTTGCTCATTGCGGTGTTATTATCAGCACAAAGTACAGATGTTCGAGTCAATCAAATAACACCACTACTATTTGCAAAAGCTGACAATCCTTATGATATGATCAAATTATCGGTTGAAGACATAAGAGCCATTATAAGACCTGTTGGATTATCTCCCATGAAGAGCAAAGGCATTCACGGACTCTCACATATTTTAATTGATAAGCATAATGGGAAGGTTCCAAATACATATGCCGATTTAGAAGAATTACCTGCTGTCGGGCATAAGACAGCTGCGGTTGTGCTGTCTCAAGCCTTCGGAATACCAGCCTTTCCAGTAGATACACATATTCATCGGTTAATGTACCGATGGAATCTTACCAACGGAAAAAACGTTATTCAAACCGAAAAGGATGCCAAACGACTATTTCCTAAACACTTATGGAACGACTTACATCTGCAGATCATTTGGTATGGTCGTGAATATTCGCCAGCTCGCGGTTGGAATTTAGATTCCGATATAATTACAAAAACCGTTGGAAGAGCATCTGTTTTAAAAGATTATTACGCTAAAATGAAGAAGTAGCCGTTCGTTTGCTAGGAACGAATTGTTAGTAAAGAACGATTGATGGTCTTTACCTTTTGCCCTTAGGTACAACATTAAAATATAGAATTATCACTAAGTATTTAATTCCGTAGAATCAAAGACAAAGTAGTAAAAACAACCTAATGGTACTATTGTCATTTTATACAGGTCATCTTTCTTAAACGCTGTCTATGCTTGGGCAAAAATAAAAAAAGTCCCGAAGACTAACAAATCGGGACTTTCAAGCTTAGTTTTGAAGTGCTTCAAACTTCAAATTTTTGCAATGTATAACACTTAAAGCTTTGCTGTAATTCAAAAGAAAATTGACTGTTTCTTCTTTTGGATTTAGATCATTTTGTGTTTGGGGACATTCTGGGTAAAGTTTTGCCATTGTATCATTTTTAGTTGATTATAACTGGAAAACGACATAAACCTCTGTTTATTGTATCAATTCGTTAAAACGATATTATTTTGGTCAATTACCTTTCGCAAATTAATCAAGGCATAACGCATTCTGCCTAAAGCCGTGTTGATGCTCACTCCAGTTCTGTCTGAAATTTCCTTAAAACTCATGTCTTTATACATACGCATAACCAGTACATCTTTTTGATCTTCTGGTAACTCTTCAATGATTCTCCTAAGGTCACAATCTACTTGGTCTTTAATAAGACGTTTTTCAGCATTCAAAGCTGGATCGCCTAAAACCGAGAAAATATTAAAGTCTCCCGAATTATCAAATTTTGGCATTCTGTTATTTTTTCTGAAATGATCAATCACCAAATTATGTGAAATACGCATAACCCAAGGTAAAAATTTACCTTCTTCGTTATATTTTCCAAGTTTGAGGTTTTTTATAACTTTAATGAAAGCATCCTGAAAGATATCCTCAGTAATATCCCTATCATAGACTTTAGAATAGATAAAACTGTAAATTTTTTGTTTGTGTCTGTAGATGAGAATAGAGAGTGAGTTTTCATCTCCGTTCATGTAGTTTCTAACCAAAACAGCATCTGTGATAAGTTCGTGTCTCATAGCAATTACTTTAATAGCAAAGAATTTAATCTTAGCTTGGGGTTTAATTTTTTAAAGTAATCTTATAATATAGGCGACTAGATTTTAACTGTTTATGATTTCAAATATAACAACAATCATTCCGTAATTCCAAAAAAAATCAACAAACTTTATAATTTTAACACACAATAATCTGTTTTTTAAGCTTCAATAAAAGACTTATCTTTGCACTTTCTTATCTGCAAAAACTCCTATGAGCATCAACATTCTAGACCTAAATCCTAAAGAAAACATCATTATCAAAGGTGCCAAACTGCACAATCTAAAAAATATCGATGTTGTTATTCCACGAAATAAATTAGTGGTGATCACAGGCTTATCAGGATCTGGAAAATCAAGTCTAGCCTTCGACACGCTTTATGCCGAAGGGCAACGGCGTTATGTTGAAAGTCTTTCTAGTTACGCTAGACAGTTTTTAGGAAGACTCAACAAACCAAAGGTTGATGTCATTAAAGGTATCGCTCCTGCCATTGCCATTGAGCAAAAAGTCAATAGTACGAATCCACGTTCTACCGTTGGCACAAGTACTGAAATTTACGATTATCTCAAATTATTGTTTGCGAGAATTGGCAAAACGTACTCGCCAGTTTCAGGGAATTTGGTCAAAAAGCATCGCACCAAAGACGTTTTAACTTTAGTGAAATCGTTTGATGAACGAGAGAAACTACTTCTGCTCGCTCCTATTAGTCTTGAAGAAGGTCGAAAAATGAGTGATAAACTCAACGTTTTGAAACAGCAAGGTTATGCTCGAATTCAATATAAGAACGACGTTCTACGAATTGATGATGCGATTGAAAAAGACTTAAGAAAAGATTTATTTTTGGTTGTTGATCGTATCATCGTTAAACACGAAGACGATTTCTACAATAGATTGGCCGATGCCATTGAAACAGCATTTTTTGAAGGAAAAGGCACCTGTCTTATCGAATCACTCTCAGATAAAAAAAGAACAGAATTTAATAATCGCTTTGAATTAGATGGGATGACATTTCTTGAACCCAATCCGCATTTGTTCAGTTTTAATAATCCTTATGGCGCTTGTCCTAAATGTGAAGGCTATGGCGATGTCATTGGTATTGATGATGATCTGGTCATTCCAAATACCGCTTTATCTGTATATGATAACGCTATTTTTCCGTGGAGAGGTGAAAGCATGAGTTGGTATCGTGATCAATTGGTGAACAATTCGCATAAATTCGATTTTCCTATTCACAAGCCCTATTTTGAGCTAACAAAAGAGCAAAAGCAACTCATATGGGACGGCAATCAATATTTTGAAGGCCTTAGTTCTTTCTTTGCCGAGTTAGAATCCAAAGCGTATAAAATCCAAAACCGTGTGATGCTATCACGCTATCGCGGAAAAACAAAATGCAGTGTTTGTAAAGGAAAGCGATTGCGCGAACAAGCGAACTATGTTAAAGTTGCAAATGTTACTATTACCGATTTAGTAGAAAAGCCTCTTGACGAATTAGCCATTTTCTTTAAGCAATTAGAATTAGATAATCATGACACGACCATTGCAAAACGATTGCTCAAAGAAATTAATAATCGATTGGCTTTTTTAAGCAATGTTGGGCTGGATTATCTTACGTTAAACCGAAAATCGAATACCTTATCAGGTGGGGAAAGTCAGCGTATTAATTTGGCAACCTCACTAGGAAGTAGCCTCGTGGGATCAATGTATATTCTCGATGAACCCAGTATTGGTCTACACCCTAAAGACACCGAAAAACTTATAAACGTATTAAAAGCCTTACGGGATTTAGGTAATACGGTTATTGTGGTTGAGCACGATGAAGACATTATGAAAGCGGCCGACGAGATTATCGATATTGGCCCTGAAGCTGGAACATTGGGTGGTGAAGTCGTTGCAACGGGAACTTTTAAGGATATACTCAAGTCGAAATCGCTCACTGCGCACTATTTAAATGAAACATTGAAAATTGAAGTTCCGAAGAAAAGAAGGACGTCAAAATATAGTATTCAAATTCTAGGCGCTAGAGCCAATAATCTACAAAATATAGACGTGACGTTTCCTTTAGAAATGCTTACCGTGGTCACAGGTGTTTCTGGAAGCGGAAAAAGTACATTGGTTAAAAAAATTGTATTTCCAGCGATTCAAAAACAGCTCACAGGCTTTGGGGACAAACCTGGTCAATTTTCCGAATTAAAAGGAAATTTTAAAAACATAAAACATATTGAATTCGTAGACCAAAACCCTATTGGTCGCTCGTCACGTTCAAATCCAGTGACCTATATTAAAGCTTACGATGATATAAGAGCGTTATTCTCCAATCAAAAATTGAGTAAAATTCGAAATTATCAAGCCAAACATTTTAGTTTTAATGTTGATGGCGGTCGTTGTGAAACCTGTAAAGGTGATGGCGAAGTGACCATAGAAATGCAGTTTATGGCCGATGTGCATCTAACTTGTGAAACTTGTAATGGCAAACGTTTCAAGAAGGATGTTCTAGAAGTAACGTTTGAGGGTAAAAATATTGATGATATTTTGAGCATGACCATCGATGATGCCATTGCATTTTTTGAAGTTCATGAGGTGACCAAAATCCAAAAAAAGTTACAGCCGCTTCAAGATGTTGGATTGGGTTATGTGGCATTAGGCCAAAGTTCTTCTACCCTTTCTGGTGGAGAAGCACAACGAATTAAATTGGCGTCTTTCCTCGGAAAAGGTTCTAAAAGTGATAATGCGCTCTTTATTTTTGACGAACCTACAACGGGTTTGCATTTTCACGATATTCAAAAACTCTTAAAATCGTTTCAAGCGCTAATTTCAAAAGGCCATTCTATCATTGTGATTGAACACAATTTGGATTTGATCAAATGTGCCGACTATATCATTGATTTAGGACCTGAGGGTGGTATTCGGGGCGGTCGCCTTGTCGCTCAAGGTACTCCTGAAGAGCTCGTGAAAATCAAGACATCTGTGACTGGCCAATATTTAAAAGATAAGCTTTAAACTGTTTGCTTTTTAATAGAACAAAAAGGCAAAAAGCGCCATTATGACTACGGCAAAAGGCAATACCAACATCATAAAAGTAAAAGTCGCTACTCCACATTTAAATAAACTTAAAAACCAACCTTGTCTATAAAAGCGATGCAAAGCGATAAGCAAATATATAAAGGTTGATAAGGTAATGAGTAAGTCGATCCACCATGGTATTGGGTAAATTCTATTGATCCCAAAAATTAGGCTGAATACCGTAAACAAAAATGAAAAATAATAAAAGCTAAAAACGAGGTGGTGCGCATAGCGTCCTTTATTAAAGTATAGGATTTTAAGGATAAATGCGAAAATTGGTAACAGCACAAATAGTGCGATTGGTATCGTATCGTAGAACGTTTTCAATATACTCCCGCCATCGCGAGCTTTATAGAATTTTAAGGCTTGTTTATACAATTTCTTTTTAAGCCATCCAGCGTCTTCGTTAAGGCCCATTGTTTGATAAATCTCTTCATCAGGAACATTTTGACTAATTAATGAATCTATTTTATTTTCGCTAAAATCAAAATTCATCGCCTTGTTTTTTCTAAAATCACTTCGCTGCATCAGCGAATCAATGACTTTATCATCCATTCCTGTAAGCCACTTATTGTCGTTGAGAGCTTTTCTAATTTCAACACGTGCGATCGAATCTTTGCGTTTTTGATTGACTTCTTTTATAACGTCATTTTTTCGTTGTGCAATAGAATCGATATGCACAACCGGCTTCTCCTTATTGCGACTCTCACGCAACTCCTCATTAATAGATTTGGTTTGATCATTAACGGTAAAAGAGAATATAAAAAAGAACACAACCGATACGAACAAATACATTTGCGCAGGATGTAGATACATTAAACGCTTACCACCAAGAAACTTTTCGGCCAGAAATCCAGGCTTAAACATCAAAGGAATAAAACTCTTAAAAAACCGAGCATCAAATGAGAAATAATTACTAATCGTATTGTAGAATAAGACTCCTATGGTAAGTTCCTCGTTGGTTTTTTGTCCGCAATTGGGACAGAACTCAAACTGTTCTTGAAGTTTACGCTCGCAATTTTGACACTGCGGGAAATCTTCAGTTACTTGCGACAATTTTTCAGACATATAAGCAATATCATAAGTTCCTCATAAAAGTAACAAAAAAAACGAGTTATGCCGTTTTAAAATACAATTGAAAGTACAGTGATTGAATTATATTTCAGAAAAAAACATCGTTTAATCCTAAAGTTCTTAATCATATTAAAAAAACATAATATATTGATTTTTACAATATTATATAGCTATTTTCAACGCTTTAGATTTCCGAAGTTAATTGCTCTAAACCACTACATTCTTTTTTGGCACGCTAATTGAAATCTTGTAACTGTAATCAAAACCCATACAATTATGAAACGGATTTTAACTTTATGTACCGCATTGCTCCTCATAGGGACAACGGTAAGCGCAACCACCAACACAACAGAATCAAATACATCATTCAACACTGTGAGAGGTTATGGTAATTCTTTCATATTTACAATGGATGGTATTGAATTTTCAGTTTTTCCAGACGGCCAATTTGATTTCTTCATGCCAAATTATGGACCCAATGTAAATGTTGGTTTTAATTCTCCAAACGTATCGATTAGTTTCAATACAGGATATGACTATAACCCTTATGTACAGTATGATGATTTAGGCGCTATCATTCAAATTGAGAACACTCCTATTTTTTATGACTATTATGGTCGTATTTCCCAAGCTGGAAATGTGAACATCCATTATAATAACTTTGGTCGTGTCTCAAGAGTTGGTGGACTTTACGTTCACTATAATAGAAATCGTGTATTTTCACACTATTCTGGATTCATTAATGTTTACAATAGAGGTTATGTTTACCAACCTTGGCATCGATTTTATGTGATTCCACCCGTAAATTACTGTGTGGTATATGCAAGACCTTATCGCCAATTTTACACACCAGTAAGGCACACCTATTACAGACCTTACCGCGATAATTTTAGACAATCTGTGAGAACCAACGGTAGACGAGGAACAGTTGCAACGACGAGCCGTAGAACATCAGCCATTAATAATCGCTACAGACAAGAAGCCTCAACCTCAAGACGCGGTAGCGAACGCGCGGTAACCACTGGATCAAGAAACCGAAATGACATTACTAGCACTAGAAGTGCAGCACGATCAAATGTGAATAGAACAGCAACGCGATCAAGCGGTGATTCAAGAACCTCTAATAGGGCAACCTCGGAAAGATCAATCAGCTCTAGAAGTATCACAGGTTCTAGAAATACAGCAAGAACTGAAACTCCTAGGTCAAAAAATGTGACGAGATCACAAAATGCTGTTTCTAATACCAAAAGAGGAACAATTAGAAGAAATACAGGCGTTAAAAAACCGCTAGCAACAAATTCTCGTATATCTAGCAACGATCGAAGCAATAGAGTTTCTTCAACTGCAAAACAGTCAAGAAGTCAACGTCAATCTTCGGCAAGAACATCAAGTTCAACAAGAGATGCAAAGAGTTCGAGATCAAAAACAAGATCAAGATCTTAACAAGATATATAGTTTTGGTTGGTTAGTAGAATGTCCCATGAGAGTATGCCTCAAAGCACCTTGTGGGACTTTCTCATTCTTATTCCCTAGGAAAGTGGGATTGTCTTTCTTCAGGAAAAAAATGCAACAAAGATTCACCAAGACTAAGCAGAGTTTTACAAACAGCGACCATAAACGGTAACACTCTATTTTCCCAAATATAATTCACTTTTAAACTTACAGCTTTTCGTTTTAACGCAGAAACTTCAAATACTTTTTAAACACATCAGTAATATCTTCGGAAATATGCAATTTGTATATCAAGCTTCCATAAGCGATACCAACGGTCAATGATTTCAAAATAATATTGACAAAAGGATTGAAGGGAAATTCCCAAAAGTAAAATATTAGAACGTTTCCGAAGAGCACCCAAAGAACCGTTAACGTTTCCGCAGTAAAAGGCGTCATATTGAATTTGAGCTTTACAAAATACACTTTCACTGAATTATAGATAACGATCGCCAAAAATGTGGCCAGTGCCGAACCGTCAATACCGTAAATAGGAATCAATAGTAGATTGAGCACCACTGCCAGAACGGTAAGCATTACTCCAAACACCAACACCATCCTGTAGTAGGTACTATTGAATAAAATGGCATTGTTATTTCCAAGGAGGTTATCATAGAGTTTAGCAATACTAATCAATACGACCACACCCAATCCACCACTAAATTCTGAAGGAATAATTTCGTAAAGTTGATTGGTATTTATCACGATAAGCAAAAAAATGAAGCCGCTAATCACGAAAAGTGTCAATGAACTTCTTTGATATAAATCTTTAAGTTTAACCAAATCAAGATTATTTAAATATTGCGCTGTTAAAGGCAATAAAATTTGATGCATAGCGCGTTGAGGAACTGCAATTACTGTAGCGATAAAAACCGCGACACTGTAATATGCCACCGTTTCTATTTGCAAATAGTTATTGAGCATAAACTTATCAACGTCCAAAATAATGGTGGCTATAGAACCTGCAACAATGATCAATGCCGAATATTTTAATATGGAAGGCAGCCCATCAATCCTTTGAAATTTAAAAACGGGCAATCGTTTACTAAAGGCATAAAGCATCATGAAAAATGCTCTGAGCACATAAACCCCAACGAGACCATCAAAAAATTGATCTACGGTCATCCACTCAAAATAAACACCAAATAAAAGCAACATCGCGCCAACACGATGAAAGACCTCTTTCATAAAATTACCAAAAACAGTTCTCATTTGAACTTTCATCCAAGCGTAAAACACTTCAAAATAAGCTAAGGCCATGGCCGTAATAAAAATATGCCAGAGATAGCCTTGAACAATATCATTTTTTTGGGATAGTATCTCAGCGATCGCATCATACGCTAAAAACCCAATGATCGTGGCAGGAATTGCAAAAACCAAAGGCAATAACAGCATTAAGGTTAAAAAACTATTGAGCGAATTTTTGGATTTAAAAGTTGAATAAAATTTTACGATGGTATTATGCACACCCAAAGCCATGAGCGGCATCATGATATTGGCAGCCGATAAAATGTAGGCAACCAGCCCGTAATACTGATCTGAGATAAAATTAGTGTAAAGAAAAAGCGCATTTATGGCACCAATGCCAAACCCTAGATACGTCGTTATCGTATTTTTTGAAGACTGATTTAGAACTATTCCCATAGCTCTATGATTTTTCGTTTTGAACGTTAAAACGAAAACGGCACTGTAATCGGTTTTTCATTGTCACAAATTAGCGCTTTTCTAACAAATTTGAAAGTTTACCAGTTAGTGCCTTTCGGCTATATTGCTCTAATCCAATAGCGCTAACGCTTAAACTATTGGTGAGATAGGATTCAAACAATACCAGTAACTGAGCTTTGATTTTAAATTTATCGTCGTAGAAGAAATAGTGCCCAGTATTGGTGCTTTTTATAATGTTTTCAACATCTGAGCCCTTTGGTCCAACCGCAATGATCGGCGTTCCTGAAGACATATACTCAAACAACTTTCCAGGAATAATGACTTTAGAATCTTCAGAATTAATTTCAACCATCAACAATACTCGCGATGCCATTTGCGCTTTTATTGCTTCGGCATGTGACACATATCCAAGATTTTCAATATAAGTCTTCAAACCAAAATCATGCAACGATTGCAACACATTCTCGCTTACAACACCAATCAATTTAAGTTTAAAATGCGTTCTAAAACGCTCATTTTCATTTATAAGTTCATTGAGAGCTTGCCATAAGTGCTTTGGGTCACGTTCAGATAGTAATGAGCCAATGTGCGCCAAAGTAAACGCCTTATCCTTAATTGGTCGCTCAATAGAATGTGTATCATAACCGTTTGTAATTACAATAATAGGCTTTGACGTTTTAGTCAAAAATTCTTGTTTTGTGTTCTCGCTGGTAACAATAATCTCATCGGCAGACTGTAACACTTGAGACTCTAGCTGTACATGTCTTTCTTCGGAAATTTTAGAGAGTTTCAAATCCTTATGGTAACCAATTGTAGTCCAAGGATCTCTAAAATCGGCAAGCCATTTCACACCTAATTTTGCCTTGAGTTGCAACCCTATAAGATGTAAACTATGAGGAGGTCCTGTTGTAATTATGGTTGAAATGTTATGTTCTTGAATATATGATGAAAGAAATGCAACCGATGGCTGTACCCAATTTTTACGTGCATCTGGAATAAAAAAGTTCCCTCTCACGTAAAGCATCAATTTTTGAACGAAAGATTGCTTTTTTTTCTTCGGAATCACTCCCGAACTGATTTGTTTTGAACCTTGTTTTGAAAGTAAACTTGCAAATCGATAAGGTTCACTAATGGGTTGTTTTATGACTTTGATATCTTCGGAAACTTCATCGTTCAGGCTATCGTCAATCATTGGATAGCTGGGATTTTCAGGACAGTACACAATAGGCTCAAAACCGAAATCTGGCAAATACTTTGCAAATTTTAACCAACGCTGTACGCCAGGTCCACCAGCTGGTGGCCAATAATAGGTGATGATAAGAATTTGGTTTTTCAATTATTAAATATTGGACTATTGTTCGTCTGTCTTCTTGAACCCAACGTACAAGCCTCCGAGCAACAACAATCCAAAAACAATAGAGCTCGCCAATGAGATCATCGTACCGGTTTGAACGACTTGTGGTTCAAATTTGAACTCGATGACATGTTTTCCTGCGGGAACTTTAAGTGCGCGTAAGGCATAATTTACACGTTGAATTGGCACACTGTTACCATCGATAGTGGCCTGCCAACCATTACCGTAATACATTTCAGAAAACACGGCGAATCCTTTATTTGCATTAGTTGACTTATATTTTAAGGCATTAGGTTGAAAATCGGTCAACGTTATATTTGCAGCGATATCAACTTCAAAACGCTCAGATTTTAAATCTTTATAAGAAGTGACGGCTTTTATTGAAGTTTGCAAACTATCTAGCGCTAGAATTTCGGCATTTGCAGACTCTTTTTTCTCGAGTTCACTTATAAACCAAGCGTTACCGTTGGCATCTTCATTTTTATAAGGAAAAATTTCGCCCTCTTCTTCAGCAATAATATATTTTGTATTGAACATATTCAAAACCGTCATATTATTTCTAGAAATATAAAAATCATATAACTCCTCAAAGCGCTTTAATTTTGCGGCGTGATAGCCATTGAGCGAATTGTGATAATAGGCTGCTTTCGCTGGTTTGCGGCTACCTTCCGTAGAAATATCCCAAACTCTAAAATAACCATCGTCAGCCATAATTTCTTTATCAGCAGCATTAGGTTGATACGGTTTTTGAACTTTTAGACTTGACACAAAATTATCGGTATTGACGTAGCGACGATCAACGCCCACCAAATCAAAAAGAATTAATAAAGCAAAAATTCCAATGACTGCGTTTTGCGATATTTTCTTCTTTAAAAACATAAAAATCGTTCCCGCAGAGATTATTACAAGAATAAGGCTTCTTAGAGTATCTTGTGTAAAAAGCGCCTCACGATCTGCCCTGAGTGCATCTACAAAGCCTTGACCATATTGACCGTACGCATTTCTAAAATACCCATCATTTGCGCCAACAAAATCAAATAATACCGATTTAAAAAGCAAGAATATCAAGGCCAAACCTCCGGCAATCGCAAATGACCATTTGAGCGCTTTTAGTTTGTTTTCATCTTTATCAAAAGCGTTAAATAATTTTACTAATCCGAAAATCGCCAACACAGGAATACATAACTCCAATATAACCTGTATGGAACTCACCGCTCTAAATTTGTTATAAAACGGCATATAATCAATAAAAGCGTCGGTCAAAAATCCTAAGTTTTTTCCGTAGGATAATAAAAGCGAAAGCATGGTTCCTCCAACTAACCACCATTTCAGTCGACCTTTTAATAGAAATAAGCTAAATACAAACAAAAAAATCACAACTGCTCCAACGTAAGCTGGTGCTTCTACGATAGGCTGGCTTCCCCAATAGGTTGGGGCAGTCTGTGCCTCTTGTAGCGCTTGAATTGGCGTTGCTCCAATGGTTTTAAAAAATGAATAAATTTCAGAATCCTTCCTCACATCTTCTTGATTGCCACCACCATATAATCTAGGAACGAAAAGATTAAGGGATTCGGCAATGCCGTAACTATATTCTGTAATGTATTCTTTGCTTAAGCCAGTTGAGGCCTCTTTAGGCGAGCCATCGGGATTAATCGTCAGTTCTGTTGTGCCACGCGTACTTTCTTTAACGTATTCTTGAGTCGCCAATATGTTTGTGGCATTTAAACCAATTGCCAAAATTAGCGCGACAACCATGAGACTAACCGATTTGAAAAAATGCGGTAACACTTGTTTTTTAAAAGCATCGATTAAATAAGCGATTCCTAAAACAATCACAAGCAGCATCAAGTAGTAAGTCATTTGAAAATGGTTTGCACCAATCTCAAGACCTAAAGCTACGGCAGTGAGTAAAAAACCCTTGATATATTTTCGCCTGAAGGTGAGGATTATTCCAGACAGCACCAATGGCATATAGGCAATGGCATGGGCTTTACTGTTATGGCCAACACCAAGAATTATAATAAGATAGGTTGAAAAACCAAAAGCCAAAGCACCCAGAGCCGCCAATTTAAAGTCAACCTTTAATGACAGTAATAAAATGTAAAAGCCTAAAAAATAAATAAAGAGGTAATCGGCTGGACGTGGTAAAAAACGTAAAACAGAGTCTAATGATTTTATATAGTTATGAGGATAACGCGCCCCTAATTGATAGGTCGGCATCCCGCTGAAAGCACTATTGGTCCAATACGTTTCCTGCCCTGTGGCTGCCTTGAACTCCTTTTGTTGCTGCGCCATGCCAATATAATGCATGATATCACTTTGGTTGATTTCCTTACCCTGTAACACCGGACTGAAATACGCCAAAGACACGACGATAAAACCAATAAGCACTAAAAGATGCGGTAAGAATTTCTTGACTGAAAAAGGCATAGTTTGTAAGACTTTCAATAGACTTGAAAATTAGTCAATTTCTTCGTAATCTATGTACTCTCCTACTTTTTTATTTGAGTCGGAATCATTTCTTGGCATCTTATCAATAACGGTTTCTCCTTCTTTATGCTTTGAATTTCGCTGCTGTTGCTGCTGAAATTGACCACCGAATTTTTCTTGCATTTTTTTGCCCATGTAACGCATAAGATAAGGTGCAAATAGACGGGTCAGAATTTTTATTCCGTAGTACACCAAGAGTATAATAAGAATGGTTCTTAAAAAACCATATAATGATGCTGCCTGTAACATTAGATTAAATTTGTCCAAAAATACAACTATCTGTATTTAAAATTCTCGTTTCATTACATAAAAAAAATATAAAATCTCTATATTTGGCTCAAATCGACACCCTATGAATCTTACCAAAAAAGCACTGGTATTTACCTTATTCTTAGTCACGCAATTCACGTTTGCTCAATATACTGAAGTGATTAATTCTAATAGACCTGGTGTATCAAAAAGTGCATTTTCGGTAGGTACTAATGTGTTGCAATTTGAAGTTGGACCTTATATCATAAAGGAGGAACACACCCCTTTAAATTATGACGTTTCTGGATTCGGCGCAGATTTCACAGCGCGTTATGGTTTGTTCTTTGAGCAATTAGAGCTAAACATTGAAGGCATCTATCAAAATGATACCTATACCGATAACCGCTCTACAATTTCATTTGAAGAATCCCGATCAAATTTTAAGCAATTTGCCATCGGTGCGAAATACTTAGTTTTTGACCCTTATAAAAATTCCGAAGAAAAAGATAAGCCAAACCTGTATAGTTATCATGCTAATCGAGGTTTCAAATGGAGCTCCATGATTCCTGCCGTTGCTGTCTATGCTGGTGTCAACATTGATTCTAAGGACAATCCATACACAGCACCAGGCATTGAGGGCATCAGCCCTAAAGTTATGATCGCTACTCAAAATAATTTTTCGGGAGGCTGGGTTTTGGTCACTAATCTAGTGAAAGATAGAATTGGTACTGATTTTTCAGATTTTCAATACATCATTACCTTGACGCATTCATTTAGTCCGCAATGGGTAATCTTTGGAGAAACTCAAGGGATCCAAAGCGATTTTTATGCCGATAATCTATTTCGATTTGGTGGTGGTTATCTGTGGAGTAAAGATTTCCAGTTAGATACAGCAGTAACCTTTAACAGTAAAGATACGCCTTCTGTTTTTGGTGTTAACTTCGGAATGTCCTATCGTTTCGATTTTCATGTTGATAAAGAAATTGATAATGGGACATCGCGAGCTGATGCCGATAAGCGCAAACCTAAAAACAAAAAAGATAAGAAGAAGCGTACTGATGATTTTGACGATAATGGAAATCTTTAAGCCCCGTAACTTATGATAAGTGTTAAAGAAATTCACTCGAAGAAAGACTTAAAGGCGTTTATAAAGTTTCCTTTTAAGCTTAATAAAGACTCAAGATCTTGGGTACCTCCTATTATTTCTGAAGAACTTAAGACCTTGGATAAATCTGTTAATCCTGTTTTTAAAAATGCAGAAGCGCGCTACTTTTTAGCCTATATAGACGATGAGATTGTTGGCCGAATTGCTTCCATCATCAATTGGTTGGAAGTCAAAGGAAAAAACGAAAAGAAAATGCGTTTTGGCTGGTTTGATGTCATTGACGATGTTAACGTAACAGCGGCTTTATTAGCGAAAGTTCATGAGATTGGAAAACAAAACAAATTAGAATATGTTGAAGGCCCAGTTGGGTTTTCGAACCTAGATAAAGTTGGTGTTCTTACTGAAGGTTTCGACGAAATTGGAAGTATGATCACTTGGCACAATTTGCCATATTATGCGTCACATTTTGAGCAGCTAGGCTATGAAGTTGGTAAACGCTACTCTGAGAACGTTATGGAATTCAAAAATATACTTCCAGAATTTTTCTCAAGAGTACAAACGCTCATCAAAAAACGATATGAGTTGCGCGCTTTAAATTTTACCAGCAACAAAGAGATCTTACCGTATACAGATGCTATGTTTGATGTCTTTACCAAATCGTACGCTAAACTATCTTCATTTGTCGATATTAATGACGAACAACGAGCGTATTTTAGAAAGAAATTTATTGGTTTTCTCAATCCAGAATATGTGAAGTTTGTATTTGATAAAGATGACAATTTGGTTGGCTTCGGAATTGTGACGCCATCATACGCCAAAGCGCTGCAAAAAATGAACGGGAAATTATTTCCATTTGGGTTTAGACATTTGCTACATGCAAAAAAATACGCAAAGGCTGTGACCTTTTACTTGATTGGCGTTTTACCCGAATACCAAAATAAAGGTGTCACTGCAATAATTTTTCACGAATTTCATAAAACATTTACAGAAAAAAATATAGAATTATGCTATAGAAGTCCAGAGTTAGATGACAACGAAGCCATCCATAAACTGTGGAAAAACTTTAAGCCCGTTACCTATAAAAGACGCTGCACGTTTAAGAAGATCATTGCATAAAAAAATCCGATTCAATACTGATTAAAAGAATCAGAAGAATCGGATTTTTTAGATTATAATTATATTAACATTACTCACCCATGGCGGCCATAACTGCAGCAGATAAGCGTTTGTAAGTTCCATTCTCCAAGCGCGCTCTTATCGCATCAAAGGCATCTAGAGTCTCCTCGACATCCTTTAATGTATGCGTTGCTGTTGGGATCATCCTCAATAAAATTAATCCTTTTGGAATCACAGGATAAACAACAATCGAACAAAATATGCCGTAGTTTTCTCTTAAATCGCGAACTAGCGCCATTGCTTCAGGAATACTTCCTTTTAAATAAACAGGCGTGACACAACTTTGGGTTGTACCAATATCAAAACCACGCTCTTTCAATCCAGACTGTAAAGCATTTACGTTTTCCCAGAGTTTTTCTTTCAGTTCTGGCATAGAGCGCAACATGTCCAAACGTTTTAAAGCACCAACCGTCAATTGCATTTGCAGTGATTTAGCGAACATTTGTGAACGTAGGTTATACTTGAGGTAATCCATGATTTCCTTATCACCAGCAATAAAAGCACCAGTACTTGCTAAAGACTTTGCAAATGTGGCAAAGTACACGTCAATATCATCTTGAACGCCTTGCTCCTCACCTGCACCTGCACCAGTTTTACCTAAAGTGCCAAAACCGTGGGCATCATCAACTAAAAACCTAAAATTATATTTTTTCTTGAGTTCAACAATTTCCTTTAAACGTCCTTGTTCACCGCGCATTCCGAAAACACCTTCAGAAATCACTAAAATACCGCCTCCAGTTTGTTCGGCCATTTTAGTCGCGCGATCTAGATTTTTTTCTAGACTTTCAATATCGTTATGCTTGTAAGTAAAACGTTTCCCCATGTGAAGACGTACCCCATCAATAATACAAGCATGAGCATCAACATCGTAAACAATAATATCGTCCTTCGCGACTAAGGCATCAATTGTAGACATGATCCCTTGGTAACCAAAATTTAAGAGGTAAGCAGATTCTTTGCTAACAAATTCGGCAAGCTCATTCTGTAGTTGTTCATGAAGACTTGTGTGGCCAGACATCATTCGTGCACCCATTGGGTAAGCCGATCCATAAAGAGCAGCAGCTTCGGCATCTACCTTACGCACCTCAGGATGGTTAGCCAATCCTAAGTAGTCATTTATACTCCAGGTAATCACTTCTTTACCTTGAAACTGCATTTTATTAGAAATTTGTCCTTCTAGCTTCGGAAACACAAAATATCCTTCCGCCTGAGAAGCCCATTTCCCTAATGGTCCTTTGTCCTTGTAGATCTTCTCAAATAAATCCTTCATTTAAGCGTGTTTTAGTCTTATTAGTTATTACAAAATTAGTTAATATTATTATGACTGCATAATATTTTTATAAACTGATGTTGATATGTATTCAAAACATAAAATCCTATCATGAAAAGACATGATAGGATTTTTAAATATTATGCTAATGGGTGCTATTTGATATACTGTATTTTTTCAGTGGCCTCTCTTTGGCTATCAAAAAAGCCTTGGTCTTCCATCCATTTATCGCTGTACACCTTACTCATATATCGAGAACCATGGTCGGGAAAAATAACGACAACATTATCTGTTGGTTTAAATTCACCTTCTTCATTAAGCTGCTTTAGCGCTTGCATTGCTGCACCACTGGTATACCCAACAAACATCCCTTCGGTCTTTGAGACTTCACGAGCTGTATGAGCACTTTCCTCATCGGTTACTTTTATGAATTTATCGATCAAATCAAAATCAGTTGCCGTAGGAATTAGATTTTTACCTAAACCTTCAATACGGTACGGATAAATTTCCTTTTCGTCAAACTCACGTGTTTCATGATATTTTTTCAAGACCGACCCAAATGCATCAACTCCAATTACCTTAACGTCTGGATTTTGCTCTTTCAAGTATTTAGAAATTCCCGAAATAGTCCCTCCTGTGCCACTACATGCCACCAAATGTGTAAGCTTACCTTCAGTTTGTTCCCATATTTCTGGACCCGTACTTTGGTAATGGGCTTCTAAATTTAAGGCGTTAAAATACTGATTAATATAAATTGAACCTTTTATTTCTCCATGCAAACGTTTTGCTACTTGGTAATAAGAACGCGGATCATCTGCGCTCACATTAGCTGGACACACATAAACTTGCGCTCCCATCGACTTTAACATGTCAATTTTATCTGCCGATGATTTTGAACTTACCGCCAATATGCATTCGTATCCTTTTATAATACTCACCATTGCAATACTAAAGCCCGTGTTACCAGAGGTAGTTTCAATAATCGTATCACCTGGATTTAAAATGCCTTGTCGTTCGGCTTCTTCAATAATGTGAAGTGCAATTCTATCTTTGGAAGAGTGACCTGGATTAAAAGCTTCAACTTTTGCAAAAAAGTTTCCTTCAAAACCTTCGGTCATTTTGTTTAATTTGATAAGAGGGGTTTTACCTATAAGTTGTAAAACATTATCAAATACGTTTATGTCTTTTTTCATAAATGCTATTTATCAGTTTCCTTTTTCTAAGTCTGAAACGTATAACCTTGCAAAATTACGGATTTTTTTTGAATTAGGCGGTAATCCCTTCTAAGTCGAGTAAAAAAGCAAATTCCTGCGCGTCCTCTTTTAAGGCCTCAAATCGTCCAGAAGCACCACCATGGCCAGCATCCATATTGGTGACTAAATACAATTTGTTCGTATCCTGTTTATAAGTTCTCAACTTCGCCACCCATTTTGCAGGTTCCCAATACTGAACTTGTGAATCATGCAGCCCAGTAGTAATCAATAAATTTGGGTAGGATTGGGTGTTTACATTATCATAAGGTGAATAACTCTTGATATAATTGTAATAAGCGTTATCGTTGGGGTTTCCCCATTCATCGTATTCGCCTGTGGTGAGAGGAATCGAATCATCTAACATGGTTGTTACGACATCAACAAAGGGCACTGCAGCGAGCACGCCATTATACAAATTGGGCGCGTCATTAACAATGACGCCCATTAACAAACCACCAGCACTTCCGCCCATCGCATACAAATGTGCAGCAGAGGTGTACTTTTTCTCGATGAGATGTTTTGAGCAATCAATAAAATCAGTAAATGTATTTTTCTTTTTAAACAACTTTCCGTTTTCATACCAATCTCTGCCTAAATATTCTCCGCCTCGTATATGCGCAATCACGTATATAAAACCTCGGTCTAAAAGACTTAATCTAATTGTGGAGAAGTAAGGATCAATTGTGGCACCATAACTTCCGTAGGCATATTGTAACAGTGGCGCATTACCATCTAATTTGGTGTCTTTTCGTCGCACTAAAGACATGGGTATTTTAGTACCATCTTGTGCTGTTGCCCAAATACGTTCTGAAGTATAATTATGCTTATCAAATTTAGGATCTAAGACTTCCTGCTCTTTCTTGATCTCTTTCTGCTTGGTTCTCATGTTGAAATCGATCACTGCGGAAGGGTTCGTCATTGAATTATAACTGTACCGTAAAATTTCAGTATCAAAATCAACATTGGTTCCTGTTCCAGCCGTGTAGGTCTCTCCATCAAATGGCAAATAATAGCTTTCATAAAAATCCCAAGAGGTAATTCTAATATGGTTGAGACCATTAGAACGTTCACTAATGACCAGATAGTCTTTAAAAATATCAATATCTTCAAGCAACACATTATTGCGATGGGCGATGACCTCAACCCAATGTTCAATTTCAGTGTGCTCTTCCGAAGTTTTCATCAGCTTAAAATTAAGCGCACCATCGTAATTGGTCAAGATGTAAAATGCACTATCATAATGTGAAATACTGTATTCCAATCCTCGAATTCGAGGCTGAAACATCTTAAAATCTTCATCTGGCGTATCGGCATTGAGAATATGAAACTCATTTGTAAGTGTGCTATAACATGCGATAATGATAAATTTTCGAGATTTGGATTTATAGACGGCAACACCAAAAGTATCGTCATCTTCAGTAAAAATCAAGGTATCACTCTCCTCTGGATCTCCTATTTTATGTTTGTATATTTTATTTGAACGCAGGGTTTGTTCATCTTTTTTGGTATAAAATAAGGTACAATTATCGTTGGCCCAAGTTGAAGATCCTGTCGTATGCGCTATGGTATCTGAAAATACCTCTTGCGTGATCAAGCTTTTTATCTGCAATTGATACTCACGCCTTCCAACGTTATCTATCCCAAATGCGATCATTGTATTATCTGGACTTACACTTAAACCAACCAATTTAAAATACGACTGTCCTTCTGCCATGACATTACAATCAAAAAGTAATTCCTCCTCGGCGTCCAGATGGTCTTTTTTTCTTATATAAATAGGATAACCCTTTCCTTTTTCGTAACGAACGATATACCAATAGCCGTTAAATTTATAGGGAACCGAAGCATCATCTTCCTTGATACGTGCTTTCATTTCCTCATAAAGTGAGACTTCAAAATCTTTAGTATGTGCTGTTTCTTGGTGATAAAACTCATTTTCAGCATTTAAATAATCGAGTACATTTTGGTCTTCCCGATCATTCAACCAATAATAGTTATCGATTCTAGTGTCGTTGTGTTTTTTTAATTCCTTCGGAATAATTCTAGCAACAGGAGCTTCTACAGGGTTCTTCATATAGTTTACTTCGGAAAATAATTCGCCTCTACATTTCTTTTTAAAAAGCGTTGCAATTTACTAAATTTGCTTTTGAAATTTTTTAAATCAAAAATTATGTTTGGAGATATGATGGGAATGATGGGCAAACTTAAAGAGACCCAAAAAAAAGTAGAAGACACTAAAGAACGTTTGCATGGTGTTTTGATTGATACGAACAGTCAAGATCATAAACTAAAAGTCACGATAACGGCCAATAGAACCTTAAAATCTATTGATATTGATGATGAACTACTTCAAGACAAAGAAATGCTTGAAGACTATTTGATTTTAACCATCAACAGAGCCATCACTCGCGCTACAGAAGTTCATGAAACAGAGGTTGCTGCCGTGGCTAAAGAGGGCATGCCTAATATTCCTGGAATGGATATGTTTAAATAATATTCAATATGCCTTAGACTCTTGTTTTCAAGCTAAATATTCAAGAAAAGGCAGATGTACTAAAAATCATTGAGCAATTCTAATAAGCGATCGTGCATAGCATCTGTATAATCCAAATGCGTTACCATTCTTAATTTATGGCTTCCCATACCTATGATTTTTATGTCATGGTCTGCTAATTGCTTAAGAAACTCTGTCTCATCCACGTGAGGTTCTAATTCAAAAATGATGATGTTGGTTTCTATGGGCTCTACTTTTTTGATAATAGACAGGTCTTCCAAAACCTTTCCAATTTCTATCGCTTTTAGATGGTCTATTTTTAAGCGATCCATATGGTGATCTAGTGCATACAATCCAGCAGCCGCGAGATAACCTACTTGCCTCATGCCACCTCCTAAAATTTTTCGAACACGAATGGCGCCTTTCATGATATCATTATTACCTACCAAGACTGAACCTGCTGGGCAGCCTAAACCTTTACTCAAACATACTGAAATTGTGTCAAATAATTTTCCGTAGTCCTCTGTAGTTTCTTTGGTATTTGTCAATGCGTTCCAAAATCGAGCTCCATCCAAATGGTAGCCTAGATTATGCTGCTCACAAACGGTTTGAATTTTTTTGAGTTCCTCGAAATCCCAACAGGCTCCTCCTCCTTTATTGGTTGTATTTTCTACCTCAACTAGTGTGGTTAACGGACTGTGATAAAAGTCGGGCGGATTGATCGCTTCTACAACCTGTTTTGCTGTAAACATCCCGCGATGACCATCGAGAAGTTTGCAAGAAATACCGCTATTAAACGAAGCTCCACCACCTTCATAATTATAAATATGGGCATATTTATCACAAATTACCTGTTCACCAGGATTGGTATGTAATTTTAAAGCCGTTTGGTTTGTCATACTTCCCGTTGGAAAAAACAGCGCTTGGTCTTTACCAAACATTTTGGCCAAGCGTTCCTCGAGTGCATTTACCGATGGATCTTCTTTATAAACATCATCACCAACTTGAGCGCTCATCATGGCGTCAAGCATGCCTTTAGTGGGTTTTGTTACTGTATCACTTCTTAAATCTATTATCATATGTATTTCCCATGACTATGGGAATTTTTTTTGTTAAATTTTGTAAATAGGTGTCACGTCATTTTAACCCAAAACTAAAATTTAATTTTCATTATAATTACAATAATCGCTTCCAATTGGTGAACCATCGGGTATTTTTGGAGCGTTATCTATTTTAAATTTTTCTGGGTGTTCTCTAAATTCGGAAATCAGTCGTGCGTATTGAGACGCGTATTTTGCTGGCTTCTTCTTGTCAGATAAATAATCGCCATAGATTGAATTTATTGCATTGTTTGCCATAGCTTTTACTTGAAATCTTGAGTCTTTATGAATGGCTAAATTCATCAAATGTATTAAAACGCGTTCATTGATAACCTGCTGGATAGCCTCCATAAAATTGTCTTTATGATGATTTCCGAAGGACATTTGTAGTACTTGATTTAATACCTCTTCTAATCCCAATTGACTGTCATCTAAACTTTTTTGCTGAAGAATGCGATTAGCGCGATGTGCATTCAACAGTAATCCCAAGGTCATATCACTCGCTGTTTCGGCAGCTCCAATAGGATCGAAAGCTACTCCTGTTTGTCCTGAAAACGATTCACGTCCTCTTGAATAGCCATAAGCACGTGGTGGAAATAATTCTAATTTTTGCTTCGGAATCACTAGTGCTTCCGCAGAAATAGTTCTCAAAATAACAGTAAGGGCTTCTTTTTGTGAGTTTACATCAACCGCCTTGACGATGTCCTGACCGTCGCCTTTGACAGCATAGTTGTAATCTAATCCGCCAATCACCTTTGTGGCAGCTTCGGTTTGATACCGATGGAAAAAATATAAGGGCACGAAAACATCTTCTAACCTAGTATAGGGTTCACCCTGACGAATATTATCCTTAGAAAAATTTGAAATGGCTTGCGCTCTTATCTTTAATACATGATCTAATTCTTCCGAAGCATTTTTTCCATTATCCCAAAGGTGCGCCAGTGCATGTGCTCCACCTTTTGGTCTGGCGTCGGCATCTGTGATAAAACGCAATCCGCTTATTTTTGCATTATCTAAAATAGAATTGAGCGCCTGCTTGCTATTGGTACTTTCATCAAACTGCGAATAACTGTAAGCTACGGTGACTTTATCCCAATCGCCAATTCCGTTATCGTAAGCATCGCTAAAATCGATTGTATTATCATTGAGTTTAAGTGTAGGATGCGGATAATCCATTACTGAAGCTCTGCCGTTTGTACTTGCTGCAAAATTATGGGTAAAACCGAGCGTGTGGCCAACTTCGTGAGCACTCAACTGACGAATTCTAGCCAACGCCATATCCAGCATAGGTTGATCATTGTCATCACGTTCAGCAAACGGTTTGTTCATCAATGCTTGCGCG
This sequence comes from uncultured Flavobacteriaceae bacterium, assembly GCA_963715465.1. Taxonomy (GTDB): domain Bacteria; phylum Bacteroidota; class Bacteroidia; order Flavobacteriales; family Flavobacteriaceae; genus Psychroserpens. The sequence continues at coordinate 2,731,864 of OY970246.1, forward strand.
ATCATAAAATCGTGACGAATCCTAAGACTTCCCAAACTCACGTGACCTTTAATAATTTCTCCAGTTCTAGGATCAACGACGCTGGCGCCATAGCTCCAACCACGAGTGGATCGATGTACCCATTGTATAACATTGTATCGACAATCCATAGGGTCGGCATCATCAGGAAGCATCTTAATTTGAAAGGCATCCTTAAATCCAATTGACTCGTAAGCCTCATTCCACCAACTTGCGCCTTCCAGTAATGCAGATCGTACTGGTTCTGGTGTTCCAGGATCTAAGTAATAAATGATTGGCTCTTTTGCTTCACTTAAGTTTAATTCTGGAGAGATCTTCTCCAAACGATGCCTAATGATAAAACGTTTTTCAATAGCTTCTTGAATTGGTGTAGCATAATCTAGATATGACATTGATATCGCTCCACTTCGCACGTCAAACTCGCGCATTTGATACTTATCATCAGGTAATTCTATAAAACTATGGTGCTGAGTTACGGTTACAAGCGACGGCGTTGGTGTGACGCTTTTAATATTTTTACCTGTGGCATTTCCTTTAAAGGTTAATAAGGCTTCAAATTCGACATTTTTGGGGAACGCCTTGGTTTGGCTTAATGACAAGGCACTTTTATTGGAATCAATTTTGTACGTGCCCTCTTTTTTTAATTGGTTCGCTACGCCATGAGCATCAAGCATTAAAAAAGGAGTCAAGTCAATAATATAAATATTGTTCTTATTTTCTTTGATTTCAAATCCATATAATACCGATTTTGCAAACGCTTGCTCAATACTTTTCCTCTCAAGCGAATCATTGGTTATCGCCCGATATTTAAGGTTGGGTTGTACCAATAATAATGTATTTCCAGCCTTTTCAAATTTTACCAATCGTTCTTGTCCCAATTGGCCGCGGTCTAAACCAATATCATTAGAACCTATACCTGAGGCCAAAGAGTTGACATATAAAAATTCTCTGTTAAGCTCCTTGACTTCCAGATAAATTTTATCTGTTGCTTCTTCGTAGTGAAAATTAAAAAACCCAGTAAAGTCTTTTAGGTTTTTCTTATCTAAAATCTGAGAAAATGTAAGTGTTGAACATAAAGCTGCGAGCCATAGGATTGTATTTTTTTTCATAAAAACGTTATCTGCTATAAAACTACATAATTTCACTCAATTGCTAATAGCGAACCAATGCATTTAAATTGCATGTACTAGGCCTAAACATGTGGTCTTTTTATTTTGTCTATCAAATTTATATGTTAATTTCGCTGAAAATATGATACTATGATAACTTCAGATCAAATTAAGGATCTCCATACCCGCCTTGACAAACTAAGGCACTATCTTTGACATAGATGCCAAATTGATTGAAATTTCAAACGAAGAAGAACAAACATTTGACCCCAATTTTTGGAATGATTCCAAAGCGGCCGAGCTGGTCATGAAATCGCTCAGAACCAAAAAAAGTTGGATACAAGATTACAATGCTTCCATTACATTAGTAGAAGATCTTGAGGTCATTTATGAGTTTTTCAAAGAGGATGAAGCAACCTCTGAAAACGTTCAAGATAGATACGATAAAGCATTGCTTCAAATTGAAAAATTAGAGTTTAAAAATATGCTTTCCGAAGAAGGAGACTCCCTTAGCGCTGTTCTTCAAATTACCGCTGGGGCTGGTGGCACAGAGTCATGCGACTGGGCGAGTATGCTCATGAGAATGTATTTGATGTATGCTGAAAAAAGCGGGTTCAAAGTCAAAGAACTCAATTTTCAGGAAGGTGACGTTGCAGGAATTAAAACCGTAACTCTAGAAATAGAAGGCGACTTTGCTTTTGGTTGGCTAAAAGGAGAAAATGGCGTTCACCGTTTGGTTAGAATTTCTCCTTTTGATAGTAATGCTAAAAGACATACGAGTTTTGCTTCTGTCTATGTGTATCCGCTCGTTGATGATACGATAGAGATTGATATCAATCCAGCAGATATTGAAATAACTACGGCTAGATCTAGTGGTGCTGGCGGACAAAATGTCAATAAAGTTGAAACGAAAGTTCAATTGACACACAAACCTACCGGAATTCAAATCTCATGTTCTGAAACACGATCACAACACGATAATAGATCACGTGCCATGCAAATGTTGAAATCACAACTCTATGAGATCGAACTCCAGAAACAATTGGCGCAACGTGAGGATATTGAAGCCGGCAAAATGAAAATTGAATGGGGAAGTCAAATTCGCAATTACGTTTTACATCCCTATAAATTAATTAAAGATGTACGTTCTAGTCATGAAACAGGCAATGTCGATGCTGTTTTAGATGGTGATATAGAACCATTTTTAAAATCCTATTTAATGATGATGGGACAAAAAGAAGACGATTCTAACCAACTTTAACAGTATAAAATAAAATATTATGACAGCAACGATCAATACAATTATTTTTGATTTAGGAGGCGTTTTAATTGATTGGAATCCCGAATATGTTTACCTAGATGCTTTTGATGGAGACCGAAATAAAATGGAATGGTTTTTTGACAATGTTTGCACAATGGATTGGAATGAAAATCAAGATGCTGGATATTCGTTACAACAAGCAACCGAAGATCGCGTCAAACTTTTTCCCGAATATGAAGATTATATTAGAATGTATTATGGCAAATGGGAAGACATGCTCGGAGAGGCTATTGACGGTACTGTAAAGATTCTTAGAAAATGTATCGATAATCCCAATTATAAAGTTGTGGCTCTTACCAATTGGAGCCATGAAACATTTCCCATCGCCTTAAAGCGATTTGAATTTTTGCATTGGTTTGAAGGTATTGTTGTTTCAGGAGAAGAAAAAACCCGTAAACCATTTACTGAAATATATGAGCTAACGCTAGAGCGTTTTAATATCAATGCAGAGGAAGCCCTATTTATAGATGATAACCTTCGGAATATAAATGCTGCCAAAAAACTAAAGATTAATACCATTCATTTTAAGTCGCCAGAACAATTACAAGAAGAACTAAAATCACTTGATATCCGTATTTAAGCTATGATCACCATATATCACAACCCAAGGTGCCGAAAATCACGAGAGGGAGTTGAACTTTTAGAACAATCTGGCAAAGATTTTGCAATAGTGAAATATTTGGATGAGCCCATTTCCGAAGATCAATTGATTATGTTATTAAATTACTGGATTTACAGCTCAGCCTCTATAACTTTTCGCATTAAATAAGCCTTAAGGAATTTTAAATACTGAAGAAAAAATTAGATAGCTCAGTATATTTTACCAATATATCAGAGTATTTAAAATTAATTAAGGGTCTAATTACGGAGTCTTACACTCTTATTAAAATAATTATATCATGAAATCACTTTTAAAAGTTTTTATCATCTCACTAATTTTAAGTTTTAATTCTTTCGCCCAACAGAACAATCTGAGCGACTCAGAACAAAATCGGCTAAATAGATACCAAGAAGAAGCTGAAAATAATAAACGAGAATATATTTCTGATTTTATGTCTACATTAGAAATAGATGAATTTCAAAGAGAAATAATCTTTCAAGCATTAAATACCTACTTTGAAAAATTCATAAATATTCAAAAAACAACTTTGAAGCGTACAGAGAGAACTGCGGCTATAGAACATCTTGATGATTATCATTTCAAGGATGTGAGATCAATTGTTTCAGAAGCAACCATGTCTAAAATCATGGATGCTGTAAAAGGAAAATGGGATAAAAAAGCGTTTGACAAAGAGAAAAAACGTAAACGTAGAAACAAAAATTAAATAAATTTAATCATTTGGTTTAACAATTAATTAACCGTGGGTAAGCATAAGTAATCCTAATTTTATGTATCGCTTAATTCTGTATTACATCTCTTGTCCCCATGAATTTTAAAAAGTTACTATATCTATTATTGTGTTTTTGTTTTATTTCTAGCTTCGCGCAAAAAGAAATTACTGTTTCTGGAACTGTGATTGATGCCACAGATAAAATCCCATTAGAATACGCAACGATTTCTCTACTATCTTCCGCAGATAAAATTTTAGTGACCGGTGAAATAACAAACACCAAAGGAAAATTTAGCATCGATGTTTTGCCAGGCGTATATGACGTTAAGATTGAATATCTTTCTTACAAAACAATTACATACGAAAACAAAACTTTAGAAAGCGATATCGACTTAGGCACTGTTGGTCTTGAATTAAATCTAGAAGCCCTAGATGCTGTTGAAGTTGTTGCCGAGACCACTACAGTCGAGATAAAGCTCGATAAAAAAATCTATAATATTGGTAAAGATTTAACTACAGCTGGAGGAACGGTTGGAGATGCCTTAAATAATGTGCCTTCAGTGACTGTAGATATTGAAGGTGCAATTTCTTTGAGAGGAAACGAAAACGTAAGGATACTTATAAATGGTAGGCCCTCTGCCCTAGCGGGTTTTGGAGATTCAAACGTGTTGAGTCAATTGCCAGCAGAAGCTATTGAACGTGTAGAAGTAATCACCTCGCCTTCTGCGCGATACGATGCCGAAGGGACTGCTGGGATTTTAAACATTATTTTACGGCAAAAGGAAACGCTTGGTTTTAACGGGTCGATTAACTCGAATTTTGGTGACCCAGAACTAGTGGGTCTAGCAACGACCTTGAACTATAGAACAGAAAAATTCAATTTGTTCTCAAACTTAGGATTTAGATATTTTGACGCGCCACGCTTTAGCAATAGTGATGCCAATTACTTTGATAGAATTGTTGATGGCGAAACTGTTGCTCCAGAATACGATAGGGTACGTGAAGACCAAAATGTGACCAGACTAAATAGAAATTTCAACGGCAATATTGGAATGGAATATTTCCTTTCTGAAAAAACCTCCTTAGTGGGAAGTCTATTTTACCGATACGGTGAAGACGCCGATGAATCGCAAAACATCAGTGACCGGTTTAGAGACAATCTTTTTGTTGAACAGACCAAACGAGTAGAACGACAAAACGAGGAAGATAACCGCTATCAAATCGCTTTAAATTATATCACCAAATTTGACGAAAGTGGGCACCAGCTTAATGCTGATTTTCAATATGAACAAAGTAATGAAATTCAATTTACCAATATAGATGAGAATTATATATTAACAGACGAAACTAATCCAGAACCTTTTCAAATAGAACGAGAATTTGAAGACGAAGAACAAACCGAAATATTAGTGCAAGCAGATTACGTGCTTCCATTAGCCGAAGATTCTAGATTTGAAGCAGGTTTTAGAGGAAATTTTGAAAGCTCGATTACAGATTACAGATTGGAACAAGAAGACTTAGATACTGGCGATTTTATCGTAAACGATGCCATAACAAACATTTTTGAATACGATGAAAACGTTACAGCTGTCTACTCACAGTATGGCTCAAAATTTGGTAAATTTTCTTTTCTAGCAGGACTGCGAGTAGAAAACACCCAATTAAGAGGTAAAATTAATTCTAGATTGACTGATGAGGAATTGCTTGAGGAATTTAATTTCCCGATTGATACAGATTTTGATAATAATTTTTTAGGTTTATTTCCTACCGTAAACTTAATTTTTAATATCGGTGAAGATGAGAAAGACCAAGAGGAAAGTATTACGCTTGGCTATAATCGAAGAATCAATAGACCTAGAGGCTGGTTCATAAATCCGTTTCCTACAAGATCTAGCCGGACTAGGATATTTCAAGGTAACCCCAACTTAAACCCTGCGTTCTCCAATGCGTTTGATCTAGGCTATCTTAAGCGATGGGAAACCTTTACCTTGACCAGCTCTATTTATTATCAGCGAGAGAGTGGATCTTTTGAAAGGGTCGAAGAAAATACTGGCCAACAAACATCAGATGGAATCGATATTATTAGGGTAATACCTATCAACTTGGCCACCAACTCACGTACTGGAGCAGAATTGGGTATACTTTATAATCCTGCCAAATGGTTAAGGATTAATTCTAGCGTTAATTTTTTCCGTTTTAATACCAAAGGAGATTTTAATGGTGTAAATTATGATGCCACAAACACAAGTTGGTTTGCTCGTTTTAGCAGTAAAGTGACGCTTCCTGCCAACATTGATTGGCAAACCAACGCTAATTATAGAGGTGCAGAACAAGATGCCCAAACCGATAGAGAAGGTATATTTTCAATGGATTTGGCATTTAGCAAGGAAATTTTTAAAAATAAAGCAACCTTATCTTTAAACGTTAGGGATGTGTTTAATTCTCGTATTCGTCGTCAGCTGACCACTACAGAATTTTTTAATCGAGAGTCTGAATCTCAATGGCGCGTGCGTCAGGTAACCCTATCGTTAATTTACAGATTTAATCAGCAAAAGAACCGGCAGCGCGAACGCAATAATTCAGGAGGCGACGATTTTGATTTTGAGGGATAGCGTCGCATGAAACTGTAACATTAAAAAATCAGTTATAAATAAAAAGGAAACCATTTTGGTTTCCTTTTTATTTAAAATATATGTTGATTTTATTTAAGCTTTCGCCTCTGCTTCTTTTTTTGCTTTTCGTTCCTCCTTAATTTCGTTTAGGCGCTCAATTAAAGAACCTCCAATCCAGTAGGGAACAACAAATGTGATTAAGAAAATCATCAACCAGAAGCCTAAAGTCAAAATGGTTAAAAATGCTAAAAATCCTAAATATTGATCAAATTCGAACATGTGGTTTCTTTTTGTTAATGCAAAGATATAATAATGTATATAGTTTTGCAATACTTAAAGTGAGATTTATTAACAGGATATGAATAGTTTTAGTTCTTATTATTTTTAAAGCATTCCCACTGTGAACTTAAGACTGTTAAATGCGCTTTGATCAAACGTCGCTCTTTTTTCTTTTAAGTAAAAAAAACACTACCATTCTACAATTGGAATAAAATCACGATGGTCAATACTATGTATTTAAATTAATTATATCGAATTATCTCTCATAATGATACAACAAACATGTCTAGTATTCATATCACTGGCGACCAATTTATGCCTAGTCATTTGGCCTTTAAGCATCAAGAACACTTACATAATTGAACATCAGGAATTAAAGGATAGGAATAACAACATAGTTGGACATTGTCTTAGAAACTTCTCTAGTAGATTCGTCTCGTATCAAATCAAAAACTAATGCCATTCTAAGACTGCTAGGATCTTTTCCGTATTATACATAAAAACAGACTGTCAAATTTTATACAATTTTTAGAGCTGACCTTATTACGGTGCCTATTTTCGTTTTCAATTCGATTTACTGCAGAATAATGCTTGCCAATTTTTAAGTAAATAATATCCCCGTTTGGATGTCAGTAGCGTATTTTAAATTCACCTACGGAAACATAATATTCTACTTTCTGTTCTAACATAACTTCGTTATAATTTATGCTCTTTTATAATAGACCATTTAAGGTGTTAAAATTAAAAAAGACCTATACTGTCTCGCAATTTTCAGCCCTTATACGTTAATTAAAGTGGAATCACTGAAGAAAATATTTCAAAATCTTTAACTTTGTGAGACAACAAAAAACAATCAAACCATTATGTTTAGAATAGAAAAAGATACCATGGGCGAGGTAAAAGTGCCCGCAGATAAACTTTGGGGTGCACAAACTGAACGTTCCCGAAACAATTTTAAAATTGGTGCTCCCGCCTCAATGCCTCTCGAGATTGTCTATGGATTTGCTTATCTTAAAAAAGCAGCCGCTCATACCAATGCCGATCTCGATGTTCTTGATCATTCTAAACGCGATCTAATTGCTCAAGTTTGTGATGAAATCTTGGAAGGAAAGCATGACGATCAGTTTCCATTAGTTATTTGGCAAACAGGATCTGGTACTCAAAGCAATATGAATGTCAATGAGGTGATTGCGAATAGAGCCCATCAAATTGCGGGAAAAGTAATTGGTGAGGGCGAGAAAACCATTCAGCCAAATGATGATGTCAATAAGTCACAGTCTTCTAACGACACATTTCCAACAGGAATGCACATTGCGATTTATAAAAAAGTTGTAGAAACAACGATGTCTGGCGTGATACAATTAAGAAATACACTCCATGAAAAATCTTTGGCTTTTCAAGATGTGGTTAAAATAGGTCGTACACATTTGATGGATGCTACGCCTTTAACTCTAGGTCAAGAATTTTCGGGTTATGTATCGCAATTGGATCATGGCTTAAAAGCATTGCAAAATACGCTTCCTCACCTTTCGGAGATTGCACTTGGAGGAACAGCCGTAGGAACAGGATTAAATACGCCTAAAGGTTATAGTAATCTTGTAGCAGAATATATCGCAAAATTTACCGATCTACCTTTTGTTTCCGCAGAAAATAAATTTGAAGCGCTTGCCGCTCACGATGCCCTAGTGGAAACTCATGGCGCATTAAAGCAACTAGCAGTGTCACTTAACAAAATTGCCAATGACATTCGAATGATGGCCTCGGGACCAAGAAGCGGTATTGGTGAGATCACAATTCCTGCCAACGAACCAGGGAGTTCTATCATGCCTGGTAAAGTCAATCCTACGCAATGTGAAGCGTTAACTATGGTGTGTGCCCAAGTGATGGGTAATGATGTAGCAGTGACCGTAGGTGGAACTCAAGGACATTACGAGCTAAATGTATTCAAACCGATGATGGCAGCTAATGTGTTAGCATCTGCTCAATTAATTGGAGATGCTTGTGTGAGTTTTGATGAACATTGTGCCTCTGGTATTGAACCAAATCATGAGGTCATCAAGCAATTGCTAAACAATTCATTAATGTTGGTCACTGCCTTAAACACGAAAATTGGGTATTATAAAGCTGCTGAAATTGCCAATACAGCGCATAAAAACGGTACAACCTTAAAAGAGGAAGCTGTAAATTTAGGTTATGTTAGTGCTCAAGATTACGACGAGTGGGTTAAACCTGAGAACATGGTTGGTTAATCACTAGGGCGGCAAAATGATTAAAACACCGATAAACAAATGATTATCGGTGTTTTTGTATATATTAGCACTTATAAATTTAACAATTATGAAAAGAACTTTACTTAGTATTATTGGTTTAATGTGGATAGGCCATTCAGCCCTAGCACAACCTTTTGTTGCCGCAACTCCAGATATAGACGATGATACGGGAGATAATCCTTACGAACTCGCTGCTGGCGATCTTGATGGTGATGGCGATATTGACCTTGTGATGGGAACTTATTACTTCGTAGCAGCGGGACCAGTACAGGATTATATTACTTGGTACAGTAATGACGGTGACGGAAACTTTACCGCAGAAGCTGATATTTCAACAACATTAACCTATATAGATGGCTTAACAATCGCCAATATCGATAACAGTAACGGTCTTGATGTTATTGCTACATCAGCTGCCCAAAGTAAAGTTGTTTATTTTTTAAGTGATGGAATGGGCGGTTTTGGTTCAGAAATTATCGTTGACGCTACCTTATCTGGTCCAGGAGCTGTTACAACAGGCGATATAAATATGGACGGTAATATTGACATTGCGACCATGTCTTATAATGATAATAAAACAGTTTGGTATTCTGGTGACGGAGCTGGTAATTTTACAAGCGAAGTTGATATTGAAAATGGTACAACCGATGGTCCATATTATATGGCGTTAGCAGATCTTGATAATGACAGCGACTTAGATGCTATTGTTGGATTTGTAAATGGTGATCAAGAAGTTAGAATTTACTATAACCAATTTATTGAAAGTGGATCTACTGCGGTGACTTGGGTTCAAGATGCTGTGACCTTAGATACAGGCAATGCTTTTCTATTTGATGTTACGGCAGGTGACGTCAATAATGATGGTACCCTGAACGCTGTCGTTGTAGATCTTTCTGGTAAAGAAGTACAATGGTTTGAGAAAATTAAAGATGGTGCCTCAACAGTAAATACACTAACATTAAGTTCAGCAAATGCTCGACCTGCTGCTGCAATTGTTACAGATCTGGATAATGATGGTGATAATGACTTAGTGGTATCAAACGGACTGAATGCGGGTTCATCACTGGTTTACTTCGAAGGTGCTGCTAATACAGCACCCACAGGAAATGGCATAGAAATAGCACCTGCTTCAAATAGACAGCTTTATGATTTTGTCGTAGATGATTTTGATGCTGATGGAGACAACGATGTTGCGGCTTTAGGCTACAATAGTGATACCATATTTTGGTATGAAAATCAACAAATCACACTTAGCGTAAATATTATAAACAACACCGATTTTTTAGTTTACCCTAATCCGGCAAACGATCATATTGTACTAAAAGGAAATTACGATAAGCCTATTAAAATCACAATCGCAAACCTATTGGGACAAGACGTTTTAAATACTGAAACCAATGTTAATGATCGCATTGATATTTCTAATTTGACCAGTGGCATGTATATTATAAATATAAATAATAGTGACACGACGTTTAAATTTATGAAAGAATAAAAAACAAATGCAATTGTAGAGCTGTCTTTTGAAATAAAAGGCAGCTTTTTTTTTGTCAAAGTTGTATATATTTAGGAACAAATTTTTGAAGACTGTAAAAATGACATTACTCATCATCAATATTAAGGAACTACTTCAAGTACGTGATAGTAATATTACCATTGTGAAAGGAGCTGATATGAAAATTCTCCCTACACTTAAAGATGCTTATGTTTTGATTGATCACGACACTATTGTTGAATTTGGCCCAATGATAGAATGTACTAATATTGAAGCCGATGAAACTATTGATGCTACTGGTAAAACGGTTTTACCAACTTGGTGCGATTCACATACCCATATCGTGTATGCTGGTAATCGAACCCAAGAATTTGTTGATAGAATCAACGGACTCTCTTACGAGCAGATTACTAATCGCGGTGGTGGCATTCTAAATTCTGCGGAACAACTACAAAATACTACAGAAGAAGATCTCTACCAACAAGCATCAAAACGCATTATCGAGGTTATAAAAATGGGAACCGGAGCTATTGAAATTAAGTCGGGTTATGGTTTGACTGTCGAAGCCGAATTAAAAATGCTTCGGGTCATTAAGCGATTGAAACATGATTTTCCAATTCTTGTCAAAGCAACGTTATTAGCAGCGCATGCGCTTCCGAAGGCATTTAAAAATGATAAAAATAGTTTTGTCGACCTTATCGTGAAGGAGATGATCCCAAAAGTGTCTGCTCAAGATCTTGCGCATTACATCGACGTGTTTTGCGAAATTGGGTACTTCGATCTGGAGGACACCGAGCGTATTTTGAAGGCTGCTGCCAAGCATCGGTTGGTACCTAAAATACACGTCAATCAATTTAATGCGTTTGGAGGTATCGCGCTTGCCGTAGAATATGATGCCTTGTCGGTTGATCATTTAGAAGAACTCAACCCAGAGGACATTTTGGCTTTACAAAATTCTAAAACGATTCCTGTCGCATTACCATCTTGCTCTTATTTTTTAGGTATTCCTTATACGCCTGGTCGGGAACTTATTGATGCCGGACTTCCATTAGCGCTGGCAAGCGATTATAATCCGGGTTCTTCACCTAGCGGAAATATGAATTTTGTAGTTTCAGCAGCTTGTATCAAAATGAAATTAACACCAGAAGAGGCCATCAATGCTGCGACTATTAATGGCGCTTATGCCATGGGGATCTCTAACCGCTACGGCAGCATTTGTAGAGGAAAAAAAGCCAACTTAATCATTACAAAGCCCATTACTAGTTATCATTATCTGCCTTATGCCTTTGGGGACAACCATATAGATACCGTAATTATCAATGGACAAGTCTTTTAAATTATCAACTGATTTCCCCTTATCAAAACGCGTAAATGCTTTGGGGCTTGAAACGTTTAATGACGTGTTACAATGGGTGAAAGCCTTACCCTATGGCAGAAACTCTAATCGCAGCGATTATAGACTACTACTCACACAGGGTTTAGGAACATGCTCCACAAAGCATGCGTTTTTAAAAGCTATAGCCTTAGAAAATAATTTTGAAGATCTAGAATTAATTTTAGGAATCTTTAGAATGAACGCCATTAATACGCCTAAAATAAAATCTATCCTCGACTTACATAGTTTACCATTTATTCCAGAAGCGCACTGCTATTTAAAATATAAAGCTCAAATCATTGATATCACCTTTAATGGTAAAAAAGAGCGTTCTACATTTGAAGAAACGCTTTTATGTGAAGAAATAATTCTTCCTGATGATATTGGTGACTATAAAATAAATAAGCATCGCTCCTATTTGAAATCTTGGATTAAAACGCAAAAGTTGACGTTTAACATTGACCAATTATGGTCAATTAGAGAGGCTTGCATTCAGAAAATTTCAGAATAAAAAAAATCTGAAAGCTCATGTGAACTCTCAGATTTAATAATTGATTAAGCAAAATTTTTAATTACTCCAATGTAAATTCCGAAGTAGAAATAAGTTCTTTTTTATTAAATACATTTACGATATATCGCCCTTTTTGAAATTCATCATTAGGTGGCACAAACTCGCAAATATTTAAATTTTTATTTTCATAGTTAAACTTACTTACAATACTGTAATTTAGAACTGCCGTATCAAATTGTATTTGTTCATTTGCACCCAACACATTATTTTGTGGATCCAACACTTGTAGATATAGTTCTTTGTCACCAGCACCAACTAAAGCGTTTTTAGCAACTGTGTAACATATTCTAATCTTATCGCTACGTCTTGCACGTTCGGTCGGGATTAATTTGCCAGAGCTTCGCTCTATAACGCCAAAACCTTTTAATCCAACAGTTTGTAATACGGCTGCATTTTCGACAACTGTCGCTAATTGTGTATTTTGTACCAAGAGAGAATCGGTAAACATCGTGCGCTCGGCCAATTGAATATTTGTGCTATCCAGCGAGGTTGCCAATAATGAGTTCTCAGACTTTAACTTGTTATTCTCGGTCATTAAAACCTTCATTTCATTTTGGAGCGCTTCAAATTTTTTCTTGTAACGCCATAGGTTGTTGACACTATTTTGAGATATTTTTAAAGAATCCATCAAACCTGTGATACGGCCTCTAGCTTCAACTAAATTTTGATTAGCCTCCTCATTCTCGCCAATTGCCGCGTCATACTGTTTGGCCATTGTACTCAAATCGGCCATCACCATTTCTTTTTGTTTTGTCAAATCAGCTTCATTCTTTTTCTTCTCATTGTAAAGTTGAGCTGTGTAAAATCCTGTACCTAAAAATAATGCTAATAGAATTCCTAAGGCAATTTTCAGTCCGGTGTTCTTACTGTTTGAATTTTCCATAAGTTTACGTTTTGTTTCTTAGTTAATTTAGTCAAGTTGAAATTAAAAAACTGTACTTTTATTTCACCAAAATTAATCAATTTTGTTCATGGAGCATTTAAAACTTTTAACATCTTCAGATTTAAATTCTATTCTGAAAATCCGTTCAAACGAAACCAAATTTGGTGAACATATCACTTTACTTCCCAACTCTAATGATATATACGAGCAACTGTTAACATTAGACGTTTCGTATGTTATTTTTGGAGTTAAGGAAGATGTTGGTGTTTTTGCTAATTATGGAACTATTGGAACAGCTAGAGCATGGGACGCAACTCTAACGAGCTTGGTTAATCTTCAAAGCAATGCACATACAAGTGCCCAAAAAGTGCTTGTTTTAGGACATTTTGAGTTTGAGGACTTACAATATAAAATGTCAACATTGGATCAAAATAGTAAAAAGGATATTTCAAAAGCACGTAAAAAAACAGCTAAAATTGATGCCTCTGTTTCTTTTTTAGTCTCTCAAATCGTGAGTGCTGGCAAGATTCCTATTGTGATTGGTGGAGGCCATAATAATGCCTACGGAAACATTAAGGGTACATCACTTGCGCTTAAAAAAACAGTAAATGCTGTTAACTTTGATGCGCATCATGATTTTAGAGCTGAAGAAGGCCGCCATAGTGGAAATGGCTTTAGCTATGCGTTCGCTGAAGGCTATCTCAAGCGCTACTTTATTTTTGGACTTCATGAAAATTACACCTCAGACACAATATTTAAAACGCTTAAAAAATTAAAAGCAGTTCAATATACGAGCTTTGAAAGTATGATGGTGAGGCACGAAACGTCGTTTACTGCGGAATTGGAAAGAGCGCTAACTCATGTTGCTGATAAACCTTTTGGATTGGAGCTAGATTGCGATGCCATTCAAAATATACCGAGCAGTGCGATGACACCAAGCGGATTTTCGGTCAATAAAGCGAGAGCCTTTGTGAATCACTTTGGTAAGCAAAGAAATGTAGCTTACCTCCATATTTGTGAAGCCGCTCCAACTAGCGAAACAAGAACTCAAGTGGGCAAATTGATCGCTTATCTTATTACCGATTTTATACGAGCCCATGAGAGCATTTGAGATTATCCCCTTTGAGAACCAATACGCAAAAGATTTTTACGATTTAAATATCGAATGGCTTGAAACCTATTTCTATGTAGAAGCATTTGATGAAGAAGTTTTAAGCAAACCCGAACATTATATTATTGACAAAGGTGGCTATATCTTTTTCGCAAAGTCTCACGAAAACATTTTAGGGACAGTTGCACTCATGCCAACGAGCAGTCCTGTGGTTTTTGAACTCACGAAAATGGCAGTTTTACCCAATGAGAGAGGAAACCAGATTGGGCAAAAGCTATTGCAATACTGCATTGATTTTGCGGCAGCCCATAATTTTGAGGCGTTAATGCTCTATTCGGCAACATTACTGGAAAACGCTATTTATATCTATCGGAAATTCGGTTTTAAAGAATTACCCTTGGAACCAGACTGTCCTTATAAGCGAAGTGATATCAAGATGGAATTACGGTTTTAATTGCGCTGAAGTAGAGAAGAACTTCTTTGTACATGGCTCATAGCGCTTAAATTAGGGGTTATATTCCGGACGAAACGCGAGCCGAATTTTTAAATGTTACTTATTATCGATTTTCTCAATAAGCCCACCGAAGGACTAGTGTAATAAAAGTAAAAAATAAAAAATTTAGTAAATTTAAAAATTTGGCGGACTCTCAAAAATACTCTGTTCATAGGATTAAGCACTCATTGTCCTATAATTTTATATGTTGTTGGCTACAGTAACTTATCTATTAAAACTCTAAAGTCTTTACCGTCTTTTTCGGTCAAATTACCTCGAACAAATTTAATAATTCCATCTTTATCTAAAAACATATTCATAGGATATGCCTCGTTTTCAATTTTGTCAATTTCTTTTTTTGAATTAACAATCTGGATAAAGTTAAAGTCCTTTTTCTTCAAAAATTCCGTGACCTTTTCTTTAGTTTCAAAAGTAATGGCTATAAAATTAACAGTATCACCATAATCTTCCTTAATCTTATTTAATTCTGGCATTTCTTTAATACAAGGAATACAATTTGTAAACCAAAAGTTGATCAACGTAGGTTTTCCGTTAAGACTTCTAATATTCAATAATTCATCGTTTATAGTCGTAATCGAATTAAAAGGAAGTTTTTTTCCAATAAACTTTTCAGCATTTTCATAGGGATTGAAGTCTTTATCCACAGCTCCTAATGGTATTACCTTCATTTCAATTGTTTTTATAATTGAATCCCCTTTTTCAATTGTCGAAACAATAGTTTTTTCATATTTCAGATATTGAGAAACGCTTTCTTCTAGTGAGTCATAAACCTTTGTTGTTATAATTTTCCCATTAGGAATCTTATAATAGATGACTTTGTCTGTTTGTTTATGCTTACAACTGAAAATTAATATTATCGCTAGTATTGAAAATATTGTACTTAGTTTCATTTTTTTGTTCTTAGTTTCATTATTGTGGATAACGTCACTATATGTGACTCTTAGCGTGCACATTAAACAATTACTTTCGGATTGAGTACGAGTCTAATTTTTAAATTTTTCTTATTATCTCCTTTTGTTAATAAGCCCACCGAAGGACTACTGCTACCAATTTAATAAATAAAAACTACCGTGAATTTAAAAATTTTGCGGACTCGCAAATATGCCTTAACTTCAATTAATCAATTAACTAGCTATGAAAAATATACGTTGTTATGTGCAGGTCTTTATTCCGATTTTTCTAATTGACCTATTTTTTCAGAATTAGGGTCAATATCCAGACTGATTTTGATAAATAAATTTCCGCCTTCCGTTTTATAAGTCGTTCCGCTTTTTGAATTTCCATCAATCTCCTCAGGTTTTAGTTTATGCATAGCTCCAGTTATTGGGTCTATGATAATTCCGATTAAACCACCAAATGCAATATTTCCGATATACCAAGCATTAAATTTCTTCTCCAATTTGGTTTCATAATTTTCATATCCATCAAGTTTTAAAACTAATTGATATTCTTGATTTCTTTTTAGATTTTTTTGAACAGGTGTGTTTCCTATTTCAATTTCGTTGATGTAAACTTTTGCCGAAGTTGGTTCTGATGTGATTTCTACATTTTGTCTTGAGCCAGAAATAATAGTCGCACAGCTTGTTGTAAGTAAAATTGATGATAAAAGGAATGTTCTTAAAATTATTTTCATTGTGTTAGTTTTTGGTTTAATCAAGTTTTAATTCATATTGCGACAAAGATGATACATTTCCGTCATATTTATAAAGTTCAATTTTTAATCGATAACAACTGCTCCATATATCAGGTTTCTTTTTATCAATGACCTTGACAATATTTGCTCCATTTTTTCTTGCCTCAATTCTTGCTTGTGTCATTAAACTATTGAAACTACAGTCTGTTGAAAATCCAGAGTCTTGAAATCTTAATTCGCCAATCTTGGAAATACTTTCTGGTAATTTGTGTTCAATATCTAAAAGTGCTATTTTTTCATCAATCGATAATTTTGGTTGCGGATTGGTAAAATTAGATGAGATTTTCGGACTACAACTTGACAGTCCAATAACTGTTATTACAAACAGTAGTTTAGTTATTTGTTTCATAGTGTATTTATTTGTCAATTTTTGTTTTCAGCTTGCACACAACGGTCTTGTGTAAGATTAGTTGCATGGTTTAGACACTAAAGTTAGCAAATAAAAACCGAATAGAAAGTCCGCGAGGACTTTCGTAAGTAAGCTTTAACCAGCAATGAATTATACACGTTGTTGGCAACAGTATTTATTTTAATAGTCAATTGATTTACGGTTTTCTAAATCCGATTTCTGAATTGGTCTTTTCAAATAAGAAATCACAGGTTTAGCTAATTTTTCATGTTCATAACCAAGTGCAAATCCCATTTTAAATCCTAAATTATCTTCTGTTGTAAGATATACATTGTCGTATTCATCATCAGTTTCAGGAATAAATATTAAAACCTCTTTGTTAACGATTTCATTAGTCATCCATTCATCTCCTTTTTTGGTTTTGTACCATCCATAAATTTCAGGTTTATAATCAGGTTTCAAACTTAAATCATGCGCATATTCCATATAATTTATAAAATAGCAAAGAGTTTCAAATTCGATGTCATATGGAAATGTTATAACAAGTTTATTATCAAAAATCGTGATTTTAGGTTTAATGGGATTTCCTCCTTTGTTTAAATCAAGAAATTGTTCAATTGCTATTTCGAGATATTCTTGTTTTAGATTTTTAACAATAACTATTTTATTATTAGTTATTTGTATTAAATCCTTTTCTTTAAAAGCTTTAACTTCATTCGAATTGTTATCAGTTTTCTGCCTTAAAAAAAACATAGCTATAATAATTACAGATGCAATTACTACTAATATTATTAAATTTTTATTGTTCATTGAATGCGTTTCTCATATTGTTGCCAACGGTATTGTATATGAAACGTAGCGTGTAAATAGACGCTAACTTTTCGGATTAAATACGAGCCGAATTTTTTAATTTTCTTTTTATCTTATTTTTTCAAAAAGCCAAATTAAAAAATTTGGCGGACTTTATAAATATACAGGAACCTTTCGGAAAGCCCATAATAGCTATGTTTTATATACGTTGTTGTGCTTTCGTTATTTATTTTGTTCACGTTTGATGAGTTCAGTAATTTCTTTAATGTTATTTAGTAGCTTCTCTAAATTGTAGACAGTTTCTCTTTCTGTAAAATTTTTATATAACATAGAAATTTCGATTGAGCCAATAATTTTAGGTAGATTATCTTTAATACCAAGTTCTTCTTTTAAGAGAGGTTGATTTCTTATTCTATTTTGAAAGTCGGGTTGTGAACCTGTTATTCCTGCAATTTCCATTCTATCAAAAAAGAACTTATTCCCGTCATTGTTAGTTTCAGTCGCGAATTCTTGATTTCGTTTAAAATCAGTTAGTTTTTTTCTTAAATCAGAGGGAATTAATTTGATTTCTCCTGTGTTTTCAAGTGAAGAAATCGTGCCATTTTGGAAACGGATTGTAGTTACAGAAAAATCCAGTTGATTTTGGTTGTCCATCACGTCATTCAAAGTCAAATTAGGGGTTTTATAACTTTTCAAATATTCTTTGTATAAAATAATGTTCGTATTATATTCCTTAATTATCGATTCAATGTATTCTTTATCTGTTTTTAAATCTTCTAAAAGTTGTGTGTAATTGTTATCCCTAATCTCATTGGATTTTTCATTTTCATTCCAAGTATTGATTTGTAAGGCAATCAAAATTCCAATAACTACAAGTATAATTTCTCCAATAGCATAAATCAGATATTTCCTGAACTTATTTTCAGATAGCATTTTTTGGCGGATTTTTCTAAAGAATTTTATCATTGGTTAGAGGTTTCTGATAATGAAGCACAACTCCTTATATCCAAATATAAACTGACCATCAGGAGCATATTTATCAATTTTCTTCGGAAGCATTTATAGAATCAATCTTACGCTAAAGGGCTTCAATTTGTTCAGATTTCTTGTCAACCTTAGGAACTGCCATAATGGAATCTACGACCTTCTGTATGATAAGATCTTCATCTTCTAGCTCTTCTTCATAATAATAGCCTATCCCCTCGCTTGATCGCCAGGCTTCTCCCAATTGATCATAAACCTCCTTATCCCATGTGCTTGGATGCTTGACATCAATCCAAATGACATCGCGATATTCGCTATCAATCAAGACTAAATCTGGCGTGGCTGATCCGTCAAATTGCTGCGCATTGGTATCACTAATTGCTGAAATTGTACCGAGAAAAAACATACGCTTTCGTCCTGCAATATCTTTGATATAAGGTCTAAACTCGACTGGCGTGTTGGCCGTCCAATCAATTTCCTTTCGAGATTCCTTAACTTTTAATGGCATTGCCGAAACGCCTGCATAGCCTTGTTTTTTGGTGGCGTGATCGTAGTAATATAGTCGATCGGTGCCATCAGCAGGAACAAAAACACTATAACTTAAACTGGTGCGCTCCAACCCTACTGGCTCAAGACCGAACCAATGGTAAAGACCGCTGTAGGCATCACTTTCAGATCCTGCAAAATCAAAATCGGTCACAAAAGGTTGCTGATTTTGATCCTTAGGCATATTCGGAATTTTTACGGCTGTTTCCATATTCCATGGTAACGGATCACTAAAACCACCTAAAAACTTCAAAGATTCGGCTTGTAACCGTGACACTTTTTCGGCTAAAGTATTCTGCTTCGTCAAATAAGGAAAGTTCTTCATTTGATCTGGAGCAACAAACGATCCTTTTCCTATGGCGATGCGCTCTAAATAATCATTAAAATCATGAGCACCACTTTCAATAACCATGACACCGCCAAAACTAGGATAAGGAAAGAAAAAGCCTTTCCACTTGATTAAACTGACGACTTGAACCCAATCACCTGAATCATTTTTCATATAAAACGTATCGCTAGGCTCGTAATTAATCAACATCCAAGGATTGAAACGCTGTACCACGGCATTATACGTATTGCGACTAAATTTTAGAGATTCACCAATAGAAAACGTCACATCTATACGGTTTTCATTGGAAAATCTTGGAAATGGTGTTGTGCTTGATACGGCAAAAACTTCTTCGGTATTATCAACTATTTGTTGGTAGGTATATTTTTCTGAAGGTTGAATCGCCATTGTCCACTTGTTCTCATTATCAATGCGAACCAAATGCGGCAACGAGACGTCCTTGGTCTCACCAACACTCTCGTTAGCCATCGAAAAGATGTTTTGTAACGGTTGTATACGCTCGTTTTGAGTCAAGGGCAACTCGTTGATCTCAACTTTATTTAAATCGTTAAAGACATTGTACGTTTTCATGTAATCGTAGAGTTTCAAATGCCATCCTACCACATAAATAAGGGCAAAAAAACCTATCAATAAGGCAAGAACACCCAATCGTGTTCCTGTACTGGCAGAGTTTCTGAATTTTCTCAATCCGAAAAACAATACCATAAGACTCAATAGAATTACAAAGATATATTTCCGAAGAAACAATAAACCGGGTTGATAGTCATCGCGAAACATGAATAATGCGATAAGGATGATCAGGCTTAATAAGATAGTAATGAACTTTTGTTTGGCGCCTTTATTCCAGTATGATTTGGTCATGGTTTTGGTATTGATCTTGCTCGTCCCGTTTTGCTAGGATATCACAATTTGTTGATTTTTTATAAGTTTTGTTGCTTAGAAAATTTCCGAGACATCGAAAAAAGAACATTTACATAAGCCCTTTATCTTTTAAACGCTCTCGCGCTGATTTCTCATTCATCGGTTCTGAAGGTGCTGTCTTGATTTCCTCTTTGGCTTCTTCAACGACTTTAGCATCCTTGGTTTTCAAATCTTCAATAAAATCTTTGCCTTTTTCAACAGCGTGGTCAAATCGATCTTCTAAAGATTCGCTTTGATCTTCAATCACTTTGGTTGATTTCAGTATAAAATTAGCGAGATAAGTGCCCAATAAGGTACCTGCTGCAAATGATGAAAATGCTGAAATCCCATTGTAACTGCCAAACACTGAGATGGGTGTTAAAAACTCAACCACCAAAGCAGCGACCAAAACTAAGGTTACGACAAAAATTAGCCGTGGCAAAAAGGATTGCTGATACACAAACCCTTTTTTACTATCTGGAGCCATTTGCAAGGCTTTACTATTTACGATTTTGTTGAGTGTACGATATGCACCATTGCCATTGGACTCTCGCCAGTACAAAAAAATCCCAAAGAGTAATGCTGCAATAAATATGATTAGTTCTAGTCCCATGGTTATATAATGATTGAAAGATTAAAATCTTTGTTAACTATTAGTTTAATTTTTATCCAAATATCTATGTGATCAGATATCTGTCATGTCTTTATCCTTAAAATATAGACCGTACGGAGCATCATAAAATAACACTTTTAATGCGACATCGACACCACACCTAAAGTTAGTCTAAATAAATCAAATATTGTTACCAATGGTCTCGATCACCCAATCCTTGAGTGAGTCATCCCAAGCCTCATATAGCTTGTAAAATTCTTGTTTATCGTACCAATACAAAAACAAAACATCCTTTGGTGAGATATTGACCAATAGTTTCCAAATTAAATCCTGATGTCGTGGATGTAGGCTAGAATGTGGCTCGTGCATGGCTTCAAACAAATCGTTATCGACAATATCTAAAATTTTATACTCATTGCTCTTCTCTAATTTTTCTAGGTAACGCTCAACGCTCATCACTTTTTTACGCGTTTCAATATCTACCTTATTAAGGTAACTTTTAAATAATAACGGATCATTCAAAATAGCCTTAATTGGGTGCTGTGTATCTTTTAGGTGTCGTGCAAATTCAAATTTTTTGATACGCTCATAACGTTTGGTCTTGACGATAGCCTCTAAATCGTAGGAAATTATGATATGATCTCGCAACTTATCCAAAAGTTCAGGTTGTGATATCTGGAAAATAAACACATCGTGAATCGTATCTTTGATAGCCTCCTTGTACCACCTCGTATCTTCAAAAACAATGATGGGCGATATAAAATCCCGCAAGACATATACACCTCCAAAAGCCTTCGTATAAAAGGAATCGGTTACATAATTGACCGACCTTAGGTTTAAATCCCGTTCTCGAAGATCACCATATTTTTGGGCAGATTCCAGCAATTGTCCTTGAAGCGTTTCATCAATAAAATTATTTCCAATTTTAAATTTTTCGATGAGCTCTAGCTGTTCAGCTCTTACGTGATCAAGGTTGTCTATGAGGTGAAACTTAATAGTCACAATTTGATAACGAAGCAGATCCAAAGGTTCATAAAACGTGTCAATCCCTTGATCAAAATCGATACAAATTGCAGAATCCCGAGTAATATCATTAATCTTATCGCCATGCACTTTAAACACCAACTGCATCATTTCCCTATCAAATGTATGATATGGCAAATAGACTGGTTTTTTATTTTGTAAAGGTGAGATAATGATACCATGCGGATTTGATTCTCCATTACACAGATAATGTTCGTTTTTCTTTTCTTCGGAAATTTCAGGGCTCCATCCAATCCCATCAATTGAAAACTGAGTCAGTTTCGTTTCAGTAAATCCTAGCTTTTTTAGGCATTTATTGTAACGTTCTACTAATTTTCCACTAATTGGAATGAGCTCACTTCTATATAAATTAGCTGCTTTTAATTTTTGCATTTTAACTATCGTCTTCTAAATTTTAAATCGTCAAATCACGGTATTGTTAAGCAATTACATTGTCACATTAAACCATTGCTACATTGCCAAATTGCTACATCAAAACCTCATTTAACCGCGCATATTGAATTAACATAATCGTCTTAGCATCAACAATTTGCTTATTTTTTATCATTGTAATGGCGTCATCAAACGACATCTCCATCACCTCAATATCTTCATCTTCAGTAGCGACACCTCCACCAGCATTCACTTTCATGCTTTCATCATAAGGCGCCAAATACAAATACAGCTTTTCGGTTAATGCACCTGGTGACATGTAGGCTTCTTGTACCAACTCTGCGTCAAGAATCCTATACCCAACCTCTTCTTCAACTTCCCGTATTATGGTCACTTTTGGGGATTCGTTCTTATCGATTGCCCCAGCGCAAACTTCAATAGACATGCTCTCAGTGTGATCATTTTGGTAAATGGGCATTCTAAACTGTCTCGTCAAGATTAGCGTGCGCTTTTCGCGATTATAAAGTAAAATAGCACAGCCGTCGCCTCGATCATAAGATTCGCGAGACACACGTTTTACACGACCATCCTTAAATTCATAATCATAATCAATTCTATTCAAGGTTGCCCATTCCTTCGATAATGTAATGCGCTCGATATTTTTAATATGGTCAGTATTGTTACCCAATTGATGTTTTTTTATTAATCTGTTATTTTGATAATTTACGAATGGTCATCACATTTCCGTCTATTGGCGAAATAGAAATCTGTTTTTCACCTTGGGAAATATAAAAAACGTTCAAACTGTTTTTTCCAAGAATTTTTACGTCAATAGATTTTGAATTGATAAAGTCGATTCTATAATCGTTTTCAATAGTATTTTCGGCTATTGCTAAATTGTATTTAATTCCTCTTCCGTAGCCAAAACCCACAAAATACCCAAAAATGAAAATAGCCATGATCACCAATGATGCATATCGGTTTTTAGCCAAATGATCCAAGCCATTTATTTGATCTAATTTTTTTCCGGATTGGTATTTCTTTTGCTTGCGTCTCCATCTCACAACTAGCGGAATTAATCCTCTAACATACAATAAACTCAAAACAACGATTGCCAAAAAGATTAAGGCTGATTTCAAGCTTGATGTAATCACATTTATGGGACTAATCAAGACATCTAAAATTGAAGAATGTTCTAAATATTGAATATCAAGTAAATTATAATACACGGCATTATGAATAATCCCTAAAATGAGCAAATAAATGTAACCCAATGACAGTAGCCCTTGAACATCAACAGGTTTTTTCTCGTTTTCTTTTTCCATAAATTAGTGATTCATTTTACCAAATTGTTCACGAGCTTCGGTATCAATATTCATTTGGTTGACGCGCGCTTCAACTTTGCGTTTGAAATCGGTATCTGCAATGGTAGCGACATTATCCAAATAACGAACGACCTCTTGCCTACGAATTTCAGAGAAATTCAATCCTTTCATATTCGCACGCATTAATTCTTGTAGCATATTAAACTTAGTGTCATAATCTTTTTTGAAATATATCTCTGGGTTTTCAAACCAGTCTTGCTCGAGATCAAAATCGGTAAGGCGCAATGAGATCGCAC
This sequence comes from uncultured Flavobacteriaceae bacterium, assembly GCA_963715465.1. GTDB lineage: Bacteria > Bacteroidota > Bacteroidia > Flavobacteriales > Flavobacteriaceae > Psychroserpens. Next base: position 2,756,034 of record OY970246.1, read on the forward strand.
TTTGTATATTTCGAACATCGCGAGATGAGAAAAACGGAAAGATTTTTTGAATTTCTTTAAACAGATTGGCATAAAACAAATGTTCTGTCGCTTTAAATTGAGCTTCTGTTTTATCGTAAGCTTCCAAGACACGTTCTTCGGTTGGTTTGTTAGAAACGTTTAAGATCTCTCCCATATTCTTGGCCAAACCTTGATCCTGAAGAAATGTATAATCCTTAGGATTTTGCATGTTTATAAAATTAGGCATGGTTTCGTCCAATTTTCGCCACCACAAATGATCCTGATCCAAAAAGTCATGTTCTGTACGTGCACCATCGATCTTGAATCGGCCCTGAACACGAGAAATCACTGCTTTATCCAGCATTTCTGGGAGGTTTGTAAAGAGACCGATAGAACTATTTCCGTAGTTCACGGCGTAAGCACCTTCGGTATATCTCAAAAACACGCCAATAACCTCTTTGACACCTGCGGAAACACCCTGAGCTGTACGTTCTTGCAAATTATTTTCGGCATCGTCAATGGGTGCAAAGATCAATTTTGTTGGATCTTGCATGGGCTTCATCCAATCGACCATTTTTTCTGCGGAACCACCTTGGAAGGTTGAAATGAGCGTATCTGGCATAGGATGAAACAAAAACGGAATATCCAAATGATCGGCATGTTCTTTAAGTCTGGTGGCAATTGCTGCAATGAGCATACTTTTTCCAGTTCCAGGAATGCCGTAGCCCATAAATACAGGCATGAATCCGCCTAATTCTTGAAACGGATTTTTTTGAGCCGTAAAGTCATAGCTCAACATACGCTCGGTCAAGCGTCGTGAAAAATGCTTCGCGTCGCGATTTCCAACGATCTGTTCAAATTTTATTTTATTAAACTCAACACTTTTTGCCGTTCCTTGAAAAACATTGTCCCAACCTGAAACCGCAAAATCTGAATCTTCTAACTTGTAGGTTCTATCAACGATGGTTTCAGAGTGTTCTAAACTACTTTTCCGCATTTGTATTTCAGCAATTAACGCTTCAAAATACACGACTGTAAAATCAATAACATCTTTATCTGACTTGATAATTTCTGGATGCCCTAAGTATTTATCGTAATAGAAAAGGGCGCATGAAATCCCTTTGACTGGCGACATCAACGAGACTTCTGGAATACCAGCAAACTTATTTTTCATGACGCTTAGATCATCAGAGGCGATCATTTTTAAATCGTGCAAGATTTTATAGGCTATCGAGAACAACATGAATGCCGTTGCCGTTTGCATTTTGCTCTCATATTCTCGCTTACCAGACGTGTCTAAAGCCGATTTATTTTCAGATAAGCTCGATAATCCTGAGGCATCATAATAACTGTCCTTGATCCAAATCCCTAAAGTAATGCCTTCTTGAACGGCAAAAAGCGTTTGATTAAGATGCAACGGAATAGCAATAGATTCGGGCAATAACCGTTTTTTTAATTCTAATATCGTTTTTGAAACCGACGTCACATCGGTACTTCCATTTCCCTTGGCACGCGACAAGTACAACAAAATAGACTCGTCTTTTGCATCTTTATCTCTGTTTTTTGCTCGAGAACCTTGCTCCCATTGCACACTTTTAATGTAGGACGTCGCCTCATCTCGAAGCATATCAAGTTCATTTTGTTTTATTGGGAAAGTTGAGTTGTGTTCCATTTTATTTTGTCTTCAGTCTGCTTGATTATTATCTTCGGTCTGCAGTCTTCAATTGACAGTCAGATTTCATAGATTTATTTCAATTTATCGGAGTTTTTAATCATGTCATTAATAAGTTTTCCGATTTCTTCACTTTTTCTTTGTAATTCTTACTTTTTACTTTCTGAAATGTAGTCACAAGCCAATGCGAAATCAATCCATAATGGCGTTTCAGAATTTTCGCTATCAGCGTCAGAAGGTTTGCTCTTAAAATGTTTTTCATATTGTCGTTTTCTGTAACCTTCAGCAATATTTGGGCAAACTGATCGACTTGATCTTATCATTTGAGAGGTTAAACTAAATATTTCAGACTTCGGAAATGTTTTGGTTAAACGAAAAATTTCCATTGCCAAGTCACATCCCTTCTAGTAAGCTGTCAGCGTTTTGAATCCCATATTTAATATTTCAGTCTTACATAATAATCAGTATTACAAACATGCTCAATCTAAATGTTATTTTTTCTCTATTAAAACACCAAAATCAAAGTTGTAAGATCATACAAGGACTACGCAACTTTTTTACTGTAAACTGCAGACTGATGACTGTTAACTTTTTACTTCATCGTCAAACTAGCCAACTCAAGCGGTGGTTTTGCCAACTTGTTCATGATTTCTGGTGTTTTATTATACAATAACTGTATAATTCTATGAGGCGCAAATACATACCGCTGCTTAAAAACCGTATCCCATTTTTGAAAAGTTTGCTTACTAAAAAAGCTCCCTTCCTTAAATTCGCTTTTAGAGGTGACTTCATCAATTTGTACTGAAATTGCATAAGACTCTAATGGGATTGTTTTTTTCGAAATACCATCTAATATCACATGCGTCACTTTATTTTCATCTTTTGCAAATACATTGTGAATGGGTCCCAAATCAACACGCTTGATCAATTTTGGAAACACATTGGCAAGACGTTTATCAATACCGTACGCCATCATATCCAAAGCCATTTCACGATCGGCCACATTTTTAAGAGCTGTATAAATTTCCTCTCGTTCTTTTTGTGGGTCACTGCCATCATAATCAAAATACATGTAGCATATAAACGGTCGGTTATGCGACACTTCATAAAAACTCCAACTCACTAAATATTGACCTGCGCTTCCTTGAGGAGCTTGAATGATCTTACCCTGTACAAAACGATTAAATATGTACTCTTTTTTTGCTGACGAATAGTACACGATAGATGCTGCTTGAAATAGTTTGCGCTTTGCAATAGGTTCTTTTTTACGCAACAACGTATCCAAGAATTCATCTTTAAGCACCTCGATATCAGTTAGCTTTCCTAAATAACTGTCGCGCAATCCCAGATCATTGAACAAATACCTAAATTCTAAGTAATTTGGAAATCCGGAATCGGTTAAATCGACTTTCATGTTCTCCTCATCATCATACATGTATTTAACTCGCATGGCTTCGATAGAATACAAGAGCAAGTCGCAATATTGTTTAAATAACAACACTTCCTGCTGGCTCAACAGTGCCTTTTGCTGGACGGCAACAATGAGCTCTTTGAGCGTAAAATCGATCATTCTGTGATAGAAGACATACTGCTCTTTAGAATCTAATACTGCGGAGTCTAATGGGGTTACAATCATTTACTAATATCTTAAAATATCATTTAGGGTTGCTTTTATGGATGCCACATCTTTTAAAGGAATCTCTCCAATTTTTTCACTTAATTGCTCTTTTGAAACCGAACGTACATGAAAAGTCAATACTTCTGAAATCGCTTGCAATCCGTTAGAACTAGAAGGTCTCAAGATAAGATTCCCTTTGTAGTTTTTAATTTTTGTGGTCAATGGACAAACAATCACCACCTTTAAATAGGTGTTGAGCATGTCCCCACTGATAATCACCGCGGGACGCCTGCCACTTTGTTCACTTCCCTTGACAGGATCTAAATAGAGATTCCAAATCTCACCTTGTCTCATTGATTTTCGGTATCTGCTACAGCCATTAAATACGCTTTCATACCTTCTTCGGCAACTGCCATGACTTCGACATCTTCTCCAGCGGCTTTATATGATTTTGCATATTGCGCACGTTCAAGCTGGTCAAGATAGAGTTCTAAAGCCTTTTCGATAAGACGGTTTTTAGGGAGCTTAAGATCTTTAGCGATAGTTGAGAGCTTATCTAACAATTGATCTGGAAGTGATGATGTGAATGTTGCCATTATATATTTATTTTTTGTAAATATAATTAATATTTATGAATCGCATTTAACAATAGATTACAATCATGATGTTGGCGGTAATAATAATCTGAATCAGCCATCTACTTACAACCAAATTGGCCAGCAATCTTAGGTGCACTCTTATTTTGTATTTAAATTTTGCCACAATACGTTTAACCTCATTACTGTTACAGACATTTTTTCATATGGAAATTATGATCGTCATTTGTATTTTATCGGGCACTAGTAAGTCACCGAGTAAGTGCGTTAAGGATTGAGGCATTGTTGGAGCTCTCCAGACATTTCTAGTCTGGAAGCGACTGCCGAAAGCCTGACCTTTTGCGATCCTGTAAGGTTTTAAAAAACCTGACAGGTATGAGCAAAAGGTAACGCCCAAATTATAAACCTTCTAGATCTAATCCTAAGACAATAAATCGTCTTCCTCTACTTTAGGAGTAGCCTCACCAGCTGGTTCTCCCGCAGCACTTGGCGCATTAGGATCGGCTTCATAGTATTCATTAAAAATTTCTTTCATATCAATACCGTACCGATCTGCAAAGTTTTTTTGAATCTCTGCATCCTTACTTCTAATCTCTTTTAAAGCCTCGGCATAACTGCCATAAACACCTTGCATGACTTTTTCATGGACAGGTATATTATCCATCATTTCTTGACGTGCTTTCGCGCTCGCCGTATGCATTGCTGCAAGGGTTTCGCCAATATGCTCATCGGTTTTCACGCCTAAATGTTCTAATATCGCAGCAAACTCTTGATCTGTTCTTGCTTTTAGCGCAACGACGTAACCGTCGTAATACTTTAAACGCTCATCGGTATCACTTTTCAGTTTAGCGCGATGTGTTTGTAAATTACTGCGTAAAGATGTCAACACCTTAATGGTTAAATTATGCTTATGTACGAAACTATCCTTTGAAGCAGCAAGCGTTGTATAGGCATTTTTAAGACCTTCTAATTCCTCAACTTTTTGCTCGAGCTGCGTCACTTTCTCTAAAGCTTCGGAATACTCGACTGATTGTTTATCGGCAACCTCCTCAAGAGACTGTCGCGCCTGTTTTAGTAAAGCATACTGTTCTTCGAGTTTTGTTTCAACTTCTTTTTTCTTCTGAAGGGCTTTTGTGTGATTGTTGCTAGCTTCTACGATGGCTGTTTTCAAGCTTTCCTCAACTTCCTTGATTTCGAGTTCTCGGTCTTTTAGGCGCTTTATGGCCGCCTGACTTTTAAAAGACAACTCATTTAATAAGGTTTGCACATCGGCACTTTCAATACGCTGTTGAAATAATGCTTTGGCTTTATTATCTGATGCCGCACGCTCTTTTTGGGCATTAGCAAGTTCTTGTTCGGCTTCTTTGATTTTTGTTTTTCTCCCCCAAAGGTTATTCCACCAAGTATCAGGTTTGTTTTTGGCATCCTCGAGCTCGACTTTAGCGCGCTCCAAGCGTTTGACGGCATCGTCGATTACTTTTTGCTCCGCTGGATTTAATGCTGAAAACCCTTCAAACATGATACCTACCTCATCTTGGTAGTCGGTTAAATCTTTAATCGCATCTAATAATGTCGTACGATCTTTCTCGGCCATATCGACGACATTATCTAAGGTTGCATTTAGAATTTTCTGACGACTTTCAGGATCATCCTCTTGAGCAAGCTTCGACTTCATTTGGTCAATAGCCTTGCCCCAATTGACATCTACTTTCTCTGTTTTCTCGTTGGAATTTGTTTCTAATAAATCAAAATCATCAGCCATATTCAATTGTGTATTAAGTTGATTATTGTTTCTGTAAAGCAATTTCGTTAAAAAATATGATTTTTAAAACTTAAACTACTTAAAATGTGAGTCTCAAAATACATTATATTGTTACAAATTTTCTTGGTTTCACTTTTGTAATTACCTTTAGATTCTAAAAAAACCCGATACCATGAAATTCTTAAATTTATTATTAGTGTTTTGCTTTCTTACAGTGGCATCTTGTCAAACAGAACCTAAGGAACAAGCGTCTGCTACAATCGAATCTAACACAAAGGATGTCATCACTCAAACCGATAAAAAGGATAAAGTGCTTACTATAAGTCCAATTTCCCACGCCACCATGGTATTATCCTTTGGAAGTGATGATATTTACGTAGACCCAACCGGTGGATCGGAAGCTTTTAAAGCGTTTACGGCTCCAGAAATTGTTTTGATTACCGATATTCACGGCGATCACTTTGATGTGGAAACACTGCAAGCGTTAGACTTATCGGCAGCGACAATTATTGCACCTAAAGCGGTGATGGACAAATTTCCAACAGATTTGAAATTTGAAAAGAGTATTACGTTGGATAACGGAGACACAACCATGTTGAATGATTATAAAATCGAAGCGATCCCGATGTATAATTTGCGTAAGGAAGCCTTGAAATTTCATACCAAAGGACGTGGAAATGGTTATGTTTTAACCGTTAATGATGAGCGCATTTATATTTCTGGTGATACTGAGGACATACCAGAGATGAGAAATTTAAAGAATATCGATCGTGCATTTGTATGTATGAATTTGCCGTACACCATGACTGTTGATAAAGCTGCGGAAGCCGTCCTAGAATTTAAACCAAAAATGATCTATCCATACCATTACAGAGGTCAAGACGGAATGAGTGATATTGAAAAATTTAAAACTTTAATTAACCAAGGAAATGAGACTATTGAGGTAGTTCAGCTAGAATGGTATAATTAACATAGATCAATTTTATCGATTAAGTGTAACTTTTAGCAGATTAATAGCAAATAATCCAGATATTATTATATCTTTGACTTGCAAAACTTTATAAATCTGGTGTCATGCTAACGTCTTATCTATCAACAATTTCGCTTGTCAGTACGACACAACTTACCATAGTTCTCATTATCACAGCTGTGATTTTTATTTTATTTATAGCAGTTGCAGTCATTAAGATGTACAAGCTCAAAGCTGAAAATAAAAAGCTTATTGATAGCAATATTTATAAATCTGAACTAGAGAAGAGTTACGAAGATTTTACCGATGGTCATTTATATGATAATACTCACATGAAATGATTGAGGTAATATATGTGATGTGCTCAGTGCCTTTCACCATCATCATGGGATTAAAAGCGAAAAAGCACCTTTATGTTCATCAACATGAAAAATCAATTGAAAGAGAACTTGAAAAATTCGAAAAGAATTTAGACACCTTTAAAAAGCTAGACTTGTCCAATACTTACGACATTGGATCAGATCATATTTACAAATAAAAAAACCAGCATACGCTGGCTTTTTTATTTAAACAGTTGCGTTATCACATAAGCCTGACGATCATCTCACCAACTTTTTATATTTAATTCGCTTAGGCATCAAATCGCCACCCAATCGTTTTTTCTTGTTTTCTTCATACTCTGAAAAACTTCCTTCAAACACATATACTTGACTGTTCCCTTCAAAGGCTAAAATATGCGTACAAATGCGATCTAAAAACCAACGATCGTGCGAAATGACTACAGCACATCCTGCGAAATTCTCGAGACCTTCCTCCAGAGCTCTCAACGTATTTACATCAAGGTCATTGGTAGGCTCATCCAAAAGCAAGACATTACCTTCTTCTTTAAGTGTCATCGCTAAATGTAAACGGTTTCGTTCGCCACCAGATAATAACTTGACTGCTTTATTTTGCTCACTTCCAGAGAAATTAAAACGACTTAAATAGGCTCTAGAATTCACTTGTTTCCCTCCCATCATGACCAACTCTTGCTCATCGCTAAAGTTTTGCCAAATCGATTTATCGGGATCAATGTTTGAGTGTGACTGATCAACGTAGGCAATCTTAGCAGTTTCTCCTACTATAAACTCTCCTTTATCTGGAGTCGCTTCTCCCATGATCATTCTAAAAATTGTCGTTTTACCTGCACCATTAGGGCCAATAACACCAACGATTCCCGCTTGAGGCAACTTAAAATTTAAATCTTCATATAATAATTTGTCGTCGTAGCCTTTACTCACACCATTGGCTTCAATAACATTTGTACCTAATCGTGGACCGTTTGGAATATAAATCTCTAATTTCTCATCCAGCTGTTTTTGGTCTTGGTTCATCAATTTGTCGTAACTGTTCAAACGTGCTTTTTGTTTGGTTTGACGACCTTTGGCACCTTGACGCACCCATTCTAACTCACGCTCTAATGTTTTTTGGCGTTTAGAGGCAGTTTTACTTTCTTGGGCCATACGCTTCGATTTTTGATCTAACCACGATGAGTAATTACCCTTCCAAGGGATACCTTCACCCCTATCTAGCTCTAAGATCCAACCTGCAACGTTATCTAAGAAATATCTATCGTGAGTTACTGCAATCACGGTTCCTTTATATTGCGCTAAGTGATGTTCTAACCAATGCACCGATTCGGCATCAAGGTGGTTGGTAGGTTCATCTAGCAATAACACATCTGGCTCTTGCAATAACAAACGGCATAGCGCCACACGACGACGTTCACCTCCCGAAAGCACTGCAATTTTCTTGTCACCATCTGGCGTGCGCAACGCATCCATGGCAATCTCCAGTTTTGTATCAAGTTCCCACGCATCGGCAGCATCAATTTGATCTTGAAGTTCTGCTTGACGGTTCATTAGCTTTTCCATTTTATCTGGATTGCTGTAAACTTCCTCTAATCCGAACTGGTCATTTATTTTGTTGTATTCATCAAGAATTGCAACTGTTTCGGCAGCACCTTCACGCACAATGTCCATGACAGTTTTCTCATCGTCCAATTGCGGCTCTTGCTCGAGATATCCAACCGAATAATCTTGAGAAAAAACGACATCACCTTGATAATTCTTATCGACGCCTGCTATTATTTTTAGCAACGTAGATTTACCAGAGCCATTAAGACCTAAAATCCCAATTTTTGCGCCATAAAAAAAGCTTAGATATATATTTTTAAGAACTGGTGTATTGGCACTTTGGTAGGTTTTAGTGACACCAGACATTGAAAAGATTATTTTTTTATCGTCTGACATAATTATTGTTTGTTGTTAAATTGTTAAGTTGCTGAGTTGTTTTTTATTGAGTTGGCTTACTCTTGATGACTTCTGCCTTGCGTTGCTTTTTGTTTATGAAGAACAAAAAAAATAAATATTAATGTAAACGTGTCTATTGCGTCTGTAAACTCAAATTTTGACTGAGACCGAGACTGAGACTGAGACAAAAAAGATTGGCAAAAAACACGTCGCTTTCAGTAAAACGCGTCTCATCAGCGCGCAGCCAAAACTACATTCTTCCTTTTAGGGCATTAAAAACCCATGCAATACAGAAAAACCCGACGCCAACTGCCGCAAAACCGTATCCAGCGACTTCATAATATCGAAATGCACCTAATGCGATAAGACCTAAACCAACAATTATCATTATTGTGGTAGCCCAAGCCAGCACTGTATTTTTATTCATCGCCATAATTCCGTAATTTTTAAGGGAATCACAAATATCGTGATTTTTATTAAAAAAAAGCATTCCGTTATAGAATGCTTTTAACTCAATTTAAAATTGATGCCGATCAGCGCATTGGCACCTCAATAATTATTAATTCTGAATGCTCTTGAGCTTTAATCTGTAGGCTTTCAAATTCTGAAACCCCTAGCGCATCTCTGCTCTCAAGCATATGATCTCCAACAGTTATGTTTCCGTCGAGATTAAAAATATAGAACCCGTTATGCTCAAATTTGAGTGAAATATCTTGTGAGTGATGCGCCTCTAAATGCAAGCGATAGATGTAGGCCTGCTGATTTATTGGTAGCGCATTCCCTTCAAGCTTATCTTTGGGAGCTACAATGGTTTGAAGCGTATTCATTCTTTCTTCGGAAGAAAACACCCGTTGCTCGTAGTTTGGAGTAACATTAGATTGTTCAGGAATGATCCATAACTGAAGAAAATTTACGGCTTCGGTTTTACTGTCGTTAAATTCAGAATGGGTCAATCCAGTTCCTGCGCTCATCACTTGAACTTCGCCAAATTCGATGGCACGCTTGTTTCCCATACTATCTTTATGGGATAATGCGCCCTGAAGTGGTATTGAAATAATCTCCATGTTTTGATGAGGATGCGTGCCAAACCCCATTTTAGGCTGTACCACGTCGTCATTTAAAACACGTAGCGCTCCAAAATTCATACGCTCTGGATTGTGATAGCTTGCAAAACTGAATGTATGGTGCGATTTTAACCAACCATGATCGGCGTAACCTCTTGTGTTCGCTTTATAAAGTGTTGTTTTCATGTTTATTACCCACAACAGTGGGAGTCTTTTTTAATTATACATTGTTTTCATACCAACCAGGTTTCAAATACTTTTTGGGGTATTTAATTTACCGGTAAAAATCCCATTTTACCCATTTGGTAATCTCGCATGGCTTCTAATAATTCGGTTTGCGTATTCATGACATAAGGTCCATAAGTCGCCACGGTTTCATTAATTGGCTCTCCCGACAGAAATAATAATGTACTATCCGTTTTAGCTTCTATCGAAAACCCGTTGCCATCCTGGTTAAACTCTAAAAGCTGATTTTTATCGAGTTCTAAAGTTTCCGAAGCATTGATACTTGCCGTACCTTTTAATAGATAAAGCATGCCTTGATGGGATTTATCAAAATGAATAATATCCTTTCCGCCTGCCTTTGCTTGAATCATAAAGGCGTTAACAGACGTTTGTGTAGCAAATTTTCCATAGAAACCTTCATGTGCACCCGCAATAATTTTAGTGGTTACTTTTTTATCTTCGGAAATAGTCTCGTTGAACTCCTCGCTTTTAGCATGTTGGTATTTCGCTGGAATCATCTTTTTATCTGAAGGTAAATTTACCCAAAGCTGAATGCCCTCAATCGTTCCACCCTTTCGAACAAGATCTTTTGTTGGACCTTCGGCATGAATAATACCACGTCCAGCAGTAGTCCATTGCACATCACCTGCCTTTACGACACTTTCGTGCCCTAGAGAATCCCGATGTAGTTGCTCACCTTGAACTAGAAACGTAACGGGCTCAAACCCGCGATGCGGATGTGGTCCCAGATCAAATGGGTTATTCGCTTCGCTTATATCGTAAGGTCCATAATGGTGCAACAGTATAAACGGATCAATCATTTCTATGTGCTGCGTAGGAAAGGGCTGGCGCAATCTTATTGGCCCCATATTTACAAAATGGCTCTTTCCTGCTCGCTTTACGGTATTTTGTGTCATTGTAGTGCCAAAATATGGCGGTATTAGTAATGATTAGATTTAAGTAATGGGTTCACATGAATTTCAGCACGTTCACAGACCCCTAAAATGCACTAACGCATTTTATCCAAAAGATCGCTTAATTGGGCTGCTTCGGTTTCAGTGAGATTTTGAAGCAACTCCTTGTTAAGGTCATTTGGAATATCATTTAAGAGCGCCAATCCCTTGGTTGTAATTGCTATTTTAACGACGCGTCGATCAAACTCAGAGGCTAGCCGCTCAATTAAGAGTTTGGCGCAAAGCTTATCCATTAAACGTGTGGCATTAGGCGAACGCTCAATCATTCGATCCTTTATCATTTGTACGCTCAATGGCTCTGTAGCTCCTTTGAGGATCCTTAAGATATTATATTGTTGAGGAGAAATACCAAAGTCCTTAAAAAACTCTTTTTGATAGTTCGTTATCCAATTTGCGGTAAAAATGATGTTGAGCATCGCTTTTACCTTTTGATTTGGAAACCTTGAGTTGATGTCTTTAGAAATATCGCCCATTGTTTTTATTGTTAGCTGTTGGCTGTTGGCTGTTGGCTGTTGGCTGTTGGCTGTTGGCTGTTGGCTGTTGGCTGTTGGCTGTTGGCTGTTGGCTGTTGGCTGTTGGCTAAAATTTAATTTTTAATAATCAAACTTTGTCTAGTTTTTCTACTTTCTTCACTTTTCACTTTATGTTCATTGTTCTTTTATCTTTTCTTTTAAAAAACTACAGACTTTCTTGAAATTGTTTTACCTCTTCTTTTAATTGATCGTTTAGCTCTGAATTGGTTATTTTACCTTCGGAAAAATTAGCATCAAAGGACGGCAGTGAAAATTTCCCTACAATATTGGCATCATGACGCGGGAAACGATCTGCCGCCATACCTAACACAGATTGTCCGCCTCGTGCTCCTGGAGAGGTTGCCATTAACAGCATAGGTTTACCAGCAAAGGTCTTGGCCTCAATCCTTGACATCCAATCAAACAAGTTCTTAAAAACCGATGTGTAAGCCCCATTATATTCAGCTAAAGACAAAATGATGCCATCTGTATTTTTAATATGCTTCATAAATTGCTCTGCTTTTGGTGGCATGCCATCCTTTTCCTCACGTTGCTTACTATATATAGGCGTTTCAAAATCATTGAGATCTAAAATGCTCGTATTGACATTATTTACTAAAGTCGATGTATAAACCGCTAACGCTTTGTTGATTGAGTCGGCACTATTACTTCCTGCAAATGCTATAATATTTTTCATGTTCTTTTTTTAATTAATGGTACAAATATAGGATCAAAATTTTTATATTCCTAGGAATATATTACCATGTAATTTATTTTAACAAATTATTCACTTTCTAATCCGTCTCGGGTTTCGTAAATTCGTAGGAAATAAATGAGACCATGGACTTAAACTTCAATAAAAACGAAGATCATAATAAATTACTCCTTTCCGACTTAAAAAAACGTTTCGCCAAAGTAAAATTGGGAGGTGGCCAAAAGCGTATCGAAAAGCATCATGCCAAAGGTAAAATGACTGCAAGAGAGCGCGTAGATTATCTTTTAGATTCAAAAAAACCCTCTATTGAGATTGGTGCATTTGCTGGTGAAGATATGTACGAAGCGCATGGCGGTTGCCCCTCTGGAGGCGTGGTTGTTAAAATAGGATACGTAAAAGGAAAACAGTGTATTGTTGTTGCAAATGATGCCACTGTAAAGGCTGGCGCTTGGTTTCCTATTACTGGCAAAAAGAATCTACGCGCCCAAGAAATCTCTATAGAAAACAGATTACCCATTATTTATTTAGTGGATTCTGCAGGTGTGTATCTCCCAATGCAAGATGAAATTTTTCCAGATAAAGAACATTTTGGCCGTATTTTTAGAAATAATGCCGTGATGAGCAGTATGGGCATCACCCAAATTGCAGCCGTTATGGGAAGTTGCGTTGCTGGTGGAGCGTATTTGCCGATCATGAGTGACGAGGCTTTGATTGTTGACAAAACGGGTAGCATATTTCTTGCAGGTAGTTATTTAGTCAAAGCAGCGATAGGAGAAAGCATCGACAACGAAACCCTTGGTGGCGCCACAACGCATTGTGAGATTTCTGGTGTGACCGATTATAAGGCCAAAGACGATAAGGATGCTTTGGATACTATACAGCGCCTAATGGATAAGATTGGAGATTATGATAAAGCGGGCTATAATCGAGCACCTTCTAAGAAGCCAAAAGAAAATCCTGAAGATATCTTCGGGATAATCCCAAGATCAAGAGCCGATCAATACGATATGAAAGAGGTGATCAAACGTTTGGTCGATAATTCTGAATTTGATGAATACAAAGAAGCATACGGTCAAACCATTATCACAGCCTATGCTCGTATTGATGGTTGGGCTGTTGGGATTGTTGCCAATCAGCGTAAGCTCGTAAAAACCAAAAAAGGCGAAATGCAGTTTGGTGGCGTGATCTATAATGATAGTGCCGATAAAGCCACGCGGTTTATTGCCAATTGCAATCAGAAAAAAATTCCATTGGTTTTTTTACAAGATGTGACAGGGTTTATGGTAGGCAGTAAATCTGAACATGGCGGCATAATCAAGGATGGTGCTAAAATGGTAAATGCGGTGAGTAATTCGGTAGTGCCAAAGTTTACAATTATCATTGGAAACAGTTACGGAGCAGGAAACTATGCCATGTGCGGTAAAGCATACGACCCAAGACTAATCGTCGCTTGGCCAAGTGCTGAACTGGCGGTTATGAGTGGAAATTCGGCAGCGAAAGTATTACTGCAAATCGAAAAAGCATCACTACTGAAAAAGGGTGAGGAAATTTCCGAAGAAAAAGAAAAAGAACTCTTTGACACCATTAAAAATCGCTACGATAATCAAGTATCACCATATTATGCAGCGGCTAGAATTTGGATCGATGGGATTATTAATCCTTTAGATACGCGCACTTGGATAAGTATGGGAATAGAAGCTGCGAACCATGCTCCTATTGAAAAACCTTTTAATATGGGTGTTTTGCAGGTGTGATTATCCAGAACTTTAGTTTAAGCCATATATTGTAATCACAACTACAACTCAAATTATTAGATAAAAACCTGATGAACCATAAAAATAAACTGTCATCGGGTATTACCATTATCTTACTCATTTTAGCAGGCGAAGCCGTTTTCATCTTGCCTTTTGTTTTACAGCGTATTTTTAGAACGACATTTTTAGAATCTTTTGAGATTACCAACCTGCAATTGGGAAGTTGTTTTTCAGTGTATGGAACGGTTGCATTTTTCTCGTATTTTTTTGGTGGCCCATTAGCCGATAAATTCAAACCACATGTATTGATGTCGGTCGCCTTACTGCTCACTGCCCTTGGAGGTTTCTATTTAGCGACCTACCCTACGCTTACGAATCTTCATCTTCTTTACGGCTTTTGGGGTTTTACCACTATTTTTCTCTTTTGGGCCGCGATGATTAAAGCGACTCGTATTTGGGGAGGACAAAGTAATCAAGGCATTGCTTTTGGATTTTTAGATGGCGGTCGTGGTCTGGTTGCTGCACTTTTTGGATCGGTTGGTGTGTTGCTGTTCTCGGTATGTATCACAAAAGATATTGAATTGACTTCAGTCTTAGAACGCAAAATCGCTTTTAAACAAGTGATCATGTATACATCTTTTGCCGTTTGTGCAGTATCAATTCTTGTATTTTTCTTTCTTCGGAATTTAAATTCTTCGGAAGAAAGGCATACTCAAATAGGCGTCGAAAAACCTAAGACTTTATCACTGGTGAGCTTTAAAACGGTAATGCAATTTAAATCTGTTTGGCTCTTGATGGTCATTATTGTATGCGCTTATTTTGGCTATAAAATGACCGATCTATTTAGTCAATATGCTGAACAAGTTATGACTTATAATAAGATTGAAGCTGCCAAAGTAGGAACTACGCTTCTATTTCTGCGACCAGTGATTGGAGTCGTTATCGGACTCTTAGCTGATCGCACAAGAGCTTCACTTTGGATAGTTATAGGATTTTTACTAATGCTGCTCACCAGTGGTATTTTTGCCAGCGGAATGATTAACGACAGTTCTACACTTTTATTTATACTATCTATTGGCACCATGGCTTTAGGCGTATACTCTGCAAGGGTACTTTATTTTGCCACGTTGGAGGAAAGTAAAATACCACTAGCGCTCACGGGTACTGCCGTTGGATTTATTTCGGTTATGGGTTACACGCCAGATATTTTTGCGGGACCGCTTATGGGTTATTTTTTAGATAAGAATCCCGGAGCCATAGGATTGCAACATTCCTTTGGGATCATGATGCTGTTTTCAATAGTAGGTTTTGTATCTGCACTTTGGTTATATCGACATTCTAGGTCGACCATACATTAATTCCCGCGGTGTGATTTTACTCTAGGAATGGTCAACAATGTCGTTTGACGTCCGTTTACGTATCTAAATCCGTCCTCACCATAAAATCCAGCCTCTTCCAACATGACTCTAATATCACGTTTCCATTCTGGGACAGTGACAGTTGTATTTAATTCAATCGCGTAAACAGTATTTGGGTACAAGGGATAATCCCCTGCCCCTTCGACACCGCCTTGAGCATCCCACATCCCAATAGTTGGTCCAGATGAATGGCCATAACTCCCTAAAGGGTGTGTATAAATAGATGGTCGTAAACCTTCAGCTTTTGCCTCTTGCAATGATTTTAGTAGAATTTCATTTCCAGTTTTTCCGGTTTCAAAATTAGCTGTAAAAATGTCCTGAACTCGGTTTCCTTCTCTTAATGCATTTACTAAAAATTCTGGAGGTTTTGTTTCATTTGGCTTGAGGACATAGGCTAATTCTTGACAATCGGTATTTAATCTTAAGTAGGTAATTCCGAAGTCACAATGCACCAGATCACCCGGTAAAATGACTTCTTGTTCTGGCCTATCGGAAAACGAATAGAGATGCCCTTTCAAATCGTCTTGAGTTCGTTGAACGTCAACCGTTGGGTGAAACCAAGTTTGCAATCCTAAATCGATTACTTTTTGACGCATCCACCATTCGACATCGGCAGTGGTTGTAATTCCGGCTGTAATGACTTTTTCTGAAAAGGCTTCGGCAATAATATCGTGCGTGATATCAACAAGTTGATTATAAATAATCATCTCTCGTTTTGTTCTGGTCTCAATCCAGCTTGTAGCTAACTTTTCCGCAGAAACTACTGTACTTTTATATCGTTTTGGAAGCACTTGCATGAATTCATCAAAATCGGTTTTATCGAGCCCATCTGCAATATTAAAATGGGTAGAATAGTTCAAGCCTATTTGTTTTGGGTTGCGTTCTTGGATAATCTCAACCAAACGTTCCCATTGATCAGGTTGCTTTTCCTTATCCCAAGCTGAGATGATATTATCTCCAAAATTATAACGAGCAACTGCCAGTTTTTCGATAGTTTTATTTGCTTTATCTCTATAAAACACAATGATGGTGCGTCGTCTTGCGTTTAACCAAGTTGCAGGCAACATCGTTTTTAAAACTGGATCTTCATTATATTCTCTAGAAATTAAAATCCACATATCTAGATTGGCGCGATCCATTAAATCAGGCAGTACGGTATTAAAGCGCTCGGCAAGAATATCGTCGATAACGACCGCTTGTTCTTTAACTGATAACATTTGTTGTGAATGGATTTGAAATGTGATAAAAAAGATTAGACCGTATATTTTTTTCATAAAACTCTTGGTTTAGTTAAAAATATGGAATTTTAAACAAAAGAAAAATAAACTCAAAAAAATAGACCAATTTTTGAATTGCCCTATTTTGATTTTTTACCAAATACTTAAAATGTTATTGAGCCTATTTCAAGTACATCTTTTTCATTATCCAATCTAAAAACTCTAACTTCTTTAGTTTCATCTTTACTTCCATAATTTTTAAAAATAGTAATCTTTACAGTTGTAGGACCAGATATTTTTTGAACTTCATCTGCATAATAATCTAACTCAATGTTGTATTCACCTTTGAGTCCTTTTTTGATCATAAACTCCTCTGGGCCATAGCCTTCGGTCATGTCTTCAGACAAGCGATCACCATAATTTGAAGTTCTATTTTTATAGCTTATCATTTGATTTTTGGGGTTATCTACCCATAAATCTAAATCGGTATCGTTGTGGTTCCATTCTGCAACTATTCTTAAATCTACTTGAATTGGTTTTATAAGTTCTTGTTGCGTTTTATTTAAGCTAATCTCATTTTTAAACTTTTGCACTACATGACAAGCTTCAACAAAGGCCAAATGCTCAATACCATAAAAGCGTTGGTCTAGATCTTTTTCTACTAATCGTCCTTCAACTATGCTATAAAGTAAGTCAAATGCTTTTTGATAATCTCCAATATTTTGATAAGCTAATGCTAAATCTCTGGTAGATTGGGGTTCTTCTGGTCTTAGTTTCAACACCTCTTTACAAACATGAAGTGCTAAATCATATTGCTCAAAATATTCTAATTTATAAGCTAATGCTCGCATCACTTCATGATTATCTAAATCTATTTCAGCTAAATTAGACAACACTTTAATCGCTAAGACTTTTGCTTGTTTTGAGTCAAAATAATCGGCTACGTCAATAAAAAAAGATGGTGTATTTCTATACGTATTTCTTAATTCCAAATATTGTTTATAGGCATCATTTACATTTGTTTGCGCCTGTAAAATTTTTATATAATCACTTTCTGGAGACCAAGGTTTAAAATTAATGTCTTCTCTTATTTTATCATTTAATTCTTGAATCTCTTCAAAATTAGTTTCCAATCCTTTTTTAGTGGTTATGACTACCACTCCATTTGAACCTCTATTTCCGAATATGGAAGTTGCAGATTCTTCTTTTAACACAGTCATATTATGAATAGAATCTGTTGCAATTTGCTTAAAAGTTCTATCTGATATTACTTTACCATCAATAACATACAAAGGTGTTGATTTACTTATAGAATTACGACCTCTTATCGTTATCGTTGTTGCATCACTTGTTATACCTGAGCTCGTACTAATTTGTACGCCAGCTGCTTGACCTAATAATGTTTTAACACCTTCAGTTACAGATTCTGATTCTACAACTGATACAGCACTCGAAACACTCATACTTCTTGTTGCTCCAGCATAACCTGTAATTACAACCTCATCTAATTGAGCATCATCAGTTTTGAGTTCTAGATTAATGATATGAGATTCATCAACTGTAGTTTCTGCAGAAATAAAACCGATATAGTGCACTAGAATGATATCTCCAATTTCGGCATTTATAGAAAAATTACCATCAAAATCTGTTTGTACACCTCTACTAGTTCCTTTAATTATAATGCTTGCTCCAGGCAATGCTAAACCGTCATCAGCTAATATAGTTCCAGAAACAATTCTTTTATTTGGATCTAATGCGGTTTGCTCTACTCTGATTGTTGGTTGAATATTTGGCTGCGGAGTTGGAGATTCTACAATTGGTCTTACCATATTTGTAGTATCAATTTCATTGTTTACCGTTGCTACTTGTTTCGGTTTTTTGATCGCTATTGGATATTCAGTATTATACCAATTCATTAGTTCCTTATAATCTTCAAATAGTTGCTTTTTTTGATTCTTGATATCCTGTAAGCTATTCTCTTTTTCAATCATATTGGCAGCGATTCTTTCTTTATATGCTGCTTTTAATTCTTTAGGTGGCTCAATTTCATATCTTACATAATCTTCAATTCTATCCAATATAATAAGCGATGTATAATCTGTAATTAAATGATTTTTTTTGGCCAGATTAATAATCTCATCTTTATTTTCTTCCTTATTACTATTTAAATACTGCAATTTCTTTTTTGCCCAAATTCTCTTAACAAGACCATTAAAACTTGACTTTACCAAATTTACGTTTACAGTTTCAGTGATTTGATTAGCATAGCCAAAATTTAATTGTACATTGGTGTTTTGGGAAAATTGTCCGGAGACCGAAAAATCTGACTTTACAGTTGTATTTGATTTAGGATAAACCTCAGAAATAGCATCATTTTTTGAAACCCCTAAAAATTTAAAAGACTCCGTTTTCAAATCATTAAACGCTTGATTTTCATTTAAGATATTGAGATTTATATATTTTCCGTAATGTGTATTTGCAACTTGCTCTAAAAATTCATGGTTTGATGATTTAACAGAATTTATAGCATACAAATTCCCTTTTATTTTCTTTGGAAATTGACCAAGATTAA
The DNA here is from genome assembly GCA_963715465.1 of uncultured Flavobacteriaceae bacterium. Lineage (GTDB taxonomy): Bacteria > Bacteroidota > Bacteroidia > Flavobacteriales > Flavobacteriaceae > Psychroserpens. Next base: position 2,775,394 of record OY970246.1, read on the forward strand.
ACATCCCGTCACTAAAAAATAATACTTCATCACTTATTTGACTTTTAATATCTAAATACGATGTTCCGCCATCATAAACAACTGCTTCAATATCTTTTTTAAGCGCTTTCCAATTCCCGTTCTTAATACTGAATGCTTTTATTTCTGAAACATTATTACTAAACGTTACAAAGTCAACATTAACATCATCTAGATAATTAAAGTACTTATCCAACACTTCTAATTCTGTCTCCAAATCTCTAAACTTCATCGAATAAGACGAATCCCAAAAAATAGTAATATGCTTAGGTTTCTGTTTTACTCTTGCTTTTGGTTCAAAAAATTTATAAACATTGAAATAGTTGTTATAAGTCGTTACAGTTTCTGGATTTCCTATCGGAAATTCTAAAACCATAGATGTATCAACCAAAGCGTTCGATTTTTTTACTGAAGCTCTTAAAATACCATCTTCTTCTTTAAATTGTAACTTATAATTTTTGCCTCCTTTAATTTTTGGATTTTGATTGGTATTGTAAACCAGCATTTGACATGAAAACTCTAAAGGATCTAAAAAATTAAAAGGAATTTCATAGACATGCTTAGCTCCATTAGCTTTCATCTCTTCCTCAAAAGTGATACTTAGCTTTTTATAGCCATTAGCTGGAATGGGATAAACCCGTGCTTTATAATTATTACCCTTTGTGATTTCTAACAAACCTGGATCAATAGTTTGCCTAATTGTAGACTCATAAGCCACGCGACCTAATTCTTTTTCAACAATTACTGCATCACGCATTTTGCCATTAACGTCCATAGCAAAATTGGTAACCGATTGTCCTTGACTTAATGGAAATGCCAATTCTCCCTCTAAAATCCTTTCTTCAGGATTATAGAATGTCATACTATAAGTCGTTGTGGCAATATTCCCAACAATACTGCTTTCAACATCTAAAGTGGTAAGTTTTAAATGGTCTTCGCCAACTTTAACAGATGGCATCGTTTGGGAAAATACCTGAAAGGTCAAGCCTACAAATACGCTAAAAAGTAAAGTTTTCGTCATAATAGTTGAAATTGTAAAGTTCTTGGCAAATGTATAAATCAACCATTTACTATTAAATGACTATTGAGTAAACTAGGGGCTTGAATTAGGGAACTAGGCTTTTATCTCCTCATACGTTTTTTGACGCTGTATTTTTCCATTTGCGGTTTCTACAAATTTCGGAATGTTATAAATGATCTTCGGAACTTCAAATTTATCTAAGCTATCAAACACCGAATGCTCTAAATCATTAGTTTTGCTTTCTATAATAAGAATCACCTTTTCTCCTAAAGCAGCATCCTTTTCCGAAGCAATAAAAAAACGCTGTGTGATTTTTGATTGAAGTTTAGCCTCGATCAACTCTGGAAATAATTTTACACCACCAGAGTTAATCATATTGTCATAACGGCCAATGATATCAAATTCTGATTTTGACACTAGATCGATGACATCATTAGTAATGACGGGATTTTTTGATAATTGAGGCGCATCAACAACCAAGCAACCTCTATCGTCTTTAGCAATAGATATGTCTCTCAATATCTCAAAGTGAGACGTCTTATTGTCGATATGATTGAGCTGTCTCACGGCAATATGGCTAACGGTTTCGGTCATTCCATAAGTTTCAAAAATTGTAGCGTTTACATCTTGTAATGATGCCTGTAGTGTACTTGAAACACTTGCTCCGCCTACAATTAATGTTTTAATATGGTCTAAACGGTTCAAGGAGTTTTTAAGCTGTAGAGGAATCATAGCACAAAAGTCATACGCTTTGTAATGATCATAAGATGGTATGGTGGTTGGTGGTGCTAAGTCTAACTCCAAACCTAAAATCATCGCGCGCACTAACATCATTTTACCAGCTATATATTGGCCTGGCAAACAATGTAAAGTTTTTTGACCCGGTTCTAAACCAAAGAAATCTCCTGTCATCACCGAAGAATTGACCATCTCCTGTTTCTTGATCCTAATACTTTTTGGCAATCCCGTAGATCCCGAAGTTTTGGTCAGTACATAATCACGATCGTCTAACCAATCTAATAAAAAATTCCCGATTACCTGCTCGTAAACCTCTCCTTCCTTTACCAAACTATAAGCAACTTCTTTAAGGTCGTCGTAGTCAAAACTCGAACCGTTGAGTTTAAACTTTAAATGTACTTTATCAAACTTTGGAGTCATTTTTGGTATAGTATTAGATATATTTTTATGGTATTTTTAACGAAACAAAGTTAAAGAAAACTATTAAATTAATCCTATATTTGAAATTAACCTATATATAAATGAAGACCCTAGCCTTCCTGTTTTTATTGATTCCGCTCATAAGTCTTTCTCAAGATTTTTCTAATGAAGACTTCATTTACCTCCAACGTCACGAAAATATCAAAATTGAATTGAACGATGATCGGTTCAATATTTCAAAAAAGGTTTCAGAGCAGGCCGAATATCTCACTTCAAACAAACTCTACTTCGCCAATGAAGCCATGCACTTTGACAGCTTTAGATCGATAGAAGACATCGAAGCGTATACCATTGTCCCTAATAGCAACAAAAAAGTAAATGTCAACTATATTGAGACGAAGCGCGATTTTGATAATGGCGTGTTTTACAGTGACCAAGAATCTAAGACCTTTACCTTTCCTGCGGTAACCAAAGGTGCTGTGACCCATCTTAATTATACTGAGATTATTAAGGATCCGCATTTTCTAGGACTCTTTCGATTCGGAACTTACGTCCCGACAAAAAGTGCAGAATTGTCCATAGAATTTCCATCAAATGTCACCATTGGTCATATCGATTTCAACACTCAAAATATTGATTTGGACTTTACGACGAAAACAAAAGGCGAGACCACCGTTTATACGTGGAAAGTCAATAACATCGATGGTTTTCAAGGTGAAGAGGATAGTGAGGCTGCTTTATATTATTTGCCACACGTCATTGTGTATATAAAAAGTTATGAGAAAGATGGTGAGATCATTAATGTCCTTAGTGATGTTGGAGACCTTTACACATGGTACGTATCGCTTGTAGACCAAATTAATCTTGATGCACTGGATCGTGTTTACGCCATTGCCGATGATATAGTCGCGCCTTTAGAAACTGATCGCCAAAAGGCTGAAGCCATTTTTAGTTGGGTTCAAAATAACATTACCTACGTGGCTTTTGAAGATGGTCTAGGCGGATTTGTACCGCGTGGTGCGGCTAGCGTTTGCGATAAACGCTATGGTGATTGCAAGGATATGGCAAACCTTCTTTACGAGATGCTTAATCACGTTGGGGTTGCATCTTATAGAACTTGGATTGGTACGCGCAATAGAAATTACTCGTATTTTGATGTCCCAACGCCCATGGTAGATAATCACATGATCACAACGGCCATTGTTGATAAGGACACTATTTTTCTGGATGCAACCGATAGTTATGTACCCTTCGGAATGCCAAGTGCTTTTACACAAACCAAAGAAGCTTTATTGGGTATTAGTAAAGATGAATTCAGGGTCGTTAAAGTACCTGCACAAAATGCTAAACAAAGTAAAACTATTGTTTCTACTGAAATGGAGCTTGATGGCGATCGCGTTAAAGTTTCAGAAAAAAGAATAATGACCGGTTACGACAAGGTTGAATTTATTTCAGACTACACCTATAAAAAAGAAAGTAAAACTGAAGAGCAATACCTAAGTACAGAATTAGCCCTTGGTAATAACAAGACAAATTATAACAATATCACCAAATCCAATTTTGACAACAGCATCGCACCTCTAGAGTTAAGTTATGATCTAGATATTGATAGTTATACGAAATCCATTGGAGGCATAATTTACATCAACCTCAATATTGATCGCATGCTTTCCAAAAGTGATATCGATATCAAGGATCGTAAATACAGTAAAAAAATCGATTATAAATTTGAGCGTGACTACACGACCACTTTTAAAATCCCAGAAGGTTACAAAGCAAGCTACATTCCTGATGAGATCTCCTTTGATGATCCCAACTACGGGTTTAAGATATCCTACCTCCAAGATCAAGATACGATCACACAAACAAAGTCGATTTACGTCAAAACGCTAAGTATCAAAAAAGACAATTTTGATCAATGGAATGGTTTTGTAAAAAGCCTTATAAAAGCCTATAAAAAAAGTATAATCTTAGAACAAATTTAATGATTAAGAATCTCCTATTTTTACTACTTCTTGTAAGTACAACCTCAAGTTTTGCCCAGTATTACAAAGATTATGATTGGGAAAAACAACCTAAACTGCACGACATTTCTGCGGAAGAAAAAGCAGCTTCGTCAATTGGAATTTTCAAAAAATACATTGTAGAATATGCATCTGACGCGTTGGAGCAAATGCCGAAACGTTTTGAAACTAAACATACCATCGCTCGCGTGAATGATGACAAGGGAATTGCAGAACACAATACGGTTTACATCCCGATGTATGAAGTTAAAAATGTAGTAGACATTAAAGCCAGAACCATCAATGCAAAAGGTAAGATCACGCTGTTAAATCAAGATAATATCAAGGAGGTTAAAAATGTGGATGAATATGGTGATTTCAAGATTTTCGCCATAGAAGGTGTTGAGAAAAACTCTGAAATCGAGGTGCTTTACACGGTTGAAAAAGAGTTTGATATTTATGGCTCAGAGACACTTCAAGCCGATTATAAAATTAAAGAAGCGCAATTTTTGTTTATCACAGGGTCTCTGGATGCTAATATCAAAGCCTACAGAACTCTCGAGCCTTTTAATTATGTCAACATTGACGGCAAGGATGAAAAATTATTGACAATTAAAAACATTCCTGCGATGGTAGAAGAAGAGTATTCTACACCGAGAGCTAATAAAATTGCCGTGGTTTATCAATGTTTCCCTAAGGGACAAACCATCACACAGCAAATGTTTTGGTCTAATGTATCGAATAATGTGGGAGGTCGTTTTTTCCCTGAAAACGTATTGGAAAAAGCACAATCTGACGTCAATACCATTATTGCTGGTCAAAACGAGTTGACACCTTTCAAAAAGGCAGTGCTGGTAGATAATTTCATCAAAACCAATTTTACTATAGTCAAGAACAATAATGAGGACCTTTCTGATCTGGACTATATTCTAGAAAATAGGTCGTCAAGTGATTTTGGAATAATGAAGGTTTACGCACAGTATTTAAAAGCACTAGATGTCGAATACGAAATCGTGGTTACCGCAAATCGATTTCTAAATAAATTTGATCCTGATTTCTTTATTCCCAGTATGCTCAGAGATTTCCTGATTTATTTACCTTCGGAAAAAAAATACATCGCGCCAGATCGTATCGAGTCTCGTGTGGGCGAAGTTCCTTTTAATATTTTAGGAAATTATGGACTGTTCATCCCATCTGACTTTGACCATTATTTTTCTAAGATTGTTGAGGAAGATCCTGATTTTAGCCGAATAAAAAGAGATATGGACATCACCATCGACGATGATTTTGAGAAAGTTACCATCATTGAAGATCAGGAATATTACGGACATTGGGCAGAAACAAGTCGTGGTGTTTTAAATCTTTCTACGGAAGAAAACATCAAGCAATACAAAGATTACCTTACGGGTTCAGGAATTGAGGATAAAGAAATCATTGCCTACGAAGAAGGGAATGTTGATTTAAATCAATTGGGCTACAACACGCCATTTACCGTAAAATCTACGATTGCTTCCGAAGCACTTTTAGAAGATGCTGGCGACAGTTATATTTTTCAAGTGGGAATGGTTATTGGGACGCAGAGCGAGCTTTATCAAGAGACAGAGCGCATCAACCCTATTGAGATGACCTACCCAAACCGCTATAATTATGAAATAATTGTGCACATACCCGAAGGTTACGAGGTCGAAGGGCTAAGCTCCCTAAATATTGATAAACGTTATATTGGTCGTAGTGGTGAGGTTCTCGCAAAATTTGAATCCTCTTACACTCAAGACAGCAAAACGATTACCATCAATATCGAGGAGTTTTATAAAACACACGAGTTTAGCATTAGTAAATATGAGGAGTTTAGAGAAGTGATCAATGCGGCTTCCGATTTTAATAAAGCTGCTATTTTGTTTAAAACTGCGGAATAATCATTTACAGATGCACAAATTACCATTAGCAATCATAATCACTCTCTGTATGATAGCAAACAGTTTTAGTCAATCTAAAAAAAACGACCTCAAACTTACGGTTTCTGCTTTGCCGCTTTTTGGATCTTCTAACGGATTTGAATCTGGAATAAACGGATTCGTCATCAAACCGTCAATAGGATATTTTATTAGCGATAAAACCTCGCTTGATCTCAATTTTTCTTACGCTTCCCTAAATGACCTAAGGGTTGGAACTGTAGATTCTTATTATAACTCCTATGCCTTTATTCCAACGTTAAGAAACAATTTTATAAATAATAAGAAGCTCAGAGTTTTTGCTGAATTTGGTTTCGGACTGGGAACAGTACGATACGATGCCGATACAAGCAGCTTGCGCAATGCTCAGCACGAAGAGCTTAGTGGTGGGATTTCAGTTTTAAATATCGGTATTGGAGGCAACTACTTTTTTAACGACACATTTGGCATTGAATTGATCATACCTTATCTGAGCACCAAAAATATCACCTCTAAAAATTCAAATAATTTGTATTCTGGTATTGGACCAACACTAGGGTTTACGTACATCCTAAATTGATTATAACATCTCAAAATCCATTAGCCTTATTCCCCAATAATCTTATAATCCTCTTTTGGTGGCTCATACACCTCTCCTATTAATTTCTCTTTCCAATTTTTCCATTTATATACCTTTGAAAAAATAAAGATGATTATAGGAAAAATAACACATAGCGGTAAAATCACGTATCCAACACTCATTTCTGGCTCTGAAACATCCTTTAAAATAGAATGGGTTTGAAAAACCGTCCAATCAGAGGTCACTAAAAGTGCGGTGAACAAATTGTTTGCCGCATGAAAACCTAGAGCAAGCTCGATCCCATCATCCATTAACGTGATGATGCCAAGAAATAAACCTGTGCCAATGTAATAGAACACTAAAACATACCCTAGTTTTTCAACTTCGGGATTAGTAATATGAAGCAATCCAAAAATAGCAGAAGTCATGAGTAATGGAAACCATCGATTTTTAGCCAGCATCCCAAAACCTTGCATCAAATAGCCTCTAAACAAGTACTCTTCTAAACTTGTTTGGATAGGTACTAACAGCACCGCAATGACCAATAAAATGAAGAAACGACTAAATTCAAAATTCATCACATAATTGTCAGGAGACAAGAATAAATAATCTACGAGAATCATTCCAGACGAAATAATTCCCCAAAATAAAAAAGCGAACCCGATACGTTTCCAATCCAGTTTTTGTCGTGCTGTCGCGACCGATGTTATACTTTGCTCGTGAAGATATTTCACCGCTAAAATGAGACCAATAAATGCTGCCACAAAGGACAAGAGCATCAAAAATAGAAACACGTTAGAATCTAACATTTGAAACATGGTGGTTTCATTAATATCCTCTAATGGAGATCCATCAGAAATAGATTGAAAAACCAGCGCTCCCATTAATGGAAACTGCCCTATAAGTGCAGCAACAAAAATAATGATAGAACCTACCAAATATCTCCAAAAATCATGCTGGACGTTAAACGCTTGTGCTATAAACATAAGTACTAATTATTAATTTTTATATCAAGATGCGAAAGTTTCCAATCGCCATTTTTTTGGTAGCGCAAGGTACCATTTTTCACCAATAAAGGCGAATCAAAATTATTCGAAAACAAGCTTCCAGTCCCAAGACCTTGCGGCAACTTACTATCTAAAGTATAGGTCCATTGCGCAATGGCGTTCAATCCAATATTACTCTCTAAAGCACTTGTGACCCACCAACCAATATGACGCTCTTTAGCCAATTTAATCCAAGATGTACTGCCATTAAATCCGCCAACTAAAGTCGGTTTTAGAATGATATATTGTGGCTTTATAGTAGACAAAAGGTCTATCTTTTTTTCTTCGGAAAATACACCAATTAACTCTTCGTCCAAGGCGATGGGCAATGGTGTTTGTTCGCACAGTTTTGCCATCTCCTGCCACTGACCTTGTTTGATGGGTTGTTCTATAGAATGGAGATCAAATTCAGATAATTGCTTCAGTTTTTCTAACGCTTCCGAAGGTAAAAAAGCACCGTTAGCATCCACACGTAATTCAATATCTGTTGCCGAAAATTCTTTTCTAATTGATTTTAGCAACTCCAATTCAGTATGAAAATCGATGGCGCCAATTTTCATTTTAATACAACTAAAACCGCCTTCAATTTTTTCCTTAATTTGCGCATTCATGAATGCCTTTGAACCCATCCAAATCAATCCATTGATATCAATTGAAGATTCGTTTTTGGTAAATTCTGAAGGAAATAGTTCAAACCCATCGGGACTTGCTAAAGATCTAAACGCCATTTCTAAGCCAAATTGAATGCTCGGTGCTTCAACAAGCTCAGCAACCAATCTTTCGAGACCTAAGTTGATATTATCGCAAGCCCATTTTAGTTTTTCATGAAAATTGGGACGATCATCAATACTCAACCCGCGAAACATGCCGCATTCCCCAATCCCTATTTTATCTTGCTCATGAAGCAAAATAAACCAAGTTTCCTTTGTTTTCAAGACACCTCGCGAGGTGCCACTGGGATTTTTAAATTGTAGGGTGTAGGATTTATAAGTGGCTGTCATAGGGTTGCAAAAATAAGCATAAAAAAAAGTTGATGCATATTCGAGCACCAACTTTGTTATAGAATTAAGACCTTTAAATTACTTTAAAAACTCAACTTTTCCTGTTTCCATATCGTAAACGGCAGAGACAATTTTTATTTGTCCGTTAGTTTCCAATTCTGCCATCTTTGGAGATTGCTTTCTAATGTCCTCGACCGTCATTCTGGCATTCGTATGGATGACGCTGTTCGTAAATACCGTATTTTTAGAGGAAACGTCTCCATTTTTTTCAGTTGCTTCAACCGAGGGTTTGATTTCATTGAGCAAATCGGCCAATGCATTCATGTTCATTGAAGCTGCGTCTGTATTGTCAATAGCATGTTTTACGGCACCACATGCGGTATGACCCATAACGATGACAAGTTTTGAACCTGCCACAGCGGTTGCAAATTCCATAGAGCCAACAATTTCTCTGTTTTCAATATTCCCAGCCACACGTGCCACAAAAATATCGCCAATACCAAGGTCAAAAACATCCTCTACTGGCACACGACTATCCACACAAGACAGTACAATAGCTTTTGGATATTGACCAATGGTCGCGACTCTGCGCTGCTCTGAGTGATCACGTCGCGTCAGGTTATTACTCACAAAATTCTCATTTCCTTTTTTAAGGCGACCAATAATTTCGTCGGGTGTCATACTGGATTGTTCTTGAGCAGTTAGAATACTTTTTATGGGTTGCTGTTCGACGTCAACACTATCTGCAGCCGTGGTCTCAAATTCACGAGCACTCGTGTCTTCTTTACAATTAAACAGACTTACAGTTACGAACAAAACTGCTAAACATTTTAAATAATTTCTCATAAGTATTGGTATTATTGGTTATAAATAGTATTTGAATTCGCATTAAAAATTATGATGGAAACTAAATTGTAACTGTCCTTTTCCCCAGGTCACAGTTTTTTGATTCATCCAACCCAACTGAACACGCTGTCCTGGGTTGAAGACATATCCAAGGCCTAAATAAGTTCTATTACGATCAAAAAGTTCTACAGTTCTATCATCACCAATATCGTCTTGGCCGTTGATAAATAATTCATTGTAAAACGCAGCATAAAAGGCATCTTTTTCTAAAGTTGGTTTGTTGATGGGCACATTCATAAACAAATTATAACGGTAACGTGTTCTAAAATCTTGATCTTCTACAAATCGCTGTTCATAACGAAAGCGATGCGTAAGATAAATGCGATGACCCACTTTTTGAGGGAGTAGTGCTTCTTGGTACAAACGGTTTTCACCAGAAGTATCAGTGCCATCACCAAACTCACCAGTGGTAATATTTGCGTAGCCAAATGTGAGTAAAACATTAGTGTTTTTGGGCGTATAAGTAAGTCCCGCTCTTAATAACAATTGCTCAAGATCGCCTAACGTATTCCAATTTCGATATTGAGCATCTCCTTGTATTCCAAACTGTGAATCTACAAATTGATGATTAAAAAAGTACATATACCATGCTCCAGTTTTTGACTCATCGACCTGAGCATTGAGAGCTGTAAACCCTAGAACAGCAACCATAAATAATGTAAATGTTTTCATAATAATTATATTACATGCAAATGTAATTGTATTACTATTGATAATGCATATTAGACTATTGTTTTAACTTGGTTTTAACGTAAGACTGTTAATCTACTAGTTCATTTTTATATTTAAATTCTCATTTGGGAAAATTTCTGTTGAACTCAAACATTTTGATCATTCAGTGTTTCATTTCTTCGGAAATCTCATTAATTTGGATCACGATTCAAAGCATCCAAACTTTTAATCCTCAAACGAAAACCATTTACGCTTTCAGAATTGAAACAAACTCAACCTAAAACTTAAACATCATGACTTTTGATAACAAAACGATTTGGATTACGGGTGCGTCTAGCGGAATCGGCAAAGCCTTATCTATTGCACTTTCCAAATACAATTGTAATCTAATTATTTCCGCCAGGAGATTAGAAGCACTTGAGAAGGTAAAAGGCATGTGTGCCCATCCAGAGCGTGTTTTTATTTTAGGTTTTGACCTAGCCGAAACCAACATTATGCAGCAGCACGCTAAAACTGCTATTTCAGCTTTTGGACGTGTAGATATGCTTATCAATAATGGAGGGATTAGCCAGCGTTCGCCAATCATTGAGACCTCAATTGATGTGGATCGCAAACTTATGGAAGTAGATTATTTGGGAACAGTTGCTTTATCGAAGGCCCTCTTACCGCATTTTATTGCCAATCAATCGGGACATTTTGTGGTGGTGTCGAGTTTGATGGGTAAGTTCAGTTCGCCATATAGATCTGCCTATTGTGGCGCAAAACATGCTTTGCATGGCTTTTTTGACGCCTTGCGATTAGAGCATGATAAAGACCAAGTTAGAGTGACACTCATTTGTCCAGGATTTGTAAATACCAATATTGCACGCAATGCATTGACCGCAGATGGCAGTGCGCAAGATCGTCAAGACCACAAAACTGAAAAAGGCTTAGACGTCAAAGTGTTTGTCACCAAGATGATCAAGGCTATAAAAAAAGAGAAATTTGAAGCCTACATTGGTCAAACCGAAACTCTAGGCGTGTACGTCAAACGTTTATCGCCACGACTCATACATTGGTTGGTTAAACGTAGTGCAGTGCGGTGAATCAGGATAACTTAAAGACATTAAGGTATAAACTTATTTATTTTGCGTGGCGGTGCAATTTTTAGAAAATTGATTCATCTAAACACATTTCCAATCATTTCAGTTTGAAATAGAACCTCAAGATGCGTTAATTGATTAAAATTTGGCTTACGTGTTGTTAAATTCTTTTTTTATCGCCTTTTCAACACGTATTAAAAGAATGACAACCATCAAAATCATTAATCCCATTCCTATAACCATTTCAGTTTTATCATTTGTATGGAAAACGAAACCTAATACGCCACTCATTAATAATAAACTTCCTAATTTTGCCATTTCCTTAGCTGCATAAGTTTGTGAAAAGTCCCATTGTTCTTGATTTTTCATGGAGCTATTGGTCCTGTAGCCGTAGAAAGCATTTATCTTTTTCGGTGGAAATTGAGACATGATAAGGCCGGCAATTATAAAAATTAGTCCTGAGGTAGCTGGAATCAAAAAAAGTGGATTATCGAGAGATAAATTCATCTTATGACCATTATATTTAGAAAAACCGTATGGCGTTTATTATCTTGATTGTCATCATTTCAAAAGTAACTAATTCAACAATAAACATAATTTTATGAGATCAAATAGTCTCATTTTACTAATATTTTTTTCGTCTTAGACTTCTTGTATCTATTGTCTCTGGTCAATAATACCTTGAAAACTAGAGCTCAATACTCTCTCCAATCTCCAACAACATCAAATCTTTATCTTTATCAAAAAATTTGCGTTTTGCGACTTCATGGTCAATTTCAATATACCCAAATGTATCAAAGTGATACCCAAGCACTTTATCGCATTGTACAAAATCACTAGCCAAAATGGCCTCATCGATGCCCATTGTAAAATTATCACCAATGGGTAAAATTGCTAAATCAAGTTTTGTAAACATTGGTATCAATTTCATATCCATCGTTAATGCAGTATCGCCAGCGATGTAGATATTCTTGCGCTCACCCTCAATGACGAAACCTCCCGGTTGACCACCATAGCTGCCATCTGGAAACGATGATGTATGAATGGCGTTTACATATTTCACGTTTCCAAATTCAAAATCCCACTGTCCACCATGATTCATAGGATGGTTTTCTAAACCAAGCTTATCAAAATGTGTTGCGATTTCAAAATTAGAAATAATCACTGCTCCAGTTCGCTTTGCAATGGCTTCTACATCCAAGATATGATCTTGATGTGCGTGTGTGACCAGAATATAATCTGCTTTTAAGCTGTCAATATCTATGGAAGCTGCTTTGGGATTTCCCGAGATAAAAGGATCTACCAAAATATGGATGTCTTCAATTTTAATACCTAAACTCGCGTGACCGTAAAATGTGATTTGCATTATTGGTTTGTTTAAAAGTTAATAGCACTCTAAAATACGTAAATCATGAGAGTATTTATGAATATGTTTTAAAACATGGTTCATATTTCAGAATCAACTACAAGATATATCCCACACCCAAAAGCACAGCAAACAAAAAGGTACTAAGTGCCAAGACTTTTAATTGCGGGTCGTAGTTTCTCGGTTCAACCGTTTTATAGACTTTAATGATGTGAATGAGCATTGGAATGTAAGCTATATAAAACAAAAAGATCGTTGGTCGTGAATAATAGAGAATTGAAAACACAAACGATACAATTATGGCTAGAGTAATCAAGGTAATATGATAGATTTTTGCCTTACGTCGGCCTAATTTTACGGCCAATGTTTCTTTTCCTGCCAACGCGTCTGAATTGATATCGCGCATATTATTGAGATTTAAAACACCCATACTCAAAAACCCAAGCGCTACGGCTGGCAAAACAATATGATGATCTAGCTGTTTGGTGTATAAAAAATAGCTTCCGATGACGCTAAGAAGTCCGAAGAAGATAAACACAAACACATCACCTAGTCCACGGTATCCATAAGGGGAACTTCCAACGGTATAATTAATGGCTGCAAAGACTGATAATCCTGACAACAAAAAAAACAACAAGGCATAAAATAGATATTTACTTCCGAAGGATACAAAAATGAGCGAAACTGTTAGGACAATCACGACGAGGACATTCATTTTAATCCCATCGTACATTTCTTCGGGTGTGATCGTTCCGCTTTGAATAGCGCGTGCTGGACCGATGCGATCATCGTTATCGGTGCCTTTGATGCCATCTCCATAATCATTTGCGATATTAGAGAGTACTTGAAGTGCGATCGTTAACAATATCGCAAATAGCATGATATAACCATCAAATTTACCGTTGTAATGGGCAAAACAAGATCCTATAATTATACCAGATACCGATAAGGGTAAGGTGCGTAATCTAAATGCTGAAAGCCAAGGCTTCGTTTTTTTAAACATAAATGAGCCTTAGATTATGGAATCCATTTTTTAACAAAGTTAGGTTTACGCTTTTCCAAAAAGGCATCCCGACCTTCTTTAGCTTCATCGGTCATATAGGCCAAACGCGTCGCTTCACCAGCAAACACCTGCTGCCCCACCATACCGTCGTCGGTAAGGTTCATGGCGAATTTTAACATTTTTATGGAGGTTGGCGATTTTGCTAATATCTCTTGAGCCCACTCGTATGCGGTAGCCTCTAGATCGGCATGTGGAATCACGGCATTGACCATTCCCATATCGTAGGCTTCTTGAGCTGAATAATTTCTTCCGAGGAAAAAAATCTCACGCGCTCGTTTTTGTCCGACCATTTTTGCCAAATATGCTGATCCGTATCCACCATCAAAACTCGTGACGTCAGCATCAGTCTGCTTAAAAATGGCATGTTCCTTACTCGCTAGGGTCAAATCACAAACCACGTGGAGACTATGCCCACCACCAACGGCCCAACCTGGAACAACTGCAATCACCGCTTTTGGCATAAAACGAATAAGTCGCTGAACTTCTAAAATATTTAAACGATGGTAGCCATCTTCACCAACATAACCTTGCTGGCCTCTAGCTTTTTGATCACCTCCCGAGCAAAAACTATAAACACCATCTTTGGATGACGGCCCTTCGGCAGATAATAACACTACGCCAACATTTACATCTTCATTGGCATCATAAAAGGCATCGTAAAGTTCACTCGTTGTTTTGGGACGAAATGCATTTCTAATATCGGGACGATTAAATGCAATTCTCGCTACACCATTACATTTTTTATAGGTAATGTCCTCATATTCTTTAGCAATAACCCAATTTGCTGTATCCATTTTCTTATTTTAGTCAAAAATAAATCATTTTAAAGAAACCAATTCATTTCCCATGAAAAATAATAGTCTAGTCCTCATTTTACTGTTTGTGAATTTGATTGGTTTTACTCAAGAATATGAATTTGAAACTACCATAGATTTAGAGGCAACCGATGTAATTAGCCAAGGCAATACGGGAACCTGTTGGAGTTTTTCGACATCATCGTTTTTAGAAAGTGAAATTATGCGACTCACAGGGAAAAAAATTGATATTTCTGAAATGTTCACCGTGAGACACACCTATCCTAAAAAGGCTTGGACCTATGTGATGCGCCAAGGTCATGCGCAATTTAGCGAGGGTGGCTTAGGCCACGATGTGATCAATAGCGTCTCTGAGTTTGGCGTTGTACCAAATGAGATCTACACTGGATTGCTAAATAACGAAAAGAAACATAGTCATTCTAAAATGACAGATTCCATTAAAACTATTTTGAAGGCTTATATCAATGATCGTAAATCATATACATCAAACTTGCAGGACGATGTCAACGCTATTTTAGATGCTTATTTGGGCGACGATATTAAAACGTTTAGCTACGATGGTGTTAGGTACACACCAAAATCATTTTTAGAAATGACCAAAATCAATCCTAGTGATTATGTGAGTATCACCTCGTTTTCACATGAGCCTTATTACAGCGAATTTATTTTAGATATTCCAGATAATTTTGCCAATGGATCGTTTTTCAATGTACCATTAGATGAGTTGACGACCATCGCCAATTATGCGTTAAGAAACGGATTTACAATCGAGTTAGATTGTGATGTGAGCGAACAAACATTCTCATCTAAACATGGTATTGCTGTTGTGCCAGAAAACGAAGATCGTGCTGCTTTAATAAAAATTAGCCCAGAAAAACGTATTACCGAGGCTTATCGACAAGAAGAATTTGAAAATTACAATACAACCGATGATCATTTAATGCATATTACAGGCATGCTCAAAGATCAAAAGGGAACTAAATACTACAAGGTAAAAAATTCTTGGGGCACATCGGGAGTTGGTCACGATGGCTATGTGTACATGAGTGAAGCCTATTTTAAATTAAAGACCATTTCTATAATGGTCCATAAAGACGCAATCCCAAACCAGATCAAAACAAAACTCCTTTTAAAGTAGGTTCTAAAAACCATTATAAAGGTTTAGATACCATTTAGAAACGTGCAGAATACAGTTTGAGTTGATTGAGGAATTGAATATACACCATTAACAAATCCTTCTTAAGTTTCAATATTCTCATCAAGATAAGAGTTTTCTTTGAAAATTCTTAGTGCATCGAAGCTACAACTCACAGATTATATTCATTGATAAAAAACTGATCATTTTTCTAGTATTTTCTCTTCTATTTACGCTCATTGCTTCACAATCTCTAAGTTTTTGAACTTAAATATACAGACTAAATAATAATACCTTTTTGCTGAATATTTATTTGAAAATAGAAAGCGCAAAAATTATATTTGCACGCCCAAATTTCAATAAATTACCATGTCGATACGCGATAATCCAGCCTTTAAAAACCTTATCTACAAAAAAACAGTCGAATTAGGTGATTTATACTTTTTCGAGAAAATGGTCGTAAGCGAATTGCACGAAGGCGTACACGTAAATTTTGAAAACTTTAGTGAAGCCCGTATTGAAATAGAACATTTTTATGGCCAACGCCATTTTGGATTTATCGCCAATAGAATTCAACCCTACTCTATAACCTTGACCGATGCTAATTTGTATAATGACATCTTTAAAAATCTTCGCGCATATGCTACGGTCACCTACACAGAATTAGCCAGTAAGGTTGTCGAGGTAGAAAACTATTTTTTTAAATTTAACAAACGTAATTTTAAGGATTTAGACGAGGCTATTGATTGGGTACAAGAAGAACTACAGAAAAAAACGGCTTATTAAATAAGATAAATCCCATCATTCTCAATTTTAATGAGACGTTGTTTGTATAAGGTTCCTATTGCTTTTTTGAAGGTTTTTTTGCTCATTTCCAGTTCACGCTTGATGTCATCAGGATTTGATTTATCGTTGAGCGGTATAAAGCCATCACGACTATCTTCTAGACGTTGCATAACCAAATCGGCATTGGGTTCAATTTTACGATATCCAATTTTACCAAGAACAATATCCAGTTTGTTATCCTCGCGCACTTTCTTGACAAAACCTTTGAGACGATCGCCAACGCTAATATCCTTAAATATATCTTCGGAAAAAATAAGGCCTAAGTGCTTATCGTTTACAATCACATTCATGCCCAAATCTGAAGGATGCGATACAATCAAATCCACCTCATCAAATTGTTGAACGGTAAGATCCTTATTATCTAAAAAGCGATTGGTTTTGCTTGAAGCGACCAAACGACCTGTTTGCTCATCGAGATAGCAGTAAACCAAATACCAGCCGCCAGCTTTCATTTTAAAAGCTTGCTCACTAAATGGACAAAATAATTCCTTAACCAAGCCCCAATCTAAAAAGGCACCAATCTCGGTCACTTGATTACAACGCAATAAGGCAAAATCATCGCGTAGAATAAATGGTTCATCGGTTACGGCCACTGGACGTTCTTCATTGTCTAAATAGACAAAAACTTCAATCTCTTCCCAAATCTTAAACGATTCAGGGACATAACGATTGGGCAGCAATACTTCATTGCCTTCTTTATCTGCCAAATACAAACCTTGTTCGCTTTCTCGAAGTATTTCCAGTACGTTGTAGTCTCCAATGTGTATCATGCGGCAAAGATATAAAAAGAGTTTGAGTGCGATTCAATTTTAGATGTTTGTTATCGATAAGCTCCTTTTTTTACTTCGGAAACATAAAACGAACCTACTCTTTACTCCTGATTGCAGTGGCATCCTCTAACGGCCACGTTAGAGATACAACGGAAAGCAGGATACCAACATTATTAACGGGCGACAACATTGGGTCCTCATAAAAATAAAGGCAAGTTTTAATAAAAAAAGCGCTACGGTTCATATGAATGGTAGCGCCTGTGATATTCTAGAGTTCTTCGTTTAATAAACCGACTCTTTATTGAAGTGTTTGGTTAACATATAATAGACGACTACACGGTATTTGTTTCGATTGGATTTTCCGTAGGTCTCTAAAACGGCATTAATGGCCTCGTCTAATTTTGGGCTATCTGCTAATCCTAATTTTTTGATCAGAAAATTGTTTTTTACGGTGGCCAATTCTGAAGCGTCAGAACCCGAAACGGTTGCTGCATCTGCATTGTAGATAGACGGCCCACAACCAATGGTGACCTTGGTTAATAAGTCCATGTCGGGAGTCATACCACATTTATCTTTTAAATCGGCCGCATACTTTGCAATTAAATCATCTCTTTTACTCATTTTAATTTTGTTTTTTAGATTGAAGCTTAAAGATAACCAAATATTAGATACATTGAAAATGGGACGTTAAGTTATTATTTGATGAACTTGAAATACTCCAACAAGATCTCATCATTTTTGGTTCTAGGGGTAAAGACCTCCAATAATCGCGGTCGTTTTGATTGGTTATAAAACGGTTTAAGTCCCGCTTCAAGTTCTTCGGCATTTCGTGCAGTTAAATATTCTATTTGAAACATCTCACACAGCTGTTTCGCTGTTAATTGGTGAGTCGTCTCGAAGAAATAATCAAAGTTTTTGGTGTTTTTGTGACCTGGCAAAATTCTGAAAATCCCTCCACCTTCATTATTGATTAGAATAATTCTAAAATTACTAGGAATATAATTATTCCATAGTGCATTGCTATCGTAAAAAAAACTCAGATCTCCAGTAATAAAAGTAGTTTGCTTTGGGTTTCCTACTGCAGAGCCAATTGCTGTAGATGTGCTGCCATCGATACCACTTGTACCGCGATTACAAAACACCTCGAGCGATGAATTCATTTTAAATAATTGGGCATATCGCACTGTAGAACTATTGCCCAACTGTACAACCGTTTTGCGAGGAATGGATTTTAACACCAAACTAAACGCCTTAAAATCGCTGAAAGGAATTAGTTTCATGTACTCTAAATGCTTTTTCTGACGGTGTTTTTTGACCGCTGCCCAGGTATCTAAATAACTACTTTTAGTGACATGGGTGATCTTTGGTAAATACTCTGAAAAAAACTCATTTGGCGTTGCTTCAATATGCTTATTTAAACAAAAAAATGTATCACTAGCGCTTTTGTCGTCTATATGCCAATGATGCTTAGGTTGGTATTGGCGCAAAAACACCTTGATTTTTTTTGAGACAATCAAACCACCCATGGTCACTAATATATCGGGTTGCAGCGCTTTGAAATCTGCGGCATCTAAAGGCGCAATCATCTTGTCTATACTCGTAAATAGATTGGGATGATGTAAATTTGAGGTCGCCTCTGTAAACACAATCACGCTATCGTCGTCTGCCAATTCATGCAACCAACGCTGCTCTAGTTGGTTTGGCGGCATTACACCAACCAAGACCATTTTTTTTCTAGCCACATACCACTCGTCAATACAATCTTTCAATTCGGCCTGATCAATTTTTTGTCGCGAAAGATCAATTGGTGTTGATTTTGGTTTTACGATTAATTTATCAGTCATCTCGTAAAGTGGCTCATCAAAAGGAACATTGATGTGAACAGGCCCTTTTTTAAACTTAGCAAGATTAAGAGCTTGATTGATCTCCTCTTCATTATACGACTGAATATCTTGCTGAAGTCCTAAAAACCGCTCCAATTTCTGTTCTAAGTTTTTAAATATGGGTAAATCCTCGTGCTCTGGGATGCGATGATCATCTTTGATATCCAATTTTAAATTAGCAGAAAACAAGATATGACTGCCATAAACATCAGGTTGATTGATGGTTTGACCATCACCTATACCAACCAAGTGTTTAGGACGATCGGCAGAAATAACCACTAACGGAATATCACTATAAAACGCCTCGGCTACGGCAGGATAATAATTAAGGAGTGCGCTTCCTGAGGTGCAGATTACCGCGACAGGCTCACGAATTTGCTGTGCGATGCCCAATGCAAAAAACGCTGCGCAACGTTCATCAACAATACTATAACAATTGAAAAACTTATCGTTAGAAAAACCTAAGGTGAGTGGCGCATTTCGACTGCCTGGTGAAATGACAATATGCTTAATATTTTTAAGCTTACATAACTGAATAACGGTTTGTGCGAGCGGAATTTTAGGGTGTATCATGTTGATACAAAGTTATTCAAAATGCCAATTATAAAAAAGAAAGTTATGATACATTTAAGGCAGAAAATATAAATTATAAGGACGTTATTATCCAAACAAAATTAAATAGGCACATTACGCTAAAACACGACGTATGGTTTGGGTTTTATTGACCGTCTCCTCCCACTCTAGCTCTGGATTAGAAGCTTGTGTAATACCACCACCAACGTAGATTATGGCCTGCTTGTTTTTAAGTTGTACACACCGCAAATTGACAAACAATTCACTAGATCTCTTGATGGTTGAATAGGCATTGTTCTCAACATTACGTCTGTTCGTATTTCTTGATTTAGATGTCCTTAAATTTAATTCTCCCAGAAACCCAGTATAGAATTCTCGATGGTACTGTTCATTTTTGAGTATGAATTTCTTAGCTTCAGCTTTTGGTAAACCACAAATGGCAGGAGTTGGATGTAGGCTTTTTATGACCGATTGTAATTGTCCTGCTTTCAAATCTCCCGAAATTTTAGATTGTAAGTGTAAAAGCTGTCCCGCTCGTATGGTTTTGGGCTCAGTTGCTTTTATATCACTCACACTATCATGAATATGATTCACAATATACTCTGTAACAATTTGCTGTTCGTTAATTTCCTTTATTCCCCACGACAGCTCTTTGTCCTCTTTATATGGTTTTGTTCCAGCCAGAGACATGGTTCTAAAGCGCCTACCATCAATATCCAACAAGGTTTCAGGTGTAGCGCCAAGCCATAAGCCAACTTTGGGATGGTACCAGATGTAGACAAACGCTGTTTGATATGCGCTTAGTAAGGATTTAAAAATAGCAATAGGCTGATCTTCGGAAAGCGGCACAACCTCAATTCTTGACAACACTACCTTTTTTAAGTGACCGGTCTTAATATACTTAATTCCCTGTTTTACCAAGTCTATATGCTGTTGTCGTGCTTTTGCATCAACTTTATGCTTGAGATTGATGGGTTCTATTTCCGAAGATATAAAACATTGAGAGGTAATGGTTTTACAGCTTTCCGAAGGAAAAATTAACGTATCGTTTTGTGTATCGAAAGGAGAAAAAATGAAACCACTTTCGGTAAAATCTGTGACCAAATGTTGCGTCGTATCACTCTGCAATATCGCTTTTACCAATGTCTCTTTGGGTTTGCGGTATGCTACAAAAGGTAATTGCGAATCGTATTGTGTTTGGATGTGCGAGAAGAGCTCTTCTTCGGTCATTGTTTAGGTCTTTTTTGGAAGCGAAATTGTAGAGAGCCTACAAATGGAAATCAAATTATCATGGTCATCGGTGATCCTAATATCCAATAATTGTGTGGTTCTTCCTTTATGTAAAAATGTCGCCTTGGCATAAACGTGACCTTCAGAAACACTTTTCAAGTGGTTTGCTGTGATTTCTAGGCCGCGCACAAACTTATTCTCAATATCCAGAAAAATATGTGAGGCAAAACTACCAACGCTTTCGGCCAGTGCTGCTGTAGCTCCTCCATGCAAAACACCATCGGGTTGATATACTCTAGCGTTCACTGGCATTCTTGCTATCAAGAAATCATCTCCATAATCAATCATCTCGATATTTAGAGTTTCCATCAAGGTGTTTTTACTGGCTGCGTTTGCTTGTTTCAAAACAGCTTCTTTGGATAATGGCATAAGATTTCAGTATTTTTAAGCTCGATAACAAAAATACAAAATGAAATCTACAGAACAGGAAATTTCTTATCCCATTACCAACAGTTATTCAACGTTAAATAGCCGCACAGCGACAACGAAAACAGTGTGGTTTGTTTGTCATGGCATGGGCTATTTAAGCAGGTATTTTCTTAAATATTTTAAGGGCTTGCCCGCTGCAGAAAATTTTATTATCGCGCCACAAGCACACAGTAAGTATTACATCACGCAAGAGTTTAAGCATGTGGGCGCAAGCTGGCTTACGAAAGAAAATACCGCAGCCGAAATGGACAATGTTATGACCTATTTTGATGCCATTTTTGAACGCGAACAAATTAGCAATGCCCAAAATTTAATCGTTCTTGGTTATTCTCAAGGTGTGAGCGTAGCGATGCGTTATTTGGCGAGTAGGAAAATCAAATGCTCGCAGTTGATCATGCATTCGGGAAGTATTCCCAAGGAATTGAAAAAAGAAGATTTTGAGTTTTTTAATGGAAAGGCTAAAGTCATTTATGGTACGACCGACGAGTACCTCAACGATGATCGTATGAATTTGGAACTTCTAAAAGCCGAACATTTGTTTGGAGATCGTTTGGAAATTATTCCATTTGACGGTGTTCATGAGGTAAATGTTAAGCTAATTAATTCTATTGTTTAATATGTTATGGCTCTACAAGTTAATAGCATTCAAAACAACGTATAAATTCTGGATCTAAATCCAATTTCCCTGACCCTTTTAAATCAGCAGTTACAGCACCTTGCATATCGATTTCTTTCTTAAACGCTTTCGCATACTTGACAAGATCATCGCGCCTGTGTTTAATTTTGGTGGTGATTTCTTTTCCGTCTATTGCTGAAATCTGCTTTGGCCAGACTGATAACGCGTTATCAATGACAGCATCTGATATTAAGGCTTGAAGTGCTTGGGCTTCGGAAACAAATAAAGTTTCCGAAGTATTCAATAGAAAATACCGATCAAATGGATAGACCAAACCCTCAATAAAGTCAATCTCTTCTTTAAAAGGTCTAAGCTCGGGAACCACATGCTCATTAGAGAGCAGCGAAGGGATGATGCCTTGAGTATTAAAAAATGCATTATCACGATCACCTGCAACAGGAATTGCCACAAAATTAGTGTCTTGTTTTTGAATTGCCCAACCCCATTGTTTGGTGTGACGATCCCAATCACCAATCAAAAAATCGAACAGCCGCACTTTGATCAATTCCTTTTTGTTGATTTGCAAGCGATTTTTATACTCTAATTTGAGCCTCTGTAAATTTTTGGTATCGATCAATTCTATAATATTTTTTAAAGATGTCCAATTAACTGGCCCTTCGGTTTCATATTCCAAGAGAAATAATCGATTGCCATACTTATCATTGTAGCTCTTAAGCTTTTTCTGCTTCGGAAGAAAGACGATCTTAGGATTTGTATGTAAAATGTGTGCTGATTTGGAAAGTTGTGCCGCGTATATGGCGCCATAAGGATGTTGAGCAGAAATACCGTCAACCACAATATTTTCTAACCCAAGAGTGGTTGTAAATTCAGGAATAAGATCTTCCGGATCCTTGTTGATACTCCGAAGCGTGTACAATGTACCGTTTGGTGCTTTTAACTTTAACGAGTGGGTTTGTCTACCTCCACCCTCCTTAATAATCTCAACACCGCCAAAAAGTGTATCCAAAAATAACACGGGTGCTTTTATTGCTGTCGCCCAAGCTTCGCGATAGTGCTCTCCTTGCATGGCTTTTTTTATAACATCGGCCTCATAAAGTGTGCTCGCAGCGACCCAAACCGAGTCGTACTTTTTAAAATTGATGTCATCAACATTGTCAATATTGACCAATTCGCTTTTTTGAAAGATTTTATTAGTGCTTGATAGGGACCAGTATAATATGCTGATACATAAAACGATTATAAGAGCGATATAAAGCAGAGTTTTTTTCAAGACTGTAAAAGTAGCGATTTATGCAAGCTATCGATTATTGACTTGATCCTTTTATCGTGATACTTCTTTTTTTAGCGCATACAGAATTTATTACGTTAGCAGAGCAACAATATCCCTTACAGGAAGAATTTCTTTAGTATGCTCAATACTAGGCCCAGCGACCCATACTGTTTTGTAGGTTGCTTTTTTTGCTGCATTCTCGGTCGCTTTCATACCAATAGAAAACCGAATCATCTTGACCCACTTTTTTAATTTTTTATTTTTATTGAGCATACGTTCCAACCAGGTGGCTTTAGTGCCAATTTTTTGAACATAAGGCGTGTTGATGACCGTACAAGGGGTTCCCGAAATACGCTCGGTCATCACAATATCATTAGCATTGTAATCAACACAGGCCTGTTTATAGTCATCGGTGACGCCAGCTTCTATGGATGCAATAAACGGACTTCCTACGGAAACACCCTCGGCTCCATAACCCAACATCTTGTCAATATCGGCTTTACAGCCCACGCCTCCCGCTGAAATGACAGGAATGGAAATGTGTTGCGTAAGCTGCTTTATAAGTTCTTGCGGCGATAGATTTCCGCGGTGACCACCAGCTTCATTATTAACTGCAATCGCAGCATCGGCTCCCAAATTTTCTACTTTTTTGGCAAAATGAAGATCGGTCACATCACAAAACACCTTAATTCCGACAGCATGAGCTTGATTAATGGTGTCTTCTGGATTGCCCAAAGACGTGATGATAAAGTCGCAACCCTCTTCACAAATAACCTCTAATTGTCCCTTATATTTTACATTCGATTTGTTGACGATGAGATTAAAACCAAACGATCCGCCTTCGACCTTATTTGCTTTAAGTGCTCTAATAGCATCTCGCAACTCGTCTAGAGTTCTGTAGTTTAAAGCAGGAATACATCCTGCAATACCACTTTTCATGGCCTCTGTGACCATAGCCACATTTGACACCAAAAACATTGGTGCTTGAATTATGGGGTATTTAATCTGTAAAAGTTGTGTGAGTTTGGTTGTCATGATCTTGAAAAAAAGGTTCTGCTGTTTACAAAACCCGAACGTTAATTTAGTATTCAAATATACTTAATTTTACTATGCATGCATACTATTTTATACAGGTGTAAAAAAAGGGCTGCTGTCAAAATTGAAGTTGAACGTTTATATTAATAATTAATGTGGATATTCAGCTTAATACTGAGATTGTGACGGAAGCCTAATCATGAAACCGATAATATGCACACTTTAAATAAGCGCCTTCGGGAAAGCCGATAGGGTGATCAATATCATGACCCGTTTTTTGTGCTACTGAAAAGGAACGTTGTGTAGATTTTAGTGTCTGCTCATTGATATCATAAAATGCCGTTGCTGTAACTCTTGAAGAGCAAGACGCTAAGACCAAAAGGCCTTCTCTTGCGGTCAATTGTGCTCCAAGTCGCGCTAATTGGGCGTATTTTTTCTTTGCCAATTGAATTTCAGATTGCTGTTTTGCAAAACTTGGTGGATCGATTACTACAACGTCAAATTTCTTTTTTTCTGAAATAAGCTGTTCCAATAATTTAAAAGCGTCGCCGGCTAGCGTAAAATGCTCTCCTGAAAATGTATTGAGTTCACCGTTTTGTTTTGCGATTTCCAAAGCCTGCTCACTTATGTCTACACTGGTTACTTGTTTGGCTCCATTCGCAAGAGCGTGTACCGAAAATCCGCCAGCATACGAAAACACATCCAGAACTGTTTTATGTTTGCTCGCCAATCCAACTTGTCGTCTATTTTCCCGATGGTCTAAAAAGTAGCCCGTTTTGTGGCCCTTAATCACATTTGCAGAAAATTGAACACCATGCTCTACAAATTGAACAACCTCATTTTCAAGTGTGCCATAAATGACTTCGCCATCCTTTAGTTGATGGCTTTTTGATTGCTGTAATGATCGACTCAAGCGCATTACAGCGGTCTTGCATCCTGTGACTTTGATAAGACTTTCTAGAAGAGTTGTTAAATACGCAAGCCAAATTTCAGAGTATAATTTCACCACTAAAACGTTATCGTACACATCGGCAATGAACGATGGAAATCCGTCATTTTCACCAAAGAGCAAACGATAGCTTGTGGTTTCAGTTTGAAGCAGTGGCAATCGTTGTTGATAGGCCTCTTGTACCTTCCGAAGAAAAAAAGCATCATTAATTTTAACAGGTGCGCTGTCACTATATATCATTTTAATACGAATAGGCGAATTGGCATCATAGAGTCCAATGCCTATCATTCCGTTTTTACGCTTTCCGAAGATAATGGCTAGATCGCCGGTTTTTGCATCGTCATTTTGTTTTACAATACTATCAGAAAACACCCAAGGGTGACCTTTTTGCACGTAATTCTCTCCTTTAGCGGTAAGCTTAATGGCTAAGCGTTTTGGCACTATTGTCGTTGGGAGGTCTGTTGAAAACTGCATGAATGATCAATTATAATCGCAGTGCAATTTACTACGTTTTTCTTCCAGAGCTAAGCTTATGGACAAAAAAAAGCGTAACACCAAATGTTACGCTTTCATAAATTTAATAAGTAATTACCTAACTTAATACATTTTGCTTTTTCACAGCTAATGCGTATATCACTAAACCAAAACCAATTTTGTTAATGGCATCTGCAATGTTGTATACGACATCTACGCTTCCAGTGCCTAGGAAGCTAGTGTACCAACCTTCAGTTCCCAACATATATCCTAAAGGATAGATGGCCCAGCCTACCAATACAAACCAACATAATAGTTTGTGTGAATATAAAATATCACCACCAGCTGCCACGGCTAGTTTTTTAGCACTACCTGCCCAGATTTCATATACGATATAAAAATATGCCGCTCCAGAAAGTGCACCCCAAATAGCAGGACCTGTTCCAGTGGTGTATACAGCTTCACCAAAATATCCAGTGACTAACATGATCACAGATGCAAAAATAAGTTTCCACATTAATGAAGGCTTAGCACCAGCTACTTTTAAGATGAGATAAAACTCAACACACATCAACGGTACGGTAAGTAGCCAATCTACATATCTAAAGAACGTTGGTGATTCTACATTGGCAAACCAATAATCTCTCATATAGAAATAGTGTACGGCCGCAATAAATGTAATTAATCCAGAGACGAGAATGGATGTTCTCCATTTTCTATCAAACTGGCTCAAGGATAAAAAGAAAAAGGCAGAAGCAGCCATCATAGCCATACTACCTACAAAAAATGTAAATCCAACATAATCTGTTGGATCTAATTTCCCGCTAACATCTGCAAAAAGTAATAAATTTTTCATGTTAATTGGTTTAAGTTAGAAATTTTGTTCAAATAAAAGTAATTAAAGTTAAACAAAATAATTTCATATTTAACAAAATATTTAAGTTTTTTTATTAATCTTACAATCATTTATGAGTAGAATTTTTAATTTTTCAATTATGCTGAGTTTCTTCGGGTTATGGATTACATCCATGTTCCCTGGAGAAGTTGAAATTATTTTTGGGTTCTTACTCATATTCTCTTTCGGTATTTTACATGGCTCCAATGATATTTTATTAATCGATTCACTTTCCAACCAAAATGCAAAGTATCCATTTATAAAGGTTTTAATGAGTTATCTCTTTATTGTAGGTACTGCCGTTATCGTATTTTATTTTTTACCATTGCTTGCCTTGTTTCTCTTCGTCATATTTAGTGCGTTCCATTTCGGAGAGCAGCATTGGGATTACCGAACTCTACCACTTAAAAAAGATATAAAGAGCCTATTCTATTTTACCTACGGATTATTAGTGCTTCAATTACTATTCATATTAAATCCTGAGGACGTTATTGAAATTGTAGATTCTATTACCAATTATAGCGTCACTAAAGCAGCTTTGTTGGTTTCGTTCATTATAAACGCTATAGCATTTATATTGTTCGCTGCATTAATAGCAGTAAAAGCTAAGCGCTATCACACTACGCTTATTTCTGAATTGCTATACCTTTTGGTCTTTACAGTAATATTCAAAGTTTCTACCCTTATTTGGGGCTTTACCATTTATTTTATTCTCTGGCATAGCATCCCCTCATTATATGAGCAAATTACTTTTATCTACGGAAATTTCAATAGATCCAATACCCTCAACTATCTCAAAAAAGCGCTTCCGTATTGGCTGGTGTCATTAGTGGGAATTGGAATTGTATATTATATATTTAAGAATGAGAAAATCTTTTATGCTATTTTCTTTTCGTTCTTAGCTGCTATTACGTTCCCTCATGCGCTTGTAATGACAAAAATGTTTGCGAACAAAAAAAAGGAATCTAGATAAAGATTGCGTTTTTAAAGTAGATTTTATTTGATTCAGTATTAAAATACTGGGATCTACTCACAAAAAATCGAATTAAATATCTCGTTTATACATAGGGTCAATTATAATTGAACAATTTTGTAATCTTTTATATTTCCGAAGTAAACAAATAAAAAAACGCAACCATAACTGATTGCGTTTTTTAAATTTATAATATGATCTCGAAAGATTATTTACCGTTATGATAGTGAGCGAATTACCAAATCCCTATCACTAACTCAATTGATTCTCTGAGATCCCGAAACAAGTTCGGGATAAGCGATTCGTACGAGTTTCGCTAAAAAGCGAAACTCGACTCCCTGCTTACTTGACTTCCTCGAAATCTACGTCTTCAACATCACTGCTCTCATCGGCAGCTTGTCCTTTAGCTCCAGCGCCTGCATCTGTTGGTCCAGCTTCTGGTGCACCTTGACCATCGGCTTGTGCTTTGTACATTTCTTCACTGGCTACTTTCCAAGCTTCGTTTATTTTTTCTAAAGCAGGCTCTATAACAGCAATGTCTTTAGTTTCGTAAGCTTTTTTCAATTCTTCAAGTGCTTCTTCAATTGGCTTCTTCTTATCGTCTGATAATTTATCGCCAAATTCTTTCAACTGACTCTCCGTTTGGAAAATCATAGCATCAGCTTGATTCAATTTATCTGCAGTTTCCTTAGCTTTTGCATCGGCATCAGCATTCGCTTCTGCATCTTGCTTCATTTTAGCAATCTCCTCTTCAGTCAAACCTGAGGATGCTTCAATACGTATATCCTGCGATTTGTTAGTTGCTTTATCGGTTGCAGATACTTTGATAATCCCGTTAGCATCAATATCAAAGGTCACTTCAATTTGTGGTGTACCTCGTTGTGCTGGTGGAATTCCATCTAAATGAAAACGACCAATCGTTTTATTATCTGCCGCCATTGGACGCTCTCCTTGTAACACATGGATTTCTACCGATGGCTGATTATCTGCCGCTGTTGAAAACACTTGGGATTTCTTGGTAGGAATTGTCGTGTTGGCCTCGATCAACTTCGTCATGACGTTACCCATCGTTTCAATACCCAATGATAATGGTGTGACGTCTAATAAAAGAACATCTTTTACATCACCACTTAAGACACCACCTTGAATCGCTGCTCCTAGAGACACGACCTCATCTGGATTTACACCTTTACTCGGTGCTTTTCCAAAGAATTTCTCAACCGCTTCTTGTACTGCTGGAATTCTCGTAGAACCACCTACCAAAATAATTTGGTCAATATCGCTCTTAGATAATCCTGCAGCTTTCAAGGCTGTTTCACATGGCTCAATAGTGCGTTTGATCAAATCATCGATCAACTGCTCAAATTTTGAACGTGTCATGGTACGTACTAAGTGTTTTGGTCCGCTAGCCGTTGCTGTAACATAAGGTAAGTTGATTTCAGTTTGTGCCGAAGATGATAATTCAATCTTCGCTTTCTCAGCAGCTTCTTTTAAACGTTGTAATGCCATTGGGTCTTTACGTAAGTCAATGCCTTCTTCAGCATTAAACTCATCGGCTAACCAATTGATGATTTTATCATCAACATCATCACCACCCAAATGGGTATCACCATCTGTAGACAATACTTCAAATACGCCATCACCTAACTCAAGAATAGAGACATCATGTGTTCCTCCACCAAAATCGAAAACAACGATTTTTTGATCGATTCCTTTTTTATCCATCCCGTAAGCCAATGCAGCTGCGGTTGGTTCGTTAATAATTCTACGCACTTTCAAACCTGCAATCTCACCTGCTTCTTTAGTCGCTTGACGTTGTGAATCATTAAAATAAGCAGGCACAGTAATAACGGCTTCAGTCACATCCTGACCCAAATAATCTTCGGCCGTTTTCTTCATTTTTTGAAGAATCATTGCCGATAATTCTTGTGGAGTATACAAACGACCATCTACGTCGACACGCGGCGTATCATTATCACCTTTCACTACTTTATATGGTACACGTTCTGCTTCTTTCTTAGATTCAGAATATTTGTTACCCATAAACCTTTTGATCGAATACACCGTTTTTGTTGGGTTGGTCACTGCTTGTCTTTTTGCAGGATCTCCAACTTTAATTTCACCACCTTCTACAAAGGCAATTACTGAAGGTGTTGTTCTTTTACCTTCTGCATTTGGGATTACTACTGGCTCGTTACCTTCCATCACAGAAACGCAAGAGTTGGTAGTTCCTAAATCGATTCCAATAATCTTACTCATAATTATATTTGTTTTAATAGGTTTCCGCTTTACTTCGGAAACATTACGTTCATTTTATTTTCGTAATGCATATGTCAATCATTATGCCATGCCAAAAAATGTGACATCATGTCACTTTACTAAACCGTTAAGCTATTTTTGTAGATATAGGCGACTGATATCAAATACTTTACATCGCCTTAACATGAGTATTGATTATTTCATAGTTTCTTAATTCTAAGGGTAAACTAACGAAACGTTGGGTGACTAATTTCACTAAAATTTAAAACCAACAGTTATTATGAAAAAACTAGTACTCGCTTGTTTATTAAGTATCACCTACCAATTGTATGCACAATTATCTACTGGTGACATGGCTTTTATTGCATTTAATGCAGATGCAGATGATGATTTTGCTATGGTCACGTTTGTAGAAATTCCTGCAAATACCTTACTTTATTTTACAGATTCAGAATGGACTGGATCAGCCTTTGGAGATGACGAAAATGACTTTTCATGGAACTCTGGATCAAATGCTATTCCCGAAGGAAGCGTCATCACCTTTAATACGATTAGTGCCACTCCTTCAGCATCAATTGGTACTATAAGTGGACAACCTGGGGGCATTTCAGGCAGCTCAGAAGCTATTTTTGCATTTCTGGTTGATGATCCTTTATTACCACGTGTACCATCTTTATTTATTACTGCCGTCGCAAATTCCGATTCAGCCTACGGAAGTTTAGACAATACAAATCTTTCTACAGGCACAACAGCAATCACCTACACCAATGGCACCGATGTGGCCCAATACACTGGACAAAGGACAGGATTGCAAGCTAACGGCTATCAGGTTGCTTTAAATGACTTAAACAATTACACGCTTGCCGATGATAGTGGTGACCAAAGTACGTTGGTATTGCCATTTGACACCACACCCTTCGAAATTTCTAATAGCGATGTTACGGCACCAACAATTACCAACGCCATCGTTACCAGCAATACCACCATTGACATTGTTTTTTCTGAAGACATCACTGTAGCTTCCGCAGAAAATTTAAATAATTATGTCATTAGTAATGGCGTAACGATTTCCGCAGTAAATTATAACAATGTTAGTCAAACGGCGACTATAACACACTCGGGATTTTTAGCAGGAACAGCCTACACTATTACCGTGAATTCGGTTGAAGATCCTTCGGCAAATGTACAGGTGTCGCCTTATATAAGTGACGATCTTTATTTTAATGACCTTGCTTCTGGTTTGATCATTACCGAAATCATGTACAATACAGCATCAGATAATGACGCTCTTGAATTCTTGGAAATCTACAATAATGGTGTGTCTACCATCAATTTAGGCGGCATCCAAGTCAAGGACGAAGGTAATTTTGTGTTCTCATTTCCGCAGCAACAATTAGCAGCTGGAGACATTATACTACTAGCAACCGATAAAGTGACGGCCGATGCCTTTTATGGAGAGACTTTTTTAGATATGCCACAAGGGATTAGCAATGCGCTCGGCAATGGTGGCGAAGTTTTGCAAATCTTAAATTCTCAGCAAACCGTAATATTTCAAGTGGAATACAGCGACGATGCGCCTTGGCCAGAGTAGGCTGATGGTGATGGTCCATCTGTAGAATTGTTAGATCCCTCAAGCGATGTCAACGCCGGTACCAATTGGATAGCAGCGACAAATCTCGTCGGCCAAGATAACGGTTTCGATGTTTTGGCATCCCCTGGAAGTTTCACTCCAAATGTAAACGTCTTACCTCAAATCACTTTTGAAACAACATCTTATGACATTGATGAAGACGGTACTTCCATAGACATAACCATTGAATCATCTTCGATCTCTACTTCGGAAATATCAGTTGATGTTAACCTGATCACTACTTTTATAACAGCGACTGAAGGCGTTGATTTTTCGTTTACCAATCAAACGTTCACCATTCTTGCAAATGATCCCAACCCTATTGTAATTACAATTCCAATAACAGATGATACCACTGCAGAATCTGATGAGTTATTTCTACTCGAACTATCCAATCCCATAAATGCCACTCTAGGTAATGATAGCATTACCAGCGTCTATATTTTAGATAATGACACCTCAGCTCCTGTTGCTTCAAATGCTTTAGACATCAATTACCTCACCAGTTACTTAGTCGACGGCTCAGGATCTGCAGAGATTTCGGCTCACGATCCAGCATCCCAACGCTTATTTGTATTGAACTCTACTGGAGCGGCAATTGAAGTTTTAGATTTCTCCAATTTAAATGCCATCAACACTATTGCTGCTATTGATTTGTCTACTTTAGGTACAGATGGACCCACAAGTGTAGCTACTAACAATGGGTTGGTGGTTGCTGCCATTTCAAATGGAGAAACTGCCAATGGGGTTGTTGCTTTCATGGATATTAACGGAGACAATATCTCAACAGTAACCGTAGGAAACCTTCCAGACATGGTCACATTCACACCAGATGGCACAAAAGTATTGGTTGCAAATGAAGGCCAACCAAGTGATGATTACGTTCTCGATCCTGAAGGTAGCATTACGGTTATTGATGTCACTGGAGGTCTAGGCAATATCACACAAGCTAATGTCACGCAATTGAACTTCAATGCCTTTGATACTGACATTGCTGCGCTACGAACTGAAGGCGTACGTATATTTGGCCCAGGCTCTTCGGTCTCCCAAGATTTGGAACCAGAGTTTATTACTGTATCGTCAGACTCCCAAATAGCTTGGGTATCACTTCAAGAAAACAACGCCATTGCGGTTGTTGATCTTACCACGAATACAATTACCGATATTCTTCCATTAGGACTGAAAGATCATAGCTTAACAGGAAATACGCTCGACGCTTCAGATGAAACCGATTTTATTTTCTTCGGAAATTGGCCAGTGAAGGGCATGTATATGCCAGATGCCATTGCCTCCTACGACGTTGGTGGTATCACGTATCTCGTGACCGCAAATGAAGGCGATGCCAGAGAATACGGAACATTTCAAGAGGAAGCAAAAATTAGCGATAATGAAGTGACCTTAGACCCCTCAGTATTCCCAGAATTGGATGTGCTGGCTCTAGAATCAAATATCGGAGAGTTGACAGTTTCAAATGCCACGGGTGATTTGGATAATGACGGTGATTTAGATGAAATTCATGTGTTTGGGGCGCGCTCCTTTAGTATTTGGAATACGGTGACTGGCGCTTTAGTCTACGATAGCGGTGACGATTTTGAGCGTATTACGGCAGCAGATCCTATTTATGGCGCTCTATTTAACGTGAGCAACAGTAATAACAACTTTAAAAACCGAAGTGACAACAAAGGCCCAGAACCAGAAGGCGTGACGATTTCAGAAATTAATGGCGCAACCTATGCCTTTATTACTTTGGAGCGTATTGGCGGATTTATGACTTATAATATTTCTGATCCTAGCAATCCAACATTTGAGTCGTACGTGAACAATAGAGATTTGGGTAATGACGAAGGTGGCGATCTAGGTCCTGAAGGTATAATTTATATCGCTCCTCAGGATAATTCAATTGGAACCGGTCTTATCGTGCTTGCCAATGAGGTAAGCTCGACGATAAGCGTGTACCAACTTGGAAACGACACTTTAGGAATTGATAACGCTACGTTGACCGATACCTCATTTGCCGTATATCCAAATCCCATAAGCGCCAACCAAACGCTTTTCTTCAATAAGCAAGTTGATGTGTCGCTTTTTGACATTCATGGACGGGAAATTACAGCTAAGAAAGCTGCTCTAACTATTAAAACGCCTAGTTTAAGTTCAGGGACTTACATCCTTAAAACCAAGACTGGAGAACATACCAAGATTATTATTAAATAACACTTAATTTGTTGTCTCTTGAAAAGGTGCTTTTGTTCATACAAAAGCGCCTTTTTATTTTCAAAAAAATTGAAACATTGCCCAATCTATTTCTATATTTGACCCGCTAAAATGTTTTCGCTAATGGAGTGTATTTCTGTATTTGACATGCTTAAAATAGGTGTCGGGCCATCGAGCTCGCATACTCTTGGGCCTTGGCGTGCCGCAGAACGATGGATCAAAGAGCTAAAATCCAATAAAAGGTTCGCAAAGGTTGAAAAAATCAAGGTCGATCTTTACGGCTCCTTATCCTTAACTGGAAAAGGTCATGCCACCGATTATGCGATTCTTCTAGGACTCAGCGGAGCAGACCCAGAATATATTCCAGTAGATACCATTGATATCATCATCGCCTCAATAAAAAATACGAGTACGCTTGTATTCAATAATGAAGTTCCATTGGCCTTTGATATCAAAACGGATATTGTTTTCAACCGCAAGTTTCTACCCTTCCATTCTAATGCCATGACGTTTACCGCAGTTATAAATGGTAGGCACTATAAATCAACTTACTACTCAATTGGTGGCGGATTTGTAGTTCAAGAGGAACGTAAAATCTCAAAGGCAAACAAGATTATTTTTTACTGTACGTTTCCCTATCCCGTTGAAAAAGGAACTGACTTGCTCAGATTTTGTAAAGATCTCAACTTGCCTATTTCACAGGTCGTTTTAGAGAACGAAAAATCAATAAGAACAGAAGACGTCATTGATAACGAACTGAAGCGTATTTGGGATACGATGCTAGAATGTATGTACGTTGGTTGCCATACCGAAGGCAATCTTCCTGGCGGCCTCAATGTGAGACGTCGTGCTTTTGATATGCATAAAAGTTTAAAAGGAGACATAATATATGCTGATCCTAAAGAATGGTTGTATGCCATTAGAGGCACTGAAGTCAAATTTAGACAAATCTTAAAATGGGTGAGCTGTTTCGCCCTGGCCGTAAATGAAGTGAATGCCTCATTGGGTCGCGTAGTGACAGCGCCAACCAATGGCAGTGCTGGCGTTATTCCCGCCGTACTCATGTATTATTTGGTCATTGAAAATCATGATGGCAATTTTAAGGACATCAAGCGATTTTTATTAGTCGCAAGTGAAATTGGCAGCATCTTTAAAAAGGGAGCAACCATTAGTGCTGCTATGGGAGGTTGCCAAGCTGAAATTGGCGTGTCCTCTGCAATGGCAGCTGGAGCTCTTTGTGAACTTCTGGGCGGCACACCAGAGCAGGTTTTGGTCGCTGCGGAAATCGCCATGGAACATCATCTAGGCCTTACCTGTGACCCCATTGGCGGTTTGGTTCAAATCCCGTGTATAGAACGCAACGCCATGGGCGCTATTAAAGCCATCAACGCCTGTGAATTGGCACTTGATACCGATCCCAATAACGTTAAAGTGCCATTGGATAAAGTGGTAAACACGATGTGGGAAACAGCGAAAGACATGAATACAAAATATAAAGAAACTTCGGAAGGCGGTTTGGCCGTTGGTGTTCATTTAACCGATTGCTAGGTTTTTTATAAAGACGTTAAGTTGTGATGTTGTGTAGCCTATAACACAAATATGGGGCAAAATCAAAACATCTTTGGTGTGTTCTAATTCAGTCCGTTAAGGTTTTTGAAATCTGAAAGGTCTATAAATCATGAATAACTAACACAACGATAACCACACAATTGAACTTCAGAAGAACTAACTTGAACAGTTTTCACCTCTCAGGTTCATAATAACATAATAAAACGCTGTATTTTTACGAATAATTAAATATCACACTATGTCCTCTGCTAAAACCAAAGATTATAAAAGAATAACCGTGAAATCTCTTATTGAGATGAAGCAAAACCATGAAAAAATCTCGATGCTTACGGCTTATGATTACACCATGGCCAAAATTGTTGATGAGGCTGGTATTGATGTTATTTTAGTGGGCGACTCAGCAAGTAATGTGATGGCTGGCCACGAAACGACGCTTCCTATAACACTTGATCAAATGATCTATCATGCCTCCTCTGTGATTCGTGCCACGCAACGCTCGCTTGTTGTGGTCGATTTACCTTTCGGAAGTTATCAAAGTGATCCTAAAGAAGCCTTACGTTCTGCGATTCGAATCATGAAAGAATCTGGAGGCCATGCCGTAAAGATGGAAGGCGGTCGCGAGGTCAAAGAATCTATCAAACGAATTATAAATGCTGGTATTCCCGTCATGGGTCATTTGGGTTTGACACCGCAATCAATCTATAAATTTGGAACCTACACGGTTCGTGCTAAGGAAGAACAAGAAGCTGAGCAGCTTAAAGAAGATGCTCTTATGCTAGAAAAAGCAGGTTGCTTTGGCATAGTCGTGGAAAAGATTCCAGCAAAATTAGCTAAAGCAGTGGCTCAAAGTATCTCCATCCCTGTGATTGGCATTGGTGCTGGAGCAGGTGTTGACGGTCAAGTACTCGTGCTTCACGATATGCTGGGCATGACCCATGAATTTAATCCGCGGTTTTTGCGTCGCTACATGAATCTTTATGACGATATGACTGCGGCCATTGGGCAGTATGTAAGTGATGTGAAGTCGGTTGATTTCCCAAACGATAAGGAGCAGTATTAGGTTTTAGACGAAGTTGAAGTTGAAGTTGAAGTTGAAACTAACTTGTTATTTTAAGTATAATAAAAAAAGAATCAGAATAAATTAGTGTCAGACAAAAAAATCCTTTCCAATAAACATAATCTCCAAGTACTTTACGAGGACAATCATATCATTGTCGTCAATAAGCGTGCTGGTGATATTGTGCAAGGTGATAAAACTGGCGATACGCCATTGAGCGATATCGTGAAGGATTATATCAAAAGTAAATACAACAAGCCTGGAAATGTGTATTTAGGCGTTGTTCATAGACTGGATCGACCAACAACTGGCCTTGTGTTGTTCTCTAAAACAAGTAAAGCCTTACCGCGATTAAATGCGTTGTTTGCTGAAAAGAAAGCACATAAGACGTATTGGGCAATAGTGAAGAATGTCCCTGAAAAAACAGAAGATACGTTAATAAATTGGCTTCGGAAAAATCCCAAAAACAACAAATCTAGCGCATTTCCTAAGAAGATAGAAAACAGTAAAAAAGCAATTTTACATTATAAGAAATTGAAAGCTTTAGACAATTACGTATTGCTGGAAGTTGCTCTAGAAACGGGACGACATCACCAAATACGCGTCCAGTTATCAAATATTGGATCCCCAATTAAGGGAGACTTAAAGTACGGATTTGACCGAAGCAATAAAGACGCCAGCATCAGCCTACATGCGCGCCGATTACAATTTACCCATCCTGTATCACTGGATAAGATTGATGTTACGGCTCCTTTGCCAAATGATCCTATTTGGAACGCCTGCTTGGACTAAAAATTGAGATTAGACTGTAATATCTAGATTACGATTTTGAAATATCAGTTTATTTCTGGACGATGAAAAGGATAATCAATGGTCAAAATTACGCCTTGCTCAGGTTGAGAACTAATGATTGCTTTTGCACCAATTAAATTGGCTCGACTTTCAATATTAATGAGTCCTGATCCTTTTTCCGCGGAAGCGATATCAAAACCTACACCATCATCTGAAGCTGTGATGATTAGTTCATCTTCTTTGTAATTTAAAATTACTTTTATTTCATTTGCTTCAGAATATTTCACAGTATTTGACAAGAACTCTTGCAACATTCTAAAGATAATAATCTCGTGTTTTTGATCTGGTAGGGCTTTACTTTCGCCAATAATCTGAAGATCTGCCGATGCGAATTTCATGCGCTTCAGTCGGCTAAGTTCATTAGTAATCGATGCCTCAAGTCCCATATTTAAGAGCACCTCATTATTGAGTGATTTGGACAAGGCACGAACCTGTTCTAAACTGTCTTTAACAATTTGTGTGGTCTCCTCAACTTTCGGCTTAAGTTGAGGCTCAACATTTGTTTTTAACATATTGAGCTGCATATTGGCGTATGCGAGTAACTGACCAACATTATCGTGTAATTCCCAACCCACATATTTTAAGGTTTGTTCTTGGATTTCGGTTTGTGTGCGCGTAATCTCATCGTCAAAAGCCTTTTGCTGCTCTACTTGCTTTAATAAAAGTTGATTCTTTCGTTTCTGAAAGGTGACAAAAAACAGTATCGACATGACCGACAACAACAATACGGCAAAAATCACATAAGCGATTAAAGCTATTTGCTCTTCATTTATTGCTTGCTCTGTTTGAGCGCATACCAAAAACCGAATGTAATACATAGGTATGTAAAAATATTAATAAACAATAAAAATTTAGCTCTAAACTCGACAAACTTAGAATTCATTGCATGAAAATATGAATCAAAGATGAAAAGTGGTGTTACACTTAGGTACCAAATAAGTAATGCTATGCTTATATAAAATGAAGGTAGCTTATAAAAATTCAGAAATTCTTCGCTTCTCATTAATTCAACAAAATAGAATATTAAATATACACTTATAGATACAGTGCGAAATATAAAACTATAAGGTAATGATTTAATGAAAAAAGCATCTGTAAAAGTAAAAAATGAAAAGGCGAATATCGTATAAGCAATAAAAATAACTCGAATACTATTCTTAAATATTTTAGATGTCATTAAATTGAAGTAAAATAATCCAATAAATCCAATAGCCAAAAATTCATAGATATTATAAAGCCAATAATTTGAACAAAATGGACTGTTTTTCAATTTCACATACCATTCCACATCGTAGTTGTTTAAAAGCAAATAGCCATAAAGTCCCATGATCTCAACACACACAGTAATCCAAAGATAGTAAACAAAAATCTTAATTACGCTATCTGGATTTTTTGAAATATAATAGCTACCAAATATGGCTGCCATTATCTCAACCATATAAATTAAAAACGTTTCGTATTCTATCAGGAATTCTAACACATGGCTATTATTGAGGGTAATTTATACCCGGCGGCTTTCCTTTCCCTCCTTCATCCAATCCATTCAAGCCATCAATATCATGATTATAGGTCTGAAAATTCAAATTCAATACATTTCCTTCTGAAGTATTTTCATAACCCGTTGGCACAAAAAGTAAGGTGGTATAACCTGGCGTTTCCCCATTATTGGGCTGAGCACCTAAATACAACCGAACACCATTCATGGTATAGCCTATGTCGCCGGCCTGTTTTTCAGTAATGGCCAAATACTGTCTCAACTCCTTTAAATCATACCAAGACGATCGGTTATCGCCACCTTCAACACCTCTAAAAAAGGTTTTTGTGATGGTGTCATATCTGTCATCATAAGCGCTTGTTAGCGATTTAATTTCAGCGGGAGAAATCAATCCTTTTAGCATGATCTCTTCATCCGATCCATGTGTCGGGTCTTCCATATTTTCACTTTTCTGACAATAAAAGTACATGGCCAATGCGCCTAAAATAAATCCTACAATAAGGACGACTAGTTTTTTCATAACTTGGTTGGTTTTGGTTTCATTTAATCGAAGTGTAATGTATGTAAAAACTTTTTACAATCCCATTATAATATTTAAAAACAGCGTTTTAAGCTACAATGCTATGCATTTAAACTGTATTTTATCACCCGACAGCTTTTGGGACAGTTTACCAATACTACTTTCTATTACTTGCAGCACCCGAGGATATCCACCTGTGGTTTGGCAGTCTTTCATTAGGACGAATAGTTGTCCGTTAGGCGTTAGTTGTACCGTTCCAGGAAGCACGAGTGAGGTGATCATTGATTGTAATTGGTTTTCAAAACGCTCATCGAACTGATAGGCCATACGGTTGCTGTCACTCGAAATCGTAAATTCGTTTTCAAATAGCGAGCGTTGTTGTTCAAGCGACAAACTTTCAAATTCAGGTCCTTTAATCACTTGAATTTGCTTTGTTTTAAAATAGTTATTTTTAGTTTTGACTGAGGCAAAAGAGGAAGGTATGGCTATTTTCTCTTCGGAAACAGGAATTCGGTCTCCTGTTTTAAGTTTATGATCATTGGTTAAATCCTGATACATACTGCGACTGCCCATAATGAGCTCGCTACGAAAACCACCTGCAATGGCAATGTAAGTTCGGCACCCGAGTTCTAGACGTCCAAAACTTAAAATATCACCAGACTTGATGATGATCGCGGTATTATTAGCTATAAATACATCGTTGAGTTTTGCTTGCATCTTCGCTCCAGTAATACAAATGAGGGCATCGTTATGAAATTTCAATTTAGGACCCGTCATCATGCATTCAACAACCGCTGCATCGTTACCATTACTTACCAAAGCATTGGCCAAGCTAGCAGAATACACATCCATAACCCCTGACAACGGCACACCAAATTGTTGGTAGCTAGGACGACCCAAATCTTGAATCGTATCATATAATCCTGATTTCAAAATCTCAACCATACAGGATCTCACTTTTTAGTTTAAAACTGTCATTCTGGATTTGAAACGTGATGTCATCGTACTCTAATTTACTTATTGGCAGAAATTGAATGCGATCTCCAGCTTTGGCAAAGCACGGATTTTCTAACTTGGGATTAAAAAAATCAATCGGAGAATTCCCAATAATATGCCAACCTCCTGGACTTGCTTTTGGGTAAATTCCAGTCTGCTCGCCTCCTATGGCAACAGCGCCTTTTTTGACCTGTTGTCTCGGACTTTTTTTCCGCGGAAAATGTAATCTTTTATCCAGTCCGCCCAAGTATAAAAAGCCGGGCAAAAAGCCAATAAAAAAAACGGTATAAACAGCTTCTGAATGTTGTTTGATAATTTCAGAAGCGGACATCTTTTTTGCGTCGGAAATCTCCATTAAATCAATCCCAAATTCGTCGTCATAACACACGGGAATTGACCAAATTTTATATTCAACTTTGTACTGATTATCTCTTTGGGAATATAACGCTTTAAGCATCAAAACAGCGTCATAGCTTTTATCAATAGCCCATTTGT
Source organism: uncultured Flavobacteriaceae bacterium (assembly GCA_963715465.1). Classification (GTDB taxonomy): domain Bacteria; phylum Bacteroidota; class Bacteroidia; order Flavobacteriales; family Flavobacteriaceae; genus Psychroserpens. The sequence continues at coordinate 2,816,299 of OY970246.1, forward strand.
ATATAATTAATAATGAATTATATGCATTATTTACTTGAACTATTGATTTAATATTTGATTTTTCGATATGATTTTTAAAAATCAAGATATCTTTCAAGATATATTGATCAATCTTTCTTGGCCATTCCACTAAAATAGAACGTTCTGAAAATTGGCGATATGTAAGATTGTAATCCAATTAATAAATTAAGATATTTCGATATGATTTGCCTTTAATTGTTCTACTAATTTCCTTAGGTTTTCGACGACATTATCATGGTCACCATGAACACAAAATGTATCTACTTTTAACGCTACCTCTACTCCATTTATCGTCGTGACTTTTCCATTGTAAATGATACCATAAACCTGTTTAAAAATCGAATCAAAATCGTGAATTATTGCACCTTCATTTTGTCGAGACACCAATGATAAATCATCGTTGTATTTTCGATCTGCAAAAGCCTCAAGCTTCATCTTGATATCATTTTTTAGGGCTAATTCTAAAATTACAGATTGATCTGGCACGTACAAAATCATATTCTCATCAAAGCGTTTGACCACATCTACTATAATCTGCGCCATGGTTTTGTTTCGAGCGGCAAGATTATATAATGCGCCATGGGGCTTGATATGATGTAGCTGTACGTTGTTATCGTCTACAACTGATTTCAGGCTCATCATTTGATTGAAAAGCGATTCATGCAGCGCTTTGGGAGATATGTCTAATACGTTGCGACCAAAGTTTTCTTTATCTGGAAACGACGGATGTGCGCCAACCTTTACCTTGTACTTTATCGCTAAATCAACAACTCTTCGCATTGTAGCATCATCACCTGCATGACCACCGCAAGCAATGTTACAGGATGACAAATACGGCATCAATTGGGATTCGTTGCCAAGGCCTTCTCCTAAGTCACAATTGATGTCTATGAGTTTTTTCACTGGATTATCATTTAAAACTGAAATCTAACTTTATTTTTATGATGCTTAAGATTTATGAGATCTGTCAAACAGATGGCCTCACGATTCAAAAATGGCTAGAAGACCTCAAACACTTTCAGAATACTTTTTGCTCCTAAAAACAAGGCAATTCCGAAGATAATAAATCCGATCACATTTTGAACTACTGAATTTCTATAACGACCCAAGACCTTACTTTTGTTCATAATCCATAACAAGAACCCTGCAATGACAGGTAATAGGAGTCCGTTGGCAACTTGAGCAAATTTGATAATTTCAATAGACTTAAAGCCAATGGATGAACACAAAACGCCCAAACCTAAAATAAATATCCAGACCATTCTAAAACGTTTTGACTTCATATTTGAAGACCAACCTAAGCAACCAGAAGCCACATAAGCGGCAGCCAAAGGTGCCGTGATTGAGCTCGTTATTCCCGCAGCAAACAAGCCTAATGACAAAAAATAAGACGCGTAATTGCCAAATAGCGGCTCTAAACCTTTTGCTAGATCGGCCGCATTGCTCACTTCAATAGTTTTTATAGAAGCTGCCGAAATTATGATAGACATCGACACCACACCACCCAAAACAACGGCAACTATCGTATCTTTTTGGGCATACTTTAAATCACTTGTTTTGCGCCATTTTTCTTTGACTAAGAAGGCGTGTAAAAATAAGTTATATGGCACTACTGTGGTACCTACGAGTGCCATAACCGTTAAAATGTTATCTTCTGAAAACTTAGGCGTAAAAAGTCCTTTGAATATTTCAGTGAGATCTGGCTTGGTAAGCATAGCGGTTATCAAAAAGGCCAAACTCATTACAATTACCAATGCAATCAACGCCTTTTCCAATAGTTTATAATTTCCTATAAATAACAACAAAAACGCAATAAGCCCGATAAGAATGCTTAAGATATTCAGCTTAAAAACGCCAATTTCAACGGTGGTATTTCCGAAGATCGATTCTAGACCCAATACACTGCCGCTAATATTTCCTGCCTCGTAGGCTGCATTACCAATGACGATTGCCGATAATATCAAGATGATCGCTAAAGTTCTTAAAATAGGATTGGTTATTTCACTTCTGATACTTTCTGAAAGACCCTTTTGGGAAATGATCCCGAGTCTGGCCGACATTTCCTGCAAAACAACCGTAGCCACTATAGATAACAGCATCGCCCAAAGCAGTGAAAATCCAAAGTTTACACCTGCCAAGGTACACACCGTAACCGTTCCCGGACCAATAAAAGCCGCAGCAACCAAAGGACCCGGTCCAATATGTTTGAACCAGTTTTTAATCACGTTCTACTGAGTTTAGTGCATACAAAGCAAAACTGCCAAGCCAATGGCCGCCTTCGTAACTATCGTCAACAATACTGGGCAATGAGTAATTGATGTGCTGATTGGCCACATTGTTGAGATGCGCATATTCTGGAAGATCCTGTGCAATCGTATTTAAACTCCAGGCTCTTGAAAAATTGACACCATCTAAATGCACTAATTTGCCATCGGTTCTATCGCTTACTTTTCCAGTTTCTATATTAAAATCCTTATCCTTTAATTCTGGCAAAAAATCATCGAGCCAAGCTTTGAAACCGTCCTTAGGCAAAATACGTTTCATCAACGCAGCCTCCTCAAAACATGGTGATAAGAAATCAAAGCCGCTTGGCTCCCATGACAAAGGACAGTTGCTATCTTTTCCATAAAAGTTTTTCGCGCGATTTTCTATTAAGGCCTTTAATGCGTCATGACCAACAGTTTTAGCATAATCATAAGCAAATGACAGCCCGAATGCTGTGTTGGGATGTTCACCAACACGAATAGGGTAATTTAGTTTTGGCAAAAAATCGATGTATTTGTTAACGATTAAATCGGTTAACGGTTGTAAGTTATCCTTTAATTCTCGAGCAATGGGATCGTCCCAAGTATGCAGTTCTTCGGCTAATTTTAGCAACCAAGCCCAGCCGTAGGTACGTTCGTAATTTTTATTATGTTTTCCAGAGAAGTATGAAACTTCGGCATCGATGTTGGCTTTTGATATGTTTTCTAAGAGCATGACTTTGGCACGATCTGCAACTTCCAATTCAGGAAACTGTTTGAGTAAACTCACTAAACTCCAGTGGCCATGAACTGCAGAATGCCAATCAAAACAACCATAAAAGGCAGGATGCAAGGCATGAGGAGATTGTAAATCGGCATCGCTGACTATGGTTTGATTAAGTTTGTTGGGGTACTCTGTTTGAATGCAAGATAATGGCAATTGCGCTAATCGGTTTGCTTCTGTAAGATCTATCGTAGGAATTTCAGCTTGAACCCTAGTCGTTTGATTTTGGGGTGTTGTTCTTTTTTTATCTTCAGGACTGTTACAAGCAAGAAGACAGATTGCTGTTAGTAATAGAAAGGTTTTACGCATGTTTATGATGTTGAAACCTTTCAGGTTTTAAAAACCTGAAAGGTTAGCTGTTGATTACTTTGATGGTGCAGTGAATTTACACAAAATAATCAATATCAGATTTTAGAATTTGAGAGAATAGATTCCTGATCTTACTTCAACAAGCTTAGCAACCCCTCAGGGATATATTATCCCAACCAACCCTCACGATCCATACTGCGGTATTGAATGGCTTCGGAAATATGGGATCCATTAATATCTTGAGACGATTCTAAATCGGCAATAGTTCTTGACACTTTTAAAATTCGGTTATAAGCTCTTGCGGATAGATTTAAACGCTCCATAGCGGTTTTGAGCAAAAGCATCGAAGCATCGTCCAGTTTACAATGTTTGCGAATTTGCTTTGTATTCATTTGAGCATTGTAATGCACGCTTTCAGAACCTTCAAAACGCTTTGTTTGTAGCGTTCTTGCTGCTGTGACACGTTTTCGAATAGCTACGGAAGATTCCCCCTTACGCTCATCTGATAATTTATCAAAAGGCACTGGCGTCACTTCAATATGTATGTCAATACGATCTAATAATGGCCCTGAAACCTTGCTCAAATACCGTTGCATCTCGGCAGGAGACGAGGTTACTGGCGCACTAGGATCATTAAAATAACCACTAGGACTAGGGTTCATACTCGCCACCAACATAAAGGACGACGGATAGGTCACCGTGAATTTGGCTCTCGAAATCGTGACCTCTCGATCCTCTAAAGGTTGACGCATAACTTCCAACACCTCACGTTTAAATTCTGGGAGTTCATCGAGAAACAACACGCCATTATGCGATAAGGATATTTCACCAGGTTGTGGGTAACTGCCACCACCAACTAAGGCGACGTTTGATATCGTATGGTGCGGACTTCGAAACGGTCGCTGTGCCATTAATCCCGTATGTGCTTTGACGCGACCAACAACTGAATGAATTTTAGTCGTCTCTAACGCTTCGTGTAAGGTCATTGGTGGTAAAATACTTGGCAATCGCTTGGCGAGCATGGTTTTACCTGCTCCTGGCGGTCCTATTAAAATAATATTATGTCCGCCAGCCGCTGCGATTTCCATACAGCGCTTGATACTTTCCTGTCCTTTGACATCGGAAAAATCAAATTCTGGAAAATTGAGACTTTTATTAAATTCTTCTCGCGTATTGATGATGGTTTGCTCTAGAGGCACATTGTTATCAAAATAGTCAATCACTTCCTTGATATTCTCAATACCGTAGACTTCCAACCCGTCAACAATAGCGGCTTCTTTTGCATTTTGCTTCGGAAGAATAAAGCCTTTGAAACCCTCTTCCCTAGCCTTTACCGCAATGGGCAGCGCTCCTTTTATAGGTTGCAAGTTTCCGTCGAGAGACAACTCGCCCATGATCAAAAAGTCCTCGATCGCTTCGGCTTGTATTTGATTGGTCGCCACCAGAATACCAAGCGCTAAGGTCAGATCGTAAGCAGATCCCTCTTTTCGAAGATCGGCAGGTGACATATTAATGATGATCTTTTTACCAGGAATTTTATAGCCGTTATTTTGGAGCGCGGCTGCAATTCTAAAATTGCTCTCTTTAATCGCGTTATCTGGCAAACCAACGAGATGGTAGCCAATTCCTGTATCGACATTGACCTCAACGGTTATGGTGGACGCCTCGACACCAAAAACAGCACTGGCGTAAACTTTTTTAAGCATTTATAGTGTATTTACTATAAATATAATCTAAAATATAGAATATAATCTAATGACCATGAATAAAACAGCAAGAATAGAGAAATCTTTTATATTACTTTTGAAGCACTTTTGTGATGGCGTCGATTTGCTCGGTGATCAATTGACTTTCAATAACACGATCATAGTACTTAACAGTGCTCACGCTTAAGTGACGTGCCAGAGTTGGTTCGTAAGTTTGCCAGACGGAACTGTCATCATTAATCTCTGTTTTTACCTTTGCATTTTCTAAATTTAAGAATGTTTGAAGTGAGGTTATTTGATCTGGATTTATTAATTCACCGCCAAGAAAGTTTTCAACCTCTTGAAGTTCGATCTGAAAGGGCAGGTAGATTGGAATGTAGGTAATGAGCGGATCGTTGCTCCAGTTAGCGACATAATCACTTAGGTAATTTGGAATTTTATCAAGGTTCAGGCCTGTTTTTAAATCGGCCACAACGTTATCTTGTTCTATTTCATCGATCTTTAATTGAAAGACGTCTTTTTCTTTTTTGTATTTCTGAATGAGGTGCCAAATGTAATTGGATCTTCCGTTGATGATCTCCACAAAGACCTTTGGCGTTTTACGAAGCGTAGAATCTTTTTGCAGATAATTATGAAGATCCAACGAACTTAATAATCCGCTGTTATCTATGGCTCCAGCATCGATATAATGTCCATGATTTTTAATTTTTGCGGCCGGACTCAAGCCTGGAAATCGATTGGTAGATGACACTGCTTCGTAATAAGCAATCGAACCATTGTAGAGTTGCGATAAGTTATCAGAGTTAAAAAACAAGGTCGAATCTTTAGGATATACTACGGAATAGAACACGCCACGTTTGCCATTTGTTTTAGCCGTATTTATGATTAACGACGGAAAATATCCGCGTTTATTGTCGAAAATGTTTTGCTTCCAATAACTACTGAAGGATAGAGAGTCTAGAGTTTGGCTAGATTTATTTTCTAGAATATTCCGATAAGTCACCATGGAGTAGTAAGAACGATCTCTATACTTGCCTAAGGTATTCAACGGATAAAGTTTCCGAAGAAAATCATAGCCAAACATGAGTGCCAAATCTTTTGAGGCAAAGTTCTCATAAGCGACCGCATCTATTTTTGTAGCGATGGTATTAAAATCATTGCCATATTTACCGCCTAAAACTGAATAGAGCGATAATCCCATCATACCGCCAGAAGCTCCCGAAAAGGAAATGGTCTGGTTTAGAAAATCACCATTTGATTTGGCTTGTATCTCATTGAGCACCTTCATGGTCCAAATATTGGCTTTTAGACCGCCTCCGTGAGCCGCAACGTAAAACAAAGGTTTGTTGGCACGTTCTCTCAATTTGTCTTTAAATGCATCCATTTGTAATACCTCTGCATCTGCATTGGTTTGATAGATTTTGAGTTCATGGATGGTGCTTTCCGCAGAAAAAGATATAACGACCAATACTAGAATTATGACAGTGACGAGCGACGATATACGTCGGCGGCGTTTAGAAAACTGTTTTTGGTCTTCTAAATCCATCAAGCGATCCTGTTGAGCAGGTTGAACTCCTGAGTTGTACCAGTAACTTTTAGTAGTCACCAGCGGGTTTTTTTCAAGATCCTCTTTTTGGGTTTTAAAAATCGTTAACATAAAGTAATACTTGACTAAGCAAGCAATACTGTAATAAATCAGAAAGAGATAACACAATAAGATAAGCATGGCATTTACCATTTTCCAATTGCAAAATACCGCCAAATTACTATAGACTAAGAACGCTATGAGCATGATAGTAAACACAAAATAGTAACGCAGATAAGCAATATTATCGCTTATTGGATATAGTTTGAAGTACACACTTCTTACATACACTCTAAAAACGCGAAAAAGCACGTACAATAGAGCCAATATAAATGTAAATATCTGCAAGAGCCAATAGCCTAAAAAACTAAAATCTAGATAAAACACTACCACCAAGCCAGCGATTATTGTACTTATGATGGTAATAAACAAAGCATTTACACCTGAGGTAAAAAACTTGCGCTTTTGCTGCCTAATATTTTTTTCAAAATCTGGATCTGGCGCGTTTGAGAGTTGTCTCTGATAGCTATTTAATTTGTGCAGCAATACGATCAATAGTATCGCAGGAGCAACAGATAGCATAAAAGACATCACCTGAATGATCATTAAATCAAAATCACCAAATCTTAATTTCGGGTAGAATGTTTGGTAAATATAATAGTGCCAAATAATAAAAATAACCAGACCTAAAAAATGACGAAAAAACTTTGCCTTAAAATCCTGTATATAGGTTTTGTCAATTTTGGAGAATACAAAGATGGGATAGCCAAACCATTTGTAAAGGTACCATTGGTGATCATCGCGGCTGTTATTGATGTTTTCGGCGTAATAAATATATCTCGGGTAATGCGCCAAGACTGATGCAAACACCGAAATAACAAGAAAACATAGCATTAAAGAACGTTTATCATCTTCGATCATATCAACCAATAAGGTATTGGCTTGATCCAACGCTTGAACCATGAGAAGAATAATACCAAGAAATAGGAGACTTAGATAGGAGGATTTACCAAATTTACCGAACGCAGAGATAATGTCGTTTAAAAACTCAAGAGCTCGAATCCCTAGTTTTTTAATTTTTCCCGTAGACATAAGGCTTTATATTTAAGTATTTTTGAGTGGTTTAAAATAGATAAATCTAGGGAATTTTAGATAGTTCGGCTGTTGGCTTGTTGGTAATAGAGATTATAAAAAAACCTCATTGTGATGATACGAATGAGGTTTTTTATCAGTGAACTCATCTTGACTTTTTCTATTTCCTGAAAAATGGCTAAAATTCGCTCATATTTCAGCGATTTTTTCACTCGTAGCGATGCTATGATTTTCAAAAATAGTTTCATCTGACCAAATTTTATCTCATTTTCGGTTAAAAACAAAAAGTCAAGATGAGTTCAGTGTTTAGCCTATTAAGGCTTTAAGCTCGCTTAGTTTGAGTTTGGTCGTTAGCTTTTTAGATGTGGATAATTCAATTTCACAGTGTTGTTCGTACTGTGTTAACGCCGTAATATGATGAACGCTCAGTGTGATTTTGAGTCCGTTATAATCTTCAATATCAATAAATTTAGTCATGGTATAGCTGTTTTAAAGTTAGAACAAATATACAGAATCAAATTACATTTTGCGATTATTAGAATGTTCGATTTAGTTAGATTTGATTTCTTTATCTCATAGATTTTACAAACTCTAACGCCCGTTTTTCGTTATAGTAAATGTCTTGTTTTTTAATAAAGCCAACGTAAACACCTCAAGTTGGTAAGTCAATTTTGAAATAAAACTAGATTACTACAAGTCTTTTTTATTGAATACAATCATGCTAGAATTAGATTTATGTTTTAATAATATCGTCATTTTATAGTCATTCTTTTCCCAGATAATGAAGAGCGGTTTATCAGTAAAAGCGCCTTCACGAAGATCAAGTTCATGTGTTTTTACAGTGGTCTCAATCTGAATATCTTCATTTATTAAAGTATTTTCCTGTTTCAATTTTCTGTCATGAATGACCAATGTCTTGTCTGGCTCTCCGTAAACTTCAACTAGAGCATTAAACGTATGATCACTCATAATGTTGTCAAAATGCATTATAATAGACTTAACAAGCTTTTTATTATTTAAGCTTAACGAGTACCGTTTAGGATACATACCAAAGTAATTCCTTCCATCTACAGGTTCATTACTAAACATATTGTAATCAGGAGCATAAAATTCAGAGTTTACAACACTAAAGGTACAGTTGATACGCTCTTGCGCAAGCATCAACGTTTTACCCAACAGCGCTTCATATTTGATGTTTGAATTCATAGCTTGTTTAAATGCTAAAATTAAAAGATTAAGGCAACAATGTTAGGAGTGAAACAAAAACATAAGGTCTGAACTGATAATTTTTATATTTCTATTTTTTATGCTCATTCACAAACTCCAAAGCTCGTTTTTCGTTATAGTAAACGTCTCCTTTTTGAATAAAGCCAACATGACCGCCATGGTTTGGCATTTCTAAAAACAAGTTGTCATTATGCTTTGCTGCTTTTACTGGAAAACATCCTGGGGATAAAAACGAATCGTTGAGTGCACTTATCATCAACGTGGGCACCTTGATATTGTGCAAAAACTGGACGCTACTGCATTTCTCGTAATAATCCGTCGCACCTTTAAAGCCATGAGCCTTCGAGGTATAAAATTCATCGAACTCCCTTAGGGTCTTTATCTCATTTAGGTCTTTATCCTTGAGTCGTTCTGGAAATTGCTTTTGTTTTACGCGTAATTTATCCAATAAATGCTTTCTAAACCGAATGGCAAATGCCCTATTCTTCATTTTATGCAATTCGGTAGCAGAACCATTTAGGTTTGCCGGTGTAGAAATGGCAATGGCTGCTTTAATTTCCGAAGGAATCACACGATCCTCACCCAAATATTTAAGCACCACATTGCCACCAAGACTGATGCCTTTTAAATAAATCGTTTTGTATTTTTTTTGCTGAATACAATACTGAATGACATCTTCTAAATCCTCAGTCGCCCCAGAATGGTAACTTCTATAAAACCGATTGTCCTCACCACTGCAACCTCTAAAATTGACACAGACGGCATCCATTCCGTTTTGATTGAACAACTTGGCGGTTCCAGTCACATAGGGTCGTTGCGCATGACCTTCTAATCCGTGAAGCAAAATAATAACGGCATCCGATTTCGCACTCGTGCTGAGCCTTGTCGAAGCATCGCAATAACTCCAATCCAAGTCCAAAAAATCACCATCTTTCGTATTAATACGCTCGCGTTCTTGATCAAGATGCACCTTCCGTAGTAAACCCGAATAAACAGTGGCCATAAAGCCATTCTTAAACTGAAATGGCGGTTTGTATGTGGACTCTAGAATGGGCAATTGGGATGTTGGTTCTTAGTAAATAGTAAATAGTAAAAAATTAATTTTTCAATACTGAAAACTCTATGGACGAATCGTTAAAAACTTTATGGGTTTGGGTTTGAAAGTCTTCAGCTTTAGCGTTAAAAATATTGTCAACGTAGGTTTGCGGATTCACATCAATATACGGAAAGAAAGTACTTTGCACTTGAACTTGAATTTTATGACCTTTCTTAAATGTATGAAAAACGTCCTGTAGTTTCAATTTTACTTCCGTTTTCTCATTGGGCACAAAAGCCTCTGGCGAGCTCATGCTATTTCTAAAACGACCGCGAATTACCTCACTTCGCACCATCATGTGGTAATTACTCAATTTCAAATAGTCTTGAACGTCTTCGTTATCTTCTGGCGTTTTGGTGTCGGCAGGAAACACATCGATGACTTTTACAATCCAATCGGCGGCTGTACCTGTGGTAGCCACATTCAATTTTGACAGAATTTCACCAGCTAAAGTGATGTCCTTTTCTAGAATTTCGGTTTCAAAAACGAGCACATCGGGACGTCTCGCTGCAAAACGCTGATCGTCGGTCATGAATTTTCGAGGCGTGAACACTACTTTGATATCTTCGGAATATGGCACAGGCTTTTTAGGGTCACTTACAAAGTCTGAAGACGCAAACATCTTGTTGGGACGCTTGGTCAACTTTTGATAAGGTTGCATGAAATACGATTCTTTCACACTATTTTTTGGAGGCCAAGTCTCAAAATCTACCCACTCTTTTTTTCCAGTATCAAACATGTGTGCCTCTGGCAAGGTAGTTTTGCCATTGGCATCTCCTTTTAAAAAGTGATTAAAAAATGGCGTTTCAATCTCCTTCTGAAAATAATCAGAAATACCGTCGCCAAAATGAATGTTCCCGATCACTTGCCGATCTTTCGTTCTTGACCAATCGCCATGGCTCCATGGCCCGAAAACGACCGTGTTATAGGTAGTACTGTTTGCTTCAATATGCTTGTAGGTATTAAAGGGACCGTATAAATCCTCGGCATCAAACAACCCGCCAACTACCATAACTGCTGGTTTTATGTCTTTTAGATGTTGTATGATTCCTCTAGACTTCCAAAAATCATCATAGTTGGGATGTTCCTTAATTTGGGTGTAGAATACATTGTCTTTACCGTAATAAGTATCAAGATTACTTAAAGGACCTGCATCCAAAAAGAATTGATATTGATCTTCGGTGCCTATTTCAGGATAGTTGTACCAAGGCTCTTTTGTAGGCTGATCTTTCATATACCCAAATACCGAGGTTGCTCTCCAATAGCTCAACAAAAACGCACCATTATGAATAAAATCGTCAAAATAGAAATCGCCAATACAGGCTTGGGGTGATGACGCTTTTAAAGCTGGATGTTCTGATAATAAAGCATAAGTGGCGTAAAAACCGGGATAAGAAATCCCCCAGGTTCCTACGTTACCATTGTTGTTTTCGACATTATTTACCAGCCATTCAATGGTATCATAGGTATCGCTAGCCTCATCGATTTGAGTGCCTGTTTTATTTGGTATAAACGCACGCATATTATCATAAACGCCTTCGCTGTTCCATCGTCCGCGAACATCTTGATACACCACAATATTGCCCTCTTCCATGAGGTATCTATTAGGCGAAATCTTTGTTTTAAATTTATTGGCGCCATAAGGTTTGCAACTGTACGGCGTTCGCATCATTAGCATTGGATACGTTTTCGAAGTGTCCTTTGGTGAATAGATCGTTGTATGCAACTTTATACCATCACGCATGGTGATCATGACCTCTTTTTTGTTGTACTTAGTTTTGACATAATTGGTGTCAATCTCAAAGTTTTCAGGTGTGTTGGCGGCATCGACCGCAGGTTTTTCAATCGTATTGCAATGTGTAAAACCTATCGCTATAAGCGCAAAAAAGAGCATTCTTTTAATCATGTGGAGGTGTGTTTTAAAAGCCCAAAGATATGTATTTTTTGAAGTTCTACGGAAGAGAATTATGAATAGACTTCTACAGTAGTAAATTTAAAATCGCTGCCGTTAAACAACCCTTTATCGCTTAATTTTAGCGATGGGATCACCAACAACGCCATAAACGATAAGGTCATGTAAGGCGCGTTTAACGTGCTACCAAGCTGTTTGGCCGTGGCGTCAAGTTGCGCATAGTGTTTAGCAATAGTCTCTCCATCCTGATCGCTCATAATTCCTGCGACTGGGAGCGGGACAATTTTTACTTCGGAATCTGTAACCGCACAAATACCGCCTTTGTTCTCGATAATTAAGTTTACCGCTTTACATATCAGGTCATCACTCACGCCAACGGCAATAATGTTATGACTGTCATGACCTACTGAGGAGGCTATTGCGCCATCTTTCAATCCAATATTCTTGATAAACGCCATCGCTGGAGCATCGTTTTTATAGCGATTGACCACGGTCATTTTAAGCACATCGGTTGAGGTATTGGCTATTAAATTTCCGTCTTTGATTGTAGCTTCTGCGATGAGTTCATTGGTCACCAGCTGACCTTCCATCGCCTCAATGACCCTAATTTTTCTAACTTCGGAAGCTATCCTAAAATCGGCAACAACCTTTTTTTCGGTATTAAAATTGTTTAAATTTTTGAACGCTTTGGCTGAAAGTTTAGAATTTCCGCAGTCACTCACCAACTCACCGTCGATATAGGTTTTTAAGACCTTGAAATCTTTTAAGTTTTGCACCACAATACAATCGGCAGCATCACCAATACGAAGCATACCTACATCCAGATTATAATGATGTATAGGATTTATGCAGGCCACCTGCAATACTTTAAAAATGTTCATTCCTTTTGCAACTGCTCTTGCACATAACTTATTGATGTGGTCTATGATCAAATCGTCAGGATGTTTGTCGTCACTGCAAAACATCATGTTTTCATAATGTTCGGGCAGTAAATCGATCAAGGCGTCAAAATTTTTGGCGGCACTGCCTTCCCTGATTAAGATTTTCATCCCTTTTTGCAGTTTTTCTAAAGCCTCATTGTAGGTGAAACATTCATGATCTGTAGAGATCCCAGCATTAATGTATGTCGTGATATCGTCACCCACAACGCCTGGCGCGTGGCCATCAACAGGTTTCTTGTAGTGTTTTGCCCAAGCTATTTTTTTGAGAACCTCTTCATCATCATGTAAAACACCAGGATAATTCATGAGTTCGGCCAGGTATTTAATATCCGGATTTGCCATAAGACGCTTAATCCCATCAGAATCTATAGTTGCTCCGGCCGATTCAAATGATGTCGCTGGAACGCACGATGGCGCACCAAAGTTAAATTTGAACGGTGTTTGTTTACCATTTTCGATCATAAAATTCACACCGTCAATACCGAGAACATTCGCAATTTCGTGAGGATCAGAAACCGTTGCAACCGTTCCATGATTAACGGCGATTCGTGCAAACTCGCTTGGCACCAACATTGAACTTTCTATATGAATATGTGCATCGATAAAACCAGGAAGAATAAACGTATTATTGTTATGTTCCTTTTCTTCAATGTTGCTTATTTTTCCTTCGGAAATCGTGACCTCTCCTTTATAAATGCGCTTATTGATAATATCGACTATTTGTCCTTGAAGTTTCATGTAAAATTGTGGTGTGATTTTATTGGTATAAAAATTAATGCTGGGATTGGTTTGATGATTTTGAATGATGTTGTAAGCGATTGCGCAATACGTTATCCTTATTTCAACGCGATTCTTAGAATATCTGTAGTTTTTGGTGTCACTTTAAAGCGGTCGTCAGCTCGCATTCCCACCACCCAAATAATGTTTTCTTCGGAAACCAACACATAAGCCTGTTCCTTATCAACCAAAGACAATTTCTCATCTTTAAAATACTTGCTTAGTTTTTTTTTTCCTGCCATGCCTAGCGGATAAAACGCATCGCCTTTTTGCCATGGTCTAAACTTTAATGGAAATTTCAAGATCGCTTTGTCGACGAAAATAATATTGTTTTTTTCTTCGGAAATATGATCGACATCTTTAAATAGCAAGTGGCCTATTGGTGTTTCTATCTCTAATGCTGCACTTTCAATGTCTATTGACTTATGCTGAATGTTTTCTTCGGCATAACTGCGTTTGGTTAAAATTATATGGCCGCGATCTTTGACCAATCGGTATCCGTCAGAAAGAATTTGCTTTCCAGGCTGCGCATCTAATAAATCGACAATATCGTCCCAAGCCGTAAATCCGTATTCTCTAAACATTTCAAAAAGATATGCTTTTGGGTTATTGGCTTTTATAAACGGCATCACATCAAAAACGATTTTATCACCATCAATATCTACGATTGCTCGTTTTGCGACGGCTCGCAGGCTTTCCTCAACAATATCTGCGGTATCTTTTAAATTGTTTATCGTCTTATTTACATTTTGTAGCAGCTCTGGGGACGTTTTTTTTAATGCCGGGATGACGTGATGACGCATCCTATTCCGAAGATATTTATCTGACGCGTTGCTACTATCCTCTTGCCATTTTAAACTATTATCCTTGGCATACGTTTCTAAAGTGTCCCTAGAAAAAGGCAGTAAGGGTCTAATGATATTGCCATTGATTTCAGGAATTCCAGTCAAACCGCTCAATCCCGTACCTCTTGTAAGATTGATCAAAACTGTTTCAAGATTATCATCGGCATGATGGGCGGTTAAGATATAATCAAAGTCTAAATCGGTCGCCAAATGCGTAAACCACTCATAACGAAGTTCTCGAGCCGCCATTTGAGTTGATAATTTTTCGGTCTTGGCAAAAATTTCAGTGTCAAAATGCTCAATAAATACCTCTAAATCCAGTTCTTCGGCTAGATTTAAAACAAAGGCTTCATCGTCATTGCTCTCGTTTCCGCGTAAATTAAAGTTACAATGTGCCAGCGCAATATTGAGTTGTAGTTGATGACAAAAATGCGTGAGAACGACACTATCCAATCCGCCAGAAATAGCAATAAGCAGCCTGCCGTTGTTTAGAAAACTGAGGTTCTTGTCGATGTGGGATTTAAATTGATTTTTCACGTTATAAAGATATGGTTTTTGGGATTAAATTGAGTTTCGTAGAGTTTCACTGAGAAACACAAAGTTGCACAAAGGACTTTGTAAACCTCTAACAATTTTCATATAGAGTAAAAAGATTCTCTGTGCATCTCTGCAAAACAACTAGCCTTCCAAAACCTCACGCATCGCTTTAGCTTTAAGCAAACACTCCTCATATTCTTTTAGGGGATCACTTTTAGCCGTGATCGCGCCGCCAACCGAATAACTTACGTAATTTTTGGAGGCATTGTACAAGATACTGCGAATTACCACATTAAAATCGAAATCATCATCTGGCGTAAAATAACCAACAGCTCCAGAATATAAGCCACGTTTTGTGTCTTCCAGATCTTCAATGAGCTGCATCGCCATAATTTTTGGCGCACCAGTCATACTTCCCATTGGGAACGTACTTTTGATAATATCTACAGGATGCGTGCTGTTATCAACTATTGAAGTTACCGTAGAAATCATTTGGTGAACTTGATCAAACGTATAGACTTTACAAAGCTCTTCGACCTTTACACTACCTTTTATAGCTGTTTTTGAAAGATCGTTTCGTACCAGATCTACGATCATGACATTCTCGCTACGTTCTTTAGTATCTTCAAAAAGCTCCTGTTTTAATTGTAAGTCTTCCTCTTGATCTAACGAACGCTTTGCTGTACCTTTTATAGGTTGCGATGTTATTTTTAGACCTTCCTTCTTGATGTAGCGCTCAGGAGAGGCCGACAACAGGTACTTATCATAAACGCGCAAAAACGTAGCGAAAGGTGGTTTTGAAATGGCATTTAATTTGGAATACGTATCGTAAGGGTTGATAATCGTGTCTTGAGCATAAAACTCTTGGCAAAAATTGGCTTCATAAATATCGCCTCTATGAATATGGGATAAGAGTGTATTTACTTTTCTAAAATACTCCTCTTTATGAATACGGAGTTTTATTTTAATCGGTTTTTCTTCGGAAGGATTATGAGATTGGAGATGTTCTTCGGCGTTCATAATCTCACTTGCTGATATAGATTTTAAATCGGCCTCCAACTCTTCTGCAGCTACATTTAAATATTGGGTTTCAAGCACATTTCCTTTTATTAAAAAAATTTTTTTCGGCTGAAAAAAAAATAAGTCCGCAAATTCTAAACCATCGTGATTTTTAGATTGCAATCGCTCGACATCATTTTTTAGGTCATAGGATAAATAACCAAAAATCCAATCGTTTGTTATAGATTGATACTCTTTTAATTGTTTAAACGCATCATAATAATCGGTCTGAAAAATGGTAAACGCCTCCACCGCCAAAACCGCATCATAAGCTGAATATTTATCTTTATAACCGTTGCTGTCTAACCAAACGACCTCATCAAATTGGGTGCTCCATTTGAAGAGTTGTTGCTTAAAACGCTCGGGGTTTGAAATGTTTTGGGTGCTGCGTTGTCTCAAGTTGGTAATTATATGAACAAAGTTGCAAATTAAAGCTGTCATTAACAAGTCTGTTTTTTCCGAAGTAAAAAATTACCTTTGCACCATGGAGCAACAAGTCACATTTCACGATTTAAATTTAAATACGCCATTGTACAATGCCTTGGGCGATTTAGGTTTTGAACACCCAACACCAATACAGGCAGAGGCATTTAATGTCGTCGCTTCTGGAAAAGACGTTGTTGGGATCGCACAAACGGGAACTGGTAAAACCTTTGCCTACATGCTCCCTATTTTACGGCATTTAAAATATTCGAAACAAGAGAATCCGAGAGTTTTAGTGTTAGTTCCTACGCGTGAATTAGTGGTTCAAGTGGTTGATGAGATCAATAAACTCGCTGCTTACATCAATGTACGTGTTTTAGGAGTTTACGGCGGAACCAATATCAATACCCAAAAGCGCGCTGTTGCCGAAGGACAAGATATTATTGTGGCAACACCAGGCCGGTTGTTTGACCTAGCGGTAAGTCGTGTGCTACAATTAAAATCAATACAAAAATTAGTGATCGATGAAGTGGATGTGATGCTCGATCTCGGATTTAGACATCAATTGCTCAACATTTTTGATATTTTACCAGAGCGTCGTCAAAACATCATGTTTTCGGCCACAATGACCGAAGACGTCGATGAACTTATTACCAACTTTTTCACTTTACCTCAAAAAGTAACCATAGCCGTTTCTGGAACGCCGTTGCATAATATTGAACAAAAACGCTATAAGGTTTCTAATTTTCACACAAAAGTGAACCTATTAGAACATCTTTTAAATGATACTGAAACCTATAATAAAGTCCTCATTTTTGTCGCCTTTAAGAAACTAGCCGATTTATTATTTGAGCAGATTGAGGAGCGTTTTCCTGATCAGGTTTGTGTGATTCACTCCAATAAAACCCAAAATTACAGATTGCGAAGTATTGAGCAATTTAGAGCTGGTGAGAATAGAATTTTGATCGCCACCGATGTGATGGCTCGCGGATTGGATATTGAAAACATCAGCCAAGTAATCAATTTTGACACGCCAAAATTTCCAGAAAATTACATGCATCGTATTGGTAGAACTGGTCGTGCTGAGCAACAAGGACAAGCTATAACGTTCACTAGGGAAGCAGAATATGAAGCCTTTGAAATGATTGAGCATTATATGGAAAAGAACGTTGATTTGGTCGAATTTCCTTCGCAAGTCGGTATTTCAGATCAATTGATAGAAGAGGAACGTCCGCAGATTAGAGAACGTAATAATCCGATTAAAACTAATGACGACGTCCCTGGACCTGCTTTTCACGATAAAGCCGATAAGAATAAAAAAGAAAATTTAGGAGGTTCTTACAAGTTCAAAATTGCAGCAAAGTACAAAAAGCCAAAAACTAGAGGCGATAAGAATTACAATAAGCGGAATAAAAAGTGATATTTAGTGCTCAGTTAAAAATTACAAACCCCAAACTATTAATGAAATTAATTTTCCTTACCCTCGCGCTTATTTGCAGTACAACACTTAGTCATGCCAAAAAACCCACTGTTTGGGGAAAAACAGGGCATCGTGTTGTTGGTGCCATCGCAGATGACTATCTTAAAAATAGTACGAAACGTAAGCTGCAAAACTTGCTCAACCATCAATCCTTGGCTTTTGTGTCTACCTATGCCGATGAAATTAAAGCCGATAAACGTTACGATGATTTTAAAACTTGGCATTATCTTAATATGCCTTTGAATGGCACATACGAAACGTCAAATAAAAACCCGAAAGGTGATCTTGTTACAGGAATTACATACTGTAAGACCATCATACAAAATCCTGCATCGTCGAAAGACGACAAGGCTTTTTACTTAAAACTACTTATTCATCTTATTGGTGATTTGCATCAACCATTTCATATCGGACTTATAGAGGATCGTGGTGGCAATGATTTCAAGGTGAAATGGCAATCGCGCGATTCAAATATGCACAAAATTTGGGATACCCAAATGATCGAGTCCTACGGGATGAGTTTTTCAGAGCTGGCCGATAATGTTGATTATTTAACCAAAGCTGAAATCGAAACCATTAAAAAAGGAGACCTATTAGACTGGATTAAAGACACGCATGAACTTACAAAGATGGTTTATGCTTCCGCAGAAAAAGGAGACAACCTAGGAGGCAACTATTCATACAAATACCTTCATGTTGCACGCACCCAAATGCAAAAGGCTGGGATTAGATTGGCGAAGGTGTTGAATGCTATTTTATAAGGTATACATTTCTTTGATTTTGGTTAAAGAACAACTAACATAATGATCGCTTTATAACTAAAAACACGACATAAAAAAAAGCGAACTGTATGACGTTCGCTTTGTATTATTTCAAAATTTTTTATGCTGAAATATCTTCGGAAGGCAACATCATTCTTAAAATTATAATTCCTATCCTAGAAATGATAAAGGAGAAAAGCCCGAATGTTGCCGTCAACAGTGATATTTTGAGTCCGCTAGCAAACATCTCAGGCGTTGGACTACCCATTGCTTCAACGGAATCAAAGGCTGAAATTAAACCAATTACAGATCCTAAAAACCCCATAACCAAAGCCAATAAACTAAAATCAACAGCAAGTTTTAAGGATTTATAAGCGACTGATAACGATTTTTTGACAGTTAAAAAACCCTTAACGAGACATCCCAAAGCAGCCAAAAGAGAAATTAAAATAAGCGTCATAAAGACGGGACCACCATCCATAAAAAGGTTTGCTGCAATAGCTTGACCGAATAGCATTTGAGTTGAAATTGTGATTACATTCATAATTTTAAATTTAGTTAAACATACCCAAACTTAAAAATTAGAAAGCTTCAATAGTATAATATGCGACGAACGACCTATTTATGTCGCGATTTTACTATACTGTCAAAAGACTTGTTAATTTGGTCATTCGTCGCTTTTACGAAGATTGAGGAGAAAAAATATGCTATTATTGTATAGAGATTAGCGCTATGTTTACCAAACCATTTATCTTTAAGATAATCAAGCAAGTGTTGTTGCACTTCATCTTTTGGGCGCTAGTACTCGCATTTTTCACTTATTTTTTTGGTGTATCAAACAAGCAGTATTATGATACGTTTTTATTTTCTTGCTTTCTAATGCCAATTACCATTTCAACGACCTACGTTTCCATTTATAAGTTAATTCCTGATTACTTAATCACTAAAAAGTATTGGCGATTTGCCCTTTACACAACGTACACGCTAATAATATCGGCCTATTTACTTACCGTATCTATCTTTTTCAGTCTCATTTACATTTCAAATTTTGATTATGCTGAAATGAATCCAGCGACAAAAAATATCATTTTTATAAGTACTGCTGTGTACCTTGTTGTTTTTTTAGTAAGTGCCTTTAAATTACTTAAGCTAAATATCATTCAAATATCAAAAACCAAAACACTTGAATCAAAAATTCTAGATACACAACTCAAACTCAAAGAACAGGAATTACACTATTTAAAGCTACAAATTCATCCACATTTCTTGTTCAATACCCTTAATACCATGTATGGCTTTGCGCTGAAAAAGTCTGACAAAACTCCTGAAATGGTTTTAAAGCTTGCTAACTTATTAGATTATGTATTGTATCAAACCGAAAAACCTTTGGTGCTACTTTCCGAAGAGCTAGAACATATCAACGATTATATTGCCTTGGAGAAAATGCGTTTTAATGATGCTATTTCAATACCGATGACCATTGATATTACCTCTCATGAGATTACCATTGCACCTATGCTACTCCTTCCGTTTATAGAAAATAGCTTCAAACATGGGAGTATCTCGAATGGTACACTCACTATTGACATTAACCTTAAAGCCAATTCTGATTATATAGATTTCCGAATAAAAAACTCAAATTCTGAAAACATATCGAAAGTGCCTGGAATTGGGCTAGAAAACATAAAAAAGCGTTTAGAATTATTGTATCCAAGTCAATATGAACTGCACATAGCAGAAACAACAGCTCACTTCGAGGTTAAATTACTATTAAAAAATAGATCACATGTCTAAGTCAACACTGATATCCTGTTTAATTGTTGATGACGAAACTGTAGCGAGAGACATCATTGAAACACATCTGTCTAAAATCTCTAATGTACAGGTTGTGGCGAGCTGCAGCAATGCATTAGAGGCATTTCATCATATAAGTCATCAAGCTATCGATTTGGTGTTTTTGGATATCAATATGCCTGAAATCTCTGGAATTTCATTCGCAAAATCAATCAACAGCGCTGTCAAAGTCATTTTTACAACGGCTTACAGGGATTATGCTGTTGAGGGGTTTGAGCTAAAAGCAGTTGACTATTTACTAAAGCCTATTTCACTTGATCGACTAAAACAAGCTTTAAATAGTTACATTGATATCTACGGAATAAAAAATGAGCCATTAGAAGTTGTTGTAGGACAG
Organism: uncultured Flavobacteriaceae bacterium; assembly: GCA_963715465.1. Classification (GTDB taxonomy): domain Bacteria; phylum Bacteroidota; class Bacteroidia; order Flavobacteriales; family Flavobacteriaceae; genus Psychroserpens. The sequence goes on from OY970246.1 coordinate 2,837,288, forward strand.
ACAGATTTTATGTTTGTTCGATCTGATCGAAAAATGGTCAAACTCGATTACCATAGTATTTTATACATTGAAAGCTACAGTGACTATGTAAAGATTCACATGAAGGATTTCAATGTGGTGACTCGCGAGACAATTTCTGCAATTGAGGGACGACTTCCAAAGCGTGATTTTATGAGAATTCATCGCTCCTATATTGTTGCCGTGGCGCATATAGAATCGTTTACTAACGAACAAATTTCGATCCCTCAAAAAGCGCTACCAATAAGCAGAAGTTATAAGAAAGAGGTGATGAAATTTTTAGAAACGTATCAATAAGACCAAGTCATTACCATACTTGGACGTATTACAAATGAAATTGTCTACTTTAGATAATATTATCATGTAGTTTCAATAAAATCTTATTTTACACGTTGTTTCATTAATCATTATCTTTGTTAAAAGCCTACTTGTTAATGAACGATTATCTGCATGATCTTATCCCTAATCTATTGCCTTTTGATTACAAACGTCACTATCTTAAGCGTTTTATCAATCAAGAATGGGTTTTGGTTAATGGTATTTCAGAAAAGAAAGCAGTCTATGTTTTTAAAAAGGATGATATTTTAGAAATCTCAAGAAAGGATGCGGTTATTAAAACGTCCTGGGCCATTAACATTGAAAATGTGTTTTCTATTGAAACCGAAGACGGATTAATTACCGTCAAGGCTTACTTTAAGGATGATGACGTATTAGTACTCAACCACCAAAATAAAACTGAATTCGCGCTGTTTATCAATACGACCAATTATAATGAAGATTTAAATTCGGTGGCAGATGTTCAGGCTTTTCTTAAAAACAAGTACAAGCAAAAAGTGACAAGTCTCATACATGACCATGAGTTTTATTATATCGAAAGATCGCGTGAATTTGGCCCATATACAGTTGAGGAGCTATCAGCTAAAGTAAAACGAGACCAGATTAGCGCGTACTGTTTTGTGCGTGATATTAATGAATATGATTATAGCCAACGCCTGCGTATTTATGACTTAATAAAAGAATTATAACCTCCTATTTTTTACTAAGGTGACTTTCTATATCACTTAAATGCAAACTTAAGGCGCGAATTGAAATCTGAATTTCCCTTACCAACAAGGCCAAGGACAAAATTAGTAAGAGCAGGGCAATGCCAAAAATCCAAACTGCTAAAATTGCATACTCTATATAAATAAGAAACATCGTAAGCACGCATAACAATAAGCTCACGATCCCAAAAATCTGCATCCAACGTGTTAAGTTAAGTCTTAGTTTTAAATTCTTTATTTGCTCAATCAAGGTATCATCTTGTTTTTCGAGGTACTTATCGTGCAAGTTTCTAATAACCGCGGCATAGGCCAAAAACCGATTGGTGTAGGCTAGCATAATCAATGAAATTGCCGAAAACAGTAAGGCAGGTGTAGTTAGTGTTAATTGCTCCATGGATTAATGATTTATGTATGTTTAATGTATAAAAAACTTATAGAATTCGTAGTTTCTTTTGATTTGTGATTGACACTCTTAATAAAATTCGAAATAAAAAAAGCGAACTTATTACAGTTCGCCTTTTGTATGATGAGGTTCCTACCTTCTCAGTAATGGATTACACGTGCAAGGCTCTATCTTCGGTAGCGGCCAATGCGGCTTCTTTCATGGCTTCTGCATAAGTTGGATGCGCGTGTGACATTCTTGAAATATCTTCGGCAGACGCTCTGTATTCCATAGCGACTACGGCTTCAGCGATTAAATCGGCACAACGTGCGCCAATCATGTGAATCCCTAAAACCTCGTCGGTCGTTTTATCGGCTAAAATTTTCACAAAACCATCTAGATCACCACCTGCGCGCGCTCTACCTAAAGCTCTAAACGGAAACTGTCCAGCTTTGTACTCGATTCCGGCGTCTTTCAGTTCTTCTTCCGTTTTACCAACAGCAGCAACCTCTGGCCATGTATACACAACGCCAGGAATTAAATTGTAGTTGATATGTGGCTTTTGACCCGCTAAAGTTTCAGCAACAAAAACACCTTCCTCTTCAGCTTTATGCGCTAACATCGCGCCTTTAACAACATCACCAATGGCATATATGTTGTTAACATTGGTTTGCAAATGTGCGTTGGTCTCAATTTGTCCTTTATCATTCATTTTAACGCCAGCAGCTTCAAGATTTAAGCCATCGGTATAAGGTCGACGCCCTACAGATACTAAACAATAATCACCTTTAACCTCAACAGTTTCCCCTTTTTTGTTTTCAGCTTTTATAAGCACCTCATCACCTTTGCGTTCTACCGATTGCACCTTATGGGACATCATCATGTTAAACTTGGCTTTTTTGAAAACTTTATTTAATTCTTTAGACAAAGCAGCATCCATTGTAGGTAAGATGCGATCCATATATTCAATTACGGTTACCTCGGCTCCTAATCGTCTGTACACCTGACCTAATTCTAGACCTATGACGCCTCCTCCAATCACCATCATGTGTTTGGGGATTTCCTTAAGTTTTAGCGCTTCGGTAGATGTGATGACGCGTTCTTTATCTAAGGTAATGAATGGTAAGTTTGAGGGTTTTGAGCCGGTTGCAATGATGATCTGTTTTGCTTCAATCTCACCAGCATCTTTTCCTTCAATTTTAATATGTGTAGTATCTTTAAAACTGCCTAAGCCTTCATAGACGTCGATATCATTTTTCTTCATCAAGAAATCAATACCACCAGTAGTTTGATCTACGACGGCTTGTTTACGACCGATCATTTTTTCAAGATTCACTTTGATCTCACCAGGAATATCAATGCCATGATCTTCAAAATGCTTCGTTGCTTCTTCATAATGATGGGACGAAGCCAATAATGCTTTACTGGGAATACAACCAACATTGAGGCAAGTACCACCTAAAGTCGAATATTTTTCAATAATGGCTGTTTTCATGCCTAATTGTGAGCAACGAATTGCTGCTACATATCCTCCAGGACCAGACCCTATTACTGCTACATCGTATGATTTCATAAAAATAAATTTTATCGTTTTTTTTAATACATGATTCCCATAACTATGACAATCGTAATACAAAAATACAATTTAGATTAAAGATTTACGAATTTTTAAAACCTATAATAAGGTGCGGTGTGGTTTCAATTTTTAGATTCTATAGCTCTCAAAATCCATTCTAATTCTGGATCAATATCATCAAGTCGATCTTGGTAGGTTGGTATGATCTCAACATCTGGCTTTACGCCATAACCGTCAATATCGGTTTTGTATTGAGAATCGACTTGCGCCAAACCTATTCTCAATTGTACTTTTGTATTGGGCAATTCATAGATCTTAAATAATCCTGCCACGGTGCCATTATAAGCACCACCTGTCTCTTCTCCAACAAAGATTGCGCGTTGGCTACCTTTTAATTGGGTTGATAATATAGACGATGCCGAAAAAGAGTTGCCGTTAATAATCACATAAAGTTTTCCTTTAAAATTTAAGGGTTTAGGCTCTTGCTCTTTTGCGGGCTTAAATCTGCGATACAGTTGACCATCTTTTTTACTTACACTAATTAAATCGGCAACAGCCAAACCAGGAGCCATTAAGCCAGCGACAAGTTTGAGAGCCAAAGGATTTGAGTTGGTCATGACACTTTTAAGAATTGGAAATCTCCCATTAATTTCACTTTTATTGATAAATGTATAATTCTCATTGGTGAGATAGGAATAGAAATAGTCAATTTCATTAAGCCGTCCTCCAAAGTTATTTCTTAAATCTATGATCAGGTTTTTCGTTTGCAAGGAATCTAAGGTCGCAAAGGTATCGTCATAAAAACCTTCGTAGTTTCCATTTTGAAATTCTTTGATCTTTATCAACGCAACAGTACTATCCCTTCCAACAAAAGTCAAGTTTCGGGTATAATTCTTAACCTCTGGCATATGTGGTGTGGGTACAAAACCATATTTACTGTTATATTTTTGCTTCGCCTTTCGCTCTAATTTTTTAGCCTTTCGTTCGGCTTTTGTGAGTTTCGGTTTTACTTCGTTTACAAGTTTAATAGAATCCCTTTTTATTGAATCTTTTTTGACCTGAATACTATCTTTTAACGGACGCCTTTTATACTGTTTAACAAAGGTTGAATCTGCATTTCGAAGCGTCAATGTAATGCTATCAAACCGACCCTTATCGTATGCATAATAGCGTAAAAATCGATTGCCGACCACACGATTGTGAAAGGTCGTATTATATCCGTCTGAAGCGATCAAACGTTTATAAGTCTCGATTAAATCTTGACTTGATTCGTTTTCGATCTTTAAAATTTCAGCATTTATCAAAACAGTATCCTGACCCACAGCATCTGCAATAATCAATTTATCGTCTAAATATTCTGTGTCAATGTAATTTATATCAAATCGCGTTTTTCGAATCTGTTGTCGTTTGGCTTTGTTGAGTTCGACACTTGGTGGAGAAACAGACATATGGCCTTGACCAACATATTTGGTCACTGCAGCTAACTGTTTATAAAAAGCACGACTATCCATTGGCACTTTGATGGCCCTTTTTAGACTATCAAACTTAAAATCTAACGTTTCTTTTGAAACAAACTGATATAATCGCGGATGATGACGTTTTAATTGCGTGTATGCTTTGTCAACATCTTCGTGCAAATCCTCTACGGGATGTGATTTGGTGACTTGCAAGTTATGTTTATCAACACTAGCACATGAGACCAATACCACTAAAACACAAAAGGCTAAAATAACTTTTTTCATCTAATCAATAGTTTAGAAAAGGTGTATACTATAAAGACGCAAAATAACATAAAAGGGTTGCTTTTCTCTTTTTTCTTCGGAAATAATTACGAAGGAAAACCAAGCATCGCTCCCATGCCAACGGTAAATAACCAACATCCATAAATAGCGTGTTCTATAGACACTAAAAATGTGGATCTTGTTTTAAGAAATGTTAGCGCAAAAAGAAGGCCTCCAATGAAGGTAAAGCCCATAACTAGGACATTTCCGAAGAATAAATGCGCCAAGGAAAACACCGTCGCATTTATTAATATGATGAGACGCTTGCTTTTTATAAGCGATTGATAACGCTGGAAAAAGAACGTACGATAAATAAGTTCTTGCGGGTAAACGGAAAATAAACTATACACAAAAAGCAGTATTAACCATTGTAAGGGCTTGTTTATAAGTACAACAAAAAGATTGGACCTGTCAACAGCATACATATAGATAATGGTAAGAACTGTGATGACTATTAGTTGATAGAACGTATTCTTCAAAAAAGGTTTCCATGATATATTTGGTGAGATCTTGAACACACTTTTTTCAATACGAAATAGGACGAATACAACATAAATAAACCCGATTGTTCCAATCATCATCTTGATCCAAATTGGATAAGCAATTGCAAAACTAACAGGAACTGCGATAAAAATGATAAAAAATTCGGTGAGTTTGTAAACCGTTGATTGCATGTTTAAATGTAGTGATTTCACTTTAAATGTACATCGCTGTCGTGTGCTTAACTTCGTTGATCATAAACGCGCTGTGCGTGCTGCCAATATGATTAATAGTGGTTAACTTTTTGACCATGAATTCCCTAAATTCTTCCATGTCACAAACCAAGACTTTGAGCAAATAATCATACTCTCCACTTATATGATAACATTCTAGAACCTCTTCTAATTTAGAAACGTCTTTTTCAAAATCTACCACGCACTGTTTGGTATGCTGCAATAATTTAATACTACAAAACGCAACAAAACCTTTATCTACGGTCTTTTTATTGATAAGAGCAACATATTTTGAGATGATCTCATTGCGCTCTAATTTTTTGATGCGCTCATAAACTGCTGTGACCGAAAGATTCAATTTATTAGATAGTTCCTTATTAGTTTGTTTACTGTCTTCTTGTAGAAGATTGATTAACGTTTTATCAATAGTATCGAGCTGTGTCATTTTGAAATATTTTCGGGATGAGTGTTTAAATTTCTCTAATGATGATAAAATTACCTATTTATTATTAAAATTCTAGTTTAATAAACTAAATATAACACTTACTATTGATTATTAATCTAATATCATTGATATTTGATAACAATTACTAATAATTATCGGTAAGCTAAAGCCACCAGAACAACTGTCCATTCAAAAATTTTAAACTCTAAACGATATGACTTTTAAACCCGCTAATAACATACAAGATTTACAATACTTTGGAGAATTTGGAGGCGTTAATCCTTCAATATCAGATTCATCGACTTATACGTTTATTTCAGCAAAAACTATGTTCGACACGTTTGAAGGTAATGCAGACGGTTGTTATCTTTATTCTAGACATTCGTCGCCGTCCAATCTTTATTTAGGTGAAGCGCTTGCAGCTATGGAAGGTACAGAAACCGCCAACGTTTCTGCCTCTGGTATGGGAGCAATTACGCCTGTTTTGATGCAATTATGCAGTGCTGGCGATCATATTGTCTCGAGCAGAACGATTTATGGCGGAACCTATGCCTTTCTTAAAAATTTCACGCCACGATTTCAACTTCATACGTCATTCGTCGATATTACAAAGCTGGATAGTGTTGAAGCAGCCATTACAAAAAACACCAAAGTGTTATATTGTGAATCGGTTAGCAATCCGCTATTGGAAGTTGCCGATATTCGCGGACTAGCAGAAATTGCAAAGCGACATAATCTAAAATTAGTGGTCGACAATACGTTTTCACCATTATCGATTTCTCCCGCAAAATTAGGCGCCGATATCGTGATTCATAGTTTAACCAAATTTATAAACGGATCCAGTGATACTGTGGGCGGAGTGGTTTGTGGCACGCAAGAATTTATCAATGACTTAAGAAATGTGAATGATGGCGCTTCGATGCTCTTAGGATCTACTATGGATAGTTTACGAGCCGCTTCAGTCTTAAAAAATTTAAGAACGCTTCATATTCGTATCCAACAGCATAGTTTAAATGCTTTTTATTTAGCCGAAAAATTTGAGCAAGATGGTTTGAAGACAGTATACCCAGGATTACAGTCTCATTCATCATATGCCTTATTCAAATCGATGATGAATGAAAAATATGGCTTTGGCGGTATGCTCACTATCGATGTTGGTAGTTTGGATAAAGCCAATGAACTCATGGAAATGATGCAGGCAAAAAATCTCGGTTATCTCGCCGTGAGTCTTGGTTTTTACAAAACTCTGTTTTCGGCTCCGGGAAGTTCGACGTCTTCGGAAATTCCAGAAGAAGAACAAAAAGCGATGGGATTGAGTGATGGCCTAATCCGGTTTTCTATTGGTTTAGATGCTGATATTGAGCGTACCTATCACATGATGCGTGATTGTATGATGGAATTGAAAATTACGGAATAGGATTAATCTGGTCATTCGAGGACTAATTTCTCTCTAAAAAATAACATCAGGAGAAAAAACTCCAAACCCTACTTATGTCATTATATGACGGTAAAAACACTGAAAGCATAATAAAACACAACCAAATGCAAAACGTATAGTTTTTGTATGGGTAAGAAAAATAATCATAATACAAATTGTATGCGTTTTTCTTTATCTTGAAGATTGATAAAAAAAGTCGCAATTGTTATGAAAAAAATTACATTTATTTTATGTTTTTTGGTTACTTCGTTTTGCTTTTCTCAAGTTTTATTGGAGGATTTTGATGGCGTAGCTCCAACAATCGGTTTTGCTAATGGTCCAGGTTCTGTTGCCATAGTTGAAACAAGTCGTGCTGGTACATTGAGAATAATCACAGATTCATCTGGCCAACCTTGGCAACAGGCAGAATTAGTTTTACAAAATGATTTGTTGGATATGTCAACCACAGATAAGGTAGTAGCTGTGGATTATTATTCCACTGTTGCTCGTGATATCATGCTGGGTATAGCACAAAACACTAGCGCTAATGCACCAACAACGACCGCTGAGGCAGCTCATGGCGGCACAGGTTGGGAAACACTTAATTTTAATTTTAATAACATAGCACAAGTCGGAAATATTCCCACCGCCAACAATTATGGGAAATTATTTTTCTTCCCTCATTGGAATATCGGTATTTCTAATTTTAATAATCCAATTACTGGAGTTACCACCTATGTTGATATTATCCAAGGTCCTGGAATTCCAGCACCTGCTGGTGTGACAAATTGGACAGGCAGTATCAATACCGATTGGTTTGATGCTGCAAATTGGGACAATGGTCTACCCTCTATTACAACTCCCGCAAATATACCCAGTGCTGCTAACTCTCCTACGTCAACAGGTCCAGTGACAGTTTCTGATATCACCATAGAATCGGGTGGATCCTTTATCGCAAACTCAACAGTCTCTGGAGCATTGACCTACAGGAGAAATTTAAGCACGTCCAACTGGCATTATATTGCAAGTCCAGTAGAGGGTCAAAATATAGATGCTTTTGTTACAAGTCTTGCGCTCGAATCACAAGGTACTTTTAGTAGTTTCTGTGCATTTGAAACTGGACTTAATAATTGGGTTTGTTATGAAGATATGAACACTTTTGAAACAAATTTTATAAGTGGAAAAGGATATATTGTAAATCTGCTCAATCCTTCAGGAGCGATTTCATTCACAGGCACTATGAATGTTGATAATGAGACCATACCTCTTGATTCAACAGGTAGCGGCTATAATTTGTTAGGCAATCCATATCCATCATTTATTGACACAAACGCAATGCTCAGCGTAAATTCAGCATCGCTAGCCACAGAAACCATCTGGGTTTGGGACGCATCTACAAGTAGTTACGTAGTTTATGTAACAGCAGACGATTTTAAATTAGCACCAGGACAAGGTTTTTTTGTTCAGTCAAATGGATCATCTGGTAATGTTACCATAAATGAAGCCTTTCAAAGTCACGAAAATGTAGATTCTTTTTTGAGAACATCTAATAATACCGAAGTACGGCTTACGCTTACTAATGGCTTAAACACGAGGGAATGTAGAATTTATTATTTGGATGGTGCAACGACTGGTTTTGATAATGGTTATGATGGCCCTATGTTTCGGGCATTTTCAGATCCGTTTTCAATTTACACACACCTAATCACGGATGGAGTTGGAACAGATATGGGCGTACAGTCACTACCAAATAATAATTATGACAATCTTATAGTTCCTATAGGTATTAATGCGGCTTCAAACACCGAAATAAGTATTTCGGCAAGCGTTTTAAATATTCCTTTTGGAATTAATCTATATCTTGAAGATAGAGATATGAATACATTTACGTTATTAGATTCTAACTCTCAATTTAACATTACGCTCGATGCACCATTAAATGGAACTGGCCGCTTTTATCTACATACAAGCAGTAGCACGTTAAATTCTACAGACAATATCTTAACTAACAATTTACAAATTTACGTAAATGATGCTTCTACACAGCTCACAATAGAAGGTAGAGTATCGAGTAAATCACAAGCGGAGATCTATGATATCCAAGGTAAATTATTGCTACGTGAAGACTTGAAAGAGCAGATTAATTTGAATTTAATAGACATCTCTAGTTTGCATGCTGGATTATATATTATCAACATTTATGATAATGAGCAATCTACATCAAAAAAGATAGTTATAAAATAGATAAGTGGATCTAAACCTCAATTGATTAAAAAAGGAGCTATACTCTACAATGGCTTAATAGTCTTGAATTTTGTATCTAATATTACCAGTAATCCCATTTATTAAAGTTTTACTGTCGTCTATTAATAAGTCAATAGTTGTGATATAGGGAAAGATGATCATTTTTTGAGCCTAATAAAAAAAGAAGAAAGTTTCTATTTTCTAAATCGTTGACTAAGTGATTTGCCGTGATGTATAATAAGGTTTTCTTATAACATGAAGTAACCCGTCACATGAAGAATGCAATTTCCAAAGCATCGTAGTAAATTGGTTTTTTACAGGAATTTTTTCAATACCACTTTTTTACTACTCAAAATATTATATCATTTATTTTCTAGTACTTCTAAACGCTTTAAGATCGCTTCATTCATTAACTTTAGCCTCTCATTGTCGGCTTGCAACTTTTCAATCAATTGTTGTTGCTCCTGGACGGCCTTAATTGTCATTGGTATAAAATCATTGTAACGCACTGAGTATTTACCTTGATCATCTATGTGGATAATGCCATTATTGGCATCATTTGCTTTTATAAATGATTGTTCTAGTTCTTGTGCAATAAAACCATATTCCGTTTTGTTATTAACATCATTTTTCCTAGTGTAAGATACAGGTCTCAATTTTTTTATAAAATCTAGACCTAATTCAGAGTCTTTAATATTAGATTTAAATCGTCTGTCTGATGTCGTATTCCATGCAACGTCTATTCTAGCGAAACCAATACCAGTTCCCATTTGAACTTGGTTTGAGCCTCCTGCCGTGGCTACCGCGGCATTATTACCAATAGCGATATTATTACTGCCGCCATTAATATTTGATCCCGCCGTAGGACCCAATGCGACATTAAAATTACCAGTTACAAATCTCAAAGCTCCTGAACCTATAGCCACATTACTATTAGCAGTACCAGAAGCAAAATCCATAGACTGAAAGCCAACTGCAACATTAAGTTGGGCAGATGCGCTGCTTATGCTCCTTAGAGCTTGATATCCCACTGCCGTATTCCACTCACCTAAGTTTTTTTCTAAAGCTGTAAAACCTATCGCTGTATTTTGTCTTTGTGTTGTAAGGTCTTTCAGCGCATTAGATCCTATTGCGACATTATCAGAACCAGAAGTTACATTAGTCAATGATCCTAGACCAAAAGCAGTATTACTAAACCCTATTCTCCCTGCGGACATATTAAATCTTCTAAATAATAAATCTACATTATTAGTAGTGCCCAAAAAATTAGAAGCATCGGCAGCATTGCCACCTAATAGCCAAGCTCCGAAAGATGGTGGCGGTGGTGGCGGTGTTACAGTATCCCCAATTCTAACCCATGTATCCCCAGCAATACTCCAATAATAGAACCCAGGAGTTAATGCGCCGACTACCTCAGTGTTGAAAACAAGTTCTCCTTCCGATGGCGTCATTATTGGCGCTGATGATGAAATCGAATTTAAAGCAATTCGCGGTATGAGTAAACCGTCAGTTGACGATGTAACATCTAAAGCTGCCTGTGGGTTGGTCGTACCAATACCAACCTGCGAGAACATAGGGAAGGCAAGCAAAAGAAATATTAGAAATTGTAAAAATGTTTTCATAAATAAAGAGGGATTACTTTAAACCTAAATATAAGCCTGTTTCTTATTCCTAAAAACAATTACCAGTCATAAAAACCATACATACAAGTATTGTATTAAAGTAGATCAACTTATACGACTCCTATTGCCTTTATACTGCGCCTCAATTATCATAAAACCCAACTACAACGATAAATGTGAGCCAATGTATAGGTGATTTTAACAAGTAGACTGTGAAAATAATAAAAAGTTGTGCTCTTTTTTGCTGAAATTACAATCATATCTTGTAAAAATCAATAAATAATTTCTTTAAAACGAACATCATCGTTTTGCACAATTACATTTATTGATAGGGACTGATCAAGACATTTGCAAATCGCTTCGCAAATTTGTAACATTACAAGACGTAATACCTACCTAATAATTATGAGCGAAGACAACCACCTTTCAGACTTTGATGCTGAAGACCAAAATATTGTAGAAAACAAGGCGCTTAGTTTTGTAGAAGCGCTAATACCAGTAATCTTGTTAATGAGTCTTTTAGCCTATAATATTTTCTTTATCGAAGGTCAAGAATGGTTTGGAGCCTATACCAATCAAATCATTCTTTTAATTGGTGGCGCAGTGGCTGCAATTGTTGGCATTTATAATAAAGTACCCTTTAAAGTAATGATTACCGAGGTTTGGGAAAATCTTAGAAGTGTTTTTGTACCCATTATAATCTTACTGCTAGTTGGTGCTTTAGCTGGTACTTGGCTTATAAGCGGTGTCATTCCTGCCATGGTCTACTACGGACTGCAAGTTTTAAGCCCAGAGATATTTTTACCGGCTTCAGTCATTATTGCCGCAGTGATCTCTATCGCCACTGGAAGTTCATGGACAACTTCGGCTACCGTGGGAATTGCTTTAGTTGGCATAGGGACTGCTTTGGGCATAAATCCCGGAATGATTGCTGGCGCAGTGATTTCAGGCGCATATTTTGGAGATAAAATGTCTCCACTAAGTGATACGACTAATCTTGCACCTGCCATGGCTGGAACCGATTTATTTACCCACATCAAATATATGGCGTTTACGACAGTACCTACTATAATCGTAACATTAGTGGTCTTCGGCATTATTAGTGCGTCCATTGAAACCACGGGCAATGCAGACATTAGTGACTTTTTAGCTACGATTGAGCAAACATTTTATATTTCTCCATGGCTTTTTATTGTACCTGCAGCGGTCATTATTCTCATACTTTTTAAAACAAAGCCATTGATTGCTTTGGGCTCGGGTGTACTGTTAGCTTGTGTTTTTGCTGTGGTGTTTCAAGCTGATATTTTACAAACATTATCCAATTCCAAACCGCTTGCTATAATTAATTCTATCCTTACCGACACGGCAATTGTCACAGATAATGAAAACCTCAACGATCTTTTTACCGCAGGCGGAATGAATGGGATGTTATGGACCATATATTTAATAATTTGCGCTATGGTATTTGGTGGTATTATGGACGGCATTGGAGCGCTTTCCAAAATTACGAAGGCTTTATTATCGGTTGCAACGACCATGTTCGGACTCTTTGCAAGCACCGTTGCAAGTTGCTTAGGGCTTAATATAATTGCATCAGATCAATATCTTGCTATTGTTATTCCTGGAAAAATGTTCAAACAGGCTTATGAAGATCGAGGTTTAGCACCTGAGAACCTCAGCAGAACATTAGAAGACTCAGGTACGGTTACTTCCGTTTTAATTCCTTGGAATACCTGTGGAGCCTATCAATCGGGTGTTTTAGGAGTTGGCGTCGGTGAATACTTTTTTTATGCCATATTTAATTGGTTAAGTCCGTTTACAACCTTATTGTTCGCAGCATTTCGTATAAAAATAAAAGAACTTCAAAAACGATAGGTAGAATTATGTACCTTTTATCATGCAATTTTAAACAGTTCGCAATTTCCAACCCTAGTAATTAAATATTCGACAAATAATAAGCCTTTCTTTTAAAGCTATTTTTTTAGGCTATCAATAGATAATATATCATAATTAGCATCTATGATAATCAGCAATGGTATCCCATATCTTTGTTGCAAATATTAATTGATAACATAAAAAAATATGGCTCTAGTAGGAAAAAAATTTCCAGATTTAAATGTGAATGCAATGAATGATATGGGTGATACTTTTAAACTCAACGTTCTTGAAGAAGCAAAAAACAATAATAAAAAAGTAGTACTATTTTGGTATCCAAAAGATTTCACTTTCGTATGTCCAACAGAATTACATGCCTTTCAAGCTGCTCTAGGGGAGTTTGAGAAAAGAAATACGCTTGTAATTGGTGCGTCTTGCGATACTGCAGAGGTACATTTTGCTTGGTTAAGTACCTCTAAGGATAATGGCGGTATTGAGGGTGTAACTTACCCAATTCTAGCAGATTCTAATAGAAACTTAGCATCAGCGCTCGGGATTTTAGATATTTCGGAAGCAACTTATAATGAGGATACAGAATTATATACTGTGGAAGGAGATAATGTAACGTATAGAGCGACCTACATCATCGATGAAGAGGGAACAATTCAACATGAAAGTGTTAATAATATGCCGCTAGGTAGAAATGTTAATGAATATCTAAGAATTATTGATGCCTTAACACATGTTCAAGAAAAAGGTGAGGTTTGTCCTGCAAATTGGGAAGAAGGTAAAGATGCGATGCAAGCCAATGCAAAAGGCACTGCAGCGTACTTGAAAGCTCATTTAAACTAAAGGATCCACTAGCAAAATTCCAAATTTCATTTGCTAAATGATTACCATTTTAGCAAATGAAATTTGGAATTTTTTTAATTTAAAACTCAGAAAAAATGGTCAAAGAATTAGAACAAGATAATCTAGCACAATTAATTTCGGAAAACGAGACAGTAGTTGTACAATATTCGGCCACTTGGTGCGGCAATTGTAGGATCATGAAACCGAAATTTAAAAAATTAGCTTCGGAAAACGAAGATATTACATTCATAATGGCTGATGCCGAAAAATTTCCTGAATCTCGAAAATTAGCCACAGTTGATAACTTACCAACGTTTGCAACATTTAAAAATGGTGAATTTTCCAATCAAACCCAAACTAATAAATTTGAGGTTTTAAAAGAATTGGTCGAAGACGTTAAGTAAAATTTAATTGCGTTCTCAATCTTATTTCTTTTAACACCATACAGTAGAAGTGGTCATAAGATAGGTACAAGAATTAACTTTAAAACAATTTCCTGCATTCGCAGATCATAATTATGAAATTACCAGTAATTAAACATTTATCTCAATTTATCGAAGATAATGACGAAGATTTTATTATTGAAACAATAGAAACCATTGAAAACCTTACTGAAGTACCTTCATTGAAGGATGAAGAACTGGACGTCATAGGTGAGCTTATTTCAAACATGTATGGTGCGCTAGAAGTTCAAAAGATGATCAAGTCTGGGACGCCTAAAAAAGAGGCGCTCAATACTTTTATGAAACGTGTTTTGGGCTCTATCGATAAGTAACTTTAAGTTTTAATTATAAAACCTCCTTATAATTAAGTGTCCTTAATTTTAAGGAGGTTTTTCATTTAACTAGCACCTAAAATACAAATTACTGCAATAGCTCTGCAATACTAGAAAATCCTTTTTCCAAGGCATAATCAAGAGCTGTTTTTCCATGGTGATCTCTAATGGTCTGGTCTGCATTATGTTTCAGAAGTAAAACGACAACATCTTTTTGGTTATACATGGATGCGAAAACTAAAGCTGTGGTTCCTACATTATTAGTCGCGTTAACATGAGCTCCATTTGCTAATAATGTCTCTGCTATTTTTACATTACCTTTAAAAGATACTCCAATAAGGGCTGTATTTCCTGTGCTATCTTTAGCGTCTATATCAATATTAAAAGTCAAGAGCAGTGCTGTGGCGATTTGATTGTCAAAGTATGACGCATATATTAAGGGTGTAAAGCCGCGAGCATCTCTAGAATTTATCAAATTTGGCATTGACTTTATCTGAGCTTCAAGTTTCGTATTATTACCAGTTCGAATGTTTTCAAAAAATGATTCCGTTTCAGTCATACTATTTTACATACATAAAAGAAAGACTGAATCTACAAAAATCCAGTCCTTCTTCAACTAAACTTCTTAGATTATTCTAAATCGAAACGATCTAAATTCATCACTTTTGACCAAGCAGCTACAAAATCTTTTACAAATTTGTCAACACCATCATTGGCTCCGTACACTTCGCAAACCGCTCTTAATTCAGTATTTGATCCAAAAATTAAATCGGCTCTAGTGCCTTTGTGCTTTACGATACCAGTACGTCGATCTCGTCCTTCAAAATAACGCTCATCCTCACTTGTCGCACTCCACGTGGTAGCAAAGTCAAGGACATTTTCGAAAAAATCATTGGTAAGGCTTCCTACGTTTTCAGTAAATACGCCATTATCTGAACCATCATAATTAGCGCCAAGAACTCTTAATCCGCCTACTAAAACTGTCATCTCAGGAATTGAAAGCGTCATTAAATTAGCACGATCAACCATTAAATCTTCCGCAGCAACATGTACATCTCGTCTCATATAATTTCTGAATCCATCAGCTAATGGCTCAAGATATCCAAACGATTCTAGATCAGTTTGTTCCTGCGATGCATCACCACGACCTTGCGTAAATGGAACATCTACTTTTCGGCCAGCTTTACTTGCAGCCTCTTCAATACCTGCGTTTCCAGCGAGGACAATTAAATCGGCCATAGAAATGGTCCCGCTAAATTCTTTTTGTATGCCTTCATAAACCTTTAAAACCTTTTGCAGATCGGCTGGGTTATTCACTTCCCAATGACGTTGTGGCTCCAAACGGATACGTGCACCATTTGCTCCTCCTCGCTTGTCTGAATCTCTATAGGTTGAAGCAGACGCCCAAGCCGTTCTTACGATTTGTGATATTGATAAACCTGAGGCTAATACCATTTTTTTCAATGCTGAAATATCCTTTTCTGACAAGGTGTAGTCTACAGTAGGAATAGGATCCTGCCATAATAGTTCCTCTTTAGGCACTTCTGGTCCTAAATATCGATGGATAGGTCCCATATCACGATGCGTCAATTTGTACCATGCTCTCGCAAAAGCGTCTTCAAAGGCTTTGTGATCCTGATGAAAACGTTTTGAAATCTTAAGATATTCTGGATCCATTTTCAAGGCCATATCTGCGGTTGACATCATTATAGATTGTCTTGCATCTGGATCGCCAGCTTTAGGCGCCATTTTTGCATTTGAACTTTGTGTAGGCTGCCATTGATGCGCACCTGCTGGACTTTTCGTCAATTCCCAATCATAATTAAGCAATACATCAAAATATTGATCATCCCAACGCGTTGGATTTGGTGTCCAAGAGCCTTCCAAACCACTGGTAATGGCATCATCTAGAACTCCTGACTTAAAATTATTTTTCCATCCAGAACTCATTTCCTCTATAGAAGCTCCGTGTGGTTCAATCCCAACGTGCTTATTTGGATCTGCTGCGCCATGTGCTTTTCCGAAGGTATGTCCGCCAGCAATCAATGCCACGGTTTCTTCATTATTCATCGCCATACGGCCAAACGTGATCTTAATGTCGTGAGCAGACTTCAACGGATCTGGAACACCGTTTGGACCTTCTGGATTTACGTAAATCAATCCCATATGTACTGCTCCTAAGTGCCCCTCTAACTCGCCATCACCAGTGTCATAACGTTCATCATTATCTAACCAACCCGTCTCACTACCCCAATAAATATCTTGTTCTGGTTCCCAAACGTCTTCGCGACCACCTGCAAATCCAAATGTTGGAAAGCCCATAGACTCCAAAGCGCAGTTTCCTGCAAGAATCATTAAGTCTGCCCAAGAAATTTTGTTACCGTATTTCTTTTTAATTGGCCACAATAACAATCGTGCCTTGTCTAAATTACCATTATCTGGCCAACTGTTTAATGGCGCAAAACGCTGTGAACCAGAACTTGCTCCTCCTCTACCATCACCTACACGATAGGTACCTGCACTATGCCAAGCCATTCTTATCATAAAACCACCGTAATGACCATAATCTGCCGGCCACCAATCTTGAGAATCTGTCATCAGGTCAATAACATCTTGCTTAAGTGCCATGTAATCTATACTGTTAAATGCTTTTGCGTAATCGAAATCAGCCTCCATCGGACTTGATGGCGTTCCATTTTGGCGTAAGATGTTTAATTTGATTTCATTTGGCCACCAATCTCTATTTTTGGTTCCCCCTCCAGCAGTTTTCTTTTGTGTTCCGCTTAAAAACGGACATTGACTTGCATCTGAATCATTTATTTCCCATACATTTCCGTTGGAATGTGGATTAGCATTATTTTCCATGTTGATATATTTTTGAAGATTTTATAAGTTTAAAGTTAAATAAATATCATATTAGTTTATAATATTACTTTATCTTATTAACACATGATAAAATTGACAGAACTTATCAATAGATCAACTCAAAAAATAACCGACAATTAAAAAAGCCATATTCTTATCGAATATGGCTTTCTAACAACCTAACTAAATCAATCAAAATATTATCTAGCGATAATCTTTTAATTTACTGTTTAACAAATATAGAAATTAGTTAAACAGTTTGAGTTCACCTTTTATATTATTTAACACTTATCCCGAGATATATTTTATTCACATACAGCAATATGCTTCATTCAAAAATCCCGCTACTTATACTGTAACGGGACTTTTAAAAATAAATATTGTATTCACTTTGATTATTTATCGAAACTTATGATTTCGGTAATACTACGGTATCCACAACATGAATGACACCGTTAGATTGAAACACATCTGCAATGGTCACTTTTGATCTATTCCCGTTTTCATCTGAAATATAAATTGCACCATCCTTCTCCCATGCCATTAATGTTCCACCAGACACTGTTTTGATGGATGCCTTACCATCATTGTCCTTGATAAGCTTGGCTAAATCATTAGCACCGATTTTTCCTGCAACAACGTGATAGGTCAAAATACTCTGTAATTGTTTCTTGTTTTCTTCCATTAACAATGTTTCAACAGTACCTGCTGGTAAAGATTCAAAAGCTTTATTTGTTGGTGCAAATACCGTAAATGGTCCTTCACTTGATAATGTTTTAACAAGTCCAGCTGCTTTAACTGCGGCTACCAGCGTTGTGTGATCTTTAGAATTAATTGCGTTTTCAATGATGTTACGAGTCGGGTACATTTTTGCGCCACCGACCATTACAGGTTCAGAATCAGTTTTCATAACCTTACTCGCCTTCATGGACATTTTATCCTTCATGTCCCTCTTTCCTGTTTTTGTATCTTGTCCAAATGAAATTTGACTTACTAGCATAACTCCGGCGACCAAGGCTAGACTTAACAATTTTGATATTCCGTTTGATGTTTTCATAGAAGCTTTGTTTTAATGTTATTAGTAATGTTATATAATAGATACGCTCAAATTATTCTTACGGTTTTTTGATAGAGACAGTTTAACAATCTATTAACTACAAGATAAGAATCTAAAACAATATGGTATCTTAAATAATTATTATCAGAAAATACTCAAAAGAAATAGAACACTAAAAACATAGTGTTTGTTTACAACTTTATATATGTATTATTTTTTGTAAATTTCATCGTTAACGTTGAACTCAAATGAGGTTCAGAAAAAATCTTAATATGTCTGATACAAATTATACCAAAATATATTCGGGAAGTTTTATTATTGTGCAACTAGCGATGGACCGTTTGAATAGCGCTGGAATCAACGCCGTAATTAAAGATGAATCAGAATCTGGCAGACTTGCAGGATTTGGGGCTTCCATCCAAGGTTACCAAGAACTGTACGTCAGTAACGATGAATTAGAACAGGCCAAAAAAATTATTGCGAGCGTCAATGATGATCTGGCTTCACAAACAGAATGAGACCAAACAACGATATCGTAATACTAGTATTATGCCGTGACAGCATACATTTTTTCTCGCAACTCTTTGATTTTTTTATCGTTCATATAATCATCAAAGGTCATATAACGATCAATAACGCCATTAGGCGTTAATTCGATCACTCGATTTGCCAAGGTTTGAGCAAATTCATGATCGTGGGTTGTAAACATAACAGTACCCTTAAAGTTTTTAAGTGAATTATTAAAAGCCGTAATACTCTCTAAATCCAAATGATTTGTAGGCTCGTCCAACATCAATACATTAGCTCTCACCATCATCATGCGACTTAACATACAACGCACTTTCTCTCCTCCAGATAGCACATTAGATGTTTTTAATGCTTCTTCACCGCTAAAAATCATCTTACCTAAAAATCCGCGTATATAAACCTCTTCACGTTCTTCTTCGGTCGTTGCCCATTGACGCAACCAATCGACCAATGTAAGATTATTGTCAAAGTATTCACTATTATCCAAAGGCAAATACGATTGCGTGGTGGTAACTCCCCATGAGAATTTTCCAGCATCTTGCTTTTCCTTCCCATTTATAATTTGATAAAAAGCAGTGGTTGCTCTAGAATCTTTAGAGTAAAAAACAACCTTCTCCCCTTTATTTAGATTGAGGTCAATATTACTAAATAAGATATCGTCTTCAATCGAGGCGGCTAAACCCTCAATATTCAAAATTTGATCTCCAGCTTCACGGTCACGTTCAAATATAATGGCAGGATACCTTCGGCTTGAACGTTTGATATCACCAATATTCAATTTTTCAATCATTTTCTTTCTACTGGTTGCTTGTTTAGATTTGGCAACATTGGCAGAAAATCGTCTGATAAATTCCTCTAATTCCTTTTTCTTCTCTTCTGCTTTCTTATTTTGTTGTGCATGTTGTCTTGCTGCTAATTGAGAAGACTCATACCAAAATGTGTAATTTCCTGAAAAATGATTAATTTTTCCGAAGTCAATATCAGAGATATGCGTACAAACCGCATCTAAAAAGTGTCTGTCGTGAGATACAACGATCACACAGTTCTCGTAGTTGGCCAAAAAGTTTTCCAACCAAGAAATAGTTTCATAATCAAGATCATTTGTTGGCTCATCCATAATAAGTACGTCTGGATTTCCAAATAAGGCTTGCGCTAAAAGCACTCGCACTTTTTGCTTACCATCTAAATCTTTCATTAAGGTATAATGAAACTCTTCTTTAATCCCCAAATTAGACAACATGGCTGCAGCATCACTATCGGCATTCCAACCATTCATTTCTTCAAACTCTACTTGAAGTTCACCAATCTTATCGGCATTCTCATCGGTATAATCGGCGTAGAGCGCATCGATTTCAGACTTGAGTTTATACAGTGGTTTGTTTCCCATGATTATGGTTTCTAAAACCGTATGTTCGTCATAAAGGTTGTGATCTTGCTCCAAAACAGACATGCGCTTGGTTGGCTCAAGATGAACACTTCCCGAGGTTGGATCTTGCTTTCCAGCGATAATCTTTAAAAATGTAGATTTTCCTGCTCCGTTAGCTCCAATAATTCCGTAGCAATTTCCATTATTAAAAGTGGTATTCACTTCATCAAAAAGCACTCTTTTTCCGAATTGTACCGATAGATTTGATACTGATAACATGCTGTCTGTATTTAATTTATAGTGTTGGACGTGTTCAAATTTCCGAAGAAAAACTGATGCCCTTAGTTTCAGGCTGCAAAAGTATAAAAATATGATGATTTTGAGAAACGAAACTGCGTTAATTTTAAGGTCTCATTTTGTTCATATGTGTAGTGAAATCAACATTTAACAGCGTATTAACAAGACTTACTCACATCAACCTTTATTTTTGTTCTAACAAATTGGGCTGCTATTAAAACAATGAAATTCTATACTGTTACATTATTGATGATGTTTCTCCTTGCGAGTTGTGCTTCTAATTCAAAATTAGAGGACGGAGCTTATTTTGGGGGCGAAATCATTAATCCTAATAACAACTATATTACATTCTTTTCAAATGAGACAGAAAGGGATACCATTTTTCTTGATAAAAACAATCGTTTCCTTCATAAAATTGAGGATTTGAATCCAGGTTTATATTCATTTACCCATGGTGGCGAATATCAAAGTATTCTTATCGAACCCAACGATAGTATCTTATTTAGATTAAATACGAATGATTTTGATGAATCCTTGGTCTACACGGGTAGAGGCTCTATTAAAAATAACTTTTTAATAAAAGCCTATCTTAATGATGAGGTAGAAAGTAAAAAGTTTTCTAACAAACAACATCTAGAGCCCGAACAGTTTGAAAAGGTAATCACAAGTATAAGGAAACAGAAAATTGAAAACTTAGATCAATTTATTACGACTCACGAGACCTCTGAGCTTTTCAAAAAAATTGCTTCAGCTGGCATTGATTACAGTTACTATACTTATAAAGAGATGTATCCTTTTGGTTACTTCGGAAACAATAAGTTGATCCATGTTAAGGATTTGCCAGTAGACTTCTATAGTTTTAGGTCCAATATTGATTTTAACGACGAATCTTTAAGTCGATTATACGCTTACAATCGTTTTATGCTTTGGCATTTTCAAAATATAGCACTTCAAAACTACTATGAAGACGGTTCACATCACAAGTTTGATAGACATGCCTTAGATTACAATCTTGACAAGTTGCGCTTGATTGACGAGACTATCGAAAATGAGATGATAAAAAATTACGTACTCATGTATGTCACTCGTGAGTTTATTTTTAATAGTAGCAATGCTGAAAAATCTAAAAGCATGCTAGAGGCTTACTTAGAAAAAAGTTCAGACAAAGCCAATAATAGTTATCTCACGGGTTTGGTGGCTTCTACCATAAACTTATTTCCTGGAAATAAAATACCTGCCATTAAAATTATTGACTTCAACAACAATACCGTTGACTTGCAATCGGTCATAAAAGAACCGACCGTTATATATTGTTGGTCTTCAAATTTTAAAATGAGTTATAGAAACAATCATTTTATGATGAAAAGTTTAAAAGCGCAGTATCCACATATGAACTTTATTGCGATCAATGTGAATGATATGGATACAGAGACTTGGAAAGAAACGCTCAAATTTTTAAAGTACCCGACGCAGAATGAGTATATTTTTAAAAATTCAAATGAGGCTATTAAGACGTTCGCCATTGCCTATTCTCAAAAAGTTATCATTGTTGACGAAAATGGTAAGATCATTAAAGCGAATGCAGACTTATTCAGTAATGATATTGGTACGCAGATTGAATCGGTCTTAGCGTCTAATTAAAACAAACACAGTTTACAAATTGTATATAAAACTCCTGAATGATAATTTATCAGGAGTTTTTTTATGTCTTCATAATTTTTACTTCGGAAAAGGTATTAATTACCTTTCTTGTAATCTGCCAAGAATTTCTCCAAGCCTATATCTGTTAGTGGATGTTTTAATAATCCTGTAATAGAACTTAAAGGTCCCGTCATGACATCGGCACCTAGCTTAGCGCAATCTATAATATGCATGGTATGACGCACTGATGCTGCAAGTATTTCAGTCTCAAAGCCATAATTATCGTAAATCATTCTAATTTCGGCAATGAGATTTAGTCCATCGGTCGAGATGTCATCCAAACGTCCTATAAATGGTGACACATAAGTTGCTCCTGCCTTTGCTGCTAGTAATGCTTGTCCTGCTGAAAACACCAAAGTCACATTGGTTTTGATGCCTTTGTCACTAAAATATTTACAAGCTTTGATCCCATCTTTGATCATTGGTAACTTCACTACTATTTGATCATGTAAATCGGCAAGCGCCTCACCTTCTCTCACCATACCATCAAAATCTGTCGAAATCACTTCGGCCGAGACGTCACCATCAACAATATTGCAAATGTTGACGTAATGTTTCATGATATTATCATGTCCTGTAATCCCTTCTTTTGCCATGAGCGAAGGATTGGTAGTTACACCATCTAGAATACCCATATCCTGTGCCTCCTTGATCTGGTCTAAATTGGCGGTATCAATAAAAAATTTCATACTATGTGTGTTTAATAGTTTCTATAAAAAAGAAACGTTGATTGAGTTTCATTATGCAGACGAATTTACAATTTTATAGCACTTTCCGTAGAACTTGTTATAAAATGATATTAACAAGAACGTCTAAGAAGAACTTCTCTAATTTCAAAGACTGCGAACATTAATATAAATGAGACAATAGAACCAAAAATATAAATACCTGGGTACGTGTAAAAATCGGAATCACCCAATTTCAAACCTGAGAAAACTATAACATTACAAGTAAAGAAGGTCACTAAAATAGACGTTATTAGTTTTGATGTTTTCGTTTTAAAGTATAAAAATGCAATTAAAGAACTCATAGATAGTATAAACATGAGAGGGGCAGCTAAATAATCTGAATTATAATCATTCGGTGACACTAGATAAATCAAATAACCTCCAGCATAACTTCCGATAATTTGAATAATTGGAGATGAAATGATGAAAGACAAGCAAACAAAAAAAGGAATTTTATGTTTTGATAAATCCATTAGAGTTTATAGTGATTCAATAACAACCTTTCATAAACCTTATCTGGCAAGATTCGTTTAAGTACTATGGAAAACTTTTGCATAAATGCACCCACTTTATAGTGAATTTTAGGCTTTTTTGTATTGATAATCTTATAAATCAAATTTGCAACTACTTTTGGGTCACTCCCACTATCAACATCGGCATCAATTGCTCTTAATACCGAACCATATGTGACTTCGTATGGCGACCCTTTAACGACAGGTGCATGATAGCGTCCCGCAGCAATATTAGTGACCACATCCCCAGGCGCAACATTGGTCATTTGAATATTGAAATCTTTGAGTTCCATTCTAAACGCTTCAGTGATCAATTCTAAGGCACCTTTGCTCGCACTATAAATGCCGCGATATGGCAAACCCATATACCCCGAAATTGATGTGATATTTATAATTAACCCTGAATGTTGGGCGCGCATTCTTGGCAAAACTGCCTTGATCACATTTATGGGGCCAAACAAGTTTGTTTCAAAATTACGTTTGATCTCTTCGTTGGGAACTTCTTCAATAGGACCTGTGATCCCTGCACCAGCGTTATTGATAAGCACATCTAGCTGACCTTCGGTATCAATAACAGTTTCTACCGCTTTTGAAATACTCATCACGTCGGAAACATCAAGAGCAACCAATTTGATCTTAGAATTGGGATAACGTTCTGGCGACCTACTGGTACCGTAAACCACGAATCCTCTACTGGATAAAAATTCTCCAATAGACTTTCCTATTCCAGAAGATCCTCCTGTAATCAATACTACTTTTGACATTCTAAATTGATTTTTGTTGTTGGCTGTTGGCTGTTGGCTGTTGGCTGTTGGCTGTTGGCTGTTGGCTGTTGGCTGTTGGCTGTTAAAAATAACTATAAAACTACGACTCTTTTATACAAGACTTCTTAAAAGAAAAAAGATTTGCCAGTTTTACCTAACAAATCTTTATACCATTTATATGTGTCGTCTCTTATTATTGTAAGGACTATGAATCATCAAAAAAAGGCAAGCTACCTACATCACACCGCTACGACCGTGTACCTTTGCTTCGTTCCCGACCTGGAGGATTAAACAGGAGCTGGTTGTGTAGGACTTGCCAATGGCAAAGATACAATCTTTTAATAGTAATAGCCAAACTAAAATCTAGAAAAACTGGTACTCTAATAATCATATTGAATTGCTGCGATTTTGTTGTTGTTTTTGTTCTATTTCTAATAATTTCTCAAAGAATTCAACTATGAACTATAAAATGTTTAGGAAGTTGCTATTTGGACATCAAAAGCAAACACCTAGATCTCACAATGATTTTTTAAACCGAATATTATTAAATAACTTGCATCAAAATAACAGTCGAAATGCACGCTATTAAAATCTCCATAATTTCTGTTTTAAGTATATTCATGCTCTCTTGCGGAGATTCGAAAACAGGAAAAAACAAATTATCTATTGCAACCAACTCAAAAAATAACGTTTTTACTTTGGGAGAGATTGCTCAACTTTCAGTTGATAATCCAAAAGGCCTCGAGCTATCATCGGTCACCTATACATTGGACAATGAAACTATAGAAGATTCGGTCAATACTAAAACACTAACTTTAGGCCAACATGACATTGTAGCGACAGTCGCGCTTGGTGAAACTTCCGAAGAAATCAAAACACAAATAACAGTGCTTAACGATAAGTCTCCAAAAATTTATGGCTATGAGCTCGTTAACACGTATCCGCATGACATCACATCCTACACTCAAGGTTTAGAATTTAATGATGGTGTGCTTTATGAAAGCACTGGTCAATACGGCGAGTCAAAACTGAGAAAGGTAGATTATAAGACAGGTGAAGTTTTAAAAAACATAGCGCTGTCTAAAGAGTATTTTGCCGAAGGTTTAACCATCATTGACGATAACATCTATCAACTCACATGGCAAGAAAATATTGGTTTTGTGTATGATCTCAAAACGTTTGAAAAGACCAGTAGCTTCAAATACGGAAAAAGCAAGGAAGGTTGGGGAATTTGTAATGATGGTGCGGTAATTTATAAATCTGATGGTACTGAAAATATTTGGTTATTAAATCCAGAAACACTAACCGAGAACGGCAAGCTCCAAATCTATACGAACAAAGGCA
Organism: uncultured Flavobacteriaceae bacterium; assembly: GCA_963715465.1. Lineage (GTDB taxonomy): Bacteria > Bacteroidota > Bacteroidia > Flavobacteriales > Flavobacteriaceae > Psychroserpens. The sequence goes on from OY970246.1 coordinate 2,863,193, forward strand.
AAATTATTGGTTTGAATGAATTGGAATATATCAACGGAAAAATATACGCCAATCGTTATCAAAAAAATGGCGTCGCCATCATCAATCCAAAAAATGGTGCTATTGAAGGCGTTATTGATTTTTCACCGCTTCGGAAACTAGTCAAACAACACCAAGGTTTAGATGTTTTAAACGGCATTGCCTATAACCCAGAAACCCAAACTATATTTGTAACCGGCAAACGTTGGGACAAGCTTTTTGAGGTTAAGGTATTTGAAAAATAAGAGATGCAGATTCACGAACAAACGCATATCGTAACGTCAAATGATCTTGATATTAGAGCACACGTTAATAATATTCGTTATGTCACTTGGGTTCAAGATATTGCTGAGGCACATTGGAATTCAAAAACCTCGAAAGCCATTCGAGACCAATTTTATTGGGTCATGGTGAGTCATTATATTCAATATAAGGCAGAGGCCATTTTGGGAGACACCCTCAGTCTTAAAACTTTTGTTATAAAATCTGAGGGCGTACGATCCACAAGAATGGTAGAAATCTATAATGCATCAACCAACAAGCTACTCACAACATCTGAAACCATTTGGTGTTTCATGTCTCATGACACTCACAGGCCAGCGCGCATACCAAAGGGTATTGCCGAGTTATTTGATTAAGTGTTAATGTTTATTTGATGATTTGTAATTTAACAGGCAATAAAGGTGCTTCTTTGTCTCTTTGCCATGTGAAATCCCTATTTAAATTATTCAAGGATATACTAAAAGTTGACTTCAAAAGTTATATTTTAGTGCCTTGATGCGCATTGACAAATTCATTAAAGCGTATACCAAGTAAGACACCATTATGAAACGCATTCTATATTTTCTTTTGACCCTACTTATTCTATTATCTTGGAGCTCTTGCCGTAAGGACTTTGAATTTTCTCCAAGTACAGGAAGCCTCACGTTTTCCAAAGACACTATTTACTTAGATACCATATTCACAAATATAGGTTCTAGCACCTACAACCTTAAAGTTTACAACCGCAGTGATGAGGATATATCGATTCCCACAGTTCGGTTAGGACAAGGACAAGCTTCAAACTACAGGCTTAATGTTGACGGCATACCAGGCAAAGAGTTTGAAAATATCGAACTTTTAGCAAAAGATAGTCTGTTTATTTTTGTCGAAACTACGGCCGATATTCAAAATCTATCCCAAATTAGTCTAGAGTTTTTATATACCGATGTCATTGAATTTGATAGTGGCTCCAACTTGCAGCAAGTCGAACTGGTCACGCTTATAAAAGATGCTGTATTTATTTATCCAGATAGAGATCAAACTACAGGAATAGTAGAGACCTTAACTTTTGATAGCGATGGTGACGGTATAGCAGATGAAACTGAATTACAGGGTCGATTTTTAGAAAATGACGAACTCACCTTTACAAACGAAAAACCTTACGTTATTTATGGCTATGCAGCCGTTAATGCAGGTGATGTATTGACTATAGAAGCTGGTGCTCGCGTTCATTTTCATGCAAATTCTGGTTTAATTGTTACTGGATTGGGATCATTAAAAGTCAATGGCGCTTTGAGTGAAGATCAAGTACTACTGGAGAATGAAGTGATTTTTGAAGGTGATCGCTTAGAGCCTTTATTTGCAGATATCCCGGGACAATGGGGAACCATATGGCTGTTCAATAACAGTGAAGCCAATGAGATTAATTATGCTACTATTAAGAATGCTACCGTTGGTATTTTAACCGAGGGCAATCAAAACGACAACAAGTTGACCATTAACAATAGTCAAATTTATAATTCAAGTAACTTTGGTATACTGGCCCGTGCAAGTTCTGTAACTGCCGAGAATATTGTAATCAACAGTTCGGGACAATCGTCTTTTGCAGGAACTTTTGGCGGCCGCTATAACTTCACACAGTGTACCATTGCTAATTATTGGAGCAATAGTTTTAGACAACTCCCATCGGTATTACTTAACAATTTTATTGTTGACGAAAACAATATGAATGTTACGAACGATTTAGACGAGGCGAACTTTAATAATTGTATCATCTTCGGAAACGATAATCCTGAAATACTTCTAGATGAACTTTCGACTGGTGGCGCAGCGTTCAACTTCAAATTCACCAACTGTATGATTCGCTTTGAAGATAATGGCAATAATTTTGTTGGTGATAATTATACACTTAGCAATACCGACCTATATGAGGATTGCGTCTTCAATGGTAATCCCGATTTTAAATTACCTTTTGAAAATGATCTTAGAATTGGCGACGCTTCCGCAGCTATTGAAGAAGGAAGTAGTGCATTTTTAATTACTAACGATATATTGGGAATGACCAGAACAACACCTCCAGATATTGGTGCTTATCAGCATACGATGTTCGAAGATTAGAAAAATTAAATACTTGTGTTACGGTATTTCTGTTGATTTTTGTAATACTTATTGAGTTAGATTTAAGGTAAAACTTTAATTCTAAAAACGTTATGGTCTCAAAATTATATGCTGCAAGCTTCGCTATTTTACTTCTATTTTCAATGGGCTCTTTACAGGCGCAATCTGATGAGGAAATCGTTCTCAATCAATTGGTGTTCAACTCCATTATTGAGGGTAATAGTCCTTCCTTTTACTTCGGAAACATCAACCTCAAGAACAATCAAGTTTTAAAAGGTGACATTAGCTTAAATAAAAGACAGAACAACGAATACGCGGCTATTTTGCGAAATGAAGATGGTCTCGAATATATTCTCAATTCTGAAATTGAATCGATTACATTAATTGAAAACACTTACGATACTGGTCTATCTACTCGATTTGTGCCCTTAAAGAATCAAGAGAAACTATTTAGACAATTGTACCTGAAGGATTCTGAAAATGCAATTTACGATCTTTTAGAAAAGCCATTTGACGGTAGAGTTATGAATGATGTTTACGTTTTAAACAACAATGAACTCATTTCTATTTATAATTTCTGGCATTCTGGACCAAAAGCCGATTTATTACATTATTTTGAAGATCGGGATAAAAAGGCATATAAAAGACGAGATTTCAAAACATTGGACACACTGTTCGCTCAGCTTTAAGCAATAATACTTCGATAACGTAACGGTCTCCTGTAAGAATAGTTGTCGGTTTGCGTGCTGATTTTTTGGTTAAACACAGACTTTAAATATAAAAAAACGGTTTCGGCTAAGCACCGAAACCGCTATTATTTTTATACATTGTTGGCAACTGGCTTTATTCCACTTTAATATTTCCGTTAGTTCTCAAATATAACAAAACATCAATTTCTGAATCATTTGAAACCTTATGAAATGCTTTGTCATTTGAACTAAATGAACTACCAGCATCCAATAATTTCACTTCTTGATTTTGAGGTAACGTATAATTTAATTCGCCCTGTATTACAACCGAATATAAAACCGTTCCATCAGTTTCAATAATCCCATTGTAACTCTTAGGAAGTTTTACGAAAACACCTCGAGCATCTTTGCTTTGCCAAAGAAAACTAATTTTAGCTTTAACATTAACATCAATAGAGTTTGACCTTTTACTGTCTAACCAAATAACATTTGAAGCATCTATGTTGATTGGTCGTTCTCCGTTGTCAAATGATTCCTCAATAGACTTAACCAAATAAGGTCCTCTATCTATTTCTACTAACGCTATATTTTCTTCGCCTTTTGCAGAAGTAATATGTGATTCTCCTTGTGGTTGTGTCCAGAAACTACCTGATTTCATCCACATATTTTCTGCTTTTGGGTCATCATTATGAATACTTCCTTTGATGACAACAGCTCTGTAAGTTGCATTATGAATATGCGGTGGTGATGAAAAGCCGTCTGCGAACTTTGCTAAAAATCCAGTTGCAACTTCTTCGTTTCTATCTCCCCAAATGGTTCCAGCTTGGGGACTTTGGTCTCCTCTTGCAGGATTCAATTTTTCCCATTTAATTTCAGAACTCAACAGTACTCTATTAGTTGGGTTCTCTATCTGTTCAGAACTATTTTCCTCTATTTCATTTTTAATCATTTTATTATCATTACACGACGATAAAAATAAAAGTGAAACGATAATTGGCAAATATGAATATCTAAAGTTCATACAATTATTTTTTAATTTTGAATTACTACTTTTCCTGTTGCGTTACCACTTTCAAGTCTTGCATATGCCTTTCCAACATTTTCTAATGAAAAATTTTCTTCATCAAGCAAAGGTTTTAAAGCTCCAGATTCGGCAATTTTAGCAATGTTTTTTAAAATTTCTCCGTGTTTTTCTCTCTGAAAATTATGAATCATTGGGATAAGCATAAATACAACGTGTAAGGATAAACCTTTAAAGTGCATTGTGCTTAAATCAATTTCGCTTAAAGAAACTGTAGTTGCAACTTGACCGTTTAAAGCAGTTGCCTCAAAAGATTTGAGCAAGTTTTCTCCACCAACAGAATCATAGACTACATCAAATCCTTTCCCATCAGTATGTTTATTTACATAATCTTCAACTGATTCTGATTTGTAATTTATGGATTTTGCGCCATAAGATTTGACTATTTCTGATTGTTTCTCAGTACTGATAGTTGTGTAGACTTCTGCTCCTAAGTGTTTAGCCAATTGAATTGCTACGTGTCCAACTCCACCAGTTCCGCCGTGAACTAAAACTTTTTGTCCTTTCTGAACATTAGCACGAGTTAAACCTTCGTAAGCCGTTATACCAACCAATGGCAATGAAGCAGATTCTTTCATTGTTAAGTTGCTCGGTTTTTTTGCAATCAATTTTACATCAGCAGTTATATAATCAGCCAATGTTCCTTGTAAATCCCCTAAACCACCTGCACAACCATAAACTTCATCGCCTACAAAAAATTCAGTAACATCATTGCCGACTTGTTCAATCGTTCCGGCAAAGTCCATTCCTAAAATTGCTGGATTTTTGGGCGAAAATGGTAAATCATTTCCCATATTTTTAATCATTGTATCAACTGTGTTGACACTTGATGCGGAAATTTTCACTAAAACCTGTCCATTTTTTAAAGTTGGTTTCTCTACTTCTTTGGATTCAAATTTTGCGTTTTCTCCATATTCACTAATTGTCATTGCTTTCATTTCGTATTGTTTTTTAAGTTACTATAATAATTATAGTTGCAAAAGTAAGTATAGTATTATATCTTTGCAATAACGGTCAAAAATGATAGTGTAAATTATATGGAAACAGCAGAACCAAAAATGCATAATTTTAGAGGTAAAGAATATCCTTGTTGCGCAAGTTTGACAATGGGAATTATTGGTGGAAAATGGAAAACCGTCATCTTATATCATTTAATTGGGAAGAAATTAAGGTATAACGAATTGAGGAAGGAAATGCCAACTGTAACCGAACGCACTTTGAGTTTGCAGCTAAAAACCTTAGAAGAAGATGGAATAGTTAAAAGAAAAGTTTATACATCAAAACCACCGCTAAAAGTTGAATATTCCCTAACCGATTTTGGTAAAACATTAATTCCGTTAATTCAATCTATTGCAGATTGGGGCGATTCTGTGGTTAAGAATTACTCTTAAAATTAGTACTTGATTAAAATCTTATGAGTTTTCAATACATTTTGTTGGGATTTGCTGAATTTTCAGGGATTTGCTGAATAGCGTCCCAATGTTCAATAATCTTTCCTTTATCATCAAATCTAAAAAAATCCATTGTGATATATTCATCATTGTCAGGCCAAACTTGATGTGTGTGCAAAGCCACTAAATCATTTTCTGAAATTACACGTACAAATTCGATTGATTTGCTGGGATATTCGGTTTGCATACGCTCAAAATATTCTATAAAACCTTCAATTCCGTTTTTCACGTCGGGATTGTGTTGTATATATTCCGCACCAACATATAATTCTGTTGCTTTCCTCGGATTTCCTTCATAAGCCATTTTATAGAAGTTAACAGCATTTTTTTTCAGATTTTCATTCATTCTGATTGGTTTTTCAGCTTGTTGCCAACTCTCTTTATTCAAAATATCACCTCTAGTTAAAAAAAAACGCCCTTACTGAAATTTAAGCAAAAAGCGGTCGCGTTTGCATCATAGCATTCACCTTTTTCGCAATCGCCTCTAATTTATGCTCATCTTCATAATTATGGATAGCCTCGTCAATCAACTCGACAATCGCTCCCATTTCGGCATCTTTCAAACCTCTTGTAGTTACTGCGGCTGTTCCTATTCTGATTCCTGAGGTCACAAACGGACTCTTATCATCAAATGGCACCATGTTTTTATTTACGGTAATGTCTGCTTTGCCTAATGCTTCTTCCGCAGCTTTACCCGTAATATTTTTATTTCTCAAATCAATAAGCATCATGTGATTATCTGTGCCTCCAGAAATAATATGGTAGTCAAGATCAACAAATGCTTTCGCCATTGCAGCAGCGTTTTGCTTCACTTGCATCATGTAATGTAAAAACTCATCAGACAGTGCTTCACCAAAAGCGATTGCTTTCGCCGCAATGATGTGCTCTAAAGGTCCGCCTTGATTTCCAGGAAACACAGCAGAATCCAATAAAGAGGACATTTTTTTCAGGTTGCCGTTTTTCAATTTTAAACCAAATGGGTTGTCAAAATCCTGACCCATCATGATAAGTCCACCTCTAGGACCTCTCAATGTTTTATGCGTTGTCGTAGTTACAATATGGCAATGTGGCAATGGGTCATTTAAAATACCTTTTGCAATCAAACCAGACGGATGTGAAATATCGGCCAACAGTAAAGCGTTCACACTATCGGCAATTTTACGAAAACGCTTAAAATCGATATCACGAGAATAAGCCGAAGCGCCTGCTATAATCATTTTAGGTTGCTCGCGGGTGGCAATCTCTTGAATTTTATCATAATTTAAAATACCTGTCTCCTCCTCTACTCCATAAAACGATGGCGTATATAATTTACCTGAAAAATTAACTGGAGAACCGTGGGTAAGATGACCACCATGAGACAAATCAAAACCCAAAATTTTATCTCCCGGATTCAAACATGCCGCAAAAACAGCTGTATTAGCTTGGCTTCCTGAATGTGGTTGTACGTTAGCATAAGCTGCTCCAAATAAAGTTTTTGCGCGGTCAATCGCGATTTGCTCAACCTCATCAACCACTTCACAACCACCATAATAACGCTTTCCTGGATAGCCTTCAGCATACTTATTGGTCAATACAGAACCTGCTGCTTCCATGACTTGATCACTTGCAAAATTTTCTGAAGCAATTAACTCCAATCCGTTTATTTGTCTTTCTTTTTCTGCGTCTATTAGTTCAAAAATCTGTGAATCGCGTTGCATATGTTATGTTTAAATTAATTTTATCAAAAATAAGGAATGATTGGATCAAAAAGAGGCTAAAAATCGACTTTAACGAGAACTTTTATTAGCAGGTTATTAACACGTAAATTTAATTGAATTTTTAAGGTATTGTCCAATTAAATATGTAGGTTTGAATAGAAAATCAAAACAACAAAATCCTATTTATTATGCCTATATCTGCAAATAATCCTGATCGTTCTTCATGGTTACACGTTGGAAAAAATTCCGATTTCCCAATTCAAAACATTCCTTTTGGCGTCTTCTTGACGCGCGATGACATTATTACCATAGGAACACGAATTGGAGACACTGCTATTGATCTCGGTGCTCTGCATCAATTGGGTTATTTTGAGGGAATCCCATTAACAGACGATATTTTCCTTCAGGATACACTCAATGATTTTATTGCAGATGGCAGAAAAACGTGGCGGTTAGTGCGTGATCGTATCGCTCATATTTTTGATGCTGAAAATGATGCGTTAAAAAACAATACGGCCCACAAAGAAACTATCTTATTCCGTTTGGACGAGATCGAAATGCAGCTTCCTGTTCAAGTTGGTGATTACACTGATTTTTATGCTAGTAAAGAGCATGCCACTAACGTAGGCACTATGTTTAGAGATCCTGAAAATGCGCTCATGCCAAATTGGGTTCACATGCCAGTTGGATATCACGGTCGTAGCTCGTCTATTATTCCTTCAGGGATTCCTGTGCATAGACCACAAGGCCAAACACTTCCAGATGGAGCCGATAAACCGATTTTTGGCCCTTCAAAACTTGTAGATTTCGAATTGGAAATGGCATTCATTACTACCGATGCCAACGATTTGGGAGAACCAATTCCTATCGCGGAAGCGGAAGAATACATTTTTGGCTTAGTCTTATTTAACGACTGGTCAGCACGTGACATCCAAAAATGGGAGTACGTGCCCTTAGGTCCGTTTTTAGGTAAAAGTTTTGCGTCATCTATGTCACCATGGATCGTAACTCTGGATGCGCTAGAACCTTTTAGAGTTGAAAGCCCTAAACAAGATCCAAAACCATTAAGCTATTTACAAACGAAAGGAAAAAAGAGTTTTAATATTCATTTAGAAGCAGGTATCCAACCAAAAGGTGCCAAGGAAACTATAGTTACCAAATCAAATTTCAAATACATGTATTGGAACATGTCCCAACAATTGGCACATCATACTGTTAATGGTTGTCCAGTGAATTCTGGAGACATGATGGGAAGTGGGACGATTTCTGGTCCAACAGAAGATTCCTACGGCTCAATGCTGGAGCTTTCTTGGAAAGGTACAAAGCCTCTTAAAATGAAAGATGGTACAGAACGTAAATTCATCAATGATTACGATACCGTCATCATGAGAGGCTTTTGTGAAAATGATGGAACTCGTATTGGCTTTGGTTCGGTCAAGACACAATTACTACCTGTTTTTAATCCGAAGAAGAAAAAATAGCATACCATTTATTAAAAAATTAAAATAGCTTGATCTTAGAAGGAACTCCTTTTAATATCAAGCTATTTTATGATGTAGACTTCGAAAATTTAAGGCTATTTTGATAATGCTTAAAGATGGCACATAATTTGAAATTACAATCTTAATATCCCGAAACGAGTTCAGGATAAACACGATAATCAATTTTTATGCATCTTTGATCATTTAAGATTTAGAAATGGATTTTTATAAACACCAGAATTATGAAGCAATTACTACTCACCACAGTACTTCTTCTGGTACTTACATCATGTAGCGGAAGAAAACAAATTGAAAAAGCCATTAGTCATGGAAATTATGATAGGGCTATCAATGACGCGTTGCAAAAACTCGACACGAACAAAGACAAAAAACGCAAGCAAGACTACGTGGTCATGCTCAAAGAGGCCTACTACAAAGCTCTAGAGCAGGATCTACAAGATATTAAACATTTTAAAAAAGATGGCAATCCTGAGCAGTTTAAAACTATTTACACGATTTACACCAATCTTGAAGCCCGTAAAAATGCTATAAAACGGGTGCTACCACTTCAAATAAATGGTAAGAACCTCAACTTAAAATTTGATGACTATACTTCAAAAATCGTTGAATACAGATATAAAACGTCTGATTATTTAATAGATCAAGGGATTACACTATTAGATTCTCAAAATAAGTATGACGCCAGAGAGGCTTATGACATTTTCAGTTATATAGAAACTATCAATCCTAATTTTGAGGAAACGAGAAGCTTATTAAACGAAGCTCACAATAGAGGAACAGACTATGTCTTGGTTTCCATTGAAAACCAAACGTACCAAATCATTCCGCAGCAATTGGAAGCCGACCTGTTGGATTTTGATACTTACGGATTAAATCAATTTTGGACGGTTTATCACGCCAATCCAATTTCCGAAGTGACCTATGATCATGCAATGCAACTTCAATTACAGCGCATTAATATCTCTCCAGAGCAAGTCAACCAGATTCAAGAGCTTAAACAAAAAAACGTAGTAGACGGTTGGGAATACGAAACCGATGCTAATGGCAATGTATTGACAGATAGCTTAGGAAATAAAACGAAAATTGACAAAATCGCAAATGTAAAGGCGAGGTATTTTGAAGTCAATCAATTTAAATCGACCCAAATTATTGCTCAAGTAGTTTATACCGATTTAAGAACTAATCAAAGATTAGATACTTTTTCAATTGATAGTGAATTTATTTTTGAGCATTGGTATGCAACAATTAGAGGTGATCTTCGAGCATTAGATGGTCGAGAGTATGATCTTACTAGAAATAGGCCGATGCCCTTTCCTACCGATGCAGAAATGGTCTATGATACTGGCGAGGATCTTAAAATGAAGCTTAAAGACATCATTAATAGGTATCGCATTAAGAGAGGTTAATTAATTCGAAATTTGCTATAAAGCTCCTGCATCATGTAGGAGTTTTTTATTTTAAAACAAATACCATACAATGCTGCCATGGTAAATTCTCTATATTCCTTTCCAGTTTAAATCCTTATGCTTCAAATTCCTTTACAGCCTGTTTTAGTGTCATTTTGTGAATTGTCTTAATCGGGATACTCCCATCTTCACCTTTATATTCAATTAAAAAAATCTTACCGTTAGGTTTTAACGCTTTTTTTATGGATGCCACCATTTCAAATGGAAAATTGAACTCATGATACACATCTACCATTAGAACTTTGTCTATAGAATTAGCCTCTAAGTTGACCGATCGCTCATCACCTTTAACTGTGATTATATTGTTTATATCTTCGGAAACTTTCTTTTGTTCTATGGCGTTGAGCATTTCTGGCTGAATATCGACAGCGTACACTAAACCATCGCGAGCTATTGAAGCCATTCTCAAAGCGTGGTATCCAGAACCTGCTCCTATATCTGCGATAACCTCAGATGGAGAAATAGACATGTTTTTGATTAGAAGTGATGTGTTTTCCTCTTCTTCACGCTCAGTGCGCTCTAACCAACCAATCCCTTGAAAACCCATGACATGAGCAATTTCTCGACCCATATACCATTTGCCAATCCCATTGGGATCACCAGATTTATAAGTATACTTAGGATGAGATTGCGCGTCTTTTTTTAGTGTTCGAGCATGTTGACAAGAACACGAACAATGCAAACAGGTATAATGAAATTTTCATCGTCATAAAATTTTAGATATACGCATCATTTCATCAAGCTATTCGTATTTGCTTAATTCAATCTCATTAACACCACCATGTGACCCATGAGCAACAGCCGTTCCATTTTTTATGACCAATAATTGTGGTGATTGATGGATGACTTGAAACTTATAACCCACTTCATTGGAGACTTCCCTATAATTCAACAAGTCTAAATAGTACAAATCTAAATTAGCATCTAGATCATAACTACCTACAAATTGTCTCATCGCCATTTTACTTATGCCACAGGTAGTAGAATGTTTAAATATCACTTGTGCTTTTGATTGCGACCGCTTCTCAATGTCGTCTAATTGGGCCACGTCGGTCAAAGCTTGCCAAGGTAATGTTTTTGCTTGCCTGTTTTTTTTGTCATCGGTATGTTCCGAAGAACCAAATATAGAGCTTAATAATCCCATAAAAATATAAATCGGTTTCGTATGCTTGCCAAGAAGACATACTGGTTAGAATAAATTAGTTCAAATACAAAAGTCGCTACTTAACAAAACTTGTAAACTGACTAAACGTCAGGATTATACTAAATTTAATCAGCCATTTTGTCTGTTGTTCGCAGACAGAACGAATTGGTAAGATTATTGACTTACAGACGTAAAATAACAAATTACGAACAGTTTCTCACTTATATTAGAGACATAAATATAAATTAAATGAATTTTAACAATTATACCATCAAGTCCCAAGAGGCTATTCAGCAAGCGCAGCAGCTTGCTCAAAGTTTAGGGCATCAACAAATAGAGAATGAACATATCGTAAAAGCACTTTTCGATGTAGATGAAAACGTATTGCCTTTTATACTGAAAAAGTTAAATGTCAATATCGATATCTTAAAATTAGCGCTTGATAAACAGTTGGAAAGTTTTGCGAAAGTTTCAGGCGGTGATTTAAATATTTCCAGAGGCGCTAGTAAAGCCCTGAACGAAGCTGCAATCATAGCTAAAAAAATGAATGATGATTATGTTTCCGTAGAACATTTAATACTCGCTGTTTTTAAATCAAACAGTAAAATTGCCCAAATGCTAAAAGATCAAGGTGTCACCGAGAAAGGACTCAATGCTGCCATTGATGAACTTAGAAAAGGAGATCGTGTGACGTCCCAAAGCCAGGAAGAAACTTACAATTCACTTAATAAATACGCAAAAAACCTCAACCAGCTAGCCAAAGACGGAAAATTAGATCCTGTTATTGGTCGGGATGAGGAAATTAGAAGAATATTACAAATTTTATCGCGACGTACGAAGAACAATCCTATTTTAGTCGGTGAACCTGGAACAGGGAAAACCGCCATTGCCGAAGGATTAGCACATAGAATTGTAGATGGTGATATTCCTGAAAACCTCGTCGATAAGCAAATTTATGCTCTCGACATGGGAGCTTTGATTGCGGGCGCTAAATATAAAGGAGAGTTTGAAGAGCGCTTAAAGGCCGTAATCAAAGAAGTGACTTCAAGTGAAGGCGATATCGTATTATTTATCGATGAAATTCACACGCTCGTTGGGGCTGGTGGCGGACAAGGTGCGATGGATGCAGCCAACATTCTAAAACCTGCTTTGGCGCGTGGCGAATTGCGTGCCATTGGAGCAACAACATTAGACGAATATCAAAAATACTTTGAAAAAGACAAAGCGTTAGAGCGTCGGTTCCAAAAAGTGATGGTCGATGAACCAGATACCGAAAGTGCGATCTCTATTTTGCGAGGTATTAAGGAAAAGTACGAAACGCATCACAAAGTACGTATCAAAGATGAAGCGATTATTGGTGCCGTAGAGCTTTCTGAAAGATATATAACCAACCGATTTCTTCCAGATAAAGCCATTGATTTAATGGATGAGGCCGCGTCTAAGCTACGTATGGAAATCAATTCTAAACCAGAAGAACTCGACGTACTCGATCGTAAAGTGATGCAGTTGGAAATTGAGATAGAGGCCATTAAACGTGAAAAAGATGAGGTGAAATTAAAATCGCTTCGTTCTGATCTTGCCAATCTCAAAGAAGAACGCAATGAAGTTAATGCCAAATGGAAAAGCGAAAAAGAAGTTGTCGATAACATTCAAAATACCAAATCCAATATCGAGGATTACAAATTAGAAGCAGAGCGTGCAGAACGTGACGGTGACTATGGAAAAGTTGCTGAAATTCGCTACGGAAAAATAAAAGAAGCGCAAGAACAGCTCGAGAAACTTCAGATAGAATTAAAGTCAAATCAAAGTGACAGCTCGTTGATCAAAGAGGAAGTTACCTATGATGATATCGCTGAAGTCGTAGCCAAATGGACGGGAATTCCTGTTACAAAAATGCTTCAAAGCGACCGTGAGAAATTGCTGAAACTCGAAAATGAGCTTCATAAACGTGTTGTGGGGCAAGAAGAAGCCATTACCGCCGTAAGTGATGCAGTACGCAGATCTAGAGCCGGACTTCAAAATCCGCAAAAACCGGTTGGAACGTTTTTATTCCTCGGAACTACTGGCGTTGGTAAAACTGAATTGGCAAAAGCGTTAGCCGAATATTTATTCGACGATGAAAACGCCATGACCCGAATAGACATGAGCGAATACCAAGAGCGTCATAGTGTAAGCCGATTAGTTGGTGCGCCTCCAGGATACGTTGGCTACGATGAAGGCGGACAATTGACAGAGGCAGTTAGACGCAAACCCTATTCTGTAGTTTTACTGGATGAAATTGAAAAAGCGCATCCCGATACGTTCAACATCTTATTACAGGTTTTAGACGAAGGTCGCTTGACAGACAATAAAGGACGTACGGCCGATTTTAAGAACACGATTATAATCATGACCTCAAATATGGGCAGTCAGATCATCCAAGATCGTTTTGAGGCGACCAAAGATATTGAGTCAGCTATTGAAATGGCCAGGATAGAAGTACTTGGCTTATTGAAACAAACAGTTCGCCCAGAATTTTTAAACCGAATTGACGATACGGTTATGTTTACACCACTTAGTAAATCGAATATTACTGAAATTGTAGGTCTCCAATTAACAGGACTTCAAAAAATGGTCTCTAAACAAGGAATCACCTTTGATGCGACACCTGAAGCAATTGCGTATTTAGCTGAAAAAGGTTTCAATCCAGAATATGGTGCACGACCTGTAAAACGGGTCATTCAAAAAGAAGTACTCAATGAGTTAAGTAAAGAAATATTGTCAGGTAAAGTCACGACTGATAGTATTATTTTGCTAGATGCCTTTAATGATCAACTCGTATTTCGCAACGAAGCAGCATTTGTAGCAGAAGAAATTTAAATTAATACTAGAACGCTATGATGACTTAACAGTCTTTTAAACCATTGATTATAAAAAAAGCAACGCCATACTTTCTAAAAGTTGAGTGTTGCTTTTTTTGTTTTTTATGAAATATCGCTTACATTTAAATAGCTAATAATCAATGATATTATGGGAATTATTAAATACTACAGTTTAGAAGAGGCTGAACTCTTTATTTTTGATGAATTTATCATCAATCAAATTAGGGAAGGTGTTTTGGTAGAAACCAATCACAAGCAAATACTTGATCAAATCATCCAACGTCACTTTACGGGAAAAAAGATGGTTTATATTTCGAATCGTGCAAAATCCTATGCTGTGAATCCGTTAATTTATCCTGAGGCCGAAAAAATACCAAAAATGATTGCCATTGCGATGATTCCTCACACAGAAACTATGCGAAAAAATGCCGAGTACGAGCGAAAATTTTACGATAAACCCTATGAGATTTTCAAAAACCTGCCAGATGCTATTAATTGGGCACACAACATTATGGCTGCCGAAAATAAATCTGTAATAAAATAAATCTAAAGGTACAAATAACGTAAGTTTGTAGCGCATTCACAGTCCCCAAAAAGAGCGATTACATGATATTACGGTCGCTAATTCGCGATTCTATTACTGTAGTTTCTACTTAAACTTTGAAGTCATAATTTTAATCTAGACATTAGGTAGATTAATGAAATAAAACTTATTCATTGAAAATTAGCAGCGCTAATAACCGAAGTCCTTACTGGAGCAATAATGGTGTAATGCATCAAGCTAGGGTGAAGAACAACCAATGGTATAAATTAATGTCATTTATACGTAACAATCGTGGGGAATATGACACCTATTAAAAAAATTAAATTATGAAACTTTATTTGTTTTTACTTGCAGCATTTGCGCTATCTATGTTAAAACTACAAGCGCAAGATCTCGAAAAATCCCTGTTATGGGAAATATCTGGAAATGATCTTACAGAGTCCTCTTTTCTCTACGGAACCATTCATATGACTTGCGATGCCACATTAGATGATGATGTCAAAAAAGCCATGGATGACACCTCGAGACTCGTTTTAGAATTAGATATGGATGACCCGACCCTACAAACGGAAATGATGAAAGGTATTTATATGAAAAATGGCACAACCATGAAAGGTCTTTTTAGTAATGAGGATTATGTCATAATTTCAAAATTTGTAAAGGATCAAATGGGCATACCTCTTGAAGCCTTAGGTGATATAAAACCATTCTTTATTTCGGCCATGTTTTATCCTAAATTAATGAATTGTCCCGTTCAATCTTATGAAAATGCGCTCATGGCTCTGGCTCATGAGCAAAAAGAAGAGGTTTTTGGTTTAGAAACCTTTGAAGAGCAATTGAATGTTTTTGATGAAATTCCTTATGAGGATCAAGCTACAGACCTACTGCGCTCGGTAAAAGATAATTTAAGTTACGACAAGGACGCATTCTCTCAGATGTTAGCCCTTTATAATGCCGAGGATATTGAAGGTATGGATATGATGATGAAAGAAGATAAAAACCTTTCGACTACCAAGCATAGGGCGACAATGCTAGACGACAGAAACAAAAACTGGATCTCAAAAATTGAAGCATTTTCAAAAGAGCAAGCTACATTTTATGGTGTTGGAGCTGGACATCTAGCTGGCGAAAATGGTGTTATTAACCTATTAAGAAAAGAAGGTTATACCGTTAAGGCTGTCCTATAAAATGGCCTGAGACCTTTAATATAAAAGTTAAATGATTTATGTAATGCAATAAAACTTTAGTATTTGAGTTATGATAATTAGATTTAATTGCTAACTTTGACGCGCTATTAATTCCCAAATTTACATTAGTCAAGTTGACCTGATTCAATCTCAAATAAAGAATCAGTGCATAATTTACCTACTTAAAAATGAATATAAATTCATATATAGACCACACGCTATTAAGGGCTAGTGCCACCGAACGCGAAATTATCGACCATTGCAATCAGGCAAAGGTTCATAAATTTTATTCAGTTTGTGTGAATAGCTGTTATGTGTCACTTGCCAAACAGTTACTCAGGGGATCTTCTATAAAAATTTGTACGGTAGTTGGTTTTCCTTTAGGAGCTACTTCTACTGAGGCAAAAGTATTTGAGGCCAAACGTGCTATAGATGACGGTGCAGATGAAATAGACATGGTGATGAATCTTGGTGTTTTTAAAAGTCAAAATTTTGTTGAAGTTTTTAAGGATCTAAAAGAAGTCAAGACAGCTATTGGAAAAACACCACTTAAAGTCATCATTGAGATTAGTGAGTTATCAAAAAATGGAATCGTCAAAGCTTCGGAAATTTGTGTAGATGCAAAAGTTGATTTTATCAAGACTTCGACTGGATTTTCAAAAAGCGGTGCCACACTTACGGCGGTGAAAATTATTAAAAAAACCGTAAAAAACAATTGTAAAATCAAAGCTTCTGGTGGAATTAGCGACTACGAGACGGCTCAAAAATACATCGATGTTGGTGCAGATCGTATCGGGACATCCCACGGTATTAATATTTCCGAGGAAACGCTTCAAAATTAAAGTTATCTAAATTTTAGCAGACATTGTTTAAGGTGATTGAATGGTTTTATATCTTTAAGATCTAATTCATTGATCTATGAAACTTTTATACATGCTTGGTCTTATTCTTTCGATTTCGTTTCCATCGTGTGCGCAAAAAGAAAAATCGAATTCAGTAGACAAGCAACAGAGCACGGCTAACTCCAAAACGACGACCTACTATTTTATTCGGCATGCTGAGAAAGACCGAAGTGACCCAGCTAATAGCGACCCAAATCTCACACAAGCGGGTAAAAATAGAGCGCAAAATTGGAGCACTGTTTTTCAAGACATTAAGTTTGATGCTATTTATGCAACCAACTACAATCGCACAAAACAAACCGCTCAAGCTACTGCAACACGTCAAAATCTTGAAGTCATGATATACGATGCAAAAGTATTATACTCCTCTAAGTTCGCTCAAGCCACAGCAGGAAAAAATGTATTAATTGTAGGCCATAGCAATACAACGCCGGCATTTGTGAATGCCATAATAAAGAAAAAAAAGTACAATGATATTGATGACAACGATAACAGTAAATTATTTATAGTTTCCTTATCTAAGAAAAATCTGATCGATCAAGTGCTAACGATCAATTAAGAAGTTCAACAGTTATTTGCTTTAACTCGATTCTAGAAAGCAACTCTAATGATCCGCTTTCAAATAAATTGGGCAAGTCCTTTAGGTCTGCCGAGGACATTTTAGGCTTGTAATTATTATAATCTACAAATCGTAAACCCTCTATATAACGTTCATTATACGCTTCTCGAAAACGCATCCCCTTCCCATCTCCCTCATTGTAAGAATAGGCTAGATAATCAACTTTGAACGTCTCAGTGTTGACCCAATAGATAAATTTATCCTCAAAATCTTCGCCACCACCATTTTCTTTAAAAGTCACCTCAACTGAGAAATAATTTTTATTTTTTATGAATCTATTTTCTAACCGCTCCTTTTTCACAGCATCATCATTTAATCCGAAAGGCAAAACAGAAAAATAATGCACCGAATTCACAGAGGCCGCATATTTTGATGCCATAGAATCTTTAACTTTGCTCACGACCAAGTTGATGTAACGTTTAAATCCTTCATTAGACAAAACATCTCTAATTTCGGAAACAGAGTTTTCTGAATCTTCTGAAAATTGCCGTTCCAACTGAAACGTGTTTTTATTCCGGAGTGCCATATACAATTTATCCCGAAACGTAAATCTAATTTTTGACGAAGAAAAACCGTCACCGCCAGACACTAAAATTGATTGATTTATAATGTCTTGAGCTGTTTGAGTTTTATTTAGGGAGTTTTTAGTTTTCTGTTGTTTACAGCCTAATAATAAGATAGCAAAAACGATGAGGTGTTGGAGTTTTGGGTATGGCATTGAGTAAGATTAGTTTATCAAATTTGCACGAAAGTTATAACGATTGCATTAATCATCAAATAATTTAACACAGTTCTTATCATCGTAATATTGCAATATTACGATACTTATCTCAAACCTCAAGATAGTCTCGTTATAACTTTGGGCAGATACTTATTATTAATTTCATTTTATATAACTTTGCTTTTATGCAACATCCAGTAAACATTAAGAACAAGAAGGCTAAATTTGAGTACGAAATTCTCGATACCTATGTGGCTGGTATTGTATTGACTGGAACTGAAATTAAATCAATTCGCGATAGCAAAGCTTCAATAGCAGAAGGGTTTTGTGAGTTCAATGATCGTGGTGAGCTGTTCGTCATCAATATGACGATTCAAGAATATGTTTTCGGCAACTATTATAACCATAAACCTAAAGCAGAGCGTAAACTTCTTCTCAATAAACGTGAACTCAAAAAGTTAGAAAAAGAGGTTAATATTAAAGGTAATGCGATTGTCCCACTTCGTTTATTTATTAATGATCGTGGATTGGCCAAACTAAAAATCGCCCTTGGTAAAGGAAAAAAACTCTACGATAAACGCGATACCATCAAAGATCGTGACAATAAGCGAAACCTTGATCGCATCAAGAAAATATACAAGTAAACCAGATCTACTTCTAAATTTTACAACTAAAATACTACAACTAAAAATTGTAATATTTTGAATTGTTTAACAAAACACTTATCATAAAATGGTTATGTTTGGAAATCACTGGGCAACCTTTATTTAAAAAAGCGCGTCTAGATTGTAAAGACATCAATCTACTTTTATGAAAACAAAATTACTCTTCTCTTTAGCATTTTTATTCGCATTTTGTTCATTTGCACAAATAAAAGGCACCGTTACCAATGGTCAAAATGAGCCGCTTCCTTTCGTCAACATCTTCTTAGAAAACACATACATAGGCACAACGAGCAATGAAGATGGCAACTATGAACTCAATATTACTGAGCCAAAATCGTATACTATTGTTTTTCAATTCATCGGTTTCAAAACGCTTAAAAAAACAATTTCTGTAGAAACCTTTCCGTTTGTATTAGACGCGACACTAGTAGATGAGGAAATCTCCCTTAACGAAGTTGTTATTAATTCCGAAGAAAATCCAGCAAACATCATCATGCGTCAAGCGATTGCCAATAGAGAAGCTAATCAAGAAAGAATACGCAGTTATAAGGCCGATTTCTATTCTCGCGGCCTCATTAGAATTAAAGATGCACCTGAAAAAATCTTAGGATCAGAGATTGGTGATCTTGGAGGAGGCCTCGATTCTACAAGAAGCGGCGTAATTTACCTTTCTGAAACTGTTTCAAAACTTGAATTTCTTAGGCCCAACAAACTAAAAGAAAAAATACTAGCTTCTAAAGTAAGTGGAGACAGTAAAGGCTTCAGTTTTAACAATGCTATTGACGTTGATTTTGATCTTTACAATAATACTGTCGAGATTGGCAATAAAATTATAACTCCTATTGCAGACAATGCTTTTGGATACTATCGTTATGTATTAGAAGGTGTTTTTTATGATGATCGTGGCAACCTAATCAATAAAATTAAAGCAATACCACGACGTAAAAACGACCCTGTCTTTGAAGGGTTTATTTACATCATTGAAGACCAATGGACGATCTATGCAGCCGAATTGGATCTTACAGGTACTCAAGCACGAATTCCAGCAGTTGATAAAATAACCATTACCCAAAATTTTTCATTCTCTGAAGAGGACGCTATTTGGGCAAAAATCTCTCAAAATATTGATTTTGAATATGGTCTCTTTGGCATAAAAGGCGACGGTCGTTTTACCGCAGTATTTAGCAACTATGAATTTAATCCCGGTTTAAAGAGAAAAGATTTTTCTAGAGAGATTGTGTCATTTGCCGATGAAGCCAACAAGAAAGATTCCATATTCTGGAATACCGTAAGACCAGTGCCACTAACCTTGGAAGAAATTACCGATTATGTAAAAAAAGACAGCCTACAGCTTATTAGGGATTCTAAAGTCTATAAAGACTCTGTAGATACAGTGGATAACCAATTTAAATTTGAAAATCTTATAGGAGGCTACACCTATAAAAATACCTACGAAAATTGGAGCATGGGCCTCACCTCACCTATTGAAACCATAAGTTTTAATACGGTTCAAGGGTGGAATGCTGATATAAATGGTTTTTATAGAAAAAGCTATGAGGATAACGAACGTTATATTTCGTTTAATGGATCTATCAACTACGGCTTTAGCGATGAACGTATTCGCGGGACATTGGGCGCTACGTATAAATTCAATAATAAAAGTAGGCCGTATCTGTCCCTTGCAGGTGGTGTTACTACCCAGCAGTTTAATGGGAACAATCCCATTTCGAAATCATTAAATACAGGATTTTCGCTATTTGGTGAAGAAAACTATATGAAGATCTATGAAACAGCCTTTATACAAACATCTTACTCTAATGAAATTGTAAACGGATTAAGACTAAATAGCAGTCTTAACTACCAAAGACGTCAACCACTTTTTAACACCACAGACCAAGCATGGTACCCACAAGATGATAGAGTGTATACAAGTAACAATCCGTTAAACGAATCTGCATTTGGCGTTGCCCCGTTTGAAACACACAACCTTATAAAGTTTAGCCTTAACGCTCGTATCAATTTCGCTCAAAACTACCTCAGCTATCCAGATGGTAAATACAATATTCCAAATTCTAAATACCCAACATTAACCTTGGGTTACGAAAAAGGGTTTGCGTCTTCTATCGAAGATTATAATTTTGACCAAATAAAAATTGGTCTTAGGCAAGGTCTTAATTTAAATAGCAAAGGCCGTTTTGACTATAATATTAAAGCAGGTAAATTTTTTAATGCCGATGACATTGCTTTTGTTGACTTTCAACATTTTAACGGCAATCAAACTCAAGTGGGTACGGGATCATATTTAAATGTTTTTAATAATTTACCGTATTATGTTGGTAGTACCAATGATTCGTATTTAGAAATGCATGCCGAACATGATTTTAATGGTTTTATCCTCGGAAGACTACCCTTAATAAAAAAACTTAATTTTAATCTCGTGGTAGGTGCTCATGCCTTGGCAACGCCAAATACTAATTCGTATCAAGAATATACCATTGGTTTGGATAATATTGGTTGGGGTAAATTTAGATTTTTGCGATTGGATTACTTAAGATCCTATCAAAGCGGATTTCAAAGCGATGCGATCATAATAGGACTAAAGGTCTTTTAAAAATTAGCATGACTGCCAACATTCGAAAACCGTGGTGGAGACACTGGAAATGGCTTATTCCACTAACCGTTTTATCTCTAGCCGTATTTACATTTTTCGCATCTGGAATGGGCGGTGCTGCTTCTCAAATTAGCAGAGCATATACTGAGGAAACCCTATATACCGAAGCCATCGCCAGAGTTAATGCTAATCTAGAAGTGATACACAATATTGGCACTATTCAACCTATTGATAAGCTTGCTATTTTAGAGGGTTCAGTTATATATACTAACGATAATACCCATATTGAGACATCTGTTAGAATTACAGGTGACATAGGCAAGGGCAAGATGGATATTGTTGCGACCAAAAAGGAACACGTTTGGCATTACGATAGCATCAAATTAAGAGTTACGAAACCTCAATCACAAAAACGAACAATTCAAATAGTACCGTTCTTCGAAAGTAAATAAGTATCGGTTTTCGCTAACTGCAAGTCTAAATTGTTTATTCTTTTACCAATTTAAATATCCTTTGCTCATTTTCAGAGGTAATGTGTAATACATATAATCCTGAAGAAAGACCAGGCGTGTCAAGTTCTGAAAGGTTTTCATAGCTAGCTATTTGCTTTCCGAAGATATCATAAAGCCTCACATCATACCTAGCAAGATCAGTTTCAATAGCTATTTTGTCGTGAAACGGATTAGGACCAACGTACACCTCTGTCATTTCACGATCTATAGTAGTTAACAAACTACAAGCAGGGTTTGTGGCAGACGTTGCCGAAAAAACACCAGTCGCAGCAAACCAGTTTTGCCAAATAACACCGCCTTCATCAGACCAGCTATTTAGATCAATATAATTCATGCCAGATTGAGTTCCAGCAATTTTAGCAACCTTGAGAGCCTCTCCGCCTTGATTCCAAGTTAAAGGTTGACCGTTAACACAAGTTTCAGGCATGAAATCTGTCGTACAATTAGACTGCAGGAAAAACGCATGCTCTTCATAATTTGGATAGTCTCCATAAACCCTTGCTATACCAAACGCATCAATACAAACCGACGTATATTCGTTACATGCAATCCCAAAGGCACGTGAATTAGTATCGGTTGCATAACGCGCCAAAAACGCACTATGCCTGCCGCGACGATCTGGATCATCGTAATGTGTATCTGTAATCACATTTTCTAAATAGGGTATGTTTAAAAAATCATTATACCCTAATGTCATTTGATTGTTATATGGGTTTGTCAATGCCTCCTGATTGGTCACGGTTCCGTTTTCCGCAGAAAAATAGGCGCTCCCCAAAATTGCCATGCCTGCACTTGTGCCTCCAATTACACCACCTTTCACGTTGATAAAATTATTGAGGGCATCTTCCATGGCATTATCT
The DNA here is from genome assembly GCA_963715465.1 of uncultured Flavobacteriaceae bacterium. Lineage (GTDB taxonomy): Bacteria > Bacteroidota > Bacteroidia > Flavobacteriales > Flavobacteriaceae > Psychroserpens. The sequence goes on from OY970246.1 coordinate 2,886,105, forward strand.
TTAAAAAAACTCACATAATTAAATTGATCGCCTCCTGCAAACCAGATCGCTTCTGCATTTTCGACTTTTTGAAGCACATAAGGATCGATAGCTCCTGCTTCATTATTAAATACAAATGTGGTGACCGAATTTATGGTCACGCCCAATTGTGAATACATATAATTATTATAACCGTCGCTTCCAGATGCTCTCAATACCACTACATCGCCGCCATCTGCTTGCTCCAAAAACCAGATCATCGCATTATCATTTTCGCTAGCTCCACCCATGAGGCAAACTCCAAATTGAGGGTTGGTATTTAAATCGGTAGCACTACCCGTAGCGTATTCGGTGTAATTTTGTGCCCACATTAAAGGTGTTATTAATGTAAATAATAAAGTAATTTTTCTCATGCGCTTTAAGTGATTTATGCGATAATTTGCATTAAACAAATACAACTAGGCTTTTACTTCTAATGATTTAATTCTTTTTTTGATACGAGTTTTTTTCTTCGGAAATATAAGTTTTATTATCAATTTTTATTTTCCAATAAAGGTACGAAACGAAATTCACCAAACTCGTGCTGTTCAAAATCCTTCGGGCCATTTCTAACGAATAAGGTCATCACCTGAACATCGTCACCAACTGGAATGACCAATCGGCCTCCAATTTTCAACTGACTTAATAAAGGTTTTGGCACAAATGGTGCGCCAGCCGTCACAATAATACTATCAAATGGCGCTTCATTTTCCAAACCAATATAACCGTCACCAAAAATTAATTTCTTGGCGCGATAGCCTAACTTTGGTAAAAACTTACTCGTTTTTTTATAGAGCTCATGCTGTCTCTCTACACTAAAAACCTTAGCTCCCAAAAGACATAATACAGCAGTCTGATAACCGCTTCCTGTACCAATTTCTAAGACTTTATCTCCCGATTTGATTTTTAGAAGTTCACTTTGAAACGCAACCGTGTAAGGTTGAGAAATAGTTTGATCTGCAGCGATAGGAAACGCTTTATCTTGATAAGCATGATCCAAAAAACTAGAATCCATAAACAAATGTCTAGGGATCTTTCCTATAGCATTGAGAACGTTTTCATTAGTGATGCCTTTAGTTTTTAAAATAGTAACGAGCTGCTGTCTTAGCCCTTGGTGTTTAAATGTATCTTTCAAAGCAGATTGGATTTCTATGCTAATTTAACTGAAAGATTTTTATACTGAAAGCGATTTCGAATTGAATTATAAACTTCTTATAAACCTTCATTATTTATTATATATTTCACATAAAAAAAGCGTGAAAAATCTTATTTTTGTTAAAAACACAATACAATGTTAAAAGCTGGTGTACTTGGTGCTGGTCATCTAGGTAAAATTCATTTGAGATTACTAAATCAATCTGAAAAGTATGAGCTAGTTGGGTTTCATGATGCCGACGAAACCAATGCCAAGAAAGTCGAGGCCGAATTTGGCTACACATACTTTAGTTCTATGGACGCACTCATCGAAGCCGTGGATATGGTTGATATTGTAACCCCAACATTGTCGCATTACGATTGTGCAAAAAAAGCCATCGCTAAAGGAAAACACATTTTTATAGAAAAGCCAATCACAAACACTGTTGAAGAGGCCGAACATATAAGAGAATTATTGGCCAAACACGATATTCGCGGTCAAGTAGGACATGTTGAGCGTTTTAATCCAGCTTTTATTGCAGTAAAGGATCAAATCAAAAACCCAATGTTCATCGAGACGCACCGTTTGGCAGAGTTCAACCCTAGAGGCACAGATGTTCCCGTAGTACTCGATTTGATGATTCATGATATTGACATTATTTTGAGTGTGGTAAATTCTGAAGTTGCGCATGTTTCAGCAAGTGGTGTTTCGGTTATAAGTGACACCCCAGACATTGCCAATGCTCGTATTGAATTCAAAAATGGGTGCGTTGCCAATTTAACAGCAAGTCGCATTTCACTAAAAAATATGCGTAAAACACGGTTCTTTCAAAAGGATGCTTACATCTCTGTCGATTTTTTGGAGAAAAAATGTGAAGTCGTAAAAATGAAGGACGCTCCAGAACAAGCGGGTGATTTCGATATGATTCTTCAAAATGCAGAAGGCGTCAAAAAGCAAATCTATTTTGATAATCCAGATGTAGCAAACAACAATGCTATTTTAGATGAATTAGAAACTTTTGCTTATGCAATAAACACGAATACCTCTCCAATAGTTACGTTGCACGATGGGACTGAGGCCTTGCGTGTGGCCACGATGATTATTAATCAATTTTAAAAACAAGTATTATGGCACAATTATTTATAGCTTCATTTATATTAATATTAGGTTTAATTTATGTCTTCGCAATTCGTAAAGATCATAATAACAACAACTCAGATCATTAAGTTGATTCCACTAATTTTATCATTCTAAAGTAATTCTAAACCCTTATTAAAACATGCAATGCTTCAAAAAAAAGCGCCCTTCATTTTAATCATCGCGAGCGTAGTATTGATTCTTATCAATATAGCCACAACCGATGATTACGGGAATGCATTTTGGATGCAAACATTGTCTGGGATATTGCTTATTTTGGCAATGGGCTTTACGATAAGAGATAGAAACAAATCAAAAAAGTAATAATAAAATCTTTTTCTTCGGAAGTATGAACATCACGCTAGTTGATACTCGAAAACCATAAACGACTTCGGAAAAACAGACAGTTTATCGCTCGACCGAAATACATGTAGTATAAATCGTACTAGCATTCATTGATTTCCCTTTTCCGCAGACATATAAAAAATTAAAATAATTTATGAAAAACATAGCAGTTATAGGAGCAGGAACAATGGGCAACGGTATAGCTCATACATTTGCTCAATCTGGATTTAAAGTACATTTGATCGATATTAGCGAGACATCACTAAAAAAAGGCATCGATACCATCTCTAAGAATTTAGATCGCATGGTGGCAAAAGAGAAAATTTCCGAAGTAGAAAAAGTTGCAACTTTAGATAATATCACAACCTCTATATCGATTACAGAGGGTGTTAAAAACGTAGATTTGGTCATAGAAGCCGCCACTGAGAACATGCCGCTCAAACTAAAAATCTTTAAGCAATTGGACGAAGTTTGTCATAGTAATACCATTTTAGCAACAAACACATCCTCCATTTCCATAACACAAATTGCGGCAGTGACCTCCCGTCCTGATCAGGTTATTGGAATGCACTTTATGAATCCCGTGCCCATTATGAAATTGGTCGAGATTATTCGTGGTTACAACACAAGCGATGAGGTTACGACAACCATCATGAACCTATCCAAAACATTAGGAAAAGTCCCAACTGAGGTTAACGATTACCCTGGTTTTGTTGCCAATCGTATTTTAATGCCAATGCTTAATGAATCTATAGAAACACTGTTTAATGGTGTGGCTGGAGTTTCTGAAATTGATACGGTCATGAAATTAGGCATGGCGCATCCTATGGGACCGTTACAGCTTGCCGATTTTATTGGTCTTGACGTGTGTCTATCTATTTTGAATGTGATGTACGACGGCTTCAAAAACCCAAAATACGCCCCTTGCCCCTTACTTATAAATATGGTTCATGCTGGGAAACTTGGTGTAAAATCTGGGGAAGGCTTTTATGATTATTCTGAGAGCAAAAAAGCTGAAGTCGTAGCGAAGCAGTTTTTAAAGTAAATTTAACGGTAACCTATACCTAAAACAAAAACTTTGGCAAAAATACTTCCGTTTAAAGCAGTACGACCAACTCGCGACAAAGTCAGTTTAGTGGCCTCTCGCTCCTACCAAACCTATACGCAGGCAGAACGTGAAGCGCGATTGGATTATAATCCGTTTTCATTTTTGCATATCGTAAATCCAGGTTATAAATACGCCAGGGAAATTACGGGAACCGATCGCTACAAGCTCGTTAGAAATCGTTATTTAGAGTTTAAGGAAGATTCAATTTTTGTACATGACGCTAAACCAGCTTATTATATTTATAAAATCGTAGATAGAGATCATCAAGTTTTTAATGGGATTGTGGCCGCTGCAAGTGCCGAAGACTACGAAAAAGATGTCATCAAGAAGCATGAAGATACTATCGAATATCGCGAACATATTTTTAAGGATTATCTCAAAACTGTTGGATTCAATGCAGAGCCCGTGCTCCTCACCTATCCTGATAACAATACAATTTTAGACATTATTAAAACGATACAAACTGAAAGAGCCGAATTTGAATTCACCACAACCTACAGAGATACCCATTATCTTTGGAAATTGGAAGATGAGAGCTTTATCGACACGTTGAAAACCGAATTTGAGAATATACCAATCATTTATATTGCCGATGGTCATCATCGTTCGGCTTCTTCTTTTTTACTCTATAAAAATGAAAAAGAGAATAATCCAGAGCATACCGGAGAAGAGCCTTACAATCATTTCATGTCATTTCTCATTCCCGAATCTGAATTGCGCATCCATGAGTTCAATAGATTGGTTAAAAACCTAAACGGATTATCAAAAGAAGAGTTTTTAATACAGTTAGATACATTATTCAGAATAGAAAACAGAGGCATTATGCCCTATAAACCGTCGAAAAAACATCATTTCAGTATGTATTTGGATGGAGAGTTTTACTCTTTATATCTTCGGAAATCGCTATACAATTTTGAGACCGCCTTAGATGCTTTGGATTCTCAAATTCTTTATAATACTATTTTAAAGCCAATTTTAGGAATTGAAGATTTACGCAACGATATTCGAATCAATTATATCAACGGAAAAAAAGACATCATCAATGTCAAAGACTGCATCGACAATAAAGAATTTGCCGTAGGTTTTGGAATGGTTCCTGTAGACATTACTGAAATGAAAAAAATTGCAGATGCTGGACTCAAAATGCCCCCAAAAAGCACCTTTATTGAGCCAAAATTAAGAAGTGGTGTTACGATTTATGAATTTTAAAATGAATTAAAGTTTCAGAATAACAACACTAGAATATTATAAACGGCGCTAATAAGCACTAACGATAGCCAAGACAACCGAAAGCATGAACATTAAAGAAAATCTAAAAACCATTCAATCCAATATCCCTGAAAACGTGACGCTCGTTGCGGTCTCAAAAACAAAGCCTGTATCTGACCTGATGGAAGCTTATAACGCTGGCCAACGTGTTTTTGGAGAGAACAAAATTCAGGAAATGGCTGAGAAATTTGAGCAAATGCCAAAAGACATTAAATGGCATATGATTGGTCATACGCAACGTAACAAGGTGAAATATATGGCCGAATTTGTCGATTTGATTCACGGCGTGGATAGTTTAAAATTGTTGAAAGAAATTGATAAACAAGCCAAAAAACACGAACGTACAATTAAGTGTTTGCTACAAATAAAAATTGCTGAAGAGGATAGTAAATTTGGGATGTCATCAAAAGATGCCGTGGCATTAATAGCGTCTGATGAATTTTTAAAATTAAAACATATTAATATTTCGGGAGTGATGGGCATGGCAACATTTACAGACGACGAAGCACAGGTCAAACAAGAATTTGATCGCTTAAAAACTGTCTTTGATACGCTCAAGCCCAACGTTCACTCTCTAGAGACCATAAGTATGGGAATGAGTGGAGATTATGAATTGGCCATTAAATCAGGGAGCACAATGGTTCGCATAGGCAGCAGCATCTTTGGATCGAGAGCATGATGAGTATTTATCGCTATTTGTTCTTATTTTATTTTCAGAAAAACATAAAAATCAGTAATCTTACAAAACTAAGCGCATTGGCGACTTTGCCTTACTAAAATCTAGAATCATTTACGCAATACTCGACATTGAAACTACTGGAGGAAAATACAACGAAGAGGGTATTACCGAAATAGCTATATATAAATTTGACGGCCATCAAGTCGTCGATACCTTTATCAGCCTGGTTAACCCCGAACGTGAGATTCAGCCATTCGTGGTCAATCTTACTGGGATTAATAGTAATATGCTTAAAAGCGCCCCAAAATTTTACGAAATAGCAAAGCGTATCGTTGAAATTACAGAAGACTGTATTATTGTTGCCCATAATGCCCAGTTTGATTATCGTATTTTGAGAACAGAGTTTAAAAGACTGGGTTTTGGTTTCAAGCGTAAAACCCTTTGTACTGTAGAGCTGGCGCAACAACTAATTCCAGACCAAGCCTCCTATAGTTTAGGTAAATTAACACGTGCTTTGGGAATCCCAGTAAGTGATCGGCATCGTGCCAATGGAGATGCGATGGCCACCGTTAAGCTTTTTAAAATTATACTTTCAAAAGATTTAGATAAACAAATCATAAAAGATCATGTTAAGGCCGATATCGAAAAGCGTTTAAAGGATAATCATAGAACCATTATTGAATCGCTGCCTGCTATTACAGGCGTTTATTATATGCATGACGACCAAGGCGAAATTATTTATATAGGCAAAAGTAAAAACATTAAACATCGTATTAATCAGCACTTTACAAATACCAATTCTAAATCGAAGAAACTTCAGTTATTAGTGAGGTCTGTTACCTACGAAGCTACAGGTAGTGAATTGATTGCCTTGTTGAAGGAAAGTGCTGAAATCAAACGAAATAAACCCAAATTCAATAGAGCCTTAAGACGCAGTGTTTTTACACATGCGCTTTATAGTTTTACAGATGCAAATGGTTATATCAACTTAACTGTAGATAAAGTATCTCTCGATAAAAGCGCCATTACCACATTTAGCAATCTCCAAAGTGGTAAAAGTTTCATAACGCGCGTGCTTAAAGAGTATAATCTTTGTCAGAAATTAACTGGACTGTATACCACGAAGTCTAACTGTTTCAACTATACCATCAAAAGTTGTAATGGCGCTTGTATCCAAAAAGAATCTCCTGAAGATTACAACCAGCGCGTTAGTGAGCTCATTTTAAAAAACAGCTACGATGATAAAAACATGATCATCATCGATCAAGGTCGGGATATGGATGAAAAAAGTGTCGTTTACATCCAAAATGGAATGTATAAAGGCATTGGATTCTATGAGCTTAATCATCAGATCAACAATATCAAAGTGTTAGAGTCTATTATTACGCCAATGGAAAATAACAGAGATACCCAACACATCATACAAAGCTATCTACGTCGCAATAAGCGCGTAAAAACCTTATCGATTTAAATCTCTTTATTATGTCCCTGATTTTACGATTCACTTTAATATTTCTTTCAATCAATCTAAGTGCTCAAGCTCAATTCAACGCTGAAGGGTTTGAAGTTACAAAACAAGATATTGAGCTTAAAGTTTACGAGAAAGATTCTACGGCTAATGCTTTGATTATTTACGAGACAGGAAAGAGCTATGTAGACAAAGAATCGTACCTTCTAAAATCGGAAATTAAAAGAAAACTTAAAATTTTAAATATAAACGGTTTTGACAAGGCGACAGAAACTGTTTATCTTTATAAAAATGATGGTAAAAAAGAACGCGTTAAAGATATTACCGCTACAGTCTATAATATTGAAGACGGTAGGATTACCACAACCTTACTCGAAGATACCGCTATTTATGAAGAAGATTATAATGACAATTATACACTCATAAAATTCACTTTTCCTAATATTAAAGCCGGCTCGGTCATTATTTACAGTTACACTTTAATTTCACCGTATTTTTTTAAATATAACAGTTGGTATTTTCAAGACGATATCCCTAAGCTATACAGCGAATACCGACCAAGTATTCCTGGCAATTGGGAATATAACATCAAGCTCGTAGGCACTGAAAAGCTCCACACCAATGAATCTTGGATCACAAAAAATTGTCTGGAAACGTCAAGTGGTGGCTCCTCTAGCTGTGCAGATTATCTTTATATAATGAAAGATCTTCCTGCGTTTATTAACGAGAATTACATGACTACTAGGCAAAATTATCTGGCTCGAATAGAGTATGAGCTTAAGGTTTTTAGAAGTTTTGATGGTCGTGTTGATGACATTTCCAAAACTTGGAAAAGCGCCGAAGCAGAACTTAGAAGCAATGTGAATATTGGGCGACAGCTTAATAAAAGCAGTATCATCAAAGGGCTACTTACCGAGGATATCACTAATATCACCGATCCTTTAGAAAAAGCAAAAGCCATATATGAGTTTGTTCAAAAAACCTATACTTGGAATGAAGAATTTAATATTTTTGATGAGGTATCGATCAAAGAGCTTGTGAAAGAAAAATCTGGTAATGTTTCAGAAATAAACATTCTACTTCACAACCTATTAAAAGACAATGATATTGATGTTAAGCCTGTTTTACTATCCACTAGAGACAACGGCTTTGTCACTAAACTATATCCTGTTATTTCAGATTTTAATTATCTTATTGTGCAGGCTGTTATAGGCAAAGACACTTATACACTTGATGCCACAGATACTTATCTGTACTTTGGTCAGTTACCATACCGCTGCTTGAACCAAGATGGCAGAGTACTTGATTTTAAGGATGAAGGTTATTGGAAAGATATAAAATCCAATGATATCAATATTTTAAAATATGGCGCGCAACTCTCTATTAAAGGTAGTCAATTAACAGGGAAGATTAAAACATACAAGACCGGTTATCAAGCACTTAAATCTAAGAAGCGTTATTTTGGCAAGCCAGGAAATTATCTTGATACATATATCAATACCTATCCCTCGTTGCAATTTATCGAACATACTGCGGAAACTAAATTAAAAATAGATTCAACATTCTCTGAAATTTTTAAAATAGAACAAACACTAGAGACCATTGGTGATAAGTTATATTTTAATCCGTTTCTATTCGTGTTTTTTGATAAAAATCCGTTTCAATTACAACAACGCAGTTATCCGATCGATTTTGGTCACAAGGCTGTGTTTTTCTATTCTGCAGAGCTTACAATAGATGATTATCAAGTGCTCGAGATACCAACATCAGTCAAAATTAGCTTACCAAACAATACAGGAAATCTCATTTTTAGTTCTACTGTAAAAGAAAACGTGGTGACCTTATATTTCAAATTTAGTCTGGATGAGCCGGTTTACGATGCTTCATATTATGATGTATTAAAACAGTATTTCGCACAAATTGTAGATATCCAGAAAAACTCATTAGTGCTATTACAGCTTAAACGATAATCTTTTTTAGTACTTTTGATATAATGATTGAACGACCTACATCATCAAATTGGCGTGATAAACTTCACGAAATAATTTATGAAGCCGATACTCCGGCGGGAAAGGCGTTTGATGTTATTTTATTGATTTTTATTATTGCGAGTATCGCACTCGTGATGTTAGAAAGCATTAACAGAATTGATAATAAATACCACGACATTCTTTATTATGGAGAATGGGTCGTCACTATATTATTTTCGGTTGAATATATCGCGAGAATAATCACCGTGAAAAAGCCCTTTAAATACATCTTTAGTTTCTATGGTGTTGTTGACTTTTTATCAACTATCCCAATGTATTTGTCATTCTTTTTTGTCGGTTCGCAAGCGTTAGTAAGTTTAAGGGCGCTACGTCTATTGCGAGTATTTAGAATTTTGAAGGTGGCGCGTTACTTAGGGGCATCAAATCAATTAAAAGCATCAATTGTTGCCAGCCGGGTAAAAATTGCAGTGTTTCTATTTGCCGTCTTAGTATCGTCTGTGATTTTTGGAACCATCATGTATTTAGTCGAGGGTGAAGAAAATGGTTTTACTAATATTCCAAAAAGTGTATATTGGTGTATCGTGACCTTGACCACAGTAGGCTTTGGTGATATTGCGCCGCAAACAGCGTTAGGTCAATTTATCACATCAATCATCATGATCTTGGGTTATGGGATTATTGCTGTTCCTACAGGTATCGTTTCTGCGGAATTCGTCAAAGGCAATGGAAAAGATGGTGAAAAAACATCCGATAGAGAGGATTTTCCTGAACAATTACATTTAAATTCAAAATCGTGTCAAAATTGTGCGGCCTCAGACCATAAAGATTATGCGAAATTTTGTCACAAATGCGGGCATAATCTAGATTAATTCCCATCACTATTTTATAAAATCTTCACTATTATCGCTGCACATCAACCTTTACTAATCTCTATTGTAGGCCCAACTGCCATTGGGAAAACAGCATTAAGTATAAAATTGGCCAATCATTTTAATGCTGAAATTATTTCGGCAGATTCAAGACAGTTCTACAAAGAAATGCACATTGGTACAGCTGCACCTTCCGCTTCAGAATTAAAAGCAGCTAAACATCATTTTATAAAACATTTATCCGTTGAAAATTATTATAATGTTGGTGATTTTGAGCGCGATGCAATTGCTAAACTTAAAACCATCCATTCAACACATGATGTCGCCATTATGGTTGGTGGCTCTGGCTTATATGTAGATGCAGTGACCAAAGGTCTAGACAATTTACCCAAGGTCGATTTTTCTATACGCGACGAACTCAACGCAACATTAATTGATGACGGTCTTGAAGTACTCCAATTTCGGTTAAAAAAATTAGATCCAAGAGGTTATGATAGAATAGCTATTGCTAATCCTAAGCGAGTCATTAGGGCTTTAGAGGTTTGTATATCAAGCGGTAAGCCCTACTCCTCATTTTTAAGAGACACTAATAAAACTAGATATTTTAAAACAATTAGTATAGGGTTAACCGCACAACGGCCTATTATCTATGACCGTATCAACCAACGTGTTGATATGATGATGGTGGAAGGGTTATTAGAGGAAGTTAAATTACTGAAACCACAACAAGATCTTAATGCGTTAAACACTGTGGGCTATAAGGAATTATTTAAACACCTTAATGGTGAATGGTCCTTGGATATTGCAATTCGAGAAATTAAGAAAAACACAAGACGCTTTGCCAAACGTCAAATGACCTGGTTTAAGAGAGATGAGAACACTATTTGGTTCGACTATAATGCCAATATTGACGACATCGTAGAAGCTATTTCTAAAAAAATATAATTATTGATACTGTTTTTTTCAAAATAAAAACAAAAACACTTTGATTTCAATTAATTAACACTACATTTGTCGCTTAAATTAAATAATTTAATTAATATTATGAGTAAAGGTACAGTAAAATTCTTCAACGATTCTAAAGGATTCGGATTTATAACAGAAGAAGGAAACAACAAAGAGCATTTCGTACACATTTCAGGTTTAATCGACGAAGTTCGTGAAGGTGATGAAGTAGAGTTCGAACTAACTGAAGGAAAAAAAGGATTGAACGCTATTAACGTAAAAGTTATCTAATATTTCGATATTTTTTTAACAAAAAAGCCAATCTCACGATTGGCTTTTTTAGTTATATATAATCAATTTTTAAGATTCTTGACCAACGACTAATCTAAATCCTTCACCGTGAATATTCAAGATTTCTACTTCTGGATCTAATTTTAAGTATTTACGCAGTTTTGCGATGTAGACATCCATACTTCTTGAGGTAAAGTAATTGTCATCTCTCCATATTTTTGTTAATGCTAATTCTCTTGGCATTAAATCATTTTCATGCAGTGCCAACATGCGCAACAGTTCATTTTCCTTTGGAGATAATTTTATAGGATCTTTTCCGTCAAATTTAAGGAAACGTAATTTTGAGTTCAAATCAAACCTACCAATTTTAAATTCGAACTGCTTACTATCTGCAATCGTATCGGTGGCCTTACGTTGGATTATAGCCTTGATCTTCATTAGGAGTACTTCGCTATCAAACGGTTTGTTAAGGTAATCATCGGCACCTACCTTGTAGCCCTTGAGCACATCTTCTTTCATGGCTTTAGCTGTCAAAAAGATAATTGGCACATCGGCATTTTTCTCTCTAATTTCCTTGGCTAGCGTAAACCCGTCTTTATAAGGCATCATTACGTCTAGAATACAAAGGTCATAATCGTCTTTTTTAAATTTTTCGAAACCTTCCATTCCGTTTTTGGCATGAACCACATCGTAATCGTTCATGTTTAAGTAGTCCTTTAAAACCGTTCCAAAATTTGGATCGTCTTCAACTAAAAGTATTTTTTTGTTTTGCTCTTCCATAGTTTATGATATTAATGGCAGTTTGATTGTAAAGACACTACCTTTTCCTTTTTCACTTTCTACTGATATATGACCTTGATGGTCGTCAACGATTCGTTTCACATAAGCCAGACCTAAACCGTGACCTTTAACATTATGCACATTTCCTGTATGCTCTCTGTAGAACTTTTCGAAAACCCGCTTTTGAACTTGTTTTGACATCCCATTACCTTGATCAGAAATCTTTAAAATGACATTATTTCCTATATTTTCTGTGTATACGTCAATCTTAGGTGGTTTATCACTATATTTTATCGCATTATCCAGCACATTTACGATAACGTTTGTAAAATGTGTGTCATTGGCCAGTACCGAAGATTTGTCTGCATTTAAATGCGCTGTAATCGATCCCTTGCGATCTTCTACAATCAACTCTACGTGCATAATGGCGTCTTCAACTAAGTCGTGGAGTTTTAATCGTTCCTTACTTATATTAAGCTCATTTTTTTCAAGTTTAGAAATACGTAAAACATTTTCAACCTGTGCATGCATTCGTTTATTCTCGTCCTTGATCATTTTCAAGTAACGCATCACCTTTTCTTTATCGTTGATAATCTTAGGATTCTTAATAGAATCTAAAGCAAGATTAATCGTAGCTATGGGCGTTTTAAATTCATGCGTCATGTTATTGATGAAATCAGTTTTGATTTGTGAGATTTGCCGTTGTTTGATCAATTGATAAATCGCACTAGAATAGGCCAAAACAATTATGGATGTAAAAATGAACGATAGCGCAATCATACCCAAAATAGAAGACAGTAAATATTTACGTCGTTCTGGAAAATCTACATATAACGAATAATTACTATGATTCTCGGTATCCATAAATACGGGAATGCCAATTGTAGATTCTGGATTGAGCTCAAAATTTTCCGATCTAATTTTAGTCGAAAGATCTTTATCATAAATCGCATATTCAAATTCGGTATTAATACCTGCTATATTAAATTGCGACTCTAATAATTCAGCAACCTCCTCATTAGAAATACGCTTATACACGGGATAATCTCTGTAAGCACGATGATATCCCATTTTATAATGACGTCTTGATATATCATCTAGCGTACTATAATCTGTAAACTGCTGTATTGGATTTAAGTTGACTTTTCCATCTAGAGGCTTCCCTTCAAAAATCTTTGTTTCACTTACATTAGTGAATCTGCTAATATTGATGCTGTCTGTACCAATGTCAAAGAACAAAGCTGGAACTTTAAAACTTTCTTCGGAAATCGCATTTTTAAAACTTATGGCCTGATTGTTCTCTTCATCAAAGGATTCGAATATCAATAGCTGTCGAATTTCCGTAGTATCAGGCGTGCGACCATTTTTTACTGCTTCACGATATAATCGATCATAACTTAAAAGTTCTTTATCTTCAACGCCTCTAGACACCGAAATTAAAGAACGTTTTACATCTGATGTAAACTGTTTACCTTCGTTTTCTAAGGTGTTATTTATAAAGTAAGCTTGCACGAAAATGATTCCTATAAGTGATAAACTCATTAAGATCACCAATAAGATGAATAGCTTTTTGCCCATCGATCAAATTTACCATTTTACCATATAGCATTAAGATGGTTTAACCTTACATTAACAAATATGTTAAATTTTCAAATTTTTGATATGATTTAGAATAGATTGATGTGTGTTTTCTACTTGGATTTTAGTTTGATCTAAGTCATTATTTTCAATGACATAGTGAGATTTTTTAATCTTAATAGCATCATCTAATTGATTCTCAATAACAGACTCAATCTTCGCTCTATTTGAATCATCTCTCGCTATTACTCTTTCAATACGCGCTTCTTTGTTCGCTATTACAGTAATGATAAGATCATATTGATCTTCCATATGATGTTCAAAGATAATCGCGGCTTCTTTTATCACATATGCCGTTTTTTGCTTCTTTAGCCAACGCTTAAAATGAGCTGCAACTTTTGGATGCACAATGGCATTCATTTGCTTTAAAAGCTGTTTGTTATTAAAAATTTTTGAAGCAATAAATGGTCTGTTCAGTTCTTGGTCTTGGTAAGTATCTTCTCCAAATAATTTGATGAGTTGCTTTTTGATGACTGTCGATGTCCTCATCAGTTGCTTTGCTTCATCATCGGCTATATAAATAGGCACATTTAACTCCGCAAAAAACGAGCCTACCGTTGTTTTGCCACTGCCTATACCACCTGTTAAACCAACTACGATCATTTTATAAAAATATATTCGACTTTATTTTGCTTCATTTTTGCCGACTTCACTTTTTTGGAATTGATAATGAGATGTGGCGTAAAGAATGAGTTTCCTGTTTTTACGGCCTGCTTAAAATCGCATTCAATAATAAAATCGCTTGGCTTAATCTCTTTGTATAGTTTTAAACTTATATAGTAGGCTACTGTTATTTGCTTCGGAAAGTAATTAATCTTCTCGTCCTCAGGCAAGTTCAAGATCGTAATGGGAATGTCCAAGGTGCCTTCAGTGAACTTCTCAACATCGGCTCGAACGTTAACGATCTTTTCTGATAGCTTCAACTGCTTTGAAGCTTGAGAGAAATCCAATGCTACAGTTTCATCGATGTTTGACCGAATCTCTTTAAGCTCTAAAGGCTTCGTCTCTATCGATTTGATTTTAGCGATTTCATTTGCCGATCCAATAATAGTTACCGAATCTGGATCGAGTTCAAAACCATTCAACGTGTCGTAACCAGAAGCATAATCAAATTTTGAATCAAGGACGACTGGAACTTTTTTCTCACTTAACGTTCCGAAGGGAAAAAACAAACTATCAGGTTTTACACCAATGATCTTTACCGATTTACCCAATTGTTTTTGAAGCGCAAGAGTACCCTTGTTCGCAGTCCAGACATAATGATCACCCTGTTTGGTGACATCTGTTTCGAAATTTAATTGATATATCTTATTCTGAAAGTAATACGATAACAAATTAAAACCGTGCGTAGATAAGGTGACCTCAATGTCAGGAACACTATCCATGGTTATAATGGTTGTTTCTGGAATGTTTTTGAATTTTACTGAAAAAGGAACAGTCTCTAAATAGATTTCGGAAAACTTAGTAAACACTAAAATCAAGAATGACACTAAGAAAAAAAATAAGAAAATATTGATTCTCTTGTTTTTAATTGACTGCGC
Source organism: uncultured Flavobacteriaceae bacterium (assembly GCA_963715465.1). GTDB lineage: Bacteria > Bacteroidota > Bacteroidia > Flavobacteriales > Flavobacteriaceae > Psychroserpens. The sequence continues at coordinate 2,901,319 of OY970246.1, forward strand.
AAATTTTGATTTTATCCTACTTAACATGGTCGAAAAATAATTTTGGGAAACGTGATTCTGGTTTTTGCTTTAATACTGAAATGTAGAGTGAAGATTTCAAAAAGCCATACCCATAACCGAAAAACTGAATAAAAATAGCAAAAATAGATTGAAAGGCAACACTTAAATTGTTTGTTGCAGCCAACGCCATAATGAAGGCAACTACAACATAGATACCGTAACCTATCAAAAACCATTTATATCCAACTAAAAAAGCAAAGATCGCTATGATTAGACCCAATAAAAAAAATGAAGGAAACCAATAGGTTATTCGTTTTGTAGAGGGATGCCATGTATTTAAGATTGGTCTTACGAGACCAAATTTATAAACTTGGTTATAATATTTTTTCCATGACAGTCGTCTTTTGTGAAACACGAACGCTTCTTTGATCAAAACTGTTTTGTATCCTAACTTTTTTAATCGTATCGACAAATCGGGATCCTCTCCTGGATGAATAGCTCCAAAGCCATTAGATTGTATGAACGCTTTTTTAGACAATCCCATATTAAAACTACGCGGTTGGAAATGAGCATCACTGGATTTTGTACCGCGAATTCCACCCGTAGAGATCAGTGAGGTCATTGCAAAGTTAATCGCTTTCTGCAAATTTGTAAAGGATTGATGCGCTGCATCTGGACCACCAAAACTATCTACATAAGTTTTAGATAAGTAAGCATGAACCGTTTTTAAGTACGATGGTGGCAACAAACAGTCTGAATCTAAAATGATAAAATAATTACCCTTGGCGTTTGTCATTCCAAAATTTCTAGAGTCTCCAGGTCCAGTATTTGGTTTTAGGTAATAGGATATGTCAAGTTTATTTTTAAAAGAATTGATAATGGATTCGCAGGTTTCAGTTGAGCCGTCTTCAATAATTACGATCTCATAACGATCAACATAATCTAGATGAGTGAAACTTTCTAGAAGTTCCTTAATCTCTAAAGGTCTGTTAAAAACAGGAATAATAAATGAAAATTGCACGTCGATCATGATTACAAATGTAACTAAACCAAAAAAGAAAAGCCACCCAATTGGGTGGCTTTTAAAACTTAACAGTAAGTCTTATTGCTTAATAATTCTAATCGTTTCTGTGGTATTACCGATAGTCACTTTTACGAAATAAGCACCTTGGCTTAAACCATTCATATCGATTGTACTATCAACAGTATTAGGCTGTGCGCTTAGCACTTCTTGACCTAACATGTTCAATACAGCTACGTTTTGAATATTATTTTGAGCATTTAATACCAATTCATTCTTCACTGGATTAGGGAAGTAAGTGAAAGCAATTTCATTATCAAATGAGTTTGTAGAAAGTGTTTCATCCACAGTTACAGTATAATCCTCAACTTCTCCTCTTGGTGTTGTAGTTGTAGGTAAGCCAAATGAGCACGGAGCATCGTCGCCAGGATTTGGATCATTCCAATCTGTCATTACTCTCATTCTGTAATCACCATCTGGTGTCGCATCTGGAACGGTAATTGTCCCTGTAAATGGACCATTTGAATAACTTGTGGTACTAAATAAAGCTTCAGTTGTATCGAAAACAAAATCATTGTTCCAATCTATCCAAAGTGCAGTACCGACAGTCCCTCCAACAATAGTGATTTCAAAATCAAAAGTCCCATTTGAAGCTTGACGTACGGTCATTGTTCCCGTGTTATTCTCATAATTATCTACCGCAATTCCAGAATTCAAATTAGAAATATTTTCCGCGCCTCCTGTTGTTGAGAAATTATTTATAAATGTGTCGTCGCTTGTCCCAACAGGAATACAATAGCCCGCATTGAATGTGAATGCATCTGAATACACGCTTGTATCTCCTGCTCCACAATCACTTTGAACTCTTAAATCATAAAGTGTATCGGCAGTTAATCCAGTTGCAATAGCAAAAAGATCTGTAGTGTTTCCACTAGATATCACTCCAACACCTTGAGCATTGCCTTGAGGCACGACTTCCCAGTTATATCCCACAGGCGCTGTTCCATCTGTTGGTGCATCCCAAGATACGTTAGCAGAGTCTGGGTCTACAAAAGCCGCTGCTAAATTATCAGGAACGAAACAAGTAGGTTCTGTACCAACACAAATATCAAAATCTGCTTGTGCAGTGAAATCGACTGAACTTGACCAACCGTAAACTCTAACATAATATATATTTCCAGAAGTTAACCCCGTTAAATTCAAAATGTTGGGATCACTTTCTCCAACTTCATTTGCTGCGGTCATATTGCAACCGTCAGCATCATCAAAAACACTCATACCCATATCTGTACTGGTACCAACCACAGCAGTAACGTTTAATAAAGAGATACGATGTGCATCGTTGGTTGCAGTGAAAGTAAACCATACATCATTATTTGGAGTTCCCGTAGCGTCATCAGGCTGTGGTGAAGCAGTTGCAAAGGCTGTAGTGCCCATTGTAACGATTGCACAAGAATAATCTGGATTAACCGTCAAATCTATTGCGCCATCACACTCGTCATTTGCCAAAGGCTCAACAATAAGCTCAATATTATTATTGTCTGTACCATTCCACGGTCCATTAAATCCACCGTAAGTAAAATCTGAGTTATTTAAACGCCATCTCGCTGCCACATAATACGAACCAATTGGTGTATCTGCTGTTTCTATGAAGTACTCATCATTATTACCTACATCACCTTGATAATCAGCAATCTGCCATAAAGAAGGATCCCAAGTTTCAGGATCTGTGTCGGCATCATTTATAGCAATCCAACATTCAATACCAGAAGCCTGTCCTGCCATATCAGTAAGACCCAATTCGTAAGCTTGGGCAAAAGCAGTTATAGATGTACCAATTTCAACAGTGACACTTGTGCTACTGCCGTTCATTCCACTAAAATCTGACTCCTGTACAAACTGTACGTTATAAAAATCCAAAATTGAGCCATCGCCAACTGAAACAGGCGCTCCAACCGCATCTAAGCTTGCACACAAATCGCCAGCCACAACAATATCGATTACATCCTGCGCTGTAGTTGTTCCAAAATTAACACCACTTAAATCTAAAAAGTTGGGATCAGCACTATCTGATGTCTCAGCTACTAATGTATGCAACGTAAAGTTCCCTATTGTTGTCACATCAAAACTTGGTGTTGTAGAAACTTGCTCAATTACTAAATTATCTCCAGAGGTTAACACATAAGTAACATCGTAATCTGTTGGTACAACGCTATCTCCGTTTGGAGTTGCTGTAAGTGTTGCTGTACCTCCCATTAAAGTCGCTTCATCAGCATCTGCGGTCAAAGTACCTGCATTAGCCAAGCATGCATCATCAAAGCTTACATTATCAATTGATATATCGCTTGTAAAATCTGCACCTCTAGTAGCACGAAACGTAACAAATATGGTTTGTCCAGAATAAGCGGTTAAATCAATCGTTCTTGTTATAAACGGTTCTGTGGCACTTGTTTGCTGTTGACCTGTGAGCAACAAGACAGAATCAGTTCCATTAACCAAAACCTCCAAAGATCCTGTATCAGCCCCAAACATATGATAATCAAAAATTAAACCTGTATCGGTTAAGGCTGAAAGATCTATTGATGGCGAATTCAGATCAGCTACAGATCCAGTGACCCCAGAAGTTGCTTCAGTATAAAAATAGTTACCCGTTGTAATTGAAGAGTCTGGTCCAGTATCACTAGATCCTGCATCGGTTCCAGGTGCTGACTCCCAGAAATATACATCATTAACCGCAGTCCAACAGTTCTCGTCTGTAAATGCAGATGTTGATGTAGTAAAAGACTCAAAATCCTCGGTGTAAGGTGCTGCTATTGCTGCACAAGCTGTAGTAAAGGATACTGGGCCCGACCACGAACTTACATCACCACCACAATCTGCTTGCACATAATATTCGTAGTCATTTTCTGGTGTAAGTCCAGTTTGTGTATAAGGATTAGCAACACCTGAGGTCGTTGCTGTCGAGGTTTGCGTTTCGCCAGCGGTAATATCAACCAATTCTATATTCCAAAGCGTTTCAGCATCTCCTGCAGTCCAACCAAAATCTGCCGTTGTATCCGTAACTGAAGATACTGTTAACATTGAAGGCGCAATACAGGCTGGTACTTCATCAAAAACTATTGTATCAATCGACATATCACTTGTAAAATCTACACCCTTAGTTCCTCTAAAAATGACCTGAATCGTTTCGCCTGCGTAAGCTGCTAAATCAACCGTTTGGGTTATGAAAGGATCGCCGGCAGAAGTTTGCTGCTCACCAACCAATGATAACTCTACGGTTTCTACACCATTTAAATCTACAATGATGTCTAGAGTTCCCATTGCCGCTCCATACATATGGTAGTCAAATGTTACAGATGGTGCTGTCAATGCACTTAAATCGATAAGTGGAGAAATGAAATCTATGGCATCACCCGTTGTCCCACTGGTTGCCTCAGTAAACAAGTAATTACCATCACTAATACCTGAAGCAGGTCCTGTATCGGCAGAAGACGTATCGGTCGTCGCTGCTACCTCCCAAAGGTAACCGCCAATATTTGTTCCTGCCCAACAATTCTCATTGGTAAAAGCAGAAGTTGATACAGTAAACGTTTCAAAATCTTCAGTATAAGGTGCGGCAATAGCGTTACATGACGTTGTAAAGGCAAAAGGACCTACCCAATCGGAAGTACCGTTTGGTGAGCAATCTGCTCTCACATAAAATTCATAATCATTATTAGCGACCAAAGTATTTTGAATATAAGGGTTTGACACGCCAGAGGCTGTTGCCACATCTGTTGCAGCATCACCAGCAGTAATATCTACTAATTCAATATCCCAAAGCGTTTCTGAAGCTCCAGCAGTCCAACTCAATGTGGCTGAGTCTGTAGATATATTAGATACACCTAGACCAGAGGGGTTAGGACAAGCTACTGTTGTTGAAAACGCTAATGGACCAGACCAAGGAGAAGTACCGTCTGTACCGCAATCGGCTTGTACATAGTACTCATAATCGTTATCTGGTGTTAGTGCTGTCAAATCAAACGGGTTAGTCACACCTGTTGTTGTTGGCGTCCCTGTTACTGCATCTCCCGCAGTGATATCAACTAATTCTATATTATAGAGTGATGCGGTGCCCAATTCACTCCATGATATTTCTGCCGAAAAACCATCAATGTTAGCCACGCTTAGATTAGTAGGCGCCGCACATGTTGGTGGTGTTTCAGAAGTTATAGTTGGTGATTGAAAACAGAAACCGTAGTTATAATCAGCGCCGTTTGGGTTGTCATCGTATGAAATTCTGTATTTAAAACCAGAAAGTTGAGTTGTCGTAAAATTGACTAGAGTTAGCACTGAACTGGTATAATTCTCAGCAGCGGCAGCACAATACGCACTAGTAGGAGCACCAGCTGTTGATTGAGAGAAACCAAAACCCCAATCGATCCACATACTCGCATCTGCATCCCAATATTGAAATTTAAGTTCGTCATCCGCTAAATACCTATACACGTAATCACCAGATATAGTTAACCATGTTTCTCCAGCATTAAAAGCGGCAGTTAAGTCAATTACAGGTGACTCTGCCTCAATATTGTCATTGCTCCCATTACCTGCATCATCATCATCAAACATGAAATTTGAAGTCGTGGTTGGATCAAATTGAAACCCGACTGCATTATAAGTCCCTGTTACTGTCCAAGCAGTACTAGGCCAACTAGCATTCTGATTTAGTGTTTGCGCAAGCGCAACTTGCGAAACAATAAAGCATAGTAGCAGCCAAAAAGTAATTCTTTTCATAAAAAAAGTGTTAAAAGTTAGTAATTCTATAAAAATATAATAAAAAAAACCAGTAATATCGTCATCAAGACTCCTAATCGTTCAAATGATGCTTTCATCGATAAAATACAATAGCGGAGTGGTGTATATTATTCATTTATTTTGAGTCAAAAAAAAAGACTGCCTTTACAGACAGTCTCATTTCATGAAAGTGATATTTTAAATTACTGCTTAATAATTCTAATCGTTTCTATAGTATTACCGATAGTCACTTTTACGAAATAAGCACCTTGGCTTAAACCATTCATATCGATTGTACTATCGACAGTATTAGGCTGTGCGCTCAGCACTTGTTGACCTAACATGTTCAATACAGCTACGTTTTGAATATTATTTTGAGCATTTAGCACCAATTCATTCTTCACTGGATTAGGGAAGTATGTGAATGATGTGGCGTTTTCTAAATCATCAATACCTAAAGTTTGTGCGACGCTAAGATCTAAAGTAAATTCACCCCTTGCAGTCGTATGACCATCAACGTAGATATAATAATTTACAGTATCACCTATGGCAGCAGCACTATCCCAACAGAATGTTGAAAAAGAACCATTATCGCCACCATCATCATCTCCACCTACGCACACCAATGCAGAGCAGTCGCCAGTATAAACTTGAATTTCGGTATCAAAACCTGCAGGACTATTGTCTGTAGTAACAGTTACAGTTTCGTTATTTTCTGCGGCATACACATACCAGACACCCGCTCCAAAATCATTAAAACCCGTTCCACCTGAGCATCCGGTTCCAGTACTCCCACCGCCATCTTGACATGCAGTAAGCGCCTCTATGTTAGTTGCGAATGTTGTATCGCCATCTATCGAATCACCATCAGCAATTGAAATAGCATTGACACATGCGTCATTTGCAGGTGGATTTGGTGTTGGGAACACACATAAATCAAATTCTGTATACCCAGTTGTAGAACTGCTTCTAACAGCTATAAAATAGGTTGTACCGCTTACAGCATCAAAGGTATTTGGAGCAGAAGAAAAGCAACTGGTTCCAATTTGAGTTAATGCGCCACATGTACCTTCGTATACAGAAATGTAAGTAGATATAAATGAAGCAGATTCAAAGGTTTCAGTCACGGCAACAGTATGAGATACATCGGCAGTAGCCGTAAAACTATACCACACATCTCTACCTCCAGTACAACCTGTTGTACTGGCAAAGGCACTCTCGGTACTTCCAGAGACGCCTTCATCACAGGTATTATCTGATGACACTAACATGCTTATTGCGCCATCACACTGATCATTTGCGGGAGCTGGTGCGGGTGTACCGACACAGACATCAAATGTAATTTGGGCCCCTCCGTTGAAAGTACTCCAGCCATATACTCTTAAAACATAATCATTACCAACGGTCAAACCGGCAGCGGTAAAGGTGTCGGGATCGGAAGTAGCAACAAAAGTGAGCATACTACATCCATTAGTAACGTCATACAAGCCCATGCCCATATCTGTTGAAGTTCCTACGACCGCAGCTTTATTCAATAATTGAATGGTATGAGCATTATTAGTCGCTGTAAAGCTAAACCACACATCTTTAGATGGTGTTCCTGATACGTCATCTTCTTGTGATGATGCCGTTGCGTCGACATTTGTACCAGACGTCACGACAGCGCAGTTCAGATCTGCATTTACTGTTAATGCTATAGGTGCATCACATTCATCATTAGAAGGTGGTGTAGGCGCCGAAGTAAAAGAAATTGGTCCTTGTATTGACGTAGCAGTTGATCCACATGATCCAGTTACAAAAACGTCATAATCTGTTTCTGCCGTCAAACCCGTAACCATCTCTGGACTTGCAGACACTGCAGCATTACTATACACTGCCGCATCCCCATTTGAAGCACTTTCACCAGACGCATATACCTCAACTAAAAAATTATCATTTCCAGTTCCTGGGGTAAATACAACATCGGCTGAAATATCTCTAATAGTATCAATGTTGACATTTGTTACATCAGAACATGCTGCTGTAGTAGAGAACGCCAAAGGTCCTTCTAATGGACTTGTTGCAGTTGATCCATCACAATTTGTAGTAATGTAGGCGTCGTAATCGACTAACTCAGATAATCCTGTTGCCATTACCGTTTCGCCCGTAACAGCAGTACTCGAGAACACTGGAGCATCACCATTTGCTTCATTTTCACCTGTTAAATAAACTTCTACATCGTATGACACGACGTTGAGTGTAGGAGCTGTCCAAACTAAATCGGTAGATACATCAGTGATGTTTGTAGCTTCAAAATCTTCGGGAGCATCGCAAGCCGAAGCTGCAACTGTTAAGTTTTGAAATGACGTGACGTGACAAACAGAACCCCCAGCACAAGCAGCATCTGCCGTAACATGCAATCGTACCGTGGCAGCCGATATACCAGTGACCGTTAAAGGTGATGGACCAAAAGCAATAGACACATTCGAACCATCGGTAATAGAAACAAAAACATCAGCCCCATCATCGGTTGCTACAAAACTGTAATCATCTCCAACAACTAGGCCACTGATAGTATTGTACTCTGTAGAGTAAGTACACGCCGCAATTTGCTCTACAGACCCATCATTAATGGCGGTTGGAGTCAAGTAAGCCGTTGAATTCACACATTGTGCCCAAGTAAGACTTGATATGCACAATGCAAAACATAATAATGTAATTTTTTTCATATTAAAAAAATGTTAGAAGTTAGTAATCCTTAAAAATATGTTAATTATCAAAAAGATAATCTATGCTTAAGATACAAATCGCTGAAAGACACTATTACTCGTTGAACTGTGGTAGGGTTTTTTGAATGCAATTAATTTTCAGATAAAACTAAAAAAACCGACAACTTACGTCATCGGTTTCTGAATATTATTTAAAAATTTTTTATTGTTTATCAACAAATGCCTCCATAACAGCGTCACTAACACCCATATTACTAAAACCGCCATCATTATACAAATTTTGCAAGGTCACACGTTTGGTGAGATCACTGAATAAGGTGATGGTATAATTAGCACAATCCAGTGCGGTTGCATTTCCTAAGGGTGACATTTTTTCGGCATAAGCGATAAATCCATCAAATCCTTTAACACCTTGACCAGCAGTCGTTGGCGTTGGAGACTGGGATATCGTATTAACGCGTACGTTTTTATCTCTTCCGAAGAAATACCCAAAACTACGGGCAATACTCTCTAGATATGCCTTATTATCGGCCATATCATTATAATCTGGAAATACACGTTGCGCTGCCATATAAGTTAATGCAACGATGCTTCCCCACTCGTTCATCGCATCAGCGTTATATAAGGTTTGCATTACTTTATGAAATGACATGGCCGAAACGTCGGTTCCTTTTTGAGTCCAGTCGTATTTTTGATCGGTATAGGCTTTTCCTTTTCTAACATTAATGGACATCCCAATAGAATGCAAAACAAAATCTATCTTACCACCGAGAATTTCCATTGATTTTTCAACTAGATTCTGTAAATCTTCTTCAGAGGTGGCATCGGCAGGAATAATTTGTGATCCTGTTTGCTCGGCCAACTCATTAATTTGTCCCATTCTCATGGCGATTGGTGCATTTGTAAGAACGAATGTTCCGCCTTCTTCGTGCACGCGTTCCGCAGTTTTCCAGGCGATAGAATTAGTATCTAAAGCTCCAAAAATGATTCCGCGTTTTCCTTTTAGTAAATTGTAAGACATGTTGATGGTGTTTTATTTTTAGTTGTTGGTTGTTTTCTGACAAGTCCATAAATATAATCTTGAATGTCAAATATATTTCTAGCTCGTCTAATTCATCTTTCAAAGTTACTAAAACTTTGAAATTTACCTTTCATCTATCCAACTTTAATTGAGCAACTGCTTCGCGTGCTCTAAAGCCGAATTTGATACGTTGATTCCACCCAGCATTTGAGCGATTTCAACAATACGTTCATCGGCATTCAACTTTTTAAGCTGGGTTTGCGTCACCTCCTCTACATCTTGCTTATAGACTTTAAAATGTGAGTCGCCCTTGGCAGCAATTTGTGGTAAATGCGTAATGGTGAACACCTGCATTTGCTTACTCATGTCTTGCATGATTGTCGCCATTTTATTTGATATCTCTCCAGAAACGCCTGTATCAATCTCATCAAACATGATGGTTGGCAGTTGGGTGTAATTTGATAATATTGATTTGATCGCGAGCATAATTCTTGATAACTCTCCTCCTGACGCCGCTTTTTTTAAATCATTGAATTGACCACCTTTATTAGCAGAAAACAAAAATTGCAAGAGGTCGGTTCCGTTTTTAAGAAACGATTCCGAAGCTAATAACTCAACTTTAAATTTTGCGTTTGGCATCCCCAAAGTTGCCAGTTTTTGCTCTAATTGCTTGACCAATTCAGGGATCACCTTTAATCGGTTATCACGAATAGCCTTAGTCTTTTTTAATAAATCAAGGCTGACATCTTTAATTTCTTTTTCCTTTTCGGAAATGGTTGCGTCTAGATTTTCGGTTACTGAAACTTTATCTGAAAGTGCTTCTTTAATTTCTATTAATGTTTCCGTAGTTTCTACTGAATGCTTCTGCATTAAGTTATGGAGTACCTGCAATTTTGAATTAACTACATCAAGTCGCTTTGGATCGGCTTGCAAATCGTTTTCGAGATCTTCAATTTCCGAAAAAATATCATTTAGCTCAATCAAACTGCTATCGACACGTTGGTAAATGTCATTATATGGTTTCGCGAACTTAGCTAGTTTAGCCAATTGGCTCTTGACCTCAGCCAATTGTTCAACAATCCCAATATCATCATGACTTAAAAGCTGGTGCGAATGCGATAATCTTTCTTTTATATCTTCAATATTGTTGAGCGTTTCGTACTCGCTTTCTAAAGATTCCTGTTCGCCAGTTACCAGGTTAGCGTCTTCTAGCTCTTTCAGTAAATACACATTGTAATCCAACTCTTTTATGGCATCGGCTTTTTGCGAATGCAGCAGGTCTAAAGCAGACTTTAACCGTTTATAACCTTTTAATTGTTGAGTATATAAATCAATCTCCTTGGAGTTCTCAGCTAATGCATCGATGACCTGAAATTGGAAATCATCGTTTGTTAATTGTAACGTTTGATGTTGTGAATGAATATCCAAAAGTCGTTCACCAAGCGCTTGTAAACTATCCAGATTTACAGGAGTGTCGTTCACGAAGGCTCGTGACTTCCCAGACGGCAGGATCTCCCTTCTAATGATAGTAATGGCTTCATAGTCGAGATCTTCAATCTTAAATAATGACTTCAAATTATATTTTGCAATGTCAAATACGGCTTCTACAACGCATTTTTTCGTGGCATCTTTAACACTGCTAATATCGGCTCGTTTTCCTAAGATCAAAGAAAGGCCTCCCAATAAGATTGACTTACCTGCTCCAGTTTCACCGGTGATTATGGTCAACCCATTATTGAAACCCACTTGGAGTTCGTCAATAAGCGCATAATTTTTAATGGTGAGTTGTGTGAGCATAAAGGCAAAATATATAAAAGCATATGTACTAAAAATACCATTACAAATTTACGTTTTACAAGGCAGAAAACATACATCTTAATACGTTTGTGTTGTATTAATTTTTCATCTCAGTATTTTGAACAGTCTTAAAAAAGAATTCTAAAACTTAATGTCACGCCATTTCGAAGAATGCATTGGCGCAATTTTAGTTAAGGTCGAAATAAGATCTGACACATTCACCGTTGGTCCACCACTGAAGATATCCTTGATCTCATCAGACTTGGCATCAAAAAACACACGCATCAAAAATGAATTAGGTCGACGATTGTTCATCGCTTTTAAATTTTCGACAGCATTAGCGATATCTTGTTTTCCTTGTTTCGCATCCTCACTCATAAGATCTAAGCCTTTTCTATGATAATCATACATAACGCCTCTAAATTCTTTAAACGTTGGCGATAAGATATTATCTATAAGAGCAAATCGCGTTTGTTGTCCATCTTCTAACTTCCAGCCCTTATCATTATTTTGCTGAGAGTAGTTTAATATGGTTTGTGCTTGCTTTAAGTAATCGTCTCCGCCATTTTGCGCATACGAATCGGCATCGAGCCCAAGCATAACATAGATATGAAACGCAATGACCGATACCAAATTGGACTCAAACTGATCGGCATTATAAACAAAGTTCTGAAATTCTAAATATTGAAAGTCAAAATCTTTATCATTAAAATTATAGATGGGCGTGCCGTAAGTAGAGCCAAAAACGGGTCTTGAACTTTGCACTTGTATGGTCGCTTTAAAACGATCGTTATTATAATCATCGATAGTAATGATCATACCACAATCAATACGTTCCTGATTTTTATAGGATTTATCAGTCCATTGCGTATTGTTCACAAATTCCCGAAGTTGTTTCTCCAAGGTTTTGAAGACTTGTACATTTTCGTTACCTGTAAATTGAGCATTAACAATCACATTACAGTTGAGTTCTTGTCCCCAAGACACAAATGACACTAATACTAAGAGACTAAGGATAAAATTACGCATTTGTTGTTTTTTGTATAATAAGTTTCATGAGATCGCGGGCAACATCAGTTTTTGACTTTAGCTTATGACCAATAATTTCGTTTGAAGCTGTTATAAAAGTAACCTTATTTGTTGAACCACCAAAACCAGCACCTTCATCGTTTAATGAGTTTAAAACAATAAGGTCAAGATTTTTTGATTCTATCTTTCCTTTGGCATGCTCCAATTCATTATGCGTTTCTAAGGCAAAACCGACTAAAAATTGTTGTTTTTTTATCGCTCCTAATGACTTTAAAATATCTTTTGTTTTTTCTAACTTTATGGTAAACGTTGAATCGGTCTTTTTTATTTTTTGGCTTACTACATTTTTTGGTCGATAATCTGCAACGGCAGCAGACAGTATCGCAATATGACAATTTTCAAATGTCTTATGAACCTCATCATACATCTCTTGGGCACTTGTGACGCTCGTGACTTGAATCAAATGGTGATCAATTACTTGATAAGTAGGACCTGAAATTAAATGTACCTCAGCGCCTAAATTTGCAGCCGCTTTTGCGATTTCAAAGCCCATTTTTCCGCTAGAGTGGTTTCCTATAAAACGAACGGGATCAATATTCTCATAAGTAGGACCAGCTGTTATAAGTACTTTTTTTCCGCGAAGCGGCAATTTACCAATCACATCTCTTTCCATAAAAGAGACAATATCTTCAGGCTCTGCCATTCGACCTTCTCCTATTAGCCCACTCGCCAATTCACCAGAAGTTGCTGGAATAATTATATTTCCGAAGGACGTTAATTTTTCAAAAGAGTTTTTAGTAGACGGGTGTTTATACATATCAAGATCCATTGCAGGCGCGACGTAGACTGGACATTTAGCCGACAAATAAGTTGCCATCAACAAATTATCGCAAGTACCGTTTGCCATTTTAGACAAGGTATTTGCAGTAGCTGGCGCAATTATGAAAAAATTTGCCCAAAGCCCTAATTCTACGTGATTGTTCCACATAGCATTGTCATCATCATCGTTGGTAAATGATGAAAAAACTGGATTTTTGGATAACGTGGAGAGTGTTAGTGGAGTAATAAAATCTTTAGAAGCAGGCGTCATAACGACTTTAACGTTGGCGCCTGCTTTTATAAATAACCTTACAAGGTTTGCTGTCTTGTAAGCCGCAATACCAGCAGTTATGCCCAGTAATATATTCTTGCCGCTTAGTATAGACATTTTAAAACTTATTCCTGAACGTCGTCGTCAGTATTTCTGTAGTAAATCTTATCGTCCAACCATTCTTGAACTGCTAAAGCGTGTGGCTTAGGCAATTTTTCGTAAAATTTAGACACTTCAATCTGCTCTTTGTTTTCAAAGATTTCCTCAAGACTGTCATTATACGTTGCAAACTCTTCTAGTTTATCAACCAACTCACGTCTAATATCGGTGTTGATTTGTTCAGCTCTTTTAGATATCACAGAAATCGCTTCGTAGATATTATCTGTTGGAGCGTCAAGGATATTTCTATCGTAAGTTTCGGTGCTTACTGGAGCAGTTGTCTTTTTTAAATCCATATCTTTTATAGTAAATTAACTTTTTGTATTTAGTTCTTGCATTGCTGCGGTAATCTCACGGTTCATTTTATCTGTTTCTTCGGAAAATTGAGTGTCAGGATAAAATTTAATGAAATTTTTATAGTAGTTAGAGGCTATGTTCAAACGTTCTACTTTTTTGCCTGCGACACTATTTATACCCAACTTATATGCCGAATCCAAACGATAAAATAATGCTTGTTCTCTAAAACTTGTACCTGGATAGTCTGCCAAAAAATTATCAAAAGCCTTTATTGCCGCTTCATAATCTGAAGATTCAAAATAAGCTATGCTATTATATTGCTTTGCGATTTCGAATGCTTTCTTTTCTAATTTGTAATCTAATTCTTTGATAAGCGTATTCGCTTGAGGCAAATACTCAGATGCTGGATACTTATTGACAAAGATTTGTAATTTCTCTAACGCCTCAATGGTCTCTAGTTGCTCTTTACTGTATACGGGCGAAACCATATAATAACTTTTTGCCGCTAAAAAGGCAATTTCCTCAACCTTTTCACTTTTAGGATACGCTTGCTCAAAAAGCCCCATTTGGTAACCGGCTTCGAGGTAGCTTCTCATTTCCCAAAACGTCATAGCATACATATACATGAGCTTTTCTGCTTGTGGCTTCCCTCTATAATTGGGCACGACTTGTTTAAAGATCCTGTTGGCTTTGCTCCATTTTTCGGCTTCAAACATCTGGGTTCCAACTTCAAACTTGGTTTTGATATCTTCAGACTTTAATGCTTTTTGATATTCGCTACACGAACTAAACGCCAAGAGCATTAGGAAAACGTAAACTAATTTTTTCATAAATAAAAAACAGGTTGCAAAAGTACGTATTTATAACGTATTATAAAAACAAAATATTGTACTGATACATCATTATCAATACCAGTAATTCATTTGCTTATAAGCGCGATAATCGCCTTAACTTCTAATTGAAACTTATTGAATTTTTGCTAAAGTAATTTTTGCGATTAGGCTCTCCATGAGTTTAAGGTATATTTAACTTTTAATCTAGAGCGCCTAAGGTCTTTAGCGCTGACTTTGTATTCTCTTTCAAAGCATCGGTCGCCATGACCAAGGGTAATCTTACCGTTGATTTTGATAAACCCAGCGCTTCTAAAACTGCTTTGATTCCAGCCGGATTGTTTTCAGAAAAAATCAATGCCGTTAAATCCATTAATTCAAAATGTATCTTGTAGGCTTCCTTAGCCCTTCCTTCTAATCCTAGATTTATCATTTTAGTAAATTGCTTAGGCACCGCTTGACCTAAAACTGAAATCACTCCTGCTCCACCAGCCAAAACAACACCTAGAACCAAATCGTCGTCACCAGAAATAATTAAAAAATCGTCAGGCTTATCTCGTAATAATTTAAGATACTGATGCACATTATTGCCTGCCTCTTTAACCGCAATGATATTCTTAAAATCTAACGCTAGTCTTAACGTTGTCTCTGGAGACATATTAGATGATGTACGTCCAGGCACATTATACAAAATGATATCTATTGGTGATGCCTCTGCAATCGCTTTAAAATGTTGATAAATGCCTTCTTGGGTAGGTTTACTATAATAGGGCGACACCGATAATAAAGCGTCAATACTACTCAAATCGGTTGTCATGATTTCTTCAACAGTCGTGGCAGTATTATTCCCTCCAATGCCTAAAACCAATGGAACACGACCTTGATTAGCTGTTATAATTGTTTTAACAATCGCTTGCTTTTCATGTTTGGTGATGGTAACACTTTCTCCAGTAGTACCGCAAATCACGATATAATTGGTGCCATTCTCAATATTGAAATCCACCAAATTAGCCAATGCCGTATGGTCTATTGTAAGGTCATCATTAAAAGGTGTTATTATGGCGACACCTGTACCATGAAATTTAGTCATTATAATTTATTTAAAATGGTTAGATATTTTTTTAATTCTACTTTAAAAATGTCAAACTCTTTAGGCTTTACATTGATAATCAAATCATAAAAACGGTGATCTTCCCTCGATAATCCAACTTTAAAATTCGCTTTTGATGCTGCAGTGATCATATCGAGCTCCAAATGGGACGCAGCATAGAAACTGATGAGCAAATCAAACTCTGTATCTATAAACACCTCCAGTTCGGCATTTTTGATTTTCCCTTTCCATCCAAAATCTTTCGGGTCAAAATAGGTGTCCCAAAGTTCATTCGCATTTTTTGAGTCTTCCACAAAAGTGACAATCCTAGTTCTAGCCGGCTGAACGCCCAAATTATTAAAAAAAGTTCTAAAGGCCTCAAAATCTGAAAATTCATCACTGTTTAAGATAACTCCAACCGCATTTATCTTGGTATTACTTATAGCTTCTCGGCTCTCACTTAATAATTTGTTGATGTATTTTTGATTTGATTTTTCTTTAAATACCTTTAAAATCATCTATCTTTATGCTTTGTACAAATGTAGTAAAAACCCGCTTTACGGGCTTGCAAACCTTTCAGAATAAAATTGATGAATTATAAACATTTAGGCCTCTGCTTCATACTTATAATACTGAGTTCATGCCAGCAGGATCTTCATTTAAATAAAATTGAAGGTCGACAAATTAATATTTCCGATAGTTTAGTAATTGATGCCCAAATCGAAGATTTCATCAAACCTTATCGTGAGAATGTCAATAAAAATCTCGATAGTATTTTAGCATATGCCGTTGACACCTATTCCAAAAATGATGGGGAGTATAACACAGCTATTGGCAATATGATGGCAGATGCGCTTTATAAACAAGCCAACCCTATATTTAAAAGTAGAACTGGTGAGGATATCGATTTTGTGCTACTTAATCATGGCGGTATAAGAGCTATTATTTCTAAAGGCAATGTGACCACTAGAACGGCATATGAAGTGATGCCTTTTGAAAATTCGACCGTAGTTGTGAAACTTAAAGGACTTCAAGTCAAAGAACTCATTGATTATTTGGTCGAAGCTAAACGCGCGCATCCCATTTCTAGGTTGAGCATTGCTTTAAATTCGAATGGCAGCTTTAAAGAAGCACTACTTGATGGTGAACCACTAGATTACAACAAAACTTACAATATAGCGACTAATGATTACCTATATAATGGTGGTGATCGTATGGATTTCTTTAAGACCAATGACAGTCTTTATGTATTGGACTATAAAATAAGAAATGTTCTTATTGACTATTTCAAATCAATAGATACTTTAAATCCTGTTATTGATAATCGTTTTATCCAGTTAAACAATTAAGCATGGAAAGAAGACAATTTTTACAGCAAACGGTTGCAGCTTCGGCATTGGTTGGTCTTGGCGGCATGGGTTTATCATCCTTTAAATCTTCGATAAAAAAAATCACCGTATTACATACCAATGATGTGCACAGTCATATTGATGCTTTTGGCCCAGAAGATGGCAGAAATCCCAACCAAGGCGGTGTGGCAAGACGCGCAAGTTTGATTTCTAGTATTAGAAAAGAAAATCCGAATACCCTACTACTCGATGCTGGGGATATTTTTCAAGGTACGCCTTACTTCAATTATTATGGAGGTGAACTGGAATTTAAGCTCATGAGCATGCTTAAATACGATGTGGCAACCATCGGAAACCACGATTTTGACAATGGTATCAACGGACTGTTTGCACAGTTACCACACGCTAAGTTCGATTTTGTTTCTGCGAACTATGATTTTTCGAATACCGTTATGGACACGCATGTAAAACCGTATCGCATTATCAATAAAGACGGTATAAAGATCGGTATTTTTGGGTTGGGCATTGAGCTTAATGGCCTTGTCGATAAAAACATGTACAAGGAAACCGTGTATTTAGACCCTGTTGAAACAACTCAAGATATGACTCGTATCCTAAAAGAGGATGAACACTGTGACCTTATTATCTGTCTCTCACATTTAGGCTATGACTACCGCAACGTACCTGACAGAATAAATGATTTGAAATTAGCAGAAAACACGAAAAACATCGACTTGATCATTGGGGGACACACGCATACTTTTTTGAAGAAACCAACGGTTGTGAAAAATTCCGAAGGAAAAAATTTACTGGTCAATCAAGTAGGATGCTACGGAATTAATCTTGGCAAAATTGACTTCTACTTCGATGCAGATAAAAACAAGTCTGCAAATGGAACATCCATCGTTGTTTAAATAATATTAATTTATATGTATTGCAATTAAAATACCTTTAAACAGACAAATAAAGCATTTCATCTATTATTTGATTATATTTTAAAGCGTATCGTATGTTTTGCTGTTCTCAACGTCTAATCACTCTAACCGTTGGATCATGAAAGCTTATCTTCCTCTTATTTTACGAATACTTATTGCAGTGATACTTATACAAACGCTACGTTTTAAATTTATGGCACATCCAGATAGCGTTTATATATTTACTAAAGTCGGTATGGAGCCTTACGGAAGAATACTCACAGGAATTGCCGAACTTATAGCAGGCATCCTTTTACTTATAAAAAAAACAGCTTGGCTGGGCGCAATGCTTACTTTGGGCATCATTGGAGGCGCTATTGCAATGCATCTTACACGTTTAGGAATCGATATTAATGGTGATGGTGGTGTTCTATTTTACACAGCCATCATAACCTTCGTACTTTCTACAGTAGTTGTATTTATATATAGGTCTTCTATTCCTTATCTAGGGAAGACGCTGTAATTATAAATCTAATCGCTGAGATTTATCTGAATATTCAACAATCTCAACGTGCTTTAAACGTGACTGTAAATAATAAAAGTAAAAGGCTGTCACAAAAAACAGCGAACAGAATAAGTTTAAAACCTCAGATTTTTCAATGTAATAATAAGCCAGTTGTAATATTTCATAAAATAAAATACATATTGACCCTATTAATAGATTCATGGACTTTAGATCCTCCTTTAGCATATAATAAAGAAGTGATAAACTCATTAATATTATAACAACGGTATTATAGGTAAACTCGAGAGTATACTCATAAAAATCTAAGTCTGCGCCCGTTGTGTCAGTCACTAAATACACTACAAACACACTTAAAACCACTAACAAAATAGATTGTATTGGAAATTTGGCTATCGCTTTATATATATTAATGCCCGACAGGATTCTTAAGATCAAAAAAGTGTAAGCTAAGATAGAGATAACGTTGCTCACATAATACATATAATCAATGTCATCCAATGGAGGAAACTCAAAAGGAAAGGTCATATAATTAATGACCTCTGCAAACGTGAAAAACAATAAGAACAATAAGAATAAAGGATGTCGATTATTGCCATTAAACAAATACAAACACAATAACACAATAAGCCCCAACGCTCTTACGCCAGAAGCTTCATACTCTAAAGTCTGGTATTGTAAACCTAAAAAAAGGATACATAATAAGATTAGGACAGCTCCTAAAATTTTACTCAAATACATAATACATTACTTAATAGCGATCCAAATGTACACAAAATTTACATGTAATCGAATTTAAATGCGTTTAATCGATATAATTTAACACTTTGTCAGATTTTTAGCTCAATAAATTTAAAAAATCATGCTCCGATATAATCTCAATCTCTAGCGTTTCTGCTTTACTTCGTTTGCTTGGTCCCATATTGTCACCAGCTACCAAATAATTTGTTTTTGACGATATTGAAGAGGATACCTTTCCGCCATTATCTTCGATCAATTTTTTAAGCTCTGCTCTCGATACAGTATGGAACACTCCAGAAACTACGATTGACAATCCTTTTAGTTTATCGGTTTGACTGGCCAGTTTTTCTGCGGAAATTTCAAGCTGAAGTCCATGCTTTCTCATTTTTTCAATTATTTGAACATGCTCTTCCGTAGAAAAGAATTCAACAACACTCTCTGCAATACGATCGCCAATTTCATCAACAGTAGTTAATTCGTCTACCGAAGACAGCGCAATGGCCTCAATACTTTTGAAATGCTTGGCTAATTTTTTTGCAACCGTTTCACCAACATAACGAATCCCCAAGGCAAAAAGTACACGTTCAAACGGAACTTTCTTAGAGGCCTCAATGCCGTTGATTAGGTTCTCTGCGCTTTTTTCGGCCATTCGTTCTAAGGGCAGCACGTCATCCTTACGTAATGTATATAAATCTGCATAGTTCAAAATCAATCCCTCATTTACCAATAGCGCCACAGTTTCACCTCCCAAGCCTTCAATATCCATGGCTTTTCTCGAAATATAATGTTGAATGCGACCAATGATTTGGGGATTGCATCCATTATAATTAGGGCAAAAATGCTTGGCATCACCTTCTGCTCTAACCAATTCGGTTTGGCACTCAGGACAATGCGTAATGTATTTGGTTGGTTGGGAATTGGCGTGACGCTTGCTAAAATCGACCGCAATAATCTTAGGTATAATCTCACCACCCTTTTCAACAAACACGGCATCACGCTCTCTAATATCTAATTTTTCAATTTGATCGGCGTTATGCAAGGAAGCTCGCTTGACGGTTGTTCCAGCCAACTCAACAGGCTCTAAATTTGCCACTGGCGTAATTGCTCCCGTACGACCAACTTGATAGGTGATTTCATTTAAACGCGTTGAAACTTGCTCAGCCTTAAATTTATAAGCCATCGCCCAACGCGGCGCTTTTGCGGTATATCCCAATTCTTCCCGTTGTTGTAAATTATCAACTTTTATAACAACACCATCGGTTTCGTAAGGGAGATCATGTCGATGGATGTTCCAATAGTCTACAAATTCTAAAACGGCATCGATACTTTTAACTAATTTTGCGGCTTCAGGAACCTTGAAGCCCATTTTTCGAGCGTGCTCAAGTCCTTCAAATTGGGTGGCGAATCCCAAATCATTGCCTGTGATATTATATAGCAAACATTCTAGTGGTCTACGCGAAACTTCGGCGCTATCCTGCAATTTTAAACTTCCAGAAGCTGTGTTTCTTGGGTTGCGATAAGGCTCATCGCCTGCTTCAAGACGTTCTTCATTCATTGCTATAAACCCTTCAAAAGGTAAAACAATTTCTCCTCGTATGTCAAATTTCTGCGGAAACGTTCCTTTTAATTGCAAAGGCACCGACTTGATTGTTTTGACATTAGCAGTGACATCATCACCTTGCGTCCCGTCGCCACGTGTTACCGCTCGCAACAAACTACCGTTCTCATAGGTCAAACTGATAGACGCACCATCATATTTTAACTCGCAGGTATAATGGACCTCGCCATCAACCAGTTTTTTAATTCGTTTTTCCCAATCGAGCAAATCCTCCTTCGAATACGAATTATCCAATGAGTACATGCGATATTGATGTTTTACAGTCAAAAAGTTTTTGGTCACTTCACCTCCTACCCTCAAACTGGGCGAATTGGCATCATAAAATTCTGGATGCGCCAATTCTAGCGCTTGTAAAGCCTTTAACTTAATATCAAAATCGTAATCACTTATGGTAGGATTATCAAGAACATAGTAATTATAATTGTGTTCTCGAAGTTCTTCCCGAAGGCTTATTATTTGTTGTTCTGCACTCATTAAATCGTTGTAAAAATTACTATTAAGTATGTAAAATTACTAAAAGACCAACTAATTATAGCGATTTAATAAGATCACCGTCCTCAATTTTATTTGTCGTTCTGTCTTTTATCTAAGTTTAATGTCGTGCGCAAATCATTCGGTTTTTTCCGAAGAGATCCTTGCGCAACACAGGATCATTAAATCCAAATTCTTGAAATAATGCTAACATTTCGGCTCCTAAATACGCATTGATTTCAACATATAACATACCGCCTATTTTTAGATAATGCTGTGCAAATTCACAAATCGCCTTGTAGAATTGTAACGGATTCACATCATCAACAAACAACGCCAAATGCGGTTCATTATCAAGGACATTAGGTTGTATTTCAGATTTTTCTAGATGACGCACATAAGGCGGATTGGACACAATAACATCAAATTTCTGATTTGAAAATTGAGCTGCCCAAGCTGTCTTATGCAAAATACTACAGTCCAAAAAGTTGACCTCAACTTGATTTAATTCTGCATTTTGTGTGGCTGTTTTTAAAGCCGCTTCGGAAACATCAACAGCGGAAACATTTGCATTTGAAAGATGCTTCGCTAATGAGATCGCAATACAACCCGTTCCTGAGCCAATATCCAAAATTTTTAATTGGGATATTTTGTCTTGATCCAAATGACACGTGACGATCCAGTCGACCAATTCTTCGGTTTCTGGCCGCGGGATCAATGTGTTTGGATTGACTTTCAAACGGAGACCATAAAATTCAGTTTCTCCAATAATATATTGAATGGGAACATACGATTTGAGCTGCGATAAAGCATCAAGAAATAATTGACCATTTTCAGCTTCAATTTCGTATTTGGGATGCAGCACCAAATGGATTCTTTTCAATTTGAGATAGTGATCCATTAATAGTCCAAAAAATGAATCGACCTCTTCTTTGCCATAGAGCTCATCTAACTGCTCATGAAATTGATATAGTATCTCCTTTAAAACCAAATTTTCAATGTTTATTTCGCTCTTCATTTTGCCTATAAGTGCTTCTCCATCCAAATACCGCATGAATAATGACCAGTATCGCCTAATGGCGCGCTACGGTGTTGAAATCCGTTTTGCTCATAAATATGAATGGCCGCCTCCAACGAAGGAATGGTCTCTAAATAACAACGCTCATAACCCATAGCACTTGCGGCTTCCAAACATTTTACAAGGAGTTGCTTGCCAAAACCCTGCCCTCTTATTTCTGATGAAAAATACATTTTTTGAAGCTCACAAACATTAGAGTCGGCATTTTTAAGTTGCTTAATTCCCGCACCTCCTAAAACGTTATCATTATGCGCTACAACTAAATAAACCGCTCGATCTTCGTCATAAGCCTCAAACATTTTAGGCGTTTCGGCATCTTCGTATGCTGTTCCTGTAAGCGGTAACTTAAAATCTAAAAAACATTGCTTTATGACCGCTTCAATTTGCACATTATCCTTTGCACAGATTTCCCTAATTATCATGTCGGTTTTGCTCACTTAATTATAGTATTTTTGCAGTCGTGAAGATACAGATAAATCTATTTTAACCTCATGAGAAGATTCATTTTATTATCAACATTGATAGTTCTTTTTTGTAGCTGTAGCATCAACGAAAAACCACTATTCATTGCAGTTTCAGATATTGAAATGGTCGATGCTGATGCCAAAACGGTCTCCTTTATAGCTAAAGCTCGATTTGAGAACCCAAATGATGTTGGTGGCTCGCTAAAGAGTGATGCTATTTTGGTATTTGTAAATGATATAAAAGTGGCTCGAGTATCTTCGGAAAATTTCAAGGTTCCCGCAAAAAAAGAGTTCACGATCCCGCTGAAAGTTGTCGTCAGCACTGATAGCATCTTAAAACGTAATGGTGGTGATGCTATCCAAAATTTATTGAACAGCCTGCTAAGTAAAACAGTCAAAGTACAGTATAAAGGTGATCTTGTTTATAAGACCTTCGGATTTTCACACCTCTACAACATTGATGAAACTCAACTCGTAAACATCAAATTTTGAGGCAGCACGATACATACATAAAACGCTGTATCGCTATCGCCAAAAACGGATTGGGCTCAACGGCTCCTAACCCAATGGTAGGTAGCATTATTGTTCACAACAATCTCATTATCGGTGAAGGCTACACCAGCGCTTATGGCGGGAATCATGCCGAAGTGAACGCCATCAATTCCGTAGAAAATAAAGCGTTACTTAAAGCCGCGACGCTTTATGTGACATTGGAGCCTTGCTCCCACTTCGGAAAAACACCACCTTGCTGTGATCTCATTATCAAGAACAATATCCCAAAGGTTGTTATTGGCTGCACAGATGACAATGCGCTTGTCGCAGGCAAAGGTATTGCTAAACTGAAAGCTTCTGGATGCGACGTTTCCGTTGGTATTTTAGAAGCCGAATGTAAAAAACATCACAAACGCTTTTTTACGTTTCACCATAAAAAGCGCCCTTATATTATATTAAAATGGGCAAAGACCAAAAATGGTTATCTATCTCCACCAACGAAGGATAATAATGAACCGGTTTGGATTACCAACTCGTATTCCCGACAATTGGTTCATAAATGGCGTGCTGAGGAACAAGCTATTTTAGTGGGCACCAATACGGTTTTTGAAGATAGTCCCAATTTGACCGTTCGAGATTGGACAGGAAAAAATCCCATACGTGTTGTCATCGATAAGGATTTAAAACTACCTAAAGACGCATCGGTCTTTAATAGTGATGCCAAAACTTTAGTGATTTCTGAAACCACAATCGATTTTAAGATGCCTATTGCACGACAAATCGCAACATTTTTACATACAGAGCAAATCAACTCAGTCATTATTGAAGGTGGTGCAAAAACGCTTCAGACGTTTATAAATGAGAATCTTTGGGATGAAGCTCGTGTTTTTACTGGAGCGTCAACTTTTGAGAATGGCACTAAAGCGCCGAAATTTCAAGGCGAGCAAATTTCCGAAGAAAAAATAAAGACAGACACCTTAAGATATTACATAAACACTTAACAATCATGCGCTCGAGTGTAGTCGAGAGATATCAATACGCATTAATTTAACCAGGTTTTGACTGCGCTCGACCTTACAATATATCATGAACATTACGACGATTATATTCGATTTTGGCGATGTCTTTATCAATCTAGACAAGCATGGCGCAATGACAAATGCGCTAGAGTTATTTGAGGTTGATGAATTACCAGAAGAACTTGTGGCAATCAATACACTTTACGAACAGGGATTAATATCTACGGAAGAGTTTTTAAATTTCTACCTTGACAATTTTCCGAAGCTTTCAACATCTGAAATCGTTGATGCTTGGAATTATATCTTGAAAGATTTTCCGAAGTATCGATTAGATTTCATCCAAAAATTAGCCGAAGACAATAAGTTCAAACTCATTTTGTTGAGCAACACGAATGAGCTCCACATTAGCTGGATCAAGGAGAACGTTACTTTTTACGACGAGTTCAAAGCGTGTTTTGATGCCTTCTATTTGTCGCATGAGATCAAATTAAGAAAACCAAATGCCGATATTTACCAATTCGTACTCAACGAACATAAGCTCAAAGCAGCATCCTGTTTCTTTGTCGATGATACAAAAGACAATACCGATGCCGCAGCCGCTTTGGGAATTCACAGTTGGAACATTGATGAGACCAAACAAGATATCGTTGATTTATTCACTGTAAATACCCATTTATTTTGATCTATCTTCTGTTAAGCATTACCGCATCTACCCTAATATTTATCATCTTTAAGCTGTTCGATAAGTATAAAGTTGACACGCTACAAGCGATCGTTGTCAATTATATAGTCGCATGCCTGTTCGGAGTATCGCAATACGATTCAAAGATTGATCTCATCGAGATTTCAACATCAAAATGGTTTTATGGCGCGATTGGTTTGGGGTTTTTATTTATAGCCATATTCAATGTTATGGCGTTAACGGCCCAGCGCAATGGCCTATCTGTGGCATCGGTTGCCTCTAAAATGAGCGTGATCATTCCCATTACTTTTGGGATTTTTGCCTACAATGAAGGCGTTGGGATTCAAAAAATCACAGGGATCATTATCGCTTTAATTGCCGTCTACCTCACGTCACTAAGAACAAAGACAACCACCAATATCACCAAAGGAATTTGGCTACCAATCATTTTATTTTTTGGTTCAGGCGTGATTGACACCTCTATTAAATTTATTGAAACAACCTATTTATCTAATAATGGCATCCCTATTTTTTCAGCAACCATATTTTGTTTTGCCTTTATTATTGGCAGTTTGCTACTTATCTATAAGGCATCAACCAATAAAATAAACTTCAAGCCAAATGTGCTCGTTGGTGGTTTGTGCTTGGGTCTTGTCAACTATTTTTCAATCTACTATCTATTAAAAGCGCTCAATCATGACAGCCTAGAGAGCTCAACACTATTCACTGTAAATAATGTTGCCATTGTTATGGTGTCGACCTTGTTGGGTCTTATTGTATTTAAAGAGCATATTTCACGAATAAATTGGATTGGTATTTCATTAGCGGTCATTTCGATTGTATTGGTAACTTTAGCTTAAAGACGGTATAATGGCAAACATTAAAGACACTTATAAAACCGTCACCAAAGCTTCAGAGCAAACGCTTTATAAAGACCGAAACAGTAAATTTTTTGGTTTCGCCTTTCCTGTTTCTTCGGAAGAAGAGGTCAAGCAGCATCTTGAAAATCTAAAAAAACTGCACCATCAAGCCAGACATTGGTGCTCTGCCTATCAACTCGGTATGCTAGAACAAGATTATGTTTTTAGAGCTAATGATGATGGTGAAC
The DNA here is from genome assembly GCA_963715465.1 of uncultured Flavobacteriaceae bacterium. Taxonomy (GTDB): domain Bacteria; phylum Bacteroidota; class Bacteroidia; order Flavobacteriales; family Flavobacteriaceae; genus Psychroserpens. Next base: position 2,927,596 of record OY970246.1, read on the forward strand.
CCAATAATAGCGCAGGCATGCCAATTTATGGTCAAATTCAATCGTTTGAGGTGACTAATGTTCTTATTGTAGTAGTACGCTATTTTGGAGGCACCAAGCTAGGTGTTGGCGGATTAATCAATGCCTATCGTACAGGCGCACAAATGGCATTAGAATCGTCGAAAATTGTGATACGAACGGTGAATGTTGATTATGCGATTACCTTTGAGTATAAACATATGAATACTGTAATGCGGATCATAAAAGAAAAGCATTTAAAAGTCATCAATCAAACTTTAGAACTCTCTTGCGAGATTATTATTTCGGTACGATTGAAAGAGGCCGATGCTATTTTTGAAATATTTGAAACGCTCTATGACATTGACATCAAAAGTTTGAACGATTAATATTGCAGTTGGTCTAAAAGATATTGAGGACAACGTGTAGGTCGATTCTTGTTAATGTCTATAAAGACTAAAACTGAAGTTCCGGTTGTTAAAAGTTCATCATTTTCATTTACGATCTCATATTCGAATTCTATTTTCACTCCCGGCATTTTAAGTAGTTTAGTCTTTACTTTAATGAGGTCGTCATAATGCGCTGATTTTTTGTAATTTATAGTTAAAGATATAACAGGAAGCATCAAACCATCTGCTTCCATTTTACGATAAGAGAATCCAATTTTTCGCAACCATTCGGTTCGTCCTATTTCAAAATATTGCGCATAATTGCCATGATAGACCACGCCCATTTTATCGGTCTCACCATAGCGAACTCTAAACTCTATGTCATCAGATTTGATTGGGTTTCCCATAGTTTGTAATATTTTTTTTGTACTTTCGAACGAAGTTAAACATGAGGAAAAAAATCTTTAAAATCAATACCTTTTGATTTTTTTATTAAAAAATTTGTTCACATATTTGCCATGTTAAATCTATCTAGAGAAACTCAGTTTTCTCTTTTTTTTGCCAACTAATAACAACACAAAATCTAATCCAAAGAATGGACGTAACTGCGCAATCGGTCTGGACAAACTGTCTTTCATTTATAAAAGATAACATACAGCCACAAGCCTATAAAACTTGGTTTGAACCTATAGTAGCAGTAAAACTTTCTGAAAACGCATTGAGCATTCAAGTCCCTAGTAAATTCTTTTACGAATGGCTAGAGGAGCACTATGTAAAGATCTTAAAAGTTGCCTTAACCAAACAATTAGGGGAAACCGCAAAGTTGGTTTATGTTATCAAAATGGAAAACACCTATGGCAACAAACAACCGTTTACCGAAAAGATTCCTAGTTCTAATCGTGGCGCACTAAAATCACAAGATGTTGATGTACCATTGAACAATAAAAACCCAGAGCTTAAAAATCCGTTTATTATACCAGGCATTAGAAATGTCAAGATTGAATCGCAACTTAATCCCAATTATAGTTTTGAAAATTTCTTAGAGGGCGATTCTAATCGTTTAGCAAGAAATGCAGGGTTAGCGGTTGCCAATAAACCTGGCGGCACATCATTTAATCCTTTATTGATTTTTGGTGGTGTTGGTTTAGGAAAAACGCATTTAGCTCATGCTATTGGTGTTGATATTAAAGATAAATATCCAGAGAAAACGGTTCTTTATATTTCTGCGGAAAAATTCACCCAACAATATATTGATTCTGTAAAGAAAAACAATAGAAATGATTTCATCCACTTCTATCAAATAATAGATGTATTGATTATTGACGATGTTCAATTTTTATCAGGAAAAACGGGAACACAGGATGTGTTTTTCCATATTTTCAATCACCTACATCAAAACGGGAAGCAGGTAATCTTAACTAGCGACAAAGCGCCTGTTGATATGCAAGATATCGAACAACGCTTACTATCTCGTTTTAAATGGGGACTTTCCGCAGAACTGCAAACGCCCGATTTTGAAACAAGGGTTTCCATTCTTAAAAACAAGCTCTATCGCGATGGTGTTGAAATGCCAGACGATATTATCGAATATGTGGCAAAACACATCAAAACCAACGTTCGAGAACTAGAAGGTGCTATTATTTCATTAATTGCTCAATCCTCTTTTAATAAAAAAGAAATTACTATAAATCTAGCAAAAGAAATCGTTGAGAAATTCGTTAAAAACACCAAACGCGAAGTTTCTATAGATTACATTCAAAAGGTAGTTTCAGATTATTTCCAAATGGATGTCAGTACGCTTCAATCAAAAACAAGAAAGCGTCATATTGTACAAGCACGACAGTTAGCGATGTTTTTTGCGAAAAAATACACTAAGGCCTCTTTAGCAAGTATTGGTTCACAAATTGGAAAACGTGATCATGCCACTGTACTTCACGCGTGCAAAACCGTTGATAACTTATCATCAACAGACAAGCAGTTTAGAAAGTACGTAGAAGATCTTGCAAAAAAACTATCTCTTTAAATTCAAGTTTAGCTATGACAAATATCCTAATGGTTTGTTTAGGTAATATTTGCAGATCGCCCTTAGCGCATGGCTTATTAGAATCAAAACTACCTCAAGATTCATTTTATATCGATTCGGCCGGTACGGGAAACTTTCATATTGGCGATCCTCCTGATCATCGTTCTATAGCAGTTGCAAAATCAAACGGTATTGATATTTCCAACCAGCAAGCAAGACAATTCAAAGTATCTGATTTTGATGCTTTCGATTTTATTTATGTGATGGATCAATCTAATTATGATAATGTGATTGCTCTGGCGAGACATGATTCAGATAAAGAAAAGGTAAGTCGAATTCTAAAGGTTGTTGACAACGTAGGCACTAAAAATGTTCCCGATCCTTATCATGGTGATCTTTCAGATTTTGAACATGTATTCTCACTGTTAAACAATGCATGTACCTCCATTTCTAAGTCACTTCTCGCTTAATCAGACTGATAAATTTATGATCACGGCCGTTATTTTTTGTATTTTGTAGCTAGAAATTGCTTTAAAAACAAAAATTATGAAAACTTTTATCCTAAGTCTTTGCTGTCTTATGACCTACGTCTCTTATGCACAACAAGTTTTTCTCGAGCCTTATGCCTCCGGTTTTTCTAGTCCTGTAAATATTAAGCACGCTGGTGATGATCGTCTATTTGTAGCAGAGCGCGGCGGAATCATAAAAATCATCAATGCCGACGGTACCGTAAATACGACTCCTTTTTTAGATATCGATGCTCGCGTGACCGATGCTGGTGGTGAACGTGGTCTTTTAGCTTTAGCATTTCATCCCGATTACATAACTAATGGTTTCTTTTACGTCAACTACATTAATAATAGCGGAGACACAGTAATCGCCAGATTTTCACGAAGTACTATAAATACTGCCGATCAAAATTCCGAAGTCATTCTATTTACAATTTCGCAACCGTTTTCTAATCACAATGGCGGTGATCTTCATTTTGGCCCAAATGATGGGTTTTTATACATATCTACTGGTGATGGCGGCTCGGCTGGTGATCCTGGAAACAGAGCACAAAACCAAAATTTATTGCTCGGTAAAATGTTACGAATTGATGTTAACGTCACGCAAGCTCAAATTGATGCTGGTACAACCTATCTTATTCCCGCAGATAATCCTTTTGTTAGTGATGCAACTGTATTGGATGAAATATGGGCAAACGGACTTCGAAATCCGTTTAAATTTTCATTTGATCGATTAAATGGCGATTTATGGATTGCCGATGTCGGTCAAGGCATTAAAGAAGAAATTAGCAAAGTGGCAGCAAATAGTACTGGAGGTGAGAATTACGGCTGGAAATGCTTTGAGGGCACCTCAATTTTTAGCAATGCGACCGAATGCGGTATGATCACACATACTACTCCAATTGCAGAATATGAACATGGCGCTCCAAATTTTAGATGTTCGATTACTGGCGGCTATCGCTATCGCGGCACCTTACAAACAGGCTTGGTAGGGTTATATTTTTTCGCAGATTTTTGCAGCGATGAAATTAGCTATGTGACCGAGACAAGTGCAAATAATTTCAGTTTAACATTCATGGACGACTATTCTCCAGGAAGTTTTTCAGCCTTTGGAGAGGACGTCAATGGCGAATTGTTTGTTTGCAGTTTATCGAACGGTTCTGTTCTTAGAGTATCTGACGCCTTATTAAATGTCGAAAACCAAACTTTAAAAGCGGTAAAACTGTTTCCTAACCCTGCAAAGATTAGTTTAACTATTGATCTTTCAAATGCTGTTTATCCAATAAATAGCATCAATATTCACGATATTACTGGCAAAGTTGTGCTTAATGCTTCTGTTGTTAATAAGCAAACAGTTACGATCTCTACGGAAACTTTAACAAGCGGTTTATATCTTGTAGAAATTTCTGATACATCTGGCAATAAGACAACCAAGAAATTAATTATAGAGTAATAATGGATCATAACTACGGAAAACTATACCTCATCCCAACAAGACTGGGAGATAATCCACCTTTGGAAGTCTTGCCGATTTCAGTAAAAAAAATTATTGAAATGGTGGATGATTATATCGTTGAGAACGAAAAAACAGCGCGTCGGTTTATAAAAAAAGTAGATTCCAGAAAGCAGCAATCAAGCTTAAACTTCAAGGTTTTAAATAAATATACAGAGCCTGAAGAAATTCAGCATTTTTTAGAAGATTGTAAAAAAGGGAAACCCGTCGGATTGCTTTCGGAAGCAGGTTGCCCAGGGATTGCCGATCCGGGCGCAGACATCGTCAAACTTGCTCATGAACACAATATTCAAGTTGTACCCTTGGTTGGGCCGTCGTCAATTCTCTTAGCATTGATGAGTTCTGGAATGAACGGTCAAAGTTTCGCATTTAATGGCTACATCCCTATTGATAAATCAGAACGAAAGGCGACATTAAAGCGCTTAGAGCGTGTCTCATTTGAGCAAAATCAAACCCAGTTATTTATAGAAACACCTTATCGTAACACAAAAATTCTAGAAGATATTTGTAGCACCTTACATCCAAATACAAGAGTTTGTATTGCCTGTGACATTACACTTCCCACAGAATACATCAAAACCATGACGGTGAACGATTGGAAACATGCTAAAGTCGATCTTCACAAACGCCCAGCGATATTTGTCATTCACAAGGATTAATTTCTCAAATTGAACTCAATCCATATGACCGCATAAAAAAAGCCAATCTGACAGACTGGCTTTTTTATTTTTATGAGTGATGCGGGTGTTATAAAATTGCTTTTGCTTTTCTATCGGCCTCAATAAATGAGGTATCATAGCCAGAGAATTTTTTCATGTAATATCTTACTGACGATCCATAGGCATCAGAAACATTTTGACTTCCGTAGCTTCTAAGAAATTTTTTGACGCTGCCTGGTCCTGCAAGGTGGGCGGCCGCTAAAATACCAGATTCGGTCACTGCAACACCATTAATTGTTTCTCCTTCAAAACGTTTAATATCCTTCCGAAGAATCCATTTATTACGCTCGGCATTGGCTAAAAAAGCCTTTTCCTGTAATTCTGGATTATATAAAAAATGTGACGTATTGTAAATACCAATCAATTTTAAGGTTTCAGCACCAAATTGATACTTTCCTAAATAACCTAAGGTATTTACGCTAAAATAATTACCTCTAGACTCTTTGAAGGCTAACGCCTCTTTAAAGCCATTGTATGATTTCCCTAAATATGGAAAAGTGGCTTGTGGAGCTTCCAACGAATTGGATAATGCGACCTCTAAGTTTTCATCGTCAGTTTCATTAAGTGTTGCTAAGTCTTCAGAAATTGTAAAATCCAATTCTAAACCGTCTGTTGAGTACTCATCATAATTTAAAGAAACTTCTGGCTGAAGCGCCATAAAAAGAGTGACACATATCGTCAACGGAACTAAAAAATAATTACCTAAACTTTTTATCATAATATCTACTTTCAGTTAGTCAAAAACAGTGTTAAAAGTGACTAACAAATTGCGGCTGCAAATATACGCTTTTTTCTATATAACTGAAAATAAGCTGTTAAACTGCTGTTAAAAGTAGATGTAATGGAACTTTAGGTCATTTTTTCCGTCGAACGATAACGTTGGAAATGGGACCTTAACGACATTCAAAACGTCAAAAATTGTTTTCAACAATCGAGAATTTGTTTCAATTCGAGATAAATCAATGTCCAAACTTAGATACAATTGACGTGTTCTATTTTGATTCAAAAATGAGCCATTTGAGGGTTCATTTATTCCTGTAAGCATGCCATCGGCTCCATAGCCAAAAGCGACATTAATCCATTTTGGTATGGCACTACCCTTAAAAAAAGAATGAATGTTGGCGCTAAGCCAATACGTCTGGCCATTGTAGTCTTTTAGTATTTCTTCTAAAAAACCTTCACCTAGCTTATCTGGTCGTTGGTTGGCAAATTTGGTTTGATGAAACGAATACTTCATGACAATGCGCTGTTCGTCCCAAAGCAACTCTTGACCTACATACAAACTGGTTCCTATTGCATTTGCTGCCATATCAGACCATGAAAATCCCCATTCTTCAGAGAATCCATCAAAAACCTCAACAGCAGTCAAGAAACCAAAACCCAATGTAGCGCCATAAAGCAATTGATCTTTTTTACGAACACCAGCCCAATCTAAGGTATTAGCTCCTATCCTCCCAAGTTGATATGAAGAGAATACATGACCAAGTTTATCCATTTGCAGCCATTCGTCGGTATCATTAATGGTCTTGAAGCTGGATCTTTTATAATCTGCATACCATAATTGATTCAAACCAATCAACGTCATCGCGCCTAATGACGCTTGGGTGATAACTACAGCGTCTCGTCGAGCCGTGTTAAGCGAATCGCTAGGTTTTAAAAATAGATCTGTTTTGGATTGAGAAATAGCACATTGCGCGGTAAGAATACCTATCACAAATACTATTTTTCTCAAATTTATCATTTATTTATTGATGCCTTGAGTAGATAGATAACGCTGATATTCGCGCGCATTCACATTATGTTGTGAAAGGGTTTTTGCGAATTTATGAAAGCCAAGCTTTTGGGCATTTGCCGCAAAATATAAGTAATTATGTTTTTCAGGGTTTAAAACGGCATCTATGGCCGAAATATCTGGCATGGCGATCAAACCAGGAGGCAGACCTCTATTTAAATACGTGTTGTAAGGAGACACAATGTCCTTATGCTTATTCAAAACACGCTTGATCACAGTATTCTCGTATTCAGGTAATTGATAGGCTGCAAATTTTAAAGTAGGATCAGCTTGAAGTGGCATCCCAATGCGTATTCGATTTAAATACACACCTGCTATTCTAGGCTGTTCACTAGCTTGTTTCGATTCTTCGTGGACTATAGATGCTAATGCCAGCACCTCATCTCTGGTCAAACCAATCGCCTTGGCTTTTTGGTTTCGACTGTTGGTCCAAAAGCGATTGTACTCCTTGAGCATGCGGTCTCTAAAACTTTCCGCAGAAGTGTTCCAAAAAAACTCATAACTATTAGGAATGTACATGCCCAATGCGGTTGCTTTTGTAAAACCGCTCTCTTTTAAAAAGGCATCATTAGTCATGACTTTTAATAAGGTAAGACTATCTGCTTCAATCTGCATACTAATTCTGCCAGCCAGCTTTTTTAGGGTTTCTTGATTATTGAATGATAATTTGATAGGAACATTTTTACTACGAATGGAATTGATAATATCATTATTGCTCATTCCTTTTTTAATGACAAATCGTCCAGCTTTAAGATTACTGGTGTATTTTTTCTTGACCGCAAGCGCATCAAAATTATCTATATCCTTTAACAGAGGTTCCAATTGCGATCTCACGTCATTATAAGAGGCATTGGTGGCTACGTAAATGTAAGCTTCCTCATTGTCAAACGTCGTATTGGGCTTGAGCATGATACCATAGATATAATATGCAAAAGCAGCTGCAGCGACCAAACCGATAAGAGCAATAGCCCAAAGTATTTTCTTGATGTACATTATTTTAGTAGGGTTTGTAAAAGATATTCATTTTTATACGCGCCATTAACAAAGTTCCAATCTTTTTTAAGTCCTATGATTTCAAAACCACAGGTCTTAAATAGCTTTAAGCTCATTATATTATCTTCGGAAATATTACAATATAATTGATGTAGATCCAGTTGGGATGCACAGTAATTCATAAGCAAATGTATGGCCTCTTTGCCATATCCTTTTCGTCTATTGACCGAATCCTTAATTAAGACACCAATTCCTGCACGCCTGTTTTTAAAATCGAAATCAAACAAATCAATCGTGCCCAAAGCCAAATTATGGTGATCACAAATGACCAATCGCAGCTGTTTGGCTTCAAAAATATCCTTATGGGATTGCTTTAGATAATGCTTGATTAAAAATTTAGAATATGGCGTGATTGTATTGCTAATTTCCCAAATGTCCTGATTGTTCTCAATCTCATATATAAAATCAAGATCAGTTGGCTCTAAGGCACGTAAATAAATATGTTCTCCTTTGAGTGTTTGCATTATAGCTGACCTTTAAAAACTTGTATTGCTGGGCCTATCAACCATATATTTTCATAGCCTAGGTTATTTTTATCGAAAGTCACCACGAGTTCGCCACCTTGGGTTTGAAGCGTAACATGTTGACTGTTTGTTTCGCCAATAGCGTGCATGGCTAGGGCAACAGCTGTAACTCCTGTTCCGCAGGACAGTGTTTCATCCTCTACACCTCTTTCGTAGGTTCTTACTGAAAAATGATCCTTTGCGTTTTTAGTGACAAAATTTACATTAGATCCAGCCTCGTTGTAGGCAGCACTATACCGAATAGTTTGACCTTTTGATTTGACATCTACATCTTTTACATCATTTACCATCTCAACGTGATGTGGCGATCCTGTATTTAAAAACACATGACTAATATGATTCTCAACAGATTTGACATCCTGCATTTGTAATTTTACCTGACCACTGTCAATGGATGCTTTATGCGTTCCGTCAATAGCCTCAAAAGTCGCTTGATTTTCTATGACACCTAAAAACTGGGCAAATGCTGTAATGCAACGTCCGCCATTGCCGCACATAGAACTTTCATTTCCGTCGGCATTAAAATAAACCATTTCAAAATCACAATCTTTATGGTTTTCAAGAAGAATGAGTCCGTCGGCACCAACCCCAAATTGACGATCACACAAGAATGCGATGTATTCTTGGTCGTTTTTATCGAAGGTCTTCTGACGATTATCAATCATCACGAAATCGTTTCCCGTTCCTCGGTATTTGTAAAATGTGAGCTGCATAAGTGCTGCAAATATAGCAATAATGAAATGATATTTTAGCTGTTAAATGAGCGTTAAATGAGGCGTTAAAAATCGTTAAACTTGAATTTCAAAATCAATAAAAAAGTAATTTTAATCGTTATCTATTTTAAAACTATAAATCCATGAAAAAAATATTAACTTTAGTATGCGTTTCGGTATTAGGTGGAATTATCACCTTATCTGCTTATACAATGTTTTTTGAAAAAGAAGCGTTAATCGTAACTGATCAAACACAACCAGCATCCTCATTTATAAATACAAACTACGATGCTAAAACGGCAAATATATTGAACACTAACCAATTAGATTTCACTGTTGCTGCCGAAAACACCGTACACGCAGTTGTTCACGTGAAAAATACCGCGGTAGTATCAAGCCAGGCAACGCTTCAAGATTTGTTCTTTGGCAATCAATCATCACCTCGAGCACAAGTTGGTACAGGCAGTGGCGTTATTATCAATAAAGATGGTTACATCATTACCAATAACCATGTGATTGCTGGAGCGAAAAGCATTTCCATAACCCTTAATGACAATAGAGTGTACGAAGCCGAACTTATTGGAACTGATGAAAAAACCGATATCGCCCTTCTAAAAATTGATGCTGATGAGGATTTGCCTTCCATTCCTTTTGGGGATTCTGATACCGCCAAAATTGGAGAATGGGTACTTGCTGTTGGCAACCCATTTAATCTTACCTCAACCGTTACGGCAGGAATTATAAGCGCAAAAGCGCGTGATCTTTCAGGTCGAAACTCACAATCCTTTATTCAAACCGATGCCGCTGTAAATCCTGGAAACTCAGGTGGAGCCTTAGTAAATTCACGAGGCGAATTGGTAGGGATCAATACCGCTATTTCCTCTCAAACTGGTTCATACATTGGTTATTCATTTGCCGTGCCAAGCAATATTGCCCGTAAGGTAATTGAAGATATTATGGAATTTGGTGATGTGCAGGAAGGGATCTTAGGCGTTTCGGTTTTAAATAGAAACTCAAAAGAAGCTATTGAACGCGGCCTTAATGAAATAGATGGCGTTTATGTGAGTAACGTCGCCGATAATTCAGGAGCAAAAGTAGCAGGCATCAAGGATGGAGACATTATTAAAAAACTTGATAATGTCGAGATATCAAAATTTAGCGATTTAAGTGGATATATTAAAACAAAACGACCAAATGATGTTGTCAATGTAGAGGTTTTAAGAGATGATAAAGTGAAGACGATCCCAGTAAAGCTTTCAAAAAGCGATATTGTCGTGGTTGAATTTATTGATATGGAATTAAGAAATTTACCAGCGGAATTCAAAAAAGAAAATAATTTAACCGAAGGTGTTTTAGTTCAAAAAAATGACAATGCCTTTTTGTACAGAAAATTAGGCTTTCGACCAGGTTATATTATCACAAGAATCAATGATATTGAAATGAAAACCATTGAAGATATTTCAAGGTTTACAGAAAAATATGGTAAGAACGCACAAGATAAAATCGAGAAATTAGAATTTATTGATGCTTACGGAAAACGAAAAGAAGTTATTTTTCAATAGCATATCCTAAAATTGTTATAAACCCTTCAGCATAAAAACTGAAGGGTTTTATTTTTCTAATAATGTCTACGAAAACGTTTGAAATATAGTATTTTCGCAAAAATTTAAAACACAATATAACTAAATTAAAAACAATGGGTTTGAACGGAACTTATGAAAAAGAGCTTGCATTCCAAGCCGATCGCCGAAGAGCAACAGTAGAATTTATTAAAATCGTGAGCGACCTTTGGTACGACAAATCGATCGAATTGGTGATCTTTAGAAATCAATTGATTGATCGTAACGTGAGCGAAATCCTTAATCTTCATGAATATGCTGGAGAGTTTGTACAAAAACCGATTTCAATTTTTGATTCCGTAGAAATCGCGCAAGCCATTAAAACTTTAGATCTCCCACCTGCTAAGTTGGATATTGGAAAATTGACCTATGAATTTCATTTAGAAGATCAGAAATATAGCAACGCTACTGGTTTTGTAGCTAATAAACTTAAGGACGCCAAAAAAACCAAAATTAATGATCCTAAAGATGTAGTTCTCTATGGCTTTGGTAGAATTGGTCGTTTGGTCGCTAGAGAACTCATGACCAGAACTGGTCGCGGCAGTCAATTGCGATTGCGGGCTATTGTAACCCGAGGCACTATTGATCAAACAGTCTTAGAAAAAAGAGCATCACTTTTGCGAAATGATTCGGTTCACGGTGATTTTTCTGGAACTGTTGTCGCCGATGCTAAACATAGTGCATTAATTATTAACGGAACTACAGTAAATGTTATTTCTGCAAACGCACCAGAGGATATCGATTACACTAAATTAGGTATCAATAATGCCTTGGTGATTGATAATACAGGTGCTTTTCGAGATGATAAAGCCTTAAAACGACATCTTAAATCAAAAGGTGTTGATAAAGTGCTATTGACAGCTCCTGGAAAAGGAATACCAAACATTGTTCATGGCGTTAATCATTTAGATTTTAATCCTGATGACATTCATATATTTTCGGCTGCTTCATGCACGACTAATGCCATTACACCAATTTTGAAAGCAATGGAAGACACCTATGGAGTGACTAGCGGACATCTAGAAACCATTCATGCCTATACAAACGATCAAAATTTGGTCGATAATTTCCACGGAAAATATAGACGTGGTAGAGCGGCCGCATTAAATATGGTCATTACAGAAACTGGTGCCGGACAGGCTGCAGCAAGGGCCTTACCATCTTTGGAAGGAAAATTAACCTCAAACGCCATTCGTGTCCCAGTACCAAACGGATCTCTTGCGATATTAAATTTAGAACTCCAAAAAGAGGCCTCTATTAAGGATATTAATACGATGATGAAAAAGCACGCTCTAGAAGGTAATTTAGTTGAACAGATCAAATATGAAATGAGTGACGAGCTGGTCTCCAGTGATATTGTGGGTTGCTCTGCGCCTTCTATCTATGACAGCAAAGCCACAATTGTACGTAAGGATGGGAAGAATGCAATACTCTATATATGGTATGATAATGAATACGGATACAGCCATCAAGTCATACGACTTGCTAAGTATATTGCGAAAGTAAGACGCTTTGCCTATTATTAGGATTTGGCTTAAAGTTTATTACATTTTAAATAAAATTCCCATTTGTAAAAAATGGGAATTTTTGTTTATTACGCGCAACCTTTTTTGAAATCATGCATCTAGAGAGTGTAACCTTTCAATCCATCTATATGAAAATCAAACCTCTTGCAATACTTCTTTTTTGCTGTTGTCTAAGCCTTCAATCTTGTTGGCCAACAGGTACAGACGACACCGACGCTTTTATTGATCTTCAGCCTAGCGATTATTATCAACCTGTTATCATGCAACGTTCAGAATTTGAAACCACGACAACATTGCTTACTAATGCCGAAGTCATTATCAATTCAGGAAAAATTTACGTCAAAGACACCTACATATTCATCAATGAACGCAATAAAGGGTTTCATATTATTAATAATACCGATCCTACCAATCCGCAAAATATCGCGTTTCTAAACGTGCTCGGCTCTTCAGACTTAACCATTAAAGACGATGCGATTTACGTGAACAATGCTACCGATTTATTGGCACTGACAATTGATATCAATTCAGGCACCATTGAAATTACCAAGCGTGTCACTAACGCTTTTCCTCAAATTAGGTCGCCTTTTGGCAGTGAGTTTTATAATTTACAGGAGAACGAGATTATCGTCGACTGGATCTTGAATGACACCTCTAATGAACCCTCTTAATCTTAAATTTATGAAATCTTATATCTTACCATTTTTAGCGATTTTAATATTAAGTTGTAATTCTGATGGAACCGATGCTTCGTCAAATTCAAATTTCAGTGAAACCGGTAAAGCAGGATCTCTAGCCCGTTTTACAACCTTTGGTGATTACCTGTATACGGTTGATAATTCCGATTTAAACGTCTTCAGTATTGTGGACAGAGCAAATCCCGTTAAAGTCAATGATATTAATATTGGCTTTAATATTGAAACCTTGTTCAATTATAAAGAATACTTATACATTGGCTCCCAAAACGGTATGTATATTTATAGTGTTGCAAATCCCGAAACGCCCGAATATCTTTCAGATGTTCAACATTTCACTGCTTGTGATCCAGTTGTGGCTACAGCAACTCATGCTTACGTCACCTTACATGCCGATATTGGATGCGGCACAAGTATAAACGTTCTTGAGATTTACGACGTTACCAACGTTTTAGAGCCAGTTCTTATTTCTAGCCGAAATTTAACAAAGCCAATTGGACTAGGTCTTTACAATGATTACCTTATCGTTTGTGATGATGAAGTGAAAATCTTTGATGTGTCAGTTCCTGAAAATGCGGTACTCGTGCATTCTATAAGTAGAGATGCTTTTGATGTCATTGTTAATAATGATACACTTATTTTGATTGGCGCTGATGGACTATATCAATACAGTTTGAACCCAAATAGCATACAAAACACCAACGAATTGAGCACGATTGACATCTAAATTTTTATTTCGTTCGTATATAATTTAGCCTCACAAATTGTGAGGCTAAATTTTTATATCCATCTGCTATTTTATTGATAAATTACTATATTGCTAACCATTAATTGAGCTATTAAAAATCAACCTCCATCAAAATGAAATTTTTCAAAACGCTTCTACTCACTACAATTACACTTTTTACGTTCACTACAAATTTTGCACAAGAGGCAGACGATAACGAAAAACTATCGTTGAACAGCGGCAGTATTGACAACCAATTTGAATATGTTATAAGACGCTCAAATAGCTGGCAAGACTACAAAACGGTTAAAAAAACATGGCTGTACGCGCTTAAAGCACATACCATAGATTCGCTTGAAGCCGTTCATAAAGATTTAAATGACACACAGGCCATTGTTGAAACTCAAAGTAAGCAAATTGAAGACTTAAAACTCAACTTATCGAACACAAAGACAAGTCTTGATAACACTATCGCCGAAAAAGACAACATGGAATTATTTGGAATACAAATGAGCAAACCAAATTACAGTTTAGTACTTTGGAGTATTATCGGCGGACTTTCAATTTTATTGTTACTCTTTATCTATAAATTCCGAAACAGTAATTCAGTAACAAAGCAAGCGCAACTTACACTATCAGAAACAGAAGACGAATTTGAGGAACACCGTCGTAATGCACTCGAGAGAGAGCAAAAAGTAAGACGCCAGTTACAGGACATGATCAACGAACAGAAAAAGTCTTAAATGTTCTAGTTAGAGGCTTGAAGAATTTTCAAACTGAAGATAATTTAGTGAACTGTATATTTTAGTGTTGATGGTTATTCTAGATGAGGTACGAAGAGAAATCTCATGTCTTTAAAATGTATGGGATTCGTTAAAAACCATAATGTCACTTGTTTTCATCAATATTCTATTTTGATCCCATGAAATTTAAACACTTGTATCTTTTGCTAGCTATCTTAGGATTGGCATATACCTGGTATTTCAATATTCAATTTTACCTAACGGAAACAGATACGTCTATCAACAATTTTATTGCTCTTACGAAGACGACACTTCCTGCACAATCTATAGTAGCAGACCTAACAGTTGTTGTGATCACCTTTTTAGTGTGGATGATTTACGAATCGATACAGCTGAAAATTAAATATTGGTGGATTATTATTCCGCTGACTTTTTTAGTCGCTATTGCCTTTAGTCTCCCGCTGTTTCTTTATATTAGAGCCAATAGGTTGGAAAACATAAAGGCACAGTCACTGTCGGGATCATAATAAGCCATTTAGAAATGTGGACATAACAGTGAACACCACTCTATAAAACACAATTCTTTTTTTGCAACCTTTCTTAATTTCAAAATAAAAACAAGGCTTCGTTCTGAAACACTATCTTGCACCAAATCAACCTGAAATATTTTGAACATGAATATAAAACCAAAAACGATTGCCATAGGATTTGTAATAGCCGGATTAATGAACTTTTCAGTTTTGGTATTTTCAAAAGGTTTCAATAATCCTGTGATTAATGCGACCGATCCTGATGTCATGTCTAATTTTGGACTGATTATGATTATGATTTGGGGTCTTGCTTATATCTCTACCGCGAAAACATATCATCATGTTAAATGGTTAGTTGCTGTTTTTGCTATCGAAAAGCTAATTTACGGTGTAATTTGGACATGCTGGATGATCGACAATTCAGTTTCTGAAGTATTCGAGAAAGATGCCTTAGCAGGTGCTTTTTATTCCATTTACGGCATCAATGATTGGACCTTCTTTCTATTTTTTCTAATGGTATTTATACATTTACAGACATCTAGTTATAACACTTTAAATTAAAATACTGCATACTAAACACTATCATGTATCGATTGCTGTATTGCAATTAATGATAGCTTTGCAACCCATAAACAATCCATCATGCGTATAGATATTATTACTGTTTTACCAGAATTACTTAAAAGTCCGTTTGAAGCATCCATTTTAAAGCGCGCCATTGAGGCCAATTTGGTGAGCGTTCATTTTCATAATTTACGTGATTATGCCACTGGTAGCTATAAAGCAATCGATGATACGCAATTTGGCGGTGGCGCAGGTATGGTAATGATGATTGAACCTATCGATAAATGCATGACGCAACTAGAGAGTGAACGAGATTACGATGAGATTATTTATATGACTCCAGATGGTGAACGTCTTCATCAAGGTATCGCCAACCAAGTATCTCTTAAAGAAAATATTATCATTTTATGTGGTCATTATAAAGGTGTTGACCAACGTGTACGCGATAAGTTCATCACACGTGAGCTATCGATAGGTGATTACGTGTTATCTGGAGGAGAATTGGGAGCCGCAGTACTTTGCGATGCCATAATTAGATTGATTCCAGGCGTTTTAGGCAATGAAACTTCTGCTTTGACCGATTCATTTCAAGACGGATTGCTGGCACCTCCTATTTATACAAAACCAAGAGAATACGACGGCATGAAAGTACCTGAAGTATTATTTAGCGGAAATTTTCCTAAAATCGAAAAATGGCGAGAAGAGCAAGCCTATTTGAGAACAAAAGAACGTCGACCTGACTTACTTAATGATTAATAATCATAAGAAATTTAAAAAGCCAACGCCTGAAGTAGTAATGACCTGAATCGAACTATCAATTTTGAAATCAAGACCCATTCGTGTTAAGGATTGACGCTTTGTTGAAGCTCCTCGCAGAGAGCGACTGCGGAAAGCCTGACGGCTCGTAGCCTTTGCGAAGAGGCGTAACACCATGATAAAATTGAATATGATGTACTCAAAAGTTTGGAAATTAAATAAAAAGACTATCTTTGCAGCCACTTTGGATTAACCTCTGGCGAAAATCGTGAATGTTGATTTAGAACAACCATTATAAATATATCAAGATGAGTTCTTTAGTAAAATTTGTACAAGACGAATTTGTAACGAAAAAAGAGTTTCCAAAATTTGGAGCTGGTGATACCATTACAGTGTATTACGAAATTAGAGAAGGTGAAAAAGTACGTGTCCAATTTTTTAAAGGTGTCGTATTACAAGTGAAAGGATCTGGATCCTCACAAACATTTACCATTAGAAAAATGTCTGGAACTGTTGGAGTAGAGCGTATCTTCCCAATTAATTTGCCGGCACTTCAAAAAATTGAAATCAATAAAAAAGGTAAAGTTAGAAGAGCAAGAATCTACTACTTTAGAGGTCTTACTGGTAAAAAAGCAAGAATCAAAGAAGTTAGAAGAAAATAATCTTCAACTAGAGATATTAGAAAAAAGCCTTGATTTACGTCAAGGCTTTTTTTATTTAAAACTGAACGACACACGTTTAATTACAAAAAACTTATCGCCAAACTTGTGAGCAACAATTTCAAAACTAATTCCATTTATTAACTTTTGTTCATAACTCCAGTTTATAACATGTGAACATCTTGACGCATAAAAACAATGGATTATTTATGAAATTATTTAAATTAGTAAAACAATTGATAACAAACATTGTTTGGTTTTGATTGAAAAATCAAATTTATATTAAATTGTAGTAAAGCAACGTTCTTTATATAGTGTCGTTTTTTGAGATTCAATAATTTTATGTGTAGACATGTAAATGTAATGAATCATGATACATTAAGAATTTATTAATGCTAAGGCAGTGGTAAATTTTTAAAGTTGAAAGCTTTGAAAAAGTAACATGAGCGAAAGCAAGTGTGAATAGGATAGGCAATATTTATGGGGATAATCCATTACGCAAGTGAAAAATTTACCTTATAAATATAAAAGAAAAACACACCAATTTGAAACATAGTACTAACAGGTCAATACATTTTGATAGTTATGAAATGTTTCACTGATTTAGTAAGTCTTTAACTGAAATTGATGAGTGAGCGACGGTTCAAACATTTAAATTTTGACAGTAATGTTAAATAGGTAATAAGGCGCTATTTCAAGAAAGCCATGTCAAAGTAGTTTACTACAGTGATATGGCTTTTGTTTTTTAGTGATATACAGTTTTGAATTGTAGTAACCGGCTTTATAACATTGATGGATCATTACAACCTTAGCCATAATTCTCTTATCATGGTCAACGCATTTTACCAAAGCACTATGCTCTTTTATTTGAAATTTTCAATCTAGGTGTTTAAACACATTTTGGAGTGCTTAAAAAAATTAATATATCAAAAGGTAGTTAGGGTATCCCTTTCAGACAGTGCGACACCAGCAAAAATAAAAAACCCTTAAAGCTATACTAAACGCGTTTATTAAACCACTCAATTTTTGTATATTCGCTCAGCTTAAATTCGAAGCAATTTTAACACAATAAATTTTTATTACTTTATGGCAAATACTCCTACAATAATTTATACAAAAACAGATGAGGCGCCTGCATTGGCTACACATTCGTTGTTACCTATCATAAAATCATTTACAAAATCATCAAACATCAATATAGAAAGTCGAGATATTTCTTTGGCTGGACGAATTCTAGCTAATTTTCCTGATTTTTTGACCGAATCGCAGCGTGTACCTGATGCCTTATCTGAATTAGGAGAATTGGCAAAAAGCCCAGAAGCCAATATTATCAAGCTTCCAAATATTAGTGCTTCCATACCGCAATTAAAAGCAGCGATTAAAGAACTCCAAGAACAAGGTTATAAATTACCTAAGTATCCTGATGAGCCAAAAGACGACCATGAAAAAGCATTAAAAGTGCGTTACGACAAGATCAAAGGCAGTGCCGTCAATCCTGTGTTGCGTGAAGGAAATTCAGACAGACGTGCTCCAAAAGCCGTCAAGAATTTCGCGAAAATGAACCCGCACTCCATGGGAGCTTGGTCACCAGATTCTAAAACCCATGTATCTACAATGACTCGTGGGGATTTTGCTCACAATGAGAAATCTGTTACTTTAACTAATCCCACTACGGTGAAAATTGTACATACCGATGGTACTGGTAAAACAGTAGTATTAAAAGACGGTCTAGAATTGCTCAACGACGAAATTATCGACGCTACAATTATGAGCAAAAAAGCTTTGATTGAGTTTTTAGAAGAACAAGTAGAAGATGCTCTAGATAAAAGCGTGCTGTTTTCGTTACATATGAAGGCGACAATGATGAAAGTAAGTGACCCCATTATTTTTGGTCATGCCGTTCGTGTATTTTTTGACGATTTATTCAAAAAACACCATAAGGCTTTTGATAAAATTGGCGTAGATGTCAAAAATGGTTTTGGTAATTTATTAGATAAATTAAGCCAGCTTCCAGAAGATAAACGTGATGAAATTAGAGAAGACATTAGATTTGCTTTAGATCATGGTCCAGATTTAGCCATGGTAAATAGTGACAGAGGTATCACAAATTTACATGTGCCAAGTGACGTGATCATTGATGCATCCATGCCTGCAATGATTCGAACGTCTGGACAAATGTGGAATGCTGATGGCAAACAACAAGACACAAAAGCCGTAATTCCAGATAGCAGCTATGCTGGTATCTATACAGCGACAATTAACTTCTGTAAAAGACATGGCGCCTTTGATCCGACCACAATGGGAACAGTCCCAAATGTAGGATTAATGGCTCAAAAAGCTGAAGAATACGGATCACACGATAAAACATTCGAAATACCCACGAAAGGAAAAGTTGACGTCATTGATGCCAATGGTAAAGTCTTAACCACTCACAAGGTAGAGGAAGGTGATATTTGGAGAATGTGCCAAGTTAAAGATGCTCCAATTCAAGATTGGGTTAAATTAGCGGTCACCAGAGCAAGAGCATCTCAAACACCTGCCGTATTTTGGTTGGATGAAAAAAGAGCGCACGATGCCGAACTTATCAAAAAAGTCAATACCTATTTGAAAGATCACGATACCAGCGGTCTGGATATTAGAATTCTATCGCCTATCAAAGCGACAGAATTTACGCTATC
The DNA here is from genome assembly GCA_963715465.1 of uncultured Flavobacteriaceae bacterium. Classification (GTDB taxonomy): domain Bacteria; phylum Bacteroidota; class Bacteroidia; order Flavobacteriales; family Flavobacteriaceae; genus Psychroserpens. The sequence goes on from OY970246.1 coordinate 2,947,325, forward strand.
AAGAGTCAAGGATGGTAAAGACACAATTTCTGTGACAGGAAATGTATTAAGAGATTATTTAACCGACTTATTTCCAATTTTAGAATTGGGAACAAGTGCAAAAATGCTATCTATCGTTCCATTAATGAACGGTGGCGGTTTATTCGAAACAGGCGCTGGCGGATCTGCTCCAAAACACGTCCAACAATTTACTGAAGAAAACCACTTGCGCTGGGATTCTCTTGGCGAGTTCTTAGCGCTTGCTGTATCTTTAGAGCACTTCGGAAATGTGAATGACAACGCCAAAGCCATTATATTGTCAGAAACTTTAGATAAAGCCACAGAAAAATTACTTGCTAACGGAAAGTCTCCATCCAGAAAAGTAAACGAATTAGACAATAGAGGGAGCCATTTTTATCTTGCGCTGTTTTGGGCTGAAGCTTTAGCAAATCAAACTAAAGATCAAGATTTAAAAAATGAGTTTGCGATCACATTCAGGGATTTACAGGCTCACGAGGCAAAAATTGTAGAAGAACTTAATGGTGTTCAAGGCAAAGAAATTAATATGGGAGGTTATTACGAGCCTAATGAGAATTTAGCCTCAAAAGCAATGCGCCCTAGCGAAACTCTTAATAAAATTATAGGCTAATTCATGAGCTTAATATAATTTAATTATGAAAGACTGTCTCTGTAGGCAGTCTTTTCAATTTATATTTTAAATTTACCTTATGACAAAAGAAGATTTGATAAATTGCCACGAGAGAATAAGGCCCTTTATTCACAATACACCGGTCCTAACATCAACCCTAGTAAATAATCGAGTCGGAGCAGATGTTTATTTTAAATGTGAGAATTTTCAAAAGGCTGGAGCTTATAAAATGCGTGGCGCAACAAATGCCATCATGCAATTGACCAATGGGCAAAGATCAAATGGCGTTGTGACGCATTCATCAGGAAATTTTGCTCAAGCCTTGTCTTTGGCAGCTAAGAGCTTAAAGGTAAAAGCCACGATTGTAATGCCCTCAAATTCGCCTTCCGTAAAGAAAAATGCAGTTAAGGAGTATGGCGGTGATATTATCGAATGTGAACCTAATATTCGAGCTCGCCAAGTAGCTGCCGATCACGTTGTAAATAAAACTGGTGCTACGTTTATACATCCTTCAAATGATATCAATGTCATTATAGGTCAAGGCACCGCGTGCTTAGAACTGTTAAAAGAACATCCAGACTTAGATGTAGTTTGTTGCCCAGTTGGTGGTGGCGGTCTCATTGCAGGATCAGCACTGGCCGCATTTCACTTCGGAAAAAATTGTAAAATTACTGGCGCAGAGCCTTTTGAGGCCGATGATGCTTATCGTTCGCTATTAAGCGGAAAGATTGAGGAGAATGTCTCTGCAAATACCATTGCAGATGGTCTAAGAACACAATTAGGTCATCATAACTTCCCTATAATTTTAGAACATGTTGACCATATCATTAGAGTTTCCGAAGTTGAAATAGTCGAAGCTATGAAGTTTATATGGGAGCGAATGAAAATTATAATCGAACCCTCGAGTGCAGTGACTTTTGCAGCTGTTCTAAAAGAAAAAAATGAATTTAAAGGTCAAAAAGTTGGCGTTATTATCTCTGGTGGTAACGTTGATGTCAATCACTTGCCTTTTATTAGTTAATTAACGAATTGGAGCTATAATGTCAGTACTTTCTTTCTTATTTTTGACCTATGATTTCAATAAAAAAAAGCCTTCTAGTTATACTTCTTTTGGCGATTCAAACTGTAATTGCTCAAGAGAAAGCAACACTGAGCGGCACCATAACCGATCTTGGTAGTAATGAAACCTTAATTGGTGTCAATATCATTTTTCCTGACTTACAAACAGGAACGAATACCAACGAATATGGCTTCTACTCTATTTCGCTCCCCAAGGGTGAATATAAAGTGCAAATTAGTTACCTAGGTTATACAACCGTTACAGAAACGATATCGTTGTCTGAAGATAAAGTTGCAAATTATCAATTATTAGAAAGCACCGAAAGTCTTAACGAAGTAGTCATCAAGCAAGATGTAGAAAAACTGAATATCAAGAAACCTCAAATGAGCGTCAATGCGCTTTCTATAAATACCATCAAGCAAATGCCAGTGGTTTTGGGTGAAGTTGATGTTATCAAATCAATCACATTACTTCCAGGAGTGACCAATGCTGGTGAGGGCTCATCTGGATTTAACGTAAGAGGTGGCGCTGTAGATCAAAATTTGATCTTATTAGACGAGGCCACTATATTTAATTCCTCTCACCTATTTGGTTTTTTCTCTGTTTTCAATCCAGACGCCATCAAGGATATAAAATTATATAAAGGCGGCATTCCAGCAAAATATGGCGGACGCGTATCATCAGTCTTGGACATTTATCAAAAAGATGGTAACAGCAATGAATTTCATATGAATGGTGGCATCGGGATTGTCTCAAGCCGGCTTCTTGCCGAAGGTCCATTAAAAAAAGGAAAAGGTTCATTTCTATTGGGTGGTCGAAGCAGTTATGCACATCTTTTTCTACCACTCTTTGATATCGACAATATTGCTTATTTCTATGATCTCAACACGAAATTAAGCTACCGCTTCAACGACAACAACAACATTTTTCTATCTGGATATTTTGGGAGAGACGTTTTTAATATTGCCGATAGTTTTGAAAATACCTACGGAAATACAGTAGTCAACTTTAGATGGAATCATTTATTCTCAGATAAGTTATTCTCCAATATGTCACTCATTTATTCAGATTATTATTACGGACTTAATTTGGATTTCGTCGAGTTTGAATGGGATTCTGGCATCCAAAACTTTAATTTTAAATATGATCTAAAACACTACATCAATAACAATTTTAAGCTCGAATACGGTATTAATAGTATTTACTACAAGTTTAATCCAGGTGAAATTAGACCGTCTACATCGACTTCAGGAATTAACCGATTTAAATTAACCGATAAATTTGCCTTTGAGAATGCTATATATATTGATGCAGAACATCAAATTTCAGATAGATTAGCATTATCATATGGTATAAGGTTTAGTTCCTTCTTGAGATTAGGGCAAGATGAACTCAATGTCTATGAAAATGATAATCCCATCAATTTTAACGAAGAGCTTCAAATCTATGAAAAAGTAGAGGCTATTGCTACAGAAAGTTTTAGCAGAAGTGATGTTATTGCCTCCTTCGCAAATGTAGAACCTCGTTTTTCATTGGCCTACCAATTAAATGACAATAGCTCAGTCAAGGCGTCATATAATCGTATGTCGCAATATTTACATCTGTTATCAAACACGACATCTCCAACACCACTGGACGTCTGGACACCAAGTGGCAAATACGTAAAACCGCAATTGTTAGATCAAGTGGCAGTGGGATACTTTAGAACATTTAAGGATAATCTGTTCTCATTGGAAGTAGAAAGTTTTTATAAAGTCATTCAAAACCGAATCGATTATACCGATGGTGCCGATCTTATTGCTAATAACGCCATCGAGCAAGTCATACTTAATGGAAGAGCACGAGCCTATGGTCTTGAAATTCTATTCAGAAAAAACGAAGGACGATTTAAAGGTTGGTTGGCCTATACCTTGTCTAAATCTGAACAGCAAACCGAAGGTCGCACAGCCACAGAAACAGGCATAAACAATGGCGCTTGGTACAACACTCCTTTTGATAAAACACACGACATTTCGTTAACTGGTAGTTATGAACTAAATAACAAATGGACGTTTAGCAGTAATTTTATTTTCCAAACCGGTCAACCAACGACCTTTCCAAACGCACAGTATGAATACAACGGTATAACGATCCCTAATTATGAAGACCGTAATTCTAGTCGCTTGCCAGCCTATCACCGATTAGATTTATCTGCAACTTATAATCCAGATCCGACGTCAACTAAACGTTGGAAAGGAGAATGGGTTTTTGGTATTTACAATGTTTATAACCGCCGAAATGCCGCCTCAATTAATTTTGGAGAAAATCGAAATACGGGTACTAATGAAGCAACAAGATTGGCGATATTTGGCGTCATACCGTCAGTTTCATATAATTTTAAATTTTAAGACATGAAAAGACACCTTTACACTATTCTTGCGCTTCTACTTCTATGTTCTTGTGAAGACGTCATCGAAGTCGATTTGAATAATGCAGAGCCAAGATTGGTCATTGATGCATCCATAAATTGGTTTAAAAACACAACTGGCAACGAACAAGACATAAGATTGACGTTATCAGCACCCTATTTTAATGACGAGGTTCCACCAGCAAATGAAGCTGACGTTCGTATTATCAATGGAAATAATGACATCTTTGTTTTTACTGAAGATGGTAACTCAGGGATTTACAGAAACAACACGTTCGTACCACAAATAGATGATACCTATACTATTGAGATTACGTATCAAGACGAATTGTATCGAGGTATCGAAACGTTGAAATCTGTTGTAGATATTGATTTCGTCGAACAGAATGATGATGGCGGATTTTCAGGTGAAGAAACCGAACTTAAAGCATTCTATACCGATCCCGCGAACGTAGATAATTACTACTTCTTTGAATTCATTAGTGACATACCAGAAATTCCAGATCTAGAAGTCTACGAAGATGAGTTTACCGATGGCAATCAAATTTTTGGATTTTATACCGAAGAGGATCTAGAGCCAAATGATCAAGTAATTATTCGTAATTACGGCGTATCAGAGCGCTTTTATGAATTCATGTTTATCTTACTCCAACAAAACTCAACAGATGGTGGCGGTCCTTTTGAAACACAACCTGCCACCGTTCGCGGAAACTGTATTAATGAAACCAATCCAGAAAACTATCCGCTAGGATATTTCAGATTATCAGAAGTTGCCGAACTTATCTATACAGTGCAATAATAAATAACAATTGTATATAATGACATTTTGGGCGTTACCCTTTAAATAAAAATTTAAAGGGTCATGTCATTCGCTATATCTTTTTGTCATGACATTCAGGTTAAGTGAAGAAAGTCAATAAAGAACAAAACATCTCAAATAAAATACATACGTTAAAGCAGGCGCAAAAAGGATGCCGCTACTACCACTAACGCAGAAGAAAATTTTAGCTATTTTTACAATATGACATTTATAAAAACTACCGAGCAAGATTCTAATTATGATCATTTAGAAAAAATGACCGTATTTGAATTATTAGACCATATCAATGCCGAAGATCACACAGTACCTGCGGCTGTTAAAAGAGCAATCCCACAAATAGAACCGCTAATAGCTCAAATTATAATACGATTAAAAAACGGCGGACGCTTATTCTACATAGGCGCTGGCACGAGCGGAAGATTAGGCATATTAGATGCCTCAGAATGCCCTCCAACTTTTGGTGTAGCTCACGACGTGGTAATTGGATTGATTGCAGGAGGAGATCATGCTATTAGAAAAGCAGTCGAATTTGCCGAAGATTCTAAAGAACAGGGCTGGAAAGATCTCTTAAAACATAACGTTAATTCAAAAGATGTGGTTATTGGTATTGCCGCATCTGGAACAACGCCCTATGTCATTGCCACTTTGGAAAAATGTAACGTGAATCAAATTATAACAGGGTGTATAAGCTGCAATCAAAATAGTCCATTATCAAAAGTTTCACAATTTCCAATTGAAGTTATTGTTGGCCCAGAATTTATCACAGGAAGTTCTCGTATGAAAGCTGGAACGGCTCAAAAACTCGTGTTGAATATGATCTCTACAGCTACAATGATTCAACTTGACAAAGTAAAAGGCCATAAAATGGTGGATATGCAATTGAGCAATGATAAACTCGTTGATCGCGGTATTAAAATGCTAATGTCAGAATTAAATATTAATTACGAAACTGCAGAACATTTACTAAGCACCTATAAAAATGTAAGAACTGCTATTCAAAATTATAAAGATGGAAACTAAAAAAACAAACAAAGATGTGTTGGTCAAAGGAATAAAAACTATGGGTGTTACAGTTATTTTGATGTTCTTAGGACCTACTTTATTTTATATTGGAGTCACAAATTCAGAAAAACCACTCTATATACCATTGCTTATAGCAGCAATCGTAGCGTGTATACTTGCAATTTACTTTGGTTTTAAGGGACTCAAAACGATAATGGACAGTATCTTTAAAAATTAAGAATGGAGCCAAGGGCTCTTCTTATCAATTACTTTTGAAAAGGACTTATTAAAAACAAAAAAACCCTTACCAAAATACATTGGTAAGGGTTCTAAAAAAGGCGACGACCTACTCTCCCACGGATGCAGTACCATCGGCGCAAATGGGCTTAACTTCTCTGTTCGGAATGGTAAGAGGTGAGCCCCATCGCAATGATCACCTTAAATCTTTCGGCGTGCACGGGAACACAATGGCCCGTCTTGCCGTATATAATGACAGATCGAAAAAAGATAACATAAGTTCATCAAACAATATTCAGGTATAAAAAAACTGACCGGCCCGATGTCCATTTCTGTGCACCGGACCAGGTCGAGGCGACAATAAGCCTATGGGCTATTAGTACCACTCGGCTATGACATTACTGCCTTTACACCTGTGGCCTATCGACGTGGTAATCTTCCACGGCCCTTTAAAGAAATCTCATCTTGTGGTAGGTTTCGCGCTTATATGCTTTCAGCGCTTATCCTTTCCCAACGTAGCTACCCAGCAATGCTCCTGGCGGAACAACTGGTACACCAGAGGTTGGTCCAACTCGGTCCTCTCGTACTAGAGTCAGATCCACTCAAATTTCTAACGCCCACTGTAGATAGAGACCGAACTGTCTCACGACGTTCTGAACCCAGCTCGCGTGCCACTTTAATGGGCGAACAGCCCAACCCTTGGGACCTTCTCCAGCCCCAGGATGTGACGAGCCGACATCGAGGTGCCAAACCCCCCCGTCGATGTGAGCTCTTGGGGGAGATCAGCCTGTTATCCCCGGAGTACCTTTTATCCTTTGAGCGATGGCCCTTCCATACGGAACCACCGGATCACTATGCTCTACTTTCGTACCTGATCGACCTGTATGTCTCTCAGTCAAGCTCCCTTATGCCATTGCACTCTACGCACGGTTACCAAGCGTGCTGAGGGAACCTTTAGAAGCCTCCGTTACTCTTTTGGAGGCGACCACCCCAGTCAAACTACCCACCAAGCACTGTCCCTCTGTAGAGAGGTTAGACTCTAGATAAGCAAAGGGTGGTATTTCAACAATGACTCCACGACGCCTGGCGACGCCGCTTCAAAGTCTCCCACCTATCCTACACATTACTTATCCAAAGCCAATACTAAGCTATAGTAAAGGTTCACGGGGTCTTTTCGTCCCACAGCGGGTAATCGGCATCTTCACCGATACTACAATTTCACCGAGCTCATGGCTGAGACAGTGTCCAGATCGTTACACCATTCGTGCAGGTCGGAACTTACCCGACAAGGAATTTCGCTACCTTAGGACCGTTATAGTTACGGCCGCCGTTTACTGGGGCTTCATTTCAGATCTTCGCCGAAGCTAAACCCTCCACTTAACCTTCCAGCACCGGGCAGGTGTCAGGCCCTATACATCATCTTTCGATTTAGCAGAGCCCTGTGTTTTTGATAAACAGTCGCCTGGACCTTTTCACTGCGGCCACGCCGAAGCGTGGCGACCCTTCTCCCGAAGTTACGGGCCGATTTTGCCTAGTTCCTTAGCCATGAATCTCTCGAGCACCTTAGAATTCTCATCCCAACTACCTGTGTCGGTTTAGGGTACGGGCTGCTTCACTCGCTTTTCTTGGAAGTCGCTTCTCTGGATTATCACCTTGACCGTAGTCTCAGTGTACTATCGCGGCATTACTGCTCGCTTCAACGTACTATTCCGTCAGTACGCACCAAATACACGCCTCCGTCACTTTTGTTGTGAGCAGGTACAGGAATATTAACCTGTTGTCCATCCACTTCCCCTTTCGGGTTCGCGTTAGGCCCCGACTAACCCTCAGCTGATTAGCATAGCTGAGGAAACCTTAGTCTTTCGGTGTGCGGGTTTCTCGCCCGCATTATCGTTACTTATGCCTACATTTTCTTTTGTAGCTTCTCCAGCACTCCTCACGGGCGCACCTTCGACGACACTACAATGCTCCCCTACCACTTTTACAAGTCCATAGCTTCGGTAATATGTTTATGCCCGATTATTATCCATGCCGAACCGCTCGACTAGTGAGCTGTTACGCACTCTTTAAATGAATGGCTGCTTCCAAGCCAACATCCTAGCTGTCTAAGCAGTTCAACCTCGTTTATTCAACTTAACATATATTTGGGGACCTTAGCTGATGGTCTGGGTTCTTTCCCTCTCGGACATGGACCTTAGCACCCATGCCCTCACTGCTGATCAACATTTTATAGCATTCGGAGTTTGTCAGGAATTGGTAGGCGGTGAAGCCCCCGCATCCAATCAGTAGCTCTACCTCTATAAAACTATAAATCAACGCTGCACCTAAATGCATTTCGGGGAGTACGAGCTATTTCCGAGTTTGATTGGCCTTTCACCCCTACCCACAGGTCATCCGAAGACTTTTCAACGTCAACCGGTTCGGGCCTCCACTGTGTGTTACCACAGCTTCACCCTGCCCATGGGTAGATCACACGGTTTCGCGTCTACCACTACCAACTAAAGCGCCCTGTTCAGACTCGCTTTCGCTACGGCTGCGGACCTGAAGTCCTTAACCTTGCTGGCAACGGTAACTCGTAGGCTCATTATGCAAAAGGCACGCCGTCACCCCGAAGGGCTCCGACCGCTTGTAAGCGTATGGTTTCAGGATCTTTTTCACTCCTTTATTCAAGGTTCTTTTCACCTTTCCCTCACGGTACTGGTTCACTATCGGTCTCTCAGGAGTATTTAGCCTTAGCGGATGGTCCCGCCAAATTCATACAGGATTACACGTGTCCCGCACTACTCAGGATACCACTATCTCCACACTCTTTGCCTATACCGGGCTATCACCGTCTATGGCCTGTCTTTCCAAACAGTTCTAGTTCATCGTGCTTCAAATATCGTGGTCCTACAACCCCGGCACTGCCGTAACAGTACCGGTTTGGGCTAATCCGATTTCGCTCGCCGCTACTATCGGAATCACTTTTGTTTTCTTCTCCTCCGGGTACTTAGATGTTTCAGTTCCCCGGGTTTGCCCGTCCTTGCGGACGTACCATATCTTCAATATGGTGGGTTGCCCCATTCGGATATCCGCGGATCGGTCTGTATGTGCCAGTCCCCGCAGCTTTTCGCAGCTTATCACGTCCTTCATCGCCTCTGAGAGCCTAGGCATTCCCCATACGCTCTTATTTAGCTTATTGTGCTCTTGTCTTTTTAATGAGTTACTGTCCGTCCAATGGTTTTCGGTCCCGACCGACAGCAAATAAATACTGCCCAGTGGTTCCTACACCCCATGGAACAAACAATGTGACCAATTAGGGATCGCTCGTTGTGACCCTAATTGATCCATAAATATTATTTGGGGACCGGATAGATCCGGTCCCGTTTATTTTTATGTATCTTTTTTCAAAATGTCAATGAACTTTCAACCTCCAACTTGACCGGTGATCCCATCAATGTTATTGTTAACCTTAATGGGATTCCCGTTCTCATGGGAACTTTGGTGGAGAATATCGGAGTCGAACCGATGACCTCCTGCGTGCAAGGCAGGCGCTCTAGCCAGCTGAGCTAATCCCCCGTTCTCCCGAGTTGACGATCCACAGCCTGCAGTTTGCAGTAGCTTCTTGCCGACTCTTTGGATGGATAGCCTTCTTCTAGAATTTCCTTTATATCCTTATAGTTAGTAGTCTCAGGCAGACTCGAACTGCCGACCTCTACATTATCAGTGTAGCGCTCTAACCAGCTGAGCTATGAGACTCTACTATAATAGATCATTATTAAATCAACAGCAAAAGAACAGATCATTTTTTTCACCAGAACATCTCGCTCAGTCGTCTTTCTCTAGAAAGGAGGTGTTCCAGCCGCACCTTCCGGTACGGCTACCTTGTTACGACTTAGCCCTAGTTACCAATTTTACCCTAGGCCGCTCCTTGCGGTGACGGACTTCAGGCACTCCCAGCTTCCATGGCTTGACGGGCGGTGTGTACAAGGCCCGGGAACGTATTCACCGCATCATGGCTGATATGCGATTACTAGCGATTCCAGCTTCACGGAGTCGAGTTGCAGACTCCGATCCGAACTGTGATAGGGTTTATAGATTCGCTCCTGGTCGCCCAGTGGCTGCTCTCTGTCCCTACCATTGTAGCACGTGTGTAGCCCAGGACGTAAGGGCCGTGATGATTTGACGTCATCCCCACCTTCCTCACGGTTTGCACCGGCAGTCTTGTTAGAGTTCCCGACTTGACTCGCTGGCAACTAACAACAGGGGTTGCGCTCGTTATAGGACTTAACCTGACACCTCACGGCACGAGCTGACGACAACCATGCAGCACCTTGTAAATTGCCCGAAGGAAAAACTATCTCTAGTCCTGTCAATCTACATTTAAGCCCTGGTAAGGTTCCTCGCGTATCATCGAATTAAACCACATGCTCCACCGCTTGTGCGGGCCCCCGTCAATTCCTTTGAGTTTCATTCTTGCGAACGTACTCCCCAGGTGGGTTACTTATCACTTTCGCTTAGCCACCCAGACCGAAGTCCGGACAGCTAGTAACCATCGTTTACGGCGTGGACTACCAGGGTATCTAATCCTGTTCGCTCCCCACGCTTTCGTCCATCAGTGTCAGTTGATTATTAGTAATCTGCCTTCGCAATTGGTATTCTATGTAATATCTATGCATTTCACCGCTACACTACATATTCTAACTACTTCATAATAACTCAAGATAACCAGTATCAAGGGCAATTCTACAGTTGAGCTGCAGACTTTCACCCCTGACTTAATCATCCACCTACGGACCCTTTAAACCCAATGATTCCGGATAACGCTTGGATCCTCCGTATTACCGCGGCTGCTGGCACGGAGTTAGCCGATCCTTATTCCTACAGTACCGTCAAGCTCCCTCACGAGGGAGTGTTTCTTCCTGTATAAAAGCAGTTTACAACCCATAGGGCAGTCTTCCTGCACGCGGCATGGCTGGATCAGAGTTGCCTCCATTGTCCAATATTCCTCACTGCTGCCTCCCGTAGGAGTCTGGTCCGTGTCTCAGTACCAGTGTGGGGGATCCCCCTCTCAGGGCCCCTATCTATCGTGGCCATGGTGCGCCGTTACCGCACCATCTAGCTAATAGAACGCATACTCATCTCTTACCGCCGAAGCTTTAACGTCAACATGATGCCATGTCGACGTACCATGGGATATTAATCTTCATTTCTAAAGGCTATCCCCCTGTAAGAGGTAGATTGTATACGCGTTACGCACCCGTGCGCCGGTCGTCAGCAAGAGCAAGCTCCCCTGTTACCCCTCGACTTGCATGTGTTAGGCCTGCCGCTAGCGTTCATCCTGAGCCAGGATCAAACTCTTCATCGTTAAATTTTAAGTCTCGCGACTATATCTTAACAACCGATCGAAATTATAATTCTTTCTACTCAAAATGGTCTATTCTTTTGTATGTAGAATATCGTTTCCAATATCCTACCTACGCTGTCAATTCAATATGTTAATGAACTTTTCTCTTGTTCTGCCCAAGCACTTTATTACCTAAGCGGGTGCAAATATAAAACCCTTTTTTAATTCCTACAACTCTAATCAGTTTTATTTCTAAAAAACTTTTTAAAACTTTAAAACCATTACCTTTTATAAGAACTAACGCCTCACATATTGCGCTTAGCGGGTGCAAATATACAACTCTTATTATCTTATATCCAAACTCTTTTTGAAATTTTTTTCAGACTGCCCAAGAACCCTTCTCACAGACCCTATAAACCAATAACTTGCAACTGCAAAAATCATAGGAAAAAATTCCAGACCAATCCAAAACGAACCGCGAAATCACGATAGGGCGTGTTGGGTGCCGAAAAATTGATAATTACAAACACTATATGTAAACAATTATTATTGTGTTACATTATATAAGATACTATCTTTGTCCGTATAATATTGATAGTATACTATGATACATATTACATTACCTGACGGAACAGTAAAACCTTTTGAAAAAGGCACCACTCCGATGGAGGTTGCCAAAAGTATAAGTGAAGGATTTGCACGTAACGTAATTTCAGCAAATTTCAATGACGACACTATTGAATCTTCTACACCTTTAAATGAAGATGGTTCATTAATCTTATACACATGGTCAAATGACGAGGGAAAAAAGGCTTTTTGGCATTCTACCTCCCATATATTAGCACAAGCGCTGGAAGAATTATATCCAGGGATTAAATTATCCATAGGTCCAGCTATTGAGAACGGGTTTTATTACGATGTTGACTTTGGTGAACATAGTATTTCTGATAAAGATTTTAACTCAATCGAGACTAAAATGCTCGAAATTGCGAGAGGCAAACATGATTTTATCATGCGTTCTGTCACAAAAGATGAAGCCCTAGCCTTTTACAAGGAACAAAACAATGAATTTAAAGTAGAATTAATTGAAAATCTAGAAGACGGAACCATTACTTTTTGTGATCATTCGACTTTTACAGATTTATGCAGAGGAGGTCATGTTCCAAATACAGGAATCATAAAAGCTGTCAAATTGATGTCTGTCGCTGGCGCGTATTGGCGAGGTGATGAAAACAATCAACAATTGACACGTATTTATGGCATCTCGTTTCCGAAGCAGAAAGAATTAACAGAGTATCTCCATTTATTAGACGAAGCCAAAAAACGAGACCATAGAAAATTAGGTAAAGAATTAGAATTGTTTACGTTCTCTCAAAAAGTAGGACAAGGTCTTCCTTTGTGGCTGCCTAAAGGAGCTGCCTTAAGAGAGCGTTTAGAGAATTTCTTGAAAAGTGCGCAAAAAAAAGCAGGCTACGAAATGGTGGTCACGCCACACATTGGGCAAAAAGAACTATATGTTACATCTGGTCATTATGCCAAATATGGTGCTGATAGTTTTCAACCTATAGCAACACCTAATGAGGGAGAAGAATTCTTATTAAAACCTATGAATTGTCCACATCACTGTGAAATTTATAATGCGAAACCCTTTTCATATAAAGAACTTCCAAAACGTTATGCTGAATTTGGCACCGTATATAGATACGAACAGAGCGGTGAGTTACATGGTTTGACAAGAGTGAGAGGCTTCACCCAAGATGATGCTCACATTTTTTGTACTCCAGATCAACTTGATAAGGAGTTTAAGGATGTTATTGATCTTGTGTTATATGTTTTTGGCTCTTTAGGTTTTGATAATTTTAAAGCTCAAGTCTCACTTAGGGATCCAGAAACCCCAGATAAGTATATAGGTAGTGATACCAATTGGAAAAAAGCTGAAGATGCCATATTAAATGCTGCTATAGATAAAGGTTTGGATTATGTTGTTGCCACTGGTGAGGCTGCCTTTTATGGCCCAAAATTAGACTTTATGGTAAAAGATGCTCTTGGAAGAAACTGGCAACTAGGCACTATACAAGTTGATTACAATCTTCCTGAACGCTTTGAATTAACTTATAAAGGAAGTGATAATGAACTTCACAGACCGGTCATGATTCATCGTGCTCCATTTGGAAGTATGGAACGTTTTATAGCTATTTTATTAGAACATACGGGTGGTAATTTCCCTTTATGGTTGGTTCCAGAGCAGGTAATAGTGCTATCATTAAGTGAGAAATATGAAAAATACGCGGAAAAAGTTTTAAAATTGCTAGAAAATCACGAAATTCGCGCCCTCGCTGATTACAGAAATGAGACGATTGGTAAGAAAATTCGTGAAGCTGAAATGAACAAAATACCGTTCATGATTATCATTGGTGAGAATGAAGAACAGGAAAATAAAATTTCTGTACGACAACATGGCGGAGAAGATTTAGGCATGATTAGTGTACAAGAATTTTCAGAAATTATTGACGTAGAAGTTAATAAGACATTAAAAACATTTAAATAATTAAGTTTAACTATAAAATATATAAGTCATAGCAATACGTAGAAGACACAACTCTAAGCGAGTTGTAAAAGAAGATCAACACAAAATTAACTCTAAAATTAGAGCCGAAAAAATTAGACTTGTCGGTGATAATGTAGAGATTGGTATCTATGCAACTAAAGATGCGTTAAAAATTGCAGACGAGCAAGGTTTCGACTTGGTTGAGATATCGCCAAAGGCTGATCCTCCAGTATGTAAAGTTATGGATTATAAGAAGTTTCTTTATGAACAAAAGAAACGTGATAAAGCTCTTAAATCTAAAGCAACAAAGGTTACTATTAAAGAAATACGTTTTGGTCCTCAAACCGATGATCATGATTATGAATTTAAGAAAAAACATGCTGAAAAGTTTTTGAAAGATGGAGCCAAGTTAAAAGCCTTTGTATTTTTCAAGGGTCGTTCGATTATCTTCAAGGAACAAGGCCAAATCTTACTTTTGAGATTGGCTCAAGATCTTGAAGAGCTAGGAAAAGTTGAGCAGATGCCTCGACTAGAAGGAAAGCGTATGACGATGTTCATCGCTCCTAAAAAGGTAAAATAAAGATTAAAACATATGGCTGCAAATCGACGCTTCGGTGCAGCTAGAAAATAATAAGCGAACTGTAAATAAAAATAGGAAACAATGCCTAAAATGAAAACAAAATCGAGTGCTAAGAAACGTTTTAAACTAACTGGCACTGGTAAAATCAAAAGAAAGCATGCTTTTAAGAGTCATATTTTGACAAAAAAATCTAAAAAGCGTAAGCTAGCTTTAACTCATGACACTTTGGTACACAAAGCTGATGAGAATAATATTAAAATCATGTTGCGTTTAAAGTAACATTATTTTAATCGGTTAAAATCAATTATAAACCCTGGAGTTAGGCAAATCAATTTAGCAAGTGTCATAAAAAGACCGCCTACTACAAAACACAATTAAAATATGCCAAGATCAGTAAATTCAGTAGCAAAAAGAGCCAGAAGAAAAAAGGTTCTTAAGCAAGCAAAAGGTTACTTCGGAAGACGTAAAAACGTTTGGACAGTAGCAAAAAATGCGGTTGACAAAGCGATGCAATATTCGTACAGAGACCGTAGAGTAAAGAAAAGAAACTTCCGTTCATTATGGATCATGCGTATCAATGCAGGTGCAAGGTTACATGGAATGAGCTATTCAAGATTTATGGGAAAACTTAAAGCTAACAATATCGAATTAAACCGTAAGGTACTTGCCGATTTAGCAATGAACAATCCTGTAGCTTTTGAAGCTATCGTAAATAAAGTAAAGTAAGGCAATTGCCTAAACACTAATAACAATTCGCTTATAAAACCGATTCAGAGAAATGAGTCGGTTTTTTTATATGCTTAATTTTCAGTTATTCATCACACGGTGTTTAAGAAGTCTTCATTTTTTGAGCAACTTAGAAGATAATTAAAATCAACCTAATGAAACAGATTTCTATCCTAACGTTACTTATCACTATCTTAAGCTTAAATACATTCAGTCAAGACAAAGAGAAAGAAGAAACACCAAAATGGGATGTTTCAAATCCAGAAGGGGATTGGAACTTTACAGAACTAAAATTATCTACAAACGAAGGTACCTGGATGAATCTTGATGTCAGTCCTGATGGAAAATCGGTCGTATTTGATTTATTGGGAGATATATATACCATTGATAGTAAAGGCGGACAAGCCAAAATTCTCAGAAAAGGTCTTGCGTTTGAAGTTCAACCGCGCTTTAGCCCAGATGGTAAGCATATTTCATTTACTAGTGATGCTGGTGGAGGTGACAATATCTGGATCATGAATAATGATGGGTCTGATGCCAAACAAATCACAAAGGAAGATTTCAGATTATTAAATAATGCTATTTGGACACCGGATGGCAATTATATCATTGCCAGAAAACATTTTACTTCAGGACGTTCTCTTGGCGCAGGAGAATTATGGATGTACCATAAAACTGGCGGGAGTGGTATTCAATTGACCAAGAAGAAAAATGATCAACAAGATGTGAACGAGCCATCGCTATCTCATGATGGGAAATATCTCTATTACAGTGAAGATGTCTATCCTGGCGGTAATTTTCAATATAATAAAGATCCTAACAGTCAAATTTACGTCATTAACCGTTATGAGATGCAGACGGGAGAAATCACCCGACTCACAGGAGGCCCTGGAGGTGCTGCTCGTCCGCAAATATCAAGAGACGGCAAAAAATTGGCTTTTGTTAAGCGCGTGCGTACAAAATCGGTTTTGTATATTCATGATCTAGAGACTGGAGAAGAGTGGCCTATTTATGATGGGCTCAATAAAGACCAGCAAGAGGCTTGGGCGATTTTTGGAGTCTATACCAATTATAATTGGATGCCAAATGATCAAACTATCGTCATCTGGTCTGGCGGGAAAATAAAACAAATTAATGTTGATACTCGAGAGGTTATAGAAATTCCATTTCAAGTCGATACCACTATAAAAATGGCTCGAGCCGTTTCCTTTGATACGCCTGTATCTCCCGAAAGCTTTGATGCTAAAGTGATTCGGCATGCAACCACATCACCAGATGGAACAACTCTTATTTTTAATGCTCTTGGATATTTATATTCTCAAAAATTACCGAACGGAACCGCAAAAAGATTGACCAATGGTCAAGATTTCGAATTTGAGCCAACGTTCTCTCCCGACGGAAAAACAATTACATACGTCACCTGGAACGATGAAAACTTAGGAGCCATATATTCTATTCCTGTCAATGGCGCAATACCAATCAAACTTTCTTCGGAAAAAGGAATTTATAGAAATCCGTCATACGCTAAAAATGGTAAATATATTGTTTACAGGAAAGAGGACGGCAATAATGACCAAGGTCGTGCATTTACCAAAAATCCAGGACTTTATGTTATGAAGGCCAATGGTTCTAACCCAAAATTCATCATTACAGAAGGTGAATTCCCAATGTTCAACACAGACGATTCAAGAATCATCTATCAAAAAGGCGGACGGTTTTTCGGCGAGTTAAACAAAGCACTAAAAAGTGTTGATCTCAATGGCAAGGACGAACGCATTCATATTACATCGGAAAACGCCAATCGTTTAGTACCTAGCCCAGATGGGAATTGGATTGCTTTCATTCATTTACATAAGGTGTATATGGCATCAATGCCAAAGGCCGGACAAACCTTAGATCTAACTGACAAAAGTAAATTTGTTCCCATTACGCAATTATCCAAGGATGCTGGTATTAATTTACATTGGTCAATAGATAGTAGAATGATTCATTGGACGCTTGGCAACACGTATTTTTCTTCGGAAGTTTCCGAAGACACCAAGCTAAACGAAAATGGAACGACCATTAATCTTGTTGTCAAAACAGACACGCCAAAAGGTAAGATTGCTCTAAAAGGCGCAAGAATTATAACTATGGAAGGCAACGAAGTCATCGATAATGGAACCATTATCATCAAAAATAATAGGATTGAAGCGATTGGAGCAGCTTCAGAAATTTCAATCCCAAATGATGCCAAAGTCTACGATGTTTCAGGAAAAATAATTATGCCAGGTATTGTTGATGCCCATGCTCATATTGGCGCATTTAGAGATGGACTAACCACACAAAAACATTGGCAATTTTATGCTAATTTAGCGTACGGCGTAACTACTGCTCATGATCCTTCGGCACATACTGAAACCGTTTTTGCACTTTCTGAATTACAAAAAAACGGAACCCTTGTTGGGCCACGTCTCTACTCTACAGGCTTCATTCTCTATGGCGCAGAAGGCGATTTTAAGGCGGTCATCAATAATCTTGAAGACGCACGATCGTCGATACGAAGAACTAAAGCATTTGGTGCGCTATCCGTAAAAAGTTATAATCAACCGAGACGTGAGCAAAGACAACAAGTATTGCAGGCTGCACGCGAGGAAGGCATTTTTGTTGTACCTGAAGGTGGATCAACATTTTACCATAATATGACCATGATTATGGATGGCCATACTGGTGTAGAACACAATATACCTGTGGCTCCAGTTTACAAAGATGTTCTAGAACTTTGGGGTCAAAGTAACGTAGGTTATACACCTACACTAATTGTCAATTATGGAGGAATGAACGGCGAATATTTTTGGTATCAAAACACAAATGTCTGGGAGAATGAGAAATTATTGAAATATACACCAAGAGGGCTTATTGATGCCAGATCAAGACATCGAAAGATGGTTCCTGATGAGGAGTATGAAAACGGACATATTTTAGTTTCAAAAACCACTAAAGCCTTAAGTGATGCTGGCGTAAAAGTAAACCTTGGTGCTCATGACCAACTTCAAGGTTTAGGTGCACATTGGGAGTTATGGCTATTACATCAAGGTGGTATGAGCAATCACGAAGCGCTCAAGACCGCCACAATTAACAGTGCCAACTATATTGGTGCTGGAAATGACGTTGGTTCGCTTAAAACAGGCAAATTAGCCGATTTGATTGTAATGGACGGTGACCCTTTAGAGGATATAAGAAATACTGAAAGTATAATTTACACGATGATCAATGGGCGATTATACGATACAGCAACCATGAATGAGATTGGAAACGAGCCTAAAGAACGTACAAAGTTCTATTGGGAAAACTCAAAATATAATCAGGCGTTTCCTTGGCACGAAGAAACGCAAAGCTTTACGCGTGGTGCGTGTGGATGCCATGTTGGGTCGCATTAGTCATCAATCAACATACGGCCAACCAGTAACTTAAACTTCGTGAATGGCAGCAATGGTTAAACGCTCCTGTTTTCCTTTGAGAAGTAAATCACCTATAGGTTTCGAGGTATATTTTGACTTCAATTTAACTTGACTTAATAATTCGTCGGAAATTAATAAAGATTCCTCATATTTATTGCATTCGTCTTGTATTCGTGCTGTAGTGTTGATCACATCGCCATGAAAAGCCAGTTCTTTCTTTATGGTACCAACTTCGGTAATAATCAATTTGCCGCCATGTACGCCCGCCTTGAAAAATGGTTGTAGGCCGTAATTCTTGGCATAGTATTTTGAATGACGTTCAAGCAATTTTTTAAACGCAAAATATAATTCGATGCAGTTGTTTCGCCTCAACCCCTTGCGAAGTTTCCAGCTTATAACGGCTTCATCACCTACGTATTGATAGATCTCACCATCATAGCGACTTACGATTTTATTTAAATCGAAAAAACAGGCTTGTAGTAATTTGCTGTACTTATAATGCCCAAGTTCTTCGGCGATAGTTGTAGATGATTGAAGATCGATAAACATAAATATACGTTCTTCTTCAGTTGGTTTTCGGTATTTGCCAATAAGCATATTAAAAAGAATACCCTTCCCAAATTTCTCATTGGCTAATTTCAGAAATAAAAATATGAACGACGACATAAAAAAATAGGCTGTGGCTAACCAAAATAAAGGGCTGTCCTTCCACCAGCCTCTTTCGTTAGCTAAGTTCACATCCATATCACTTTCAATAAGTGATATGATAAACGTTAGAGAGAAAATAAGGACTATCAAATAGATAAAAACCTTTAAAATAATTACAATACCTAAGTATAAATTACTGGTAATAAGTTTATCAAACGTAAATTCTATAATCGCATATAAAAATCCCACAAGAATCCCCAATATTACTCCAAAATGAATCCATTCAGTAATAGGAACTATGTTATTAGCTTGCTCGATTACTTCTCCTTGTTCTTGACCATGTGCAACGAAACGGATAAGTATAAATACCGAAAAAGCAACGATCCAAAAACCTATTGCGTAAACAAGCTGCTTAAAAAACTGTTTTAAGTTATACATCAAATTAGCTAAGACTTATTCATAATTTCATCAATGGCAAATTTAAATTCTGTCCAATTCACACGTCCATCTCTATCTTTATCATAAGCTTCAGTAAGCTTACTAGACACCATACCGCGTATGAATCCACTAATTTCTGCTTGCTTTAAAAGTTTAACGATTTCCTCCTTTGATAATGATTTGTCACCATTACTGTCAAAAAAACTGAAGGCAGCTTCAGGAGAATTAAAATGATTTGTTACAACTATTTCAATTTTCCTTAAAATTTCTTTTTTAGAAGTCATATCTCCAGCATATTTAATATTAAATATAAATAAAAAAGAAGACTTTCAATCCATATCTTCTTTTGCAATAATGCTATCTGCTATAAACATTATCAAAAAAAACATGCCCTTTAATTGTAAAGACCATCAGTCTATGTTTTTTGTTTCTTCTTTTTGGCTGCTGGAAATAAGACGTTATTCAAGATTAAGCGATAACCCGGAGAAGTTGGATGTAAGTCTAATTCTGTTTTTGGATCACCAACTTTATGTGTATAATCTTCAGGATCGTGACCTCCATAAAACGTAAAAAACCCTTTTCCTTTGATACCATGAATGTATTTAGCCTCACCATTAGTTTTGTTTTCTCCCATAACCAACACATTAGATTTAATCTCATCACGCGTAAATGACGTCGTTTGTCCCATAAAACCTTTGACCAAAGCCGTATGATTTTGACATAACATCGATGGGATGGGATCCCATTTTGCCGAAAAATCCATGAGCGTAAAGTAATCTGTAGTCATGGGTATACGGCGTTTTCTGGTCATATCAATAGACGAAAACTCATAAACATTAGGACTTGTTTCCAATAAAAAATCCTTAAAAGCAAAGGTTCTACTAAAATCAATTTTGTTTTGATAACCTGCGTCACTACCATCCCCATCAAACATAGGCTCACAAATATCGATCCCTTCCGCAGATAAAGCAATATCAAAACTATCGGTTGCACTACACATGGCGAACATAAAACCGCCACCTATCACATAATCCCGAATCTTTTTTGCAACAGCCAATTTTTCTTCGGAAACTTTAGCATATCCCAACTCTGCTGCTAAAGCTTCTGCTTCCTTTTTATCTTGAATATACCACGATGCCGAACGATAAGCTCTATAAAACTTTCCATATTGTCCCGTGAAATCTTCATGGTGCAAATGCAACCAATCATATAAAAGTAAAGCGTCATTCAACACCTCTTCATCGTAAATAGTTTCATAAGGAATTTCAGCATAGGTCAACACCATTGTGACCGCATCATCCCAAGGTTGCAGACCTTTTGGAGAATACACCGCAATTTTAGGGGCTTTTTCTAGAACGACGGCCTCCATATTTTGTGAAGGACTTGCGATCATTTCCAAAATCTCATTCGCTTTAGAATTCGAAAGCACCTCATAACTAACACCTCTAATTTGACATTCTCTTTGGATTTCTTCTAAATCTGGTAATAAAAACGAACCACCTTTATAATTTAATAGCCATTTTACCTTAAGCTGTTTTTCAAGCGTCCAATAGGTGACACCATACGCTTTTAAATGATTATCCTGGCCATCGGTGTCCATAGGGATTAAAATATACGATGCATATGCCTGTAAAGACATACTTATAAAAACTAAAAGAATAACTAATTTTTTCATAAATATAAACTCATAATAATAAGTGGAATATAGTCAAAAATTGTTCCGAAGTCAGGGAGTTTATTATAGATTTATGTGTTTTTTAAGACAAAGCCAAGCATTGAAGTTTTTCATAATATGGTAGACATTCCTTTAAGAGCGGTTCTAAATGCTTCGGAAAAGGCTCTATATTTGGTTCATACTCTAAAAAACCAGAAGATTTGTGCACGCTATCGTACCAATATTTTGCCCAGACTCCGTCTTCTAAACGTTTAGAGGGTAGCCATTTTAGCATATGGTTATCAAAAGCAATGCGAACATGATCGCACAATTGCCTTAAAACAGCTTCAGGATTTGACAATACATTCTTAGAATCCAATACGATAAAATCAATATCGTTCTCTATAAATTCGGCTATTAACTCAACATGTAATTTATATCCTACATCATACAATGAAGGATTTTTAATGACCTTATCAAATGAAGGCAACATATCTCTTGGGTCTCTAGTCAAGATGACATTGGTAAGCTGTTTCATGAATGAACGATCCAAATTTAATAAATGATGGGTCATGTTTTTAAAGAAAAGCACCTGATTTTCCGAAGCAGTCATCATCATATCCACCACCTTATCACCATCATTTTCCATAGTCGCTACAATCTCATCTGCTCCTGGATGGTAGTCTTTCGCATTAGAATTTTTGAGATAATACGCGTACAACGGTTCGTCGAAAACTTTTGTATCGTCACGCTGTGCAAAACTATACATCAAGGCTGTTGAAATATTGCGAGGTCCAGACCAAACTGAAATTCGCTTGATCGAATCACTTTCCATAAGCCACTGCTTCTTCAATTAAGTCATGGTACAAAGCACTTAACTTTCTTGTAAAATCACCATAGGATTGTTCTCCTATTTTACGTCCGTCTATCTTATTCACAGGGGTTAAACCACCAAAAGTTCCAGTTACAAAAGCTTCATCTGCGCCATAGACATCAAATAAAGAAAAGTTTTTTTGATGACAGGTTATGCCGTTGATACGACAGGCTTCAATCACTTTTGCTCGCGTAATCCCGTTCATGCAGTACTGTCCCGTTGATGTCCAAACCTCGTGGTTCTTTATGATGAAAAAATTAGTCGCGTTGCAAGTTGATACAAATCCGTTGACATCTAGCATTAAAGCTTCGTCTGCTCCTGCTTCAATAGCTTGAATGAGCGCTTGAACTTCATGTAATTTACTATGACAATTCAATCTAGGATCAAGATAATCTGGTGACCCACGTCTAATTGTGGAAGTAAATAGTGTGATACCTTGTTCTTTACTCTCTTCGGAAGCAATTTTAAATTCAGGAATGATTACAATGTTTGGACCTGAAATCGTAAGTCTAGGGTCTTGAGACGGTGTTTTTTTGATACCGCGTGTGATCATTATGCGAACATGCACGTGATCTGTCATTTTATTTATTTTAAGGACGTCCCTAACAATAGCTGTTAACTCAGTTTTAGAAAATGACAATGTCATACCGACGGTAGCGGCAGATGTCCAGAGTCGATCTAAGTGATCCTCTAAAAACACCAACACACCTTGATGTAGCCGCAGCGCTTCCCATATACCATCTCCTACAAGATAACCGCTATCAAATACAGAGATTTTTGCATCCTCCCTCTTAAAATATTCACCGTTGATGTAAATTTCGATGTCCTTATTTCTATCGTCTGCGATAGCATTATGCGTACCATGAACCATTTGATTTTTAAATTAAATATGATTCTAGAAAGATAAATATTTTGTGTGACAGTCGCAGCGAAAAATTCACCTGTCCTAACTAACAGCAAGTCGTTCAAAAAAACAAACGAAATCGAAAGACTATAGATTTTACAATGTGTACTGTCATTTGGTGGAGAACAATTACTTCTTAATCGATTTTATAGAACGCTCTGTGCCAGACAGTAGCGAGGCAATCACTTTAGTACCTGGGAACTGTTCTAAAATAATTTTAATAAAAACTGTAATTGGAATAGCCATGATGAGTCCTGGAATACCCCAAATAAAACCCCAAAGCATCAACATAATAAGCACGGCGATGACATTGATAGAGAACGATTTTCCCATGAAAACTGGTTCTAAAATAGCACCAAAAAGCACTTGAACACCAGTGATAGACAGTATAAAAAAGAATAAGGTGCTAGTTGGATCTAGTTCCACAAAAGCAAAAATAGATAGTAAAATAACCGATATGAATGATCCTACCATTTGTACAAAGTTGATTAAAAATGCAAATAAGCCCCAAAATATTGGGAAACTCACATCAAAAAACACACATGCCAACCCTGTAAAAACTCCTGTAAGCAAGCTCACTAAAAATTTCACTTTGATAAATGTGATTAAATCCCTTTCAATTTTCATGAATGCCTTTACTGACGTATGCTTACGTTTCAAGATGGTGTCGTTTAAAACTTTGTGCATATTTATAGACTCAGAAAGCCATAAGATTGTAAAGAAGACAATCATTAAGATGTTGGTCAAGAATTTTCTAACAAAGTCGACAGTACCGCCTATATTTTCCTTGGCAAAGAACTGGGATAAAAAATTGCCTTCTTGATTGTAATCTAGTCCAAATTTATCTTGCATATAAAGCATCAAATCGTTGATCTTTACTTCTGCTTTAGCAAAAAAGCCTGTTTCATTAGCAATAATTTGTTTACTGGAAAGCTGCACAAGCTCAATGCCAATCATAATCCCGGCAACTATGAGGCCAAGAACAATAATAATACTTAGCAATCTAGGCACATTACGTCGTCCCAACCAACGCATTAACGGTAAAAACAATAAGGCGATAAACATTGATGATATCAATGGAATAAAGATGAACGATAAGATATGCAGTAAATAAAACACGAAAGGAACTACAATAAATAAAAGCAGAATATTTGTGGTGCGTCGTTCTTCTAACATGTGGCAAAATTTCTTTTTGAAATAGCAAAAGCAAATTTAGGATAAAAAAAACTGTAATGAAGACAGAATTACAAACCAGTTTTTTAAATAAATGTTAAAATACACCATTATTTTAGGGTCAATACCTCCTCTATAAGTGCTGGTAAACCAGATTTATTTATATAATCATTATTCCAAAAACTTAAAACACAACTAATGTTATTGCCTCTAATTTCTTCGGCGATATAGTAAATGGTAAGTGTTTTGCCTCCAGACATGCCTACCAATAATGAATTGACCCCTGTAAAATCATAAATTACAACTTTAGCCATGGTATCTTTCCTTTCAAAAAGGACTGGAACGTTTGTTTCAGAGACTACCTTTCCACCCTTTTTATATTTTGTTGATAACAACTGATGTTCTAAAGATTGCTTTGCATCTTCTATCGTTTGGTGAATTGACCAATTCATTTGTCCGTAATAAGGACACTGCATATTTCTTACATTCATCCATTGGCAATTTCCACCTAATTTTATTTTACGACCAGCAAACTCAATACTATCCGTTGAGGAAGACACAAAAGTATTGTCGGGAATATCATTGTCAAGAAAGTCGTTGATGAACTGTCTTTCAAAGGCTGTATCTCTAGTTTTAGTATATGCAAATGAAACAACGCTGACTTTGTCTTGATTTTCTAAAACATAATAGATTAAATTAATGTTGAGATCATCTTCTAAAACTTCAGATTTATCGTAGATATAGTGCTTAACCTCTAATTTTGGATCTGTCGTCCTTACATCCTTCTTTTTGATCTTATAAGTTCTAAGCGGCTTTCTTAAGTCTTTATCATTAAATTTTGAATTGAATGATTTGGATGTCATATCAATCCCATCAACATTGTAAAAAACAGCATTAGAATTAACAACAGCTTGTAAACGACTAAAGTAATCAGCATTTTGTGACATTGCCACATTACTTAAACCAAAACATAACAGGATGCATATTAATTTCATCTAAAACGGCACATCGTTATCATCATCTTCTGGTGTTCCAAAGGCATCAGAAGGTGATGGGAATTTATCTGGAGTAAACGTGTCATCGTTTGCAGCCGCATTCATTTTAGAATGAAACTCCCCAAATGGCGTGTCAAAATCATCTAAATTATCAAACTTACCTAAATGACCAATGAACTTAAGACGTATATTGTCTAAGCCACCATTTCTATGTTTTGCAACGATGAATTCACCTTGACCTTCGGTTGGTGAGCGTTCATCGTCATCCCATTCATCAATTTTATAATATTCTGGTCTGTAAATAAAACTTACAATATCGGCATCCTGCTCTATCGCCCCAGATTCACGCAAATCTGATAATAACGGACGCTTACTCCCTCCACGTGTTTCTACGGCACGCGACAACTGGGATAATGCAATCACTGGAATGGCCAATTCCTTGGCAAGTGCTTTAAGGTTTCGTGAAATCATCGAGATTTCTTGTTCACGGTTTCCGCCTTTGTTACTTCCACCACCAGTCATCAATTGCAAATAATCGATCATGATCATTTTGATACCGTATTGCGAGGCGAGACGTCTAGCTTTTGCTCGCAAATCAAAAATTGATAAGGATGGTGTATCATCGATGAATAAGGGTGCTTTTTCAAGTGTTTTAACTTTGACGTTCAGTTGTTCCCACTCATGTTTCTCTAATTTTCCCGTTCGCAGCTTTTCTGAAGACAATCCAGTTTCCGAAGAAATTAGACGCGTAATCAATTGTACCGATGACATTTCTAATGAAAAGAATGCTACTGGAATATTTGAATCTACGGCAATATTTCTAGCCATAGTCAAGGTAATCGCCGTTTTTCCCATACCTGGACGTGCCGCAACAATTATTAAATCACTTGGTTGCCAGCCAGAGGTTAATTTATCTAATTTTGTAAACCCAGTAGGGATACCACTAAGGCCATCTTGGTTGGAAATTTCCTCAATTTTTTTCTTTGCTTGAATGACTAAACTTTGAGCAGTTTCAGTAGATTTCTTGACGTTTCCTTGTGTAACTTCATAAAGCTTGGCTTCGGCATGATCTAATAAATCAAAAACATCCTTGGTCTCATCGTAAGCTTCTTCAATAATTTCATTTGAAATCTTTATTAAGCTTCTTTGAATATATTTTTGCAGAATGATGCGTGCGTGAAATTCGATATGGGCCGAGGATGATACTCTTTGGGTCAATGAAATTAAGTAAAAATCGCCTCCAGCCAAATCTAACTTGGCATCTTTTTTAAGCTGACTAGAAACGGTTAATAAATCGACCGGTTCACTGTTTTCAAATAATTTGAAAATAGCCTCAAAGATGTGTTTGTGTGATTCTTTATAGAACGCATCGGGACTTAAAATGTCTATAACCTCATCAACACCTTTTTTATCAATCATCATAGCTCCCAACACAACTTCTTCTAAATCAATTGCTTGAGGAGGTATTTTTCCTTTTTCTAAACTTATAATGGTACTCTTATCGACTTGATAACCTTTAATAGGGTTGGGTTGCTTCATAGCTGCGAATGTAAATAAATTGTAAACTAAAACTGAAGTTTTAAAATCTTCAATCTTAACAGGTCATCAACAATTTAACTGTTAATAACTTCATTATATTGTTAATAGCGACAAAAAAAACCGAAACGTTATGTTTCAGTTTTTTCAATCCTTTATGATGCAAGGACTAACTCTTAAAAACACCCATAGACAAGTATTTATCCATACGCTGATTGACTAAATCTTTTGGTGATAAGTTTTTAAGCTCCTCAAAGTTTGCTTCGATGGCTTTTTTTACGGCCAAAAATGTTGCTGCTCGATCTGAATGCGCACCACCTAATGGTTCCTTTATTATATTATCAACAAGCTTTAGCTTTTTCATATCTGGAGCCGTCAATTTTAACGCATCAGCGGCAATTTCTTTGTATTCCCAACTTCTCCATAAGATGGATGAACATGATTCTGGTGAGATTACAGAGTACCAAGTGTTTTCTAACATCAATACGCGATCTCCAACGCCTATGCCCAAAGCACCACCTGAAGCACCTTCTCCAATAATCACAGTAATAATTGGTACTTTGAGGCGGGTCATTTCTAAAATATTTCGTGCAATGGCCTCTCCTTGTCCGCGCTCTTCCGCTTCTAAGCCTGGATAAGCACCTGGCGTGTCAATTAGAGTGACAACAGGTATTCCAAATTTTTCGGCAGATTTCATCAAACGCAGTGCCTTACGATAGCCTTCAGGATTTGACATCCCAAAGTTTCTATATTGACGAGTTTTTGTATTAAATCCTTTTTGTTGGCCGATGAACATATAGGATTGGTCGCCAATTTTACCGAGTCCGCCAATCATTGCCTTATCATCCTTGACATTGCGATCGCCATGTAGTTCTAAAAATGTATTGCCACAAAGTGCTTTTATATGGTCTAGAGTGTAGGGTCTATCTGGATGTCTTGATAATTGAACACGCTGCCATGCTGTCAAATTCTTATAGATTTCCTTTTTGGTCTCCAGTAATTTTTTTTCAATCTTCTTACAGGTTTGAGTGACATCAACATCACTCTCCTCACCTATCACTTGACATTTTTCAAGTTGATCTTGAAGTTCTTTTATGGGTAGTTCAAAATCTAAATATTCCATAGAAATTTTGATTTAGTGCTTAGTTAGTTGCTTGCAAATATAAAAACTTTAAATCAGTTAATAACTGAATCCAAAAGAAAAGAAAACCCTGTCATACAAGATTACTATTTTCAAAATTGATATCAATAACGATTTATAATGACGCTTTTTTTTGTTAATGGACATTATCATAATTATCAAAATTCTTCCCCTATTAATAGATACTCATTAGGGAGACATTAAGATGCTACTTTAGGTTTTATTTTAAATCGCTTATAGTTTTTAAGAATACCGTCTGCCAAAACTGTCACTAAAACTAAAAATGCACCATAATAAAATTGCGTGCTCATGATTTCGGTTTCAGGAAAGAGCAAAACTGCCAAAGAGATGCCGTATAAAGGTTCAAGGTTATAGGTTAGAATTACAGTATACGCACTTATATGGCGCATCACTTTTACTGAACCAATAAAGGCATATGCCGTGCAAATAGATGCCAGAATAACAAGATAAAGCCAGTCTGAAGTGTTTAAGCTGAAAAATTCCGAAGAAAATCCGTCTTGAAAAACCAATATAAAAAGCGACAGAAAAACAACCCCACTTACAAATTCATAAAATGATATGACTGTTGCTCGATATTGCTCGATAAATCGCCCGTTAATCACCGCAAATAAGGTAGAGAACAACGCTGATGAAATGCCCAGTATAATGCCATTGAGGTATTTGATTTCACTTTGTGTGATTAGAAAAACACCAAAAATGACAATCATTCCGAAGAGAATCTCATACCAGATAATACGTCGTTTGTAAAATAAAGGCTCTATAAATGAAGCGAAAAAAGCACCTGTTGAGAACATTGCCAAAGTAATGGAAATATTTGATTGTTTGATGGCCTCAAAAAAGGTAATCCAATGCAACGCAATGATGATTCCTGCTCCAAAAAATTTGAGTTTTGTTTTAAAAGAGACTTGGATTTTTAATTTTACCAATTTAATGTACATCCACATTAAGATTCCCGCAATAAGCATACGGTACCAGACCAATGCCGTAGATCCTATAGAAATTAGTTCCCCTAGAATAGCGGTAAACCCAGCTATAAATACTAAAAAATGTAGGTGAAAATAATCCTTGGTTCTAGCGTTTGGCATTGTATAACAGATAAACAGCTAAGATACCAAAAACGAGATTAGGAAACCATACAGCTAAAATGGGATTGAAGCTAGACTGCTCGGCCATAACGCCAAAAACCTTATCAAAGAAGACATAGATCATCGCGATGGTGATACCGAACGCTAAATTGACACCCATCCCACCACGACGTTTTTTAGAGGATACTGCCACCGCAATAATGGTTAAAATAAATACGGATACTGGCAGACTCCATTTTCTATATTTTACAACTTGATACCGGCCAATATTAGATGAACCTCGACGTTTTTCTTTTTCGATAAAATTAATGAGTTCACCGTATTGGAGTGTTTCAGCGATATATTCTTCTGGTGTAAGATCTTCGGCTTCAAACGGAAGGATGGTGTCTTTAAAACGTTCCGTTTGGATGAGATCCTCGGTTTTTCCAAACGTGCGTTTTGTATAATTTAACAAACGATATGATGAATCCTTATCAACAATGGTATTTGCTGTAATTTTATAGATAAGGGTGTTGCCCTCAAAATGCTCTAGGGTGAAATTTCGACCGGTCTTTGTACTAGGCGTAAAATTACTAACGTAGATATAATCATTATCATTAATCTGCCTATAGATATTGTTGGTCTGCACCACCTTAGAACTACTTTTTAAATACTTGTACTTAAATTCATTAAATCCCTTACTCGCCTTTGGTGCCAAGTATAAACCCATAATAATTGCAAATGCAGCGATGATCGTAGCTCCTATGATATATGGTCTAAGAAATCTCCAAAAAGATACACCAGAACTTAAAAATGCAACGATTTCGGTATTATTAGCAAGTTTTGAAGTGAACCAAATAACCGATAAAAACAAAAATATAGGAAAGAGTAAATGTGCAAAATAGATCGTAAAATCCAAATAGTATTGGGCCACAGCGCCAAAGGGTACTTCTTTCTCTAAAATCTTACCTATTTTTTCGGCTAAATTTACTGTAATCCCTATTGGAATAAACAGCAATAACATCATCAAAAATGTAAATAAATAACGTTTTAATATGTACCAATCTAGGATTTTCAAATGATATTTTTTAATGTTTTAAGTCTGGCGTTAGCAAACAAACAAACCTGCTTATACACTGTTTTATTAATGTCTATTCTATTTTTTTTGCTTTAAGCTTTATTATCTAAGATCTAGTCTCTTAAATCTATTCTGTTAATATGATCAAAGCCGTTTATCCATTTGCTTGACCATCTTATCTTTCCATGCTCTAAAATCACCTGATAATATATGTTTTCTAGCTTCTCTTGTGAGCCAGAGGTAAAATCCTAGATTATGAATGGTCGCAATTTGTTTACCCAATAATTCATTGACTGTAAACAAATGTCTTAAATATGCCTTGCTATATTCAGTATCCACAAACGTGATACCCATGTCATCTACTGGTGAAAAATCATCGGCCCATTTCAAATTTTTAATATTTATAGTGCCGTGTGCTGTAAATAGCATGCCGTTTCTTGCGTTTCGTGTCGGCATAACGCAATCAAACATATCAACACCCAAGGCAATATTTTCCAAAATATTTATGGGTGTTCCCACGCCCATCAAATAACGTGGTTTTTCCCAAGGAAGTATCTCACAAACCACATCGGTCATCGCATACATCTCGTCGGCTGGTTCTCCTACCGATAGTCCGCCAATGGCATTTCCTTGCGCGCCTGCGTTTGCAATATATTCTGCCGATTGCTGTCTCAAGTCCTTATAGGTACTTCCTTGAACTATCGGGAAAAATGTTTGCTCATAATCATACATAAACGGCGTTTTCTCCAAATGCGCCGTACAGCGATCTAACCATCTATGTGTCATATGCATGGAGCGCTTAGCATAATTATAATCACAAGGGTATGGTGTGCATTCATCAAAAGCCATAATAATATCGGCGCCTATGCTTCGCTGCACTTCCATAACGTTTTCTGGAGTAAAGACATGATAGCTGCCATCAATATGCGATTTAAACTTGACGCCTTCTTCCTTAATTTTTCGATTTGCCGATAGAGAGTACACTTGATAACCACCAGAATCGGTCAAAATATTTCGATCCCAGTTCATGAATTTATGCAATCCACCGGCTTTCTCTAAAATTGGCGTTTGCGGTCGTAAAAACAAATGATACGTATTGGCAAGGATCACATCAGGATTAATCTCCTCTTTAAGTTCGCGTTGGTGAACACCTTTTACAGATGCCACAGTTCCAACAGGCATAAATATAGGAGTTTCAATTTGACCATGATCGGTAGTAATTACACCAGCTCGCGCCTTACTATTAGGGTCATTTCCTTTTAATTCAAATTTCATAAAAAACGGTCGTCAGTGCGCAAAGATAATTATATAGACGTATTATGCTCTTAAACATATAATAAATTTATGCTTCGGAAATATTATAAATTGAGAGTTATTTAATTTGTTTAAAAATTGTTAGCAACTGACCTAAATCGTTAATAACTGACTACGTTCTACCTTTGATTAGCCTCCTGAAATCTTTACTTTTGAGACTGAAAATTTTCACACCATTTATATGCCAAACACACAAGAATTAAAAGATTTAACCACTCAAGTTCGTAGAGATATTTTACGAATGGTACACAAAGTAAACTCGGGCCATCCAGGAGGCTCTTTAGGTTGTGCCGAATTTTTTGTAAGCCTATACCAAGAGATTATGGATCGTAAAGATGGTTTTGATATGGATGGAATTGGTGAAGATCTTTTCTTTTTATCAAACGGCCATATTTCACCAGTTTTTTATAGTGTTCTTGCAAGATCAGGATATTTTCCAGTAGATGAACTAAATACATTTAGACTCATTGACTCTAGATTACAAGGTCATCCAACCACGCACGAAGGTTTGCCTGGTATTAGAATCGCTTCTGGATCATTAGGTCAAGGGTTTAGCGTTGCTCTAGGTGCTGCTGAAACCAAAAAACTAAATAAAGACAACCATCTCGTGTATAGTTTACATGGTGATGGCGAATTACAAGAAGGCCAAAATTGGGAAGGGATCATGTATGCTTCAGCAAATAAAATCGATAACATTATTTCAACGATTGACCTTAACGGACAACAAATTGATGGTGCTACCGATGATGTTTTACCAATGGGAAGTATTAGAGCTAAATTTGAAGCTTTTGGGTGGATCGTTGTTGATATTGAGCAAGGCAATGATATCTCTGCCATTTTAGAAGGTATGGCCAAAGCAAAATCTCTTACAGGCAAAGGACAACCCGTTTGCGTATTATTAAAAACCGTAATGGGTAATGGTGTCGACTTCATGATGCACACCCACGCTTGGCACGGTAAGGCTCCAAATGACGAACAATTAGCAGACGGATTATCGCAAAATGCAGAGACCCTTGGTGATTATTAAAACACGTTCAATATTCAGTTTACAATTAAAAAATAAATAAATAATATCTAATCAAAAGTCCCTTCTGTGGAGGGATTTAGGGAGGCTTATGAAGACATACACAAATACAGGAAATAAGGATACACGCTCAGGGTTTGGAGCAGGACTCACCCATTTAGGACAAACTAATAAAAATGTTGTAGCACTGTGCGCAGATCTTATTGGGTCCTTAAAAATGGATGATTTTAAGGCCAACCATCCTGACCGTTTTTTTCAAGTTGGTATTGCCGAAGCTAATATGATTGGTCTTGCTGCAGGAATGACCATTGGTGGCAAAATTCCATTTACAGGTACATTTGCCAATTTTTCTACAGGTCGCGTTTACGATCAGATAAGACAAAGTGTGGCCTACTCTGGTAAAAATGTTAAGATATGTGCATCTCACGCTGGTTTGACTTTAGGCGAAGATGGCGCAACGCATCAAATCCTCGAGGATATTGGATTAATGAAAATGCTTCCTGGAATGACTGTTATCAATACCTGTGATTATAATCAAACAAAAGCAGCTACCATAGCAATTGCAGAACATCATGGTGCTGTATATTTACGCTTCGGAAGACCAAAAGTTGCTAATTTCACGCCCGAAGATCAAGATTTTCAAATTGGAAAAGCGGTTCAATTAACCGAAGGATCTGACGTCACCATCGTTGCAACAGGCCATTTAGTTTGGGAGGCGCTAGAAGCTGCTAAAGTTTTAAACGAGAAAGGAATTTCGGCCGAAGTCATCAATATTCACACCATCAAACCATTGGATGATGAGGCTATAATAAGGTCGGTTTCAAAAACAGGTTGCATTGTCACTGCCGAAGAGCATAATCATTTGGGCGGATTAGGAGAAAGCGTAGCTAGAGTGTTGGCCCAAAACAAACCAACACCACAAGAATTCGTAGCAACCAATGATACCTTTGGTGAATCTGGTCCACCAGAACAACTAATGGAGAAATATGGTTTAGATGCAAAGGCTATTGTAAAGGCAGCACAAGATGTCATTGAACGTAAACGGTAGGATTATTTGTACACATAATAAAATCTAGCTTTAGTCCGCTAGATTTTTTTTTGTCTAATATTTCATGGTTCACTTTGCATCTTGAAATATAATAATTTTCTTTTGGCAGCGTTTTTGATATGAACTCTTAAATCAAAAAAAGCGAACAATATGACATCAAATCAAATAGTCTTAGGAAGCAAAAAAACAGACAAAAACTTAATTGTACTAATAGTCCTTCTTAGCTTATTTTGCATCACTACGCAAGCTCAAGAAGGCAGTGCTTTTGGCATTAAAGCTGGATTAAATTATAATGCCAATGGCGATTATTTTGAATCTATTGGTGCCAATGCCGAACATCCTGATCGCAATGTAGGCTACCATGTTGGTATTTTCGGGAAAATTGGAAACAAACTGTATTTTAGACCTGAGCTATTGTATACAGCTACAAAAAGTGATTATGATAGCGACGACTTTACCATGAAAAAAATTGATGCTCCTCTCCTATTTGGGATTAAGGTCATTGGCCCTTTAAGTGTGTTTGGTGGTCCTTCACTTCAATATATTTTAGACACCGAATTTGATGGTATTACCATTGATGATGTCGATGATGATTTTTCGGTCGGATTAAATTTCGGCATAAGTTTGAACATCGATAAACTAGGAATCGATCTTCGATATGAAAGAGGTTTCGATAGTAATGAAGCCACATTTATTGGCAATAACATAGGCACTGGAGTTATTAGCAGGATTGATACGAGACCAGATCAATTGATATTAAGTTTATCAATTGCCCTGTAAATTATATCATCTTTACTTAAAATAAAAAAAGACGCCTAATGAGCGTCTTTTTTAATAGGTATACGTTAATTTTATTCATCTTGATTAGACTCAGTAGAATCTGCATCTAAGTAATTAGGGATGCCGTCACCATCAGTATCATCGTTGGTAGGATCACCATCCTCGTCTATATCTTCAAATAATGTAAAAACTCCGTCGCCATCGTCGTCTGCGTCAAAATAGTTCGGTATTGTATCTCCATCAGTATCATCGTCAAACACATTAAAATTGTCATTTAAGTCTTCATCTTGTGACAAAACGCCATCCAGATCATGATCATTTTCCTGAGTTCTATAGAGCTCAAATTTGAAGATTAGATTAGAATATAACCCAATGTCTGAAAGCGGAGGTGGATTAGCATAATATCCTAACCCAGATGGTAAAAACATTACGCCAAGACCATAATCATTGTACTTTATAGTTCCATCCCCATTTATAGTAAAGGAAGAGGCCGTTTTGAATCTAGGCATAACATCCCTCCATCCCTCTATTAACCTTAGAAGGTCGAGTGGTTCATCAGGATTTACAACATTATCGAAAACAACTCCATCTTGTGTATTACCCGAGTAGACAATATCAATTAAATCTGAAAAATTTGGATTGGCATCACCGCCTCCCAAATTAACTGTGAGCACATAGTATTTATAAACTACATTTAGGTATACAGAAGAATATTCAACAACGGCATCAATGAGTAGCGTGTTTTGATCTGGGTTGGGCAACGCAAGAAAATTTCCATCAAGATCTTGAGGTAATTCTGTTATGACAATATCGTCAATAGTATAATCAACGCCAGGTGTGTTTAATTGAGCGGCATTAAAGTAATGTGTTTCTAAATACCCAACTAAGGAGTCATTATCTATTACCTGTTGCTCTGTTCTATCTGCAGCCGGCACAGGTATAAATGTTACGTCATCATCTGATTTACATGATGTCATGCATAGAACGATGACCGATAAGACAATTAAGCTATTTTTTAAATTCATTTTAATCAATTTTTCTTTAATTCAAATCTCTTTTTGAATCGTATAATAATGCTTATTTTTATGGCGCAAGATACAATAATATAATACTCTTGTACAATTCTCTTAACGTCAATTTCACAGTTTTAATATGCGAATAGATAAATACCTTTGGTGCATTAGATATTGTAAAACAAGAAGTATCGCGACAGCTGCATGTAAAAAAGGTCACGTAAAAGTGAATGATCAAGTAGTTAAGCCTAGTAGAGAGATTTACGCGACTGATAAAATCACTTTTAGAAAAAATCAAATCAGTTATCAAATTGTGGTTAATGATATTCCAGAAAGCCGTATTGGCGCTAAATTAGTCGATATTTACAGAACAGATATTACCCCAAAAGAAGCTTTTGACTCCCAGGAATTATTAAAATACTCTAAAGACTATTACCGCAAAAAAGGAGTTGGAAGACCTACTAAAAAAGACAGAAGGGATATTGATGATTTTTATGAGTCTCCTGAAGATGATATTTGAAATTGCAGCAGCATTACATAAACTCTATTTATATTTGAACAAATATTACGGCGCATGGCGACTACTAAAAATACGATACTAAATCATCAAGAAATCCAGCATAAAATAAGACGCATTGCGTATCAAATTTATGAAAGTAATGTGTATGAGCAGGAGATTATATTAGCAGGAATTGAAAGTAACGGTTACATTTTAGCGAAAAAGTTAAAACAAAATCTTGAAAAAATTTCTGATCTAAAGCCTATTCTTTGTAAGGTTGTTGTTGATAAAAAAAATCCTTTATCTGCGGTGACAACGTCTTTACTTAAAGACGATTATAAGAACAAATCTATTATATTGATTGATGATGTTCTTAATTCTGGTAGTACCCTTATCTATGGTGTTAAACATTTTCTAGAGGTGCCTCTCAAACAGTTTAAAACTGCTGTTTTAGTAAATAGAAATCATAAAAAGTATCCCGTGAAAGCAGATTTTAAAGGCATTTCATTATCCACATCCTTAAATGAGCATGTAGAAATAGTACTAACTGGAACGAAGTTTGAAGCTCATCTCACCTAATTGAAGTACTATGGCTTTGGTTATTTCATTAGCAGATCTATTATCGGTCTTTACGCTTAAAGGAGCTTGTTCATAAAAAAAAGATCGTTCAAAAAGATGCTTACCTATATATCGTGAGAGCTCGTCTTTGGATTCGAGGTGAGCAATTAATGGACGTTTTGATCGCTCCTTAAAGAGTCGCTCCACCAAAATTGGAATTCCTGTTTTGAGATAGACTGTGGCACTGTTCTTAGCCTCTAAAATCATTGCCATATTGTTTCCGAAGCATGGTGTTCCTCCACCTAAAGAAATAACGGTGTTATTTAAATTGATTATTTCTTCCAAATAAAGCTTTTCAGCCTTTCTAAAATAAATCTCACCCTTATTATTAAAGATTTCTTGAATGCTAGCATTCTCTTTGTGTTCAATATACGCATCAAAATCACAAAAGTTGTAATTGAGTATTTTTGCTAATTGCCCACCGACTAATGACTTTCCTGAACCCATATAGCCTATTAAAAATACGATCATTTTAACCTATCAAATTGATTATTATAGCCTTCGCTTTTGTCATCACAAAAAAACAAAAAATATTTTAATAATAGGCTTGGATTATTGATTAAACGTTTTATATTTGCACCCTCGTTAGAGAAACACAATGACCAGTTAGCTCAGTTGGTAGAGCATCTCCCTTTTAAGGAGATGGTCCTGGGTTCGAGCCCCAGACTGGTCACAAAAAAAGTTAAGCATCAGCTTAACTTTTTTTTTATCTTTATTGATATAATGCGCACGTGGCGGAATTGGTAGACGCGCCAGCTTGAGGGGTTGGTGGACATTAGTCCGTGGAAGTTCGAGTCTTCTCGTGCGCACTTTTATATTCCCATACCAAATAATTTATACAACATTTGTACTTGAAAGTTACCACGAAGTGTCAAAATTCTCATGCGAACTTTTATCTACCCCTGGCTTTTTTCTCAGTTTGTAATCGCCCATAGCGCTAAACAAACGTCTCAATTCTTAACGATAGATCGCATACATAAAAAGAGATACTTCACGTTATTATTGACCCTTTAATAAAATTAATCCAATGATCATATATTCTTACTTTAAAAAGTCTTCAATTATGAAACGTTATAACACAGATATGAGACCAAGCTTAGAATATCTCATGTTATCCAATCCTTTAAAGCATTATAATTCAATAGTTTTACTATTAAAAAAAACTTAAAATCTAGTGTAAGCTCAAAAAAAGATTAATTTTGTTTAACCTTTCTAAACTGAATAATGAACAATATTAAAAGTATATTTAGTATTAAAGATCTCGAAAACCTGACAGGCACTAAAGCCCACACCATCAGGATTTGGGAAAAGCGATACAACTTGTTAGAGCCCGAGCGAACTGACACTAATATTAGATATTACAGTTTAGCTAATCTTCAAAAATTACTGAATATTACCTACCTAAAGGAAAACGGTTATAAAATTTCTAAGATAGCTGCTCTAGAAAATTCTGAAATCCCTACTTTGGTTAGTGATGTTGCGCTTAAAGATAAAACCAACAATCATACGCTTAGCACTTTAAAATTAGCGATGGTTAATTTTGACCAAAGATTATTTTATGAGACTTATGAGACTCTAAAAAACGAAAAATCATTTTCCGATATTTTTTATGAGGAGTTCATACCGTTACTTACTGAAATTGGAATGCTTTGGCAAACTGATACAATAACTCCAGCACACGAGCATTTCGCAACAACACTCATAAGGCAAAAAATATTAATTAATACTGAGGCGATCCAAGCCAAAAACCAAAGTAGATCTAAAACTGTTTTCGTGCTTTACCTTCCCGATAATGAGGTTCATGAATTAGGACTCATGATGCTAAACTACGAAATTATTGCCCATGGTCATCAATCCATTTACCTTGGCCAAAGTGTTCCTATTGCTGGCTTAAAAGATATTTTAAATTATTATGATGACATTACATTTGTATCCTATTTCACTGTAAAACCAGAAAAAGATCATATCCACGATTATATTAAGACATTTACCGAAACCTTGCTCATTAAAAAAGAGGTAAGATTCTGGCTCTTAGGTAGAATGCTATGTGAACTGGATTTTGATAAACTATCCAAACAAATCACGCCTTTTGACTCCCTTAAAAACTTAGTTAAAAAACTATAAATTTCTATCCTTTAAGCTAATGTTGTTTAGCTTTTTCGTAATTTTGTTAAACATGAGTAAAACTGTTGCCATAGTAGGTTCTGGATTCGCCTCTCTCTCCGCGTCATGCTATTTAGCACAAGCAGGATATAACGTTAATATTTTTGAAAAAAACGATACCGTGGGTGGTAGAGCGCGCCAAATTAAAAAGCAAGGTTTTACATTTGATATTGGTCCAAGTTGGTACTGGATGCCCGATATATTCGATAAGTTTTTTAATGACTTCGGAAAAAAAACATCAGACTTTTATCAGCTTGATAAGTTAAGTCCTGCATACAAGATTTTCTTCAAGGACGAGGTAATCACTATTGGCGATACGATGGATAAAATTTGCGCAGAGTTTGATCGTATTGAACCTGGAAGTTCAACAGCCTTAAATACATTTATTAATAAAGCTGCAAAAAATTATGACATCGCCATAAATAAGGTTGTTTTAAAACCAGGCTTATCTCCGTTTGAATTGGTCACTCCAGAAACGGCTTTGCGCGTTGATCAATTTTTTAAGACCATTAGTGGTGATGTGAGAAAAAAGTTTAACAACCCAAAACTCATTTCCACCTTAGAATTTCCGGTGCTATTTCTAGGTGCAAAACCAAGTAATACACCTTCTTTTTATAGTTTTATGAATTATGCCGATTTCGGTCTGGGCACATGGCATCCCAAAGGCGGCATGTATGAAGTGATCAAAGCAATGAGTGCTCTTGCCAAAAGCTTAGGTGTAACCATCAACTTAAACAGCGCTGTTGATCAAATCCATGTAAATAATAAAGTGGCATCTGGAATTACTGTTAATAGCGAACAAAAACATTTTGATATCGTTTTGAGTGGTGCTGATTATCATCATTCTGAAACGTTATTACCTGAAAGTTACCGTCAATATTCAGAATCATATTGGGCCAAGAAAACATTTGCACCATCCTCATTACTGTTTTATGTTGGTTTTGATAAAAAACTGAACAATGTAGAGCACCATAACTTGTTTTT
Source organism: uncultured Flavobacteriaceae bacterium (assembly GCA_963715465.1). Taxonomy (GTDB): domain Bacteria; phylum Bacteroidota; class Bacteroidia; order Flavobacteriales; family Flavobacteriaceae; genus Psychroserpens. The sequence continues at coordinate 2,987,068 of OY970246.1, forward strand.
TGATACCAATTTCGAAACTCATGCTGAAGAAATTTATGATAACCCGCAATGGCCAAGTGACCCCTTATTTTATGCCAATTTCCCATCAATAACTGATCATTCTATGGCGCCTGAGGATTGCGAAACTGGATTCTTTTTAATTCCAATAGCACCTGGCATTGAAGACACAGAAGCCTTGCGCCATCAATATTTTGATGTGATAATGTCGCGTTTCGAAAAACTGACTGCACAAAATATCAAAAAGAATATTATATTTAAGGAATCTTTTTGTGTGAAAGACTTTATCAAAGAATATAATTCTTACAAAGGAAATGCCTATGGTATGGCAAATACATTATCCCAAACCGCATTTTTAAGACCAAATTTAAAGAGCAAAAAAGTAAAAAACCTATATTTTACAGGACAATTAACCGTTCCAGGACCAGGAGTTCCGCCCTCATTGATTTCAGGAAAATTAGTGTCGCAACTCATTAAAAAACATCACAGTAATTAAGTATGAAATCCATTTTTGATAACGTTTCAAACCAATGCAGTAAGGTTGTAACAAATGCTTACAGTACATCGTTTTCTCTTGCAACAAAAATGTTGTCTGATTCCATTCGTCAAGATATCTACAACATTTATGGCTTTGTAAGATTTGCCGATGAAATCGTTGATACCTTTCACGATTTCAATAAAGAGCAACTGTTCGATAATTTTACTAAAGATTTAGAGCTAGCATTAGAGCATAATATTAGTTTAAATCCAATTTTAAATTCATTTCAGGATACATTCCACAAATATAGCATAGACAAGGCGCTGGTTGATGCCTTTATGAAAAGTATGAGATTGGATCTACACAAGCAAACCTACCTCACTGACACTGAATATAAAGAGTATATTTACGGCTCTGCTGACGTTGTTGGTTTGATGTGCCTAAAAGTATTTGTAAAAGGCGATCAAGAAAAATATGATGCCTTAAAAGACTCAGCCATGAGTCTAGGATCGGCGTTTCAAAAAGTGAATTTTTTACGAGATCTAAAAGCCGATTTTGAGGATTTAAGTCGTACTTATTTTCCAAATACCGATTTAAATCATCTTGATGAAGGGTCGAAACAGGCCATCATTGATGATATTGAGAATGACTTTGCAAAGGGGCTGGACGGCATTAAGAGATTGCCTATAGAAGCCAAATTTGGCGTTTTTATGGCGTATCGTTATTATAGTCAATTGCTCAAGAAATTAAAGAAAACACCAGCTTTAGAAATTAAATCAACCAGAATACGAGTACCCAACTATAAAAAGTTCGAGTTGCTCACCCGAAGTTATGTCAAATACCAACTTAATTTAATGTAATAGTATGCAAATTGTATTTTGGATTCTTATTTTTTTAGGCGTATTCTCCGCCATGGAATTTATGGCTTGGTTTACCCACAAGTATATCATGCATGGATTTTTATGGAAATTACATAAAGACCATCATCACAAAGATCACGATAGTTGGTTTGAGCGTAACGATGCCTTTTTCATATTTTATGCGGTAGTAAGTATGAGTTGCTTTTACCTTTGGAGTTATGAGGGTATTTGGTACTGCCTACCTATCGGCTTAGGTATTATGGCATATGGAGCAGCTTATTTTGTAGTACATGACATTTTTATACATCAACGTTTTAAAATGTTCAGAAAAGCAAATAATTGGTATGCCAAAGGCGTGAGACGAGCACACAAAATCCATCACAAATCCCTAGGAAAAGGTGATAGCGAAAACTTCGGGATGTTAGTTGTCCCTTTCAAGTATTTTAAAAAATAGTACTGCCAAGTCATTATGACAACACCTGTCCATTTCGATTATATCATTATAGGAAATGGTCTGGCAGGTCTTCAGTTAGCACTAAAATTAGCCAGCGATTCTTATTTTAAGGATAAGACAATTGCGCTTATTGACCCCTCTGAAAAGAATACCAATGATAAAACATGGAGTTTTTGGGAAACAAACCCTTCGCAATGGGATCATTTGGCCTATAGATCATGGCAAAAAGCTGAAGTTTTAACGACCAATAAAAATATTTCATTAAATCTAAGTCCGTATAGCTATAAGTCTATACGTGCAATCGATTTTTATACCGAAGCTAAAGCACAGCTCCAACATCACAATAATATCCATTTTATAATTGAGCCTGTCATTTCGGTCGTAGAAGAAAAGTTAATCAGGGTCAAAACAACCAATAACACTTTTACAGCGTCTCACGTATTTGACAGTCGCCTTCCAGAGTCGTTTTCTTCGGAAGTAAAAGATCATATTTCGATTATACAGCATTTTAAAGGCTGGGTCGTTACTACTGAAAATGATGCCTTTGATATTGATAAAGTTACCATGATGGATTATCGATTGAAGGACGGAGATCAAACCTCATTTATTTACGTACTTCCCTTTTCTAAAACTGAAGCGTTAATCGAATTCACCTATTTTACCGAAGCAGTCGTAGACGAATCTATCTATGATACTTATCTCAAGCAATATATCAAGGAATACCTCAACATAGACCGCTATGCTATTATTGAAACTGAAATGGGTCAAATCCCAATGACAACGTACAATTTTTCAAAATTCAATAGCGGAAACATTACAAAAATTGGTACAGGTGGCGGTTGGGTCAAAGCCTCGACTGGCTATTCGTTTAAGCATACCGAAAAGAAAGTGGCTAAAATTATAGAAAACTTAAAACTTGGGAAACGACCTTCCCACGGATTATTCCGAAGAAAATATCGGTTCTACGATAAGGTGTTTTTAAAAGTCCTAAAGGATGAAAATCATAAAGGCGAATGGATTTTCAAGCAATTTTACGATAAGAATTCCGTACAAACCATGTTTCGATTCTTAGATGAGGAATCTACATTCGCTGAAGAACTTAAAGTGATGTCTTCCCTTTTTTCATGGAGTTTTATAAGTGCTTTTTTTAAAACACTTTAAGCAATTCGTCTATGGTGTCATGAATACGCTCGCTGTTCCAATCTGCGGCACCAGACTTATCCACTACGATTTCGCCGTTTTTGTCAATAATAAATGTTCTTGGAATTGAGGTCACATCAAACTGCACTGGATATGCTGTTATGGGTTGATAGACTTCAAAACTGTAATTCTTTTTACTGATAAATTTTTTGATCACCTCGTTCTCTTCATTCGATACGAAAAGAAAAACAATTTCATCATTCGCTTTATAACGTTGATAGAGCTTCTCGAGACTTGGCATTTCAGCAATACAAGGTGGACACCAAGTCGCCCAAAAGTTAATTACAATTACATTTCCTTCGGCAGATGCGAAATCTAAGGCTTTACCGTCACTAGATGTTAATTTCCAATTATAATTATCGAGTTTTAATCTTTCCGAAGCATTAATAATCGTAGGTTTTACCACCATCGCAACTCCTTTTTGCAGTAGGATTTGAATGGGCTGCCTCGTTTGGGGAATAAGCATAAGCGCTATAACTACGACAAAAATGATACTTGAGGCCTTAAATTTTCTTGGCTTATGCATGTGATTATTCATTTAAACAAAGAAACGCATTATCATAATAAATAATGCGCTTCTAATTTAACAACAAAAAAACTCATAATGTTGCCCTGTAGCGACAATTAATTAACAGACTAATTTCGTGTCACTGTTATTGAATTTGACAAACTAAAGCATCCTGTCAAATCATTTGCGTTTTGGCCCATCATCGCTCCTCCCAAATCATCCTCGAATCGCAAGTACCAAATAAGACAAGTTCCTACTCCCGCGGCATCAAAATCCACTCCCTCAAGAGCCATTAAGGTTGGTGGAAGACCCAATATCATGCCTTGGTCATCAGTTATTACAAATGTGCTATTAGATCCCGTAGCATTAGAATCTGTTGTAATCCCGTTCACATTATCTACGGTTCCATCGACATCAAATGTGAAAGGCCCTCCAGATAGTAGTCCGGCATCTGGCTGATTTCTTGTTACTGTTATAGAATTAGATAAACTAAACGAGCCTTCTAAATCATTAGCATTCAATCCCATTTCAGCACCAATTAAATCATCTTCAAAGCGCAAATACCAAATGAGGCAGACACCTGCTCCAGCTTCATCAAAATTGACACCCTCAAGCGCTTGCAAGGTTGGTGGCAAACCTAGAATATTTCCTAGATCGTCTGTGACCACAAAGGTACGATTTGTTCCCACGGCGTTTGAATCGGTCATAACACCACTCACATTATCAGCTACTCCATCTACGCAAAATGTGAATGGTCCACCTGTGATCGCACCTGAATTTGGTACAAAGGTTTGAACGGTGTCATCATCGTCGCTGCACGAAAACATCGCTCCAAATACGAATACTACTAACATCATTTTTCTAATCATCGCTATATCATTTTAAATTTATAATTCAAAATTACAGCTTCAGGATATGATTAAATGTTAGCTAGCTAACATAAAGAAGGTTAATAACGTGACTCAAAAAATTCTAATTTCTTTTCGATTATAATCAAGATAATTTTCGCTTTTCAATTCATTGAGAATAATGTTAAGTGTAGGTCTAGAAGTACCAATTAATGAAGCAATATCTTTTTGGGTGTAGGGATGCTTTATGACTTTATCGCCAGTATTAGGACAATTATAACCATAATCGATGCATAATTCATTTAGAAACTCTACAAGACGGGTTTTAGCATCTTTAAATAATAGAAGCTGAAGTCGCCGTTCTAGTTTTTTGAACTTCAAGCCTATAAATTTATAGACCTTAAAACTAAACGTTTGATTATCTCGCATCAAATCATGCATCGTGGTAACGCCAATAGGACATATAGACGTGGCATTATCTACCGATTGGGCAAATTCATCGCGCATCGTATCTCCCAAGATTGCCTTTTCTCCAAATAATTCTCCCTTAGATAGTATGGCTTTGACGATTTCGTCTCCATTTTCGTTGTAATAACCGAGCTTGACCTTACCCTTTTCTATCAAATACACTTTGTTGGCAGAATCCTCTTCAAAATAGATGTAGTCTAATTTTTTATAGGTATCAAAATCATGATCGCTTTTGTAAGCCTTCATTTTGTGTGGACAAAGAATCCTAAATAGATTGACATCGTCAAAGAACCAAATGGTTTGCATCAGGATAGTTTTTGGGTTAGTTATATGCCAGTCGTAATTATTATGAACTTCTTACGACATAACGAATATTTACAAAAAAGCCCTCGATATATCGAAGGCCCTTTTTTATATAAATCCCGATGCAAAATTAAGCAGCATTCTCTCTCTTAATCTTATTTAATGCCGAACCTTCATTGTACCAATCAATTTGTGCTTGGTTGTAGGTATGATTCGTTTTGATCGTGTCTTTACTACCATCAGCATGCACTATTTCAATGGTCAATTGCTTATCTGGTGCAAATTCATTTAAATCTAAAAAGTTAAACGTATCATCTTCTTCAATTAAATCATAATCGCTTTCGTTCGCAAAGGTCAGCCCTAACATGCCTTGTTTTTTAAGGTTCGTTTCATGGATACGTGCGAAAGATTTCACGATTACCGCTGCAACGCCTAAAAAGCGTGGTTGCATAGCTGCATGTTCACGAGATGAGCCTTCACCGTAGTTGTGGTCACCAATAACAATCGATTTAATTCCGGCCGCTTTATAAGCTCTTGCTGTATCAGGCACTCCACCAAACTCTCCATTAAGTTGGTTTTTAACAAAATTTGTTTTCTTCCCAAAAGCATTCACCGCTCCAATTAAGGTATTGTTAGAAATATTATCTAAGTGTCCACGAAAACGCAACCAAGGCCCAGCCATAGAAATATGGTCTGTTGTACATTTTCCAAAAGCTTTAATCAGTAATTTAGCTCCAGTGATTGCATCACCGAGAGGTTTAAATGGTGTCAACAGCTGTAAACGCTCAGAATCTTCTGCAACTTTCACTTCAACGCCACTTCCATCGGCCATTGGTTCTAGATATCCATTATCATCAACAGCGAACCCTTTAGGTGGTAATTCCCATCCCGTTGGTTCATCTAACATGACTTCCTCACCTTTTTCGTTGATCAATTTATCGGTCATTGGATTAAAATCCAAACGTCCTGCAATAGCGATAGCAGCTGTAATTTCTGGTGATGCTACAAAGGCATGTGTGTTTGGGTTTCCGTCGGCGCGCTTGGCGAAATTTCGGTTAAATGAATGTACTATACTATTTTTAGGCGCATTTTTGGGATCTTCATAACGTGCCCATTGACCAATACAGGGACCACAAGCGTTAGTAAAGATCTTGGCATCTAATTTTTCAAAGATTTGAAGTATACCGTCACGTTCCGTAGTAAATCTAACCATTTCAGAACCTGGATTGATTCCAAATTCTGCTTTAGTTTTTAATCCTTTGTCTAGGGCTTGCTGAGCAATTGATGAGGCACGCGATAAATCTTCGTAAGACGAGTTGGTACATGATCCTATTAAACCCCATTCAACCTTCATTGGCCAGTCATTGGCTTTTGCTTTTTCGTTCATATCAAGACCTACCGTTGTCGATAAATCTGGCGTAAATGGACCATTTAATAAAGGTCCTAATTCAGATAAATTGATATCGATAACCTGATCAAAAAATTGTTCAGGATTTGCATATACTTCAGGATCACCTGTTAAATGTTCCTTAATCTCATTCGCGGCATCGGCAACATCTGGTCTATCTGTGGCACGTAAATAGCGTTCCATCGATTCATCATAACCAAATGTGGATGTGGTTGCACCAATTTCGGCTCCCATGTTACAAATGGTTCCTTTTCCTGTACAAGACATTCCTGTGGCGCCTGGCCCAAAATATTCAACGATTGCGCCAGTTCCTCCTTTTACTGTTAAAATATCAGCCACTTTTAAGATGACGTCCTTAGGAGCCGTCCAGCCTGATAATTTACCGGTTAACCTGACACCTATTAACTTCGGAAATTTTAGCTCCCAAGCCATACCTGCCATTACATCAACCGCATCAGCACCACCAACGCCAATAGCAACCATACCTAGGCCACCAGCATTTACGGTATGCGAATCGGTTCCTATCATCATACCACCAGGAAAAGCATAATTTTCTAACACAACTTGATGAATGATACCGGCACCCGGTTTCCAAAATCCTATTCCGTATTTATTTGAGACTGATTCTAAAAAATTAAATACTTCGTTACTCGTATTAATAGCGTGCTGTAAATCTGTACTCGCTCCGTTTTTAGCTTGAATCAAGTGATCACAATGCACCGTTGTTGGAACGGCTACTTTTGCTTTTCCAGCTTGCATAAATTGCAATAAGGCCATTTGAGCTGTTGCATCTTGACATGCCACTCTATCTGGTGCAAAATCTACATAATCCTTACCTCTTTTAAATGCGGTAGTAGGTTTACCATCCCAAAGGTGTGAATAAAGAATCTTTTCTGAAAGTGTTAATGGTTTACCAACAATGTCACGAGCAGCTTCAACGCGCTCGGTCATCTTTGAATAAACTTCTTTTATCATGTCAATATCAAAAGCCATATAATGTATTTAAAAGGTTGATTTTTGTTTTATTAAAGTCTCACAAAATTACAAATTTTTGAGCGGATTTTAAAATCTCTAAGTAAATGTGTATATCTATGAATATAAATCAATAAATGGTATCGAAAAGCCATTATAAGCAAACGATTAGCATAATAAATATGCAAATATTGTTAAATTGATAATGGCGTATTGTGCTAAGCTGTCTTTAATGGAAGCCAACAATAAAAAAGAAATGGATTACATCTTAAAATAAACTCTTGATGATTTGCTCATCAGTGATGCCTTCTGCTTCTGCTTTGTAATTTTTAATAATTCTATGACGTAAAATCCCAGAAGCCACTGCTTGAATATTCTCAATGTCGGGAGAGAATTTACCATTTATCGCGGCATGTGTTTTTGAAGCTAAGATTAAATTTTGAGAGGCTCTTGGTCCCGCACCCCAATCTACAAATTCTGACACCAATTTAGAAGCCGTATCTGTTTTAGGTCTGGTTTTACTCACCATAGTTACCGCGTACTCTATGACATTGTCTGCCACTGGAATACGACGAATAACGTTTTGAAAATCTATAATTTCTTGAGCAGTAAAAAGCGCGTTTACTTTAATTTGAACATCGGTTGTCGTAGCCTTGACCACTTGAACCTCTTCAGCAAATGTTGGATATTCTAAATTGATCGCAAACATAAAACGGTCTAACTGCGCTTCTGGTAGAGGATACGTTCCCTCCTGCTCAATTGGATTTTGTGTTGCTAAAACAAAATAAGGTAGATTTAGTTTGTAATTATGACCTGAAACGGTTACTGAACGCTCTTGCATGGCTTCTAGCAAAGCCGCCTGTGTTTTTGGCGGTGTTCTATTGATCTCATCTGCTAAGATGATATTGGCAAAAATTGGTCCTTTTATAAATTTAAATTGTCTGTTTTCATCCAATATCTCACTACCTAAAATATCACTAGGCATCAAGTCTGGTGTAAACTGGATACGCTTGAAGTCAAGCCCTAACGCTTGAGCAATGGTATTTACCATTAGCGTTTTAGCCAAACCAGGTACGCCTATGAGTAGCGCATGCCCTCCTGAAAAAATAGAAATTAAGATTTGATTGACAACCTCGTCTTGACCCACAATTACCTTAGCAACCTCAGACTTTAGAATTTTAAACTTTTTAACAAATTGTTCAATTGCAGCGACATCAGACATATTATTGTTTTTCAGTTTTTAACCAGTTACTATTAAACGTACATGTTTTATAATCTTCGTTTAAATTGACATAAGTATCATTAATTTTTTCCTCTTGCCATTTTCTGATTTCTTCAAACTGCTTTTCTTGTAGGGCTAGGTTTTTGATTTTAAGGTAATCGCGCGCAAAATCTGCTTGGTGTTCATTGATCCTATCGGTAACGGTAAGAATTTTAAATTTAATAGGATTAATTCGATCTTGATCTTGTAACACTAAACTAATTTCATCGTCCTTAAGCTCTTGAATTTGCCCGTAAAGTTCAGGATCCATTTTGGTCAACTCCATACTTGAATCTTGCGTGTATGGATTAATTAACTGTCCGCCTTCAAACTTCGTTTCTTCTTCATCACTAAATTCTCTGGCCGCCTCAGCAAATGTTAATTCTCCAGCAATAATTTGTTCGCGTACTTTATTGATTTTCTCTTTTGCCTCTATGACCGAAGCATCTGTAATTTCTGGACGTAACAAGATATGTCTTACATCATATTCTTGACCTCTAATTTTTTCTAGCAAAATGATATGATATCCAAAATCTGACTCAAACGGATCTGAAATTTCACCTTCTTGAAGTGCGAATGCCACGTCGCGAAATTCTTTCACCATTTGTGGACGCTTCCTATTTAAAGTGTACATCCCACCTTTACTTTTGGCCGCTTTATCATCTGAATAAAAAACCGCCTTTGTTGTAAAACTCGCTCCGTTTTCAATAACATCGGCCTTAAATCCTTTCAATCGATCGATAACCGCTTGTTTCGAAGCCTCTGTTGTTTCAGGGATTACAACAATTTGTGCTACTTTCAGTTCAGTTCCAAATTCTGGTAAGGAATCCTTTGGAATACTATTATAATATTCTCGTACCTCCTCTGGAGTCACCTCAACATCTTCAATGATCTTACGCTGCATTTCTGAAGCTAATTTTGCGTTTTTGTTGATTTCGAACATTTCTTCACGCAAACTTTGTTCACTGTCTTTATTATAAAATTCTAAAAGCTCTTGCATGGAGCCTCCTTTTTGTTCTAAGAATGCAGAAATTTGTTGATCAATATTTGATCTTACTTCAAGATCATTAACGACAATACTATCTTGAATCGCATGATGAGCATATAATTTATCTTCCAGAAGCTTGCCAAACAACTCACATCTCGTAATATTGGCTATAGAAACGCCTCTTGCCTGAAGTTGGATATACTCTTTGTCAATATCTGAGTCTAAGACTACATAATCACCAACTACGGCTGCAACACCATCCACTTTTCTGCGTTCAGATGAAGACTGCGTGGTGTCCCGTTGTTTCTTGCTTGTATCAACTACATCTTCAATTATCTCCTGCGCCAAAGAAAAATTTACAGTGAACAAAGCCAACGTTAATGTTAAGGCGACCGACTTAATTATAGATTTCAAATTGTTTATTTTTAATTGCATCTTTGGTAATATCTTTTTCAAGTTGTTTCACCAACTCTAATTTTCTTTTGTTAATGACAATCTGCTTGATGGTAGGCTTTACGTACTCTAAAGGCGCTAAATCGTTTTGAAAAAGGACGTCATTTATTTGGATCAAATATAGGTCTAATGAATCTTTGAGTTGTATATAATTAGATTTTTTTAACAGTTCTTTTTTGTTTTCAGAATTGAGAACACTAATCTTTTCTGTGATTTGTGACGCCTTGATCCAAATAGAATCATTTAAAGAATACCCTTTAAATTGAACAGCGATCGAATCTAAATACCGCTTATCTTGCCGATCAAATTTTTTAAAAGCTATTTTGATTTTATCTTCATCGATCGCATTTTGCGGAATTGTTATGTATCGAAATTTGACCAACTCCTCATTAAGTTTAAAAGTTTCTTGATTTGCCTCATACACGGCAATGGCTTGAGCCTCGGTCATGGATGTGTCGATACTTTTATATACAAGTGCCTCAAGATAGGCCTTAGAATATAAATCGTTTTTATATTGCTCAACAAGCTTATTGAACACGATTTGCTTTTCTTCGGCTAAATTACGTTGTGCCCCTTCCAAAAGAAGTTGCTGCGTCGCCCAACGATTTATAAAACTCGTTACGATTTGTATGCTATCATTTGGGGGCGTCCCTTCTATGACTACATCCTTAATATCATCTTGATAGAGATAAGCATCGCCTACGCGAGCGATAATAATCCTATCATCGGTTTCTTTAAAAACATCGCATGATACCAAACTTATTAAAGCTATTATGACTACCGAAATGTATTTCAAGGATTTATTTTAGAAGTTCATTTTTGACACGTTTTAAAACTGAAGCATCAACTTTCACCTTGTATCGCTCATTCAAGGTCTTGACCCAATCCTCTTCAATTTGAACCTGGTAGTCGCTTACCAGCTTACCTCTCGCCTCTTGCATTGTTTTTTGACCTGCTGGCTTCACTTCATTTACATTGAATACATGGTAAGCATCATTGTATTCATAAATATTTGATATGCCTGTTTTAAAATTGAAATCTTTTGGCAAATCATTACTGCCTCGCTCAAAGTTTCTTGTTGTAGATATCACTTCAATTTTATCGTCGGTGTTCATTTGCGCTAAGATTTTTTCTTCGGAAACTCCCTTCTTCAGCTCTTTTTCCACTTTCTTCATGGTTGATTTAGACACAGAAGAAAACATAACAGCCTCAACACGATCGCTCCACATATAATCTATTTTATGACTCTCGTAAAAATTTTGAAGTCCGACAGAGTCTTTTGAAGCCGCATTCCAAACTTCTTTTTCCATCAGGTCAAATAAAAGTAGACCATCTCTGTATTCTTTTAAAACAAAAGCAAATTCTTGATTTTCATTCTCAAGATTTTCTTCACGATACTTTAAAATTTCGGCCTCTAAAAATGCGTTATATTCAGTATTGACGACAGCTTTTGCTTCTACTTTTCTATTGGCGTATTTGCGCTGTTCCTTTATGAGATGATCAAAAAACGCTTTATAAGTGATGACTTTTTTGTCTATGGTCAAAAATGGTTTTTCAGCATTAAAATCTACCGGTTCATTCCAAGCTTGTTTAAAATAATCGTCATTTAAAACGCCCTCAAAGTAGGTCTTAGCCCCATTATGCTCAATTACTTTGTAAGTATCCATTAATTTTTTCACCATAGCCGAATTGATCAACTGAGATCTCGAATCTCTGCTCACCTTATTCTGTAGCTCTGCTTCTACCTCCTCAAAAGGTTCAACACCTTTTTTACCGATTAATTTAACAATGTGCCAACCGTAAGACGTTTCAAATGGCTCTGACATGTCACCCGGATTTTCTAATGAAAATGCTACATTTTCAAATTCTACAGAACCTAATTGTCCGCCAGAAAAAGGCTGTAACGCGCCTCCTTTACTCGATGAACTCTTATCATCGGAAAATTGCTGTGCCAGCGACTCAAATTTTTCACCCTGTTGTAGTTTCTTATAGATTTGACCAATGCGTTCTTTGGCAACTACCGAGCTATCTTTCTGCTTGCTCGCAATCATGATGTGAGCCACAGTAACTTGTCCTAAAGACGGCCTTTTATCAAATACTTTTACGACATGATACCCAAAACGTGTTCTAAATGGCATTGATACTTCTCCAACAGGCGTATTGAATGCCGCAGATTCAAACGGATATACCATTTTAAAACCACCAAAATAGCCTAAATCTTCAGCAAAAATAGTTATACCATCGTGTACATCTTTTTGCACAGCTTCATAACCTTCTTTAAGAACGCGTTCTCGAAAGGCCAATAATTGATTGTAAACGGCCAGTGTATCGGTTTCTGTTTCATCAATACGCACTAAAATATGGGATGCTTTTACATCGTTTGTGGTACGTTCATAAGCCTCTTTGACCAAAGCATCTGTCACTTTATTATCAGACATGTAATTTTTTGTCAGTTGCTTTTTATAGTTATTAAACTCTCGAATATATTTTTTATCCTGATCAAGTTCTAAGCGACGTGCTTCCTTCACTTTTAATTGATAATTGACAAACAGCTCCAAGTAGGCATCGATATCCTTTTGTGATTCATCCTTGACTAAATCTAAATTTTTATTGTAGACACGTACAAATTCTGATGCCTTAATAGGATCGCCATCAACGGTAAATAAAACGTCCTTCTCCTTTATTTGAGCATGCAAGGCAATCGTAAAACATAAGATTGCCGCGGTTACCAATAATTTCATATTCTTAAGTAGTATTATAATGATTTTTATTTAACGTCGTCATAAGCGCCAGCAGTCGTTTTTAAGTTTTAAACCTTTTGTTTTGAGACTAGCGCATTTCAGCAAAAATAATATAATTCAACTATAAAACAAGATGTTTTTTACGGTCTAAAGCGAAATCATCTTGGATTGATTTTTAGGTCGTTTATACGTTCAAATTGAGGGCCACCGTAAAAACTTATAAACACGAAAACGTTGTAGTCCTGTCGTTCTTTTAAATGTTAGAACGAAATCCCTATTTTGACTAAAAAAAACGAGACACCATGAAACACCTTTACTTATGTACGATGATCTATTTAATAATGTTCGCCGCCAACTCACAAGAAACTATTACAATTTCTGGTTATGATGGCACGGCAACAACTATAGATGCTACCTCTAACGTCAATCAAACCATAACTATTGTATTTGAAGACGCTGATATTGTTCAAAATTTTTATACTGAAAATAGAGCTTCTATTTTTATGTATGGTGGTCTAGATACCGATGCTGGCGGATTTCAAGGCGCACCTGATTTTGGGGATCTTAGTAGTCAGCCAGAATTATTGTTAACTGATGGTGATAGCGCGACAGCTCCTAACACTTATAATATTACTATTAATTTAGCTCAATTTTACTCTTCTATTCCCAATGGGACGACCGTTTACGGATTTAATTTTTTATTCCAAAACGAATTTGGTGGTGGTGGAAACAACCAAAGTGCTGATCTTTATATCAATTTAGTTGATGCCCCTAAAGACGATACATTGAGCATCGCTAGTTTTAACAAGAACAATTTCGTATCATTTATTGGTAACGAACTTGTGGTTTCTAGTGCAAGTGGAGATCTTGACTTAAGCGTTTACGATAATTTAGGCAGAGCCATCAAAACCTTAAGTATTGCAAACAGTGAATCAGGGCAAAAGATTGATTTAGGTCTTGAAAAAGATCAAATTTATATTGTGAAGGTAAGTGGTGAGACACAATCTAAAACTTTAAAATTTATCTCAATGTAGACGCAACGAGTCACTCAACTAATATAATAGCGATTGAACTTTCAATCGCTATTTTGATTTCAATACTTAGTATCTTCGCGTATCAATCATCCCATTTTATTGCCAATGGTATACATTACAGAAATACAGGTCAATGTGCCTTTAGAAACGTTTATTAAAAAAATGGACCGTGTCGAAAACAAAAGGCATTGGCAAAAGGGTTTAGTGGCTTCAGAACATATTTCTGGTGATATTGGACAATTGGGTGCAAAAATGAAGCTCATCTATAAATTTGGGTCTCGAAAAATGACTATCGTTGAAACCATAACGAAACGAAATTTGCCCCACGAGCTTCATGCCAATTACACCACTAAAACCATGCATAACATTCAACAAAATTATTTTGAGCGCACGACAAACGGGTTTACCAAATGGACTTCTAAAAATAAATTTTTACCATTAAATTTAGTCATGCGTGTGATGCTGTATCTTTCTCCCAGCCTTTTTAAAAAGCAATCCTTAACTTATATGCGAGATTTTAAAAATTTTGCTGAAAATGGGATATCTTTAGCCAATGCGTAAACTAAAACTTATATGGGATTTTCGAGGTCCTGATGCTTTTAAAACTGCTGAGCACCACGAAAAACATCTCAAGGAATTTATTATTATTCAAAAGACCAACCTAAGCATAACTGGTTTTGAACAACTCAACGACATGCATAGTATTGCCTATATGGTCGTGACAGACGATGAGATGAAACCCATTAGAGATGCCCTCAAACCGCATCGAGGTCAATTATACGCCCAATGAGGATTTTCATCTACTTACCAATTACTTATTTTCAACGCATTTTATATTCACTATTATGAGACAACAAATCTTATTATTTGTAGTAATTATTTTAACTTTTGGTTGTAAAGATCACGAAACAAGTGACATGAGTCTACCAAAATATGTCGAAGAAACCCATTCATATGCGCAACCAAACATTGCGGTGATCAAACATTTGGAGTTGAACCTTGATGTTGATTTTGAGACCGAAACCATTGAGGGAATCGCCAATTATGAGATTAGCGCTGAGAATGCTTCGGAAATCGTCCTAGATTCAAAATATTTGGATATTGTAAAGGTTACTTCCGATGGTGTAGACACTGAATTTGAGCTCGGACCATTTGATCAACAATTGGGACAGGCTTTAAGGATTAAAATTTCCGAAGCTACCAAACACATAACCATTCATTATAAAACGACCGCTCAAACCGAAGCTCTACAATGGTTGGACCCGCAACAAACTGCCGATAAAACCCACCCCTTTTTGTTTACTCAAGGTCAGGCTATTTTGACGCGCACTTGGATTCCCATTCAGGATAGTCCCCAAATTAGGATTACGTACAATGCCACTGTGAAGGTACCTTCTAATTTACTGGCGGTGATGAGCGCTGAAAATCCGAAAAACAAATCGGCTGACGGTTCTTACTATTTTAAAATGAAACAACCTATTTCACCCTATCTTATTGCGTTAGCAGTTGGTAATTTAGAATATCAAGCGGTGAGCGAACGAACTGGTGTTTATGCTGAAAAATCGATGATTGAAAAAGCACATGCAGAATTTAATGACATGGAAAAAATGGTAATTGCTGCCGAGAACCTTTATGGCACATACGATTGGGAGCAATTTGACGTGATCGTGCTTCCGCCTAGCTTTCCGTTTGGAGGTATGGAAAATCCGAGATTGACCTTTGCTACACCAACTGTCATTGCAGGAGATAAAAGTTTAACCTCACTTATAGCCCATGAGCTCGCCCACTCTTGGTCTGGTAATTTGGTAACCAATGCCACATGGAACGACTTTTGGCTCAACGAAGGCTTTACGGTTTATTTTGAGACGAGAATTATGGAAGCACTTTACGGAAAAGATCGTGCTAATATGATAGCGCTGATCGGGCGTCAAGATCTGGAAGATGAAATTGAAGGTTTTAAAGGTGAGCCCGAAATGACCAAACTAAAATTGGACTTAACCAACAAAAATCCAGACGATGGCATGAATAGTATCGCTTATGACAAAGGTTATTTATTTTTGAGAACTTTAGAAGAAGCTGTAGGTCGTGATAAATTTGACTCATTTTTAAAAACATATTTTAAAACCAATGCCTTTTCAACAATTACTACGGAAGGTTTTATTGACTATTTAAATGTTCATCTGCTTGAGCCCAATGCGGTAGAGTTTAATGTAGACGCTTGGGTTTATCAACCTGGTATTCCTAAAAATCAAGCCATCATTGTTTCCGATAGGTTTAAAAATGTGGAAAATACATTGCAGGACTTTATCTCTAAAAAGTTTGTGGAGGTTGCAAAGACCAAAGATTGGACGACACAGGAATGGGTTCATTTTATAAGAAATTTCCCTGACTCAATCACTATTGCTGATCTAAAGCGATTTGATGTTGCTTTTGATTTTACAAATGCTACCAACTCTCATATTGCAATGGTTTGGTATGAACAGGCCATAAACCATGATTATCACGAGGGTAATGTAGATCAAAACATTGAAGATTTCTTAATTCGTGTGGGGCGTCGTTGGTATGTGTCTACCTTGTTTAAAGCTTACAAGCGCAATGGTAAGGTTGATGAAGCCCTAGCGATTTATGAAAAATCTAGAGATAATTATCATTCGGTAACTGTAAATACCATTGACGCACTTTTAGACTATAAAAAGTGATGACTGTGTTTATATTTATACTATTTGCGTAGTAACATTGCAACTCCATTTTGTTGGATAAGTCGAGTTAATTTTCTATATTTAGAGGTTAGATTTTTAAAATTAGACCTTATGGAAAACGCAGCAATCGTCTTAAAACCAAAGTATTACAAAAACTCTGAACAAATTCTTATTTGTTTCAAATATAATTGGAATATCAATAAATTACTTAGAACAATTCCTGGGTGTGCTTGGAGTAAGACCTTACGAAGCTGGCATATAAAACGATCGTTGGAGAGTTTTAAACTGATTTCGAATATCCTTGATGGCTACGATGTTGACGATTCTGAAGTTCGGGACTTACCTTACATAGTAAAAATGTACGACAAATCCTTTTTAACTGCGGAACAACGGGAAATTTTAAATAATTTTTTTAAGTATTTAAGAGGAAAACGGTACAGCAAAAGTACCATTTCTACCTATACGCTTTTGACTGCGGACCTTCTCGCCTATTATCACAAGACCCAAACTGTTGAATTGACGAATCGCCACATAGAGTTGTACCTAGAGGATGTTTATATAAGGCGGAAATATTCGATTAGCAAACAGCGCCAGTTTATAAGTGCCTTGAAAATTTTTAAGGCGTTTTATCCCGAATTGGCTTATGACGCCCTGGAACTTATTCGACCTAAGCGTGACCGTTTATTGCCTACGGTTTTATCTAAGGAAGAGGTGATTCATTTAATCCAGGTGACTAAAAATCTAAAACATAGAGCGATCATTGCCATTATTTACTCTTGCGGATTTCGAATAAGTGAACTGCTCCATTTACAATTAAGTCATATTGACATTAGTCGAAGGCAAATTATCATTAAAAATGCCAAGGGCAGAAAGGATCGTTATGTGATTATTGCTGAGAGTTTTTTGCCGCTTTTACAAAATTATCTTTCGACTTATGTTCCAAACCGTTATTTTGTAGAGGGTCGTGATGGCAATGCTTACAGTGCAGAATCTGTACGTCATTTTTTACGCCAGTCCTGTAAATTGGCCAAGATCCATAAACGTGTCACGCCACATACGTTAAGACACAGTTACGCGACTCACTTATTAGAAAACGGTATTGATTTAAGGTATATTCAAGAACTTTTAGGGCACGCAAAACCAGAAACTACGATGATTTACACGCATGTCGCAAAGAAAGACTTACTGCTGATTAAGAGTCCGTTGGACATTGCCGTCAAACATTACGTATCATCCCAAGAAGAGAAGCAAAAACTTGGCATATCCGGAATATAGAACTTGAAAAGAGGTATATTTGTTTGGATATAACTAGTTAGCGGTAAGCTAAAAAAATCGTGCTAAAATTAACTATTTCGGAAAATTAAAAAGCTCGGTATCCATTTGACAAAAAAATATTATCTTGTTAAAAATATTCGTGTTATGAAAACAGTAGAAATCAAAAAGAAATTAATTAACGAGATTAACCTATCTAAGAATAAAAATCTACTTGAGGAATTTTATCGTTTTTTAAATCTCGAAAATGAAATCGAAGAAACATACAAGCTCAATTCGCAACAAAAATCTGCAATTGCTGAGGCAAGAGAACAAATTAAAAATGGCGATTATTTGACAAATGAACAAGCAAACCAAGAGATTGACGAATGGTTAAACAAATAATTTGGTCGAGAAGAGCACAAACCGACAGAAAAGAAATTTTTAAATATTGGAATAAAAGAAACAAATCCAACTTCTATAGCAAAAAACTGAACGAACTTTTTAAAGAGGCTGTAAGATTAATATCGGAATACCCAGAAATTGGAAAAACCACAGATGACAAAAACGCACGAATTAAAATCGTTAGAGATTATCTAATAATTTATGAAGTTGATTTAAAAGACCGTTTATTGATTCTTACAATTTGGGACAGCAGGCAAGACCCAAAAAGATTAGAAAAAATTATACGAAAATAGCCTACCGCTAACAAAGTATATAGCTCATAGCTAACTAGTTGCTTAATCGAAGTTAGGGTATATTTACGAGTCCGCCAAATTTTTAAATTTGACGATTTAAAAAAAAAGGTAAATAATAAAATTTAAAAATTCGGCTCGTGCTTCATCCGAAAGTAATTGTTTAATTTGCACGCTACGAGCCATATACAGAGACGTTGCCATTCATTTTGGAGAAACCGCACAAATTGAAAATTTAGAAGATTTAATTAAAATTATGGAAGAAAGAATAAAAGAATTAGAAGATACAGTTCAAGTTTTGTTGAAAACAAATGAAACTCAACTTGAAACAATTAAGGTCTTTGAACAATTCATAAAAGACAACACAAGCCTAACCAAAAAATTTATTGCAAAATTTGAAAATATTGACAACGATATTGATAGAATAATTGACCAAATAAATGGATTAATTAAAACATTCAATGAACAATAAACGACCTCAAAATATGAAAAAACTTTCACTACTGATTTTAATAACATTTCTGACTTTTTCCTGTAGTTCGTCTGACGATAATGAACCCGAACAAAACCAAACCGACCCAATTGTTGCGAAATGGCAATTCGGAAAAGTGATTTATTTATATAACGACGGAACTCAAAATGTTGTCCAGCCAGACGCTTGTGATTTACAGTCGAGTTATAACTTTCTTGCCGACAACACAATTCAACTGACAAGCTATATTCCTGATAATAATGGTGGTTGCGAATTTGAAATTGCAAACTTTGAGTATTTTACTTGGACAAAAATTGAGAACGGAAAATATAGAATCGCAGTGAAAAATGTCGGAGAACCAGAAGAAGTAAATATTGAAAATGTTACATTTGAGAATAATCAAATGATATGGAAAAATCCAGAAGGAGGTTTTGACGGAACTAATTTCTATCCTGTTCATAATTATTTCACTAAAATTAATTAATTACGTCTGACTTTACTCGGGCGGAATAAAAACGAAATGGCAACACCGTATATAAGCTATGGCTTGGTCATTCCTCACTTGGAAAATCCTGCGGATTTTCCAAAGCCAGTTTTTATTTGGAGAGGTTCGTGCCAAAACACGCCACAGCTCATATACATAAACGTTGTGTGTCATAAGAGCAAAATCAAAAGGAATGAATAACAATCATATTAAATCAGAATTTTTAAAAAATCATTGGAACATAGCTTCTGAAATATATCGTTTGGTATCTGAATCTTTAAAATATTACGATTTAAATAATTTCTCAACATTCAATAAATCTTCAAAGGGAATACGTTTTAATAATGGTGCTTTAGATTTAGTGTTAATAATGGAAACTTTTGAAAGTTGTTGGAATTATTACTATAAAACTTTTGTATTAGAAAGCATGAGGAATGAAGTTTTAGAATTCTTTTACAAAATCCAAACAAGAAGTCTTGAACAACAAGTGTCAGCACCACATCCTATAAGTGTTGTGGATATAAATTATGATTTAATAAACGGATTTAATTTAGTGGCAACTCAATCTTATTTACTTTATCCATATAAAGAATATAAGGACTTTCAACCAGAATTGAAATGTGATAACAAAATAGCTAACAACCATAAAAATATTCTTAGTCGTATTTGTGAAGAAATTTATGAAGAATTAAATATAACTATCTATGACGATTTACAGGAAACTCTCGAAGATGGTTATGACGATTTTGATGTTTTAATAACAGAAAATAAACGTCAGGATTATGAATTTTACTTTCAATTTATGAGAAATTGTTGGAAATATACTAAAGGAAAAACAGGTTCCGATATTTTAGGTTTTATGTTCTTCCACGATGGATTAAGATATTCTTCTTTAGATGACGATAAATTTAGCACCAATAAAGTCTCTGAACTAAAAGAATTCTTGAATAATAAAGGAATAAAAATTGAATAAATTACGCCACACAACACCGTGTATAATTAATGGCTGGTTTTAGCCAATTTACAAAAGTCCTCGCGGACTTTCTATCAGTGTTTTATTTGCTAACTTTAGTGCTTAAAACACGCCACTAATCATACACAACAACGTTACAAAACATGGCGGAAAATCCTCATATGCAATCGATACTCTGTGAAAACTTTTAGATCTATATCTATAACATTAAAATCCCTTATTGGTATTTCGTAGACTAAAGTAATCTCTCAACTCGAGCGAACTTGGTTTGCCAATTTGATCATTGAAAGTAAAATTATGCTCGACCGGAAAACTTCATCTTACTCAAGCGGAATGAACAGCAAGGTCTGATTACTCAAATGGAATAACAAGACGTGCTAGACATGATCTGGACTTGATTAATTTGGTTTTTAAAAGAAAACTGTTCTTTGCTATAAAATTAATCTTACTCGTATGGAATGAACAGCAAGATCTGATTACTCATGTGGGAATGATAAATCGTGCCTAAGATTTAAAATCTTCAATTCAACCTAGCACTCTGAATAAGAATAGCAGGACGGATAAGCAGTACAGAATTAATAGTGTTTATTAAATTTAGCTCTAGATTGGGGAATCCAAGAATTTAAATGCCACATTTTGTAACAACGTGTATAAAAAATTGCTGGTTCCTTGCGTAATCGGAAAATCCTAGCGGATTATCCTCTGGTTCGGTTTCTTTTACTAACTTAGACCAAACCAACGCAACTTTTCATACACACACCGTTGGCAACAATTTGAACAGAACGAAAAATGAGAAACTATCTTTTACTTTTTGTAGTTATCGGACTAATCAATCCAACTTTAGGATTTTCTCAAGATGTAAATATCAAAATCGGAATTAAAGATAGCATCCAATCAGCGAGTTTAAATGAGATTAGACCACTCATTATAAACCTTCCGAATGAATACGAAACTTCAAATAAGACCTATCCTGTGTTATACGTTTTGGACGGATTACAAAGCAACTTAATAGAAGCTATTAACGTGACGAACAAACTTCGGACTGAAATGATAATCATTGCAATACCAAATACAGACCGAAACAGAGATATGATGCCATTAAGCACACCAACATACGAAGTTGACAATCCTGGAGCTGATAATTTTCTATCATTTATCGGAGATGAACTAATCCCGCATATAGAGAAAAATTATCGTGCAAATGGAACAAGGACGATTAGAGGCAGGTCATTGAGCGGATTATTCGTAATGTATGCTTTTCTGAAAAGACCAGAATTGTTTGAAAATTATATTGGAAATAGTGCAGGATGGTATACGGATATGGAATATTATTTTAAAGCCTTAACTGACAAATCTTTCGAAGACAAAGACCAATTTAAAGGCAAAAAGCTATTTGTTGCGAATTCTTTAGCTGACCCATTTGACCCTAAAAAAGAAGTTCATAATGCAATGCTCGAATTTTCAAAAAAAGTAAAATCTAAATTAGGAGATAGACTATTATTCAAGTATGTAACTTATGACAATTATGGACACGTTCCATATCCGAGTTTTTATGACGGATTAAAGTACGTTTTGAAAACTAATGAATAAAAAACTGTTGCCAACAACGTATATAGCTCATAGCTTGTAAGTTGCTTAATCGAAGTTAAGGTATATTTGCTAGTCCGCCAAATTTTTTAATTTGGCTTATTGATAAAAAAAGGTAATAAGAAAATTAAAAAATTCGGCTCGTGCCTAACCGAAAATTTATTTCTATTTTGCACACTACGAGCCATATACCAGAACGTTGTACCCAATACGAGAAACCAATTGACTCAAGAAGAACAAATACTACTTAAAATTTTAGATGGAGTCCAAACTTGGGATGATATCAAACCGAAATTTGACGAATGGGTTAAAAAAGATAAAAAGCTTGGAGGAACTTTATTTGAGGTTTTTTGTAAATATTTTTTTCTTACTGAACCGACTTTCAAAGACGAATACAAAAATGTATGGCTTTTCAATGAAGTGCCATTTTCTTTTAAAGCAAAGCTTGGTTTTTCAGATGTTGAATATGGAATTGACTTAGTTCTTGAAAATGAAGATGGATTAATTGTTGGAGTACAAAGTAAATATAGAACATTAGTAGAAAGAAAAATATATTGGTCAAAAGATAAACTAGCCAATTTAGTTGCCTACGGCAACAAATGTGATAGATTAATCGTTTTTTCAAATGTTCAAGAAATAGATAACCAAACAGATAAATCAATAAATCAAAAAGTACTATTAGAACAATTAGATTCGATTGAAAATTCAACTTTTAGAGATATTGAATCACTTTTAAAAGGATTAACACCAAATAACTTCAAGAAATTTAATCCTTTACCACATCAAGAATTAGCAATAAGTAAAGTTGACAAACACTTTGAAAATAATGATAGAGCTCAATTAATTTTACCATGTGGTGCAGGTAAATCACTTACATCATTATGGATAAAGGAAAAGTTAAATCCTGTAAACACGATTGTGCTAGTTCCATCTCTTGCATTGTTAAGGCAAATGAAAAATGAATGGGCTAGACACAAAAAAACTAAATATAAATACTTGTGCGTATGCTCTGAAAAAGATATAGACAGAGACGCTCAACTAACAGAATTTTCACTTGCCGAAATTGGTGGTAACGTTAGTTTAAATCCTACTGCTATTGCAAACTTCTTAAAGAACAATAAAGCAAAGTCTAAAATAATTTTCAGTACATATCAATCATTACAAGAAGTAGAAAAAGCAACTAGTTTACTCGACAACTTCAAATTTGACCTAGCTATTTGCGATGAAGCACACAAGACATCAGGAAACAAACAAAAAGTATTCGGCATTATTCATGAAGATTTTAAAATTGGTGTAGTTAAAAGACTCTACATGACAGCAACACCAAGAGTTGCTTCTCAACAATTAAAAAATTTACTAGGAGATAAGATTAAATTCTTATACGACATGAGTAATGAGAGAGTTTTTGGAAAAGAAGCTCATAGAATGTCTTTTGCTGAAGCAATTCCTGATATTCTTTGTGATTATAAAATAATTGGTATTGGAGTTAGCGACAAAGAAGTTAAAAAATTTTTGGACCAAAGAAATTATGTTACTAATGATGAAACAATTGATGAATATGCCCATAATTATGCTCTGAAAATTGCAATGGAAAAGTATAAAGCATTTCATGCTTTATCATTCCATCATACTGTTCAGGGTTCAAAATCTTTTTCTGAACGTCACGCAAATCTTTTTGGCGATTCTATTTTTTCTAAATTCGTAAGCGGACACCAAAGTTCTGGTGTAAGACAATCAATATTAAAAGAATTTTCAAAAAGAGATATTGGTATAGTTGCAAATGCTCGTTGTTTAACCGAAGGTGTTGATGTTCCAACAATTGATTTGATATATTTCTGCGACCCAAAAAACTCAAAGGTCAGTATTGTGCAAGCAGCTGGTAGAGCATTAAGAAAAGATAGAACGGGTAAGAAAACTTTAGGCTATATTGTTGTACCAATTTTTCATAAGCTAGAAGATGATATAGAAAAAGCGGTTGAACGAAGTGTTTTTAAAAATGTAATTCAAGTTATTCGCTCATTATGTGACCATGACGAAAGACTTCAAGCTGAAATAAATGATATTGCATTTAAAAAGGGCAAGAAAAACAAAAACTCTAAAATAGAATTCTCTTTTTCAAATGATGAAACTGAACGGATTATAAAACTAGTCGGCTTTAAAGAAAAATTAAAGACTTCTTTGTTTAACCAGATAATCGAAAAAACCAATGATAGTTGGGATTTAAGATATAGAGAGTTAAAAGAATATCATAATGCAAATGGTAATTCCGATGTTCCAGCACGTTATGAAAACAGAGCATTAGGTACTTGGTGTGTTGCTCAACGTGTGCGTTTTAATGCAGGAAAATTAAGCGCAATTGAAATCAAGAAGCTTAAAAAGCTAGATTTCAACTTTAAACCTAGAAAAGATAATTTCAAATATTTCACCAATACATTAACCAAATTCAAATCTAAATATGGTCATTGTGATGTTCCAATTCATTCTGATGATTTTCCAAAATTAGGCAAACTCGTAAACAGATATCGTCATATCTACAAAAAAGGAGTTAAAAGACCTGATGGAAGTGTTTATTTAAAGTATATAGGTAAACTTAAAAAAGAAGATATTCAAAAACTTGAGAGTTTAGGTTTTAAATGGCAAGTTCGGAGGAGAAATTGGTTTGATTTTTACAAAGAAATTGAAGATTATTTTAATAAGAATAATAGTTTAAAAGGATTAGCGAGCGAAAATGAATCATTGTACCATTGGCTCTACAATAACCGTAAAAAATTAGATACTTTATCAAAATCTAAACGTGAAAAGCTTGAATTATTTGATATAAAGCCAATAAATGAAGATGATATAAATAAAGACCGTGTTACATGGGATGAAAATTATATTCTTTTAAAAAATTTCAAAAAAGAATATGGTCATTTAGATTTATCTCGTTACCTACCAAAGTATAAAAAATTGCATAAATGGGTAAAATATCAAGTTAACGCAGAAAAAAACAACACTCTATCAATCAATAGTGCAAATAAACTAATTAGCATCGGTTTAATAAAAAAAGATAAAAATTGTAGCGGTCAGCAAGTACTAAATTTTGAAGAACCAAAAGAAATTGTTACAAAAGTTCTAATTAAAAATAATCGAAAAAGTTGGGACGGAAGATATAATGAATTAAAAGATTTTTTTGAAAGAAACAACCATTCTCATTACTTCAAAAGCCATGGTAATGCTACATTATACCATTGGGTTCTTGCTCAAAGAGTAGAGAAAAATAAAGGTAAATTAAGTCAAAATAAAATTAAAAAACTTGATGAAATTAATTTCGTTTGGGAGCCAGACAATATTGGAACTATGCCAGATGATGATAATTGGCTAAACCTTTTAATAAAATTACGTGAATATAAAGATGTATTTGGTCATACAAACGTTTCACAAGTCGACAAAAATCCGGAATACAAGAGATTAGGTAAATGGTTGAATGAACAAAGAAATTATAAAAAAGGTAGAAAACTTGGAAAAAGAATAGTCTTTTTGAGCGAAGAAAAAGAGGCATTACTCAATAGTTTAGGAATAATTTGGGATGTTAAAGAACATGAATGGAATCAAAGACTTGATGAATTAAAAAACTATTATGATGAATTCAACTCATGGAAAGTTCCACTAAACGGAAAAAAATTCGGTGGATTAGGTCATTGGATTTACAGAATCAGAAAAAATGGAACTACCTCTGAAAGGGCTGAAAAGTTAAAGAATATTGGTTATGATGTGACTGAATTATTAATTAAGAACTAAAAAGTACTGGGTACAACACCGTGTATAATTAATGGCTAGTTTTCGCCTACTTACGAAAATACTCGCGAATTTTCTATTCAGTTTTTATTTGCTAAATTAGGTGCTTAAACACGCCACTAACCATACACAACAACGTTAGTAACAATAGCTCCGATATTCTTATTTTTCTTGATAACTCAGTCAAGACTTTTTATTTTTGTCTTTTAAATAACGAGATTGTTTCTTACTCAAAAGAGGAATAATAATTGTCCATTCATGACTATTCCTTCCAGCTTTATAATTGCCTCAGTTAATAGAAATGACCAATATTGCGGAAATTTACAATTAAAGACTATATCTCCTAGCTTTACAATTAATCTAATTTATTCAATTAATGAATATCACAAATATTGCGGATAGCAGACATGATCACTCCAAACCTGATCAATTCTAAAAGGTGATAAATCGACTAATACCTATATTTCCAGAATAGACTGAATTTCTCACTGTCGCGGAATCTTATCACAGCATCCAAACGATATAAATAAAAAAGCTGCAAAGCGTTTGAAATAAACCCTTTTTGCCGTTAAGCGGTAAAAGCAAAACTAGCGTTTAGCTTTTTTCTCCTTAATTGTGCCAATCCTTGTAGATCCTCTTTGACTGCTTACCATTGTGTGTCGCTAAAGTAACTAACAACGTGTATGATTCATTGCTAAGCCATTGTCTATTTGGAAAAACCTCGCATTCCAATGTTCGGTTTTTATTTACTAAATTAGTTGCTGAAACATGCAACGAAATCATACACAAACCGTTGTGTGTCATAAGAGCAAAATCAAAAGGAATGAATAACAATCATATTAAATCAGAATTTTTAAAAAATCATTGGAACATAGCTTCTGAAATATATCGTTTGGTATCTGAATCTTTAAAATATTACGATTTAAATAATTTCTCAACATTCAATAAATCTTCAAAGGGAATACGTTTTAATAATGGTGCTTTAGATTTAGTGTTAATAATGGAAACTTTTGAAAGTTGTTGGAATTATTACTATAAAACTTTTGTATTAGAAAGCATGAGGAATGAAGTTTTAGAATTCTTTTACAAAATCCAAACAAGAAGTCTTGAACAACAAGTGTCAGCACCACATCCTATAAGTGTTGTGGATATAAATTATGATTTAATAAACGGATTTAATTTAGTGGCAACTCAATCTTATTTACTTTATCCATATAAAGAATATAAGGACTTTCAACCAGAATTGAAATGTGATAACAAAATAGCTAACAACCATAAAAATATTCTTAGTCGTATTTGTGAAGAAATTTATGAAGAATTAAATATAACTATCTATGACGATTTACAGGAAACTCTCGAAGATGGTTATGACGATTTTGATGTTTTAATAACAGAAAATAAACGTCAGGATTATGAATTTTACTTTCAATTTATGAGAAATTGTTGGAAATATACTAAAGGAAAAACAGGTTCCGATATTTTAGGTTTTATGTTCTTCCACGATGGATTAAGATATTCTTCTTTAGATGACGATAAATTTAGCACCAATAAAGTCTCTGAACTAAAAGAATTCTTGAATAATAAAGGAATAAAAATTGAATAAATTACGCCACACAACACCGTGTATAATTAATGGCTGGTTTTAGCCAATTTACAAAAGTCCTCGCGGACTTTCTATCAGTGTTTTATTTGCTAACTTTAGTGCTTAAAACACGCCACTAATCATACACAACAACGTTATAAACAATGCCTCCGAAATTCTTATTTTTATTGATAATTCCGTCAATACTTTTGAGCCTCGTCGTTTAAAGACCAAAGATTTTTTCTCACTAAAAAGCGGAATGCAAATCGTCAATTCAAGACTATCTCCTCTGTATTGATAACTACTTCCGTTAATGACTTTGACAAATATTGTGGAAGTTGAAAGTTCAAGACAGTTTACCCTATATCGGCAATTACATCAGTTGATGGCTATGGCAACTATTGTGGAAATATACGGTTCAAGACTATTACTTCTCGCTCTGAGAATTATCTCCGCCCAAGAATATCACAAATATTGCGGGATCAACAAGCTGTAATGATCACACCTGCCCTGATCAATGACAAAAGGTGACAAATCGGTCAATACCTATATTTAATCTCCAATTTGGCCTATCACTGTTGCGAAATGCCCTGTTCAATAGCCAAAAGCTGCAAAGCGTTTGAAAAAAACACTTTTCGCCGTTTAAGCGGTAAAAGCAAAACTCGCGTTTAGCTTTTGGGTTTTTTAATTGTGCCAATCTCAGTTGCATATCTCTGGTGATCCCCTAAATGTGTCGGCACTGTAAATAACAACGTGTATAATTTATTGCTGGGACATTGCTCAATTGGAAAAATTAAGCTGAAACAATGGTTGTCGTTTTATTTGCTATTTTTATCAATACAAACGCAACAAATCATACACACAACGTTACAAAACATGGCGGAAAATCCTCATATGCAATCGATACTCTGTGAAAACTTTTAGATCTATATCTATAACATTAAAATCCCTTATTGGTATTTCGTAGACTAAAGTAATCTCTCAACTCGAGCGAACTTGGTTTGCCAATTTGATCATTGAAAGTAAAATTATGCTCGACCGGAAAACTTCATCTTACTCAAGCGGAATGAACAGCAAGGTCTGATTACTCAAATGGAATAACAAGACGTGCTAGACATGATCTGGACTTGATTAATTTGGTTTTTAAAAGAAAACTGTTCTTTGCTATAAAATTAATCTTACTCGTATGGAATGAACAGCAAGATCTGATTACTCATGTGGGAATGATAAATCGTGCCTAAGATTTAAAATCTTCAATTCAACCTAGCACTCTGAATAAGAATAGCAGGACGGATAAGCAGTACAGAATTAATAGTGTTTATTAAATTTAGCTCTAGATTGGGGAATCCAAGAATTTAAATGCCACATTTTGTAACAACGTGTATAAAAAATTGCTGGTTCCTTGCGTAATCGGAAAATCCTAGCGGATTATCCTCTGGTTCGGTTTCTTTTACTAACTTAGACCAAACCAACGCAACTTTTCATACACACACCGTTGTGAGCAAGCTAAAAAAAAATCGTGAACTGGAAAAAAATATCTGAAAATTGGGAAAAGTTTACTCAAATGAATAATCTCGAAGTTGAAAAAGATGACAGAAATTATTTGTACGGGAAACAAGAAATTTACCAAGCCAAAGAGAACTTTAATGGTTTTGAAATTTTTTATGAAAACAAATTGAACAAATCAACCGAATATGGTTCATCTTTCAATTTAGGTCATAAAATGATGCTTGTTGTACCAATCGAGCCAAATCAAAAACTCGAAGTAAAAATCAATAGAAACTCATTTTGGAATAGATTCACCAAACGAAATCAAAACTTGAGAATAATAACTAATGGAGCCGAAACCAAAAATTTGTTTCCTATAACTGAAATTGAGAATTTAATGAAAAGTCTGCCCGATTTGGAAATCTCAATCAAGAGTTTTAATTTCAAACAAAATCCAAATATTCAATACGGACAAAAAGTAGTTTCAATCGAATCTAAACATTGTCCAACTGAACTAAATGAACTTGAATTATCAAGAATAATAATGACAAAAATACTAACGGAACTATTAAACAAAAACATAGTAAAAGCCAGCTCACAACACCGTGTATAAACCATTGCTGGGTCTGTGCCCATCTGGAAAATTCATGGGAATTTTCCAGCGTAGTTTTGTATCTTTAATGGTTCATGCTTTACCACGCAACGGTCCATACACAACAAAGTTGTAATGCATTTACCTAAACCAACTAACTGAATTACTAACTAAAAGAAATCATTTACTCATTTTGACTTTTGAGCCGAATTTAAACCGAATAGATTAGCGAAAAAAAAATATGTATAAGACCAACCTAATTCTAATTCTGTTATTCTTCTTTTCATTTTCAAATGCTCAAGAAAAAGATACTATTTATGGAAAAGTAAAATCCATAAGAGAAGAACTAAAATTTGCAAATGACAGTATTCAGAACAGAAAACTATTTAGTACAGAGGGCGACTATGGTCATTATGGATTTTCGAGTGCTGAATTTACCAAAAGTCGTTTTAAAAGCTGGTGGTATGACACTTATTGGGCTCATTATGTAAATTATTACAAAGAATTTGACAAAAATGATAGACTTTTAAAAGAGGTTTGGTTTTATAAAAATCAAGATACTGTAAATTATAACGAATACGAATACAACAGCTCTGGCAAAATCAAAAATCGTAAATACATTTCATATCAAGAGTCCAATTCAAGTTATACTTATGATGTAAAAAAGAATTTGATTTTTGTTAAAACCATTAGTACTGATAGTAATTACTCTACAGAAAAATATAAATACAACGAAAAGGGTTTAGTTTCAAATTTTGAATACTTCAACTCTGATTATCCAAAAGAAATTAGAAGGACAGAAAAATATTATGATTCGATTGGAAATCTAATTGAGATTAAAAACTACGACGAATATGGAGCTGATTATGGAACTCTTTATGAGTATGATGAAAAAGGTAGAAAAACTAAAGTCATAAATCACTCACCTTTTATTTGGGTAAAAACAAGAAGAGGAAGTAAACAAAAAAGAACTAAAGACGGAACAGACTATGTAAGCAAAGAGTTTTTTTATGATGAAAAAGATAGAATCATTAAAACTCATTTTTATGCACAGTATAATGATGTAACTAATGAATCATACTTCAGTGGAAAAGAAATTAGAAAATATGACAATAGCTTGCTAATTGATATTCTTTCTTATGATAAAAACGATTCGCTAAATAACTACAGAAAATATGAATATGATGAAAAGGGAAGAAAAATAAAGGAATCTGTAGGCAACCCAAAGTATCCTGACAATAATCGAACATTGGAATACTCATACGATTTCCACGATTTACCAATAAAACTGGTTTACACAGAAAAAGGAAGGCGAACTGAAGTTGACTTTGAACACGATTTTGACGAAAAAAATAATTGGATTAAACAAACAAAAAGTGTGAATGGGAAAAAGCTATTTGTTTGGACAAGAAAAATTGAATATTTTGAATAATAAAAAACGCATTACAACAACGTATATAGCTCATAGCTAGTCAGTTGATTACCCGAAGTTAAGGCGTATTTGGAAAGTCGCCAAATTTTTAAATTTGACGATTTCCAATAAAAAAGATAAAGAGTAAAATTTAAAAATCTGGCTTGTGCTAAATCCGAAAATAATCGCTAATTTACACGCTACGAGCCATATACAAAACCGTTGGCAGTAATACCTGAATGAAAAACATACTCTACATTTTAATATTAGTTTTTTGTCAAACGATGACAAGTCAAACTACTGAATCTGAAAAATTATTTTGGGATTTAATTGACTATAAACTGAATCCAGATAAATTTTCTGATATTGGCTATTTAGATAAGGTAGATTTCGGAATGTTAGAATATCATCTATCCAACATTAAGAAAGACTCTACTCTTAAATATTACGATAACAGAATTAAGAAAAGTGACAGTATAATATTATCTATCGGGGAAAAGAAATATTTAATATCTGAACTAAATGCATCCGAAAATTACTCTTGGGATTTGACTGACAAAAAGGAGCTTATAAAAGTTGAGCAAAAAAATATATTGGAATTTCTAAAAGCAGATAAAAAACGGGAACTGAAAATCATATCGAAACCGATTTTTATAAGAAACGGAAAAGTTGCCTGCGTTTTTAGTGTTCATCTTTGTTGTGGACATATTTATGGTTATGTAAGTATTTCACTTTATAAAAAGACAAATGGAAAATGGGAACGTTGGATTCGAATGTCAGAAGGTGCTTTCTAAAAAAAGTACTACTGCCAACACCGTATATAATTTATTGCTAGTTCTAGCCTACTTACGAAAATCCTCGCGGATTTTCTATTCGGTTTTTATTTGCTAACTTTAGTGCTTAAACCACGCAACAAACCATATACAACAACGTTGGCAGTAATTTGAGAAATGTAATTTCCTGAAATAGGTTGACTAAAAATTAATCATTTAATTATAGTCACTTATGAAAACACAAAAAGAACACTGGCGAAAAAAAAGCTACCAAAAAGCAACCTTAGAGACTAAACTTTTAGTCGTTGACCAAATTCAGAACGGTCAGATTTCTACAAACTTTGCATCTAAAAAATATGACGTTCCCAGGACAACTATTTCTTATTGGATTAGAAAATACAGTACCTTAGTGCAACAAAATACAGGTATGAGTAAAAACGATGAGATTAAAAAACTTAAGGAAAAGATTGAAGAACTGGAGTTTGTAAAAGACTTCCAGCAGGACATCATAGCTGATATGGAACTCATTACAGGCGTTGATATGTCAAAAAAGTCATTACCCAAAACATTAGCAAAAGAGATAGAACTAAAAAAGAAAAACCGTTTAAAAGAATGTGGTTCTATGGATGTTTTGGGATCTCTAAACAAGCCTTCTACAAAAGACTCAGAACTCAACAAAAAAAAGAAATAGATCATCAAAAAATGATTACAATGGTCAAGGACTACCGCAAAAAAGTAGGCTCTAAAACTGGTGGAATTAAGCTACACACAGAACTAAAGCAAGACTTTTTAAAAGCCAATATTAAAATAGGTAGAGACAAGTTCTATCACTTTTTAAGACATAATAACTTACTGGTTCCTAAACGTAAAAATCACATCACAACTACAAATTCAAACCACATGTACAAAAAATATAAAAACATCGTAAAAGACCATGTCCCTACTCGTCCTGAACAACTATGGGTAAGTGATATCACATACATTAAAACTGAAAATGGTCACAACTATCTGGCATTAGTTACTGATGCCTATTCTAAGCAAATAATGGGCTATAAACTCGATAACCATATGAGAACATCGCTTTGCACAGATGCGCTCGCTATGGCTATTAAAAACAGGAAATATCCAAAGCAACAGCTCATTCATCATTCAGACAGAGGATTCCAGTACTGCAATCCAAAGTACACAACATTTGCTGAAGACAACAACATCACAATGAGTATGACAGAACAATACGATCCATATGAAAACGCTGTGGCAGAACGAATTAATAGAACTCTTAAATATGAATATGGATTAAAACAAACCATTAAGAACACAGATCTAGCACAAAAAATGACTGAGCAAGCTGTGTATATCTATAACAATCTGAGAACCCATTTTAGCCTGGACCTAAGAAAACCAGCTGAAGTACATTTGAATCCTAACATCAAATACAGATCCTATAGAAAAAATAATGTAAATTTACATGAACTAACGATTTAAGAACTCAACTAGTTCAAACTATTTTTTTGCCTTCTAAACGGCTGAAAAAAATCTTTTGAACGTGTAAAAAATCACTAAAAAAAGGTCAACCTATTTCAGTATAATACAAAACCTATGACAAAATTTGATACACTTATAAATATTTTAGACAAAATAATAGATGAAGCACCTTCATCAATGTCAAAAAAATATCCAAAGACTGTTACTGCTAAAGAAGAATCTTTGAATCAATCTAGGTCAAGAGCATTTATCCATTTATACTTAAAAGTCAACTTTGGAATTTTAGATTTTACTGAACGAGAACATTATATAACAGATGGTTCCTATGATGGTGGAATTGATGGTTACTATATAAGCCAAGAAAACAAAACAATTTATTTTATTCAGTCAAAGTTTAGAACTAACTCTAAAAATTTTCAAGAAAAAGAAATTGAACTTAAGGAAATTCTAGTAATGGATGTTAATAGAATATTAGATGGCGAAGTACTTGATGAATCTGGAAATGAATATAATGGAAAAATAAAACAGCTTCAAAGAGAAATATCGACCACAGAAAACATAGCTCGTTATTCTTATCAAGTAATTATTTTAGCTAATATTTTTGACATAAAACAAAGTGAATTAAGAAAACTTTCTGGAGGCTTTGCCACTTCAGTTTTTGACTTTGAAAGTTGTTATGAAAAATTAGTATTCCCAATGATAAGTGGAACTTTTCATCAAGCAACTGACCTTAATATAAATATTGATTTAAGTAATAAAAATGCTGGAAGTAAAATTAGTTATACTGTACAAACTAAAAAAGGAGAATGTGAGATAACGGTACTATTCGTTCCCACAATTGAGTTGGGTAAAATAATGTACAAGTACAAAAATTCTATTTTAAAATATAATCCAAGAAGCTATCTTGGACACGAGGGCAAAAAAGTTAATAATGCAATTCAAGAAACAATTATAGAAACAGATACAAATGAATTTGCACTGTTTAATAACGGAATTACAATGTTATCTGATGAAACTTATATTAATGAACGTATTGGTCAGAAAAATAAAGCACAATTAATTGTAAATAATCCTCAAATAATAAATGGTGGTCAAACCTCATATACATTAAGTAGAATATATGAAGATAATTTAGAGAATGATGTTGAAAAAGTTTTTCAAAATAAAGAAGTGTTATTAAAAATAATAACTCTTTTAGAGAACAAAGACGATATCAATAAATTAGAACTTATAAATGATATTTCAAATGCAACTAATCAACAAACACCAGTAATTAACGCAGATAAATTATCAAACGATAAATTACAAATTAAAATTCAAAAATGGTTGTTTGATAACTATGGTTTATTATATGAAAGAAAAAGAGGAGAATTCGCAGATGGTGTTTACAATTCATATATAAGACAAGAAGATATTTTAGAGCGTAATCTGTTTTTTCGAATGTTCTATTCGTCTAATGGAGAAATTAGTAAAGCACGTCAAAAGAGATTATTTATGAATCAAAATTTTTCTTTTGAAGAGTTAACTAAAAATGATAAAATGGATAACACTTATTTTGGATTTCTCTGCTTTCAAAAAATCAGCAAAGTAAAAAACCCAAACCAAAGACTTGATATAGCTACTTATGCAAAAGTAAGAGCAATGACAATTTTTCTAAAACCTGCTAAAAAAAATGACTATCAAAGAGTTGTTGATAATTCTTTTTATGAATTTATCAGTCATTGGAAAAGTTTTGTAGATTATTATAAAGGTAAAATTGAGAATACTAAAACGAGAATTAATAGAAGAACCAAATTACCAGAAACATATCAATCTTATAATTATGCCAAGTGGTTTGATAGTGATGAATTTGAAGTAGATGTGAAAACATTTTATGGAGAAAAAACTACTGCCAACACCGTATAAAATTAATTGCTAGTTCTAGCCTATTTACGAAAGTCCTCGCGGACTTTCTATCTGTGATTTATTTGCTAACTTTAGTGCTTAAAACACGCAACTAATCTTATACAATCACGTTGTGCCTAATTTGAGAAATGTAATTTCCTGAAATAGGTTGACTAAAAATTAATCATTTAATTATAGTCACTTATGAAAACACAAAAAGAACACTGGCGAAAAAAAAGCTACCAAAAAGCAACCTTAGAGACTAAACTTTTAGTCGTTGACCAAATTCAGAACGGTCAGATTTCTACAAACTTTGCATCTAAAAAATATGACGTTCCCAGGACAACTATTTCTTATTGGATTAGAAAATACAGTACCTTAGTGCAACAAAATACAGGTATGAGTAAAAACGATGAGATTAAAAAACTTAAGGAAAAGATTGAAGAACTGGAGTTTGTAAAAGACTTCCAGCAGGACATCATAGCTGATATGGAACTCATTACAGGCGTTGATATGTCAAAAAAGTCATTACCCAAAACATTAGCAAAAGAGATAGAACTAAAAAAGAAAAACCGTTTAAAAGAATGTGGTTCTATGGATGTTTTGGGATCTCTAAACAAGCCTTCTACAAAAGACTCAGAACTCAACAAAAAAAAGAAATAGATCATCAAAAAATGATTACAATGGTCAAGGACTACCGCAAAAAAGTAGGCTCTAAAACTGGTGGAATTAAGCTACACACAGAACTAAAGCAAGACTTTTTAAAAGCCAATATTAAAATAGGTAGAGACAAGTTCTATCACTTTTTAAGACATAATAACTTACTGGTTCCTAAACGTAAAAATCACATCACAACTACAAATTCAAACCACATGTACAAAAAATATAAAAACATCGTAAAAGACCATGTCCCTACTCGTCCTGAACAACTATGGGTAAGTGATATCACATACATTAAAACTGAAAATGGTCACAACTATCTGGCATTAGTTACTGATGCCTATTCTAAGCAAATAATGGGCTATAAACTCGATAACCATATGAGAACATCGCTTTGCACAGATGCGCTCGCTATGGCTATTAAAAACAGGAAATATCCAAAGCAACAGCTCATTCATCATTCAGACAGAGGATTCCAGTACTGCAATCCAAAGTACACAACATTTGCTGAAGACAACAACATCACAATGAGTATGACAGAACAATACGATCCATATGAAAACGCTGTGGCAGAACGAATTAATAGAACTCTTAAATATGAATATGGATTAAAACAAACCATTAAGAACACAGATCTAGCACAAAAAATGACTGAGCAAGCTGTGTATATCTATAACAATCTGAGAACCCATTTTAGCCTGGACCTAAGAAAACCAGCTGAAGTACATTTGAATCCTAACATCAAATACAGATCCTATAGAAAAAATAATGTAAATTTACATGAACTAACGATTTAAGAACTCAACTAGTTCAAACTATTTTTTTGCCTTCTAAACGGCTGAAAAAAATCTTTTGAACGTGTAAAAAATCACTAAAAAAAGGTCAACCTATTTCAGTATAATACAAAACCGAATGAGAAAGAAGAAAAATTTGATTTTTATAGCAATTTTGTTAGTCGGAATTGGATTTCTACTCTGGAATTTTGGGTTCTTTAATCGCTATAATTATTTAACTGCAAAATCTGACATTTCAAATAATAATCCTCAAATTGTTTTTATTGGAGAATCAATGTTAACATCTTCAGATATTAATAAAGTCAGCAAAAAATACGGATTTGAAGTTGTAAACTTTGGTTGCTTAATTAGTCAATCAGAACAAAACGGAATTGAAAACTACAATTCCCAAATGGATAATTATTTGGATGAACTAAACGGAATTGGGTGGGAATCTGAATACAAAAAAGAAATAGACTCTTTGATGAAGCTCACTAACATTCCGAAAACAGCATTTTGGATTGAGAAAAATGGAAACGGAAACTGGTACAATGTCGATTGGATGCATAATCACAAAAACAATGCGACATTGTCTATTTATGATAAATACGGAGACATTGTAACAAAAGGGCTTTTTATGATAATCTGCCCTAGTGACGAAATTGAATTTATGGACGAATTAGAATCGCAAATTGACTTTTATGATGGAGAAAATATTCAATTAAAGAGTAATTGTTATTTAATGAAAAGAAAATAAACTGCGTACAACAACGTGTATAATTCATTGCTAGTTATAGCTTACTTACGAAAGTCCTCGCGGACTTTCTATCTGTGATTTATTTGCTAACTTTAATGCTTAAACACGCAACGAAATCATACACAAAAACGTTACAAAACATGGCGGAAAATCCTCATATGCAATCGATACTCTGTGAAAACTTTTAGATCTATATCTATAACATTAAAATCCCTTATTGGTATTTCGTGGACTAAAGTAATCTTTCAACTCGAGCGAACCTGGTTTGCCAATTTGATCATTGAAAGTAAAATTATGCTCGACCGGAAAACTTCATCTTACTCAAGCGGAATGAACAGCAAGGTCTGATTACTCAAATGGAATAACAAGACGTGCTAGACATGATCTGGACTTGATTAATTTGGTTTTTAAAAGTTAGACTGTTCTTTGCTATAAAATTAATCTTACTCGTATGGAATGAACAGCAAGATCTGATTACTCATGTGGGAATGATAAATCCTGCCTAAAACTTAAAAAACTTCAATTCAACCTAACGCTCTGAATAAGAATAGCAGGAGTGATAAGCAGTATAGAATTAATAGTATCCAGAAAATTTAGCTCTAGATTGGGGAATCCAAGAAATTCAATGCCACATTTTGTAACAACGTGTATAAAAA
The DNA here is from genome assembly GCA_963715465.1 of uncultured Flavobacteriaceae bacterium. GTDB lineage: Bacteria > Bacteroidota > Bacteroidia > Flavobacteriales > Flavobacteriaceae > Psychroserpens. The sequence goes on from OY970246.1 coordinate 3,025,040, forward strand.
ATTGCTGGTTCCTTGCGTAATCGGAAAATCCTAGCGGATTATCCTCTGGTTCGGTTTCTTTTACTAACTTAGACCTGACCAACGCAACTTTTCATACACACAACGTTACAAAAAATAGCGGACAACAACTTCGAGGAATCGTTGCGATGTCATTAATTGGGCTGTTTATAAAGTTATATAAAAATCTCTATTCTCGTCAGATTTTTATTGGTAAAATGCGATATTGAAAAAACTGGGCGGAAAAATTGTTCTGTAAAAGAATACTCCTGCTCGACTGAAAAAGAATGACCGAATCTTACGAAACTGGGTACTGAGACCAAAAACCCCATATAAAATCTAGAAAGCACTGGAGAATCAACAGATTGATTTTTACTCTTGCTAATCTTAGACTAGAAATAGTCGCGATATTGAAAAACTGGGCGGAAAAATCGTTCTGTAAATGAATACTTCTGCTCGACTGGACAAAAACGACCGAATCATACGGAGCTGGGTAATGAAATCAATAACTCCATAAAACTGAAAAGACCTGGAGAATCGATTGATTGATCACAAATTGTGCTTTGATAATAAGATTCAAATCAGAACTTGACCAATCAATTGTGCAATATCCCGTGTCGAACTGAAATGCAGAATTCAACAATACTATTGGGCGCAAATTAATTCACAGCAAAATTGTGACATTGAAAATACTATCATCTAAACTGGTCTTTAGTTTGGTAAATGAGAGAAAGTCAATGCTACATTTTGTAACAACGTGTATAAAAAATTGCTTATCTTGAGCTTGACAAAAAGAAGTTGTGTATTTGTAATGGCGGACTTTCCTAACGGAAAATCCTCGTTCATTTACCCGCAACTTTTCATACACACAACGTTGTGCTTCATTATCAGAAACCGCTAACCAATGATAAAATTCTTTAGAAAAATTCGCCAAAACTTGCTTATGGAAAACAAAACTGGAAAGTATTTGAAATATGCTATTGGAGAAATTGTACTAGTTGTTATTGGAATTATAATTGCTCTTCAGATTAACAATTGGAATGAAAACAGAAAAAATAAGATTACTGAAGCTGATTATTACTGTAGAATTTTAGATGACCTTGAACTCAATGAGAAGATAATTGATGAAAATTATAAGCTGACAACCGACAGAATAAAACTGACCAAAGAGCTTATAAAAGATTTAAACAACATACCAAATGATAGAAGTACAATCCTGAATAAATTTGTAGTTGCTTTAAGACAAGATGTTTCTGTACCTAGTAACATTACTTTTGAAGATTTAACATCTTCGGGACAATTAAAACTATTAACAGATATTAAATTAAAGAACAGACTGATTGAGCACAGTATATTTTTGAACAACTCTTTAAATCTTCTAAAAGAAAACCGGAATGAAATTATTAAAAGATATACGGATTTTGAGCTTATAACTGAATTAGGGTATCAAGATATTGAATATATAAAACGAGAACTTGATAAGGAACATATTGCCTTCTTGCCGAAAATTAATTGGACAAACGACCCTACTCACCCAATATTCATAAAATTTCAAGATAATCTTGTTTTTATTTTGGGTATGCAAATTAGGCAGAAACAACATTTTTCTAATTTAAAGCAAGAAATACAAGAACCCATAGAACTATTAAAAGACAAAAAGTGTGAATAACGAAAGCACAACACCGTGTATAATTAATTGCTAGGTCACTGTCGACTTACGAACATTCCTGCGGAATATTCTATCTGTGATTTATTTGCTAAATTAGGTGCTTAACCACGCAACTAACCATACACAACAACGTTACCCAACATTTGAAAAAACACTACGAAATACAGCATAAACTTTTGAGAAGATTGATTTTGGACAATCTAATAGTGACTTTATTGCTGATAGTTTTATTTCCAATTTATTTTAAGTGGAGAAACGGAACGGAATTTGTTTTCGTGGAATTTATGATTTGGATGTTGATAGCGTTTACAATTATAACAAATATCCCAGCAATTGTTATTTATCTTAATTATTATCGTGAAAATAAAAACACGAAATTTACATTGGACTTTGAAGAAGAAAAAATAATTATAACAAAAGACGGAAACGAAAAACAATATTTAAGAAAAGAAATTAAAAAATCTACATACCATTTAGGAATTTATTACAAAAATGCTATCGATAGAGGCTCAAGATTACCGATGTTAATATCGGATTTTGGATATTGGGATTTACAGTTCAAAAACGGAGATAGGTACTACTTAACTAATCTTCTTCACGATTTCCTTCACGAATCGCCTAAATATTCAAAAACTAAATATAGATTTAGATTTTATCCTTACATTAAAAAGAATGATAAGAAACAAGCTATAAACCTAAATAAAAGATTAGAAAAGGAAAAAACCTTAACAGAACAATTTATCGAAAAATTTAAAACAAAAAATGAAAAACAATTATTAGAAATTTTAGATAATAGAAAAGGTTATCAAAAAGAGGCCGTGAAAGCTGTTGAGATATTGCTGAAAAGAAAAAACGTTGGGTAACAACGTATATAGCTCATAGCTAGACAGTTGATAATCAAAGTTAAGGTATATTTGCGTGTCCGCCAAATTTTTAAATTTGGCTTATTGATAAAAAAAGGTAATAAGAAAAATTTAAAAATTCGGCTCGTGCTCAATCCGAAACTAATTGTTTAATTTGCACGCTACGAGCCATATACAGAGACGTTGTGCATAATTAAAAATAAAAAATGGCCAAGAAAAAATCTGAAAAAACAAATTGGAAACCTACAGATAGAAGGTTTGTAGCATTCTTGGATATTTTAGGATTTAAAGATTTAGTAATGAGAAAATCTCACGACGAAATTTATCAAATTTTAAATCAGATATCAAAAAGTAAAAAACTTATCGAAGAAGGTGCTGATTTGAAAGAAGTTGGCGATGCAGAGGTTTACGTGGTTAGTTTTTCTGATTCTATTGTGATATTTTCTAAGAATGATAATATAGATAATTTCAACTACTTCCTTTTAGCAACACGCTGGCTATTTACTGGAGCTTTTAATAAACAAATACCATTAAAAGGCGCATTAGCTTATGGAGAAGTTAGTCTAAATAAAACAGAGCAAATATATTTTGGACAACCAATTATTGATGCCTATTTAATGGAGGAAGATGTTAATTATATGGGGGTAGTTGCTCACAACAGCATTGATGAATATATATCAAAATTAGAAAACGAAAAAGATTTAAATAGAATTGATAAAATCTTATTTGAAGAAAAAACACCTTTAAAATGTGGTAGTCTAACTCATACAAACTTAAATTGGTTTAAAATTATTAAGCAAAAAGATACAGAAGATTTTGATTTTCAAGACGTGAAAGATAAAATTAATCTTTTCAAAAAATCCTCATCTGGACCAGCAAGAAAGTATATTGATAATACGATTAGCGTACTTGAAAAAGTGGAAAAATAACTATGCACAACAACGTATAAAAATAATAGGGCAATGACTACTTAACCCAATGGCAATGGCATTTTTGGAAGGTCGCCAAATTTTTAAATTTGGCTTATTGATAAAGAAAAGATAATAAGAAAAATTTAAAAATTCGGCTTGTGTTTAACCGAATGGTTGTTGCCTTTTTTCCGCCCTACTATTCTTATACAAATCCGTTGTGAGCAATTACCGAAAATCAACATATGAAAATAAAACCAAATGCTTCTTCTGATGAAATGACTTCACCATTTTATAAAATAAATGAAGATTTTTGTGCTGATTTTGAAAATTACATTGCTAATAAAAATGGAAAAGTAAAAGGAAAATACAACGCTTGGTCTTATCAAATTTTCGGAAAAATAAACTCACCAAAAAATTGGAATTTGATGTATAAGAAGGCAACTTTTACAAGTGGTAATTTATTGTTATCATCTAAATATCAAAGTCTGTTAGTTATGGCAGAATGGGAAACAGAAAGAAAAGGAACTCACAACGCTGAATTTCAAATCCGAAAAAAATCACGAACTGATTTTATAAAAAAAATTGTAAACAAATCTTTATCTGACTTGGATTTTTCTAGCAAATATATCTTGGAAACGAAAAATAGCAAAACACAACTGATTTCTAAACTGAACGAAATATTAAAAAGTCTTTTTCTCTCCGGAGAAATATATAAAATTGACCATCGGAATGACAAATTGAAAATCGAAATGAGAACTGAAAAGCACCATTTCGAAATATTTGATAAATTAATAACTGAAATATAAAAAACTGCTCACAACACCGTGTATAATTCATTGCTATTACTCGCCTACTTACGAAAATCCTCGCAGATTTTCTATTCGGTTTGTATTTGCTAAATTAGTTGCTGAAACACGCAACGAAATCATACACAATTCCGTTACCACACATTTGAAAAAAACGAATGGCATATTTAACAAAATCAAATTCTCTTCGAATAATAGCAAGTATTGATTTTAAAAAAATTGGAAATCTGAATGGAAATGTTTACAAAAAACCGATTTACTTTTTCAGCTATTACGAGAAGAATAATCTACTTGGACTAAAAGAACTTTTAAGAGACCCAGAAAATTTCATTCGTGAGTACTATGTGCCAATTGAGAACAAAGACAAATTTAAATATGTGTTTGAAGGAGGAAAACCAGCTTATCATTCAAAACACGATTGTACAAGACTAAATTCGAACTTTAGAAATTTTGAAATTCCAGAGGCTATTAAAGAAAGAGGAAAAGAGGAAGTTATAAAATTCAGAAGTTGGTTTAAAGAAAATCAATATTTATTAGATAAACCAGATGTTTTTGTTGCGAGAATATTTAGTGCATTTAAAATTCAAGTAAATCCAAAAGCGATTGATTATGATAATTCAGGTGTAGAAGTTATTGACAACTTAAATTTACAAGAACTTGAAATTAGAATAGATAAATATATTAGTAAAGCAGGACAATATTTCAATAATTCTGACAATGAGAAAAAGGATATAATTCGTAGATTTCAGAAATATACATTTTTAGCATATTCTGACAACGATATTAATAACAATGATACAAGATTTTCAGATTTAGCAATAAAGAAATTCCTTAAACAATATGACGTTCATTTTAAAAAGCCAATTAAAGAGTTATTAATTGAATATTATCGAGTTTTACATAATCCAGATTTAAAATTTGAAGGAAATTTACTTGAACAATTAGGATTTAAATCTTGCAAATCTTGTATAGAGGAAAATTCAAATAATAATGCAGTTTCGAATAAAATTATAGAAGAAGATGACGATGATGATTTACCATTTTAACGCAGAAAAACGTGTGGTAACAACGTATATAGCTCATAGATAGGTAGTTGCTTAATCGAAGTTAAGGTATATTTGCGAGTCCGCCAAATTTTTAAATTTGGCTTATTAGTAAAAAAAGATAATAAGAAAAATTTAAAAATTCGGCTCGTGCTCAATCCGAAACTAATTGTTTAATTTGCACGCTACGAGCCATATACAGAGACGTTGGCAACAAGCAAAAATCAGAACGCTGAAAAATGAAAGAAGTCGAAATTGAAGTTTATGACAAAAAAGAAAAAGTAGCGACTACTCTTTGCGTTGAACAAATAAATGAAAACCAATTTCGGATGATTGACAATGATTTGTTTAATAATCAATTGACTTTAGGTGCGGAATTTGAAACCAAAATTAACTCTGAAAACAAACACGAAGTTGTGAAAATTCTCAAGAAATCGGAATTCATTACTCGGAGATTTAGCTTAACACCAAACTACAAAGAATCTGATTATCGAATGCTTGGAGATGAATTAACCAAAAGAGGCGGATTTTGGCAAGTTGACTTTGGAAGTATAGCAACTGTGAATATACCAAAAGGCTTTGAATTTGATATTAATCAAGTTATTAAAGATTTAGAATTAGTAGAAATTACAGATTAAAAATGCTATCAAAAAAACAAAAACTGATTTCATTAATAATTATCGTAATTCTGACTTTTATTATCGGAATGAAATATGAAATGGATTATCGAAATTTGACACGAAATTTAGTCAAATATTTTGCTAATTATAAACTTGATTTTTATGGCGGAAAAGAATTCAGACTTTTTGAAACAGACATTGCTTTCATTCTGACTTTAATTCCATTCGGTTTTTATTTTACATATTTAAAAATCAATTCATTAAAGAAAATATTATCGCTAATTTTATTCTATCTGATTTTAGTTCCGCTATTTTTCTGTTTTTATTGCTTTATCGAAAGTATATATTTAAATATTATAATAACACAACCCAGAATTGAAGGAGAAATAATAAATTTTCATTTTAATAATGTGAATTATAGAATGATTTTATTCTTAACAATAATATCGACATTTATTAGCGGAATAATTTTTAAGAAAATAACTAAATGGAAAAAGCCAGTTGCCAACACCGTATAAAATTAATTGCTGGCTTTTAGCTTATTTACGAAAGTCAAAACGGACTTTCTTGGTTTGTGTTTTATTTACTAAATTCAATGCTTAAAACACGCAACTAATCTTATACAACAACGTTAGGCACAAGGCGAAAAAAATCCTGCACACATTGAACATCTCGCTAAATTTCGTAAATTTATAATATGAAAAAACAGCGAATATATTTGGATACTTCAGTTTTCGGCGGATTGTACGACGAAGAATTTAAGGAGTTTACCGAACCGCTATTTGAGAGAATAAAAAATTCTGAATTTGAAATTATTCACTCGAATGTAACGGAACAGGAATTAGAAAATGCGCCTGAAAGAATTAAAGCGACAACAAAACTGCTTCCCAAAGATTCTACTGAATATGTTAAATCCGATATAGAAACAGCGAATTTAGCGAAGAAATATATTGAGGAAGGAGTTGTCGGAGCAACGTCCTTTGCCGACTGTTTACATATTGCTTTAGCAACTAAACATAATGCGAATATTTTAATAAGCTGGAATTTTAAACACATTGTAAACGTTGTCAGAATAGTTGGCTATAATTCTGTGAATACAGCAGAAGGATATAAACCAATAGATATTCGTTCACCTAGAGAATTAATGAATTATGAAAACTAAACAGAAAGACACTAAAAAGACTTTTGATGCCGTAAAATTTATGCGCGAACAAAGAGACCGAATTTCAAAGGAAATTATAAATTTAAGTCCCGAGGAAATTGTAAAATATTTTGAAAGGAAAGACGGAAAAGCAAGCGTAAAGCCCAGTGCCTAACAACGTATATAGCTCATAGCTAGGTAATTGCTTAATCGAAGTTAAGGTATATTTGCCAGTCCGCCAAATTTTTAAATTTGGCTTATTAGTAAAAAAAGATAATAAGAAAAATTTAAAAATTCGGCTCGTGCTTCATCCGAAAGTAATTGTTTAATTTGCACGCTACGAGCCATATACAGAGACGTTATAAACAATACCGCCGAAATTCCTATGTTTATTGATAATTCAGTCAGAATTTTAAATTTCAGTCCGTTTAAGTCCAAGATTGTTTCTTACTCAAATGCGGAATATTAATTGTCAATTCAAGACTACCCCTTCCAGCTTTATAACTTCCTCAGTTTATGAATATGACCAATATTGCGGGAATTTACAATTCAAGACTATATCTTCTAACTATACAATTAATCCAAGCTATGGATATCTCAAATATTGCGGAATAAAATAGCAAGGTGTGATCACTCCTAACCTGATCAATCATAAAAGGTGATAAATCGATTAATGCCCATATTTCAATATACATGGAACTTTTCACCGTTGCGGAATTTCCTACTCCATCGAAAAAAGCTGCAAAGCGTTTAAAAAAACCCTTTTTGCCGTTTAAGCGGTAAAAGCAAAACTAAGGTTTAGCTTTTCGCGTTTTTAATTGTTCCAATCTCATTCGCATATCTGTGGTGATCACTCAGTGTTGGCGGCACTGTAAATAACAACGTGTATGATTCATTGCTAGGTCTTTGTCTATTTGGAAAAACTTCGCATTCCAACGTTCCGTTTTTATTTACTATTTTAGTTGACTATAAACGCAACGAAATCATACACATACCGTTGGCAAACATATACCAAAACCGATGAAAGAATGGGCTGAAATTCCAGATATTGAACTCTTTTCTGATGGAGGTGCCGAACCGAACCCAGGAAAAGGTGGTTTTGGAGTGATATTATCGTATAAAGGAAAACAAAAGGATTTTTTTAAAGGTTATGAATTAACTACCAATAACCGAATGGAATTAATGGGAGTGATTTTCGGACTTGAACAATTAAAGACCAAATCTAATGTTCAAGTTTTTACAGATTCCAAATATGTGATTAACGGAATAACAAAAGGTTGGGCTGAAAAGTGGAAAAAAAACGGATGGAAAAGAAAAAAGAATGTTCCTGCAATAAATAGTGATTTATGGGACAGATTATTAAATGCAATATCCGAACATAATGTTGAATTTAATTGGGTTAAAGGTCATTCAGGACATACAGAAAATGAGCGATGTGATACGCTCGCAAATAACGGAATAAACTCAAATGAACTTATCGAGGACGTTGGATATGAACCTAATGAAGTTGATAATGACCAAAGTTCATCTGCGAATACAACGTTTAACCAAAAAAGTAAGGTAAAAATAGAAAACGTAGGAGATGAATGTCGGAAATGTGGAGAACCTGTAATTAAGAAATCACCGAAAAAGAAAAAAATTAAAGCAAATCAATCATATTATTATGAATTCTATCTATTTTGTCCTTCTTGTAAAACAATGTATTTCACAGAAGATGGAAAAAGAGAAATTGAAAACGAAAATAAACTGTTTGAATAAAAAAATACGATTTGCCAACACCGTGTATAATTAATTGCTTGGTTTTAGACTACTTACGAAAGTCATTGCGGACTTTCTATTCGGTTTTTATTTGCTAACTTTAGTGCTTAAAACACGCAACTAATCATACACAAAACAGTTGCCCACAATATGAAAAAAACTCTCATCCTAATATTAATAATGTGTTCATTCGGCATTTCTAATGCCGAAAATATTGTTACGGCTCAATATCCCGATAAAATAACGTACAACGGAACTGAATATAATTTGAATTCAAATCCTCTCGAACCATACTTTGACAAAAATCCCGAAAATAGACCAGATATGGTATCGACAGCTCTTTGGCGCGGTTATGTTGGCTATTTTGAGATAATCGATAATGAATTATATTTAACCGATATGAAAAGACCTATCGGTAGTTATACTGATGAAGACGGGAATTATCAACAAAAATGGGTTTCAATTTACAGAATGTATTTTCCAAGACAAGACAAAGTCAAAATCGATTGGTTTAGTGGAATTCTAATTTTACCACACGGAAAAATGGTTGAATATGTTCATCAAGGTTACGCATCGACATACAGCAAGTATTGGCTTCTCGAAATTGAAAACGGAACATTTAATGAGGCAAGAAAATATGATAATAAAGAATTTGTAAAATTTAAAAAACGTCAATTTGAGGTTTTCGAAAAAACAGAAGAATACAGAAAATTATATGCAGAATTTAAAGAAACTGATGAATCAAATGATGATACGTTTGTAAAGTCATTTATTTCTGACTTTGTAATTAATTATACAACCAAATTCCTGACTGAATAAAATACTGTGGGCAACAACGTATATAGCTCATAGCTTGTTAGTTGCTTAACCCAAAGTTAAGACATATTTGCAAAGTCCGCCAAATTTTTTAATTTGGCTTATTGAAAAGAAAAGGTAATAAGAAAATTAAAAAATTCGGCTCGTGCTTCATCCGAAAGTAATTGTTTAACTTGCACGCTACGAGCCATATACAGAGACGTTACAAAAAATAGCGGACAACAACTTCGAGGAATCGTTGCGATGTCATTAATTGGGCTGTTTAGAAAGTTATATAAAAATCTCTATTCTCGTCAGATTTTTATTGGTAAAATGCGATATTGAAAAAACTGGGCGGAAAAATTGTTCTGTAAAAGAATACTCCTGCTCGACTGAAAAAGAATGACCGAATCTTACGAAACTGGGTACTGAGACCAAAAACCCCATATAAAATCTAGAAAGCACTGGAGAATCAACAGATTGATTTTTACTCTTGCTAATCTTAGACTAGAAATAGTCGCGATATTGAAAAACTGGGCGGAAAAATCGTTCTGTAAATGAATACTTCTGCTCGACTGGACAAAAACGACCGAATCATACGGAGCTGGGTAATGAAATCAATAACTCCATAAAACTGAAAAGACCTGGAGAATCGATTGATTGATCACAAATTGTGCTTTGATAATAAGATTCAAATCAGAACTTGACCAATCAATTGTGCAATATCCCGTGTCGAACTGAAATGCAGAATTCAACAATACTATTGGGCGCAAATTAATTCACAGCAAAATTGTGACATTGAAAATACTATCATCTAAACTGGTCTTTAGTTTGGTAAATGAGAGAAAGTCAATGCTACATTTTGTAACAACGTGTATAAAAAATTGCTTATCTTGAGCTTGACAAAAAGAAGTTGTGTATTTGTAATGGCGGACTTTCCTAACGGAAAATCCTCGTTCATTTACCCGCAACTTTTCATACACACAACGTTGTGTGTAATTAAAAATCCGAACTTTCCTGAAACAGTTCGCCATAAATTAAAAAGAAAAACATGAGTATCTCGATTGATGGCGTTAAAGGTTATGAATATCAATATAAAGTTACGCTTTTGATAGCATTGCTTTCTAATGCTGACAAAATCAATTTATTTGTTGAGATTGAAGGTAGTGAAGATGCATTGTTAGTAATTGAAAACAAAGGCATTAAGCAGAATATTGAAATACAAGTAAAAAGAGAAAACAATCTTATTGATATTCCAAAAATAATTAATTGGCTAAGTCATTTTCAAGAAAGAAAATCAGACAACAATTTACTGCAAAAAATAATTGATAATAAATGTTCCGCATTATTTATAACACATTCAAGATGTTCTGATAGTACAGTGAAATTTAGAACGTCTTTACAAAATTTAATTACTCAAAATTCTATTTCAATTTCGACAGAATTTTTTGAAGAATTTAAAAAAGTTCTAAAGAATCAAAAGTTCGGTAATACAACTTTAATGAAAGAACGAGAATCTTTTTGTAATCAACAATCCAATATTTTTAAGACAAAAGCTGAATTAAAATCTATCCTTAAAAATTGTCAAATTCTTGAAGAATTTACAGATGAAAAAGTAGATAACCACATAATATCAATTCTAAATAATAAATATACTATTGCCCAATCTAGAGTAAGTATTGTCTATTTAGAGCTACTTGAAATTGTCAAAATTGGTAGAAATACTGGCAATGATATTTTCTTGAATATTATGGAAAGTATTAAATCAAATAAAATTGGAACACCAATAATTGATACTCACTATAAAACAAGACTAGAAGAACCAAATTTAATTAAAAGAATTGAAGAGAAAGGCATATTACTTTTAACAGGAACTTCTCAATGTGGAAAGACTGAGTTAGCAAAAACAATATCTAATCATTTTGTCAATTTAGGATATGATTATCAAATTCATGATAATATTTCAGAGTTAAAGCGTTTTCTCAATTCAAATACTTCAGACAATAAGATTGCAATCTTAGAAGACCCTTTTGGTCATATTACATTGAAAGAAAACCACATTGATGTCCTACGTAGCTTAACAGAAGTACTTTCGAATAAAGAAAAACATCATTATTTAATTGTTTCTTCTCGCTTAGAATTATTATATAATCAATTTGATACTAAAAGCATTACAGATTGCAAAATCAAAAATACTGATTGGTTTGATTTAACAATTAAAAATAATGAAATAGTAAATTCATTTTGGAAAATAATTTCTCTAGAACAATCTATACCTAAAGAAATAATAGATATCGTAAGTAATGGAATTTTAGAGACCAAAGACGATAGTTTATTACAAATAGGTCAATTAAACTATCTGGCCAATGAAGAGGTTACGCGTCTAACAAACAAAAAATTTAGTGACTTAGAGCATATTGCAAGAAGAGATTCAAAAGAAATAGCAGAAAATTTAAAAAAATCGAATCATTTATCAGCAGATATTCTCTCATATATTAGCATTTGTTCTAACACTATTCACAAATTATTACTTTCAGATTTGGCTTATATACTCTCTGATTCTATAGAACTTGTTTCAATTACAAATAAGGAAGTCTTTACTAGTAGTTTCAATGATAACAAATCACCTCTTTTTCCTAAATATCCTACAAATACATCTCTTAATCAAGATACCTTAAATGCTCTAAACTATTTGGAAGAAAGAGGATTTATTTATATTGTTAATGATACTCTTATATTAACTCATCCAAACTATTATGAAGCCGGAAGATATCTTTTTTTTGAAAGAGGTTCTTTAAAGCAAAAAGAAAAACTGCAGATTTATAAAAAATGTCTAGCATGTTTGAATACTTCAACAGCATATCAAGCATCAAAAAATTACTCTTTTATTCACGATAAAATAAGGGAAGACTTTAAAAATGAAATATTCGAAATTGCATTTTTAGGTTTGAATTCTATTTTTCCTTCTGTTGAAGATAATTCTATAATATTTTTAATGAATTATATTCTTGATTTAGATGAAGAATATTACAATAATTTAATTTGGAAAATTCAAAATGGTGGAACAAGTAGTTCTTATATTCATTGGCAAAACAACACACCATTTATTTCTAATGAAAGTGGTTTTTCTAAGCTATTCGATAAAATAGATTTAACTATTATAAATAAGGTAGAAAAGCAATTATCAGATAATGTCTTACCAAACAAACATGATGCTTGGATTTATTTGGACACATTAAAGAAGAAAGATAATATTTCGTTTGAAAAACTACGTTTGCTTCTTCAATTTAATGAAGCTTTTATTAGAGAAAGAGTGATTTATGAAATTTTCAAAAGACCTAATATCTTAAATAGTAACTCTATAAATGAACTTTTTAATGATGAACACCCAACAGTCATTTTTAGTGCTATAAGAGCTTCTTTACTTAACTGGTTTTTCTTTACAAAAGAAATTAAAGAAATTATCTTAAAATTAGTATGTATTTCAATTAGTAAAAAACAAGTTGCCATTAGAGCATTTAGTTTAATATCAACATATTCCATTGATTATGGGCATGAATCAATTCTAAGAAGAGAATTTAATGATTCTCAAAAAAAGGAGCTATGGGATATTTGGGGCGAATTGTACCCAATTTGCATGGAAGCTGTTCCACTGGGAGTGCATGTAAACTCTGCTCGTTTTGGTTCAACAATGGATGAATCCTTAAAATATTTAAATTTAGAAAAAGGGATTAATGTATTAAATTCTTGGTATAAAAGAATTGATTATCAAATAAAAAACAATAAAATTCTTGATGAATTTGAAATGGCTATTGCTGATAATTTAATGAAATTAACCAAAAATGATTATAAAATCAGAAAAGATATTTTTTCAAAATTGGTTATTTACAAAGATACCAGTTTTTTATTATCGAATCTAAAATGGATAATTGAACATTGGGCAGATTTGCACAAAAGCGAGAAAGAAGAAATAATAAAGTTGACTAATAGTGACAGAATAGATTCAAGATGGATAAAAGCTGTAATTCTAAATTCATACTCTTCGCCACCAATAGAGTTAACTCAATCAATATTAGGAATTAATAAGTTAGACACTAAAAATATAAATGAAATTTATATGCTTTTTCCTAAGCAACTAATAAAGGATTGCTTAAATGTGTATTGTGGTTTTCCTCAACCATTGTGGTGGCTTGCTGTACACCATCACAACCGCGAATTTTGGGAGAAAATCATTAGGATTATTTTAAAGAATGAAAATAATACTGGTTTTGATATTTGTCTTCAAGAGTTTTTGGGTCATGGTGTTAATGGTTTTGGTAATGAAAGGAATGATTGGGAAGAAATATGGTTGGACCTTTGTACAAATGTTACCAATAAACAATTATTAACTAAAACGTTATTGTATAATACAGCTAAATGCACTTGCAATCTTACATATGCAAATAAACTGTGGTCAATTCTAATTAATAGTTATAGTTTACTTGACCGAGAAAATGAATTAATTGAGTTTATAGTTCAACATTTTGAGTTATTTCAGCAGACTGGACACAAAGATGATATTTTCAAAATTTTTGAAGAAAAATTTATTTTTAAAATATTGAATAAATTACCTCTTGACAATTTTATTTTTAATTTACTTGAATCAGCAATAAGTGAACAAGAAGAAAGACTAAAAGAATTTGTTACTTTATCTCAAAAGAATAGTGTTAGATTTTTTGGCACATTTAATTACATAAATAATTCAATAAAGAAAGATAAAGTTTCAGAAAAATTAATAGATATTTTAAATTCTTTACCAAACCTTATCGATATAACAGGAAAAAGTGAATTAGATAATTGGCGCTCAATAGAAGAATATAAATTGGATAACTGGATTGGAATAAATTAAATAACTACACACAACACCGTGTATAATTCATTGCTAGAGTATGTAAGTGCCAATCGGAAAATTCTCTGAATTTCCCTCAGGTTCGTCCCTTTTTGTTAACTTCGTTACTAGGCAACGAAATCATACACAATCACGTTGCCCACAATTATGAAAATGTACTTTCCTGAAATAGGTTGACTAAAAATTAATCATTTAATTACAGTCACTTATGAAAACAAAAAAAGAACACTGGCTAAAAAAAAGCTATCAAAAAGCAACTTTAGAAACCAAACTTTTAGTCGTTGACCAAATTCTAAACGGTCAAGTATCTACAAACTTTGCTGCTAAAAAATATGATGTTCCCAGAACTACCATTAGCTATTGGTTAAGAAAATACAGTACTTTAGTACAACAAAATACAGGTATGAGTAAAAACGACGAGCTTAAAAAGCTAAAAGAAAAAATTGAAGAACTAGAGTTTGTAAAAGACTTTCAGCAAGATATTATTGCAGGTATGGAACTTATTACAGGCGTCGATATGTCAAAAAAGTCCTTGCCCAAGTCACTCGCGAGAGAGATAGAACTAAAAAAGAAAAACCGTTTAAAACAAAATGGATCTATCAGTGTCTTGGAATCTCTAAACAAGCTTACTACAAACGACTCAAAGCTCAAGAAAAACAAGAACTAGACCATCAAAAACTAATCAAAATGGTGAAAGACTACCGTAAAGAAGTAGGCTCTAAAACTGGTGGGATAAAACTACATGCCGAGCTTAAACAAGACTGTATAAACGCTGATATTAAAATAGGTAGAGACAAATTCTACCGTTTCTTAAGACTCAATAATTTACTAGTGCCAAAAACTAAAAATTACATTACGACTACAAACTCTAAACATATGTTCAAAAAATATAAAAACCTTGTAAAAAACCACGTTCCGACTCGACCAGAACAACTATGGGTATGTGATATCACCTATATTAAAACGCAATACGGCCATAATTATTTAGCAATCGTTACTGATGCTTATTCTAAGCAAATTATGGGTTACAAACTCGATAACCACATGAGAACATCGCTTTGCAAAGATGCGCTTGAAATGGCCATTAAAAATAGAAAATATCCCAATCTAAAGCTTATACACCATTCAGACAGAGGGTTTCAATACTGTAACCCAAAGTACACAGCATTTGCTGAAGGTAACGGAATTACATTGAGTATGACCGAACAGTACGACCCATATGAAAACGCCCTGGCTGAACGGATTAATAGAACCTTGAAATATGAATATGGATTAAATAGAACCATTAAGAACACTGAATTAGCCAAAAAAATGACTGAACAAGCTGTAGATATCTATAACAACCTAAGAACTCATTTTAGTTTGGATCTAAGAAAACCCGCTGAAGTGCATTTTAATCCAAACATCAAATACAAGTCATATCGAAAAAATAAGGTAAATTTACCTGAACTTAAGATCTAAGAACAGACCTAGTTCAAACTATTTTTTTGCCTTCTAAACGGCTTAAAAAAAATCTTTTGAACGTATAAATAGTAACAAAAAAAGGTCAACCTATATCAGTATAATACAAAACATTGTGGCAGAATTAAACTACAAAGAAAAATTTACGATTGAAAAGCTATTTGATATGCCGACAGGTTATGTTATGGACTTTTCAAATCGAACCTTTGAGCAATTTATTTATGATAGTGTAAAAGTGAATATTTACAGCGAAAAGTACTTTTACGATAGTGGTTCAAAAGCAAATAGATTACGAGCATTTATAAAAGAAGAACCAAGCTATAAAGTTGGACAACTAATATCCGCACTTTTAGATTATTGGCACGTAAAAGCAATGGCAAAAGAATATGGTTTTGACTTTGAAAAAAATGAATCTATATACAAAGAGTGCTTAAAAGTTGCGAGCCGACTAAAAGAAGAAACTATAGTTGAAGAAATTGATACGATAAAAGAAGTTGAAGACGATAGAGATTTTAGCTTACTTGCTAAATCGATTAAAGAAAGTATCGATAAAGATGAACCAGAAGTTGCTTTAGACAGGCTTCACACCTATCTAATGAAATTTGTAAGACAATTATGTGCTAAACATCAAATTGAATTAAAGAAAGAAGAATCTTTAAATGCTATTTACGGAAAATACATAAAGTTTTTAGTTTCTAACGATTTATTGGAATCAAAAATGTCCGAAAATATCTTGAGATATTCGATTAATATTTTAGAGTCTTTTAATGACATTAGAAATAACAAAAGTCTTGCACACGACAACAAAATTTTAAATTACGAGGAAAGTATTTTAATTTTTAATAATGTCACGAATTCACTTAAATTCATCGAATCTCTTGAGCAAAAAATTGAACAGAATAATGAACCAGATTTAGTCGATTGGGAAAATTGGGCGATATCATAACTATGCACAACAACGTATATAGCTCATAGCTAATTAGTTACCTAACCGAAGTTAAGGCATATTTGCGAGTCCGCCAAATTTTTAAATTTGACGATTTAGAGAAAAACGATAAATAGTAAAATTTAAAAATTCGGCTCGTGCTATATCCGAAAGTAATTGTTTAATTTGCACGCTACGAGCCATATACAGAGACGTTGTGAGCCATAAAAAAATGAACATCAAAATAACACTTTTACTGATTTTTGGAATTTACTTTTCTGTAAACGGACAATCTGAATCTGAAAATAAAAAATATAGCGGAATTGAAATCTATTTCATTAAAGATTTCCGAGCTAATAAAAATTCTTACACGGAATTCGACAAAAGTGAAATTAGAAAATTTAAACGGAAATATAATAAAAACTCAATAATTCCAGATTCCATTTGCCAGCACTATATTGATGTTAATAACAATAAAATTGAGAGCGAACCTTTTCTGGCTTTAACTGATATAAAATATTACTCAAAATCTGAAAATACAATTGAATTAACCGATAGTGGAAAAGAAAAAATTAAAACTTTAAAACCAACAAGTATCTCTGTATTCGGAAAACCTTTTATTATTGTTGCTAATGGGAAAAAACAATTTGGTGGTTGGTTTTGGACACCATATTCCTCACAATGGTGTGACAGAATAAGCATACTGATAGAAAAGGAAACGGAATTTCTAAATTTAAGATTTGGAAGATGCGGAAATGATATGAGGAATAACAATGAATTTCTAAAAGAACTGACTGAAATAAAAAAATAACGGCTCACAACACCGTGTATAATTAATTGCTTGGTCACTGCCGACTTACGAACATTCCTGCGGAATATTCTATTTGTGATTTATTTGCTAAATTAGTTGCTTAACCACGCAACTAACCATACACAAGACCGTTAGCAAAAATTTAAAACCAAACTTATGCATAACCAACAATTAGCCAATGAAATTAACTCTCTGAAAGAGACGATTGAATCTCTGATGATGGAAATTCAGTACTTAAGAAATGATTTAGAAAAGACTAGAGATGAAAGCGAGGGTTTAAGATTTAGAATGTCTGAATTATAAAGCGCACTAGGTAGAGATTAAAAAAGAAGAATATAAATGTCAACGAATAAAAAATGGAAAAATGGACTTTTAAAGACTGGACTTCCTTTAGAGTATGTTACTTAAAATATATTTAATTCGTTAGGTCACGAAATTTTTGGAGAATACCCATACATACGACCAAATGAAAGTAAAGAATTAAAAGAGTTTTCAGTCGATTTAAGAACACATAAGTGTCTGGATTCAGAAGATAAGCTAATTATCCTTTCAGCTCTTGTAGAGTGTAAATATAGACAACCAGGAACTTCTTGGGTGTTTTCACCTTTTCCGAGTGAAATCGTTCCAATAGGAATCTTAAACTCAACGGAAGATTTAGTTCCTGTTAGAATCGGTACAAATGCAACTTATAAATTTGAAGAAAGTCTAGGTTATTGTATTAGCGGTGTTGAATTAACTGCTGATGGAAATGGAAATACAAATGGAGCAAAACACGGTGTTTTTCAATTAAGATTTGCAATGCCTGAATTTGTGAAAAATGATTACAAAAGTGCTTTAGAACACACATATTCCGATGGTCGTTATATCGACTTATCTTGCGGAATTCTTGTGACAACAGCTGATATTAGAGTAATAAAACCAAAACTAAATTTAGATTCATTTACATCAGCTAATGATTTAGATGACATTTCTGATTTAAAAGAAGCAATTATACTTAATGAGAGAGCTGGACCACAATTACAAGATTTTGCTGATTCAAAAGCTAAAGAATTGTTTGACGAGCATCCCGAATTGGAACAAAGATTACTAGAAATTGATAATGTTTTAGTTGGAAAAGAATGGGAAAATAGGTCTGCACCTGATTTAGATACTATAAAAAGAAGTATTGGATATAGCGCTGAAAGAATTCTTATAGTTAATCACAAATACCTTGAAAAAACAATCAAAAATCTTGAAAAAGCTATCGTAAAAGATATTAAAAAGGAGAAAGTTTATGGAAAGGTTATTGATAATATAATTGGATTTGAAATAATTAAATCGGAATAAAAACTTTTGCTAACAATGTATATAAAACATAGCTATTATAGTCTTTACCAAAGGTTTTTGTGTATTTGCGAAGACCGCCAAATTTTTAAATTTGGCTTTTAGTAAAATAAAGATAAAAAGAAAAATTTAAAAATTCGGCTCGTGTATAATCCGAAACGAAAGCGTCTCTTTACACGCTACGTTTCATATACGGAGAAGTTAGGGCTTAATAATGCCAGCCTTTCGGACCTTCCCAGGTTTATTGATATCATAAAGCATTGTGGATTAATATCACGGCTATAAAAGCAGTACGGAATAGACCCCTTGGTCTAATTTCGGGCCTCAAGCTTTGCGATTGAAATCGTTTGAGAGTTGTACTCTCATATACGAATTTTGATTCGCACAAAGCTTGTGTCAAGATATAGAATATTTTCTACAAAGTCAAGTGATCCCGTGATTATTCTGAAAATATATCTTTTATAGCCCTGAATTATCGAAATATCACAATCCTTCACGAGATCTTTGAAAATGACTTGCCATATCTAAGGATATAATAAATAATTTTAAAACCATAAACCTGGCCCAGATGATCCTATGTAGCGCCTGTCATGACTGCGTAATTTATCAAATTCTTGAAAAAGGAATTTGGTAAAGGATCCTCCAAGGGTCTGATCCAAATTACTAAGCCCAACAGCCTATATAAAAAATAGCTAGTGTAGTAATTAATCAATATTTTTTGTTTCTTTATAAACCAATAGAAGACACTAAAGGGCAGTGATCATTTAAACGCTACTTTCCATATAGGTCTACGTTGTAAGTAATTTTAAAATTTTAACAATGCATGGAAGTTTAAGCCAATTCAAAGCAACACTAGCAAGAAAGAAAGCTAGGAGAGACTCTCAGCAAGGAAAGTTTGATAGAAAGAATCTAAGCTACAAATCTTCGAATACAAAAACTGAATTTGATTTCCCTAAATTACCTGAAACTGAATTAAAAAAAGTAAAAAACAACATTCGTGAAAAATTAAAATCTGATAACAAGAAAAAACTAATATCAATTACAATCATTATCGTGATTCTTGTTTCAGTAATTATGTATCTAATACAAGTCTGAATAACGACAACAAGTGAAATCAAAAGTACCAAATATTGATCATGATTTATTTACAATTCGAAAGCTACTTTTAATTAGTGGTTTGGTTTGTTTAACGTCTGCTATAGTAATAATTTCACTTCAAGGAAACGGTTTTGGAAGTCTTCTTCTACTCGCTACGATCTTTTCTTTTTTCGGAGCTTATTTTATGAATGAAAAATATAAAGAATACAAAAAAGTTTATATAGAATATTTACCATATGGTAAAGCCATAAATATTCTAAATTATGGGTCTTTTGAATTCAATTTTGAATATTTGATTTGTAGTATTAAACAAGACAGTTATAAAATAAATTGGACTGAATTCGTGAATTTTAAATTGATTAATAAAAAACATATTGTTTTATTTAACAAAGTATCGGAAAGAAATCTAGTAATAAGCGAGACAGAAATGGATAAATCAGATTTTATAAAAGTAGTTGAATTTATAAAAGAGCGTATTAATTAAACTACTTACAACAACGTGTATAATTCATTGCTAGTGCAAGCCTACTTGGAAAATCCTTCGGATTGTCCACTGGTTCGGTTCATATTTACTAATTTAGTTGCTTAACACGCAACGAAATCATACACAACACGTCGTAAGCAATTTGAGGATGACCCGAAAAACAATCATATTTAGCGGAATAATATTGATTCTAGTTGGAATCGGATTATGGAATTTTGGCTTTTTCAACCGATTTAACTATCTGACTGCAAAATCTGATATTGAAAATAATTCACCTCACAAAATATTGGTTGGCGAATTAATGATTTCACCAATAGAAATGGACAAAGTAAGTCGAAAATATGGGTTTAAGAATGTCGGATTTGGATGTGTTGTGAGCGGAACTGAATTAAATGGGATTGAAATTTATAACGCTGAAATCGACAAATATTTGACCAAAAAAAACGGAATTGACTGGAAAGATAAATACCAAAAAGAAATTGACCCTTTGACTGAATTAAAACAGCTTGAGTGGAAAGAAAATTTTGAATAAAAACTCATCTGAAATTGAAATTTGACATACCTTTTAAATCGGAAATTTATCTAAATCAAACACAGTTGATAATTCCAATGATTTATAGACATTATTTTAAAGATGCTAGAGAATCATTAATTGTTGGTCTGATATCAACTTCACTAGGAATTTCAATAATCATCGGAAAATCTTATCTTGGAATTGTCTTTATCGCATTAGGAACTTGGTTCATCATTAAATCATATCCGAAATTTAAACTATACAATACTTTAAAGAAAACTCATTTAAAATTAACTAAAGAAAAATTATCTGAAAGTGAATCGGACTTTGGTAATGGAATATTTGAGTTTACTGAAAACTCATTAAAATATATTGACAAATTACAAACAAGAGATATTGAGTGGACTGAATTTAAAGACTTTAAAATTGTAGAATCTAATTTACTCTTGATTTTAGACCAAGAAAAAGGCGATATAATGGCAATTGGGGAAAACGAAATTGGTATTGAGAATTTTGTGAAAATTATTGACTTTGTGAAAACAAAACTGAAATAAAAACTGCTTACAACACCGTGTATAATTCATTGCTAGTTCTAGCCTACTTACGAAAGTCCTCGCGGACTTTCTATCTGTGATTTATTTGCTAACTTTAGTGCTTAAACACGCAACGAAATCATACACAATCACGTTAGCCACAATAATGAATGTGTACTTTCCTGAAATAGGTTGACTAAAAATTAATCATTTAATTACAGTCACTTATGAAAACAAAAAAAGAACACTGGCTAAAAAAAAGCTATCAAAAAGCAACTTTAGAAACCAAACTTTTAGTCGTTGACCAAATTCTAAACGGTCAAGTATCTACAAACTTTGCTGCTAAAAAATATGATGTTCCCAGAACTACCATTAGCTATTGGTTAAGAAAATGCAGTACTTTAGTACAACAAAATACAGGTATGAGTAAAAACAACGAGCTTAAAAAGCTAAAAGAAAAAATTGAAGAACTAGAGTTTGTAAAAGACTTTCAGCATGATATTATTGCAGGTATGGAACTTATTACAGGCGTCGATATGTCAAAAAAGTCCTTGCCCAAGTCACTCGCGAAAGAGATAGAACTAAAAAAGAAAAACCGTTTAAAACAAAATGGATCTATCAGTGTCTTGGAATCTCTAAACAAGCTTACTACAAACGACTCAAAGCTCAAGAAAAACAAGAACTAGACCATCAAAAACTAATCAAAATGGTGAAAGACTACCGTTAAGAAGTAGGCTCTAAAACTGGTGGGATAAAAGTACATGCCGAGCTTAAACAAGACTGTATAAACGCTGATATTAAAATAGGTAGAGACAAATTCTACCGTTTCTTAAGACTCAATAATTTACTAGTGCCAAAAACTAAAAATTACATTACAACTACAAACTCTAAACATATGTTCAAAAAATATAAAAATCTTGTAAAAAACCACGTTCCGACTCGACCAGAACAACTATGGGTATGTGATATCACCTATATTAAAACGCAATACGGTCATAATTATTTAGCAATCGTTACTGATGCTTATTCTAAGCAAATTATGGGTTACAAACTCGATAACCACATGAGAACATCGCTTTGCAAAGATGCGCTTGAAATGGCCATTAAAAATAGAAAATATCCCAATCTAAAGCTTATACACCATTCAGACAGAGGGTTTCAATACTGTAACCCAAAGTACACAGCATTTGCTGAAAGTAACGGAATTACATTGAGTATGACCGAGCAATAAGACCCTTACGAAAACGCTGTGGCAGAACGAATCAATAGAACCCTTAAATATGGATATGGCTTAAAACAAACCATTAAGAACACAGATCTGGCTCAAAAAATGACTGAGCTAGCTGTATACATTTGTAAAGGACTAAGAACACATTTTAGTCTGGATCTAAGAAAACCAGCCGAAGTACATCTCAATCCAAACATCAAATACAAATCCTATCGAAAAAATAAGGTAAATTTACCTGAACTAACTATTTAAGAACAGACCTAGTTCAAACTGTTTTTTACCTTTTAAACGGCTAAAAAAAATCTTTTGAACGTGGAAGTTTTAACCAAAAAAGGTCAACCTATATCAGTATAATACATTAGATGCTTGTGTTAATCCCTTATCAAAGGCAATGTACTGCATCTCAGCAAACCCTCCTGCTTAGCAATTTCAGCATAAGTTACCTCTTCAACTGTGAAACCTTGCTTGCGCAGCCAACTATTCAATCGTTTAAAATTACGTTCAGAAATGATGATATCTTCAGAAATCGAAAATACATTACTATTCATATCGTACATCTCATCTTTTGAAATAATAAAGCAATTATCAATTCCAAAGAAATTCAATAACCAGTCATATTCTTCATCTACCAAAAAACCCTCTTTATGTAAAATAGCTTTGTCCCTTCCAATAGGCTGAAAACAACAATCAAGATGTAAGGCATTATCTCTAGGATTAGTTTGGGACTTGCGTAAATTAAAACTCTTAACTATTTTCTTCGGAAAAAGCGCTTTTATGTAGGACACGCCTTCCATGTTGGTGCGAGCGACAATATAATTTGCATAGTCGGGCTCACGATAGGTACCAATAAATACATGGTCGTTCCAGACAATAACATCTCCACCTTCAATGTGAACGGATTCTGGAGGACGCAACACGTGATTTGAATCTATTTGATCAATCACATGTTGAATGGCATCCAGCTCTTCTTCCCTATTAGGTAATATATTGGCCTTGATAAAGATATTATCAATTACAAACCCTATATCCCGAGAGAAAATCTGATTGCAATCTTTTATGATTTTAGGACGATACACTTTGACGTCATACTTTTTAAATACCGTAGCAACAGCCTCCATTTCTAATATCATATCAGCTTCCAGAGGATAAGTCCCTGCTTTTATATGTTCTGCCGATTTAGGATCATAGGCATCTTCTAAATTTGGCGTTGGCCCATTACTTTCAGCTGTTCCTAAAACAACGGCTCGTAAACGCCCAGTTTCATTTTTAATATGAGGTATTATCATAATGTAAATATAGAAAAAACTGCCTAAAATTAACGCTTGACTTCGAATGAACGAATAGCGCTTAACTCTAAACAGTTTTTAAAATCGTAGGTAATAAATTATCGCTTACTTATCTCTTTAAATGGTCTGTGTGTTTCACCAATATACAATTGACGTGGACGGCCAATTGGCTCTTTACGCATTCTCATCTCTTTCCATTGTGAGATCCATCCTGGCAAACGTCCTAAAGCGAACATGACCGTAAACATTTCTACAGGAATCCCCATGGCTCGGTAAATAATACCTGAGTAGAAATCTACATTAGGATATAATTTTCTATCCACAAAATACGGATCTTCCAAAGCCTCTTTTTCCAGACCTTTGGCTATGTCTAAAATTGGATCTTCAACTCCTAGTTGTCCCAACACATTATCGGCCGCAACTTTTATAATTTTGGCGCGTGGGTCAAAGTTTTTGTAAACACGGTGTCCAAATCCCATCAAACGGAATGGATCATCTTTATCCTTGGCTTTAGCCATATACTTTTGGGTATCACCACCATCGTCTTTGATACCTTCCAACATTTCTAAAACAGCTTGGTTGGCTCCACCATGTAAAGGTCCCCAAAGCGCTGAAATTCCTGCAGATAATGACACAAATAATCCAGCGTGTGAAGAACCTGTAATTCTAACTGTAGATGTAGAACAATTTTGCTCATGATCTGCATGTAAGATTAATAATTTATCCAAAGCGTTCACTAAAATAGGATCTTGCTTATAATCTTCGTTTGGCTGCTTGAACATCATTTGCAGTAAATTCTCAACGTAACCTAAAGAGGAATTTCCGTAGTCAAACGGTAAACCTTTTTTCTTACGCATCGTCCAGGCTACTAATATTGGAAACTTCCCAAGAATCTTAACAATGGCATTATACATATCTTCTTCAGAATCTACGTTAACCGACGATGGATTGAAAGCCGTTAATGCGCTTGTTAAGGAGGCTAATACTCCCATAGGATGTGCCGACTTTGGAAATGCGTCTAAAATTTTCTTAATGTCATCGTCAACAACCGAATGCTTTTTGATGTCTGAATGAAACTTAGCAAGTTCATCTGTATTTGGTAGTTCACCAAATATTAACAAATAGGCGACTTCTAAAAAATCGGCTTTTTCAGCTAACTCTTCTATAGAATATCCCCTATATCTTAATATTCCTTTTTCGCCATCTAAAAATGTAATTGCACTTTCACAAGATCCCGTATTTTTATACCCTGGATCAATCGTTATGACGCCTCCAGTAACAGATCGTAGTGATTTAATATCAATTGCAATTTCATTTTCGGTACCTGTAACTAACGGAAATTCGTGCTTCTTACCATTAATTTCTAGTGTAGCTTTATCTGACATATATTTTGTGAATTTATTTTATTTTTGACTAAGGCTAAATTACAAAATATATAAGGATTTAATGACCCACTTTATAAAGGTTTTAACAATTGAAGTATCACCAGATTTGATAATCAAGAACTACTAAAAATGATGAAATTCTAAGTCAGGAAAGAATGAGAAATTATAATCTATTTTTGATTAGTACCTTGTGATATTTTGAAACATTTTTATCACCTAAACGCAATAGATAAACGCCATCGCTCAAACCAGACGTACGGATAAAGACATAATCATCGTTCAACTCTTGCTCCAATGTTGCAGTCTGTTCCCCACGCGTCATTAGCGAAATATTTGACCTAACTTCTATATTTTTTTAACTGAAATATACCATCGTTGGGATTAGGAAATACAATACTGTTTTTAGACGAGTTGAAAACGTCTTCAGTATTTAATATTTCCGAGGCATTAAATCGAACATCGTAAAAGTAAAAGCCTGTATAGTCTGAAAAATCCTTTTCACCTTCATCAAAATATAATAAAATAGTATTTTCGCTCACTGGACCAATAGCGATACGTTGTTGACCAATAGTTATGTTTCCGACAATAAAAATTAAGAAGAATATCAGATTTTTCATAAGATTAGGTTGGTTAACAGACCAAACTCAATATAAATTTAGTTCAAGTATACTAGACCTATTTTAAATAAAATTAATTTTTCAACTACCTTAACTATGATTTTCTTAAAGAAATCGTCAAAACATTTCATTCTTTTAGTTTTTCTTATTAGTAGCATGTGCTTATACTCGCAGGTGGTGAATATCGAAACATTGAGAAAGGCAAGTGATTCTGCAAAATGGACGGGTTCCATTAGTCTGGATGTTTCCCTTATCAAAAATACTAATGATATCCTCAGGATTGCCAATAAAGCGCATATTCAGTACAATGATAAAACCAATTTATGGCTTTTTGTCAATGATCTAAATTTTCAAAAGATAGAGGGAAATTCCTTGGTCAATCGAGGCACACAGCATTTTAGATACAACCGCAGATTGTCGCCACGCTTAAAATGGGAAGCATTTTTTCAAGCCCAGTACGATGCCGTTTCAGAAATTGATTTTAGAGGGCTCTTAGGTACTGGTCCGAGAATAAAGCTGAGCGAAAAGGAAAATTACAAATTCTACTTAGGCACGTTAATCATGTATGAATATGAAAAAGCGTCAAATGTGATTAACGATCGCGTGCAAAAAGACATTAGAGGGAGTGCTTATTTATCCTTCAGTATGTATCCTACTAAAACAATTAGCATCATTAGTACCAGTTATTATCAACCAAAATTAGAAGCCTTTGGTGATTTTAGATTTTCTAGCAATACATCAATTTTGTTTGAAATCTACAAGGACTTGGCCTTTAAAACAAACTTCAATTATTTTTATGACGCCTTTCCTGTGAGTTCAAACGTCCCGCAAACACAGTATGAACTCACCAATGGATTGGTGTATACGTTTTAAATGAAAAAAACCCACTCAAATAAAAGAATGGGTTTTTACTTTAACTGCTTTTATGAGCCTTATTTAATTTTAAAAGCTTTTTCCTGCGGATAGTAGGCAACGTTACCCAATTGCTCCTCAATACGTAACAATTGATTGTATTTTGCCATACGGTCACTTCGAGAGGCGGAACCTGTCTTAATCTGACCTGTATTTAAAGCAACCGCTAGATCGGCAATCGTGTTATCTTCAGTTTCTCCCGAACGATGCGACATCACTGAAGTATAGCCAGCGTTGTGCGCCATATTTACTGCGGAAATCGTCTCTGTCAAAGTCCCAATTTGGTTTACCTTGATCAAAATAGAATTTGCTATTCCGTTATCAATCCCTCTAGATAAACGCTCTACGTTGGTCACAAATAAATCATCACCAACTAACTGTACCTTATCACCAATTTTTTCGGTCAAGTATTTCCAACCGTCCCAATCGTTCTCGTCCATACCATCTTCAATAGAAAGGATCGGATACTTCTCTGAAAGTTCAGCAAGATAATCTGCTTGTTCTTTGCTCGTTCGTACTTTACCATTGCTTCCTTCAAACTTTGTATAGTCGTATGCGCCATCTACGTAAAATTCTGCCGCAGCACAATCTAACGCAATCATAACATCATCGCCTAATTTATAGCCTGCGTTGGCGACTGCCTTAGCGATAGTTTCCAAAGCATCTTCTGTTCCTCCTTCAAGATTTGGGGCAAAACCACCTTCATCACCTACAGCTGTACTCAGACCTCTGTCGTGTAATACTTTCTTAAGATTATGAAAAATCTCAGTTCCCATTTGCATTGCATGTGTAAAATTCTTTGCTTTTACTGGCATGACCATAAATTCTTGAAATGCGATTGGCGCATCACTGTGTGAACCTCCATTTATGATATTCATCATAGGTACAGGCAGCGTATTTGCTGAAACACCTCCCACATATCTGTATAACGGCATTCCTAATTCGGCAGCAGCTGCTTTCGCTACGGCTAAAGACACACCTAAAATTGCATTGGCACCTAATTTTGATTTGTTTGGAGTACCATCTAAATCAATCATCAATTGATCAATTCGGTTTTGATCGAATATGGATTCACCTAGTAATTCTTGTCCTATGATAGAATTGACATTGTCAACGGCTTTAGAGACACCTTTACCCATGTAGGCTTTGCCTCCATCTCTTAGCTCAACAGCCTCGTGTTCACCAGTTGAAGCACCAGAAGGCACTGCCGCTCTACCCAGTACACCATTTTCGGTAACGACATCTACCTCTACGGTAGGATTACCTCTTGAATCTAAAATTTGCCTTGCATGAATGTTGATTATGATGCTCATATAAAATTGTTGGTTATTTAATATATTCTATTTAAAACGGTTGAAAGTTTTTCAGGTTGCGTTATCAAATTTACAAAATAGTTAAGCTATTAAGTAAATCTTTTATGTCGATTTGCATTATATCTCAACTATAATGTTTTCGTATCATTGAAAAATCAAAGAAGGATCAAATTCTTTAACATAATTATATTAATTTTTCTTGAGATTCTCAATAAACTGGTCAAAAAGATAGATAGAATCATTTGGTCCAGGACTCGCTTCTGGATGATATTGCACTGAAAAACAGTTCTTACTTTTCATTTTAATGCCCATAACGGTATCATCATTTAAATGCATGTGCGTGATTTCGATATCGGGATGGCTCTCGGTTTCTTCTCTATTGATTGAGAAGCCGTGATTTTGAGATGTGATTTCCCCTTTGGTAGTGACCAAATTTTGAACTGGATGGTTGATTCCTCTGTGTCCATGGTGCATCTTATAGGTTGAAATACCATTGGCCAATGCGATGACTTGATGCCCCAAACAAATACCAAATAAAGGTAAATCACGTTTGATGATTTCCTTGGTTAATGCAATAGCTTCGGAAAGTGGTTCTGGATCGCCTGGCCCATTAGATAGAAAGTAGCCATCGGGTTTAAATGCTTCCATATCTTCAAAACTTGCATTATACGGAAAGACTTTAATGTAAGCATCACGTTTTGCTAGATTACGCAAGATGTTTGTTTTCATACCGATATCTAATGCGGAAATTTTATAGGTGGCATTTTCATCGCCATAAAAATAGGGTTCTTTGGTAGAAACTTTAGAGGCTAGCTCTAAGCCTTCCATACTTGGAACGTCTGATAATTGTTTTTTCAAACCTTCGATATTATCAACTTCGGTTGAAATAACGGCATTCATGGCGCCATGATCCCGAATATGGCTTACTAAAGCCCTTGTATCAACATCTGAAATCGCCATGAGATTGTTATCGCTCAAAAACGTTTCCAGCGATTTATCGGCTGCTGCGCGTGAATAATTGAAACTAAAGTTTTTACAGATCAGTCCTGAGATTTTAATAGCATCTGACTCTGACTCTTCATCTAATGTACCATAGTTCCCTATATGGGCATTTGTTGTGACCATTAGCTGACCGTAATATGAAGGATCTGTAAATATCTCTTGATAGCCCGTTGTACCTGTATTGAAACAGACTTCTCCAAAAGCTGAACCTTCCTTACCAATTGATTTTCCATGAAAGATTGTTCCGTCAGCAAGTAAGATGAGTGCTTTTTTACGTTTTGTGTATTTCATGAGTTGCGTTGTTTGTTGTACGATTTATGTTGTTGTTTGTCGTGGAGACCTCATAGGTTTTTGAAACCTGTGAGGTCTTTTTCTGCGTTAAGGATTGAACGATTTGTTTGAGCTCCTCGCAGAGAGCGAGTCGTGAAAGCCTGACTTTTTGCGATCCTGTAAGGTTTTAAAAACCTTACAGGTATGAGTAAAAAGAAACGCCCAAATGATCAATCTAATTTTACGCTTCAACTAAGCTCAGCGCAACGCAAAAATCTATAAAAAAAAGGATAACCTAAAATAGATTATCCTTTTTATATAAAATGCTTATTAACATTTATTCTTCCTCTTCGTTGGTTGTTTTTGTATCAACTGGAGTAGCGGCTGGCTTTGAACCTCCTCGACGACTACGTCTCGTCGTTTTCTTTTCTACTTTGCCTGCGTTATAGATTTCGTTGTAATCAACAAGCTCTATCATTGCCATATCTGCATTATCACCTAATCGGTTACCTAATTTAATAATACGAGTGTAACCTCCTGGACGATCGGCTACTTTAACTGCAACGTCTCTAAACAACTCAATTACCGCATCTTTTTGTCTTAATCTAGACATGACGATACGTCTGTTGTGTGTTGTATCTTCCTTAGATTTTGTGATCATAGGCTCAACGAATTGTTTCAAAGCTTTGGCTTTCGCAACCGTTGTATTGATACGTTTGTGTTCGATTAACGAACATGCCATATTGGCCAACATTGCTTTTCTGTGAGCAGTTTGTCTTCCTAAATGGTTAAATTTCTTACCGTGTCTCATGACTTTTTATTTATCATCTTGCTTCCAAATCCCGATTAGTGCCGGAAGAGCAAAATATGATTATTATAATTTGAATTAATCTTTATCTAATTTGTATTTTGCTAAATCCATACCGAAGTTTAGGCCTTTAACGTTAACAAGCTCTTCAAGCTCTGTTAACGATTTTTTACCAAAATTACGGAACTTCATCAAGTCATTTTTATTAAATGATACTAAGTCACCTAACGTATCAACTTCTGCAGCTTTCAAACAATTTAATGCACGTACTGACAGGTCCATATCGACTAATTTAGTTTTCAATAACTGTCTCATGTGAAGTGATTCTTCATCATAAGTTTCGGTTTGTGCAATTTCATCAGCTTCAAGTGTTATACGCTCATCAGAGAATAACATGAAGTGGTGAATTAATATTTTAGCAGCTTCGGTCAATGCATCTTTTGGTGCGATTGAACCATCTGTAATAATTTCGAAAATCAATTTTTCGTAATCTGTTTTCTGCTCAACACGGAAGTTTTCAATGCTGTACTTCACGTTTTTTATAGGCGTGTAGATGGAATCTGTAAAGATCGTTCCTATTGGTGAAGACGCTTTTTTATTTTCTTCGGCAGGAACATAACCTCTACCTTTTTCAATAGTAATCTCCATATTAACACTCACCTTTGGATCTAAATTACAGATAACCAAATCTTTGTTTAATACTTGAAATCCTGAGATAAACTTCTGGAAATCACCAGCGGTGATTTGATTTTGTCCAGAAATCGAAATTGAAACAGACTCGTTGTCTACTTCATCTATTTGACGCTTAAAATTAACTTGTTTTAGGTTCAAGATCATTTCGGTTACATCTTCAACCACACCAGCTATTGTAGAAAATTCATGATCTACACCTTCAATTCTAATTGATGTAATCGCAAAACCTTCAAGTGATGATAACAACACTCTTCGTAGAGCGTTACCAACCGTTAATCCATAACCTGGTTCTAAAGGTCTAAACTCAAATTTGCCTTCAAACTCAGTTGAATCAATCATGATTACTTTGTCGGGCTTCTGAAAATTTAATATTGCCATATTGTCTTCGTTTTAATTGTTATCTAGTTGCGCGATTAATGAGTATGAAGACCACTCAAAAATCCTTTGGCTAAATACCAATATAATTAATGTATTATTTAGAGTAAAGTTCAACGATGTACTGCACGTTGATATTTTCTGGAATCTGAATTCTTTCAGGCACCGAAACAAAGGTACCTTGTTTGGTGTCATTGTTCCAGGTCATCCATTCAAAAACATTACTTGAATTAGCAAGTGATGATTGTATAGCTTCTAAAGATTTTGATTTTTCTCTAACAGCAACCACATCACCAGGCTTAAGTTGATAAGATGGTATATTTACGATTTCGCCGTTAACAGTAATATGTCTGTGGGAAACTAATTGTCTAGCACCACTTCTTGAAGGGGATAAACCCATTCTATAAGCAACGTTGTCTAACCGCGATTCACAAAGTTGAAGTAAAACTTCACCAGTAATACCTTGAGCAGCAGTTGCTTTTTTGAACATGTTTCTGAATTGCTTTTCTAATATACCATACGTATATTTCGCTTTTTGTTTCTCCATTAATTGGACAGCGTATTCAGATTTTTTTCCACGACGTCTTGCGTTACCGTGTTGACCCGGAGGATAGTTTCTTTTTTCGAAAGCTTTATCATCTCCAAAAATAGCTTCACCGAATTTTCGTGCTATTTTAGTTTTAGGACCAGTATATCTTGCCATAATAAAATTTGTTATGAGAGTGTTTGTGAATTAAGGTCTTAGTCTTATCCTTCGACAAACGTTGATCTCTCGTTGATACTTGTTATTGAAAATTATTTTTCAGTTTGCAAATTTACATATAAAAAAATGAATATCAGCTATATTAAATAGCCGATATTCATTCTTTACAGGGGTAAATTATACTCTTCTTCTTTTTGGAGGGCGGCAACCGTTGTGTGGTAATGGTGTAACATCAATAATTTCAGTTACTTCGATACCTGCGTTGTGTATAGATCGTATTGCAGATTCTCTACCGTTACCTGGTCCTTTAACGTAAACCTTCACTTTTTTAAGCCCAGCTTCTTTTGCAACTCCTGCAGCATCCTCCGATGCTAATTGAGCAGCATATGGTGTGTTCTTTTTAGAACCTCTAAATCCCATTTTACCAGCTGATGACCATGAAATAACATCACCTTTTTTGTTTGTTAAAGATATAATAATGTTGTTGAACGATGCAGCAATATGCGCTTCTCCAACAGCATCGACTATAACCTTCCGTTTTTTAGTACTTGACTTTGCCATATTATTAAGTTTCTAGTTGTCAGTTTTTAGTTGTTAGAATCCTAAACATTTCTATTTCGAGCAGATTCGTCTAACGTTTAAAACTAATGACTATTGTCTATTTATTATTTAGTTGC
Source organism: uncultured Flavobacteriaceae bacterium (assembly GCA_963715465.1). Lineage (GTDB taxonomy): Bacteria > Bacteroidota > Bacteroidia > Flavobacteriales > Flavobacteriaceae > Psychroserpens. The sequence continues at coordinate 3,057,949 of OY970246.1, forward strand.
CTTTTTCTTATTAGCAACAGTTTTTCTTCTACCTTTTCTAGTCCTAGAGTTATTTTTAGTTCTCTGGCCTCTTAATGGAAGCCCAGCTCTATGACGAATACCTCTGTAACAACCAATATCCATTAATCGCTTAATGTTTATTTGTGTTTCAGAACGCAACTCACCCTCAATAGTATAAGTACCAACAGCGTCACGGATTGCTCCAATTTGCTCATCTGTCCAGTCTTGTACTTTGATGTTTTCGTCTACTTTAGCCTCTGCTAAAATTTCTTGTGATCTACTTCTACCTACTCCGTAAATATAAGTCAATGAGATCACTCCTCTTTTCTGTTTTGGTATGTCTACACCTGCAATTCTTGCCATAATTAACCTTGTCTTTGTTTGAATCTAGGATTCTTTTTGTTAATGACATAAAGTCTACCCTTTCTGCGGACCAACTTACAGTCTGCACTTCTCTTCTTTATTGATGCTCTAACTTTCATCTGTACTTTTTTATTATCTAAATCCAATCGATCACAACCTTTACGGTATTATCGATTTAGTATCTATACGTTATACGAGCCTTGGTTAAATCATAAGGACTCATTTCTAATTTTACTTTATCACCAGGTAACAATTTAATGTAATGCATACGCATTTTTCCTGAAATGTGTGCGGTCACAATGTGACCATTTTCTAGTTCAACACGGAACATCGCATTTGATAATGCTTCTATAATAGATCCATCTTGTTCTATTGCTGCTTGTTTTGCCATATTATATTTAATAGTGTTTAACCTTAGAAGTGCAAATACCTTGCCTAAATTTCTTCTATAGATTATCCTCTACATTAGTATTACATTAAGCTACTGCCTTTCTATTTTTACCTGTCTTCATCAAACCATCATAGTGCTTGTTAAGCAGGTATGAATTGATTTGCTGCATTGTATCAATAGCTACACCTACCATAATTAAAAGAGAGGTGCCACCAAAGAATAACGCCCAACCACCTTGTACGTTCATCAACTGAACTATAATAGCAGGAAATATTGCTATTAATGCCAAGAATATAGAACCTGGTAGCGTGATTTGCGACATAATCTTATCCAAATATTCTGAGGTTTCCGTTCCAGGTCTAATACCAGGTATAAAACCACCACTTCGCTTTAGATCATCTGCCATCTTATTAGTAGGAACCGTAATAGCGGTGTAAAAATATGTGAAAATGATAATTAATAGAGCGAATACAACGTTGTACCATAATCCGAAAGGGTTACCAAACTCAGCTTGCATCCATTGACCAGCTTCACTGGAAGAACCAAAGGACTTTCCTATTAAACTAGGAACAAACATAATGGCCTGAGCAAAAATAATTGGCATTACTCCAGAAGCGTTTAACTTTAAGGGTAAGAATTGTCTTGATCCGAAAGCATTTTTTTCATAACCACCAGAGGCCGTTCGTCTTGCATATTGCACAGCAACTTTTCGCACAGCCATCACCAACATTACTGATGCCAGAATAATCAAAAACCAAACTACGAGTTCTATTAAGATCATCATTAATCCGCCATTACCTCCACCATCTAAACGAGATGCTGCATTTTGAAGGAACGATGCCGGTAAAGTTGCAATAATACCAACCATAATTAATAATGATATACCGTTACCAATACCCTTATCGGTAATTTTCTCACCCAACCACATCGCAAAAATACAACCTGTGATTAAAATAATGACAGACGATACCATAAATGTTGTTGTTGAAAAGCCCGGAACTAATAAAGTACTTAGAGATCCAGCTCCTGAAAGCGTAGGTAAACTAGCTACATAACCTGGCGCCTGAAATAAACAAATCACAATGGTTAACCAACGCGTAATTTGCGTTATTTTCTTTTGACCACTTGCTCCTTCTTTCTGTAGTTTTTGTAAGTATGGAATCGCAATTCCCATAAGTTGAACTACAATAGAAGCAGAAATGTAAGGCATAATACCAAGTGCAAAAACCGAGGCATTTGCAAAAGCACCACCAGTGAACATATTAAGTATTCCTAATATACCATCGTTTGCACCTTGAGATAAACCTCCTAACTGATTGGCATCAATACCTGGTAAAACAACCTGAGCACCGAAACGATATACTAAAAGAAGACCAAGTGTAAGGATGATTCTATCTTTTAGTTCAGTTATTTTCCAAACATTTTTTAATGTTTCTATAAATTTCATACTAATATGTTCTTATAAAGTTACAGCTTCTCCACCTGCAGCTTCAATTGCAGCTTTTGCTGTCGCCGTAAATTTATGAGCCGTTACCGATAATTTTGCTTTCAGTTCACCGCGACCAAGAATTTTTAGAACTTCATTCTTACCCACTAGACCAAGACCAACTAAGGTCTGAAAATCAACAGCATCTTTTATGACTTTATTGTCAACTAATTCTTGCAACTTATCAAGATTGATACCTTGATATTCTATACGATTAATATTAGTAAATCCAAATTTAGGAACACGTCTTTGTAGTGGCATTTGACCACCTTCAAAACCTAATTTTTTAGAATAACCTGAACGAGATTTTGCTCCTTTGTGACCACGAGTAGCAGTACCACCTTTTCCAGAACCTTGTCCACGACCTATTCTCTTTCCTTGATTCTTTACAGAACCTTCTGCTGGTTTTAAATTACTTAAGTTCATTGTATCTTATTATTTTGATTCCTCTACCGAAACCAAATGTGAAACTTTGCTTACCATACCAAGTACACTTGGTGATGCATCATGCTCTTTGGTTTGACCAATTTTGTTTAAACCAAGAGATACTAAAATTCTCTTTTGGTTTTGAGTACGATTTATTGCGCTTTTTACTTTTGTTACTTTAATTTTTGCCATCGTCCTTATGATTAACCGTTAAAAACTTTTTCAAGAGAAATCCCTCTATCTTTCGCTATTGACATTGCATCCCTTAGTTGCAGCAAAGCATCAAAGGTTGCTTTCACCACATTGTGAGGATTAGAAGATCCTTGTGATTTAGATAATACATCATGAACACCAACAGCTTCAAGAACTGTTCTCACAGCACCACCGGCAATAACACCTGTACCAGGAGCAGCAGGTATAATGTTCACTCTAGCCCCACCATATTTACCTTTTTGCTCGTGTGGCAATGTACCTTTAATGATAGGAATTCTTACTAAGTTTTTCTTAGCATCTTCAACAGCTTTAGAAATTGCTGTAGCCACATCTTTAGATTTGCCTAAACCGTGACCAACAACTCCATCCTCATCACCAACAACTACTATAGCTGAAAAGCCAAAAGCTCTACCACCTTTAGTTACCTTAGTAACCCTCTGTACACCAACCAAACGATCTTTAAGATCAATTCCACTTGGTTTTACTAATTCTGCGTTTTTATATTTTTGATACATAGTGTCTTAGAATTTAAGTCCGCCTTCTCTTGCGCCGTCAGCTAATGATTTTACTCTTCCATGATATTGGTAGCCACCTCTGTCAAAAGAAATGGTATTGATACCCGCTTTAATTGCTCTTTCAGCTACAGCTTTGCCAACCAGGCTAGCTTTTTCTGATTTAGTTCCTTTTTTAGAAGCAACATCTTTATCTCTAGATGATGCAGCAGCTAAAGTTTTACCTGTTTCATCATCAACTACTTGAGCATAAATTTCTTTATTACTTCTGTAAACAGCTAAACGTGGTCTTGCTTCTGTACCAGAAACAACCTTACGGATTCTGCTCTTTATTCTTAGTCTTTTTTCGTTCTTTGTTAATGCCATAACTAATTTTTTAAGCTGATTTACCTGCTTTTCTTCTTAATTCTTCACCAACAAACTTAACACCTTTACCTTTGTAAGGCTCTGGTGGTCTAAAACCACGAATCTTCGCAGCGACTTGTCCAACTAATTGTTTATCGTGAGATGTTAATTTTATTATCGGATTTTTACCTTTTTCTGAAATGGTTTCAATGGTGACCTCTGGTGCAATATCTAAAATAATATTGTGCGAGAACCCTAAGGCTAAATCTAATTTTTGACCTTGGTTCGATGCTCTATAACCTACACCAACCAGTTCTAGACTTTTGGTCCAACCTTTAGAGACTCCCTCTAACATATTATTCATTAAAGAGCGGTACAAACCGTGTTTCGATTTTTGTTCTTTACTATCGGCTGATCTGGTTACCAGAACGTTTCCGTCCTCAACTTTGATTTCAACAGTATCGTATGATTGCGTTAATTCTCCTAATTTACCTTTTACTGTAACTAAGCTATCCTTAACATCAACTGTAACTCCTTCTGGAATTGCTACTGGATTATTTCCTATTCTTGACATGTTCTTTCTGCTTTATTATTAGTAAACGTAACACAATACTTCACCACCTACGTTATCTCTTTGCGCTTGTTTCCCTGTAATTACACCTTTAGATGTAGAAACGATAGCTATACCTAATCCATTTAGGATTCTCGGCATCTCATTGGCGCCAGCATACTTACGTAAACCCGGTGTACTGATTCTTTGGATTTTTTTAATGACCGACTCTTTGGTCTCTTTGTTATACTTAAGAGCAATCTTAATTGTTCCTTGTACACTAGCGTCATCAAATTTATAACTTAAAATATACCCTTGATCGAATAATATTTTAGTCATTTCTTTCTTTAAATTAGATGCAGGAATCTCAACCACTCTGTGATTAGCCTTTACTGCATTTCTGATTCTTGTTAAGTAATCAGCAATTGGATCTGTATTCATTTATATTAATTTGCGGTAATGGTTTTCACTCTAAACGTATCAAAGCGAACCTAAAACCAATTTATAATGCTAATTTTAAATCGTTTAAACGATTTGATTTACCAAGACGCCTTTTTAACCCCTGGTATTAAACCTTGATTTGCCATTTGGCGAAACATTACACGAGACACGCCAAATGTTCTCATGTACCCTTTTGGTCTTCCTGTGATCTTACAACGATTATGCTGACGAACAGGAGAGGCATTTTTTGGTAACTTTTGTAAGCCCTCATAATCTCCAGCTTCTTTCAAGGCTTTACGTTTATCAGCGTATTTAGCTACTGTCTTTGCTCTTTTCACCTCACGGGCTTTCATTGATTCTTTAGCCATATATTAGTTCTTTTGAAATGGTAAACCCATTTCAGTTAATAATGATTTTGCTTCTTTATCGGTATCTGCAGATGTTACAAATGTAATATCCATTCCTGAAATTTTATTGATTTTATCAATATTTACTTCAGGAAAAATAATTTGCTCAACAACACCTAAATTGTAATTACCTCTTCCATCAAAACCAGTAGCCTTGATACCAGAAAAGTCTCTAACTCGCGGTAATGCAGAGGTTACCAATCGATCTAAAAACTCATACATTTGCTCTCCACGCAACGTAACACGCACACCAATTGGCATACCTTTACGTAATTTGAAAGATGCAACATCTTTTTTAGATAAGGTGGCAACAGCTTTTTGACCAGATATCATTGTCAATTCATCGATCGCATGATCAATCAACTTTTTATCAGCAACAGCAGCACCAACCCCTTTAGATATAACTATCTTTTTAAGCTTAGGAACTTGCATTACGTTTTTATATCCGAATTCTTCTGTAAGAGTTGAAACTACTTTGTCTTTGTACTCTTGTTTTAATCTTGGAATATAAGCCATAACTATATTACTTCATTTGATTTTGTTGAAAATCTTACTTTCTTATCACCTTCCATTTTAAAACCTACTCGCGTCTGCTCACCTTTAGAGGTAAGTAACGATAAGTTTGACATATGGATTGGCGCTTCTTTCTCTACAATACCACCTTGAGGGCTTTGTGCACTAGGTTTCATGTGTTTCTTAACCATGTTCACGCCTTCAACGATCGCTTTGTTTTTATCTTTTAATACTTTCACAACCTTACCATCAGAACCTTTATGATCCCCTGCGGTTACTCTTACTGTATCGCCTGATTTAATTTTAAACTTTGTCATTTTATTAGTCATTAAAGCACTTCTGGTGCCAATGATACAATTTTCATGAATTGTCTATCACGAAGTTCTCTAGCTACCGGTCCAAAAACACGCGTACCTCTCATTTCTCCCGTAGGATTTAAAAGCACACAAGCATTATCGTCAAATCTTATGTAAGACCCGTCTGGACGTCTAACTTCTTTCTTAGTACGCACAACTACTGCTGTAGACACTGCACCTTTTTTAATGTTTCCATTAGGCGTAGCATCTTTAACAGAGACAACAATTTTATCTCCAATAGAAGCGTATCTTCTTTTTGTTCCACCTAGAACGCGAATGGTCAAAACCTCCTTTGCTCCAGTGTTATCAGCTACTTTTAATCTTGATTCTTGTTGTACCATAATTACTTCGCTCTTTCAATAATTTCTACTAATCTCCAACATTTAGATTTACTCATAGGTCGTGTTTCCATGATCTTTACAGTATCTCCAATATTGCAATCGTTTGTTTCGTCGTGAGCAACATACTTTTTAGTTTTCAAAACGAACTTTCCGTACATAGGGTGTTTTACTTTTTTAACTTCAGCAACCACAATTGATTTCTGCATTTTGTTACTAGTAACAACTCCAATACGTTCTTTTCTTAAATGTCTTTTTTCCATCTTTCAGCCAGAATACAATTACTGTATTTCTCTTTTAGTTAATTCTGTTGCAATTCTTGCTACTGAACGTCTAACGTTACGTAACTGAATTGGATTATCTAATGGAGAGATTGCATGTGCCATTTTCAGGTCTGCATAACTCTTTTTAGTTTCACCAAGCTTTTCTTGTAACTCAGCAACTGATAATTCTTTAATTTCTGATTGTTTCATGATATCAAATAAATTATGCTTCGTAATCTCGAGCGATTAAAAACTTAGTTTTTACTGGTAGTTTTTGAGCCGCTAATCGTAATGCTTCTTTTGCAACTTCGATTGGTACTCCACCCACTTCAAACATAATTCGTCCTGGTTTCACCACTGCCACCCAATATTCTACAGCTCCCTTACCTTTACCCATACGTACTTCTAAAGGCTTTTTGGTAATTGGCTTATCTGGAAATATTTTGATCCATAATTGACCTTCTCTTTTCATATAACGAGTTGCAGCAATACGTGCAGCTTCTATTTGACGAGAGGTTAGGAAATTAGAATCCATAGATTTTAATCCAAACATACCATTGGAAAGCATATGACCTCTTCCGGTATTTCCTTTCATACGTCCTTTTTGGACCTTACGAAATTTTGTTCTTTTCGGTTGTAACATTCTTACTTTTCTTTAAAAATTACTTTCTACGACGAGGTTTGTTTTCTCGACCGCGTCCTCCTGCTTTGCCACCTTGCTTCTTAGACAAGCCAACTAAAGGAGAAAGTTCTCTTTTACCGTATACTTCACCTTTCATGATCCATACCTTAACACCCAATCTACCATAAGTAGTATGTGCCTCAACTAAAGCATAATCAATATCAGCTCTGAAAGTAGACAATGGAATACGTCCTTCTTTATAATGCTCTGAACGTGCCATTTCAGCACCATTCAAACGACCACTAATCTGAATTTTGATCCCCTCTGCATTCATTCGAATCGCGGCAGCAATGGCCATCTTAATCGCACGTCTGTAAGAAATACGATTTTCAATTTGGCGTGCTACGCTTGATCCTACAAGAAATGCATCAAGTTCAGGTCTCTTTATTTCAAAGATATTTAACTGAACTTCTTTTCCAGTAATCTTCTTAAGCTCCTCTTTTAACTTGTCTACCTCCTGGCCGCCTTTACCGATAATAATACCAGGTCTTGCAGTAGTGATAGTAACGGTTACAAGTTTAAGCGTACGCTCAATAATGACTCTAGATACACTAGCTTTTGATAAACGAGCATGAATATACTTTCTGATTTTATCGTCCTCAGCAAGTTTATCACCATAATCGTTTCCACCATACCAATTAGATTCCCATCCTCTGATAATTCCTAAACGATTTCCGATTGGATTTGTCTTTTGTCCCATATCTCTATTTAGCTTGTGTGTTATTTTTAGCTCCAATCACAACAGTAACATGATTAGATCTTTTTCTTATTCTATGTGCACGACCTTGAGGCGCTGGACGTAATCTTTTTAACATTGATCCACCATCTACTCTTATTTCTTGAACAAATAAATCTGCCTCTTCTAGATCAGCATCTTCATTCTTAGCCTGCCAATTGGCAATTGCTGATAACAACAATTTCTCTAAACGTCTGGACGCTTCTTTTGGACTAAATCTCAAGATTTGTAATGCTTTTTCAGCTTGTTTTCCTCTTACCAAATCTGCAACTAAACGCATTTTTCTTGGTGAGGTAGGACAGTTATTCAACTTTGCAAACGCAACCTTCTTTCTGTCCTCCTTAATAGCATCTGCCATTTGTTTTTTACGACTTCCCATAGCTTACTATTTTTTTCCTTTATTTTTTGCACCTGCATGACCTCTAAAAGACCGTGTTGGTGAAAATTCTCCTAGTTTATGACCTACCATATTCTCAGTTACATAAACTGGTACAAATTGACGACCATTGTGAACAGCTATAGTCTGACCAACAAAATCTGGAGAAATCATCGAGGCTCTAGACCACGTTTTGATAACCGTTTTTTTATTTGAAGCTACATTAGCGTCAACTTTTTTACTCAATTTATAATGGATGTAAGGTCCTTTTTTTAATGAACGTGCCATATTATCTCAGTTATTTCTTTCTACGTTCTACAATATATTTATTACTCGACTTCGTTCTAGAACGAGTTCTATATCCTTTAGCAGGTATACCATTTCTAGATCTAGGATGACCACCTGAAGATTTACCTTCACCACCACCCATTGGGTGATCAACTGGATTCATCACCACTGGTCTTACTCTCGGTCTTCTACCTAACCATCTTGAACGTCCCGCTTTACCAGAAACCGTTAATTGATGATCTGAGTTAGAAATTACACCGATTGTAGCCAAACATTCTGAGAGAATCAATCTTGTTTCACCTGAAGGTAATTTTACAGTTGCAAACTTACCATCTCTCGCCATTAATTGCGCAAAGGCACCTGCACTTCTTGCCATTACCGCTCCCTGTCCCGGACGTAATTCTATACAAGACACAATAGTACCTAACGGAATCTCACTAAGAGGCATAGCATTACCAATTTCTGGTGCTACACCTTCTCTACCAGACACCACGTTTTGCCCAACTTGAAGTCCATTTTGAGCAATAATGTAACGCTTTTCTCCATCTTGATAGCTCAATAATGCGATAAAAGCTGTTCTATTTGGATCATACTCAATCGACATAACTTCACCAGGAACACCCGTTTTGTTGCGTTTAAAATCGATAATACGATATTTTCTTTTGTGACCACCACCAATTTGGCGGATCGTCATCTTTCCTTGACTGTTTCTACCACCAGATCTCTTGTTCGGAACGAGTAAACTCTTCTCCGGCTTATCAGTAGTTATGGCGTCAAATCCATTTACTACTCTAAATCGCTGAGCTGATGTGATTGGTTTTAATTTTCTTACTGACATTCTTGTCTAATTACATGTTAGTGTATAAATCAATTACTTCACCTTCCGCCAGTTGTACAATTGCCTTTTTAACAGCATTTGTTTTACCATGTTGAATACCAGTTTTAGTAAACTTAGTACTACGATCTGGACGGACATTTATAGTACGAACTTTTTCAACAGAGACACCATAAGCAGCTTCAACCGCTTTTTTGATTTCTACCTTGTTCGCCTTAGTGTTCACTTGAAATGTAAAGCAATTGTTCAACTCACTATTGGTTGTTGCTTTTTCAGTGATAATAGGTTTAATTAAGATACTCATTGTCTTTTATTTACTTAAATTCGATTCAATTTCCTCTAAAGAACTCTCAAGAAGAACTATTTTATTTGCATTTAAAATTTTGTAAGTACTTAATTCTGAATTCATTATAACTTCAGAGCCTTTAAAATTTCGTGATGACAAATATACATTATTATTTGACTCTCCCAACACAAACAAAGACTTTTTTCCTTGTATATCAAGAGCTTTCAATACAGCCGTAAAACTTTTCGTCTTTGGCGCATCAAAAGTAAAGTCTTCCAAAACAACGATATCTTTATCATTTGCTTTCATTGACAATGCTGATTTACGTGCTAAACGCTTCAGATTCTTGTTCAACTTAAAGCTGTAATTTCTGGGTCTAGGTCCAAACATACGACCACCACCTTTAAATACACCAGATTTGATACTTCCCGCTCTCGCAGTACCTGTACCTTTTTGTTTCTTAATCTTACGTGTACTTCCTGAAATTTCTGCTCTTTCTTTCGCCTTATGCGTTCCTTGACGTTGATTAGCAAGATATTGCTTAACATCTAAGTATACAGCATGATTATTAGGCTCAATAGCAAACACATCCTTAGAAAGCTCTGCTTGTCTACCTGTGTCTTTTCCGTTTATATCTAAAACCGCTACTTTCATTACTTCTGAATAATTACATAAGAGTTGTTATGTCCTGGAACACAACCTTTAACTACAATTAAGTTCTTTTCAGGAACCACTTTATAGACTCTTAAATTTTCAACATTAACTCTTTCACCTCCCATACGGCCAGCCATTTTCATTCCCTTAAATACTCTTGCAGGATATGAAGCAGCACCAATAGAACCCGGAGCTCTTAAACGGTTATGCTGACCATGCGTTGCTTGCCCAACTCCACCAAATCCATGACGCTTGACAACCCCTTGGAAACCTTTACCTTTAGAAGTCCCTGCAATATCAACAAACTCACCCTCAATAAAGTGCTCCACTGTTATGGCGTCTCCTAATTTGTAATCTCCTTCAAATCCTTGAAATTCCGCGACTTTTGATTTAACAGAAGTACCAGCTTTCTTGGCATGGCCAAGTTCTGCTTTAGTAGCACTTTTCTCTGTCTTGTCATCGAAACCAAGCTGAAGGGCACTATACCCGTCGACCTCTTCGGTTCTGACTTGGGTAACGATACATGGTCCAGCCTCGATTACCGTACAAGGAATATTTTTCCCGTTTTCATCGAAAATGCTGGTCATACCGATCTTTTTTCCTATTAACCCAGACATAATTAATTTATTTAATTTATTGGCAATTCGCGACTTGCCTATTTATTAATGTCAGACAAGTCGCGACTTGTCCCAATATTTTAAAACTAAAGGTCGAAATACATTCGACCTTGAATTGTATTTTTCCGTTTTTCCCGCGACCGCATCGGTGGGACATTTTCACTTCCTAATAAACTAGGTGCGTCGTTACACCTTAATTTCTACTTCAACTCCACTCGGCAATTCAAGCTTCATAAGAGCGTCAATTGTTTTTGAAGATGAAGAGTATATATCCAACAAACGCTTATATGAGCTTAATTGAAATTGTTCTCTAGACTTCTTATTAACGTGAGGTGAACGTAATACAGTAAAAATCTTTTTGTGGGTTGGCAATGGAATTGGTCCAGTTACCACAGCTCCAGTACTTTTTACTGTCTTCACAATCTTATCAGCAGACTTGTCAACTAAATTATGATCGTAAGACTTTAATTTTATTCTAATTTTCTGACTCATTTCTTTTAGTTTTAAGCTTCTACGCCTTTAGCTGCTTTAATTACTTCTTCTGAAATATTAGAAGGAGTTTCAGCATAATGTGAAAATTCCATTGTTGATGTTGCACGACCTGATGACAATGTTCTTAATGTAGTTACATATCCAAACATTTCAGAAAGTGGCACTGTTGCTTTGATTGTCTTTGCGCCAGCGCGGTCACCCATACCTTCCATCATACCTCTCCTTCTATTCAAATCACCTACAATATCACCCATGTTCTCTTCAGGTGTAATTACCTCAAGTTTCATGATTGGCTCCATAATTACTGCTTTCGCAGCTCTAGCACAGTTTTTGAATCCTAATTTAGCAGCTAATTCGAATGATAATTGATCAGAATCTACGTCATGGTACGATCCGTCTCTCAACGTCACTTTCATAGAATCGATTTCATAACCTGCCAATGGACCATTGACCATTGCCATCTTAAATCCTTTTTCGATCGAAGGGATAAATTCTTTAGGAACGTTACCACCTTTGATAACAGATTCAAACTGCAAACCTTCAACACCTTCATCGGCTGGTTCAACAGTAAAAACAATATCAGCGAACTTACCACGACCACCAGATTGCTTCTTATAAACCTCTCTATGATCTGCCGATTGTGTGATAGCTTCCTTATATTCAACCTGTGGCTGACCTTGATTTACCTCTACCTTAAATTCACGTCTCAAACGATCAACGATAACATCTAAGTGAAGCTCACCCATTCCAGAAATAATGGTCTGGCCAGAAGCCTCATCAGAACGTACAGTAAACGTAGGATCTTCTTCAGCCAACTTCGCTAAGCCCATTCCTAATTTATCTACATCTGCTTTAGTTTTAGGTTCAACCGCAATACCTATTACTGGATCAGGGAAGTCCATACTTTCTAAAACAATAGGATGTTTTTCATCTGAAAGCGTGTCTCCTGTTTTAATGGATTTAAATCCAACAGCAGCTCCAATGTCTCCAGCTTCAATAAAATCAATTGCATTTTGCTTGTTAGCATGCATTTGGTAAATTCGTGAGATACGCTCTTTTTTACCTGAACGATTGTTCAAAACGTAAGAACCGGCATCTAAACGACCAGAGTACGCACGGAAAAACGCCAAACGTCCAACAAAAGGATCTGTTGCAATTTTAAAAGCTAATGCAGCGAAAGGTTCGTTAACACTTGGCTTACGTAATTCCTCTTTTTCAGTATCTGGATTCATACCCTTGATACCGTCCTTATCCATTGGAGAAGGCAAGTAACGACATACAGCATCTAATAGAAACTGCACCCCTTTATTTTTAAACGCCGAACCACAAATCATTGGTATAATGGCCATATCCATAACTGCAGCTCTAAGTGCAGCATGCACTTCGTCCTCAGTGATAGAATCTTCATCTTCCATGAATTTCTCCAACAAATTCTCGTCGTATCCGGCAACCTCTTCTATGAGAAGCGCTCTATACTTTTTGGCTTCAGCCTTAAGGTTTTCTGGAATCTCTATAACATCAAAAGTTGCCCCTTGAGTTTCATCATGCCAAACAATAGCTCTGTTCTTTACTAAATCTATAATACCTTTAAAATCTTCTTCGTCACCAATGTTTAAAACGATTGGGACAGCGTTAGACTTCAACATGTCTTTAACTTGTTGGCAAACTCCTAAAAAATCAGATCCTTGACGGTCCATTTTATTAACGAAACCAATTCTAGGCACTTTATAGTTATCAGCAAGCCTCCAGTTTGTCTCAGATTGTGGCTCAACACCATCAACGGCGCTAAACAAAAATACCAAACCATCAAGTACACGCAGTGAACGGTTAACTTCTACCGTAAAATCTACGTGGCCAGGAGTGTCAATAATATTAAAATGATAACTCTGTGCTTCCGGAGTAGGCTCAGCATTTTCTTTAGGAAACACCCATTCACATGTCGTTGCGGCAGACGTAATGGTAATACCTCTTTCTTGCTCTTGCTCCATCCAATCCATGGTCGCAGCACCATCGTGCACTTCACCGATCTTATGTGAAACACCAGTATAATAAAGAACACGCTCTGTCGTGGTTGTTTTTCCAGCATCAATATGTGCTGCAATCCCTATATTTCTTGTAAGTCTTAAATCTCTTGCCATTTCTTAAAATCTAAAGTGTGAGAATGCCTTATTCGCTTCTGCCATTTTGTGAGTATCTACTCTTTTCTTAACAGCAGAACCTTCTTCTTTAGCAGCAGCAATAATTTCTGCAGCTAGTTTAGCTGGCATTGACTTTTCATTCCTTTTTCTTGAGTAAGATATCAACCATTTCATAGCTGTTGATACTTTACGATCTGGACGAATTTGCATAGGAATTTGAAATGTTGCTCCACCTACTCTACGACTACGTACTTCTACGTGAGGCATAACGTTGGACAAGGCGTCTTTCCAGATTTCCAAAGCGGTTTTCTCTTCGTCAGTTCTTTTTGAATCTACAATGTCAATAGCATCATAGAATACTTTAAAAGCGACAGACTTTTTGCCGTCCCACATCATCATATTAACGAAACGAGTTACTAACTGGTCGTTAAATCTTGGGTCTGGTAAAAGCGGTCTCTTTTTTGCTGCTCTTTTTCTCATGTCTTCTTGTTAACTTTTGCGCTTAGCTTTTGGCTATTGGCTGTTTGCTTAAATTACTTCTTAGGGCGTTTTGCACCATACTTAGATCTTCGTTGCGTTCTACCTGCGACACCTGCTGTATCCAAGGCACCACGAACAATGTGATATCTAACTCCTGGCAAATCTTTTACCCTTCCACCTCTAACCAATACTATCGAGTGCTCTTGTAAATTGTGTCCTTCACCACCGATGTATGCATTAACCTCTTTTCCGTTTGTTAGACGAACCCTTGCTACCTTACGCATTGCTGAGTTTGGTTTTTTAGGCGTCGTTGTATAAACACGAGTACACACACCACGTCTTTGTGGACACGAATCTAAAGCAGCCGATTTACTCTTCTTGGTTATTTTGGCTCTTCCTTTTCGTACTAATTGTGAAATTGTTGGCATATATTTCTATATAATTTTTATTTAATCCTCTCTTTAGAGGGCTGCAAAGGTAGAAATTATTATGAATTATTCAAACTAACTGAGATTAATTTTAAAAAGTTTATCGGTTTATTTTTCTAAGGCATGCTATTGCCTGTCGACTTATTTGCTTCCTACCACAATAAAATGTAAGTTTTTCCTTTATATTTCCGAAGAAATGAACTTTTCAAATCATTTTTATGACATCAACCTTTTAATGTATTATCGACGTTATTTTATTTATAAGTTCATTATTTTATTTTGATTCATGAACGTAAATTTAAATCGGCTGACTCGTTAATTTCATTTAGATTTGAATAATTTTTAATTGATGATTCGAATACTCGGCACATTACTTTTTTTGTCACTCCTATTATGGTCATACAAAGCCTGTGGCCAAACACTTTACTTATCGTCAATAGGTTCTTCGGAAAAAGAGACGACCAGTATTGATTCTCTCGGTTATCAAACTAATTTTGACGATTTCGCTTCGTTAGATAGTGAAGTGAAGCGCTTAGGCAAAAACTTATCTAATTTAGGTTATATAGAAACTGAACTGCTCAACTTTACAAAGCTGAACGACTCTTCTTATCAAGCCACTTTTAGTTTAAAAATAAAATATGAGTCGATCATTATCGATCATAAAAATTTAGTTGATCTCTCAATTTTAAAACTTAGCGGATTTTTAGATAAGAATAACGAACTTATTGTACCGATAATAGAGGTTGAAAGCACTTTGCAGTCAATTAATTCTGAAATTGCCAATCGAGGTAATCCCTTTAGCTACTTAAAACTAGTTGACATCGAAAAAGCTGGCCACAAGTTATTACGGGGATCGCTTTCAGTTTCTGAACCAACATCCAGAACTATCGACAAGTTTATATTAAAAGGGTATGAGAAATTTCCGAAGTCATTTATAAACCGTTATTTAAAAATCAAAACTGGGCAAACCTTCAGCTTAGAAAAAATCAAAGAGAAAACCGAAGCCTTTAATGACTTGGTCTTTGCCAATAAAATTAAAGATCCCGAAGTATTATTTACAAAAGATTCTACCATATTATATATGTATATCGAAAAAGCAACCAGCAATACCTTTGACGGCTTTTTAGGTTTTGGTACGAATGAAGCGACGGACAAGATTGAATTTGACGGGTATTTAGATCTCAATCTTATCAATAATCTCAATTACGGTGAATCCTTAAGGCTCTTATATAAGAGTGATGAAAACGAGCAACAAACATTTGACCTAAAACTGGGCGCACCTTATTTATTTAGTTCACCTATGGGGTTAGAGGTCAATCTAAATATCTTTAGAAGGGATTCCTCGTTCGTGACTGTGACACAGGCTGCAAAGATTAATTATCAAATTAATAGCAAAAATGTGGTATCTATAGGTTTGAACACCGTAAATTCTACAGATCTTTTAGATATAAGCACCTCCCAAATATCAGATTATAAATCTAATCAGTATCTCGCCAGTTACACCTATACAAAACGCCAGAACTATGACTTTTTATTCCCAATTAATTTTTTGTTCGATTTATCAACTGGTTTCGGCTATAGAAGCTACGACGCTGTAGATGAGCCTCAGTCTAATTTCAGTTTGAATACTTTTAAAATTTTCAATTTAAATGCAAAAAATAGTATCTACGGAAGGATAAGCTCTAACTATTTACTTTCTGACACCTATTTAGAAAATGAACTCCCAAGGTTTGGTGGTATCAACTCTATTCGTGGATTTGAGGAAAACAGTTTAATTGCCAATTTATTTGCAGTACTAAATACAGAGTACCGCTACAAACTAAATAACTCCATTTATGTGCACTCTGTTATTGATGCAGCCTATTTTAAAAATCAGATCTTAAATCAGAAAGAAAAACTATTTGGATTTGGTTTTGGCTTTGGTTTTTTGTCTAAGGCCGGACTTTTCAGATTTAATTATACGAGCGGAAAAACTGAAAATCAAAAATTTAGATTAACTGATTCTAAAATACACCTAAGTCTGACAACTCGTTTTTAACCATTTTTAACATAAAATTTTTCTTAAAACAGGTGTTCTTCAATGAATAATGTAATGTTTTTAGGTAAATGTGAAAAAATATCTAAAACTTTTAACTTTTATTCTAGTTTTGTTAACATATAATTAGGATATTTGGCTCGAGACTAATTCAAATTAATTTAAGTATGAAAACAAAGTTTAATGGAATTTTGACACTAATATTAGTGTTTGCAGTGCAGATATGCTTTGCACAAGACAAATCAATTTCAGGGACTGTATCTGATGCTTCAGGGCTCCCACTTCCAGGAGTTAACATCGTAGTTCAAGGAACTACAAATGGTACACAAACTGATTTTGATGGAAATTTTTCTATCAATGCCAAGGCAGGAGATGTATTAGTATTCTCCTATGTTGGTTTGAAAAATACAACGCTTACAGTGACTGCTAGTAAAACAGTAGCAGTTACCATGGAAGAAGATTCTTCTGTACTTGACGAAGTAATCGTTACAGCACAAGGGATTAGAAAAGAGAAAAAAGCTCTTGGATATGCTGTATCAACTGTTTCAAGTGAAGAAATAGAGCAACGTGCTGATACTGATATTGGTAAAATACTTCGTGGTAAGGCCGCAGGTGTTAGAATTACTGGTACAGGTGGTGTTTCGGGTAGTGGGTCTAATATTATCATTAGAGGTTTTTCTTCTATTACTGGTGGAAATCAACCGCTTTTTATTGTAGATGGTGTTCCATTTGATGGCTCTACTGGAGGTGCTAATCAAGCTGGTAGTTCGGCTGCCTTCCAATCTGGTAACGTACGTAGTGGGTTTGCCGATATTGATCCAAACAATATTGAAAGTGTTAATATCTTAAAAGGATTAAGTGCAACCGCTCTGTATGGTGGCGAAGGACGAAATGGTGTAATTTTGATAACAACCAAGACCGGCTCACAAACAACTAAGAAGACCGAGGTGACAATCAATCAATCAATATTTTTTAACACCATTAACTTACCTGAGTATCAAGATAGATACGGTGGAGGATTTCAAAATGTGTATGGGCCATTCTTTAGTAACTGGGGAGCAGCGTTTGATAGTCAAGACACCATTGACAATGCATTTAGAACTATGCTCTTGAACAATTTTGGAGTAGAACCTTCAGTATTGTTTCCAGATAGACCAGAACTAGATTCGCCAACCGTTCCATACCGACCAATAGATAGTCAAGAGGACTTTTTTAAAACAGGAATCATTTCTAACACATCGGTAACTGTTGCTGGAGGATTGGGCGATAAAGGAAATATAAGTTTAGCTTATAGCCATGTAGACGACCAGTCATTCATTCCAGGAAACAGCCTAACAAGAAATAATTTTTCTCTTGGTGGGTCGTATAAAATGGATAATAAATTTACTGTGAGTGGCAAAATGAGCTTTGCCGTTACAGATTTACAATCCCCGTTTACAGATGCTTCTACTGGAAGTGATGTAGCAATATCAACAGCAGGTACTGGAGGTATTGCATCTATATGGAATATTTTGTATGTTCCAAGAAGTGTAACATTAGACACACCATACCAACACCCAATTACTGGAGAAAGTTTATGGTATAGAGGTGGAAACGATCGTCAAAATCCGCTTTGGATTGTAGACAATACTAAAGACGAAAATAACACCAACAGGATATTTGGTAACTTTGTAACAAGTTACGAGATTAACGACTGGATGAATGTTAACTACAGGTTAGGAATTGATAACACTAATGACAGAACAACCAGAGTAATTAATAAAGGGTCAAATGATGGTATTCACGCTACGGGTTATTTACAAACAACCTCATCACGTTTTACAATTTGGGATCATTCTATCTTGTTAAATATAGATAAGCAATTAAATGAAGATTTTAATTTACAATCCACTTTAGGCCTAACAACCCAGAGAAGAGAATTTTATAGAGATGGCTCAGAAAGCAGAAATCAAATTGTATTTGGTTTACAAAATCATGGTAATTTCTTAAATTCAAGTACTATTATTGAAGGTACACTTTTTCCTGGTAATACAGCAACGTATCAAACGTTCTCTGAAGAAAATAATATTGCGGTTTATGGCACGGCAACACTTGGCTTTAAGAGCTTTTTATATCTAAATGCTTCTATTAGAAATGAATGGGATTCAGCATTGGAAAAGGAAAATAGGTCACAATTGGCAC
Source organism: uncultured Flavobacteriaceae bacterium (assembly GCA_963715465.1). Classification (GTDB taxonomy): domain Bacteria; phylum Bacteroidota; class Bacteroidia; order Flavobacteriales; family Flavobacteriaceae; genus Psychroserpens. The sequence goes on from OY970246.1 coordinate 3,076,781, forward strand.
CAGGTGTTAGTATGTCATTTATTCCAACAAGTGCCTTCGAAGGCTTACGTTCTACAAATGGTCTTAACTATTTGAAATTAAGAGCGGGTTATGGTACGTCTCCTGGTTTTCCAGGCCCCTACAATACTAGAAATGTTTTAGCTTTAAATCCTAATTCCTTCCAGACCTTAGGAGGAAACGGTACAACAACAACAAGTGTCTCCAATTTTTTAGCTAATGCTGATTTAAAACCAGAATTATCGAAGGAGTACGAAGTTGGAGTTGATGCTCGCTTATTTGATAATAGATTTGGTTTTGAATTTACCTATTACAATAGAGACACTGAAGATCAAATCATAAACAGACCTTTAGCTCCTGAAACAGGATTTACGCAAACAGCATCAAATATTGGTAATGTTATAAACAAAGGTTTTGAGATAGTTGCAGATTATACGCCCATTAGAAATGATAACGTAGAATGGAAAATCTCTGGTAACTTCTCACAGAATAGAAGTGAAGTTCAAGGATTGGATGAAGGCGAACAGATTTATGTTGGCGGAATTTTTAGTACACCGTTTAATGCTGCAATCAATGGTGAGCAACTTGGTGTGATTGTTGGTACTAGAGTTTTAAGGGATGAGGCAGGTAATCGTCTCGTTGATGAAAATGGGTACTGGATTCAAGATCCTGAAAATGGTATCATTGGTGATCCCAACCCAGATTGGTTTTCAACAGTAAATAATAGCATTCGTTGGAAAAACGTTACATTCAATATGCAATGGGAATACCAAAGTGGTGGTGATATTTATGCGACTACTATTGGTGCATTAGTTGGACGTGGTGTAGTTGGTGATACCGGTTTTGATCGCTCGCAAGGGATCATTTTACCAGGCGTTAGAGAAACTACGGGTCTACCTAATGACATTCAATTAACGGCAACTGAGGCTTATTTTAATAATGTTGGTTTTGGAACCGATGAATTGCTAATTTACGATGCGTCTCATATAAGATTGAGAGAAGCATCAATAAGTTATAATATGCCTAAGAAGTGGTTAGAAAGGACTCCTTTTGGGAATCTTTCTATTACCTTATCTGGTCAGAATTTATTCGTGAGAGCATTCAACACTCCTGAAAGTGTGAACTATGATCCTGAGCTTAACAGTTTGGGTGTTGGAAATTCACAAGGATTTGATTACCTTACATCTTGGAATTCGAAGCGCTACGGTATGAGCGTTAAAGTAACTTTTTAAAAAAAAAATGATGAAAAAAATAAATAAAAATATATTTTGGGCATTGTCACTACTGGTGCTAATCTCTTGTGAAACCACGGAGTTAGACCTTTTGAATGACCCAAACGTACCCTCACCAGACAGTATAGATGTTGACTTTACTTTAAATAGTATACAATTTAACTTCTCTGAGTTTTATGAAGAAGCTACAGAACCAGGTGGAGAAGCCGTACGTTTGGAGTACATGTTTGATACCTATCAAATTAACTTCAATAATACAAATCCTAATATGGGTAATATGTGGAGTAATGCCTACGCAGGCGTATTAGAAGATGTTAAAATACTTTTACCTATTGCCGAAGAAAATAGTCTTTTTTATCACGAAGGTGTAGCACGCACTCTTAAAGCTTACGTGCTTTTAACTTTAGTTGATTATTTTGGAGATGTTCCACTAACAGAAGCATTGAGAGGAGATGAAGGAATTTTATTCCCTGTGGTTGATGAAGGCTCTACAGTGTATCAGGCGGCATTTGACGAATTAAATCTGGCTAATACTGCCTTCAACAATATTACGTCAGGCACTCCTATTCCTAATGATCTCTTTTATGACGGAAACTCCAGTTCTTGGACAAAACTTGTCAATTCGCTTCTGCTGAAGTATCATTTGAATCGTCGTTTAATTGATGAGTCTGGATCAGCATCTGCGATAGCGGCTTTGGTTAATGGAGGGGAGATTATCTCTGACAATGCTGATAGTTTCTTATGGCAAGCGAGTACATCTACAGGACCATTGAGCAAGCACCAGTATTACGTAGAGGAATATCAAGCCGCTAACCCAGGAGAATACATTCCAAATTACCTTGCTTGGGCTTTAACAGAAGAAAAAGGTATTGATGATCCTCGATTGAGATATTATATTTACAGACAAGTGGATGCATTTCCTGAATCGGAAGCTGATCTTAATAATGAGATTGATTGTTGGAATGATCCAAGACCAGTAACCTATGCACCAATTGATGCTATTTCTGCGGTACCATTACCATTTTGTTCATTATTTGACAGAGGAGATGGATATTGGGGAAGAGACCACTCTGAAAATGATGGTATTCCTCCAGATAATGCGAAGCGTATGACATTTGGCTCTTACCCTGTAGGTGGTCGTTTTGATGATGATGACGCTGAAAGTATTAGTGATGGAGAAGGCCTTAACGGTGCTGGTCTTTGGCCAATAATGATGGATTCGTTCGTATATTTCATGCGTGCAGAGGCAGCATTGTATCTTGGTACTAGTGATAATCCTAGAGCTATGTATGAATCAGGAATTAGAGCATCTATTTCAAAGGTTATGGAATATATACCAGGTGGTTCATTTGATAATATTCCAACAGATGATGATGTTGAGGATTATGTTGATGCCGCTTTGGGCTTATATGATGCTGAGTCTGATGCTGATGGAAGAATGGGGGTTGTAGCCAAAGAGTATTGGATTGCAATGTTTGGTAACGGTGTTGAAGGTTACAACCTTTACAGAAGAACTGGAGCTCCTTACAATCTACAACCAACCTACTTAGGTACAGGAACTTTTCCAAGATCATTTTTATATCCAAGTAACACGGTGGACAGAAATCCAAACATGTCTCAGAAACCAGATTTAACTATTCAAGTATTTTGGGATAATAATCCAGCAGGATTTATTCAATAAAAACATAAAATTATGAAAAAAAGAATTTTTAAAACAATGTTTATGTCTGCCTTACTGTCACTTGTTGTGATCAGTTGCTCAGATGATGATAAGTTACCCGTTGATTTCGATGAACTTGAAGTAACAGGTCAGCCTTTCGTAGGTCAAATTGACTCTCAAGGGTCAACCGATGTTAACAAATTAGACGCAGCAGCATCTTCATTTTCGAAAACATACAATGTGTTTTCATTAGATCAAGGGTTAGATGTTACCAATATATCCGTATTTGTAAGCTTTTCTGGAGTCAACGCAACTGCTGATGAAGCATTACTTTACTCTATAGATGCATCTACTTTTAGTTTAGAGGGAGACAACCCAGAATTAACCATTAATTATAATGGAGCCGATATTTTACAAGCTTTAAATCTATCTGCAGATGTCCTCGAGGGTGGCGATTTGTTTAGTTACCGTATAGCTCTAACAAATGAAGATGGAACCTTTAGTGACGTTAGCGCAAACTTTGCTAATCAATCTGCCGATCATACTTTCAGTTCAACTGTCGTATGTATTCTAGAAGAGGTACCTGCCGGAGATTGGACAGTAAACATGTTTGATAGCTATGGAGATGGATGGCAAAATGTAGGCAACGTAAGTGAAGGTATCACAGTTACTCTTAATACTGGAGAAGTATTGGTCGTTGGCTTATGTTCGCCTTATGAGCCAGAAGCTTATGAAGGATGCGTTGATGCTGCCTTTGAAGGTACCGATACGATTACAATTCCACCAGGAACGCTTACAGCCGAATGGTTTTTCACAGGCGATAATTATGGAGAAATTTCTTTTGAAATTATTTCACCAAGTGGGAATATTGTAGCCTCAAGTGGCACAGGCGAAGCTGCAGCTGGACCAATTGCCTTAAATCTGTGTAATGAATAACAGTAAATAATACTAATATAAAAAGAGCTTCTTAGAAATAAGAAGCTCTTTTTTTTAATATTCAAATAGTTGGACAAACCATAAAAATCCAACTATTATATGTTTAAGAAATATTACATTTGAAAAAGAACTAGTAAAAATGAAAAAACAACTCCTACTCTATTTTGCATGTATCCTATACTCCAATTTATATTCACAAAATACAATAGGCACCATAGGTATTACTGAAGATGCATTTGAAGCTTTTACATTGTTAAATACACACAATAATGCCTATCTCATTAATAATTGCGGAGAAGTTATCAATGAGTGGAATAGTGCCTACAGACCTGGAAATGCCGTGTATCTGCTTCCTAATGGCAATTTGTTGCGAGCAGGATTATTAGATGATGGTAGTAGTGATATTGTGTTTGGTGGTCAAGGAGGAATCGTAGAGCTATTTGATTGGGAAAACACTCTCATTTGGTCCTATACCTATAGTTCTAATCAATTTAGACAGCATCATGATATTTACCCAATGCCAAATGGTAATGTTCTTATTTTAGCAGCCACAGTATTAACAGAAGCGCAAGCAATTGCCGCAGGAAGAGATCCAAACTTTTTAACTCAAACAAGGCTTTATAATGAACAAATTATAGAAGTCGAACCCATTGGCACAGATCAAGCTAATATTGTTTGGGAGTGGAATGCCAATGAACATCTGATCCAAGATTTTGACGCTACCAAGGCAAATTTTGGCAACGTTGCTCTATCGCCTGAAAGATTAAACATAAACTTTTTAAATGGAGGAAATGGTAACTCTAATTGGCTTCATTTTAATTCTATTCAATATAACGAAGCCTTAGATCAAATTGTAATTAGTTCTCGAAACCTCAGTGAAATTTATATTATTGACCATTCCACAACTATTTCAGAATCGGCTTCTAGCTCTGGCGGAATCTATGGTAAAGGCGGTGACATTCTATATCGATGGGGCAATCCGCAAGCATATAATCAAGGAGACGAAACAGATCGTGTACTTTACGGTCAACACTATCCGCATTTTATTGAAAGTGGTCTGGAAGATGAAGGAAAACTAATGATTTTCAATAATGGTAGTGGAAGAACACCACAATATTCCGAAGTATTGATTATCGATCCTCCAGCATCTACACCAGGCGTTTATGATTATGTGACCAACACGGCGTATGGTCCTGCTACTTTAGATTACTCATATTCCGATCAGTCAGATGATCCTTCAGATTTTTATTCGGCCATTGTTAGTAGTGCTCAACGCTTGCCTAACGGGAATATACTTATTTGTGAAGGCGCTGATGGTGAAATTTTTGAAATTGATAGTAACGATAACATCGTGTGGGAATATATCAATCCAGTAAATAATATCAATGGCGAAATAAGTACTCAAGGAGGACCAAGACCAAATGTGAATATTTTATTTAGGGCCCTCAAATATGCACCAGAATTCCCTGCATTTACAGGTAGAGACTTAACTTCTGGGCCGCCAATTGAATTAAATCCAAATATTATAGCATGCCAAAACTTAGACACTAAACAACAAGAATATAATGATATGGTCATATTCCCGAATCCTACCTTAGATGTCATCAATATAAATTCATCAACAGGCATAGATAAAATCCAACTCTTCTCTGTCTTGGGTGAACTCTTATATGAAGTATACCATAGCAACACCGTGAGTATGTTATCATACAAGTCTGGTATTTACTTTGTTCAAATCTATTCTGGGAATAGTAGCGTCACTAAAAAAATTGTCAAGCGCTAAGGCTTATAGATAATAGTTACAACCATTTTAAAATTAGAATGGTTTTTTTATACCTTTGAGACATGGAGAAAGACACGACCATTTTCGGCATTCGGGCAGTTATTGAAGCTATTAAGGCAGGTGAAAATATTGATAAAATTTTCTTACAAAAAGGGCTACGCGGTGAACTATTTACTGAGCTGGAACAACTTTTAAAGAAAGAGCGATTAAATAGCTCTTATGTTCCAGTTGAAAAATTAAATCGTCTTTCGAAGAAGAACCACCAAGGTGTGGTTGCGCAAATTGCTCCAATTACATTTCACAATATAGAAGATTTGGTCATGTCTGTCTTAGAGTCTGGCAAAACGCCATTATTTTTACTCTTGGATCAATTAAGTGACGTACGAAATTTTGGCGCCATAGTTCGAACAGCAGAATGTACAGGTGTTTCTGGAATAATCATTCAGAAAAAAGGTGGAGCACCAGTTAATGGTGATGCTATTAAAACAAGCGCTGGTGCCCTATTTAAAATGCCTATCTGTAAGGTGGATCACATCAAAGATGCTGTATTTTATATGCAAGCGAGTGGTATCAAGGTCGTTGCTGCTACTGAAAAAACCGACACTACTGTTTATGATGTTTCTTTTACAGAAGCTTGTGCTATCATTATGGGCTCCGAAGGCAAGGGAATTAATCCATCCGTTTTGAAGATTGCAGATGATCGCGCTAAACTTCCATTGCTTGGAGATATTGAGTCTTTAAATGTATCAGTAGCTTGCGGTGTCTTTTTATATGAGGCACTTAGACAGAGACGTTAGTCTTTATTTTCCTTAAATGTATAGGTGATATTTGGATGTATATCTTCGGAAATGGGCTCGTCCTCAAGTTCTGGTTCTAGATGTTCGATAAAATTTCCATCGTCATCAAAATGTCTTAAGAACGGATCATCCTCTTCGTTATAATTAGGCTGCTGCCAGACATAGCGTTCAGGTTTGGCTATTGCCTTTCTAAAGATCAGCGCAAAGATGAGTCCTGAAATAAGTCCGCCAAGATGGCCTTCCCAAGACATACCTTCCTTCACAGGAAAAGCATACCAAATCATACTTCCGTAGAGAAAAATAATAATTAGGGATAAGGCGATCAACCGATAATGCTTAGCGAAAATACCCTTAAAGAAGATAAAACTAACAAGAACATACACCAAACCACTAGCGCCAATATGGTTGGCAGGTCGACCAATAATCCAAGTAAATAATCCTGAAAGTAGAATACCGTAAAACAAAACTTTCCATGAAATCTTTCGGTAGAAGTAAAATAAGGCAACCGATAATATAAACAGTGGAATACTATTATGGTATAAATGCTCAATATCGGAATGTATAAAGGGACTTGTAAAAATTCCGAGCAAGCCTTCCAGTTTTTGCGGATAAACACCCATCCTTTTAATTGATGGAAAAAAACGCACTTGCATCCAAAATACAATCCAGATTGAGAGTACAAAAAATATAGGATACGCAATGACTCCTGTAGAATATTTAAATTGTGACTGTTGATTACTCATCATTAAGTGATTATAGCAAAAGGTAATCCATTTAACAACACTATGAAATATTGTCACATTGCTTTTTCGTAATTTTACGCTATGAATGAACCATTAGCTGAACGATTACGACCCCGAACGCTTGACGCCTATTTAAGTCAATCGCACCTCGTTGGGAAAACTGGTATTTTGACACAACAATTACAGCAAGGCGTTATAGCCTCAATGATTTTTTGGGGCCCTCCAGGAACAGGAAAAACGACTTTGGCCAATATTATTGCCAATGAGTCAAAACGTCCTTTTTACACTTTGAGTGCTATAAATTCTGGAGTAAAAGATATAAGAGAGGTTATAGACAAAGCGAAACAAAGTGGTGGACTATTTACAACAAAAAACCCCATTCTATTCATAGATGAAATTCATAGATTTAGTAAATCACAGCAAGATTCACTATTACAAGCTGTAGAAAAAGGATGGGTGACACTCATAGGTGCCACGACAGAGAACCCAAGTTTTGAGGTTATTCCTGCCCTTTTGTCTCGTTGCCAGGTCTACACCTTAAATTCTTTTACGAAAAAAGACTTAGAGGCACTCCTAAAAAGAGCTATTAAAATTGATGACCAACTTTTAAAACGGAATATTACATTAAACGAAACCGAAGCACTCATCAAACTTTCTGGTGGAGATGCTCGAAAACTCCTCAATATATTTGAGCTTATTGTCACTTCTTTTGATGAGACTGATCCAATCAATATCACCAATAACATGGTTTCAGAACGTGTGCAGAGCAATACGGTTAGATATGATAAAACTGGGGATCAACATTATGATATTATTTCGGCATTTATAAAATCGATAAGAGGTAGCGATCCAAATGCAGCGGTCTATTGGCTAGCGAGAATGATTGAAGGCGGCGAAGACGTTAAATTTATAGCAAGACGCTTATTAATTTTAGCCAGTGAGGATATTGGGAATGCCAATCCCACAGCTTTGGTCATTGCTAACACAGCTTTTCAAGCTGTAACTGCCATTGGATTTCCTGAATCTCGTATTATATTAAGTCAATGCACGACTTATTTAGCAACTTCCCCAAAAAGTAATGCAGCCTATGAAGCCATAGGAAAAGCCCAACAACTGGTCAAAGAAACTGGAGACTTATCGGTGCCGCTTTCTATACGAAATGCACCAACTAAACTTATGAAAGAGTTGGGTTATGGCGATAATTATCAGTACGCCCACAAATACGAGAATAACTTCGTAGCTCATGAATTTTTGCCAGATGAGATTAAGAATACAACATTATATCAACCAGGAGATAATGCACGAGAACGGTCGCAGCGCGAGTTCTTGAAAGTACGCTGGAAAGATAAGTACGGCTATTAATTTGAATGTTGATTGTTGCAAAACGATTCAATGAAGCCAAATCTAAGACTAATTAGAATTTTAGATTAACCCCTTTTACCACTAAGGTTTTACCATTATTTTCTGCGTAGACCCATGAGCCATCACTCTTATAAACCATAGCATCTTTGCCTTGCACAATAAATACATCGGGAACACCTGAATGCAATAGAATCATCACTTTTTTAGGTTCTGTGTCAACAACTTGAAAACCCACCGCTATGGGCTGTGTGTAAAGTACCTCTTCTTCAACTTTATCTTTTTCGATCGCAACTGCTTTAGGTATTTCAACTTTTTTGGTTTTAGTAACATTTGCAACCTTATTTACCTTTGTTTCTTCCCTAAATAATTCAGCCTCAGACTTATTATCTTTAAGAGATTCTACTTCTTTTTTAAGACGAGCAATTTCTTTTTGGTCTTCTTTTTCTTGCAAACTTGCGGTATTTCCCTCAATTGCCATAGCCGATAAATCTTGATTTGGAACGTATTTATAATTTAGATACTGAAACGTTTCAAATGCTTCTCTAAGCGCAAGATTATACACTTTTTTATACTCTTTTTCTCGACTATCACCAACTTGGGAGCTCTCTACTACGTTTCCATTACAATCCAGTAGATCGATTTGAATTTTAGTGACGAATAACGAACCACCTAGTTTATTGACAATTGATCTTAATCCCAAACACCCATTCATGGTGAGGTCGCTTGGCAATGTCTCACCCTCTATATACGCCTCATAACCATATTTGTTGAACAAAAATTTAGTGAGTTCATTAAGTTGGTATTGATTTTCAGACTTTTGAAAGTCAAATTGTTTAGGAACAATGATATATTTATAGTCGTTAACCGAAGACTGGGCAAATGCCGAAAACTGACTCAACAGCAAACCGAGTATGAGACCAAATACGTTTTTCATATAATCAGGCTTAAATTATTTAATATTGTAAAGATACACTTTGTACGTTTATATCAAATCGATGTTTACTATAGGTATTGGCTATAGAACTCGTAGCAACAACATATTCATTCAATGTAAGCTGACCAACATGAAATTTAAAGATAATTTTTTAGTTCCATCAAATGCTTTATTTGTTTGATATGGTTGTCTGGTATAACATTATGATAATTAAACAGTATGACATCCATACCAATAGCTTCTGCTCCTAAGATATCGGCCTCATAATTATCACCAATCATTATACTCTCGCTTGGCGAAGCATTGGCACTTTTTAATGCATGGTTAAAAATTATTGGATTTGGTTTCTTAACTCCTGCCGAATCGGCATTAGTCACGGTAGAAAAATACTTACCAATCTTGGCATGGTCAATCTTTTTTTGCTGTCCTTCTTGAAATCCGTTTGTGATAATATGTAATTGATAATTATTCTTTAAGTGTTCTAAAATATCGTTAGTGCCATCAAACAGATGGTTGAATGTAGCTAGGTGATTGATATAATCGTCTGACAGTAGGTTAATGGTTTGATCTGAAATTCTAAATTTAACTGCGTCAAAAGTATCTTTCAAACGTTGGAACCTTAAATTCTCCTTATCAATTTTTTCCTCACGATACAATTTCCAATACTTTAGATTGATTGTTTCATAAGCCGATAAAAATTCTAGCGCATTGACTTCGAGCTTATTAAGTTTAAAAATCTTTTCAAACGTCAATCCAGAATTTTTATCAAAGTCCCAAAGCGTATGATCTAAATCGAAAAATATATGTTTAATTCCTTTTACCTTCATCTGTTGATTCTAATACTTGTGTAAATAGTTTTCTAAATCCTTTCCATTTGGTCTCATTTCCGAAGCAATAATTATGAAATACGATAGAAAACGTACCATTTACCTGTTTTACCGTATACATTAATCGCTGTAATTCCTGTTTTTTATCTAATTGGGAATGGTGTTTTAATAAGGCATTATCAATACATTGAAAAGCGTGAATCAACAGCGGCGTTTGTGTCTCATAGTCTAAATCGTAAAATAAAAATGGCGTACAAGTACCCGCTCTAAAACCTGTATAATTTAAATATCCCATGGTATAATCGTTCTTAATCTCTAGCTCTATAAGGTTACGATAAGACATAGGAAGATTAATTTTTGAGTATGAATTACGGCTAGATTCTAGTTCATAATTGGTAATAGACTCCATTTTCTTCTTTTCCTTTTTAAGAATACCGATATCGTCTAGTCCATAATAGGAGACCTTTAGACCTACTTTGCAATAATCGGCAACCGACTTTATAAGGGATACAAATTCACTTTTATTGATATTATTATTTTTGTCGTATGTAGAAAAATCACCTATTAAGAAAAACACAATGAATTTAAAATTGAACTGCTTTTGTTTGTTGGTAATCCATTTAAAGGTGTCGTAAGGATCTCTTTTAAATCCAAATAAAACCATTGTGCGGTCATAGAAATTTTTGAGTTTCAATCTAAAAACATCTTGAATAGCGCCTCCAAAAGTTCTCATTAGACCTTTTCCCTTAAAATAATAAGCCATAGGTACGTCAATTACTGGTTGCACGCTGTAACTTCTCTTCGGAAATATGAATGATTCAAACTTTTGCTGTAAAATAAACTTTAGTTCATAAGCCCAAATATCAACCACAGGTTGCTTTAAAAAGTCTTCCTTGAAAGCTAAACTTTCAGTAGCCGTAAAACGACCGAAATCATCTTTGACGTGCGGAAGATACTCCTCGTAACGACTCAACAAATAGAATGACGCAGCAAAAATATCGAAAGGAAGCGCGCTTTTTTCACCTGTCGGAAAAAAGCATTTAGTGGCATTCCACGGTGTCACGTTTATTTCAACATCTGACAACCCTTGCTCAAAAAGCAATTCATGGTTTCTAATAAAAATCTCATTACTTAGCGGTTGCTTAGTATAGGACATTTTTAGGCTATCATGTGCAATAAACTCCTCGATAGTAGTGGTAAATGACACAGGAATACCCAAAATCCTAGTACAGATATGCTTGAAGGTGTAGCGAAGTCTCGGTGTGATTTTATGTGTATAAACGAGTAGCAATTTGGTGTTTGATATTTAGTGTTTTGTAAAAAAATTGACCAAATGAGTGCAGTGTGGGAAGTGTGTACAATTGACATATCTTCTGTTCATAATTTTCCCAAATCTTACTTCCTGTCTTCTTTTTTAAAAAAAACTAAAGTAAATTTTCATCGGCAAAACTAAAATATGCTTTTTCAGTGACAATAAGATGATCTAAGACTTTAATATCTAAACTTTGTGCGGCTAGCTTTAATTTTTGGGTTAAGGCCTTGTCTGCCTCGCTTGGTTTTAAGGTTCCAGATGGATGATTATGAGCTAGAATTAAGGCCACAGCACCAAACTCTAAAGCGGTTTTTAATACCAAACGCACATCGACCAATGTCCCGGTAATACCGCCTTTGCTCAATTGATTTTTTTGCAGGACTTTGTTGGAATTATTTAAATATAAAATCCAGAATTCTTCGTGCGGCAATTCGCCTATAATCGGTTGCATAAGTTCAAAAACAGAGCTGCTGGAACTAATTTTTTTCTTTTGAAGTGCTTCCTCACCGCGTCTTCGTCTGCCTAGTTCCATTGCAGCAGCAATAGAAATTGCTTTTGCTTCACCTATACCCTTAAATACCATGAGTTGTTTTAAAGATAATTTGCCTAATTCATTGAGATTATGGTCAACGCTTGCTAAAATACGCTTACTCAATGCCACAGCATTTTCATTCCTATTTCCTGATCCAAGAAGGATGGCGATCAATTCGGCATCGCTCAAAGTATCCTTTCCCTTGTCGCGCAATTTCTCCCTTGGTTGGTCATCTTGTGACCAATTTTTAATTGAAAATGAAATGTGTTTGTCTACCATAGCGTAAAACTATTATTTGTGCCATTATAAATGGCATAAATTACAATAATATGTAGAACAAATACTATATGAATGAAATAAAAATTATATTAATTAAACAACCCTGACGTTGCATGTTTGTTTGCTGTAAGAATCTAAAAGACTGTATAATTTTATGGGATTAAACGGCTTGCTCATAAATCCGTTCATTTTATAAAGTTTCGTTTTTGCCTTAATATCGGTTTGAGCAAATGCGGTTAGAGCAATAATAGGTAGGTTGGATTTATGATGATCTGGTAAGTTTCTGATAATCTTCGTAGTTTCATATCCGTTAAGTTCAGGCATTTGAAGATCCATTAATATAAGATCAAAGTCTGATTCTGATTGCTGTAAAAGTTTTATAGCTTCCTTTCCGTTAGGTGCAATTTTGTAATTAACCTTCCACTTTTCTAGAAATCGTTGTAAAATTAAAACATTCATTTTATTGTCTTCAGCAACTAAAATATTAATATTTAACGGGCTATAATCAATTTGGGTTTTAGTTATTTCGGGTTCCAAAATACTATTATCATCTGTAGTTTTATAGACAATGGTAAAAGAAAACGTTGATCCTTTCCCCTCTTTACTTTTCAATTTAAGATCACTTCCTTGTAAGTTCAATAGTTTTTTAGTGATTGATAGTCCTAAACCTGTGCCTCCATATTTTATTGAGGTTTCAGAATTAGCCTGCATAAAACTTTCAAAAATATTCCCTTGGCTTTCCTTTGCTATGCCTATGCCTGTGTCTATAACTTTAAAGCGAAGTTTTAATTCGCCATTGTGATTTGCTATACTCTTAATTTTTAGCGTAATGCTCCCTTTAGAGGTGAATTTTAAAGCATTACTCAACAAATTTTTGATAACTTGAGCTAGCTTTAATTTGTCGCCAATGACATTGCACGGAATTTCATTTTCATGCATAATATTAAATGCAATTCCTTTCTGTTGTGTTCTAAGTACAAAATGAGATTTGATATTCTCTAAAAAATGGGTTAGACTAAAAACCTTTTCATTGACCAAAATTTCGCCCGAATTAATTTTATCAAAATCCAACAAATCATCAATTAATCCCAATAAATGTTCTCCTGAATATTTTAAGGCTTTTAGATTCACCACCTGATCTGGTAGATGATCCTCCATCAGTAATATATCGGCTAATCCAGTGACGGCATTTAATGGTGTTCGAATTTCATGAGACATGGTAGAAAAAAACTCGTCTTTGGCTTTACTTGCCTTTTGTAATTCTATCTCAATTGTTTTTAGATCGGTAATGTCTACAATAATTCCTGTAAATCCTAAAGGAAGACCATCGCTATCCTTAATACATTTACATTTAAGCTCAAACCACATTGATTTGCGTTCTATTTCTTTTTTAAATATAAATTGAATGCTTTCGTTTTGATTTGAAAACAGTTCGTACAATTTTTGACTACCTTCGATATCAATACCATTCAAAAACGTTTTAAAACTCTTACCCAATGAGTTCTCTATGGAAAAGCCTGAGTACTCAACCCAAGAACTATTCAGAAATGTAAAATTTCCGTAGGCGTCTGTTTCAAAAATAATTCCACCTACGTTATCAATAAGACTTTCTAATTTAGTTTTAGAAACATCTCTTTCGTTGCGTAGTTTTAAATTGGCGGTAATTAATTCTTTTGAACTTGCTTCTAAAATATTTTCCGCATGTTTATAATCCTTTTCAAAGCTATTATAAGCCTTATTGACAGCATTTATAAAGTCGGCAAACTTTGGATTCTCTAAAAGATTTGAATCTGCTTTTTGGAGCTGACGTTTTAACAAGCGATGGTATTTATTATCTAACATTCTGATAGTATTGTAATAGTCATGGTTTGATTATGTAATTCACTAACTGAGCACTCATCAAATGGCGCAATTTCTCCATAAGAATAAAAGCCTGCGATCTTAGGTTTAGACCCTAATACTTCCCTGACGACCTCAACCTCCTCTTCTATCAACTGCTCTAAAACCATACGTCGACCTACGCAACTAACGAGAATAGCCAACTCACAGGCGCCATCAAAATTCTTTTTAGCACAAATAGCCGAGTCTTCGGCACCACCAATTAAACGATCCATATTCGCTTTAAGTAAACGCACATAAGAATTTTCGATAATATTACCAGAAAATGTAATACTCTGCTCGTCGTCATTAACTGCTAAAATCGTTCTCACTAAAGGTGTTGTCTTTTCATTATGTCTCATGCTCAGCGGGAACAAAGACCCAGAGCTCGGCAAATTTTGAGCTTCACGCCCTATAAAAGATTTATAGATTTCTAAAGCGGGTAAACCGTCTAATTCATACAGTACGTTCTTACTAGATTTAGTTACCTCCCTCTCTAAGCTTAAGCTATCCCAACCTCCCCTAGAGCTAGATCCTACCAGTAAATCATGACCGTAAAAACCAAGTCCGACGATATAGTTATTAACTATAAGATTATCATCAATTAAGAATGTTTTTTCAAATCTCATCCCATCGGCAGCAAGACCTCCTGTAATGCTGGTATGAGGTAATTTTGATTTAAGACCTAACACCAAATCTGAACCATTAGCATTTAATCCTTCACTCAAAATCATCACATGGCTTAAATCTTTACAATTTAATTGTTCGCCAATGTCTTCACCAGCTTGGTAACTTCGATCCATATCATCAATTTTCAAAGAAACTTTACGTAACACCGTTTTTTCAAAGTGAATCGCAGTTAACGATATCGTATTGTCTTTTACAGTGACATCTGAAATTTCACCTGCAGTGGAACACCCAATGATAATAGCATTTGGAAATCGTTCATTTAAAAAATTTAAAATATGTTGGGTAGCATCAAATTCAGGAGATACGAAAAGTAGAAATAGATGAGCATCAACAGATATTGATGTCAATTTTTCACTCCAATCATCTTGGGTCAAAGACAGTTGTTCAACATTCATAAGTAGGCTATTTTGGGAACATCAAAAAATCTGTTCATCGATTAAATTGATGCTTTCATCGACAATATAGATGTTTTTCTACAAATAAAAAAATTATTTCTTTTTTACTTCTATATCTAATACACTATCCATAAAGCTATTGCAAGGACCAAAGCACTATAGCTTTCAAATTTTAGTGTTTCGCTGTTTGCTTTGATTCATTAATTGTAAATTTATATAGTATTAATAACAGTATGAACTATCCTCCAAAGCAGCATCAAGACGGCAATCTCCGCCATATAAATGAAGTGATACAGACGTATCCACTTGCCACTCTAGTTTCCGTAGAAAACAACACACCATATATTTCGCATCTACCCCTAATTTTAGAGGATAAAAGACTTATTGGGCATATCGATATTTATAATCCACAAGCCGCATTATTAAAAGATTACCGAGATGTCACCATATTATTTTCTGGACCAGAATGTTACATCTCACCCAGTATTTACAGTACAACCCAATTACCGACTTGGAACTATATTAAAGTTCATTTAAAAGGCACTGTTAAAGCGATTGAAAGCAAAACGGCGTTAAAACAGTCTTTAATCACCATGACCGAATTCTTAGAACAACCCGATCATAAATACATACTAGAGCCTGACAACCCTAGATTGGATAAAAACTTAGAGTATATTAAAATGTTCGAAATTTCGATAACGCATTGGGAGGGGAAATTTAAACTGTCGCAAGATAAAAAACCGAGTGATATCAAGCGTGCAAGGACTGAATTAATTCGCGCTAACCAAGAAAGTATTAAACAATTTTTAGACCGTGTTTTCTAGGACTAACAAAATTCTCGGCAAAACAACCTATACGCTTCCCATCATCGTAATTTCTCAATTTTGCTGTACGTCCTTGTGGTTTGCAAGCAACGCAATTATGGGCGACTTAGTCGAGACTTTTGGATTAGCACTAACCGCGACCGGTGTTCTAACCGCTGCCATTCAATTTGGATTCATTTTAGGCACTTTGGTTTTTGCAGTAATGATGATAGCCGATCGATTTTCGCCGTCGAAGGTTTTCTATTTTTGTGCCGTCATTGGAGCTACATGCAATGCTCTTATCGTTTGGCATGGCCACGGTTTGGCGAGCTTAATGTTTTTAAGATTTTTAACGGGATTCTCTCTGGCAGGAATTTATCCCGTTGGGATGAAAATAGCGTCCGATTATTACCAAGAAGGATTGGGAAAGTCTCTTGGTTTCTTGGTTGGCGCACTGGTACTTGGTACTGCATTTCCACATTTACTGAAAGGAATCATTGATCCTTCTCTATGGAAATTGGTCATCTTAGCAACATCAAGTATTGCGCTTATTGGCGGCACGCTCATGATCATCTATATACCAGATGGTCCTTATAGACTTCCAGCAAAACAACTTGAAATATCGGCATTTATAAAAGTCTTTCACAATCAAAAATTTAGAGCCGCAGCCTTTGGGTATTTCGGTCACATGTGGGAATTGTATACATTTTGGGCTTTCGTGCCAATTTTACTCAAAACATATAGCCAATTGCATGCAAATATTGTATTGGATATACCAACACTCAGCTTTTTAATTATTGCTATTGGAGGGGTGGGATGCGTCATAGCAGCTTATATTTCGCGCTATTTTGGCGTAAAAAAAACAGCAACTTTAGCACTAGCTTTGTCTTGTTTATGTTGTATTGTTTGTCCGTTTATTTTTATGACAACTTCGGAAATTTTATTCATCGCATTCTTGATGTTCTGGGGACTAGTGGTGATTGCCGATTCACCTCTTTTTTCAACCTTAGTGGCTCACAATGCCGAGCCTAAACTTAAGGGAACTGCACTCACTATCGTCAATTGTATTGGATATAGTATTACGATCATAAGTATTTTATTGCTGACTTCAATTCATCAATTGACCAATTCTAAGTTCATTTACATGGTCTTGGCGATTGGTCCAATCATCGGGATTATTGCATTGATACGTGCTCCAAAATAAAAAAACCTCTAACACTTAGTGTCAAAGGCTTTGTCAATTTTTATATTATATGGCCTTATTGAATACTATAAGAGTCTAAGTGTCTAATAATGGTTGGTATGCCTTGGGAAGCAAACGATGATGTATCATAAATCAACCCGAATCCATCGGCATAATAGAATTTGTCTAACCCTTCGAGCTGCTCGCCTTCGGTAGTAATGAGATATCTTTCAGAGTAAACACAATCAAATGTTCCTGCCTCAACTGCTAATGTGACTTCATCTTCGGTTAATGTTTCCAATAGTGTCCCGTAAGATGGTTCTGACAGTATTCGCTCAGCATAATTACTATTCGTAAATTTAATAGAACCATCGCTCCTAATAAGATTGCCTTCAAATTCTCTTAAATATTCAAAGTGTTCTCCATTTTCATTGCAAAAAGTGATGCCTTCTTCATTGCCTGATGTCAATCGTCTAAACTTGAAATAGTTGATTCCTAAAATATCTTCCGCAGCAATAATGCTTAACGAATCTACAACACCAGTATCTTCATACAGTTGTGTATTTACATCGTAACGGTAATTTTTATAGACCCAAGAATTACCAACTGTCAAAGCATAGAAATTGTCAATTTCCTGAATATTGGTATTAGTAGTATCATCATTGGAACATGAGAATAACACAAACGCTAAAGATAGCGTGATAAGGATACGTTTCATAATAGTGATTGGTTTTAAATTGATTAAAAAACGTAATGGTGTAGTCGATAGCGTCTCATTTTTGTTGATTGTATGAAGAACGCAATCCAAAATCGTTTATTGTGCATTGATCGCTAATAATTTCATTATCAAATCAATGAAGATCACCTCACTTTTTATAATTTTAGTACCATCTCTACTAAAAAGAACTAAGCTTCCTACTGTTTTAAATATTTGGTGAGCTCCTCAAAATCCAATCCGCCATAATTACCAGAACTCATTAATAATAAAGCTTTGTCTTTAAAATTTTGATCAAACAAATAAGATTTAAAATCTGCTGGATTGGTATAAATAATCAAATCGTCACGCTCAAAAGCATTAGCTATCTGCTCATGGGTCACCTCTTCTAATTTCTTGATTTCAACAGCGTGAGGTGAATAAAAAACGACGGCCACATCTGCTGCATCGAGTGTACCTTTGTATTCTTTCAAAAATTGGGCATTTAAACTGCTGTACGTGTGCAATTCTAAGCACGCAATCACGGTTCTATCGGCATACTGCTCTTTTACAGCATTGGTTGTAGCTTCCACCTTACTCGGCGAATGTGCAAAATCCTTGAAAGCCACACTTAATTTAGTTTCAGCAATTTTTTCTAGACGTTTGCTGGCACCTTTAAATGTTGAAATGGCTTCATAGAAATCGTCTTCATCAATACCCATGTGTTGACAAATCCATTTTGCCCCAGCGAGATTATTAAGATTATGCTTTCCGAAGATTTCAATGGGCAAATCACCTTCTGGAGTTGCGAGAAGGGTTTGACCGTTTTCAACCCTATAATCTGGTGTTTGATATGCTAATTTCCTAATGGCATTTGGGCTATCCTCAACAATGCGCTTGACCTCAGGATCTTCTTCGTTATAATTGATACTTCCGCCAACAACAATACTATTCACAAAAATGGAAAATTGTTCTACATAATTCTCATAGGTAGGAAACACATTAATATGGTCCCAAGCGATCCCGCTCAACAGCGCAATGTTCGGTTTGTATAAATGAAATTTTGGACGTCTATCAATAGGTGAACTTAAATACTCATCGCCTTCAAGGACTATAAAATCGTTATCATCGGTGAGCTTTACCATGATATCAAAACCTTCAAGTTGCGCGCCAACCATGTAATCCACATCGCGATCATGATAATGCATCACGTGTAAAATCATGGAGGTAATCGTAGTTTTGCCGTGACTTCCACCAATGACTACCCTCGTTTTATGTTTGGACTGTTCGTATAGAAATTCTGGATAACTGTAAATCTTTAAGCCTAGATCCTGTGCTTTGAGTAATTCTGGATTGTCTGCTTTGGCGTGCATGCCTAACACAATAGCGTCTAAGTTAGGTGTGATCTTTTCAGGATACCAACCAAACGCTTGAGGCAGCAAACCTTTGGCGTCCAAACGCGATTTTGAAGGTTCAAAAATGGTATCATCACTACCTGAAACTTGATACCCCTTGTGTTGTAAAGCTAAAGCAAGATTGTGCATGGCACTTCCGCCAATAGCTATAAAATGTACATTCATACCACAAATATCAAGTTACAAAACCCAAACTCCAAATGCATGATTAAGTTTTTCGATTTATTATTCATTAAAATGTGGGACGTAATTATTAGCTAAGGCTTTGACAATCGTCGTTTCGGTTATATTTCCGTGGTAAAACGCATCCTTATCCTACTGCCAATTGAGCTGAAACTAAAATAAAGAGTAGACCTATAAACGCTGAATTTCGGTGCGCTCCTCTTTGAACACCTCAATTTTAGGTAGATCATTGATCGCTTTATCGATCCATTTTAGAGCCCTAACCTTGTCACGTTTATGTTTTTCTATTTGCGCCAATCGATAATATGCCCAGGCCTTTGGAACGCCATCAACTGCTGAGTATTTTTCAATATAGGTAAGTAGGTACTGATGACCTTTATCTAACTGAACATTATACTCGGCACACACCTTACCAATTTGATAATGCATGGCATTGCGATGATGATCTTTTCCAGACGCCTCTATATTGGAAATCGCTTTATCGGGCTGTGCTTTTTTCTCATACAAATTGGTGAGCTTGTCGTAACAATTTAAAGAGCCACCTTCACTAATTGCCAATTTATAATACTTTTCGGCCTGTTCTGGCTCATCGTCGTATTCATAAATATACCCTTTTGCCAAATAGCCATCCACTTTAGATAAGGCTTGAAGCTCATTAGCATATTTTAAAGATTTACTTTTACTACCGCCAATAATTCCTGGCAACTGCATGTATAATTCTACCAATGCCCAACGCGTATCAATATGTTTAGGATCTAGTCGTGCCGCAGTTAAAAATGCTTCTTTCACATCTCCAATAATCCCTAAAGCCGCTAATTTATTGACGCTTAAAGCCTTCATACCTAAAGCACCTCCATATTTGTAATGAAAATCGGCACTTGTAGGATCAAGTTCTGTTAGCTTTTTGTAATACACAATGGCATCATCCCACTTTTTTTGATGCCCAAAAGCATCTCCTAACAATTCATTGCTGCGGATATCGTTTTGGTGGGTTTTAATATATTCGGAAAGTAGGTTCTCGGCTTTAACAAATTGCTTTTTCTTGAGCATTTGCTCTGCATCATCAAGTGATGATTGCGCTACGGCCAGAAACGGAATTAGCATAAAAACTATAATGTATCTCATAGTTGATTATATACAAGAAGGATACCAAACTTTTGAAATCCTATAGTGGTACTGTTTTTGATTTTCAAGTTGCAAAGATAAGTAGTTTAGCACTAAAATCCTTAACTTCCCTAACCGAAACGACGATATTGCTCATTTGTTGTTTTCTTCGGAAAAGTAAAGGATTAATTTTCCTAAAATTAAAATTATGAAGTTAATTATAAGCGCATTAATGATCGTATTATTTGCAAATTTTTCTAACGCCCAAACACTTGATGACTATCCTGAATTATGGAAAAAAGTGAGCGATTTTGAAAACAAAGGATTGCCAAAATCTGCGTTAAAGATTGTTGAAACTATAGAGAAAAAAGCGAAAGCTAGTCAAAACCAATCGCAGCAAATTAAAACATTACTCTATAAAAGTAAGTACGCGCTCACGCTTGAAGAGGATGCACAATTTGAAATTATTTCAGATTTTAAATCGGCCATTGCAAAAAGTAAAAGTCCGACTAAAAATATACTCCACAACTTCTTGGGAACACTCTACTGGCAGTATTTTAATCAAAACCGTTATAAATTTTACAATCGTACAAAAATTGGTGAGAATGAGAACTCATCAGATTCTTCGAAATCATCAGACTTTAGAACTTGGGACTTGAAGACTTTATTTCAAGAAGTTCATTTTCATTACCAAAGCTCTTTAGAAAACACAGAAATCCTTCAGCAAACCAATATCAAAGAATTTGAAGCTTTACTCATTGAGCAGCCAAATTCTGAAACGTACAGACCAACCCTCTTCGATTTGTTATCGCACAACGCTCTCGAGTTTTATAAAACCGATGAAACCAGTATCACCAAGCCTGCCTATGCTTTTGAAATAGAAAACCCGAATTTATTGAGTGATGCAGAGACCTTCGCAATAATGACGATTGTATCAAAAGACACGATGTCTCTTCAGCTTCAGGCGTTAAAGATTTATAAGGATCTTACCGCGTTTCATCTCAAGGACAAAAATCCCAAAGCATTGGTCGATGTGACTATTGAGCGCTTAGATTTTGTGAATCAACATGCGGTTTTTGAAAACAAGGAAGACCTTTTGCTCAAAGTTTTGACAAAAGAACGTGCCAAATGGAAAGCCAAGCAAAACGAGGTGACCACACGTTTTGATTTTGAAATCGCAAAATTGCACCAGCAACAAGGGCTCCAATACCAACCAAAGACCAATGAAGATCACCGTTGGAAACTAAAGGAAGCCGTGGCAGTATGCGATGCTGCGATAAAAAGTTATCCCAACAGTAGAGGTGCCGAAAAATGCGAGATTCTTAAATCTCAAATTCTTATGGCGTCGCTTCAAATGACTACGGAAGAGATCATTCCTATACAATCAAATGGCTTAGCGCTTATTAGCTACAAGAACATTGAAACGATCAATTTTAAAATCGGGAAAGTTTCCGAAGCACAACTTTTGGTACTGCAAGACTATAACAAACCTACTGAACAACTGGATATTTTAAATCAAATGGCTTCCATAAAAAGTTGGACCTCACAACTTAAAAATGAAAATGATTATCAAGAGCATACTATAGAAATCGTTATCCCTAAACTAGATAACGGACGCTATATTATCTTCGGAAAAATCCCAACTGGAACAGATACCTTCGTGTTTCAAGAACTTCAAGTGACCAATCTTGCTTACGTTCAAAAAGCACAGCATGGCGATGTGAGTTATCAAATTATCAATAGAGTCAATGGACGACCCATCCCAAATGCTGCCGTAGAATTATCTTTTGCAAAAGATTATCAGGGCGAATTAAAAACCAAAAATTATAAGACAAATGAGCTAGGACAATTTCAAATTTCAAGAGAGTCCTACAGTAGATCCAACTTAAAATTAAAGATCAAAAACACCTATGATGTCGCGTATTTTGATAATCTATACCTAAATCGCTATTACAACCACGACAATTCAAGCGAAACCACCTACAAGGCGTTCTTGTTTACCGATCGCAGTATTTACCGTCCTGGGCAACCTTTATATTTTAAAGGTATTGCTATGTCGACTACAAATAATACATCTACTGTGCTTCAAAATACCAATGTTCAAGTCAAACTATATAACGTTAATGGCGAAGAACTGAACAAACTTGAGTTGAAAACAAATGATTTTGGCTCGGTTTCTGGAGAATTTATCTTACCAAATAATGGCTTAACAGGCAATTTCTCAATACGATTAGAAGGCGAACAAAAAATAAGCGCCTATCATTCTTTTTCTGTAGAAGCGTATAAACGTCCAAAATTTGAAACGAGCTTTAATCCTATAGTAAAGACCTTTCGTATTAATGATACGGTAACCGTAAAAGGAAATGCGATGGCCTATGCGGGAAGTACGATTACTGATGCCAAGGTGGTATATCGTGTGCACCGAAACGTTCAATATCCACATTGGTACTATTGGTCACGTCCTTATTTTTATATTGAACCTCAAGAAATCACCCATGGAGAAACCATAACCGATGCCGACGGTAATTTTGAAATTGATTTTAAGGCCATTCCTGATACCAGCGTAGATCAATCGACGCTTCCAACATTTAGCTATGAGATTACAGCCGATGTCACAGATCTTAATGGTGAAACAAGAAGCGCGACAACTACTGTCAATGTTGGTTATCAAGCGCTTACTGCCACTATTCGAGTAAAGCCAAGGTTAGATAAAACCGATGCATCACAACGTATAGAACTCGTAACTCAAAATCTCAATGGGCAAGTCGTAGAGGCGACCGGAACCGTAAAAATTTATAAATTAATTGCACCAGACTATGTGTTAAGACCAAGACCTTGGAAAGCGCCAGATTACAAAATGCTTGGCAAAGATGCGTTTAAAAATTTATTGCCGCACTTGGCATATGACGACGAGCACGATAGCAAGAACTGGGACAAAGGTGAGCAGGTATTTTCTGAAGGTTTTGATACTGCAAAATCTGACACCTTAGCACTGGGAAAAATCAAAAATTGGAAATCGGGTCGCTACCTTGTGGTGTTAGAAAGTAAGGATCGTTTTGGCCAGTTAGTTAAAGATGAAGCGCAAACCACAGTGTACAGTAAAAAGGATGCACAAATTGCAGATAACGAACTTTTTGAAGCGACTATCAATAAAAACAGCTATGCACCGGGAGATACGCTTGAATTGACCTTGGCATCTGCTTCGACCGACCTGCACGTTACTGTAGAAATTGAAAAAGACTTCAAGATTGTTGATACCCAAATTATAAAACTAAGTGGCAATAAAAAAACGGTTCGTATCCCTATTTCTTCGGAAGATCTAGGCGGTTTCGTGATTCACTACAGTTATGCCTTTCAAAATAGTTTTAAGCATGACTTAACGACCGTTTCTGTTCCTTATCCCAAATCTGATCTAGGGATTGAAACCATGACCTTTCGTGATAAGCTGGAACCTGGAAGCGATGAAACCTGGCAATTTAAAATTAAAGGCCCAAAGGGTGACCAAGTTGCCGCAGAGCTTTTAGCCAGCATGTACGACGCTTCATTAGATCAATTTAAATCGCATAATTGGAATTTTAGTCCGCTGCCAAGTACCCAATACTATTCCAACTATCAATTAAGTTCGGGACGCAGCTTTAATCTAGGACGCTTTAGAATTGAGAACCTTAACTATTCTGTTGGTAATTATAAGATTCAATATTATGATAGGCTTAATTTCTTCGGATTATCATTTGGCTACAACCAGTCGATGTTCATGAAACGAAGTGTTGCCATGTCGGCTGTTGCAATGGAAGAATCAGAAGCGATGCCAATGGCCGTTAGTGACAACATGGATGGAGCTGTCGAAAATGCTCTTGTTGGAAAAGCTGCTGGCCTTAATAGTTCAACAATTGAAGAAGAATTACCTTCGGAAGAAAAAGACGGTTTTAAGGATGTTAAAATTCGTAAAAACCTGCAGGAAACAGCGTTCTTTTTTCCGAAGTTAAAAACCGATGACAAAGGCCAAGTAAGTTTTAGTTTTACGACACCCGAGGCCTTAACCAAATGGAAATTACAATTGTTAGCGCATACAAAAACCTTAGAAAGCGCGAAGACTACACTAGAAGCGGTCACCCAAAAGGAATTGATGGTGATCCCGAATGCGCCACGCTATTTGCGCGAAGGAGACCGCATCACGATTAGCACCAAAATCGCAAACCTTACCGATCAAGCCTTGGTTGGAAAAGCTAAATTGGTATTGAACGATGCTTTAACGGGTGAAGACATATCATCACGATTGATTGCAGAACCCAAAATGTATCAAACCATGAGTCAGCAATACGATCCAGAACCTAGATTTTCAATTGACCCTAACGGAAATACACAGGTCTCCTGGGATTTGAATGTTCCTTTTGACGTCGAAGCTATACAGTATAAGATCATTGCGCGTGCTGGTGATTTCAGCGATGGTGAACAAAATGCTCTGCCAGTATTGACCAATCGCATGCTGGTTACCGAGACCTTACAGATGTGGATAAAAAGTAACACATCTAAAACTTTTACGCTTGACAAGTTGGCTTCGCAGGCTTCAGAAGGTTCTTCAACCTTGAAAAACCATAAGCTAACTTTAGAAATGACTTCTAATCCGGCATGGTACGCTGTTCAAGCCTTGCCGTATTTAATGGAATACCCTTATGATTGTAACGAGCAAACCTTTAGTCGATACTATGCAAATGCCTTGGCCAGCCATATAGCGACCAGCAATCCTAGAATAAAAGCCGTTTTTGATCAATGGGCTTCTACGGATTCATCGGAAAGTTTGAGTAGTAATCTAGAGAAGAATCAAGAACTAAAATCAGTGCTGATTCAAGAAACACCTTGGCTGCGTGATGCGCAAAGTGAAACCGAACAGAAAAAACGAATTGCGCTGCTATTCGACTTAAATAAAATGACCAATGAGCTAGAGGCTGCCAAACGCAAACTTAAAAACAGTCAATTAGCAAATGGCGCATGGCCATGGTTTAATGGTGGTCGTGCCAACCGATATATCACCCAACATATCATCGCCGGATTTGGCCACCTCGATAAATTATCTGTCTCGTCGAGTGCCATGGAAACATCAATGATCACTAAAGCTATCGCTTATTTAGATGCTGAATTTGTTCAGGACTATAAAAACATTAAAAAGTATAACAAAAATGCCGATTTGAGCAAAGATCATTTAAGCTACATTCAACTGCATTACTTGTACATGCGCAGCTTTTTTCCGAAGATAAAACTATCGAAAGAGGTGCAAGAGATAACCGCTTATTATGAGACTCAAATACAAACCTATTGGTTGAGCAGGTCACTTTACGCCAAAGGCTTGATGGCTTTGATCACGCATCGTACAGGAGATGACAAAACACCTATAGCTATTTTAAGATCACTACGTGAAACGAGTATTACCTCAGAAGAGTTGGGAATGTATTGGAAAGCCAATACCAGTTCTTTGCGTTGGCACCAAGCTCCAATTGAGACCCAAGCCTTAATGATTGAAGCGTTTACTGAAATTGAAAAAAATAATACCAATAAAAACGAGACCATCGATAACCTGAAAATTTGGCTATTAAAAAATAAACAGACCAATAAATGGTCAACCACTAAAGCAACAACAGATGCTGTGTATGCCCTTTTGCTTCAAGGCAATGATTGGTTAAGCGTTACCGATATGGTAGATGTGAGATTAGGACGTGAAGAGATTGCACCATCCAAAATTGAGGACGTAAAAGCTGAAGCAGGCACAGGATATTACAAAACAAGTTGGAATACTTCAGAAATTAAGCCAGACATGGCCACCGTTAAACTCACCAAAAAAGGTAATGGTATCGCTTGGGGAAGCCTCTACTGGCAATATTTTGAAGATCTAGATAAAATTACCTCAGCAGAAACTCCTCTTAAATTAAATAAGACGCTGTTCAAAAAAACTAATTCTGATACTGGAAAAGTCCTTACAGAAATACAACCTACTTTGTATATAAGTTTACCATCAAATACTAATTTAAAAGTTAGCGATTTGATAAGTGTACGAATTGAACTTCGGGTAGATCGCGATATGGAATTTGTTCACATGAAAGATATGCGAGCCTCAGGACTAGAACCTTTGAACGTACTGTCGCGATATAAATATCAAGATGGGTTAGGGTATTATGAAAGCACTAAAGATGCCTCAACCAATTTCTTTTTTGATTATTTACCTAAAGGCGTTTATGTGTTTGAATACGATTTGAGGGTTAATAATGCGGGTTATATGAGTAATGGCATTACGACCATTCAAAGCATGTACGCACCAGAGTTTAGCAGTCACAGTGAGGGCATTAAAATTACAGTAGACTAACAGCAATTAAAGACTCAGTTGTTCCTTAAACATATAGGATTGTCGTCTGGAGATTTCAATTTCCTCTCCAGACTGCAGTTCTATTTTCAATTTTCCGTTGAACCAAGACACCACTTTTTTGACATGGTGAATGTTTATGATTTGTTGTCGGTTTGCTCTAAAGAACACCTCATGAGGAAGCTTTTCCTCAATTTGGGCGAGCGATTTGTAAATTAATGGCGTATTGCCGTCAAAAAACACCCGTGTATAATTACCAACGATTTCAAAGAGACTAATCTCTTTTATCTTCACCAACCAGCACTTTTCTCCATCTTTGATAAAGATTTGCTTGTCAAGATTAAGAACATCCTTTTTCAGGTCGTCATTATTTTTTTCTTCGGAAATCGGCGTTTCCAATTCCTTTTTGGTAGTTTCAATGACCTTCTCAATACTACGTGAAAAGCGCTTTTGATTGATTGGTTTCAATAAATAATCAAAGGCGTTATACTCAAAGGATTTTATAGCATATTCATCAAAAGCCGTAGTAAAAATAGTAATTGGCACGTCATCTAACATTTCCAATAGTTCAAAACCGTCTTTTTCGGGCATGTTGATATCTAAAAACAACAGATCAGGTTTGGTATCAAGAATAAGTTGATAGCCTTCATCAACATTTTCGGCCTCACCAATAAGTTTTATGTATTCGTGAGCTTTTATCAATTCCTTCAGCTCATTTCTGGCCAATCGGGAATCTTCAACAATAACTGCTTTTAAGATGATCATGCTAATGGGATTTTAATGGTAGCAACCACCTTATTTTCGACTTCCTCCAACGAGAATGATGCGCGGCTGCCATAAACCAGTTCCAATCGTCTTTTAATGTTTTTTAAACCAAGTTTAGTCCCGTTTTGATGGAGCAATATACGCCCAGAATTCATCACCTCAATATATAATATGTGGTCTTCAATTTTGGTTGTCAATGTGACTTTGCCCCCATTTTTTAAGTTGGAAATTCCGTGCTTGATAGCATTTTCAATAAGCATTTGAATGATCATTGGCGGAATTTGTGTTGTAAGGGACTCCTCAGCGATATTGGTTTCAAAATGCAAACGGTCTTCAAACTGAATTTTTGAAATCTCCACATAATTATAGATCATGTCCAATTCATCTTCCAAGGCAATAGAAGTCACGTTATCTTTAGTTAATGAATAGCGTAAGGTTTCTGATAGACTGGTTAACATTTGTCTGGCCTTATCAACATCTTCAAGCATTAAGCCTCGTATGTTATTTAAGCTATTGAACATAAAATGCGGATTGATTT
This sequence comes from uncultured Flavobacteriaceae bacterium, assembly GCA_963715465.1. Taxonomy (GTDB): domain Bacteria; phylum Bacteroidota; class Bacteroidia; order Flavobacteriales; family Flavobacteriaceae; genus Psychroserpens. The sequence continues at coordinate 3,105,175 of OY970246.1, forward strand.
GCCCTTTTAAGGTATTGAGTTGAGACTCTTTTAGACTCGTCTGTAATTTTGCCTCACGAAGTTTGATGATATTGATGTGATGAAAAATTTTAATAGAAAATACCACAAAAAGCCATACCAAAAAGTAGGTGGCAAAGTGCGGCACATTGGTTAACTTTTCAAATAACGTAAGCTCCATATCGTATTTGAGATAATACGCCACAGGCACGTTGAGCATAGGCCATAACAACAAATTATAGATCACTTGAGTTATAAGAAATATACCAATAAGTTTCATGAAATCCCTTTTACTGAACTCTCCAATCTTAAAATGGTTTTCGATAAAAAAGAGCATAAGATATGACAATATAAAACCAAGAACACCACAAAGAATGCACTCCATGAATAAGTAGTTTAATCGGTTTACGTTTCCCTCTTCCACACCCGAAATCTTGTTGATTGTGAGCATGAAAAACGAGAAAGAAATCCACCCGATAAAATTTAAAATCCAATAGGTGTAGTTCGTTATTAATTTCATGTATGTAATCTAAGGGATTTCTTCGGGATTTTTTAAAAATATCAATGCGATATATTCTAAGTGCACAATTCAAAATTAAATAGATTGAACCAAATCTCAGGATTTCTCCATACCAAACAAACTGGCTATTTTATCTTATTTAATTTTGGCTCGGTAATACCTTTTTTGGAGTAATACTCTTTGTTCATCTCAAAGTGCATTGTAGTCATGTCGTTCAAATAGACCTCAAGTGGTTCAAGACCAATTTCTTTTCTCCTTTTATTAACCTTACTACTATCTGCTAATTGTTTTGGAAACGCTTGACAAATCTCCATATTGTACTTTACTTGAGTACCGTAAATTTGGGCTTGTCCCCTGTTTAAGTTAACACGATCGGTCAATAGACCGTACAATCTAGAATCGGCATTATCATTTTCTACTTCGATCTTCATTTTTTCAAGAACTTCCAATTGAAATTTTGGGTTATGATCTGAGTGTTGGGCTATGATCCAAAACGCTCTAGAGCCTTCTTCTCCTGCCAAATCACGTCCTACAAATCCATAAGTATTTAGCATTTGTTTAGCTCTCTTTTGGTGGGTTGTAAAAATACTATCCTTAAAAGACACCCACTCCTCTTGGGATAGATGTTGGTAATCATCAGGCGGATATGCGTTAGATGCCGCTAGTTGATCGATCACGTATATTTTAGAAAGTTCATTGGCCAGCGTTTGATTATATGCTGTCTCGCTTTGTTCAACGTCATCCTTATCGTTGACTTGTTTGCATGCAAGGCAAAGAAATACAACTACTAAAAAACTAACAAGTCTATTCATCGTTCATATTTTAAAAATGAAAGGTTCAACCTAAATTTATAATTGCTTTTGCATATCTTTTTCTAAAATCAGAATCGTTCTATCCACTTTTTTATAAGCCAAATTGCCCATTAGATAAACAATTGCAATATAGACTATCGCACAAAACATAGCCTTAAAACCAGATTTAAAATAAGTATTTGCAACTGGAATCAAGGATAAAACCCAAATACCCATAAAATAAATTTCGTATTTTTTTCGTTGAGCCATATACGTTTTAAATTTTGAAATACTCGATACCAGTGATGTTTGCGTATACGACTTTTGTTTGATGTCTTTTAAAGACAAATAGTTAATGATATAAAAAACGATACTTATTACTCCTATGAGAAGAAAAGCTATTTGAAGTGCGTTATCTCTATATGCTATCATAAATCCTACTGAGGTACCAATAAGAATGTATGACGAAGCCTTTGCCATGGCCGAGCCTTTTAAAAGCATTTTAAAGGTTTGAAATTGTGTTTTGAAATTGTCTGGCACTCTACTACTATTTGTTGTCATTAGCACTGCGTTTTGATGGTTAACTTAAAATCGTGATTGTAATTTCAATGATGAGTTTGACTAGAGTAATCATAATGTTGTTCTTTTTTAAGATTGATATAAATGTACTTGATGCTCAGCAGTAGAACAAAGACATTATGATGAGCGGTAAAATGAGTATTGTGAACGGAATAGAATGGCTGATAATTCTAAATCATAGCGCTTTAACTGAAAAAACCCATAATGAGCGCTGTCATTATGGGTTAAAGAAATTTTTAAGGCGTAGGTGTAATCGTTTTGGTTAATGACTTGGCGGAGTCGTTGGTCTTACCTCTATTTTACTAGGTAAAGTTCTTGGATTCATCTTCAATAAATCTATGACCAAGGTTCCTATGTCTTCGATTTGAATCTTCCATGCATCTTTTTCACTCGGTTCGTTCCCATTAAAATGCGTTGAAACCGATCCTGGCATAATGGTAGTCACTTTAACACCATACTTGCGCAAATCTAACATGACAGCTTGCGTAAAACCAGTTACACCAAATTTGCTGGCATTATAAGCAGACCCACCAGCAAAGAAATTAGTTCCTGCTAAGCTTGAAATGGTGATATAATATCCTTTTGAGGCCTTGAGCTCTTCAACGCTCGCTTTGATGGAGTTATAAGCTCCTGTAAGATTGGTATCGATCACATCTTTCCAATGGTTTGGTGTCAACTCCTCTATACTCGAAAAATGACCCAATCCTGCATTTGCAATAACGATATCTAATTTTCCAAAGGTGCTTATTGCTTGGCTTACCGCTGCCTGCTGACTTTCTAAAAATCTCACGTCGGCCTCTACTCCAATAATACAGCCATTAGTGTTTGTTTTGCTTGCCAATTCTTTTGCCGCTTCGTTAGCTGCAGTCTCAGTACGACTTGTGATAACTACCTTTAAGCCTGCCACTAAAAGTGCTTCTGCAATCCCATATCCTATACCTTTTGTACCTCCCGTAATTAAAGCTACTTTATGTTCTATGCTCATAATATCTCTATTTTTGTTTATTAGTTAAAATTACAAAATGCTAGGTAGAAGCCATGATATCAAATGTTATTAAACATTTAAAACTTTTAAAGTTATAGTATTCTTTAGATATGGTTGTCCCGAAATTATCAGCAACCAGCATGTTCAGAAAAATGGGTTAGAATGCGTAAATTGAAATCCTTACTTTAATTTATTTCTGGCGGAAAACCTTTCAGGACTTTTTCAACAATAGCGACAAACAGTGCTGTTCGTTTTTCAGGGGTTGCGTTTGGGCGGTAGTTAGATTCTGAAACCGCTTGCCAAAACATGATTTTTTTGTCTTCATCAACAAATTCAAATACAATTTGACGCCCTAATTGACTTTGTCCCAACGGCAAACCAATGGATATGCCGCCTCCCATATTTCGACCTCCACCGCCTGCACCAATACCTATATTATTGCCTGCTTGTTGACGAAACTCTTCGCTTTTAATATCTATAAAAAAATCTGGAGCTTCTGCGAAGGTGTAACCTCGTGTCATTAAAATACTATCTAATGCCCTAAATAATCGCTTGTCGTCCAGGCCACTTAGACCAGTATCAATGTCGCCATAATAATTGTAGGTTTTGTAGACTTGGAAATCGGTGCTTTTTTCATAGTCATAATCTACATGAATAGCGGAACAAGAAGACATGAGAACAAGCGTTAAAAGTAGGTATAGATATTTCATTGCTTTTTATTTTAAAGATAATTAAAATTTTAAATCATGAAAGAAACTTTAACTTTAGTAGCCGCATTAAGGATGGAGGCATTGTTGGAGCTCCTCGCAGAGAGCGACTGCCGAGAGCCTGACCCTTTGGAGTTTTTCACGGAAAAGGGTAATGCCAAAAAAATAATTGGCATCACTAATCGCTACGTTTTGTAAGAAGACTAAAATATTTATTTTCCTTTTTTTATTATTTGGTGAGGTTTGATCTCGTATTGGCCCATTTCAATACCGAAACGATATATTAGTTTACAATAAACTTTGCGGTATTTACCCGATTATCAATTTTTAGCTTTAAAAAATACAGTCCTTTGTTGAAGCCAGAGACATTAAAATACCCACCCATATTTTCAGGAAAAAGCGCTTTAACCTGTTGCCCTAAAACATTAAATATCAAAATTTCATCGATTTGGGATGTTGCAGTAAAATTAATATTTCCTGATGCAGGATTAGGAAAAATCTTAAAATCTTGTTTCACTGCGTCGCTAAGCGATAAGGTTTGATCTTGAACGGTTAGATTAAAAACACCAGAGTCTCTTCTACCTAATCCCGTTTCAACAGACCAAACTTGTATGATATAATCTGTTTCGATTTCAACAGAGATATCATTCAGACTATCAGCCGAACAAGCATTGTCAATTGGTATTAAATTGTCGCAATCACCTTCCCAAAGTTGAATATTAAAACCAGTATCTACGGAAATATTAACCGTTTCCAAGTCTCCTGAATTGAACCTAAACCACACATCAATAAGTTCACCATCATTGTTGCAGGTTGGCAAGGACGTACTTTCACTACCAAATTGATTATAAGACTGAACAGTCTCTGAAATAGAAATTAGTTGTGCATTCTCACAATTATCATTTACTGGTACGGTTTGGCAACTTAATAATATATCATTTATCGAATTACAACTAGCCCCATTACTATTTATGGTAAAGAACTGCGAGTTTGGATCATAGCTGCTCGCTAAGAATTCACATAAAATATCAATATCACAAGTTGTTAAATTGGGATTTCCAAATACTGATAGTTCAAAATAGTCAATAGAACCTAATGTACCAATAGAATTAAGCTGAGAAATATCGTTTAACAGTGGATTATTTTCAATAGAGACAAAAGAAAAACTATTCTCAATATTTTCAATACCTGAAAGATTCAATAAGTTAGCATTGTCGTTTACAATAATTCCCGATAGAATTGAAACCTCCTCTAAACCTGATAATTGAATGAGACTATCATTATTAACGATATTAATACCACTATAAAATATAGCTCCTAAATTAATACCATTAAAGCTTGTGACATTATCATTGTCAACAAGACTCAAAAACTCTAAACTCTGTAGAGCACTCAAACCTGTTAAATCTTCCAGAATATCATTGTTAAATATAAATAATTCAAGAGGGTTCTCTAACCACTCTAAACCTTCTAGAGATTCCAATTGAGGATTATTTGATATTTGAAATATATCGATACCTTGCGAATCGGTTAAGTTTGAAAGCGCCTGAAGGCTTGAAAGGTTGCTATTGTTATCAATAAAAAATGATGTGGAAGGATTACCATCTAAATTTGTCAAGTTGTGAAGACCGTCCAAAGTAGTTAGCATCGTGTTTTGGATCGCTAAGTAGCCTATTGATTGTATTTGCGACAGTGGTGTCAAATCTACAATATCACTGCCTATAATATTAACATTGGCAAAATCACTGCATTCTGGATAATCTAAACCAAAGGAATCAACATCTGCCTGAGACGATAATGTAACGTCTTCGGGAGGACATTGACTAAAACCGAAAGTTATACTTAAAAAAAATGCTAAACAATAAAGGTGTTTCATAACTATAAATTTGATTACAATATAAGGTGTTAAATTATACCATTAATTTTCTCGAACACCGCATTAAGGATGGAGGCATTGTTGAAGCTCCTCGCAGAGAGCGACTGCCGAGAGCCTGACCCTTTGGAGTTTTTCACGGTAAAGGGTAATGCCCAAATTAAGTGCCTACATTCAAAATTCAATAGTCAACAGTCATAGTTGCAACCTTAAAAATATCAGTTCAACATTTTCCAAAGTTTATCCTTTAACTCTGTAATGCCTTGTTGGGCTACCGAAGAAATAAACATATAATTGATTGGTAATGTTTTATCGAGTTCTTGCTTTAATTCGGCTTTAAGTTCATCATCCAGCATGTCACATTTTGAAATGGCGATCATACGCTCTTTATCGAGCATCTCTGGATTGTAGCGCTTGAGCTCATCGAGAAGAATATCATATTGTTTTCGAATATCCTTAGCATCGGCAGGAATCATGAATAGCAAAATCGAATTGCGCTCAATATGTCGTAAAAAGTAATGCCCAAGCCCTCTACCTTCGGCAGCCCCTTCGATAATCCCTGGAATATCGGCCATGACAAAGGTTTGAAAATCGCGATATTCTACAATGCCCAAATTTGGTTTGAGTGTGGTAAACTCATAGTCGGCAATTTTAGGTTTTGCCGAGGTAATTACAGATAATAACGTCGACTTTCCTGCATTGGGAAAACCGACGAGACCAACATCTGCCAAAATTTTCAGCTCTAATGTGACGCTCTTTTCTTCAAGCGGCATTCCAGGCTGTGCGTATCGCGGTGTTTGGTTTCTTGAATTCTTGAAATGCCAGTTTCCCAGACCACCCTTACCGCCTTCAGCGATGATTTGCTCCTCTTGGTCTTCGGTGATTTCGTACAACACTTCGTCGGTTTCGGTATCTTTAATGACAGTTCCTAAGGGTACTTCGAGATAGATATCCTCACCATCGGCACCAGTACTCCTACTCTTACTCCCATGACTACCATGACCTGCACGCGCATGACGTTTGAACTTGAGGTGAAGCAAGGTCCAAAGGTTAGAGTTTCCGCGTAAAATCACATGACCGCCACGACCGCCATCACCACCATCAGGACCTCCTTTTTCTATAAATTTCTCACGATGCAAATGCGCCGACCCTTGACCGCCCTTTCCAGACGAGACATGTATTTTAACGTAGTCAACAAAATTTCCTTCAGTCATTTTAAGTTTATAGTTTATGAGTTTAGCGTGTAAACTCAGTAAAGCATTTATAATTTATCAATTACCTTATTAAGACGTTTTGTAATCTCGTCAATACTGCCAACACCATCAACGCCATGATATTTGTCTTGCGCCGAGTAGTAATCCTTTAAGATAGCTGTTTTCTTGTAATATTCTGTGATACGGCTCCTTATAATTGTTTCATCGGCATCATCTTTTCTTCCGCTGGTTTTACCACGTACCAACAAACGTTGAACCAATACTTCGTCATCTACTTCAAGCGCGATCATGGCATTGATTTGAGAGTCTTTACTATCCATGAGTTGATCTAGAGCTTCGGCCTGGGCATTAGTTCTTGGGAATCCATCAAATATAAATCCTTTAGCGCCTGCATTTTTCTCGACCTCGGCATTGAGCATATCAATAGTCACTTGATCTGGTACCAATTGGCCTTTATCCATATATGACTTGGCCAACATCCCTAGAGCGGTTTCATTTTTGATATTAAAGCGAAATACGTCACCTGTTGAAATATGAACGAGGTTGTAGGTTTCCTTTAAAAATTCTGCTTGTGTTCCTTTTCCTGCTCCTGGAGGTCCGAATAGCACTAAATTGGTCATGTATTGTGTTGTTTTTAGTTGATATATTGCGGGTAGGTCACGTCCTAATTCATTATAATCTAAGCCATAGCCAACAATAAATTTATTCGGGATTTCTTGACCTACATAATGTAGTATAAAATCTTTTTTATAAGCTTCGGGCTTGTAAAATAAGGTAGCGATCTTAAGGTCTCCTACAGCCTCGTTTTCAAAAATACGATGGACTTCTTCAAGCGTGTTACCTGTATCGATAATATCCTCAAGAATAACCACTTTTCTCCCAGATAAATCTTGGGTTAAACCAATAAGGCGCTGAATATCTTCGGAAGACTTTAAGCCTTCATAAGACGCCAATTTGATGAACGTCACCTCGCATGGTTTTGGATATTTTTTCACGAAATCGCTCACAAACATAAATGAACCATTTAGAATACCTACGAAAACGGGAATTTCATCCTTCATATCATTTGCGATCTCATCTACCATTCGCTGGACAATGCGATCAAGCTCTTGCTCAGTTATAAAAGTCTTAAAGTGTAAGTCGTGTAGTTTAATCACTTGTTTTCAAATTTAAAAAAACAAAGATAATCAATAGATTGGCGTTTGGCACTTTTGAATTCCATTTTTAATGATTAAGGCCTCCTCGCTTTCTATTTTAAAATGTATTTTTGTGAAAACACCGTATACAAAGCGCAATAAGAAGCTGTTTACATTGGCAATAGCCCACTTTAAATATAGCGCGTAAACTGTATAACGCAAGTTTAGATAACAACATTTAGCTTAAACAAATGACAACGTATTTCTCTTCAAATTTCAAACTTGGTATTCTTGGTGGTGGGCAACTCGGTAAAATGATGTTGTACAGCACGAGAAAATTTGATATCACCACGCACGTTATGGATGCTAGCGAAGAAGCACCCTGTAAAATTGCCTGTAATCAATTTACATTGGGCAATTTAATGGATTTTGACGCTGTTTATAACTTCGGAAAGCAAGTTGATGTATTGACATTTGAGATCGAAAATATAAATATTGATGCACTTGAACGTCTGGAACATGAAGGCGTAAAAGTGTTTCCGTCATCGGAAACCTTGCGAATCATTCAGAATAAAGCTACACAAAAATTATTTTACAAGAATAATGATATTCCAACGTCGAGTTTTTTACGTTTTGAAGACCTTAGCACATTGCATGAAGCGATTGCTCAAGACGACCTAAAATTTCCATTTGTATGGAAGGCTGCACAATTTGGATATGATGGTAATGGCGTTAAAATGATAAGAGACGTATCAGATTTAGAAGGTCTACCTACCAGCGAATGTATTGCCGAGGATTTAGTGCCATTTAAAAATGAACTTGCGGTCATTGTCGCTCGTACTGAAAATGGCGCTGTAAAAACATATCCCGTTGTTGAAATGGAGTTTCATCCCGAGGCCAATCAAGTCGAATATGTGATTTGTCCCGCTCGCATTGACCAAGCTGTTGCTCAAAAGGCACAGGCTGTAGCGCTTAAAGTTTCCGAAGCGTTCAAACACGTCGGGCTCCTCGCCGTAGAAATGTTTCAAACTAAAGATGATGAGATCCTTGTCAATGAAGTAGCTCCGAGACCACATAATTCTGGGCATCAAACTATTGAAGCGAGTTATACCTCTCAATTTGAACAACATTTAAGAGCCATTCTCAATCTTCCGCTAGGAAAAACCGACAGCAAAGTTGGTGGGATTATGGTAAATTTGGTTGGTGCCGAAGGTCATACAGGAAACGTCATCTATAAAAACATTGAACAAATCATGACATTGGAAGGTGTCACGCCTCATATCTACGGAAAAAAACAAACCAGACCATTTCGTAAAATGGGTCATGTTACTATTGTCAATGAGGATCTTGCTGAGGCTAGACGAATTGGGCAAATCGTGAAGGAAACGATTGAGGTTGTTAGTGACTAGCGACTTAATCACTTTATTAAAAGTACGTTTAGAAATATTTAAATTTCTACTACTGATATGTAATCACCAAAATCACTCTTGAAGAAAAAGACATTTTAACCAACGTTATCGTTAATTTAATACATACAGAACATGAATAAAGTAGCTATCATTATGGGAAGTAAAAGCGACCTTCCCGTTATGCAAGACGCCATAGATATTTTAAAAGAATTTAAAATTGAGGTTGAAGTCGATATTGTCTCGGCGCATCGCACACCAGAGAAGCTTTTTGAATTTAGTAAAAATGCGCATACTCGAGGCATCAATGTGATCATCGCTGGCGCTGGTGGTGCAGCGCATTTACCAGGCATGGTTGCTTCATTATCACCCCTTCCTGTTATAGGTGTTCCTGTAAAAAGTAGTAACTCTATTGATGGCTGGGATTCCATATTATCTATTCTTCAAATGCCTGGAGGTGTTCCTGTCGCTACAGTTGCTTTAAATGGTGCAAAAAATGCGGGCATTTTAGCAGCTCAAATCATTGGATCGTCTAATGATACTGTGCGGGAAACAATTATAAATTATAAAGAGCGTTTGAAAGCTAAAGTGATTGCGTCTTCAAAAGACCTTTAAATCTATTCAAATCTTAATAACACGCAAATACAATTACATGAATATATTAAATTCTAAATTCGATACACCGTATCATACCGCACCTTTTTCAAAAATTAAGACTGACGATTATCTTCCAGCTTTTATAAAAAGTATTGAAAAAGCAAAAGCAGAAATTGATGCCATAACATCGTCTTCGGAAACTCCAACTTTTAAGAACACCATTGAGGCCTTAGATTTTTCTGGTGAAGAACTAGATCGTCTATCGAGCATCTTTTTTAACTTGAATAGTGCCGAAACTAATGATGAGATTCAAAAGATTGCTCAAGAGGTATCTCCATTACTTTCAGAATTTAGTAACGACATCACGCTAAACGAAGCATTATTTCAACGCGTTAAAGCGGTTTATGACACGAAAGATTCGCTAACATTGACTGTTGAACAACATACCCTTCTCGATAAAAAATATAAAGGCTTTTCTAGAAATGGTGCTCATCTTTCCGAAGAAAAAAAGACGAAACTTCGTGAGATCGATAAGCAACTGAGTCAGTTAAAACTCAAATTTGGAGAAAACGTTTTAGCCGAAACCAATGCCTTCGAGATGCATCTTACCAATGAAGATGATATCGCTGGATTACCTGATGGCGCCAAGGAAGCTGCGCAACAATTAGCCGAATCTAAAGGCAAAACGGGTTGGTTGATTACGTTAGATTACCCAAGTTATATACCGTTTATGACCTATGCCGATAATCGCGAACTTCGTAAAAAATTGGCAATCGCCTCTGGAGCGAAAGCCTTTAAAGGAGACCAACTTGATAACCAAGACCATGTACTGCAAATTGCTAAACGTCGTCACGAACGCGCCAAACTTCTAGGTTATAACACTCATGCCCATTTTGTTTTGGAGGAGCGCATGGCAAAAACGCCAGAAACGGTCGAGGCTTTTTTAAATGAATTGCTCAATAAAGCGAAACTAGCTGCAAAAAGCGAGTTTGATGATCTTGAATCTTTCGCAAAAGAACTTGATGGTATCGACAACCTGGAGAAATGGGATAGCGCCTATTATTCTGAAAAATTAAAACAAAAGCTATTTAATCTTGACGATGAACAGCTTAAACCTTATTTCAAACTGTCAAATGTGATTGATGGGGTGTTTACCATAGCCGAACGTTTGTACGATTTAAAATTTGAAGAGATTGCAACCATCGACAAATATCATGAAGATGTCATGACCTATAAGGTGACCGACACTAAAGGTAACTTAGTGTCGATTTTTTATGCTGATTTCTTCCCAAGACCTGGAAAACGAAATGGCGCTTGGATGACCGTTTACAAAGCTCAGTATATAAAAAATGGCCATAATGATAGACCACATATTTCGATCGTTTGCAATTTCACCAAACCTACAAAAAGCAAACCTTCCTTACTTACCTTTAATGAAGTAACAACGCTTTTCCATGAATTTGGTCACGCCTTACACGGGATGTTGGCCAATACAACCTACCCGAGTTTATCTGGAACCAGCGTGTTTTGGGATTTTGTAGAACTGCCATCGCAAGTTTTGGAAAATTGGTGTTATGAGAAAGAAGCGTTAGAGTTGTTCGCGAAGCACTATGAGACCGGCGAAGTCATTCCCATGGAACTTATTGAAAAAATTAAGGCATCAGCAACGTTTCATGAAGGCATGCAAACCTTGCGACAGATTAGTTTCGGACTTTTGGACATGGCCTGGCACGGACAAGATCCCAGCGAAATTTCGGACGTTAAAACGCATGAATCGAAAGCTTTTGCAAATACCAAACTTTACCCAGACGTTCCTGAAAATTGCATGAGTACATCATTTTCACATATTTTTCAAGGTGGATATAGTTCAGGGTATTACAGTTACAAATGGGCCGAAGTTTTAGATGCCGATGCATTTGAATATTTCTTAGAACAAGGAGTTTTCAATAAAGAGGTCGCTACAAAATTTAAGGATCACGTTTTGTCGCAAGGTGGGATTGAAGACCCCATGACGCTCTACAAACGATTTAGAGGAAAAGAACCCAGACCTGATGCGCTTTTGAAACGTGCAGGATTATTAGCCAAGTAAACTCATAAATGGTTGTATGGAAACGTACAACCTTTTATTACAAAATAAACTTTCAATAATTATTGAAAGTTTAAAATATTTTATATATTTGTATTATGAATGGATCAAATATGAATTATCAGGAAGCCAAAATAAAATTTGTGAGTACATGGGGAAGCCTTGGTACATTGTGGGGAATCAATAAAGCCATGGCACAAATTCAAGCGCTGCTTTTTATATCTACCAAACCTTTATCTATGGATGATATCATGGCAGAACTTCAAATATCAAGAGGAAATACGAGCATGAACTTACGCCAGTTAATGGATTGGGGTATCGTTTCGAAGGAAATAATTCCTGGTGAGCGAAAAGAATATTTCACCACCGAAAAAGACGTTCAGGAATTAGCTAGAGTCATTGCAAAAGAACGTAGCCGAAGAGAAATACAGCCGGTCATCAAGATTTTAAAGGAAGTATCGTCTATTGAAAACGACGGCTCTGCAGAAACCAAAGAGCTTATCAAGCAAACCAAAGCGTTGCACGATCTTACCGAGACTGCCGATGACATGATTAATAAATTGGTAAATCAAAAGCAAAATTGGATTACAAAGTCTTTAATTAAACTGATCAAATAAAAAAAATTTAAATCATGCTTTCAATGTTTTCTGAAAGTTTAATAACCTAAAAAATGAGAACATCTCTAAAAGTCATAAAAGATGTCAATATAATTGCGCTTTGTTTCATCATATTTGGACCTTATGGTTTTGCTATCATCGGTTTTTTGCAAACCATAGTCGCATTGATGTTTTTAATCATGTTTCCGAAGCAAAAATCAATCTATCTATACTTTGCAATTTCAATACTATTTTTTTTGATCTGGCCAATTACAGAAACGTATATCATTTTTGCTCTACCTCTATTTTTGACTGGCTACTTAACCTATATCATTCAGACTAAAAAAATTTAAATATTAGTTTCAATATTTTCTGAAAACTTAAAACAATGAATTATAATATCATCACATATTGCGTTTACTTACCAATTATCGCAGTGATCATGATTAAAGTAGGATGGATGTTCTATACACATGGAGAGGTCTTCCTTCTGCATTTGTTTCATCAGGATAAACGTATTGTAAAACCTATCAATACGCTTTTACTCACGGGCTATTATCTCTTAAATCTAGGTTACGCCATATTTACAGTGTCTTATTGGGAACACATCAGCAGTATTCTCGCTATCATCGGATCCCTGAGCAAACACCTCGGTATTATAATTATTGGCTTAGCCATATTGCATTATAATAACGTGCTATGCCTCAACTATTTTGTAAAATCAAAAACCTTAAAACAATAAACCATGGACAATTCAAAAATCATCATCGGCTATTTCATTTACCTACCACTCGTTATTATACTCACTATTTATGTGTCTAAGATGCTTTTCAAAAACGGCAAATACTTCATGCTCGATATTTTTAAGGGTCAGGAAGATATTGCTTTGGCAACCAATAAACTTTTTGAAATCGGATTTTACCTCATCAATATTGGCTGGGCCTTACTCATACTGAAAATTTCATATAACAGTGCCGTCAATATGAGCACGCAAACGCTTATAGAATTATTGAGCATGAAAATTGGAGGCTTCTCTATATATCTCGGTATCATGTTATTTATCAACTTATTTTTCTTTTTTAGAGGTCGTCGCAAATCTAGACAGAGCTATAAGACGTCAACCAATACCCCAATCTATGATGCCGGAGAAATAAATTAGAACTTGAACTTGAACTTGAACTTGAACTTGAACTTGAACTTGAACTTGAAAATTATGAAAACTCTAGAAAATCACACCTTAATTTATTATAAAGATTGTCCACTATGCCAGGTTTATACTTCTGGTTTTATAACAACTGGATTATTAGATCAAAATGGAAGAAAATCATTTAGCACCATATCTCTGGAAGAGCAAGACTTTATTGATGTCAATAGGGCTTCGAATGAAATTGCGCTTGTAAACAATACAAACAAAACCGTTGTTTATGGTATCGATAGCTTGCTCAAAGTGATCGGCATTAGATTTCCAATTATTGAGGGCATAGGTCGTACTCGACCAATCAAATTTATATTAAGAAGATTGTATTCATTCATTTCGTACAATCGCAAAGTGATTATCCCTAGTAAAGTAGAACCGAGTGAGCCTTTACAATGCTTACCGAGCTTTAATACAAAATACCGCTTACTGTATTTACTTTTTGCCAGCATAATCACAATGTTGACCTTATTTCAATTTTCTAAAAACATCAGTCTATTTCCGCAAGGTCAATTATTAAGAGAAGCTGGTATCACCATTGGTCAACTGCTATTTCAAGGACTTCTTATTTATAAATTGGACAAAAAAACGGTTATTAATTACTTCGGAAACTTGATGACCATTTCCCTGATGGGTAGTTTGATGTTGATTGGTATACTAATTTTAAATTGGTTTGTGGCAATGTCTGAAACCCTATTTTTAATTGGCTTTGGAACAACTGTAATTGTAATGTTTTTAGAACATTTCCGAAGAATAAAATTATTAAAACTCCCAAGTTATTTATCTTACACTTGGGTTTTATACCGTGTATTAGTCGCATTGCTCATTTTAAATTTCGCGTGACAAAACAACCTATTTCTAGGTAATCGCATTTAATTTAAAATGAAATACGGCATTGCACTTATCCATAAAACTAAATATTCTATCTCATGAAAACAATAACCATAGCTGGAGGAAGCGGATTTCTAGGTCAAGCCTTAGAACACTATTTTTCAAAAAAAGGATACCACATCTTTATTTTGACCAGAAACCCTAAGCGTGATAATGACCTGTACTGGAATGCAAAAGATTTGGGTGATTGGACAAAAATTTTAGAGCAAACCGACGTGCTCATTAATCTTACGGGAAAATCTGTTGATTGCAGATATACTGAGGCTAACAAAAAATTAATATTAAACTCAAGAATCGATTCTACGCATGCCTTGGAATTGGCGATAAATCTATGTGAGCAACCTCCAAAAATGTGGTTCAATTCATCAACGGCGACCATTTACAGACATTCTACCGATATACAAATGACAGAGAAATCTGGAGAAATAGGCGATGACTTCTCCATGAATATCGCTAAATCCTGGGAAAATGCCTTTTATGCTATCACCAACCCAAAGACTAGAAAAATCGCTTTGCGAACTTCAATAGTCATGGGCAAAAATGGTGGTGCCATGACGCCTTTAAAACAATTTGTTAGATTTGGTCTAGGCGGTAAACAAGCTTCAGGAATGCAAAAAGTCAGCTGGATTCATGAACTTGATTTCGCAAGAGCAATTGAATTTCTAATAGAACATACCGAGTTGGATGGTAATTTTAATTTAGCGGTACCTCATCCCACAAACAATAAAACACTTATGAAAGCCTTTAGAAACGTGATGAACATGCCTTTTGGAATTTCTCATCCCAAATGGCTTATCAATTTTGGTGCAAAACTAATAGGCACAGAGCCCGAATTGGTGCTCAAAAGCAGAAACGTCATCCCTCAACGACTAACAGATCATGGATTTGATTTTGTACAATCAAACATCGAAAACGCCCTTACCGAGTTATTAAAATAAAAGCTATGACATTTTTAGAAGCCTATTGGAAAAACCTAATCTTTATCAACTATGAGATTGATCCAGAAATTTTAAAACCTTTTGTTCCCGTGGGTACAGAACTTGATGTTTTCAACGGTAAATGCTATGTAAGCGTTGTTGGGTTTATGTTTATGGATGTCAAAGTTCTGGGTATCAAGTTACCGTACCATATCAATTTTGAGGAAGTCAACCTAAGATTTTATGTGAAACGAAATGGGAAACGCGGTGTTGTATTTATTTCAGAAATTGTACCTAAGCCACTCATCACCATTGTTGCCAATTCTATCTATCATGAACATTACCAAACTAGAAAGATGAAACATCGCTGGACAGAAAATGATAACGAATTCCAGTTTAAATACCAATGGAAACTCAAAAATGGCAGTTGGCAATCGGTTTCAGTAAATACAGAAAAAGAGTTTACCCATATCATCGAAGGTTCTGAAGAACAATATATTACCGAACATTATTACGGCTTCACCAAATACCATTCTAAAACCTTTCAATATGAAGTTGTTCATCCATCATGGCGTCAACTTCAAGTAAAAGATCATGAGGTCAACATGGATTTTGCAGCTAATTATGGAGCCAGGTTTAAAATGCTTAATTGCGCAGTTCCAACGTCGTTGATTCTTGCTGAGGGCTCAGAGGTTGCGGTTAAGAACAAGACCACTATACACCGATAAATCGTTAGTAATACTCATTTATTTACGCTATTTTTGGATTTAAATTTCTAGAATTAACTATGTCCAAACACGTCATAGATCCTAATCAATGGATCACATTGTATGCCGATTATCTTTTCAATTATACCATTACGCGTGTAAGCGATAAGGACATTGCACAAGATTTGGTTCAGGATACATTTGTTGCTGGCCTTAAATCCATGAAAAATTTTAAAGGGCAAGCTAGTGAGCGCACCTGGCTAATTTCTATACTGAAACGTAAAATCATAGACCACTATCGCAAGATCAATTCTAAAAAAGGCAAAGCCGAAGTTAGAATGAGTTATAATACCGACGAGCAAGAAGGTGATTGGTTAGAGGAACGCGTTGCAGACCCTTTTGGTAAAACTGCAGAAGACAGCATTATCAATACCGAATTAGGTTTGGCCATCGATAATTGCATGAGCAAACTTCCTGAAAAGCAAGCCTTGGTTTTTGAAATGAAAACCATTTTAAATTATGAAACAGAAGCCATTTGTAATGAATTAAATATTACTGCGTCTAACCTTTGGGTAATGATCCATCGCGCCCGAACTGCGATGGCGAGTTGTCTTGAAAAAAATTGGTTTTAGTTATGAGTGTAAAATTTATAATCCCATGTAAGGAAGCAAATCATGTTTGTGATAAAACACAATATAATGAAGGTTCGTTTTGGGAAAAAATCAAGTTAAATTTACATCTTTTGTATTGTAGAGCATGCAGAAAGTACAGTAGCCAAAATGGCAAATTAACGAAAGTCATGAATCCTAAACCAATTGCATTGGCTCCTTCAGCAAAGGAGAAATTACAAGTAGCCTTCAATAAAGAATTAGCGAATCATCAGTAGCAATAACAACCAAATTATCGGGATGCCTTCCACAAAAAAAGAACTATAATAATCTATTTGATTCTTTTTCGAAAACAATAATACGATCAATAATAAGACTGAGATTGCACCAGATACCAAAATTTGATCTAGCATCACTATTGATTTTAAAAATTCAAACCCCATAAAGGCAATCAACAATAAAAGTCCTAATATTTTGGTACGCTTCACTCCTATTTTTTGCGGAATAGTTGATAATCGTAAACTATCATAACTTAGGTCGCGTATTTCAAAAGGTAGCATTAGAGCCATTACAAAAACAAATCGTTGACCCGCAACAATCAAGACATCATTTGAAAGTTCTTGTTCATTATTCATCAAAGGTAAAAACACGGTTACACCAGTCCATACAAGAGCAATCACGTAAATTTTTAGTCCGCTAATACTGCGTAAATTCATTTGTTGATCTAGAAAAATCGCCTTAGGAATTAATGGGACGGCATATAAAAATGTCGCGATCGCAAAGATACCCACATACAAAAGCGTCGTCGTTTTTAATTGTAAAGCGAAAAAGCATAGCCCAAAGAAACAAACCAAAGAAAATACTTGAATAATGCGCAGCCAATCTGCTAAACTACGATGGTGAAATTTTGCTAATCCAAAATACTTCACAAAATTGTAACCTGTAATTGAGGAGAAAAATATGAATAAGAGCATGGGCTCGTCAAAGTGAATTCCAAATTGCAATAAGGTCAGCCAAGACAAAGCATAAACGGCTAATGCAACATGAATACTGCTGTTAATATAAAAATCAAAAATGGTTTTTAAGACGCGCACTATACAAAAATAGACAAACTGTTAATAACCATTTCAAATGGTTGAAAAGTTTCATTTTCCTTAACAATTAAAGGTCATTTATTCATTAATTTTGCATCATAAAATTCTATAAAAATAAGCAATGAATACAGCAGATTTTTCACTTCGTCATATTGGCCCAAGAATAGCAGATCAACAGAAAATGTTACACACTATTGGAGCAGATTCTATAGAACAATTAATCGATGAAACCATCCCTAATGGTATTCGTTTACAATCTGAACTCGATCTTGACGAGCCTATGAGTGAGCAAGAGTATTTATTGCATATTTATGAGCTATCAAAAAAGAACAAAGTATTTAAAACTTACATTGGTTTAGGCTATCATCCTACAATTATGCCTGCTGTAATACAACGTAATGTTTTAGAAAATCCGGGATGGTACACAGCCTATACGCCATATCAAGCTGAAATTGCCCAAGGTCGTCTAGAGGCATTATTGAATTTTCAAACCATGGTGACCGATTTAACAGGAATGGAAATTGCCAATGCCTCCCTTCTTGATGAGAGTACCGCTTCGGCAGAAGCTATGACCTTGCTATTTGCTGTTCGGGATAGAAATCAGAAAAAAGCCAATATCAATAAGTTTTTCGTTTCTGAAAACATCCTGCCACAAACCCTTTCACTGTTGCAAACACGAGCGACACCAATCGGGATTGAACTTGTTGAAGGAAAGGAAGAGGATTTCGATTTTTCTTCGGAATTTTTTGGCGCTATTTTACAATATCCTGGCAAGCACGGTCAAATCACAGATATCAAAACATTTATCGAAAAAGCAAACGCTGCGCAAATAAAAGTCGCTGTAGCGGCAGATATTATGAGCCTCATTAAATTGGAAGCACCTGGGAAATATGGCGCAGACGTCGTCGTTGGAACCACACAACGATTTGGGATTCCTATGGGATATGGTGGTCCTCACGCCGCTTACTTTGCAACGAAAGAAGCCTACAAAAGAGATTTACCTGGACGTATCATTGGAGTCACCAAAGATATGAATGGCAATCGCGCATTGCGTATGGCGTTGCAAACTCGTGAACAACATATCAAACGAGATAAAGCGACTTCAAACATCTGTACAGCGCAAGTATTACTAGCTGTTATGGCTGGTATGTATACAGTTTACCATGGACCAAAAGGTTTAGAGTTTATTGCAAACGGCATTCATAATAAAGCTGTAACCTTATCTAATACACTCAAAGATTTAGGTTTTGAACAAACGAACACCTCATTTTTTGATACGCTACATATAAAAGCAGATGCCAAAAAAGTACGGCAAGAGGCTGAGGCCAAAAAAATCAACTTTTATTATCCTAGTGATAATGAGGTCGTACTTTCGGTAAATGAACCAACTACCTTAAAACAATTGAACCAAATTGTTTCAGTGTTCGCAAAAGTTGCTGAGAAAGACACCCTTACAATTTCTCAAGTTTCCGAAGAAAACGGTATCGACACAAATTCAATACGACACACCTCATTTTTACAAGAGCCAGTATTTAATTCTCATCATTCTGAAACAGAATTGATGCGTTATATCAAACAATTAGAGCGTAAAGACCTAGCGTTGAATCACTCAATGATTGCCTTAGGATCGTGTACGATGAAATTAAACGCTGCCGCAGAAATGTTACCACTAAGCTGGTTTAAATGGGGAAAAATACACCCGTTTGTACCTGTTGAACAAGCCAAAGGGTACCACGCTGTATTAAAAGCGTTAGAAGATCAACTTACCGAAATTACAGGTTTTGCGGGAACCTCACTGCAACCAAACTCTGGTGCTCAAGGTGAATTTGCAGGCTTGATGGTTATTAGAGCGTATCACGAATCCCGTAAAGATCACCATAGAAATATTTGTATTATCCCGTCATCAGCTCATGGTACAAATCCTGCGAGCGCAGTCATGGCTGGTATGAAAGTGGTAGTGACAAAATCTTCGGATGATGGGAACATCGACGTGGATGATTTAAGAGAAAAAGCAGAACTACATAAAGATAATTTATCGGCATTGATGGTCACTTACCCATCAACGCATGGTGTCTACGAATCGGCAATTAAAGAAATTACACAGATTATTCATGATAATGGCGGCCAAGTTTACATGGATGGTGCGAATATGAATGCACAAGTAGGATTAACAAACCCTGGTAATATTGGTGCCGATGTATGTCATCTTAACTTGCATAAAACCTTCGCCATTCCTCATGGAGGTGGTGGACCTGGTGTTGGCCCAATTTGTGTGGCCAAACAATTGGTGCCATTTTTACCTAGTAATCCATTAATCAAAACAGGAGGCGATCAAGCGATCACGTCTATTTCGGCGGCTCCCTTTGGATCGTCGTTAGCGTGTTTAATTTCCTATGGCTATATTAAAATGCTCGGTGCTGCCGGACTTAGAAAATCGACAGAAGTCGCCATTTTAAACGCTAATTATATTAAGAAACGTCTGGCAGGCGCTTTTGAAACGTTGTATTCTGGTGAACGAGGGAGAGCTGCACACGAGATGATCATCGATTGTAGACCTTTTAAAGAACATGGTATCGAGGTAGTTGATATTGCGAAACGTTTGATGGACTATGGGTTTCACGCCCCAACGGTATCGTTTCCTGTCGCAGGAACCATGATGATAGAACCTACCGAAAGTGAGAGCAAACAAGAAATGGACCGCTTTTGTAATGCCATGATTTCTATTAAACATGAGATTGATACGCTGTCAAAAGATGATGATAATAACGTATTGAAAAATGCACCTCACACCATGGCTATGATTACGAGCGATGAGTGGTTATTGCCATACACAAGACAACAAGCTGCGTTTCCCTTAGATTTTGTTAGCGATAATAAATTTTGGCCTAGTGTACGTCGTGTTGATGATGCTTATGGCGATAGAAACCTTGTCTGTACTTGCGCTCCCATTGAAGCTTACATGGAAGAAGTTTAATTTTACTAATGTTGAACATCGTAAAAATTTAAATTTGAAAAATAGCATTTAATTAAATGTTAGTATATTGCCGTGTTAGACTTTGTCTAAAAGGAAACCCTAATATATGAGCATAAAAATTACCGGAACAGGAAGTTTTATTCCTAGTCGTATTGAGAAAAACACAGATTTCTATAACCACAAGTTTATGAATGCTGATGGTTCTACCATCAATAGTACCAATGAAGTTATCGTAGATAAATTTCAAGCCATTACTGGTATTCAAGAACGGCGCTACATCAAGCCTGAATTATTAAATTCTGATATTGGATTTTATGCTGCGGAAAAAGCTATTGAAGATGCCAAAATCGATAAGGAAACTCTAGATTATATTATTGTTGCCCACAACTATGGTGATGTCAAACACGATAACGAGCAGAGTGACACTGTCCCTAGTATCGCTTCAAGAGTGAAACATTTTTTACAAATTAAGAATCCAAAGTGCGTTGGCTACGATTTATTGTTTGGCTGTCCTGGTTGGATAGAAGGTGTTATTCACGCCAAAGCGTTTATCGCCTCTGGTATTGCGAAACGTTGTTTAGTGATTGGTACAGAAACCTTATCGCGCGTCGTTGATAAACACGATCGAGATTCAATGATTTATAGTGATGGTGCTGGTGCTGTCATTGTGGAAGAAACAGATGATGAGAGTGGAATCATTGCTCATGAGTCTGCAACATTTGCCTTAGATGAGGCTCATTTTATTTTCTTCGGAACAACAAATCATCCCGAAAGCACGGAACAGCGCAGATACATTAAAATGTATGGCCGAAAAATTTACGAATTCGCCTTAAACAACGTGCCTCTAGCCATGAAATCCTGTCTAGAAAAAAGTGGCTATTGCATTGATGATGTCAAAAAGATATTGATCCACCAAGCCAATGAGAAAATGGACGAGGCCATCGTAAAACGATTTTACAAACTACACGATATGCCAATGCCCGAAGGGATCATGCCAATGACCATCAACACACTTGGTAATTCTAGCGTGGCAACCATACCAACATTATACGACACCATTTTAAAAGGGCAACTTAAAAATCAGGAAATCAATAAAGGTGATGTGATCTTATTTGCCAGTGTGGGCGCTGGCATGAATGTAAATGCGATTGTTTATAAGCATTAATTCTTAATTTTTATTTCTTCGGAAAATTAAAAAAAGAGGTTCCCGATGCCTCCGGAAATTAGTATGTACGAAAACACATATCCAAATAAAAGATTTAAGCATACCGTAGAGTTTCTAAAACGATATATCGATACTTCAGAATTAATTTTAGATCTTGGTGTTGACAATCCGTTATCTAAAATCTTAAAAGATGACGGCTATTCCGTAGAAAACACCTCTGGTATTGACCTAGATATTGATACTTCAGAAATTGAACATTCTCAGGCACAAGTCATAACCGCATTTGAGATTTTTGAACATCTACTGTCGCCCTTTACGGTTTTAAAATCGATCAAAGCCAATAAATTAGTGGCAAGTATTCCATTACGGTTATGGTTTTCCTCTGCTTATAGAAGCAAAACAGATATGCGCGATCGTCATTTTCACGAGTTTGAAGATTGGCAATTTGATTGGTTACTCGAAAAAGCAGGCTGGAAAATTATAGCTTCGGAAAAATGGACCAACCCAACAAAAAAAATCGGTTTACGACCGCTATTGAGACAATTCACCAATAGATATTATATAGTTTACGCCGAAAGAATCTCAAATTTTTAAACGTAAACGATAAATTGCAACGCCTTTTTTTTAGCTTTGGACTAACATACTCCAAGTTCTGTATTTCATGAATTTTTACATCATCATTCCTGCGCATAACGAAGAAGATGCCATCGCTCAAACTTTAGAGTCTTTGGTTAATCAATCCTTGCCTGCGAATAAGATTGTGGTAGTTAATGATAATTCGACCGATAGCACCCAAAAAATTGTTGAGGAGTTCGCAGGACAGCATACCAACATTACCTTATTAAATACCACATCATCCAATACACATCTGCCAGGCTCAAAGATCATTAATGCTTTTTATAAGGGTTATGAGGTTTTAGATGAGGATTACGATGTCATCTGTAAATTTGATGCCGATTTAATATTTCCGAAGAATTACTTAGAGAAAATAGCAGCTCATTTTAATCATAATGAACGTTTAGGCATGGCAGCTGGTTTCTGCTATATCAAAACCAACGGTCAATGGATCTTAGAAAACCTTACCCGAAAAGATCATATTCGAGGAGCGCTCAAAGCCTACCGCAAACAGTGTTTTTTAGATATTGGCAAATTAAAACCGTCTATGGGTTGGGATACGGTAGATGAGCTACTCGCCAAATTTCACCATTGGGAGCTATTGACCGATGAGTCACTTCATGTAAGGCATCTTAAACCAACAGGCA
The DNA here is from genome assembly GCA_963715465.1 of uncultured Flavobacteriaceae bacterium. GTDB lineage: Bacteria > Bacteroidota > Bacteroidia > Flavobacteriales > Flavobacteriaceae > Psychroserpens. Next base: position 3,128,475 of record OY970246.1, read on the forward strand.
TTAATTATCATAAAGCTTCAAAGTTTTTGCAAGGAGAAGCGATGTACAAAATGCGCTATGGTTTTTTGATTACGCTTATTTCCGCAGTAAAACTGGCCTTTAAGAAAAAAAGCTTCACGCTTTTTAAAGACTATATGACTGGCTATTTTAAAGGTAAACAGAATAAATTGGAGCAATTGGTAACTGAAGAGCAAGGAGAATTTATAAGGAAGTTACGTTGGGATGGGATATTTAATAAATTCCAAAAGTAAAAATTCTATATACCAATATTTCAATTATCACAAGACCTTACAGGCTTTAAAAACCTGTGAGGTCTAATTTTATATATTCTAAAAACTCCAATCCTTATAACTACTAGAAGCTTCCAATTTATTTTCAATCTCATCATCTAGCTCTGCAAAGAAATCAATTCCCGTCAACCGCTCAATCTCATTAACATATACCACGAATTTATACAAAGGTTTATTTGAGTATTCATGTGGTATTAAAAAAGCGATCATTTTGGTCTTTCCAGAGTTCATATCAATCAATACTTTATAAAATTGATTGGGTACGCTTACGGCTTCGTCTCCAATAGTGCGCATCTCACCCTTGAGAACACCGCCAGTTACAACAAAAACACCATCATATTTTTTCGCCCAATATCGTACTTGTTGTTCAAGACTGTTCCAAATCCCAGCATTGAATTCATGATTTTGCGGACTAATATTACTGGTCAAAAAAGTTTCATCATGCGCTATTTGACTATATCGACGATCGCCTGCGGGACAAAGATGACCTCTATCATACCCTGAGTTTTTATAGTTACGCCAATGCGCTGCACCTGTTTTTACAGCTTTATCAATTTCAAAATATGGACGCTTGAAGTTGGCATTAGAGAGGTGAGATTTTTTTAATTCGTAAGCGACCCATTCAGCTTGTTCGTGTGGCTCACTGTAAGATAATGAGTAGCCCTCATGATGAATTATTTGCCCCGTTGTGCTCTTTGGCAGAAAAAATTTATTGGTAGTCGTCTTGACTATCGTTCCATTTTCTATGACATCGGCATCTTCCTTATGATCTAAATATTGTTCATAACCAAAAATTGCAAGTATAATAACAATCGCTAGTAGAGCGTACAGCCTCTTATTATTCATCTTAAAATTTAATCAATGACAAACTCCAAAGGTTGTCCTATTGCGGCATTAGGAAAACTAATTCCTAAAAGAGCAGATATGGTTGGTGCGATATCAGAAATTTCGGTGCGTTTAAAGGTGTGTCCTTTGTTGATTCCTTTTCCAAAGAACAACAACGGGACATGTGTGTCGTAATTAAGTCCGCTTCCATGAGTTGACCCTGTTTCTCCATAAGCGATGTAACCAATATCATTTACAATGACTACATCTCCAGACCGCTTTTGATTAAAGCCGTTTTGCAACATCGCTTCAATACCCGTTGTAAAATTCGTGTTCGTCATGGTTTTAGCCGTATACACTTTAGCGATATGATCGTAATTAAGTTGTTCTGCTGCAATTTGTTCTTGCACCTCGAGGCGGTTTAAACCCAATTCATCCATCTTTGTTTTATTTAAAAAGACCTGATCATTACTTATATTTTCAACAAGATCGGTGACACCAAAGGTCGTTTCTAAAAATGCATTAAATACTTTCTTACGTTCATTATTGCTTACGTATCCAGCAGGAATATTTACCGAATTTAAATAGGCTGGCACTTCAACGGCTCCATGATCGGCAGTTAAAAAAACGGTGTATTCACCTCTACCGACGTTCTCATCTAGATAGCTAAAAAAACGCTCAAGATCCTTGTCCAACCTAAGGTAAGTATCTTCGATTTCCTTTGAATTGACACCAAAGTTATGACCAACATAATCGGTACTTGAAAAACTAACGGCTAATACATCGGTAATATCATCTTGCCCCAGTTGCTCGCCTAAAATGGCTGCCATGGCAAAATCTGTAGTGAGACTATTTCCGTAGGGCGTCGCTTTTAATAGGTCAAAGCCACGATTATCCGTTTTTAAGCCATTAAGATCATAGGGAAACGTTGCCTTGTCCTGACCTGCAAAGCCGCCTTCATAAAGATTTTCATCGCTGCCGCTTTCGGTGTATTCGGAAATATCGTATAAGGTATTCCATTCTTTAAAATATGATTCTGCTTGATTAGAGGCATTAAAATCGGTCACCCATTTTGGAAGTGCATCCATATAAAATGTACTTGAAATCCAAACCCCTTCATCACGTCCCTGAAACCAATATGCAGCATTCGCGGTATGACCTGCTGGTAAAATGGCGCCACGATCTTTTAGAGCAATCCCAATTGTTTTACCTTGTAATTGTGTAAAAAGTCTGTTTTCATCGCCAAAAGTTGTGGTAAGCATTCTATGCGGTGACATTTGGCCAGCACTACTGTTTGTACCAACCGATTTCACGGAGTCATCACCAGCACAATAAATCATATCATGTTCTATTTTATCGTACCAATTATTACCGATAATACCATGATATTTAGGAGTTGTTCCCGTGTAAATAGATGCATGACCTGGTCCAGTATAAGTTGGGATATAATTGAAGTGATTATTTTTACAATTGAACCCTTCGTTCATCATACGCTTAAATCCGCCAGTACCAAATTTTTTATCAAATCTAGTTAAGTAATCATAACGCATCTGGTCGACAACAAGACCAACTATCAATTTAGGACTACCTTCTACATAACTTTCGACGTCGTCTTGCAGGCTATCAGTCTCATTATTGTTAGAAACCTGCTTTTGTTGAGAACCGCAAGACCATATTATTAAAAGTAATAAAAAGGCTAAAAAACTATGCTTAGTCATTGTTGAAGAATTTTAATATTCAAAAATACAGTTTTTAATTCATCATCTTTTAAACTAAAGGTTAAGAACTCATCTTAATTTTTTACTTTTACCATAATAAATCATGCTATGCAATACCTTCATAATATTGGCGCTTATTTTTTGATGATTGCCGAAATGTTTCGCAAACCAACCAAATGGTCGGTCATGCGGAGGCTTATATTAAAGGATATCGATGATCTCATCATTGGATCTTTAGGTATTGTAGCCTTTATCTCATTTTTCGTAGGTGGCGTAGTGACCATTCAAACAGCGTTAAATATCAACAGTCCGTTAATTCCCAAATACCTCATTGGTTTTGCAACGCGACAATCAGTGATCTTAGAATTTGCGCCGACGTTTATCTCCATCATTATGGCAGGAAAAGTAGGTTCTTTCATTACGTCCAGTATTGGTACGATGCGCGTAACAGAGCAAATTGACGCCTTAGAAGTTATGGGAATCAACTCTCTTAATTATTTAGTGTTCCCAAAGTTTATTGCTTTGATGCTTTATCCGTTTGTGATTTCAATCGCCATGTTCCTCGGTATTTTTGGTGGAATGATTGCTGCAGTTTACGGTGGCTTTGGTTCTTTAGAAGATTTTGTTACGGGTGTTCAAATCGATTTCATTCCGTTTCATATGGCCTATGCTTTTATCAAAACCTTTGTATTTGCGTTTGTATTGGCAACTATCCCCTCGTACCATGGTTATTATATGCAGGGTGGAGCTCTTGAAGTAGGAAAAGCAAGTACTACTTCTTTTGTATGGACCAGTGTGGTCATTATTTTGCTCAACTATATATTAACCCAACTCTTACTAAGCGCATGATCGAAGTTAAGAACATACACAAATCGTTTGGAGATGCCCACATCCTTAAAGGCATATCGACCACTTTTGAGGCGGGAAAAACAAGTTTGGTTATAGGCCAAAGTGGATCTGGAAAAACAGTTTTTTTAAAATGCCTTTTAGGTCTTTTTAGTCCTAGCGACGGCACTATTGTTTACAATGATAAAATCTATTCTAATCTATCAGATGACCAAAAGCGTAATTTAAGAGCTGAAATGGGTATGGTTTTTCAAGGTAGTGCGCTCTTTGACTCTATGACCATTTTAGAAAATGTCATGTTCCCATTGCGCATGTTTACCAAACAGAGTAAAAGTGAAATGGCAGATCGTGCCGATTTTGTATTGAAGCGGGTCAACCTTGAAGACGCACATAATAAAATGCCAAGCGAAGCCTCTGGAGGGATGCAAAAGCGTGTCGCCATTGCAAGAGCCATTGTAAATAAACCAAAGTATTTGTTTTGTGATGAGCCTAATTCTGGATTAGATCCAAAAACGGCTATTGTGATTGATAACCTTATTCAAGAGATTACAGATGAATACAACATCACGACGGTTATCAATACGCATGATATGAACTCTGTAATGGAAATTGGTGAAAAAATAGTGTTTTTAAAAGACGGACTTAAAGCTTGGGAAGGAACCAAGAAAAACATTTTCAAAACTGATAATGATACGGTAACTGATTTTGTCTATTCGTCATCACTTTTCAAAAAAGTTCGAACAATGTATTTAAAAGATCTTTAGAACTTAATTTCTCTTAATCATAATCGTATCCTTTTTCAGTTCATACTGAAGCCATTTTTGCAGTCCAATTTCACGTTTTAATACCAAACTATCCACGAGAGACTTTTTCCACCTTACACTTGCGACCGTTATGGTATCGATGGTGATAAAGTCCTTTGATTCTAACATTTCGGCGTAGCCAAAATATTCTAAATCACTAAAACGAACCTTAGCATCGCGCGATAATGTCGTAAAAGAGATGGTACCTTTGGCACTCCTAGATTCTATCTGCATATTTAGACCTGTAATGTTTTTCTCTAACTCTTCTATCTGTGTTTGAAGTCCAGAAATGACATTATCCCTGCGATCTAAGTCATCGTAAGCACGTTCTAAAGATTGTGACAAACGATCGGCATTTCGAACCTTATTTGCGTTTACAACAAGCTCAAAATCTAAAATATTCTCATAATCCTTTAGTTCATTTTGTAGATCGCTCAACGTAGCGTCGGCAACATCACCATTAAAATAAAGGCTAATCTTTTTAGCATCAACATCCATGTTGTGACGCTGTAACCACAAATTATCATTGGTCTCTACCTCGTTGGAAATAAAATCCTTGTAATCTCTTTGATATTTAGTCTCTTGAAGAACAGTTAAGAATGTCCAAATAGCGGGAAACATAACTACTATGGCTATTAACATGGCGAATCTTGAGATGCGTTTTCTCTTAGCAGAATTTACATATTTTAGCATTGGAAAACCTAAGAGTTTTAAAACTATAAACGTCGCTAATGCTATAAAAATAGTATTGATACTAAACAAGTACATGGCACCAAAAAAGAACTTCCAGTTGCCTACCGCCAGGCCATAACCAGCAGTACACAAGGGAGGCATTAAGGCAGTTGCAATAGCAACACCAAATATTACAGAGGCAATAGTTCCTTTTTTAGTACGTGCTATAATTAAAGCCAAACCACCAAAAAAGGCAATTAAAACATCTCGTATATCTGGGCGCGTTCTAGCAAAAAGTTCAGAAGTTTCTTCGTTTAAAGGAAATAGCGCAAAGAATAAAAACGCCGTCATCAAACTTAAAACAATCATGATTGCTAAGTTGATCAATGAGCGCTTCAATGTGTCAATATCATTGATCGCTATTGACAAGCCTACGCCTAGAATAGGCCCCATTAGCGGCGAAATCAACATGGCTCCAATAACCACTGCCGTAGAATCGGCGTTTAGTCCGATAGAAGCTACAAAGATTGAGCAAACTAAAATCCAAGCGGTTGCACCTTTAAAAGAAATATCTGCTTTGATGGCCAGTATTGTGGCATCACGATCTGTATCATCCCTAAAATCTAATAACTCGTTGAGAAATTTAGAGATACTTTTCCAAAGACCCTCTGCATCTTTCTTTACTTTTTCTTTTGAAATCTCAACCGATTTATTCTTTGCATTTTCAGTTTCCTCTTCAGAAAAGTCAAATTTATGTTCCTTGCCTTCTTCCATGTTGAATATATAGTGACGACCTATTAATAATGCGTGTTTTGAAATCTAATAATAAAAAATATACGTTTACTAGCCGTAATGTTCTCCAAAAGTGGACTTTACATTTTGAAGAACAGTTTTAATATCTTGTTCTTTTGACTTCGGAAAGATAAGTAAAACGTCGTCTTTATCAACAATTATATAATCTTTCAAACCATCAACGACCACAACTTTATCAGTTTTGGTACGAATCATATTTCCTGACGCGTCCTCAGTTAAAGTTTTAGCATTGACCACGGCGTTTCCATCGGTATCCTTATCTAATTTATCATAGAGGCTTCCCCAGGTTCCAAGGTCGTTCCAATCAAAGGTGGCAGGAATAACGAACACATTTTTTGACTGTTCCATGATGGCATAATCTACCGAAATATTTTCGGCCTTCGGGTAGTTTTCAGCAATAAAATCATCCTCGTCATTTGTATTGTAGACGTCATAACCCGACTCAAACAAGTTGTATAATTTAGGCTGATTGGCTTGAAACGCTTTTATGACACTTTTCACACTCCACATAAAAATCCCAGCGTTCCAAAGAAAATTGCCTTGAGCGATAAATCCTTTTGCGGTTGCATAATCTGGTTTTTCCCTAAATTGATTGACTTTTTTAATATTAGTTTGCGATGTCTTATCATATTCAATGTAGCCATATCCTGTATTTGGAAATGTAGGTTGTATTCCCAAAGTCATAAGTGTGTCATTGGTTTCGCAATTATCAAAAGCCTGTTGCACATTCGTTGAAAATGCATTTTCATCTTCAATCCAATGATCACTTGGCGCTACGATCATAAGCGCGTCCTTGTTTTCCTTTTCAATTTTTAATGCCGCATAAAGAATACAAGGTGCTGTATTTCGCATGGCTGGTTCCAAAACAACTTGACGTTTAGTAATTCCAGGAAGCTGCTCAAACACCAAATCATTATAGCGTTCATTTGTAAGAATAAAAATGTTTTCCTTCGGAATTAGTTTTGCTAAACGACTGAATGTTTTTTGGATCAAGGTATCACCAGTGCCTAACATATCATGAAACTGCTTTGGAAAATCCTGAGTGCTTACGGGCCAAAATCTAGAGCCAACACCACCTGCCATCAATATCGCGTAATAATTTTTATTCATCATTTGATTGTTTCAAAATTCTTAAAATAAACTCTTAAAGATGCCTTACAAACTGGTCATCATCCTTAAAGTAATTCTACCTCAGCATTAGCATTAAACAGATAAATACGTCCAGAGGTCATCTCGACACATTCGTATCGCGTACGGCGTTTTGCTCCTTTTTTAAAGGCGCGACCGTTGTACGTTTTGAACACCTGGTTCAAAGGTACTTCAAATATAAAGGTTTTATCGTTTGGCGCATCATATTGCTTTAAGGCATAGGCTAATTTGACATCGGAGTCGCTAGACGCTTTTGGGTTTTTAAAATGTTTCGCTAATAACGGTAACAAACCCGCAGGAAATATCCCGGGATTTAAAAATGGCAACATTAAATGCTGAAATGTTCGTTTCCATTGCAATCCGTGAGGTTTGATAGTGGTTCCATAATGCTTAAAAGCTTCAAAATGGGCAATTTCATGGATAAGGGTGATGAGAAAACGATAGGTATTCAAATTTGAATTTATTGTGATTTGGTGCTTTCCGTTAGGTAAACGTTTATAATCACCATGTCTTGACTTACGCTCGGCCTTTACCTTTACCACCAAGTGATCATGATCTAAAAGCTCATTAATCTTTGGAATTGCCTGTTGCGGAATATAATCTTGAAGATTTTGCGTCATGACATGTTTAGTCTTTTATGACAAGAAGTTTTGATGCTGAATTTACAGATAACACATAGAGCCCAGTAGCAGTATCGAGAGGGATGGTCAATCGTGTTACGCTTCCAAATTCATTAAATTCAGTTTTCAAAATGGTGACTTGCCGACCTCTAATATCGTATAAAGCCATACGGTCGTCAAGCTTGGTATTGGTAATAAACAGCTCGCCATTAACCACCGGATTTGGATATATAATTTGTTCGGAAATCTCAGGTATAACAACTTCACCGCTAAAATAGGGCACTGCGAAGTCGAACGCATCAAGACCCACTTTTTCTCCAATTAGTCGTCCTGGTATATCATCGGCTGGTGGATGAATTCCGCCCCAAATTCGTGATAAACTTGTTTGGTCTGACGCATCTCGATACGTTGCCCATTGCAGTTTCACCTCTACGGAAGGGCCTTGCTCAAATACCAAAAAGTCATTTTGTTTGGCTGTGAATTCTCCCATGCCACCTGGAAAAAATGGGGTTCCAGTCATGCTTGTCAATACTTCGGCAGCAGCTCTTGAGAATGTGGAATGTCCAGAGACGTAACCCGCAAAGGGAGGAGTAACAAATGTTGGCCTTTGGTATGGCCACCAATTTTCGGCTAAAATCCAACCCACCCCTGCACTATCTGTATTTTCATCTACAATATAATCTGGACCACGCCATGTGTATAATTTAATTTTACCAATATTTGAACCGCCAACACCTCGTAACGGATCTAAATCATCAACAATTTCTACATAGCCATCTATAAGTGGAATACCTGCCACGTTATAATTATCCAGAGCGGGATCTGTACCTTGACCCATTAAGGCCATATATCGAATTGCCGAAATTGGACGAACATAATCATACCAACCTTTAATGCTCCAAGCTGAAATGGCCGCATCATGCATGGCGCCTCCTAAAATAAAATAAGACTTAACATCCCACTCTAAATCTTCTAATACCACACCCTCACCTTTAAATTTTTTCTCCAATTGAGGGTGTTCATTTACGTAATTTAAAATTGTAAACCAATGTCCTGGCGGCGTTTCAGAGTCTGGTCCATCGGCCCAAAACTCAGCCAAAACTCTAGTATAATCTCCTCGAGGCACCATTTGTGATTGATAAGGCTGACCTGTAATGGGGTTAATTGAATGACCTGTACCAATGTCACCACCTTCAATTTGATTGTAAAAATTTGAATGGTCTGCATAGCTGGTAGGAAACGTTGTAATATTAGTATTGCCAATAACTCCAGGAGAAATATCCCAATTGACGTTATCGCTAGGATCAAGGTGCGAGCCCCATATTGAAACCATTGAGAATCCAAATTTATAGGCATTACTTGAAGCATCACTGGTTTCAGTATTTAATAATGGAGGCGCATCAGGATCATTATAAACTCTGTAAACACCTTCGGCTCGTTCAAAGGTGATACGATCAGCTTCGGTCATGGCAAAAGGGGCTACATTTCCCCATTCCGGACTTAAAAATTCAATAGAATTTCCAGGAATCATGTTGCCACTTTGATCGATATATGTATCTAAGCTTAATGATTGCCAGCGGTTGGGATCATTCATTGCCGTTGTGGTTGGAATACTAGGGCCTAAAGGCGAATTTACCGATACGTAATAAGCATTATTGAACAATTCTGTTTCGCGCGAACCATCGGTATTGCCATAGCTTATTACAGATTGCGCAACAAAATTTCCTAAAGCCGCAGCACTTCCAAACTCGTATAATGTTGAAGTTATGGCGATGTCATAATCCAATTGATCCATGATTCTATCAAACAAGGCTTGGGATAATTCGGCATTTGGCGAATTTTGAAAACGATGTGACAATAAGCGGTACATCGCAAAACTCATGGCTTTTTTTTGTGAAGCCCCTAAACTTTCAGCTGGGACAAAATTTTGCAATTGGGTCGTAAAATCGTGAACGGTATTACCAATGAGGTATGGTTTGGCTTCATCATCATAAATCGCCCAAATATCGTACATGGCCACGCTTGAATGAAATAGATTTCTCGCATGAACCGTTGGTCTAGCAAAATCTAGGCGAATGGCCTCCAATAAAACCTCATTCCATAGTCGAGCGATAGACACGTCTTCAGGAATTTCTTCGGCAGTAATAGAGACTATTAATTGTTGCTCTTCGCTAAAGCAACTGCCATCATTTTCTCTAACGCTTATGATGCCGTTAGCATTTAATCCCCATTTTATAGTAATGCTATCTGTATTTTGACCAGCGACGATTTCACCCCCTGAAACCGACCAATTGGCTGTTGAGCCATTTGCTATTTGAATCTCATAATCTTCTTGACTTAAAACGCCAGCGCTGACATTGCCCGAAATTGTGCTCACTTCTAAATAAGCACATGAGTTATCATCTATGGTTGCCAACGGGTTATAAGTACATGAAAATGGATCTAAACAACCGTATATTTTTTGACTTGGAATAATATCTTCTACCGAAACTCCTTGACCTTCTACTGCCAGAACAGTCGTATCTGCCTCTAAATTTTGAAATGTCTCGATAAGACCAGAAGGCCATTTGATTTGCAACTGCATGATTTGTGTGTCTGTATCCAAACCAAAATGGACGGCCTGCAAACTTTGTGAAAGAAATCCAACACCGGTGTAGTAGCGTTTTAAAACTCCAGATGCGGTAGTAATGGTTAGGGTCGTACCAATTGCATCACGATTTGAAACCGTTCCTTGAAGTTTTACCTTGAACCAATGTTTTGTATTGACCTCATCAAAATTAAGCAACTTATTTTCATATAATATAGATTGTTGGTCGGCATTGGTCACGTAAATATCAAGATCGCCATCATTGTCGTAATCCCAGTCAACAGCTTCTACGCTTACGGTAAGGGCATTAAAATTTAAGTCAGCTGAATGATCTTCAAAACCAGACAAGCCTTCCGAAGTTACATTTTTATAGTACACATTGGTTTCTGTGCTTCGATTTTCAAATTCGTAACCATTAACGATGATCAAGTCTTCATCGCGATCGAGATCAAAGTCGGCAAACCGAGTTCCCCAAGCCCAGCCCGTTGCTGTAATATTATTGGCGCTTGTAGCCTCTGTAAAATGGTTTGCACCATCATTTAACAAAAGTGAATTCTCGTCTATACCAGTAATAAAAACATCAAAATGGCCATCAAGATTAAAATCACCAAATGTGACGCCCATATCATCCAGCATACTATTTAGTCCATAATCCTCAGACTGATCCAAAAATGTTGAACCATTTTGATTCACAAACAAATGATTAGGTTTATTAAAATCGTTGGACACGTATAAATCCATCCAGCCATCACTATTGATATCAAATGGTACAGCCGTATAGCTCGCCCATGATTGTGTGGCTTGTATTTGAGTTTGAACGGTTGTATTGCTAAAAGTGCCGTCTCCATTATTGAGATATAGGGAATTGGTCTCGCACACATCCCATTCGCTTAAATAAATGTCTAGAAACCCGTCGTTATTATAGTCAAACCAAGTGGCGCCAGTATACCTGCACAAACTTTGAGCTTCTAATCCCGCTGCCGTGGTTACTTCGGAAAACAGACCTCCTTGATTGATAAATAGCTGGATTTTTTCGGAATGCGTAAATAAAATATCAGGAAAACCATCGTTATTAAAGTCTCCCCAAGACACACCATGTTTAAAGCCTTTAAGCCCGAAGAACTCTTCAGCAATCGAATTAAAAGGCAGAAGATTTGTAAGACCCACTTCTAAAGTCACATCGGTAAAGGTGCCATTATTATTATTTCTGAATAATTTACTTTTAGTACGCTCATCACTATCAACATCTTGCGCCAAAGCCACTACAAAAATATCAAGATCATTGTCGTTGTCGTAATCGGCTACCGCAACCCCATTATTATTTTCGAGAATACCCAAACCTGAAGACACTTGAACCTGCTCAAAAGTTTGAGCATTCAAGGCAGAAGGCACGGCTATAACAACCCCTATAAATGCACAGCAAATACTCTGAATTAGTAATTTTTTTAACACGCAATTTTTTTTTAAAGATACTAAAATGGACCGATTATTTGAGGCGGAAAGATATTGAAAAGTAAAAATCAACTCATAACTAATGTAAAACTTTCGTTAACACCTTCACCTTTCAAAATGACTCTGTTTATATTTAAGAAAAACATAGCAATGAAACTTTCAATATTTATAATAATCACCTCACTTATGACCACTATGACCCTTTTTGATTTTAGCAAAACCTCAGATACTTCTCAATGGACTATCGAAGATGACGTTGTTATGGGCGGACGCTCTCAAGGTCATTTTAAAATCACTGATGAAGGACACGGTCAATTTTCTGGTGAGGTATCATTAAAAAATAACGGTGGTTTTTCTTCGCTACGTTATAATTTTGACGCTAAAGATGTCTCAAGTTATTCAAAATTAAAACTACATCTAAAAGGTGATGGTAAAACTTTTCAGTTTAGGGTAAAATCGACACGACGAGAACGCGCTTCTTATGTTTATGAATTTGACACCACCACTGATTGGATGACGATAGAAATACCTTTTAAAGATTTGTATCCTGTATTTAGAGGGCGTCGTTTAAATCAATCCAATTACGACGGTAAACAAATGGAACAAATTGGCTTTTTAATTGGTAATAAAAAAGAGCAATCTTTTGAATTGCTCATTGATAAAATTGAATTGGAATAGACCTAATCGATATAGCCCATTTTACGCATCCATTCATTGTTGAACATTTTACCTACGTAACGACTCCCATGGTCATGAAATAACACGACTACGACATCATCTTTAGTAAAATGTTCTTTGAGCTGAAGTACACCTTTGATGGCAGCTCCTGCGCTGTTGCCGAGAAACATGCCTTCTTCTTTAGCGAGCAATTGTGTGTATACAGCGGCATCTTTATCGGTTACTTTGGTAAACCCATCGATGACTCCAAAATTCACATTTAGAGGTAGAATATCTTCCCCAATACCTTCGGTCACGTAAGGGTAGATTTCCTTTTCGTCGAAAATGCCTGTTTCGTGGTATTTTTTAAAAACACTACCGTAGGTATCAATACCCCAAATTTTAATGTCTGGATTCATCATTTTTAAATAACTACCTACGCCTGAAATGGTTCCTCCTGTACCAACGCCAACCACGAAATGGGTAATCTTGCCATCGGTCTGTTTCCAAATTTCAGGACCCGTACTTTTAAAATGTGCCTTGCAATTACTAGGATTGTCATATTGATTGACATACCAGGAGTTGGGAGTTTCTTCGCCCAATCGCTTTGATACCGAATAATAACTACGAGGATCTGTGGGTTCAACATCGGTAGGACAAACAACCACTTCGGCACCAACGGCACGAAGAATATCCATTTTTTCTTGAGACTGCTTGTCGCTCATCACGAAGATACACTTGTAGCCTTTAACGATGGCAGCCAACGCCAGCCCCATACCTGTATTACCTGAAGTGCCTTCAATAATCGTCCCTCCGGGTTGTAATCGACCATCGGCCTCTGCATCTTCAATCATCATCAATGCCATACGGTCCTTAACTGAATTTCCTGGATTAAAGGTCTCGTATTTAGACAGAACCAAACACGGTAATTCGGCCGTGAGTTTATTCAATTTAACTAAGGGTGTGTTGCCTATGGTTTCTAATATATTCTCTGCGTAGTCCATTATATGCTCGCGAAAACGCGTGTATTTTATATGTTAATCAATAATTATAAGCCAAAAAAGGGCTCTTTTAGAATGCTGCAAAAGTAAATAAAATTTTTCTTAAACGGGTCTCTTCGATGCGTTGAGTCGTTGTGTTTTGGAAGGCCTTGTGCATCTCGACTGACCATGTAGATTTAACACAAAGCCCTTAAACTCAAAAATTAGAACTAAATGTCTTGATTTAAATGCGTTAAGGATGGAAGCGGCATCCTTTTTTGAGGTTATTTTGTGTGCAAAATGAAACTAAAAAAAAGATATAGCGTACAGCCTGACGCTTTATCACCGCGAAGTGATAAAGGGTAACGCCCACTTACTCAAAACGAATGGCTTTTACCGGTGAAATTTTCGTGATAATGACAGAAGGGATCAACAGCATCACTAAACATGCGAAAAAGGTGCCGATATTCAATAAAATAATATAGTCTATACTGATATACACGGGAATGACTGATACATAATACTGTTCTGGATCTGGAAATTTAAGAACACTAAATTGCTGCTGGATAAACAACAGTCCCAATCCTATAAGATTGCCCCAAAGCAAACCAAGACCAATTAAATAGGTGGCATTGTACAAAAATACTTTTCGAACGCTCCAATTAGAGCTGCCCAATGCCTTTAGAATACCGATCATTTGTGTACGTTCTAAAATAAGAACGAGTAAGGCGGTAATCATATTTATACCAGCAACGATAATCATGATAGCAATAATGCCATAGGTGTTATTGTCAAAGATTTTAATCCACTCGAAGGTTGTCGCAAATTTTTCTTCTATGGTTTGCGTGTCTAAAAATGATGGGGTTTTGGCTCTAACCTGCTGCTCGATGGGAATGAGTTGAGTAAAATCATCAAGAAACACCTCAAAATTACCAATTTGAGTCTGCTCCCATTTATTCATGCGCTGGATATGGCTCAAATCTCCAATCATAAAGGTTTTATCGATGTCTTGAAATCCGCTATTGAAAATACCTACAATCTTAAAGTTTCGTTGAAAAGGGATGTCTTCGATACTCTCTTTACCAAAAACAGTTTGAAAGGAATCTCCAAGTTCAAAATTTAAACGGTTGGCGAGATAGCTAGAGATCACAACGTCGTTGCTCAATTCTCCCTCATAAGTTGGTAATTCACCTTCTATCAAAAAATCCTTGACATAGGACCAATCATAATCTGAACCCACACCTTTAAGTACGATACCTTCAAAATCGGTTTCTGTTCGTATGACACCAAATTTAGTGGCGACACCTTGAATATGCTTTACACCTTCTACAGAATTAAACTTTGGATAAAACGGTTGAATCGTAGAGATGGGCATCAACGACTCGTTAGACTCGTTAGTATCAAAATGATTGATCGTGATATGACCGTTAAACGCTACGACTTTTTCACGCACCTTTTTTTGCAGACCAATTCCTGTTGCAATCGCGATGAGCATGACAATAATCCCAATGGCAATCGCCGTGATCCCAATTTTTATTATTGGTGCTGAAACACTACTTTTATACGATTTGCTACCAATTATGCGTTTAGCTATAAAAAACTCGTAATTCACATTAAAATACGTTTATCAATGTTCAAAAATAGGGTTTTCCCAATTATAATAGGGTTTGTTTTAGTGCTGATTTCCTGCGGAAATAAAACTAAGGACGATACGGCTAGAAGTCAGTCAAAAGAGCAATCTGCTAAACCCACAAAAAGTGACCTTACCCAAAAAGATATTGTGGTAGGCGCTAATCGTGTGGAGGCGTATATATCATTATTAAAAGGAAAACGTGTTGGCGTTGTTGCCAATCAAACCAGTGTGATTTTTAAACAGCACAATAAGACAACAGAACATAACGGGTATACGCATCTTGTAGATTCAATTTTAAAACTAGGTGTTGACATCAAAAAAGTGTTTGCTCCCGAACATGGATTTAGGGGTACAGCCGATGCTGGAGAACTTATTAAAGACGGCATCGACACTAAAACACAATTACCAATTTTATCCCTTCACGGTAAGAACAAAAAGCCGTCGTCCTCTCAATTAGCAGATTTAGATGTTGTTATTTTTGATATTCAAGATGTTGGTGCGCGATTTTATACCTACATCTCTAGTTTGCACTATGTCATGGAAGCTTGCGCCGAGTCAAGCATTCCCTTATTAATATTAGATCGACCTAATCCCAATGGGCATTATGTTGATGGCCCAATTTTAGAGCCTCAGTATAAAAGCTTTGTTGGGATGCACCCAGTTCCTGTGGTTCACGGTATGACCATTGGTGAGTATGCGCAAATGATAAACGGTGAAGGCTGGCTGGACCATAAGCAAACTTGTGACATTACTGTTATTACTATGACAAATTATAAGCATACTAGTACTTATCAAGTACCTATAAAACCATCGCCCAATCTCCCGAATGACCAATCAATAAATCTCTACCCGAGTCTTTGCTTTTTTGAAGGCACAAATGTGAATGCTGGTCGAGGCACGTCAAAACAGTTCCAGATTTATGGGAGTCCGTATTTGGATAAAACAGTGTATAATTTTAAGTATATCCCTTCCCCCAATGAAGGTGCAAAATATCCCAAACATGATGGCATATTATGCTATGGCGAAGATCTTAGTGATCACGCTGCGATGGATGGAATAGACCTTGGTTATGTGATTCGCGCCTATCAAAACTCTATTGATAAAAAGGTCTTTTTCAATGATTTTTTTACAACGCTTGCTGGAACAACACAATTGCAAACACAAATAGAGTCTGGTGTTTCTCAAGAGGACATTAAAATGAGTTGGGCCAACGGCTTATCAAAATTTAAGATGACCAGATCTCAGTATTTAATTTATGAGTGACACCATATTTATAATGCACGCATGTGTATGAAGAGTTGAAAAGATATACTTCCTCATAAAGAGACTCTATTTATTTTTAATATAGGACTTCACTACGGAAATATAAAGCCTGGTTAAAAACTTAAAATAAAACCAAAGATGTCAAAAGAGACATGAGGTGCTACAAATTTATTTAGTACTACAATTTCTATTCATATAGCCTTAATTATAAGGCTTACCATTAGGCCTTAGATGAGTATTTCTATATTCGGCCCTTGTTTGGACAATGGAGCGATCTTTCTCAGTTAAATCGTAAGGCACGATCATCTTTTCTTGAAACG
Source organism: uncultured Flavobacteriaceae bacterium (assembly GCA_963715465.1). GTDB lineage: Bacteria > Bacteroidota > Bacteroidia > Flavobacteriales > Flavobacteriaceae > Psychroserpens. Next base: position 3,145,103 of record OY970246.1, read on the forward strand.
CTATATAATTTTTATCAGATGCATGTCTTGCAGTCCTTGATATACCGCCATCGGCATTTTTGTTGTTAATTGCCCTGAAACTTTTTGGGACATCGTTGACTAAAATTAAATCGTCAAAATCTGCACTAGCCAAATCAGAATCCACGAAATTTGAAGCATCTAGATTAAATGGTTTAAGCTTATCTACCTGAAAAACAATGATCTTATGTTTTTGATAAAACATGACTGTATATTTGCCAAGAGGCAGCTCGTGAAGTGGAATTTTAGCCTCTTTCACAGCAGGATTAAAGTCAAAAATTAATTCATTTTCCTCATTAATAAATCGCACTTTGGTGAACAGCGTTTTATTTTTGAGCAATAACGAATCCTGCGTATGAGACAAATTGTGATCTAAGTCGTAAGCTAATGGGTTGTAATTTTTTCTTAAGATGACAAATTCATCATCTTGGGCAAACGCATTGGTATTTGCCATAAACAAAAAGACTACCGCGACGCAGAGCCGAGCAGTTATGTTTTTAAAAATGGTTAATCTATGCATGATTGGGGTCATTTAAATTTAAACTAAGAACTGTGCGATCGATATAAATCAACTTAAAGTTCTTAATTTGTGACTCACAATTGGCGTATATAACATACATACGCGAACGGTAAGATACATCAAAGTTAATCACATTTACAATTTTGCATGAAAATCTTGGGTATATTGGTGGAAAAATCGATAAAATGAAGGAATTTACATATAAACAAGCCCAATAACATCATTCAAAAGTAATGTTGAAGCAAAAAAGAGTAACTCGCTCATAATGAATACCTACGAAAAGATGAGTTAATTTCTATTGGCAGTGAACTGAATAACACGATCTGGGTAATCTGAAATTATCCCATCAACCTCAAAATCAATCATCAATTCAATATCTGAAATGTTATTGATTGTCCAAGGAATGATCTTGAAGCCTTGATCATGAAATTTCGAAACAATGTCTAGATCTAATAACTTAAAATACGGACTAATAATTTCTGGCTCAAATGACAATTGCGCCAATTTTTTTTCAATGCTTTCGTTCTCATCTATCAAAAGTGCTATTTGAAGATCATCGTTTTGTCGCCTAGTTTCCTCCAGAGCTCTTAAATCAAAAGATTGAATTGTTGTTCGATCTTCAATACCTTTGAGCGCAATCATATCTAACACGAGGCTCACAAACTTGTCGAGTTGTGGCGTGAAGATACCATCATATTCATGGTTACTTTTAATTTCAATATTGTAAAGAATGTTTTGTTTTGATGTGCTTTCGGCAAGGTCAATCACTTCTAGAAGTAGCGGTTTGTGAACTTTTTCTAATTTCTGACGGGGAAATCTAGGATGGCGTTTTGTTCCGCAGTTATATAACACAATGCTATCATAGGGCATAGTGTACAAATTGAATGACATTTCTTCTGCTTCTGTAATCTCATTTCCGAAGGCATCAAAAGCGATCAAATGATTCATAAAAGGCTCATGAGATACCACAACCTTATGATCTTTAGAAATCACTACATCCAATTCAAGTGTGGTCACGCCAAGCTCCAATGCCTTTTTGAACGCAGGTATTGAATTTTCAGGATGTAACCCTCGACAACCTCTGTGACCTTGGATGTCTATAGTGTTTTTAGAGGTACAATTGAAGACCAAAAGGCAAATGATCCAAGCGTAACGCATTAGTCGGCTGGATTTAATGTAGTTGGTTTACGGTATTTGTGAAACGGTTGTTTGAGAAGCTCGCCAATTTTTCCGTTAGCTGCCTCGTCAGGAAAGGTGTCGACGCCATACACAATCGCCTCTCTATCGAGAGTCATAAATGTTCCGAAGAGACGATCCCAAATGGAGAAAATATTTCCGTAGTTGGAATCGGTATAAGGGAGCATATAATGGTGGTGCACTTTATGCATATCTGGCGAAACGATCACATAACTTAAAATTTTGTCGAATGTTTTGGGCATTTTAATGTTAGCATGCGTGAATTGCGTAGAAATCAAAGATAAGGACTGGTATAAAAATACAATGGCAATTGGCGTACCTACAATAAAAACACCCAATAAGGTAAATGCAAAACGAACAACACTCTCTAAAGGATGATGTCTATTGGCCGTGGTTGTATCGACATTGTGATCGGTATGGTGCACGAGGTGAACCATCCAGAGCGGTTTTACTTTATGCTCTACGTAATGTGCCAAATAAGCTCCAAAAAAGTCTAATAATAAAACGCCTAGAAACACATACGCCCAAAGTGGCAGGTTTGGAATCCAGTTGATGATTCCAAAATTATTGACCTTTACCCAATCGGCAAGCGCTACAAGCGAAAATGCTAGTCCAAAATTTATAATAATCGTCGTAAACGTAAAAAACAGATTTGGCGCTGCGTGTTTCCATTTTTTATATTTGAAATTCACCAATGGCAAAGTTCCCTCGAGCAACCAAAATACAGTAAGTCCTGCAACGAGCAATATACTTCTGTGCAGTGATGGGATGGTTTCAAAATAGGCTATAATTTGTTCCATAGTTAACGTTGGTAAGTCGTGGTTCGTAAAATTTCTATGACATCGTTCCCTCTATCGATATTGGTTTCTATGACAAGCGTGGTTTCTGATAATTGAATGATCTCGTAACGAATTTCAGGGTTTGGCAAATCGAGAATAGAGGAAACGGTCCCATCTACAATTAAATCAGCGGTAACTTGATCATAAACAATGAAATCACCATTCACGTCAAAACCTCCTGTGAATTCATAAACATCTGGTTCAGGATCATTACAATCTTGTGAGCCAGAAAATCTAGAACTGTAAGTATCGTTGTTATTAAAAATTAGACGATTGTATTCTGGACAAAGGTTGACATTAAACCATGTGCCATATAGCAAATCTAAATCAAAACTGGAGTTTGAGCTGTCATCATCACCACTACAAGATACTAATGCAATCGCCAAAAATAAAAACACAATTTTTTTCATATAAAAATTTATATTCATAAAGGTATTTAATGAACTCATCTTGACATAGCTTTACAATTTCGAATTGGATATTATAATGCTTGCCTTTTCCAAATTTAATAAAGAAACTTTACTTCGCCATTCGCTTGCGCTTTTTTCATCATTCAAAACACGATAAGCCGCTACATACAAAAATGCGATCATCTCTTCATCGCTAGGATCTAATTCTGTTTTAGCTAAACGGTCTAGCTGCCTCAGCACTTTTCTTGGCTTATCCAAAACCAAATCTTGATATATTTCTATAAGCTCTATTTTAAAAGCAAGGCCGGACTTATCGGTCACAGCTCCTTGCTCAAGATATTTTTTAGTTTCATCTAAATAGATATTTGACATTTTAATCATCTCAACACGAATCTCTGGATTGACATAAGCTGCAGCATCCACATACCGATATGCTAAATAATAAGACGATGTAAAGCTTTTTTCATTGGTGTAGGCAATATATTCCCCTTTTAAAAATCTCGTATTGACATAATAGTTCCTCACAAATTCAGACAGATTAAAAATCTCGTCATAATTGTAGGCAATATTTAAAATGTTACCGTTTATATCCATCACTTTTAAACTGTCATCATTAAATTTTTCGATATATCGAAATGTTCTGGTCTTATTAATATCTCCATACAATTGGGCATAATACGATTCATTAACGATAACCAAAACGAAATGCTCCCACAGCCATTTTTTTACATACTCATTCTCAAACATATTATCAATAACCCCCTTATTTCCCTTTTCATCTTCAACAATAACTGGAAACGCATAACTTGCCGCCTCTTCCCAAACCATAAGAATCATTTTATCTTGAATGAGCGCCAATCTTTTAGCAGCCTCCATTGACGTTAACCAATCTTGAGCAGCACAAAACTGAAACGACCCAAACCATAAAAGCAGTAAAATGAAGATTTTTCTCATAGGAATAAAGTTATAAATTTATGCGTCGTTTCATCTCCTCAACAATATTAAATGCAGCAGGACAAATGGCAACATTTTTAAGAGTCAAATTAGAGATTTGTTGAAACTTTTTTCGATCTGTATGCGGAAATTCTCTACAAGCCTTAGGTCTCACCTCATAAATAGAACAATAATTATCGGCTCCCAAGAAAGCACAGGGTACAGATTGCAAGACGTAATCATTCTCTTCATCAAGCTTCAAATAGCTCTCTATAAAATGCTGTTGTTTCATTTTAAAATGCTTCGCAATGCGCTCAATATCCTTTAGCGTAAATAATGGACCTGTCGTTTTACAGCAATTGCCACATTCCAGGCAATCGGTGCGTTCAAACTCAGCTTCATGAAGCTCCTGCATAAGATAATCCAATTGTTTTGGCGGTTTCTTTTTGAGCTTTGCAAAGAAGATTTTGTTCTCCTTATGCTTATCTTTGGCGAGGTCTGGAAGATGATTTAATAAGTCTTGCATACTGTAAAAATAACACTTTTATGAAAGATCTCTTCGGAAAAGCCTTACTCGATTATCACACCAATAATTATACCGAAGACCTCATCACCTCTACCAATATTTCAGATTTTGATGAGCTGCCCTTGCCCTATTTATTTAGATCGTATTCTGAAATGCCCCAACTAGAACAAAAGGCCTTGCAATTGGCAAAGGGTCATATTCTCGATGTTGGTTGCGGTGCCGGAAGCCATAGTCTATATCTCCAAAACAAAGGCTTAAACGTCAAAGCAATTGATATTTCCGTAGGTGCTGTAAGCGTTTCAAAACAACGAGGTGTTGAGCAGGTTGAGCTTAAAGATGTGCTTGATGAAACCGATAGCTTCGATACCATTCTACTGCTGATGAACGGAACGGGTATTTTTCAAGAGCTCTCTAAAGTAGCTACTTATCTTAAGCACTTAAAATCTTTACTACGGAAGGATGGTCAAATCTTGATTGATTCATCTGATATCAAATACATGTATGAAGACGACGATGGCGGATTTTGGATCGATACCAACGCTGACTATTACGGCGAATTAGACTATTTTGTCTCTTACAAAGACGAAACCGAAACACCTATGAAATGGCTTTATCTCGATTTTGAGCGGTTAGAAATAGCCTGCAATACCGTTGGATTGACCTGTGTTAAAATATTGGATGGAGAGCATTTTGATTATTTGGCGAGGTTGAGTTGATGACAATTATACTGAGAAACACTGCGGTTTCACAGAGGTTCACGGAGATTTTGTTGACTATTAACTAAACACTATGAGAATCTCTGTGTTTTTGCTCAGTGAATCTCTGCGACGTAAAGCTGTATTTGCAAGGTAGCTACATCGCCACCCCATTCACAAAAGTCTGTTCTACCTTGATGTTAGGGATTTGGTTTTGACTAACCTCCATGATGTCTTGGTCTAACACAATAAAATCGGCGAATTTACCAGCCTCAATACTTCCTTTTTCATGGTCTTCAAAATTGGAAAATGCGGCCCAAATGGTCATTCCTTTTAAGGTTTCTTCTCGAGTCAAACCGTTTTCTTTTTGAAATCCGCCATCAGGAAATTGCTTTTGATCTTGACGAGCCACTGCGGCGTAAAACGTCAAGAACGGACTCACTTGCTCCACAGGAAAATCGGTACCTAAAGCCACTTTACCGTAAGCTTCCAGCAATTGTTTGTAGGCATATGCACCTTTGATACGCTCATTTACTAATCGATCTTCAGCCCAATACATATCGCTTGTGGCATGCGTTGGTTGAATGGAAGGCATGATGTTTTTATACATCTCAAAATCTTCTGGAGACACGATTTGGGCATGTTCTACGCGCCATCTTCGGTCGGTTTGGTTAGTTAAAACTTTGCTATACGTTTGCAAAACCGCATGATTTGCAGAATCGCCGATTGCATGCGTGTTCATTTGAAACTCTGACTTTGCAATCCGTTCTGCGTTCGTTTCAAACGTCTGTAAATCGGTAACCAATAATCCAAAATGGCCAGCCTTATCACTATATGGTGCTCTTAGCATTGCGCCTCTTGACCCCAAAGCACCATCGGCATAAAATTTAAAAGAGCGCACGTTCAATCGATCTGTTTTAGTAATTCCCTTTTTAAGATAATAGTCGACATTTTTTTCGCTAAAGGACACCATCGCATAAACACGCATTTTTAAATCTCCCGTTGTTTGTAAACTGTCGATAAGCTCAATTGAATCTTGAGATAATCCTGCATCATCTATTGTGGTCAAGCCTAAATCAAAACAAATTTTCTGTGCTGCCAACAACGCATTTACATTATCGGTTCTAGAAGGTTCTGGCCAATAGTTCATGACAAGATTTTCGGCATTATCGATTAATACGCCTGTTAATTCTCCATTTTCGATAACCACTTCACCACCTTCAACTTTACTGTTTTTTGTAACATTCCCGAGGTCTAATGCCGCTTGATTACATAAAATAGCATGGCCATCAACTCGGGATAAGGCAATTGGTGTGTTTGGAAATAATTTATCCAATAATTTTTTATTAGGAAACCGGTTATCTTCCCAATCATTTTGATCCCAACCACGTCCTAGAATGTAATCCACCTGACGCTCATTCTGAAAATCCAAAACCTCCTTTACAACCTCTTCAAAACTGGTCGTACCCGTTAAATTAACCGTTTGCTGATCGAGACCCAAACGCAAGAAATGGCAGTGGGCGTCAATAAATCCAGGGGTTATGGTTTTGCCATTGGCATCAATGATAGTGCTTGACTGGTATTTCTTTTTGATGGCTTCGGAAGTTCCCACTGCAACGAACTTTCCATCTTTTATGGCAAATGCTTCGGCCTTAGTAAAATCACCATCTATGGTGTAGACATTGGCATTGATAACAATAGAATCGACATTTTGTTTTTCTTCGGAACAAGAAAATAAAAGCATTGAAATAATTAGAAAGAAAACCCTTTTCATGATTAGCTATTTAGGAGTGCTAAAAATACGAAAAGCATTCAATTTTCTATAGAAACTGAATGCTTAGGGATCATTTAATATACTGTAATAAATAAAAAAATTTAAAATAAGATACTGCACTTTTTCAAAAACCACTAAAGACAAGCACCTTATGCGAACGCCAAAGGAGCTTACTATTTTGGCAGGAACTTAAAAATCAAACTGGTACGTCGCTCCTACCAAAAACTGAATGCCTTGAACTGGATAATTTACCCAACGTTGATAATCCTGATTGGCAATATTATTGGCTTTTGCAAATGCCGATAATTGATCATTAATTTTATAGCCAACATGTGCATTGGCATCAAAATAACTATCTAAATTGATCGTATCCTCAACGAGTTGACCTGTGAATGTGCCTTCAAACCCAAAATATCCTTGTCGTTCGCCAACAAAAAACAGATTGGCTCCCGCAAACCAATGCTCGTCGATCTGGTAATCTAAAAAGAGTGATCCTGTGACATCGGGAAGATTCCAAGCTTCGGTTTCATTTTCGGTATTATATGCAAAAAATTCGCCCTTGAGTGCGAGTTTAAAATTGCGATTGATATCAACATTCAATTCTCCTCCAAAAGAAAATGTAGTAAGATCATCGTAAACAACTCCAAAAGAATTTCCGCTTGCGTAAGCTTCATCAACATTTGGGGAATTGGATATGAGGTTTGATTTAAAAAGCGCTCTATTGTTCTCAGATTTATAACCACCACTAATCGTGTAGCTCATTGAATTTGATAATTTCCCTTTAAGCCCTAAAAACAGGTCATACGATTGATCTGTTGGCGCTATCAATAATGTTGGAGATACAAACGGATTGTCTTGAGCAAAATCATAATAGGAGTTTTGAAGCAATGCGCCTTGAATGCCGCCATAAGCGATCATAATATCGTCAACCAATCTATAACTTGCAGTTACATTTGGATATATAAAAAAGTCACTATCGCTTGCTTCTGTGTCATTTAGATAGGCTAGAGAAAGCCCGATATTTAAAGTAAGATCATCCCTTTTAATTTGATAACTAGGTGATACTCCAAAAATTACATTTCCGTAGTTAAAACCAGCATTGGTGCTTATAAGACCATCAAAAGAACCGCCAACATAATCTAAGGTCACATTTGCAGTAATCTCCTCTTTATTAAGGGGAATATCAAAACCCGATTTTAACACAAAGCGGTTTTCCCCAGAATCAAAATTATCGCCAAATCGTCTGTATAACACACTTCCATTATTGACGATGGCGTCATCAAAACTAATGTTTCCGCCGATATTTGCCGTATAAAATGAATGATCAACATCAAATGTATCTACATTTTGATTGGGAACACCGTACCAATTATAGCTTTGTAATTGAAACCCAGTTTCGACTTTCCAAGAATAATCTCTTTGGTCTTGACTATAATGCGCGTTCAAACCTGTTTCAGAAAAGTTATTGTCGAAATTAACACCTTCAATATCTCCTGCCGATGAATGATGACTAAAATAGCCACCAACGCGCTCATCGTTGTTAAGTTCGTGGTTGAGAAAGACTTCTCCCAAAATGGTCGTGTACGAACCTACGCCTAATGAGGCATAATTATCGTATAACTTGGCGGGCTTTTGCTTGTCTACCGTTGCGGCCTTTCCTTTTGCTGGCGTAAAGGTTGACGCTACTGGAATTGAGAAAATATTGTAAGTAATCGTCTTTTTCTTGATCGTTGTAGAGTCATTTAAACTTGGAGTCTCTTTTATTTTAAAAGCGTCGGAAATTTTTGGTGTATATGGCTGAACCACGTTTACTGTCCCGCCATCAATGCTGTCATTTTCTCGTTCTTGCGCGAAAGTGATAGCAACGTTTAGCGTTAGAATTGCTAGGATTATATATTTGAGATTGTTTTTCATTTTGTTTTATTTTGCCCACTCCGTCCTTCGAACATCTCTCCCAAAAGGAGAGTAAAAAGGCTTTTTAATATTACTATTTTAATTACCGGTAATTATTGGATCAAAACCATTATCTAAAGGATTGCATTCACTAAAGTTTTGATCTACATCCATAAATAGAGTGAATAAACAAAAAGTACCTGATTCTCTAAATGTTTCTTCATTTTCTATCACAATCTTATACTTGTATGTTCCGTCAGGTGTTCCTGTTACTCCATTTTCACCTTGTTGACCTGATGGGAAAAAGTCGTTTCCATTTCCGTAGTTAGAAGATTCAAATATTATGTTATCATCAATATCATAAATAGTTACTGTGTGATTATCGTATAATTCAATATTCTCAATTTGAATTATGTCAAAAAAACCATCACCATTTGGCGTAAAAATATTAGCGACTGTAATTTCTCCTGCAGACTGATCTAAATTATCAACATTAGGTCCAAAAACAGGATCTGGTGAGCAACACCCTTCAAATGCATCTAGTTCTTCTTGGTTCTCACTATCGTCATTATCGCAAGACATCATTAATAGAAAAAGTGGCAACATGGCTAATAAGACTTTTACTGTTTTCATAATAGTTTCTTAGGTTTAAAATATTGATTTATGAAATCTCGCTGAGAATTTATATTCAAAGATTATATTTAATTTTTATCGGTTTCTACGGAAGCATTCGTTTCGGCGGCCTTCGATTTGATGTGTTCAAGTTCTGCTTTGGCTTCTGAGATCAACCCGTCAAATTCTGGAAAATTAGTGATCACACTTTCTAAAATGTAAGTCGCTTGAAAGGCATCGCCAAGCGCATCATAATTTTTGGCCATGATCACCAGACCTTTGGCACTAAACATTTTGTAGCTACTATAATCGCGAGCTAATTTTTGAACCGTTGTATTTGAGGCTTCGTACTTTGCCTCTTGAAATTTAAAATAGGCGTTGTAATACAAGGCTTCGGCAGCCAGAGCTCCTGTTGCGATCTTTTCAACTTGGGCATAAGCCGATTTGGCTTTGACCATATCACCAGTTCTAAAGGCAGAGCGCGCTATAATGATTTGAGCATCACTTTTAACCTTGGTATCAATTTTTGAATCTTGAAGCACTTTTTCGGCATAGATGACTGCTTCGGAATAGTTTTCTTCCTGATAATACGCATTCATCAAATCGGATTGCGCGTAGGTGATGTTCTGCGGATAATCGGCTTCCTTTTCCAATCGCTTCAGCAAAGGAATGGCTTTTTCCCAATTAGCTGTATTAAGATATCGTTCAGAAAGTTTCACGATCGACTGCTCGGTAAATTCACCTTTTTGTTGATTGACGACGTATTCGTAATGTGGCTGTGCGTTTTCTGGTAAGGACTTTTTAGAATATAATTCTGCTAAGTAAAAATGAGATTTTAGAGCGTGGATTCCGTTAGGAAATTTATTTAAATAGCTGTTGAACTGTTTGATGGCGTTATCTACATTATTCTCCAAGTATTGTTTTTCCGCAGCCAAATACGAGGTATTATCCAATTCGACGCCGGTCACATTGATGTAATCCAAGGTTTTCACCCAAGCTGCGTATTCATCTACTCGTCCAAGATCAATATAAATCAATCGTGCTGTCGATACTGCTTGACTCGCCTCATCTGTAGCAGGAAACTCTTTGGCCACTTGTTTGAATTTGGTTAACGCACGCTCGTTATCGTTTTTATTGTAATACGATAATCCTTGTCGCAGTAATGCCTTCGGAATAAAAACGCTAGTGTTATATTCTGAAACCAATTGGTTATACAGTAACATCGCTTTGTCTGTGTCATTTATTTTGACATAGGAATTCGCCAACTCATACATGGCATCATCGCGTAAAGCCGATTTTGGGTAGTCATTTATAAAACCATCCAACGCCTGAAGTTTCTTAGCTCCTTGACCAATATAGCCATAACTCACTGCCTTTTGAAACGCAGCATAATCACCTTCAATCGCATTTATGTCACTCGCTTTTTCATAGGCATCAATGGCATTTTCGTAATTACTCGAAACAAAATAACCATCTCCCAATCGAAGATACGCATCGTTGAGTCGTAACTGATCGTCTTTGTGATTGTCAATAAATTTTTGAAAACTTGCTGTGGCTTGGCTATAATTTTTCAGCTTAAAATACGTGTACCCAATATGGTAATTAAGATTATCGTTTTCTTTAAGATCAGCTGTTTTTGACTGTTGCGCAAATTGTTTGAAACCAATCAAGGCATCATCAAAATTATTAAGTAGATAATCTGTTTCTGCTTTCCAAAATGTGGCTCTTGCAGTAAACACATCATCTTTTGCTTCACGAATGGACGCGTTAAATAGTGTTTTTGCTTCAGAATATCCGGCCTCATTATATATCTCAACACCTCTATAAAAGGCAACTTTTTGATAAGCCACACGATTCTCAAAACTATTTTTACCTTCTAATAACGTGATGGCATCTTTATAATTTTTTGAGGTAATGTAAGAATCGATCAATAGACTTTCAATGTCATTTTTAAAAGCCGATTGCGGATAACGCTCTAAATAACTCGTCAAAACCTGCGGAACCGATTGATAAGGATTCCCAATGTCATAACTTATTTTGGCATAATTTAGCCATGCATCTTCCTGTATTTTTAGATAGTAATCCATTTGTGATGCATTTCTAAAGGCATTTAGAGCCTCTTGTTTTTTATCAAGATTAATATAGCTCTCTCCTAAATGGTAGTAGGCATTTTGTGCTACGGCATTATTACCATCAATGATTTTGTTGAATTCGGAAATGGCTTTTTCAAAATCATTTTGCTTGTAATAGCCATAACCGAGTTGATAATAATCCACATTAGTCCATTTTCCCCGTTTCCCAGTATATGCTTTTAAATAGGGAGTGGCCTCAGCATACTGCTCCAGATTAAAATAACTTTCACCAATTATTTTTGATAATTCTGACTTTTCTTGCGGACTCCCTTTTGCGATTTGTTCCTTTGCCAATGCAATGGCTTTCTCGAACTTACCGAGTTTGAAATTTAAGTCGGCCTGATAGTAAGATAATTTTTCTCTGTAGGTATCCTCATCGCTAACTTGATCAAAATACGTATTGGCCTTATCATAATCATCACCTTCGTAAGCCATGAAGCCAATGTAATATTTAGCTTGTGAACCATATTCCTGAGATGTAATCACACGATTAAAATAGGTGGTTGCACGTGCCTGATCATCGGTAGAATATAGTGTATAACCGTACTTAAAATTAAAAGCATCACGTTCTGCACGTGAGATGCTACTTTCATCAACTTGATCGTACCATTTTCGCGCATACGCATATTTTCCGTTGGAAAAATAATAATTGGCAACATCAAAATAGGCTGAATTTCGCTTGGTGCTTGTTGGGTAATCCTGCACAAAGTCTTGAACCAGATCATCAGCATTTCTTTGATTTAGCCTAACAGCGCAATTGGCGATATAATACGCACATTCTGACGCGATAGTTTCATTTGGAGCATCTTGCTTTATATCTTGAAACAATGATTGGGCAGCTTGGTATTGTTTGTTATTATACAATGCCAATGCTTTTTGATACACTACCAAATCGCTAGTGTAAATTGCGGTCTGTTGGGCTTGGGACGTCACAAAAAACAGCAAAAAAAGGATTAAAATATATAGATTCCTAAAGGTCATTAAGTTCGATTTTTAATTGATGGCAAAAATAATTTATCTGTAAAGTATAACGCCATATTCCATTAATAATTATGCACAGAGTTATTAAATGACAGGCATAATCTCATATGAAATTTTTTTTTCTACGGAAGGTGTAAAGTTTAAATCACTTCAATTATAAATTACCTTATTTTTATAATACATTTACGTTTCCGAAGAAAAACCTATTACTTATAATGTCTGAAACCGTATTACAACTCAAAAACGCATCCATCTACCAAGGCGATAGCATGGTGCTATCTGACGTTAATTTTGAAATGACCAAAGGCGACTTCGTTTATCTTATTGGTAAAACAGGAAGTGGAAAAAGTAGCTTTATGAAAACGCTGTATGGTGATCTTCAATTAGCCGAAGGTGAAGGCCATATCGTAGACTATGATTTAAGAAGCATGAAAGAGCAGGATATTCCTTTTTTACGACGGAAGTTGGGCATCGTATTTCAGGATTTTAAATTGTTACCCGATAGAACCATCAATAATAACCTCGAGTTTGTTTTGAAAGCTACTGGCTGGACCGATAAAACTAAAATCAAGGAACGTATCGAGTCCGTTTTGGACAAAGTCGCCATGAAGACCAAAGGGTTTAAATTTCCGCATGAACTTTCAGGTGGCGAGCAACAACGTATTGCCATTGCAAGAGCCCTACTCAATGAACCAGAACTTATCTTGGCCGACGAGCCTACTGGAAATCTTGATCCTCAAACGAGCATTGAAGTCATGGAAGTGCTTCGTACCATAAACAATAATGGCAATACCATATTAATGGCGACCCATGACTATGCGTTACTATTAAAGTACCCGAGTAAAACTTTAAAATGTGAAGACAATAAAGTATTTGAAGTAGTGCAACGTAAGGGCTAATTTTGAAGTTTCTTTTTTCGAGTAGGCTTTTTAGGGTAGTTATAAACTGTGATATAATTAAAAAACCAAATTTGAAAACAATTCACCATGCTCGGCCCTAATTGCATATCACCTAAATAAATAATGTAGTTTTTAAAATGTTTTATTTTTCTCCAAGAATTCGCAACCTATACAATGCTCTAACAACTATATCAACATCAATAATGCCCTTTCGTTCATAATCGTATTGCTATAAAATCACTTACAACTAAGTCTTTTTATCATAAACATGAGGATTTTTTCTAATACCTTTCTTAAATACTTTTCTAATCAAGGTGCGTAGGCTAGCATCAATATCTAAAACAATATTGGTCAAGGTATCTTCTGGGCGACCTCTAAATTTAGTGATATGAAATTTATCGGTTTCCTGTAAAGGATGGTTACTAAAATAATAATTGGAGATGCAACAGCGCGACTCATCAACGGTCACTTTGTTGACCGAGTGCCACGATTTGTCATGAGTGGCCATAACCACTAGACGATTAAATTGACTTTGTATTACAATGGGCTTTTCCTTTGGGCCGTTTGGCCAAATCTCTAAGTGACCACCATTAGCGGCCTCCCAATTAGGAGTTACATAATACAGTAGATTCAAAACACGCCATCGTTCACGCTGAGCATCATGTGAATTATCTAAATGCGGATTCAAAAAATTATCCTTCGCCATTAGCGAGAGTCCGCCAGCATAGAGCGAGTCATCAGGATCGAGGGACTCTATTTCGCAAATTTCACCAATAAGATTTACAATCTTTTTATCTTGAAATGCATATAACACCTCTTCCAAAAACGAATCATGCGCATCCATTTGAGCAGACACATGTTTATACTCCCTTAAACTTTTAAGACATCGCATTTCGCTAGGTTTAGGAAACACCTCTGCACATTTTTTGGCAAGTGATTTTGGCAATAGATCATCGACAAAAAAATAACCGATCTGAGATTTAGACGCGCTATAAGATCGCACTAACTCGTCTTTGTGACGTATTAGATTATTATAAATCAATTCTGAAATTTCTTCTCGACCAGAAACCTCCATAACATTCTTTTTTGGTATTGCAATTTAATTCTTTTTTGTACTAATTAAAATAAAGGCTGCCGTCATTAGTAATTTAAAGACAGACCAATACTTTTCTATCACTATTTGAGTTTGATTTAAAACTGTATTTTTGGATTTTAATTGGTATTCATGATTTCTGTATTAATTCCTGTGTATAATTATGATATTGCTGAGCTAGTGAAAACTGTTCACCGGCAATTGGTATTGTGTGCTATTCCGTTTGAGATGATCTGTTTGGATGATGCTTCGGAAGTAAGGTTTCAGAATCAAAAAACAGATATTGAAACGTATGCGTTTACAACATATTATATTTCCGAAGATAATCAAGGTCGAATTGCAACGCGACAACAACTCGCCACATCTGCCACCTATGATCATTTGCTTTTTTTAGATGCTGATGTCATACCAAAATCGGATGCTTTTATCAAAAATTACGTCGTGTATTTGACATCCAATACCGGTGCGATCTATGGAGGTTTTGCTTACCAAGACGAACGCCCAGAAAAAGCATTTATGCTGCGCTATACCTACGGAAAAAACAATGAGGAAATTCCCGCCTTTAAACGAAATAAGCATCCTTATAAAATTGTGATTTCAGGTAATTTTCTAATTAAGAAAGATATTTTCACAGCCATCAATTCGAAGATAAAATATGAGGGTTACGGCTTTGATAATTATTTTGGTGCCTTACTTAAAACTGAACAGATAAAGGTGCTGCATATTGACAATGAAGTGTACCATTTGGGCATCGAATTAAGTGAGACTTATTTAGACAAAAAAGAAAAAGCGGCACTGACTTTGGTTCAACTTTACAACGACGATCCTCTTCTTGAACATGACAACCATCTTTTAAAACTTTTCACCACCTTTAAGCGCTATAAATTAAATTATCTCGCCTCATTTTTTTTCAAAGTTTCACAAACAGCGTTGCGTAAAAACTTACTAGGCTCTCGTCCCAATATCAATTACTTGCAACTCTATAGGATTGGCTATATGTGCTCAAAAGATTTACAGTCATGAAACCATTTTTTTCTGTAGTCATCTCTGTTTACAATAAGGAATTGTTTATTTCAAAAACACTCAATTCAGTATTGAACCAGACCTTTAAAGACTTTGAGGTCATTATTATTAATGATGGTTCTACAGACCAAAGTCTCGATATTTTAAATGCATTTGAAGACCAAAGAATTACTATTATAAGTCAAGAAAACGCTGGCGCTTCGCAAGCCAGAAATACTGGGATGGCTGTAGCTAAAGGTGTTTTTATTGCGCTGTTAGATGGCGATGATCTGTGGGAGCCTTTATTTTTGGAATCCATTCATGAGCTTACAAAAAAACATCCTTCATATTCTGTATTCGGTGCAGCGATTGCGCACAAACACGAGCAAAAAATCACACCTGTCCCTTATAGTTTTGAACACTTTAAGGATGAACGTATTTTAGACTATTTTAAGGCTAGTAAACGACACACCATTTTATCAGGTTCGAGTACTATATTTAGAAAAGATATTTTGAAAAAGACGGGAAATTTTGATACTACGATTGCTTCGGGCCAAGACACCGATTTATGGATTCGCATTGGTCTAAACTACCCCATCGTATTTTTAAATACTGTGTTGGTGTATTATGTTCAAAATGAACACAGCCTTTCAAACATAACAACAGATGTAAACGCCAAATCAAAACTCGACAAGTATCTAGAGGAAGAAAAAACCAATAGCGATTTAAAAATCTTCATGGATAACAACAGATTTTCTCTGGCTATTTTAGGACGCTTAAACCATAACGAAAGGGCTTATAACTATTACAAATCTGGCATATCACAACAGCATCTATCCTTAAAACGAAGGATTCTATTAAATGCTCCAAAATGGATGATCAAGCTCTTTTTGAATTTTAAGAAAGCTAAAAAGGAAAAAACTTATTTTCCTGTTTTGGAAGCAACGAAATCTCCAAAATCCCGAATGTAGTCGTCTTCTGTAAATTCGGTAGATGCCATAACTAAGCAAATCGCTCCAGACGAGAAATTATCGATCTCTCTCCAAATACCAGTGGGAATAAACAGTCCTTTTGTAGGCTTATTGAGCATTACGCGTTTTTTATGCTCACCGTCATTGACGACCACTTCAAAACTACCACTCAACGCAATGAGTAAGGATTCTTGTTTTTTATGGGCATGGCCGCCTCGATAGGCATCACTGGGCACATCAAATAGATAATAAATACGTTTCATTAGAAATGGAATAACATCCTTTTCTACAACAGCAAGTTTACCTCTGTGGTCATGTACCTTAGGAATTTCTATAATGGTTACTCGATTTATGGCACTCATGATGTTTGGTTTTCAGTTAATAGTTCTTGCCACGTTTTACCAATAGATTCCATTGAAAATGCGGCTACACTTTTTGTTGCGTTAGACTTGCATGTATTGTATAAAGATTCATCTTCTATAAAACGATTCATGGCATTTGATAAGGCAACTGGATTATAGTTCTCCACTAATAACCCGTTGAATTCATTGGTGATTATTTCTCTTGGTCCAGATTTACAATCTACCGAAATTACTGGTGTTCCTAAAGCTAGAGATTCTAATATTGAACGCGGAAACCCTTCATAATGACTGGTCAATACTGTGAATCGTGCAGATTTGACATAGTGAAATGGATTAGCCAAAAATGGAATAAACTGAATACTTGCTTCCAAATTTAACGCCTTTACTCTATTTTCAAGAGCCTCACGATCTTTTCCGCTGCCTAAAACAATCAATTTAATATCTTTTCTTGGAAGAATAGAATTACGAAAAGATTCAATTAACAAACTAACATTTTTTACGTCGTCGACCAATCTGCCATAAAATAAAATGTAGTCATTTGGCAGAAGGCCTTTTGATTCTTCTATCGCTATTACCTCTACAGGATTATGAATGGTGAACGTATTTTTCAAATGATAGACAGACTTTATTTTATGCTCAATGTGTTTGGACACAGACACCATTTTATAAGCGTCATTATACATGAATTTAGCGATGATATTTGGTTTGACAAAATACGTTTCAAAATTATAACTTCTAACACAGTAGATGGTTCTTTTGGGCTCAAACAATATTCTAGAAATTATAAATTCCCTAATCAGACTTGGTCTTGACCGATTGTCAATTACAAAATCAAACTGATGATTTTTTAAATAATCCTTAAATACTTGAAATTTTTTAATTTTTGCCAACAATGGCACCTTTGAACGAACTTTACCTAAATTCAAAAGTGTCCCACTATACTCATAATCAATTAAGTCTATAATTGAGACTAAATGTATGTCATACCCCAAATTGCCTAACACTTTTGATAATAAAGCCGTAGAGCGCTCGGCACCTCCTTTTCCTAAAGAGGTCGCTACAATACAGATCTTTTTATCGTTTGACATCAACAATTATTTATCTTTATGCCAAAGATAGTTAAATGAACATATTATTGGTTGGCGAATACAACCGGTCTCATAAATCTCTAAAGGAAGGACTTATTTATTTAGGTCACCATGCAACAGTTGTTGGTTTGAGCGATGGATTTAAAAAGGTTGATGTCGATTTAAAGATTGAGCACCATTATAATAAAGGCTTATACAAAAAACTAAAAGTCTTCATCTTTAAATTATTTAAAATAGATCTGCATTCAGTTAGCGTTAAGAAACAAATAAAAGGGTTAGAATCAAAGTTAAGCAACTTTGATGTGGTACAATTTGTAAATGAATCCTGTTTTTTATGTCAGCCAAAAACGGAACGCGCTATTTTTGACCTCTTAACAACATGGAATGACAAATCGTTTTTATTATCTTGTGGTACCGATTTCGCCAGCGTTAGATATGCCCTTGATAAAAAGTTTAGATATTCCATACTCACGCCTTATTTTGAAAACCGCGTACCAAAAAGCAGTTTTTCGTTAGGACTAAAATATGTAGAGCCTGGATTTAAACAACTCCATGAGCACCTATTTGAAAACGTTCGAGGTGTCATTTCCTCTGACCTTGATTATACCATACCTTTAGAAAACTATCCTAAACATTTGGGATTAATTCCACATCTAGTCAATACCGATGTTATTGCGTTTGAGCCTCTCAACTTAGATGAAAAGATCATCATTTTTCACGGCATTAATAGAACCAATTATTATAAAAAAGGAAATGATATTTTTGAAAAAGCCCTAGATATCATTGCGTTAAAGTATTCTAAAAAAATAGATGTGATCACGGTTGAAGATGTTCCCTATACGACATACATCAACGCATTTGATACTGCTCATATCCTTTTGGATCAAGTCTATGCTTACGATCAAGGCTATAATGCTCTTGAAGCCATGGCAAAAGGAAAGGTGGTTTTTACTGGAGCTGAACAGGAGTGGTTAGACTATTATAATCTCGAGGAAGACACCGTCGCTATCAATGCCTTACCAAATGCTGAAGCTATCGCTAAAAAATTGGAATGGCTTATTCTTAACCCAGAACAACTCATGGTTATTTCTAAAAACGCAAGGGCTTTTATTGAGCGTGAGCATGATTATATTAAAAATTCGCAGCAGTTTCTGGACGTTTGGGAAAAGGCTTAGTTTTTTTTCTTCGGAAATCTTAACTCTAAGGAAATTCTGGTGATATCTTCATTTTTATTTATAGCAGATCCATGGATAAGGAACGGCGTAAAAATTAACGCTTCTTTTGGTTGGGGATTTGGACGTATCATTTGAATGGCGCCATCCTTAGTCTCAAGAATACAAGGGACGTAATAGGTATTTCCATTTATTTTTGCGCCTTTGCTCGCTGTTCTCAAGATGTTATCTTCTGAAATTAAATGACTCCCTACACAAACAGGCAAAGACGACTTCTCATTGCAACCTACTATTGGAATCCAAACATTGATAATATCTTCCCAATAACTCAAATAACCATCTCTATGCGGCGGATTGATATCTAAAGAATTAGGACGGCTCAACCGAATTTGAATATGTGATTTCTGCAGCTCCTCTACCCAACTCGTTAATTCATAGCCTAAGACTTTACCAAAGCGTTTGGCCAGTGCCTCTATGTCAAAATCGAAATCGTCATTACCTAAATTTCTCGTCATTGAAATGACTTTATTGTGCAAATCATCTGTGTTAACGACCTTATGATAATTTTCTAGTTTGAAACTGGCGCTATTAAAATTTGTTACGTGCGTTCTTATAGCATTGATAATATTTTTGGTCAAAGATTGCTTAAGACGCTCAAACTCTTCTAAAGTAAACGCATCAACGACTGCAAAACCTCTGTCAATCCATGGCATTTTAGAAATAACGTTATTTTCAGACTGAAACAATACTTTAGGTTCGCCCCAAAAAAAGTCGCCTTCAACATCAAACTGAAAGGCCTCTCCGTCTAAAAATAATTCACAAATTTTATGCATTGACTTCCGCTTTAGAATTTGATTTGAAATAATACCAAACCGCAATAATTACAATCACAAGATAAATAAGATATCTATAAAAATGAGCCATGACAACACCTTCAGCTCCATAAAGGTCAACAAAATATTTAGAAAGGCCATAAAACAACCCTAGTGAAATGAGCTCAGTAATGATAAAACTCCACACCATTTTTTTTGCTAAAAACTGGTAAGAAATAACCAGAGTTGCCAATCTAACGAAATCACCAAGCAATTGCCATTTAAAGAGACTTTCTAATCCGGTAAAATTTGGGAACACAATATCGATAATTAGATTTCTAAAAACATAGATTGCGATCATCCCGATTGCAAATAACGGTAGCAAGGTTTTATAAATGTGTAACACTTCCTTCCTGAAAGCCAAACCCGTATTTATTTTCGCAAATTGCGGAATCACATAGAGCGTAAAGACGCTGGATGAAAATACCATATAATTTTTTGACAGAAAGTTCATTGCCGTCCATGAACCTGCTTCTTCAATATTGATCCTATTGGTAATGGTGGTTCTTACATCTAACTCTATATAATTCAATAATACAGTTGAAATAAAAGACATTAGCGTAAAGCCCAAGAGTGGTTTTACAAAAGAGAAGTCGAGACTGAGTTCTTTTAATTTTATATGCTTTTTAAGCTTATCAAAAAACAGAATAAAAATGATAACAAAACTAATTAATGGCGATAACACGATCGAAAACAAAACGCCTTCTAAACTACAATAGTAAAGAAATATTAAGAGCAATAATACAGAAAACACATACGTCCCTAATTCAATTTTGGCGTGCTTTTTATAGTCTGACAAGCCGTTTATAAGTCCGTATAAAATACGATTCAACCCTATAACTGGCGGCAGGATTGCAAGACATTTGATTAGATCAACAAAATCTATCGTTTTAAATAGACTTACCGAAATGTACTCAGCATTAAAAAATAACACTAGAGCAGAAACTATGGATCCACTGGCACCAAAAATAAATGCAGAAGAAAACAGTTTAGACATTTGTTTCTCATCACTTTCATTTTCAGATACATATTTCACAACGCCGTTAAAAACTCCAAGCGAAGAGGTGCTAGTGAGCATCTGCAATAAATTTCGTAGTTGGCCGATTTTTGCAATACCAGCTTCACCCAACTTTAAGGATAGTTCTCTCTGTACAAAAATCGAAATAATCAAGCGAATGATGATTACAACCGCATTGAGCGATGTCATCTTTAGCAAGACGTTCTTTTTGATAAGACCTTTTAAATTGATCAATGAAGATTCATTTTTTTAAGCTGAAACAATGGCCAAATATACTCTTTTGTTTAGGATTCTATATCTCATTCTTCTTTTGGTATAATTCCAAATAATGCCGATCCAAACATCAACAGCACAATACCAAAATGCATAAGGTATGTTGCAAAATGAGCGATAACAGCTCCCTTAACGCCAAACAGATCAATAAAATAAATACTAGAAAAATAGAGCATAATGACGACAAAGGATTCAATAATGATGAAATGGGCGAACATCCGTTTCGCTAAAAACTGATAAGCTATCACGAGTGACAACACCTTAACAAAATCACCAAGAAGTTGCCATAAAAACAAGTCTTCAACTGGCTGAAATTCCGTAGAAAAAATGAGTCCTACCACAAAAGATTTCAAGATGTACAATAATATCAATCCTATCGCAAAAAAGGGCATCACGGTTTTATAGAAACCAAATACTTCCTTTCTAAACTCTCGCTTTGACTCAATTTCATTGAATCTTGGAACAATATACAAGGTAATTATGGAGACCATAAAAATGAGATAATAGCTCGAAATACGATTCATAGCTTCCCAATAGCCAGCGTCTTTTGCACTAACTTCTAAAATAATATAATTTCTAATACAGATTGAAATCAACGGCAATGCCACAGCGGTCACCAATGCCATGGCCGAATAGGGACTAAACGTTTTTAACACCGCAAAGCGTATCTGTTCAATTTTGAGATAAGCTACTAGACTTCGTCTATTGATAATCCCAACTAAGGTAATTAGAAATATAAGGGCAGGTGCTATAACCGCAGCCAACAAGGCTCCACTGGTGCGTTCTTCATAAATAAGAAGTATCGTCACCAATAATGCTAAAACCTGACCAATAATGTTGATGATGAGCAACATTTTATAATTCGAAAAGCCATTCATTATTGAAAAACTCATCATATTTAATGCGTAGAAAGGCAGAGCCAAAGCCATAACTTGTATCACATGAGCGTAGTCATAGCGCACAGAAAACAATAGATTATTGAGATCTTGAGCATTATAATAGCATAAAAACGCCGCTAAAATCGTAGAGAAAAAACAAATGTAATAAGCCGTAGATAATGTTTGGCTTAGTTTTTCACCATCATCTTTTACTTTAGCAATTGTTCTTACAAGTCCGGTATAAAATCCTAAAATTGAAAACGACTGTGTCGCACTTAAAAAGTTTTTAAGGTTTCCAATAAGCGCCATGCCCTCAACACCAATAAATATGGCGATAGCCTTTGAGGTCAAAATTCCCGCAATAATTTTTGTGATGATCGTTGCTGTATTGAGATTGGCAGCCTTTACCAGTACGTTTGTATTGATGTACGTTATTAAATTTTTCAATCAATAACGGTTTAAAACATTGATCACAGTGGTAACTTCTTTTGAGGTCATGACTGGACTCATGGGTATACTTATAACAGTATTATGTATGGACTCTGTTATTGGTAAAGATAATGTCTTGTAGTCTTCAAGCGCCTTTTGTTGGTGTGGAGCAATAGGATAATGAATTAGAGACCCAATCTCATTAGTTTGCAGATATCTTTCGAATTTTTTTGGATTTTCTACTCTTATCACGAACAAATGAAACACGTGATTCTCTGAGAAATCATAAAAAGGCAGACTTATCTTAGGGTTTTTGATGTCGTTGAGGTAGCGCTTTGCCACGACTCGTCTGTTAACATTATCAGCATCAAGATGGTCGAGCTTTATATTTAAAAATGCAGCTTGCAGTTCGTCTAACCTGCTATTGACGCCTATTTTTTCATTGCTGTATTTTTTTGAACTTCCATAGTTATGAAGCAGTCTTATGCACTGCGCGAGTTTATCATCATTGGTAGTTATTGCTCCTGCATCACCTAAGGCACCAAGATTTTTTGAAGGATAAAAACTAAACCCTGCTGCATTTGATAAATTACCTGCTTTTTTTTCTTCGGAAGCTAAGACTGCACCATGCGCTTGGGCGGCATCCTCAACAACTAAAAGATTGTGTTGCTTTGCAAGATTATTTATGGCGACCATGTTGGCAAGTTGGCCGTAAAGATGCACAACCAATATCGCCTTTGTTTTTGAGGTGATGTGATTTTCGATTTCTAGTGGAGACAAATTGAAGGTCGCTTCGTCTGGCTCGACAAAAATAGGACGCAGTCCAGCATTAATGACTGCCAAAACACTGGCGATATATGTATTTGCAGGAATGATGACCTCATCATCTTTCTGTAAAATCCCCAAATCAAGATATGCTTTAAAAATTAAGGTCAAAGCGTCCAAACCGTTGGCCACACCAATACAATATTTTGTGCCACAAAATGCAGCAAAACGACTTTCAAACATTTCTACTTCACGGCCTTTGATGTAATGCCCTTTATCTAAAAACGCCTTAAATTTTAATGAGAAATCACCTTCAAAACGCGCATTGATTTTATGTAAATCTAAAAACTTAATCATAGAATTTTAAATTTATTGACAGTTTGAAAATAAAGCGAACATCCTAATTCTTCTTTTTGTTTAAGTAAACCTTTGTTGTAGCCTAGATCATTATCTTCGGTTACAGTTCCCATTGAAAAAAATGTTTTACCCTCGTCTTTATATTGATGTATTAATGTAATAAATAGAAACTCTATAGCTCTTAATTTCTCACCCATCTCAGTGGTTGCTCCATATTGTGACTTGACAATTTCACCTTTATCAAATATGGTTATACCAGCTAATATCTTATTCTCAAAATAAATAGTGAACTGTTTGATATGGTTTGGGAATCTTGCTTTAAGCAAAACAATTTCGTCTAATGAGTGCACTGGCTTTGTGTTATGTTTTTGGTCTAATCTAGGACATAAGACCTTATTCCAGAACGGGGAAAAGTCGTCCTCCTCTTTTATGATAAAACCATTTGCCTGATTTTTCCTAAAGTGTTTAAGCTTAGTTTTATGAATTTTTAGAGGGTTTCCTAAATCTACTGCTAAAACTCGTTCCTCTTTCATGACGTCTACTTTCGTCATCCCAGAACTTGGTAATAGAGACTTACTGTTTAAATTTCCATAAAAGGTAGGCGCCTCTTTGACGACCAAAAAATCAATCTTATTTCGCTCAAGAAAAAGGATTACATGTTCTAAGACATTTTTTTTGATTTCTAAACTTAGATCGTTAGTGTAATACAAGCCTCCATAAGTAAGGCCTTGATGAGAAAAAAGAGATGTGCCCACGATATTTGCAGGTAAAACCGCTATTATTTTCTTATCCTTATAAACCATCAACGAAAAATCCTTGAAACGATCTTGATGGTAATCCATAAAATCTCTTCGGAATAAAAATGTGGCATTCTTACTGCGTTCAATAAAGGCATCCCATTCAGGTTTTTGATGTGGCTGGTATGTTTGTACGGTTAAAATCTTGAGCTTATTTAAATTTTGATGTTGATAACATATAAACTGATTTTTATATTTCCGAAGTAAAACATTTAATCGTTCGTCTCTATATTACTATCGCTAATAACGTAGAGCGGTCGATTCTTGACGTTGGTACTAATCCTACTAATGTATTCTCCAATCACACCAATAGACAATAATTGTATACCTCCTATAAACATTGAGCTAATGATAAGCGATGTCCATCCCGTGATAGTTTGTTCGAGTACGAAATGAGAAAATATGGCGAATAAAATGACCATAAAAGAAACCAATGAAATGATAAAACCCAAACGGCTTACCAACAGTAATGGTTTATCTGAAAATCCAGTGACAGCATCAAAAGCCAAGCTGAACATCTTCCCATAAGAATATCCAGACGTCCCATGTTTTCTAGGTTCTCGTTTAAAATCAATGAAGGTTTGTTTGAATCCCAACCATGCAATTTGTCCTCTTAAAAACTTATTTTGTTCGGGCATACTGCGCAACGCCAACACAACTTTTCTATCTAAAAGTCGAAAATCGCCAACGTCTAACGGAATATCAAATGAAGTGATTTTTTGAAGAATCCTGTAAAACAACTTTGATGTTGCCTTTTTCATAAAGGTCTCACCTTCGCGAGAAACCCGCTTTGCATAGACGACATCAAAGCCGTTTTTATGTTGTGCGTATAACTGTGGAATCAATTCTGGGGGATCTTGTAAATCGGCATCAATAATGACTACCGTTTGAGCATTTGAGAGATCCAATCCTGCCGAAACCGCTACTTGATGTCCGAAATTACGGCTTAAGTTGATATAAAAGGTTTGATCATTAGCTACCGACAATGCCTTGAGCTTTTGAAGGGAATCATCTTGGCTTCCATCGTTGATAAAAATGAGCTCGTAATTTTGAGTGATCTCCTTGAGCGCTAATAGGAGTCGCTCATAAAGCTCATCAATATTGGAGGCTTCATTATATACAGGTACAATAATCGAAATGTCTTTTGTTGGACTCATTACAAAACCGTCAATGTATCAATTTAATGACAAGATATAAGTTCTAGTGAAAAAATGTGTGGTCACCTCTAATTTTATTTGGTTGCAAGGTCAATTTTAGATTTATAAATATTAAAATGGGCATTACTCCAAATAATTTTATAATCATGGCGATCAAGAAATTGGTTCATAGCGATCGCTCTCCCAGGATGATAGGTGTTACTCATTTGCCTATTTTCGGCTAAATAATCGTCCATTGGCTCTGAAAACTCCCAAATGGTAGTAAACTTCTGCTGGACGACAATGGGCAACACTTCAATTTCATTTTCCGCAGTATAAATTTTAGCTTCAAATGATACGTGGTCATAAATCCAAACCCATGGATTGTAAGGATATGGTCGCGTTTGGGTTAAAAAATGCAACATGGGCGCACTGTCATAGACAAATAAATAATCATCGGGCTGCACGTGCTTTTCAAGTTCCTGTAAAACATCATTAATGATGTCGGCTCGCTCTCTAGTTGTGTAGATTCCTTTGGCGAACTTATTATTGATTGTTGCCGTTTTAACCAAACGATTTCCTTTATCAAAATACGCCTGTTGTGACATGCTATAACCTTTATATCCGAAATAGGACATCGCTATAATGACAAATAGCGGCTTTACGAGTTGGTTATCAATGGAGCAAGTGTATGTTTTAGAGGCTATTTCCGTAGACATACGAACAGTCATTATTTGCGACAAAAATTGGAAGAAAAATGGGATGGCCAACCAAATACAAATATAACCGCTACTATGAACACCGCCTCCACTTCCCAATGGCAAAAAAATCATGATAAGCAGCGCTAAAAACGCGATCATTTTGATACCCTCGGTTTTTTGCGTTGTTAACAAGACTCCCAAACATCCCAAAAGCCCGAAGACATAAATGATGTAAATGTCTCCTTTTGCAAAAAGCACGACAAATAAAATAAGCGCGATCATAGGGACAACAACTTTTCTAATTTTATTGTATTTCAAAATTTTGTAGAGCCCAAGCAGGGTAAAAATCAAAAGCATCAATTTACATCCTTCATAAACAATTGCCACATAATTATTCTTGATAACTCGAATGAGCGTGATGATATTATGACCACTATCGTCGGTCTTACCAAGACTAAAAAGGACTTTAAATGCATTTTCCATGATTTCCCATTGATGGAGTGACTTCATCAAACCAATCACAAGCATAATACCTAATACAACTCCTAAAAGCATGGTCACGATAGGAGTTATGCACGTCTTGACATGTTTTTTTCTCAAGATGATATAACCATACGGAATGACCAAAACAAATATGAGAAGTGTGATATTAGGAAGCCTAGAAAAGATATTGACGCCTAAAATGAGCCCGCTAAATCCCAGCAACCAAAGATTTGTTTTATGCAAACCTTCAATTAATACGTAAACACTCAAGATTGCCAAAAAAGCGGTTAAATGATTATGATAAAAAGCAAGAAAGCCAAAGTCATTAACAAATAACACCATGGTCAAACCTAACAGGATATAAGCTCTGCTCATGTGAGGTTTTAAAATGCTATAACACATCATAAAGGTAGCGGTATTAAAAACTATGGTTAGCACACGAAACCATAAAATACCTCCATCTTCAAACAACAGATACCATAAACCACCAACAAGACCAGAAAGCCAATATACAAAGCAATATTCTACACTCTGGGGAGCATTAAAAAACTGCTGATAGAAGGTGAGCGAAAATCCTTCGTCGTTGACATCAAATCCATGAATCATCAACACGAACTGCACCATCACAAGAATACACAGGAAGATGGGATAAAAATAAGTCTTGAAAATTAAGGTCTTGATCATTGTTGGTCACTAAAAATTTAAACGATCTTATGAAATTGATATTTGCGAATATAGATAAATACTAAGCATGAAACTATCAATACATGAATTGCCATTCAAAATTTACAGACACCTCGTCACGCTATTTAATTGAAAAGGAGCAGATAAAATTGAAATCTTTTGAACAGGTAAATTATAATTCAAATAATTTATATAATTTGGACTTTTTAAGCCTTTAAACTAATCTCCCATAATGCGTACATTCTCAATATCCCAATTAATTCTTGGCAATCCTTTTGTGTATTGGAGCTATCAAAAACTAGTTGGTGGTGATAGAGCACGTCGTTTATTTATTAAAAATCAGGTACGCCCTGAGGTTGGCCAAAAAATACTTGATATAGGTTGCGGACCCGGAAACATCTTAGACTATTTGCCTGAGATGGATTATTTTGGTTTTGATGTAGACCCAGAATATATTGAAGCGGCCAAAGCAAATTACGGAGATCGAGGGACGTTTATTTGCTCAAACGCCAACACCTTTAAAGTTTCCGAAGTCAACAGTTTTGATGTGGTTATTGCTACAGGCGTCATTCATCATCTCAGCGATGACGATAGCAAGCGTCTTTTTGAAATTGCTGCAGAGGCACTTAAACCAGGAGCTAGATTGGTTACATTTGACGGCTGCTATATCAAAGGACAACATCCCATTTCAAAATTTATGCTGAAATCTGATCGCGGCAAATTTGTGAGAACACAGCAAGCATACGAAACACTAGCGCATCACGCTTTTAAAAAGGTCGATTCTACTATTGATGAACGTTATTTTAAGATTCCTTATACGTCTATTTTTATGGAGTGTTCGAATTTTTAGCCATAGTTTAAATAACTCAAAACAAAAAAGGAACCTCATGAGAGATTCCTTTTTTATATAACACCTGTAATTAAAATTACATATTTTTATTACGCTTACGATCTACTTCGGTCAAATAAATCTTACGCAATCTCAAAAAATTTGGAGTGACTTCAACATATTCATCTTTCTGGATGTATTCTAAAGCTTCTTCCAAAGAGAACTTGATTGCAGGTACAATCTTTGCTTTATCATCTGCACCTGAACTACGAACATTACTTAACTTCTTGGTTTTTGTAATATTCACAGCCATATCATCACCACGAGAATTCTCACCAATAACCTGACCTTCATAAATATCTTCACCTGGATCGACGAAAAACTTTCCTCTATCCTGTAACTTATCAATCGAATATGGAATGGCTTGGCCTTTTTCCATAGAGACTAAAGATCCATTTTGACGTTCTGGGATGCCACCTTTTAACGGTTGGTATTCTTTAAAACGGTGTGCCATAATTGCCTCACCAGCCGTAGCGGTCAACAATTGGTTACGTAAACCAATAATACCTCTTGATGGTACTAAAAATTCACATACCATACGCTCACCCTTGGCTTGCATGCTCAACATTTCACCTTTACGCATGGTAACCATTTCGATCGCTTTACCTGATACATGCTCTGGTAAATCAATAGTCATCTCCTCGACAGGTTCACATTTAACACCATCAATCTCTTTAATGATAACTTGTGGTTGCCCAATTTGCATTTCGTAACCTTCGCGACGCATCGTCTCTATCAAAACCGATAAGTGCAATACACCACGACCAAAGACCATGAATTTATCGGCACTGTCTGTAGCTTCTACTTTGAGCGCTAGGTTTTTTTCTAATTCTTTTGCCAAACGATCCTTGATATGACGCGAGGTTACGAATTTTCCATCTTTTCCAAAGAAAGGCGAATCATTGATCGTAAACAACATGCTCATCGTAGGTTCGTCGATAGCGATGGTTTTCATCCCCTCAGGATTTTCCCAATCGGCAACCGTGTCACCAATTTCAAAACCTTCAAGACCAACAATGGCACAAATATCTCCAGTTTGAACTTCTTCAACTTTTAAACGGCCAAGACCTTCAAAAACATGAAGCTCCTTGATCTTAGATTTTTGAATGCTCCCATCTCTTTTCACCAAAGAAATATTTTGTCCAACTTTTAAATCACCACGTGTTAATCGCCCAATAGCAATACGACCCGTAAAAGACGAGAAGTCTAAAGATGTAATTAACATTTGGGTTGTTCCTTCTTCAATTTTTGGAGCAGGAATATGTTCGATCACCATATCTAATAATGGCTCAATATTTTCGGTTTCATCTTTCCAATCATCGCTCATCCAGTTATTCTTTGCAGAACCATAAACGGTTGGAAAATCTAATTGCCACTCCTCTGCTCCAAGTTCAAACATGAGGTCAAAAACCTTTTCATGAACTTCGTCTGGCGTACAATTTTCTTTATCAACTTTATTGATGACCACACATGGCTTTAAGCCAAGATCAATCGCTTTTTGCAGTACAAAACGCGTTTGTGGCATTGGCCCTTCAAAAGCATCCACTAATAATAACACACCATCGGCCATGTTCAACACACGCTCAACTTCTCCTCCAAAATCGGCGTGACCAGGAGTATCAATGATATTAATTTTAGTGTCCTTGTAAATTACAGAAACGTTTTTAGAGGTAATTGTAATGCCTCTCTCTCTTTCTAAATCATTGTTATCGAGAATTAGGTCTCCTGTATTCTCGTTTTCACGGAATAACTGACAGTGATACATGATTTTATCAACCAAGGTCGTTTTGCCGTGGTCAACGTGTGCGATAATCGCAATGTTTTTGATATTAGCCATAATTGACGCCTTATTTTAAGCGTGCAAATGTACGTTAAATTCCGAATAAAATTTGATTCTTAACAAAGAAATAAAACTAGCGATTTACAACATTCTCAAATAACGAATAACACCGTTAGATTTTAAGCTAAAATACTGATAATGAAATATAATAAAGGCCAATGTTGATCTATTGATAGTTCCGAAGGATTCGTTAATTAAATGTTATTCTGACTCATATAGAACAATTCTAAGTGTATCTTTCGTTTAATAGATTGTAAATAGTCGCTTAATATTCCCACGATCACAACGTTTCTGGCAATTTGCATCTATTGATCAATAGGTTACGTAAAGAAAAATTCAGATGAACATTATTAGTAAATATTCTAAATTTACACCTTACCTCTATTTTTTAGCAGTTATCGCTTATGTATTCACAAATGTCAACAAAAATGACGGTCTAGCGGCTTATCCCATTTTGTTATGTGGTATTCCTTTTTTATGGCAACTCTTTAAGCCTAACAAACAATTAAATTTTACGTTGGGCATAACATTTGTCTGTCTGTCTTCTTATTTGATCATGGTTTATATCTCAGACCTTTTACATATCATTCAACTTTCAGAACAAACCAAACAAATCCTAACATTTGGCGGCGTTTTTGTAATCGCTAATTTTATTATGGCGCTCTGGATGATTCGAAATAGCATGAAAAGGCGTTTCTAGTTCAAGAACTTTCGTCTTGTAACTAGATGTTTTTCAATTGCTGCTGAAATATGAAATGGGAGAAGTATTAGCATTAAATTTTAGTAACTTTGTTGCTGAAAATTTAAACCTCAAGCGATGCGATTATCTGAAGTTCCAAAACTAAAACATACCAATTCCAACACCTTCTTTTTACTCTGTGGCCCTTGTGCTATTGAAGGCGAAGATATGGCGTTGCGTATTGCTGAAAAAGTCATGTCGATAACCGATAAATTACAAATTCCCTACGTATTTAAAGGAAGTTTTAAAAAAGCCAACCGAAGTAGAATTGACAGCTTTACAGGAATTGGTGATGAAAAGGCGCTTAAAATCCTTCAGAAGGTTTCTCAAACCTTCGACATACCCACAGTAACTGATATTCACGAAGTTTCTGATGCCACAAAAGCTGCCGAATATGTTGACGTTCTGCAAATACCAGCGTTCTTGGTACGCCAAACAGATCTAGTAGTGGCTGCCGCAGAAACGGGCAAAATCGTGAATCTTAAAAAAGGACAGTTTATGAGTCCAGAAGCTATGAAGCATGCCGTACAAAAAGTACGGGATACAGGCAGTGATAAGGCCTGGATTACAGATCGTGGTACCATGTTTGGCTATCAAGATATGATTGTAGATTTTAGAGGCATCCCAACCATGAGAGCGATGGCTCCTACCGTTTTGGATGTCACGCATTCGTTGCAACAACCTAACCAAAGCGTTGGTGTCACTGGAGGACGACCAGATATGATCGAAACTATAGCTAGAGCTGGTGTCGTCAATAATGTTGATGGCTTGTTTATCGAGACGCATTTTGATCCAGCAAATGCAAAAAGCGATGGTGCCAATATGTTGCATTTGGATAATCTTGAAAAATTATTGACCAATCTTGTGGCGATTAGAAAAACGGTCAACGGACTTTAATTTCCAGTCTCAGTTATTAATCCATAAAAATACAATTGCTCACTTGATTTCAAATCCAACTTCAACTAAAATAAAATCATGATCAAAGACATTGAAATTAGAGAAGCCACATTACAAGATCTCCCTGAAATTACCTCCATTTTTCGAGATACGGTGAGATCGGTCAACAGTAATGATTATTCTGAAAAACAAATCAAAGCGTGGTCTTCGGGTGCAGATGATATGGATGTTTGGAAGGAGCGTATCGAAAACCTTTATTTTATTGTTGCTGAATATAGAAATGAGATTGTTGGATTTGCCCACATCAAAAAGGGCTGTCACCTCGACGGACTTTACGTACACAAAAACTATCAACGACAGACTATAGGGTCTAAATTATTACGTATTGCTGAATCGCATATCATGGCAGAAGGCTACGAAATCATCAACGCTGATGCGAGTATCACAGCGGTCGATTTTTTTGATTCCCACTATTTCGAGCAAATCAAAAAACAAAAAAAATCTTACAAAGGCATGGGGTTTGCCTCGTCTATTTTTTCTAAAAAGCTTTAACGATTATCTTAATATTTGATGGGAAGAAATGCTATATATAATTAATTTCATTGCTACCTCGATCTCTAAAACCCCAATAATTACAGGAAAATAAACCACTAATTGCTTATTAATGTCGTTACTTTTTAATGAAAACCATGTAGCACATCTAATAAAAAAACAAAGGGAGCTCTCTGTGCAACGCTGTACGACTTTGTGGATCCCTGCGTCACAACCCTCAAAGCGAAGCTACTCCAAGAAGGACGTGTTTTTAAATCCCTCAACTTTTTTTAAAATCTCTATAAATATAGCATCATCAATAGCATCAAGATGTTTATAACGAAGCGATCTTACAACTTTTCTGTTTTCTGAAATTAGCTGCGATGCGTACTCAGTTAAATGCGACGCATGCCAGAAACCGACGTCTACAAAATCCTTGCTCTTATTTAAATAGCAAATAGGGCGTGTCCCCAAATAATAACATGGAAGTCGCCATTTATATGTCAGCTGAATATCTGGAAATGTGTGCTCAATGAGAATTTGCAAATGCATAAGAATGGATTTGAAAGGTTCTGGTTGACTGATAATATAAACTTCGGCTGGTTTCAAGTTTGCGTTTTATGGATCTCTAAAATTAGTGATAAATTATGATTGATTATCCAATTATATTTATTTACTTTGTATTTCAAAGTACTTTACATCATGAGCAACGAAGATTATTTAAAAGACATTAGTGAGATAAAAAACCTCATGAGCAAATCCTCTCGATTTATTTCTTTGAGCGGTTTATCTGGGATCCTGGCTGGTATTTACGCGTTGATCGGCGCTTTTTTAGCCTACAGAATTATCAATGAGATCAAATTAGAAAAACATACGCTTAATAGATTTTTTTTAGCGTATGATTCAGTTAGTTCGTTGATAGTCATTGCTATTGCTGTTATTTTTTTATCGGTAATAACAGGCGTAATTTTAACGCAGAGAAAAGCAAAAAAGCATAACGAAAAAATCTTTGAAACGTCGTCGAAACGATTATTGATTAACTTTTTAATTCCTTTGATTACGGGAGGTATTTTGTGTATTATTCTAATCAATAAACAATATTTTGACCTAATCGCATCAACCACTCTTATATTCTACGGCCTAAGTTGCGTTAATGCTAGCAAATATACGCTTGGCGACATTCGGTATTTAGGATTTGCAAATATTACACTAGGATTGGTTGCCACACAATTTGTTGGCTACGGACTTTACTTTTGGGCGGTTGGTTTTGGCATTATGCATATTATCTACGGAACGATGATGCACTTTAAATACGACGTAGCCGAAAAGAAGTAAGATTAGATACATACGAATATTGAATTATAACACTAAAAATTTACAGTCCTGATTGAACGGGAGACTATGAGTATTATCAACAACATCAATAAGGTATTTGATCATCGCATTAGATTGGGCATTATGTCTGTTTTAATGGTGAACGAATATGCCGATTTCAACATGCTGAAAGAATTGCTGGGCGCAACCGACGGTAATCTTGCCAGTCACACCAAAGCACTTGAAAAAGCGACATACATTAGTGTTGAAAAACAATTTATTGGAAGAAAACCCAATACGCGTTACGCTACAACAAAACTGGGAAGAGCAGCCTTTAAAAAACATATTGATGCCTTGGAAGACTTAATTAAAAACCATTAAAGACCACTTATATAAACAAATTACTTTTTTTTAAACTTTTACTTTGAATTTCAAAGTACTTTAAATTTTAAATCATGAAACAAATTATCCTTATTATCGCCTCTGTTTTGTTCAGCATCTTATTTTTTGAGAAATCCATCGGTTTAAATCTCTCAATTTTTACAGTCATTACCATCGCTGTTCTAGCGTTTTACAATCCGAAGAAATTTAGAAAAAAGGCTGTCATTGTTCATTCAATTCTCTACCTACTTACTGCGATACTCGTTTTTATACAGCACTCAAACTTGGCTATTATCGCAAATTGTTTTGCGTTCTTCACCGTTATAGGAGCTTTTGGAGATCATAAAACGTCACTATATATCCAATGGCTTAACGGCATATTTACAGCGATTGCTGGTTTTTTCTACCGAAATTTTGAAGTTGACAACACGGCCGAAAAGGTCAAACGAAAAAAAGATATTGATGTCCTTCACCTCGTTAAACTCATTGGTATTCCTTTGGTGTTTATTATATTATTTGTTCTTCTATATAAAAACGGAAATCCGCTATTCAACAATTTGGTCAATACCATTAGCTTTAAGTTTGTAAACATTCAGTGGTTGCTATTTTCAGTATTAGGCTATTTTCTGTTCAGCAATATCTCAAAACCAATTTTGGTTGAACCAGCGACGACCTCAGACCACCATATTGGTAATGAACTTATAAAATCAGAAACCTTTTCCGAAGAACCCCTTAAAAAGGAAACGCAACTAGGCGTTACTTTATTAGGCATGCTAAACCTGTTGATTGTTTTATATATGATTACTGATGTCGCCTATTTACTGTCTACAGAAACTAAGCTGGCGGCCGATTTATCCAAACAAGTTCATAACGGCATTTACACCTTAATTGCGTCGATCGTTATAGCCATTATCATCATCTTGTATGTTTTTCGCGGTAACCTGAATTTTTACAGAAACAACAAGCGGTTAAAACACCTCACCTACCTTTGGATTTGTCTTAACGTTGTGCTCATTACTTTAATCGCTATTAAGAACCAAGACTACATACTTTCATTTGGCTTGACCTACAAACGCATTGGTGTTCACGTATATATTTTCCTGACCCTTATTGGGCTCATCACTACATTTCTAAAAGTCATGAATATCAAGAACCTAGCATTTTTATTTAGAGTAAATACACAAATCGCATTCGTCATCTTGATTGCATTAAGTTCAATTAATTGGGACCGTAGCATTACCAAGTTTAACATTCGTAATGTTAAAAATTTTGACGTGGATTATCTTATCAAACTCTCCAACCAAAATGCTATTATGCTCCACAATGCAAAACAGCAAATCGCTGTATCGCAAACCACTTATAATAGAATTGATAACAAATACCGTTCTCATTTGAAGGATCTAGAAAACCGTAAATGGCAGGAATATAGCTATGAGACTTATCAATACCAACAGCAATCTTTAAACTCAAGATCAAAATGAATCTACCATCGATTATTTTAAGAGCCTGGTTATTAGCAACGATCATTTTTTGGCTTATTATTGCTTGTTTTGAGCCAATTCGTGTAGATGAATTATTTTTGGCAAGCTTATCAATAATACCAATATTTATAGGTGTTGTCATTGTCGTGGTGGGTACTATTTGTCCGTTTTTTTGGTTTACAGTTTCTAAAGAGTTTTCAGCTAAAAACACGTTTAGAACCTTTTATCCCTATTATGCCATTTCCATGTTTGCCATTTGCGTTTTTGGGACGACCATCTCAGATTATGACATATGTACTATAGCCTTCTTTTTCTCTGCTTTTATAACCACTAGTCAATCTTGGATTTGGCTTTCTAACACCCGTAAGCCATGAAAGCGATGAGAAAACGACTTATTGAATGGCTTTTCAACCATTCTCAACATCTCTACACGCAAGTATTCAAAAAACATGAGGCTTGGGGAATTACGAAGATGCAACTTTTAAACTATCCAAAATCAACATTTGGAAACCATTTAGGAAGGTTTCTTCAGGTCAATAATTTTGAACTCATCGCCAAGGTTGAACGCCATGATGCCTATCACACCTTAACTGGATATGGCACTCGCGTTGAAGATGAAATTGCGTTACAATGTCTTTGTTTTGGAAACGGTAAACGTAGCCTTTATCTTTATGGCGCAATGCTACTGGGTATTGTCATTTTGCCAGATTATTATCGCTATTACCTTCGATCCTATCGTATAGGGAAAGAGGCCAATGCATTTCACCATTATAATTTTAAGCACTTATTAACAGTCAACCACAAAGATTTTAGAGATACCATTTTTTCAAAATCACATCAAAAAAGACTTATATTAAATTCTATTTAAATATTATGAGCACACTCAAAATTTTACTACGACTCGGCATTTTAGCAGGTCTTGGCATCGTAATTATTTACGGCATCATTAGTTTTCAAGCTAAAGATTATGTCTATGATTCTGTAGAGGAGATTCCGAAGCGAAAAGTTGGACTCCTTCTCGGTTGTAGTAAATATGACTACCGAGAAAACATCTCCACATTTTATAAACATCGTGTAAATGCCGCAGCGCTATTGTTCAAATCTGGAAAAATTGAGTTTATCTTAATAAGTGGTAATAAAGATGGTAAAGGTTATGATGAGCCTACAACATTTAAAAATGATTTGATAGCCAAAGGCGTTCCAACACAAAACATAGTACTGGATTTTGCTGGTTTTAGAACGTTAGACTCTGTGGTGCGCGCTAAAAAGATTTTTGGTCAAACCGAAATCACCATCATATCCCAGCAATTTCATAACGAGCGTGCTATCTATTTAGCAAAGCACAATGCTATGGATGCGATTGGCTTTAATGCTAAATTCTCAGATACGCAGGATGGTTTCCAATTTGAGCTTCGCGAATTTTTTGCACGACCTAAAGCCTTAATCGACATACTTTTTCATGTCAAACCTAAACGTTTAGGAAAAACCATAGAGATCAAATGAAAATACGATTCCATTCGATGTTTTTCGCATCTGCTCTATTTCTTCTAGCTGTTGAAATTATCATTGCGTTATATCTTTCAGCAGGTTTTATTAGACATACCGTTGGTGATTTTTTGGTGGTCATTCTCATGTATTGCAGCATGAGAGCTATTTCAAACATAAAGGCAATATCGTGTGCAATTATGGTGCTCTCGTTCTCTTTTTTAATTGAATTTTTACAGCTTTTCAATCTATTAGACGTATTAGATCTTCGGAATAATAACCTAGCCGTGATTATCTTAGGAAGCACCTTTGAAATTTCTGATTTGATTGCCTATACGTTTGGAGCAATCACCATTTATTTAATAGATGTAAAACTCATTCGTACAACACATTAATTTAAATTATCACTTATGTATGCTATAAAAAACCTCCTCTTTCATCGATTTAAAATCTTGTTCTTGCTTACGCTTTCCATGACATTGAGTATTGTTTTGCTCATGATGAGAATAAAATTAAATCAATCCTTTTACTTATTGTTTTTGGTGTGGAATCTATTTTTAGCCCTAATTCCCTTTGCGATCACCACGTATCTCGCGAGTATCGATCGTTTGCATAAAGTAGGGTTCTTTCTATCATTTAGTCTTTGGTTGCTATTTTTACCAAATGCACCTTACATCGTTACCGATTTACTACACCTCATGAATTCTCAATCCCATGTTTGGCTTGATGTTTTAGTTATTATGTCGTTTGCATTCAATGGCTTGATCTTATACTTTCTGTCGCTTTCCGATATGGAAAAACTGCTGAAAGCTCACTTCAGTCCTAAATTCATGGTTCCAATAATGATCTTTATTTTTGGTCTTTCTGCCTTCGGGATTTATCTCGGCCGATTCTTTAGGTATAACTCTTGGGAACTCATTAATAATCCCGTACCACTGTTTCAGGATATCTTCAGAATTATATTCAGTCCAAACATTGAAGCTTGGTTTTTCACATTGTCCTTTGGAAGTTTTTTAGCGATCTCTTATTGGATGTTGAAAGCGTTTTCAAATGGAAACTTGAACATGGATGAGCTTTAAAACCAAAACACATAAGTTGTAGTTTATCAAAATACAGCTCTATAAAAATTCTTCAAAATATTTTAGCGTTACACCCAAAATTGTATATTCGCACAAAATTTTAAAACAAAAAAAATGAAAAAATTTATTTATCCTATTTTATTACTCGTGGTAGCCACATTTACTTTACAATCTTGCGATAAAGATGACGACGATGGTGGCTCATCAAGCTCAGAGGGTGAAGTGACTATAGACGGAACTCAATTTCAACTGGACGGAAATAGTTTTTTAATCAATTACGGCGAAAATTCTGACGGAAGTTATAATTGGGATATTGAGATTGAAGGTGAAAATATTGATGTCTATTTTGAATTGCATACCAATTCTGTATTTGGACTAACATCTGGCACTTACAATTATTCTAATGAATCTGCAGAGTTTACGTACACCATAGCTGATTTTGAAACGGTAATAGACAATCAATTTACCATTTTTGATGCAACTGAAGGTACAGTGATTCTTGACGTAGATGGCGATGATGTAGACATCGACTTTAATTTAATTTCTGAGGATGGTGAAACGATTGCTGGTAATTGGTCTGGTAGATTTACTGTCATCGATGCTGATGAATAAATACGCTTAACATTTAAACTTGAAAGGCTGTTTGAAAAGACACCCTTTTTTTATTTATTATCTACAAAATCCTGCAAGTAACTAAACCGCTCGGTCAACTTACCGTCGCTAGTCGTAATTTTGGCGCGTTTTAAAATACCGCGTGCATCATCATTAAAAAATGCCGGAATAACGTGTTCTAAAAACATCTCTCCAAAACCTTCACTGGCATCTTTTGGCAATTCGCAAGGCAAATTGTCGACTGCCATCATCGTGATAGCGTCTTTTGCATTAAAGGAGGTTTCTTTCTCTGTCAATGGATGGTAACCATAAAAAGGATCTGCAATAGTAGATGGTCTTATCGTACTTGCTACTGGTCCATCAATATCACAAGAAATATCAGCAACCAAATTAATCCTGAAGTCAGGGTGTTTAGCATCATCGCGTGTAAATAAAAAGGGCGCATTATTACCGTAAAAATGTCCAGCGATAAAATAATCGGTTTCTTTGGCATAAGCCATGAAATTGCTTTCGTAGTCACTAGGGTCTTTATAAAAAGCCCACTTATCACCTACTTTACCGTCTTTTCGCTTAGCATACTCCATAACATCTGCCATCACATAAACGGGCTCAGTAAATTGCGACGTCAAATAGAGGGCATCACTAATTTGTTTGATTTTTAAATGATCAAGAATTTCTTTGGCACCAAGCGCCACTTTTCCTGTTCCGGTAAGTAAAATCTTGAGGTTTGGTAATTTAATCTTATCGAGTTCGGCCTTTACTGCATCAAGATCTGCCAGGGTTTCAACTTTTGGCAACTTGAATAGGCCGTCGCGTAAACCCATTGCACGAAAGCCGTTGTAGGCACCTACCAGTCCTGCGTAACGACCAAAACCAATCAATCTAGCGCCATTTTGTTTTACAATGGTTTCATGGTCATACAGTTCGATCTGTTTTTTGAGCATATCTACAAGCAGACGTTGGTTATAAGGCTGTTTTTTTATGGTGTGTGAAAAGAAAAAGTATTTTTTATTCGGAATCAAGTGTTCTTGCGGAACTTCCTTTACGCCAATCATCACGTCACAATCTGAAACATCGTCTGTCACGGTAAACCCCTGCTCGCGATAAGCATCATCTGAAAATACGCGAATATCTGAAGACTCCACAACAAATTGGGCTTGAGGAAACTGTAATTGAGCTTCTGCCAGTTTTTCTGGAGAAAATACGACGCGACGATCTGGCGGATTTTTACGTTCTTTGATAATGGCAAATTTCATGATAATCTAGTTTCATTCCCACGAAAGTGAGACATAGAATTTATAATCTACGAAAATAAGTCTCTTTTCCCGCTTTAGCAAGTTCGTCTAGAACCAAACTACGTTAATCTACGCGCTTTACTTCACTTTCAGATTTTAAAACATGATCGCCATCATCTTGTTTAATGTATAAAGCTTTGTCCCCCTCTTCCCCATTTCGTGTAACCTCACTTCCTTTAATAGTTTTCGTCACTTTTTTTGTATACGTCTCCTCAACTTCACCTTCCGCAGTGCCATTACCCCATTTCCACTGTACTCTTGTTCCTTCTTTAATCATGATATTGTAATTTTAATTTGATTAAAATTAATTGAATACGTCATGAGTCTTTCTTAAAGAATTTATAAAATATTCAAGCCTTATGATATGGGCTATCTTTTTACCCGATTTTAACAAAGTTCAATACATAATAAAAAAAAGGCAATCGTATTCTAGATTAGAAAATAGTGTACATAAAAAAAGAGCAACTATTTTAAGGTTGCTCTTTTATCTAGTCTTATTGAGAATTTAATATTTGATGATAATCTTTTTATTATAAGTACTATAATTTGTTTCCACTTTGAGAATGTAGTTTCCTTCGGAAATATTCTGGACTGGAATTCTAATCTCGTGCGACATTGGTTGGTTCGTAGAATTCCAAGAACCTACTGTTTGTCCTGTAATATTAATGAGATAAATTTGCTTCACATTGATAGAATTTGGTGTCTTGACATAAATTTCACTTGATGTCTGTAGGTAATCCACCTGAATATCCTTGATCTCGTTGTCAATAACCGATAAGGTCTGATCTTCCTGAAATGCTAGAAAAAAGCGACCTGTATAATCACCAGCCTCTAAAGTAATTTGATAGCTTGTGGTATTGAAATTGGTATAAGTATCTAATTGAGCATCGTAGATAAACAGATCAATAGTTTCATCAAAGTTCTCAAACGCATCAAATGGAATTTGGATGGTACCGCCATTGGCTAAAGTAACAATCAAAGGGTACATTTTGGTCTCATCAAAAGCGCCTACACCTTGTATAACATAAGGATTGCCATCAATATCAAAAGACATGTCACTAGGAAAATTATCGTTGTTTGGCGCGTCATAACCATAATCAACACCATCTGTTGCTTCTCCATTCTCAATAAACGCCAGTAACAGATGTCTTACAGCATTTTCTGGAGATATGAAGTCAAAACGAATACGTTTGATGTCTATCTCATCTTCTGTTTCCATACCTGAATCGTCTGATCCATTTCGAAGAAATATGGACGAAGCCGTCCCTTCTTTTCGAAAGGCTCGTTGACTATTTTGAAATAATACTTGTCCGCCAGTTGCGTTAGCCGTAATAAAGAAGCCTTGCGCAATTGGTATATATCGACCAGGAACTTTCGTGGCATTACCAATACCGCCTATTTCTGACGGAGGGGTTACTGCCGCCACTCCACCCGAAAGACTCAATACCGCGTAACCACCTTCATATTGCGCAAGAATATGCGAACTGTTGGATGGGGCATGTTCCCAAAAGTCAAGTGTTCCTGATTTGAAGGATGACTCATTGTCTGTTATAAAAGCCCAACCATCTATAGCCGAAGGATATGGATTACCTAGTAACGCCTGATTATTAGCGCCTAAGGTCATACTAATGTCTCCGTTATTAGGGATACCTTCAAAAACATAGTTTTGTTGTGATCCACTACCGCCACTTCCTTTCATGGTAAATCCTTGACCCACATTTAACGGGGTTGTCTCAGAGACTTGTGCCCAATCGGCATATGAATTTTCTGGAAGGTTCATATAGGTATATAACCAACGTCTACTTAAGGTCAACGGTGAAGCAGATGCGTCATATGAACTTGTCCAATTCACACTAACTGGAGCCGAAGGACTTGAGCCATCTCTTAAAACACCATCTATTGAAAACGACGACCCATCACTACTTACAGGTGATGACCAATAATTGTAATTGTAAAGGTTTGATGTTCCCTGTTGATCGCGTTCGAGACTGCCAGCACTTGCTAAATCTACAATACTACCATTTGGCTGTAACAATTGAGACTCGCCATCTAAATCTAGTTTGCCGTCAATTTTAAGGTATCGACTAACCGTTAAGGGTTGATCATTTATGACACTTAACTCGTCGCTATCAACCAAAAGTCCAAGTACAGAGGTAGCCCTATTGGTAGATATATTATTTTGAGATCTAACGATGTTCCATGTTTGTGCACTACCATTAATACTATTTACAGCAGAGTTAGGGATTTGTTGAACGCCTCCATTTAACCAAGTTCCAGAAGCGTCCCAAACATTATCACTACTGGTAACATAAGGAATTGGTGCTGTTTCGGCCTGAATGGTATTCATAGAATTAAGCTTACCACTATTGGCAAACACTGTACTAATATCGCCAATATTACCATTGGTAATGATTGATTGAGAGCCCTCTATCATTTGATAGTAACCCATTAAATTAGACCATTGCAAACCACCAATATCTTGTGGTACTATAACACCTTGAACGTTAGTACCATTTGCCACTAGCTCTTGGTTCATCATTTGACGAATTTGGGTTTGGGTCAATGCAGAATCCCAGATTCTAACTTCATCTATAGCACCTCCAAAAAAGTTATTTGGGGTAGTATTTGTTCTATCTGTTGCGCCAATGATAAAACGATTAGTATTAACTGACGGTATTGTACCACTTGTCGTAGACCCAACACTAAAGCCATCAATAAATAAAGTGTACGTATTAGAACCGTTGAAGGTCACCGCAACATGGTACCATTTAGAACTATTTAATGTCTGATTAGATTGAAGTCCTGCAGCATTATTCCATCTAAATCGTAATCTATTATTGACCAACATAAGATCATATCCCGATGTAAGTGCATTACCATTTCTCTTAGACATAATGGTTTTAGATCCAGAGACATTATCTGTTTTAATCCAAGCCTCTAAACTAAAAGCACTAGAGTTCATATTATAATTGTCAGCAAAACTAATATAGTCATCGACACCATCAAAGTCGATATTATTTCCACAATCGGGAATGGTTATAGTGACATTGTCGGTTGTGTTAGCACATGGCATCACATTAACAGCTTCCCATTGCAATGTGTATTCCTCT
Organism: uncultured Flavobacteriaceae bacterium; assembly: GCA_963715465.1. Lineage (GTDB taxonomy): Bacteria > Bacteroidota > Bacteroidia > Flavobacteriales > Flavobacteriaceae > Psychroserpens. The sequence continues at coordinate 3,188,266 of OY970246.1, forward strand.
CCACTCTCCCCTGTGAATTGTGAATTATACAATGACGGATTTGAAAAGAAATAACTACCTGAAGGTTGTCCTGAGGTTACTGTCCAAGTGCCTGAAACGTTATTTGCCAATAGACTAACCGTAATGTCATCACAATCGGTTATTGGACCTACTGTTCCTGCTTCAGCAATGATATAAGGTGTAATTTCTAAATTATAAGTTTCTACTGCGGCCTCACAAACGCCCGCAGGATCATTTGAAGTAAATGTTAGGGTTACTGTACCCGATGTTTCTCCTGTACCTACATTGTAAGTTGCTGTTGATCCGTTACCAGAAACTCCAGTAAAAGTTCCTGTTCCTGAGGTTGACCAAGTCCCTGATGTCGCAGATCCAGAAAGCGTTGCATTCATAACAATACTTGAATTACTAAAGCAAATTGGCTCGACAAGATTATTAATAACCACGGCAGGAGCCTCATCTACTGTAATTATGCCTTCTGCAGATTTCACGTCACATGCTGAGGTTGTTGATAAGGTGTAGGTATACACGCCAAACTCTGTGGGAGTTCCAGAAATAAAATACGAAGATCCATTATATAGGAAACTTAGACCATCTGGATACACATTTGTTGCCAATGGAGAGCCATCTTTAGACCATTCAATAGTTGGAGTTGCCAAACCACCACCTATAGCATATTCAATTGTTTCAATGGGTGTGTTTTGGCATATTCTTTGATCGGTAGTTTCAAGAACTGTATCCAATCTAATAAATGTTGACAAGGTAGCGAAGGAAATATCATCAATACCAAAATCATTGCCACCACTGGCTGTATTTAAGTTTGCGATTCTTATGTCTACGGAAGTTTGTGTAGGCCCTGAAGTCCATGTTCCATAAAAACGCTCCCATGAATTTGTGGACTGCTGAGTGGTACCCACTAGAACGCCATCTACTTCAAATTGTACTTGTGCCGGACTACCATTAAGCCAGTTCCTAATCCATCCAGAAAAATAATATTCAGTGTTTGGTAAAACAGGAGTATTAATTTGTTGCCAACAATAGGGGCCTTGATCACTATTTATCATCATCCAATTTCGAGGACCATTCGTATTGTTTGTACGATCTAAAATAGTACCGTTGACTAAGCCATGCACATCATCAGCATCTTCGCCAATGGTGTATATATCAGGGCCAAACCATAATTCACCTTTACCAGTTGGAACTAGACCAGGTTGATTCTCAATGTAAGTTGTAGTACTTGTTGTAAATGGAAAACTTGCAGGATCTGTAAGATCTAAATTTGTAAAGTCTCCATCAATGACTAACTCTTCCGCAATACTTACGGTCCCTAAAGTAGAACATCCACCCAGACTAGTGCCTATTACCGTATATATATCGGCAATATCAACGTATATAGAACTTCCTGTTTGTACGGGATTTGTTTGCCATTCGTAGGTAATATCAGGATCTGAAGGTGACGTCACCACTAATTGAACTAAATCGCTTTCGTCAATACCAGTAGTTGAAGGATCGTCAACGGGACAATATTCTGCTGTTACAAATAGTTCAGGAGATTGCGTTACTGCTATGTTTACTGTTTCAGTATCCGTACAGCCATTCCCACTGCTTTGAACTGTTAAAGTATAATTGGTGTTTACAGTTGGATTAACTTGAATGATACTATTACCGGTAGAGGGAATCAACGCACTTGCTGGTAATCCTGCATTAGCACCAGTATCTGCCGTCCAAGAATACGACACAATATCACCTCCTATATTTCCTTGCAATTGAAAATTATCTATTCGAATATCTGGTCTATTATTGTCGTTGTTTCTGCCGTCATTGACATACAGTTTAATTTCTAACTGCGCTGCATTGTCGGCCTCAGGAGGCAACGCGAATAACACCTCTCGCCATACCGTGGCACCGGCATTCATATCATATTGTAATACATCAATAAAAGGTCCAGTACCATTTGCACGATATGAAATATCTATAAATTTCGGACTCCCAGCAGCATTGTTTCTAATCGTTTGAAAATAAATTCTAAAATCTCTATAATCATCCAATACAGATCCTCCAATATCAAAGATCCATTCACCATCATCATTATTGCCATTTCCATCTATTTGACGCAGCGAGTTGCCTGTCGTGCTATTAGAAATAAAGTTTGTTGTAAACGCATTGACATCGGTATTAATTCCATTATAACCATAATTATAAGTCATTGTACTACTCACCATATCAGAAATAATCCCAGGAATTTCTTGTCCATCATAATCAACATAGTCTCCAGTATCAAAGCCTAAATTAAAATCGTAATTAATAAGTGTTCTTGATAATGGTGGATTACTTGATGGTTGCAGTGTTGCTTGCATTGTCACTGTCTCTCCAGAACATAGTGGGTTACTTGAAGTTACAATAGAATCAATTACTGGAGATTCTAGAATCTCGACAGAATTGGTAATATTCTCACAGCCATTTGCATTTTCAAAAGTAAACGTTGCAAATCCGGTAGATAGCCCAGTGACGACTCCTGCATTCGTTACGGTTGCAACAGCTGGATTGTTGCTTGTCCAAGTTCCAGCAGAGTTTGGCGTTAAGTTTCCTGTCGTTCCTACACATACTGTTGCAGGTGAAGTTAAAACTGGCAAAGGATTTACAACCACTGGATCTGTAGTATTTGTGCATCCACCGGTTGAACTTGTATAGGTAAATGTTACCGATCCTGCCGATAAGGCGTTGATCACCCCAGCATTATTAACCGTGGCAATCGACGTGTTATTACTCGTCCAAGTACCACCAGAGCTTGGAGTTAAATTTCCAGAGGTTCCTAAGCAAAGCTCTGCTGGTGCAGTCACGATAGGCAAAGCAAATACAGTGATAAAAATAGAAGCACTTTGCACAGGTGTCTCGCACGAAGAGTTTGACGACTGCATTTGAACATAAACCTCATCGCCATCGTTTATCGTTGTAAATGGCACAAAACTCGCGCTATTAGTTCCTTGGGAATTACCATTTATAAACCATTCATAGACAGGCGTAGATCCTCCATTGATAGGCGTGGCGGTAAATTCAATATCACCATCTTGGCAAATAGGGTTATTGTCAACATTAATTTCTACTCCAGCTGTTGATGCTGGGTCTAGAACATTTATTGTGGTCATGCAACTTGATGTATTGCCTGATGTATCGGTTACAGTCAATGTTACAGTATTAGCACCAAGATCATCACAATCAAAGCTCAATTTATCTAAGATTAGATTTTGAATACCACAATTATCAGATGATAAATTATTTATATCGGTAGCCATTATAGATGCAGAACCTGATGCGTTTAATGTAACATCAAAAGACCCAACGCAATTTGCTACAGGATTTTGATCATCCACCACCACCACCGTGTAGTCACAAGTTGCTATTTGTCCATTACCATCATTGGCTGTAGCGGTCACAATGGTTGAGCCAGTTGGAAAATTATAAGGAAATGTGATGGTCGAGCCAGCAACGGTGTAAGTTATTGCAGGTGAGCCTATACATACATTATCTGTTGCCGTTGCCGGAATTGACAATCTCGCAATACACAAACCTGCATCTGCAGGATAGCTAGTCGCAACGGTTGGACAGGTTATGATCGGGTCTTGATTATCTTCCACAACAACATTAAAACTGCAATTGTCTGTTAAACCGTTGGTCGTATTTGCAATAACGTCTACAACAGTTGTTCCAATTGGAAAATCATAAGGAAATGAAATCGAACTACCTGAAATAGTATAAGAAAGCGCAGGGCTAGTATCACAATTATCTACTGCCGTAGCCGCAAACGTTAAACTTGTGGTACATGCATCCAGATCTGTACTATAAATTGCCGCTGGTACCGGACACGTAATTACAGGACTCTCATTATCAATAACAGTTACCGTTGAAGAACAGGTGTCTGTATTAGAACCATCATCTACTGTGAATGTGACAGTGGTCACACCTACTGGAAAACTATAAACTCCAATTTGATCAGCTCCCGAATCGGTAGACGCTCCCGTCATTGTCCATGTCAATGTTGGCTCAATCAAACAATCGTCAGAGGCAATGACTTGATAGTCAAAATCAGCCGTACATAGTCCCGCATTATTATTAATAGTAACATTTGCTGGGCAGTTCACTACGGGTAAGGTGCTGTCTATGACTGTAATCGTGAACGTATCTGAGAATGTAAGCCCATTTACATCTGTAATTTCATATTCTAAAGTAGTCGTCCCAGATGGAAATGAGTCTCCACTTGTAAGGCCTGTGCTATCTGTCTGGATTATTGATGACACACCACAGTTGTCATTTCCACTAACCGAATAAGTAACTGTATCACTGCAGCCATTGGCAGTAATATTACTTGGCAAGTTAAGTGTTGGCAACTCATCATCAGTCACTACAATATCAAAAGAAAGTGTGGTTTCCAAGGCTGGACTGTTATTATCAGACAGTGTATAAGTGATTGTTGACGTTCCAATATTAAAGATTCGTGTTCCTACTTGATTCAATCCTGAGCCTGTAGAAGCTCCCGAAATCGTCCAGCTCAACTGGGATACAGCGCAATTATCGTTGATAACTGCATTTGGTACAGCTATTGAAACCGTACAGTTTCCAGCGCCATCAGCAGAGGTTGTCGTGACTAAATTTGATGATTCGTTTGGATGAGAAATAGATGGAGCCTCGTTATCGGTAACAGTCACATCAAAACTCGCTGTACTGGTATTTCCTGAAGCATCTTCTGCTTCATAGGTTACTGTTGTTGTTCCTAACGGAAATGTAAATGGATTAGAGAATCCTGTCGTTTGTGTAAATGAAGACACTAAACAATTATCGCTCGCTGAAGGCTCTGTCCATGATACTGAAGCACCACAGACTCCTGCATCATTTGTAACAACAACATCCGATAATGCTGTGATCATAGGATCCTCATCATCAAATACAGTTATGGTCAATGTCTTTGAAATACTCATTGGAGGCGTTGCGGTATCGGTAACTGTATATTCAACAGTTGTGACACCCAAATTGAATGTGTATGGCGACGGTACTTGACCTAAACCAGTCCCACCATTATTTGTTGCCCCTGTCATTTCCCAAGTAAGCATACTCCCTGAGCAATTGTCAGTAGCAGTTACTGCTGGTATGCTGATATCAACGCTACAGTTGTAATCTCCCTCTTCCGAAGTATTAGCATTTATAATAGTTGACGGCAACGTTAATGTTGGCGCAATATCATCTACAACAGTAATTGTTTGTGTATCGGTGCTTGTGTTTCCAGCATTATCGGTAACGGTCCAGGTAACTACTGTATCACCGACGACATATGGCGGAACAGCATCATTAGTCACATTGGCGACACCACAATTATCTCCAGAAGAGGCTGCTCCTAAAGACAGTGAATTAACCTGACAGTTTACGCCTGCCGAAATGGTAATGTCGGCTGGTGCCGTAATTACTGGATCCTCATCGTCAGCAACGACAACCTCCATAGTGTCGGTCGATGTATTTCCTGAAGCGTCTGCTACAGTATAGGTTATGGTAGTTATACCAATGTTGAAAGACTGAGTCCCAACTTGATCTGTTCCCGTTAAAAGCGTTACACCTGTCATCTCCCACGATAACGCGCTACCAGCGCAATTATCGGTTACTGTTGCATTGGCGATGCTAATATTTGCACCACAAGCCCCAACATCTGTAGAGGCCGTAACATCCATAGGTGCTGTCACAGTAGGATTCTCATTATCAATAACGGTAATGGTGAACGTGCAGGTATCTAATAAATTTGTATCATCCAAGGCTTGATATTCTAAAGTCGTAGTACCTATCGGAAAAACGCTTCCTGAAGACAATCCCGTTCCATCTATTTGAGTAATGGTCACAGTAGAACAATCAGTAGCCGTAGGCAAGGCATAAGTTACTATAGCAGAACATAATCCGGCATCGGTATCTTGCGTTATATTAGACGGACAAGTAATCACAGGATCAACATTATCGGTAACTGTTACAATCTGATTACAGGTATTTGTGTTTCCAGATTGGTCGGTCACTGTCCATATCACCGTCGTATTCCCAACTGGATAAGATGTTGGCGCATTATTGGTTACAGTTGCCACGGCGCAATTATCGCTGGTAGTTGGTGTACCCAAAACAACACCTGTAGCTTCACAAGTCGTATCGCTATCGACATCAACATTGACATTTGGCGGACAGGTGATACTAGGATTTATATTATCTACAACATTCACTTGATGTGAGCAGCTATCAGTATTGCCAGAACCATCTGTAGCGACCATAGTCACCGTTTGTGAGCCTAAATCTGAACAATCAAAATCTAAAGCCCCTCCTCCTGACGCGTACACTTGAAACTCACCTAATGAAAGTGGTGCATTTTTTAGTTGGGTAACCCTAACTCTATCAGCGGCTCCTGTAAGTGACGTAATATCTAAGGAAAGACTTGGCTGCGTTGTAAAATCTTGAGAGGCAACAACGGTTGCACCATTGTACAAGGTTATTCGATAATCATTAAGTCTGTTTTGACAACAATTGCTCCTATTCCAAATTCTAATCAAACCAATTTCAAAATCGGCTTGAAGATCAACTTCCCACCATGATCCTATATTATTACTAGATTGTGTATGGGTAAAATTACCAGTATTGCCATCAACACCAAATGAGGCTGGATAAGAATTGCCACTATTATAGTTAGAACTCTGTGAAGCAGGCTTACCTAAAGCAATATTATTGCTTAAATCAGGAGTACCACCAACAAAAGACAGGTCAACCGCACCACAATTATCGTTTGAGCCATTATCAACATCTGTTGTTGAGATTGAACCATTTCCTGAACTATCCAACTGTATGGTAGTAGTTCCTCCAATACAAATCGCATTTGGGTTGATCGTATCTTCTACTGTAATTAATTGTGTAACATTAATAGAGTTTCCAGATGCATCAGTTACTGAGTAGGTTCTAGTAATTGTTTCCGGATTAAAGTTTCCGTCGGAAACATCAGACACAAAGGCTACGGTTATAGGCCCTGAGCAGTTGTCTGCCTCATCATTTACGAGATTTATATTCGCTGTCGGAATATCTGAAGCACACTCTACAGTTACTAACGCTAAGTCTGATGCCGTTGGATCTTGAGTATCTGTAATATTAATATCTTGAAAAACATCAATAGAATTTCCATTACCATCACTAACTCTGTAGGTTCTTGTAATCGTTCCGTTGTTTATTGCTGGATCTGGAGTCTGACCGATGAATGCTACAGATGTCGTTCCGCAGTTATCCGTCTCATCATTGACTACGGAAATATCAAAAGCGGGAACATCATCTAAACATTGAACATTGATATCCGCAGGATTTGAAGCCGTAGGATTAGTTGTATCACCACCTGTATTTGAATAAGTTTGGCCTGTAAGTGTGTTTCCGTTGGTGTCGCTAATGGAGAACGTGTAGGTGACCGTCCAAGCGTTATCTGTTCCTGTAGTTGCTGTATTCGTCAATGTTGCTGAAACGGCGCCTCCACAATTATCGGTGTACCCATTTGTTGCTAAAGATGCGTTAAATGGTGCTGCCGTGGCAGCATCTGAAGAACATGAATTTGTTCCCGAAGTTCCTGCGTAAGCGGTTCCCGTTAATGTTGGTGCCGTTGCATCTCCACCCGTATTGGAATAGGTCTGATCTGTAAGTGTGTTTCCGTTGGTATCACTAATGGAGAACGTGTAGGTAACCGTCCAAGCGTTATCTGTTCCTGTAGTTGCTGTATTCGTCAATGTTGCTGAAACGGCGCCTCCACAATTATCGGTGTACCCATTTGTTGCTAAAGATGCGTTAAATGGTGCTGCCGTGGCAGCATCTGAAGAACATGAATTTGTTCCCGAAGTTCCTGCGTAAGCGGTTCCCGTTAATGTTGGTGCCGTTGTATCTCCACCTGTATTTGAATAGGTCTGATCTGAAAGTGTGTTTCCGTTGGTATCACTAATGGAGAACGTGTAGGTAACCGTCCAAGCACTATCTGTTCCCGAGGTTGCTGTATTTGTAAGTGTTGCTGAAACGCTGCCGCCACAATTATCGGTGTACCCATTTGTTGCCAAAGATGCGTTAAATGGTGCTGCCGTGGCAGCATCTGAAGAACATGAATTTGATCCCGAAATTCCTGCGTAAGCGGTTCCCGTTAATGTTGGTGCCGTTGTATCACTTCCTGTGTTTGAATAGGTTTGACCGATAAGGTCGTTTCCATTGTCATCACTAATTGTAAATGTATAGGTAACTGTCCAAGAATTATCTGTTCCTGTAGTTGCTGTATTTGTAAGCGTTGCTGAAACGGCGCCCCCACAATTATCGGTGTACCCATTTGTTGCCAAGGATGCATTAAATGGTGCTGCCGTTGCAGCATCTGAAGAACATGAACTTGTTCCCGAAGTTCCTGCGTAAGCGGTTCCCGTTAATGTTGGTGCCGTTGTATCACTTCCTGTGTTTGAATAGGTTTGACCGATAAGGTCGTTTCCATTGTCATCACTAATTGTAAACGTATAGGTAACTGTCCAAGAATTATCTGTTCCCGAGGTTGTCGTATTTGTAAGGGTTGCTGAAACGGCGCCCCCACAATTATCGGTGTATCCGTTTGTTGCTAAAGATGCATTAAATGGTGCTGCCGTTGCTGCGTCTGAAGAACATGAATTTGTTCCCGAAGTTCCTGAGTAAGCGGTTCCCGTTAATGTTGGTGCCGTTGTATCTCCACCTGTATTTGAATAGGTCTGATCTGTAAGTGTGTTTCCGTTGTTATCACTAATGGAGAATGTGTAGGTAACCGTCCATGCATTGTCTGTTCCCGAGGTTGCTGTATTTGTAAGCGTTGCTGAAACGGCGCCTCCACAATTATCGGTGTACCCATTTGTTGCCAAGGATGCATTGAATGGTGCTGCCGTGGCAGCGTCTGAAAAACATGAGTTAGTTCCCGAAGTTCCTGAGTAAGCGGTTCCTGTTAATGTTGGTGCCGTTGCATCTCCACCCGTATTGGAATAGGTCTGATCTGTAAGTGTGTTTCCGTTGGTGTCGCTAATGGAGAATGTGTAGGTAACCGTCCATGCATTGTCTGTTCCCGAGGTTGCTGTATTTGTAAGCGTTGCTGAAACGGCGCCTCCACAATTATCGGTGTACCCATTTGTTGCCAAGGATGCGTTAAATGGTGCTGCCGTGGCAGCATCAGCAGAACATGAATTTGTTCCCGAAGTTCCTGAGTAAGCGGTTCCTGTTAATGTTGGTGAGACACTATCCTCAATGGTTACCGTCGCCAGACAAGTGGATGTACTACTATCACTGATTTCAGTTAATGTTAGCGTAACAGAATTAGATCCAAGATCACTACATGTGAATGTTGTTTGATCTGCAGACAGTGCATACGCAGGATCAGATCCATAGGTCCCGTCTTCAATCTGCTCAGGTGTAATGGTTGCATTTCCAATGGCATCAAGCTGAACAGTGATATCTTGACAAGTCACGGTTGGGGCCATCAAAATTACCTCAACAGTATTGGATTTGACGTCTAAAATTTGGGTCTCTAAAGCAACTGCTTCCAAATTACTGGTCGTTTGCGCCTTTGGAGACTTAAAAGCAGTAGCGCTAACTGGTACTATTTTAGAATGATTTGTGTTATTGGAGAACAATCCAATCGAGAGACTTAAACTTAAGATAATAAATAGGAAGGTAGTTGGTATTTTCATAGGATTATTTAACAGTACTTATAATATATGGTAATGAACGTGTCTTAGTATTGGTCTTTCAGTCTTCGCAATTGTACCTTAATTTACTTCAACTTTAACATTTATATCTGTAAAACTCTAAATTTTAGAAATTTAACTTACGCCTTATTTAACATCATTGACATATACGCTATTAATAAAACATTGGTTTTTTATCTAAATAGGCGCAAAATTATTCTTATTAAATGCATGATGCGCTATCAACTAAACCTTCAAGCCACGAATATACTAAAAAAAAGTTAACACTATCCATGAAAAGCAAATAAATCCGATGAAATACACTTTTAGTCGAAGTGGAGCACAAATGCGATTATTTCTGGTCTCTATTTTTTGGGATTATTTGGACAATAATTAGTGTTGATGCCTTAAATGTCATATTCTTGTCCTGTATTCACAAACTTATTATTTGATGAAGTTGGACTCTAGAAATTATTAAATAATCAATGATTTTCGTACCTTCGCGTTCCTTTTTTTAAGGGTGGACGCTCTAGAATTGTTAATTCATGTCTTTGCTCCACATGAAATTGGGAATTTGCGTTAGGGATTGAGCGGTCTGTTTGAGCTCTCCCGATAATTATCGGGAAGCGAGTAGCGAAAGCCCGACGTTTTGTGATCCTGTAAGGCTATTAAAGCCTGACAGGTATGAGCAAAACGAAACGCCAAAATAGAAATTATTATATTAAAATTGAGATTCCCACGTTGATGGGAACTTTGGGGCCGACTGGTTTTGACAGCGAGACTCATTGAATGGTAAGCACGTCGTGTAATGACTTTGAAGCACGTAAAAGGCTAGGTCAACTTTTTAATCGGCGAGAATAACTACGCTTTAGCTGCATAATCTGAATTACAGTAAGATTACGCTCATTCCTACTAGGTAGGAAGGCTAAATGTCTCCAGAAAGCCTTGGTTAATGGCGTTCTTATTAGAGGCATCGAAAATATTGACTTAGATGGTGTGGCGCTTCGACGCACTTTCGAGATCAAGAAGATAAGTGTTGGGTAGGTTGTCTTTTGCCAGCTCAACATCGAAAACCCAATGAAAGACTAAACGTGAAGAAAGCTCTTTAATAGCTCGTTTGGACGAGAGTTCGATTCTCTCCGGCTCCACAATCAATCACCATTGGTTTGTGATTTGAAACAAAAAAAGCGTAACAAGTTTTCTCTTGATTACGCTTTGTTGTTTTAAAAACACTTGGTCTTAATGCACAAATTGGCAAGATTGGAGTTAACTTGAACAGCCCAATTAATCTCGTTGGCTCCAAAACATTCACAACTGGGCGATGAGTAAAAACAAAATATAGTTTTCAACCATTAAAATCATCGTAAATATTCTTAAAAAGAGGATGATTATCGAAGAAAAAAGAATGAATGACAAACACGTTACGATTTATTTTATAAACTTTTGTAAGCGACTCACCTGTAAATAATTAAAACCTATAAAATTTTCAAGCGAACATGCTTTATTTAATTAAGATCATTATCTTTGACGCGATAAAATTAAAATCAATTTAAATGAAGAAATTATACTTTTTATTAATAGCCTTAGCATTTGGCGCTATGTCCTTTGGGCAAGATGTTCTTACCGAAATCGACGTGGACGGAGATTCTAGCAGCAATAACCCTTCTGATTCTGGGAACTTTCCCGACGTATCAAGCGTTGGGTTTACTAGAGGCCCGGGAGCCATATATGATCCTGGAGCCGATTATGCGGTCGAAGGATTGAATGAGCCAGATGTGGCAAGTGCTATTTTAAGTGGTGATTACATCCAATTTTCAATCTCAACAGGCGCTTCTAATGTTTTAGATCTTTCCCAATTAGAAATAAAATTAGGAAGAAGAAATCCCGAGGGCCCAACAGACTTTAGAATTGATTATAGTACTGATGGTTTTTCAACAAATGGTATCCCTTTGATGAATACCGATCCGATGGAAATGAATCCAGATGGATCATCTTCCTTTCAAACTGTGGGCAGAAAAGCCTACGCCTATGATTTGAATGTCATCTCTAGTATATCGGGAACTGTCACCTTTCGAATGTACATGTGGGGTGGTGATCCAAATGACTCAGCAGATTCTTTGATGAAGATATTTGCAAGTACAAGCAGTAACAATAATCCCTCTGGCGCTCCTGGCAATGTAGTTTGGAACAATTATATAAGTAGCCCTGGGGCAGGTGCAAGAATATTAGGTTCTGTTTTTATGGGAGGTGATTCTGATTCAGACATAGTCTCTACTTCTTTTGACCCAACAGACAATATCGCTTATGACTCATTTAATACTACTTCTGGTTTAACCACCTCAAACGCTATTAAAGTGGGAGAATTTACCATAAGGGATGGTGGTGCAAGTTCACCCGATGGGGATTCTAATCCAACAGTATTAAACGATATTAGTTTTAATATTTCTAATTTCTCAAATATTGCAGCACTTGCCATTTTTGATGGTGCTACAAATGTTGCCGAAGTTACTGCCATAACGCCTACGACCAATTTTGTAAATATCAATGGTGGTTCAGGATTATCTGCTCCCGATGATGGCACAAAAACCTTTGATCTTTATGCCAGTTTTAATACTAGCGTTGTAGATAATCAACAACTACAATTTACGGTCAACACCACGTCTACAGTTGGTGCAAGTTCACAATTTGCTGCTAATAATGCAGGTGGCGCGTTTACGCCCGTTACTGGAGATGATAATAGAATTGAAGTTACTGCAACAACGTTGAGTTTTTTCACTCAGCCGTCTGATGTAAGCGTGAATACGACGATGAGCCCTAGCCCTATTGTAAGAGCAGTGGATGCTAATGGCACGATTGATCTGGATTATACGTCAATAGTTACATTGACGCCTTCAACGCTTAACAGTTTTGCAGCAAGTGCAACAACGTCGGTGAATGCGATTTCTGGACAAGCAACCTTTATTAACCTTGTATTCCAAACGGGCGGAACAAATTTTAGTTTAACGGCAGACTCGGGAAGTTTGATTAATTCTCCTCAAAGCAGTAATTTTAATGTGATCGCTCCTTCTGGAGCAGGATGGCAAATTACACAAACCAATACCGAATTTTTGATCAATTTTGACACTACAGTTTCAGGTGTTAATAATGGATTATATAATGGTACAGGAAATATTGTTACTCCCGCTTTAGGGCAATTAGATTCAAACAGTTGGTCATTATCAGGTACCACTGGTACTGGAGCATCAACATTCAATCAAACTAATAACACAGGAATATTTACTAGAGGTTTAAGCCAAGGTGGTGTTACCGATGGTGGCTTTTATGCCTTTGATATAGATAATAATGCAGCGGTTGGCGCTCAAAACCATGCGTTTGGCATCCAACCTAGTGCTTCTGTACTTACACCAGGAAATGTGACGCTGAGAGCTAAGAATGCTACTGGCAACACCATTGTGAGCGTGTTATTACAATATACAGTTTATGTTTACAACGATCAGCCCGCAAGTAACTCCTTAAATCTTGCATACAGCACATCTAATTCAGGAAGTTATACTCCACTAACAGCCCAGGCAGTCGTTTCTGAAACTGTAGCAGATACGGGAACAGATCTTGAGTGGGTATCATATAACAGAACTGTTGTGATCAATGGCTTAAATATTCCAGATAGCGATAGTGGATTTTTCTACATGAGATGGAGACTTGGTGATAGTAGTGTTGATGGTGATGAATTTGCGATAGATGATGTTAGAGTGACATTCAATACTACAGTCAATACATTGTTCACATATGATGCCAACGCTGTGCCTAATTGGTCACCCTCTAATCCAGATGGATCTACGGCAACTGGAAACATAATCCAAATATCAAACGGTGATGTTGAGTTCGTACAACCAACGACCAATGCCAACGTTGTTGATGTAAGACCTGGAGCATCCCTTACGTTAAGTAATAGCGCTAATTTGATAGTTTCAGATGAACTTACTTTAGACTCAAATTCACAGCAATATTCTAGTTTAGATATTAGAGACGGCTCGGTGACTGGTACTATCAACTACAATAGACATGTAAACGATTTTGCATCGCCAGGATCTACAACAGGAGATAACGATATTATATCCGCGCCATTGACGAGCCCATCGCAAACGTTTGGCACGTTTAGAATGGTTGATGGCAATAACATTCCATCTGGAAATATAGGTGGTGCTCCAGAGTTATTCTATTTGTTTGGACCCTATGACAATATTTCAAATCCATCACGTTACGTCAATTGGACGAGCGCAAATGACTCTGAAGTGCTGACCGCTGGTGTTGGTTATAGAACTGCATCAAGCAGTACTTCTGACGACACCTTCCTCTTTACTGGAGAAGTCCAAACAGGTGACGTATTCGTCCCGATTACAAACGGCAACAGTCCTTGGAATGCTATAGGAAACCCATATCCAAGCTTTTTAGATCCTGCTGCTTTTTTAAATTTGTTGAGCAATCAAAACTTAATGGATGAAAACGCCGTCGGTATTTATGGTTATGATGGTTCTGCCCAAGATGGCTGGACGGTCATTAACTTAAATAACATGAACTTTGCTAATTATATCGCACCTGGTCAAGGTTTTTTGATTTCTGCTACCAGTAGTGGGACAATTACTTTCACTACTGATATGATGACTATTTCTTCCAATGACGACTTCATCTTAGGCCGAAATGCAGATAACCAATATTTAAAATTGGAAATCACTCATGATACCAAACGCTATCCGACTGAATTTTATTTCAATGATAACTCAAGTCTAGGCTTAGACCCAGGATATGATGCCGCCTTGATAAATGTTGCTATTCCACAATTTTATATGTATTCTCACTTAGTAGAAGAAAATAATGGACAAGCAATGGCCATGCAATCATTGTCATTAGAAAATTTAAATGATGTGTCAATCCCTCTTGGTGTAAAAGCCAATCAAGGACAACAAATTACATTTAGTATTGCAGAATCAACTATAGCCGAAGGTATTGATGTCTTGCTCGAAGATATTGAAAACAATACGTTCACTAATTTAAACGCTGGAGATTACACTTTTACAGCAGATTCAAACATTGACGGTACAGGACGCTTTTTCTTAAGAACGTCTAACAGCACCTTATCGACCTTAAATCCTGAGGCCAACAGCTTACAAGTCTTTAGTAGTGATAATATTATTTTTATAAAAGGGCAGCTTTCTGGAGCAACCAATGTTTCAGTATATGATGTTCAAGGACGTGTTGTCTTGCGTTCTACCTTGAACGGCGGAACAATGGACAATCAATTAAGCGCGTCAAGCCTTAATTCTGGAATTTACATTGTTAAACTTAATAATAGTACACAACAAAAAACGCAAAAAGTGATTATTAAATAAATAGTTTCTTTTCAAATTTGTAAAAAGCGTTCTTGGATTTCAAGAGCGCTTTTTTTGCTTTATTTTGAACTATTGTAGTCTGTTGTTTATCAATAAATCACAAAACCATTTTGAATGAACACATTATAGTTTAAAACATGTTTAATTACAAGCGTTAAAGTTTCCGAAGTATTTAAAAAACAGATGCTTCTTCAAACATGATACCTCATAAAATAATATCAGTGTTCGCATGACGGTAAGCACATTATTTCTTAATTTTAGTTTTCAATTAAGTTTCTAGTCATAAGTCTTAAAATCACCACCATGAAAGTCCTTTTTTACACACGAGAATTTCCACCCAATGTTTATGGAGGCGCTGGTGTTCACGTTGAATATTTAGCTGCGGAATTAGCCAACCTTATGCATGTTGAAGTACGTTGTGTTGGCGATCAAGATGTCAAGTCTGATCAGTTGACCGTAAAGGGTTTTTCTTCGGAAATATTAAAACTTGCAGAAACCCAAGATAATCTTAAGCCCATTTTAAAATTCATGGAAACCTGTATCAGGATGAATACAGGGCCTTTTGATGCCGATGTCGTTCACTGTCACACGTGGTACGCGCAATTTGCAGGTATTATCTCAAAACTTTGCTACGGTACGCCATTAGTCATTACCACCCATTCCTTAGAACCGTTGCGACCTTGGAAACGGGAACAATTGGGCAAAGGTTACGACGCATCGTCATGGATTGAGAAAACAGCCATCGAAATGGCAGATGCGATTATAGCGGTTTCCGAAGAAACAAAGGTGGATGTTTTAAAATGTTTTAAGGTGGATGACAATAAAATTAAAGTCATCTACAACGGGATCAATCTTGAAGAATATAAGGTCACTAAAGAAACCTCTGCCATTAAAAGGTATAACGTTGATCTTAGCAAACCCTATGTGCTTTTTGTTGGCAGAATAACACGCCAAAAAGGTATTATCCATCTCATCAATGCCATTAAATATATTGATAAAGACACTCAAATCGTACTCTGTGCTGGTGCTCCCGACACCAAGGATATTGAAAAGGAAATGCAAGCCAGCGTTGCCGACATCCAAAAGGAAAGAGATAACGTGATTTGGATTTCGGAGATGTTGAGCAAAAAAGACATCATTCAATTGTATTCGCATGCGGCTGTGTTTTGCTGTCCGTCTATTTACGAACCGTTCGGGATCATCAATATTGAAGCCATGGCTTGTAATACCGCTGTGGTTGCAAGTGCTGTTGGAGGGATTAAAGAAGTCGTGGTACATAACGAAACTGGGCTCTTGATTCCCGTTGTACAACAACAAGAAGCGCCTTTTGAACCTGTAAATCCTGAGCAATTCTCAAAAGATTTAGCCGAAGGGATTAATCATTTAATTAGTAACTTAGCCCTAAGAACGACAATGGCAACAAAAGGAAGAGCTCGTGTTGAAGCTCATTTTGATTGGAAAGCCATTGCGCTTCAAGTACAAGCATTATACAAATCTGTAATATAACCACTATGATCAATAACGATGTTTTAGCAATTATTTTAGGTGGCGGACAAGGGTCACGCTTATACCCTCTCACTGCCGAGCGCTCAAAACCAGCAGTACCCATTGCAGGAAAATACAGATTGGTTGATATTCCTATTTCCAATTGTATCAATTCAGACATCAAACGTATGTTTGTATTGACACAATTTAATTCGGCATCTCTAAACCGGCATATTAAAAATACCTATCATTTTAGTTTCTTTAGCTCTGCCTTTGTGGATGTATTGGCCGCCGAGCAAACGCCCGATAATAAAACATGGTTTCAAGGCACAGCAGATGCAGTGCGCCAAAGTATGCACCATTTTTTAAGACATGATTTTAAATACGTGCTCATTCTCTCTGGTGATCAACTCTATCAAATGGATTATAAAAAAATGATCAAGGCCCATAAAGAGAGTAAAAATAAAATCACGATTGCAACAATCCCGGTCAATGCAAAGGATGCACCTTCTTTCGGAATCTTAAAATCTAATGAGAACAACATAATTACCTCTTTCATTGAAAAACCAGAATCGAAATTACTTCCCGATTGGACATCTGAAGTGAGTGAAGATATGAGCCATCAAGGTCGTCACTACCTTGCTTCAATGGGTATTTATATTTTTGATCGTGATTTGCTCATTGAGCTAATGGACAACCCAGATACCAATGATTTTGGCAAGGAGATTATTCCACAATGTATCGAAAAGCATGACATTACAAGTTACCAGTATGAAGGTTATTGGACTGATATTGGAAATATAGACTCCTTTTTTGAGGCCAATATTGGCCTTACTGAAGATATTCCTCAATTTGATCTTTACGATAAAAACAAGCGAATTTACACTAGAGCTCGTATGTTACCAACAACAAAGATTGCGGGAACAACGCTGGTTAGAGCTATTATTGCTGAGGGTTGTATCATTAGTGCTGCAAAAATCGAAAATTCGGTCATTGGGATTCGAAGTAGAATTGGTAAAGAATCCACTGTGATCAATACCTACATGATGGGAACCGATAGTTATGAAACTTTAGAGCAAATGGATAATCATAACATCCCCATACTCTTAGGTATTGGCGAACGCTGTTTTATCAAAAACACCATTGTAGATAAAAACTGTAGAATTGCAGACGATGTGAGAATCAATGGCGGTAAACATTTGGAAGATACCGAAACCGAATTGTATGTTATAAAAGACGGGATTGTAGTTCTTAAAAAGGGTGTTACGATACCTAAAGGCTTTGTGATTTAAGAGAAGTATAAAACTTATGAAAAAACTCTGATAACATTCATAGTGGTTCTGGTATCTAATTTAGCTGAAGCATAGTTCGTAAAAGAAAAATCAATAAACGCGCAAATTGGATATGGTATCAGTTTTCCATAGAATAAAATTGACGATGTTGCCTGGCGATGGTTTCTTTGCACAAGTAAAATTGGTATCAAAAGTCGTATCCTGTTGAATGAAGAATCTACGCTGATTCTATTTTGACAAATTCTAACGGAAACGATTTGAATGACAATCCTACAAATGACATGGCAATATTAAAAGCATTGTTGCTTGGTAGCAATGCAAGACTGCGTGCAGGAATTCCTTGGGTCGCGCCATATATTGAAATAGGAATAGGGCGTCTCAATTGGAAAATTTGAAAGGTTAACAGCATGTGATAATATCGATAAGCGTGGTACAATTTATCACATACCCTTCGCCATTGGACTCGGATTAGGAAAAAACAATAAGGTTGATTTAGGATTTACTTATTTTTTGACCGTCAGTTCAACAATTTGTGGGAGCATTTGCAGTTGGAATAACATTTCGGTTGCATCATAAAATTTAACGCTTTTCAAAATGTGATCAATCTTTCTTTTTGAGAAAATTGAAAAATCCCTTCTTCTTTTTCTTTTCTTCGGAAATAGTATCAAATTCACGTGCTTTCTGATCCTTTTTAAATAATCGTTTTAGAAAACCGTCGCGCTTTTCAGCATCGCAATCTAAGGCCGCTTTCACAGCATCTGATGGTGTTTCAAATTTAGCCTGAGTAATGTCATTGAAGTTTTGATCAGCATTGAGCTGCTTTAAAAACAAGGCGACAATCGGTAATGCCGAATTTGCACCTTGACCAATCGACGTATTGCTAAACCCAATACGATGATCGTCATTACCAACCCACGACAGCATCACCAACTTTGGACTAATACCAGCAAACCAGCCATCCTTATTGTTTTGAGTCGTGCCTGTTTTTCCAGCGAGATCATTATTGATGCCATATCGAGAGCGTATGCGTTGAGCGGTTCCTGTGTTTACCGTAGATTTCATCATTTCAATCATGAGCTGTTGCGTCTCTTTTGAGAATGCTTTAGGCAATGGCTCAACCAAATCGCTCTCGTAAATAATGGCACCCGTCTTATCTTCTATTTTAGTAATATAAAATGGTTTAGACGCCCGGCCGTCATTGGCAAAACTCGTGTAGGCCTCAATAAGTTCTAACATTGATAGTTGGGCTGTTCCCAATGCTAGTGATGGTACTTTTGGCAGCTCAGAGTGAATACCCATTTTTTGGGCTTGATCAATGACGCGCTCAATACCTACATCTTCAAGAACCTTAACGGCTATCGTATTTACCGATTCACTTAATGCTTTTTCAAGTGAGTAATTTAAATGGCGATCGGTTTCGGCTTTACCGCCATTACTGGGCGTCCAGTCTTTTTGATTGGTGTAAGTAATCTCCTTAACCGAATAGTAATTGCAAGGCTCAATGCCCTTCTCGAGAGCAGCCGTGTACACAAAAGGTTTAAATGTAGAACCCACTTGACGTTTAGACGACGTAATATGATCATATTTAAAATGTTCAAAATTAATACCGCCAACATAGGCTTTTACAGCACCTGTATTGGGATCTACTGCCACGAAGCCCGAATTCAAATATTTCATCATGTGTTTCAAACTGTCAATGACCGAAACATTTTTGAGCGTATCCCCTTCCCAAGAAAACAATTCAAAATTCTGTTTCACATTTAGGCTATCCATGATCTTTGCCTCGCTATATTTTTCTGCTTTAAGGGATTTATACAATTTTAACGATTGAAGTCGGTTTTCAATCAAAGCCTCATTTTTCAGCCAAGGCGCATTTGCTCCGTAGCCTTTTTCAAACTGAGACTGCAATGAAGTCATGTGCTGTCGCATGGCGTTTTCGGCATAACGTTGCATATTTATATCCAACGTCGTATATATTTTTAAACCGTCTTTATAGAGATCGTAAACGATATCATTGGTCTTCCCGACGCTGTCTAGCAAACGCTTGACTTCAGTTCTTACGTTTTCACGAAAATAAGGCGCCACGCCATCGGTATAATTAAATTTCCTGTAATCGGTTTCTAGCGGACGATTACTCGTGTTCTTTTTTGTGGCTTCATCAATGTAACCGCCAATTTCCATTTGCTGAAGCACGACGTCTCGTCTAAACTGACTGCGTTCTGGGAATAATCTGGGGTTATAACTATGGGTTGCCTTCAGCGTTCCAACCAAAGTTGCGGCTTGTGCTAGATCCAATGATTCGGTTGATGTATTGAAAAACCGTTGTGAAGCACTTTCGATACCGAAGACATTTTCACTAAACGGAACCGTGTTAAAATACAGAGTAATAATGTCGGCTTTAGAATAAATCGATTCAAAGCGTTTGGCAACAATCATCTCTCTAATCTTATTCACTGGCATAGAAAACCAACCGTGATCTTGTCTTCCCTAGATATTTTTAACCAACTGCTGGCTAATAGTACTTCCACCTCCAGAAGAATTATTTTGCATCAAGATAGATTTGAAGAACACCCGAAAGAGACTTTTGTAATCAACTCCTTCATGCTCATAAAATCGAGCATCTTCAGTAGCGACCAATGCTTCTACCAAATGCTTTGGAAGTTTCTCATAAGCAACTATCTGCCGGTCAAAAATGAAATATTTACCAAGCAATTCATCATTGGCGTCTAACACCAAACTTGCCTCCGCTTGCTTGATGTCTTTTAAATCGTTTTTCGAAGGTAATGTGCCCCAAAGTCCAATATATACTGAAAACCAGAATAAAACAATACATATAAAAAAAGCAGCAACACATTGCAATAGGCGTTTTAGCCATATAGATCTCAAAGAAAAACTCATAAATAGGTCGTCAAAGTTGGTCAAGTTTATATACGTGATACTACGATAGAAAGACGTCTCAAAATCAATTATATCATGAGAAATTCACTCTATAATAATTATCTTTATAACTATTCAAAATTAAAAAAAGTATGCTCAAACTTTACATTATTGGTCTTTGTATTTTAGCCATCGCCATTGTTGCTAATGCATTGATTGTAAAAATAGGTTCAAAATCATGGTATGACTTTATTGAATTAGTGAGTGATGATGGTTGGATTGCATTTAAATAAACAAACATCAAAGATTATTTATGGCTTTTTATTGGCCATCCTTTCGTCTTAGGACTGGGTTATCTTTTGGGGGAAAGACTCTATAATTTATGGATGTAACTTTTATGATTTTATAAAGAAATTTTGAGCGTTTATCCCGTAACTTTATAAAACTTCATTGTAAGAATTTAATATAAATTGCGACTCAATACGAGATTAAATATCAATATAATAGAAAGAAAAGCCATATGTTAACTTGGAAAGACCTCATCAACTTTGCGGTAAATGGAAACCCTAAGCCAGATGATCGAGTAGAAAAAACAGATGCCGAATGGCGTCAACAATTAACCCCAGAACAATTTAGAATTACACGTCAAAAGGGAACAGAGCGTCCTTACAGTGGTGAATTATGTAGTATTTATGATGAAGGGCAATACAATTGCATTTGTTGCAATACGCCGTTGTTCGATTCTACGATTAAATTTGAATCTGGATCTGGATGGCCCAGTTTTACGCAGCCTATTAAAGAAAATGCTATCAAGTACGAAAAGGATGGATCTCTAGGTATGGTGCGCGTAGAAGTTATGTGCAACACTTGCGATGGGCATTTAGGACATGTGTTTCCTGACGGACCAGAGCCAAGCGGATTACGCTATTGTATTAATTCAGAATCTATGCAACTGGATTCTAAAGTAGAAAAATAGAAATCATTAGAATGGAAGATAAAAAACTAGAACAGTTAACCGTTGGTGCGGGATGCTTTTGGTGTATCGAAGCCGTGTACTATCAAGTAAAAGGTATTGAAGATATTGTTTCAGGATATACCGGCGGGACAGTTCCCGGAAGACCAACGTATCGTGAAATATGCTCAGGATTAACAGGTCATGCCGAAGTGGTACAAGTCACTTATGATGCCAATGTGATTTCATATGAAGACCTATTGGTTATTTTTATGACCAGTCACGATCCAACCACCTTAAACCGTCAAGGTGCCGATGTGGGAACGCAATACAGATCGGTCATCTTTTATCATAATGATCAACAAAAGCAAATTGCTAAGGCTGTTGTGAAGGAAATTGCACCATATTACGAGAACCTTATTGTTACAGAAATAAGCGAACTGGGTGAATTCTTTAAGGCCGAAGCCGAACATCAAAATTATTACAACAACAATAAACGTCAAGGGTATTGCACGTTTGTCATAGAACCAAAACTAACAAAACTGAGAAAACTTCATGCCGATAAGCTCAAAAAGCAAACGGCATAATGTTTAGTTAAATCCATAACAAAGGGCAATCTCAATTTAGATTGCCCTTTGTTATGTTACTCTTTAAAGTTTTCTATCCCCTCTTGCAACCAATCATAATAGTCGTCGGCATTTGGAGTATAAGCTACAGGCTCGTTAAGTGAGGTCTCATCGTGATTCATTAACACGTAAAACGGTTGTGTATTGGTCTTATATTTTATGGTTTGAAGCTCACTCCATTTTTGTCCAATATACTTAAGCTTTTTACCGGGTTTCAATTTTGAGTCGGTAATCTCATTGTCAGAAAGCTTTCGTTTGTCATCCACATAAAGCGAGATTAATACCACATCATTTTTAAGTTTTTCCAATATTTTCGGTTGAACCCAAACCTGCTGTTCCATTTTTCGGCAATTGACGCAAGCCCAACCTGTAAAATCGATCATTACGGGTTTATTCACTTTTTTAGCGTAGGCCAAACCTTTATCATAATCATTAAAGGCTAGGATATCGTGAGGTGCCAAAAGATGCGCACCTTCAGGAATATCGTTATTGGCATTGGACATAATGCCGCCTCCGGTTTTCGAATTTCCGACGCCATAAGGCGACTCACTGTAATCTAATGGCGGTGGAAATGCACTAATCAAATTTAATGGTGCACCCCAAAGTCCAGGGATCATGTACACTGTAAATGACAAGGTTAAAAGCCCTAATAACAGTCGACCTACGGAAATATGCTTTAATGGCGAGTCATGCGGCAATTGAAGCTTTCCGAAGAGATATAAAGACAACGCTCCAAAAATGGCAATCCAAATTGCTATAAATACCTCCCGTTCTAGGATGTGCCATTGAGACACCAAATCGGCATTCGACAAAAATTTGAAAGCGAGCGCTAATTCTAAAAAACCAAGAACGACCTTTACCGTATTTAACCATCCACCCGATTTTGGCAGGGAATTCATCCAACCTGGAAATGCGGCAAACAACGCAAAAGGCAAAGCTATAGCCAATGAAAAACCGAGCATTCCCACTATAGGACCAACTTGGCTTCCACCTGCAGCGGCTTCGACAAGTAAAGTTCCCACTATGGGACCAGTACATGAGAAGGATACAATCGCCAAGGCCAAGGCCATAAAAAAGATGCCTATAAGTCCGCCACGATCTGCTTGGGAATCTACTTTGTTCGCCCAAGAGTTGGGTAGCATAATTTCAAAAGCGCCAAGAAATGAAATCGCAAATACCATTAACAATACAAAGAATGCGAGATTAAACCATACGTTTGTCGATAGCGCATTTAGCGCTGCTGGCCCAAAAATGAGACTTACCACAACACCCAATAACACATAAATGACAATAATGGATAATCCATATATGATTGCATTTCTAATACCGGCTGCCTTTGACTTGCTCTGTTTTGTAAAAAAACTAACGGTCATTGGGATCATTGGGAATACACAAGGTGTTAATAAGGCTGCAAATCCTGAGAAAAACGCGATGATAAAAATAGACCACAAACTTTTGTTATTGCTATCATCTTCAAAAGAACTTGATACACTATTATCTTCTTTAACAGCAACACTATTGAAGAGGTCAAATGTCAAATCCAGATAAGTTGGCGCCAGACATTTTTCGTCATCGCAGGCCATAAAACCAACTTCGGCATTGACCATTGTAATGTCGGTATTAGAGACTTTAATGGTTTGTCTAAATTGGGCAGACTCTTCAAAATACTTAACCTTCATTTCAAAAATCTTATCGTCTATGGTTGTTCCTTTTTCTTCGGAAGTTTTACCAATAAGTACAACGCCTTGAGGTAAGTTATAATCAAATGTTGTAGGAATTGGTCCATCATCAGGAACATTTTGGGAATACAAATGCCAACCTTGATCGATTTTTGCTTTCGATACTAAAACATAGTCGGTATCTGATATTTTTTCTACGGAAGACTCCCAAGTCACGGGCTCAAAAATAGTGGAAGCCTCGTCTTTTGGTTTGAGATTAAATTGTAGAGTTACATAATCTGGCGGTAAACATTTTTCATCATCACACGCCATATATTCGACCTCACCTTCCACAACGGAAAGCTCTTGGTTTAGAATTTTAATACGTTGTCTAAATTCGGCTTTATCTTCAAAGAACTTGATTCTCATTTGGAAGACTGGATCATCGACTGTGTGCCCTTCTTCTTCCGAAGTTGTTCCGCTTAGTGTGTAACTATCATTGTTGTTATAAACAAACGTCGTGGGAATTGGTCCATTTTCAGGAACCTTTTGGGAGTATAAATGCCAACCGCTGTCTATTGTCGCAGTCGAAATTAAATCATATTCTGTCTCTGAAATTTTCTCAACTGAAGCCGTCCATTTTACAGGTTCAAAAACTTGGGCTCTTACTGAAAGCGACGTTAGCAGTAATATGGAAAATACAAAAATGAAATTCTTCATTTGTTACAGTTAGGTTTGAAAAACGCTAAATTAACAAAAACCAAAGGATTAATCCAGGTCATTAAAATGGAATTAACATAGGTCAATCTCAGGCATAAAAAAAGCCGTACACATGATCCGGCTAATATGCTATTTCTAGTCTATTGTTTCAATCTCAAGCTCGTCGAACTTCCATTTTTCAAAACCGCCATCCAAATCATAAATTTTTACAAATCCAGCGGCTTTCATCAGTTTTGAACACTTTGCACTTCGCCCACCAGACTTACAATATACCACAACGGGCTTTGATTTGTCTAATTTCACAATATCATCGTCAAACGTTGGTGAAAGGATATCAATATTCTGCGCTTTCATGATATGTCCCGCTTGGTACTCTTCTAATGTTCTTACATCGACCAATTGAATATCGTCTTGCTCTAAAAGCGATTGTATTTCTTCGGTAGATATCATCTTAATTTCAGTTTGTGACTCTTCCTTGCAGCCTATGGCCAAGAAAAAAATGGCAACACAGTAAATAATAAAGTTTTGTTTCATAATATATGATTTTATAACGTTGTGACTTCGCCCGACCATTCGTTGAAACCATCTACGAGATTATAAGCATTTTTAAAGCCTAATTGATTCATAACACCACATGCCTGCCCACTTCGACCACCAGAACGACAATACACATAGTAAGACTTAGATTTATCTAGCTTTTCTAGCTCATCAATAAATCCTTGACCTTGATAGATATCAATAACAAGTGCATTTGGGATAATGCCTTCCGCAGTTTCTTCAGGGGTTCGAACATCCAAAACAATGGCATCTTTATCATTTGCCAATTGTGATGTCCACTCTTTTTGTATTAAATCAGCCATATAAGTTGTATATCAATAACCATGCAAATTTAACATTTCCTTAGGATATTTTACATAATAGACCAAAAAAAACCCAAAGCGTTACACTTTGGATTGTTTTTTTTTGAAATGAGTTCTAATATCTACTATTTAACTTTTATTGAACAGCCAATTGCTCTTGTTTTTGCTTCGGGTACTTCTTTGCCAGCTAAAAGTGCAGTTACAGCATCTTCTACATATGTTTTGGTCACGGCACTTGCATCTTGGTAATTATCATCGATCGCACCGATGTACTTCACTTGATTTCCTTTAGCAGTGCGC
The DNA here is from genome assembly GCA_963715465.1 of uncultured Flavobacteriaceae bacterium. GTDB lineage: Bacteria > Bacteroidota > Bacteroidia > Flavobacteriales > Flavobacteriaceae > Psychroserpens. Next base: position 3,214,142 of record OY970246.1, read on the forward strand.
TCTAAGATATAAACATGTGGTGTTTTGGTGGCTCCATATTGAGGATATACCTTTTGACCTTCGTCCATCAAATATGGAAATGTAAACCCTTTTGCTTTCGCCCTTGTTTTCATCGCCTCCATATTATCGCCAGGTTTTACCTCGACACTGTTGGGCATAATGGCAATGACAGGATATCCTTTGCCTTCAAATTTTTTGTTTAATGCCTCTACACGATCTTCGTAGGCCACAGCATAAGGGCACGTATTGCAAGTAAAAATGACAATAAAGCCCTTGGCATCATTAAAATTGGCCAAGGAAACCATGTTACCATCTACATTTTCAAGTTTAAAATCGGTTGCCATGTCACCTATTTGATACCCTTGGGCATGTCCAAGGTTTGTTAATGACGATACTGCAATAAGCGCAAAAAACGCTATTAAGAATTTTGACATCTGTTTCATAATATAATTATTTTATAAATTGTTTTAATTCTATTTCTAATTCTGAATACGTAAAAGAGCGTTCGTAAAACTCCTTTTTCTGTTGATTATATATTATTGTGGCTGGTATGGCACCAGACCATGCTTTACTCACTTTAGGAATCCATGTATTAGAATCCACATCATCCAAAACCACCACTTCACTTTTTAAGGTATTTTTCTTTAAAAAGGGTTTTAATTTCGTCTCTATTTGCTTCGGAAAATCTAAGCTTATCAAAATAACTTCAACGTTTTGGTCTTTGTAACGTGCATTGAGCTGCTCAAAAGACGGAAGTTCTTTCACACAGGGCGCGCACCATGTTGCCCAAAAATTGACAACGTAAGTTTTACGTTTATCTTTTTTGTTTAAATAAGCCTCTAATCCGTCGAAATCTAAAACTTTCAAATCTGGAAATACCGCTACGACCTGATCTTTTACAGAACGAGGTTTGAAGTCCGTCATATTTCCGAAGCACATCGACGCAAGCATTAGCAACACAATACATCCTTTCATGTTATAAAGTTATCAATCAAAAACAGGGCTACTCTAAATTTAACAAAATATTAAATATAACAATCGAAAATTCATTTACATTTGTATATACAATAGTTGTACATGAAAGAATTAATTTTAAAATTAAAGACCACAGCCAATTTGCCTATATCAAGGCAGACCGTTATTAATATATTTTTGACCAACACCATCTTTAGAACCGCATTACTGGGCGTTTTAAAGCCTAACGATTTATCTATAGAGCAATTTAATGTACTGAGGATTTTGCGAGGTCAAAAAGGGAATCCTTTAAATCTTCAAGACATTCAAGAACGCATGGTCAATAAAATGAGTAATACCACTCGATTGATTGACAAGCTTATTCTTAAAGATCTCGTGCGACGTACCGAATGCGAAAAAAACCGCAGAAAAATCGAAATTTATATTACTAAGGATGGTCTGAAACAATTGGAGAATATTGATAACCTTGTCAATGATACTGAAACACAATTAAGCTCAAAACTCAACACTAAAGAACTAGAGCACCTAAATCATTTATTACATAAATTACAATCATAAACACAAATTTTAAACACTTTTAAACACGAACACCATTAAAACAAACACCATTACATCTGCATTTTTAGTTGTCTTAGCACTAACATTTGCATCATTTACTGGACTTACCAAAGGAGAAGTAAAAGTTGAAGAATCTACCATTACTTGGAAAGGTTACAAGGTAACTGGATCTCACGAGGGAACCATTCAACTTATGGATGGAACGCTTTTATTTAAAGACAATAAACTAACTGGAGGGAATTTCACTATTGATATGACCAGCATTAATGTCACTGATTTAGAGAGCGGTGAAGGCAAAGAGAAGTTAGAAGGCCATCTAAAATCTGATGATTTCTTCGGTACAACCAATCACCCAAGAGCAATGTTTACCATTAACAACGTTGAAGAGAAAGATGGTAAATACAAAGTAAGTGGCGATTTAACGATCAAAGGCACAACACACCCAACAACATTTGACATGATCGTAGGAGCAAATACGGCCAGTGCGACGCTTAAAGTAGATCGTACAAAATATGATATAAAATATGGCTCCTCCAGCTTTTTTGACGGACTCAAGGACAAAGCTATCTACGATGAGTTTGATCTCAACGTGAGCCTAAAATTCTAAGAACGATCGATTAATAGTTTTCTTAGAACTAAAGATTCTCATAATTATGGGAATCTTTTTCTTTTTTTTCGAATTAAGTTTGAAAACTAAACTTTGATGTCTATCTTTGAAGCTTAGATTAAAACTACTGCAAACGCAGAACAACATGAATATCATATTAAATCATACTTGGTGGTGGAATTCTCGAAACGAAAACGTCGTGATCTAATCCTATAGGTATATTTATAACAACATATCATAAAAGGCTTGTCATTCACGACAGGCCTTTTTTAATTCTATAGGATTGCCATAAAATCGATTTAAGTGTGATCAATATTTTAGAATACCAATAAAACGATACTGAAACACGTTCAGCAAACATGAAAACATTTAGTTTATATACACATTACAAAAAAATCCTTGCAGATACGATCACACCCGTAAGCATTTATTTAAAAATAAGAGATAAGTATCCCAATAGCATTTTGTTGGAGAGTAGCGATTATCACGCCAATGACAACAGTTTTTCCTATATCTGCTTTAATCCCATTGCCTCTATAAAAGTTAATAACGACGTTATTGAGCAAACATATCCCGACGGTAGCTCTAAAACAAATAATGCACTTAATATCTCGGTTACTGAGGAGATTCACAAATTCACAAAACGATTTAAGGTCAACTCAGACGAAGACTTTAAGTTTATCAATAATGGCATTTTTGGCTACACGGCTTACGATGCTGTCAAATATTTTGAGGATATAGAGATCAGTAAAAAGTCAAACTCTTTAGATGTTCCAGATATTTATTATGCAGTATATCAAAATATCATTGCCATCAATCACTTTAAAAATGAAGCCTATATTTTTGCGCATTGCTTTGAGGCCGAAAATAATATTAATGAAGTCTTGCAGCTCATCAGTTCAAAGAATTTTGCCTCTTATGATTTTAAAACCGATTCTCAAATCGTCTCAAACCTTACCGATGATGATTATAAAAAACAGGTAGTATTAGCAAAAAAACACTGTGCGCGTGGCGATGTATTTCAATTGGTATTGTCAAAAAAATTTTCACAGTCTTTTAAGGGTGATGAGTTCAATGTGTATCGCGCGTTGCGCAGTATCAATCCGTCACCATATCTCTTTTATTTTGACTACGGAAATTTTAAAATCTTTGGAAGTTCACCAGAAGCACAACTTGTTGTTAACGCAGGTCGCGCAGAAATCCATCCAATTGCTGGCACCTTCAAACGAACTGGTAATGACGAGGAAGATCAAAAGCTGGCCAAGCAATTGGCAGAAGATGTCAAAGAAAATGCCGAGCACGTCATGTTGGTTGACTTAGCGAGAAATGATTTGAGCCGTCATGGTAGTGACGTTAAAGTGGAAACCTACCGAGAAGCACAATTTTTCTCACATGTGATTCATTTGGTGAGTAAAGTTACAGGGAAAGTACACGACAAAACCCCAACAATGCAGGTGGTTGCCGATACGTTTCCCGCCGGAACCCTCAGTGGCGCTCCAAAACACAAAGCAATGCAACTCATTGAAAAGTACGAAAAAACCAGTCGGGCATTTTATGGAGGTGCTATTGGTTTTATGGATTTTGAAGGTAATTATAACCACGCCATTATGATAAGAACCTTTATGAGTAAAAACCATAAACTCCATTGGCAAGCTGGTGCTGGATTGGTGTCAAAATCAAAACCAGAAGACGAATTACAAGAAGTATATAACAAATTGGGGGCACTGACAAAAGCGATTGAAATGGCCGAGGATATTTGATTTTGGCTGCAGATAGTTGGCTGGAAAACGAAAAGAACGTATAAGTTCATGTCCTTAATCAATTTACAAAATTGCATATTAAAGTATCTAAAAAATAATAAAATGAAGAACAAGGTCATCTAGAATTATGGCGTTACCACGAGGGTCAGGCTTTCGGCAGTCGCTTCCCGATAACTATCGGGAGAGCTTCAACAAATGCCTCAATCCTTAACGCAAACTGTAATACACTAAAAGCCTTGTAGTACAAAGAAATGAGAATCATAATAGAAACATTTTATCTCGCAAATTGTGGCACATTTAAAACTATCAATCCGTAGCAATAAAAAACGAAAAACCGTAGCTGCGAAACCTAACTTTAAGCGTAAAGTTTTAAAGTGATCGCATCGCATAAATTTACCAAGATTGATGTCATTTGGACTATCCCTACCCTAGTCAATAGGTTTTTAATCAAGGTCAAACGAAGAGAAATAAAAATAATTAAGTTTAATTAATAAGATTCCAGCTTTAGCAGGAAGTGAGCATGAAAGTATTAGTAATAGATAACTACGATAGTTTTACCTACAATTTAGTTCATTATTTAGAAGACCTAGATTGTAACGTGACCGTTAAACGAAATGATAAACTGACTTTAGAAGACGTTGATGCCTTTCAAAAAATCGTACTCTCACCAGGACCAGGTATTCCTGATGAAGCTGGATTATTAAAAGACATCATTAAGACATACGCGCCAACCAAAAGTATTTTAGGTGTTTGTTTGGGACAACAAGCTATAGGTGAAGTTTTTGGAGGATCGCTTATTAATTTAGAAGAAGTCTTTCATGGCGTTGCAACCCAAGTGCACATTTCAGTAGATGACGAACCCCTTTTCATTAATATGGGCAAGTCTATTGAAGTGGGTCGTTACCACTCATGGGTCGTCGATGCCAATTTACCCGAACAATTAGAAGCCACCTCTTTTGATGCTAACGGACAAGTCATGTCACTACGTCATAGAATTTATGATGTCAAAGGCGTACAATACCATCCAGAATCAGTATTGACACCAAATGGCAAACAGATTTTAGAAAATTGGGTTAAAAGTTAGTATACAGTTTGCAGTCGCAGTATACAGTGAATACTCGAAATAATAAAAACACCTATTAAATTCCTTCCTTTTTTCAAGGGAAGGTAAATTCAATTTCAATAAAAAAATTGAAGACGTAAGGGTTAACAAGATAAAATAAAAGGACAATAAAACAGAGTCTTACTTTGGTGGGAAATGAATATGAAACATATATTAAACAGATTAATAAATCAAGAAAGCATCTCAAGTGAGGAAGCGAAAAGCGTATTGGTAAATATTTCCAGAGGACTGTATAATCAAAGTCAGATTGCATCCTTTCTAACCATCTACATGATGCGAAGTATTACTCTAGAGGAATTACAAGGGTTTCGAGATGCCCTATTAGAATTGTGTATTTCGGTAGATTTATCAAACTTTAATGCTATCGATTTATGCGGAACAGGTGGTGACGGCAAAGACACCTTCAACATTTCAACCTTGGCCTCTTTCGTGACGGCAGGCGCTGGAGTGCATGTTGCTAAACATGGTAATTATGGCGTATCTTCGGCATCTGGATCATCAAATGTGATGGAAGCTATGGGCATTCATTTCTCTAATAAACCTGATTTTTTAAAGTATTCTATTGAAAAAGCAGGTATATGTGTCTTGCACGCTCCTCTTTTTCACCCAGCTATGAAAAACGTGGCGCCTATTCGCAAAGAATTGGGTGTTAAAACCTTTTTTAATATGCTAGGTCCAATGGTGAACCCTTCGTTTCCAAAAAATCAGATGGTAGGTGTTTTTAATTTAGAATTGCAGCGCATTTACGGTTATCTCTATCAAAATACCGATAAAAATTACAGTATCGTTCATGCCTTAGATGGTTATGATGAAATTTCCCTTACCGGAAACGCAAAGATCATTTCAAATACAACTGAAACGATGTTGAATGCTTCCGATCTAGGACTTAAGCCAGCTGAGCAATCTGAAATATTTGGAGGCAATTCGGTTAAAGAAGCCGCAAAGATTTTCAAAACGATTATCGGCGGAAAAGGCACAAAAGCTCAAAATAATGTGGTTTGTGCAAATGCCGGATTGGCAATAGCAACTGTGAAAGGCATCTCACATTTAGACGGATTTCATTTAGCGAAAGAAAGTTTAAAAAGCGGCAAAGCGAAATCTAGCTTAGAGACGTTGATAGCATTGAGTAAATAAAAATTAGTGGTTCGTGTAAAATAAAATTAGTATGAATGAACATTTTAAATAAAATAACTAGAGACAAGCGCATCGAAGTCAATCTCCGAAAGCAACTCATTCCTGTAAAGCAGTTGGAAGCCTCCATTTTATTTGAAAGAGAAACGGAGTCGTTGGCCAAAATACTTAAAGGTAGCAAAACTGGTATCATCGCCGAACACAAACGCAGATCTCCATCAAAACAGGTCATCAACCACGACTTAAATATGTTTGACGTCGCCAAAGGATATGAAGACGCTGGCGTGTGTGGAATGTCTATACTTACCGATGCGAAATATTTTGGGGGAAGTTTAGACGATCTCTTAATAGCCCGCTCATGCTGTAAGCTTCCGCTTCTTCGAAAGGAGTTTATCATTGATGAGTATCAAATCATTGAAGCTAAAGCTCATGGCGCTGACGTTATCTTATTAATTGCCGCCATTTTAACAAGAGCAGAAATCAAACAATTTTCAGAACTTGCAAAACAATTAAATCTCGATGTGCTGCTAGAAGTTCACAATGAAGATGAACTTCATAAATCTATTATGCCAAGCATCGACATGTTGGGCGTTAATAATAGAAATTTAAAGACGTTTGAGGTCAGTTTAGAAACCAGTAAACAATTAAGCGCGCAAATTCCTAACGAATTTGTAAAGGTTTCAGAAAGCGGCATTAGCAGCATTGAAGCGATTAAAACGTTGAAGACGTTTGGTTACCAAGGCTTTTTGATAGGTGAGACCTTTATGAAAACTAATAATGCTGGTGAGAGTGCTAAACAATTTATAGAAGACCTCAACGGTTTTTAAAACCAGTGAGATCTAACAAACCAAAGCTATGAGAATAAAAATCTGCGGAATGAAAGATGAAAACAACATCTTAGATGTTGCTAAGCTCAATCCAGAATTTATGGGTTTCATTTTTTATAAAAATTCGCCTCGCTATTTTAACGGCAATATCCCAGAATTACCAGAACACATCAAAAAGATTGGCGTGTTCGTTGATGCAACTTTCGATTATATTAAAGGTATCGTAAGTAAACATAATTTACAAGGAGCACAACTACACGGTAACGAATCTCCTAAACTTTGTAAACAACTTCAAGATTTGAATTGCGCAGTCATAAAAGTGTTTTTTATAAAAGATACTTTCGACTTCAAGAGTTTAGAACCTTATGAAGACGTTTGCGATTATTATTTGTTTGACACCAAAGGAAAGCAACCAGGAGGCAATGGTTACACCTTCAATTGGGATATTTTAAAAAAATACCCATCAAGTAAACCGTTCTTTTTAAGTGGCGGTATTGGTTTAAATGAAATTGAAAAACTAAAAGATTTTAAAAACACAGAGGTTTCAAAATACTGTCATGTCATAGACGTAAATAGTAAATTTGAAATTGAAGCCGGATTAAAAAATAAAATCGAATTAAAAAAATTTAAAAATGAGCTATAACATCAACGACAAAGGGTATTACGGTGAATTTGGTGGCGCATACATTCCCGAAATGCTCTATCCAAATGTAGAAGAACTGAGACAAAATTACCTCAACATCATGGCCGAACCTTCTTTCAAAAAAGAGTTCGATCAATTGTTGAAAGACTATGTAGGACGACCGTCTCCACTCTATTTCGCTAAGCGACTCAGTGCTAAATACAATACCAAAATCTATCTTAAACGTGAGGATTTAAACCATACAGGTGCTCACAAAATCAACAATACGATTGGTCAGATTTTAATGGCGCAGCGTCTCAATAAAACCAGGATCATTGCCGAAACTGGCGCAGGTCAGCATGGCGTAGCCACCGCAACCGTATGTGCGCTTATGGGATTGGAATGTATTGTTTATATGGGAGAAATTGATATCGCCAGACAAGCACCAAACGTGGCACGTATGAAAATGTTGGGTGCCGAAGTGAGACCAGCACTTTCTGGAAGTCGCACCTTAAAAGATGCTACCAATGAGGCCATTCGCGATTGGATTAATAATCCCATAGACACGCATTATATCATTGGCAGCGTCGTTGGACCTCACCCCTATCCAGATATGGTCGCACGTTTTCAAGCGATTGTTTCCGAAGAGATCCAATGGCAACTCAAGCAAAAAGAGGGTACTACAAAACCAGATTACGTCGTTGCTTGTGTGGGCGGAGGCAGTAATGCGGCTGGAGCTTTTTACCATTATCTCGAAGATACCGATGTGAAACTGATTGCGGTTGAGGCTGCTGGAAAAGGCGTTCATAGTGGTGAAAGTGCAGCAACTTCGGTACTGGGTCGTGAGGGCATTATTCATGGCAGTAAAACCTTATTAATGCAAACCACCGATGGTCAAATCACAGAGCCCTATTCCATTTCAGCAGGATTGGATTATCCTGGTGTTGGCCCAATGCATGCCCATTTGTACAAATCGGGTCGTGCCCAATTCATCTCTATTACCGATGATGAAGCGATGATCGCAGGCTTGGAGCTGAGTCAATTAGAAGGTATCATTCCAGCGATTGAAACCTCACACTCCTTAGCCATTTTTGATCAGAAAAAATTTAAACCCAACGATATCGTGGTGATTAATTTATCTGGTCGTGGCGATAAAGATTTACAAAATTATATAGATTATTTTAAGTTGTAATGTGCTGATTACATGTGCTGGGCATGTCTAAGTGGGCGTTACTTTTTACTCGTACCTGCCAGGTTTTTATAACCTTGCAGGTACAAGTAAAAAGTCAGGCTCTCGGCAGTCGCTTCCCGATAACTATCGGGAGAGCTTCAACAAATGCCTCCATCCTTAACGCACTAACTCAAATACAAAGACCTCACAGGTTTTTAAAACCTGTAAGGTCTGGATCAAAACATATCGTTTAATTAAAAAACTCCCGCATTTGCGAGACGAGAACATGAACAGAATAAACCAAAAACTAAAAGAAGATAAAAAATTACTCTCCATCTACTTTTCAGCAGGATATCCAAACCTTAACGATACGATCACTATCATTCAAAATCTTGAAAAACATGGTGCCGATATGATAGAAATCGGATTGCCTTTTAGTGATCCTTTAGCCGACGGGCCAACCATACAGGCAAGTTCAACCCAAGCCTTAAAAAATGGAATCAATACCGATGTTCTTTTCAATCAACTTAAAGATATTCGCAAAACCGTAACGATTCCATTAATAATAATGGGATATTTCAACCCCATGCTACAATATGGGGTCGAAGCATTCTGTGCAAAATGTCAGGAACTTGGTATCGACGGACTTATCATTCCAGATTTGCCCGTTGATGTCTATCATGATCAGTATAAATCCATTTTTGAACAATATGGTTTGATCAATGTATTTCTAATAACGCCTCAAACCTCAGTAGAGCGTATTAATTTTATAGATTCTATTTCCGAAGGATTCATATACATGGTGAGCAGTGCCAGCGTTACTGGAGGCAGTTCAGGATTTGGAGATGAACAAACATCGTATTTTAAACGCATCGCAGATATGAACTTAAAAAATCCGCAAATAATAGGCTTCGGGATTTCAGACCATGACACTTTTACCCAAGCAACCCATCATGCAAAAGGCGCCATCATTGGGAGTGCATTTATAAAGCATTTGACTAATAAGGGTGTTGCTAAAATTTCCGAATTTACAGAAGCCATTTTAAATACAGAAAACAATTAAATTGCATTTCTACATATAGAACTCATCTTGACTTTTTGTTTTTAACCGAAAATGAGATAAAATTTGGTCAGATGAAACTATTTTTGAAAATCATAGCATCGCTACGAGTGAAAAAATTGCTGAAATATGAGCGAATTTTAGTCATTTTTTAGGAAATAGAAAAAGTCAAGATGAGTTTATAATCAAAGGATTCAAAAATAAATCTCAAAGAGCTTATTTTCTGTTCCTGTCATAAAAAGAGGAACATCTTAAATTGCCAAAGCCATTTAGATCAAGTCAAACTTTTAGGTTAGGTAAATGGTTTTCGGAAATTAAAAGAACATTAGTAAAGTCATAATTGATCTACAGGATCATTAATTTTAAATAGGTATGGCTTCAATCACAGCTTTTTTTAACACTTACCTAACATACTTTAATATAGATTTAAAAGAAATAAAATTCTATTTTATTAATTTAAGCTAGAATTAATAAAACAGAATATTATGGGAATTATAAAAGACAACAAAAAGTTTGAGCGAAAAACAGAACAAACGACACCAACTAATCCAGAAGGTATTGCTAAAAAAATAAAGACTAACGAGTTTGATATCGATAAAAAGACGATTAAAAAACAACAAAATGGATAATATCAATTTTATTTTGTAGTGATTAAAAGCCTAAATTTCATAATTTAGGCTTTTATCTTTTTATGGCCCTAAACATTGTATTATTCGAACCTGAAATACCCAACAATACTGGCAATATTGGTCGGCTTGCATTAGCATCAGGCTCGAAACTCCACTTGGTCAAACCCTTCGGTTTTGAATTGAGCAGTAGTCGTCTCAAACGTGCAGGATTAGATTATTGGCAACATCTTGATGTTTCAATCTATGCATCTATCGATGATTTTTTTAATATAAATCTGAATAAACATTTCGTATTTTTTTCAAGCCATGGCACTAAATCCCATTGGGATATTCCTTTTGAAAAAGATCTCTTTTTAATCTTCGGAAAAGAATCTGTCGGGCTACCAAAATCTCTTATTGCTGATTATAAAACCCAGTTATATCAAATTCCGCTATACAGCGCGCATATTCGAAGTTTAAACTTAGCAAATGCAGTTGGAATCGTCGTTTATGAAGGCCTACGGCAATTGAGATGACCCCGTCATTAGATAAGAATTACTGCGAAATTAATAGCCGTTTTATTTGATATCTTTGAGCAAAATTTATCGATATTTATAACATTAAAATCATAAAAATTAACGACATGAAGAGTTTTATTGTTTTAGCGCTTGCTCTATTAGTATCAGTAAATTGCCTAGGGCAAAGTAAAGTCTTACAAAGTCTTTCAATGAAGAGTGCCTTATTGAATACTTCTATAAAGTACTCGGTCTATTTGCCAGATAATTACGATAACTCAAAAACAAACTACCCTGTCATTTATTTATTAAACGGATTTACAGGCAATGAGACAGACTGGATTATGAGCGGTGATATGAAAGCGATTACAGACCAACTTATTGCATCAAAAACAATTAACCCTATGATCATCATCATGCCAGATGGTGACGATCGACTTTATATGAACAAAAACGATGGTAGTTATCCCTACGAAGATATGTTTATTACAGAGCTGATCCCGTTCGTTGAGAAGAACTACCGCATCAAATCTCAAAAAACCTCACGTGCCATAAGTGGTCTTTCCATGGGAGGATCAGGTAGTTTACGATTGGCTTTAAAATACCATACTATGTTTTCAGCATGTGCTGCCTTTAGTGCTGGAATTTCTACAGATGATGAAATCATCGCTGAAGATCAACAATCATTTGATAGCTATTTTGGAAGAATTGCGCCTGCATCTAAGGGTAAAACTGGAGCAGATAGATTGACCGAACCCGTAAAAGACTATGATGTGCTCAGATTAGTCAATTCTAAAGATGCCGAATTACTCAAAACCGTAGGCATATACTTCGACTGTGGCGATGATGATTTTTTGACAATTGGAAATTCACAACTCCATATCGAACTTATTAAACATAAAATTCCGCATGAATTTAGAATGCGTGATGGTGGCCATACTTGGGAATTTTGGCGTGAGTCCCTTCCTATTGGTTTAGAATTCATAAATAGTATATTTCAGCAAAAAAGAATCAATTAAAATGCTCTCAAAACGCACACGCATTTACCAATCATTTTCAGAGTATTTTCAAATCTTCATTGGTATCATTCTAGCGAGTATAGGATTGAAAGCCTTCTTATTGCCAAACGGTTTTTTAGATGGTGGCGTGACAGGTGTCGCACTGTTAATAAAAACGCAGGTTGAGATTAATATATCGTACCTATTACTCCTGTTAAGTATTCCATTTTTAATACTGGGATACTATACCGTTTCCAAGCGTATTGTAATAAAATCAATCATAAGTATTGCTGGCCTAGCGGTATTTATTCACTTTGAAAATTTCGAAATCATCACCGAAGATAAATTTTTAATCTCCATTTTTGGCGGACTTTTTCTTGGTGCTGGAATTGGCATTGCCATTAGAAACGGGTCGGTACTTGACGGATCTGAAATTTTAGGTGTGTTTATTAATGATCGCTTCGGAATTAGTATTGGAAAGGTCATTCTAGTTTTTAATGTTATTCTATTTGGTGTCACGGCACTTGTGATTTCTACTGAAGTCGCTATGTATTCCATTTTAACCTATATCGTCACGGCCAAGGTTACCGATTTGGTGATAGAGGGCTTTGAAGATTTTATTGGTGTCACCATCGTTTCCCAAAAATATGCTCAAATTGAGGCTGCAATCATCACAGATTTAGGCGCAGGAATGACTCTATATAAAGGTCGTAAAGGGTTCGGAAATTCTGGTGAAAAGCAAGACTTCGATATTATCCATACCATTATCAATCGTATTGATATAAAGAAAATGTATCGTCTTGTTGCCAATATTGATGAACGTGCATTTATCGTTGAATTTGATGTTAACAACGTAAAAGGCGGTATCTTGCGTCGCTATCTAAACCGAAAAAAAGGCAAGAAGTTAGCTAAATTTTTGGCTGAAAATCAACAAACAAAATCGTAAACACATGAAATATCATATCATAATTAATAGTGTAAAATCGGTAGACGAACTAAGTAATGCATGGTCTACAGAAGATTATATAAAACTATTAGATGAATTTGGGTTTGAAGGTGCAGAGAGTTCCAATGCGGACGAATTGTGCGAATTATTATTTATGGCAATTTCAGATTTTGAGCCTTCGGAAGCAGCAGCAATTCTATTGAGCTATAAGCTTTCTGAAGATTTAAACGACAACCAAATTGACCAGATGTCACATGATATGCTGCTTGATAAAATTTCCGAAGAATACGCAGAAATTTCATTACATCATAAGTTATTTAACGTCAATCAATTACTTCACAAAGCATACAACGGTACATTTCCAAGTGCAAAGGCTACCATAGTAACTTTTGAAATATCACCAAATAAAGACATTACAAAAGACCATGTGCTTAAAGCTTTAAACGTAACCCTGGCCAATAATAATGTAATTCAACGTTTGTTTGCCGATCAATTAGCGGGCAAAGAGGCATTTGATGAGGCCGAATCCATAATTTGGAGTCTAAGCGCAAATGGCGATAATAGCTATACAATGATTACTTCGGAATATTGGATGAGTAGAGACGAATTTAAGGATGCCGAATTTGATGCTACCGTCGTTGACTTTGAAGAAGAGGAAGACTAAGTTAGCTGTTCTTTTTAAGATAATCGAGATACATCTGTTCAACTTTAGTGCGTGCCCACGGCGTACGTCTCAAAAACTTTAAACTCGATTTTACTGAAGGGTCACTCGTAAAACAACGAATATTAATTTGATGTCCCATGTATTCCCAACCGTAATGAGCTTGCAAATCGGTAACGATCTGCTCTAATTTTATACCGTGAAGCGGATTGTTTTTTTGAGTTTCCATTAAACGTGCTCTACAAGTTTTTTAATTTTCACTGCTTTCTCAAAATGGTTTAAATGATGGGTTTTGATCCACCATGTGGCAGCCTCCAGCAATAACTCTGGTGTATCATTTTGGTTTTTAAAAAAAGCATAAAATGAAATACCTACCTGATCACCTTTTTGCTTAATTTTATGATTACAAACCTCGATAATTTTATTTCTAAGACGTGGTGTCATAGTCATCATAAATACTAAAACTCGATGTTCAATTAATTTCTACGATCATTACGACCTCTAGAGTTACTGCTTTTATTTCTATTGGCACTACTCCTATTTCCTCCAGAATGTCTTGAGTTAGAATTGCGACCTCGCTGTCTGTTGCCACCACCTCGTCTGCCTTGCCCTTGCTTGATAGGTTCGGTAGAAGCGTTGGGATCGGGCTCAAATCCTTCAACAATCTCAACTTCGATCTTTTCACCAATTAACTTCTCGATATCCCGTAAATAAGATGTCTCATCTGCACTTACCAATGATAATGCTCGTCCGTCAGCGCCAGCACGACCTGTTCTACCGATACGATGTACGTAATCTTCGGAAATATTAGGTAATTCAAAATTGACAACATGTGGCAGTAGTGGAATATCTAATCCACGGGCAGCAATATCGGTTGCCACCATAACCCGAACACTTCCACTTTTAAAACCTGAAAGTGCTTTAGTTCTTGCACCTTGACTTTTATTGCCATGAATGGCCGCGGCACTAATGCCAGCCGAGATCATTTTCTTGGTGAGTTTGTTCGCGCCATGTTTGGTACGTGTAAACACCAAAACTTGTTTCCATTGCCCTTCGGAAATAAGCTTGATAATCAAATCGGTCTTTTTTCCTTTGGCTACTCGATATACTTTTTGAGAAATCGCCTCAACCGTTGTGTTTTCGGGAGTTGCCTCCACTTGTACAGGATTATTAAGAATGGTATTCGCTAATTTCCTGATATCTTTTGAAAACGTTGCCGAGAACATCAAGTTTTGACGTTTGTCTGGCATTAATTTCATCACACGTTCGATATCTCTTAAAAAACCCATGTCGAGCATACGATCGGCCTCATCAAGTACAAAGACTTCTACACGACTAAGGCCAAGTAAATTTTGATTTTGTAAATCCAATAAACGTCCTGGAGTTGCCACCAATACATCCACGCCACGTCTCAAGGTTGCCACTTGTGGTTTTTGATTGACGCCTCCAAAAATAACAGCACTTCTAATATCCAAAAACTCACTGTATTCTTTAACACTTTCGTAAACTTGCGCAGCAAGTTCACGTGTTGGTGTCAAAATCAATGCACGAA
This sequence comes from uncultured Flavobacteriaceae bacterium, assembly GCA_963715465.1. Taxonomy (GTDB): domain Bacteria; phylum Bacteroidota; class Bacteroidia; order Flavobacteriales; family Flavobacteriaceae; genus Psychroserpens. The sequence goes on from OY970246.1 coordinate 3,229,256, forward strand.
TTGGTCTAAATTTAGCCTTTGGGTTTTCAGATAAATAATGTAGTAAAGGCAACGTAAAACCTGCTGTTTTACCCGTACCTGTTTGTGCCGATGCTAAAACATCTCGCCCTTCTAAAACTGGCGGAATTGCTTTTTCTTGTATCGGGCTTGGAGTTTCGTATCCTTTTTTACTAATAGCTCTTAGCAAAGGCTCAGATAGGCCTAAGTTTTTAAATGACATATATAAAGTTTGGTCAAATTAGTGTTTAAATGACCTTCTGTGTATTAAGCGTCATTTTATGTTGGCCACAAATGTAAGGCTATTTTAATGGGTAGCTTGGCTTTGTAAGATAAATAAGGAAAATCAACGATTATTTCTATACTGCTGAAATTTAATAAAAGGATTGGTCTCATGATTTTTGGCACCATGAATACCGCTACTAATCACTAATAGTCCTGCGGCAGCAAAAGCGGTGTAAGCAATTAAAGTTTCCGAAGAAAAATTGGCATTGCCTATTGCTACTAAAGCCCAAGCACCTACCAATGCAAATTCTCGCATATTTCGAGTCCATGTAACAGCAAGGTTTATGAGCATTGCGATGAGAATCATCACTAAGGTCCATGTTTCTGCTGAAAGGCCGAAGCCGTTCCATCCTATTTTTACAAGATATGCAGATACATTCGCTATACTTGCCACCGTAACCCAACCGCTATAAAACACGAACGGCCACCATAAAAATGCAATGATAGTTATTGGTGCATCCCAGAGCTCCATGCGGTTGTTCCAGATAATTTTTAGAAGAGAAATTAATAACAGAAAAATAAAGAAACAGGACAAGCCTGTGTATTCATATATCCAACTTACCACCCACATACTGTTAGCGATGCAAGACATGATAAACCACCATCCTGTTTTGAGTACAAATGCATCATCGCGAACCTTGACAAACAAGCTTCTACCTTGGTAGATAGCAAAACCTAATAACAGTAAATAAATAAAACCCCAAATAGAAAAGGCATAACTAGCAGGCGTAAACAAGGTGTTAAGACCTTTTGAAATTTCACCAATGGTCGTGTTGTTCATCATGCCTGTATTGGAAAGATAATTCATAAAAATGGTAGCAACAAAAGCAACACCATTTAATACTTGTAAGGTTTTTTTCATAATGCTATTAATTCATCCCTTAAAATCTAACCCACAGTGGTAAACTCATTATTGCGAATTGAAATTATAGTAACCCAGATGCATCTCAAGAAATTGGATCACTAGTCATCATCAATCTCGAAATCATAGTACGTTTTAGGAAACGGTTCCCAACGCAGCGTGAAGTGCCACCACTCCTTCGGATAATTCCTAAAATTATGTTTCAGCATAACGTTTTGCAGTAACTTGCGATTGGCCAACTGCGTTTCGGTAAGATCAGTGTGACCAACCCAAGATTCTTTTCCGAAGAAATCATACGGACTTCCCATATCCAGTGGCTCATTGGTTTGACCATTTATAATGGTGAGATCAACAGTGCTCCCGCGGCTGTGACCAGAACGCGTCGCGATATACTCATCTCTAAAAAGGTGACGCTTTTCGACATTTGGATAGAATTCTGCCTTATTGATGGTGTCGTTTAAATCCTTTGCCCAGCGCATAAAATGATTTACAGCACGTTGCGGTCGATAGCCATCATAAACCAACAAACATAAATTTTGCTGTTGTAATTCGTCTTGAACTTTTTTCAGGGCTTCGGCAGATTGCTTCGTTAATATAAGCGTATTAGCATGATAGCCATCAATAGTATCACCAACAAAATTATGTTCAGACCAATAACGTAATTCAATGTCAATATCTGGAATTAACGTTTTTACGTGAACAAAGCCTTCTGGCAACCCGTTTTTATCTTGAATAGAAAAAGCAAAGGTTAGAACACTTCCAAAAATGATTAAAATTTTGTGAATCTTCATGATATAGCTAATTTAGATAAAAATTAAATAATGGACTTATTTTCCGAAGAAAAAACGCTTTTAAAACTGCCAAATGCAGAGATACTTTATATAGAAAATTTTTATGATTCTAGCACTGCAGACCATTATTTTAAAATCTTAAAAGAAACAATCACATGGCAACAGGATGATATCACAATCTTTGGAAAGACTTATAAGCAACCCAGATTGACAGCATTGTATGCAAATAATGAAAAGCCATACTCCTACTCGAACATCACTATGACGCCTCATAGGTTTACCACAGAATTGTTAGAAATCACATCAAACATTGAAGCAGAAATCAATAACCAATTCACAACCGTCTTACTTAATTTATATCGTGATGGCAATGATAGTAATGGTTGGCATGCCGATAACGAAAAGGAACTGGGCGAAAATCCTATCATAGCTTCTATGAGCTTTGGCCAGACCAGACCCTTTCATTTTAAGCACAGAACCTTAAAAGATCAGCGTCATAAAATTGACTTAAATCACGGCAGCCTACTAGTTATGCGAGGTGAAATGCAGCATCATTGGTTGCATCAAATTGCAAAGACCAAGAAAACAATTGGAGAACGCATTAATTTAACGTTTAGAACTATTCAATAATTAGGGAATATGATAAAACGAAAAAACCAAGGTCCCTCAACCTTGGTTTTCCTAATTTGCTTTTTATATACGTGGTCGATTTAGGGTTACTAACTCTGCACATATGCAAATATTAATTAATTAATCCATTGAACTAAAAATCAAATTTTAGTACATGTCAAATATAAAACAGTAAATGAATTATCAAGTCAAAATACATTATTAATCGATGAAATACATTTAATTTTAACATTTTAAGACGAAATTAAGTATTTCATCGATAAAAAGCATGTTTCTATAACTTGATTTATTTCTATAAAGCATCATAAACAACTACCAATTACGTTATCAATTTTAATTAACTTTGATAAACAGGCTCATCACATTAAATACAATTCAATGAACTATTATATAAGCATATTGCTATGTTGCTTTTTTATTAACGCTACATCCCAGAATCTATCGTACGCCAAACAGGATATCGCCATTAACGAATTCATTGATGGCACTCTGCTCAAGCCAAATAATATTACAAAACCAAAATTAGCCATTATCATTGCAGGTTCTGGACCTACAGATCGAAACGGGAACCAGAATTTCTTGAATAATGACGCGCTTAAAAAACTAGCGCAAAGTCTAACTACTAACGGAATAGCGACTTTTCGTTACGATAAGCGTATTATAAAACAAATACTAAAAAATAAAATTGATCCTAACATCTCCTTTGATGATTTTGTAACAGACGCGGTTTCGGTTATTGATTATTTTAAGAATGAAGATACATTTTCTGAAATTTATGTCATTGGACACAGCCAAGGAAGTTTAGTAGGCATGATTGCGGCTAAAGATCGTGCAGACGGCTTTTTATCAATGGCAGGTGCCGCGCAAACTATTGATGAAGTGATTACCGAGCAAATTGGCGCCATGGATCCGTCATTAATTGAAGGAACAAAGAAGGCCTTTGAAAGTTTAAAACTAGGCAAACTCACCAGTGACTATCCTGTCGCTTTAGCCTCTGTATTTAGAAAAGATGTGCAACCGTTTGTCATGAATTGGATGCAATACAATCCTCAGGAACTTATTAAAACCTTGGATATGAAAATCTTAATCATCAATGGAACGAAAGATTTACAAGTATCTGTAGATGAGGCAACATTATTAAAAGAAGCTTCTAATGATGCTCAAATTGAGATTATTGAAAACATGAACCATGTTTTATTTATAATCGAAGGTGATACCTTGGAAAATTCAAAATCTTACAATGAATCGTTTAGACCAATTTCAGAAGACCTTATAAGTATCGTCACTAATTTTATTCAGAATTAACGCTGACACTCACTCTAGTAAAAAAGAAAAACGCATCTCAAGAACGAGATGCGTTTTCACTAACTAACCAACCAAATTGTAAACGTTACTCCATTATGCGAGGTAATCACTCCTCTACTAACATCTTCATAATCGCTTACATCATTAACTAAGCAAATGGTGTGCCAAACTCGATTTGCAAGCTAAAAATAATTGATATATATTTGATATCAAAATAATATCATATTAAATCAATTGATCTAAACCAAAACCAATGAAAGAAGAGAAAATAATTGTTCCCGCCAATGGATATCTTATGTTGCTAATATTCTGTATCCTATTCTTTGGAAGTATCGCCGCAATGATCGCTTTGAAGACTCCAATTTTCTTGGTTACCATCCTAATTTCATTCTTTATTGCTCCAGGTTTTATTATGGTGCAACCAAATGGGTCTCGTGTATTGTTGCTCTTCGGAAAGTATATAGGTACCGTAAAAAAGAATGGCTTTTATTGGGTCAATCCGTTTTATACCAAAAAGAAGATTTCATTACGTGCTAGGAATTTTGATAGTGAGCGTTTAAAGGTTAACGATAAACTTGGTAACCCTGTAATGATCAGTACCATTTTAGTATGGCGGGTTAAAAACACCTATAAAGCTGCTTTTGATGTAGACATCTATGAAAACTTTGTTCGCGTTCAAACCGATGCTGCGGTTCGTAAATTAGCAAGCATGTATCCATACGATAATTTTGCAGATGAAGGCATGGATGAGGATATCACATTGCGTTCTAGCGTTAATGAAGTAAGCACTGCCTTAGAAAAAGAAATAGATGAGCGTTTGACGATTGCTGGTATTGAAGTCCTTGAGGCTCGAATCGGGTATTTGGCCTATGCCAATGAAATTGCAAATGCCATGCTCAAGCGACAGCAAGCAACTGCGATCGTAGCAGCACGTCATAAAATTGTAGAAGGCGCTGTGAGTATGGTCGAAATGGCTCTCAATGAATTGAGCAAAAAGAATATCGTAGATTTAGATGACGAACGTAAAGCCGCCATGGTAAGTAACTTAATGGTCATTTTGTGCGGAGATAAAGATGCATCTCCAGTGCTCAACACTGGAACACTTAATCATTAGAATGAATAAAAATCAGATTTATAGTATTGCAATCGGTAGCTCATTTGGCACCAGTATTGGCGTGAGCACTGGTGCTATAATTGGCAACGTCGCGCTAAGTATTGTATTTGGCTCCCTCATAGGTGTCATCATTGGCGTTATTTTGGCTCTTTTTGTATTCAACAAAAACTAAACGCATCATCTCGTGGCCGCTATCGGGAATGTCATAAAACTAAAACATGGCTAAGAAAAAAGCATTCGCATTACGTATCAACGAAGATATGATGACCGCAATTGAAAAGTGGGCTTCTGATGAATTTAGAAGTACGAACGGACAAATTGAATGGATGCTCATGCAGGAACTTAAACAACACAATAGGACTCCCAAGCTAAAAAAAAACAATCTAAGTGACTCTTAAATCAAGTCGCTTTTTTTATGCGCTTTAATTTTGGTATTTTGCGAGGTATAAGAACTGCACACCATGGATAACACGCCTTTAATTACAGACGACACGATTGTATTTGGACTCTTAATGCTTTCGCTTGGGTTTGTATTTTTAACCGAATCAATTAAAACAGGATTCTGGCCAAAATTCTATAAAATTGTTCCTGGCTTATTTATGGCCTATATGATTCCTGCCGTTTTAACCACTAGCGGATTGATTTCCCCAGAATGGCAAACCGTTACAGAAAATGGTACTATTACTGAAAACAGCTCAAACCTCTACTACGTCGCCAGTCGCTATTTGTTGCCAGCCGCATTGGTCTTAATGACATTGAGCATTGATCTTAAAGCCGTTTTTAATTTGGGCTGGAAGGCATTGGTCATGTTTTTCACAGGAACTATAGGCATTGTGATTGGAGGACCCATTGCAATACTTTTAATTGCAGCAATCTCTCCAGAAACTGTTGGTGGCGCAGGTCCAGATGCCGTATGGAGAGGATTATCAACCTTAGCGGGTAGTTGGATTGGTGGTGGCGCCAACCAAACAGCCATGCTTGAGATTTACCAATATAACCAAGCTAAATATGGTGCCATGGTATTTGTTGACATCGTCGTCGCCAATATCTGGATGGCCATAATTTTAATAGGGATTGGGAAACGTAACCGCATTAATACATGGCTTAAAGCTGATATTTCGGCGATTGAAGATCTTAAAGAACGCGTGTCAGCATTTTCAGAAAAAGTTAAACGCAATCCGTCATTGACCGACATCATGATTATTGGAGCCATTGCTTTTGGATCAGTAAGCTTAGCGCATCTTTGTGCTGGTTTTTTAGCGCCCTTTTTTAGTGATGTTGTTTCAGGAATCGAATCGCCTACCACAAGAAACATTTTCACCTTTTTAGGATCATCTTTCTTCTGGATGATCAGCATCGCCACACTTATCGCCATAGGCCTTTCATTTACCAAAGCCAAAAACTATGAAGGCGCCGGAGCAAGTAAATTTGGAAGTGTATTCATTTATATTCTCGTCGCCACTATTGGTATGAAAATGGATTTAACCCTAATATTCGATAATGTAGGGCTTATCGCCATCGGTATAGTCTGGATGAGCATCCACGCATTATTACTTATTGGCGTCGCAAAAGTCATCAAAGCTCCATACTTCTTTTTAGCAGTGGGAAGCCAAGCCAATGTTGGCGGAGCCGCCTCTGCTCCTATCGTAGCGTCGGCATTTCACCCGTCATTAGCAACTGTTGGTGTACTCCTTGCGGTGTTTGGATATGCAGTAGGAACCATTGCTGCCATTGGCTGTACTATTTTGATGCAATTAGCTGCGGCAGGCTAGTAATTCACAAATATTTATAGCATATTTGCGCTCCTTAAAATCAATATCCCATGAAGCATTTTATCGCTCTATTCATAGCACTTTCTATTTTTTCCTGCGGAAATGATAAACAACACGACTTTACCTTGAAAGGTCAGGTCAAAGGGCTTAAAAAAGGGAAAGTGTATTTGCAACGTCAACAGGATAGTGTGATGGTTACAATAGATTCAATGGACGTCAACGGAAGTTCTAGTTTTGAATTGCATTCGCAATTAGCAGAGCCAGAGATTCTATTTCTTAAACTTGATAAAAATGATAATGATGAAGGCACTGTTGTCTTTTTTGCCGATAAGGGTACTACGGAAATTAGCTCGACATTAAAAAACTTTAATTTCGATGCAAAAATCAAGGGATCAAAACAGCAAGAGACGCTTGAGGAATATCTGGTCATTATGTCAAGATTTAATGATGAACATTTAAACCTTATTAAAAACCGCATAGAAGGTCAAATGGCAAAGGATAGTATTGGCACTTCCTTCGAAACCGAATACAACAAACTCCTTAAGCGCAAATATTTATACACCATAAACTTTGCGGTGAATCATGCCGATAGCCAAGTCGCTCCTTATTTGGCGATTAGCGAAGTATCGAATACAAGCATAAATTTCTTGAAAAAGATTTATGACGCACTTCAAGACGATATTAAGACTTCAAAATATGGTGTTGAGCTCAAAGCACTTATCGACGAGCGACAAGCGGAATAACACACAATTCATTTTCTAAAGACGTCCCAACTTTAATGGTTGGGAATTTTTTTATAATTACTCAACACTGTCTCTCATGGCTACCACCGCTCGATTATTTTTATATAATATGACAAGTCATATCTTTTAGATACTGGAAACAAAAAAGTCTCAATCACAAAGATCAAGACTTTTAAACATAATTGAGCCGATGGAGGGACTCGAACCCACGACCTGCTGATTACAAATCAGCTGCTCTAGCCAGCTGAGCTACATCGGCTTTTTTAGCCTTGCAAATATAATAGAGATTGTCGTATCTGCAACGCTAAAAATAAATTAACTTAATTTATTCAATTTTTCAATCAGCGCTCTTCCCTTAACTTCAAGTTCGGTTTGGATTGCTTTAAAATGAGCCTTTTTATTCTCAACGTCTTTTTGGTTCACCTTCACGATTAACTCATCAAAGGTCACAATGGCCTCATCAATAATTGCTTCACTCTTTTTTGAGTCTTTATCGGTGTTATTGTATTCCCAAACGTAAACTGCTTCAATAATATCTCCTAAAACGAAATTGATGTCTTTTTTTAGGTCTCTAACATTTGCCATAATCTTAAAATTTATTTGGCGCAAAATTAAACATAAACTTCTAATAGTTTTGCATTAGAAGAGGTTATTTTATACGTCTCAATCGAGGCAGGCATTAAAAGCGTTTCGCCTTGTTTTAAAAATTCGGAAGTGTGTTCGGTTTCAATTAAGGCTTCACCATCGACACAAATGTAAATAAAGAACGAATCTTTAGTATTTATTTTTAAGACCGCATCGGTCACATGAAGCAGCTTTGTTGTAAAATAAGGACAACTTACCATATCGTTAGCCCTATTTTCTGTCGTATCATATGCCACTCTAAAATCGTCAGGCATATTAAAATCAAACGCATCGATAGCAAGTTCATTATGCAATTCTCGCCCCTTGCCTTCAGCATCAACACGATCCCAATCGTACACCCTATAAGTAATATCACTGGTTTGTTGAATTTCTGCCAACAAAACCCCTGCGCCTATGGCATGGACTCTACCAACTTCAATAAAGTACGTATCGCCTGTTTTTACTTTGTCAAAATTAAGAATATCGGTAAGCGTTTTATCTTCAAGATGCTTAAGATACTTTTTAGGTGTCATGTCTTGATTAAACCCAACAATCAAATTGGCATCTTTATCAGCCTGCATCACATACCACATTTCTGTTTTTCCGAAGGAATTGTGACGCTTTTCAGCCAACTCGTCATTAGGATGTAATTGGATGGATAAATCATCCTTGGCATCAATAAACTTGATGAGCAATGGAAATTTATTTCCAAAGGTATTATAATGTTTAGCCCCTAATAAATCGGCTTGATACGTTTCCAGTAATTGCCTTAATGACTGTCCTTTCAATGCTCCATTATTTACTATGGAGGTATCGCCTTCAACATCACTAATTTCCCAGCTTTCGCCAACATTTGATGTTGCAGAGTCTTTATGGAGAAGCGTTCTCAACTTATCACCTCCCCAAATTTTATCTTTGAGTATTGGTTGAAACTTGAGTGGATAGAGGTGCACTTTCATTCTCCAGAATAGGTTACAAAATTTCTTGGGGTTTCATATAACGTTATTTCGAGGTCGAAATTCTTATTAAGTTTCGGTTTGATTTTATCATAAATGACTACAGCAATATTTTCGGCAGTGGGGTTTAGATTTTCAAATTCAGATACCTCCACACTTAAATTTTTATGATCAAAAGCATCTTCAACCTCTGATTTGATAATGTCCTTCAACACTTTCATATCGATTACATAACCTGTTTCTTTATCGATTTCTCCAGTAACACTAACAATGAGTTCATAATTATGACCATGATAGTTTGGGTTATTACATTTTCCGAAGATCTCATGATTCTTCTCAAAGCTCCAATCTTTTCGATAAAGACGATGCGCGGCATTAAAATGAGCTTTTCTGTGTACTGTTACTCTCATAACTTTTTAGTTTTATTCTAAGTTCAATAATTTAATTAAAACGACTTATGTCTTTTCTATATTTATGTGCTCGTAAAATTTATCAAATATGATTTTAAACCACTCTGTATAGATTTTTGGGTTGGCTCCAATATCCTCTTTGACAGCGTCAAGGGGCATCCATTTCCAAGCCTCGACCTCATCAGGATTGATTTTAGGTTCCTTGATAAAATTCCCTACCATAACATGATCAAACTCATGCTCTGTCAAGCCATTATCAAAAGGCGCTTTATAAATGAATGAGATGGTTTCTCGAAGTTCGGTTTCAAAGCCCATCTCTTCCATTAATCGTCGTTTTCCCGCCTGTAAATTGGTTTCACCAACCCGTTGATGACTACAGCAGGTATTGGTCCAGAGTAACGGCGAATGGTATTTATGTTTAGCGCGTTGTTGCAACATCAATTCATTATTGTCATTAAAGACAAATACCGAAAAGGCGCGATGCAATAAGGCTTTTTCATGAGCTTCAATTTTTGGCATAGTTCCAATTTGCTCATCGTTTTCGTTAACAAGAATTACACGTTCTTCATTCATAGGTCACAAAAATAACAACTAAAATCTACAATTTGGTTAGAAATAAAGTTGCTCTTTAAAAATAGCTAGCTTTTAACTTTTATTTAATAGAACAGTTATGTATTTGGGCAAATTTCCGAAGAAAACATCAGTCTTGAAATTTTAAATTCCTCGACAATTACCCCCTCTATCTTCCATGTGAAAAGCATGAGCCAACAATCGATATTAGTAGCTATAATAATAGATTAAGAGTTTAATAGTTCTCATTAATAGAATTATATTTGCGGCTACTAAAAAACACTATGAGTTTTATAAAAGAAATCAATAGACGACGAACCTTTGGAATCATTTCGCATCCCGATGCTGGAAAAACGACTTTGACCGAAAAGTTATTGTTATTTGGTGGTGCTATTCAAGAAGCTGGAGCGGTAAAAAGTAATAAGATCAAAAAAGGGGCTACCAGTGATTTTATGGAAATTGAACGTCAGCGTGGGATTTCAGTAGCGACATCTGTTTTGGCGTTTGAGTATGATGGCATAAAAATCAACATTCTTGACACACCTGGTCACAAGGATTTTGCCGAAGATACGTTTAGAACCTTAACAGCCGTAGATAGCGTCATCGTCGTCATTGATGTTGCCAAAGGTGTTGAGGAGCAAACTGAAAAACTGGTTGAAGTTTGCAGAATGCGCAACATCCCAATGATTGTGTTTATTAACAAAATGGATCGTGAAGGAAAGGATGCTTTTGACCTCTTAGATGAAATTGAACAAAAATTGGGATTACGAGTAGTGCCCTTAAGTTTTCCTATCGGGATGGGTTATGATTTTAAAGGTATCTATAATATTTGGGAGAAAAATCTTAATCTTTTTAGTGGCGATAGTAGAAAAGATATTGAAGACACAATTGAAATCAATGATCTTTCCTCTTCTCAATTGGATACATTAGTTGGTGAAAAAGCAGCTAATACGCTTCGAGAGGAAATTGAACTCGTAGAAGGTATCTATCCGCAATTTGATAAGGACGATTATCTCGACGGAAAATTACAGCCTGTTTTTTTTGGTTCTGCACTTAATAATTTTGGTGTTCGTGAACTTTTAGATTGTTTTGTAGACATCGCGCCAAAACCAAGGCCAAAGCAAAGTGAAGAGCGCTTAGTGAAACCTACCGAAAAAGAGTTTACAGGCTTTGTCTTTAAGATTCATGCCAATATGGATCCTAACCATAGAAATCGTCTGGCCTTTATAAAAATTGTCTCTGGCGAATTCAAACGGAATACACCGTATTTACACGTAAGACATGACAAGAAATTGAAATTTTCAAGTCCGAATGCGTTTTTTGCTGAGAAAAAAGAAATTGTCGATATTTCCTTTCCTGGAGACATTGTTGGTCTACAAGATACTGGAAACTTTAAAATTGGAGATACACTAACGGAAGGAGAAGTTCTAAACTACAAAGGTGTCCCAAGTTTCTCTCCTGAACATTTTAGATACATCAATAATGCCGATCCCTTGAAATCAAAACAACTCAATAAAGGCATTGATCAACTTATGGACGAAGGTGTCGCACAACTTTTCACCCTTGAACTCAATGGCAGGAAAGTGATTGGTACTGTTGGAGCCTTACAATATGAGGTTATTCAATACCGTCTCGAACATGAATATGGTGCCAAATGTACGTATGAGAACCTCAATGTCCATAAAGCATGTTGGATAGAAACCGACAATCCTAAAAGTGAGGTCTACAAAGAGTTTTTGAGGGTAAAGCAGCGCTTCTTGGCTAAGGATAAACGAAAACAGTTGGTGTTTTTAGCAGATTCACCGTTCTCGCTACAAATGACGCAACAAAAGTATCCTAGTATCAAATTCCATTTTACTTCAGAATATTAACTAACAATTAAGTGAAATTAGTGTTTGTTAATAACCCTTTGATAATTCAAAAGCATAGTGCGCATTATCTTAGCGCAATTAAATATATTTATCTGTTAATTAATTAAAATCCCTTGAAGTTGTCTGCTATTAAAACTACAATTCGTCTTCTAGTAGTACTCTTTTTGACCTTCCAAACAGTAGACGCACAAACTAATACTGTGAGCCATAAAGTAGTTAAGGGAGATAACGTATATCGCCTTTCTTTACGTTATGGTGTCTCTATGGAAGCTATCTTTCAAGCCAATTCTGGATCGAGAGACGTTATCATCATAGGAGAGACACTGACTATTCCCAACAAAGGACAGGTTAACACTCAAATTAATACTTCAAATTCCTCAACTTATTTTGTAAATAAAGGAGACACAAAATACGGCTTATCAAAACGCTTTAAAGTCTCTATTGCGCAATTGGAATCGGCCAACCCTGAGATTGTGAGAATGCTTATGGCAGGACAAACGATAACTATTCCTAAGCAAGGATCGTCAGGTCAAACAGTAGCAACTAGGACCACGACATCTTCAAATAGATCAGACACGTTTCATACCGTTGAAAAATATGAAACCTTGAGTATGATTGCCAGACGTTATTACACCTCGGTAGATCAATTAAAAGCACTCAACAAAAACCTTATAGGTGATGATCTTGAGGTTGGGCAAAAATTAGTGGTCGAAAAAAATACAGCAGATACGACAAACGCCTTCTATATCGTTCAACGTGGTGATACGAAGTACGGACTTTCAAAGCGTTTCAATATGACAATTTCAGAACTTGAACAACTCAATCCTGAGATTATTCCAATGTTAAGATATGACACAAAAATTAAAACCAGCCTGAACCAAAATGTATCTACTACGGAAGTAGCAGTTTTAGAAAAGAAAGTTTCCGAAGATACTATTAAAGAGGAAAAATTAGATCCAGAAAAAACGCAAGTTGTTTCAAAAGAAGAGGAAGAGGAAGTTGTTGCGCTCACGCAAACTCCAACGGAAAACGCCGTAACACCCGTTAAAGATTCTACAACTATAAAGCCACCAAAACAAGATAAGGGTTTTGAATACTACACCATCAAACCACAAGAAACACTGTATGGTCTGGCAAAACAAGCGAACATGACAATGGATGACTTTGTTATACTAAATCCTAATATCAAAGAGACGGTCATCGAAGGAAGCATCATTAAAATGCCTACAAACATCAAAAGAAATACTCCAATTACAGCATCATCTGCAGAAAATGGGCTTTCAACGACTGAAGCAGATGCTAAAGCTGACTTGAGAACAATTACCGTGGTATGGTCAGATGCCAATTCAGCATTTAACAAAGACATTAGGGACGATTACTACTTAGGTATGGAAAAGGCGATTGATTCGGTCGTCAAAATTTTTCCGAATAGAAAATTACAGCTGGTTGCAGACGAATCGTATTTAGAACCCATCTCAGACTCCATAGTTGACGATTACTCTCAATTTTTCATGTACCCTATTGAAAAACTAAAATCAGAAGATGATTTAAATGACGCTATCGATGTAGTTTCATTCACATATAAAAATAAAGGAATCACTGAAAATTTTATTGTCAAAGGACTCCCTTCGGAAGAGCTTATGCGTATAAAAGTTTTAGACTATTTAAAAACAAAAGACGCGAATATTATTTGCCTTTACGATAATAACCATATTCAGAAAAAATCAATCATTGATAGTATCCTTCCTGGAACAAGTTTTATCCCTGTCAATAAAGATGGTACGTTTAACACTGACGATTTAAAGGAGCTCCTTAAATCTAAGGTCAAAAACTACGTCATATTAGAAAGTGATAAGATTGGCGTATATCTGGCCAGCACAACACTCTTACTGAAAGAAGTGTCTAAAACTGAAATCCAACTGGTCGTGCTCGACGCTAAAAATATACCTCAAGAAGGTGCCGTTGCAGAAAAGCGATTTAAAATATTAAATCTCCTTTATCCATTACCTTATAACTATAACATAAGTAACGGCTTGAGTAAATCTACTGCTGTAGGTTTTGCAATGAATTTTGATTTACTGCGTCGCTTCAATAAAAATGGACTTAAAGACCTCGACAATAATGAAGCTACAACTACATTCGGTTTTACATTTAAGTATATGCGTCGTAACGGTATTTATGAGAATATAGCTGTAATGTTATTCATTTATGATAAGAATTCTAACACTACTCAAATAAATTAACACTAGATAAAGTGGTTTTTTTTACAGATTAACGGATAATTACCTATATTTAGCATCTGTTAATCGGACAAATTGACGTTTCATCGTGTTTTTGATAAGATTTGTTTTGTAATTATTTGATTCCTAAGGCATCTTAGTAACACATAAACATGAGCGACCTAGAGCGATTAACACGATAAGATAAGAACCTATACTAAGTAAGATCCTAGAGAAACTTAAATGACACGCTATTTTTTAAATTTAACTATTTTTCTAACGTTATGTTTGATTATTCCTACGGAAAGCTTTGCGCAGTGTCCTACAGTGACGGATACCTCTCAAGTATTCTGTAACATTGAATCCCTATTAATTTCAGATTTAGAAGCTACAGATAATGGCGGTGGACTTGCTTGGTTCGATTCAGCAACTTCTACAACGCCTCTAGAAGACTTAGACTCTTTAATAAATGGGGTCACTTACTTTGCCGACAATGCCACTGGTGATTGTGGCTCAAGACAAGGCGTCACAGTCACTATTTTAAACGCTCCAATTGGGTTGAATTTTCAAGGTGTATGCGTTGAAGATCCACTAGAAGCCACAATTGCCGATTTAGAAGTTATTGGCAACGATGTACAATGGTATCTTATGTCATCGGGAGGTTCTCCGCTGGGATCGAATACTGTTTTAACAGACGAAACCATTTACTATGCCGATCAATCTAATCCCAATGGCGATTGCAGAACATCAAGATTAGCCGTGTTTGTAACGGTTGGGGTGGTGCCCATTCCAACAGGAGACTCCAATCAACAGTTTTGTGCAAATGCTGAAAACGTACCTACTGTGGCAGATTTGGTCGCTTCAGGAATCAATAATTGGTATTTTTCATTATCTTCAGCATCTCCATTAAGCCTCAGTACACCATTAGTTGACGGCAATACCTACTTTGCGACTACCATTGATCCGCCATGCGAAAGCACATCCAGACTAGCAGTAACCGTTGAAATTATAGATCAAGTTTCCGCAGGAACCGATGGGATACTTGAAATTTGTGAAAATGACGCTACTACTTTCGACCTTTTTGAAAGCCTAAATGGATCACCCGAAACTGGAGGAACTTGGTCTCCAATATTAGCAAGTGGTCCTGGTATATTTGATCCATCTGTTGATAGCGAAGGCACTTACACCTATACCGTTTTAAGTGATAACCCTTTGTGTGAAGATGCTACAGCTGCCGTTACCGTCATTATTATACAAGCTCCCAATGCCGGTTTAGATGGTCTACTTGAAATTTGTGAGAACGATCCCGACACCTACGATCTTTTTGATAGCCTAAATGGAACACCCGAAGCCGGTGGAACTTGGTCTCCAACACTGGCGAGTGGTTCTGGTATTTTTAATGCTGCTGTTGATCTAGAAGGCGTTTATACTTATACTATAACTAGCCCTACCTGTCCAGAGGCAAGTGCAGAGGTTACGGTAACATTGGCACCTGCTCCAGATGCAGGAACTAATGGCTCTATAGAAATTTGTGAAAATGAAACAGATACGTTTGACCTCTTTGATAGTTTAGGTGGCACTCCCGACTTGGGAGGAACTTGGTCACCTTTACTCAACAGTGGTACTGGTATTTTTGATCCTTCATTAGACTCAGAAGGTACCTACACGTACACGGTTTTAAGCGAAAATTCATTTTGTGAAGACGCGTCTGCTACGGTTACCGTCACTATTATACCGCCACCAGATGCTGGATTAGATGGTCTACTTGAAATCTGCGAAGACGATACCAATACATACGACCTTTTTGACAGTTTAAACGGAACTCCCGAAACTGGCGGGACATGGTCACCTGCCCTTGCGAGTGGTTCTGGCATATTTAATCCCAGTTTAGATTCTGAAGGAATTTATACCTATACCATTATAAGTAACGTTCCTGCTTGTGAAGATGCATCGGCTACAGTAACCGTCACTTTGGCGCCCGCTCCAGATGCAGGAACCAATGGTTCTATTGAGATTTGTGAAAATGAGACAGATATATTTGACCTCTTTGATAGTCTAGGAGGTACACCAGATTTTGGAGGCACTTGGTCACCTTCTCTTAACAGTGGAACTGGTGTTTATAATCCAGCTACTGATTCCGAAGGAACCTACACATACACCGTTTTAAGCGAAAATGCATTTTGTGAAGACGCCTCAGCTACGGTTACCGTCATTATTATACCGCCACCAGATGCTGGATTAGATGGTTTACTTGAAATTTGTGAAAATGACACTAACACGTACGACCTTTTTGATAGTCTTAACGGGACTCCAGAAACTGGAGGAATATGGTTACCAGCCCTTGCAAGTGGATCTGGTATATTTGATCCCAATTTGGATGCCGAAGGAATATACACATATACGATTGCAAGTAACATCCCTGCCTGTGAAGATGCCTCGGCTGCAGTAACAGTAAATTTTGCAACCGCACCCGATCCAGGAACAAATGGCTCTATTGAGATTTGCGAAAATGAAACAGACACCTTTGACCTTTTTGAAAGTTTAGGAGGTACGCCTGAATTAGGCGGAACTTGGTCACCTGCATTAAACAGTGGAACTGGTGTTTATAACCCAGCTCTTGATTCTGAAGAAACATACACCTATACCGTCTTAAGTGAAAACACATTTTGTGAAGATGCGTCTGCAACTGTTACGGTTACGATATTTCCGCCACCAGATGCAGGCCTAGATGGTCTACTTAAAATTTGCGAAAATGATACGAACACATACGATCTTTTTGACAGCCTAAACGGAACGCCTCAAACTGGAGGTATCTGGTCACCTGCACTTGCGAGTGGTTCTGGAATTTTTGATCCTACAGTGGATACCGAAGGCATTTATACATATACAATCTCTAGTAGTAATCCTGATTGTGACAGTGCATCTTCTGCCGTTACAGTAAATTTTGCGATCGCTCCAAACCCGGGAATAAATGGTTCCATAGAAATCTGCGAGAATGAAACCGATACCTTTGACCTATTTGACAGCTTAGGAGGCACGCCTGATATAGGCGGAACCTGGTCACCTGCCCTGAGTAGCGGAAGTGGTGTTTATAACCCTGCTGTGGATTCCGAAGGAACATACACCTATACCGTCTTAAGTGAAAACGCATTTTGTGAAGATGCGTCGGCAACCGTTACGGTTACGATATTTCCGCCACCAGATGCAGGCCTAGATGGTCTACTTGAAATTTGCGAAAATGATACGAACACATACGATCTTTTTGACAGCCTAAACGGAACGCCTCAAACTGGAGGTATCTGGTCACCTGCACTTGCGAGTGGTTCTGGAATTTTCGATCCTACAGTGGATACCGAAGGCATTTATGCATATACAATCTCTAGTAGTAATCCTGATTGTGACAGTGCATCTTCGGCCGTTACGGTGAATTTTGCAATCGCTCCAAACCCAGGAATAAATGGTTCCTTAGAAATCTGCGAGAATGAAACCGATACCTTTGACCTATTTGACAGCTTAGGAGGCACGCCTGATTTAGACGGAACATGGTCACCTGCGCTGAGCAGCGGAAGTGGTGTTTATAACCCTGCTGTGGATTCCGAAGGAGTATACACTTATACCGTATTAAGTGAAAACGCATTTTGTGAAGATGCATCAGCTACGGTTACTGTTACCATTATTCCACCTCCAGACGCCGGATTGGATGGTCAACTCGAAATATGCGAAAACGACACCAATATTTACGATCTTTTTGACAGCCTTAATGGAACGCCACAAACTGGCGGAACGTGGTCCCCTACTTTAGCCAGTGGCACGGGACTATTTGATCCAAATATAGACGCACAGGGAATTTACACCTATACGACTGCAAGCGGTAATGTAACTTGCGGAGAGGCTACAGCAGCCGTCATCGTTAATTTTGCGATAGCACCAAATGCAGGTATTGATAGTTTACTTGAGATTTGCGAAGCCGATACTAGCACCTTCGACTTATTTGATAGTTTGGGAGGTATTCCAGAATTGGGAGGCTCTTGGTCACCTGCTTTGAACAGTGGAACTGGCGTATTTGATCCAGCTATTGATGCCCCGGGAAGTTATACCTACACCGTTTTAAGTAGCAATACATTTTGTGAGGATGATTCTGCCTCAGTTACAGTAGCTATCTTGCCACCTCCAGACGCAGGTATGGATGGCATCCTTGAAATTTGTAACAATGATACCAGTTTAGTTGATCTTTTTACTAGTCTCAACGGAACACCCGATACTGGAGGGACTTGGTCTCCTGCCCTAGCAAGTGGTACTGGACTATTTGATCCTGCCATTGACATTGCTGGCGTATACACCTATACAGTAGATTTAGTATTATGTATGCAAACAGATGCTTCGGAAGTAACTGTTTCTTTTGTAGACGTCCCAGATGTTGATGGCATGGTGATTAGTATTACAGATACCTGTCAAGGCACAGATTTGTTCGTGAATATAAGCAATGCAGTCAATTTAATAGATGGCGATTATACGATAAACTTCGATGTTACAGGAGCTACTGCCTTTAATGAGACCATCACTTCTACAATTGTTAGTGGAGAAGGTAGTTTTATAGTTAATGCTGAATTATTTATCAACTATGGATTACACCAATTCATCATCAATAGTTTTACAAGTGAGACAACGACCTGCAACGCAGATATTTCGGCGCTAATACCTGTCGACTTTAGCATTCTTGAAACGATTGACCCTATATTAATAGATGAAGGAAATTCATTTTGTATTGATGATAATGCTACTATTAGTTCACTTTCAAATAATATAACCAATGCAAGCGGTAACGATGTTGAATGGTTCGACGAGGCAACTGGCGGTAGTCAGTATGGACTAGAAACTTTATTGATAGATGGTGAGACTTATTATGCGTCTATTCTTTCAAATGAAGGGTGCAGCACGACTATAAGACTTGCTGTAACGGTTAATGTTATAGAGTGTATCGATGATATCGAAATTCCTGATGGTTTCTCACCTAACGGTGATGGTATTAACGAAACGTTCGATATTAAAAACTTGGATGTTCTATACCCAAATTTTAAATTATCCATTTACAATAGATACGGTAACACCTTATATGAAGGCAATATAAACTCGCCAAAATGGAATGGAAATTCTAACAGCGGTAGAAGTTTTGGTGATGATGGATTACCAGTTGGTGTTTACTTCTTTGTATTAGAATTTAATGATGGTATTAGAAAAGAATTGCAAGGCAGATTATATCTCAATCGATAAATGAAATTTATAACGAACATAAAACTTCTTTTAGGGATTATTTTAATAACCCAAATGGCGATTGCACAACAAGACGCACAGTTTACGCAGTACATGTATAATATGAATGTCATAAACCCTGCTTATGCAACAGCCGATGACGAAAGCCTCAATTTTGGACTTATTTATAGATCCCAATGGGTTGGCGCTGTTGGCTCACCAAGTACGGGATCCTTTTTTGCACATTCTACCATTAATGATACTATGGAAGGTGGCTTATCTATCGTTCATGATCAAATTGGAGACGTCGTAAATGATACCAACATATTTTTAGATTATGCCTATGTGCTGCAGCTTAACGGAACCTCAAAATTATCATTAGGTGTCAAGGCAGGTATATCGTTTTTCTCGACAAATTTTAACGGATTTGTATATTCTGATCCACTTCCCGATCCTGCTTTTGCAGAAAACATTAGCAGAACATTTCCTAATATTGGAGCTGGAGCCTTTTATTTTTCAGATAACTATTATGTTGGCTTCTCGATTCCTAATCTATTAAAATCAAAATATCTTGATGAAAGTAGCGGTATCGTTACTGAGGGCAGTGAGGAGTTACATATGTTTTTCACAGGTGGCTATGTGCTCAATATTAACGAGAATATTTTACTCAAGCCAGCCTTTATGGCAAAATCTGTAAGTGGCGCTCCTCTTAGTTTTGATCTTACCTCAAATGTTCTTATTAATAACAAAGTGGAATTTGGTCTTGGATATCGCTTTGAGGACGGGATTAGTGGCTTAGTGAATTTTAGGGTACTACCTAACGTAAGATTAGGCTATGCCTATGATTATACCGTTTCAAACTTGGGTCGTTTTAATTCTGGAACTCACGAAATAATGATCTTGTTTGACTTATTCAAATTAGGATCTGGATATGATAAATCACCTCGCTTTTTTTAATATGATTTCTATGCAATTGAGAATACTATTTATAATCGCAATTATTAGTGTTGGTAATTTGTCTTTTGGACAAAGTATCAAGGCTAAAAGAGCTCATAAATTCTTTGAAGCTAAATCGTTTATAAAAGCTGCCAAACTATACGAAGAGCTGCCTGAAACTGCCGTTTTCTTGGAAAATCTTGCCGATTGCTACTATTTCAACGGGATGATGGAAAAAGCCTCAAAGACCTATGAGAAAGCTCTCACTCGACTTGATCATTCCGAATCAAAGGGTACTTTTTTTAAACTAGCGCATGCTCTTTATGGAATTGGAAACATTGCGGAAGCAGATTCTATAATGGCCCTAGCCAAATCTATGGACATAAATACTTTCGAGTTAAAAGAAAAATTAGAAAAAAGCGCGCCTTTCTTTTACAATGTTAATTTAATAACCAATGGTAATTCATCTGGAGATTTCGGCATCAACTATTATAATGATCAAATTACATTTGCATCATTAAGCTCTAATGGCTCTAAGACCTATTCATGGAATGATAAACCTTATTTAGATCTATTTATAGGAGACTTTACGGAAGAAGGTGCCATAGAAAATATTAACCCGCTATCAAATACAGTAAATACTAAGACTCATGAGAGTAACGCTGTGGTAAGTAAAGACGGTCAAACACTTTACTTTTCTCGTACCAACGATAAGAGGTATGAGATCGATGACCAGAAGGTGGCTGTTGTCAAATTATACAGAGCAACTTTAGTAGGTGGTGAATGGAAAGATGTTGAAGAACTAGCATTTAACAGCGATCAGCACTCTGTATTGCATCCTGCACTAAATAGTGACGATTCAAAATTATACTTTTCTAGTGATATGGATGGAGGCGTCGGTTCATTTGACATTTATTATGTAAATATGACTCAAGATGGAAATTACGGCGAGCCCATTAATTTAGGTGGTATTATTAATACCCAACATCGCGAGCAGTTTCCGTTTATCAGTAAAGATTCGACGCTTTATTATGCTTCGGAAGGATTGACAGGGTTTGGAGGCTTGGATATTTTTATGTGTGAACTTAAAAAAGACAAGATTACATTTGGCACACCGCTTAACTTAGGACAAACCATCAATACTGGTAAGGATGACTTTTCATACGTTGTAAACTCTGATGATAATACGGGCTTTTTATCTTCTAACCGAAATGATAACGACAACCTTTATTATTTTACCAGAGAGAAGAATGAACGTACGTTTTTAGTTGAAGGTTCTGTTAAAGATAAAAACAGTAAGGAAATACTGCCCAATACTTTGATCACATTATTGGATAAGGATGGTAATGCCATAGACTCAGTAGTGGTTGGACAAGATGGTACCTATAAATTTTATACCAAACCTTTCCAAGAATATAAAATAGAGGGTTTTAAACCCTTGTATATACCGAGTGTGGTCGATTTTAATACAGATGATTCAGGCAAAATTGAATTGGATATTGAATTAGAGCTAGAATCATACGATGATGCCGAAGACATAGTCATTGAAAAAGACGGCTACGTGTTCATTCAGCTTGAAAATATATATTTTGAATTAGATAAATGGGCCATTAAACCTCAGGCGGCATCCACTTTAGATATTTTGGTAGAACTCATGAAAAAATACCCTAGAATGGAAGTACAGCTTAGTGCGCATACCGATACGAGAAGCTCTTACGAGTACAATATGACCCTTTCAGACAATCGCGCCAAATCAGCCAAGGAGTACATTATTACCAAAGGGATTGAACGCTCTCGATTGAGTTCGGTAGGGTATGGTGAAACTCAATTATTGGTCAATTGCGGTGATGATTGTACTGAAGATGAACATTCTATCAATAGACGTTGTGAATTTATCATCACGAAATAAGATTGGTAACCGAGATCACTACAATTACGCTTACCGTTCGTCTAATAATTCCAAATAAATTGGTTTTTTGTCGATGTTTTATTACATTTAATCGTTTATAAATGACGATAACGTTTTAGTTGTCTGAGATTAAAAGAGATTCAAACCCCAAATTGATCTACTTATGAAAACAAATCCGCACGTTTTCAGTAATAGCGATATTACTGTGACCTACAACCCCTGTAAATGCACCAATGCTGAGCGCTGTGCTAAAGAACTTTCTAATGTATTTAGACACACGGTCATTCCGTGGATTGATCTAGAAGGCGCTTCTACGAAAAAAATTATCAAACAAGTAAAAAAATGTCCGTCGGGTGCTTTGCAGTTCCGAAAGCGCATGGAAGTCGCTTAGTATTTATAATTAAGGAGAAAAAATAAAGGCTTGGAAAACATGTTATCTTTCCAAAGGCACTATATCATATCATTTAGATATGGTCATAGCCAAGCATTTTAGATGCAAATAAAAAACGTATGTCCTCATTAAATACAAACGTTTTTTTCGGAATGCCTTTGATGTGGATATTCCATATTTTGCATCGCGCTCCAATTAAACGTTTTAATGCTCTTGCCTATAAAAACATTTTAAACAAAAAAGCTTACCTAAGCTTTTAAGCCTACCCAGTCGCTCCGAAATTAAGTGGAATTGGAGGTTGCTCAAAAAAAAATGTTTTGAGCACCTCTCAACCGTACTAGATAGAACGTAATTTCGAAAAGACGTTAGGCCTGTCCCGTCGGCCCGAAATTAAGAGGAATTGGAGGTTGCTCAAAAAAAAACATTTTGAGCACCTCTCAACCGTACTAGATAGAACGTAATTTCGAAAAGACATTAGGCCTGCCCCGTCGGCCCGAAATTAAGAGGAATTGGAGGTTGCTCATAATCTTTGATTTCACCATGGGCTTTTTCAAAACGTTTGACGTTCTCACTTAATGCTTTTAGTAAACGCTTGGCATGTTGAGGGGTTAATATAATTCTAGATTTCACCTTACTTTTTGGTGTTCCAGGCATGATACTCACAAAATCCACAACAAATTCTGAAACAGAATGGTTAATGATTGCCAAATTAGAATACGTGCCTTCGGCAATTTTTTCATCTAATTCGATATTGATTCCTGGTTTTTTATTTTTATTATCGTCTGCCATTGTGAATTTATTTACGCTTGCGAAATTCCGATAATTAACGGGAGCAAGTTCTGTTTATATAATTTTTAAATTAAATAGGTTTTTTACCTAACAACTAGTCTTTGTTTGATATTTCCGTATAACAGAAAATTTTACTTAGTATTCTTATTAAAAAAGCCTTCAAGTAGTCTCTACAAGAAGGCTTTTATTTTTTATGAGATGCTTCGATTACGCTCAGCATTAATTAAACCATCACACTTAAAGAGGAAAAACTCTTTAGGTGTAGGTTTCATTTAATTATAGTTCATCTCTTCTTTTGCTTTCATCATCTCATTAAACTCTTCCTTGGACCCTACAATGATGTTATCAAATTTTCTAACACCTGTCCCAGCTGGAATTCTATGACCAACGATAACATTTTCTTTCAACCCTTCAAGATCATCAACTTTCGCATTAACTGCTGCTTCATTAAGAACTTTTGTAGTTTCTTGGAATGATGCCGCAGATATAAACGATTTAGTTTGTAACGATGCCCTCGTGATACCTTGTAAGATTGGAGTAGCCGTTGCTGGTTGTGCATCACGTGCAGTCACCAACGCCTTATCCTCTCTACGTAATATAGAGTTCTCGTCCCTTAATTCTCTTGACGTTAAGATCTGACCCGCTTTTAAATTGGTCGATTCTCCTGGCTCTTCAACCACTTTCATTCCGAAAATTTTATCGTTTTCCTCGATGAAATCTGATTTATGAACCAATTGATCTTCTAAGAAGATCGTATCTCCAGAATCAATGATCTTCACCTTACGCATCATTTGTCTTACAACAACCTCGAAGTGCTTATCATTAATCTTCACGCCTTGTAAACGATATACTTCTTGCACTTCGTTCACTAAGTATTGCTGTACAGCAGCAGGGCCTTTGATATTCAAAATATCATTTGGTGTAATAGAGCCATCAGATAAAGGCATACCAGCTTTTACATAATCATTTTCTTGAACAAGAATTTGATTAGATAACTTCACTAGGTACTTTTTGACCTCACCTAATTTAGATTCGATAATGATTTCACGATTACCCCTTTTGATTTTTCCGAAGGATACAACACCATCAATCGCACTAACTACAGCTGGATTAGAAGGGTTACGTGCTTCAAATAATTCCGTTACACGAGGTAGACCACCTGTAATATCCCCTGCTTTAGAAGATTTACGAGGAATCTTAACTAAGATTTTACCAATCTTAATCTTCTCTCCATCATCAATCATAATGTGCGCGCCTACCGGTAAGTTGTAAGAACGAATTGCTTCGCCTTTACCATCTTCTACAATAAGAGTAGGAATCAATTTCTTGTTTCTAGATTCTGAAATTACTTTCTCTTGGAATCCAGTTTGCTCATCAATTTCTACTTGGTACGTGATACCTTGTTCGATGTTTTCATATCTTACCTTACCAGCAAATTCTGAAATAATTACACCATTGTATGGATCCCATTCACAAATAACATCACCAGCTTTAACTTTATCACCTGGTTTAACATAGATGAAAGATCCGTAAGGAATATTGTTTGTACTTAGCGTGATACCCGTTTTAGCATCTACTAATTTCAATTCTGAAGTTCTAGAGATCACAACATCTGTAGCTTTTCCTTCTTTATTGGTACTCTTAACAGTTTTAAGATCTTCTATCTCTGCAACGCCGTCAAATTTTACAGTTAATTTATTTTCTTCGGAAATATTACCTGCAACACCACCTACGTGGAATGTACGAAGTGTCAACTGTGTACCCGGTTCACCGATTGATTGTGCCGCAACGACACCAACGGCTTCTCCTCGTTGCACCATTTTACCCGTCGCCAAATTACGACCATAGCACTTAGAGCAAATACCCTTTTTGGCCTCACAAGTTAATGCAGATCGCACTTCTACTGCATCTAGAGGAGATGCCTGAATACGTTTTGCAACGTCATCATAAATATGACCACCTGCTTCAACCAATAACTCCTCAGTAATTGGATCATAAACATCATTTAATGATGTACGACCAACAATTCTAGCCTCAAGAGTTTCGATAACTTCTTCATTTTTCTTTAAAGGTTTAACTTCAATACCTCTTAACGTCCCACAATCTTCAGTATAAATAATAACGTCTTGCGATACATCAACTAAACGACGTGTCAAGTAACCTGCATCGGCAGTTTTAAGTGCTGTATCGGCAAGACCTTTACGCGCACCGTGAGTAGAGATAAAGTAATCCAAAATTGAAAGACCTTCCTTAAAGTTAGAAAGAATCGGGTTTTCAATAATCTCACCACCACCTGCATTAGATTTTTTAGGCTTCGCCATTAATCCACGCATACCTGTTAACTGACGAATCTGTTCTTTAGACCCACGAGCTCCAGAATCAAGCATCATAAATACAGAGTTGAACCCTTGTTGATCTTCACGAATACGTTTCATGGACAATTCAGTCAATTCAGCATTTGTAGAAGTCCAAATATCAATAACCTGATTATAACGCTCATTATTAGTGATCAATCCCATGTTATAGTTGCCCATAATACCATCAACTAAGCCATTTGCTTTGTCAATCATACCTTGTTTTTCAGCCGGAATGATAATATCACCTAAACTAAATGATAAACCGCCTTGAAATGCAAACTTATAACCTTGTGTTTTGATTTCATCTAAGAATGCAGCCGTTTCTGGCACACTCGTCTTTTTAAGAATACCATGAATGATTTCTCTTAATGATTTCTTAGTCAAGACTTCATTGATATAACCCGCTGCAGCTGGCACCTTCTCGTTAAAGAGAACACGACCTACTGTAGTTTCAATGATCTGTCTTGTAAGTTCGCCCTCTTCATTGAAGTCGAATGTTCTTACCTTAATACCCGCATTTAAGTCAACTTTCTTCTCATTGTAAGCAATTGTTACTTCCTCAGGAGAATAGAAAGTTAAATTTTCTCCTTTAACTGTATACTTTTCATCAGTTTTTCTATGCTTGGTCATATAGTATAGACCAAGTACCATATCTTGAGAAGGCACGGTTACTGGAGATCCATTGGCTGGATTTAAGATATTGTGTGATGCCAACATCAACAATTGTGCTTCCAAAATTGCTTCGGGCCCTAACGGTAAATGAACAGCCATTTGATCACCGTCAAAATCGGCATTGAACGCTGTACACACTAATGGGTGTAACTGAATCGCTTTCCCCTCAATTAATTTAGGTTGGAACGCCTGAATACCCAAACGGTGCAAAGTTGGCGCACGGTTTAGCAATACAGGATGCCCTTTAAGAACATTTTCCAAGATATCCCAAACCACAGGCTCTTTACGATCTATAATTTTCTTAGCAGATTTTACAGTTTTTACAATCCCTCTTTCAATTAGTTTTCTAATCACAAAAGGTTTGTATAGTTCTGCTGCCATGTCTTTTGGCAATCCGCATTCAAATAATTTTAATTCTGGTCCAACAACAATTACCGAACGCGCAGAATAATCAACACGTTTACCAAGTAAGTTTTGACGGAAACGCCCTTGTTTACCTTTAAGCGAATCTGACAATGATTTTAATGGTCTATTAGAATCAGTTTTAACTGCAGAAGCTTTACGTGTATTATCAAATAAGGAATCAACAGATTCTTGTAACATACGTTTCTCATTACGCAATATCACTTCAGGCGCCTTGATCTCCACTAACCGCTTCAATCTATTATTACGAATAATAACACGACGATAAAGATCATTTAAATCTGACGTTGCAAAGCGTCCACCATCCAATGGCACCAAAGGTCTTAATTCTGGCGGAATAATAGGAATGGCCTTCATGATCATCCACTCTGGCTTGTTTTCTCTATTGGCATTAGAATCTCTAAACGCTTCAACAACTTGTAAACGCTTTAACGCTTCAGTTTTACGTTGTTTAGAGGTTTCTGTGTTTGCTTTATGACGTAATTCGAATGATAATTCGTTTAAATCGATTCTTGACAATAAATCAATCAAACATTCAGCTCCCATTTTAGCAATAAACTTATTAGGATCTGTATCATCTAAATGTCTGTTTTCCTGCGGAAGAGTCTCCATAATGTTAAGATACTCTTCTTCAGTAAGGAAGTCCATTTTTTGAATAGGATCGCCTTCAACATTTTTTGCATTACCTGGTTGAATTACGACATAGCGCTCGTAATAGATAATCATATCTAAACGCTTAGACGGTAACCCAAGTAAATATCCAATTTTATTTGGTAATGAACGGAAATACCAGATATGAGCCACAGGAACAACTAAATTGATGTGACCTACTCTATCACGACGTACTTTCTTTTCGGTAACTTCAACACCACAACGGTCACAAACGATACCTTTGTAACGAATTCTTTTATATTTGCCACAAGCACATTCAAAATCCTTTACGGGACCAAAAATACGCTCACAGAATAAACCATCACGTTCTGGTTTATGCGTTCTATAGTTAATGGTTTCTGGTTTTAAAACTTCACCACGAGACGCTGCTAACACAGATTCTGGTGATGCTAGACCAATGGAGATCTTACTAAATCTCTGTATTGTATTCTTATCTTGTCTTCTTGCCATATTCTTTGAGTCTTCAGTTGGCAGTCTTTAGTATTAAGTTGCCTTTAATAACAACCAAAAGCTGTGGACTGCCCACCTAAATTTATTCTTCTAATCTAATATCTAATCCCAATCCTTTCAATTCGTGCATAAGTACGTTAAACGATTCAGGTAGTCCTGGTTCTGGCATTGGCTCTCCTTTTACGATTGCTTCGTAGGTTTTAGCTCTACCAATAACATCATCTGATTTTACAGTTAAGATTTCACGTAAGGTTGCTGACGCTCCATAGGCCTCGAGTGCCCAAACTTCCATCTCTCCAAAACGCTGTCCACCAAATTGTGCTTTACCACCTAAAGGCTGTTGCGTAATCAATGAGTATGGACCGATTGAACGTGCATGCATCTTATCATCAATCATGTGACCTAACTTAATCATATAAATCACACCAACGGTTGCTGGTTGATCGAAACGATCTCCTGTCCCACCATCATATAAGTAGGTATGTCCAAATCTTGGTACGCCTGCTTCATCTGTAAACTCATTGATTTGATCAAGAGTCGCTCCATCAAATATAGGCGTTGCATAAGTGCGTCCTAATTTTTGACCAGCCCATCCAAGAACAGTTTCATAAATTTGACCAATGTTCATACGGGATGGTACACCTAAAGGATTCAATACGATATCGACCGGCGTTCCATCTTCTAAGAAAGGCATATCTTCTTGACGCACAATACGAGCAACGATACCTTTGTTACCGTGACGTCCTGCCATTTTATCACCAACTTTTAATTTACGTTTCTTAGCAACATAAACCTTAGCTAATTTGATAATTCCTGCCGGTAATTCATCTCCTACGGAAATCGTGAACTTCTCACGACGTAATGACCCTTGAAGATCATTTTCTTTGATTTTGTAGTTGTGAACTAAATCGGCAACTAAAGAATTTAAGTGATCATCGGTTGTCCAGACCCCTGAAGTTAAATGCGAATAATCATCCACAGAATTTAACATCTTAAGGGTATATTTCTTTCCTTTAGGAATGATCTCTTCACCTAAGTCATTATAGATACCTTGAGCTGTTTTACCATTTACGAGAGCGAATAGTTTTTCAACCAAAACGGCTTGTAAATCATCAAACTTCTGATAATATACATTTTCCAACGCTTCAATGTCCTCTTTGTCCTTGGCTCTCTTGCGTTTGTCTTTGATCGCTCTTGAGAATAATTTCTTCTCAATAACAACACCGTGTAATGACGGAGATGCTTTTAAAGACGCATCTTTAACGTCACCAGCTTTATCGCCAAAGATGGCACGTAATAATTTTTCTTCTGGTGTAGGATCAGATTCACCTTTTGGTGTGATTTTACCAATAAGAATATCTCCTGGCTTAATCTCTGCACCAATTCTAATCATACCGTTTTCATCAAGATCTTTAGTTGCCTCTTCTGAAACGTTTGGAATATCATTTGTCAATTCTTCGTTACCTAATTTGGTATCTCTAACTTCTAATGAATACTCATCAATATGAATTGATGTAAAAATATCGTCACGAACTACCTTCTCTGAAATTACGATCGCATCTTCAAAGTTGTAACCTTTCCATGGCATAAAAGCCACTTTCATGTTACGACCTAAAGCCAATTCGCCATTTTCAGTAGCATATCCTTGGCAAAGTACTTGTCCGCGTTTTACCTTATCCCCTTTCTCTACGATCGGCTTTAGGTTGATAGACGTTCCTTGGTTTGTTTTTCTGAATTTGACCAATGGATATGTTTTCGTATCGCTTTCAAAGCTTACCATTGCAGCTTCTTCCGAACGCTCATATTTGATGGTAATTTCATTTGCATCAACATACTCAACAGTTCCATTTCCTTCAGCATTGATCAATACCCTAGAATCTTGAGCAACTTGACGCTCAAGACCAGTACCAACGATAGGTGCTTGCGGACGCAATAGCGGAACTGCTTGACGCATCATGTTAGATCCCATCAATGCACGATTGGCATCATCATGTTCCAGGAACGGAATCAAAGATGCGGAAATAGATGCAATTTGATTAGGTGCAACGTCTGTATAGTTAACGTTTGCTGGATCAATTACAGGGAAGTCACCTTCTTGACGTGCAATAATTTTATCTTCTAAAATATTTCCTTTATCATCAACACGAATATTCGCCTGGGCGATCATCATGTCTTCCTCCTCCTCTGCACTTAAATATACTGGCGTGTTCTTGATATCAACGACTCCGTTTTCAGATTTTCTATATGGTGTTTCAATGAATCCCATAGCATTCACTTTAGCATATACTGAAAGTGAAGAAATCAATCCAATATTTGGACCTTCAGGTGTTTCAATAGGACATAACCTTCCGTAGTGGGTATAGTGAACATCACGAACTTCAAAACCTGCTCTTTCTCTAGATAAACCTCCAGGTCCTAGAGCCGAAAGACGACGTTTGTGGGTAATCTCTGCCAATGGATTGGTTTGATCCATAAATTGAGACAACTGGTTTGTTCCGAAGAAAGAATTAATGACAGACGATAGGGTCTTGGCATTAATTAAATCTATAGGCGTGAACACTTCGTTATCACGAACATTCATTCGCTCACGAATAGTACGTGCCATACGTGCTAAACCAACACCAAACTGAGATGATAATTGCTCGCCAACTGTACGCACACGACGGTTAGATAAGTGATCAATATCATCAATCTCTGCTTTAGAATTGATTAGCTCAATTAAATATTTGATAATCGTTATAATATCTTCTTTGGTAAGCACTTGCTTATCCATACCGATATCTAACTGTAATTTCTTATTCATTCTATAACGACCTACTTCACCCAATGAGTAACGCTGATCTGAAAAGAATAATTTGTCAATAATACCACGTGCTGTTTCCTCATCTGGCGGCTCAGCGTTACGCAATTGACGGTAAATGTGCTCAACAGCCTCTTTTTCAGAGTTTGTTGGGTCTTTTTGTAATGTGTTATGTATAATGGCGTAGTCTCCTTGTTGTGATGTTTCCTTGTGTAAAAGAATCGTCTTAACACCAGCTTCTAGGATTTCCTCTATATTGTCTTTATCTATAACCGTATCACGATCTAATACAATTTCGTTACGTTCGATAGATACCACTTCACCAGTATCTTCATCAACGAAATCCTCGTGCCATGTGTTTAAAACACGAGCCGCAAGTTTACGATCGATTACTTTTTTAAGTCCAGATTTTGAGACCTTCACC
Source organism: uncultured Flavobacteriaceae bacterium (assembly GCA_963715465.1). GTDB lineage: Bacteria > Bacteroidota > Bacteroidia > Flavobacteriales > Flavobacteriaceae > Psychroserpens. The sequence continues at coordinate 3,260,478 of OY970246.1, forward strand.
TCTTCGGCAAGGTCAAAAATCTCTAAAATATCCTTATCACGTTCAAAACCGATAGCTCTAAATAAGGTCGTAACAGGTAATTTTTTCTTTCTATCGATGTACGCATACATGACTTGATTAATATCTGTAGCAAATTCAATCCAAGATCCTTTAAACGGAATGACTCTCGCCGAATACAGTTTTGTACCATTCGCATGAAATGATTGACTAAAGAAAACCCCTGGGGATCTGTGTAATTGTGAGACCACAACTCGCTCAGCTCCGTTGATACAAAACGTTCCACTAGGCGTCATATAAGGAATAGTTCCTAAATAAACATCTTGAACGATCGTTTCAAAGTCTTCGTGTTCTGGATCTGTACAATACAATTTCAAACGTGCTTTGAGCGGCACACTGTATGTAAGTCCTCTTTCGATACATTCTTCGATAGAATATCTAGGCGGATCAATAAAATAATCCAAGAATTCTAATACGAATTGGTTACGCGTATCTGTAATTGGAAAGTTTTCCATGAAGGTATTGTAAAGCCCTTCATTTCCTCTTTGTTCTGATTTTGTCTCTAACTGGAAAAAATCCTGGAAGGATTTAATTTGAATATCCAAGAAGTCTGGGTATTCAGTTCTGTTTACTATGGAAGAGAAATTTAATCTTTCAGCTGTATTTGCTAACATCGATAAACGAGATTTTGATTAAAAAAAATACTTATTTATTTGTGTACAACGATATACACAAAAGGGTTTAGGTCTCTCCTGATCCCGAAAAAAATCGGAACGGAAGACCTAAACCATAATTTGTTGTTTAGTTAAGCTTACTTAAGCTCAACCTCTGCTCCTGCTTCTTCTAACTGAGCTTTAAGAGCTTCAGCTTCATCTTTAGCAACACCTTCCTTGATTGGGCTTGGTGCATCGTCAACTAATCCTTTAGCTTCTTTTAATCCTAAACCAGTTAATTCTTTAACTAATTTTACAACAGCTAGTTTAGAACCACCTGCCGCTTTAAGGATAACGTCAAATTCGGTTTGCTCTTCAGCAGCCTCACCACCACCAGCAGCAGGACCAGCCATAGCTACTGCAGCAGCTGCAGGCTCGATACCGTATTCATCTTTTAATATTGTTGCTAATTCATTAACTTCTTTTACTGTAAGATTAACTAATTGTTCTGCGAAATCTTTTAAATCTGCCATTTTTCTATCGTTTTAATAATTTTAATAAAATATAATTTGTTTAAGTGCGTACTTGTTTGCCTATCCTTCTTTTTCAGATAGTGTTTTAAGAATACCTGCTAATTTACCACCACTTGATTTAAGTGCTGAAATAACATTTTTAGCCGGTGATTGTAACAATCCAACTATGTCTCCTATCAACTCTTCTTTAGACTTGATATCAACCAGCATATCTAATTGGTCGTCCCCTAAGTAAACAGCTTCTTCTATAAAAGCACCTTTAAGCAATGGCTTATCAGATTTTTTACGAAAGTTCTTGATTACTTTAGCTGGTGCATTACCAGTTTCAGAATACATTACAGAGGTATTTCCTTTTAAAACTGTTGGAAGATCTCCGAAATCTCTATCGGAAGCTTCCATAGCTTTAGTCAGTAATGTATTTTTCACTACGCTCAACTGTACGTTTGCTTTATAGCAAGCGCGGCGTAAGTCTGAAGTGTTTCCTGCGTTTAATCCTGAGATATCTGCTAAATAAATATTTGCATTATCTGCTAATTGAGCAGTCAACTCTTCAATTACTTTTGATTTTTCTTCTCTTGTCATAATAATAAAGATTTAACTACTTATGCGAATTTAACGTCGATTGCAATACTTGGACTCATCGTGCTAGACATAAAAATACTCTTCATGTAAATACCTTTAGAAGCAACTGGCTTTAACTTGTTTAAAGTGGTCAACAGCTCCATTGCATTTTCCTTTAGTTTATCGGCAGTAAATGATGCCTTACCTATTGGAGCGTGAACGATTCCTGTTTTATCAACTTTAAAATCAATTTTACCAGCTTTAACTTCTGCCACTGCCTTAGCAACATCCATAGTAACTGTTCCTGTCTTTGGATTAGGCATTAAACCTCTTGGGCCTAATACTCTACCTAGTGGTCCTAATTTACCCATAATTGCTGGCATGGTAACAATAACGTCAACATCAGTCCAGCCATTCTTGATTTTTTCTAGATACTCATCTAGTCCTACATAATCAGCACCTGCAGCCTTAGCCTCCTCCTCTTTATCTGGAGTTACTAATGCTAAAACCTTCATGTCTTTACCAGTACCATGAGGAAGAGACACTACGCCCCTAACCATTTGGTTTGCTTTACGAGGATCTACTCCAAGTCTCACTGCTAAATCTACAGAGGCATCAAATTTTGTATATGTGATTTCCTTTAATAATGCGGTAGCTTCGTCGATAGAATATAATTTATTCTTCTCAACTTTTGCTCTCGCGTCTTTTTGTTTTTTTGTAATTGCCATTTCAAAAATTTTTAGTTTGGTGCTTCACCACCTTTAACTGTGATTCCCATTGATCTTGCAGTTCCAGCAACCATCTTCATCGCAGAACCAATATTAAATGCATTTAAATCTTGCATTTTGTCTTCTGCTATAGCTTTCACTTGATCCCAAGTTACCTTCGCTACTTTCTTTCTGTTCGGTTCACCAGATCCTTTTTTTACTTTGGCCGCTTCCAATAATTGTACCGCAGCTGGAGGAGTTTTAATAACAAAGTCGAACGACTTGTCTTTGTAAACTGAAATCACAACTGGAAGAACCTTACCAGGCTTGTCCTGGGTTCTAGCGTTGAATTGCTTACAAAATTCCATGATATTAACTCCAGCAGCTCCTAAAGCGGGTCCAACCGGTGGCGACGGATTCGCAGCACCTCCCCGAACTTGTAATTTAACTACTTTACCTAATTCTTTTGCCATTTTTAAATTTTTAGTTTTGTAAATCTCCTCATATGGAAGCCAAAAGATTTACTATCTATATATGTAACAATTATTATACTTTATCTACTTGCATATAGCTTAGTTCCAAAGGTGTCTTTCTCCCGAAAATTTTCACCATGACTTCAAGCTTACGCTTATCTTCATTAATCTTCTCAACCGTACCATCAAATCCGTTAAACGGTCCGTCAATAACTTTTACAGTTTCGCCAATTGTGTAAGGAATGGCTACATTAGCATCTGCATCTACAGACAACTCGTCAACCTTACCTAACATTCTATTAACCTCAGACTGTCTCAACGGCACAGGATCTCCTCCTTTTGTTTCTCCAAGAAACCCGATTACATTCGTAATTGATTTAATAATGTGAGGAATCTCACCACTTAAATTAGCCTGAACCATGATATATCCAGGAAAAAACACTTTTTCTTTTTGTATTTTTTTTCCATTACGAATCTGAATCACTTTTTCAGTAGGAACCAAAATCTGGTCAACAAAATCCTCTAATCCCAATCTCGAAATCTCATTCTCGATATAAGCCTTAATCTTGTTTTCCTGACCACTTACAGCTCTAACAACATACCACTTTTTATTTACACTAGTCTCAGACATTCTTTACTTTGGTTTTAGTTAAATTAATTCAAAATACGCTTTAATCACTTTACTAAAAACAGTATCGACGCCCCAAATAGCCAATGAAAATATAATTGAAAATACGGCTACCAAAATAGTCAAACTCTGTGCCTCAGGCCATGCAGGCCAAGTAACATTATTCTTTAATTCTCCAAAAGATTCTTTTATATAACTACCTATTCCAGCCATTTGATTTTATATTTGAACGGTTAAAAACTTAAATCGTTTTTGATTTTATCAGTATCGATCAAGCTCTAAGTATCGCTTTTTATAGTTGAGTCCTAAAAAAATCATTTTAGACAAACTTTTTATCACACAACTTTTTAATTTGCACGGGTTGAGAGACTCGAACTCCCGACACCTGGTTTTGGAGACCAGTGCTCTACCAACTGAGCTAAACCCGTAAATATAAATCAAGGCGTCCCGACAAATCGGAACACCTTAATTCATATTTATATACTAAATACTTAGTCTAAAATTTCGGTAACCTGACCTGCACCTACTGTTCTACCTCCTTCACGGATAGCAAAACGTAAACCTACATTCATTGCAATTGGTTGAATCAACTCAACTGTAATTGTAAGGTTATCTCCAGGCATTACCATTTCAACACCATCAGGAAGCATAATATTCCCTGTTACGTCAGTCGTACGAACGTAAAACTGTGGACGGTAGTTATTATGGAATGGCGTATGACGACCACCTTCTTCTTTCTTAAGAACGTAAACCTCAGCTTTAAATTTAGCGTGTGGTGTTACAGAGCCTGGCTTACAAATTACCATACCTCTAGAGATTTGAGATTTCTCAATACCCCTCAAAAGGATACCAGCATTATCACCAGCTTCACCTCTATCTAATATTTGACGGAACATTTCAATTCCTGTTACCGTAGACGTCAATTTAGCTGCACCCATACCAATGATCTCAACAGGATCTCCTGTTTTGGCGATACCAGTTTCGATACGTCCTGTCGCAACAGTACCACGACCTGTGATTGAAAACACGTCTTCAATAGGCATCAGGAAAGGCTTGTCAACCTCACGAGTTGGCTCTTCAATCCATGAATCAACAGATTCCATCAATTCTAAAACTGAATCCACCCATTTTTGTTCACCGTTAAGAGCACCTAGTGCAGAACCAGCTATTACAGGTCCATTATCTCCATCATACTCATAGAACGATAACAAATCTCTGATTTCCATTTCTACTAATTCTAGTAATTCTTCATCATCAACCATATCCACTTTATTCATGAATACAACCATACGAGGAATTCCTACCTGACGTCCTAAAAGGATATGCTCACGTGTTTGTGGCATTGGACCATCTGTAGCAGCTACAACTAAAATCGCACCATCCATTTGAGCAGCACCTGTAACCATGTTCTTTACGTAATCGGCGTGACCTGGACAGTCAACGTGCGCGTAGTGACGATTTGCAGTTGCATATTCTACGTGTGATGTATTAATTGTGATACCTCTTTCTTTTTCTTCTGGAGCGTTATCAATTTGATCAAATGATCTTGCTTCTGAAAAACCTGCATCAGCTAATACTTTAGTAATAGCAGCAGTTAAAGTTGTTTTACCGTGATCTACGTGTCCAATAGTCCCTATGTTAAGGTGTGGTTTTGAACGATCGAAAGTTGCCTTTGCCATGTTTAATTTATTTTAATCTTAATTTATATTAGTGTTCACTTTAATTTTTAATTTGAAAAGAGCCAATGACGAGAATTGAACTCGTGACCTCTTCCTTACCAAGGAAACGCTCTACCCCTGAGCTACACCGGCGTTTTAATGCTGGTTTTAAGTTTAAGGTTTCAAGTTCAAACTAAAACTCACAGTTTTTTATTCTAAACCAATAAAAGTTTGGTTTTAGACACCTGCCTTCGCAGGTGTATTAAGTGAGATATCACGCTTTTTTGCGTGACGACATTCACTTTGTGAGCGAGAGACCGGGTTCGAACCGGCGACATTCAGCTTGGAAGGCTGACGCTCTACCAACTGAGCTACTCTCGCATTTTAAGGATCTAAACCCTAAGGTAATTTCAATATGTAATGAACTTCATAACGAGAGATCACGCTTTTCGGCGTGACGACATTCAGCTTGGAAGGCTGACGCTCTACCAACTGAGCTACTCTCGCATTTATTAACTGTTTTAAAAGTTAAGGTTTTTCAATATTTCAAATAATTCGCTTTCCTCAATGGATAGTGATCCAATCCAAAGAATTTTAAAACGCAGTTTTACAAAAGCGAGCTTTAAACTCTTTTCATGCTTTTTTGGATTACCTCCTGTTGGTCGGTGATCCTGGATTGGTAACCCAATCCAAAGAATTTTAAAACGCAATTTTACAAAAGCGAGCTTTTGACAACTTCTTATTTAAAATTCTTTGTGGGGAGAGCAGGATTCGAACCTGCGAAGACGTAGTCAGCAGATTTACAGTCTGCCCTCGTTGGCCGCTTGAGTATCTCCCCAAAACTTCATTCAATACTTTTAAAGAACTTCCTCAAAATGATATTTAAATCATATTTCAGACTCCTGTTTTTAAAGGAGTTTAAGAGCCGATGGAGGGACTCGAACCCACGACCTGCTGATTACAAATCAGCTGCTCTAGCCAGCTGAGCTACATCGGCTTTTATATAACTAAATTGTTATAAAAAAGCCCGCTATTTCTAACGGACTGCAAATGTAGAGATTTATTTATTTATTCAAAACATTTTTTGATAAATTTTACTCGATAATCGAGATTTAATTATTTGAACTTATTTTTAGCTTGATTATGGTCGTTAAAAACATGACTAATTTTGGATTAGTCATCATCTTATATATGCGTTCTTAATTTCTCTTTTCTACGTTTTAGCTGTCTTTCTAAAGACGAAATCGCCATATCAGTTCCTTCTTCAAATGATTTGCACTGCTTTTTGACTACAAAACTATCCCCTGGAACATTAACCCTCGCCTCAAAAATCTTATTTTCTTTATCACTGGTATTCTCTACTTTTAAATACACATCTGCTTGTATGACTTTATCATAGAACATGTCTAGTTTATCCATTCGGTTTTGAATAAAGTCAATTAACTTTTGGTCTGCGTTAAAATTGACCGCTTGCGTGTTTACTTTCATAATAACTGTGTTTTTTGGTTAGATCATTTTATTTTTTACTCCTTGGGTGTGTTTGTGAATACACTTTTTTTAATTCAGTTATACTATTATGTGTATAAACTTGAGTTGCTGCTAAACTTGAATGCCCAAGAAGTTCTTTAACAGCATTTAAATTGGCACCTTGATTGAGTAAGTGAGTCGCAAATGAGTGCCTCAATATATGCGGACTCCTTTTCACCTTCGAAGATACCTTACTAAAATAATCATTTATAATTCTGTACACAAGAGTTTCATAAATTTTAACCCCTTTTTGGGTAAGAAACAAATAAACATGATCAACAATCACATCTAATTTTTGTCTCTCGATATTATAAGCTTCTAGTGTTTCAACAACGGTACCTAATAAAGGAATGATACGCTCCTTGTTCCTTTTTCCTAACACCTTGAGATTCTTATTAGCAATATCAACGTCTGAAATTTTAAGCTGTACAAGCTCAATGCGCCTTATGCCAGTAGCATAAAACAACTCGATAATAAGCTTATCTCGTAAGCCCTCAAAATCTTTAACAGCGTTAAGCTGATCTAAGACCTCATTCATTTCGGTTTCAGAAAATGGTATCTGTAATTTTTTACTCACCTTTAACGCTTTGTGCTTTGTGAGCGGATTGACATCAATAGATTTAGTTCTCAGTAAAAATTTATAGTAACTATTCAACGATGACACTTTCCTATTGATGCTGCGATTGGAGATACCGGCTTCTACGAGGCTAACAATCCAATGTCGAATTTGTTGATAATTGACATTTGTGATTGTTTTTGTATCGAATTCTGATACAACAAAAGCGTTAAAAGCTTCTAAATCGGTGAGATAGGCTTTCTGCGTTAGCTTAGAGTAATTTTTTTCTAGCAGTAAATAATCTGAAAATGCCTTAAATATCATAGTATCCAATTTCCGAAGTCTAATCGATTAACTAAAAATACGACCTTTTAGATTATCATTTGATTAAGGTTCAAAAAAAATCCCGAACACAAGGTGATCGGGATGTTTGTATTTAAATGTAAAATCTAGACAGCTTCTTGATCTCTAAGACCTTGAACATATTGTGCTTTTTGAACTTGCGTTCTGCGAGCTACAGAAGGTTTTGTAAATTGCTTGCGTTCTTGCAATTGATTTTTGACCGTCGTTTTCACAAACTTTCGCTTGTACCGCTTTAGCGCTCTATCTATATTTTCTCCTTCTTTTATTGGAATTATTAACATAGTTCTTAACCTCCTCTCTTTTAAAATTTTTAAGAGTGCAAATATAAAAACTAATTTAAATTGCGCAACTCATCTAAACGTTTAATCTTTAAATAATGATGCTCTCTGGCTTAGGTCTTCAATGAGCTTTTCATCTTCCTCGCTTTCTAAAAGTACATTATACGTTTTCCAGAATGCCTTATCATACGGTTTTGGCGAAAAAATATCCATATCCCATTCCTTCGCCAATTGCGTTTTAATAACCTCCTTATCTAAAATGATTTCTGAAAATAAAATTTCTTGAACCGATGAGTAATAGCGTTCTTCCTTATTATACCGTTCCTTTTCTGCATCACTAATCTTTTCACCTGCCTTAAAACCGACGTTGACCAATTTGGGCGTTTCGTAATAGACGTAATTAGGATACATTTTATCATCATATTCAATATACGTCATAATAAGTTTATGATTGACCTGCGTGTCAAAAAGGCGCTTACTTCTCACCTTTTGAGCATCACTGGCTGCCTTAAGCTCGTACTCCACCTTTTTTATAGCGTAATTGTCGTAGTAAATGTACAACCAACCACTTGCAGTGTAGCCTTCATTAAACACACCTTTTGTGCCAAGACCTACAAAATTTTTTCCTTCGGAAATTTTAATTTTATAGATCTTGCGGTCATTATCCACTAAAATCGTGTCTAATGTAAATTGATGCTTTTCTAGAATATCGTCGCCAAACAAAGCTTTACTGTCATTAGAATTACGCAGCAGATTTAGCTTTCCTTGAAATATGTTTTGGAGCCCGTTGATTCTATTGTCATTCCACTTGATGGCATCGACCAGTTGTGAGGTACGAATTTGACTTCGTTTGACGTCCTTTGGCTTAATCCTACTGTATTTTGTATTTTGATTTTTATAGGATACGTATGAGAAAATACTATCAACATCCCGAAGATCATAACTCTTTCGCATTTGGTCAACATTAATTTTCAAAAAATCATCAGAAGGCGCAGCAAATCCCGAATCATAAACTGTTATTGCGCTCTCAATAAGCCATTTAAATTCAACTTTATTACGTTCTTTATGTCTTAAAAATCCTTTTTGAATGTAAGCCGAGTCTGGCAAATTATTAGCCAATTTTTCCATGGCCTTAAGAACAATATCGTTTCCAGTTTTAGGTCGTGTTTCAGCCACAAGTACTACTTCGTCCAAAGAGGCAACGTCTTCATCGAGATAAATCTCTTCAGAATTATCAAACTCGCCCACAGGAACCTTGAAGCTCTTATACCCAATCGAGGAAATAATCAAAGTGTCTTTTGAAAATTCGGCAGGAACTTGTAGTGCAAACTTTCCGTCGGAATTACTTACGGTTCCAATAGTTGTATTTTTCACATAAATGCTCGCACTTTCAATAGGCGCTAACGTACTAAAATCTACGATCTTATTCTTGACTTCAATTTGTGAATATCCCATAAAGGATATTAATAACATCAATAAGACTACATAGTTTTGAATGTGTGATTTTACCATACTAGGTGCTCTTTAACTTGTTTTGGAACAGTTTGGTTCAAATAATATTTCCGTAGAAATATTAGGTTGCTGGTTTGTAATCTTTATCATCAAGAACCATCTTGGCTACGATTTCTCTTAAAATCTCTGATGTCCCGCCACCAATTGGACCTAATCTGCTATCACGTGCCAAACGTGCCAATGGGTATTCTTCCATATAGCCATAACCCCCTAGAAATTGAAGACATTGGTAAATGACTTCATCTGACATTTTTGTAGAACGCAATTTAGATATCGTCGCTTCTTTTACGACATAATCGCCTTGATCTAATCGTTCGGCAATAGCATAATTATATTCTTTACACATCAACATATCTGCGTAACAATCTGCAAATGTATGGCGCAATGCTTGAAATTTATCGATAGATCTACCAAATGCAAAACGCTCACTCATATATTGCTTGGCGTAATCTAAAGCGTACTCTGCCCTGGCATGTGCATTGATCCCCATGATCAAACGTTCGAGAGCAAAATGCTGCATGATATAAGCAAACCCTTTGTTTTCCTCTCCCATAAGATTGGATGCAGGGATCGTAACATTATCAAATGCAATCTCTCCTGTGTCTGAAGCTCTCCAGCCCAGTTTATCCAACTTAGTCGCAGAAATCCCAGGTGTATCACGATCCATAATAAAGACACTAATGCCCTTATTTCCTAATTCAGGATTTGTTTTTGCACAAACCACTAAATAATCGCTGTATACGCCGTTAGTAATAAAGGTCTTAGAGCCGTTGATGACATACGTGTCGTCTTTTTTTACTGCGGTTGTTCGCATACCTGCCACATCACTTCCTCCAAAAGGTTCTGTAATACACAAACAACCAACTTTATCGCCTGTAATGCTTGCGGTTAGGTATTTCTGTTTGATGGCGTCATCACCTTCTTTATTAACATGCGTCATGGCTAAATAGGCATGCGCCCAGATGGCAGCTGCAAATCCGCCAGAATCAATTTTTTGAAGTTCTTCAAGTAAAATAACTGTATAAAATAAATCAACATTCATGCCTCCATATTCCTCTGGATAAGCTAGACCGAAAAAGCCCATATCGCCAAATTTTTTCCAGATAAAACGTTCAATATGCCCTGTCTCTTCCCACTTGTCAATATGTGGAACCACTTCCTTTTGTAAAAAATCCTTTAAACTTTGTCTGAATAATTCGTGCTCTTCGGTGAAATACCTATTGCTCATATGTGTTACTTTTTGATCATTTATCGATTGTCAAATATAACTTAATTATCTCACTTTTTTTGATGGGAAAATCCTTAACTTTTGTTAATTCATCTAAGCTCTTGAAGCCCTCTCGAAGGGTTCGCTGTTCGATAATTTCGTTTGCAACCTCGTAATCAATGTACTTGATGGTGACTAATTGCTCGATGGTTGCCGTATTAATATTAATCTTTACAATTGGCTTTGCGGTCTTCACGGTAAAGTCATTGAGCACGCGATCAAGAACTTCTGGAGACAAACCATATACATCTTGGAGCTGGGCGTCTGCAACAAATTCTCCATATTTGGTGCGGTACGCCACGATACGCTCAGAAAGTTTTTCGCCAATACCATAAACACGCTTAAGTTGCGCTGCAGAAGCCGTGTTAAGATCTTGCTTTTGAGCAAAAGTTTTAGGTTTTGAATCTGCGGAAAATGAATTTGAATAGGTCGATTTAGGTTTGGGATTGGTCACCCATTCTGGAAACTTAAAATACGGAGAGATTTCAGAAAGCAACGTATCTGATACTTTTGTGACCCTTTGGAATTCCTCTGCGGAATTGACCCATTTATTTGTGGTTCTAAAGGCATGCAGACGGTCAATTTCCTCATTGGACATCCCGAGTTTATATCCTTTATAATCTGTAATATAATTGGGGTTGAATGGATAAATCTTCGGTTGGCTATTGATCAACTTTACCTGTCGCAAAGAATCTATCTCTGCCCGAAATTGAGCGATACGTCTAGAATCACTCTCAATCTCTTCGGTAGAAAAATCGACGAAGAAATAAACACATTGTACAGCGACAATCAACGCAACCAATAAAAAAATCCCACTACGCTGTTGTTTAGTAAACGTAAAGTGGGATTTCATAGACTTTTAATTAAGATTACATTTTATCGTTTAAATCGGTCGCACCATCGTCAATAGCATCTTCTTTAAGGCTAATGGCATTGTAGTATTTTGTCAATTCCTTCTTAATGATCGGTGATAGAATAACAACTCCTATAATATTTGGGACTACCATTGCAAAAATCATAGCATCTGAGAAATTGATCACTGCACCTAAACTTATAGAAGCTCCTACAACCACAAAGAATAAGAATAAAAACTTATATACCAAATCAGTTACTTTACCCTTTCCAAATAAATATACCCAACCTTGCATTCCGTAATAAGACCAAGAAATCATTGTTGAGAATGCAAATAATATCACAGCAATTGTTAGAATAATTGAAAAGTGTGGAATGACCGAGTCAAAAGCTGTTGCCGTAATTTCAACACCCTCAGTTATCTCAACGCCATATTCCATAAAACCTCCATCAAAGTTTGTTATGACAATGACCAAAGCGGTCATCGTACAAATTACTACCGTATCTACAAATGGCTCTAATAAGGCTACAATACCTTCGGAAGCCGGGTACTTTGTACGTACCGCAGAATGGGCAATTGCTGCAGAACCAACGCCTGCCTCATTGGAAAATGCGCCACGTCTAATACCTTGAATCATAACACCTATAAGTCCGCCAGCAATTCCCAATCCAGAAAACGCACCATTATATATTAGTGCAAATGCATCATCTATTAATGAAAAATTAGCACCAAGAATGATCAATGACGCCAAGACATATATTCCTGCCATAAAAGGCACGACTTTTTCGGTGACTTTGGCGATACGTTTAATTCCTCCAATGATAACCACAGCCACTAGTACTGCCATCACAATCCCGAAATAAAGACCTGCGTTAGAATTTGGATCAAGTTCGAATAATTTTACGAATTGAGCTGCTGCTTGATTGGCTTGAAACATGTTTCCTCCACCAAAAGAGCCACCAATCACAAATATTGCAAAGATCACTGCGAGCACCTTACCAAAACCGCCCATTCCCTTAGCTTTTAAACCTTTGGTCAGGTAATACATTGGACCTCCATACACAGTCCCATCCTCGCCAACATCTCTATATTTTACGCCAAGAGTACATTCAGCAAATTTTGAAGCCATACCCAAAAGTCCAGCTACAATCATCCAAAAGGTCGCACCTGGACCACCAATAGATAGTGCCACGGCAACACCAGCAATATTTCCTAAACCAACGGTTGCGGATAAAGCTGCTGTCAAGGCTTGAAAATGAGACACTTCACCATCGGCACTTTCGTCTCGTATGGTTTCAATGACATCTCCATCTTCATTGCTCGTGCTATCACCATAAAGCGTATCAGCATTTGACTGGTTGGCATCGATAAGTTGACCATCATCATTTAATGTCACCGCATCATCTCCATATAAATTTTTTGCACCATGCTTCTCAATGTCTTCATATTTACCTCTAACAACTCTAATGGCTAATCTGAAACCTGTAACATTGATGAATTTAAAATAAATTGTAAAAAACAGTGCACCACCAATTAATACGATAAGTACCCAAGGAATGCTTATAAATGGTGCTTTTGCGCTAAGAACAATATCTTGCGAATTAATAAGAGACGATTGGGGAATCGCAATAATCGCATCATCTTTTACATAAACATCATCGCCTGATTTGACGGTAAGTTGTTTTGCAATCTTGACACTAGGCATTTTTATTTCACTAAAATAGACCGTGTCATTCTTAATTTCTTTTTTGAACGCTTGAATATCATCAGAATCAGTTCTTAACACTACCTCTTCTTCAATCTCGCCAAAAGGAATCTCCCAAAATATACCATCGACAAACCAACCTGTATAATTTTTAAAGTTTCTATCAATGGTTTCAGAGGTGGTCTCCTCTACAGACGATTCTTGTGCTGGAACGTAAAATGATATAGATAATAAAAAAATGATTAGAAGATACTTCTTCATGCGTGTACGCGTTTAAGTGAGTTAGTTTATAAAATAATGCCACAAGTTGCTAAAAAAAAATGACTTTTTAAAGCATCACGGGTTAAAATGATATCACAACACTTCGATGTCATAAAGTGAGTTGAGCTTCCTAATTTGTTCTGGTCTGCCCAATACTATAATTTTCGAATTAGGCTGTAATTGCATATCAGCTTCAGGATTAACGATGTATTCACCATGCTCACCTTTATAACCAATAACTGTACATCCCGACTTTTTCCTTAGGTCTAGATGTCTCAACGTTTCAATTTTTGAGGTATTGAATAGTTTCTCTACGGCAATCTCTTCAATATTAACGTTGGCTTTTCCGACGATAGAAAGATTATCTATAAACTCGATCAAATCGGGTACAACCACCAACGACGCCATGTGGTCGCCACCAATGCGGTCTGGTAAGATGACATTGTTGGCGCCTGCCAGTTTCAATTTTTGATAGGAGGTTTCTTGAGAGGCACGACTAATAATACTCAGCCCACTATTGATCTGCCTCGCCGAAAGCACGACGAATAAATTATCGGCATCATTAGGCAACGCTGAAATAAGAGTGCTGGCTCGTTCTATACCAGCCAAGAACAACACCTCATCTTCATTTGCATTTCCCAAAACAAAAGGAACAACTTCACTTTGAAATTTCTCGATAATATCCTTATCCTTTTCAATGATCACGAAGGGCTTATCGTAAGCCAATAATTTTTCGGCAGCTTGCTTACCATTTCTCCCATAACCACAAATAATGATGTGATCTTTGAAACTATCAATTCGCTTTTGCATCTTTCGCTGTTTTAGTTCTTCAAAATTATTTTTGCTTAAAATATATTCTGTAATCACAGTAATGGCATAACCCAAAATAACAACACTTGCTAGAATCAAGAATATCGTGAAAATTTTGGCATTGTCATCAAGTGGCTGCACTTCACCAAAACCTACGGTCGTAATGGTAATTACCGTCATATAAATGGAGTCTACCCATGAGTAATTGGACATGAACCTGAAACCGAGAACACCAATGGATAACATCAACAGGAGTAAAAAAACTGCCGTATAGATTTTGGTTCTGAAAAAATTTATCAATGGATTCATAATCTACAAATCAAATACTGAGGAGCGTTTCGTATAGATAATGTCTTTGATTCTCATCCAGAAGGCGAAAAATAAGTAAAGTGCAAAACCAAAACCAAGCGTGGCAAATGTAAGGTACATAAATGAGGTACGCACTACTTTTGCTCGTATGCCCAAACGGTCGGCAATACGCTGACATACATAATAGCCACGTTTTTGGAAAAAATATAATATTTGATAGAATCGATTCATTTACACCCTACAATCTCAACTGCATCTTTAACTTAATAACGTGGCAACCATTGGCGTCACCGATCCTTTTTTATATAAGATCAAAGACTTCAATTAAAGCGTGTCATGCTATTAAATATAGACTGCAAGTTAAACTTTATTTGCTTAAAAGTGAATTTCCAATGGCACAATTTAAACATTGATGCTTATCACAATAGTGTGCTTTTAGCTGAATGAGCGCTTGCGATTGCATTGCCGATTTAGAGACAGGTTTTAAACGATTAAATCCTTTGATTATGTTATTTTTTTCTGAAGGTATGACGCTCATAATTTCAAGAATCGCTTCATTCATATCTACTCCATTATGCTTGGCATAACAAAACTTCAAAGGAATAATAGTATTTATGAGCAACAAATCGATAAAGGATTTACTGAGTTTTTTGATAGATTTTTTAGAAGCATTACCGAAATTGTAATGTGTTTCCCAAAACGAAGACGCAGGAACTTGAAACAGCTGGTAAAAATCATTGAGCGTTTCGATTGCCATTACTTTTGAGAATAACTGCTGCTCCTTATGGTATAAATGCGCCAATTGGGATAAGCGTATCGTAGGAAAATTTGGTGGCCTTAATCTGAAAAATTGTAATTGAACTGCTGTTTGATCTTGGAGCTTAAATTTCTGCTTAAGGAACTGATAATCTCTTTTTAATTGATCATAATAAGCTTCATTTCCCGCTTCATTTAATAATCCTGCTTGACCGAAGAATAAAGCTTCCAAATCCTCTAGTTTGGTTTGTGATTTACGCACGACTGAAAAATCTATCGATTTCGCCATGCCTAAAAAGGCCTCACCGTTGACCTTAAGGCCGAAGTTTTTGGCCAGTAATTTGAACAGCACGGCTTCCCAATCATTCTTTGAAGCTTGAAGCCATAGCTCAATAGTCTTGGCCTTCTGCTCTAAACGCTCAAAATATAGACGTTCTAACCAGTTTGTCAATGTGAAATTTGACACCGTTGCAAAGTCATTTTCGCAATAGATCCACTTATTTTTTTCAGTAAATAAGCTATAGTATTTTGCCAATAAATCTTTATCAATAATCGTTTTGAGCTCCAGTGTTGGGATACTGGTGTTGTCCTTTCTGTAGATTTCGGTATCATGCTCATAGACCACATGCAAAATAACATTGTCATAAGCTGGATCTTGTTCGTGATTGTGAATAAACCAATCACTTGATTTCACATGGATCTCAATATTACCAGCCCAAAGTTGATCATTAATACGCAACCGACCATTGAAAAAATCTGGACCGCTATTCAGATTCAGTATGCCTACCGATAAAATTTCCAATGGCTCATGCTGCGTAGTTTCTAATTGAAAACTATCCATTTTTTTATGTTGCCAAACGTAATAGAGAAATTTTTCTATCATCCTCAAATGTAGCAAATATTCTACAAATAAAATTAGCTTTGAAATTAAAACAGATTGGTTATTTTTATAGGCCATAAACATTTAGAGCATGAACGTACCACAACAACTCGCCACCTATTTTAGAGCAGTTCATTTTGGAGGCAATTGGACGAGCGTTAACCTAAAAACCGTCTTATCTGATATTACTTGGGAAGAAGCGAATATCAAACTATACGACCTAAACACAATTTTGGCATTATCATTTCACATTAGTTATTATGTAACTGGCGTCTTAGAAGTATTTAATAACCGTCCTCTTTTGATAAGAGACAAATATAGTTATGACCATCCTGATGTTACAAACGCCAAAGATTGGGATGCTATGAAAAACTCAATCTTTATTAATGCTGAAACTTTAGCGCAACATATAGAAGCAATCCCAGAAGCTAAAATTTGGGATCATTTTGAAGATGCTAAATACGGCACCTATTTTTCAAATGTAAATGGAATTATTGAGCACACCCATTATCATCTTGGACAGATTACACTGATCAAGAAGATCATTAGGATTAAAACTTAAGACGTCTTTTAAAGAAACTCTCGATACTGCATCACTCGAAAATCGAAGGTGTTAAATTTAGGATTATTTGATTTTAGTTGTTTGTATAGTAGATTTTGGCTAATTGAAATATTTGCTGCTCCTGAGGACGAGGTTAAAGATACGGTTTGTATCATTCGGTTATGGTTCTTTTCATTATCTAAATCATCTGTTTGCAATTCAAATTGATGAATGCGAGGTGTATTTGCAGAGACCAATTGCAATTTTAAATCGTATGTTTTTAAATGTTTTCTAAAGAAATATTCTGGTCCGTTTTTACTGTTTCCTCCAATAAAAAGTATCGTTTTAATAGTAGGATAACGTTTTAAATAGCCTATGAGATCTCTAAGCTTGATGTTTTGCATTCCCAAATCGGAGGCATCAATTTTATCACGTTCTGCGCTTTCTACAATATCACAAATCCCAATGTGATGTGTGATCAAAAATGCCTTGCGCTGGTCGATGGCCTCTTGTGAATTGTCATAACGCAGATTTAACTTATGAATCTCATCAATAAATAACCATAGGGAGTTAAAATAACTTCCGTAGCAAAAATCAACGTCCTTTTCTAAAAGAGCGCCTGTTGAAAATCGAGGTGGTGGCAATGTGCCCACAATTAATTTTGTGGTATCATTATTTATAAACGGCGGATATGGGTGTTTGTGGATGAACATGTTTTTTACTGAAAAAAGTAGAAATCTTCTTTACAAAAGGCCCATTTCAAATTTTAAAGCCATCTAATGGTATTGAATTGAAATTAATTATAAAAATTTAATTACCTTATAATGGTGTAATTTAAGTTCAACTAACATAAGATAACTGAACTCGCAGCAACTCACTATGGGAAAAGGAGATAAAAAATCAAGACGTGGTAAAATCAACATAGGCAGTTTTGGCGTGAAGCGACGAAGAATCAAAAAACGTCCTAAAACCGAAGATAAAATTAAACATGGTAAAAAGGCATAATTGAATTACAGCAAATCTTACACGATTAATTAGCGATTCTAT
The DNA here is from genome assembly GCA_963715465.1 of uncultured Flavobacteriaceae bacterium. Classification (GTDB taxonomy): domain Bacteria; phylum Bacteroidota; class Bacteroidia; order Flavobacteriales; family Flavobacteriaceae; genus Psychroserpens. The sequence continues at coordinate 3,278,353 of OY970246.1, forward strand.
GTTATAATTTCCTTGTTCACTGTGACCAAATATCAATCTATTATCTCGTAAACACTAACTCATCATTACTCGATAAACTCTCGGTGTAGCGATAATTATCGTGATCAAAACCTTTAAGATCTTCGATCGTTTTAGCGTTGGTCTCAATAATGTATCTAGTCATCAAACCGCGAGCGAGTTTAGAATAAATGGCTATGGTTTTGTACTTGCCATCCTTTAGTTCCTGAAATTTAATATTAGTAACAGGCACTTTTAAAGCCTTGGTATCAATCGCCTTAAAATATTCGTTACTGGCAAGATTCACAAAGACCTCATCATCTTTTAACTCATCATTTAATGCTTGAGTGACCTGCTTGGTCCAGAACTCGTATAAATTTTTTTGTTTACCTACGGAAAATTTAGTTCCCATTTCCAATCGGTAAGGTTGGATCAAATCGAGCGGTTTCAAGATGCCGTACAATCCAGAAATAATACGCACTGTATCCTGGATCTTATCTACCTTTTTAGTATCGATCGTGTAAGCATCCAAGCCGCGATATACATCGCCACTAAACGCATAAATGGCTTGCCTGGCATTGTCTTTTGTAAACGGCAAGCTCCAGTCTTGGTTGCGCTCATAATTAAGTTGGGCCAAATTATCTGAAATCTTCATAAGCTTCGACAATTGTTTTGGCGACTCTTTTTTGAGAAGGTTACTTAGACGTTCTGCTTCTTTTAAAAAATACGCTTTTGTTGTTTTCTTTGTGGGCAATTTACTTTCGTAATCGAGAGATTTTGCAGGAGATAATACGAGTTTCATAGTTTTAATACACGTGATCGGGTTCCGTTTTGAGATTAAACAATTTAAATACTAGTAAAGTTACAATAGATTCACCAGAGTACTTAGGGTTAAGTTTCAAAAAATAAATCAAGTTATAACGAAAATTTATAGATCAAGCGCTATTTCGCGTTAAGGATGGAGCAATTGTTGGAGCTCTCCAACCGCTAGGTTTGGAAGCGACTTGCGAGAGCCTGACGTTTTGCTCGTGGTCACAATTTTGATAGTGATACGACTTATAATGGCGAGCAAAAGGTAACGCCCAAAACAAATTAAGCATAAAAATGTTTTAGGAATAAGGTCTCTTTTTGCAGAGGGATTTTACTGCATATGCGTGGCGTAATGTCTCCATTTATCAATACACAGCTGCATATCTTCTGGAACTGGCGAATCAAAACTCATAGGCTTTCCAGTAGTTGGGTGCATAAACCCGAGTGTTTTGGCATGTAAGGCCTGGCGTGGTAAAATCTTGAAACAATTGTCTACAAATTGCTTGTATTTTGAAAAGGTGGTCCCTTTTAAAATGCGTTCGCCTCCATAGCGTTCATCGTTAAAAAGGGTATGGCCTATGTGTTTCATGTGTACACGAATTTGGTGTGTACGTCCTGTTTCCAGTTTGCAGGACACCAGCGTCACATAGCCCAAGCGCTCAATGACTTTATAATGCGTAACAGCTGGTTTGCCATGGTCGTCGGCTTCATCACCTTCGAATACCGTATTTTGCAATCTGTTTTTGGGATGGCGACCAATATGCCCTTCAATGCGGCCTTCATCTTCTTCCATATTTCCCCAAACAATAGCGACATATTCGCGCTCACTGGTTTTGTTAAAAAACTGCTTTGACAAATGCGTCATCGCATGTTCGGTCTTTGCAACGACCAACAAGCCGCTAGTGTCCTTATCTATACGATGTACCAAGCCTGGACGTTCACTAGAATTGTTTGGAAGATTTTCAAAATGGAAAACTAAAGCATTGATAAGCGTTCCCGAATAATTGCCATGCCCTGGATGCACGACCATGCCTGCCGCTTTATTAATTACCAACAAATCATCATCTTCGTAAACAATATCTAAAGGAATATCCTCTGGTGTCAATAAATACTCATAAGGTGGATGTTCAAAAAGCACTCGAATTTTATCTAAAGGTTTCACCTTATAATTTTGTTTGACCTGCGCGTCATTCACATAAATACTACCTTCCTTTGCAGCGGTTTGTATTTTATTACGTGTGGCATTTTCGATACGATTCATTAGATATTTATCGATGCGAAGTGGTGCTTGGCCTTTATCTACGGTGAAGGCGTGATGCTCAAATAAGTCGTCATCGTTTTGCTGTACTGCTGTATGTTCTGTGGTCATGTTTTAGTGCTATCCTCGATTTCCGTTTCCTAAAACAACGTCGATTTTTGAAGTGAGCGGTAGTAATTCTCCCGCTTTTATGGCTTTTCCTTTGTGTTTAATCTCAATAACTTCGTCCTTACCAATGTCGTCAACGTAAGTGACTTTTCCGACCTCAAAACCCAAGGTTTCTAGAGTAGGCTTGGCTTGACGAAACGTACGACGCACAATATTGGGTACAGCCACTTTGCGGTAACCTGAGGGGTTTAACGTTAAATATATCTTGCGGTTTTCTTTAACCTGAGCGCCAGCCCTTGGATATTGCTCAATGACCGAAAATTTAGGATACTCTGGATTGTAATTCGCCGAGTCCTGAATCTCCATCACTAAATCGCTTTCATTGAGTTCTATCTCAACAGTCCCCAAAGTCTTGCCTTTTAAATCTGGAACTTTAATGAATTCACCATGATTTGTTGTGTTTTTTAACCATTGCATCGTCAAAAAAACAATAACCAACAAAGCGACAATGGCCAATGCCAATTGCATAAAAAAGGCCTTACTCTTAAGAAATCGAATGAAACTCATGGATTTATTTTGATATGGGACAAATATATAAAAACGAAAGGGTTTTTATTATTCATTTTGGTATTTTAGCTTAACAGTAAAAGCGTATTAATATTGCATAGAGACGCTATAGATACGTTTCGTTAAAAAGAACTTATTGCTACACCAGCACACACTATGAAAAAAAATATAGCCATTATTATGGGAGGATATTCCAGCGAATATAAAATCTCTCTTCAAAGCGGTCAATTTGTGTACGACACTTTAGATAAAGATAAATACCACACGTATCGCATTCATATCTTCAAACATAAATGGGTTTTTGTCAACGAACTTAACGAGGAATTCCCTGTAGATAAAAATGATTTCTCGGTGCGCGTCAACGAAACAACCATCAAATTTGATTGTGTGTTCAATGCGATTCACGGCTCGCCTGGAGAGGATGGCTATATGCAGGGCTACTTTAATCTCATCAATATGCCGCATACGAGTTGTGGCATGTACCAAGCGGCATTGACGTTTAACAAACGGGATTGCTTAAGTGCTCTTAAACCCTATGGCATAAAAACAGCTGAATCATTTTTTGTCAATCTAGGAGATCCTATCGATGAAGATGCGATTGTAAAAAAGGTCGGTTTACCTTGTTTTGTAAAAGCGAATCGCGCTGGCAGTAGCTTCGGCATTTCTAAAGTTTACAAAAAAGAAGATCTTAAAAAAGCCTTGGATGTTGCCTTTAAAGAAGATGATGAAGTGCTTATCGAATCGTTTTTGGATGGTACCGAAATTTCAGTAGGTGTGATCAACTATAAAGGAGAAACCCTTGTGTTACCGCTTACTGAAATCGTTTCAGACAATGACTTTTTTGATTATAAAGCGAAATATTTAGGCGAATCCCAAGAAATTACACCTGCGCGAATTGATGAATCCCAAGCGGAACAAGTGAGAAGCGTCGCCAAAAAAGTGTACGACGTTTTACAATTAAGCGGATTTAGCCGAAGTGAATACATCTTCAAGGATGGTGAACCGCATTTGTTGGAAATTAACACCATTCCTGGGTTAACATCGGCCAGTATTTTACCTCAGCAAGCGGCAGAAGCTGGAATAAGTATGATTGATTTGTTTGAAAATGCTATTGAAGCCTCCCTAAAAAGCCTCCCTTAACCCCTTTGAAGGAGGGAAACTTTTGCGTGATTACTTTTACTTGCTTACCCTTAATAGATAGAACTCATCTTAGAATTCAACCTATTCCAAGAAAGTATATTATTTAATTATGTCTTACGAGAATTGTATCTTTGAGTATTATTAACCATAAATAAAATCCCCTTTCCTCTGGGAAAGGTTAGGGATAGGAATGAAAAGAGCGATATTCCCAGGATCCTTTGATCCCATAACCTTAGGCCATTACGATATAATCAAGCGTGGTATCAAATTATTTGATGAAGTCGTCATTGCGATTGGTGTCAACTCACAAAAGAAGTATATGTTTTCTCTCGAGGAGCGCAAACGCTTTATTGAAGAGACTTTTGAAAATCAGCCTAAAGTCAAGGTCGTTACTTATAAAGGACTTACGATCGATTTTTGTAAAGAGATCCATGCGCAATTTATTCTTCGTGGATTGCGTAATCCGGCAGATTTTGAATTTGAAAAAGCTATTGCCCACACCAATAGAAAACTATCTAAAATTGAAACCGTCTTTTTGTTGACAGCCGCAAGAACCTCTTATATTTCTTCTTCCATCGTTAGGGATGTAATTAGACATGATGGCGATTATACAGTTTTGGTGCCCGATAGTGTTAGAGTGAAAGACTAACCAATCGTGAATTATATAAGGTTGTTTTTCTGGGCTTTTTGAACGGCCTCCAATTTATTATGCACTTGAAGTTTGCGGTAAATATTCTCAATATGTTTACGCACCGTGCCGCTCGATAAAATAAGGTTATCGGCAATTTGAATGTAATTTAATCCTTTACTGAGATGCTCTAACACTTCTGTTTCGCGGTTAGAAAGCTTGATGACTTCTTTATCTGTCTCATTTTCGATGCTTAAAGGATTACGTAATAACTTAAGGGTTTTAAGCGCAATTGATGGATTCATAGCGGCACCACCGTTTAAAGTTTCGACAATACCGTCGTGAAGATTCTTGGCATCGATTTCTTTTAATAAATAGCCATCAGCACCCGCTTTAATCGCATTGAAAATATGCTCGTCATTGTCAAATGTCGTAAGCATAATGATCTTAATATGAGGATATTTTTTCTTGACCCTAGCCGTTGTTTCGATACCGTCTAAAATTGGCATTTCAACATCCATTAAAATAATATCCAAATTGTGATTATCTTCAAGTTTCGTTAAGAATTCCTTTCCATTAATCGCCGTAAACTTGACCAAAAACTCATCGAAAAACGAAAGCTTTTCTTTAACTGTATTGATTAAAAACGTATTGTCGTCGACGATCGCTATTTTAATGGACATATCTTATTATTTTGAACCTAGAAGTTACGATTTCTAAAAGACATAGCTATACGTCATTTGTCGTATTCATGCGCAGTGTAATCGTGGTTCCCTTTTTTTCTTCGGAAGCAATATCAAGATGTGCGCCAATATCTTGGGCGCGTTTATTCATATTAGCAATGCCGTTGCCGCGCTGCACGGTTGATAAATCGAAGCCTTGACCGTTGTCTGAAATATCAAACACCAAAAGATAACCTTCCGTAGAAAAATTTACGGCTATTTTTGTGGCTTCGGAATATTTTAAAGCATTGTTGATACTTTCTTGAATGATCCTGTAGATATTCATGCCTTCAACAGACGAAAATTTGAGATCGCCAATTTCCGAAGCATTTGACCTAAAACTAAAATCCACACCATCTGAAGCCAAATCGGCTTTTTCTATAAAGTTGGAAATTCTGGCTTGCAGATCTTCAATAGAAATCTCAGTCTTATTCATAGCCCAGATCGTATCTCTCAATTCATAGATTGTTGAAGAGGTAAACGTACTTATACTTTCTAATTTGCGGGTTAGTTTTTGATCTGAAATATCAAACCCGTATTTTAAATTATCAATAGACGAGATGATGAAGGTAAGTTGGGCACCAATATTATCGTGGAGGTCTCGACTTATACGCAAGCGCTGTTCTTGCAATCTACTTTGGGTTTCAATTTTAAGAAGCGCGTCTTTGAGCGCGCTTTCTTTCTGCAACTGATTGGTTTTCAATTCTTGTTGTTTGTAGAGTAAATAACCCATTACAACTAGAATTAGTGCTAAACCTATGAGTCCAAATATCTGGTAATTTCGCTGCTGGATGGTGAGCCTGTTTTCGGCAAGCTCTGCGCGCTGGATTAAAATTTCGCGTTCTTTCTTTTCGGTTTCGTAGGTGACCTCCAGATCGGCCATCGCTTTGGCATTGGCCTCAGAAAATATAGAATCTTTTAATATGATAAACTTTTCTTTATTAAGTCGTGCATTTTTAAAGTCATTGAGCATGTAATAGCTTTCTGCAGTCGTTAGATATAATACAGCAGTCTGAAGTTCTGCCTCGGGATATTTTTTTAGTAATTCAAAACCCTTTGCAGTGTAAGTTAAAGCAAGCTTCGGTTGATCCATTTCATTATAAACTGATGCAATGCTATTGTAGGCATGTAATTGAAATTGTTCTTCTGCATCATAGTCATCAGGCTTATCTAAGCATTTTAAATAGGTTTCAAGGGCTAATTTTAGATTTCCACTCAGATTATAAGTATTAGCAAGATTAAAGAGCAGTTTATAATATTCGCTTAGATTATTTTGCGCCTTTGCGAGATCAATTCCTTTTTTATATGTGGTGATTGCTTCTTCTATTCGTCCGAGTTGCTTTTGATTGATGCCGATATTATTGAGCGATGCAATCTGATCATTTTTCAAATCGTACTTTTCACGTATAAGAAGTGATTTTTTATGATATTCTAAAGCCTTCTCGTTCAAATTCATTTCTTGATATATGAGTCCGATATTATTAAGTGCGTAGGATGTAGATTGCTCGTCATCAAGAGCTTCATTCATTTTTAAGGACTGGAAAAAATAGCCAAGTGCTTTTTCAAAATCACTTGTCTGCCAGTTGAACATACCCAAGTTATTGATGCATTTAGCTTCTAAATCTTTATACTCAAAGTCCCGACTCAATTTATGGGCATTTTCGAAATAGTATCGCGCAGAATCAGATTCTCCTTTAATATGAAAATAAATACCATAAGTATTCGTCAACTCGGTCAAGCTAAAGTCCAAATTAGAATCTTTAGCTAACCGCAGTCCTTCAACCAATACCTTTTTAGCCTTTTCTGGGTCATTAAAAATGTAGCCAAATCCAACTTTATTATATAATCTAAGCTTGATAGAATCATTTTTAGTTTGTTTAGCTACAGCATATAAGCTATCTATATTTTGAGAGGTTCCTGAGAACGAACAAACACAAAACCAAAGTAAAAACAGAATTAATTTCATTTTAGGGTATAAAAAAAGCATCAGAATTGTTTGGCTTTTTGGGACAACAATACGAACTGACGCTCTTTTATGAAAATTGATTAATAGCACTGTAAATATATGATTTAATGTAGTTTGTGTTCTATTTTTTCGATAATGGGCAATTAAAAAAGATGAAGCGCATTCATTATTGAATTACGCCTCATCATCATCTCAACAACAAGATTTAATTATTAAGATTGTAAGCATAAATGGTGTTGTCATTGGCCTTATAATACAAATAGCCGCCTAGTTCATCAACTTGATACTCTGGCTTTTTATCCTTTAAAAGGATTTCTTTTTCAATCTTACCAGTGTCTTTATTGACTTTAACCAGTCCTACACCTTCGTCAAGTTTTGTTAGGATAAATTGAGCGTCTTGAGTCGCCGAAGTTGCTTTAAAACGTTTGGCAAGTTCATTGAATGACGCTGTACCAATAGACGCAAACATATCTGCTGCACGATTCATCTCTGCTCCATAATCATTATACTGCCCTAACTGGTTGGTATTGGCTCCTGCCCTAGCCGCCGCACTCATTGCCATAGTTGTTGAAGCTACGGCTGTAACTCCTGCCAAAATAGCACCAAAGGCGCTTTTACCAGGTGCTCGGTGATATTCATGCCATGATGGTTTGGCATCCCCATCTAAAAGCATCATATTTTGATCTGACGTCAATAGAATGCCGCCTTCTCGTACTTGAATTGCTGTTGGGTTTTCCTTACCTTCAAAATCGGCCTCTGCGATGATTTCTGATTTTCCTGAGTTGGCATCGATACTGTGTATGTTCTCGTCGGCCGCAATTAAATATCTTTTATTCTTTTTATCATACGTTGAACTTACGACATCAGCTCTCTTAAATTTAAGTGCTTTATTCCAAACTTGCTCACCTGTATCTAAATTAACAATATTAGCATCTTCCGAAGTAATGTAAATCAAACCTTGTGGCGTGTGGGCCATCGTCAAGATATTTTCTCCCGTTTTCAATGGCTTTTTAAATAAAGTATTGCCATCATAAGATACTTTATTGATACCGCCTTCTTTTATTCCGAAGAGAATACCGTCATCCATCGTATAAAAATGTTGCACATATCCTTTAGTTTTAGGTGCTTTATCCCATAGATCTTCTCCTGTAGCCGCACTGAACATCGTGATTTTAGATTCTGATTTCGCAGATAATACACTGCTCCCTCCAGACACATCGCTCACGACAGCAAGACCTTGCGGTAAAATTTGAAAGTTAGATACACTGCCCTTGACTTTGCGCTCATCTTCCCACGCCTCGCTACCATCGACATTGATCTTATAAATCCTGGTGTTCTTGCCATTAGCGGTTGCCGAGAAAGCATAAATCTCTGTTTCAGCTTCATTATTGGTCATCCAATTGACATTTTTCACCTTGTTATCCCATAACGTCTCTCCAGATTTAGATCTTGCCAAAATACCTTGACTTGTAGGAATGAGCAACTGATCTTTGAGCAATAATGGTGTGCCAGTGATGGCATAATTTTTCATGGTTACTTTGCCTGGAGTCATGATAAAAAACGAATAGTCTTCTTCGCCCGTGCCTAAGTCATAAACAGCAACTTTAGGGGTAACATTCTCAAATTTCTCGCCTCCTTTTTGAAAACCACTGACCACCAATTTATTTTGTGGCATAAAAATATTAGCCGAAAATATTGACTTCCAACCTTTAGATTCTGTTGTAAATAATATGGTTCCAGACATGTAATCAATGACTGCTCGTTTAGAACTCAAACTAGCGAATCCCTCTTGTTGCACCATGACGTATGGCGAATTAGGCACAAAGGTTTGTTCTTCTGGTTTTACCCTACCGTAATCTGTGAAGTTAAATAGCATGGTATCTTGGCCTGGCTTTATACCGACCAAGCCGTCATTGGTTGCTACGACAACGGTTCCGCCCTCAGTGATGGTCATTTCATTAATCTTGGCGCCAAGCTTATAGTCATGATCTGGAACCTCGGCTTTCTGAGCATGTAATGAGGTTACGCCCACCAAAATGAGCGCTACCATAACAACTTGTCTAAATTGATTCAACAGCTTTTTCATAATGGATCGTTTAATTTATGATGTCAAATTCTAGATTAAAAGATCCTTCGGTCACGGTCTTGATAGAGTCATCAGTTGGATTTTTACAGGTAAATTCAAAAGTTCCCGTAATGGTAGTTTCTGTTTGTTCAGAAACACGCAACTCACCAACAACTTGATCGTTATATGGCGCAGACCACACTTCGGTTGTAGAGGCCGTTGGGTTATCCAGATTGACCATGGTTTCAGTATAGCTCACGGTATTAAAAATATTTGTGCCTCCTCCAATTGAATAGCTGCCAACACCGTCATAACCCGAAATGGCTAGAGAAAATCCTTGAGCATCGATATTTGTACCAATCATAATTAGATTGAGACCGCCATTGGCGATTGTAGCCCCAGATGAAATCTCTAGAGATTCAAAGGAGGCGCCGTCAACTTTTGCAACAATGGTTCCCGCTCCAGCATTACCAGATCCGCCACCATCATCGTCACTAGAACATGAGGTTAAATTGAGTAATGATCCTACCATTACAACTAACATAAAGTGTTTAAAATTTCTCATTATAGATTAATTTGTGGGTTAATAATGAGACAAAATTGCAGTAAAATGACACTTGATACAATACGACGTTTGTCGTATTCTTAAAATTGAATGTGTGAAAACCTAGACTTTAAGCTGGTTTCTTGTAATTTTAATTGCCGAAGAAAAGCCTTGTGAACCTCTGAAGACGGATTAAATGGCCGATGGGCTAATCCTTTTTGGATCACATCAACATCCTTCATGGTGGTTTGTGCTGCATCTGAAATCCAAACGTGCCGAAAACGCTCCCAAATATATTTAACTGCGGTGCTATTTGGGTGAAGCATGTCATCGCTATAAAATCTATAATCGCGAAGTTCATCCATCATAATTTCAAATGACGGAAAGTAGGTTTCCTGTAAACTCAACGAGCTATCTTGATCAATCATCTCGTGAATGGCCGCAATTAAATGCGACTTACTGCGTGTGTTTTCTATAAAACCATCCTTAATATGGCGCACTGGTGATATGGTAAAAATAAATCTAACTTTTGGATTTACCGATTTAACTAAATCGATCATCGTACGTAATGAACCTTTTATTTTTTCTACGGAAAGCAACTCCTTTGAAAATTGTTTCTGTGGTATCTTATGACAGTTTGCAACAAAAACATTTGACGCTTTAGACCGATAAGCCCAAGCAGTACCTAAAGTCATAATAACATGAGACGCTTCTTTTAAAAATTGATGCGTACTTTTAATTTTACTGTTTAGGTTTTGAAGCAGTTCACTTTCCGAAGTAGTTGAAAGTCTAGAATGCGCGTCAAAGCAATGCCATTGTTCGTTATGAAAAAAGACATCTTCGCTGGTGTACGTCTTTTCGTTGATCGCATTGATAATTACATTCTCAATTGCCAACGGATGAAATAGAATCCCGAAAGGGTTTTGTAAATTCTGAAACTTAAAATATTCAAACGTCTCGCCAATATGTTCTGAAAAACAAGATCCTAACAACAGCACTTTTGAGTTATAATCAATTTGATGGTGTTGGTTTGGTTGGAGTTGGATTATTGTTTGAAGGTTCATAGATTAGTTGTTACACAAAGATTCACAAAATAGCATAAAGCTTCACAGAGAATTTCATCATACTAGAATGCTCTAAAATCATATCAGTTTTATATATCTATAATGCGAAATCACTTTTTTTTTTGGCTAAGCACTAAACAAAAATAGATAAAAACTCTGTGGATCTCTGCGCCTTTTAGTCTGTGAATCACTGTGCAACGTTCCTATTTCAAATACCCTTCAGCAGCCTTCAAAGCAGCCTCAATACCTTGCGGATGTTTCCCTCCAGCGGTTGCGAAAAAGGGTTGGCCACCACCACCTCCTTGAATGTAATTTCCCAATTCACGAACGATTGTTCCCGCGTTTAGGCCCTTACTTGCCACCAATTCTTTAGAGATATAACAGGATAAAATGGCTTTACCATCTTGTTCCGCAGCAAATAATAAAAATAAATTAGTAAACTGACTTCCCATTTCAAAACAGACATCCTTAATCCCTGAGGCGTCCAAATCGAGTTTTTTTGCCAAGAATTTGACGCCATTTATTTCAGTCAGTTCGCTTTTAAGATCTCCTTTGATAGATTTGGCCTTCTCTTTTAGAAGATTGTCCAATTGCTTTTTAAGATTAATATTCTCTTCTTGAAGATTCTCTAATGCTTTCACAGGCTCTTGAGCATTATTCAATAAATCTTTCATTTGAGTGTAAAGCCTGTTATTTTCAAAATAGAAATCTTTAACAGCATCGCTCGTAATTGCTTCTATACGACGAATTCCAGCAGCAACGGCACCTTCAGACACAATTTTAAAATGCCAAAGATCTCCCGTGTTATCAACATGTGTACCGCCACATAATTCTATAGATTTCCCAAAACGAACCGATCTTACGGTATCACCATATTTTTCACCAAATAATGCCATAGCACCATCATCAATAGCTTGTTGCATTGGGATGTTACGCTGTTCTTGGAACGGTAATTTACCGTCGATACGTCGATTCACAAAATCTTCAACATCTTTTAATTCTTGTGCAGTAAGCTTTGAAAAATGGCTAAAATCAAAACGTAAATATTTTGAATGCACAGCCGATCCTTTTTGCTCAACATGTATTCCTAGGATCTCGCGAAGTGCCTGATGTAATAAATGAGTCGCCGTATGATTACACTCTGTTCTATAGCGTTGTTTTTGATCTACTGAAGCTGTAAACGTTTCATTGACATGTTTGGGCAAACTTTTTGTAAAATGAACCGCACTATTATTTTCCTTTTTGGTATCAATGACATAAACAACATTGCCATTAGCATCTTCCAAATAGCCCTTATCGCCTACTTGGCCGCCACCTTCGGCATAAAACGGTGTCATATTAAAGACCAATTGATAAAGTTCACCATCCTTTTTGGAGGTCACTTTTCGATATTTCGTAATCTTCACTTTAGCTTCAAGCGTATCATAACCAATAAATTCTTGATCTTGGTCTTCGACTAAAACCGTCCAATCATCAGATTTTAATTGCGAAGCCTGCTTGCCCCGTTCTTGCTGCGCTTTGAGCATATTTTTAAATTCCGCATCATTATAGGTCAATCCGTTTTCGCGAAGAATTAAATCGGTCAAGTCTTCTGGAAATCCGTAGGTATCTTTTAATTCAAATACCTTTTTACCTGAAATCTCTTTGGATGTTGCATTCTCGATGATACGATCTAAAAGCACCAAACCTTGATCTAAGGTTCTCAAAAACGATGCTTCCTCCTCTTTGATCACGTTTTCTACCAATTGTCGTTGCTCTTTCAATTCGGGAAACGCTTGTCCCATTGTGTTCACTAGAACATCCACCAACCTATAAATAAAAGGTTCTTTTTTGTCTAAAAATGTGAAGCCGTAACGCACGGCACGTCTCAATATTCGTCGAATCACATAGCCAGCTCCTGTGTTGCTTGGGAGTTGTGAGTCAGCAATAGAAAATGCGACAGCTCGAACATGATCTGAAATCACCCGAATGGCAATATTTATTTTTTCTGCGGAAAAACCGTCATCTGCTTCAGTAAGATCACGACTTACGCCAACCGTGTATTTTTTATCTGTTATGGTCTCAATCTCGCGGATTATTGGCGTGAAGACATCGGTATCATAATTAGATTGCACACCTTGCAACACCATGCACAAACGTTCAAAACCCATACCTGTATCAATATGTTTAGCGGGAAGGTTTTCTAAGGAACCATTCGCTTTCCGGTTGTATTGCATGAACACCAAATTCCAGATCTCAACGACTTGCGGGTGGTCCATATTAACTAAGGATTTCCCATCGACCTTCGCTTTTTCTTCCGCAGAACGAATATCGACGTGAATCTCGCTACACGGTCCACAAGGACCTTGATCGCCCATTTCCCAAAAATTATCCTTTTTGTTTCCCATGAGAATACGATCTTCAGGGATCAAAGCCTTCCAAAAATCATAAGCCTCTTGATCCATTGGTAAATTATCGGCATCGCTACTACCTTCAAACACCGTAACGTAAAGTAGATCGGGATCAATTTTGAAGGTATCTGTCAACAACTCCCAAGCCCAAGCGATCGCTTCTTTTTTAAAGTAATCTCCAAAACTCCAGTTACCAAGCATTTCAAAAAGCGTGTGGTGATAGGTATCATAACCTACTTCTTCCAAATCGTTATGCTTCCCAGAAACCCGAAGGCATTTTTGGGAATCAGCCAAGCGATTGTGCTTTGGTTGCGCATTTCCGAGGAAAAACTCTTTGAAAGGAGCCATGCCAGAATTGACAAACATCAAGGTTGGATCGTCCTTCAAAACCATTGGTGCAGAGGGCACAATGCTGTGCTTTTTGTGTTCAAAAAAGTTTAAAAATGTACTTCGTATATCTTGGGACTTCATGCCTTGATTGCTATTTACTTTATTGATTGCTTGTTGCTTCTTTGATACTGCGACTGGAAAATTATGGTGAAGGCTTGATGTTTTATAGCCCTAACTAAAACCTGTTTCCATTACGTGCAATAAGTAAGAAACAATTTATATATTTGTGTTACGTTCTATTATCCTGCAAAAATAGAATTTTTTAAGATATGTCTAAAGTTAAATATCATTACGATTCTGAAACCCTGTCTTACCGCAAAATTGAGCGTAAGAGAGGAAAGACCGTGAAGTATGGATTCATATTCTTATTAGCAGCGGCAATTTTTGGATTTCTTTTTGTATTTCTCGCCAGTCAATATGTAGAGTCGCCACGCGAACGTGCTTTAAAGCATGAACTTTCTAACTTACAATTACAGTACGAACTCATCAACAAACGTGTTGAGAATGCATTTTTGGCCCTAGAAAGTGTTGAAGAACGTGATAACTCGATCTACCGTTTGTATTTTGAAGCCAATCCAATCCCTGAGGAGCAGCGTCGTGCCGGATTTGGAGGTGTAAATCGCTACAAAAAATATGAAGGTTACGACAATTCAAAACTTATCATAGAAAGCAATAAGCGTATTGATAAATTACAAAAAGCGATTGTAGTACAATCGAGATCTTTAGATGAAATTGCTGTATTGGCAGCCGATAAGGAGAAGTTTCTATCGGCGATTCCTGCCATACAGCCTGTAAGAAATAGAGACTTAAAATATATGGCTTCGGGTTATGGGTATCGAACCGATCCATTTACCAAGGTGCGAAAATTTCATTTCGGTATGGATTTTACGGCCCCTCGTGGCACACCTATTTACGCTTCGGGCGATGGTGTGATCTTACGAGCAGACTCTAACTCTTCTGGTTACGGCAAACACATCAGGATTGATCATGGTTACGGCTATATCTCATTGTACGCACACATGTATGAATATAAAGTTCGTGCTAACCAGACCGTGAAACGTGGCGATTTAATCGGGTTTGTTGGCAGTACGGGACGATCGGAAGCACCACATTTACACTATGAGGTTTGGAAAGATGGCGACCGCATTAATCCTATTAATTTTTACTACGGAAATTTATCTGCGGAAGAATATGCGCGATTATTAGAAAAAGCATCATTAGAAAATCAATCCTTAGACTAACCGAATGTACATCAATCTTCCTGAAAAACGCTATTATGGTATTGGCGAAGTCGCTAAAGCATTCGAAGTTAACACCTCGTTGATTCGATTTTGGGAAAAAGAATTTGATGTCCTTAAACCTAAGAAAAACGCAAAAGGTAACCGAAAGTTCACACCTGAAGATATTAAGAACCTTAAGTTCATTTATCACTTAGTGAAAGAGCGTGGTTTCACCTTAGATGGCGCAAAAACCCACCTTAAGGAAGAAAAAAAACAATCTTTAAATAAATTTGAAATCATCGATAAACTCGAAAGCGTTAAAGCGCAACTCGTAAAAATAAAATCACAACTTTAATCACAGATTTAACTAACTTAAACAATCAATCATGAAAAAGTGGATCATCCCAATTATCGTAATAATCCTAATCGCCATTTGGGGATTTGGAATCAATAATACAGCAGTAGAACTCAATGAAAATGTTAAGGAATCTTGGGGAAACGTACAAAATTCATATCAACGACGT
The DNA here is from genome assembly GCA_963715465.1 of uncultured Flavobacteriaceae bacterium. Taxonomy (GTDB): domain Bacteria; phylum Bacteroidota; class Bacteroidia; order Flavobacteriales; family Flavobacteriaceae; genus Psychroserpens. The sequence continues at coordinate 3,293,746 of OY970246.1, forward strand.
ACAGATCTTATTGGAAATCTGGTGAACACGGTCAAAGGTGCTGCCGATTTTGAGCGTGGTACATTAACCGATGTGATTGAAGCACGATCAAAAGCAACCCAAACCACGATCGACCCCTCTAATATTACTGCAGAGCAACTCCAACAATTCAATCAAGCCCAAGGTGGCTTAAGTAGTGCGCTGTCTAGATTATTAGTGACAGTAGAGCGTTATCCCGATTTAAAAGCGAATCAAAATTTTCTAAAACTTCAAGATGAACTGGCGAGTACAGAAAACAGTATTCAAACACAACGAACGCGATATAATGAGGCCATAAAACCTTACAATACGTATGTTAACAAGGCACCAAGATCAATTGTGGCTGGTATGTTAGGCTATGACGAGAAGCCTTATTTCAATTCTGAAGCTGGCGCAGAAAAGCCAGTCGACGTAGAATTCGATTTTAGCAAATAGGTAGATGTCAAAAGTTGAAGACTTTCTAACGGCAGATGAAGAACTAAGCATTATTGATGCCATACGTGAGGCTGAGAAAAATACCTCGGGAGAAATTCGGGTTCATATTGAACGTGATACCGAAGTTGATGCGTTTGATCGTGCGATGGAAGTGTTTCACCTCTTAAAAATGGACAATACCAAACTTCAAAATGGCGTATTGATCTACGTCGCTGTCGCCGCAAGAACATTTGTGATCTATGGTGATAAAGGCATCAATGATGTGGTTCCCGAAAACTTTTGGGACAGTACTAAAAATGTGATGCAATCCCATTTTAAAGCCAATCGTTTTAAGCAAGGGCTCATTGATGGCATTTTAAAAGCCGGAGAACAACTGCAAACTCATTTTCCATGGCTGCATGGTGATAAAAATGAATTGCCAGATGAGATTTCCAAAGGATAAATTAGCGGTTATTAGTTATTTCAAAAAAGAATTCAAAATTAATGATGTTATACAAAGGCAGATTGAGCATGGGCAAACCATTATTTTTAGAAAAAATAACACCAAACTACCTATTGCTGATTTGTTTGTTGATTTCAAATTTGGCGAAGGCTCAATTTGATATTCCGCCTATTCCTAAAGAACAAACCAGTGTTTACGATTATGTTGGACTCTTATCCGCTTCGGAAAAAAACAATCTCGAAGAGAAACTTATTCGCTATTCAGATACGACCTCCACGCAAATTGTGGTTGTAGTGATTAGCAGTTCTAAAGGAGAAAACATCGGACTTCTCGCTCCAAAATGGGCTCAAGATTGGGGCATTGGACAAGCAAAGGAAGATAACGGCGTTTTTATTCTCTTAGCGCGTGATGATCGTAAAATATGGATTTCTCCTGGCTATGGTGTTGAAGATCGACTTACCGCTGGAATCACTGGAGAAATTACACGAAACATCATCATACCAGAATTTAAACGCGGCGACTATTACCAAGGTCTTAATAAAGCCAGTGATGCGATATTTGAAGTTCTCACAGGAAAATATCAATCTACCCGTAAACAAAGCTCATCTACTAATGAGTCACCATTTGGCTTTCTGTTTTTTCTAGCCATTATTTTTATATTCTTCATTATTGCTATTTCGAAAAATAAAAGAGGTGGCGGCAATAATGGCAGAGGTGGCAATCGAGGTATAGGAACCAGCCTTTTAGATGCCATTATTTTAAGTAATATGGGACGTGGTAGCTATGGTAGACGATCCTCTGGAGGCGGCGTCTTTGGAGGTGGAAGTTCATCTGGAGGTGGTTTTGGTGGTGGTTTTGGCGGAGGCGGTTTCTCTGGTGGAGGTGCTGGTGGGAGTTGGTAATCCCCATTTTTTACTTCAAATACATGTAGAAACTAAAAAAATCTTCACACTATTCGGTTACCGCTTCAACGTAAAATGATTTTTAAACGATCGGCCATCTTCTAAGGTTGCCGAAAACCAATAATCGCTAGATGGTAATGGCTCACCATTAAATGTACCATCCCAAGCATCAAACGGAGAATTTAGCGTGTAGAGCAATTTTCCGTAGCGATCAAAAATATAGACCTTACTGTTAGGTTGAAACACTTCAGAAATGCCTTTAAGTTGCCAAATGTCATTATATCCATCACCATTTGGAGTAAAGAATTTAGAATAGCCAATCACCGAAATATCTTCGGTCACAATGCCACAATCATTTTTGATATCACGAATGTAGACCGTGTAAAATCCAGGGGATAGGTTTTGAAACGTATTAGAGTCTTGAAAAGGTCCGTTGCTATTATTTAGCGCATAATCGTAAGTGCCCTCTCCCGAAGTCAAAATGGTAATTGTATTATTTGATGATACATCTTCAACAATGACATTATCGATGGTAGCAATATTAGAGGCTTCCACGGTAACCGTCCTTGTTGTTGAGCAACCATTTACAAAACCAACCTCAACGGTATAGGTTCCAATGTCATTGATACTTATATTAATTGTAGTTTCGCCAGTAGACCAATTGTAAGTATAATTATTGGGAATGTCATCAATAACGCCTCCACCAAGTATAATGGTTTGAGGAAACGTATTTAAACAATAGAACACCGTTTCCTCATTAAGCACATTTGGGATTTCATTAACCACAAGATGTAATTGACCAATCCCGTAACAGGCTTGATCTACTTCTACTCGTGTGAAAATAGTTTCCATATACGGTTGTATATTCATATAATTATTAGGCAATTCATTGACTTCAAGAAGGGCATCTTGATAAGTTGCATAATAAAAAACAGCAGAAACGTTAGGTACATCTGCTAATACTAAATTATTTGCCATGGATAAATCCCAAACAATTTGACCATTGCGTTCATTGGTATCGCATCCCTCTAAAGTTACCGCTGTAATAAGCTGAGAATTGACTTGAAGCTCAATTTCTGAAGTATTGGTGCAACCTGAGCTTGTATTGGTAACCTTAGCATAAATTGTTTGTGGGTTTGATGTATTTGTATAAGTCGTATTTAAAATTTCTACGGAAAGCGCAGCATCTTCATAAAACTGAATCCCTCGATTTTGAGAGACACCGTTGGTAATATCCTCAAAGTAAACATCTAGATTAAACACCGTTAAACCATCAAGCATTTCGTCGTCACATTGCCCTATTATAAGATCCTCGGCATCTGGACTTGGCTGAAAGTTTGCCGTAAAAGGGATACGATCACCATTAGTACAATCATTAAATAACGGTAAAATCCAAAACGTCGTCGTCTGAGTTAGTGAGACATCAAAGGTAAGTCCCGAATTAATTTGAGTTGTAGAAAATTGATCATCAAACCACAGTACCGTTGGTGTATTTGATGTTAAACTTAGAGTTGAAATCCCATCACCACAGGCAATATCTGAGGTAAAGGTCACCTTAGGTGTTATGATCGATGTACTTGCCGATAAATTAAGTACGGGATCATTTGGCATCCCGCCAAATTCAACTAGATAGCCTTTTGGAAAATACGGGTTATTAGGTCCATTAGCGGTATCGCCTTGATTAGGAAGATCGTTCCAAGATCCTAGATTACCTATACTAGGATCTGTAATATGTGCATAGTCTTCATTGCCAACATTGTTGGGCTCATTTGTATTCCAATATGAAAATTCGTTGTTTACCGGACTTCCGTTTGCAGTACCACTCCAAAATACAGTACTACTTTCAGGCCCTGTAACCCACTGCCAAGAACCTTCAGTTTGTTCGTCACTTGCGCCTATCCAGCCTACTCCTGGACTTTGCTCACCTGCAAACTGCGCTTCCTCAAGAGAGGTTAATGTGGCAAGATAGCCTTGTAACCCGAAATAGTCGAGATTTTCCGCAGCAATTCGGGCATTGCTCCATGAAATTCCAGAATCTGCAACATAAATATAATAATGTTCGGTTGAAGGTAAATAACTGGCGTCACCTAAGTTGATGGAAAACACTTTGTCATCGGTAAAATTAGATTGCACTGTGCTATATAGCACGTTACTAATGGCATTCTCAAATTCGACGAATGTGGCAGGTCCTTGAAGCGATAGTCTACCTTCGGCTGGCGTCCAAATAGCGTTGATATTGGGAAATGTACCGTTGAGTGATAATACATCCTGTCCAAAGACATAGTTTCCTGAGATCTGAATAAAAACTTCAGTTAATATGTTATCGCCAGCATCAGGATCGGAAATGATAACGCTGGTAACAACTGGCATTGGTGCACTTCCACAGAATTCTTGATCGCCTGTAACGACAATGGAAGGTGGTGATTGCGCCGTGCTAAACTCGATTAAACCAAGCAATAGACAAAATGCAACGACACCTTTTAATTTCATTATTGGTAATATTTTATTTTTTACGCATGTAAACGCTAATTGGAACGCCTTTAAAATCGAATTGCTCACGTAAATTATTCTCAAGAAAACGTTTGTAAGGATCTCTCACATATTGAGGTAAGTTACAAAAAAACGCAAATTGAGGTTGCGGTGTTGGCAACTGCATGATGTATTTGATTTTTACAAATTTACCTTTGTAGGCAGGTGGTGGGTAATTTTCAATGATAGGAAGCATCACCTCGTTAAGCTTACTGGTTTTGATTTTTTTTGTTCGATTTTGATAGACTTCAACCGCAGTTTCAATCGCTTTGTAAATACGCTGCTTATTGGTTACTGAAATAAAAACGATGGGTACATCGGTAAAAGGCTCGATTTCTTTACGGATCACTTTTTCAAACTCCCTAGTTGATTTGGTGTCCTTCTCAATCAAATCCCACTTGTTTACTAGAATAACGACACCTTTACGGTTTCGTTCGGCTAACCAGAATATATTCTGAACTTGACCGTCAAATCCACGCGTCGCATCCAACACCAATAAACAGACATCACAATGCTCAATAGCTCGAACACTTCGCATGACTGAGTAGAATTCTAAATCTTCCTTAACTTTCGTTTTACGTCGAATCCCTGCCGTATCCACGAGATTAAATTCAAAACCAAAACGATTATATTTTGTATCAATTGAATCTCTTGTCGTTCCTGCAATATCGGTAACGATATAGCGCTCTTCACCTATAAGAGCGTTTATAAATGATGATTTCCCAGCATTAGGTCGTCCCACTACTGCAAATCTTGGCAAGACATCTTCTTCTTCCTCTTCAACTTCTGGAAGCGCGTCAACTACAGCATCTAACAGATCGCCTGTACCGCTGCCATTAATACTGGCAATTGTGAAATACTCCCCTAAACCAAGAGCATAGAACTCTACGGCATCTTCGGCGCGTTTATTATTATCAACTTTATTTACCACTAGAAAAACGGGCTTACTCACTTTGCGAAGTAACTGGGCAACATCTTCGTCCATTCCGGTGACACCAGATTCTACATCGACCATAAAAATGATCGCATCTGCTTCATCGATTGCCAATTCTACTTGTTTATCGATTTCAGCTTCAAAAACATCGTCACTACCTTTGACGTAACCACCAGTGTCAATTAGTGAAAACTCTTTACCGTTCCAATCACTTTTACCATAGTGTCGGTCACGCGTCACACCGCTCACAGCATCAACAATAGCTTCTCGACGTTGTATTAAGCGGTTAAAAAATGTAGATTTACCAACATTTGGTCGTCCAACAATAGCAACAATATTACCCATAATTTTGAATTTATCTGCATTACATATCCTGTAAGCGGCTGCAAAGATACTAAATAACTAACGCTGTATCACGAAAATGACAATAAAGGTTTTTGGATAGCCTTTAGAATTTGAGCTTTCGCTTTTAGCCTTTCGATTTTAGCCTTTCGCTTTTAGTGTTTGGTCTTTGGCGTTTGGTGTTTGGCGTTTGGTGTTTGGTGTTTGGTGTTTGGTGTTTGGTGTTTGAAATATAACTACCAAAAAATCATGTTCGTAATTTTTCAGTCGTTTATTGATTGTAACCAAAACGTTTTAGCTGTCTTTGATCACTTCTCCAATTTTTGTTGACCTTGACGTATAATTCTAAATGCACTTGTTTCCCAAAGAATTGCTCTAAATCCTTACGAGCTTCAACGCCTACGCGTTTTAGAGCACTACCCTTATGACCAATAATAATTCCTTTTTGGGTTTCGCGCTCAACCATAATTACAGAGCGCATCCTGATTATGGTTTCCTCTTCAAAAAATTCTTCTGTATCGATTTCGACAGCATACGGAATTTCTTTTTTGTAGTGAATTAAGATTTTCTCTCTGATAGTTTCGTTAACAAAAAATCGTTCTGGTTTGTCGGTCAATTGATCTTTAGGGTAAAAAGCGGGTGACATTGGCAATAGTTCTATAATGCGACCAAAAACTTCTTTTACATTAAAACCTTCTAATGCGGAAATAGGAAAAATCTCGGCATTAGGCACTTTACCTGACCATAGTGCCACTTGCGCTTCTAATTCAGACTGATCTGATTTATCAATTTTGTTGAGCAACAGCAACACTGGGATTTTGGAGCCAGTGATTTTTTTAAAAAATGCCTCATCCTTAAGCTCTTGTTCTCCAATCTCAACCATGTAAATAAGCACATCGGCATCATCAAAAGCTGACTTTACAAAATCCATCATAGACTCTTGTAACTCATAAGCCGGCTTAATTATTCCTGGCGTATCACTTAAAATGACCTGAAAATCGTCACCATTAACAATTCCTAAAATACGATGTCTCGTCGTTTGCGCTTTTGAGGTGATAATTGATAATTTCTCGCCAATAAATGCATTCATCAACGTAGACTTACCAACGTTGGGATTACCAATAATATTTACAAAACCTGCCTTATGCATACTTCTTAATTTTGCTACAAAGGTAGCGTTAAAATTCTAGAGATACCCTCATTTATAGATTGCTAAACCTCGCCTTTTTCGACTAAATCTTCAACAGCGTTTTTGTAGGTGTGTGAATCGTGACCGTATTTCATTGAATATTGTCGCGTAAATTCTGCGCCAAAGAAAAAGATTAAGCACGAATAAGAGACCCATAGCAGAACGAGCACTATACTACCTGCAGCACCATAAGTTGACGCTGGATTTGACCTTCCGAAGTAAACCCCTAACAAAAACTCACCCAAAACAAATAACACCGCAGTTAAAATGGCGCCAATCCAAACCGTTTTCCATCGAATTTTAGTGTCTGGCATAAACCGAAACATCAAGGCGAACAATGTTGAAATGATCCCAATAGAAATCATCAGGTTTACTAAATAGATGACATATAATACGACATCTGGAAAAGATACTTTTATCCAATCTGTTAATGCTGAAATGATCGTCGTTAGCACAAAGCTGATTAATAATAAAAATCCAATTACTAGTATAAAAGCGAAACTTCTGGCGCGATCTGTAAGAATTTTTTTGAAACTGAATTTAGAGATGGTCTCAACTTTCCAAATTTTATTCAAGGAAATCTGTAATTGATAAAACACTCCTGTTGCACCAAACAGGATGGTTGCAATACCAATTATAGTTGAAATAAGATTACTTTCGGTATCGAGAGTTTGGGAGATCATGGATTTGATGGTTTCGGCAGAATCACTTCCCAATATAGACGCTAAGCGATTGGACAATTTTCCTTGAACGATATCTCTACCCCAAATTCTACCGACCACATTCATGATAATAATCAATAAGCCAGGAAGCGATAAAACCGCGTAATAAGCCACTACTGCGCTCATTCGCCATGGATCGTTACCATCCCAAGACTTGTATGAATCAAGGAGCAATTGCGGTAAATCTTTAAATTTGAACTTAGCTTTTTTGGTGCTTTTTTCCATGAATAAATTTTAAACTATACTAAAATATCTGATTGAAAACAGATTGAAAATCTATGCTCATTTTATAAACTTCATCTAAATAGATGTATGATGGTGCATAAAGAATTCTTAAGCTCTTGGTTTAACGATTCCTCTATCGTACATCACAATACTGCCAGCTACTGATACGTTTAAACTAAGTTGCGATTTAAATTTCACAAGAAAATGACTTGTTTTAATAGCTTGCGCTGTCAGACCGTGATCTTCAGCTCCTAAAAGGTAGACACAACGCCTTGGATGATGAAAGGTTTCTAGATCTTCGGCTTCATCAGTGAGTTCAATGCCTACGATTCTTGCTCCTTTTGGTAGATTCTTCAAGAAATCGGCATGTGTATCATAGTGATAATAAGGCATTGATTTAACGGCATTATGCGTATCACTGGATTGCTTGGCGTAGCGGTTTCCGATGGTAAAAATAAAACTCGCTCCCAAATTTTGGGCTGAGCGCCACAAAACGCCAAGGTTTTCAGGTGTTTTACCATTTTGGATCCCAATTCCGAAGAATTCATTTTCGAAGTTGTCTATCATGATGCAAAAATAAAAAGAATTCTGAAACAGACATCAAAGCACTATGTTCGCGTCTTAACTATAAAACCCGGTTAGCTCCATCAAATCTATGATATGGATTCGTATTTTATGCTAGATTTAGTAACTCACAATCTTACGAATGACCTTCGCCAATTTCCGAGGAGATTCTAAGGGTATTAAATGACCTGCTCTTCCGAAGGTAATTAATTTGGCATTATTAAGATAAGGCATCACATCGTTGTGGATATGATCGGTTGTAATGGCGTCATCCTTTCGGCCACATATTACAAATACGGGAATATCAAGATTTTTAATGGTCCAGCTAATATCGTTAGACATACCTTTATTGATCCACCATGACCATGTATTGTGATCAACTTTCATCTGGCTTTTAACGGCATAGTCAAATCGTTTTTTCCTTAAAGATTTTCCAGTAGCCTTTCTCACTGTTGTTTCAGATTCGTCTGCATCTGGATGGTTAAGCATTCGCTTTTTCTCATCATCAGGCATTTGTTCTATTGTAGGAGGCGAAGGTGCGATCAAGATTAAAGATTTTGGAAGGTGATCGTGAAGAACCAAAGTTGTAAACAACGCTAATTTTCCACCCATGGAATGCCCGATTAATATGTAATCTGTGACTTTAAGTGCTTTGATCTGTGCTGCAATCCATTCACTAAAACCTCTTATCGTTAAACGTTCTAATGGTTGGCTTTGTCCAAAACCTGGTAAAGTCAAGAACTCGCATTGGTAGTCGTTTCCAAATTTTTTCGCAAACCAATTCCAACTGCCTGCATCGCCACCAAAATAGTGTATAAACACTAATGTTGGTTTACTTGAGTATGTGGTCATATTTGATTGTATTCAATTCTGAAATATAAAATTAAGAGGTTAAAGTGTTACTATCAAAAAACGGTGCATTAGGGTTATAAATATAAGGGAATGGGCTATTAATAATATGAATTTGAAATGCATTAAACTTAAACTGAAATGGGACAAGTTTGACCCGTCTCTACGAGTTACTTTATAAAACATAATTAAATTTAAAAAATGCAAAACCCTAATAACCGATTAATTGGACAAACGTGCCTGGTAACCGGCTCAAGCTCTGGTATTGGACAAGCCGTTGCAAAATCTATGGCTAGTGAAGGCGCTAATATTATCATAAACTACAATAACAACAAACAAGGTGCCGAAGAAACCGCACACGACATTTCAAAACAGCCTCTAGCAGGATCGGTCATCATTCAACAAGCTGATGTGAGCGATGAAATTTCAGTAAAAAAAATGTACAAAAATGCGCTTGACAAATTTAAATATATAGACGTTTGTGTTTTAAATGCAGGTATCCAAAAAGATGCGCCACTTCATGAGATGAGTTTGGAGGATTGGAACAAAGTTATCAACGTCAATCTTACAGGGCAGTTTTTGTGCGCACGGGAATCCCTGAACCATTTTATGAAAGTTGGTATTAGAAAGGGCGTTTCATTATCGGCAGGAAAAATCATTCATATGAGTTCAGTTCATGATATTATCCCATGGTCGGGACATGCCAATTATGCTGCTGCAAAAGGTGGCCTTACCATGCTTATGCAAAGTATTTGTCAAGGTTATGCACAATACAAGATTAGATGTAACAGCATAGCACCTGGCGCAACACGAACCAATATCAATAAGGACGTGTGGTCGAGCAAGCAAGGTCTTAAAGACATGCTAAAACTCATTCCTTATAATGAAGTTGGTGAACCACAACAAATCGCCAATGTAGCAAGTTGGCTGGCCTCAGACGAATCAGAATATATTAATGGTACAACAATTTACGTGGATGGTGGGATGACCTGCTATCCAGGATTTACAACTAACGGTTAAAACAACAACTATGGAATTACACATTAAAGGAAAAACAGCATTGGTAACAGGAGGAGATTCTGGAATTGGTATTGAAACTGCCAAATATTTGGTACGTGAAGGCGCTCATGTGATTTTAAGCGATAAGGAAGCTGGCAAAGAATTAAATGAAGCGAAAGCCGAGGTAGAAAAAGAATGTCAAATGGGCGCAAAGGTTTTTGCGATGGCAGCAGATCTAGCAAACAATAATGCTGTAGTTAAAATGGCAAAACAGATCGAAGAGCAACACGGTGGCGTGCATATCGTATTTCACTCGGCTGGAGCGAGAGGCGCTGCTGATGATTTCTTGAAATTGACCGATGATGATTGGATGCAAACCATTGAAATTGATCTTTTGGGAGCCGTGAGAGTTGCGCGTGCTTTTATACCGCAAATGCTAAAAAACAAATGGGGACGTATGATTATGGTGGCTTCGGAAAATGCCTTTCAGCCCTATGAGAAGGAAAGTCCGTATAATGCTTGTAAAGCAGCAGTGATCAATCTCTCAAAATGTTTATCACGATCTTATTCCGAAGAAAACATTTTATTTAACTGTATTTCTCCTGCTTTTGTAAAAACACCAATGACTGATGCTATGATGGAAGAAGTTGCTGAAGAACGCAATGTATCTCTAGACGAAGCCGAAAAATGGTTTGTCAAAAATAAAAGACCTCATATTGCCATGGAACGACGCGGAAAACCAGAGGAAGTTGCCGCCATGGTCGCGTTTTTATGTTCAGAACAGGCTAGTTATATCAATGGCGCCAATATTCGTATTGATGGAGGCGCTGTAGAATCGGCATTTGGATAGGATGTAACGTGCTGAAAAATATTCAGTTTAAAAAAAAATTATGAAAACGGGATTGGTTTGGTTTAAGAATGATTTGAGACTACACGATAATGAGGCGCTCTGTCAGGCCATTTCAAAATGTGACCAATTGGTTTTCTTTTTTTCCGTAGAACCGCATCTGTTTAAGACTTTAGATTTCAAATTTAAAAAAGCGGGAATCAATAGGTTCAAGTTTTTAGAACAAACGCTCGTTAATTTACAGAAAAAATTAGAAGATATCGGCGGTCATCTTATTGTAAGTTCGCATAGTGCCGTTGAAGAACTCCCGAAGTTAGTAGAAGCATTTGAGATCTCTGAAGTGTATGCTGAGGACGAATACGCTCAGGAAGAACTAGATATTAAACACAATATTGTAAAACAATTGCCCGAGGTAAATTTCAATTTTTATTGGGGAAAGACACTTTATCATATTGATGATATTCCGTTTTCTATTGCTGAAATTCCAATGACCAGCAAAGCCTATCGCATACCTACTTCCAAAGCAAGTCGTGTAAGACCAACTTTCAAGGCTCCTGAACATGTGGTGAGTCATCCCGGTGCGTCGTCTACGACATTTCCATCGTACGAGATTTACGATTTTACAGCCAGCGAATATGATGCTGCCAAACTTTTTCTAAAAGGCGGCGAGGATGAAGCTTTGAGTCGATTGCGATATTACATGTTTGAATCACAATTATTGACAGGCTATCGTTGGTCAAGAAATCAATCTTTAGGTCTAGATTATAGCTCTAAATTTTCACCATACTTAGCGCTTGGTTGTCTTTCGCCACGATTGATTTACGAGGCCGTCAAAGATTATGAAAGCAAAGTAAAGAAAAACCAAAGTACGTGGTGGCTCATTTTTGAGCTGGTATGGCGGGATTTTTATACGTTTAAGGGCATGAAAATGGGCAATGCACTATTTTCTTCGGAAGGTTATAAGCATAAAAAGATAAATTTTGAAAATGACGAGAACAAGTTTGAGCGTTGGCAACATGGAACAACCGGCATTCCTTTTATTGATGCCCATATGAGACAACTTAATGAAACGGGTTACATGAGCAATAGAGGTCGTGTTAATTGTGCCAGCTATTTTGTAAAGGATCTCAATATTGATTGGACTTGGGGAGCGGCTTATTTCGAAAGCCGATTAATCGATTACGACGTGAGTGCCAATTGGATGAATTGGCACATGCAGACCTTTGAAATTTATTATACCAATCCCGTACATCAAAGCTTAAAATATAATGCAAATGACTATATCGCTAAATGGATTCCAGAATTGACAACAATCAAGGATAATCGCATTCATGCGCCTTGGTTGTTTGGGGAACTCAATGCAGAAACCAATTATCCACAACCCATTGAAGTCTATAAAAAATGGTCTCGATCTTTAAACCGTATTTTGAAAACCGTGAAAGACAGCGATTAAATTATTCTTTATGCTGCGTCAATAAAATGATAAGCATGATGCTGTTAAAAATAAACGAAATACCGTTAGTGAGTATGATAGGCCAGTCACTTTTCATAATACCATAAACCGTCCATAATCCAACACCACAACATAGAATCACATACATAAAAGGACTCACATCATTTACCTTCTTCGTCGTGATAGCCTTATAAATTTGAGGCAATACTGCTATGGTCGTCAATAGTCCCGCTAGAGTACCAATATAAGGTTCTAAATTCATGATATATATGGTAAATATGCGGCGTTAAGCATTTATCTTTTGCCTTGCCTTTATCAATTGCAAAGACAATAATGGGTCGTCTTTCATGTATCGATCCATCTCTAAAAAACAATAGTCTTCAAGCGCTTTGTTTGACACATTTGGTCTCGACAGTTGATCACTTAAAATCATAGCCTTATGTTCGAAATGGGCAATGGTATGTCTTACCAAGAATAATTGCGTCAAATAGTCAATAGCTGCTTTTGAGGTACCTGGATCATTTAAGGCTGGTGATGCAGCTTTAACAGAAACTTCAACAAGGTGCTTAAATCCAATTTCAGGAACATCTAAAGGCACATCGTTACTTATAGCAAAACACCCTCTTATGTTTTTTAATTTCGAAGCCTCTAAAGGATTATCGTAACTAAACAGCAAATCACCCATGTGAACAAATTCGCCAGGAAGTACGTGAATGCTCATTTTAAGGCCATAAGATGATAATAAGTTCAAAAGTCGATCGTAATTAGGTTGATGTAGATACCCCAATCGCATAGATTTTACAACGTGCTTATGTTGCTCAATATGTTCTAAAATCTTAAAAGCATGGTGTGTTTTATCTTGTTGAAGAAGCGTATCTTCAGTTTTATCATAAACCTGCTTTAAAATATAATTAATATGAATACTCTGCGATACACTATGAATAAAATAAATAAACAGAAATACTGAAATAATCGAGAATACAACACCAATTGCTGCACTAATTTCAGAATAAAACGCAGTAGAATCTGAAATCGTTGTTAATGATAATACCATCGCATAAATAATAGTTCCAGAGGTGAACCCTAGAATGATTTGATGGTGTTTTTCTGAAAGCAATAATGGTACTAAACGCGGCGAATAATTATTAATGTTTCGGTTTAAAACATTCATCACCATTGTATAACTAAAGATTGTGAGGGTGAAAATCCCTCCAATAATAAAGGAAAAAATGAATTGCGCATCTGCTTTATCCTGAATGACCAAATAACTTAGGAAATCATAATCACTGTAATTAATTTCAACACTAGCCATTAAAATGGCCAGACCTAAAAAAGATAACGCCAATACCATTGGTACCAGCGCTATACTTTTTAATACTTTTTTAAATAGTGTAAACATCGATTAAATGCGCAAATCATCATTCACATCTCGACCTAAAGCTTTCAATGCTGGCTTATAACCAATACTGGCCGATTGTCTTATCGCAATATAAGTTATCATGACGCCGTAGATTACTTTAGATGAAATATCTGCAATGGTAAATAATAGCTGTCTTACTACTACACCATCTGCGGTATTCATAAACGCAGGAACCAAATAAGCAACTGGATATAGTGCCCAAGCAAACATCATCAACCAAAACACTTTCATTATAGTTGTATTTGTTCCGTTTGTCATAGTTTTGCGCTGTGCTGCGATTGAGGTTCCTACTATAAAGTTCATTGCAACAAAGAACACCGTACTGATAGCTCCCCAAATACACAACGCGTTAAGATCTTCAACCTCGTAAAGTTGACCTACATAACCTGTAATAATCATACCCCAAGCTAAAACTACCAAAATTGTTGCTTTCTTGACGATCTCTTTTTTTCCGTAGTTTAATACTATTAAAAGTTGTGTCAACAAACATGGTATGGTAATCATCCAATTCACATAACGATACCCATTGTTAAACGTAATATCCTGTAATTTATATACGCCATCCTCTAAAGCAAATGCATTGGTCCACATTCCTGCTTGACTTACTAAGATTAAACCTGCTGATACCATCACAATACATGATAATGCTGTTGCCACTCTATAGCGTGGTGCTACCAAACGCGATAATAAAAAGAAAAAGACTAATGCGGCTAGATGGGCACCAACTCCCATGGTCAATAAATGGTCAATCGTCTCGAATTGTCCAACGGTGTAGTCAAATAAATTTTCGATATTTTTCATAGAATCAATTTGTGATTGGTTATTGTTATCAAAGATATTTATCGTCAAGGAATCACAAAAGTGGTAGATGTTGAAATTTTAACGCATAAAGAAATAAGAAGTGCTGTATTGGATATTTTATAGTAGAACGTAAAAATTCGTTTCATTTTTGACTAGTATAATATAAGAAAACACCCGCTTCACGGACTACGAGCAGGTGTTTTCACTAACAAAAAAAAACTCAATACTATCATAGTCACCTATGATAAATTAAAAAAAACGTATCTGAAAATTTCAGATTGTTCAATACAAACAAATTAAAATTATGGGGAGCCTCCGCTACCTGAGTCTCGGAGAAATTATAAATTAGAAAAGCAAACTAAATAATCCCTTATATCATTAAAGTTCTCTAAAATCTATAACTCACACTCCCCTTGATAAAAAATGGTGTTCCTGGCGTAAAATGTATTTCTTCTACCGATTGCGATTCATTTTGTAAACGAGATTCTGTAGCAAATTGAGTTTCATTCCATTCCACATCAAATAAATTTTCTATAATTAATCCCAAAGTCACCTTGTCAAGATTGTAATTAATATTAAAATCGGTTACAAAATAACCCTCGGCCACAATACTATTATCTTCATTGGCTGGTCGATCGTCAATATACCTGTATCTCACACCTCCTGAAAATCCATCTAGATCGTTAACCGATAGGCCACCTGCCAGCGTAAAGTCTGGCGCTAGAGGAATAAAATCCTCACCAGTTGGAGCCTCTAAACTTCTCGCTTTCGTAAAGGTTGCGTCTGTATCAAAATAGAGCCAATCGTTAAATTGATAACGCAAGCCAAGATCTACACCGAATCGTTCTGTTTTACCGCTTGGTTCAACGATGCCAGCATCACCAACATAGACAAACTCCTGCTCTAAAAACAAATACCATAACGCTGTGTTCACCACTAATTTTTTGGTAGGCTTCCATACTTCACCAATATCAAGACCATAAGCACGTGGCAATATATCTTCTCCCAAATTACTCACCACGACCCTAGCGTCGTTGGAGTGAAATCCGATTCCCGATTTTAAAAACACCTGTAAATTGTCTTGTAGGTCATATAAGAAATTTAGCTTAGGACTCACAATGGTTTTTGTTTCTGAATCTAGGGTATACTGCTGTTGTAATTTATCATTGTAGAGGAATTTGAAATAATCTAAACGTAAAGCTGGTGCAATGGTCAATTTTCCGAATTCGAACTCGGCGTTTACAAATGCGTCTATATTAGTTTGATTGATATCCCCTAACTGAATAGTCTCTAAAGTTGTACGTCTATTTAAGGTTCTGGACAGTTCGACATCATCTACAATATCATGACGAATGCCAATTCCTGAAGTTAAGGTCAATTCTGTATTTCCCAAGAACGTGGTATGGTTTACAGCCGCATTAACGCCAAATATTTGACGATCTTCCTTTTGCCTAATTTGATCTCCATTAATGGGATCTTCTAAAAAAAAAGTGAAATTTGAATACAGCTCGAAAGCATAATGTGAGTAAAATGCATTTGAGCTGAACGTTGTTTGATCTGAAATGGCCTTACTAAATTCAACATTAAAATTTGTACGCTCGGTATCGCCACCCTCTGTGTCATCTATCGCACCAAAACGAGTAATATTACCGTTATCGACTTCTCGCTGCGGAATTTGACCTGATGCATCCCAGCGACTCGTAAAATGAGAGGCGGTTATGCTCAACTTATCATTCTCTGGTGAGAACATCACATACTTTCCGAAGAGATTAATACGATTAAAGTTTTGAGGTGATTCAAACGGGCCATCGGTTGAGATATACTCGGCAGCAATGTAGGCATTCTGGTTTTTTGTGTTTTCCAATAAGTTGAACATTCCCAAAGTTCGCAACGTATTGAAATCTCCTACAGTCGTTGTTATCTCACTTTCCTTCAAGTAGTCGCGCGTTGAAAAACCAACATATCCAGCTGTATTAAAATCGCCTTGCTGGGCATAATATGGCCCTTTTCCAAAGTCAATTTTATCAACAGTCTCTGGAATTAAGAAATGTAAATCACTGTATCCTTGACCATGAGCATGAGACACCATGTTGACTGGCATACCATCAACAGATATGGATACATCTGTACCGTGATCGATATCAAAACCCCGAAGAAACAACTGCTCTGCTTTACCGCCACCTGCATGCTGACCGATAATTAAACCTGGTACTTTTCGCAATACTTCTTGGGTTGAATTCACAGGACTAGTGTTTAAATCTAATCGCGATATCGTACTTAATGTATTAAGTTCTTCAATAATTGTCATTTCGTCTAGCTGAAACGTCTTTGACTCTAACTTAATAGACATCTTTGACTCAAAATTCGCAGCACTTAATAGTAGTATCCTTGTTTGATAACCCAACAAACCAACTCGAATAGAATCTCCTGGTTTACTGTTTTCTAAAATAAACACACCAACCTCTGAGGTGTGCGCATGACTTTGAGACGTCATGTTAAAGATATATGCCGCTTCTAAGGGCTGGTTATTTTCACTACGAACATCACCTCTCACTTGCTGAGAATAGGCAGTATTTATCTGCACTGCTACTAAAAGCAGTGTTGCAATTCTAATAAAATTCATGATTAATGGACTATTTAAAGTTGATTTACTTTTTTCTCCATAGTTGGCCCTAGTTCGTAGAGGCTCGCCAACAATTCTTTTTTGAGTGGTGCTACTTGATCAGATTTACCCGCAGCTTTGTATATTTCTGCCACATGATATAGCGTTGCAGGCTCAAAGGTTTTATCAATAATATGATTGTCAACAATTGATAAGGCCTCATTCAAATTACCACTTTTAAAATGCGCCCATGCTAATAAATCGTAAGATTGAGGTGTTGGTCTATTTTCCACCTCAATTTTTGCGATGTCAATAGCATCATCTAAATTCATTTGTTGATCTGTATACAATAAGACATCGTATGTATTATACATATCACCATATAAGGTGTCTTTAACGGCTGCCTTATAGAGATCCAATTGCCTTTTGGCATCGTCATCCTGGCCCTTGAATTCTGCTATTTCGGCTTTCAACAAATAGTAGTCAGGTGCTTGATACGTTTCAGTAACCGAATTTAATATTCGTAACGCTTCATCTGGATTCTTTTCGTGAGAATAAACGATCCATGCAATCCCTTTTTTAGCATAAGCGTCGTTGGGATCTAGTGCCAATGCTTTTAAGAAATGATCGTATGATTTTTCGATTTCGCCTGCATGACCATAAAAATCAGCGATATTGGTGTAGGACCATTGTTTAAGCGATGGCATGTTGGATGATTCAGCAATGATCATGGCCTTTTCCATGTAATCAATAGCCGCATCCAAATTGCCTTTGTGATCACTCCATTTTGATAGACGAATTAAGTAATCAAAATCACTAAAGTTTTCAAAAGTGTTTAAATAAGTGTGCGCTTTTTCATAATTACCAAGCTCTAAGTGCACATCAAATAGCATCTTTTGTGTTTCTTGAAGACCTCCTTTTAATGCTTCTGCTTTTTCAAGCAGTTCAAGAGATTCTTTAAATTTATGTTGGGAAATATAATTGTAGGCTAAGCTTTTTAAGTATGACGGGTTATTATACTTAGTCCTCTTATTTACCATTAATAACTCATCTTCTGATTTCTTAAGAAACTCTATATTTCCTGTAGTTGCAAACTGCTGACTGTAGGCAGAAGCCAATTTACTGTGATATCCATATTGACCAGGTGTTTGACTTAGTTTATTTGACCAAAATATTTCATTTTTTTCAGCTCTCTCTAGAGTCTTATTTTCTGATATATTCAAATATTTATCATAGTCATCAGCATCTGTTATTTGTGAGTTGGGTGTATTGGCACAACCACTGCACAATAAAACTGTAAATGTGAGTAAAAAATTGATGTATTTGAAATTCATGATGTCTGAGGTATTTAATTAAAAAAACTCTGAAACAGAATATTTAAATTCCATTTCAGAGTTTTTGAGACTGCTTCTACCAAGGAGAAGCTAAGTAAGGAAATGAAGTTAAGAACGGTTTATCGTTTGAATCTACATTATCATTAATTAACAAAGGGTTTGTAGGCATTCCTGTTAAGGCATCTGGGCCACCGAAGATTAAAGTTAGTTCAACATTGATCACGTCGTCACCTAAAGCACGGCCAGTTAATACATTAGTCCCATCAAAAAATGTTGTTGGCGCTACTAACGAAACTCCTAAAACATCTGTCGCTAATAATCCAGTAAATGTCGCAGCATCTTGACCTAACGCGTTAGTCGTGTATCCAGCATTTAATGCTAACAATTTCGTTTGAAATTGAGATTGAAAAGCTGCACTTTGGTTGGTAGGTATCGTAACATTGAATGTATCCTTATCCCCCATATCAACAAATACTGTATTAATCGCTGGTCGCCCCATTTGATCTTGTTGTGCATAAATTCCACTAAAATCTGGAGTTTGTGGATTTGGATCATTGGCATCTGTTGGATCTGATATTGCAGTAGGAATTAGTAATGTATTTGGATCATCAACACCTGATGTTTCCTCGCAGTCAGTAAGTCCGTCCATATCAGTATCTGTAGCATCTGTACAAGTTAAGTCTGGATCTGAAGATGAATCATCATCGTTAGAACAGCTAAAAGTCACTGTTGATACCATGATCGCAACCATTAGTAATTTTATATTAAATGTTTTCATAATATTTTCTTTATAAATGTTTTCTTTAAAATTTTTCAAGGTTTACTGCTTTCTTTTAGATTCAACCCACATGTTTACGGAGTCACCAGAACCTACCATACTTTTAGGCACTTCAACTACTACAGATAATACGTTTGTACCTGCAAAAGAATCTGAAGCAAAGCCAGGACCAGATCCAGCCGGAAGGAAAGAACCTTCTTCTTGACCGTCACCAGTATCATCTCCAGGTGTTACGATATCTACATAACGGAAAAAATCAAAGAAAAACGGATCATCTCTTGGTCCAGCAAAAAATGTCATTCCTCCTCCAGTATTAGTTACAGCTGGAGAACCATATGCCGTAATATCTACTGAATTAAAGCCATTGGCATCTAAAATCGTACTATTCAAACCTGTCTGCGAAGGCGCAATTGGTCCGAAAAAGTACATTTTACCATCTCTTGGAATAGCTTGAATTACTAAATCCTCAACAGCATCACCATCATTATCGATGTTAAATTCAATTAAAACATTTTCATCAAATGAAGCCGCTCCAGTATCTGCTGGGGCAATAAGTCCTTGTACGTTGGCTACAAAAACGATATTATCTGTATCTTCACCTTGAAAGGCGTAAATATCGGTAATATCACTTGTACCACTAGCGACAGCAGGAGCATCGATATGATCGGCTGCAATCGCAATAAAGCCAGCGATCGTTAAGACAGCAGCTCCAATTAAAATTTTTGATTTTTTCATAATAAATGAGATTTTTTTGTTTGTTAATTAATGTCTCTCGCTAAACATACGGAAAATTAGTGGATATGGTTTTATTAAAGTTTTGTTAAAGCAATACATATAGCATATGAGACAATAATACAGTAACTTTGCAATCCTTATAACAGCATCATTATGAACCCATCAACCAGCGGTTGGATAGAAAATTTTTACGCACAGCTCTCAAAAAAAGAAATTCCTTTTAAAACCTATTCTCATCTATATACAAGTTTAAAAGCATTTGGTTTTATTTATGGCGTCAATATTTCCATTACCGAGAATATTGAGAAAATTCATAAATACTCTGAAGACGAATTAGCCAAGGTCAATTTAATCACAGGGCTTTATCACATTTATTATTTCCATAACGGGCAGTTTTCTAAGAAAGAATTTATTCAAAGACTCTTACAATTTTATCGTGCTTTAGAAATCGCAGATTTATCGAGATGGGATAAATTAGTGATTGGTAAGAGTGACACTTCTATGCTCGAACGTTTGATACACGATCGTATTCAAATTGATGATAAACTATTGACCAAAAACTTCAATAAGTCTATCACTAATTCTTTACTGTTTTGCGATGTCCTCACCTTTGATGCCTATCTTACCAGAAATGCTGATCCAAAATCCTATGCAGCTAAATTAGAAAGCGTCATCATTGGGACGCTCTACGATTCGTTAAACTCCAAGACCAAAATCACATCTGATGATATGGAAATCATCAATATCTTTGAGGCTTCAATATCACTTAATGAAGATGACACCGCTGATCTTGAGGACTTAATCAATGATATTGATTATAGTATAAATCATCATGAAAAAAAGTACCTTTTAGATCTTGTGTGTCTTTCGGTTTGGGATGACGAGATTTTAGAACGATCTGAATACCAATTTCTCAAGCAATTGGCAAGACGTATGGATATAGAACGATCGCAAATACAAGACTCTTTGCTTTGTGTCTCTAAATTTTATGAGGAACACAAAAAACAGGTGCAATTGTTTCTACACACCAATCCCATGGGAAATTTTTACGAAAACTCTTCCCAGCTTGTTGTCAAATTGATACGACGCAACAGTAAACGATTGATCAAAGAATTAAGACAAAGCAAAGATCTCATGATTTTGATCACAAAGTCAACACATACCGAATTGACAAAAGATGAGCAAAAACGCATGCAAGCGCAATTGGTAGATACATTAAAGACCATTCCAAGTTTGGCAATTTTCATGTTGCCTGGAGGCGCGATACTACTTCCGATATTTGCGAAGCTCATCCCAAATTTATTGCCATCGGCATTTGATGATAACCGTGTTGAAAAGTAATCAACCGTTATTAATCTTCATTTGGTAATGCTTTTTCTATTTATGTTAGTCAAAGAAAACGGTATTTTGGGCTCTTCGTATACTTTGCAGAAGCTTATATTTTGTAAAGATAATATTTATGATATGTTCAAAATCAGCATCTATTCATTGTATTTTGACGTCGATTTTATTAAGACAACCACAACTTAAAATCCTTTACCCGCTCTCTCGCTACAATAACGTCTTGCTCCTTAAACGTGTTCAATTTAATCTGTAGTCGTGAATTTGTATAACTCACCATATCTTTTATGGCGTGGACGTTGACAAAAAATTTTCGACTTACTCTAAAAAACTTGTGTGGCTCTAGCTCATCTTCCAATTGTTCTAATGTGGTATCCAACAAATAGTTTCTTCCTTCCGAAGTAAACGCATAAGTGCCTTTGTTTTCGCTATAAAAACATTCAATATCATCAATATTAATGAGTTTTAGATGCTGACCAACTTTTACCGAAAATCGCTTTTTATATTCCCTCTCGATAGGATTTACCAATAATTTTTTAATATCATTAAAATCTAAAGTGACCGACTGCTGTTTTGGATTACGTGTTCTATATTTTGAAACTGCTGCTGCCAAATCATCCTCATCGATGGGTTTTAGAAGATAGTCAATACTGTTTAACTTAAAAGCCTGAAGAGCGTATTCATCGTAAGCCGTTGTAAATATTACTGCGGAACTGATCTCTACCGTTTCAAAAATCTCAAACGACAGACCGTCACTCAATTGAATATCTAAAAAAATAAGATCTGGATGAGCGTTATTCTTAAAATGTTCAATGGACTCTTCAACAGAATGCAACATTGTTTCTGCTTCCATATTTAAGGCTGTTAACATGCGTTGTAAGCGTCTTGCCGAAGGCTTTTCGTCCTCTATGATAATAATACTCATCGATTAAGTTGTTAGTGAAAATTTATTCGTTGTTTACTTGATAACCATATTTCCAAACAGTAACAATCCTTGAAATGGCGTTAATATCGTCAAAAGGATTTCCATCTAGTAAGATCATATGAGCTGGATGACCCTCTAAGAGTTTTCCAGTATCATCCAAACCAAAAACTGTTGCTATGGTGCTCGTTGCACTCTTTATAACGTCAATATGGGGAATTCCCGCTTCGCTAAATAATTTCAATTCTTCATATAGATCTGTGCCATAATTGATATCGAGATTTGGAGGATCTGTACCTGCCAATATTGGAATACCTGCATCATAAAGTTTTTTTACCTCAGCTAACACTTGTGCTTTGGTCATGAAATTTTCTGGCTCTAGTGTTGAATGGTCGTGAGCTCTAATCGTCGTCAAAAGTGTAGGAATCACAAAAAAGGATTTTTCTTGGGATAGCGTCTGTAATGTTTGAGTATCCATTGGTGTATCTCTCCAAATGTGCACTAAACCATCTGCGTTGTTTGAAATGACCAATTTAGCATCTTCCAGCCTACTAATATGGATTACTGCTAATTTCGAATTTAAATGTGCCTCTTTTATAAGTTCTGAAACCGTTTGTATAGATAGTGTAGCCATCCAAGGTTCTAAAATGATTTTTATATAATCGGCATTAGCATTGACCCTATCTTTAACAAACTGCTTTGCCTCTTGAGGTTTAGTAATTGTTGGTACAGGAAAACCAAATTGCGTACCGTGACCTTCGGGAACTGTTGCTGCATAACCCGCAGCATAAAACTTAGCATAACCAGTAGAGTCTTTATAATTTCTCAAGACATCTTGATACATTTCAAAACCCGCCATATCCAGGACGCTCAAAACACCAGCACTAGCTGCTTCTTTAAGATGGTCTGGCATCCAAGCATGAACATGTGCATTAATCAAAGCTGGTATCAGTGTTTTATTTTTACCATCAATACGCCTAAAATCACCATCTATCTTTTCGTTTTTTACTTCGGAAATATGACCGTTTTCAATAATGACCGACGCATTTTCGAGCACTGACTCACCATTGAAAAAACGCACATTTTCAATGATAAACGTTTGCTGTGCGTTTACACTCAGTGCAAGACATAAACTGAAAATAACTGACAAGGTTTTCATTCTTAATTTATTATTACTCGTACCGTTGAATATCATTGGTATCTTTTTCAATCATCTCCTGTATTTTTCGTTCTTCCCAATCACTTCCGAAGAAAAAATTTGGGCCAAAAACACCCAAAAAATGAAAGAGAAGCCCAATCCCCCAAAACAATGCTGTTGAAAACGTGGCGAAACTCAATAATTTTGCACCATTAGTCACAAACAATATGATCAAGAACAAATTGACAATCACATAAGATGCCAAATGCCAGTAAAACCCGACTAAACGCTTAACCTTTTTTTGTGCTCTTAAATAGGCTTCTTCTCTCTCAAAATCTTTTTGTCTACTCCTATTGCCGTAAGGTTCTATGCTTTTTTTCATGATATCTATTATTTAATTCCAACGTTGTTCTTCCTCATCACGCATAAATTTTTCAATCTTTCGTTTTTCCCAGCTATTGCCCAACATGCCATCGTTGACAAATACTTTATAACCGTGAAATGCCAGTCCTAAACCCCAACCTAACATAGGAAACCAAAACCATTGTATTGTATTTGGCGTATATCGAAACCATATAAAAATTAAGATAGGAATGACGACACTGTAGGAAATCAAACTATAGTAAAATTCCTTCATTTCTTCCACGCGCTTGCGTGCTCTAACATATCTGTCGTCTATAAGTGACTTTGGTTCTATGGCTCTCATGGTTGATACTTGTTTTGTAAGCATTGGTATTGCCACCGCAAAACTGTTTGCTTGTTGATTAATGGATACTGTTTTATTTGATAATAAATTGTAGCGCTGTTTAATATTCTCTAGGCCAACTCCACTACCTTTTTTTACCATTTGTTTAGGTTGTAAATTATTCTCGACGATGAGATTGCCCTGAGATTCATATATTTTAATGTGAAGTGGCTTACTGCTCGTCACCATATTATGTTTTACAGCATTCTCTAACAATAACTGCAAAGACAATGGCACAACCTTGCTTTCGGGATTTGTGGCTGTGTCGGGAATATCAAAAATGATACTGTCTTCAAAACGCATTTTTAAGAGCGACATATACGTTCGAGCAAAACTGAGTTCTTCGTCAACGGTAATCAAATCTTTATTTTTCTGCTCCAGCACATAACGATACACCTTAGATAATGAGGTTGTGAATTTTTGTGCATTCTTAGGGTTCTCCTCAATGAGACTCGTCAATACATTTAAGCTATTAAACAAGAAATGCGGATCTAATTGATTTTTTAAAGCATCAAACTTAGCACTTGCAGCTCCAGCAATTACCTTTTGCTCCTTAAGTTTATTTTTTTGATACTTATTATAAAAATAGGCAATGTGAAATACGATAACAATAGACAAGGTGATCCATAAACCAAATTGATACGACTGCCATCTCTCATTGGCAATAAATGTCTCAAAGGGTTGACCAAAATAAATGACTTCTACAAAGACCCTTAAGAAAAATAAACCTACAAGCGTAATAATGGTAGCGCCAATGATACCAAACACCACACGTTTTACAGTGTCTTGTTTTTTCCATTGGCGACGCTCCATATACCCAAAAAACCAAGTGTTTGAATAACCAAGAACGAATGCATATAATTGGTAGAACGTAAAATCGATTAAAAACTGGTTAATGGTATCATACTGAAATCCGCCAGACAGCAACTTCCCAATGGCATAGACAATACAGCCTATAATGAACGTAATGATGATATCCTTAAATGGTTTCGTTGCCATTGCCAATTATTTTTATCCTTTACAAGATTCTAAAGTTTGTTTTGCACGTTCTTTCCCCCATTTTGGGTGAAACTCGCTTTCAGGTTTGAAGTTAGTAAAAAGTTCGATAGAATTTTCAATGGCTTCACAATAGGGTTTGGTATCTTTTCCAAAATATTTCGCACTTTGCATCTCCCATTCGGCTTTTCCAAATGCAGCTCTTGGGTTTTTTGGCGCTAGGGCTTGTGCATTAGCATATAATTCGGCGATTTTTCCTGAGTATTTCATACCGTAGGTCATACCGTCAAAAGCGACCCAATTGGTTAATACTTGAGCTTGCAGCACCAAAATCTCAGGATTATCCTTACGTATTGCCATTGCTGTGTTGATGTGCTCTTGTGCTTTTTCTAATTGAACTTTTAAGATATTTATGTCTTTTTCACTCCAACTTTTTAAACTGTTTATTTGAGCAATGTAATAGTGCGGCAGCCATTGGTCTGGTTCAGCATTCGAGATGCGCTCAAACATGTTTTCGGCCTCATCCATTTTATCTTGCTCCCAGAGGTCAAATGCCTTGGCCATTCCCTTTTCAAAATCAGTTTGCGCAGTGGCTATCATAGAAACGAGCAGAACTGCAATGATTGTTAGATGTTTCATAATATTAAAGTGTTATTGTTTGTGTTATTGTTTTAGTACTTAATTCAAATTTTGCATCTTTCCATTTGGGTGGTCCCATAAAACCAGTGGCGTTATTTGAACACCCATAGTCTTCACTTGGGATACCTAGAAAATTGGTGTCCATCTTGTTGTTTTCATTTTCATCATGAAACAATGAAATGGCATAGGTTCCAGCAGGAATGTTTTTAAAGGTGACTACACAGCTTTGATTTTGAATACTGCTGTTCTCACCATTGAATCGTTTGGTTAGAAAGGTATCTTTGGAATTAAATAAGCCGACAAACACTTTTCCTTTATTATTATCAATATTTTTAACGTTTACAATGATATCATAACTAACAGACTCTTGAGCATTCAAGACCTGACTAAAAATAAATAGAATAACCATTTTTACAACTGTGTTCATGATTTTGTGATGTTTAAATCAAACCTTTAGTTAATAGATATAACAAATGTGCAATAGACCGCTTTATTTAGCAAAATTGAATGACCCAATTGTATAATTTTTATGATGAAGTGTAAAATAATTGTAGATTCTAGTAACGTAATCAACTAGATGACTACTTATCTCTTATCAATCCATTTAAATTCCTAAACTCATGAAGCATTTTACAATCGTTTTATTGGCCTTATTATTTATGTCGTTTTCATTTTCGCAAACTGATAAACGTTTAAAAGGACTTGAAAAGGAATTAAACACCATCCTTGAATTCACGAAAACCGCAGGGTTTGCCGTGGCAATAGTTGAAGAGGATCGAGTTATTTATAGCAAGGGTTTTGGATTTCGGGATTATGACGCTAAAATACCTGTTGATGCCAATACGCTTTTTGCCATTGGCTCATCGACCAAAGCCTTCACCTCATCCATTTTAGGTCTATTAAGAGCAGATGACAAATTATCCTTTGATGATCGTCCACAAAAGTATATTCCAGAATTAGAATTCTATAATGACAATATGAATAACCATATCATTATTAAAGATTTAATGAGGCACAGTACAGGTCTTGCAAGGCATGATGCCTCTTGGTATTATTTTCCTTCAACAAGTAAGGATAGCCTTTTAATGCGCATGAAATATCACGAGCCATTTACAGGAATACGACAACAGTGGTACTATAATAATTTTGGGTTTTTGGCCCAAGGCGTCATTGCTGAACGCATAACGGGCAAAAGCTGGGAAGATAACTTAAAGGATTACTTCTTTGCGCCTTTGAGCATGACCAATACAAACGCTTCAATTGCAGAAATGAAAACCAACTCCAATGCGTCGTATGGATATGAAGTAAACAATGATACCATTAAAAGAATGGACTATTATGACATTGCTGGCATGTCTCCCGCTGGAAGTATTAATAGCAGTGCTAATGATATGGCTAAATGGTTGATGACATGGATCAATAAAGGCCAATTTAAAGATAAAGAAATTATCCCTGAAGATTATATTTCCGAAGCGATCAATGCGCAAATAGCGTTAGGACAGAGTGCACCAGATGATGAGTTTCCAGATATCCATTTTGCAAATTACGGTTATGGCTGGTTCTTACAGTCGTATAAAGGTCATTATCGTGTGGAGCATGGCGGGAATATTGATGGTTTTTCTGCCAGTGTGGCTTTTTTTCCTAGTGATAAAATTGGCATTGTAGTTTTGGCCAATCAAGACGGATCGGCATTACCATCATTAGTTAGAAACACTATTGCCGATCGAATGATCAATACGAAACGAACAGATTGGCTAGAGCGCTATGAGAAAAAAATGAAAGAAAGCGAAGACGATGAATCTGAATCTGAAAACGAAGAAGATCAAGAAACCTCGAATGTTAAAAACACAAGTACGTCGCACATCAATACCGAATATCTCGGTAAGTATAACAACCCAGGTTATGGCACCTTTGACATTACCTCAAAAAATGATTCGTTGTTTACAACACTTAACAACGATAAAATCTATTTACGCCATTATCATTATGACATCTTTGAGTTAATAGATGTGGTAGAGGGCAAGGTCGATACCACCCAATATGGAGCATCTATTAAAATCTCATTTATGACCAATGAAACGGGTGATATTTCCGAAGCAAAAATAAAAATTGAACCTACTGTTGATGCCATTGTTTTTGATCGCACGCCAAATTCTATCGACGTCGATAAAAAAACCTTAGAGCGTTATGTTGGCCTTTACGATATAAAAGGAACCGAAATTAAAGTGTATATCAAAAACGAAACGCTTTATGTTTTTGTAAAAGGTCAACCCGAATATGAACAAATCCCTATGGCAAAGCATGAATTCTCGTTTAAGACCTTAGAAGGTTTTAAAATTGAATTTTTAGAATCTGAAGAGGGCATTATTAACGAAATCAAAATGATTCAACCAAACGGAACGTTTATCGCCAAACGTAAATAATATGTTATTAGCATCATTATATAACTATAGAATATGAAAAAGCACCGAATTTCGGTGCTTTCAAACTTAACTATTGCTGAGATTATCATTATTCTACGCCCATCAATTCTACATCAAATACTAATGTTGCATTTGGCGGAATGACCCCTCCAGCACCTGCCGCTCCATAGCCTAAATCACTTGGGATTACCAAACGTGCTTTATCGCCAACGTTTAATAAGCAAATCCCTTCATCCCAACCAGGAATCACTTGACCAACGCCTACTTGAAAATCTAAGGGTGCATTTCTTTTATATGATGAATCAAAAACAGTCCCATCGGCCAATTGGCCTTTGTAGTGTACAGATACTTTTTTTCCAGCTTCGGCCGCTTTTCCGTTTCCTTTTTGAATAATCTGGTAACGCAATCCGCTTTTAGTTTCTTCAAATCCTGAAGCCAATTTATCCAACTCGGCTCTCGCAGCATCGCGTTCTGCCTTAACCCTTTTCTCTCTAGAACCTTCAAATGTTCTAAAAGCTTCGACCGCATGGTAATTTTCAACCTCTGCACCTATTCTTAAAATATCCAATTTGGTAATTTCATCGCCTTGTTCAATAGCATCGACGACGTCCTGCCCTTCGATCACTTTACCAAAGACCGTATGCTTATCATCTAACCATGGCGTGGCAATGTGGGTAATAAAAAACTGACTTCCATTGGTTCCAGCACCTGAATTGGCCATAGATAAAACGCCTGGCGCATCATGTCTTAAATCTGGATGAAACTCATCATCAAACTTATAGCCAGGATTTCCAGTTCCTGTGCCTTGCGGACAGCCACCTTGTATCATAAAATCTGGAATGACTCTGTGAAATTTCAATCCGTTATAATAAGGTGTACCCTGAGGCTTAACCTCGTTTTCTAAATCTCCCTCGGCTAAAGCAACGAAGTTACCTACTGTTCCTGGTGTTTTCTCATATTCTAAAGCGACTAAAATCTCGCCTTTTGTGGTATTAAATTTTGCGTATAAACCGTCTTGCATTGTATTTTATTTTTATTGAGCTGCAAAGATATGAAACTCAATGACAAGTGAAAAGACTTAAATGATAACTTAATCCTAATTGTGGTGACTAGCCTTTATAGCCATAATACTAGACAACTTCGTTAAATCATGGCGTAAACGCTCACAATTTGTCCAATTCAATATTAAAGGTATTTTTGTAGAAATTATGATTATGAGTTTTATAAAAAAATTGAAGTCTACCTTCGGAAACTCCAACTCAGGACAATTAGCGTCGCATTCAGATTCTACCGATGCGATTATTGAGACCATAGAACAACAGCCTTTCGCTATTTCTGAAGCGAATGTGTTGTATGCTGGACTGAATGAACTTGGAGGTTATTATTTCTTTCAAACTGTCATTGTTGGAGCCTTTCATATAAAAACAAAAAAAGGCGCTACACTATCTATTGTTGGAACTAATGTTAGGTTAGAATTAGATTCTGATTCCTTAGAATTTGAATCTGATCCCACAGATATCAAATACCGGCAAATTACTAAGATTGATTTTCAAGTTGAAGCAATCGATGCTGCCAAAATTCAACAATCAAAACTTCAAACATTAGTATTAACATGTAAAAAGCAAGAGCTTACGTTTACTATTTATGACAGCGATAAGGAGAAATGAAAACGTCGAGGTTTTTAATTGCTGTTACGCAGAGATTTACAGAGACACACAGAGCGTTTTGGCAATGTTGTAAAATGACTTTTTGAGATGTCTAATGAATTTTCATTAGCTACTGCTAACAAATTTACCATAGACTAATGACTGTTTACTACTAACTAGCTCGTGCTTACCAAATATAATCGATTAACCACTAAACTCAATTCGCCACCTCACTTATAAACTTGATACGATATAACCGGAGTTCTTCATCATCATAGTCGCCGTCAAATTCTTGAATGGCATCGTCTATTTTGTCAGATTCAGAGTCCATAAAATAATCATGGATTTCTTCTTGTTGATCCTCATCTAGGATATCATCGATCCAATAGTTGATATTTAATTTGGTTCCCGAATAAACGATCGCCTCCATTTCTTTTATAAAATCTGACATTGATAAGCCTTTTGAAGACGCAATATCGGTCAATGGTAACTTGCGATCAACATTTTGGATAATATAGAGTTTTATTGCAGAGTTAGAGCCTGTACTCTTTACTACAAAATCATCGGGTCTTACAATATCATTATCCTTGACATATTGGGTAATAAGCGCTATAAAATCCTTACCGTACTTTTTAGCTTTTCCATCTCCAACGCCATGAACATTGCTCATCTCATCGATGCTTATCGGGTATTTTAGCGCCATATCTTCTAAAGAAGGATCTTGAAAAATAACAAAGGGCGGGACGCCAAGTCGTTTAGCATTCCGTTTTCTCAAATCTTTCAGCATTTTCATCAGGACCTCATCGGCAACAGCTCCTCCACCTTTGGCAGCGGTGATGATATTTTCATCACTTTCTTCATCAAAAATATGATCTTCGGTCATCATAAAAGATTCTGGTGCTGTGATGTAATGACGCCCTTCTTTAGACAATCTTAGTACACCGTACGTTTCAATATCTTTTTTTAGAAATCCTGCAACAAGTACTTGTCTAATTAGTGCCATCCAATACCGTTTGTCATGCTCTTGCCCTATTCCGAAGAAAGGCAACGCATCGGTCTTATGTGAAGAGATCAAGGCATTGGTTTTTCCTATTAAGACTTGAACCAAATCCTTAGACTTATATTTTTCATTTGTTTTATCTACCGTTTCCAATAAGGTTACCACATCAGATTTGGCTTCGCGTTGTTTCTTCGGAAAACGAACATTATCATCCATTTCGCCTCCTTCGCCAGTGGCATTATCAAATTCCTCACCAAAATAATGAAGGATAAATTTCCTTCTTGATACTGAAGTTTCGGCAAACGCAACTACCTCCTGCAATAAGGCTTGGCCAATTTCTTGCTCAGCAACAGGTTTTCCTGACATGAATTTTTCTAATTTCTCAATATCCTTATAAGCGTAATAGGCTAAACAATGGCCTTCACCGCCATCACGACCTGCCCTACCAGTTTCTTGATAATAACTTTCTATACTTTTAGGAATATCATGGTGCACAACAAAGCGCACATCTGGCTTATCGATTCCCATGCCGAAGGCAATCGTCGCAACCACCACATCACAATCCTCCATCAAGAACATGTCTTGGTGTTTCACTCTCGTTTTTGGATCTAGACCTGCATGATAGGGCACTGCTTTCACGCCATTGACTTGTAAGACCTGAGCCAACTCCTCAACTCGTTTTCTACTCAAGCAATAAACAATACCCGATTTCCCTTCGTTCTTTTTTACAAACCGAATAATATCAGAATCGACATTTTTCGTCTTCGGACGTATTTCGTAATATAAATTTGGTCGATTAAATGACGCCTTGAACGTTGTGGCATCTTGTATATCTAAACTTTTTAAGATATCTTCTTGAACTTTTGGTGTGGCAGTTGCCGTTAAACCAATGATGGGAATATTGTCACCAATACGTTTTATAATATGACGTAGATTTCTATATTCTGGTCTAAAATCATGTCCCCATTCACTAATACAATGTGCTTCATCTACAGCCATAAAACTGATGGTCACTGTTCTTAAAAACTCAACGTGTTCTTCTTTGGTCAAAGACTCTGGAGCGACGTACAATAATTTAGTGACACCATTGGTGATGTCCTCCTTGACCCGTTTAACTTCGGTTTTATTAAGTGACGAATTTAGCACGTGCGCAACGCCTTCTTCATTGGAAATACCACGAATGGCATCCACTTGATTTTTCATTAAAGCAATCAAAGGTGACACGATGATTGCAGTGCCTTCTTTAATTAACGCTGGAAGTTGGTAACACAACGATTTTCCGCCTCCTGTGGGCATAATAACAAATACATCCTCGTTTGCAACAACACTTTCAATAACACTTTCCTGAAGTCCTTTGAATTTAGAAAAACCAAAGTATTGTTTGAGCGCAGAATGTATATCAATTTCTTGTATACTCATTAATCCCTATTAGTATTTTTGATACATTTGCATTATCCTAAAGATAACAATTTCTTTATACCCGTCAAATTCTAAAAAATAAATTTTGAATAGTATTGAGTCCATTCTTAAAACGGCAAGAAAAACTATAGACCTTGAACGCGATGCCATTGCAAATTTAAGTGCTTTATTGACCGATGATTTTGCCAATGCTGTGTCCTTAATCTACAATTCAAAGGGTCGTGTCGTTATTACGGGTATTGGTAAAAGTGCCATCATCGCTAATAAAATTGTGGCCACCTTAAACTCTACGGGAACACCATCTGTGTTTATGCATGCTGCCGATGCCATTCATGGCGATCTCGGTTTAATTTTACAGGATGATGTGGTGATCTTTATTTCTAAGAGCGGAAATACTCCAGAAATCAAAGTATTGCTGCCGCTCATTAAAAATGCCAAGAATAAGATGGTCGCTATCACTGGAAATACAGACTCTTTTTTAGCCAAACAATCTCATTATGTCTTAAATGCTTACGTCGAACAAGAAGCTTGTCCCAATAATCTAGCGCCAACTACGAGCACGACCGCTCAATTAGTAATTGGTGATGCGCTAGCCATTTGCTTATTGGAACTGCGAGGATTTTCATCTAAGGATTTTGCAAAATACCATCCTGGCGGTGCTTTAGGAAAACGCTTGTACTTGCGCGTAAGTGATCTATCATCGGTCAATGAAAAACCCATGGTCACATTGACCACAAGCGCCAAAGATATTATAGTTGAAATTTCAGAAAAAATGCTCGGTGTTACAGCTGTAGTAGATCAAAATAAAATTGTTGGTATTATCACCGATGGGGATTTAAGACGAATGCTTACCAAAAGTGACGAATTCACTCACTTGACTGCTAAGGATATTATGAGCGCCAATCCTAAACGCATTGAGGAAAATGCTATGGCCGTTGATGCTATGGAACTTATGGAAGAGCATGGTATATCACAATTACTTGTTGAAAAAAACGGGAATTATGCTGGTGTCGTGCACATCCATAATCTCATCAAAGAAGGTATTTTATAATGGCAGCAAAGCAAACTAACGAGATGGAAATGTCCTTTTTAGATCATCTCGAAGATTTGAGATGGCATCTTATTAGGATTACCGTATCAGTATTGATTTGTGCAACCTTAGCCTTTATCTTTAGCGGATTTATATTTGAGCACATTATTTTCGCTCCAAAACGCATGGATTTCCCAACCTATAGATGGTTATGTCAAGCGTCACGGTTAATTGGTATCAATGACACTACGTTTTGCGCTACAGAATTTCCCTTCAAAATTCAAAGCAGACAAATGTCTGGACAATTCTCTGCCGATATTTGGACCTCTATATTTGCCGGGTTTGTACTGGCTTTTCCCTATGTAATTTATCAATTTTGGAGTTTTATAAGCCCTGGAATGCGAGCAGGAGAACGCAAACACTCACGCGGTTTTATTTTTGTGACCTCCATGTTGTTTTTTATCGGTGTGCTTTTTGGATATTATATTGTGACACCACTATCCATAAATTTCTTGGCCAACTATAGTGTTAGTTCTGAGATTTCGAATGAATTTGACATTAGCTCCTACATTTCGACAGTGAGATCGTCATGTCTGGCATCTGGATTTGTATTTGAATTGCCGATCATCATTTATTTTCTCACTAAAATAGGATTGGTTACTCCTCAACTTATGAGAAAATATCGAAAATTTGCACTGGTCATCGTGTTGATTCTTTCAGCTATCATTACACCACCAGATTTAGCGAGCCAAATTATT
Source organism: uncultured Flavobacteriaceae bacterium (assembly GCA_963715465.1). Taxonomy (GTDB): domain Bacteria; phylum Bacteroidota; class Bacteroidia; order Flavobacteriales; family Flavobacteriaceae; genus Psychroserpens. The sequence continues at coordinate 3,327,923 of OY970246.1, forward strand.
GTTGCCATACCAATCCTGATCCTATACCAAGTGAGTATTTTTATATCTAAAGTGGTGGTAAGAAACCAAAATCGAAAATCTTCACGAGTACCAAATTAAAACCTATAAATCCTATGTCTGATATCATTACTGAATTTAATGATTACCGTTCTAAAATGAACGACGCTATTCTTGCCGATAATAACAAAATTATCAAGCGTATTTTTAACCTTGACACCAATGCTTTTACTGAAGGTGCTTTAGATAAGAAAACCAAGGAGCTCTTAGGCCTAGTTGCCTCAACAGTGCTTCGTTGTGATGACTGCGTTAAATACCATCTTGAAGCAAGCCATAAAGTGGGCCTTAAAAAAGAGGAGGTTGTTGAAGCCTTAGGTATTGCCACATTAGTTGGTGGCACGATTGTTATTCCGCATTTGCGCAGAGCTTACGAATACTGGGATGCATTAGAATCCACTAAGGAAACCGACCGTTAAACTTTTAATAAACTAAAATACAAATCCTAGCGATTTTCTACTTTAGCACATATTACCACAATCATGAAAAAACTTAGAGCAGATAATTTAATGAAATCCTACAGCGGCCGAAAGGTCGTAAAGGATGTTTCTCTAGAAGTTAATCAAGGTGAAATAGTTGGTCTTTTAGGTCCAAATGGTGCTGGAAAAACAACGTGCTTTTATATGATTGTAGGTCTCATTAAACCTAACGGCGGGAAAATCTATTTGGAAAATACCGAAATCACATCGTATCCCATGTACAAACGAGCCCAAAATGGTATTGGGTATTTGGCACAGGAGGCCTCTGTATTCAGAAAATTAAGCATTGAAGATAATATACTGAGCGTTCTCCAAATGACCAAACTGAGCAAAAAAGCACAGCTTGCCAAAATGGAATCTCTAATTGATGAATTTGGTCTAGAGCACATTAGAACCAACAGAGGTGATTTGTTATCTGGTGGCGAACGTCGACGTACAGAGATCGCGCGCGCTTTGGCAACCGATCCTGATTTTATTTTATTAGATGAACCCTTTGCTGGGGTTGATCCTGTTGCTGTTGAAGATATCCAACGAATTGTGGCGCAACTAAAAAAGAAAAATATCGGTATTCTCATTACCGACCACAATGTACAAGAAACCTTAGCCATCACAGACAGAACATATCTCATGTTTGAAGGTAGCATTCTAAAAGCTGGCAAACCAGAGGAACTGGCGAGTGATGAAATGGTAAGAAAAGTATATTTGGGACAAAATTTCGAACTTCGTAAAAAGAAATTGGAGTTTTAGGCTCATATCTCTCCTAGGCCTTTAATCTTTTTTATTCTGAAATATTCTGATTTCATTTTCGATCCATTGATAAAAAATTTCTGGAGACGCGCCAGCTCCTAACCTCTTCGTCTTTCTAACAATACCATCATCATAAATCCTAAAATTATACGCTCGTCGTCATCATTTTCAATAGGCTTGAGTTTTGACAAAGTAAATTTTCTTCCGAAGAAAGACGCTTCTTTTTTCAATTGACAAATGACTTGCCCTTTTAGATCGGTTACCGAATAACTGGGATTGAACACGTAGCCTGTAAATCCGCCAAGAATAGGAATATTTCCTAGCATAGAATCGAACACTTTTACCCAAGCATTATCTTCCCTAATATGATATTGCAATTGTTGGTGTTGATCAATCAACTCGTAATGCGCTTTCCAAATTGAAGCCCAACCTTTTCTTGCAATTTTACCAATTTCGTTTCCTTGAGCATTGGTCATGCTATATGCGGCAGAAAAATCAATCCATTGATCTGCGCGAATGCGATACACCAAGTTTGTCTTGGCCTTACTATCGTAGAAACTGATATCCTCTTTAAGTTTGAAGAGTTTCTGCTTAACATAAGCCACAGTTTTTCCAGTAGCATCTGTAGCCGTAAAATCATTGGACAATGTGGTGACATTAAACGTAAAACGTATGGGAAACTGAGGATCTTTCATAATAGTATATGATTAAAACCGATGAGCTTATTATTTTAATTTTCCTTCGGAAGCGTTTGCTCTAGCTTGCTCTGCCATCAATTTCTTTTGATATCGACCTTGAACAATATCGGTAATGACCAAAACGACGATGACAAAATAGAACGTAGTTTTACTCATGGGCACAATCTCATTTCCGAAAATCTTCAAGTGAGCAAGGTGTCCTCCTTCTGTGACGAGCATAATTCCGACGATAAAAAGAATAAACAATCCTAAAACCTCATACATTCTGTTTTTTGCCAAAAACGACGAGATCTTATCGGCCAACACCAACATTAATATGCCACTGATGATGATTGCGATGGCCATGACGATAAATGCTGTAGTAGCATTGTCAATATCACTGGTCAGGCCAATCGCTGCCAATATAGAATCAAATGAAAACACCAAATTCATGATCACGATGCTCACGACAACTGCATTGGCAGTCTTTGTTCCTTTTTTTAGATCTTCGGCAGATAGATTCATATCATGTTTGGCTATCATGTGCCAGATTTCTTTTATCGCTGTGTAAATAATAAATCCTCCACCTGCTAAAACGATCAAGCTATGACCATTGAAAGCAAAATCCAAGATGTTATCGATCTTACCCGTTAAAAACGAAAAAGGCTCTTGAAAAAAATCAATTATTGATACTAACACAAATAGCAAAACAATCCTAAGACCTATAGCGATTAGGATGCCTATTTTTCGGACACGCTTTTGGTCGGCTATCGGCGCTTTTTTAGATTCCAAGGAAATATAAAGTAGATTATCAAACCCTAAAACGGCTTGTAACAACACGAGCATTAATAATGTAAATATGACTTCTAACATGAGATGCTAATTATTTGGTAGTTAAGTTATCGAGAAGCGATAATAGGATATAGACTATAATGACTAACGGGATTGCAAGAAATTGAAAAACAATTAGTAAAATGATTGTTGAGAGCATTAAAACATATCGAAATTTATTATTTACCAGACTATAATCCTTGAATTTTAGTGCTAATAATTTAACACTAGAATTGAGCAAGTAACAGCTTAATATGGTAAAACCAATTAAAAACCATTGGTTCAAAATTAAAGCGCTTACAAAGTTACTATTCTGAAATTCTATAATCAAAGGCAATGATAAAATCAACAAAGCGTTTGCTGGTGTTGGTAAGCCCTTGAAGTAGGTTTGTTGTTCATCGTCAAGATTGAACTTAGCCAAACGATAGGCCGATGCTAAGGTTACAAATAACCCAATAAGCGCCAAAGGTGCGATACTTAGATTCTTCAAACTAAAATCTGCGCTCCAATCATCTGGCGTGATCATTTCTGGTGCATTACTACTTAATGAAATTAATTTGAACATGACAATACCTGGCACCAAACCGCTCGTGACCATATCTGCCAACGAATCGAGCTGAAGACCTAGTTCGCTTTGCACATTAAGTTTTCGTGCAAGCAACCCATCAAAAAAATCAAAGAAAATACCTAGAAATACAAACGCTGCCGCAGCAACAAAATTACTGTGTACCGCAAAGATCGCAGCAATACATCCACAGAATAAATTGAGGAGCGTTATGAGATTAGGAATGTAGTTTTTGATAGACATACATAAGATTTTTGTAAAAATAGCAAACTATTTACGACTAACGCAAACGAAGCACAATATCTCGCGCTATTTGCAGTTTAATAGGTGAATAAATTTGTGCATATTTGCAAAAAAAAATCTATTGAGAAAGTACCTTTTTATTGCCTTTATCTTAGTGACTGTATGGTGTAGCGCTCAAACCAAATATTCGAATGAATTTTTGAATATTGGTGTAGATGCTGCTGCGTTGGGTATGGCTAACAGTGTCGTTTCTCATACCGCTGATGTGAACTCTGGATATTGGAATCCTGCTGGATTGGTTAATCTGGAAGATAGTGAAATGGCGCTTTTGCACTCCAGTTATTTTGCCAATATTGCTAACTATAATTATATCGCTTTTGCCAAACCGCTTGATGATAGAAGTGCCATTGGCGTTTCACTAATTCGATTTGGAGTTGATGACATTTTAGATACAACACAACTTATTGATGACCAAGGCACTATTAATTACGATCGTGTGAGCTTATTTTCTACAGCTGATTATGCCTTGACGATTTCTTATGCTCGTGAACTGCCACTAGATGGCTTAAGTTACGGCGTTAACGCCAAGGTCGTAAGGCGAATTATTGGTGATTTTGCGAACTCTTGGGGTTTTGGTTTGGATGCAGGGATCCAGTTCGAATCTAAAAACGATTGGAAGTTTGGGATTATGGCGAGAGATATCACAACCACGTTCAATGCGTGGTCATTTGATGACGAGAAATTAGAAGATATCCAAAACGCTATCGAAGGTCAAAACCAAAGTGTCCCCGAAGATACTGAGATTACAATTCCTAAATTACAAGTGGGAATGTCTAAAAAATTCATATTCAATTATGATTATTCATTACTTACCTCGCTTGATCTCAATGTTCGATTTGAAGAAAATAATGATATCATTTCGACATCTGTAGCCAGTGTGAATCCGGCTTTAGGGTTTGAATTTGGATATACCAATCTGGTATTTCTCAGAGCAGGTGTTGGTAATTTTCAAAACGAACTTCAAATTGATAATTCTGAAGATTTGTCGTTTCAACCAAGTCTTGGACTAGGTTTTAAATATAGAGGGATTCAAATTGACTATGCCTTTACCGATATTGGTGATCAAAGTGCTGCCTTATATTCTAATGTATTTTCATTGAAACTGGATTTCAGTATTTTCAGATAAAAATTCTTTAGTCTTATCCCTCACATCTTCCTTCAATATTCATTTTAAGATAAAATTTGCGATCAATAAAAGCAGAACTATGCTGCTGGTTTGTATTTTTGTTTGATCTAATGTAACTTGAGCCTTTCTTTATGTTGTCGTCAAAATATAATGTATTTATTCTTGCCTTAATCTCAGGAATCAGTCTTGCTTTGGCCTGGCCAACGTATGGCTTTCCATTGCTCCTTTTTGTGGCTTTTATACCTTTGCTGTTGGCAGAATACCAATTGCGACATGCAGACGGTAAGCGAAAAGGTCTAAAAATCTTCGCACTCTCTTACCTCTCGTTTTTCATATGGAACTTAGTCACTACAAGCTGGCTGAGATTTGCAGACTTGTTTGGGGCTAGTTTTGCTGTTTTGGTCAATTCTGCCTTAATGGCCTTGCTATTTTTAGTTTACCACACATATGCTAAGCGTCAATCTCAAAATAGATCACTTTTATTTTTGGTTGCGCTTTGGATCAGCTTTGAAAAGCTGCACTTGATATGGGAATTCTCATGGCCATGGCTCAATTTAGGAAATGGCTTTTCAGACTATATTACTTGGATTCAGTGGTATGAATATACAGGAACGTTTGGAGGGACGCTTTGGGTCTGGATTTTGAACGTTCTAATTTTCAAAGCTGTTTTAAGTTATCAAAACGCGCCGTCTAAAAAGATCATAAAGTCAACGGTTATAAAAAGTGCGGTGCTTCTTTTGGTTCCTATCGGAATTTCATTTGCGATTTACAAAAGCTACTCTCACGAAGGCGAAGCAATCGATGTCATTGTATTACAACCCAACATTGATCCGTATTCAGAAAAATATAATATGAGCAACCTCAAGTTCTCAGATTTACTGAAAAATATATCAGAAAAAAAACTAACCGATTCGACTGATTTTATAATTGCTCCCGAAACTTTTTTTGCTGAAAGTGTGCGCCTTCCGCAGTTTAAAAACTCATTGCTCAAGAGTAATCTGCAACAATTTATTAAGGCACATCCCAACCTAAACCTACTCACTGGCATATCGTTTATTGATACTTTCAATGATCCTAGTCTTATTAAAAAGGAAACCAATCAATACAGTGAAGATCTGTGGTATGATGATTATAACGCTGCTATAATGCTGAATGCCTCCGAAACCGTGCAACAGTATAACAAATCAAGATTGGTCGTTGGTATTGAGAATTTCCCATATCAAGACGTTTTAAAGCCATTGATTGGCGATTTTATGATTGATCTAGGCGGAACGGTCGCTATGAAGACAACCCAAGACTATCGTGGCGTTTTCACGTCATCAAACTCAAGATTTAGAGCGGCACCAATCATTTGTTATGAATCTGTTTATGGTGAATTTGTCACTGGTTACGTCAGGAATAACGCTAACTTTTTAACGATCATAACAAACGATGCCTGGTGGAATGAAACCCAAGGGCATAAACAACATTTGAGTTATGCAAGACTTCGAGCCATTGAAACTAGACGCGATATTGCCAGAAGCGCAAATACGGGGATTTCGGCCATTATTAACGCTAAAGGTGACATCACTAGCCATCTCGAATACGGAGAAAAAGGGGCGTTATCAGGTCAAGTCATTACCAATGATAAGATTACATTTTATGTTTTGGCGGGAGATTATATAGCCAGAATCAGTTTTTTTGTGCTGGTTTTTGTGTCATTGATAGGTTTCTTCCGAAGAGAAAAACAGAAATTTTAATGCAATCTTAAAATAAGTGATTCATTTGTAGATCCAAGCTTACTTTTGAGATTTTAAAAGACTGCTGACTGCTGTCTGCTGACTGAAAACTCATCTATTGCCCACGATAATACAGAATGGTACTGAAGGTCTTTACAAATATGTTAAGATCTAAAAACAAACTGCGATGTTTGATATAATAGAGATCATATTGCAATTTGGTAAGGCTATCATCTACAGAAGCACCGTAACGCGTATTGACTTGTGCCCAACCCGTAAGCCCTGGTTTTACGATATGCCTCGTTTCATAAAAAGGAATGATTGCCGACAATTCTTTGACAAAGAACGGGCGTTCTGGCCGTGGTCCAATTATGCTCATATTTCCTCTAATGACATTAATAAATTGAGGAATCTCGTCTAACCTGGCTCGCCTGAGAAACTTACCAAATCTCGTAATTCTTACGTCATTAATTTGAGCCCATTTTGCCCCATTGGTCTCAGCATTGACTATCATGCTCCTCAGCTTCACGATTTTAAATAATTTTCCATTTTGGCCAACTCGCTCCTGTACATAAAATAACGGCCCTCTATTAGCTATGAGATTACCAATTAATATCAAGGGAAGGATGCAGATACCTAGAATAAGGCCTAAAACTGAAAACAGGATATCAAATGTTCTATGAAAAAATAAATAAAGCGTGTTCTGATTACTTCTGCTAAACGGGAAATATTTATAAAAATCTTTTCCTACAAATTGAATTGGTACGCGGTACGTAAGCTCTTCAAAAACTTGGGTATATTCCCTAATGATAAAACCTCGGTCCAACAATGTAATGAGGTCGTGATAAATAGCTGATGTTATGTTTTCTGAGTTATAACTAGCCACTAAAATCTCTGAGATTTTTTCTTCTTTTATAACATGCAATAAATCTGAAGATTTGAATTCCTTTAGCCCTTTAAATGTAATGGGTGATGGGACATTAGTTTCGGCATTTATAAAGCCAACAATTTTATAGTTAGGATCTTTTTCGTTCAATGGTTTGACAATATTCTCAATATTAGAGACATCGCCTACTAGAAGTACCTTTTTGTAAAATCGCGGCGCAGACACAAAAGCAATATAGGCCCAGCGCCAAAGAAATATCATGGTGATTAAACAAATGTAAAAGTAAAGGATCTGTAGTCTCTGTTCAGGAAGAAAAGGCGTTAGCACGGGAGTAAATAAATAAAAGAGAACTGTAGTTGAGACTGTAAAGACAATATTACGAAAGGTCACGTCTAACTTACTGGACTGTCGCAAATCGTATATTTCGAATATGGTGCCAAATACTGTGATGTAAACGGCCAATACCATAAGATCAATTATAGTATCCTGCTCAATTCGTAAATAGTCAAAATTGAAACTACTTTCAAGTATGTAAAGCCCTAGTACGATGGCTAAAATATCAATGATCCGCAATAGGATCTTACGTTCAGATACTTCAAAATGTATATATTTCTTTCGACCCATTGATTATAAACTGATACGTTGTAAATATAGCAAGTTAAGAGAGTATTCAAACATATTATCGTTCTAAGGTAGCAATCCATTGCTGTTTGATATGTATCCAGTCAAATTGCTCAACCTGTTGTCTTGCATTACCAATAATTGATGATCGTAGTTCAGTATTCTTCATGATATGATCAATCGCAGCAACCATAGCGTCAGCATTATTTGGTGTGACTAAAATTCCAGAATGATTGTGTTTTATCAAATAGGGCATGCCACCAACGTTGGTAGAGATGACAGGAAGACCTAAAGCCATAGCTTCAATGACACTTACAGGCGTATTGTCAAAATTTGTAGTATTTATAAAGATATTATATTCTCGAGACAGCTCAATCCACTGCGATTTACTCAATTTTCCTGTAAAATTGACCTTGAGGTTCAAAGTACGTGCTAATTGTTTTACCTCTTGAAGCGTGCCATCGCTATCTGGACCTACCATACATAAACGAGCATTTGGATAGATTTGATTGAGGGACTTATAAACTCGAATAGCAAGTTTTGGATTATATATCTCAGCAAATGAACGCACCCATAACAACCTAGGCGTATCATATGTGTTGTTACTAAACCTGTAATGCTTGATCTGGATGGTATTTGGAATGTGAACAACGTTTTGATAACCGTATCGCTCAAATACCGTTTTTAAATACATGGAAGGCGCAACATTTGTTTTGGAATGTTTAAATAGCTGTGAACATAATTTGGGATGAGCTTTCAGTCTATAGGGTAAGTTTCCGCCATGTAAAATGGGCACATACTGTAAATGAAATAAACGGCATATTTGACTTATAATATAAGCGTAGTAAAAATTTTGAGTACTATAGGTATCAATCAAGACGAGATCTACACGCTGCGACTTAGCGATAACCGACGACATCATATCAAAAAGTCTCAAATACTTGTTTTTAATTTTAGAAGTATAGTTGATGTCATAACCCTCTGCACCGAGTAAACCACCCAAAACAGCAATATAAGAAGTGTTCGCACCTTTAATTTGCAAATTGTTTCCGACGTATAGGATTTTTTTCATGGGTGACATTTAAGAGAGCTAAGGCATAGATAAATGCTGGCATAGCGATACGCATTGACATATGATTAATGGTTAGAAACCAAAATGCCATAAATGCATAGAAATAATAGTTCTGCTTATTTCTCGATCGCATTGCTAAAGGTTTAAAAATGAGTATGATTAAAATAATGACTCCAAAAAAACCATGTTCGGCTAATGTTCTACTAACCTCACTATGAGATGTCGTACCTTGACCTGTCTCTTCTATACGGGCATCCTTAGCTCTACTGGAACCGATACCAAAAAACGGACTAGAAATAAAACCATCTAATTCATGCATAAACAGTTCTCCACGTCCTGTGGAAAGATCTGCCTTTTCCCGACCCAAATGGTCCTTGTTTTCATAACGTAAGTTAATTAATCCATTGGTTTGGTTACTACTTACGAACCATGTTATTACTAGACTAAAAAAAAACAGGGCGAAAATGGAAATGAGTTCATTCTTCCGTTTTGCAGAAACTCGTCCGTAATAATAAAATAAAAATATTACGATTGCTATAAATGCAGTTATAACACCGCCACGACTAAAGGTTACAATAGCTCTAAATGAAAGTAACATAATAACGATTGCATTCAATATTTTAAGCCCAATAGTTGGAGAATTCGCGAACAATCTTATGGTCATAATAAAGATACCTAAACCCAAAATCGCAGATACTTGATTGGCTCCCCAACCACCAGAGGCAGCACGATTTGAAGCGGCACTAGTTATAACATCTTGTAAATTTGGCACGTAAAAAAAGATATAAATAGCATGAGCGATGATTGGCAGTGCCATATAGAGCATGATCTGTGACATTTGCGAATAAGTGATTTTCTTATCGTAACAAAATAACGCAGCCAAGCCTAGACATACGGGTCCGCTCAAAACAAACGCAATATTGGTTCTAAAGTTGGCATCAAAACTTAAAGTGGTAGAAGCGACAAAGATTGATGGCACTAAAAAAATTAAATAGATAAAGTAAGGATACCCCTTGCCAGAAAGGCCCTTGTAGAGCATTCCAAACAGGACTAAAAGTATCACTACATATTTACCAGCTTCATAGGAAAACGCACCTTTGGTCATTCGAAGTAATACTTCTGCCCCTACAAAATAAGCGCAGGCTTTTAGTACTTCAAAGGTTTTTTCACGTTCAGAAACCACAACTATTCGATAAATAAAATAAGATAAGGCGCTCAAAAAATAAACTTTTGCCAGACTTTCATTGAGATAAATAAGCAGACCAATGGCTGCATGAGATCCAATAAGTGAAATGTAGGTAATATCGGTCTTCAAAATTGATTGATTTTTCTGAATGATCTTAAAAAGTTCTGCCAGATTTATTTAATACATTAAGAAAAAATACGCTTATAATTATCCAACGGAAAACGATAATGGTAGCTTTTACGGACTAAAAAAATCATAAAGTGCGTCATAAAAACAGGAACGTAAGGCCTTGTTATTGCTAAGTATTTATCGTAAATAGCATTTCTATAATTACAAATTAAAAATGGCGTCACCCCTTCATTCAGGTAATTCTTGTTGATAATCTTTAGGCTTACGGTATCACCTTCTCCAAAGTTCTTATAAATTACCTTGTACCCAGACCGTTTTATTTGATACAATTCAATGACCGAAAGCGGCTCGTCTGTATCAAAGTAAAACATGATATTATAGGATATATCTACCAATACCCACTTATTTAACTCTTTAATGTATACTTCGTTGAACGAGTGACCTCCAAATTCCTTATTAAATGGTGCGGTGGTTGTCCCCCACTCACGCACGGCTAGTTCATTAATGACGCAAAAATTATTAAAAATTTGTGCCATATCACTGCATACGCCTCCTTTTCCAGATAACATAGTGTGTAAAGCTTGTTCTGATGGCTCACTTAAACCTGGCCCACCTTTGATATTAGATTTTAACCAAAGACCTAGTTGTTTGACTTTTTCTAAATCTGTATCAGGAGTGTGTCCTTTAAAAATCCTGGCATTAACGTCGTGAAAATAAGATGGAATCTGTGGTTTTTTATTTAAAGTATTATAATCAAAGGCATCGATATCCTGAATATTTGAATTCTTAGACAACAAACGAAACCTCGTGAGATATAAAAACGGATGGCGTTTTACCGCCCAAAGTAATTTTTCAAAAATCATGAACTGAATGTCAGTTTAAGCTCCACACTAGGTTTATAAAAGACTGGATTTAAGCAAATTCCATCGACGTTCGAAATAAACATCTTAAGAACAAACATATTAAAAAAAAATTGTAATAATGAAACAGAAATACTAATTATTCATGACACACCGCATTAATCGTTTATTATAATGATAATAGCTAAAAATTTCAGGAGAAACATGGTTGTTATGAATCAATAATCGATACGCTTTTGATGTTAACGACAATAATCTTAAGAGTTGGTTATGCACCTCATTTGAGGAGTTTTTCTCTAGTAGAAATCCGTTTTTGCCATCCGTTATAACTTGACCAATAGAAGACACGTTGGCCACTATTGGCAAACAGCCATAGTTAAGAGCTTCTGCAATAACCTTGGGAAAACCCTCTGACTTTGAAGGCAATAAAATAGCATGTGCTTTCGCATATATAGCATGTACTTTCGATCTTGACAACATCCCATGAAACCTGCATGTCACAGCTAAGCTTTTAGCGCGTTCTATATAGCTGTTTATCTGATCACTTGTGCCTATAAAATGGACAACACTAATTTTTGAGGCTTCATGTGCTTTGAGTGCACCTAATGCTTCTAAGATTAAATCAATACCCTTCTCAGGCTCAATGCGTCCAACAAAACAAAGTTCTAATGGAAAAGTTAGGTTTTTATGATCTCGAATTGTTATACCATTTTTGATCTCTTCTGATAACAAACATGGATTTTCAAAACTTAAACACTGTTTCGGTTGATCTTCCCAAACACCATTAATGGTTACAATTTTATCTTGGTGCGTTAATAACCAACGTTGAAATCTATAGCCTATTGGCGCATGTTGTTGTTTCCAATTCCCAGCATATTTGAACCAGCCCTTGTGTTTTCTTCGGAAAAATAGTAGATAGGGAATAACAAAAACACCAATACCAGTTGGGGCACGAAACTGAAAAAAATCTGCGTTTTTCAGACTTCTATGAACCCTATTTAAAATCTTTGGCGCATGAAAAAGCACAGATAGTTTATCAGCAAATTTAGGACCACCTAAAGCAGGAATTGGTACAAATTTGATTCGATTTGAAGTATAAGCAATCGTGTTTAATGGAGCAATTCCACGATGAAACATAGCGACATGAGTGATCGTATCAAATATGTCCAGTAAATGATTGATTTCGGTAACTGTAGAGACTAATCCCACGATGACGCCATCCTCTCTTTGGTAATGCTCTGTATGCGATATGATGGTTAAATTATTCATTCTATACACTTTAAGTAAGCTTTAATCACCTCACTCCAATCGTGCTTAGTTGCCCAGTCAATTGCGCCTTCACGATAAGCCCGTGGAGTAGACAATATGTCCTCAACAGCTTGTACAAAAGCCTCACTGCTTTTAGGCGGCACCAACAAACCACTCATTTTAGCAGCAATAGCATCTTCAATACCACAACCTAGAGATCCAATGGCAGGAACTCCTAATAGATTGGCTTCTAAAATAGCAATACCAAAACCTTCAACGTCACCTGTTGCTGTCTCACTGCTAAGCATCACGAAAATATCAGAAGCCATCAGCATTGTCTGTAACTCTTCGTCGTTAACCCGACCATGAAACGTGACGCGATTTTGCACCTTTAAAACCTCAGCATGCCTGATGAAATCCTCTGCCTCTGTCATTAATCCAACGCAATGATAATGAAGTTCTGGGTATTTCAACAGTAAATCAGGAAGATGTGAAATGACGTTTAGCTGACCTTTTCGTGATGTTACATTACCTACAGTTATCAGTTTTGGAAACCCTTTTAGATTGGACTCATTTATGAGTTCATTGTGCCATTTGTTTACAGCGATGCCATTTGGAATCACTGTAACCCTTAAATTCAAATGTTCAATAAGCCGTTTAGTATAATTTGAAACGGCAATGATCTTGTCAAATCTATTTAATGACCAATCGACGGAGCGCTTTAACCATATCGTTTTAAAATTAACCTCGGTACCATGTATTACCGCAATGTAATTTCGCTTAATAAGCAAGCTAAAAAACGCAACACTCCATAATGAAAATTTCCCCGTAGCTATAATTGTATGGGACGTTTTGATCGAGGATAAAATTAGTTTTAATCTTATAAAGTACATAAAAACGCGAGGCGTTCTGAGCTTATTTCGCTTTACAAGAAACGGTAGATTTTGATCAAAATCAAGTTCCTCATTTCCATCTGAAGACCTTTGATCTGCAATGACTGTGATTTCAAAATCATTTCTTGACAGATATAGGGCTAAATTGTATGCGTGATTGCCTATACCTCCTGGTTGAGGAGGAAATTCCGAAGACACAATCAAAATACGTTTGTTAAGCTTATTCACGTCAACTCTTTTATTAAGGCTCCTTGTTCAATTTTTTGACTTGCCAAGCGCCAAGATGTAATAACCTGATACACTACAAATGGCAAAATGACTAAGGTCAACAAAACGCCAACCAACAGCAGAGGTTTATTTTTTTTGAATTGATAAGGAAAAACTGAAAGTGGAACCATTCTTAATAATGCCAATCTTGTAGCCGACTTGCCAAAATAGCTTCTAAAATAATAAATCACACTGGGTATTGGTCTAGGAGCAAAAAGATTGGTTGGTCTAAATGCATCCCAGCTTCCCATTTCTCTTAAGCCACCCGTTCCTGCCTTTACATCGATACATGACGCAAAAGGATTAGATATACTTTTTATGCCTTCGAGATGAATACGGTTTCCAAACTCGCCGTCGCCCATACGCTGCTTTTCAAACTGTCGATCAAATAGACCAACCTTATGGAATACATTTTTATATAGCATAGCGTTACCTGTCGCGAACTGAGATGCCAAAGCAAAAAATGAGCGTTCTTTAGGAATATCTTGACCTTCTGGATGAAAAACGCCTGCGGAAACTTTAGCTTTGAAGAAATCGAGACATTTAAGATGTAACGAAATCCAATCACTGTGGATACGCACGTCATCTTCTGATAATGCAATGAACTTCCCTTTTGCATGTTCTATGGCAGTATTTCTAGCCAGCCACAAAGCCTTTTCCTCTTGACGAATTACATTGAAATTTAAATTAAAGCTCTTGTAAAAATCAGGCTGAAAGGGCTCAGATTGATCTACCACTATAACTTCGAAATTTGTATAGTCTTGTCGTTCTAAATCTAAGAGCACATCTTTTAAATATGCATAACGATTCAAGGTTGGGATGATAATACTAACCAAGGGTTTTTCCGTCAATAGTTTTGATGAAAACGTAGGCCACTTTTGATATAACATTGGTGTATTTAGACGATGTCTTTTAACTGATCGCGTTATGAACCATGCTCTAAACTCTTTAAATGGATTATGAAAAGAAAGAATGCGAAAAAATAAAACATAAATTACCCAAGCAGTATGAAAATAGATTCGCAGAAAACGATAATTATCTTCTAATGGAAGTTCTAAAAATTGATCATATGTTTTTGCCTCTCCAATATAACCAGATTGCAAGGCCTGCCAAGACATATCGTATTCCTTAGCTAATTCTGAATTGTAATTTTCATTCTTTTTTAGTTGCGATTTAATGTCCTCAGGCAGAAAGGCAATTTGCGGAAATACGGAATTGCCATACTTGTTGTTCAGTCTGAAATAATGCGTTGGCTGTAGATATTTCAGAAAGGTAAATGGCATAAACTCGGACTAATTTTAAGCGAATATAAAAATTCAAATGAAACAATTGGTGATTTTAGGCTGAAACACTTATGTCCTTTGTAAAAATTGACTTTATCTTTTGATAAATCACTTCTTTATCGAAGGTCTCTTGATACAAGCGCTTGTAATAAACAGCGTCTAAGCTTCCGTAATTTATAACGTGGTTTATTTTTTGAGTAAGATCTGCTTTAACGTGCGGATTAAAACTAAAATTAGTGATATCAAATCTAGTAGGATCTATAAAATCCAACGCTCCAAACTTGGAAGACACCAATACCGGCTTTCCAAGAGCCAGCGCTTCTATAAAAACCAGACCGAAGGCTTCGTGAAAGCTAGGCAATACAATAAGATCCATTTCCTTATAAAAACTTATCATTTCGTTAACAGATAAAGCATCTAAAAAGACGACGTGGTTTTTGAGTTTTAGTCGAGACACTAAATTTTCTAATTCTTGACGATACGAGCCTTTACCGGCAATATAAAGCTTGATCGATTTATCGCTTTCCAATGAAAGGGTCGAGATACTTTTAATAACGGTATGTTGATTTTTCTCAAATTCCAATCGTCCAGGACAGCCGATTTTAAAAATCTTTTCATTTTCGTAATTTAGAGTCGGTAAATCTTCAGCTTCATATTGTTTGATATTAGTCCAAAAAGGTATCGCTGTGGTCTTTTGCTTTCTCACCCCATAAATCTTATGCAACTCATTTTGTAATTGGGGAGAATTTGCGATTACTAGATCAGCCATTTTTAAATACAATCTTTTATTTAAAACTTTAAATCGACTTGGTTTTGTGAATCCGTAAGCGCTATGGAACCAAGCGATATTTCTCTTTACACCTAGCAATTTGCCGCAAAGAATTGCTGGATTTATATAACTGAAGTTAGAGATAATGAGATCTGGCTTAGTTAGGCGAATCACATTGTAAATAGCTTTAACATTGTTGAAAGCACCTTTACGTTTTTCTCCATAAATGCGAACACCATTTTGCACAAAATCTGCTTGTCTATGCTTTAGATAGAAATTAAAAACCTCATTACCATCTATTTGAAGTCTCTCAGAAACCTCTTGATAGAATTTGGACAATAAGCCCTGATTGTAAGTATAAAATATTAGAATCTTCAAAACCTGGAGCAATCAATGGTTGATAAAAATTGTTTGACCACGTTATCCATACTAAAATATTTAAAATAAATATTCTTATAATAGGACTTCGAATGATTATTTGATAAGGTACGTTTTAGTTTAGTAGCAAGGTCATGCACATTATTTGGATCAAAAACCAAATCTTCGACATGATCTTTAATATAATCTAAAGCACCAAATCTATGTGACACTAAAGTTTTTGATCCAGATGCTAGGGCTTCTATGAGCACGAGACCAAAAGCTTCATTAAGACTAGGCAAAATAATAACATCCATATCGTCATAAAAGCTAACCATCTCCTCTTTAGAAAGATTACCTAAAAAAACAAGCTGATTCTTTTTTGATTCATAATGATCGTGATTTTTCAAAACGTCAAGATTATTTTTTCCTGCAAATACTACCCTGTAACGCATATCGTTTAAATGAACTAAGAGGTCAATAAGCATCTTTTGGTTCTTGTCACTATCAATTCGACCAGGACATCCTAAGTATATAAGAGGTTCATCCTTGATTAAATTAATGGGCCTGCTTTCTAAATTATAGATTGAAGTTGTGAAAGGAATTGCAATCACTTTTTCATTTCGCTGCCCATATTCAGCTATCACCTCTTGTCGGAGCTCATTTGAATTTGTGATTATCTTTGATGACAGCTTCATAAACTTTGACTTTATGAAAATTTGCCTCGAATTAAAATTCATTTGATTCTTCAAGGTATGAAACCAGACAATATTGTTCTTAACACCAAGAATCCATGAACTTAAAACGACTGGATTAACATAACTAAAATTTGAAACTGCGACATCAGGTTTATAATGTTTAACAAGACGAAAAATTTGCACATAATTTTTAGCTTTGCTTTGTCTTTTATGAACAACTACAGTAACTCCCGACGGACGTTCTATAACCTGGTGAATCCCTTTAAGACAAATAACATGAACCCTGTGACCTCGCAAAGACAATTCATCACATAATTCCAGAAAGAAACCAGACAGAAAACTTTGGTTATAGGTATTAAAAAAAACAACTCTCATATTAACATAATTTGAGCACTAAAAACAAACGTATATTACAAACTTCCACGATCTCATAATAAAAATATAAATTCAATTTCTATACTAAAAATATCAATTTACTTCTACATTTTATACTTTTATAACTTTTACAACTCTTACATTATAACAACTAATCATCAAAGCTATGGATGAAATTTCAAAAAACACAAATAAAAAAAATATTGGTCAAATATCTAAAAATAATCCCGGCTGGAAAGGTAAAGGAGAACCTAATTTTAAAGCTATAATTTTCAAATTGGCCACAACCTTCAAAACAAATCTTTTAAGTGGTGATTTAAAATTACTCATTAATAATTTAAAATCGGCCTCCACAAACATCTCCACTTTTATCTTTAAAAAATCTCAAGAAAATTTTGTTTGTCCATGTTGTAGCTGGAGCGGACCAGGATTTATTACAACTTGCAACAGTAAACGTGTCAATTACAACTCCAACTGTCCCAATTGTGATTCTAGATCAAGGCATCGAGGCCTTTCATTACTTTTGCCTATTATATTTGAAAATAAGTTATTAGACCTGTTGTTTTTTGCGCCCGAAAAAATCTTACTAAAGATAATGTCCGAAAAACTAAACTTGGCAAACGTTAAAACTACAGATTTCTATTCTTCAGATGTAGATTACCCCGGTGAAGACATTCAAAATTTGTCATTTTCCGATCACAGTTTTAATTATATCTTATGTAATCATGTTATTGAACATGTACCACATGACGATTTGGCTTTTAAAGAACTATCACGAATCTTAAAGCCTCAGGGCAAAGCAATCATAACCATTCCAGGTGATTATCATTTGAATGAAACAGTTGTATTTGAACAAACAGACAGTAATGGTCATTTTAGGCATTATGGTCTAGATGTCATCAAAAAAATGAAAACGTATTTTACCGAAGTCGAGACTCTTGACATGCATACCCTATCATCATTAGATTATGGGATAAGAATAAATGATTTGGCATTCATATGCACCAAATAAATAAAACTCGCTATTTATATCCAATTGCCACCAAGTGAGCAGTTTCTATGGGTGTATCTTGTACATCTTTAGATTGAAATTGATTGATCATGTTTCCATAAAGCGATTTCAAAATGCCAAATGGTTTCTTCTTATCAAATCCTTTTAGACTCATTACTCGATATTTTCCAGTTTTTACAGCATAATGCACTTCAACTTTGTCGAAATGACGTTCAAGTAAATGTTGTAGCTCTTCTTTCGTATAATGTCTTATGTGGTCTGGATTTTTCCCTGGTCCTTCATTCTTAATAAAATCGCCATTGGGCGTTGTAAAATAGGCCCAACCACCCTTTTTAATAACTTTTGAAATATTTGCCACAAAAGATTCATCTTCGGGAACATGCTCTATAACTTCAATACACGTAACAGCATCATATGATTCGTCAGCCAACGTTGATTTGGTCATATCCTGAATGACTAAGTCTGAAATATTTGAGCGTTTCTGTTTAATATTCTTAAGAATAGCATCTGTAAAACCAAGATTTAAGTCTTTTTTAGTGCCTTCTTCTTGTGGCACATCCAATAAAATGACGTTTACTGGCAGACCAATGGTGTAAGGTGACTTGCGGCCGCCAACATCTAAGATGGTCACTGGTTTATCAGTTTTATTTATAGACTTTAGAAGTCGTTTAATATCGCTCCGAACAGTTTGCAAATGCACTGTCATTAATGGAAATGTCATCCAGCGGAGCAATTCATAATTTGTCATCACTTGCAGTATTAGGTCGTAAAATTACCTCAATGCAATAATAGCAATATTGTTTGAAAATAACCTCTAAAAACCCGAAAGCTATCAAAAGTAATCGCTTAAACCGTATCATGCTTGAGCTTTATAAAACAAATCAAAGGCTGTATGTTGCGCCTCTAGATTAAAATGATGCTTTGCTCTTTCAACAGCATTTTGTTTAATTATCTCTTTTTCAGAATATGGCATTTGATGCACCTCTATAATTTTTTGTGCCAATAGTGCTGGTTGTCTTTTGGGAACGACCCATCCTGTTTTTGAGTTTATAACATTTTCCGAAAGTCCTTCGGCATTTGAAACAATGCACAATAATCCCATTGACTGAGCCTCAACAACAGCATTACAAAACCCTTCCTGAATGCTGTATTGTACATATAGATCTGCCTCGTTAAGACATCCTTTGACCTGCTCTGGTGATAATTTACCCATGAATTCAACGTGATCTTCAATACCCAACTGATGCGCTGCAAACACTAATCGTTCGCGTTCTTCTCCCACTCCAATAATTTTATAATGAAATGCGATGTGTTGTTTTTTTAGTAAACTGAGTGGTTCTAAAGTATATTCAATACCTTTCTTCCAGTGCAGTCTAGCTACGGTAACAATTTGTAAAATAACATTCGGAGTTTTTTGCGCTTCGGAAGAAAAAAAAGCAACATCAATCGCTGGTGTAATTACTGTAATAGTTTCCGAAGGAATAGTATGTGCGATCAACGTTTGCTTCATTTCATTTGAAAGCACATGATAGCTGACTTGCTTTTTGAACAGTCGATCGTAACAACCAGGATGTTTCAAGGGAGATAGATACAGATCAAAACCTCTAAAGCTCACAGCCATCTTAGCATGGATAGCCTCTGCCACGTTTTCCCGATTATGAGCCAACATACCAAAACCAAAATGTAGCCAATCTAAAGTTTCATTGAGTAAAAACTCATTAAGCACAACGCTTTTAAGGGCTTCTTTGATGGAACGTCCATCCTTTCTTTCGAGTCTAAATAACCGCAAACTCGCCCCGAAATGGCTGAAAATTGATTTGAAAACGATGTGAAAGAGACTTCGGGTCTTTTTTAAAATGCCAGCTTGCAAATCAACATTTGAAATCGTCTTACAAGGCAATTGCTGATCTTTAGCTGGTGGCTGATCCACAAATAAAGTCACCTCATAACCATTTGCTTCTAGCCCTCTGATTTTATTTCTAAAAAACGTCTCAGAATAACCAGGGGCTGAAGACAGCACCAATCCAATTTTTTTATGAGAAGCGTTTGTATTCATAATCGTTTAAACAAGCAAATGGCGACACTAAAACTATGTATTAAAATTTGGTTATCTAGGTTTTGTTTTAATGTTATATTTCTATTAGCACCTTGCATTATGGTTGATCTTTTAAAGCATTGTTATAAAATGATAACATCCCGTTGACCATTTGGGCTTCGGTATGCTGTTCTTCAATAGTGTTGAGCGCATTTTGCCTGATGGTTGCTATTTCATGTTCTGATAGATCCATAATCCGCTTCATTTTTTGAGCCATGAGTATAGCATCCCGAATTGGCACTAAAAACCCATTTGCACCATCTTCAATGACTTCATTCATACCACCACAATTAGTTGTAAGCACCAACGTTTCTAGAGACATGGCCTCTAAAACAACATTGGCAACACCTTCTTTATGGCTTGATAATAGCAACAAATCAGCGTTAAACATAAGCTGTTGAACCGTAATAAAGGGTTGTTTCTTTGTGAGCCTTACGCAATCTTCTAAGCCTAAAACATAAATTTGATACATGAGCTCCATATCATTAGCCGCACCAACAATAGTATAAAAAAAAGAAACGCCTGCATCTTTGAGTTGCTTACATGCATCAAGCGCCACACGATAGCCTTTGATCCAATGTGGCCTGCCTACTGAAATAATTTGATAGACAGCATTTTTAGGTTTTTCGGACTTTACAAGATCATTTTTTTGTAAACCGCTATACACCACAGTCACTTTGTTGGGCTTTGCGCCATACATTTCAGCCTCTTTGGCAATAGCTTTGGAAACGGCGTGAAAGCCAGAGATAGATGGAAAATGCTTTGTATAGGTTTCCGCCAATTCACGATCTGCAATTGGTGAATAATTTATGTGAGCACCGCGAAGGCTTAAAACGAGTTTCATTCCGAAATCTTCAACCCAAGCCCATTCCGCAATGCCCTTAGCCCATTGGAGGTGAAATAGGTCGGGACAATAATAAAGCACAGGATAATATTTCACTTTACTATATAAATCTGTTCTATTTTCGGTTGCCAAAAATTGATCCAAGCGTTTTTTTTCCGTAGGTCTTTTCAATATCAATAAAAAGGTATAACGCAACAAATACATAAGCTTATATAGTTTATGCTGCTTATAGCCCAATACCTTTACCTTAGGATTATAATTATTTTTTTTCGATATGACCCCAAATAAGTAGACCGTACAACCTCGTTCAGAAACACCTTCAATTAGGCGTTCAATAAAGGTCGTACTGGGAATCTCACCAGAGTAGATGGCTATGCTTGGTTCTTTTTTCAATCGTTATTTTTGAACATATAACATTAAATCTTCAGCAAATTGCTCACTCACCAATGTTCTCCCTTTTGAATTGACATGAATATCATCATAAAAATAGGAGGCGTCGTCTAAAACGTCAGAATGATTGATGACCTCGTAATCAGTTTGACTCAAGACCACCGTTTTCAGTTTTAAAGGAGAAATATAACAAACTAATTTAATATCATTGGCTTCACACAACATTCTGATACGTCCTAATACCTCACTATTAAGCTCTAATGACATGATTTCAGATTCTAAAATTTCCGAAGATTCCATTTTTTTATAAGGATAGGTGTAATTTCCGTAGTGATCAAAACGATTGTGACGTTCGGGACTTAAAATACTAACTAGCGACGGATAAAACAATTCAGCATTAAAATAAGCAACACCTAGCATAGGCTGCCACTTACTCAGCGCTAACAGCTTTGCATCGGTTTGCGAAAACTGTTGATAATAATCCAAAACATAGGGTTCGCTAACGTATGGTAAAAATCGATAATCATTATCACTCAATTTTTCGTTTGGAGCAATGTACCCGTCTACACTTGGCGCTAAAACACATATTTTGGTCGTCTTGCCCTGTGCTAAGAAATGCTGTAACATCAAATACTGGCTAGGTAAATTAGTGTCATCCATTGCTAGATTTATGCCGCTAGTTTTAGAAATAGCATCGACCGCTTGCGTATGTATTGTGGTTAGACCTGTACTGGCACCTAAAATTATATAATCAAAATTATCTTGTTTAACCTCATTTACTAAGAAGGACGGCTTATAAAAACTGCCCTGTTTTAATCCCCAAAGACTTATAAAGGATAAGACGTTTGCAATCAAAATGATGGCGATAAGGATAAACCCGAAACGTTTTAAAAAAGAGGTCATTGTTAAAATTGAAAATATATAAAATCGGATGGGTTCTTAAATACTCCCATAAAGATGATGATAATAGAGATAAAGATGGCTGACAAATTTGATAATTTGACTTCCCGATGGTTTTTCTGAACAGCATAAAACTCAAATCCCAAAAGAATAACAATGGAAACCAATATCATACTGCTGAACAGGAGCATTTTTGATGATTTATAAAACGATTCCAAAGAATATCCTGAAAAACTAAAAATCTCCATAAGATAGGAGTTGGCAATTGTTAGAGAATCGGCTCTAAAAAAAACCCAAGCTAATACCACCATAGAAAAGGTGACTAAAATTTTTGGTAGCTGACTCAAAGACAACCGCGTACTATTTAAATAGCTGCGATTTTTATTGGTTAACAGTAATGGTAAAAATAAAAGTCCGTGAATACAACCCCAAATGATGAAAGTCCAATTTGCACCATGCCAAAACCCGCTGATCAAAAAAACAATCATCACGTTTCTAATTTTGAGAAACTTACTGCCTTTAGAGCCTCCTAAAGGGATGTACACATAATCTCTAAACCATGTGGAGAGTGAGATGTGCCAGCGTCGCCAGAATTCGGCAATATTTCTAGAGAAGTAAGGAAATGAAAAATTGGTTATTAAAGAAAATCCAAATAAGCGTGCGACGCCGATGGCAATATCAGAATAGCCCGAAAAGTCACCGTAGATCTGAAATCCGAATAAGATGGCTCCAAACACGAGTTCTAAAGAAGAATAATTCCCTGAAGATTCAAATAGTTGATTGACAAAGAATGCACAATTATCGGCTACCACCACTTTTTTAAAGAGTCCCCAAATAATTAAATACACACCACTCATGGCGAACTGCATATTAAATGTTCGTTCCTTCTGAAATTGAGGTAATAATCTAGTCGCGCGCTCTATGGGACCAGCCACCAACTGCGGAAAAAATGCAACATAGGCCATAAACTGAATTAAACGTTTACTTGGCTCTAATTTATTGCGATAGACATCAATTGTATAGCTTAGGGTTTGAAAGGTATAAAAGGAGATCCCGACCGGCAAAATAATATGCATAGTACTTACGTGCATCTCAACACCTACAGCATGCCATGCATCAACCCAACTATCTATAAAAAAGTTATAGTATTTAAAAAAACCTAATAACCCTAGATTAAAACAAAGACTAACGAGTAATAATGTCTTTCTTTTTTTTTGGTTCGTTTCACCACCTATAAGCCTAGCCACCGTATAATCCACTAGAGTACTCAACACAATAAGTGACAAAAAGCGGTAATCCCACCAAGCATAAAAGACATAACTCGCAATTACAATGAGCGCATTTTGAAGCTTCAGAGATCGTTTAGCTACAAACCAGTATAACACAAAAATGATGGGGAGAAAAAGAGCAAAATCTATGGAGTTGAAGAGCATGACTTATATATTGCAATTTTTCGGTTTCAATCAAATAGCCTTTGTAACTATCCTGTAATTTTTGGATACATGTTCATGCCAAATATATCTAAAATCATATTGATCTCTTTTAGTTCTGAAGCACTAAATAACGAATCCCTAGTTTTACTATTGGACAAGGTACCTTTTGAGTGGGCTTTTGAAGATGGCAAAGCAATAATCCGTTCTATATCTTTAGAATATTCAATATTAAATTCCTCGCAAATGTCACAAAACACATTGGTGTCTGCCACTAAATCTTCATATTTTACAACTCTATAATTTTTAGAAGGCTTTACTTCAAGCACGTGCAACGGAATGATATTTTCAATACACCACCGTAATGTTTTCAGTTGTAAGTCTGTATAATTTGAACTAATTATTATATCTAAATTAAATTCCTTTTGAATGAAGGCTACCAATTCTTTTTGTGATTTAAAATAGGATAAATCAACTAACCAAGGGAAATTCACCCGAGATTGAGACGCTAAGACTTCATAAGGGTTTCTTATGACATGAACTACTGGAATACCGAAGGCAGTATTCATATAATGGGCAGATAGATTACAGCGTACAAACTTTATGATAAATTTTTTTGGCAGCAATGGCCATAAGTGCATTTTATAATTTCGGTTGCTATTTTGGGCAATCCAATCACAATCCACGCGATTTGCAAAAACTTGTTTCAGATAGTTATGAGCGGCTTTTGAATCTGAGGGTTTTGTGAGCCATTGATCGCACAGTAAATACCCCAACTTTGTACGAGTTTCCTGCTCTGGCTCAAATAGCATACGGTAACGTCGTGTTTGGGCCATGGTTTCAGACAGCCAACTTGTACCGCTTCTTGCAGTACCTACAATAATAATATGCTTATTGAATCTAGGCATTTTTTGGTCTCAAATTCATCATTTGACTGTAAAGCAGATCGTGTGCTTTTATAAAGGTCGGCATATTAAAATTTGTAATGCAGTATTGCCGAAGATCATTACCAATTTGATGGCGTTCCTCCTTCGATTTAGACATCACAGCTCTAATTCTCATTTGCAAATCATTCGCACTGCCTGCCTTAAACAGCAACTGTGGGAAATCTTTCAACACATACTTGATCCCAGAAACCTCAGATCCCAAAACAGGAACTCCCATACTCATCGCTTCCACTAGTGCCATGGGCATGCCTTCGCGACGACCTTGATCTAAAGTTGGAATCACGTAGAGATCTGAATTTGAAAGGTAGGGACGCACATCTGGCTTTTGGCCAAGAAATGAAATTTGATGTTCCAATTGCAACTCCTTTACAAGCGCTACCATCATCGTACCATATTCGGTGTTGTTGGCGCCCAGTATCGTCAAATTTACGTGAGGTGAATCTAAAGCTTTTATAGCCTGAATTAAAACACTAATACCCTTAACCGCAACTAAATTAGCGACGGTTATGATTTCAAATACTTCGGAAATCTTCCTTTTATCGAAATGTTTCGGACTGTAATACGCTGTATCAATTCCTAGCGGAATTAACCTTTGATTTTTTTTCTTCGGAAAATAACGTCGCATCTCATCGTTGATAGTCACAATAAAATTGGCCAAGTAACTCTTGATGACCCAATGCTTACTTTGAAAGCCCATCGCTTTTTTTGTGTACATCCATTTCGCACCTGCTAGTCTCGCTGCAACCGCTTCGGTCCAATCATTACTCCATTGCCATGAATGAATGATATCATACTCATGCGCTTTAAAAAATGTTGAAATATTTTTAATTCTAGAGTACAATGTGAGATAAGGACGATACGACGTTTTAGTCTTGACAATGTGTATTGGCAATCCTAAAGCTTCAACCGTTTGAAAAAATGCTCCACGGTTATGACCACAGGCAATTTCTATTTCAAATTTTGATTGATCCAATCCATTGACCAGATCGTAAATAACCTTACCACTACCTGCCGTTTTAAAATTAGACGTTGTAAACAATATTTTAACACGTTTGGCCATACTATAAACGTCTGATAATTTTAGCAGGATTTCCTGCAACAATGCAATTTGAAGGGATATTTTTAACAACGACCGCTCCTGCTCCTATCGTGACGTTATCACCTATATGGATATCTCCAATAATCACAACGTTCGCTCCAACGGTGACATCGTTTCCAATTACAGGCAGTAACGTATTATCATTTCCCTTATTACCAATCGTCAAACTATTTCTAAACTGAAAATTATGACCAATAGATTTCGCATTGATGACCGTCGCAAAAGGATGATAACACATCAAACCACCTTCAATTTTAGTGCCTCCAAAAATCTTACATTGAAATGGCTTCGTAAAAAGTTTACGCCATAGGTATTTTTGTGTTTTTATGCGCCAAAAAAAGATAAATGCAAATTCTGGATAATAGTGCATGAGATGATAAAATTGCTGTTCAATCGGTTTCTCAATGACCTTGCTTCCTCGTACTATTAGAGTTTGACGTATGTCATCCTTGATATCCTCACGCCTCTTGACATACTTTCTGTAAAGCGAAGGCAAAACGAGTTTTCGTAAAATATGTTTTAACTTTTTGGACATTGTTTTAGGACTATACCTTCAGTTTTTTAATTTCTGCGGGCACGATATGATAACCATAAATTTTCCGAAGGGGTTCAAAAGGTAGAACGACTAAAATACCTAAATAAAATCGAATAGAAAATGGAACGTCAATAGATTTTATTTCTGAAAGCAACTGTCCTTTTAATTTTGAACGCTTAGCCAAGCCACTGGTAAAAACAATTTGTCGTGCCATAGCTTGATAAATTTGAGCGAACAATAAGGTTTTAAACCTCAACGGAACATCTTGCTGGAGATAAAAAGATAAATGTTCCTGCACCAATCGTGGCCAAACCATAAAGGCGCGTGGCATTTTCTTTTTAACCTTTTGAATAGTAGACTCCTCATGCTTGAAATACAAATACACATATCTATCTAAAAAAGCTACATGACACAACATGCCTAATCTTATATCTAAGGCAGTATCTTGACCAATTCGCAACGCTTCATTATAGTGGCCAATTTGATTAAAAACAGAGGCGCGATATAAAAAAGCTGGCGGACCAACAACAGAACTCAAATCTGATAACCACTTCAATCCCCAGTAAGGCCGTTCCTCAATGGTTAATTTAAAGGTTTCATCGTTAGGTTTTGGAGTTTCTGAAATACTTTTATTTGATTTAATCATTTTGCCAAATACGGCATCTACCGCCTCATTTGACTCTAAGGCCTCAAGCATGTCTTTTAGAGCATTTGGGAAGATTTCATCATCGACATCAAAGAGATAAATGTATTTTCCAGATGCATGTTGTAAGCCTTTATTTCGAGTTGGTGCTGCCCCTTTTTTCAATTGGTGCAATAGCGTAATTCTGCTGTCTTTTTCTATAAGATTATTAATTTTTATAACCGAGCCATCTGTTGAATTATTATCGATATATAAGATTTCGATATCCTCAATATGTTGACCAATAATAGATGCGTAAGATTTCTGAATGAAATCTTCAGCGTTAAAAACAGGAATAATGACAGAAAGTATCATAATGTCGAGTTATGAAAATTTTTATACCAAAGTGATAGCGTTAATAACATACTTACCGCATGGGCGTTGTTTACATAGTCCTCGCCCTTAAAATTTAAATAACACTTTTCGACGATTGTTTTTGGGACAAATTGATTAAAGGTCTTCTCAAAAATACGCTCTTTGAGCTCCCTATCATTTTGCTCTCCAAGAAACTGCAACTCAAAATTGCGTTGAATAAAGGGGTTTCCTATTAGACCATTGACAGTACGTTTGAGCTTTGAATGAACTCTATAAGGTATATTGAAAGGCAATTTATTTAGATGATAGTTATTAATATGAAACGGCTTTTGAGCGTGCCATGTAATTTGCGATAGCCACTCGTCCTGTTTTAAATGCGCAATTTGCAATTTTCTATCTGCCAAAAACGCTTCGGGTACCGTACAAATAAATTGGCACATGCGATCGTCGTAATATGGTAAGGTTATAGGATGTGCCGCCTCAAACACACTTAAGTTGCTCGTTGTCCAACGGTGCGCCCATTGAGAGGTTTTAAACGCACGAACTTTTGCACTTAGATTATCGATTTTAATATTAGATAAAGGCGTCTCTATTCTTGAAATCAAATAAGCTTTGAAATCACCTTCCATATTCCAATGTTGCCAGAGTTGTTCGGCAAGTTTAAAGCCATCTGGTCTAATCATTTTCTTGATTAATAAAGGTAAAATATCTTTTTCTTTGGTTCCCTCTGGCACGCCACGATCAAATAATACATCGCCCCAATGTCCTAGAGAAAATACACCATTCATTTTTTTTAATTCTGGCAGAACGGCCATTTGTCTTGGATGGGTAAACTCTGAATAGCACTTGTTTATATGGGCTAACTCGTCGATGCAACCCCATAAATATCCCTTTTCGATTTGAAAACCCTTAAAATCAAATCCACAAGTATCTGCGATTTGTTCACTAATTTTATGTTCAGGATAACCGCCTTTAAAGTGATAGCTGTAAGCTTGAACCGGATTCTCCAAATTCTTTAAAACTAAAGCTTGGCTGCGACTATCAAGACCGCCAGATAAGGGTAAGATTACATTTTGATCTCCAATTTGTTCTTTGACGATTGTTTGTAACAATTCTTTGTACTCTTCTAGAACCGAATCAAATGACATATTCCTCGGACTATAATGCCATTCGAAATTGACTTTCGAGCTTTTTAAAAAACCCTTAGCATCTAATTCATAATCTCTTGCCGGCAGCAAGCAACATTCGTCTTTGTAAAACGTATCGTCATCAAAAAAAAAGCCGGTAGCTACAAAAACACAAATAGCCTGATAGTTGATTGCATGTATCTCATCCTTTTTTAAGAACGAATTCGAATTTGATAAAATTGGAGTAGTAATTTTTTTCAATATTCAATGATACTTTTATCGTTTTTGTTTTTATCAGCTTAAAGAAGAGGCAAGATAAAAATAAATAATAAAATCAGGATAAAGCTTTTTTTAGTTTTGTTCCATTAATTTTAAATACAGTAATGCTAATCTTTCAACTTCAACTTGAATTGAGAAGTTTTGCTGAGCATTTAAGATTGCATTTTTTGAAAACTCCCCATATTTCGATTTATCATTCCACAAGAATTCAAGTTTTTGTGCTGCCATTTTATAATCATCAGGTTCTACACAAAAACCAGTCGTATTGTGTTTTATAACTTCAGGTAATCCGCCGCTCGTAGAAACTATCGCTGGAAGCCCCAAAGATTGTGCTTCTATAACAGACAGACCGAGAGACTCGGAATGACTCAATTGTAGTACAAAATCAGATTTTTTCATTGCCATTTTCAGATCCTTGTTATCAACTCTACCATGAATAGTTACACAGTCCTCCAAATTAAATTTATCAACCAAATAATACAATTGACCTAATTCGGGACCATCACCATAAACATCATATTGAACAGGAATAAGTTTAGCTCGTAAAAAAGCAACAACTTTTAAATGACTGAAGATATTCTTCTCCCAACACATTCTAAAAGCAGAAATGATTTTCAATTTCTTAAAATCACAAGATTTTACGTTTGTTTTAAGGCTATAACCATAAGAGATTGGTATCACATGAATACGCTCATTTTCAATTTTCCATTTTTGATGGAGATACTGTTTTTGATGCTTGCTCATCACTACAAATGCGCTGATACTGTCGGAATGTTTGCTATAAAAATTTTGCCACTTTTCGAAATACCACGGTTTAATGTAGGTATCTCCGCCTCTTAAAGTAAGAATAATCTTTGGCTTATTTCGATTTTGACCCATTAATTGAAAAGCTCTATTAAATAAATACGATTGTTGTATGTGCAAGATGTCAATTTCTTGGAACTTGCAGAGCCCTGTTAAGTAATTGGTAGATTTACCAAACTTTAGTCTAAAAATTAATTCATATAGTCTTCTTTTTCTATAAGAGGGAATAACAAAATCGACACCATCAGCTCTATTATAAGCTGCTACTGATATGGTTGTATTTTGCATAAGCTTCAATTTCTCTATAACAGGAGATATGTAAGGCTGATATACCTGATTATAAGTTTCAAAAAGATGTAAACATTTAATCATTTAATTTGTGTTTCGAAAAAATTAATATTTTAGACCTTAAAAAATTCTAAATATTTAATTTACTTAGTCTCCCACTAAAATCCCAAGTATTATATTAAAATAAAATTGTTAATAGCACTGCCAACTTTTACAAAAAATAATATTCAGATATCTGTTTTATTATCATTAGCCATATTTAATAAGACTAATAAATAATCCTGAGGCAATTTTTATGAAACAAATTTGAAAATAGAACCTTTAAATAATATCCTTAAATCTGCTTTTCAAATTTTTATGAAAAACTAAGCATTTAAAAAATAATTTAACTGAATTCACTTTCTCAAAATTTCCTTCGAATCTGAATTTAAGCTTGACATAATTAATAAATACTACAGGATTATACCTTAATCTATTGGTAAAATAATCTTTATAAATTACTTTTTTTTGATAATTCAGATAAGAATTAAATTGTATTGTGTTAAAAAAATTATTACTGTTTTTAAGCAATAATAATTTACTCAAGTTTTCAAATGATATTAAGTCATTATAACTTGGAACTTCCAATCTAGAGAAAGATTTCATCAGTAATTTCTTTTCTTTCAAGCTTGGAAAATAATTTATATATTCTAGAATTGAAATTCGTATTTCAGCTCTTATCTTTGGTTTGACACTTAGTTTTCTTATCGATACTTGATTATCATGTTGGCGATAGCTCAATAGTACTTCATCAAGATTATGCAGATTTCCTATTCCCAATAATTTAACCCACAACGCATAGTCTTCTGCTGGTTCTTTCGAAACATCATAATTTAATCGATGATTTATTAGAGCAGATTTTCTAATCATTACAGTGGGATGACCTAAACTATTTTTATACAAAAGTCTAATTTTAATATCATCATGCAAAATTGGATTGTTTTTCACGCCCTCTTTATTGAGATAATTAAAATTTGTACCGCACACCACAACGTCTTTATTGGCATCCATAAACGAAACCTGTCTTTGAAAACGCATTGGCAAACTAATATCGTCGCCATCCATTCGCGCAATGTACTTTCCCCTAGCAATTGACAAACCATGGTTTAAACTGTTAACATAACCTGAATTGCGAGCTTTTTCGATAATTGAAATACGCAAATCAATAAACGATTTAACAATATCAAGCGTTTTATCGGTTGATGCATCATCAATGATTATAAATTCGAAATCTGTAAATGTCTGATTTAATATACTTTGAACTGCCTTTTCTACAAAATTTTCGCAGTTATACACAGGCATCAAAACGGTGATTTTCGGAAAACTTCGCATCATTATAATTAAAGCGAATTATTTAAAAAAATATAATTTTCTCCCTTTATGTAAAATGTAAAATCATAGTTATTAATAGCCTTCATTACCGTATCCTTACAACCAGGATACCAGCGATCATGAAACTCGACAATTACACACCTAGTTCTTGGTAGCCAATACTCATAATTTTTCTCAAATAAAGGTTTTTCTGCACCTTCTATATCAATTTTACAAATATCAATAATGTCAATATGATTATTTCGCATTAATTCTTCAATACTAATAGTATCAACAGTTTTTAAAACTTTGCTGCTATCTGAAACTTGCGATTTTTCCTTTGTAATGAAACCATAATTACCAAGTCCATAATCTAAAACTTCAAGAGAAAAACCTGCGGAATGGTGCAAAGCAAAAGGCAATTTTTTAACATTTAAGTACAATGATAAATTATCCTCAAGTATTGAAAGATTTGATTCTTCTGGCTCAATGGAATATATTTTAGCACTCGGATATCTATTTGAAAAATAAACGGCTGCTAAACCTATATTGGCTCCGGCATCAACTATTACGTTTGGAATAAAATCAAAATCTACTTCATATTCATTTCTTACAAATATTTGCTTGAACGTAGAATAGTCAGATGTGTGGCGTCGCAGATAAATAGACTGCTTATATTTTGGGATATAAATTACTATACTTTTATCATTTTTAAATTTTAAAAAAGAAATGCGACCCATTAAAAGTTTCAGGGAAGACCTTAATCCTTCCCATCTATACTTAAAAAGTATTTTTATAGTTTGTCTCATATGATACTTTTCTGTTTGATACCTTGCAAAGTAGATTTTGACAACTACTTAATCATCAATTATTTATTTAGCAACCTACTGAATCTTTCTTTGATTATAAGTATTAAATATCTCACCATTCTTAAGCCATTCATAAAACTTGTAATATTTCCCAAATAACTTACTCGCGATTTCAGCAAAATAAAAATAAATGTAACGTCTTGGAAAAACTTTTCTTAGCTCGTTCTTAAAACCTAATGGCAAATTAATACTATTATGAGATCTTAAATAACATTGTACACATTGCAACATTGAATATCTATTAAATTTAGGTGAGTTCGCGATTGCTGCCAAATCTTTGTAATTAAACCAATGCGTTTCAAACATCTTCAAATTATGCATTTCCAAGGACTGATCTCTTTGGCCTTGTATAGAATTTTCACTGTATCTTCTTAACGTAAAAAACTCACTTAAATAATATAAATTATTCGTAACTAACAATAACTTACAATTAAAATTATGCTCCTGCCCGGCAGTTAAATTTTCATTAAAGCTAATTTTTTTTGCAATTGATCTCTT
This sequence comes from uncultured Flavobacteriaceae bacterium, assembly GCA_963715465.1. GTDB lineage: Bacteria > Bacteroidota > Bacteroidia > Flavobacteriales > Flavobacteriaceae > Psychroserpens. The sequence continues at coordinate 3,360,531 of OY970246.1, forward strand.
TACCAATAAATCGCCTGTAATCCAGCGAATGTAATCGATGGCATAACTTTCAAAATTAACTTCTGAAGCCTCAAAGTTATAATTGAAAAATGAATTATTTTTCTTGTTAAAAAATTTTGTTTTACTAACAACAAAATCGACATCATGATTTTGCATGATGGCAACTTGTAATTCAAGTTTTTCAGGAACCATCAAATCATCGCTGTCAAACCATTGAATATAAATGCCTTTACTTTGTTTAAAACCAAAATTTCGAGCACCATTGCCACCTGCTAAATGGCTATTTGGACGATGATAATATCGAAATCGTGAATCTTTTAATTGATACATTTCTAATATGTCATCCGTGGCATCTGTACTACCATCATCTACCACTATACACTCCCAATTATTAAAACTTTGGGCTAAAATACTATCAAGTGTCTCACTGATGACATTCGCGCGATTGTAGGTCGGTACTATTACAGATACTATTGGGTTTTGAGACATCTTAAAATTAAATTTCAGGTGATAAATCTAAGTGTTTGATATTATGAATTTATAAATAATTGGCGCCACCCATCTGATTTGTTTTTCTGCTAATTAATATTGCGGATTTCATTCTATTCAAAATCCTTATTTCTTTTACGAGACCTGATACTCTTTTGTAATCGCATTTCAATATCGATTTAAAAATCTTTAATCGAGAATTTTTTATTGAACTCAGAGTATCGTTTGATTTTAAAATATTAGCAAAATTTATTTTATTAACCCTTTCAAATTGAACAAAATATTCTGTCGTAAAAACATGAGTATGTTCAGGTTTTCGATAATCTCGATCATGTATGATACAAACCTTTGGTATAATTCCAATTCTAAAACCATGATATACAACACGTTGACAATAATTACGATCTTCGCCATAGTGGAAAAATATAGGGTCAAACCCTCCAATTTTAATTAAGCACTTTTTAGAAATTAACCAAGCCGCTGCATTTACAAACGGGACATCATAGACTGATGGTAAATGATTACCTAAAACATGATCGGAGTAAAAAGAACTTGAAAATTCTTTCATCATATAGTTAGCAAAATTTCTATCTAATTTGTTTTTATCACCAGTAATATGTAATGAGCTCAAAATCCCGTATTCATGATTCTGACTTTGAAAATCTAACATTTTTTCTAAAGCATCATCAACCAAATAGGCATCTTGATTTAGCAAAAAAACGGATTCTGCTCCCATCTTAAGCGCATGACGCATTCCAAAATTATTAGCCTGACCAAAGCCAAGATTTTTTTCCATTTTGAAAAGCTGAACCTCAGGAAATTTTTCCTCAATAATATTTAGCGTTTGATCTTTTGAAGCGTTATCAACCACAATAGCACTATAGCCCTTACAGCTATTCAGACATTTTTCAATCCACGGCTCCCCATTATAGGTGACAATGACAATAAAAATTTTTGACATTTTATGCTAAGTATTGTTTTTAAATTTGCTTGCTAACCATTTAGTATTTTTCGCTCCAATTAGGTACTTGACAATACTAATTTTCTTTTGTCTTCTAGTATTTATTCTATTTCTAAGCTGTATTCTCCAAAATTCAAAATATAAGTCTAAGTTATGCTCTACATTTAATTCTTGTTGAGCAAATCTTAAAAAATAAGCTGAATCCTTTGCTTTATATTTCAACAATTCGCTTTTAAATTCGCTTAAAGCAAATTTTCTGTTAGAATAACGTCCAGAGCAATTATGTCTTAAACTAAATCCTAAATTACGTTTAACGTAACCATCTCCGCACGAATCAAAATAGCGACGATTGTCATACACAATTACTGGCCGTCCACAAGCCATTGCTTCATAAGCACTGCGTCCAAGGCCTACGACCAAATCGGATTCATTAATTTTATCTTCAACATTCCATATTGCTTGATCATATTTGTAAGCTTCGACAAACTCTAAACCCATTTCTACGCATGCTTTTTTAACAAAGGTATTTGCTTCAATAGAGTGACATAAACTTAATACCGTTTTTAATTTCTTTCTAACTGGATTTTTAACGTAAAACCGCTTTAAATTAATGCTGTTATGAATTAAAATACTAGGAAAACCTAACTTAGCAAGATGATTTTGAACTTCTGAAGAAATTGAAACATAAGCATCCGCTTTCAGGGACGGTTGCTCAAGCTTAGGGAATATACCATGACAGGTTTGAATTATAAACCCCAATTTATACAAACTTTCAACACAAGTATTATGATTGGCTAATACTAAATCGTACTTTTTCCTTGACATAAAAGAAACATCCAGGTCATTTTCAATTTTATCTGAAACCAAGCCTTTGTTAAAAGTAAAATACTCAACATTCATTCCTTTTGAAACTAACTCCTCTATTATCGTGAAAGTAAAAGTCTCGGATCCACCTAAATTACTTAAATTATGGTTTGCCACGAGAATTTTAATATTTTCCATAGTCTAATATTTTTAGAATGATTTGAAAAAATTAATTTCGCGATTTAGTCTTTCTTTTAAGTATTCTAGATTGTCTTTATCTATTTCTCTGAGATATGAATCATGTAAGCCTTTTCTGAACACACCTGCAACATCAACTTTAGAAATGCCAGTATTATTGTTGATTATTTCTTTTATATCAGCTTTATCTAGGTCCAAATATTCAAAAAGTTTAGCTAACTCTACATCTGTTTGCAGTAAAAGATTCTCGTAAAGGACAATATGATATCTATTTAACCCAACGATCTCCATGAGATGTTTATAATATTTAACAACTAGAGATAGGCTTTTTTCCAAAGTGTGCCCTTCTAAAAAGGTCATTTTAGATTTTTGCATTGAATTCACAATGGCAATGGGGTGTCGTAGAATTATGATGTTCTTTGAATTCGGAAAATCCTTTACAATATCCTTCCAAAAAAATGTATGAGATGGTGTTTTTTCGATAATTAAAAATTCCTTGTTCTCCTGTGTAAATTTTTTTATCTTCGACTTAGCATTTTTTTTATCCTTTATATAAATACCACTTTCACTGGTTTTGTAAAGGCCTTTTTTATTTGGTAAAACATTATCAGTAAACGGTTTTACCAGTGTATGTGACTCTAATAAAGACCAAAGCCAGGTAGTACCGCCTCTGGCTGAACCAAATATGAATGTAATCTTCGCTTTTTTCTTGAAAAACATAATTTAAATTATTATTGTTTAATCAAATAAGAAGGACTTATCTGCATATAGAAACAGCTGAACACATCTAGTATTACAAATTAAAATTAAATGAATGCTTGACCAAAACTCCTTCCTTAGATACCTGCTCTTTACCGCTATTATAAAAATCACCGCCTACAATATTAAAACTTAAGGCATTTTCAACGTCATCTTCAATTCCTCCAGTTGCAAAACAGGTCAATTGAATATTATAATTACCATTAGGTAAAGGCATTTCAGAAATCGAACAATCAACATACGAATTATCTATTATCGGTATATTCAACATTGTAGGGTTTGTAAAATGATTATTGCATAAAAATCTCAAAGTTCCTTTAGCGTCATAAAATCGAACTCTTATACCAACATTTGTAATATTAGCTGACGTTTTAAAATATATTCTTACTTTGTAAAGTTCACCTGACAAGAGGTTATACTGTTCCTCATTATTTTTATTTAAAATTAATATTCTCATAAAACGTAAGTTTCCACGACCACCTCTATCTGAACGATCGTTTAAACTTATATTTTCATGTTTTTTTCCTTGGCTCAAATAATAATCTACTGCCTGATCAGTTTCCCCTTCATATACATCAAGCCCATTCTCTAAGACAATTACGCGTGTACACAGACTTTTAACAGCTGCCATATTATGACTTACAAATAACACAGTCCTCCCTTCACCTCGGCTAATATCCTGCATTTTCCCAATCGCCTTTTTTTGAAACTCCGCATCGCCTACTGCCAACACCTCATCAATCACCAAGATATCAGGTTCTAAATGTGCTGCAACCGCAAAGGCTAAACGCACACGCATTCCTGAGGAATAACGCTTTACAGGAGTGTCTACATAACGTTGACAACCAGAAAATTCTATTATCTCGTCCTCCTTACTTTTAATTTCGGCCTTGGACATGCCTAATATAGCACCATTGAGATATATATTTTCTCGACCAGTCAATTCGGGGTGAAATCCGGTACCTACTTCAAGCAACGAGGCAATCCTACCTTTGGTTTTGATCTCTCCAGTGGTTGGACTGGTGACACGTGATAAAATCTTCAACAAGGTAGACTTACCGGCACCATTTTTACCGATAATACCCAAAACTTCGCCCCGTTTCACTTCAAAGTTAATATCGCGTAAGGCCCAAGCATAATCACTATCGGCCTTGGTGCTTCGATCATTGACCGAACCTACTTTCAAAAAAGGATCCTCCTTTCCACGCACCCGATGCCACCACCGATTAAGATCATGACTCAATGTACCTGTACCTACCAATCCTAAACGGTATTGCTTGCTAATATTATCGGCAACTAAAATGATATCCCTTTTGGTAGTACTCATTCCTTATTCTTTGGTATTTGGTATTTGGTATTTGGTATTTGGTAATATAATTTTCTCTATGCGCTATTGCCTAGTGTCTTCCATCTTTCCACCTCTATCCTCTATCCTCTGTCCTCTGTCCTCTGTCCTCTGTCCTCTCACTCCGACCTAGACCGTATCAATAAATGTCTTTTCAGTCCGATTAAAAATAATGATCCCAAATAAAAACAGAACTATACTTATGGTCAACGTATATAAAAACCCAGACCAGCTGAAAGTTCCTGTATCTAACAACATATATCGAAACCCTTCAATGATTTGAGTTAGTGGATTATACTCTACCAATGTAGCAACTTTATCAGGAAACTTTTTACGCGCTTCAGATAAGGGATAGGGCACAGCCGACATATACATCAATAACTGTATCCCAAACCCGATCACAACAGTCATGTCACGATACTTTGTGGTCATAGAGGATAAGATCATTCCTAAGCCCAGCCCTAGCAATGCCATCATTAATAGGTATACAGGAAACAAAAGTATATTGGAATTAATTGAAATTCCTGCTCCAATACTCACATAATAAACATAAAAGCCAATAAAAATCCCCAACTGTATAAAAAGCTTCAATAAATTAGATATGGTTATTGACATGGGCATAATCACTCGTGGAAAATAGACCTTTCCAAAAATATTGGCATTACTCTTAAAGGTGTTACTACTCCCTGTCAAACAGTTGTTAAAATAACTCCAAGCGGTTATCCCGGCAAGATTGAACAAAAAAGGAGGCACACTACCCGTACTTATATTTCCTAGGTTATTAAACACCAAAGTAAATATAACAGAGGTAAATAAAGGCTGTATTATGTACCAGAGTGGCCCTAAAATAGTCTGTTTGTAAACCGTTACGATATCCCTTTTGACAAATAAAACCAACAAATCACGATACCGCCAAATCTCCTTAAAATTAAGATCAATTAACTTTCGCTTTGAGGAAATAGTATAAAGCCAGTCGTCGTTATTGGACGTATTCAAATGGTGTGGAATTTAAATTTCAGCTAATATAATAAATGCCTAAAGAGTATGAAATTATGTCTAAAGTTAATTTATGACATTACTATATAATGTTATGAATTCAACGCTTTCTTTATGTTAAAAAACGTGTGTGTTTTTCATAATTTTATTTTTTTACCTTTTGTAGCAAAGTTTCCACAACCCATAGACGTATCTTAAAGGTCAATACACAACTAATTTTCACTCTGAAATTAGTTGTCTGGGTCGCTCTAATCAATTGATTTCATGTTTTTCAAATATCACTTTTACTTGCTTGCTTTGGATTGTAGATTTTCATGATTCGAGAACCAGTCCCATGTTTTATGAAGGCCTTCCGCAACGGTATAATTAGGCACATAGCCCAACAACTGTTCTGCCTTCGCAATATCTGCCAAAGAATCTCTGACATCACCCTGACGTTCTGGACCGTAATTCGCTTCTATAGACGTGTTCGCCGCTTTATTTAAGAATCCCCACAAATCGTTAACACTAATACGTTCACCGCAGGCTATATTATAGACTTGATTTGCGGCCGCTTCCGAAGCAAAAAAACCGCGAACATTGGCCTGTACAGCATTATCAACAAAAGTGAAATCACGAGTCTGCCCACCATCGCCATTTATGGTTGGAGATTTACCGTCTTTTATGGCCTGCATAAATAATGGAATAACCGCAGCGTAAGCTCCATTTGGACTTTGTTTAGGTCCAAATACGTTAAAATAGCGCAAGCCAATCACATCCGTACCATAGGTTTTCCCAAATACATCAGCATATAATTCATTCACCAATTTGGTCACAGCGTATGGAGACAACGGTTTTCCAATAACGTCTTCTACCTTTGGTAATGTCTTGCTATCACCATAAGTCGAACTAGAAGCCGCATACACCATGCGTTTTACAGAATCACTTTCCTTTAATGCGACGAGCATATTTAAGAATCCGCTTACATTTACGTCATTACTGGTGATAGGATCATTGATAGAGCGCGGTACAGATCCTAGTGCTGCTTGGTGACTTACATAGTCAATCCCTTCCATAGCACGTTTGCACGTTGCTAAATCTCTAATATCGCCTTCTAGCAACTCAAAACTGGGATGACTATGAAATTCAGTGAGGTTATGGCGATGCCCGTTCGAAAAGTCGTCGAGCACCCTCACTTTCTTCGCACCGTATTTTAAAAGATACTGGACAATATTAGACCCAATAAAACCAGCACCTCCAGTCACTAAAAAACTAACTTCGGAAATATCAGTATTATGATAATTATATGGATACATTAGAGTCTGGCGTCTGAAAGGTGGTAGGGCAATAGCGATTTTACATCAAAAATAACAGCTGTATCCGATTTCAACTTTGAAATATCCATGTTTAAGAATTCTTGATGTGCTACGGCGAGCACAATACCGTCATATTCTGGCTTTAATTGAGTTTTCGAGGTCATCAAATTCAGGTCATATTCTTGTTTAACTTCTTCGGCCGAAGCCCAGGGATCATAGACGTCTACAGTCATATCATAGGTATGAAACTCCTCTATAATATCAATGACTCGTGAATTTCTGATATCTGGACAGTTCTCTTTAAAGGTAATCCCTAAAACGAGAACATTGGAGCCTTTTATTCGAGCGCCTTTCTTGATCATTAACTTTATGGTTTCGGTCGCCACATAAGGCCCCATACTATCGTTTAATTTACGACCTGCTAAAATAATTTCAGGATCATAGCCAGATTCCATAGCCTTTTGAGCTAAATAATAAGGATCTACACCAATACAATGTCCACCGACCAAACCTGGAGAAAACTTAATAAAATTCCATTTGGTACCAGCAGCTTCTAACACAGCTTTCGTATCAATATCCAATAACCTAAAAATCTTTGACAATTCATTGACGAAGGCGATATTAATATCACGCTGCGAATTCTCAATGACCTTGGCGGCTTCAGCAACTTTTATAGAAGCTGCTTTGTGCGTACCTGCCGTAATAATAGATTTATAAAGCTGGTCAACTTCTTCGGCGATTTCAGGGGTAGAGCCCGAGGTCACTTTTAAAATCTTTGTGACGGTATGCAATTTATCGCCTGGATTGATACGTTCTGGTGAATAACCAGCGAAAAAATCCTGATTAAACTTCAAACCAGATTGTGCCTCAAGAATAGGCACACAAATATCCTCAGTAACTCCAGGGTAGACCGTTGACTCATAAATCACGATATTACCTTTTGCTAGAACACTTCCAACGGTTTCACTGGATTTTATGAGAGGTGTAAATACTGGCTTTTTGAGCGCGTCGGTTGGTGTAGGAACGGTAATGATGTAAATATCAGAATCCCTAATATCTTCGATATCATGGGATACCAACAATCCTATATCATTTTTATGATCTGAAATCAATACAGATTGAAGATCGTCTTGTTCAACTTCTAAGGTTTTATCTATCCCGTTGTTAAGTTGCTCAATACGGCTTTTATTGATATCAAAGCCAACCACAACGTACTTTCTAGCAAACTCGACCGCTAACGGTAAACCGACGTATCCTAGACCTACAACAGTAATTTTCTTTTTATTATGCATCAACTTATCAAAGATTTTAAAATAATTTTCAAATCTAAGGAAAAACTCCAATTCTTGACGTAATCTTTGTTTATTTCAACCTTGTCTTTCCAAATAACCTCTCTATTGTATGATATTGGATCATTTTGTGCAAACAATTCAAGCTCTTCGTCTTTATATTTTAAGGTGGCGAGTCCAGTAATGCCAGGCTTAACTTTCAAAATTATACGATCCTCTCCTGTTAGCAGATCGGCAAATCCTGAAACATCGGGACGTGGTCCAACAAAACTCATGTCACCAATAAGCACGTTATAGAGTTGTGGTAATTCGTCTAATTTAGTTGTTCTGAAAAATAATCCAAAGGCTGTGGCGCTTTTTCGAAGATGACCCAAGTCATGCGCTTCATTGAACAAGGTTCGAATTTTATAGATCCTAAAAGGCTTACCGTATTGACCAATTCTTTGCTGAATAAAAATTCCAGATTGTCTGGTTTCTATAGCAGCAATGGCAATCATGATCGCTATGGGAATCAATAACAACGTCAAGAGTACAATTCCGAAGCATACATCAAAAGCTCTTTTTAGCTGTAATTGTTGACTTGTAATCACATCAATATATTATAATCGCTCTCTAGCAAATCGTTTTATGCGTTTCCATAACGGTTGCTTCCCGTCGCCTTCATGATAGGCATTACCATAAACGCCATAGCCGTATCCATAGCCGTACCCATAGCCATAACCATAGCCATAATTATGATTCGTTTTATGCTTATAGAAGTTGAGTACAAAACTAATATTCTTCACCTCTCCCATTCTGTACTTTGTATTGATCAAAGCCAACATGCCTTTTTTAGTGTAATCTAAGCGCACCATAAAGAGGGTGGCATCAGCATATTGGGTTAATTCTAAGGCATCGGTAACTAATCCTAATGGTGGCGTATCCAAGACGATCATGTCATAGGTCTGTCTCAACTCTGCAATCAATGTTTTCAACTGATCTGACATCAGCAACTCCGATGGATTTGGTGGTACAGGCCCTGAGGGAATGACATCTAAATTATCGATATGAGTAACCGTTCTGATCTCATCGAGCGTACTTTCACCAATGAGATAATTGACCATTCCCAAGTCATTGGTAATATTAAAATCTCCAAAGATCTTAGGTTTTCGTAAATCCAATCCAAGTAAAATCGTCTTTTTTCCACTCAAAGCATATACCGTTGCTATATTTATTGAGGTAAATGTTTTACCCTCTCCACTTACCGAAGAGGTAATCATTAAGGTTCTCCCTAAACCTTCTTCCTTACGTTGCTTTTTAAATAAAAATTGCAGGCTCGATCTAATCGAACGGAATGACTCTGCAACTGCCGATTTCGGCTTTTCAAAAACCACAAGGTTGTTCTTATAATTGTATTTACCAATAAGCCCTAGAATGGGGATATTGGATAAGCGTTCTACTTCATCAGAGCCATGAATGGTATTATCCAATAAAAAAATCATAAATATCAAAAACATGGGGCTAAAAAATCCAACCATAAGCGCCATCATATAATTTAAGCTATGATTTGGACCAATTCTCCCTCCTCCAATATCTTTGGCTTCATCAATAGTAGCTATATCTGAAACATTCGCAGCCTTAACAATGGCGGCTTCCCCCCTTTTTGTTAAATAAATATTATAGGCCTCTTGACTCATGTTGAGTTTACGTTGAATCTTTAAATACTGTTGTTGGTCCTCTGGAAGCCCGCTGAGATTAGCCTCCAACTTTGAAATGATGCCATTTACAGAATTTAAATTGATGCCGATTGTTTCTTTAGTGGTATTGATAGTTTCCAGCAACACATTTTTCTCAGCATCTATTTGCCGATCTATATCCTTAAAAATAACATTTCCTTCTTGTACCGTATATTCTTTTGATTGCCGCTCTGTTGCCAAAGCTTGAATTTTCCCTACGCTCGAAATAATGTTTCCCTCTGTAATACCTACAGAAGTTGGAGCTGCAATTTTTGTATAATCTGTCTTCGTACGAAGGTAATTCTCTAAAAAATTTAAATAGTTCAATTTGGTCTCTTCTTCTTCTTTTCTAAGGTCAAAGTCTCTCAGTTTTTCTGTAATCAAATTCATTTCGGCCGTGACATCAAACATTTGATTGTCCTTCCTGAATTTGTTCATCTCATCGGTTACATCTTTTAAATCAGCATTAACCGCACCAAGACTGCTATCAATAAATTTTATAGTATTTGTTGCGTAAAGGTTTTTACGCTGTAATTCAGTTTTACTAAGAATAGCAGTAGTCGTATTTAAATAATCTACGATTTTAGATTTGTTGTTTCCTGCCAAACTCAATTGGAGCACAGAGGATGCATTGCCAGAATACGGACTTATCATCATCCCTACTTTATACTGATTTACTACCGAATCAAAATTCAAAAACTTAAAGAAATAAGACGCATCTTTTACAGCGTCTTTACCAGCTCTTTCTATGATCGTACCATTAAAAAAAGGCAAATTAATAGTCTGTCCAAATGTATATGATTTTCTAAACTCCCCAATCTCCACTTTGGCAGTAGATTTTTGCTTGTCGCCATAACATTGCGTTCGAATAGTTGTTGACTCAAATTCGACAAATAACTCAAATTTATTTTTACCCAAAAATTTAATGCCAATAGGAACGCCAATAATTTGTGATTTAGAGTCATCAAGCTGAAGCTCAAAAGGTGCATTCTTATAAATATCCTCTAATCGGTATTTTCCTTCTCTTAAGTATTCAATATAATATCGCAACGAATCCATAACTAATTCGTTGTGCGTTCTAGTCTTTACAGTCGTCATGACCTTACCCGTTTTTCCAGAAACACCTCCCCAATTAAATGAGATACTGGTGTTAGCTGTGAAGAAAGGGTTCTGCTCACTCTCTACATTAATTAAAGAACTTAATTTGTAAACATTTTGTTTCCGTACATTAATCAAATACGCAATAATTAATGCCGCGCCAATACAAATCAATACAAATTTCCAAAGATTAAGCACTTTAAACAGATACCCTCTAAAGTCAAAGGTCGTGCCTCCTGGCTCTACATATTCATGATCTTGATTTTCAAATTCTGACATATAACTATAATCTATAAACGAGTTATCAATAAAATTGTCGTGCTTACAAAACCTAAGATCGTAATGGCGGTTCTAAATGTATCTAATCCCGTTACGCCAGTTCCGTAAGTTTTCTCCTTTAAAGGCAACACATAAATCATATCGTTGGGTTGAATATAATAGTAAGGCGATTTCATCACATTAACATCAGTTAAGTCCAGCATATGGATTTGCTGACCTTGTGGATACTGTCTAATAATCTTAACTTCTTTTCTATTACCAACAGGAGATATTTCGCCCACATTAGCAATGGCTTCAAAAATATTGACCCGTTCTTGGAAAAGCACTTGACTTCCAGGGGATCCGACTTCACCTAAGGCGGTGTAACGCAATCCAGCTAATTTGACGGTAATAAAGATGTTAGCGGTTTCCTTAAATTGCTCCTCCAATAGCTTATCTTTAAGCCGTTTCTCGATGGCCTCAGTCGTAAAACCCAATACGTTAATCTCACCGAGCTCGGGTATTCTAATATTTCCGTGGAGATCGACGGTAAAGCCATCAAAATAAGCACGTTCGGATGCACTTGCGCTCAGATTCCCTTCTCCTATTGGATTAAAAATCGTCACATCATCCTGATCTAGAACTTTGATGCGAACGTTCAATATATCGTTAATCTGAATTCTGTAAGGCTTTGGTTGCTCTACCATTATTTGGAGAGAGTCATTTGCAGACTGTTTATTTTGAAGGTATACAATATCCTTATGAGGAATACAGGACGTAGAAAAAATACATAAAAGTAATCCTGTAAACAGTAAAATTTTATTCATTCTGATGTTGCTTGTTGCGTCACAAATATAGGAGTTCAACCTCAATATTAAAACTATTGTAGGCTTTTTTGAACCGCTCTAATTTTTGGTTATTTATTTTAAATCATTTTTGAATGCTTAATGACATTATATCGTTTTCTTTGTAAAAAAATTGCCTTGAACTATCTTACAGTAGAAAACATATCAAAGTCTTACGGAGAACTGCAGCTCTTCTATGACCTTTCCTTTAGCATTCATAAGGATGACAAAATTGCCTTTGTCGCCAAAAATGGTAGCGGAAAAACGTCCATCCTCAACATCCTATCGGGAGCAGATGCTCCAGATTCTGGACAGGTCGTTATGAGAAACGGACTGCGGATGTCCTTTTTATCACAGTCACCATCTTTTGATGACAACCTCACGATCAATGATACGATTTTAAATTCTGATTCGCCTCAACTAAAGATTATTGATAATTATGAAAAGGCATTGCAAAATCCAGAAGATGCTGATGCGTATCAGAAGGCATTCGAGCAAATGGACATTCATAATGCATGGGAGTTTGAGTTACAATTTCAGCAAATTCTATCGCAATTAAAATTAGACGACCTCGATCAAAAAATTGGAACGATGTCTGGCGGACAAATTAAACGCCTCGCTTTGGCACAAGCACTAATTAGTAATCCTGATCTATTGGTACTCGATGAGCCTACCAACCACCTTGACCTTGAAATGATTGAATGGCTTGAGCAGTATTTTGCCAAAGCACAATTCACCTTGTTTATGGTCACGCACGATAGGTATTTTCTAGAACGTGTTTGCAGTACAATCATCGAACTGGATCACGGCAAACTATATACCTATAAGGGTAATTACACGTATTATTTAGAAAATAAAGAATCACGAATTGCGCAAGAGCAAGTAGAAACAGGAAAAGCCAAACAGCTTTTTAAGAAAGAATTGGAGTGGATGCGTCGCCAGCCTAAAGCACGGACTACAAAATCGAAATCACGTATTGATGATTTTTCGGATATAAAAAAACGGGCGCACCAACGTCGTAACGACCATAATATAGAACTCGAAATCCACATGGAACGCTTGGGCAGCAAGATTGTCGAGTTCCATAAAGTATCCAAAGCCTTTGAAGATAAGATCATCTTGGATAGTTTTGAATATGTCTTTAAACGGGGCGAACGCATTGGCATTATCGGAAAAAACGGAACAGGAAAATCCACCTTCCTTAATATGCTCACCCAAGGTATAGAGCCAGATTCTGGGAAAGTGATTATAGGTGAAACCGTGAAATTTGGATATTATACCCAAGGCGGTATCAACGTCAAAGAAGGTCAAAAAGTGATTGATGTGATCAAGGAATTTGGTGAATTTATCCCATTGACCAAAGGTCGGCAAATTAGTGCCAAACAATTGTTGGAGCGCTTTCTTTTCGACGGAAAAAAGCAACACGATTATGTCGAAAAATTAAGTGGAGGCGAGCAGAAGCGCTTATACTTATGTACGGTTTTGATTCAAAATCCGAATTTTCTCATTTTAGATGAACCTACGAATGATTTAGATATTGTAACGCTTAATATCCTTGAACAATTTCTTCTGGATTTCCCAGGATGTCTACTCGTCGTTTCTCACGATCGTTATTTTATGGATAAAATCGTAGATCACCTTTTTGTCTTTAAAGGCGAAGGTGAAGTTCAAGATTTCCCAGGAAATTACTCAGATTATAGAGATTACAGGTCGGCAATGGAAAACGAAGATGCTACAGCAGTTGAAACAGCCACAAACTCTAATATTACGGTCTCTTCGGAAATAAAAGAAGAACAAAACAAAGCCGAAAAATTAAGTTATAACGAGCAGAAAGAATATAAAAATCTTGAAAGTAAAATAAGAGCTTTAGAACTGGACAAGAAAGCACTCGAAAAGAAATTTCTAGACCCAAGCTTGAGCCAGGACAAAATCACCGAACTATCTCAGAAATTACAAGACATCATCAATGATATGGAAACCAAGGAAACAAGATGGTTTGAATTAGCTGAACGATTAGGGTTGTAAGATATTGATTTGTTTTTTTGTTACGTTGACAAGCTCAGCATAAATTATTTCAGAGCTGGACTTTACAACTACAATTGAAATAAGCAGTTCACCCATGACTTCTCAAATCAATTTATTATAATTACGTATTTCGTCTTATATCCTACGTCTTACGTCCTTTGTATTGAGTCTTAAGTCATTTGCATTTTGTCTTAAGTCTTGTCTCTTTACTCTTTTGATCTTTGCTCTTTTTTCTTTGCTCTTTGTTCTTTGTTCTTTGCTCTTTGTTCTTTGTTCTTTGTTCTTTGTTCTTTGTTCTTTGTTCTTTGTTCTTTGTTCTTTGTTCTTTGTTCTTTGTTCCAAATATTTAATACTTTACCAGTCAAACCAAGAATCGTGTTTCAGATCATTGCCTATATAAAATTCCTATTCAAATCCACCAATCAGCATGGTGTGCATTCTCCTTTTGTTTATGATTTGATTACGAATTGCTTTTATGACAACACAAAATATAAGGCCTATTTGAAACTTTCGGCTTATCGGAAATTCCTTTTACAAAATAATTCGGAACTTACAATTACTGATTATGGATCGGGCTCAAAGATTTTCAAATCAGACACAAGAGCCATTAATGCTATTGCCAAAACATCGGGAACCACTCAAAAAAGAGCTGAATTATTATTTAGAATCGTTCAGTATTTCAAACCTATAAATACTCTAGAATTAGGCACGTCCTTAGGGATCGCTACACAAGCTTTGGCTCTAGGTTATTCTAAAAATCACATTACCTCTATTGAAGGTTGTCCAAATAGTTCAGAATTTACAAAAAAACAGCTTTCCGAATTCGATATTAAAAATGTCGAGGTCAAAACTGGAGAGTTTAAGACCATCCTTCCGAAGTTAAAAAACAACACCTACGACCTCATTTTTTTTGACGGCAACCATACCAAAATCGCTACGGTGAATTATTTTAACGAGCTTATCGACAAGGCTCATAACAACTCTATATTTATTTTTGACGACATCCATTGGTCAAAGGGAATGCAAGACGCGTGGGACATCATAAAGGCACATCCAAAGGTCACTGTCACTATTGACACGTTTTTCTGGGGAATCGTGAGTTTTCGTAAAGAGCAAGTCAAAGAACATTTTAAGATTAGAGTGTAACATCATCTCTCATTTAGCGTCATATTTGAGTATATTGCAATCACACACAATTAAGGTATGGGAAACGTCATTGAAATTAGAGATATTATTCGTGATTTTCAACTTGGTCAAGAGACCGTTCATGTTTTAAAAGGTATCGATTTAGATATTGCAACTGGCGATTATGTCGCGATAATGGGTCCTTCGGGTTCAGGAAAATCAACGCTTATGAACCTTTTAGGCTGCTTAGATACACCAACATCTGGATCGTATGTTCTTAACGGTAAAGATGTGAGCCAAATGAGCGATGATGATCTTGCCGATATAAGAAATACTGAAATTGGCTTTGTTTTTCAAACCTTCAACCTGCTTCCTCGAACAACGGCTTTAGATAATGTCGCCTTACCGATGGTGTATGCAGGCGCTTCAAAAGCAGAACGTAAAGTACGTGCCGAACAAGTCCTAACCGATGTCGGACTTGCTGACCGTATGGACCACAAACCTAATCAGCTCTCAGGTGGTCAACGCCAACGTGTTGCTGTAGGTCGCGCGCTGGTCAATAAACCCTCTATAATTCTTGCCGATGAGCCTACGGGAAACCTTGACTCCAAAACAGGTTTTGAAATCATGAACTTGTTTGATGAGATTCATAAGGCAGGAAATACCGTGATTATGGTCACCCATGAAGAGGATATCGCTGCGCATGCTAAACGGGTGATTAGACTTCGAGATGGTGTGATTGAGAGTGATACGAGAAATTAGTGTTTGGTGTTTGGTGTTTGGTGTTTGGTGTTTGGTGTAAAAATTAAACTTTGACATTAAGACCTTTCAATGTCAGTTCTCTTCCTTGCTTCTCCAAGCGGCCCACAATTCAGAAAACATTCATTTAATTAAAACTTGGATCCCAAGGACTTTTAAAACTACAAGTGTTTTTAAAAGCCTTAACTTTGAATTCTAAATATTAGCGTACTCTAGCATGAAAATATACACAAAAACAGGAGATAACGGTACAACTGCCCTTTTTGGCGGCACAAGAGTTCCTAAACATCATATTCGTATTGATAGCTACGGAACGGTCGATGAACTCAATTCACATTTAGGCTTAATTCGAGATCAAGACATTGACAATCATTACAAGGACGTGTTGATGGACATTCAAGACAAATTATTTACCGTTGGCGCTATTTTGGCAACCGATCCCGAGAAAGCCATTCTCAAAAATGGCGAACAACGCCTCAATATCCCTAAAATTTCCGAAGAAAACATTTTAAAGTTAGAGCATGAAATGGACAGCATGAATGAGTCGCTTCCCGAGATGACGCATTTCGTGTTACCTGGCGGACATCAAACCGTGTCATTCTGTCACATTGCGCGCTGTGTTTGCCGTAGAGCCGAACGTCTAGCGAGTGCATTAAATGATCTCGAGCCCTTTCAACCAGAAAGCCTCAAGTATTTAAACCGACTTTCTGACTACCTATTTGTATTGGCACGGAAGTTGTCTCATGACTTACAAGCCGAAGAAGTAAAATGGATTCCGAACAAAGAATCTTAAATACAACACTTTGCACGATAAAATAGCAGTTCTATTGGCCCAAACGATTGAAAACACAAGTTCTTTAATATTTTTATTTAATTAATTCACTTTTTTCTTGACTTTCTGAACTATAATTTTACTTTTGCAGAAATTTAAAACGCATAACAAATGTATTGGACATTAGAATTAGCATCGTATTTGAGTGATGCGCCTTGGCCAGCGACAAAAGATGAATTAATTGACTACGCCATTAGAACAGGAGCTCCTTTGGAAGTTGTTGAAAATCTACAAGCGATAGAAGACGAAGGCGACTCTTACGATTCGATCGAAGAAATTTGGTCAGATTATCCCACAGATGAGGATTATCTTTGGAACGAAGATGAGTATTAAAAGTAATCTAAGAAGATTATTTTTAAATATAAAAATGTTAAAAAGTCTCTTAATGAGGCTTTTTTTGTGCCTTTTTTTTCGAAAAAACAGCACACAAATCATACCTTTGAGGTAATTCAATAATGATAAATAAAACGTTATGCGTGACGTTTCAACCCATATAAATAAACAGCAATGAGTTTTTTAAATTCAGTATTAAAAGTATTTGTAGGCGACAAGTCCAAACAGGATGTGAAAGCCTTATCTCCAATCGTAGAAAAAGTGAAAGCTTTTGAAAGTACGTTAGAGCAATTGTCACACGATGAGTTGCGTGGAAAGACTGCGGAATTTAAAGCTAAAATTGCCGAGGCGCGAAAGCCGCTTCAAGATAACATTGATCAACTTCTTTTAGATGCTGAGGCGACTGAAGATATTGACCAAAGAGAAGATTTCTATCTAGAAATTGATAAGATCAAAGACAATATCTACGAAATTACTGAAGGTGTTTTAAACGAGATCATGCCCGAAGCATTCGCTGTGGTTAAGGAAACCGCTAAACGTTTTGTTCATAATCCTGAAATTTCTGTTACGGCTAACGAATTTGATCGCTTGATTTCTGGCGACAAAGATTACGTCACTTTAAATGATGAGAAAGCGGTTTGGTCAAACTCTTGGGATGCTGCTGGAAAACCGATTACCTGGGACATGATTCACTATGATGTGCAATTAATTGGTGGTGCAGCGATGCATCAAGGTAAGATTGCCGAGATGCAAACGGGTGAAGGTAAAACCTTAGTGGCCACGCTTCCCGTGTATTTAAATGCATTGTCTGGCAACGGTGTTCACTTAGTAACTGTAAATGATTACTTAGCGAAACGTGATAGCGCATGGATGGCGCCAATTTTTGAATTTCATGGTTTGAGTATCGATTGTATTGATTATCACACACCAAACTCTGAAGCGCGACGTAAAGCCTATCGTGCCGATATTACCTACGGAACGAATAACGAATTTGGTTTTGACTACTTAAGAGATAACATGGCACATTCGCCAGACGATTTGGTGCAGCGTCCGCATCATTATGCGATTGTCGATGAGGTAGATTCTGTATTGGTTGATGATGCGAGAACGCCATTAATTATTTCAGGGCCAATTCCACAGGGGGATCGTCACGAATTTACAGAGCTCAAACCTAAAGTCGATGAGATCACCACTGTTCAAAGAAAAGAGTTGATTAGTGTTTTGGCTGAAGCTAAAAAACTGATTGCTGAAGGCGATACTAAAGAAGGTGGTGTCTTGCTACTGAGAGCTTATAGGGGAATTCCGAAAAACAAAGCTTTAATCAAATTCTTAAGTGAAGAAGGCATTAAGCAATTGCTCCAGAAGACTGAAAACTTCTACATGCAAGATAACAACCGAGAGATGCCGAAGGTTGATGCAGAACTCTACTATGTTATCGAAGAAAAAAACAATCAGGTAGAACTTACAGATAAGGGGGTTGAATTTTTATCGGGTCAAGATAATCCAGATTTTTTCGTCATGCCAGAAATTGGTGTTGAAGTCGGAAAAATCGAGTCTAAAGGCTTATCAAAAGAAGAGGAAGCTGCCGAAAAAGAAGAATTATTTAGAGAATTTGGTGTTAAATCGGAACGAATCCACACCCTCAACCAACTCTTAAAAGCCTACGCCCTTTTTGAAAAAGATATCCAATACGTTGTGATGGAAAATAAGGTCATGATCGTTGATGAACAAACCGGTCGTATTATGGATGGGCGTCGTTATAGCGATGGTCTGCACCAAGCGATCGAAGCTAAAGAAAATGTAAAAATTGAAGATGCTACCCAAACTTTTGCAACGGTAACGCTTCAAAATTACTTTAGAATGTATCGCAAACTGTCAGGTATGACAGGTACCGCAGTGACTGAAGCTGGTGAATTTTGGGAGATTTACAAATTAGATGTGGTCGAAATCCCAACCAACAGACCAATTGCCCGTGATGATAGACAAGATTTAGTCTACAAGACCAAACGCGAAAAATACAATGCCGTTATTGATGATGTTACCCAACTTTCAGAAGCTGGTCGTCCCGTTTTAATTGGTACAACATCGGTAGAAATTAGTGAATTGCTCGGTAAAATGTTGAGCATTCGAAAGATTCCGCATAACGTCTTAAATGCAAAACAGCATAAAAAAGAGGCCGAGATTGTTGATGAAGCTGGTAGAAGTGGTCAAGTGACCATTGCCACCAACATGGCTGGTCGTGGTACCGATATTAAATTATCAAAAGAGGTAAAAGAGGCAGGAGGTTTGGCCATCGTTGGTACAGAACGTCATGATTCTCGTCGTGTCGATAGACAGTTGCGTGGTCGTGCAGGTCGTCAAGGAGATCCAGGAAGTTCACAGTTTTATGTATCACTAGAAGATAATTTAATGCGCTTGTTTGGTAGTGAGCGTATTGCCAAGATGATGGATAAAATGGGACTTGAAGAAGGTGAGGTGATTCAACATTCTATGATCTCTAAGTCTATTGAACGCGCGCAGAAAAAAGTTGAAGAAAACCAATTTGGTGTGCGTAAACGTTTGCTGGAGTATGATGATGTCATGAACGCACAACGTGAGGTCGTTTACAAACGTCGTCGTCATGCATTGGAAGGAGAGCGTCTTCGTGTGGACTTAGCAAACATGATCTACGATACTTCGGAAGGGATTACCGAAACTAATAAAGGCGCAGAGGATTTCAAGAATTTCGAATTTGAATTGATAAGATATTTCTCTATGAGTTCGCCGATTTCCGAAGCTGAATTTAAAAAAGGAACGGTTCAAGATGTCGCTGGTAAAGTATATAAAGCCGCTTTTGAGCATTACAAAGCGAAAATGCAGCGCAATGCAGAATTGGCATTCCCAGTAATTGAGAATGTCTATATGAACCAGCGTGAAAAATATAAGCGTATCGTGGTCCCTTTTACTGATGGCGTGAAAAATTTACAAGTGGTAACCGATCTAGAAAAGGCTTACGAAACCAAAGGGACGCAGTTAATCAATGATTTCGAGAAGAACATTACCTTGGCCATCGTTGATGATGCGTGGAAAACACATTTGCGCAAAATGGATGAGTTAAAGCAGTCGGTACAATTGGCCGTTCACGAGCAAAAAGATCCGTTGTTGATCTATAAGTTTGAAGCGTTTGAGATCTTTAAGCAAATGATCGACCAAGTGAATAAAGACGTTATTTCATTTTTGTTTAAAGGCGAATTACCTCAAGAAACCCAAAATACGATTCAAGAGGCTAAAGTTCGTAAGCAAGAAAAACTACAGACGCAAAAAGACGAAATTCCTAATATGGACGAACGTTCGGCTCAAAATAGAGCTGCTGGTGCTGGGGCATCACGTCAACAGCAACAAGTCGTTGAGACCATTGTTAGGGATCAGCCAAAAATTGGACGTAATGATAAGGTAACGATCAAACACGTGATGAGCGGTGAAAATAAGACCGTTAAATTTAAACAAGCTATCCCGTTAATTGATCGCGGTGAGTGGGTTTTAGTAGAATAACTCCTAAAGTCGCTTTAGGCCACAAACGCTGTCGTAAAAATTAGAGTATCCTAAAGAGCGACGGCAAAGATGCGCAAATAAAATAGTATCTCGTTTTACTACGGAAATTTTAAAATCCCGAACCAAAGTTCGGGTTTTTTTGAATCCGAAAATTATTGAAACCAACTATCTGAGCACAAGACATAAAGGGTATTTCACCTATTTCATTGAGGTCGTGACGTCAAAAACCAAGATTTAGAATGCTATTGTATGACTGCTAAAGTCTAAAATCGCTTTCTTGGTTAAAGTGATACTAATCGCCATATATCTATTGTAAATAATTCCTTGGCATTCCTGCCTTTATTATCTTTACAAGAATGAAAAAGAAAGTTATCATTATAGGTTCAGGAATTGGAGGATTAGGCTCCGCTGCCTTGTTAGCTAAATCTGGCTATGACGTTACCGTAGTTGAAAAAAACGCTACTCTAGGTGGTCGTGCTAATATTTTTGAAGCAGATGGCTATACGTTTGACATGGGTCCCTCTTGGTATCTTATGCCCGATGTGTTTGAGCATTACTTTAAATTACTTGGTGAAGATATTTCTAAACACTTGGAGCTGGTCAGGCTCTCGCCGTCATATCGGGTATTTTTCTCTAATGACAAAGAACTTCCTATTGTTGATATTCATTCTGATTTAGAAAAAGATCTCCCTCTTTTTGAACAGCTGGAACCTGGTATAACACCCAAAATCAAAGAATATCTTAAACGCTCTGGTGAGCAATATGAAATGGCCAAGGACACGTTTATGTATAGAAACCTCGGGTTTTCATTAGACTTCCTAAAGTGGGACGTCATCAAAAAAGGTATTGAGCTCAATCCCTTTCAAACGATGCAATCGTACTTAAATTCTTGGTTCAAAAGTGAGCGGGTTAAAAAAATCTTAGAATACACGCTAGTATTTCTAGGATCTGATCCTGCTAAAACACCGGCCATGTACAATATCATGAATGCCATTGATTTCAATATGGGCGTATATTATCCTAAAGGCGGAATTTATGAAATCGTAAAAGCATTAGTCACCATTAATAAAAAACATGGTACACAGTTTTTGACCAATAGCCCAGTGTCAAAAATTATGGTGCGTAGTAAAAAAGCGACTGGCGTTTTGCTCGAAAATGGTACCGTTATAGAAGCAGATCTCATTATCTCCAATGCCGATTTGTGGTTTACAGAAACCAAATTATTAGAAAAGCGCCATCAAACCTATCCTGAGCGCTATTGGGAAAAGGCGGTATTGAGTCCCAGTGCATTTATCATGTATCTCGGTTTAGACAGAAAATTAGATATATTAAGTCATCACAATCTGCGTTTTGGGGAAGACTGGAAACAAAATTTCAAGGAGCTGTTTGATACGCCCCAACTTCCAGAAGATCCTAGTTATTACATTTGTAAACCTACGGAAACAGATCCTGAATTAGCACCCTTGGGAACTGACAATCTATATGTTTTAGTTCCAATTCCACCAGGTTTGACGCTTTCCGAAGGAGATATGAAAAACTACCGTCAGAAAATTTTAAACCTAATGAAAATTGATTTAGATCTGCCAGCTATCGAAGATTATATCGTTTACGAACGGTCGTATTGGAGCGACGATTTCCGAAGAGATTACAACGCTTACAAAGGTACTGCCTTGGGATTGGCACATACGCTCAAACAAACATTAAAACGTCCCTTGAATTATAGTAAAAAAGTAAAAAACCTATACTATGTAGGTGCTGGCACGAGTCCTGGAATTGGAATGCCTATTTGTTTAATTTCTGCAGAACTTGTTTATAAACGTATTCAAAAAATTAAAAACCCTAGACCACTTAAATCTCTGTAATACCTAGATTTAGAAAATTTCCTTGAAAAATAAGTAAAAAAACAAAATAGCTCCAGAAAACACATTAATGAGTGGAAAAAAGGTATAATATTTAAATAGTTTGGTGATGTTATTGATGCTAAGCAAAACGATTGCGGCATAAACAGCACCAAATATGATAGACAGATAACCTACATAATAAAACCCGATAGACGCAGATAGCACATACGCCATAAGACAAAACCATAAGGCTCCTTTCTCGCCAAGTACCGTAGCTAATGTATTTACTCCCGCTTTTTTATCGGCTTCTATATCTGGAACCGCCGAGTAAGTTTGCATTCCAAAGGCCCAAATAAGACCTCCTATTACTGCCAACCATTCCAGATTAGTGTTACCGGTAACAAAAAAACCCACAAGAGCAGGTGACACATAGATAATTGCAGAAAACAACACGTCAAGCGGAGGTTTGCTCTTAGCTCGAATTGGCGTTGCAGAGTAGAATAGTCCCGTAAATAAAAATACCGCTATAGCTATTTTTGTTGGTAAATTAGCAAAGAAAAATAGCGGTACAAAGGGAAGTAACAGCATTGCAATGATCTTCCATAAATCGTTATGTTTTTCTAATGGCAACACCGATTCATACTTTAATTTTTTGGTATTAAAAATATCGGTTTGATAATCATAGATATCATTTACTCCGTAAATAAAAGCATTAGCTGGTAACGAAAAAAATATCCCAAATGCTATTAAGAAAAATGTTGTGGTTTTGTCGTAAAGAAATAGATTGCCAGAAGCTATGACACCAACGAGAAATGTACCAAGGACGTACATCCAGAATCTTGGCCGAGATAAAATAATAACCTCTTTGAGCGTGAGTTTCATAGTTTTGCAAAAATACGCTGAAACTTGCTGTAATTCTAGAGATTTGATACTATTTGTTCTATTATTTTAGCTCAACATTGAACAAAAATGATCGTAGTCGGTGATCTTTATAGAGAAACGAATCATTGCAACACCATTTCGTAAGTCTTATAATCCAAATTACTAGCTCCACTATTTTTACAGACCACATACACTAAAAAAAATTGTTGATCATTTCTACTGCGGAAATTTAAAATTTCATACCTGTATCCTTGAGCACTGATCTAAGTTAATAATGCGCTAAATTTTAGTTTTTATTACAATAATTTAGATTCTAATTACTTAAAAAACAACAGATAAATCACATTTCCAATCCCAACAACGCCTGTTAAACACCCCAAGATAAAGTCCATTTTTGTGGCAATGTACGTGAGTTTATGTTCAATTTTGCTAGCCACTGTTGCATATAACGCATATAGTGAAAACGAACCTGCTGTTGAACCTATAGAAAAGTATAAGCTATTTCTTATGGAATATTCAAAATATCCTAACCCAATTAATAATGAAATCGACGTGAAATAAAATGGAATGGCAAACGTATTTAATAATGCCATACCAATACCATGAAAATAAGCTTTTGATTTGTCGATCTCTACTTTCTTGATTTTCTTTTTGGATGTAAAATACATCCTGAAAAAATTAATGGATAGCAAAATGAGAATGACAGTCCCTATTTGTTGAATGATGGTGATATATTCTGAATTTTCCATCAGCACACTTGAAAGGTAGGCGCCAATATTAGCTTGAAAAAACAACAACGTAGCAAAGCCTCCAATGAGGTAAAAAGCAGATTTTCTGCCGCTTTTTAAACTGAACTTAACTACGGTCAAATTTAAAAAACTTGGTGTGATACTGCCTGCCGAAGCTACTATGTATCCAAAAAACAAACAGGTAATAAAAACCATAAATTAGATTGAGGCACAAAGAAACGACTTAAAGCTCTATTCTTGTGTTATAAAACATTGAATCTATAATCCATTTGCAAATCATTCGTTTTTAGAAGAACATCTAATAGCGACTAAGCGGTTTATTTAAAAACTTAAGGATTATTTCACTACTTTGACTGCGCTAATCAACACTCTAAAAGTATGAAGCATATTCTATCAACAATTATCGGTCTCATAGTCGCCTCATTTACCGTTTATCTTTTTGAATCGTTGATTAGTCATCAATTATTCCCTCTTCCAGCAGAGGCTCAACCTATGGATATGGAATGGTTGAAAAACAACCTGGATCGAATCCCAATTGGCGCAAAAATAATGGTCATCGTCGCCCATTTTTTGGGTATTGTAATGGGTATGTTCATAGCTGGATTAATTTCTAAGACCAGTATGGTTCCTGCCTATATTGTTGGAGGATTTATGCTGTTAGCTACTATTTTTAATGTGATCATGCTCCCAAAAGAATTATGGTTTAGTAGTGTTGACATCCTCCTTGCCGTGGTTGGATTGTTGATTGGCAAATCATTGGCCAAGCGCCAGCTAAGGATTTAGATCAAACGAGGTTAGGTCTGCAACTTTCAGTTTATGGTTAGATTTGCTTATAAGCATTAAACATCATATCCTGAAATATCATTATTTTAGGGTCAATATGAGCTCAGGATCCAAACCATTTTTCTTGTAAAACGCTAAGTCGGCCTTAGAACACACACCAGGATAGTCGCCTACATGATCTTGAATATCTTTGATAATCTGAAAATGTAAGTGTGGCGGATAATCGCCATTAACGCCAGCATCACCTAAAGTCGCAATTTGATCTCCCTTTTTAATCTTCTGACCAACTTCTAAACGCTCAAGACTCGCTAAGCTCAAATGGCCGTAGAGGGTAAAAAATTCCATAGTGTCGATGGTATGTTTCAAAATAATAGTGGGTCCATAATCTCCAAAATTAGTGTTGTTCTTAAAACTGTGGAACTCAGCATCAAAAGGCGTAAAGATTGGAGTTCCTGCAGCAATCCAAAGGTCTAATCCTAAGTGAATATTGCGTTCCGTTTCTGGATTTGTGTCCTTGAAATACGTACTACGTTGAT
Source organism: uncultured Flavobacteriaceae bacterium (assembly GCA_963715465.1). Lineage (GTDB taxonomy): Bacteria > Bacteroidota > Bacteroidia > Flavobacteriales > Flavobacteriaceae > Psychroserpens. The sequence goes on from OY970246.1 coordinate 3,385,979, forward strand.
AGATATTTCGAGTTTCGAGATAACCACCATAAGCGACCTTGGCACGATGTTCTTCAATGTGGGCATTTATAAACGCGCCTAAAGTTTCTGAGGTCGATACATCAACTTCTGAAAGAGCCGAATTAGATTTTGACAAGTCTAATGCGATATAGTCTGCATTTACTAAAGTCGCATCTAAAACAGACATTTTTGGCAGTGATGACACTACCATTTCAAGCGTTTTTTTCATAGCGCTAAATTAGACTTAAAAACTAAAATTTCCGAAGAAAAACATCGTGCAACCCTAATTTGAAAGTGCTTTTTCCAACGCCTCAGCTTTATCTTTGGCATAATCCAAGCTCTCATCCATCGCATAACATTTTTTGAAATTCTCTAAAGCTTTTATAGAATCGCCCTGCATCAAAAGCGCATCACCGTAACTGTCATAGACATTGGCAGATTTTGGGTGCTCTTTTATATTTAATTTAAAGATTTGAGTAGCGTCATCTAATTTACCTTCATTGATCAACAAATATCCTAATTGATTGATATCATTTTCATTGACTCGGTAATTAATGGTATCTGTTTTGACATCTTGATAGAACGACAAAGCATCTTTCACATTCCTCTCATAGATTATTTTTGCCATCGCTTTATAGAGGTTTTTCTTCGGAATTTGATAAGCTTCTCCAGCGCTTATGGCTTCAATATTGCTGTAAATCGACCCAAAATGTTCTGCAGAATTATTGGTAAGAATCACAAAACCACTTTTAGCATCAATTTCATTTCTTAGAAAGGTAGCGAAGCCAACCCATCCGCCAGAATGCTCAATCACTATGGGTTCTCCTGGATTATATTCTAAAAACCAACCAAAACCATAACCTGTGTATTCACCATCATTAGTTTGGCCAGAAACCCATGCTTCATCCAAGAAGTCTTTAGCAATTATAGTATGATTGGCTAAGGCCATATTCCATTTGTAGAGATCGTCGAGCGTTGAATATATACCTCCATCGCCTCTTACATCATTGACAATATTATAATCATTTGGCAGTGTCTCCTTTTGATTAAGCGCCAATCTATAACCAAAAACGCGATTGGGCATATTTGGATCTGGATCTATTTGATAGTTATAAAGACTTGTATTGTTCATGCCTATGGGATCTGTAATTTGCTCTTTCAAAAAGGTTCTAAAATGTTGTCCAGACACCTTCTCCACGATGGATGCCAGTACCAAATACCCTGTATTGCTGTATTCCCATTTTTCTCCTGGTTGAAAATCCAGCTCAGGATCAACACGGTAAAACACCTCTAAAATCTCATCGTTACCTAATATATACTGTTTAGTAGAATCGGCCTTCTCAAAGTTTTCATAGATAAGCCGTTCATAATCTGTGAGTCCTGAAGTATGATGGAGCAACTGTCTCACCGTAATACTATCGTAAGGAAAATCGGTTAAAATTGTATTAACTTTTTGGTCATAGTCGAGCTTTCCAGCTTCCTTCAGTTTCATAATGGCCATTCCCGTAAATTGTTTGCTCACAGAGGCTAATCGGAATTGTGAATCTAAATCTAGTGAATCAATGGGATTCATGGAACGCAGCCCATTTGAACTCTTGAAAATGACCTCTCCATCCTCGTAAACTAGAATATTTCCGGTAGCAATGCCTTCTAATTTCATAGCGTTGACAAATTGCTTGTATGTGCTGTTTTTTACTTCGGAAGTCTCTAATGAAGGATCTGTCTTACATGAAAAAAAGCATGCCGAAATGAGACATACTATTAGTAGTTGCTTAATTGAGCGCATAATGATGTGATTGATTGATTACAGTTTTACACACTAAAAATAAGCGTTTTAAATTAATTTTTAAGTACCACGTCGCTATACTTTGCATTGAGGATTATTGTTTTCATTACCAATTTACCATTGGGATAGTTCTCGATGGTTTTTTGCGACGTGAGTTCATTATTTAATTTTGAGCGATTGCCTTTAAAATAGACACTATAATTAGAGGTTGGTAATTTGATCGCGGCTTCACTGTTCTCTAAGATGACATTCAAGTTGGTGAAGGTTTCTGTCATATTCGCAATTGATAAATCTCCAAAACTACCGTCAATAATGGCATTACCAGTTATATCTGTAATAAACATATTAGACGAGTTGCTATTGAGCCTCAAGCTCCCAACACTTTGGAGATGCGCTTCATCAACGTATTTCAAATTGAGTTCGCCATTAGTCCACATGGTCACATCAACGGGCGAATACGACACATTGATGGAGGTGTCGCCTCCATCAATGTGATTTGCCACGAGCGCAGCATGCGCAATGTTCGCCTTTAGATTATGAATTAAAGAGGCTATTTTAAGTTCACCATGTCTAACGTTCATATTGAGCTTTGCCTTTTTGGGCATTTTGATTTTTATGGTTCGAATGACATCATGATGCCCACTATTATGTTTGTGTGAATCGTTATGATCATCATGCGATCCACTAGTATTGTGACGATGCGCTTTATCATTAATGAGCCGTTCTTCAAGTTTCTGTAGTCGTTTTTGACGCTCAGTCATTCGATTTTCCAATACTTTTAAACGCGCTTCACTGCTTTTTTCTTGATGGGAAGCTAGCTTTTTCATCGCTTTCTCGCGCGCCTCCATTTCTTTTCCATATTTCTCGCCCCAAGCTTCCATCTTTTTTGCCCATTCACCATCAAACCGCTTTCCAAACTCTTCGCCCCAAGCTTGCATTTTTGCCTCATAATCCTTCCCAAATCTTTTTCCAAAAGTCTCTCCAAAATTTTCACCCCAGACTTCCATTTTATTCTCATAGGATGAAAAATCGATAGTACCCATTTCTCTAGCCCATACTTTCATTGCTTCTCGATCTTCTAATGAAAAGTCCTTGCTCCAGTTTTCAAGATAGGCCTCTCCATCTTTTTTATAGGCTTCGGAATCAAAACTGACGTTTTTAATGCCTTCGGGGAGTTCAGGCATTTCTGGGAGTTGCGGTACTTTTGGAAATTCCATCTTTGCCATCACAGGAAGTTCTGGCAACTCGGGCATTTCTGGTAATTCTGGAATCTCTGGAAAATTTTTAAAATCCCAATCTCCCAAACCTTCGAGGGCTTTCAGCGCTTCAAACGACGCTAAGCTTACATGGTTGTGATGTGAATTGGTCCATGAACGATGAGAATTTTCTTCCGAAGAAATAGTCATTTTATTTCCAGACCCTTCGACCTTGAGGTTCCAATCGTTGAGCGCCTCTTGCAGCTCCTCTTGGGACAACTGTTCTCCATTGACATAGGCCTCAATTTCTACTTTGTTTTTATTCCAAGTGTCGATTTCTATCTGCACGTAGCTCGTGTTTAAATCGATCGCTACGTCTTTGGCAACCTCAACGGTCTTAGATAATTTTTGCATCTTTTGTTGTGCTGAAACGCTCAATGCGACACAGAAAAACAAAGCGGTTAATATGTGATGTGTTATTTTCATTTGATTCATTTTTTATTCTGAATTTAATAAGGCTAATGCCAATCAAAGTCAGAGTATTACGTTTTGATTATGTTCTTATTTTATGGTCTTCCGAAATATTCAAATCATTGAGTTGCTCTTTTAGATCGTATAATAAATTGAGTCGTAATTTCAGGTTATCGATCAAGGCACTTACGGTGAGCTCGTTTGGACCATGTTGGGTTAACTCTACCGAAAGTCGTTTATATTCTTGATTGAGCTCTGCCAATCGTATCACATAGCCATCAAATAATTCCTTATTTTCGGGCGTTTGCTTCACTTTTGAAAGTTCTAAATTGATATTTGCCAGATAATAATCTTCCACCTTTTTAAAATCTGGTGAAATATCGCCGAGGGATTTTAACGTATCGTCCTTGATCGTGTCTTCGGTATCTACGATGTCAGTTTCAACAGATTTTGGTGCTTCATGATATTTATAAACTCCAAACACCAATCCCACAAACACCAAAAAACTAGCAGCAATTTGCAATATCCTGTATTGATTTTGACGTGATGACCGGGCAGGCGATGCCTTTTCCAGCTTTTGAAGAAAGCGCACCTCGTGACCTTCTGGCATCTTGGCATTTGACGTCTTATTGTCGTTTTCAAATAATTTTTTAAGATCTTGTGCCATATCGTAGCGGTGTTAATAGTGTTTTCAATTTTGATTTTCCTCTATACAATTGCGTTCGGGAGGCGACTTCAGAAATATTTAAGATCTCTGAAATTTCTTGATGGTCATAACCTTCTATCAAATACAACATCACTACAAAGCGATATTTATCTGGCAGTTCTAGAATTGCCTTCTTCACCTCGCCCAAACTAATGGTATCTTCAACTAACCATTCGTCTTTATAAGTATGATCGACTACTTTAAGGTGCACCTCATCCAGCTCTTGCATATTTGCCTTCTTGGATTTTAAACAGTCAATACTCTTATTAATTACGATACGTTTTAACCATGCTCCAAAAGTGACTTCTGCTTTATATTGATTGAGCTTAGCAAATGCTTTGAGAAAGGATTCCTGTACGATATCTTCAGCCTCCATAGAATCCTTAACAAATCGCATCGCGACAACAAACATACCATCACAATATTGGTTGTATAAGGTGAGTTGTGCAGTACGATTATTCTGCTTGCATTGTTCAATAATATCAACTTGAAACGTATTCAAATCACAGTTGGTTTGGTTATCTACCTCATAGATCAATTACTTCTATTTGGTATGGGTTCACGATAAGGACGACAGAAAATTGAGCCTGTTGCAAAATCGACTTATATTTTTTTAATTTAATAAGAATTTCACACAAATAAGCGTTAAGTGTTTACTTAACATTTCAATTCTATATCTTTACGAGCTATTAGTAAAAATCCTATCTAATATTATGAATACGTTTTTAAAACGCCTACTTATTGCTTTAACCTTGGTGGCTATTGCACTATTTGCATACTCTTATTTTGTAGAAGATATCTTTTCGAAACGTTTGAGCCCTAAGGATACGGTAGAATTTAAACTGAATGATCTTAAACTGGAAGTGTTCTATAATCGGCCCTCAAAAAAAGGACGTGAAATTTTTGGTGCTTTAGTGCCCTATAATAAAGTTTGGAGAACTGGAGCCAATGAAGCCACTACCTTTGAAAGCAATAAAGATCTCATGGTGCAAGGCATGCTTTTACCTAAAGGAAAATATACGTTGTGGAGTGTTCCCAAAGATTCTTCTTGGAACGTCATGTTCAATAAAAAACAATACGCTTGGGGCGTCGATGAAGAAATGCAGGTCATGTGGGATCCCAATTATGACCAACTCGAAATTAATGTACCTACCGAAAAAATCGATACAACTGTAGAGCAATTTACCATTGCGTTCGATAATTCTACAGACGATCTCAAACTCACAATGGCTTGGGATAACACAAAAATTGCAGTACCTTTAAAAGTAATAAACGATCAAAATTAAGGGAGTTGTCAAAAAAGTCTAAATCGTCGGCCTTACATGAGACAGATGGCGTATCACAGCCAGACATCACAAATACGGCCTTTATTGAAACGATTAAGAAAAAACGGCAACAACAGCCCTCTATTGACGATTTGGTCACCGATATTTTAAAAGGAAACATCACAGCCCTTAGTAGAGCGATTACCTTAGTTGAAAGCTCGAATCCAAAACATTTAGAAAAAGCAAATGCCATCATTAAACGATGCCTACCTCATGCCAATGCCTCAATTCGAATAGGAATTACTGGTGTTCCTGGTGTTGGAAAAAGTACATTTATTGAAGCTTTCGGTATGTTTTTGACCAATAGCCATAAAAAAGTGGCCGTTCTAGCGGTAGACCCAAGTAGCAGCTTGAGCAAAGGCAGTATTTTGGGTGATAAAACACGTATGGAGGATTTGGTCAAAAATGATAATGCCTTTATCAGACCATCACCTTCGGGCTCCTCTTTAGGTGGTGTGGCACGTAAAACTCGAGAAACTATTATATTGTGTGAAGCAGCTGGCTTTGACACTATTATTATAGAAACCGTGGGTGTAGGACAGAGTGAAACGGCCGTTCACAGCATGGTCGATTTTTTTTTACTGCTGAAAATTGCTGGAGCAGGCGATGAACTTCAAGGCATTAAACGTGGTATTATTGAGATGGCAGATACGATAGCCATTAATAAAGCTGATGGCGACAACCTGAAAGCTGCTCAATTGGCTAAAGTTGAATTTAATCGTGCGTTACACTTATATCCGCAGAAAGCATCAAATTGGCAACCAAAAGTGACATTGTGCAGTGCATTACATCGTGAAGGCATTGAAGAATTGTGGGATGTTATTGCCCATTATATTAAGCATACCAAAAGCAATCATTTTTTTGACGGGAACCGCACAGAGCAAAATAAATTTTGGCTTCTTCAAACTATTGAAGACCGCTTAAAATCTCAATTCTTCACGACGCCTAAAATCAAGAGTGCGCTAAAAACACAGTTAGAGCTTATTGAAAATGGAAAAACGACGCCTTTTGTGGCTGCGGAATACCTACTGAATCTACAGCCTAAATCGCTGCGCAATGACTTATAAATTCACGATTATTATACCCATTTACAATGAAGTTGATAATTTAGAGCGTCTCGAAAAAGAGCTTCTGCAGTATCTTAAAATGGCCCTAATACCAACTAAAATTCTATTGATTAACGATGGCTCGACAGATAAAAGTCAACAACATATTGAGACCATTTGTGAACGACACAGCGCTTTTGGCTATATCTGTTTTACCAAAAATTACGGATTAAGTGCAGCCTTAAAAGCTGGGTTTGATGAGGTCGATACAGCGCTTATAGGCTATATGGATGCCGATTTACAAACCCATCCTGCCGATTTCAATTTACTTTTAGAGCATAGAGATAACTATGATTTGATCACTGGTCTTCGCACAAATCGAACTGATGGTCTACTGAAAAAATGGTCTTCACAATTTGCAAATCGAGGAAGACAGCTTTTTACCAAAGATGCTATCCATGATACCTGTTGTCCCTTAAAAGTTATAGCGACGCCTTACGCCAAACGTGTCCCGATGTTTCGAGGCTTACACCGCTTTTTGCCAGCAATGATTCTATTGCAAAAGGGACGCATCAAACAAATAGAGATTTCACATTACCCGAGAATTGCTGGAACTACCAGTTTTGGGTTTTGGAATAGGTCGTGTGGACCGCTACTCGACTGTTTTGCGTATTTATGGATGAAGAAAAACTACATCAATTATACGGTTTCTAAGAAAAGTACATGAGTCTGTGGGCAATATATGGCATTGGGTTTTTAGCTCAATTTCTGTTTTCGCTTCGGCTCGTTATACAATGGCTCTCTTCAGAAAAAGAAAAACGGGTTGTAACGCCCATTTTATTTTGGATCGTAAGCCTGATGGCCTCAATTCTTTTGTTTATTTATGGAATTTTACGTCATGACTTTGCTATTATGTTAGGACAAGCGGTCACGCATTACATCTATATTAGAAATTTACAGTTACAAAATGAATGGGGGAAATTTCCGCAAATCTTACGTTGGCTTGTGATCTCATTTCCAATACTATCGCTTATCTATTTACTATACTATTCGGCAATTGAGTTTAATATATTATTTCAGAACGAAGATATTCCGCTTTGGCTATTACTGTTAGGTAGTGCAGCCCAATTGGTGTTTGCGTTGCGATTTGTGTATCAATGGCTGTTTTCCGAAGTAAAAAAAAGATCTATATTACCATTTGGATTTTGGCTAATAAGCCTCGTTGGATCACTTATGATATTAATTTATGCCATGTTTAGAGCCGATTGGGTTTTAATTGTTGGCCATAGCTTTGGTAGTTTCGTTTACATTAGAAATATGATGCTATCAAAACAGTAAAGCTTAAGTTTTTTTGCTAATTAGCTGAAATCTAGATTGTAAATACTTATCCAGCTTGTAGAATAAAAATCCCGAGAAACCACCAAACAGCAATCCACTCAAAACGTCTAAAGGATAATGTGCGCCTACATAAATCCTACTGTAACCCATTAGTAACGACCATACAATTAATACAGGGAACAAATAGTTGTATTTGGCTCTTAATATTAAACCAACAAAAATAGCCAAAGCCATTGAGTTGCTTGAGTGTCCTGAAAAATAACCATATTTACCTCCGCATTTAGACCGTACCAAACGCATGACTTCGGCAACACCATCCTCATGACAGGGTCTTAGGCGCTCAAATCCGTGCTTGAATAAATTGGTCACTTGGTCTGTAAAGGTGATCATCAATGCGATGACCACTAAGGTGAGCACAAACATTTTTGAATTGAGCCGTTTATAGAGCAAATATCCCAATAAGGCATAAAATGGAATCCAATGAATTTTAGCGGTATATATCAACCAAAACGCATCCCAAAATGTATTACCTAAACCATTGAGATAGATAAATAGCTCTTGATCAAATTGTATTAATTCATCTAACATTAGTCGTCGTATCTAGAAACTTCCCTGTCGTAGAAATCGGTTGCAGATTGGATTAAATTTTCTGCTTCGGCTTCAATCTCTTTTTGGTCTTGATCATCAAATTCTTCAAACCATTCTACCTCATCATCTTCAAGATTAATAATAAATCGAGGAAACTCGGTATGGATGACATATATGGCGTTTGGAAAATCTGTATTGTCGCCTAAAATAAATTTTGGTAGTTCCATATTGAATAGGTAGTCTAAAGTTTTAAGATTACAAAGTTATCATTTCTTGACTATTGAGATAAATTTAATGGTGCTTCTTTTTTTCGTGTAAAGAAAGAGTCTGTATTATTACTTCGGAAATTTTAATGTGCATGAGATTGTTGGATTAACTTCTTAGTCAAATAATCAAACCGAACGTAAAGCAATATTGCCGCCGTAGTTAATCCTGCCAAGAGACCAAGCCAAATTCCGAAGCTTCCATAGGCCTCTTCTTTTCCTAGGTAGAAACTTATAGGAAACCCAATGATCCAATAGGATATAAATGTTATGATTGTTGGAATTTTAACATCCTGCAATCCTCTTAGCGCTCCCAAAACCACCACTTGAATCCCATCGCTTATTTGAAATATCGCTGCTGCAATCATTATTTGAGCTGCAATACTAACGACTTCTGTATTATCCAGTAAATTTTTAGCATCATCATAATCAACATATAATTTTGGTAAATCATCATGAAAAACAAAAAATATTGCGGCAAAACAGGTCGCTAATAAAATAGCCAATAAAAATATAGACATAGCGATACGACGCAATTCATGATATTGATGCAACCCTTTTTGATTGCCAACTCTTATCATTGACGCCACACTTAATCCCATTGCGACCATAAAGGTCATAGATGATAAATTCAATGCGATTTGATTTGCGGCTTGTGGATTCTTGCCCAGCAAACCACTCAACCAAATTGCAGAGGTAAAAATAGCGACCTCAAAAAACATTTGCATGGCACTTGGCAGTCCCAGATTAATAAGTTTTTTGAGCATTAATTTTTCAAGTAAAAAGAATTTTATATTGGTCACAAATGCTTTTGATTTTTCCTTTTTAGTAAGCAACCACCACAAATGAATTACCATGATCACTCTTGAGAACAATGTTCCGTATGCGGCTCCAACAATTCCCAGCTCTGGACAGCCAAACTTCCCAAAAATCAACAAATAATTTAACACGACATTGACGACATTTGCTAAAATCGTGGCATACATTGGGTACTTGGTCATAGAGAGTCCGTCGCTAAATTGTTTAAACGCTTGAAAAACAATCAACGGAACCAACGAAAATGCCACCAAATTTAAATAAGGCAGTGCCAAATCAACCACTTCGATGGGTTGTTTCATGAAGTATAACAATGGCTTTGCAAAGAAAACAGCAAAACATAAGGCGATGCCCAATACTGTACAAAGAAAAAGACCATGCTTAAAAGCCGATTTACCTTCGCTAAAATTGTTGGCGGCATCAGATTCGGCAACAAGTGGTGTAATTGCGGTCGAAAATCCTATACCAATAGACATGGCGATGAACATAAAGCTATTTCCTAGAGATACGGCAGCAAGTTCTGCTGTGCCTAATTGCCCCACCATAATATTATCAACGAAACTCACAAAGGTATGGCCTAGCATTCCTAAAATAACAGGTGCGGCAAGTCGAAAATTATAACTAAATTCTTTTGTGTATTGGGATAAAATCAAATGGTCATCGTTTTGAAGCGGCAAAGTTAAAGCATTTGATTTGCCTCTGCTCCCGCATGGGAATAATTTACTAATAAAGTTTTAATTATTTGATTTCTATAATCTTATGAACTACCATTGTTAATAAATAGATATGTGCTTACAATAAAAACCATATTTAAACCGTTATTTTTATTCAATCAAATATCTTATTTTAGTAGGTTGGATATTTGGGGTAGAAACGTTTAATGTTATAATATACGAGAAATTCTAGATTCATCTTGTTTACTAACGTTTCATGCAAAAAGAGGCTCTCGCCTCTTTTTGTTATTTAAGTGTGATATGAATTTGTATTTGAGATTTTTTATTACTGTAAGTAACTAATCAAAACTGCTGGGTATTTATAACTAAATAGAAATTCGCTCGACTGTAGTTTTAGCCAAATTAAATTCTGTAATCATATCTTCTACAATCTGAGCGACTGGCTTAATATCATGAATAAGACCTGATATTTGTCCGATTTCTAATTCCCCATCGTCCAAATCGCCTTCAAACATGCCGCGTTTTGCTCTGGCACGCCCTAGGAGCGATTTTAAATCCTCGACTGATGGTAACGTTTTATACAAGTCTTGAATCTCGTTGTAAAATTTATTTTTGATGAGACGAACTGGAGCTAGTTCTTTTAAGGTTAATTGCGTATCGCCCTCTTTAGCATCTACAACAATCTTCTTGAATGCCTCATGTGCCGATGATTCCTCACTCGCCACAAAACGACTTCCCACTTGAACGCCATCTGCACCCAACACCATTGCAGCCATCATCGCTTGCCCTGTCGCAATGCCGCCAGCTGCGATAAGTGGGATTTTCAAATGTTCTTTGACCATGGGAATGAGCGTCAATGTTGTTGTTTCGTCCCGACCGTTATGACCACCTGCCTCAAAACCTTCGGCAACAACCGCATCAACACCAACATCCTGTGATTTAAGCGCAAATTTTAAGCTACTTACTACGTGCACCACTATGATCCCTTTATCTTGCAACCATGAGGTCCATGTTTTTGGGTTTCCTGCGGAAGTAAATACAATTTTTACGCCCTCTTCCACAATAATATTCATGATCTCCTCAATGTTTGGGTATAACATGGGGACATTTACACCAAATGGATGACTGGTCGCTTTTTTACATTTTTGGATATGATCACGCAAAATTTCGGGATACATCGATCCTGCTCCAATTAAACCAAGAATTCCTGAATTACTAGCAGCAGAAGCGAGCCTCCAACCGCTGTTCCAAATCATTCCTGCTTGGATTATAGGATATTTTATACCGAAAAGCTCAGTAATTCTATTTACCATTTATGATTTAATAAGTTTAAACGTTTTCTGTGTCTGTCCCGACTGCAGTATTATGATATACAGTCCCGAAGTCATCTTCGAAAAATCTACCGTATTCTCAGTTGATGTTAACGTTTGTTTTAAAATAATCTGCCCTAAAATATCATAAACTTGCATATGAGCTTGACCTGAATTTTCAGGGATTTGAACCATCAAGGTATTTCTAACCGGATTGGGATACACATTTGCTATTAGTAGCGTATCTTCTGGAACAGACAGCGCCATATTTAAGGCAATCTCAAGATTGGGAATTCCGAAGCCTAAAAAATTATCTGGAGTATCAAACTGTGATGCCGACATTCTAATAAACTGTTTTATCTCATCATTAGACAAGTCTGGCAAGGCTTGTAAGAGCAACGCAACACCTCCTGCCATAATTGGAGAGCTAAAGGATGTACCACTATTATTGATAATAGTGTTGGTATCGTCTATAACAAATGCCGCTTCGCCTCGGGTCGACACGTCAGGTTTTTGTGTTGCTTGGAACGAACTTCCTTGGGAACTGAATGACGCATAATTCCCGTCAACATCAACGGCTCCAATACTTAAAACTCCAGTCGCATCAGCTGGAGCTCCCACGCCATTAGCGCCAGAGTTTCCGGCAGACGTCACTACAACTATCCCTTTCTCATTGGCCACATTGGCGCCACGAGTGATAAATGTACTTGACCCATCTAAATCTTCATTGGTGTGTGTGTAATTGGGGTTTTGGTACGTCCTATATCCTAATGACGTATTGATTATGTGAACTCCCAGGCTATCTGATCGTTCGGCAGCTTCAACCCAATACGCTTCTTCGACAGGGGTTTCACTTGACACGTCTTCCGTTCTAAATAAATAGTATGAAGCATCTGGAGCTATCCCAACGTATTGATTTTCTATAAATCCTGCCATCGTGCTCAAAACTTTCGTACCGTGATCATTGCCTGTGAACGCGTATACATCCTCATTTCTTCCGACGAAATCATAACCATCTAAAAGGTCATTATTATCGCGTAATCGCTGAAATGCAGCCATAGTATTGACATTTGTAAAACCAGAATCTAAAACCGCGATCAAAATGCCATCTCCGGTATATTCTGCAATATGCAAATCATCTGCATTGATCTGTTCGATCTGGTCTTGCGTGTTTCCGTAGTTAAAAATGACAGTGGTATTTTCCGTAGAAAACTTATCAAAAGGTGCCGCGATTCGTGAATTTGGATTCAAACTTTTATCTGCAAACTCAATCGAATCTACAAATTCAAAATCATTCACAAGTGCATTGATATCGTCAAGACTTCCGCGCACATAAATAGCGTTGAACCATTTGGATTTTGCAAAAACAGTAATGCCAGTTTCGGGAGCTTTTATTAACGAAATAAACGATTCGTTAACAGGTACGTCGCGATTATCAATCACGATGCCTTGCGCACTTTTTCTATCAATTGCTTGTTGGGTAAGGATTGAAATTGGATTGTTGATGGATGCTTCAACATTATCTTTGGTATTAAAATAAACCCAAGCATCTTCTTGAGCGATGGCCGTAAACTGACAAAGCAGAATAGAAAGGAGGAGAACTTTTTTCATAGCGACTGAATTAACATTTAAAAACTTAGTCGTTCTTAAGTCATTAAAATTTCTTCACTGCAATTTAATAAATTACTCCCGAACCTACTAATTCGTCTTCGAGGTACCAAGCGACAAATTGTCCTTCGGTGATAGCCGTTTGGGGGTGCTCGAACTCAACATAAAGTCCGTATTTAACTTTATAAAGCGTCGCATTCTCTAAAACTTGACGATAACGAATTCTTGCCTTAACCTTCATCATTTGATCGGTATTAAGCGCTAAATCCTCGCGAACCCAATGTAATTCTTCATTGGTCACAAACAATACTGTTTTATACAAACCAGGATGTTGTTTGCCTTGACCTGTAAAAATGACATTCTCATGAACATCTGTATCTATTACAAATAACGGTTCTACAGTGCCTCCAACAGCCAAGCCTTTTCGCTGCCCTTTGGTGAAATAATGCGCGCCTTGATGTTTCCCTACGACTTTACCTTCGGAAATAGTATATGTTGATTTTCTTGCAAGATATTTTAACTCGTCTTGCTTAGAATCAAATGATGGCGTTTTCATGCCATAGCTTTCATAATCTGAAGGAATCTCTACAATCACACCTTCTTTTGGTTTGAGCTTTTGCTGAAGAAACTCTGGCAGCCTCACTTTTCCTATAAAACACAAGCCTTGTGAATCTTTCTTGTGAGCCGTTACCAAATCCATTTTAGCCGCAATTTGACGCACTTCAGGTTTTGTCAATTCACCAATGGGAAATAACGCTTTAGATAATTGCTTTTGTGATAGCTGACACAAAAAATAGGATTGGTCCTTATTGGCATCCACACCAGCTAATAAACGGTAAATGTCACTAGAACCTCCAGCTTCGTGATGCTGTTTAGTTGTAATAGCTTTTCTGCAATAATGGCCGGTTGCCACATAATCTGCTCCAAGATCAAGGGCGATTTTCATAAAGACATCAAATTTAATTTCTCTATTGCATAGCACATCTGGGTTTGGTGTTCTTCCTTTTTGATATTCGTCAAACATATAATCTACAATACGCGACTTATATTGTTCACTGAGATCAACCGTTTGAAAAGGAATTCCCAATTTATCGGCGACAAGCATGGCGTCGTTACTGTCATCTAACCAAGGGCATTCATCTGAAATTGTTACTGTATCATCATGCCAATTCTTCATGAATAGTCCTATGACCTCATAACCTTGCTCTTTAAGCAAATATGCAGCAACACTAGAATCTACCCCTCCTGAAAGACCGACAATAACTCTTTTCATTTCACTCCTCTTAAAATTTGAAATTCCATATAAGCTCCATTAGTGCATATCAGATACATTATGAAATCCATATTATGAAATTGATTTTGCAAAATTAAGCAATAAAAACAGCAACCCTAGACCAGTTGCTATTATAATTATCTATGTCAAGAATTGATATGGCTTATTGCTTTTTTGGGTTTTTACTGCGCTTCGTATGGTCTTTCGTTTTTACTAATTTCCCGTTTTCGTAATAATTCCAAAACCCGTGTTTTAAACCATGTTTATAAACACCCTCAGCTTGAAGTTTTCCCTCTGTATCATAATATTTAGATAGACCGTTCAACTCATCATTATGATACTGAAATTCTTTAAGAACTTTACCATTCTCTGCATACCAAGTGGAAGCACCGTTGAGCTGACCATCTTTATAGTTTGAACGTTCTGCACGTTTTCCGTTAGGATAAAATACGAGTTTTTCACCTTCCAGCTTTCCATTCTCATTATAAAATTCGGTAGACATAACCGCATCACTTTTATTATGGTAATAGGTCCATTTACCTAAATAAAGTTTACCATTCATTTGCCCTTCACTAATTAGCTTTCCTTTTGAAGATAGGAACCTAACATGCGCTATGTTATTGATTTCGTTAAAGACTTTGGTGGCACTTAATACACTCTTTTTGTTATTGAGTGTGTAAAATTTAAAAGTTCCTATTTCTTTACCATGTTTAAACTGTCCTTCGTAGCGTAACTCTTTGGTATTATCAAAGTTCTTTGTCCAGACGCCATGACGCTGACCGTTTTCATCCAATTGATTTACAGTGTTTTGACCAGATAAACCAAATGAAACAACTGTTAAAATAATTGTAAAAATATAGAGTCTCATAGAGTTTTGTTTAATCATTTTGTAATTTCGTTTAACGGACTAATTTGATTATTAACAACATTAAACAAAAAAAAACTCAAAAAAATGAAAATTATTTCAAAACTTTTAAAATTCTTACCGTTAATATTGGTATTACTTGCTTTTCAAGCATGTAGCGATGATGACGATGGAGGAACGCCCGTAGATCCTGCACTATTAAATATTGTAGAGATTGCAAGTGCTAACCCAAATTTAAGTAGTTTGGTTGCCGCCTTGGGCGCAGCAGATGGCGATTTAGTCAACTTATTATCAAGTGGCACTTTCACAGTTCTTGCGCCAGATAACGATGCTTTTCAAGCATTGCTCGATAGCAATGACGCATGGGATACAATAGATGATATTGACTCAGCAGTATTAGCTCAGGTACTGTTAAACCACGTTATCAACGGTAGTGTAACTTCTGCGGATTTAACCGCTCAAGGTTCTGGATATACCAAGACCAATGCAGATGGTGTTGCTTCACAAAAATTAAGTCTGTATTATGATACTTCTAACGGCGTGACATTTAATGGAACATCAACGGTTGCTACAGGTGGAGCAGATATTTCAGCATCAAATGGAACAATACACATTATTGATGCAGTCATTGCGCTACCAAGTATCGTTGACTTAGTCGCTGCCAATACCAACAATTTGTCTCTCCTTACGTCGAGTTTAGTCGATGAAGATTTAGATGACGTTCTAGCAGGTGATGGTCCATTTACGGTATTTGCGCCAACGGACGCAGCTTTTACGGGATTTAGTAATGATAATGGTAATGCTTTATCTGAAATTCTTTTAAATCATGTTTTAATTGGAACTTCTGCTATTTCGACAGGTCTTGATACTGGATATGTGACGACAGGCGCAACGTTTGACGATGGTGACACAGACGATGATAACAATGTAAATTTAAGCTTATTTATAAATACAGACGGAGGCGTTAATTTGAATGGCGTGTCTACCGTCACCACAGCCGATATTATAGGTACTAATGGCGTTGTACATATTGTTAATGGTGTGATTGATTTACCTACAATTGTTACCCACGCTCAAGCAAACCCTGGGTTATCTGCCTTGGTGGCATCTTTATTAGAAGCTGATGGATCTGATGCGAATCCAATGTTAGTACCTACGTTATCAGGTGATGGACCATTTACTGTCTTCGCTCCTTTAGACACAGCGTTTACTGCTTTATTAGCGACTGATGCTACTTGGAACTCTCCAGCAGATATCCCAGATGCATTATTGAATAGTGTATTAACACATCACGTTATTGTTGGTGCTAACGCTAGAGCAGAAGGTCTAACAGATGGTATGATGCCAGAAACTCTTGAAGGTGATTTGATTACTATCAACTTACCTGGCAACGATGACAATGCAGCTAAGATTACTGATGGATCCGGAAATGAAGATATCGATATTGTTCTAACAAATGTACAGTGTGCTAACGGTGTAGTTCATGCCGTAGAGAGTGTATTGATTCCAGATACAACTAATTAAAAAGTTGCTAGCGATTTGTAAAAGTCAGCTATAATTTTGAAAACGTCTCTAAGTTTTAGAGGCGTTTTTTTTTATAAAATTCTGAAAAGCTATTATTTATTCTGAAATTTAAATGAATTAATATCAGTCAATCGAAACTCAATCTGTCGTAAAACGTTAAAAATTTCAAGTGATGACAAACGTGATAACTTCAATATTATTGATGAGTTTGGTTTTCATTGTCTTCATGCCTATAGGTAAGTTCAAATAAGTAAGCTAGCACAAGAGATCTCAACGATAATGTTTACTCAAATAAAGATTTAGGATTAGCAATTGGCGTGCTTCATTATTGATCTATAATAACATATGAGCAGCATGATAAATGACAAACCTAATATTAATAGATACCACGGATTAACATATACAGAGAGATTGATATTTCTAAATTAAAAGTCTTATCGCTTTATAGAATAATCTATGTCATGCGTTTCTATCTAATTCTGAAATATTACAACTTAAATATCGCCATCAGGATGTTCAATAAAAAAACCACCAGAATTAATTGGTGGCTTTTTATTGCTATTATTGTATGTAAAACTCTATTTCTTGCGTTTTTGTTGGGCTTGCTTTTGTTGTTCAGCTTGCTCCATCATCTCTGCCATTTTCTTCTGAAACTTATTCTGTTTCTTTGGTTTCTTTTTATTCACCTGTATTTGGGCGTGAATTTTGTCTTCATCCAAAATATAATTTTTGATGACCAACATAATCCCGATACTAATCAAATTTGAAATGAAGTAATATAAACTCAATCCAGATGCATACTGGTTAAAGAAAACCAACATTAAAAGCGGTGAGAAGTAAATCATATACTTCATCATTTTGGCCATATCTGGCATACCTTCTTGTGTTGGCTGAGATGCCATTTGTTGTCCTGTAGTCATCTTCATATAGAAGAAAATTGCGATAGCAGCCAAAATTGGAAATAAACTCACATGATCTCCATATAGTGGAATTGTAAAGGGCAATTCGGCAATGACATCGTAGGACGATAAATCATCTGCCCAAAGAAAACTCTTTTGACGTAAATCAAATGCCGTTGGAAAGAACATAAACAGTGCATAAAACACTGGTAATTGAATCAAACCAGGCAAACAACCCGCTAGCGGACTGGCACCCGCTTTATTTTGAAGCGCCATCGTCTCCTGCTGGGCCTTCATCTTGTTATCTTTATGCTTCGCTCTAATTTCGTCCAATTCAGGTTTTAATACCCTCATTTTAGCCTGAGACAAAAATTGCTTGTATTGCACAAATGACATCATCAATTTGATCAATATGGTCATGACAATAATGGCAATTCCGTAAGGTAAAAATCCGCTCAAAAATGCAAACAAGGGAATAAACAGTTGCTTGTTGATCCACCCAAAAATACCCCAACCAAATGGAATACTCTCTTCCAAGTCGTAATCATATTGCTTTAAGGTCTTACTATCAGTAGGTCCAAAATACAATTGAAATTTGTTATCGGCCTCTCCATTATTAAATGCCAATGGTAATTTTGATGAAAATTCTTTGGTGAACAACGTATCAATTTCTTCATCCTGCACCAAATCGCTCGATGCAATCGTAGCTTTACCAAATGGTTTATCGGCAACAAGGATAGTACTAAAAAAATGCTGTCTGTAAGATAACCAACGTACATCTTCAATAACCTCATCATCTTCTCCAGATTGATCAAGCTTATCAATCTTTTCACCATCGTACATGTATGTTAATCGCGTATAACGGTTTTCGTAAGTGATACTTTGGTCATGACGGTGCGTCTTTAATCTCCAATCAAGATTGATTTCTTGTGAACTGTTGACTACAGTATTTAAACCTTCAGATCGAATTGAAAAATCGATCATATATTCTTTTGGCTTTAGCTCGTAGCGGTATTCTAAAAATTTAGATTCAGAAACCTTCAGCTTCATCGAAACCACGGTATTATCTCCATTCTTGCTAACTGTGGGTTGAAAATAAAGATCTTTTGTGTTTAAAATTCGGTTATCGGCTGTTGGAAACGTAATATTAAAATACTCGTTTGCATCTTGGATTAAAGCAATAGGAATGGAATCGAAATCAACAAACTCCTTTAATATCACTTCGGAAATAAAACCACCCTTATTACTAAATTTCAGATCCAACACCTCGGTTTCTACCGATGTGGCTCCATTTTTTGCTGATGGCAATGTCGATGCATAAGCAAAAGCTCCCAATTTACTTTTTAATGCCTCTACCTTCAGCGAATCGTTAGTGTTGCCGAGCGTATAATCTTCGGCAGTAGTGACTTTCGAAGTCTTATCTAGGACTTTTTTATTTTCGGTTGCAGCTTTTTTATCGGCCTCAATCTGTGCTTGTTTTTCTTGTTCTGCTAATTCTTCAGGTGTAGGCTGTTGTTGCCACATCATGAAGAGTAGTATTCCGAAGATAAGAACAAATCCTATAATCGATTTTGCGTCGAACTTTTTTTCTTCCATTGGTATAATTTAGATACTCCGATTGGTTTGGAGATGTTGTCTAGCGATTATCAAAAAGCTATCCACTATTACTGTTGTGCCATAGTGACACGATTGTTAGTTTTTATAATTTAGGGCTGCCTTGACAAATGCCACAAAAAGTGGATGCGGATTGGCAACCGTGCTTTTATATTCTGGATGATATTGCACGGCAACAAACCAATTGTGTGATGGAATTTCTATGATCTCCACCAAGCCTGTTTCTGGATTCAAACCCGTAGCTTTCATACCGCTAGCTTCTAGTTGCTGCTTAAAGCCGTTGTTAAATTCATAGCGATGTCTATGACGTTCTTTCACAATAGATGTCCCGTATATATTTTTAGCAGTGCTGCCCTCGATTAATTGACAGTCCCAAGCCCCTAATCGCATGGTGCCGCCTTTATTGATGACATCTTTTTGGGATTCCATCAAATCAATGACTGGATTTGTAGTGGTTTCATCCATTTCAGTAGAATTTGCATCTTGTAAACCTAAGACATTTCTAGCATATTCAATCACTGCCATTTGCATGCCCAAACAAATTCCCAGAAAAGGAATATTATGTTCCCGTACGTATCTTACCGCTGCAATTTTACCTTCAATACCTCGTTCTCCAAACCCAGGCGCAACCAAAACGCCGTGAAGATGTTTCAGTTTTTTACCGGCATTTTTTTCTGTTATATATTCGGAATGAATAGATTCTATTTGAACCTTAACCTCATTTTCTGCTCCAGCATGTATAAACGCTTCTAATATGGATTTATATGAATCTTGAAGTTCAACGTATTTTCCAATGAGTCCGATAATAACTTCTCCCTTAGGATTTTTATGGCGTGTTAAAAATTGATTCCATTGGGTTAAGTCTGGCGCGATACTTTTGAGCATTAATTTCTTTAAGACAACCTTATCTAAACCTTGCTCCAACATGAGATTAGGCACATCGTAGATGGTTGACGCATCAATAGATTGAATAACGGCTTCTGGACGAACATTGCAAAATTTCGCGAGTTTATGGCGAATCTCATCTGGCAATTCGTGTTCTGTACGACAGACTAAAACATCTGCCATAACACCGCTTTCCATTAATGTTTTTACGCTATGCTGCGTAGGTTTTGTTTTTAATTCTCCTGCTGCAGAAAGATAAGGAATGAGCGTAAGATGAATTACAATGGCATTACTTTCACCTAAATCCCATTTTAATTGACGCACGGCTTCAATGTAAGGTAATGACTCAATATCACCTACTGTTCCGCCTATTTCAGTAATAACAATATCGTAATCTCCCGTTTGACCCAAAATTTGAACACGATGTTTGATTTCATCTGTAATGTGAGGAATAACTTGTACAGTCTTACCCAAAAACTCACCACGACGCTCTTTATCTATGACACTTTGGTAAATTCGACCAGTGGTCACATTATTGGATTGACTGGTTGGTACATTCAAAAATCGTTCGTAATGGCCAAGGTCCAAATCGGTTTCAGCGCCATCATCGGTCACGTAGCATTCACCATGTTCATATGGATTTAACGTGCCCGGATCAATGTTAATGTAAGGATCTAATTTTTGAATCGTGGTTCTATAACCTTGAGCCTGTAAGAGTTTGGCTAGAGAAGCGGCGATTATGCCCTTACCGAGTGATGAGGTAACTCCTCCTGTTACAAAGATGTATTTAGTAGTTGTCATGTTGCGCTGTTAAACGCAAGCAAATTTACAAAATTTAAATAGTTATTATCGTATTGTTTTCCGCTTTGTTTATAGTAAGCTCATCTCACTTTTGACTGTCAACCTTAAATAAGAGGAAATTTGTTCTATTGTCACTATTTTTAAAGGCATAGTATCATGACCTAAAAAAAAAGAAGAGATATGAGCGCATTCTATAGATAAATTAGAGAATTTTAAAAATAAAGATGCATACGATAATAAAAAGTTTCAAGAAATGAAACTTATCAAAGCACCTATATATTAATGTAAATGCAAGGAGCGCTTTTGGGTAGCAAGAAAAAAAGCAATGTCATCAAAATCTTATCACGACTTCCAGCTGAACTTTACTGAGAGCGTCTCTCTAAAAACAATTTTAATAATAGCGAAACCGATGAGGCCTAAAATAATACCTATAATAATGTCTAACATGATGAGGGGCGTTATGGATTAACGTGACAAATATACGCAGGTTAACGTATTTTAACGCGCTTTATCGATTAAGGGATTAACTCTATTATAATTTCTCGTCTTTAAAAACTCATAGTGAGAAATCACATGGGATAACGCTCTTTGATATCGCGAATTAAATATTCCAATCCGTTTAATTTCAATTCGTATACTTGGGTAAGCATATCTCCTAATTTACCTTGTGGAAAGCCTTTATTGTGGTACCAAACCACATAATATTCTGGCAGATCAATTAAATAGTAACCTTTATACTTACCAAACGGCATTTTCGTATGTGCTAAATTGATAAGAAAATTTTTATCTGGCTGTAGCATATTATTGAGAGCGAAAGGTTCTATATTTTTTGAGTTCTTTCTTTATGTGTTCACTCCATAACAACTGTTGCTCATAATTGATTGAGTTTTCTGTTTGACTGTCATACGCATGTTGCATTTGAGCCAAATCAAAATTTATAGCGTCATGCAAATGCCTTAATTCTATTTTTATATTTTGAGATATTTCGAGCTTTGACACCTCATATCGTAATTTTCGAACGTGAAGTTCGGTAATATCGAAATGCAATTGTTCATGAGCAAGAATATGATCGTTTCCTTTTTCTTTATTATACCATGATTTATCTGGATAAAAATGAGCATTTGCCTTAACCTCAAAACTTACGTATTCGTCATTTAATTCTTTCACCGAAAATGAGAAAGTAATGCCTGAAGCTGTAACGGCAACCGCATCTGTATTAGATTCTACAGAACCTCTAAAATCGGTCCATGACAAACTCACGCTTTCATGCCATTGAATGACGACATCGGTGTTTAATGAATTTAGAAATAAATAAAAAATGATGAAAAAGCGCATGATGAATTATGGCCTTATTTCCAATTGAATTGGAGATTCTTTTCAATATCAGTATTCAAACTATAATAAACGGGACAGGTGACTGCCGCGCGTTCTAAAATGGTTCTTGTCTTTTCATCGGCTTCAAATGGCAAATCAAAAACAATGTCAATCTTAGAAATTCGTCGTGGACCGCTGGCCATCGTTTTCGTAACATGAGCCGCAGTTCCTGTTATATCCAAATTCATTTCTTCGGCTTTAATACCCATTATAGTTAGGATACAACTCGCTAATCCAGTGGCGATAGTATCTGTAGGTGAAAACGCTTCTCCTTTGCCTTTATTGTCTACAGGCGCATCGGTGAGAAATGAGGCGTTTGATTTGAGATGAACACTTTCTGTTCTTAATTTGCCGAGATAAGTTGCTTTTGAGGTCATTATTTTGCTTCTACTATAGTTAAATCGTCGTATTTCACCACGTACACGGCTTCATTATAATAGCCTCCAAATAATTTCTTGGTGTATCGAAATTTATTCTCAACGTACTCCGTTTCCAGAGTATCTATTGATGCTTCGAACAGATCATCTTTACTGGCCAAACGCAAGAGCAGATCCAAGGTAAGATCGAAACCGCGAACAGCATATTTGTTGGGGCTCACGTTATATTGACGTCTATAGGCTCTTACAAAAGAATTATTTGACGTCGAGATATCGGTAGTTCTATTAGGCGATGGATAATGAAATTTCAAATTGGATAAATGATAATTAGAAATTTCGCGACCTTCAAAAGCCTTGTTCTTATTGGTGGTCATTAAAATAATTTCAATATTTTTAATGGCCATACCGTTGACAACACTAATTACATTAGAGGCAAAACCTTCATTGTCTGTTTCAAGGAATACAATATTTTTACCGGGTTTGAATGCATTTGCAAGATCATTTTGGTAAATAAAATAGGCTTCTTCTCCTTCTTTATCTTTTCTCGAGAACAATTGTTTTGCTGAAGGAAATTGACCTAGCAAACGATCACTTACTGCTTTATGTTTAGAATCTGCAATGACCACGATATGCTTTGGTAATGAATCTGATTTCACAAAATTCATGATTGTCTTTTCCAGTAAATCATCTGAAGGAACCGTTTGAAATACATTTTCATACAACTGCGTTGGCATTGTTAAGGGAGACAACACAGGGATATTATTCTTTTTCAATTCTGAAGCAACAATATCTAAATTTTTAGATAACAACGGGCCAATAACCGCATCGTAATCTGAAAAATCATTATCATCTAAGATTTTGGTAATCTGCCTAGCATTGTTTTGGGTATCGAACACTTTTAAATAGGTTGAAACTCCCAATTGTTTTGCAGAATCAATCGCCATCAGGGCACCAGCATAAAAATCTAAGGACACAGACAATATCGCGTCTTTTTTCATCGCTTTTTTAGTAGCTTTAACCGAGTCTACATCGAGACGGTTTAAACGATACGGTAGCATCAAGGCTATTTTCTTCTGTTTTAAATTAACAAGTTTTTTAGAAAGATCGGTATTTTTTAGATCTGCAACAACGCTCACTGTTTTCGCATCTGCAGGCACTTTTAAGACCATCCCTAATTTGAGTCCGCCATCTTTCAATTCGGGATTCAATTTCTCTAATTGTTCTTGGGTCACTCCTAATTTTCGATTGAGCGCCATATAGCCTTCACTCTTTAAAATGGTATAGTATTGAAATTGCTCTTCAACCGCTTTTTCCTCAGTATTATCAATATTGGGAACATTGATTTCTTGACCAGGTTGCAACACTTCAGAAAGATCAGGATTCAACGCTTCAAGATCGGGAACCGTAATTCCAAATTTGTAGGCTACACGCCATTTGCCTTCTTTTGGCAGCACTTTGTATTTTTTTACCGTATTATTTAAAGACACTTTATGAACCGTTGTCTTAAACTTAGGGATTTGAATTCTATCACCTTTCCGAAGATTTTCAGAATATAATGATGTATTGTATTTCTTTATATCCTCAATCTCTACACTATACTTTTTAGAAATACTGTACAGCGTTTCTTTACGCCTAACTTTGTGTGTTTTAAAGCCAACAGGCTCTTTTTTAGTTTCAGGAATGGGATCGTTTTTAACCCGTGATGTTGGGATAATCAAGATCTTGTTCTCACCAAATGACTTTTTAGCGTCAGGATTGAGCGCATAAAGATCAAAAGCCGTCACTAAATATTGCTTGGCAATACTTTCGATTGTTTCACCTTTTTTTACCGTATGCGTTTTATAATCTTGTGCCTTTGCAGAGCGACTGCATATCAAAAAGACAAGTATAAGAATGAGTTTTTTCATTTAATTTTTTTTATGAATCTCCTTTTCTTCGGAAACTTTAGTTGATCACAACTATTTCATTTTATTGTTAATCTCAGCTAAAACCTAAGTTTTGAACGGCCGAATTCCTTTTTATTTCAAGCACTAAAGGGAACATCACACATACTATTCAGAATACGAGACATTATAAGCCGATAATATAAACGCCGACTGTTTGTTATTCCCATTCAATAGTTGCAGGCGGTTTAGAACTAATATCATAAACCACGCGATTCACACCTTTTACTTTATTGATAATTTCATTGGAGGTTTTCTGTAAAAATTCATAAGGAAGATTCACCCAATCGGCAGTCATCCCATCTGTACTTTCTACTGCTCTCAACGCAACACACTTTTCATAAGTACGCTCATCTCCCATAACGCCAACACTATTTACAGGCAGCAACATGGCTCCTGCTTGCCACACCTTGTCGTAAAGGTTCCAAGATCGTAGATTATTGATAAATACGGCATCAACCTCTTGGAGGATTCGTACTTTTTCGGGAGTGATATCGCCAAGTATCCTGATCGCTAAGCCTGGACCTGGAAATGGATGGCGTCCCAATAATTGCGAATCCATCGCCATAGATGCGCCAACGCGTCTCACCTCATCTTTAAACAATGCTCTTAAAGGTTCAACAACCTTGAGCTTCATAAAATCGGGCAAACCTCCTACATTATGGTGGCTTTTAATCGTAGCGCTAGGGCCACCAGTTGCCGATACACTTTCAATAACATCGGGATAAATGGTACCTTGCGCTAACCATTTCACATCTTGGATGTGGTTGGCTTCATCATCAAAAACTTCAATGAACGAACGCCCAATGGTTTTGCGCTTTTCTTCAGGATCGCTCTTACCGGCAAGAGCGTCCAAAAAGCGTGCCGAAGCATCAACCCCTTTAACGTTGAGCCCCATTCCTTCATATTGGCGCAAGACATCTTCAAACTCATTTTTCCGAAGCAAACCATTATTCACAAAAATACAATAGAGATTTTTGCCAATAGCTTTATGCAACAACATGGCGGCTACTGACGAATCTACGCCTCCAGACAACCCTAATACAACCTTATCATTCCCTAGTTTTGCCCTTAACTCGTCTACCGTTTCTTCTACAAATGATTGCGGTGTCCAGTCTTGTTCTATTCTAGCAATTGTGATTAAAAAATTATGCAGTAGTTGATGACCATCGGTGGAGTGATATACTTCAGGATGAAATTGGATCGCGTAAGTTGCTTCGCCTTCAATTTTGAAAGCGGCATGCTCCACATCTTCTGTACTTGCCAAAAGCACAGCATTGGTTGGTAATTTTTTTATAGTATCACTATGGCTCATCCACACCTGACTGCCCTTATGGATATTCTCAAAAAAGTCTTCATCAGCTTTAATGAACTCTAAATTAGCACGTCCGTATTCTCGGGTATTGGATTCTGCTACTTCTCCTCCAGCAAAATGCGCTAAATATTGTGCGCCATAACAAACAGCGAGCAGTGGTAATTTTCCTCGAATTTTGGAAAGATCAGGATGAAGTACATCCTCTCCTCTTACCGAGTTTGGACTACCTGATAAAACGACAGCTTTAAAACTATCTACATCTGATGGTATCTTATTGAAAGGATGGATTTCGCAGTAAATGTTTAACTCTCTAACTCTGCGGGCAATAAGCTGTGTGTACTGCGATCCGAAATCTAATATGAGGACTTTGTTGTGTTGCATGTACAAAAATAACAATTGATTTCAGATTGGAGATTTACCGTCAGCGATTTTTTGATGTAATTATTAACAGTTTGTAGCTCACGAGCCAACTTATTTGGCACCTATTTTTTTATAAATTTAAAATAAGAATTCTTGTTGTCATGCATTAGTTTGAGAATATAAATGCCTTGATCCAGTGCACTAATATCAAGAGCATATGGCTTAGTCACAGGCGTAGTATTTATTTTTTTATGCATTATTTGTTGACCTAATTCATTGTACACTGTGATAGAGGTGACCAATGCAGAATTTGCCACGGTTATATTTACAACGTGCTCAACAGGATTTGGAAATAATTTAAAATTTTCAATGTCTTGACCTGTTACATTTAACGTCTCTTGTCCTATTGCCCAAAGCGTGGCATTTTTTAGCATCGTCCTAAAATTGGTATTACTTTCATAATCACTGTTATTATGACCCAAAGCGGTGTAAAACGATCTAAAACCCGTAAGTGTTATATTAGCTGTACTGTTATCATTATCATCATCGTACGTCATACTTTCTTTAAACCATGCTATTGGTCTGGCAGCATCGTAGGTTTCATTTCCAGTTTGCTCTACTTCTAGTAAAACTATATTGGTTGCACTTAGTTGTCCGCCATTTTGCTCCCAATAATAGTATTCTTCATTTTTGTTCCAGATACTTCCCACAGGCCCTAAGAAATCTATAATTATATTATCAGCTAAAACTACTAAATCGGCATTGTAATTATTACTGGTGTGGTTTGGGTTTGTTTGCACGATCCCACCAACCAATTCATTATAGAATGGCCAACTGCCATCGCGATAGGTGTCTGTTGCTGCGTGCACGCCTATAAATCCTTTTCCGTTAGCTATAAAATTTTCTAGTGCTAATTTTTCCGAAGATGTTAAAAGATCACCATCGCTTCCCGTCTCATCACTTCCCGAGGTGTTCAAGAACACAACCGCATCATATTGCTGTAAATTGGCATCTGTAAACACAGAGGAGTCTTGAGAATTATCGGTAATCCACTCATTATTTTCATTGCCCAAATTTTCAAACATATCAATGCCTGAAGTAATTGAGCCTTGTCTAAACTGATTGGTTTCGTGAAACACAAGGATTTTGGATTGTGAGTAACCTAAAAAAGAGTAGCCAAAACATATTAATGTAAAAAATAACGTTTTCATATAGCGTAGATTTGATGTACTAGATATACGACGAACACGAATACTTAGACGTTACTTCAATTTAACGAGGCGCTATTTATAGCGTGATGATCGTAAAATCTCCTTTTAAAGGTTGTAAAGCTTTCATTACGTGCAGAATTAATTGCTCACCATATTCAAGATATAACTCTGAGAAATTAACAGTACGCTCTTGTAGATTACCATTAGGAAATAGTTGTTCTTGTAGGTCGGTACACCGACTGATCTCATCGGCCAGTTTTCGTTTTTGGGCTTTTAGCAATCGCTTTTCGAGATGCTTTAAGCCTTTTATTTGTTTTACCTCTTGAGCTTTTACAGCGCCCAAAAACGATTTATCAGTTTGTT
The DNA here is from genome assembly GCA_963715465.1 of uncultured Flavobacteriaceae bacterium. GTDB lineage: Bacteria > Bacteroidota > Bacteroidia > Flavobacteriales > Flavobacteriaceae > Psychroserpens. The sequence continues at coordinate 3,413,910 of OY970246.1, forward strand.
TAGCCAGCTCATGCAGATGTTTAAATTGAGATTCAAGGTGCGTAATTTGCTCAGAAAAATCGATATCAATATTCGAGATTTTTCGCACCTTTTTATTGATAAAACTATTTCTATCTAAAAATAAATCACCGTCTGAAATATGGAGTTTCTCAAGTTTTTCAGCTTGTTTTTCGGTTTTCACTAAGGCCGAATTTCGCAACAGCAACATCGGGAACGTGACGCCTTGTGCTTCAAAATTAGATTTCAACTGCAACCAATAGATCATTTCCCCACCACCACCAATATAGCAGAGGTTGGGCAAGATCACTTCTTGGTACAGTGGCCTCATAATGACATTTGGAGAAAAGCGCTCTGGATATTCTTCAAGATGCGCGAGTAGCTCAGTTTGAGACCACGCGATATCGGTCTCAATAACTGAATACACATCGTCGTGCTCAACAATGCGTTCGCGCAAACCATCCTTGATATAGAAAAAATTTATATCTCTAGGATTTACCTGAATTTTTAGACCCAGCGCTTCTAAGATCCCATTAGTTTGGGTGACGTTTTTAAACGCTGTTTGTTCAATCAACTCTTTTTTCATCTGCGGAATAAACAGTCTCTTTAAGTCTGTATGGTCAGAATCCAGTATTACCAATCCGTACGATCCAAATAATTCATTGGCGAGATAACGTGTGGCATCAGCTAAGTTGTCATGTTCAATATATGCATTCCTGAACCAAGACTTTAACTGCTCTGCATTTTTTCCCAGTCCCATTTCCGAAGAAAACACATCAAAAACGTCTTCTAAGCCTTTTGTACTAAAATGACCAACGGCTCCAGTTTGCTCGGAGTTCCACCTTATCTTTTTTCCTTTGAAATTGAAATAATTGATTTCATTAAAGTCATGGTCCTCTGATGCCATCCAGTACACTGGCACAAAATTATAATTAGGGTAAGTTTGCTTAAGTTGTTTGGTAAGCTTTATGGTTGAAATAATCTTGTAGAGGAAGTATAATGGTCCTGTAAATAAATTTAATTGATGCCCTGTTGTAACGGTAAACGTATCGACAGATGTTAGGGATTCAATATGTGTTAACGTTATTTCACTCGTGTTTAAATTTGCGTATTGATCTTTAAGTACGTGTACTAATTCAGATCTCGAATCCTGTTGAAACGACCCTTGTTTCTCTTCAATTTGCGCTTCAAAGTTATCTAGATTTGGAAACCGATTGTAAAGCTCTTTTAATGTATCTTTTTCATCTAAATAATCACAAATAAAATTTGAGAAATAATGGGTATCTCTAAACGGAATAAAGTCGGTTGGCATAGTTCTAATTCAATTGGTGGATAAAGATAAGGTTCTTGGTTTTTTTTGAGTCCTAAATTTTAGTTAATGAAACGCTCTTGCTATATTTACTGTTCAACTAACACGTTCTAATTTATGCGTCATAAGCTCTTACTTTTTTCAACCTTGTTACTAACATCGATAGCACTAGCTCAAAGCTTGCAGTCGCCATCACAATTTTTAGGCTATGATATTGGTACTAAATTTACGAGACACCATGAGGTTGTCGATTATTTTAATCATGTACAGAGCGAAAACCCTAAACAAGTTAAATTAGAAACCTACGGCAAAACAAATGAAAGACGACCTTTGATGTTGGCCTATATTTCTTCCGAGGAAAATTTAAGCAATATTGAAGATATAAGGAAGAATAACCTAAAAAACATAGGGATTATAAAAGGTGACGGAAATCCCAATGATATTGCTATTGTCTGGTTGAGTTATAATGTACACGGTAATGAGGCATCGAGCACCGAAGCCGCCATGAGTACCATCTATAAGTTACTTACCGAAAAACAAGACTGGTTAAAAAACACAGTGGTCATTATAGATCCATGTATCAATCCTGATGGTCGCGATCGTTACGGCAATTGGTTCAATGAAACGGCAAGCTTACCTTACAATATTGATCAAAATGCTAGCGAGCATCATGAACCATGGCCAGGCGGACGACCAAATCACTATTTGTTTGATTTAAATAGAGATTGGGCATGGGCAACACAAGTAGAATCGGCTTCTCGTCTAAAAGTATACAACAAATGGATGCCGCACATTCATGTTGATTTTCACGAACAAGGTATAAATGAGCCGTATTATTTTGCGCCAGCCGCTGAGCCTTTTCATGAGGTGATTACCGATTGGCAGCGTGAATTTCAAACTCAAATAGGTAAAAATCACGCGCAATATTTTGATGCAGCAGGTTGGCTTTATTTTACCAGAGAACGCTTTGATCTTTTGTATCCTAGTTATGGTGATACCTATCCTACTTATATGGGTGCCATTGGGATGACGTATGAACAGGCAGGACATGGGCGAGCAGGCTTAGGAATTTTAAATGACGAGGGTATAGAATTAACGTTAGTTGATCGCTTAACCCACCACACCACGACTGGTTTATCTACCATTGAGATGGCCTCTAAAAACGCTACAAAGTTGACGTCAGAATTTAAAACGTTTTTTCAAAACACCAAGATGGTATATAAAAGTTATGTTCTCAAAGGTCACAAGGATAAAATTGAAGCCTTGACCAATCTTCTAGATCAACATGAGATTGCTTATGGATTTGCAAGAAACGGAAAGGTAAGCGGTTACGATTATACATCTTCTAAAGAGGGTCAAAAAGAGACGTTTTCTAAAGATTTAGTGGTAAGCACGAACCAACCTAAAGGAAAAATGGTAAAAGTCCTTTTTGAGCCCAATGCCAAATTAAGCGATTCGCTCACCTATGACATTACGGCTTGGAGTGTGCCTTACGCCTATGGTTTAGATGCCATTGCCAGTAAAGCATTGGTACAAACTGATCCTAATATCTACAAGAGTATTCCTCGCGGTATACCAAATTCTGGGGCAGCAGCTTATGTTGTAGAGTGGAATAGCATGAAAGATGCCAGGTTTATGGCAGATCTAGTACAAGCCAAATTTAAGGTTCGATTTACTGAAAAGCCTTTTACAGCTCAGGATAAAACCTTTGATAGAGGTACTTTACTTATAACGCGTGGCGACAATAAAGGCATCAAGAATTTTGACAACAAAATGGTCGATATCGCATTTACCCATAACAGAGTTTTACATCCTATAAACTCGGGATTCTCAACATCTGGTCCAGATTTTGGATCTCCAGACGTCAAATTAATTAATGCCCCAAAAATCGCTTTACTTTCTGGCGAAGGCACATCGCCTTACAGCTACGGTGAGTTATGGCATTTTTTCGAAAAACAACTATCATATGCAGTGACCTCTGTAAATACAAATGATCTCAGCAACATCAATCTTTCAAATTATAATATACTCATTATGCCAAATGGTTATTATAGTAGTCTTTTCAATGATGCTATGATCGATAAATTGAAGAATTGGATCAAATCTGGTGGTAAATTGATTGCCATAAATGGTGCGCTCAAGAGTTTTACTGGGAAAACTGATTTCGGATTGAAACGAAACGAAAGCAAAGAGGATTCGCTAGATAAAGATGCAGATATGCGCTTAAAATATGCAGATAGAGAACGACAAAACACAAAAAATCTTATCACTGGCGCTATATTTAAGAGTGATGTAGACGATACGCACCCGATGGCTTTTGGGTATGATGACCATTATTTTACACTAAAATTGAGCGATTCGTCTTACGGTCTTTTAGAAAAAGGCTACAACGTCGCTTATTTAGGCGAATCTCCAAAAAATGTCTCGGGTTTTGCAGGACAACGCATAATGCCAAAATTAAAGAACTCTCTCATATTTGGTGAACAACCGATAGGTAAAGGCAGCGCAATTTACATGGTTGATAACATCATGTTTAGAAGCTTTTGGGAAAATGGAAAACTATTTTTTGTGAACGCCATATTCTTTGTAAATAATAATTTAGCAGAATTATAAAATTGAGCCACGACATATGATTTAGAACTTTATCGCATGTGATAAAAAATATTGGTCTTCACAATGTCATTTTGATATAAGAAAGCAATACGCCAAATAATTTTATAAACACATGGATTTCTAAATAACCTTACAGTTTAGCCAGCGGCAATGTTTACCAACAGCTTTACCTAACATAAAACACAACAGTCGTCGCTTAAAGCTCGTAATACTTTTTAATTGTTTTTAATCACACCACTGTATTAGCCGTGAACTCTGTTGTAAAATTTTGTGTATCAGTTCTTAACACCTACCGCAACAAATTTGAATAGACCTCTTATTTTATCTACCATGAAGTCTTTTGTCTGATTATGTCCTTATCAATCAATATCATCTTCGTTTGCGTTAACATTGACATTTTAGTTAGGTCTTCATTTAGCTAACTTTGGTCATCATGCGGTTATGAGGCATTTTACTTGAGTTGAAAACAAGTGCAATGCTCATGTTTCCGAAGCTAATAATTTAAAACTTACAAAATAATGAATCAAGATATTGCATACAACAGCGACAGTTTTACAGTAAAGGCCTATGGCGCCAAAGGAGAAAAAAACACGACTTTAGTTGAAATGGAAGTTGAGCGTCCTATGATCAAGGACAATGAAGTCATCATCGATATATTATATGCTGGTGTTTGCCATAGTGATATTCATCAAGTCGCCAACGATTGGAACAATACACGTTACCCTTGCGTACCTGGACACGAAAATATTGGTAAAATCGTGAAAGCTGGATCAAAGGTGAGCAAATTTAAGGTAGGAGACCTTGTTGGTGTTGGTTGTATGATCGATAGCTGTCAAACTTGTGCCCAGTGCAAAAAAGATGAGGAGCAGTTTTGTACAGGACCTCATGGAGCGACAATGACTTACAACGGTTATTTTGCCGATCCAGATTCTGATTTCAATACCTATGGAGGTTATGCCAGTCATATTGTCTCTACAGAAGACTTTTTAATAAATATACCAAAAGCTCTAGATATTAAAAAAGCAGCCCCTATTTTGTGTGCTGGCGTAACGACCTATTCGCCTTTAAAACATTGGAACGTAAAAGCAGGTGATACCGTGGCCATTGTTGGTATTGGAGGATTAGGACACATGGGTGTGCAGATTGCCAAAGCAATGGGAGCTAAAGTGACCGCAATCACAACTTCAGAATCAAAAAGAAAAGATGCTTTAGAATTAGGCGCAGACGATGTGATTATTTCAGAAAATGAAAAAGACATGGAAGCCGCTCAAATGAAGTTCGATTTTATCTTGGTGACCATACCAGAAGCTTTTGATGTCAACCCTTATGTAAATCTTATTGCGCCAAGAGGAAGTTTGGTCACAGTTGGATTATTGGGACCATACGAAGAACCAACAAACAATATGAATGTTGCGATGTTTGCGCGTCAACTGGGCGGTTCATTTATTGGTGGTATTAAAGAAACACAAGATGTTATGGATTTTTGTGCCAAGCACAACATTCATCCAGAAGTAGAAATGATAAAGATTGAAGATGTCAACGAAGCCTTTAAGAAAGTCAATCAAGAAAAAGTTCGTTATAGATATGTAATTGATATGAAAGCATAAATTTTTCAATCGCAGCGCATCATCAATGCTCCTTTCTAAACATTGAAGTATGAACTTTTAAGTTTAGAAGCGAGCATTTTTTTTTATAGTTCGCTCTCAGTACTATTGCCTGATGAGATTGGTTTTACTTCAAAAACCAAAGATTCATGCATAAAGCCTTCTAGACTATCATTGATTTTAAGGTGAAGCCAGCGATTGGTTCTAGCTAAAACCTCAACTTCAACGGCCGCATCGAGATCTTGAACTTTCTGGTTTTTGACACCAGCACCAACTCTTAATTCATTAATTTTTAAACGTGTTTTTCCTTCGGAATAAATTTTAGCTTCGTCGAAAGAAACTGGCTTTTGAATTTTCACGAAGGGTAACGGATCGACAGCTCCAGATCGCGTGTAAATTCCGAAATGTAAATGAGGACTCGTAGTGCGTGCATTTCCCGTATTGCCAACATAGCCTAGCGTATCTCCACGTTTAACTCGACTTCCAGCAGACACCGCAATACTGTCTAAATGCGCGTAGTATAAAGACTGTCCAAATATGCCATCCCGAAGCCAAACCTGTTTTCCGCCTAATCCACGATTCCCTGTATTAGAAATAAAGCCATCGGTGGAGGCAACTGCAGGAGTGCCGCGCTTCGCAAAAATATCGATGCCTTTGTGAGAACGTGTTCCACCTCCTCTAGCAGCTCCCCAAAAACTTTGAATAGCTGCATTATCTTTACCACTAACGGGAAAATTGAAGCTTGGTTCGGTCGAGAAAATCAGACTAAAATCGAGAGCTAGTTTGCTATCTACTATAATGACTATTTTATACGCTTTGGTCTCGACAACGTCAAAACTTAAAGCATTAGTTCCAGGCTCATTGTAATGTTGTGGCTTTTTAGAAACTACGGAATCAGATTGAAATTGAAAGACATCAATAGCGAGCTGCAAGTTATTTGGCTCAAGATTTGACACCATCTTAAAACGCTCACCGCGACTTAGTTCGATAGTGTAGGCCAAAATCTTAAAATCTGAAGAATCAACTGATGACGTGATACTGGAAGGCAACTCTAAAACAAGTGTGTTCTGTTTTGCCTTTTCATAACGTGCTTGGTAGTGCTCCAATAACAAGTCATTGTTTTTAAATTGTCGTTCAAACACCTCTTTAGCAGAAGGGTTTACAATCGCATCTGTAACTTTTTGAACCTGCTGACAAGAAGCCAACAACAGACATAAAATTAAGTTTAGAATGGAAAATTTCATACGTTTTTGAAACACATAAATCATACCATATTTAGCAGATTATGACCTATTTTCCAAATGAAGATTGTTGCTTAACGTATGAAGATAATTGCAACTCTCAACTACAACTTGAATTCTAAAATTATTCTTAAGAAAGCACCTCAGCATAAAGATCAAAATCCTCAGCTTCAATAACTTTAACTTTAGTGAACTCACCTGTTTTTAAATAGGTGTTAGTAGCATCGATCAAAACCTCATTATCAACATCTGGAGAATCAAATTCGGTACGGCCAATGAAATAGTTACCTTCTTTACGATCGATAACGACCTTGAATTCTTGTCCGATTTTAGCCTGATTCAATTCCCATGAAATTTGCGATTGAATTTCCATGATCTGATTAGCGCGATCTATTTTCACGGCTTCTGGTACATCATCCTCTAAATTATAAGCATGTGTATTTTCTTCATGAGAATAGGTGAAACAGCCCATACGTTCAAAACGCATGTCTTTTACCCATTGTTTTAAAGTTTGAAAATCTTCCTCAGTTTCTCCAGGATACCCTACGATCAACGTGGTTCTAATGGTCATTTCAGGCACTTTTGCTCTGAACTCCTTCAGTAATTTTGTCGTTTTCTCCTGAGTTGTGCCACGACGCATACTTTTTAATATGGCATCAGAAATATGCTGTAATGGGATATCTAAATAATTACAGATTTTTGGCTCGCGTTTCATGACATCCAAAACATCCAATGGGAAACCCGTCGGGAAAGCGTAATGTAATCTTATCCACTCAATACCTTCGACCTTTACAAGATTTTCAAGTAATTCGGCTAAATTTCTTTTTTTGTATAAATCAAGTCCGTAGTAAGTCAAATCCTGAGCAATCAATACTAATTCCTTAACACCACTTGCTGCTAATTTTTCGGCTTCAATCACAAGATTTTCGATAGGCGTACTCTTATGTTTCCCGCGCATCAATGGAATAGCACAAAAACTGCAGGGACGATCACAACCTTCGGCTATTTTTAAATAAGCATAGTTTTTAGGTGTTGTCGTTAGACGTTCGCCAATGAGCTCGTGTTTATAATCGGCACCCAAAGCTTTAAGTAATTGTGGTAATTCTGTCGTTCCAAAATACTGATCGACGTTTGGGATTTCCTTTTGTAGATCTGGCTTATAACGTTCACTTAAACAACCTGTCACAAAAACTTTATCAACTTCGCCGGCCTCTTTTTTCTGCATGAATTGTAAAATCGTATTCACACTTTCTTCTTTGGCGTTATTGATAAACCCGCAGGTATTAATCACCACAACGTTGCCCTCTTCTTCATGGACAACGTCCTTTCCGCTGGCTTTTAATTGACCCATCAAAACCTCGCTGTCATAGACATTCTTGCTACAGCCAAGTGTTATAACGTTGATTTTGTTTTTTTTAAGTGATTTTGTTCTCATGATCTCTTTCCGGCACTACGGAAACTTTTAATTAATATCGATTGTCAAAATGAAGTACCACATGTCCTAATTTTGAGCATGCAAAGATACATAATGATAATTGATATATTTGCGTTAGAGAGATTAAACCTTTTTCTACGGAAATGGTCTAACCCCAAAATCTTTAGTATGAAACCAATCCTAATTATCTTGTTTCTATTTTGCGCATTACAATTATATAACTGCTCAAGCGATGAAGCCTTACTTCCTGAAGATGAAGATTTAGAGCAATTGCCAGATCCAATGTATTTTCCACCATTAGATCCTACTGCCTCTTGGGAAACATCGTCGTTGGCCGAACTGAATTGGAACGAAGCCAACCTACTACCACTCTTAGATTTTTTAGAAACTAAGAATTCTAAAAGTTTTATCATTCTTCATAACGGCAAATTAGTTGTGGAACATTATATGAACGGTCATACAGCCAGCACGCCATGGTATTGGGCGAGTGCTGGAAAAACACTCACATCGACCGTCGTAGGAATAGCCCAAGATCAAGGCATTTTAAATATTGATGATGAAGTTTCCAACTATATAGGAACTGGTTGGACCAGTATGGCATTAGACAAAGAAAATTTGATTACAAACAAAAATCTACTAAACATGACCTCTGGTCTTGACGACAGTCTTGGTGATGACATTTCCGCAGAAAATCTTGAATATATCAGTGATGCTGGAGAGCGCTGGGCGTATCATAACGTCTATGTCAAATTACAGGATGTTGTTGCCAGTGCTAGCAATCAAGACTGGAACAGCTATTTTGACAACAATCTTAAAGATCACATTGGTATGACAGGCGCTTGGATTCAAGCCAATGATTTTAGCGTGTATTGGAGTAATTCTAGGAGTATGGCTCGTTTTGGATTACTTATAGCTGCAAATGGTACTTGGGACGCGACGCAAATCGTATCTGCGGAATATTTAAATAGCGCTACCAACACATCACAAAGCATCAATGAGGCTTACGGCTATTTGTGGTGGCTCAATGGGACATCAACCTATCGGCTACCACAAACCCAATTTGAATTTACGGGAACTCTAATTCCAAACGCACCAAGCGATATGTATTGTGCCTTAGGTAAAAATGACCAAAAAATTTATGTAGTGCCGAGCCAAGACCTTGTGGTAATTAGAATGGGAGATGTTGCAGACGACGAAAATTTTGCACTCTCCGAATTTGATAATGAGCTTTGGGAAAAAATCAATGCACTCACAAATTAGTTATAGTTTTTTGGCATGTTTCGCATCTTAGAGGCTTGCTCATATACATAAGCCCATTCAAGAAGTTGCTTTTCATTTAAACGCATGCCCACAAACGTTAAACCTTCTGGCTCTCCAGTCTCAGTATAACCCATGGGCACTGTAATTGCAGGATACTCAGCAACCGCAGCCTCTGCCGCATGGTAATTGTTGATGGAAAGGATGGCATCTAAATTGTGAGTATTCATTGGCTGGTCAAAAAATCGTTTTCCATTCGCTTTCAAGGTTTTTTTCAGTGTTAGAAATTCAGAGTTAGAACTTGAGTCCTTTGAAATACCGTAGAATAATTGCTGTCCGTAGGGCATCGCATTTAAACTATCCCTTTTATTAAAGGCGATGATATCTTCAATTGATTTATATTTTGCTTCTACATTTCCATACGTTTCAAAATAAGAAACTAGATCTGCTTTCATATCTAGATTTAGCAATCTAATAAATTCTGGCAATTCGATATCCAAAGCTTTAATCTCAATTATTGTAGCTCCCTTTTGTTTTAGAATCGCTACTGCATCGCTGTATAGCTTATTTTCAAGTAAGCTTTCAAAGACCCCAAAACGTTCACCATTAAAACCTGCATCATGAAGTGCTTTAAAATACGGACGCTTTAATTCATTATTGATCGCTTTCGCGTCGTTAACATCCTTTCCATAAATAGCATCAAGTACGATGGCATTATCGGTAACATTTTTAGTAATTGGTCCTGCGGTATCCAATGTTGAAGAAATTGGAATGATCCCGCTGCGACTTACCAGGCCAACGGTAGGTTTTAATCCTACTACCGAGTTTTGACTTGCTGGTGATAAAATTGAACCGGCTGTCTCACTTCCGATCGCTGCTACACAAAAATTAGCCGCAACCGCTACACCACTTCCTGAACTCGAACCGCCTGTATCTATTGTTTTCCTACCGTATGGATTTAAGGTTTGACCGCCAATAGCACTATAACCACTAGGGCAATCACCACAAAAGAAATATGCCCATTCACTTAAATTTGCTTTTCCTAAAATTAAAGCCCCTTTAGATTTTAATTGGTTTACGATAAAGGCATCTCCTGTAGTATTATTTTTTAGGGCCAAAGCTCCTGCTGTGGTTGGCATAGACTTCGCATTGATATTATCTTTTAAGAGGATTGGCATCCCAAAAATTGGGTGTAAGGTTTTGTTATTGTTAAAGTCACGATCCTTTTGTTTGGCTTCTATAATGACATTGGCGTTTAAAGCAATTACAGCATTAAGCGATAACTCGTTTTCGCGATCAAATTGTCTAATACGATAAAGGTAAAATTTTGTTAGCGCTTCATAGCTAAGTCGACCTTCACGAATGTGATTTTGAAGTGTTGGTATATTTTGTTCTAGGATGAGCCTTTCTAGGGCGCTGTAATCTTCTTCGGAAAAAGAGTCTAGCTCCTCATTAAAAGGTTTCCAAAGTTCATCAATATTGATATACTTCGAATCTAATACTTTAAATTCCCTGAATGTTTTGGTCGATATGGCACTGAGATCAGAAGAATTATCGACCTGAAGATTGTCAACTTCAGTTTGAGAAGCGTCGATTATTGGGGCATTGTCAGCCGGTTTTGTGTCTTTGCATGACATGGCGGTCATTACAATCACAAAATATAACATATAGCGCATGGCTTTTTTTTATTAAAAATACATAAATTGATCGAAAGTATACATAAAACAAAACGCAGCAAAATCTTAAATTTTGATGCGTTTTTGTAATTAGTGGCCTTTATAAATTAAAGCGTGCTCATATAATTAGTAAGTTGTACTAAATCCTCTTCCTGCTTTAAATTTATATCCTCTTTTTTAATAAAGTCCTTTAGGGCGTTCGCCATTTTAGGAAAAGCTTTCAGAAATTTACGCTTATTCAACTCGATTTGCATTGGATAAATCTCGTTCCTATCAAGAATGTAGTAGTCGTCATAAATTGTGAATTTAGCAGCTCTATCAGCCTGATTAGGGGTTGCCGCTTTTTCGGCAGGCGTTAACACGCATCGTTTTCTAAGTAGCAGTATATACTTATCTGTTGAATTAACTTCGATAAAATAACTATTTGTTGAGTTACCGTTTTCATCATTAAAAAAGTAAGATTTTATTGTCTTACCATTTAAAACCACCTTGCTATTATCTGTTTTCAAGAATGCATCATAATCAGGTTCATCATCATTAAGGTTGTCAAAACTATCGTTGGATAATATTTCAATTTGATCATTATAAATATTGTACCTTAAATTAAAGTTACCATATGATTTGTCATTTATAAAAAATTCACCAAGTGCAAATTTGTCGCTTAAGTAAGGGGTACCCTTAATGTCTCTAAACGCTAAAGTATTATTCTTAGTTCTTGTATTCATGAGCTTTCGCAGCTCATTCATATCATACGTTGATCTACTCAACTGCTGTGTTGAGGCTCCAAAACTTTGAGACATAGCAGGTACACTAAAACAGAGTACGATTGCGAAGGCTATAATTTTTATAAACATGCTTAAGTAATTAATGTTAGGATGAAAGTTACGAATTTATTTAAAAAAGGAGTCTACAAACTCATATTTATTAAAAACCTGTAGATCTTCAATACCCTCGCCTACTCCAATATACTTTACGGGAATTTTAAACTGATCACTGATCCCGATGACGACACCTCCTTTGGCTGTTCCGTCTAATTTGGTAACGGCTAACGAGGTCACTTCTGTTGCTGCTGTGAATTGTTTGGCCTGTTCAAATGCGTTTTGACCTGTTGAACCATCGAGAACCAATAAGACGTCATGTGGCGCATCGCCTACAACCTTCTGCATGACACGTTTTACTTTGGTGAGCTCGTTCATTAAATTGACCTTATTGTGCAAGCGGCCTGCCGTATCAATAATAATAACATCTGCATTTTGATTCACACCAGATTGTAAGGCATCAAACGCAACACTGGCTGGATCACTTCCCATATCTTGCCTAATCATCGGCACATCCACACGATCTGCCCAAACTTGAAGCTGATCAATAGCAGCTGCTCTGAACGTATCGGCCGCACCAAGAACGACATTCAAGCCTTTCTTTTTAAATTGATACGCCAACTTACCGATTGTTGTGGTTTTGCCAACACCGTTCACTCCAACCACCATAAGTACGTATGGTGTTTTCACACCATCTGCGTGCTTTGGCAACTGAGGAATGACATAATCGGTATCTTCACCAGACTTTGTTTCAGATAACAATTTGGCAATTTCTTCGCGTAAGATTTGATTTAATTCTGACGTCCCTAAGTATTTGTCCTGAGCGACACGCGCTTCAATGCGTTCTATAATTTTTAAGGTTGTATTGACACCAACGTCACTGCTTACGAGAATCTCTTCAAGATTATCTAAAACGTCATCATCAACTTTAGATTTCCCTGCAACAGCCTTATTAAGCTTAGAAAAAAATGAGGTCTTGGATTTTTCAAGACCCTTATCTAAGGTTTCTTTTTTTTCGGATGAAAATATTTTTTTAAAAAAACTCATGGTGTTGTTTGGTTTTTTGTTGTTGTTCAAGCCAGTCCTGCGTTAAGGATTGAGGCTTTGTTGGAGCTCTCCCGATTTTTTTATCGGGAAGCGACTGCCGAAAGCCTGACCCTTAATGCCTATTTCGTTTTGATAACTTTACAGGCATAAAGGGTAACGCCATAATCATTAATCAACAACCTTACCCTTGAGCTTGCACTGCTAAGTTGTCATAAATCCACTCAAATATAGACATAAAAAAACTGCTTTCAAATATGAAAGCAGTTCAACATTAAACAGTAAATGTTTAAGCTATTTTTTGTTTAAAAACCCATCAACAAACTCTGGTGCCATCACTGACTCTACAAACATATAAGCTCCAGTTTTTGGCGATTTCACCATTTTGATTGCTTTAGTAAGTCTTTTTGATCCTGTTTGTAATGATGCTACTGATTTCTTTGCCATGACTTTATAATTTTATAAGTAAAGATCTTAGTTAATGTTTAAAAGCTTAAAACTTGAAGTTTAGACTTTATGAACAACAACTCTAATTATTTAATTTCTTTGTGAACGGTCATACGCTTTAGAATTGGATTAAATTTCTTAATCTCCATTCTATCTGGCGTATTTTTTTTATTTTTTGTAGTAATATAACGAGAAGTTCCTGGTTGACCAGACTCTTTATGCTCAGTACACTCTAATATAACTTGTATTCTATTTCCTCTTTTTGCCATTGTACGTGCCTTTAACGCGTTATGCTATTATTTTAAAAATCCTTTGGATTTCGCTTCTTTTATTGCCGCTGAAATACCAATTTTATTGATAGTCTTCAATGCTGAAGTGGATACTTTCAAAGACACCCAACTATCTTCTTCAGGAAGGTAGAAACGTTTCTTGATTAAGTTGGCGTTAAATTTACGCTTCGTTTTATTCAAAGCTTTCGATCTGTTGTTTCCAACCATCGCCTTCTTTCCCGTAAGTTCACAAACTCTTGACATTCTTTCTAACTTTATATGATGTTATACTGCTTGCTTATTCGAATATCACACACGGATATTTTTTAAACAGGGTGCAAATTTAATAAAACTTTGCAATACTCACAAACTAAAAAGACTACTTTTTCAAAATTTCTTTTTGTAGCATTTCAAAGGCTTTATTGGCTGTCTTATTGATCACTTTCACACGGTGATTGCCAAAACTAAATTTACCTGAATATACGTTTTGCTTGGTAGCAATCGCAATATACACGACACCCAAATCCTCGGCGGTGTCATCTTTTGTTGGTCCGGCGTTACCTGTCGTAGCTATGGCATAATCTGTATTGAACATGTCTCTCACATTGTTGGCCATAGACTCGGCAACTTGGGCACTCACCACCGAATGTTTGTTTATTATAACTTCGGAAACATTAAGCACATTGATTTTTGTTTCCTTGGTGTAGCTCACTATGCTTCCCTTAAAATATTTTGAGGCACCTTCATTGGCCGTAAACCGCTCGGCTATGAGTCCGCCAGTACAACTTTCAGCAGTTGAGACGGTTAATTTCGATTCTGTTAGGTACTTCCCGATAATCGCTTCGATGGAAAGATCTTCTTCAAAACCCGCAAAAATATCATCAATTTGTGGTAACAATTTTTGAATCTGTTTTTCCATTTCAGCTTCAATCATGTTTTTATCCTTTCCCTTTGCAGACAACCGCAACCGCACGCGACCTAGACTTGGCAAATACGCTAATTTGATAAAATCGGGAAGCTCATTCTCGAAATCTTCGATACGCTCAGCTAAGGTGCTTTCGCCCATACCGTAAGTCAAAAATGTTTTGTGTTGAATATATGGAAATTGAAATCGTCCTCTAAGTTTAGGGATCACCTCATCTTCAATAAGTGCCTTCATCTCGTAAGGCACGCCAGGCAACGAGATAAATACTGTGTTGTTCTTTTCCAGCCACATACCAGGAGCGCTCCCGTATTTGTTCATTAATACTTGTGCCTTTGATGGGACTTGGGCTTGGTCAAGATTGACCTGCATGACAGGTCTTTTGACAAATACCTTCCAGATATGCTCAATGTTTTTTCTAACGGAAACATCTTCAATTAAGGTATCTTCAAAATAATCGGCTATTGTCTTTTTAGTGATATCGTCTTTAGTTGGTCCTAGCCCGCCAGTCATGATAATAATATCAGCATTTGCTTCGGCCTCAGAAAACGCCTTCAAAATATGGGTTCTATCATCTTGAACCGACGTAATTTGATATACAGAAACGCCTATTTTATTGAGTTGCTTTGCGATAAATGCAGAATTTGAGTCTACTATTTGACCGATGAGAATCTCATCGCCAATGGTGATAATTTCTGCCTGCATTATAAGTTGAAGTCGCTTTTAATTTCTGAAGATGCGCGCTCAACGGCATCCATAACCAAGGTTAATTCTTTAGAGCAGTCTTCGCCCGATTTTTCGAGCTTACCCCAATCCTGAACTACGATGAGCTCTTCAAGCACACCAAGTTCAAATAAATCAATCGTGGGTTTCATTTTATGAGCAGCTTGATAGGTATTGTAATAATCCTTTTCGGCCACTGCCTTTTTAAGTCGCTGTGAATCTTCGGGCACTTCGTCTAAAAATGCCGCAGCTAATGCAGCAATAAACTCCTTGTCATTATCTGCCAATTCCCGAACTCTATATAATTTGTAATGTTGCTCCATGATTATTTGACTGTAATTGAAAACATTTCTTTGTCTTCTATATATCCTTTTAATAGATCGTTAGCATGAACTTTACCAACGCCTGAGGGTGTGCCGGTAAATATAATATCTCCAATCTTTAAAGTAAAATATTTAGAGACATATTCTATAATTTCATCGATTTTCCAAAGCATGAGGCTGGTATTTCCGTTTTGTACTGTATCGTCATTTCTTTTTAAGCTGAAATGTAAAGCGTTCAAATCTTCGAAGTTTGTTTTTGGCAACCAATCACCAATGACGGCTGCACCATCAAATGCTTTCGCTTTTTCCCATGGTAAGCCTTTTTCCTTTAACTGTGACTGCAAATCACGAGCAGTGAAGTCGATCCCGAGCCCTATTTGGTCATAGTATTTATGAGCAAACTTTTTATCGATGTGTTTCCCGACTCTATTGATTTTTATTAAAACTTCTACTTCGTGATGCACATCATTAGAAAAATCTGGAATAAAAAATGGTTGTTTCTTTAATAAAATGGCTGTGTCTGGTTTCAAGAACACTACAGGATCTGTTGGTTTCTCATTTTGCAGCTCCTCGATATGGTCTGTATAATTTCGACCTATGCAAATTAGTTTCATTTTATTCGCTGTTAGGTGTTGGCTTTTGGCTATTAGCTCAACTTATTATTAAACGCCCTCAACTTGATAGCGGTGAGCACTTTTTTCGTGTAGAGCGGAAAATCGGCATTAAGCAACCAACCAAAATAACCTGGCTCTTTTTCCAGGACATCGGTAACTAGTTTTCCTTTATGCTTTCCGAAGGAAAAACACTCTTTATTGTCTTTATTAAAGGTAATAAAGCCTGCAAAATCTGCAAATTTCTTACGTGAGCTAAACTCTGCCAAGAACTTTGTATCATTCTCAAGATCTTCGTATCGATCTAGTTGCGCTTTCAACACTTCGTAAGTGGCCATAGTATCTGCCTCTGCACTATGCGCATTATCAAGACTCTTATCGCAATAAAATTTATAGGCTGCTCCTAGTGTTCGCTGTTCCATTTTATGAAAAATAGTCTGTACGTCTATGGATTGTGTGTTTTTCATATCGAAATCCACATTGGCACGCAGCATTTCTTCAGCAAGCAGCGGAATATCGAAGCGATTGGAATTGAAGCCACCCAAATCACAATCTTTTATAAGATGATAAACCTCCTTGGAAATTTCTTCAAACGTTGGTTTATCGGCTACATCTGCATCTGAAATTCCATGCACTAAAGTGACTTCAGCAGGAATAGGAACCGTAGGATTAACACGCTGGGTATAGGTTTCTTCTTTTCCGTTTGGATGCACTTTTAAGATGGAAATTTCAACAATACGATCATTGGTAATATTTATCCCTGTGGTTTCTAAATCAAAAAAACATAAAGGCTTGGTAAGATTAAGTTGCATGATTTTTATTTTGACACAAATGTTAATTACAAAAAGCTAAAGAAAGGCAAGGTATAAATGCTTTGTTCATTTCAAAAACCCATTTCAAGAATTATTTAAATCTCTCTATTAGCATCCCAAGCTTCCAAATAATCTTTTATGGCTTTTACAAATTGACCACCTAACGCGCCATTTACAACGCGATGGTCGTAAGAGTGGGATAAAAACATACGGTAACGAATACCAATAAAATCACCTTCAGGAGTTTCGACAACTGCCGGTACTTTTCTAATGGCACCTAAGGCTAGAATGCCAACTTGAGGTTGATTGATAATTGGTGTCCCCATGATGCTTCCGAAAGTACCAACATTGGTCACAGTATATGTTCCGCCAGCAATATCATCTGGCTTTAATTTATTATCTCGTGCGCGGCCAGCCAAATCATTGACTTTCTTGGTCATACCTACTAAATTTAATTGATCTGCATCCTTAATGACAGGAACAATTAAATTACCATCAGGCAATGCTGCAGCCATACCTAAATTAATATGTTTTTTCTTCACGATGGTGTCACCATGAAGCGAAATATTCATCATTGGATAGTCTCGTAGCGCTTTTGCTACAGCTTCCATAAATATTGGGGTAAACGTGAGGTTTTCACCTTCACGCTTTTTAAAATCATTTTTAACTTTATTTCTCCAATTCCAAATCGTTGTCACATCGGCTTCGATAAAACTTTGAACATGGGCCGATTTTTGTACCGATTCTACCATGTGATGCGCAATCAATTTGCCCATCCTGGTCATTTCTATAATTTCGTCCCCTTCGCTAGCTACAACTGGAGAAGTTTTTTGTTTTTGCTCAACCGTTTTGGTTTCAGCTGGCGCTGATTTTGGTGCAGCAGCTGCTGGCTCAGGTTTTGATGTTTCTTGTTTTACAGAAATTGTTTGAGATCCTCTAGCTTCTATATAATCAAGAATATCATTTTTAGTAACCCGTCCATCTTTTCCTGTCCCTGTGATACTGTCTAATTCCTGCTGCTCAACACCTTCTTGTTTGGCTATATTTCGAACTAAGGGTGAATAAAAGCGATCTCCAGAACTTACAACTGGAGCTACGGTATTTTTTGCAGCAGTAACTGTTTGGGCAACTTCTGCCACGGCAATAGATTCATCCTGCTTGACTTCGATTTCGACTTCTTTTGGCGCAGCATCATGATGAGAATCGTCATCACCATCAATTTCAATAATGGCTATAGTTTGACCCACCTGCACGACATCATCAACCTCAAAACGTTTTTCTATTAAAACGCCGTCAACTTCGCTCGGGACTTCACTATCTACTTTATCGGTGGCAATTTCAAAAACCGCTTCATCAGCCTCGATAGTATCTCCCACTTCTTTGAGCCAAGAGGTGATCGTTGCTTCTGCAACACTCTCTCCCATTTTAGGAAGCTTTAGTTCAAACTTTGCCATATATGTAATCTAAAGTCGATAATTTGTTTATAGTTTGCAAAATTAATAAAAAATCGAGACAGTTATTGAGATTTTTTCAAATAATTACATCTCGAATCTTATGACATCTCCTCTGCTTTTGGAACTGTCACTTCCAATGATAAAGTTAGAGTTTTTTGGTAGAATTTTAAAGGTCACTAAGCTATTTTTAGGTCGGTTAGAAATGATGCTGATGATCGCCTTAAAACCAAGATAATTTTGATCTAGGATATATTCAGTGTGCGCTAGATAACCGTCTAGTTTTGACTCCAATTTCAGTGGTTGTGGCAATACGCTTTCTAATTCTGAAGATTTTTCCGAAGTAATCATAACATACCGATTGATTTTAATTTTGGCGATTTCCGAAGTCCTTTTTAATAATGGCACCAGTCTCACGCCAAACCATACTACAGCGTCAAATAAAATGTTAGACCTTAGGTGCTTTTTATAAAAAATTTGCATGGCGCCATAAAATCGTTTCGCATATACGCGATCTTTTAAGGTGCTTTCACCTTTATAATGGATAACCGTTGTACTACCATCATAGAAATTCTCATATCCAGCCTTAATAATTTTATATGATAAATCTGCATCTTCACCGTACATAAAGTAGTCTTCGTCAAACCCATTGACCTCGTGATAGATCGAGCGCTTGATGAGCATAAAAGCACCAACAAAAACAGGAACATTACCTAAATCTTTCTCGTCAACATGAGACGCATAGTAGGATTTTGATAATCCCAAAATTTTTTTAATCGCTACAGAAGGCGTCGGGATATTTCGTTTACTTTCTGGAAGAAACAGACCATTACCATCAATAAGTCTACATGATACAATCCCAATATTTTCTTTAGATTGTGAATGTTTTAGTAATGTGGTGAACGTATCTTCGGCGACCACTGTATCTGGATTTAAAATACAGATATAGTCACCTTTTGCCGTTGCGACACCTATGTTATTTCCTTTTGAAAATCCGCCATTATGTGTGTTCTCAATTAATACTACCTTCGGAAATAGCTGTTTGATCATTGAGCAGCTTCCATCTGAAGACTTATTGTCGACTACTATAATTTCAGCATCTAAATTAGAAATTGCAGCCTCAACACTTTTAAGACAAAGTTCCAAAAAGTAACGCACGTTATAATTTAATATGACAACAGAAAGTTTCAATACCAGCTAAGATTTTAGGGATGCTTCAAACGGAATTCTATTGATTATACTTCGGCCAAGGGTGACCTCATCGGTATATTCCAATTCATTTCCTACAGATATACCTCTGGCTATTGTTGAAGTTTTCACGCCATAATCTTGAATTTGCTTATAAATATAAAAATTGGTCGTATCGCCTTCCATGGTTGAACCCAAAGCAAAAATAAGCTCTTTTATAATGCCTTGTTTCACTTTTTCGACCAAAGACTGAATGTTCAACTCATTAGGACCAATACCATCCATTGGAGAGATTTTTCCGCCTAAAACATGGTAAAGACCTTTAAATGAACTTGTGTTTTCAATAGCCATAACGTCCCTAATATCCTCTACCACGCAAACTATCTCTTCGGTGCGATGGAGATTCGCACAGATCTCGCACAAATCGTTATCACTAATATTATGGCAACTTGTACAAAATTTTATATCAGATCGCATGACGTGCAAGGCCTTAACAAAATCGAATGTTTGCTCCTTAGGCTGGCGCAGCAAATGCAATACCAAACGTAACGCCGTTCGTTTACCAATCCCTGGTAATTGCGACATTTCGTTTACTGCGTTTTCTAGTAATTTAGAGGAAAATTCCATAGATGCAAATTTACAACTTGTAAAGCATTTCGTAGGCTATTGAATAGAAAAACCACTATTAAAAAATAGTGGCTTCATCCATGAATTTTTGAATGTTTACTTGACTGATAACTTTTTAGTTACCACGCCATTGTTGTTATTTATCTTAACGAAATATAGTCCTGTCGTATAATTTGAGACATCAATTCGTTTAGGATCTATCAAATTATCATTTCGAGAAAAGTACATGAGCTTACCTAAGGCATCATAAATCCTAATAGACACCTCACTGGATTTATCCCATGACAATATTACTTCTTTGGATGCTGGATTAGGATACATGGCGATCGAATTTATCTCTAAATCGGCGACACTTAAAGTCTCATCAAAAACGTTTGTTCTCCATAGGCCACGACCATAAGTTCCCGCGTACAGTTTATTATCTTCATAATTAATTTCTAGTTCGCTAATAATAACGTTAGGTAAATTATTACTGAAAGGTTGCCACTCGGTAAAAGTGTTATCAATATAATAGACACCATAATTCATACCCAAATACAGGCCGTCGTTGCCGTTATCATGCCATACCAAAGCTTGTGCACTAAAATTTGGAAGATTGAATTTATAAGATGCCCATGAAGTGCCTCCATTTGTTGTTACATAAACTTTTTGGTTTCCAGTTGTAGCAATGGCCACTTTATTAGGATTTGATGGATGTATTGCTATAGAATTAATTGAACCAGAAAAACCTGATAACTGATTCCAATTATCAATAACCCCAACAAAATTATTTTTATAAAGGTTAGATCCTCGAGCTGCATATTGAATATTACCATTAACATCTGACACCTTCAAATGATTTAAATTACCACCAAAATCCTGAGATACAGTCTCCCATGACGTACCTCCATTAATTGATTTATAAACGTTACGATATCCCGTATAAAGTGTATTTGGGTTGTTAGGATCTTGTTCAAAAGGGGTAATCCAATTGCCTGATGCGGGAGTCGTTATAGCTGTTAAGAATTGACCACTATTAACAGATTTATACAAGTTACCAAATTGAGATGTACCGTAGACGATGTTACTGTCGTTTTTATCAATAAAACATTCCATACCATCAGCACCCAACCAATCTGTCCAGTCGCCATTGGCATCCATAATTGACGTACCGTTATCTTGAGAACCACCCGTAACAATAACAGGGTTGGTTTGACTAATTCCAATCTTATAAAATTGTCGTACGCCTAGACCAACGGTCAAATCACGATAATATTGGGAGTTCACTACGGTTGGCGTTTCAGCAACAAAAATACCACCATCAGTCCCAGCGTATAACTTATCATTGACAAACATAATAAGGTCAACATCGGCATGACAATACCCAATATTTTGCTGATCTGCTCCACCGGGTGTCCACTGTGATGTGATTGAAAAATTTACACCTCCATCTGTCGATCGCCACGTATTAATACCCGCAATATGAACGTCAAGAGCATCGGTTGGACTTATTGCAATATCCATGTCTCTAGGCGCTTGACCGAGGCCTGCGTCTTGAACATCTAACGGGTCTGAACTATAACCAAAATAATTTTTTCCTAAATGATCTAAAACTGTGAAGGAAATCCCTGAATCTATCGATTTGTACAAATTACCAAAAGCACCATCTGAAGCTTCCAACACATAAAGAATTTCAGGATCGTCTGAAGTTGTTCCAATCATTTTTGGCCCACTAAAAAAGCCTGACAATTGTGTAAAAGTAGCCCCAGAATTAGTCGAGATAAAAACGCCGTTACCAGAAGCATAAATTGTATTATAAAGTCCGTCGGGTTTAAACTCAATATCATATCCATTAGATGCCATTGGTGAAATTCGATTCCAAGTTACACCACCATCAATCGATTTAAAAATACCCCCATTTTCTATAGAACAATACAACTTGTTCGTATTTGTAGGATCAACAAGTATTTTGTTTACATTACCTGGTCCTAGATCGTTAAGCACATTCCAGGTTGCTCCGCTATCTGTAGATTTAAAGATTGTTCCGCTAGTTGAACCCCAGTAATAAGTGGTGTTTACAACAGGATCGATTGTGAGTGCATACACATTCAAATTTGAAAGATCATCAGTTAAAACCGTCCAAGTCGAACCCGCATCTAACGATCTCCATACACCTCCAGTCTCTCCTCCTACGATCATGTGGTTATCATTAGTCTCTTCAACGGCAATTGACGTAATACGACCAACACCGGGATTCCAACCGCTAGTAGCGTTCCATGAATCTGGTCCCATCTGTTCCCATGCACCAACAGTCGTTCTTGCTAATGGAAAGTTTTCATTAATATATTCATTATAATTTTGAAGTTCTTGGTAATAAAACTCGGGAGATTTAAGCATCCCAGTTTCATCAACATTTCTTAAGGCTTGATATTCCCAACGTTTGTAAGGTTTATAGCCATTACCTCGTCCAGTGCCGACTTCAGCAAAATGAGCTTCAGCAACAGCTTGGATTTCGGCAACAGTGTATGTACCAGCAGCGATCATCTGCCTGTAATCTTGAGACCATGCGGTACATATTGACATTACAAATGCAAGTAATAAATAATAATGTTTCATCTTGAAGACTAGGATTATATAAGTATTTATTAATGCACTTCCTTTAAAAGCATCAAATTCAATTATAAATACTTAATATTGTTAGCAAATTTTTAACGAAATTAAGGATTTCGTAATAGAAATTTGTTAAAATCATCAATATGTCGACCAACGCCATAATTTTTTTGATTCTCGCCTATTTTGGCGTGCTCATCTTGATTTCCTATTTAACCGGTAAAGATGACTCTAATGATGTCTTTTTTAAAGCTAAAAAGCAATCCCCATGGTATATCGTTGCTTTTGGCATGATTGGCGCATCGCTTTCTGGCGTTACCTTTATATCGGTTCCTGGCTTAGTCGATGGCGAACAATTTGCCTATATGCAAGGGGTATTTGGGTTTTTTGTAGGGTATTTGATTGTACTTTTCATTTTAATACCCTTGTACTATAAATTAAATGTTACATCTATTTATCAATATTTAGAGCATCGCTTCGGAAAAATAAGTTACAAAACTGGTGCTTTTTTCTTTTTATTGTCAAGAGTTACAGGTGCTTCATTTAGACTCTATCTCGTGGCTTTGGCTATGCAGTATATCGTTTTTGAAAATTTAGGCGTACCGTTTTGGGTCACAGTTGTTATTTCTATTCTACTCATATGGATTTATACAAAAAGAGGTGGGATAAAAACGATTGTATGGACTGATACGTTACAAACACTGGCCATGCTAACCTGTGTGGTTGTTGCAATTATTCTTATCGCAAATAAATTAGATTGGTCTACGACAGAATTACTAAGCAATGACTTATTTACAAGGAGAAGCCAACTATTATTTTTAGACGATCCAAATGAGAAGGTCTATTTCTGGAAGTATTTTATTGGTGGTATTTTTATCACGATAGCTATGACTGGGCTTGATCAAGACATGATGCAAAAAAACCTCACCTGTAAAAATCAAGGAGAAGCACAAAAGAACATGTTCAGCATGTCTGTACTGTTGGTTATTGTCAATTTTGTATTTTTAAGTTTGGGAGCGTTACTTTTTATTTATGCCGAACAATTTGGTGTCGCAATTCCCGAAGTTGATGGCACGACAAGAAATGATCTTCTGTTTCCTGAAATAGCAATGAATCAAGGCCTCGGAAAAGGTTTGGCCATTACATTTATCATTGGATTGATTGCAGCAGCCTATTCTAGTGCAGACTCTGCATTGACCTCACTCACGACATCATTTTCAGTTGATTTCCTAAATATTGAAAAGATAGCACTTCAGCAGCAAAAACCGTTACGTAAAAAAGTACATATTGGCGTTTCCATCGTTTTAATTATCGTTGTGATCATCTTTAATAGTCTAGAGGGCAGTGTCGTAAGTAATTTATTTA
The DNA here is from genome assembly GCA_963715465.1 of uncultured Flavobacteriaceae bacterium. GTDB lineage: Bacteria > Bacteroidota > Bacteroidia > Flavobacteriales > Flavobacteriaceae > Psychroserpens. The sequence goes on from OY970246.1 coordinate 3,438,231, forward strand.
AATTCGCAACCTTCACCTACGGACCGCTTTTAGGATTATTTGCTTTTGGGATAATCACCAAACGCGCAATTAAAGATCAATATGCTTGGATCGTTGGTTTAGCCGCTATTTTAGTTACCTATGGCGTTACCTCCTTACCAGAAACAGTAATTGGCGCTTACCAATTCCATTGGGAGGTATTACCAATTAATGGCTTGATTACTATGCTTGGCCTGTTCTTAATTTCCAAAAAGCATTCACCTAATATTGGTTCGTAGACAAAAGCACCAACGTACAAGCTTCTTCATATTGAATTTGAGCTTGCTTCAAAATATTTTGAAATTCTGAATTCTCTGTTCCAGGATTAAAAATAACCCGCTCTGGGTTAAGACCAATAATGTAATCATAATACAGCTTCTGATTTTCTGGATTAAGATACAATGTGACAGTATCAATGTCTTTATATGGCATTAGATTGGTATCGATTTCTATACCTGCGACCTGACCTTCTTTAAGCCCAAATGCGCAAACACCATGCTTATAATTTACCAGTTTCCTAATGGCCATATTTGAGTAGCGTTGCGGTTTCAGGGATGCGCCAATTACCAGTGTCTTCCTATTCATATCTCATATTTAAATCAAAAATAATATAGATAAATCAATTTACGCACACTGTGTTAAATATATGTTAAGACCATGGACTGGGGTAACACTTGAATCAAATTATCGTCTAGCTTATAACAATCATCATATTTTAATTCATCTCATCAATCAAAAAATCAATCAATGAAATCACTTGCACAATGCTGTGTCATGCTATTTGCTCTGGCACTATTTTCACAGCCCTCAGCTATAAATACTAAAAGCGGATCTGTATTTGGCCGCGTCTTAGATGCCTCGCTCAACCAACCACTTCCTTATGTCAACATCATTGTAAAAGATGAGACAGACACTATTATAACCGGTGGAATCACAAGTGAAGAAGGCGTTTTCAACATACAAAATATTCCAGAGGGAGCGATAAAAATCGACATCACCTATATTGGTTACGTCACGCTGAGCAAACCCTATACTATAGGAAAAGACACTTTCGATATTAATCTGGGTGATATTTTTTTAGAGGAAAATATTGCGAGTCTAGACGAAATTACGGTTGTAGCAGAAGTATCGACAATTCAGCAAAAGATTGATCGTAAGGTCATCAATGTTGGCAAGGATCTCACAACTTCAGGACCTACGGCTTCAGATATTATGAACAACATTCCATCGGTAAATATCGATCAGCAAACTGGTGATATCGCCTTACGTGGCAATCAAAATGTACAAGTCATGGTAGACGGAAAACTATCAAATATTCCAGCTGCTCAACTACTTAAGCAGATACCTTCAAGCTCTATAAAGCAAATTGAATTGATTACAAATCCTTCGGCTAAATACAACCCAGAAGGCATGAGCGGGATCATCAATATCATTCTCCATAAAAACGTAAATATTGGTTTCAACGGAAATATGAATCTTGGTCTAAGCTATCAATTGGAACCTAAATTCAATAGCTCTATAGATATGAACTATCGAAACGGAAAAATTAATGTTTACGGAAGCTACGGTACTAATATTTCAGATAATCAAAATATTGGATTACTCACCCAGACGGAAGCGGATGTTTCACAAACCTTTGATATTTTAGACCAGAGAAACTCCCACTTGTTTAAGTTTGGTGTTGATTATTATATTAGTGATAAGCATACGTTGTCTCTTTTTACAAATCAAAATCTATTTGATGGTGGTGGTATGGGAGAGACCAATCTTTTTTCTATCAGTAACCCAAATATGAATCAACTTCAGAATTTTGACAATACCAACACCAATAATAGCCAACAATATAATGGTAATTACAAGGTGGATTTAAAAAAAGAGGGGCATTACATCGAATTGGAAGTTGACCACAACATTTTTGACAGCGATATTGAAACCATCAATACATTTGCGGGAACTCAAGCACGACCAAATTTTGAAGAGTTCACAACCACCGAGAGGGATCGTACTACCATCAATCTCGATTATGTGAACCCATTAACAGAGAAATCTAAGCTAGAATTGGGAGTTCAGGCCCTTCTCTTTGACAATAGCATTGACTATAATAGTGATGCTAGAGTGAGAAATGAATTTGGAACCTATATCCCAACGTCCACGAATTTTAACTATGCTAGGGATATTTATTCTGCTTATGCCACCTATGGAAAAACAGTCGAAAAATGGGCTTATCAGGTTGGTTTAAGAGCAGAAACCGTTACCGAAACCGCTTTAGCCATTGATACTGATCTCACAAATAATACTCGAACTGATTTTCCTTTTGAAAATGAGTATTTACAAATCTATCCATCAGGATTCGTAACTTATAATCCTTCGGAAAAAAACTCCTATCAGTTTAGTTACAGCAGACGTGTAGATCGTCCTGGCGTTGGACAGGTTAATCCAATTCCAGAATTTAATACGCCTCTACTATCCCAGTTTGGAAATCCTGAACTTCAACCACAGTTTACCAATTCAGTAGAATTAAATTATACTAGAAATCTAGAAAAAGGAAGTATTACAGCGGGCGTTTTTTACCGACTTATCGAAGACGAGATCAATCAAGGTGTATTTGTAGATCGATCTGATATTGGGTCTGGTCGCGTTATCTTGACCAATGATAATTTTGATAATACATCGGCTTACGGTTTTGAAATTTCAAGTAACTATAGACCTACAAAATGGTGGAGTCTTAATTCCAGCTTCGATCTCTATGCCAGAACCCAAACAGGAATTGCTGAGTCCCTCGACCCTACCCTGTCCAATCCAACAGAAGCCGATATTTCATTGACTTCGGTTGAAGTTGACAATATCATCTATAATTTTAGGGTCTTTAATAATTTTAAAGTGTCTAAAAAATTATCCTTCTCGGCCTTCGCCCTTTATCGTGGTAAAGACACTGGATTAAATTTTGAAGTAGAACCCTTATACTTTCTTAATCTAGGAATGCGCTATAGTTTTCTTGAAGATAACCGAGCCACCTTTAGCATGAATTTTAATAACGTCCTCGACACTCAAGAACTCAATATCGTAAGTGAGCGACCATTTCGCCAAACTGTAACCTTTCAACCTGAATTTAGTACGATATTTGCTGGGCTATCGTATCGTTTTGGAGGAGGGAAATATAAAGCGAAATCAAGAAAAAATCGCGATGACAACGAAAAGGCAGGGAGTGGTTTCATGTAAACTATTTCATACGCCATTCATCATATTTGCTGATTAGGCTGAGTGTTTTTGGTTATTAAATAAAAACACCGAAGGCTCAACGCATTCGGTTTTAAGTTATATAATTAGAGACCTAATTCAAGTTTAGATATTATAATATTGAAATGGTTCAAGATATAACCGATTGCGATTTGTTTTGATTTTGAACACATTTTTTCATTACTGTTAATTGATAGTTAAAAATGTTAACAGATAAAATAAAAGAGAGATTTGAGCGTCTTTAGAGTGTGATAAGTTTTATAGTTGACCAGTTCAATAAATCACAAAGTTTAGTTTTAGTGTTGGTGAGAATTGGTCGATAGTGGGAAAATCCGGAACTGCAAGGTTTCGGATTTTTTTTTGCATCAGCGATATGTGTACATTTGAGGAATATAGAAAATGTTCTCATACCCTGTTAATACTAACAATTACGGAAAAACCGTAAATCAACCCTATTTTAAAAGTCATTTTTAACATTTTATTTAACTGAATTTTGGTTGTTGACGAGTTAAGTTTATATGAAATTTTTAACTTTACTAAGTCATCTTATTATGAAAATAGCTCAATTCAAAATCGTTTTTTATTTAATCATCTGCTTACTGTTGACCGTTTCATGCAGCCAAAAAGAATCAGTTACTCCCACTATTGATGAGACCAATCCAATTAAAGTGCCTTCTGTTGAAAATGCACGATCACATTTTGATAGTAACTCTAAAATTTCGCTCTCTAACTTTGATTCTACAGGCCTTTTAGCAAGAGCAAATAGCGACACTGCCATAGTACCAAGTTGGGATCAATCAAAAACAACCGTCTATAAACATCAAAATCATAATTATCCGCAACTTGTTACCATCTTATATACACCCATCCATTTGCCAACCAATGGCAACACTAAAATGTTTATAGCCTCGATTGAGCGAGACACCTTGATTGAAGAGAAATTATTTAGTATTTTTTATCTACCTTCCACTAACCCTTACTTATTTTCAGGATATGTTTTAATATTCAACTTAGAAGGACAGCTAGAGCGAAACATTAAATATATTGACGGTATCAAAGTCGAGGACACCTCAACTAATAACATGAACCAGAGAAGCGGTTTTGATGGAGATGAAAGCGGCAGTGGTTTCACTATTGGAGAACTTCTGGATTTTATTGGAGGCGATTGGTTTGGTCTTGGCGGTTATATAGAAAATAATGTGGTCACCGTTATTGCCAATGCACCAGTGTTTGCAGAGGCCGACCAACAAGCATCGGGAACTGGATTTGGTACAGATTGGTTTGACCCTTCCATAAACATTCCCGCTTACCCAGGTTCTTCGGCTGGTACACAAGGCGGTAACGGAAATATGTACAACCCTAATGGCAGCGATGACTCTTGGGCATTTAATTATCTTGTATTTCCTCACGGCTTGCACATTAGCACCAAAATAGGAGTAGATCTTGATTCTATTGAGGCCAACTGGTTAATAAATACTGCTACCCAAGAACAATTAGATGCTATTGCAGATTATTTGAATAGTTTGGATCACTCTGTTGATGGTAATTATAATCAAGTTGATTTTGATTATTTAATGGATTCTTTGTGGTTTCAAATTAATAATCCTAATTCAACATTAACACCAGATAACTCCATAGATCCAACCACAGCGATGCACTTTGATTCTTTTGAAAATTTTCAAGATTTTATTGATAGCATCTCATATGTCGATAGCGCAGATGAATTTTATTTATATGATAATCAAAATGGAACTAAAGTGACTAAATTTAAGGGTGAATTTAATAATAGTTTGGTAATTCCGGTTTATTTAAATGTTCATATAACAAGTGTCTTAAATAATATATCTTCTACATTTCAAAATGAGTTTGAGCTCGATAAGGTAAATTCTTTTATATCGGGAGTAACGCCATTCACTCATTGGGAGCAAGATTCATACGAATACTCATTGAATAATAATATAACTGAAGTGACTATCAACGGACATTTTCAATTTGGAGTAGTTATAAGTGGATTTGATGCTTTAAGTTTCACTGAAAGTTGGATAATTTTTGTCTCATTTAACAATGAAACTGGAGAAGCAATAGATATGACTGCATATAAAAACTAAACCACAAAATATTATGTATAAAGAATTTGAAACCTTAAGTCCTGGATTGATTATCACGCAAGTTATTTCCCTATTAATATTCGTTACATTGGTTTACTTTATATTTAGGTTTATTAAATTAATAAACAAATATATAAAATTGAAAATAATACACTTACAGCAAAAAATTGATATGAATAAGATAGATCACTCGGGTAAGTCTAATCAAAATACCGATTAAAGCTATAGAAATGCAGCTAAAAAAATCAATTAAGAATTAAATCATAGTGATGCAAACAAATCGAGGTATAACAGTAGTTGTAAAACATATGAAAAAAATCCTGTTAACATTAATATTTGGATCTTTAATTTGTTCTTGTTCTTCCACAAAGATTAGCAAGAATAAGTATAAATATTTTGACGAAAATAATATAGAAATAAGTAAATCAAAGTTTGACCGAGTACGTTCGACAAATAAATTATTAGATATTCCCGGAGATTCTACAAATCATAAAAAATTGACATTGAGAGAAAAACGTGGGAAAATTACTAATCGCCCAGTTTTAGAATTACTTCTTGAGAAACAATCAAATAGAGAAATTGATTCTACCAAACCGATAATCATAGTTTATTATCCAGGTAAAGACCCTTGCAATTCAAGTGGTTCAGCAACAAAGGAATCAAGAAAAAATTGGTTTGGTCAATTAGAAGATGGAATTGAACAAATAGCGCAGACTAAACCAATTTATATTTATAAAGATAATGATGGTTTGGAAAAATATGACGGAGTTTTAACTTGGTACAAAGACCCAGAAGGCACAATAGAAAGATTGTTTTTCGAGAATCATTATCCTTGTAGTAGTTTCGTGGTTATTTCAAAAGATGGAGATTACATCAGCTACTTTGGCGAATTCGGAAAGAATTATGTTTGGGAGGCAACTCAAATAATGAGCGAATAAATACGTTTCACAACAACGTATATAGCTCATAGCTGAGCAGTTGATTCATAGAAGTTAAGGCATATTTGGAAAGTCGCCAAATTTTTAAATTTGACGATTTCCAATAAAAAAGATAAATAGTAAAGTTTAAAAATTTGGCTTGTGCTCAATCCGAAAATAATCGCTAATTTTCACGCTACGAGCCATATACAAAACCGATATAACTAATTCTTAATTAGTAAATAATTTATCAATTGTTAACACTAAAATATTTATCGTCTCAATTGAGCGAGACAACTTGATTGAAGAGAAATTATTTAATATTTTTTATCTACCTTCCACTAACCCTTACCTATTTTCAGGATATGTTTTGATCTTTAATTTAGAAGGACAGCTAGAGCGAAACATTAAATATATTGACGGTATCAAAGTCGAGGACACCTCAACTAATAACATGAACCAGAGAAGCGGTTTTGATGGAGATGAAAGCGGCAGTGGTTTCACTATTGGAGAACTTCTGGATTTTATTGGAGGCGATTGGTTTGGTCTTGGCGGTTATATAGAAAATAATGTGGTCACCGTTATTGCCAATGCACCAGTGTTTGCAGAGGCCGACCAACAAGCATCGGGAACTGGATTTGGTACAGATTGGTTTGACCCTTCCATAAACATTCCCGCTTACCCAGGCTCTTCGGCAGGTACCCAAGGCGGCAACGGAAATATGTACAACCCTAATGGCAGCGATGACTCTTGGGCATTTAATTATCTTGTATTTCCTCACGGCTTGCACATTAGCACCAAAATAGGAGTAGATCTTGATTCTATTGAGGCCAACTGGTTAATAAATACTGCTACCCAAGAACAATTAGATGCTATTGCAGATTATTTGAATAGTTTGGATCATACAGTTGATGGGAATTATAATCAGGGTGATATTAATCATCTTTTAGCAATGATAAGTCATGCTATAAGTGATGAGACCTTAAGTTTTAGCCCATTCGTAAAATACCCTAGTGGAAGTAACTATTTTACCTTATATCCTAAACTTACAGAATATTTGAAAAACCAATTACCTACAATAAAAGACAACACAGTCATAATAATTGCTATCAAGACCTATACTAACTTAACGACTTCACAAATACAAGAGCATCTAAAATGGGGAGAAGGACCTACGATTCGTGTAGAGCAAATAGGAGAAGCATATGGAGAATTTAGGAAAGCTACTGATACAAGTAGTATTTATCTAGATATTGATTTGGTCAATCAATTAGAGAACTCAATATCCAACACAAGTTTAGCAAACGCATTTGCATTTTTAATTGGCGTTACTATACTACATGAATATGTACATTATGGAGACTATAACTATAATGGTGATTTATGGCAATTCCCTCAAGAAGAAGGTCTTTTATTTGAAAATGATGTTTACGGACAAAGTGTATGGATACATAATGCAAAAATAATTTTAAAAAACAATTAGAAATGAAATACTTAATAGTTTTTATATTACTGTTTTCATGTAAAAATTTAGAAAATGATACTAAAGCTTTAAGTTTTAATAATCAAATAAAAGGTAATTTCTATGAAATTATTTTTAACGAACTAGATGAGATAGATACAAAAGCATATTATATTACCTATGACGTGATTGATGATTTTAGAATAGATGAAAAAACAAAATCGATTTTATTAGAAAATAACATAATTACACTGTCTGAAAAAAACAAATTATCTCAAAAATTTATTCTAGACAACTATAATCTTAACCTTTCTCCAGTTAAACAAGCTCTCATAAATCACTCAGCTGTAGAGAAAGGAAAAAAAACTGAACTCAATTATACTTTTTCAAAACCTTATCAAATTGGCAAAGATAAAGTTGTAATTATTAATCTAATTACATACAAAAGCAAACTATCTAAAGGAGTTAAGGGTGGATCTAAACGAGTGATTATTTTTGAGATAGAAAATGAAGTTTGGAAAATTACCCAATTAAAAAATTTTATTGATTATTAGGTTGTAAGTCATAAGAATACAATATATTAACGTAATTTGACTTGTAATTCTAGCCTATTTAATAACTACTATGCTGTAAAGAGAGTTTTAGTCCTTGACATCGACATTCGTGGTTTTATTTAATTAAAATTATGGTTTACTTATATAATTGGATTGGGTTTATTGTTAGGCTTTCTAAGTATATATTCCAAAAATATAATTAAAATAAGCCTATTACTAATTAGCTTACTCTTTAATATTGCTAAAGGATTCTCCGCAAAATCTAAAAGTTCATTCTATTATAGTATATTTTGTTTTGGTAAATCTATTTTTAACGATTGCAATAAGAGCTAAGTATATAATCGAAATTAGAAAAGTACATAACTAATGAAACATCTAATCTGGTCAATACTAAATTTAACAATCCTTTTTTGTTTTTTCTACCTCATCATCGGTTTTATTATAAAAGGAAAACGAGTATTTAAGCCTACATTTAAAGTGTTTTCAATTTGTATATTGGTTATTGGGATTATTCAAATCCTTTCTGCTTCTAATTCAGAGAAAAACACTAATATTATAAAGATAACCGAGGACTATGATAATAAAAACAATACTGAATTTAAAAAAGTTATACTAGAAGACAATTTGACTTTAGACATCGAAATGTTAGTAAAATATTCAATAAATAACATTGAATATGTCCCAATAGAAAGTCACAGTTCTTTGACTGGCTTTGTTAGTGGCTATGTTTGGGAATTTGAATCAATATATACAGAAAGTTATATTAAAGGTCAAAAAGCCACATATACTGCTAATGGTGTTTTAAAATGGAACCTTTTCGGTTTTACTATTTACAATGAATCGAAAACAATTAGCGGGATAATGAATTGAAAAAGGCTTATCAGATGATATAAAATGCATTCATAACTAAATATCCCAAAACTTGAATTTTAGAATTTTTTGAATATCACTGACAACCTTATTTTGATTTTTATTTAATATAATAGAGTATTTTCTCTAATTTAGATGATAATTTTAAGAACCCTAAATTTTGTAATCCAATCAGACAACAACAAATATGAATCAGCTATAGAGCTAGCAGCATCGCAATATTTACCTATTTATTTGGGAGGTGTAACTTATTATATAGCTGCACTAATAGCAATACTATTTCTAATTTTTGTGTTCAAATCAATCAAATATTTAAATCTCAAAATTAAAATCATGAAAAATGAACTAAAGAAGTTTCAATAAATATTTAAGTGAAAAACAAATAGGATGATATTGCTAGTTATTTCAATAATTTAGAGCAAACTGAAAATGATGGTTATAATCAAGGTGATCTTGATTTTGTAATTGACGTAATCAATAATTTAATAAATAATCCAGCTTCCACATATGATGAAATTGAATATCCTGGAAAAGATAATGGATTGCCGTTTGAGTGGTGGCTAGATCAAGATTTTATTAGAAATTCCGGAAATTTCAATATTGCATTCGAAGGGCCTCCCAACGCAAAGGAACTTGCAGTGTTCGCTTTGTTTTTTGAAGATTCTTTTGATCATATTGAAAATTCAGAATTAGCATACGCAAAAGCTCAGGCTTTAGTCGCAAATGGAATATTAACTGGAATTACTGACGGAAAAGCTGACGCCTTCAGACATGCGTATTGGAATGCTATGGGAACAGCAGATTTTTGCTCAGGTATTATGAAAGCTTTTGCTGATGCCCACGAATGGGGAAAACTGGGCTTGCAGTAACTATGGATTTCTATAACAACCATGAAGGAAGGATAATCGGCACTCCGCTCTGGAATACAAACGCCTCAGATGAAATTTTATCTGATGAAATTCTTGAAGCTGTAAATGATGGGATTTTAAAATATATTCATTCTTCTGGTAACATAGTCCATACAAGTTTATAATTATGATCTTTAGAATTTTTATAGTAATACTGATAATAATTGCAATTGCATTTATAGCAAAATGGTGTTTGAATAAACTTTCGTTTTTCAAATCCAGAAGAACACTGCTGTATAGTTTATCTTTCCTAATAGGAGTATCAACAATTATAGTTCTTGCTCTAAGTTGGAATTATTATATTTTTAAAATACCTCAAGAAAATTTTGATGAAACCATGTGGATAAATGAAAGTCAAAATAGACATAAAATGATTGACGATTTAGTGGAATCTGATTATCTAATTGGAAAGCATGTTAGTAAAATTCGTAAAGTTTTTGGCAAGCCGAAAAATATCAGGCCTAATCATAATATTAAAATTTACGAAATAATGACACCCTATTACCTTAACATTAAAATTACAACCTTAAAATTATTTGTGAACGACAGTGTTGTAAGAAGCTTTGATTATAAAACTAGGGTTATCGATTAAAATATAGAGCATTTAATTAATAAAGATTTAGAGTTTTGACAACAAATATCTTTAAATACTTTATTGCTTTATTGCTTTATTGCTAACGCTAAATTGATGATGCCACTCATACCACTCCAGTACACTATTTTATAAACCTGGCTATTGAACGCATCTTATTTTTGGCTCTAGCCTTGTGGTTCGTTGAACCTTATTTAATGTGTCATTACTTGCTATCCTAATTTTTGTATTTACTCAAAGAAAGAAATAAAAAATTTACGGGAATAAAATATTTTAAATTAATTCTCATGATAATATGAGACTATTTGACAATTGCTCTACTTTAAGAGAAGCATGAATTTTTCAGTTCTAATCTGGGTTCTTTTAGGATTATCATGTTGTTTCCATACTTATTAGTTTGGACTAATTATTGGATTTATAAGGCTGCATTCCCAAAAGTCAATAAGGCAGTTCGTTATTAATTAGTATATGCTTATTTGTACTGTTAATAGAGTCTACTACCAATTTGAAATCTCACTCCATTCTCATATAAATTTTATTAGTTCACTTATTCATAGTAGTCAATCTTAACAAAGAGGCAAACGAAACGTCATTCGCAACTCGACAAGTTGAAACAATGGAACATATTTTTAATTTCCATGAAAAATTATATTGAAAACCTGCAAGTTTGCAAAATTTGAACAGTAGACTCCCACCTTAGCATAAATTGGCATATCACCACTTTATAATCACACTTCCCCAAGTAAACCCACTTCCAAAAGCAGCCAAAACAACGGTATCGCCCTCTTTTACCTTGCCAGCTTCCCAAGCTTCAGTTAATGCAATTGGGATAGAAGCGGCAGTCGTGTTGCCATATTTTTGAATGTTATTAAAGACTTGATCGTCACTCAACTTAAATTTACGCTGTATAAATTGAGCAATACGCAAATTAGCTTGGTGTGGGATCAACATGTCAATATCATCAACTTCTAAATTATTTTTAGTCAGTCCCTCCATAATCACTTCACTAAAACGAACCACTGCGTTTTTAAAGACGAATTGACCGTTCATATGCGGGAAATAACTCTCGTCTTCAGGATCATTATCAGCAATGATGTCATTGACCCAACGTTTCCCCATTCCTGGAGCGATTAGCACCAATTCTTCTGCATGTTCACCTTGAGAGTGTAAATGTGTTGATAGAATGCCTTTGTTTGAATTTTCTTCTCGGGTCAATACTGCAGCGCCTGCACCATCACCAAATATTACAGTTACACCACGCCCACGTGTTGTTTTATCCAAACCATGGGAGTGCAACTCACTACCAATGATCAATATGTTTTTATACATACCTGTTTTGATAAAATTATCAGCTACAGACATCGCATATATAAAACCAGAGCATTGATTACGTACATCTAGAGCTCCAACAGTCTTAATATCTAAAGCATGTTGCACTTGCACGCCAGGCCCAGGAAAATACATATCTGGACTTAATGTCGCAAAAACGATAAAATCAATATCATCCTTATCAAGACCAGAACGTTCAATCGCAATTTTTGCGGCCTTCACTCCCATTCCTGCGGTCGTATCTCCAGTTCCTTTAACAGCCCAGCGACGTTCTTGAATCCCTGTACGTTCTTGAATCCACTCGTCATTAGTATCCATCATTTTAGACAAATCGTCATTGGTCACTACATTATCAGGAACATAATGTCCCAAACCTATTATTTTAGAATTGTACATAAAAAGTTATTTTTTTCCCTAAGAGTGGGAACGTCAATTGATTTTTTTATTTAAAATTAGAAGCTTATTCTTACTTCAAATAACGCTTGCAATTTAACCATTTGCGACCTACCTTTTTTTATTCTGAAAATTAATCGTTATGCACGCATAGTAAAGTATTTTGAAATAATAGTCCATCTTCAAAGTTTTAAAACCAACTTCTTTCATTAAAGCTTTTTATAAAGACATCATGTTTCCGAAGAAAAAATTATAGTGCCAGTTTGTCATTCTATTGGTCTTGGTACTTTATTTGACTAGTTGATTTAGAGATTTAAAATTAAATTAATAAAATTTCTGCTTAGGCAGAAAGATTAAATACAGTAAATTATGACAAAAGGAAGTATTAATGTATCGGTAGAAAATATTTTTCCGCTCATTAAAAAATTCTTGTACAGCGATCACGAAATCTTTTTACGTGAGCTTATTAGCAACGCGACCGATGCAACATTAAAGTTGAAACATCTAGCGAGTATTGGTGAATCTAAAAGTGACTACGGAAACCCGATTATCGAAGTAAAAATCGATAAGGACGGTAAAAAGTTACACATTATTGATCAAGGATTAGGGATGACTGCGGAAGAAGTTGAAAAATACATCAACCAGGTTGCTTTTTCTGGAGCTGAAGAATTTTTAGATAAGTATAAGGATTCGGCGAAGGATTCTGGCATTATTGGTCATTTCGGATTAGGTTTTTACTCAGCCTTTATGGTTGCTGAAAAAGTAGAGATCATCACCAAATCACATACTGATGCACCAGCAGCACATTGGACCTGTGATGGCTCACCAGAATTCACACTTGAAGCTTCTGATAAAACCGAAAGAGGATCAGAAATCATACTTCACATTGCCGAAGATTCTACAGAGTTTTTAGATGAATCCCGTATTCGAGAATTATTAATGAAGTATAATAAGTTTATGCCTATTCCAATTAAATTTGGAACTAAAGACATTAACGATCCTGAGTTTGAGCCAAAAACAACCAAAGATAAAGATGGCAAGGAAACTACCGAGCCTCATAAGCAAATTACGGTTGATAATATCATCAATAATCCTAATCCGGCTTGGACCAAACAACCTACCGAATTAGAAGGGGATGATTACAAGAATTTCTATAGAGAACTGTATCCAATGCAGTTTGAGGAGCCTTTATTCAATATCCACCTAAATGTAGATTACCCGTTCAATCTTACTGGAATCTTGTATTTTCCTAAGATGACCAATGACATGAATCTGCAAAAGGACAAAATTCAATTGTACCAAAATCAGGTTTATGTTACCGATAATGTTGAAGGTATCGTACCAGAATTCTTGACCATGTTGAGAGGTGTGATTGATTCTCCAGACATTCCATTGAATGTATCACGTTCGTATTTACAAGCTGATGGTGCGGTTAAGAAAATTTCGTCTTACATCACCCGTAAAGTTGCCGATAAATTAAAATCACTATTTAATTCAAACCGTGAGGACTTTGAGAAAAAATGGGATGACATCAAAATCGTGATTGAATATGGAATGCTTTCCGAAGAAAAATTCTTTGAAAAAGCAGATGCTTTTGCTTTATACCCAACAGTTGATGGAAAATTCTACACCTATGATGAACTATTTAACAAAACAAAGGCAAATCAGACCGATAAGGATGGCAAGCTCGTATTGTTATATGCCTCTAATAAGGACACGCAACACTCCTATATTGAAGCTGCAAAAGCTAAGGGGTATGAAGTATTAATGTTAGATACGCCCATTGTACCGCACTTGATTCAGAAATTAGAATCTTCAAAGGAAAATATCACGTTCGCTCGTGTTGATGGAGATCATATTAATAATTTAATCAAAAAGGACGAGACTGCAATTTCTAAACTTTCCGAAGAAGAGAAGACAACGTTAGATACGCTATTGAAAGACATTATACCGCAGGAAAAATTTTCTGTACAATTGGAGGCGAGTGATAGTGATGCGAGTCCGTTTATAATTACACAACCAGAATTTATGCGTCGTATGAAAGAGATGCAGCAAACTGGTGGCGGCGGAATGAACATGTTTGGTAATATGCCAGAAATGTATAATTTGGTCGTAAATACCAACTCTGAGTTGGTTGGTGAAATTTTAAATACAAAAACCAAGAAGAAACAAGAGCGTTTGATTACCCAAAGTTTGGATTTGGCACGTTTGTCTCAAGGCCTTTTAAAAGGTGAAGAGTTGACAAACTTTATCAAGCGTAGTTATGAATTATTAAAGTAAGTAGATTTTTGTCTCATATTTTGTTTAAAATATGGATAACAAAAACGTGCTTTCAAAAATAATCAGCGTAGCTAAATGATTAAGTAATTTAGTCTTTATTTCTTCGGAAATATTATAATTAAAACCACTTTGAGAAATCAAAGTGGTTTTTTATTAAGTAAATCATGAACTCAAAAATTGAAATAAAAAAGGTCAACTATTAATGAACCTATGTATTAAAGGATAGCTCATATTTTATAATTGAGGTTTTTTCCTATCGAAAATAGTCACTGATCGAATTATTCAAAATTACGACGAAAGTCAATCAAAATCTTAAATCATTTACCTATCTTAATGAAACTAATTGAAAATGAAGTGCGTACAGATAATTCTAAAATAAAAGACGTCTTTCAAGATCTTAAATTTTCTGAAGAAGATATTAAGATCATCGAATCATTAATGCATAAGATGACCTTTAAGAAAGGGGTGCATATTATCAAGGCTGGAGACCTAGTATCTAACATGTATTTCATTTATGAAGGTTGCTTAAGAACGTACTATCTTGACACTTCAGGTAAAGAACATACCATTCAATTTGGTATTAAAGATTGGTGGATAACAGACTATACTGCATTTTTCTTAGATTCTAAGGCCATTTTAAATTTAGAAGTTCTTAAAGACGCCATAGTATATAGACTATCCAAGACTGATCGAGAGCTACTTTATGCAAAAGTGCCAAAAATAGAATCCTTTATTCGTAAAAAACTTGAGAGAGCGTATGCCAATTTTCAAAAACGCATCTTGACCAATCTTTCCCAGACTGCTGCGGAAGGCTACGTGAAATTTATCAACGAATACCCAAATATTGAGAAGATGGTCAAGAACTACCACATCGCCTCCTATTTAGGGATTACAACGCAAAGTCTTAGCCGTATTCGAAAAGATTTGTCTTAATCCACATTAATTACCATACATCAATTTTTTAAAGCACTAAGGCTCTTATCTTTGTATTAGAAATATTTGAACAGCTAGTACTGCTTGATAACATCCCTAATGATTAATAGCTAACAAACCGCTAGGTCTCCACGACTGGCGCTTTTTTTTATTCAAAAAATTAAAAGATTTAAGCCATTAGCTCTAGTTAGACGTCAAATCAAAAGCATTGACGGCATCGGCTATCTCATAACCTAATCGATAACCTTCTGTGCAGTCCATTCTAACATGAACGCCCAAAGGAATTCTGGAAAAGGCATTTTCTTCTGCCATCTCACTTAATGTGTTAAACTCTCTTGGAGCCCCTCTAAATTCGGTTTGGTCTTGGTGAGTAAAATCTGTAAAGTTGACATTATTGCCAAATGTTTCGATAAACAATCCAGCAGCAGCCGATGCAAATGTAGAGTGTCCAGAAGGATAGCTTGGAAATGATGGATTAGGCCAAAATATAAAGCGGTATAAATTGGTCTGAAAATCAGGATCTATAAACTCGTTAATGTAAACATTTGGTCGCATCGCCATGTATGCATATTTATCTGCCCAACATGATACAGACGCATCGTTGAGCGAAAACCCTAGTTTTAAAAATAAAGCTAAAGTTGCATCATATTCTAGATCGAATTGATTTACCAATTGACCTGCAATTGAAAACTGACGACCAGGCGGACTCAACATTAACCCTTCCACATCATCAGACCAAAACTCAGCAATCCATAAATCATCATTATTTTCCTCTTTAGCCGTATTGTTGAGAGTATAAACCTCGTACATTTGATTATAGTAGTCACTGTTTTCAATGTCGCTGTATATGGCAGAGGGAGGCACGGTAGATGTCTCTGATAAAGAGATCACAAAGGTTCTAACCGATTCCCAGTACGGAAACCACGCTCGTTCTTCATTGGCACTATACGTCCAATAACCGTCACCAATCGCTGGCTCATATTCCAACGGTTGTGGAACCTGTAATTGTTGTTCTGCCTCCACATCAGTTTGGCTAAAGGCGATAACCTGCTGAGCGATATAAGCTCCCCATTGACGAGAATCCGTCGAAACTGTGGTAGAAATCCCTTGGGATAAAGCCAACTCCTTTTCATCTTTGAATTGTGCGATTTCGCTGTACATATCACCAGCAACGTTATGCATAAAGTGGCTCATTACAAGTGCGTAACACGTATTTAGCGCGATATCAAGTTGTATCTCTTCTGGACGTTGATTATCATCAATATAAAAATTTTCAAATCGTGGGGAGTTTGAAGTAAAATTATTCATAGTAGAGACAGCAGTTTCGTATGCTGCCAAATGAATGTACGCTAATGACCGCGATGTCGAAGTTGGTCGCATGCCAAACGCTTGTCGGTCTACCTGCAGCCACAAGGCGTTCCAATCCAGTATAAGTTGTGTAGTGTCATCTGAAGTTGCTATTTGTTCATCGTTAACTGGTGTTTCAATGGCCTCATCACTGCAAGAAAAGACAACTATAAAAATGAAAACTGAAGCAACTATTTGATTTATATGTAGAAGTCTCATAAGCTTGATATTCAATTTAAAGGATATGTGTATACTTGTATTACGATGACATTGTATTATCGTTTCGAAACAACCATCAACTGCTCAAAATCATAAAACCCATTCAAATATAAAAGAATTTATAGGTTTTGAAAATTACCCCAGCATTTTATTTTTACTGCGTTAAGGCATCTCTTAGCATGATTATCAACCTGCCAATGTTTCATTATGAACGTGTTGTATAAAATACTAAAAACTGAAATCATTCTACCAATACGATCATATCCAAATTTTTCAATCATCTAAACGTAACTAATTTTAAATCCCGTCGTCCAACAAGAAAGACTATCTTTAATTAATCAAAAAAAATCATCATGACCATCAATACGCAACTCACAAAACTCATACTGTTCTGTTTCGCCTTATTTTTATCTGTAGCTGGCGTCGCTCAAAATTTAAAAGAACAACTAGACACATACATTAGTTCACAACACTCCTCAAACACTCCAGGTCTCTCGGTATTGGTCGCTCAAGATGGTAAAGCCATATATGCAAATGGATTTGGGATGGCCAGCTTAGAACTTGATGTAAAAACTGAACCAAAACATGTGTTTGAAATTGGATCTATCACGAAGCAATTTACTGCAGTAGCAATTTTGATGCTTGAAGAACAAGGAAAACTGAGTGTTGATGACGAGATCACAAAATTTATCCCCGATTATCCTACTCAAGGTAAAACGATAACGGTTCATCAGCTATTAAATCATACCTCTGGCATAAAAAGCTACACTAATCTAC
The DNA here is from genome assembly GCA_963715465.1 of uncultured Flavobacteriaceae bacterium. Classification (GTDB taxonomy): domain Bacteria; phylum Bacteroidota; class Bacteroidia; order Flavobacteriales; family Flavobacteriaceae; genus Psychroserpens. Next base: position 3,456,175 of record OY970246.1, read on the forward strand.
CGAGCTTTCTGGTCATGGCAAGAAAAGATATGACACCAACCGAATTAATTGACACATTTAAAAATGAGCCTATGGAATTTGATCCAGGAACCCAGTTCAATTATAATAACTCTGGCTACATATTATTGGGACATATCATCGAAGTGGTCTCTGGAACAACTTATGAAAAATTCATCAAGACTAACATTTTTGACAAAGTAGGTATGTCAAACTCCTCTTACGGCAGTATGACAACCTTAATACCTAATCGTGCTAGCGGATACTCTCAAGCTGAAAATGGCTACAAAAACGCAGAGTACTTAAGCTTAACGCTACCCTACGCCGCCGGATCTATCATGTCAACCACAGCCGATTTGTTAAAGTGGCAAAATGCCATTAGCGCTAATACATTAATTAAAAGAAGTTCTTTAGAAAAGGCCATCAATGGCTCAACACTCGACAACGGAGACAAGATAGATTATGGCTATGGCTGGTACACAGGCAGTATTAGGGATTCTAAAACTGTTGAACATTCTGGTGGTATTTTTGGGTATACATCAAATGGCATATTTCTACCAAATGAAAACATCTATATTATTGGATTATCTAATTGTGATTGTGGCAATGTAAGTGGCATCACTAAGAACATCGCAGCAATAGTTCTGGGTAAACCATTTCTTATGAAAGAAAATGCCATCACTCTCAAGACTGAAAAGCTAAAAAAATGGGTTGGTGCTTATGAGTTTATTGACGGTGTGATTCGCCATATCACGCTGGAGGATAATCAATTATCTAGTTTACGTGAAGGCAGTCGCTCATTAGAGATTTACCCGATGACTGAAACTAATTTTATTTTTGATGGCGGCGATACAGAATATGATTTCTATGCTGAAAATGGAAATCGCATGGTAACCATGAAAGTGAATGGTAAAACCCTAACCGGCAAGGGAATAGATAAAGCGGTTCCTACTGAACGTCAAGACATCAAACTGGCGCCAGAAGTTCTTGAAAGCTATGTGGGCGTCTTTCAAATTCAACCTGGTTTTAGTATTACCATTAGCGTCAAGGACAATAAATTATTTGCCCTTCCAACGGGTCAAGGCGAGGTAGAATTATATGCAGAGGAAAAGGATAAATTCTTTTTGAAAGTCGTGACTGCAGATGTGCATTTTACGAGAGATGCCAATGGTAAGGTAGAAAGCTTGACGTTGTTTCAAAGCGGTCAAGAGTTGTTGGGTAAAAAAGTGGATTAACGATAAAATCAAATCTTATATCTTTGCTCAAAATTTAATGAATGTTATTTAAAGATCTTAAACTCAACAAACCTATTTTAAGAGCCGTTGCCGAAGCTGGTTATGATAATCCAACATTAGTGCAGGAAAAAACTATTCCTCTAGTTTTAGAGCGACAGGATGTGATTACCTCAGCCCAAACAGGAACAGGAAAAACAGCAGCATTTGCCTTGCCTATTTTACAGCTGCTCTATGACCAACAGGACGCGCCAAAAAAAGGGAAAACGATAAAAGCTTTAGTGATCAGTCCCACTCGCGAACTGGCCATTCAAATTGCAAAAAATTTTAAGACCTATGCGAGCCATACCAATTTGACCTCTGCCGTCATCTATGGTGGCACATCTATAGAACCACAAATAGACATTCTAAAAAAAGGTATTGATATATTGATAGCAACGCCTGGCCGGCTACTCGATCTACACAAACAAGTTGAACTTAATCTTGATTATGTTGAAATGTTTGTTTTGGATGAAGCCAATTTAATGTTGGATATGGGCTTTATCGATGATGTTAGAAAAATAGAACGGCTTTGTCCAGAAGATAAACAAACGCTTCTGTTTTCGGCAACAATGCCTTACAAGGTCGAACAACTCGCAAGTTCTATTTTAAAAACGCCAGAGCGTATTGAGGTGACACCAACCTCTTCCGCAGCAAAAGATGTCAGCCAGGTTTTATATTATGTACCCAAACGCAATAAAATAGAACTGTGCCTTCATTTACTTCGTAATACGGTAAAAGGAAGTATTCTCATTTTTAGACGCACCAAATTTGGTGTTGATAAATTGCATCAAACTCTCATTAGCAACGGCTATGATGCCGAACGTTTGCATGGTGATCGTTCACAGATCGAACGTCAAAATGCACTGGCCGATTTCAAACGTGGTAAAGTCAATATCCTGATCGCTACCGATGTTGCTGCGCGTGGTATTGACATCATTGAACTGGACTCGGTCATCAATTTTGATCTCCCAAATGTTCCAGAAACGTACGTTCATCGAATTGGTCGAACGGGTCGCGCAGGTAATTTTGGGCATTCGTATTCGTTATGCTCTGCCGATGAGAAAAGCTATGTACAAACCATTCAAAAATTGATCAACGTACAAATTCCCGTCGAGAATGATCATCCATATCCACTCGATCCCAAAGCAAAACCAATAGTTCATAAAAAGAAAGGCAGCAAGTATAAAAAAGGCCGAAAAAGTGAAGCTTCCAAGAAGAAAAAGAAGCGTTGGTATTAACGTGAATAGCCAGTCGTATTCTAAAAGTTTATATATTTAGGCCTACATTTAAAATAGATGAGTCAGGATTATAATAGTCAAACCTTCAAAAATTTACTGCAAAGACTTCAAGAAGAAAGCTGGCAATTAGAATTGCTTATTTCTGGATTTGCCATATTTGGATTATTTACAGTTTATGAACCCTTGAGTATTGCCCTTGCGGAATCCAAACAAGATCACAATAGCTATAAAACTGTAATTTCACTAGTCGCAACAGTCTCCTGTGCGATTTTAATTTTCAATCTCATTTTGCATGTTCTGTTGCGAGGTCTTTGGATTGGTGCACTAGGATTACGCTATGTTTCGGGAGATATAGATTATGAAAAATTAAACTACAGTCAAAAGTTTACCTCATACCTTAAAAAGAAAGTCGGCTCATTTGACAAATACATTGCCACTTTAGAAAATTACTGCAGTATTATTTTTGCCATTTCTTTCTTGTTGATTTTTTATGTTCTCGCCATAACCTTTACCATTTTAACCATTATCTTCATTGCTACTTTTATCATAAGTAACGATTGGTTACCATGGTGGATTTCTAAAGGCATAGGCCTACCACTAATGTTATTTGTGTGTTTAGGAATGCTCATCACGTTTATAGACTTCGTCACTTTAGGTTGGTTAAAAAAATATAAATGGATTTCTAGAATATATTTCCCTGTTTATAAGGTGTTTAGCTTTATAACATTATCCTTCCTCTATAGACCAATTGTTTATAATTTTTTAGACCATAAATTCGGAAGACGATTAAGCCTTGTGCTCGTTCCTTTTTATATTTTAATTTTAGTTTTGGCCTCGTTTGAATATCAAACTTCAAATTACATTAGTAATGACCTTGATTCAAGCGACATCATAGCCAATATTGAAAATTATGAAGACCAACTCAATGACAAAAAACAATTTACAGGTAATGTAAGCATTCCCTCAAAGGTAATTACTAATTCGTACTTGAAAGTATTTGTTTTGTATTATGAAACTATTGAAAACAGCATATTTGATTTCAATCCATCGTTAAAACCAAAAGAAGATTTAAGAGGACTATACAATGAAGCTACGCGTACAAGCAAATTATCGAGAGATAATTCTCAAGATAGCATCAGAAGAAAATATATCCAAACCTTTAACAGCATCTACTCGATACAAATTGATTCCATGACCAATGATTCGGAATTTGTGCTCACACAAAATTTCAGAAATGAACTTGGTTTCGAAACCTATATCAATCTGGACAGTCTTTCCGAAGGAAAACACCTTTTAAATGTCAAGCGAACTCAAATCACAGGTACAGATACCACGCAAATCCACTTAAGCCGACTTCCGTTTTGGTATTTTCCGAATTAAATAACACAAAATTCATCAACTGAAAGATCCTGTTCATGAGTGAGATTATTTAAATCTTTTCGAAGATAGCAATTGAGATCATAAGCAACCTCTTTTGGAGATTCTTGTTTAGAGAACCTCATGAGATAGCGGCTTTTTATTTACCCGTAGTTATATGTATCTTTAAGCACCTTAAATTTAATTAACGCCCTAAAATGAAATACACTGCTCAAACAATCATATTGATTTATGCTCTGTTCAATCTTCAACTTTCAGCACAGACCAAAATTATTGATCAAGACACGAGATATCCAGTCTCCTACGCCACGATTTCCTTTGGCGACGGACAAGGGATTTTCGCAGATGATGACGGCATGTTTATATTTACAAAAAAGTTATATCCAGACGTAGATTCGCTTTTTATCTCCGCCTTGGGCTATAAAGATTTGGCACTATCATCCAGTGATTTACCAAAGGTCATCAACATGCAAAGCGAAACAAACAAACTAGATGAGGTGGTCATCAATGCGCTAGTAGATCGAAAATTTAAAACCGAAACCATTAAACCTTATCTTGACGATGATTATTATAACTGTTGGTTACCAACTATCGAAAGTGAAATAGCTGTATTTTTTCCTAACGGAAATGACCAACTTAAGAAGATCACGTCAATACGTTTCCCCATTACCTTAGAATCGAAAGATTGGACCAAGCGAAAGCGTGCCAATGCCGATAAACGGAAATTCTCAACCTTATTCAAAGTAAAATTTTATCATAATGATAATGGTATGCCAGGGGATGTCATGACTTATACTAATATCGTATTTCGAGCTACTGAAAAAAATGGTGATGAGTTTGAGCTCGATCTTTCAGAACACGACCTAATCATTCCTGATACTGGTTTTTTTGTTTCCTTACAGGTATTAGGATATACCGATGATAATGGCAAACTCCTTCCTAATAAAAAATACAAACGTATAAAATCAAAAAACGGTTACGTTAAAATACCAACTAATTTTAGACCACTATTACCGTTTACAGATGAGATTGAGGCGCACAATACGTTTATCAAACGCGTTTTTATAAACGGCAACAATTGGGTTCAATTTAAAAAAGGCAACGGTATTGAGTCGAGTTTACTCAAAAGAGACCTCAATAATTACGGTGTTGGGATTAATTTCAACGAATATAAAGATGAATAGCCCATGGCATTTATACCTCATGGCTGTACTCTATATTTTTGCTGGCGTCATGCATTTTATTAAACCGAAAGTTTATTTGCGCGTCATGCCCAAATATTTACCATATCACAAAGCATTGGTTTTTTGGAGTGGTGTTGCTGAAATTAGTCTCGGTATCGCCTTATGCATCCCGCAATTAAGAGCGCTCGCGGTTTACGGCATTATCTTAATGCTCGCTGTGTTTCTATTGGTACATTTTTATATGTTGTCTGGAGAGGAGGCGTCTACAGGCATTCCACGATGGATCTTAATCTTGCGAATCCCATTACAGTTTGGACTGATGTATTGGGCATGGATGTACGTGTCGCTGTAAAAGATGAATCCTTCTTAGACACCTAAATTCTTTAATCTATTGTTTTAAAAAGGCTTTAAGATCACTCATGGTACTAAAACTAAAATCTACAAGATTAGTCAATTGATTATTATAGTCATGCTCTGTGTATCCAGCCACCTTGAAACCACCCAACTTTGCTGCTTTGACGCCTACAATACTATCTTCAACAACCAGACAACCCTGTGGTTCAAAACCCATCTCATTGGCTGCCCAAAGAAAAACAGCTGGATCAGGTTTCCATTTTTGAATGGCATAACAACTAAAGATGTGATCTTTAAAATACGGTAACAATCCTGTAAGCTCCAAGTTGAGCCTAATCTTTGGCTCTGGCCCGCTAGTAGCGACACAAAATGGTATCTTTAAATCGTTGACAAGTTCTAAAACACCATCAATGGGTTTGATATTTTTTCTGAAAGCTTCAAAACTGGTCGTTCTATAAGTGTCTTCAAAATTAGCGGGTAATTCTTTACCAGTTAGACGCTCTATTTTTTGCATAATATCGTTGAAAGATTCGCCTTTAAAATTTCTGTAGGCATAATTCAAATCGATATTCGCGCCAAGTGTATTCGCTAGGTCGACAATCACAGAATTCCCGATGGCTTCACTATCGACCAAGACACCGTCACAGTCAAAAATAATGCATTTAAATTGGGACGACACTATGGGGTAGAATTAGACACCTGCAACACTTTACCATTGTAGAATGCATTGCCATTGAGCGCAAATTCTTGTATGTAACTCGCCATTTGTTTCGCAGTTGTTGGTGCATCAAAATCAGGAAAGGCTTCTTTGAGCATTTCGGTTTTAACAGCACCTAATGCCAAAACATTGAACTGTGGTCCGGTTTCTTTATATTCTTCTGCTAATAATTCGGTTAGCGTAATAACAGCGCCTTTGCTGGAGCTGTAAGCTGCTAATCCAGGGAATTTTACGCTACCCTGAATGCCTCCCATAGAACTTATGGTGATCACATGACCCTCACTTTTCATGTACGGCAACACAATCCTAGTCATTTCAGCAACACCAAAAACGTTAGTTTCGTAAACGCTTCTAAAATTTTCAAACGTCGTTTCAGCAAAAGGCTTATTGAGTAAGACTCCAGCATTATTGATGAGTATATCAACATGCTTAAATTCATTCTCGATAAACTGCTCGACCTTTTTATAATCTCCCGCTTCGCTTAAATCAAAGGGAAAGGATGATATATTATCAAAATTAAGATTGCTTACCGGTCTGGCATTTCTAGACAATGCCAAAACATTATGACCTTGATTGGCAAAGAAGTGTACGAGCTCAAAACCAATGCCCCGACTTGTACCTGTGATAATGATGTTTTTACTCTTCATTTAATTTGACGTCTTTAGTTGGTGTATTCATCATACCCTCTAGCGCGGGAATCATCTTGTTCAAAAAATTAGCCATATGCTTATAATCCATTTGATCTGCCTCATCATCTACATGGTGATAATAATCAAAATTCGTAAAGTCAAAGGTTGAAATAGCATGGGCGGGAATACTCAATGCTTTAAAAAACGGATAATTATCAGATCTAAAAAATAAATTCATGTCTTGAGCTTTATCAAAAAACCCAATGATCTCTTCCTCTGCAAAGGTGTTTAAAGTAGGTGCAAAATTAGAGCGGTTATAACCACTCATATAGGCCAATGGCTTCCCTTCTGCCCTTGGCACACCGATCATTTCAAAATTGATCATGGTGTAGGCATTAATTCCCTCATTTTTTAAACGCTCAGCTAAATGACTAGAACCTTTGAGTCCCATTTCTTCTGCAGCATACAACGTAATTAAAATACTGCGCTTGTTGGTTTTAGTATTTGCAAAGTAGCGTCCTAGTTCCATAGCTGCAATCGTTCCAGAGGCATCATCATTTGCCCCATTCGCAATGGTATCACCATTGACTTCCTTAGCTTGACCAATGTGATCATAATGACCACCTAAAATAATATACTCGTTTTTTAATACAGGATCATTACCTTCAATAACACCAACCACATTAAATCCTTGTATTGGCATCGCAATTTCTCCTGGCTTTGCAGCTCTTTCATTGATAAATTCAAAAGGATCTCTATAAGTCTCAAAATATGGTTTGATACCATTATCCTTCAAATAGGTTTCTATAAACACCGCAGCTTTTTCTATGCCTTCAGTTCCTGTAGCTCTTCCATTGAGATCATCTGAAGCTAAGAATTGCATACTTTTTTTAATTGCACTTTCGGTGATAGCCGCTCCATCTTTGCCCAGAATTTCTGGCTCACCATCTTGACTTTTTATAGTCGTTCCGCAGGATACAAATGCGAAAATAACGACTATTATTGATATAATTTTTTTCATAAATTGAGATTTGATGCTCATTACTTGAGACTTTAATTCATTTAAGTTTAAAGATAAAAAAATCCTGACTTGAACATTATCAAATCAGGATTATATTATAAACCTGGCGTCATTTCTACAAGCTAAATGAACATAGCACAACAGATTCGCTAAATTCAGTAAAACCTAATTACACTAGCATGGTAATAGGATTTTCAATATATCCTTTTAGGGTTTGTAAAAATTGTGCTCCAGTAGCACCGTCAACCGTCCTGTGATCGCAGGCCAGAGTAAGCTTCATGGTATTTCCAGCAACTACCAATCCGTTTTTGACCACTGGTTTTTCAACAATCGCACCAACCGATAAAATCGCTGAATTTGGCTGATTAATAATTGAAGTAAAACTTTCAATACCAAACATACCTAAATTAGAAATGGTAAACGTACTGCCCTCCATTTCATCTAATGCCAGTTTTTTATTTCTTGCCTTCCCAGCATACTCTTTGACTGCCGCACCAATTTGTGGTAAACTTTGCTCATTGGCAAACTTTACAACCGGCACTAATAAACCGTCTGGAACTGCAACCGCAACACCAATGTGCACATGATTATTTAAGCGCATCTTATCATCAAACCACTGCGAATTAACTTGAGGGTGTTGTTTCAAAGCTAATGCACACGCCTTCACAATCATATCATTGTATGATATTTTTGTCTCAGGGATTGAATTATACTGCGCTCTAAACGCCATAGCATTCTCCATATCAAACTCAACGTTGAGATAGTAATGTGGCGCGGTAAATTTAGATTTCGCTAAGTTCTTAGCAATCGCCTTACGCATGTTTGAGTTTGGTAGCTCATCAAAATCTTCCTCACCAGTGGCTACAAATTTACCCACTGATGCTTGCTGCGCCGCAGGTGTAAAGCTTTCGATATCGCGTTTAACGATTCTTCCGTTTTCACCAGAACCTTTGACTTGTGACACATTAATGCCTTTTTCCTCAGCCATTTTCTTGGCAAGAGGTGAGATAAAAAGACGCCCATTAGAGGTTTCTCCTCCGCTTGGAGCAGAACTGTTTGTCTTTGGGGTTTCTTTTTTAGTTTCAGCTTTTGGCGTTGGGCTTGATGTAGAATCCTTAGATTCAACTTTTTTCTCACTTTTCACTTCGGAATCTGAAGGTTCTGATTCAGTATCTTTTACAGCACCTGTTGATGTTTTGTCATCAGTAGATGCTCCACCAGTTTTAAAGTTTTTAGCCACACCAGAAACATCGGTGCCTTCTGGGCCAATGATCGCTAATAGTGAATCTACCTTTGCTGTTGCACCTTCATCCAATCCAATATGTAAAAGCGTTCCAGATTGAAAAGATTCAAACTCCATGGTCGCTTTATCGGTTTCAATCTCGGCAAGAATATCACCTTCTTCAACCATATCGCCTACACTTTTTAACCATGTGGCAACGGTTCCTTCTTCCATCGTGTCACTTAATCGTGGCATGGTGACCACAATAACACCTTCTGGAAGTTCGTCTTTTGCTGTATCTTTTTCTTCGGAATTAGTTTTAGAATCGTCTTTGGCAGCTTCTTCGGATGTAGTCTTAGTTTCCGTTTCTTCTTCGGAAGCGGTCTCGTCTGTCTTATCTTCTATATCATTTGATGATGACGCTTCTTTATCATCGGCTTTAGTTTCCGAAGCATTTCCATTTAAATATTCTGAAATATCCTCACCTTCCTCACCAATAATAGCTAAAAGCGTATCAACTTTTGCGGTCTCACCTTCTTCGATCCCAATATGAAGTAACACACCTTCGTTGAAAGATTCAAATTCCATGGTTGCCTTATCGGTTTCGATTTCGGCTAAAATATCACCTTCCTCAATTTTATCACCAATTTTTTTTAACCAAGTGGCGACAGTTCCTTCCTCCATTGTATCGCTCAAACGAGGCATATTTATTACTTCTGCCATAGCTTATATTTTGTGTTGTATGAATGGATAATCTTCTTGTTCGTAAACGGCATCGTACATTACGTTCTTTTCAGGATATGGCGACTCATCTGCAAATTTCTCGCATTCGCTTACCAATTTCTTGACGCGTTTATCGATGTCCTTAAGCTCCGCTTCCGTAGCATACTTTTTCTCTAAGATAACATCCTTAACTTGAGTAATTGGATCTATTTTCTTGTATTCTCCAACCTCATCTTTTGTTCTGTAATGTTGCGCATCAGACATTGAATGTCCTCTGTAACGGTAGGTCTTAAGCTCTAAAAACGTTGGGCCTTCACCTCGTCTAGCTCTACCAATAGCCTCATCAAAGGCTTCTGCTACTTTCACTGGGTTCATGCCATCTACTGGGCCGCAAGGCATTTCATAGCCTAAACCAAGTTTCCAAATATCGGTATGGTTTGCCGTTCTTGCAACCGAGGTTCCCATAGCGTAACCGTTGTTCTCACAAACAAATACCACAGGTAAATTCCAAAGCATTGCAAGGTTAAATGTTTCGTGAAGCGAGCCTTGACGCGCAGCACCATCTCCAAAACAACAAATGGTTACGGCATCAACATCATGGTATTTATCACCAAATGCCATACCTGCACCTAATGGAATTTGACCACCAACAATCCCGTGACCACCATAAAAACGATGCTCCTTTGAGAAAATATGCATAGAGCCACCTAACCCTTGTGATGTTCCAGTCGCCTTACCAAATAACTCGGCCATGACGCGTTTGGGATCTACTCCCATACCAATAGGTTGAACGTGATTTCTATATGCAGTAATCATTCTATCCTTCGTTAAATCCATGGCGTGAAGTGCTCCAGCCAATACGGCCTCTTGCCCGTTATAAAGATGAAGAAATCCTCTTACTTTTTGCTGAATATAGACCGCAGCTAGTTTGTCTTCAAACTTTCTCCAGAAATACATATCTTCATACCATTTTAGGTAAACTTCTTTTGTGATTTTTTGCATGTAATTTTGTGTTGATATCAAAAATAATACTTGAGATTTACGTTCTCTCATTAGTCGTGTTGTAGACTTATTTAATATAAGAACACACGAATAACAAAAGTAACACTTTAGTTAGTACCAAAAAAACTGTAAATCGTAAAATTTATTCGAAATCGTTATAGAAAACTTCTATCGAAACCTAGGGGTAGTAAATTGGCCAAGGATGCAGATTTAACAATCTTACCGGTTTCTCCCATAAAATACATTTCTATGGGTGCTTCTTGTTTGACCTCGTATTCAGCTATGGCCTGTCGACAAGCACCACAAGGTGGAATTGGCGTCGTTGTAGATTGCAACTGCGAGCCAGCCGTTAAAGCCATTCTTAACATTTTAACGCCAGGAAACTGCGCTCCTGCATAATAAATAGCGGTACGCTCGGCACAGAGACCAGAAGGATATGAAGCGTTTTCTTGATTGTTACCCGTCACAATTTCTCCATTTTCCAATAGAATTGCCGCACCAACTAAAAACTTTGAATAAGGAGCATAAGCCTTTAGTCTTGCTTCAGAAGCTTTCCTCATCAATAAAACCACTTCTTTAGGAAGTTCTTCAAAATTCTCATAAACAGTGAGGGTAGTTTCTATGTTGACGTCTTTCATGGAACAAGTATTGAGACAAAAAAACTATTGCTTTTATAAAACAATAGTTTTTCGTTAAAATTTAAATTGTGGTCTAGTATTCGTCATACTCGCCATCACCAAAATTAAATGAGAGTGAGAACCGCAAGGTGTTTTCTAACGGACTTTGGATTTTTGACGCAGAAAATAAATACGATAAATCGATATTGATTGTGGTGTACTTAAATCCTGCTCCCATAGCAAAAAACTTTCTCGCACCTTTGTCATCGCTCTCATTAAAATATCCTGCTCGAAACGCAAAGGACTCTTGATAGAGATACTCTGCGCCAAGCGCCCAAGTAAACTCTTTGAGCTCTTCGCTAAATCCTCCTGGAGCATCTCCAAAAGATTGAAAAACTCCCGAAAGAAAACTGACGTCATTACTTTGACCTGCCGTGATTATGGTTTCTTCATTCTCGTTAATGTCTTCTGTAGCTGGATCATCAGATGTTTGAAGACCGTCTCCGTTAGTATCCACAAAACCAAATAAAGGCGGTGTTGGCACCAAGAGCTTCGTCACTTCCGCAGTTACAGAAAGTTTGTTATAATCGTCGAAGATGAAATCAAATCCACCACCAAGTCTTAAGTTCGTTGGCAGAAAATTTTCTCGTCCGCCATCGTCGTACTTAATTTTCGGCCCTAAATTTTGAATGGCAAAACCAAAACGTGTTCTCCCATTAAAACTGTCATAAGCTTCTTCTTCACTTTGATAAAACCCTGAAATATCTACACCAAATGAACCCGCAGCTTGCGCGTTTGCATCTACCGACTGTATTCTTAGATCTGATCTTAGATAACGTAATGCAACTGACATGGCAAATTGATCTGCCAAACGCAATGAATATGATGCATCTACTGTAAACTCATTAGGTTTTTCTGTAATTGGAATTGCATCTTCAGTTGGTCGTATGTCAATTTCCCCTAAACCAAAATATTTGAAACTAAAACCAAAAGAACTTCTCTCATCGATTCTATTAAAATAGGTGAGATATGCCACAGCAATATCATTCACTAGTTTACTCAAATATGGAGTATAACTTACCGCAATACCAGACTTGGCTTCTGAGAACGTGTACTTGGCAGCATTCCATTGTTGTGAATAGGCATCTACAGAAGTCGCAACGCCCATATCTCCCATACCAGCTGAACGCGCATCTGGTGCAATAAGCATAAATGGAACTCCCGTTGTAATTACGGTAGATTGATTTGGAAGGGTAATGGTTTCTTGAGCTTTTGCAACCTTAAATGCCGCAAGAGCTATAAGGGCTAAAATATATCTTTTCATATGTAATGTTATGTTGAAATCAATGTATCTCTACACCATGTAGGGGACAAATATAATTTTTTATGTCAAACTTCACTTAAGTTTTCGGTTAACGACAAAAAGACGGGATGAGTTATAAAATAACAAGCTTTTCGATTTTTTCTACCTGTTTATTAAGACTGTTAGAACGTACTTTTAATTTATAAATATAAACGCCTTTGCCTATTTTATCACCAAAATCATCTCTGCCGTCCCAAACAATATCTTTAGAAAGCGAACTTGTAATTTTACTTCCGCCAGAGGTTTGACCATTAAGTGTGCGAACAATCTTTCCAGACACGGTAAATATCTGTACTGAAACGTCTAAAACATCAGAACTATTGTGGTTGAACCAAAATTCAGTATAATCAATAAAGGGATTTGGATAATTCAATACATTTTCAATTACCAACTCTTCATCTTTATCTCGCACATTGAACTCTATTTCAGCAATGGAAGAATTGTTGTAGACATCCCAAGCTTTGAGCGTTAACGTATGAATTCCCGTTTCTAAATCTCTAAACAAATAATTTAGTTTCCCGTTTTTATAATCGTCTAGACTTGCTTCGTAATAATCATTCAATATAAATGGGTTAACTTCATCACCATCGAGGATTGCTACAATGTCGTGGCCAATACCACTCGCTGTATTGATCCCATTATCATCCTGTAGCTTAACAATTAAGGTGGGTTGCTCATTGGTAATCCCTCCTGAAACAAAATTTTCATCATTCATAAAAAGATTAATAACAGGCCCGATGTTGTCTTCCTCTGCATTTTCATTTATGCCTCCTACTAAAATATCAAAACTAAAACCGGCTTTGTCATCTAAAATATTGTTCTGTTTTGAATAGAAACTGACTTTTCCAGGTCCAACAGGAATTCCAATATCTCGTGGCACTACAAATTCAAAATCAAACCTACCATTAGTAACTGTTGCCTGACCTTTAAACATGGTTTCACCTAAAGTTTTAAAATCAAGCTTTATTGGTTCATTACTATTATTTGGTGTTGTACCGTCATTTGCTAAAGTTTGTCTTTGGATTTCCTTATCAAAAACAGTTGCCGTTAATACTCCATTGTAATTTGACAGAAAATTTCCTGCGGTATCGTAAACTTCTCCAGACATTTTAACTTTATCCAGAGCTTTCAAGGTTTCCGTTTGTTGGGTCAATAAAATATCATTTACAGCTGTAAGCCGCACTTCAGGTTTTGGTAATGCCAGTTTCATTGCTGGATCTCCAATGGAGAACATCAATAATTTTTGTGCGTCTCCTGCTACTAGCGGGTCGTTCTTAGCCAATCTCAACGCCTCTGCGATACTGGGCAAATCATTGGAGCCATAATTAAACAAATACTCCCAAAAGACCACATTATAATCTACACCGTTTTGTACAAATATCTGTCTAGTTGATGTTATTAAACCAATTGATCCTCCTTCCTTATTCCAATAATTGAATTCTCCTGCTGTTTGACGTTGCGGATTATCAAATTTTGTGTATTCGCACGTAATGGTTACGAACAAATTGAACTTGCACACATTTCGAATCTCTTGAGCATCAAATTTGTTAAAAATTCGTTCGGCAGCTAAACCATCTTCTCCACCATGCCCAAAATAATTGACAACCAAAGCCCCGACTTCCAAAGCATCTTTTATTGCTTTATTGACTTGTGGATAACGCTCACCACTTGCACTTGATTCTTGCTGAAAGGCATCTGTATGGATTTTAATTGCGTTTATAAACGGTTTTTCTTCGGAAACTTCATTCGAAATATCATCTGTTGTGCTCTGCAAAATACCTTCCCAGCTTAAATTCACATCATCAGAAATCCCGATAATATTATTTCTCCAACTTCCGAAGGCTTCTTCACCATAATAGCCTTCAATTTTATCCACCAATTCTCTTGCTCTTTGGGGAGTATCGGCCAAAATACGGCCCACCGCAATATCCAATCGATCACTTGTGGCCATTTGTCCTTCGTTTTCGTCCATCATTCCGTAGAAATCATCCGAAATAAAAGACGATGTCAAACTCGAACTTTGTTTTGAACTCCATATGGGTACAATATTGGTATTGTTTGAAATGCGATCTTTATAGTCATAAGACGCATCGCCGAAAAGACATAAGTATTTGATACGCTCTGACGGACTACTAGCATTATCATACACATACTTCACCATGTTTCTAATCCCTGCAATATCCTGATTACCAGAACTGAATTCGGTATAAATTTCATCTAACGTGAGCACTTTGACATTGAGCCTGTATTGATTTCTATTAATCTGGGCGAGTCGCTCTGCTTGACTTTTATAGTTGTTTTTTGCAATAATAATATAATCAACATCTTCTACCTCCCCTTGACTATTCAAGAATATGGTGCCTTTAATATTTTGATTATTGACATTTGTATTGGCATCTTTCGATGGCTGATAATAATCTGAGCTGGTTACCGCAAGAAAGGTCTTACTCGTTCCAGCAATATCCTTAAAACTTAAAGTAGCACTTTGATCTGTATTTGGTATAGAGGTGACATTATATTTATCTGTAATGTCCCAAACTTCCTGAATGCTCGCCGCATTGACTAACGTATACCCCACAATTCCTGAGTTGAGCGCTACGCCCTTATTCTTAAATCTAAGTTGAGTTCCTGCAAAAATCAATTCTCGAGTAGCCTCAATTGAGATGTAATCAAGGTAACCTGCTGCCGAAGGATTGCCATTATTATTATAGATGAGATCTACATTAACGTTAGGAGATGTCAATATCACATCGTCGTCGAAAATATTAGACTGCAATAGTACCGACTCATTAATAGGACTAATGGCCAAAGTGCTTTCTAATGTGCCATTAACAACAACTTGCATTGTGGTTTGTAAGCCTTCGGCCACAGCACCTACCAAGACTTTCACTCGAGCGGGCTGTGTTACAACCAGATTTGGGAAATTAAAGCTGTAAGTCTGTTCATTTTCAATATCAAATCGCTCACCAAACCAACGCCTGCCGAATTTAGCAAGATTGTTTTCATCTACTTCGTGAAATTGATAATCTTGGAATGTGTTCACTTCAAAAGTTACCGCTCCAGAGGGCTGGTTGAAGTTTGCAATGCGTTTTCCAAAAGAACCTTCAGTATTTATGAAGTAGTAGGACTTGTCAGAATACACGTTAATATTTGTATCACTTTCGGCATTATATCCAGTAGGCCCTTCCGCGTAAAACAAAATATAGTCTTGATCGTTAAAAATTCCATCCTCTTCGCCAACAAAACGAATTGCATTTTGGGCTAAATCAAGAGGATAAAATTCATTGTTCGCTAATGGCAACATAGCACCACCGTTACCAAATACTTTTATAGTTCTTGGATCTACATCAGTATTAACACCTATCGAATTTAGAAAGCTCTTACTCAGCTTGAACACTCCTGATTTATCAACATAAAACTTGTGCCAACTTCCTGTTGCAAGCACTGAATTGGTGATGTTTTGATTGTTTAGCGTAGTCCTGCTTAAAAAATTGCCATATTGATATGAAATCGAGAATCCAGTTATTTTTTTAAAAACGCCCCGATCGTTAATTATGGGTGTCAATTCTAGAAAGGCATCAATTTGGTCTCTATCAATAGCATTTCTTAAGGTTGCTCGTGGTACATTTGGTATAGTTGATAGCGGCAAATCTTTTAAATCGCCCATACTCATATTTTGATAAGTAACATTTACTAGTTGTACAGAGGATTCATTAATTTGTGATGTTTCATTCCATTGGGCAAAAAACATAAGTCCAGCCTCACGGGAGAAGCTAAAGTTTGCTTTATCAAAACTAGGGACTTCAATAGAGGTTGATTCTGTTTCTAGCACTTTTGGGCTTTCCCAAGTAATCTTAAACTGCTTTTGCTGAGCAAATCCAAAACATGAAATAAAAAGCAAATGGACTAATAAAAATCTTTTCATAGTAAATAAACGTCTATAAATTCACGTTAGTATAGGGTCGTAATTTTTTATTCAAAATTACAACAATAATTAAATTATCTCTCCGTTATAAAAGACTAAATACACCGACAAACCGATCAAAAGTCCGTTGTCTTGTTCAAAAAAGAGGATGAAATGCAGTTTTATTTACATCATTTTAGTAAAAAATGTTGTTACTTTATCTTTAATTACTATATTGCGTGTCTAAATTTAAATTAGCTTACTTAAAAAGTATGGATATGAAAAACATCTTTAACCTAAGGATTCTATTGGCCCTAGTAGTCTCTTTGACAATTGTTAGCTGTAGTCGAAATTCTTCTGATAAGAATACGTCTAGAGCCACGGGATGGAAAATCAACGACAAAAACGGTGGTTTTCAATACAATGATAAATTTCAAGAGCAGGAAACTGCTCCTGGTCTAGTCTTTATCGAAGGTGGTACATTTACCATGGGTAAAGTACAGGATGACGTGATGCACGATTGGAACAATTCACCAAATCAACAGCACATCCAATCCTTTTATATGGATGAGTCTGAGGTGACCAATAAAATGTATACAGAATACTTAGATTGGATTAAAAGAACGTATCCGCCAGAAGAAGAAAATTACAGATTAATTTACAAAGGTGCTTTACCTGACACACTTGTTTGGAGAAATCGTTTAGGTTATGCCGAAATGATGACTGAAAATTATTTACGTCATCCTGGTTATGGAGAATATCCTGTAGTAGGTGTGAGCTGGATTCAAGCTGTTGAATTTGCAAGCTGGAGAACAGACAGAGTTGCAGAAATAGAGTTACAAGAAGCTGGTTATTTGGCTAGAGATTCACAATATGGTTCGTCTGCTGAAAGCAATTTCAATGTCGACACCTACATTAACGCCCCAACACAAACTTACGGTGGAAGCGATTCGATTATCAATCCAGAACGTTCCAGAAGAAGACCACAAGTTACTGCATCGGGAGATACTATTAACAAATACGCAAGACGTGAATCGGGTATCATAGGGCCAGACTACAGACTTCCAACAGAAGCTGAATGGGAATATGCTGCGCTTGGTTTAAGTGAATTGAGAAGTTTTAATGTTTACAGGGGACGTAAAAAGTACCCTTGGGATGGACAATATACACGCTCAGGAAGTCGCAAGACTCGTGGTGATCAATTAGCCAATTTTAAACAAGGAAAAGGTGATTATGGTGGTATAGCTGGATGGTCTGACGACGGTGCCGATATTACAGGACAAGTGATGTCATACGAACCAAATGATTACGGATTATATGATATGGCTGGTAATGTTGCCGAATGGGTTGCCGATGTATACCGACCAATAGTAGATGATGAATTTAATGATTTCAACTACTACAGAGGAAATGTTTACACAAAAAATGCAATCAATGAGGATGGTACAGTGAAAATTGTAACTTCAGACGACATTGTATATGACACGCTTAGTAATGGTCACATTGTAGCTAGGAACTTGCCAGGTGAAATTTTACAGGTAGGTGTCGATGACAACGAGACCTATTTAAGAACTCAATTTGACAAGAGTGACAACAGGAACTTTAGAGATGGTGATGTAAGATCTTCGCGTCAATATGCTGATTCTTTTGGTGAAGAAGATGCAGGTACAGACGGTGAAACACGTAAAATGTATAATTCTCCAGATCATAATGTTGAAAGAGATACCTTAGGAAATATGATTAAGGAATACGACACATCAAATAACAGAACGTCATTAATTAATGACGAAGTAAGAGTGTACAAAGGAGGTTCTTGGAGAGATCGTGCTTACTGGCTTGATCCTGCACAACGTCGATATTTCCCACAAGATATGGCCACAGATTACATTGGTTTTAGATGTGCGATGTCCCGAGTAGGTTCGAAATCACAAAATACCAAGAAAAGAAATTAATTCTTTTCATATAAAATTTCAAGCCCTAATCTAGATGATTAGGGCTTTTTTAGTACATTTATTTTATGACTATAACAGCACTATATCAATTGTTTTTAGAAAACAATACTATTTGTACAGACACTCGAAAGATTACTAAATGCTGCCTTTTCTTTGCATTAAAAGGTGATAATTTCAATGGAAATGAATTTGCCGAAGACGCCATAAAACTAGGTGCCTCCTTTGCTATTATAGACCAAAAACATTACAAAATTGATCATAGATACATTCTTGTAGATGACGTTTTAAAGACTCTACAAGCGTTGAGCACACTTCACAGGACGACTTTAGGAATCCCAATTATTGCGTTAACAGGAAGCAATGGTAAAACAACCACGAAAGAGCTCATGAATTCAGTTCTATCTAAAAAATTTAAAATTACCGCAACAATAGGCAATCTCAACAACCATATTGGCGTACCCCTAACGCTTTTAAGTATGACCGCCACGACTGAAATTGGAATTATTGAAATGGGAGCCAACCATCAACAGGAGATTAAATTCTTGACCGATCTTGCTTTACCCGATTATGGATTAATTACCAACTTCGGAAAAGCGCATCTAGAGGGATTTGGCGGTATTGAAGGTGTAATAAAAGGCAAATCGGAAATGTACAGTCACCTAAAAGCACATGACAAAATCATATTTGTTAATAGCGGTGATGAATTACAATTACGTCAAGTGGGAGACTACAAGAGGGTTGAAAAATTTGGATCCAAAATGTTACTGACTGCCTCTCAGCCTTATGTCGAACTAACCTATAAGAATTACACAATTAAGACGCAGCTCACAGGTGCCTATAATTTTAATAACATTTGCGTGGCCATTGCTATTGGCGCCTACTTTAAAGTTCCAAATATTGATATGATTGAAGCTCTGGAGCATTACGTGCCTACAAATAACAGATCGCAAATCATAGAGAAAAACGGGGTGCGTATCATCTTAGATGCTTATAATGCCAATCCTACAAGTATGTTAGCCGCATTATCAAGTTTGGATCAAATGAAAAATGATCGTAAAATTGCAGTTTTGGGCGATATGTTTGAGTTGGGAGATGAAGCGCGAGCAGAACATCAAACTATTGCAGACCGACTCCATGAACTTCCAATTGCGCAAAAAATCTTAATTGGAGAACATTTTTTTTCTTCGGAAAAAAAACATGAGACAATTACCTACTTTAAAACCTTTGAAGACTTTAAAACTAATTTTGACTCACAACAATTTCAAAATCATTTGCTTTTAATAAAAGGTTCCAGAGGCATGGCCTTAGAACGCTTGTTAAATTTGATATAAGGCTTGCACTCTAATACCATGAAATATCTAAATTGTTACTTTATTAATTTACAAACCACGTTACGCCATGAATAAAGTATGTTGCTTAATCCTAATATCATTCTTTTCAATTACGGTATTTTCTCAGTCAGTTATCATTCCGAAGGGAGAATATTATTCCGAAGATGAAGGTACAGGCTATTATTTTATAGTGCATGATAATAATGAATTTCAAATCTCCATAGCAAAAGGAAAGATCACCACTGATAGTATCTCTAATTTAAGCTTGCCTGAGCAAAAAGGGATGGTGTTTGGATTAAGTTATACTCAAAAAAAGGCTTCACAAGATTCGTTAACGATTACCTTTTCAAAAAATTTTAAACGATATAATTTAAGTAAAATATATATTGGCGCAACAAATTTGATAAATGAAGCACCTAAATTCGAAAAAGCCAATAGTGCTAATACGGCTGACTATTATGAACCAAATGAAATTTCCATTAAAGTTTTAAAAACGGATTATCTTCATTTGTTAGAACAATCTTATAAACCGGAATCCAACGTCAATTATATATTTAAAATCCCACAAAATGTTTCTGAAGTCGAAATCACCTATCAACCTTCATTAACAAGAGATATCCAACTTAATGCTACCTACGATGCTAAAAAAGAAGTTGTGACCATCAATGAAGTTAAGAGAGATAATCCAATTAATTTCTACAAAAACTTTGATAAATATGTTAAAGAGTTTGCGACACCAAAAGAAATAGAAAAAAACATAGTTTGGCGAAGTGAAGACGAAATTAAACCTATAAGTGGCTATGACAACCCTTATGCCTTTAAGCTAGATAGTTTTGACTCTTATGAAAGTGCAATACAAACAAGCACGACCGACGGTAAACTGCTGCTTGCATTTTATTTAAAAGAAGGTGAGAAAGTCATCGATAATTTTTCAACCTTTAAAAGCAATTACGACAAAAAAATATCTAACCTGATGTACAGTCAATATAAGGAGGAATTTGATCCTTATCACATATATCTAATTAAAGAATCTGATAAAAAATTCATAAAATCGCTTGACTTTAAAGAAGACCAATTATTGGTTTTAGACGATTTTCAATCTATAATTTATAGACGTAAAGCGTCGTTAACTGAATTAAGTAAAGAGGTTATGAATCAACATTCATACGCTCAAAATGATTATGTAAACTTACATCTCATGAAACGTCTTGACGATGCCATATCTGCTTCAAGTTTTGATTCAGCAAAAACCAAAGCCATATTTAAAGATCTAGCTTCTATTAATTCTTACGACTTTTTCTCTGGCCATGAAAGTGTTACTCCCACATCTTACCGCGAAAAAGAACTCATCAAAACTAATAGTGACTACTACAAGCTGCAGTCAAACTTAGAACAAGTTCATGCGCTCTTCGATAAATTAGCCAACTCTCATAAAACAGATGTTACCGTTGACTTTGAATTCGCCAATATTGCCTACAAATCGTTGACAGATCCATATGAACGTAAATTGTATGGCAATACGGTAGAAGATGACTACGAATCTGATTTAAAGACTATAGATTATCTTATCAAGTTTCAAAATGATATTGAAGATTATAAAGCAATTGCAGATGAAGATTACAGCAAAGGTTATGACTTTTACAATGTTGCTTACACGATTAGTGATGCCTTAAATAAATTAGCAAAGACAGCAAATACCAATGCTCTACAAGATATTAAGCAATCGTTTCAAAAATTACAAACAGATAGTAACGCTTACTTATTTTTCTTAAAGACATATTATCCTCAAATTTACCTTGAAGAATACATGTCTTATTACGACGCCACCAACTTGCACGACACAAATTATGTCGTGGTGCGATTGGACGAACTCTATGAGCAAACTAAAAGCAAAACGTCTTGGAGCGCTTTTAAACGTGAAATTGCTAATAACGCCAATGACGCAGCATGGGTTGTTGTTGAAAAAATAGAGGATAAAAAAATGATTAAGGAGGCCTTAAAGTGGTCTAAGACATCTTTGAACATTAATGAAACTAATCCTTACTACTTAGATACTTATGCGCAATTACTATATAAAAACGGAGACAAAAGATCGGCTATAAAGTACCAAACCAAAGCTGTTGATATTATCAATGAGAATACCGGTCTCTACAGCACATCCTTACTATCTAATACAACCGACGTGCTTAAGAGAATGAAAAACGGAACTTACTAATTTCTAGCATTGAACCGTTTGGTTTTGAGATGTTCGTATTTAAGACGAAGCCCTGAACATGCAAATTCCGCTTCTTTAAATTAGTTTCACTTTAACAACTTAATAACTGTAGCAAGCAATCATTTTCATTGCAATAGTACATTGTGTATCTCTATTTTTGACCTGAGTTTGCAACTCGCGCATTTGAATCTGGACTAATTGCATTGATCCAGAATAAGACCACGTCTGCAAATAGAATCCTAATGCAAGGGCACATGCAGTATTTTTCTATTTCGGAGTGCGCTTGAGTTTACAACTCACATATTTGAACTTGGATTAATTACATTGATCCAGAATTAGACCACTCCTGCAAATAGAATCCTAATGTGCAAGGGCACATGTAGTATTTTTCTATTTTAGAATGCACTAGAGTTTGTAACTTACATATTTGAACTTGGATTGATTACATTGATCCAGAATTAGACCACTCCTGCAAATAGAATCCTAATGTGCAAGGGCACATATAGTATTTTTCTATTTTAGAATGCACTAGAGTTTGCAACTCACATATTTGAACTTGGATTAATTACATTGATCCAGAATTAGACCACTCCTGCAAATAGAATCCTAATGTGCAAGGGCACATGTAGTATTTTTCTATTTTAGAATGCACTAGAGTTTGCAACTCGTGCATTCTAAAATAGAAAAATCCTGATTTACAAATTTGTAAATCAGGATTCTGCTTGATGTGGGCTATACTGGATTCGAACCAGTGACTTCCACGTTGTCGACGTGACACTCTGAACCAACTGAGTTAATAGCCCTTTTATTACTGCAAATTTAATGCTATTTACATAAATTGCAACAATTACGACATCATTTAGTATATCAATTACTTTACTTTTATCACGAAGTCTGTCGTTAAAAAAAACAAATATACCATATGGTTAACAAATCTTATATATTTCAATTTTTAAGAGATTTAAGGAATAACAATTCTAAGGAATGGATGGACGAGAACAGAGAACGTTATCATTCTATGAAAGAATGCTGGTTGCACGAAATCGAATTAATTCTAGCACGACTTTCTAAACATAATTCCGACTTTGAACGTGTAAACCCTAAAAAAACACTGAGCAGGATCAATAATAATCGAAGATTTCATCCCGACAAACCGGTCTATAAAGACCGCATTACGTGTTCTCCTGCTGGAAGAAAAGCTTATGATATATCGACATTTTTCATTTCAATTGGACCTGGAGAATCTTTCATTGGTGGTGGGATTTATCGCCCGCAAAAAGAACTTCTCGAAAAAATTAGAGCTGCTATCGATTATGACGGACAATTACTAAAAGCCATCATCAACCAAAACGACTTTGTTTCCTTTTATGGCGCACTAAACGTATACGATGATAAACTTGTGACATCACCGCAAAATTATAATAAGAATCATAAATATATTGATCTCATCAACCATAAAAGCTTTACAGCTACGACCCCTTTGACGGAAGAGCAAGTAACCAGCTCTAAATTTGTAGATCTTGTCGAAGAGGCTTATTTAAAATTTCGTGATTTAGATCAATTTTTGATAAAGGCCATTACGATGAAGGCCTAATTTGAACCAACTAAGGATTAATTCGGTCGAAGATTGTATTAGAGATATTAATTTGGGTGTTCAAGCGTTTAAAAAATCTGGATTGAGTTGTCTGCCATTGGTTACTTAAAATTCCTATGTGCTATCGCATATTAACGAATTTTTGATTTCAAAAAACACTTCAAGCCATTGGCAACTGGGATTATATAACCCTAGTTGATACCGCTAATGCAACTAAAATTCCTATGCGCTATCGCACACTTATGAATTTTTGATTTCAAAAAATACTTCAAGCCGTTGGCAACCGGGATTACATATCCCTAGTTGATACCGCTAATGCAACTAAAATTCCTATGTGCTATCGCACACTTATGAATTTTTGATTTCAAAAAATACTTCAAGCCGTTGGCTTGGTACTTTTTGAAATCAAAAATTCCGATTTGAAAAATCAAATCGGAATTTTGAATGATGTGGGCAATGAGGGATTCGAACCCCCGACCCCCTCGGTGTAAACGAGGTGCTCTGAACCAACTGAGCTAATTGCCCTAATTATCGGACTGCAAAGATAGTCTAGATTTTCAATTAGCAAAAACTTTTGACCAAAAAAATAAATTAATTTTTATAATTAACGTCATAGCAAAAATGAGAACAGATCGAGACCATTCAGAATAATTTTAATATTTTTAAAATTCATAAAAAGACCCCTTGAACTACATCTCATTTATAGATCAATTTGGCCTAGACCTAGAGTCACTCTCAAGTATCGATGGTGATGGCATCATCAAACTTTTAAAGCGACTTAAGGTAAAAGCAATGCTTGGAGACGCTAGTAATCTAGGCGAACTTTCCAATCTTGTCGATCAATTAAAAGATGATGATACTCGACAGGTGTATGTCTATATTGAGCAACATCCATGGTTAAAACATTTAATTTCTGGGCATCATGAATTGATTGAGCAAAATGAAATCGGTATAGATAAATCACTAATAGTTCATAAGGATCACTTAAAATATGTGCTGTCACCGTTCTTAAAAACAAATCTTAAACGGTTTCTTTCAGAAAATCTAAGTCATGGTAGATACGTGCCCATTCTAAAAGTTTTAACTCATAATTATCTTTTTTCCGAAGAAATAAATCAACTGGTTATTAATTTTTTCAAGGTAAGGCTCAACTATGCTGCTGTTTATTTAAGAGAAAATCGGTTAGTTGAAAAGCAATATCCTGTTTCATTTATTACCAACAAAATATTCATCAATTGCCTAAATGAATATCCCGACCAATTTAATAGCGAAATTCAAGAGTTAAATTCTGAAGTTATTGATATATACAACACCAATAGAAAAAGAGTTGAAAACCCAGAATTTGTATTTGCTGCTAAGGCCATGGTAGCATTTTCAATTTTAGACACGTCTAACTATTTCTTAAAGGAAACTCTTAAATCAAATGCAAGTATTGCCAGAGAATACACATACCCATCACGACATAGCAGAAGAACAAGCAGTGGATTTGGTGGTTGGAGTATCGTGGTTATTGTCATGATTGTGATAAGAGTAGTTTTTTGGATTGGAAAAGGCAGCAGCTCCAATGACTTTGAGTACATTAATGGAGGTGACTTTCAATCACAACCTTGGTATTCTGATAGTTTTCAAAAGGCATTGGATAGCTTGCCACAAAATAATACAACTAACGAACAGAACAAAAATGATAATCTTGATGCCGAAATTTCTGAAAAATACAAATTGGACGACCATATAAAATTCATTTACACTTTAAAAAGAAAGGTAGATCGTGGCAGCGTCGACGAAGCTGGCGAGGTAAAAATATTGGCACCTTTTTCTAATCCGTATCCTACCACATTTAATACAATTCCGCAGACATCATCAAATATCGAATCCATTACTCAAGTTCATAATTTGACAGGGAAGGACATTATTTTTTTTAGATTGACCAAAGGAATTGATCAATCACTGTACATCCCCAAAGACGCATCTACAATGTTGCAATTGACAGATCAAGATTCATTGTTAGTCTATGCAGGGCAAAAATTCACAGCAACAGCATTCTCGCATTTTATTGAGCGAACCGATATATCAAATTTGTTAGTTTTTAAAACCAGAAACCAAGCAGGTCAAAAGGAAATTTCCATTCACCCTTTTGAAGATGTAGTTACCAAAGTAAAAAGTAGTTCATCAAACAGAGTCTTAGTTGATAGTTCGCGATTAGAAGTTATAACATCCAAAAACTGTACTCTAAACCCTCTAAGTATTGATGATCTATATACCGACTATTACAATAAAAACTATAGAAACTAACTCAATCCAGTGCGGCTATCATCTTTAAATTTCTTTTGTTTTTCTTTTGCATAATCTGGTAATAGTGCAAAAAGTCCGTACACTATGTGTCGTAAAGATTTATAATCTTTTTTATCTAGTGCTTTTTCGCCTTCCTTGAATAATTTATCAGCACGACGCTGATCTGAAAAATCGGTGACGAACTTTAAATTAAGAAAATAAGAGATAAAATTCTCATCGCTTGACTTAATAATGCTGTAATACAATTCGTCTAATTCCTTGATCTTCGCACGAATCAAATACTTATTTCCAGAATTGATGACCTCACGTTCATTTAGAATGATGCGTTTATATAAGTCGTGAAAACGCTCGTTTTCTTCTTTGTCCAAATGATACTGCACGCTCGTTTTAGATTCATTATAGGCTTCAATTTCCGAAGCAATCAACTTGTTTCGAGTGAGGTCATCAAAATCTTGAATAAGCTTACGCTTTTTGTCATCTAACTGAAATTTCACGTCAGAGACATCATCGTCATTTATGAGCGATAAAGCGATTTGAGTTTCAATTAATCCCACGCGTATAGCCTCTAATAACTGAGAGTATTCAAAATTTTCTTCGGAAATATTCATACTAATCAAATTCTCGACATCACCCAACACCGTATTGATTTCCATAGTGATTTTATGGACACTGATAGATCGCTCAGATTCGCTGAATACATTTTTAAATTCCTGCTCGCAAGATTGCAAAAACACATTGATTTTAAGATCTCGCGACTCTGTTACCTCCAATTCAATTTCAATATCGGTGCCTTTTATTAAATCCTCATTCAGATCATGACCTGAAATCTCGATATAACCAATACTCAAACCAGAACTTGGCAATCCTTTAGATTTTCCTTCAATAATATTGATAATTAGATTGGACGACGATTGTCGTAAAATCGTTTTTGAAGCCGTCTTGTAGATTTTCTTTTTTAGCGGAAGGATGCTCCCTTTAGAGAACACAACCTCCAATCTTGTAGTTGACGCGTCTAAATCATCTATTTCCATACAAATATCATTGGGCAAAGGTTGTCCTTGAACATTATAGCTTCCTTGATTAATAGCGACAGAACTTATGGTATCTAAAACATCCATATCTTGATTTAGAATTTGAATCTTAAAGCCATTTAAACGCCCCTCTAACAACGGTACAAATTCTGAAAATGCGCCATTATCTAATTCTTTAATTCCCGAATCATAACCACCATCGTTTCTCATGATCCTAAAGCTATTTCCATTTTTAGAAGTAATTTTTCCTGTGATCAATTCTTCTAGATCCCTAGTGTTTTGCTCATAGAATAAATTAAAATCAACGGCAGGTTTTCTTATGTCATCATTTTCAACAATCAAATCTGTTACCATAGAAGGTTTAGAACCTGCATAATATGCGGCGCCAAGAACTACGGCCGAAGTTGGATCTATACTCGAATTCGCCTCGACACCAACAGCTTCTACAATTCGTTTCTTTATTAACGGCAGGTAAGTACTCCCGCCAATCAAGATAACTCGGTCAATTTGTGAATTGAGCAATTGATTATTTTTAATGACCTCTTGTATAAAGGATATCGTTTGCTCGACTTTTGGAGAAATCAAATCTTCAAACTGTGCTCTTGTAATGAGTAGCGTCTCATAGAAATTATGTGCATTAATATCGACATCAATTTCAATCTCGGTCTCTTCATGATGTGACAATTCTTTTTTAGCCTCTTCAGCAATTTTTAATAGTTCAAAATACAGGCCTTTATATAACGTCGTTTTTGATTTTAAATCTTTCCACATATTGAAAAGTGATAATTTTTCCTCTATAAGTGGTACAATGATTTTTTCGACAATTAGGCCATCAAAATCTGCACCTCCTAAATAATTATCACCAAGGTTATCAGTGACTTTGAGTTCTCTCTCATTCACTTCAATGAGTGCCACATCAAATGTTCCACCTCCAAAATCGTAAACAATCCAATTCTGCTTTTGAGTAACGACAATATTTGAAGTATTAGCAAATGCTAAACAGGCAGCTATTGGTTCTTGAAGCAACACCACCTCTTTAAATCCAGCCAAATAACCCGCTTTTTTTGTAGCATTTGACTGAATCGTATCAAAAGAAGCTGGGATTGTAATCACTACTGATCCTAACTGCTCTTCATCATTCACAAAGTTTTTGAGTTCCTTTAAAATCAGTGCCGATAATTCTACAGGCGACAACTCTTTGTCAATAGCAGGAATAAAATAAGTATCCTGTGTTCCCATTTTTCGCTTAAATAACATGCAAATATTTTCTGCATCTTTCGCTAAGTAATCGAGCGCTTTATCTCCTATTATTGTTCTCTTTCCTCGAAAAGCAATGCAAGAAGGCAAGGTCTGTTTAAGCCCTAATGGGTTATTATAAATTTTAATAATTCCGTCGTTATATTTGGCTATGAGACTATTGGTCGTCCCAAGATCTATGGCAAAGTTGATGGTTTTCATTTGAGGTCATTCTACAATTACGATTCCTTTTTGAATCAGTTTCGTGTGTTCATGGTCAATATGGTAAACAATGGGTTTTAAGACTTTGGTGATGGTAGATGTGGCAGATAAATCGCCAATAATACTCGCCTCTAAATCTGTCATCTCATTACGATAAACTTGACCATTGGGATTGACAACTTTATAGCCCATAGCTTCAAATTCATGATAGATACGATCAACATACCGTTTAACACTATCGTTATTTTCTTTTTTTAGCTTGAGATCTAATGAAAAAATTTGATTGATAATTTCTACCATTGTTAGAACTATAGGTTTATTTAAAGATACGACTATTTCTAATTTATATGATTTCGGCCACTACAAAAGTACTGCCACCAACATAGATCAAATCGTCAATTGCGGCATTGGTTTTTGCTTGATCAAGCGCTTCTTTTACCGAATTATAGACATTACCATGAAATCCGTTACTTATAAAGTAAGACTGAAGCGCCTTAGCCGCTAAGCCACGAGGCACATTTGGTTTGCAAAAATAATATATGGCGTCTTTTGGCAATAAAGGTAAAAGGGAAAGCACGTCTTTATCATTTACAACACCAAAAACAATATGAAGTTGCTCATAATTTTCAGTTTCTAACTGTTCGATGACATAGCTTAGTCCTTCTTTATTATGAGCTGTATCACAAATAATTTTTGGATTAGCTTGCAGTACTTGCCAGCGTCCTTTAAAATTAGTGTATTTGACAACATTTTCAAATCCGTTTTTAATGTTTCCTTCGGAAATATTAAATGAAGACGTATTCAGAATTTTCAAAACTTGTACTGCGGTCTTGATGTTGTGTTTTTGATAATTACCCTTTAAATCACTATTGAAGGATTTGTGCACCAGCTCATCGGCAAAATAGATTTTAGCGTTATTTTTTTGGGCTATATTTGTAAAAACCGGCTTTGTTTTTTTATGAGTTTCACCAATCACGACGGGAATATTCGGCTTTATAATTCCAGCCTTTTCTGTTGCTATAGCTTCATAGGTGTTTCCTAAAAACTGCATGTGGTCAAATCCGATGTTGGTTATGACCGAAATTTCAGGGGTGATAATATTAGTTGAGTCTAAACGCCCGCCCATTCCTACTTCAATTATAGCAATATCCACCTCTTGTTCAGCAAAATATTGAAAAGCCATCCCAACGGTAAGTTCAAAGAATGATAACTCATGTTGTTCGAGAAATGCTTTATTCCGAAGTATAAAATCAATGACAAATTCTTTGTTGACATCCACTCCGTTTATTTTAATTCGCTCTCTAAAATCTTTTAGATGTGGAGACGTATGCAGCCCAACTTTGTAGCCAGCATCTTGCAAAACAGCCGCCAACATGTTACTTGTTGACCCTTTTCCATTAGTTCCCGCAACATGAATACTTTTGAATTTTTGTTCTGGATGCTGTAAATATTCAGAAAGAAGATGTGTGTTGGATAAATCTTTTTTAAAAGCCGTTTTACCTTGATTTTGATACATAGGCAACTGCTTGAACATCCAGTCTAATATATCCTGATAGGTCATTTTAATTGGTAGGCGTAAAATTCACACTCACTTTACCAAATTGTCTTGCGGGCGCTTTAGAATCGGCCGGCCATTTGTAGGACATGGCAATTTTTTTTGCTTGCGCCTTGAGGCACGTGGTAGCATTATCGCTCCCTCTTACTCCTGCCGTTGCCTCAATAACGTTTCCATTTTGATTTACGACGATATCAACAATGATCAAGCCGTATTCATTGGTACAACCTTCATGCAACGTGAAGGTCGGCTTTCCTCTGCCATTGAGACCATAACCAATACCACCATTTCCAGCACCTGGCCTGCCAGTGTAAGGTGCATATGGACTTCCATCTAATTGACCCTTGTCACCTGGTCCATCTCCTGGACCTTCACCATTTTTGGTTGGCCCATCAGATTTTTTGACACCTCCAATAAGCGCGTCCAATTTATCTTTCTTGTCTTGCTCTTCCTTAGCTTTGCGTTCGGCTTCCGCTTTTTTTGCTTTTGCAAGACGTTCAGCTTCGGCTTTTAATTTGGCTTCTGCCGCTTTTGCTTTTTTAATGGCAATTGCTTCGGGAGATTCTGTGGTGATCACTTCTTCGGCTTTACTAGCAGCTTCTGAAGTCTCCTCAGGTTGAACTTTTTCAGCTTGTGTATCTTCTTTTTTTACAGTTTCCGTAGGTCGAGATTTGATAGGCTCGGTAGGTTGCACATCTCCCGATCCTACAGATGAATCTCCAAAGTTTACGGCAACACCATATTCTTCGGGAGGGTCTTGATAAGGTGGCCCAACAACAAACAACAATAACAACAAAATAACAATGATAAGCGTCGTTATCTTTGCCGAGTTTCGTTCATGTTTTGTCTCTAAATACTTCATTAAACGCTGTGTTTTTTTTGCTTCGGAAGATATCCCGCTAAGACTGAATTTTTATTATGAAGGCAAAGTAATTATTACGAGCCTATAATAATGTACCAATAGTATAAGAGGTAAAATTAGTTATTAGGTTTTACCGCTAAAATGACTTTGAATTTATTTCTATTGGCGATATCCATAACTTTGACGACGTTTTCAACAGGCACCGATTTTTCAGCTCGTAAAACTACCGTTGGTTGCTCTTGATTAGAAAGTAGTGCGATTAACTCGGTTTCTAACACGCTTTCTCCTACTCTTTTTTGATCAATATAGTAGGTCAAATCCTTTTTGATACTCACTGCTACAGATTGTTTATTTTCTGTCTTACCACTCGCTGTTGGTAATAGAATGTCAATAGCATTTGTTGTGACCAAAGTAGAGGCCAGCATAAAAAAGATCAATAACAAGAACACAATATCGGTCATTGATGACATATTGAACTCGGGTGTTACTTTATTTCGTCCTCTTAAATTCATTACATAGGCTCATTTAGGTGATCTAAAAACTCTAATGAATTGGCTTCCATTTGATAAACGACCTTATCGGTTTTTACTACTAAATGGTTATAGGCCATATATGCAACAATACCAACAATAAGTCCGGCAACGGTTGTAGTCATTGCCGTATACAAGCCATCAGATAATTGTTTGATGTCAATTTGCCCACCAGAATTTGCAATTTCAAAAATGGATAAAATCATACCTATTACGGTTCCTAGAAATCCTATCATTGGAGCGACGCCCGAAATTGTCGCCAAGACACTTATGTTTTTTTCCAGACTATAGATCTCCAATCGCCCAGCATTTTCAATAGCCGTATTAATATCTTCTAAAGGTTTACCAATTCTAGTAATGCCTTTATTTATAAGACGTGAAACGGGTGTATTTACTTGTGCGCATAACATTTGAGCCGAATCAATTTTACCATTACTTACATGATCCTTTATTTGGTTCATGAAATTTGAATCTACGCTAGAGGCCGCTTTTATAGCAAAAAGACGCTCAAAGTAAATATAAATGGCTGCAATTAAAAGCACAAATAAAATGGCAATGATAACTTGTCCCGCCGTGCCTCCACTACTAATAAGTTCAATAATGGATAGTGTTTTTTCGGTAGATTCGGCACCAGTAACTACATCAGTACTATCTTGAATCTCACTTTGTAATACCATAATTAAGCTATTGAATATTAAATTTATTAATTATAACGATAGATTTGGTTCTAAAGTATGCGCTACAATAAGGTTCTTGTAAACATGAAAACAACCGCTCCGGCTAAAAAACCGATCAATGCCAGCCATGATATTTTTTTAAGGTACCAAAAGAAATCAATTTTCTCCATTCCCATAGCGACAACACCTGCCGCCGAACCAATGATTAACATACTACCACCTGTTCCAGCGGAGTAGGCTATAAAATGCCATAATTGATTATCTGTAGCTTCGGTAAACATTCCCAAACTTGCGGCTACCAACGGGACATTATCAATGACTGCAGAACCTACACCAAGCAATAAAACGACTAAATCAGACACACGAGTCCCGACCATTTCTGTTTGCATCATTGGCATAGTATCCTGAAGTGTTCCGGCAAAATTGAATAAAATTCCTAAAGATTCTAACGCAGCAACTGCCATTAAGATTCCTAGGAAAAACAAGATACTTGGCAATTCGATTTTTGACAGCGAATGATGCACTGGACTATGATGCGCATGTGCATCACTTTCTTCGGAATCATGACTAGAAATACTAAATTTAGAGTTACTATACACTTCTGCAAAAATTGCAACAACGCCTAGAGCAAGCATCATCCCAACATATGGTGGCAAATGGGTCACTGTCTTAAAAATTGGTACCGAGACGATACCACCTAAACCAAGGTATAACATTGTAGAACTGAACTTACTTTTGGGAGCATCAGTCCTTTCGTCAGGATTTTCAGCCAATAAGCCTTGAAACGGCTTCATAAACGACGCGACTGCAAATGGAACCAACATACATAATAGCGATGGTAAAAACAGATACGCAAAAAGATGACCTGTTGTTACTTTTTTGCCAATCCAGAGCATTGTAGTAGTGACGTCCCCAATTGGAGACCAAGCTCCACCAGCATTGGCAGCAATGATAATTAGACCAGCATACCAAATACGAACGTTTCTATCAAAAATAATTTTTTGTAAAATCGAAATTAAAACAATAGTTGCCGTTAGGTTATCGATAATTGCAGATAAGAAGAATGCTAAAAAACCAAAAATCCAAAGAATTTTCTTTTTACTTCTTGTTTTGATAAAGTTTTTAATCGTTGAAAAACCGTCAAAATAATCGATAATTTCAACAATGGTCATAGCGCCTAAAAGAAATACTAAAATTTCGGCTGTTTTACCGAGATGGTGAAGCAGTGTTTCTTCCATCCACTCCATTTTATTCTCATGTCCTAAATTGCTAAACCCTTCGACTAAACCATGATTGGCAGAATCAAACCATTGGGAAAATGAATCTATTCCCAATGAAATCAAGGCCCAACTTATGGCCATCATCACCAATGCAGGAATTAATTTATCAATCTTGATGCTATGTTCAACAGTAATGGCTAAGTAGCCTAAGACAAATACTATAACTATAATAGTTTCCATATATCGTTTTAAATTATATTAGTTGGGTTAAGGCAATTTCAAAAGCGGTAGCGCTTATGCCTGTTCTACTTTGATTTTTTTCGTGTACTTTTTCTATGGCTTTACGAATAATTTCTGACGTGTCATTAAAAATGGCGTCATCGGTCATTTGGACTTTTCGTTCCATGAAATAAGCGAACACTCTTGCCATACCACAGTTTGAAATAAAATCGGGAATCAAACTCACTTTATTATCGGTATGTTCCATAATGCTTCCGAAGAAAATTTCCTTATCGGCAAATGGCACATTAGCACCGCATGAAATCACTTCTAAACCCGTATTGATCATTTCATCAATTTGCTTTTGAGTGATTAACCTTGATGCTGCGCAAGGCGCAAAAATTTCGGTCTCAATGGACCAAATCTCATCATTGATGTCATTGAATGGAATAAGTTCATCACTCACAAGAGTATTACCTGTCTTTGCGAGATATAACTCGGTTATTTCCTCGAAAGA
Source organism: uncultured Flavobacteriaceae bacterium (assembly GCA_963715465.1). GTDB lineage: Bacteria > Bacteroidota > Bacteroidia > Flavobacteriales > Flavobacteriaceae > Psychroserpens. The sequence continues at coordinate 3,490,251 of OY970246.1, forward strand.
AAATCCATCCTCTTTGATCAAACCTCCAACTATGTCAATAATACCAACAACCTTAGCCCCCATTTGAGCCAAATAAAACGCAGCAGCAGCACCAACATTACCAAACCCTTGAACAACAGCGCGTTTTCCAATGATAGAATCACCATTGACCTCGTAAAAATGTTTAGCAGCTTCGGCAACGCCAAAACCTGTAATCATGTCGGCAACGGTATACTTCCTCGCGACACTTGGAGAGTACTTTGGATTTTCAATGACTTTGATTACGCCATGACGCAGTTGGCCAATACGATTAATTTTATCGGCTTGAGTTGGCTTGAAGTGCCCTTCAAATACGCCTTCTTGTGGATGCCAAACACCGCTTTCTTCGGTTATAGGAATGACCTCATGAATTTCATCAACATTGAGATCTCCACCAGTACCGTAATAGCTTTTTAACAGTGGCGAAACTGCTTTATACCAACGCTCTAAAACCCCTTTTTTTCTTGGATCCCTCGGATCGAAATTGATACCAGATTTTGCACCTCCAATAGCAGGTCCAGAAACGGTAAATTTCACTTCCATAGTTTTGGCAAGTGATAACACCTCGTTTATATCAAGACCTTTACGCATTCTTGTTCCTCCGCCTGCTGCACCGCCTCGCAAGGAGTTAATAACCGTCCAACCTTCGGCTTCAGTTTCAGGATCCTTCCAGTTGAAAATGATTTCGGGTGATTTATCTTCGTATTTTTGTAGTAACTCTTTCATTTATAGTTATAAAACCATTGGTAACGCATGTTTGAATTTCGTAAATAACTGAAGCGTGACTAGAGTTGATTCATACTAATAGGTTAGATTGTTTTCTTTTAACAAATATAAAAAACTAAGTACCGCTGTAAATGAAATTTGCAATAATTTTATGGATTATATATCGCACCTGAAGAATGGTCCATCTTCGCGCCAGTTACGCTAGACAAACAATTGACTTCGTTTCGTAATTTAAGTACGCCAAGTAGTCCGAAAATTAGCGCTTCCTTATACTCAATAAGTATATTTGACGGTAAAACTGAATGGATACGTTTTTGTGCGGCTATGCGTTTCATTAAAAACGTATTGTAAGCGCCTCCACCTGTGAACAGTACTTTAGAATCAACATGTATTTGTTGTGCGATTTGAAATGCGATATGTTCTACGAACGTTCGCAAAACATCCGCCTTTGAAATATTTGATGACTTTAAAACTTTAAAAACGTGATCCTCCACCCACTCTAATCCTAGCGATTTTGGCGGAATGGCTTGATAATATTCAAGATTATTAAGTGCATCTAGCATACCTTGATCAATTTCTCCCGATTGTGCAATCTTTCCATCGCGATCAAAATCGAGGCCTAAAAGTTCGGCATAACGATTCATGACAATGTTTACGGGACATATATCAAAGGCAATTCTCTCATGATTGACTTCGGAAGACAAATTGGCGAATCCGCCAAGGTTGATACAATAGTCGTATTCTGAAAATAATAATCGATCACCAATAGGAACTAACGGCGCACCTTGTCCGCCAAATTGAACATCTTGTGTTCTAAAATCGCAAACAACTCGTTGTTTCGTCAACTCTGCTATACTTTGTAGACTACCTATTTGGTAAGTCAAATTTTGCTCAGGCTGATGCAAAGCCGTGTGGCCATGTGAACAAACGGCGTCAATGTGTTGTAGTTCATGTTTCCGAAGAAAAACAGCAATAACTTCTGCCAAATATGAGGTATATCGCCTGTCCATTTCTTGAAGACCTTCTAAGTTGAGACCAACCAAATTAGACAATTCATTTTTCCAAGATGGAGGGTAAGGGATTGTCTCGGCTTGATGTATTTTGAAGGACCATGTATCGTTAAACTCCAATGTGACATGCGCTAAATCAATTCCATCTAAAGATGTCCCAGACATCACGCCAACAATATCATACTTTGATTTTATCATATTAAGTAAAAATAACTATAACGATTGAAAAAATGCTAATAAAGAGTTATCTTTGTCTTCATTTTTTATCAAATCAATAATAGACGATTTATATGGATTTTAGCTTAACCGAAGAACATATCATGATTCGCGACGCTGCTCGTGATTTTGCACAAACCGAATTACTACCAGGCGTTATAGAACGCGATAATGCACAAACTTTCCCGAATGAATTAGTTCGTAAAATGGGAAATCTTGGGTTTATGGGGATTATGGTAGATCCTAAATATGGCGGCAGCGGTATGGATGCTATTTCATATGTCTTGATAATGGAAGAATTATCTAAAATTGACGCATCGGCCTCAGTGATTGTTTCTGTCAATAATTCTTTAGTATGTTACGGAATTGAAGCGTATGGGACAGAAGAACAAAAGCAAAAATACCTTCATAAATTAGCAACGGGCGAATTTATTGGCGCATTTTGTTTAAGTGAACCTGAAGCTGGCAGCGACGCGACATCTCAAGCGACAACCGCTATTGATAAAGGAGATCATTACATCATTAATGGTACTAAAAACTGGATCACAAATGGCGGACGTAGTGACGTATATTTAGTCATTGCACAAACTGATAGAGATAAAGGTCATCATGGTATTAATGCTTTTATCATTGAGAAAGGCATGGCTGGATTTGACATTGGCCCTAAAGAAGATAAATTAGGAATTAGAGGTAGTGACACACATACCTTGCAGTTCAATGATGTCAAGGTGCCAAAAGAAAATAGAATTGGCGCAGATGGATTTGGGTTCAAATTTGCTATGAAGACACTCTCTGGAGGACGAATAGGCATTGCCGCTCAGGCCCTAGGTATAGCGTCTGGCGCTTATGAGTTGGCATTAAAATATTCTAAAGTACGTAAAGCGTTTGGTACAGAAATTTGCAACCATCAAGCGATTGCTTTTAAGTTGGCAGATATGTATACCGAAATAGAGGCTGCTCGTATGATGGTTATGAAAGCCGCTTGGGATAAAGACCAAGGTCATAATTACGATATGTCAAGCGCTATGGCGAAATTACATGCTAGTAGAGTTGCAATGGAACAAACGGTTGAAGCTGTACAAATTCACGGCGGAAACGGTTTTGTAAAAGAATATCACGTCGAGCGCTTGATGCGCGATGCCAAGATCACTCAAATATATGAGGGAACTTCGGAAATTCAAAAAATCGTAATTTCTAGAGGCGTCATTCGCGGTTAATTGATCATACAATTTATAACAGAAAAGCTTCAGAACGCATCTGAAGCTTTTTTTATGCCGTTAATTCATCTAACACCAATCGTATTTCTGCATATGAATATTTATCGTCGAGCTTATGTTTCAAGTCGGATAAAGTTTCAAAAGTTTGTTGAGGAATACTCGTCTTAAGTTCTTTATAATGGTCTTCGGAAATTAGATCTGTAATGCTTATTTCCCCAGAAGGTATAAAACTTGAAAGATGGCCAATTATTGTATTCTCATTTAATTCTCTGATATCTGCGATTTCACTTACAGACTTTCCAACTTGAAATAATGATAATGATTCTTTTTTTGTGTCTCCTTTCTTTCGTTTTATCTTCGATTTTGGATTTTCATATATCACCTCTACTACGTCGGTCTCAACATCATTATTCTCACAAAAAACTTTAATCACCTCTAGAATCTCTGGCCCATATTTTTCTACTCTTGTTTTACCCATTCCATGAATCGCTTTTAGATCAGTCTTTGATATTGGTAAGGTTTCGCACATGGCGTACAATGATTTTTGCGTAAATATTTGATAATGGATCAGGTCTTCTCTTTCGGCAATGGTGTTTCTCAATTCTCTAAGCAATTCGAACAATTCAACATTCGCCGTACCATCAACGATCGTTTTTCTAGGTTTCTTAGGTTTATCTTTAGCTAAAAATTTAGATTTCGCTCTTAGCTCCAAAAAGGATAGTGTTTTAAAGCCTTCAGCAAGACCCTTAAAATAGAGTTGCTTAGCCAATAATAATTCTTCGAAACGATCTAGATGTTTATTTATATCGGTTTGTAATGCTTGGTTATCAGTGTTAAACGCAAGACTATTAAATCGCTCTAAAATTTCAGCTTTAGTCATATCATTAAAATAACGCAATCCTTTCTTAAATCGCTCTTGAACATTTTCATTGTTCTCAGGCTCGATATTATGTATAGAAAGTTCCTTTAATTGCGCATTGAAAGCGCTCGCCACCTTGAGCAAACTAGTTATTTGCTCTTTTAATTGTAAAAATGATGTTTCAAAATTACCTTCTATACTTCCCCTATTTTTATAAAAAATGTCTAGACCGCGATTTACAGGGTGCAAAAACTCATAATAGTTAAAGAGCTCAGCTATCAAATTAAGCTGAAAATTAGATTTAGAAACATTCAATAACGAATCAGAGGGAGCATTCTGTTCTGAATCCTGAGTAAAGTTAGCAACGTCGGTATCATTAATGATCTGGCTTGAATTAATTTTAGATTTGAGCACCAAACCTTCTAAACTTTTACATCGACTTAAGGCGACATAAGTTTGGCCATGAGCAAACGCACCCTGAGCATCTATTATAGCTTTTTCAAAAGTGAGACCTTGACTCTTATGAATAGTTATGGACCAAGCCAATCTCAAAGGAATCTGAGTGTAAGAACCCACACGATTTTCTGTTATAGCTTTGGTCTCTCTATTGATATTGTAATTAATATTTTCCCATACCTCAGGCTTCACAACAATATTAAAATCATCATCAGGGCATTTCACAACAACTTCATCCCTGTCTAAAA